>NZ_SSOC01000004.1 GCF_004801295.1 Pseudothauera nasutitermitis
AGCGCGGCGCGGCCGGCCTCGGCCAGGGCGAGCAGCGGATCGGCGTCGCGCCCGGCCACCGCGTCGGCACGGCGCAGGCCGGGCGGCAGCGCGAGGGCGATGACCTCGCCGAGGGGGGCGTGATAGTAGCGCGCGGTGAAGGACACCAGCTCCAGCCAGTCGGCCGGCAGCGCGGCGACCTCGCGCTGGATGTGGAGTACCGCTTTGAGGCGCGTGGATTCGACCTCCGCCGCAGCGGACAGGGCGACGATCAAACCGCTCTTCTCGCCCCGCCCGAAGGGCACCCGCACGCAGCGTCCGACGTCCGAGGCGTCTACATTTTCCGCCGTGTAATCAAACAGTTGTGGAATCGGAACAGGAAGCGCGACACGGACAATGTTCATCAGCGGCGACTTATTGTCCGTTGAAGTTCTTCATAAACAAGACATTACCGTGTTCTTTTGAGAAATACCCTGGAAAGGAGCGGTAACAGCTTGCCTGGAAAACAGCTCGGCGGCTTGTCCACAAAACCTGTGGATAACTTTGTGGAAAGCATGGGTGAAAACGCTGCAAACCTGTGTGGCGCAAGCATTTTCTATACTTTGCCCCATCATTAGGCATCAAAAATTCTTTTTAAAATCAATTGCTTGAAAAAACACCTGCATATTCATCGATTTGCCTCCGGTGCGCGCCTTCGGAACGCTTCGGTGTGTATAAGTCAACCCATTTCGGTGCATTTTCTTGCTTGACAAGGCACCCGGAACCCCATTCGGAAAACGGGTTTTCCGGGCACCCTGGATGTGGCGGAATCAGCGCGTGCCGGCACGCAGTTCACGGCTGCGTGCATGCACGGTATCGACCAGCACCGAGACGTTCTCCGGCGGGGTGAATTGGGAGATGCCGTGGCCCAGGTTGAACACGTGGCCGGGATGCGGGCCGAAGGCATCGACCACGCGGCGCGCCTCGGCGGCCACCACTTCGGGGGGCGCGAACAGGATGGTCGGGTCCAGGTTGCCCTGCAGCGCCACCTTGTGGCCCACCAGCTCACGCGCGCGGCCGATGTCCAGCGTCCAGTCCAGGCCCACGGCGTCCGAGCCGATGCCGGCGATCTGCTCCAGCCACACGCCGCCACCCTTGGTGAACACGATGCTGGGCACGCGCTCGCCGTCGCGCTCGCGGATCAGGCCCTGCACCACGCGCTCCAGATAGGCCAGCGAGAATTCGCGGTAGGCCGCCTCGGACAGCACGCCGCCCCAGGAGTCGAACACCATGACGGCCTGCGCGCCGGCTTCGATCTGCGCGTTGAGGTAGGCCACCACCGCATCGGCGGTCACCGACAGGATGCGGTGCAGCAGGTCGGGGCGCGCGTAGGCCATGGTCTTCACGCGGCGATAGTCGGTTTCCGCGCCGGAACCGCCCTCGACCATGTAGCAGGCCAGCGTCCACGGGCTGCCGGAGAAGCCGATCAGCGGCACGCGGCCGTCCAGCGCGCGGCGGATTTCGGCCACCGCGTCCACGACGTAGCGCAGTTCGCCGTGCGGATCGGGCGCGGCGAGCTTGAGGATGTCCGCTTCCTCGCGCAACGGGCGCTCGAAGCGCGGCCCCTCGCCCTCGGCGAAGTACAGCCCCAGGCCCATGGCGTCGGGCACGGTGAGGATGTCGGAAAACAGGATGGCCGCGTCCAGGTCGTAGCGTTCCAGCGGCTGCAAGGTGACCTCGCAGGCCATCGTCGGGCTCTTGCACAGTTGCAGGAAGCTGCCCGCGCGCTTGCGGGTCTCGCAGTACTCCGGCAGATAGCGCCCGGCCTGGCGCATCAGCCAGACGGGGGTGTATTCGGTGGGCTGGCGCAGCAGCGCGCGGAGGAAGGTATCGTTCTTGAGGCGGCTCACGTTGGCGTTCCTGATCTCGTCCGGGCGGCCCGGCCGCGAGCCACGAGGGCCGCACCGGGGTAAAGGCGGGATTATCCCGCGTTTCGCCCCGCCCGCCTAACCGGACGGGCAGGTTGCATGGACCCGTGCGGGAGGGCATTGGCGCCGCGCTCACCGGAACCGGCGGGATCGCAGCGGCTGCTTTATAGTCGGACCTGCCTCCGCCAATCCACCACGGCCGCTTTCCGGACCCCGCATGAACCCAGTACCCGCCCCCTTCGACGCGCTTTCCTTCCAATACGCCGGTGCGATCGCGGAGACCGCCGGATCATGAACACGCCCCGCATCGACGGCGAACGTCTGGCCCGGCGCATCGCCCGGCTCGCCGAAGTCGGCGCCATCGAGGGCGGCGGCTGCGCGCGCCTGGCGCTCGGCGACGCTGACCGCGCCGGCCGCGATCTGGTGTGCGGCTGGATGCGCGAGCTGGGCCTGGACGTGCGCGTGGATGCCATCGGCAACGTCGTCGGCGTGCGCGCCGGGCGCGTGGACGGCGCGCCGGTGATGACCGGCTCGCACATCGACACGGTGGGCACCGGCGGGCGCTACGACGGCAACTACGGCGTGCTCGCCGGGCTGGAGGTGGTGGCCGCGCTCAACGACGCCGGCGTGCGCACCGAGCACCCGCTGGCGGTGGCCTTCTTCACCAACGAGGAAGGCGTGCGCTTCGCCCCGGACATGATGGGCAGCCAGGTCTATGCCGGTTCCCTGGCGCTCGGCGAGGCCCTGGCCGCGCGCGGCATCGACGGCCCCACGGTGGGCGAGGAACTCGCGCGCATCGGCTATGCCGGCGCGGCGCCGGTGCCCGGCCCGGTGCCGCGCGCCTTCGTGGAGCTGCACATCGAACAGGGGCCGGTACTCGACCGCGAGGGCGTCGACATCGGCGTGGTGGAATCGGTGCAGGGCATCTCGTGGACCGAGGTCGATATCCGCGGCACCGCCAACCACGCCGGCACCACGCCGATGGCGCTGCGCCGCGACGCGGGCTGGGCGGCCGGCGCGCTGATCGCCTGCGTGCGCGAACTGGCGCTGGAACTGGGCGGCAGCCAGGTGGCCACGGTGGGCCGCATCGAGTTCTTCCCCAACCTGATCAACGTGGTGCCCAGGCAGGCGCGGCTCGGCGTGGACCTGCGCAACACCGACGAGGCTCAGCTGCAATTGGCCGAGGCGCGCCTGGCCGCCCATCTGGAAAACTTGCGCGCTGCCGAGGGCGTGGACATCGCCACCCGCAGCCTGGCGCGCTTCGCCCCGGTGCGCTTCGCCCCGGAGATGGCCGCGCGCATCGAGCGCCATGCCCGCGCGCTGGGCCTGTCCACCCGCCGCATGCCCAGCGGCGCCGGGCACGACGCGCAGATGCTCGCCGCCGTCTGCCCCACCGCGATGATCTTCGTGCCCAGCGTGGAGGGCATCAGCCACAACGTGCGCGAATTCACCCACCCACACCACCTGGAGGCCGGCGCGCGCGTGCTGCTCACGGTGCTGTGCGAACTGGCCGGCGGGCCGGCGCTCAGCGCCGCCAGAACGACGGGGTGAGCACCACCAGGAAGGTGAAGATCTCCAGGCGGCCGAGGATCATGGTGAAGGCCAGCAGCCAGCTCTGGAAGGTGTTCATGTCCGCATAGCTGCCGGCCGGCCCCACGCCGCCGAGGCCCGGGCCGGTGTTGTTGATGCAGGCCACCACCGCCGAGAACGCGGTGACGATGTCCAGCCCGGTGGCCGACAGGGTGAGCGTCAGCGAAACGATGGACACCATGTACATGAACGAGAAACCCAGCACGGCGTGCAGCACGCTTTCCGACACCGGCTGCTCGCCCAGGCGCACCGGGCTGACCGCCTGCGGATGCAGCGAGCGGATGATCTCGCGGAAGAACTGCTTGTAGAGGATCATCGCGCGCATCATCTTGATGCCCCCGCCGGTGGACCCGGAACAGGCGATGAAGCTGCCGAGGAACAGGATCCACAGCTGCGCGAACATCGGCCACTGCGTGTAGTCCTGCGTGGTCAGGCCGAGCGAGGTGGCGATCGACACCACGTGGAAGGCCACCGCGCGCAGGGTCGCCGGCACGTCGCCGCCACCCTGCACGGCGGTGAGATAGAAGGTCAGCATGCCGATGCTGGCGGCGAGCACGGCAAAGTAGTGGCGGATTTCCGGGTCGCGCAGATAGGGGCGCAGGCTGCGCCGCGCCAGCGCGAGGTAGTGGGTGGCGTAGTTGAGCCCGGCGAGCAGAGCGAAGACGATGGTCACCACCTCCACGCCGACGCTGTCGAAATGGCCCAGCGAGGCATCCTTGCTGGAAAAACCGCCCAGCCCGGTGACCGTGAAGGCGTGGATCAGCGCGTCCCAGCCGTCCAGCCCGACCGCCCGGAAACTCAGCCCGCAGGCCACGGTGAGCAGGATGTAGGTCATCCACAGGCCCTTGGCGGTTTCGGTGATGCGCGGGGTGAGACTGCTTTCCTTCATCGGCGTGGGCACTTCGGCCTGGAACATCTGCCGGCCGCCGATGCCGAGCAGCGGCAGGATGGCGACCACCAGCACGATCACCCCCATGCCGCCGATCCAGTGCATGAAGGTGCGCCACAGGTTGATCGAGACCGGCAGATCCTCCACCTCGCGCAGGATGGTCGCCCCGGTGGCGGTCAGCCCAGAGGCGGCCTCGAAATAGGCGTGGGTGAAGGACAGCTCCGGCAGGTGGGCGAGCAGCGGCAGCGCGCCGAACACCGGCAGCACCACCCAGGCCGAGACCACCAGCAGAAAGCCGTCATGCACGCGCAGGTCGCGGCGCGCCGAGCGGGTGAACATCCACAGCAGCGCCCCGCAGCCCACGGTGATCAGCAGCGCCTTGTCGTAGGCCGGGGTGGCGCCGTCGTTGAGCCAGAACGAGACGATGAGCGGAAAGGCCATCAGCAGGCCGAAGATCATCACGATCAGGCCGAGCGCCTTGAAAGCCGGAAAGTAGGGACGCATGGGCGCGCGGATCAGAGGAAGCCGAAGCCGACCTGGAACAGTTTCTCGACCTTGCGCACCAGGTTCTTGTGGGTACAGAACACGATCACGTGGTCTTCCGGCTCGATCACCGTGTCGTGGTGCGGAATGATCACCTGGCGGCGTGCCGCCTTGCCGTCGCCGCGCTGCCCGGCACGCACCACGGCGCCGATGGAGGCCCCGTCGGGCAGGGCGATCTCCTCGATGCGGCGGCCCACCACCTTGGATTCCTTGGGCGTGCCGTGGGCGATGATCTCCAGCGCCTCAGCCGCGCCCCGGCGCAGGCTGTGTACCGCGACCACGTCGCCGCGCCGCACGTGGGCGAGCAGCGAACCGATGGAGGTCTGCGCCGGCGAGATGGCGATGTCGATGGGCCCGCCCTGCACCAGATCGACGTAGCTCTTGCGGTTGATCAGCGCCAGCGTGCGGCGCGCGCCCAGGCGCTTGGCGAGCGAGGCGGACATGATGTTGTCTTCCTCGTCGTTGGTCAGCGCGACGAACAGGTCCATCTCGTCGATGCCCTCGCTCTCCAGCAGCTTCTCGTCGGTGGCGTCGCCGCGCAGCACCAGGCTGCCGTTGAGCTGGGTGGCGAGCAGTTCGGCGCGCGCCTCGCTGGTCTCGAGGATCTTCACCACGTACTCGGCCTCGATGCTGCGCGCCAGGCGCTGGCCGATGTTGCCGCCGCCGGCGATCATGATGCGCCGCATCGGCCGGTCGGTACGGCGCAGTTCGCGCAGCACCTTGCGGATGTCGGTGCTGGCGGCCAGGCAGAACACTTCGTCGCCGGGCACCACCAGCGTGGCGCCGTCGGAGGGGATGGGCAGGCCGTTGCGGTAGATGGCGACGATGCGCGCCTCCACGTCGGGCAGGTGCTGGCGCAGGTTCTTCAGCGGCTTGCCCACCAGCGGCCCGCCCTCGAAGGCCTTCACGCTCACCAGGCTGACCGCGCCGTCGGCGAATTCGAGCACCTGCAGGGCCTCGGGAAAGGCGATCAGGCGGCGGATGTAGTCGGTGACGATCTGCTCCGGGCAGATGGAGAAATCCACCGCGAAATTGTCGTCGTCGAGCAGCTCGGGATAGTCGGCGAAATCGGTGGAACGCAGCCGGGCGATGCGCGTGGGCAGGTTGAAGACCACCTTGGCGATGCGGCAGGCGCACAGATTGGTCTGGTCGGACTGGGTGACCGCGATCAGCAGGTCGGCGTCTTCCGCGCCGGCCTCGCGCAGCACCGAGGGCGCGGCTGCGTTGCCGCACACCGTGCGCACCTCCAGCCGGCTGCGCAGCGCGGCGAGCTGGACGGCGCTGGTATCCACCAGGGTGATGTCGTTGGCCTCGGACACGAGGTTTTCCGCCACCGAGGCGCCGACCTGGCCGGCGCCGAGAATGATGATCTTCACGACATGCGCCTATCCGCAGGGGAAGACGGCCATTCTACGCCCGCCTCCGGGCACACCGCCATGTCATGTTGCGGCGCACCAACAGCGCGTCGGCACCGACGCTTCAGCTTTCCTCGGCGCGCCGGCCGGCCTGCAGGCCGAGCTGCTTGAGCTTGCGGTACAGATGGGTGCGCTCCAGCCCGGTCTTCTCCGCCAGGCGGGTCATGTTGCCGCCTTCCAGGCGCAGGTGGTGCTCGAAGTACAGGCGCTCGAAGGCCTCGCGCGCCTCGCGCAGGGGCTGGTCGAGCGGCAGGCCGTACAGCGTGCCCTCGGCCGGCGGCGCGGTCATGCGGCGCACGTCGGCCAGCGAGATTTCCTCTTCCAGCGTGCCCAAGGCGATGGACTTCACCGCCGCGCGCAGTTCAGCGTAGCCGCCCGGCCAGGGATGCGTGCGCAGCGCGTTGAGCGCGGCGGTGGAGAAATGATGGCGCGGCACTTCGCCGGCCTCGACCAGATGCAGCAGGATCTGCGCGGCCAGTTCGGGCAGGTCGTCGCGCAGGTCGGCCAGCGAGGGCGGCGCCAGGCTGACCTCGAACAGGCGGGCGAGCAGCCCTTCGTCCCAGCCCAGGCGGGCCAGCGCGTCCTGCGCGTGGTCGGTGGCCACCACCATGCGCAGGTCGTAGCGGTCCAGGCGCTCCAGCGTGAAAGCCAGATTCTTCTGCTGGGGACGCGACAGGCGCGCCAGTTCGCCGACGAACACCACCCCGCCATGCGCGCCCTGCAGCTGGGAGATATCGATGGGCGCATGCAGCGCGGCCAGGTCCACCCATTGCGTGGAGCAGCCCAGCACGCTGCGCGCGGCCAGTTCGGCGATGCTGCCGGCGCCCACCTTGAGCAGCAGCACGCGCGAGTTCTCGCCGATCTGCTCGATGCGGCGGCGCAGTTCGCGCAGGGCCTGCGAACGCGTGAACGCCGCCAGGCTCAGCGGCGCGGGCGCGCCGGGGGTGGCCGGACGCTGCAGGCCGCGCTTCACCGCGCCCAGCAGCTTCTGCAGGGCGATGGGCTTTTCCAGATAGTCGATGGCACCGATGCGGGTGGCTTCCACCGCGGTATCGATGGTGCCGTGGCCGGACATCATCACCACCGGCATGATGAGCTGGCCGCTGGCCGCCCACTCCTTCAGCAGGGTGATGCCGTCAGTGTCGGGCATCCAGATGTCCAGCAGCACCAGATCGGGCCGCGCAGCGTTGCGCGCGGCGCGCGCCGCGCCGGCGTTTTCCGCAAGCACCACGTCGTGCCCTTCGTCACGCAGGATTTCCGAGAGCAACTCGCGGATGCCCATTTCGTCGTCAACGATGAGTATGTTCGCCATGATTCCGTCGTATCAGTTGTCGGCCGCCACCGCGCACAGACGGATGCGGATTTCCGCCCCGCCGCCGTCCGGGTTGCTCAGGCGCACGTCGCCGCCGTGCTCGTCGACGATCTTCTTGACCATCGCCAGGCCCAGGCCGGTCCCGCGCGCCTTGGTGGTGAAGTAGGGTTCGAAGGCACGCGCCAGCACCTCGGGCGGAAAGCCCGGGCCGTTGTCGCGCGTGCGCAGCACCACGCGCTCGTTCTCGACGCACGTGGCGATGCGCAGTTCCGGCGCCTCGCGGCCGGCCAGTGCATCCTCTGCATTCTGCAGCAGATTGTGGATGATCTGGCGCAGCTGCGAGGCGTCGCCCAGTACCGCCGGCAGATCCGCGGACAACTCCTTGCGGATGCCGAGCGGCGTGCTCTCGTAGAGGTTGAGCACTTCCTCGATCAGCCCGTTGAGGTCCACCGCGCCGAGTTGCGGGGCGGGCAGGCGGGCATAGTCGCGGAAGGCATTGACCAGGTTCTTCATGGCCTCGACCTGGTTCACGATGGTGCGCGTGGAACGCTCCAGCATGGCCTGCGCGTCGCCGTCGAGGCGGTCGTGCAGCTTGTGCAGGAGACGCTCGGCGGACAGCTGGATGGGGGTCAGCGGGTTCTTGATCTCGTGTGCCAGCCGGCGCGCCACCTCGCCCCAGGCGGCGGTGCGCTGCGCGGCGATCAGGCTGGAGATGTCGTCGAACACCACCACCGAGCCGCCACCGGAGCTCTCCGGCAGGCGCGCGCCGTGGATCAGCAGGGTCTGCGGCGCCACATCGGCGCGCGCCAGTTCGAGTTCGCGATGCCAGTCGCCCTCGTTGGCGGCGAAACCTTCCAGCAGGGCATCACGGAACACCTCGTGGCGCGGCCAGTCGGCCAGCGCGAGATCCTCGAAGCCTTCCAGCGGATCGCCCAGGATGTCCATCGCCCCCCGGTTGGCGGCGCGCAGCGTGCCGTCGGCGGCAAAGGCCAGCACGCCGGTGGACAGGTTGGCCAGCACGCTTTCCAGGTAGGCGCGCGCCGACTCCACCGCCGCACGGTTGCGCTCGGCGGCCGCGCGCGCGTCGTCCAGCTGGCGGGTCATGCGGTTGAAGGACTGGGTGAGCACGCCCAGCTCGTCGCGCGCGGGCAACGCCTGGCGCGGCGAGTAATCACCCTGCGCCACCGCCTGGGTACCCTCGGCGAGAATCAGCAGCGGCGCAGCGAGCCGGCGCGCGAGCACGAAGGCGAAGGCCATCGCGCCGAGCAGCGCGAGCAGCAGGGCGAGGGTCAGCGTGAGCGTGTAGATGCGCGTGAGCCCGTCGCGCCCCAGGGTGAGCTGCTGGTAGTCGCGGTAGGCCTCCTGCACCGCCTCGACATGGCGGGCAAAGGTTTCCGGCACCGGCTGGCCGATCACCAGGTAGGGCGGCTCCTGCACCAGCGAACGGCCGGGCATGGGCACCACCACGCGGATCAGCAGCGAGCCGTCCGGCAGGCTGTCGACCTGGCTGAACTTGCGGAACTGGCGGGCCTGGCGCAGTTGCGCGGGGCCGGGCAGATCGGGGATCAGGCTGCCGCGCCCGTCGGTCACCGTGGTGAGCAACTGGCCGCTGGCCGACACGATCGTCAGGCTGGCCACCCCGGCCTGTTCGCGCAGGCGGTTCAGGCGGGTGCTGGACACCGGCAGATCCTCCAGCTCCAGCGCCATGCCCTCCGCCTTGTCGGCGATCTGCCCGACCAGGTAGTCGAGCGCGTTCTGGCCGAGCGCGATGCCGCCTTCCAGCGCGGAATCGACACGCACGTCGAACCACGATTCGATGCTGCGCACGACGAACTGCAGCGACACCGCGTACACCACCACGCCGGGCAGCAGCGCCATCAGCGCGAACATCAGCACCAGCCGGTACTTGAGCCGGGAGCCGAACTGGCGGGTGCGGTACTCCCGCCACAGCGCGCGCAGCTGCACGCCGACCAGCCCGGCGAGCGCCACCGCGACCACGCCGTTGAGCGCCAGCAGGTAGGGATAGCTGTTGGCGAACAGATCGGAATTGGCGCTCGCCGAGGCCAGCAGGAACAACGAGATGCCGGCCAGGGCGGCGATGACGAGGAGAGCGATGCGCTTCATTGGCCGATCTGCGCCCCCGCCAGGAAGGTCCAGGCGTACCAGTCGGTGCCGAGATTCCACTCGCGGCTGCCGATCGCGGTGACCTGGAAGGGTTTGGGCAGTTGTGCAGTGTCGAGGCGGAAGCGGATCGCGGCATTGTAGGACTGCCCGTCTTCCAGTTCGTCGCGCCCGGCCACCTGCCAGTTGCGGATGCGCTGCATGGTCAGCAGCGCCCCTTCCAGGCTGTCGAAGCTCTGGTGGAAGCTGCCCAGCGACAGGCGGTAGCTGCGCGTGATGGCGTGGTAGGACAGGCGGTAGTTGAGCCGGCGGTCCACCACCACCTTGTTGAACCAGTACCAGCGCGGACGCTCGACGACGAATTCGGCGACGAAGTACAGCGACACGCCGCGATTGACCGCCTCGGCCAGGCGGTCGTTGAGTTCGACGCCGAATTCCGCGTTGACCACGTAGCCTTCCTCGCGCAGCAGCACTTCGGCGTGGAGCAGGCGGGCCTCGTCGTTGGCGGTAGCGCCCATCGGCAGCCACAGGGCGCACAGCAGCAGCCAGCCGGCCAGAAGGCCGGGCCAGCCCAGGGCAGACCTAGACACGCTTGCGCAGCAGGGCGTAGTAGAAACCGTCATGCTCGGGGGTAGGCAGCAGCTGTTGCTCGAGCCGGCCATCGATCGGCAGGCGCAGGACGTCGGCATGGCGCTCGCGGAAGCGGGCCATCTGGCCGCGGTTTTCCTCGTCGAACACCGAACAGGTCACGTACAGCATTGTGCCACCCGGCGCCAGCGTCTGCCAAAGTGCATCGAGTATCCCGGCCTGCTGCGCGGCGAAGTGCGCGATGTCCTCGCGGCGGCGCAGCCACTTGATGTCCGGGTGGCGGCGCGCCACGCCGGAGGCCGAGCACGGCACGTCGGCCAGGATGCGGTCGAACGGCCGGCCGTCCCACCAGCGTTCGGGATGGCGGGCATCACCCACGCGCACCGTGCCATGCAGTCCGAGACGGGCGAAGTTGCCCTCGATGCGGCGCGCGCGGCGCGGGTCGATTTCCAGCGCGGTGAGAGCCGCGTCGGCGCCTTCCAGGATGTGCGCGGCCTTGCCGCCGGGCGCGGCGCAGGCATCCAGCACACGCTCGCCCGCGCACGCCTCCAGCCAGCGCGCGGCCCATTGTGCGCCGGCGTCCTGCACGGAGACGCGGCCTTCGGCGAAGCCCGGCAGGCGCGCGACCGGCAACGGATCGGTAAGCAGCAGCGCATCGTTGGACAGGCGGCGCACGGCGATACCGGCGGCGTCCAGTTCGGCGATCACCTCCTCCACCGTGGCGCGCCGCTGGTTCACCCGCAGCGCCATCGGCGGGTGCTGGCTGCCGGCGGCCAGCGCGTCTTCCCATTCGGCCGGCCAGGCCGCGCGCAGGCGGTCGATCCACCACTGCGGATGGCGGTGGCGGGCCACCGCATCGGCCTCCCGCCAGCGCGCCACCTGCTCGCCCTGGCGCACGACGTTGCGCAGCACGCCATTGACCACGCCCTTCAGGCCCGGCGCGGCGGCGGCCACCGCCTCCACGGCCTGGTCGACGATGGTGTGTGCCTGCTCCGGGCAGCGTTCCAGACGATGCAGCGCGATGCGCAGGAAGGACTGGTAGGGTTCGTCCAGCGGCTTCTGCATCAGCCGGCTGAGCACGGCCTCCGCGCGCCCGTAGTCGCGCAGCGTGCCCCAGGCCAGGTCGCGCACTGCGCCCCGGGTGGCATCCGGCCAATGCGGATGTTCGCGCAGCATGCCTTCCCAGGCCTCGGTGAGATTGGCACCGCCGATGACCGCTTCGATCAGCGCGGCGGCACGGGCGATGGCGTAGGCCAGGCCGGTCTCGGGCAGCACCACGGGTGCCGGTGGGGATGGGCGGCGGTTTGCCGCGCCCTGCGGGCGGGCGGCGCGGCGCGGGCTGGATGGCGGGTGGGTCACGTCTGGTATCGGCCTGTGGCGGGCGCGGCACCGCCCTCCGCGGAGGTCAGGCGAGCAGTTCGCGCAGGTAGTTGGGCAGCGCGAATTGCGCGCAGTGAACCGCGCCATTGTAGTGCCGCAGGGCACCGATGCCACGCTGCGCGATGCGCGCATCCACTTCGGCGGCGGACAGGGCCGCAGGCTCCAGCGTGTCGGATGCGCTGGCCATGCCCCACAGGCTGCCGTACAGCGGAATGTAGAGGAAATACGGACTGACTCGGGTGAAGGCCGCCCGCAGGTTGTCCACCAGCCGGCGCACGCGCTCCGGCTGGAACACCGGGGCGCCAATGTGCAGGGTGAGCGCGCCGCCCTCGGCGAGCAGCGCCTTGCAGTCGCGGAAGAATTCGGGGGAATACAAGGCTTCCGCAGGGCCGACCGGATCGGTGAGGTCGAGCACGATCAGGTCGAAACGCTCGCCGCTTGCCGGGGCCACTTCGCGCACATAGCGCAGGCCATCCTCGACGCGCAGCTCAAGGCGGGGATCGTCGAGCGCGCCGTGATGCACGGCGTCGAAATGCGCGCGGGCGATCTCCACCACCTTGGCGTCCAGCTCGACGAGCACTACGCGTTCCATGCTCGGGTACTTGAACAGTTCGTCCGCCGAGCCGCCATCCCCTCCGCCGATGACCAGCGCCCGGCGCGGTGCGGCCTGGGCAATGGCAGGCACGTGGATGAGATTCTCGTGGTAGAAGAACTCATCCCGCTCGGAAGTCATGAAGCAGCCGTCCAGGCGGAACAGACGGCCGAACTGCGGGGTCTGCCACACCTCGTAGGCCTGGTAGGCCGACTGGCCCGCGTCCAGCAAGGTGCCGCGCCGGTAGAAGAAGCCGGCATCGTCGTTGAGCCATTCGAGCAGCAGATCGTCGCGCTCGGCCATTGCCTCAGGCCTCCGCCAGGATCTTGCCGCGGATGACATCGTGGCAGGCCGAATCCTGCGGCTTCAAGGCATCGAGCACACGGGAGAACACCTGGCGCGCCCGCTCGCTGTTGTCGCGCGAGAAATTACACACGTAAACGTCCAGGGTCACGTCGCCGCTTTCCGGCCAGGTGTGGATGGCCAGGTGGGATTCGGCCAGCACCACGGTACCGGTCACGCCGGCCTTCTGGCCGTCGTCGTGCAGAAACTGATAGAAATAGGCGCCCAGCGGGGTCAGACCGGCACCGCGGCACTCGTCGACACACAGGGTTTCCAGTACGTCCCGGTCGATCAGCAGGTCGGGTGGGCATTGACAGCGGTACAGATCCGCAATCAGATGAAGTCCGTTCATGGTGTTCTTCTATCCAACCACAGCAAAGCGATCAATTCTATCACGTTGGACGGCCATCTCATTGGCGCGAATATATCTCCCAGCCACGCAATCAAGTTTCACGTGAAACGCGGCTCAGGCCAGCAGATCGTAGGTCAGCTTGATGATGAGCACACTGACGACGAACAGGAACATCTTGCGCACGAACGCCGTGCCGTGGCGCAGCGCCATGCGCGAACCGGTCACCGCGCCCGCGAGGTTGCACAGCGCCATCAGGGCGGCCAGTTTCCACAGCACCTCGACGTTGAGCGAAAAGAACGCCAGCGCGGCCAGGTTGGTCGCGACGTTGAGGATCTTCGCCGTGACCGATGCGCGCAGGAAATCCATGCCGAGCATCCGGATGAACAGGAAGATCAGAAAGCTGCCGGTTCCCGGTCCAAAGAACCCATCATAGAAGCCGACCACCAGGCCAATCCCCGCAGCAATACCACTTACCTTCATGCCTGGAGCGGATTCATTGGACTGCTGGCCAAGATCCTTGCGCATGAAGGTATAGACCGCCACGGCGATCAGCAGCAGCAGAATCAGCGGACGCAGCACATCGGGCGGCAGATAGGCCACCGCCTTGGCGCCGAACCATGCGCCGATCAGTGCCGCCACCGCCCCGGGCAATGCCGCGTGCCACGGGATGCGTACCCGGCGGGCGTATTGAATCGCCGCGCTGCTGGTTCCCACGATACTGGCGGCC
Organism: Pseudothauera nasutitermitis; assembly: GCF_004801295.1. Lineage (GTDB taxonomy): Bacteria > Pseudomonadota > Gammaproteobacteria > Burkholderiales > Rhodocyclaceae > Pseudothauera > Pseudothauera nasutitermitis. The sequence goes on from NZ_SSOC01000004.1 coordinate 13,738, forward strand.
TTGTTGGTGGCGAACAGCGTGGCCGGCGTCGTATTGGGATACGCGGCAAACAATGCGGGAATCTGGATCAACCCACCGCCACCGACGATGGCATCGACAAAGCCCGCGAAGAAAGCGGCAATACCAAGTACTACGAACAACAGATCGATATCCATGGAACTCCGTTTCACGTGAAACAGGCGACTCGTGGCCGCCTGTCGATCTGCTACTTGCCGATGCAGAACCTTGAGAAGATGACACCCAGCAGGTCATCGGCCGAGAATTCTCCCGTGATTTCACCCAGGGCCTCCTGCGCCAACCTCAATTCCTCGGCAAACAATTCCAGCGCGGCGCCACTCCGCTCCTCGGCCTCGCATACATGTTCCAGCGCGCGGCGCAGCGCGATCAGATGACGCTCGCGTGCCAGCACCAGATCCTCGCCATGGGCATGCCACCCGGCCACCCGCAACAATTCGGCGCGCAGCAGATCCACTCCATCCCCCGTACGGGCACTCAGGTGAAGTTCCACCGCGCCCTCCCGCTCATGGCGCGATGCGGGCAGACCCAGCAGGTCGGATTTGTTGTGGACGGTAATGCGTTCGACGCCCTCGGGCAGAAGGCCATCGATCTCGGCATCTTCTTCCCCCGCGCCTTCCCGTGCATCGCGCAGCCGCAGGATCACGTCGGCACGTTCGATCTCCTTCCAGGTACGCTCGATGCCGATGCGCTCCACCTGATCCGCCGTTTCGCGCAACCCTGCGGTATCGATGACATGCAGCGGAATGCCTTCGATCTGGATGGTCTCGCGCAGCGCATCACGCGTCGTGCCCGCCACGTCGGTGACGATCGCACGCTCCTCACCGGCCAGCTGATTGAGCAGGCTGGACTTGCCGACATTCGGCCGACCAACCAGCACCACGTTCAGCCCACTGCGCAGCAGCGCGCCCTGGCGCGCGCGATCCAGCAGCGCCTCCAGGCGCAGCCGCAGTGCGTGCAGACGGCCAAAGGCGTCGGCGGCCTGGAGAAAATCGATTTCTTCCTCGGGAAAATCCAGCGTCGCCTCGACCAGCATGCGCAGATCGATCAGCGCGTCGCGGATGCCGTCGACCTCGGCGGAAAAGGCGCCGGACAAGGAGCGCAGCGCGGAACGCGCAGCCGCCGCGGTGGACGCCTTGATCAGATCGGCGACGCCCTCGGCCTGGGCCAGATCGAGCTTGCCATTGAGAAACGCACGCTTGGTGAACTCGCCCGGCTCGGCCAGCCGTGCGCCCAGTTCGAGACAGCGCGCCAGCAGCATCTGCATGACCACCGGCCCGCCATGGCCCTGCAATTCGAGCACATCCTCGCCGGTGAACGAATGCGGCGCCGGAAAAAACAACAACAGGCCCTCGTCGAGGACCTGTTGTTGGGCATCGCGGAAACGGGCGAAATGCGCTTCGCGCGGGCGTGGCAACCGCCCGGCGATGGCCTGCGCGAACGGCGCCAGATCGGCGCCGGACACGCGCACCACGCCGATGCCTCCCCGGCCCGGCGCGGTGGCCACCGCCGCTATGGTGTCACGAGGCGGCTTTGTTGCCGTTCTTCGCACCCTCGATCATCCGGGTGATCTGCCACTGCTGGGCAATGGACAGGATGTTGTTCACCACCCAGTACAGCACCAGGCCGGACGGGAACCACAGGAACATGATGGTGAAGATGAAGGGCAGCGCCATCATGATCTTGGCCTGCATCGGATCGGGCGGCGCCGGGTTGAGCTTCATCTGCACCAGCATGGACAGGCCCATGATCACCGGCAGGATGAAGTACGGATCCTTGGAGGACAGATCCTGGATCCAGCCCAGCCACGGCGCGTGGCGCATCTCCACGCTGCCCAGCAGCACCCAGTACAGCGCGATGAACACCGGGATCTGCACCAGGATCGGCAGGCAGCCGCCCAGCGGGTTGATCTTCTCGGTGCGGTAGAGATTCATCATCTCCTGCTGCATCTTCTGCTTGTCGTTGCCGTACAGCTCCTTCAGGCGCTGCATGCGCGGACCGAGCACGCGCATCTTGGCCATCGACTTGTAGCTCGCCGCCGACAGCGGGAAGAACACCAGCTTGATGGCGACGGTCACCAGGATGATCGCCCAGCCCCAGTTGCCGGTCAGGCTGTGGAACCACGACAGCACCCAGAACAGCGGCGCGGCGATCACCGTGAGGAAGCCATAGTCGACCACCAGATCCAGCCCGGCGGCGATGTTCTCCAGCTTGTCCTGCTCCTGCGGGCCGGCATACAGACGCACCGCGATGCTGCCGCTCTCGCCCGCGGCCACCGGGGCCACCGGCAGGATCACCCCGGCGGAATACAGGTCATTGCTGACCCGACGCGCGAAGAACTCGCGCTGCGCACCGTCTTCCGGCAGCCAGGCGCCGACGAAGTAGTGCTGCACCATCGCCACCCAGCCATCCGCGGCATCGCGGACGAACTTGGCCTTGCCCTTGTCGATATCTTCGAACTTGACCTTCTGGAAACGCTCGGCATCGGTATAGAAGGCCGGGCCGGTGAAGGTATTCACGCCGAACACCTCGACCGCCTCCGCCGCCTTGCCGTCGCGGGTGAACTGGTAGTACGCGTGCGGCGACAGGCTCCGGTCGCTCTGGTTGCTGATCTCGTAGGACACATCGACCAGGTAGTTGCCACGGTGGAAGGTCAGCAGCTTGGCCACCCGCACGCCATCCTGCTCCGGCGCTTCCAGGCGCACGGTCACGCTGTCCTGGCCGGCGGCCAGCACCACCTCCGTATCCGGCAGGGTGAACACGGTCTTGTGACTCGGCAGGCCCTCGCCGATCAGGCCGGTCTGCGCCGCGTAGAGGTGCCGGCCGCCATCGTCGAACAGCACGAAGTTGCGGCTGCGGTCCTCGTTGGATTTGTGCGCCGGCAGCTCCAGGCGGACGATGTCGCCGCCCTGCGCGGCGATCTCTGCCACCATCAGGTCGGTACGCACCACCATGCGCGCAGAAGTGTTCGCTTCCGCCGCCCCGGCTGCGCCGCCGGGCACCGGCGCGGCACTCAGGGTACTGCCGGGGCTGGGCATCGGCACCGCGGAGATGCCGTCTGCGGCCGTGGCGCCCTGCTGCTGGGCCACCACCGGCGCGGGACGGCTGTATTCCAGCCAGCCGTTCCACAGCATCACCAGGGAAAACGAGAAGATCAGAAAGAGGATGAGGCGACGTTGATCCATACGGATGGCTATCGATTGAGCGTTCGTTGGTCGGGAAACGGGATCATACCCGTCCGGCGGGACGGCGCGCGCGGGGCTTGGCGATACACGGCAGGCAACGGCGGTCGCGCAAAGTTCGTCATCTCGGCAGGCGGGCCAGCAGGCGGGCCAGGTCTTCGTTGAGCTGCGCGCGGCTGGCATCGTCGGCCTTGGCGTGCAGCCGGACCACCAAGTCCAGCTTCGGCAGCGTGGCGCGCGTCTTGCGGAAATTCTCGCGCGTCAGGCGTTTCAGCAGATTGCGCAGGCTGGCACGGCGCGCCAGCTTCTTCGCCACCACCACGCCGAGCCGCGCGGTTTCCAGCCCGTTGGGGCGGTAATGGACGATGAACCAGCGCCCCTTGATCGCCCGCCGAAAAGCAAAAACGGATGAATACTCATCCGTTTTGCGTAGTCTGTGGGCGTCGCGAAACCTGAAGTCAACGCCCGGAAGTTCCGTCACCTCAGACGGCGAGGCGATGACGGCCCTTCGCACGACGGGCACGGATCACCGCGCGGCCGCCACGGGTCTTCATGCGGACCAGGAAGCCATGGGTGCGCTTGCGGCGAACGACGGACGGTTGGTAGGTGCGTTTCATTTTCAGCTGACCCGAGGAAAAAGGTTAAACGAAGGATTTAATTGGATAATCCCATGTTTGTCAAGAACAGTTTTTGGGAAGACCTGTGGATAAGTCTGCCCGCCAGGGGTAGAATCCCCGGGTCGCCCCCGCCGGCAAAGGAGGGGCCCGCGCAGCCACCCGCTGGTTGCCGGCCCGCCGACCGGGCTCCCTATAACAAGCATCCGACCGCCAAGCCTCCCTTCGTGTGCCCCCCGGCGCATCCGGGGGCGGGCGCGTTTTGAGTACCGTGTCGCAAGCACAGACCGCACGTTCCGTGAACCAAGACTTCTGGTCCTTCTGCCTGTCGCGCCTTGAGCAGGAACTGCCCACGCAGCAGTTCAACACCTGGATCAAGGCCCTTTCCGCCTGCGAAGGCGGCGGTGCGGAACAGCCCACGGTCGCCCTGCAGGCACCCAACCGCTTCGTGCTGCAGTGGGTGCGCGAGCGCTATCTGCGCCGCATCGGCGAACTGGGCACCGAATTCTACGGCGCCGAACCCGAGATCGAACTGGCCCTGCCCGCCGCCGGCGCGCCACGCGCTGCGCTTGCCCCGCGCGCGCCGGCCGCCCAGGCCCAGGCAGCCAACGCATCCGAAGCACCACCGGCCGCGCCCGTGCTGCTGCTCGACAAAACGGAGGATGAGGCCATCCTCGGCGTCACCGACGTGGCCTACGAAAAAACCCGCCTCAACCCCGACTTCACCTTCGACACCCTGGTCACCGGACGCGCCAACGATCTGGCGCGCGCCGCCGCCATGCAGGTGGCGCAGAACCCCGGCACCTCCTACAACCCGCTGTTCGTGTATGGCGGCGTGGGCCTGGGCAAGACCCACTTGATCCACGCCATCGGCAACGCGGTGTATCGCGCCAACCCGCGCATGGTGATCCGCTACGTGCACGTCGAGGACTACTACGCCGACGTGGTGCGCGCCTACCAGCAGAAGAGCTTCGACGCCTTCAAGCGCTACTACCGCTCGCTGGACCTGCTGCTGATCGACGACATCCAGTTCTTCAACAACAAGAACCGCACCCAGGAAGAGTTCTTCCACGCCTTCAACGCGCTCACCGAGGCACGCAAGCAGATCGTCATCACCTGCGACACCTACCCCAAGGACATCCAGGGCCTGGAAGACCGGCTGATCTCGCGCTTCGACTGGGGCCTCACCGTGCAGATCGAGCCGCCCGAGCTGGAAATGCGCGTGGCCATCCTGAAGAAGAAGGCCGAGGCGCTGCGCGTGGCGGTGGATGACGACGTGGCCTTCCTGATCGCCAAGAACCTGCGCTCCAACGTGCGCGAGCTGGAAGGCGCGCTGAACAAGGTGGTGGCCTACGCGCGTTTCCACAATCGCGGCATCTCGCTGGAAGTGGCCAAGGAAGCGCTCAAGGACCTGCTCAACGCACACAACCGCCAGCTCAGCATCGAACACATCCAGAAGACGGTGGCCGACTACTACAAGATCAAGGTCGCCGACATGCACTCCAAGAAGCGCACCCGCGCGGTGGCCCGGCCCCGCCAGGTCGCCATGTGGCTGGCCAAGGAACTCACCCCGATGAGCCTGCCGGCCATCGGCGACGCCTTCGGCGGGCGCGACCACACCACCGTGCTGCACGCCTGCCGCACGATCACCGAGCTGCGCCTGGGCGACCACCAGCTCAACCACGACGTACACGTGCTCACCCAGGTGCTGCGCGGCTAACCCTTCCATCAACCTTCCTCAACGAGACGCCATGCTCCTGCTCAACACCACCCGCGACGCGCTCCTCGCCCCGCTGCAGTCGGTTGCCGGCATCGTCGAAAAGCGCCACACCCTGCCCATCCTCTCCAACGTGCTGATCGAAAAGCAGGGCGAAACGCTCACCCTGCTGGCCACCGACATCGAGATCCAGATCCGCACCGCCAGCGCCGGCCACCAGGGCGGCGAGGACACCGCCATCACCGTGGGCGCGCGCAAGCTGCAGGACATCCTGCGCGCCCTGCCGGACAGCGCCGAGGTCACCCTCACCCTGGACGACAAGCGCCTCACCGTGAAGGCCGGCAGGAGCCGCTTCGCCCTGCAGACCCTGCCGGCGGCGGACTACCCGCGCCTGAACGTGCCGGACGGCGACGCCGTGCGCCTCACCGTGCCGCAGCGCACCTTCAAGCGCCAGCTCGCCCAGGTGGCCTACTCCATGGCCCAGCAGGACATCCGCTACTACCTCAACGGCCTGCTGGTGATCGCCGACGGCGGCGAGCTGCGCATGGTGGCCACCGACGGCCACCGCCTGGCCTACGCCGCCAGCACGCTGGAGACCCCGGTGGAGCCGCGCACCGAAGCCATCCTGCCGCGCAAGACCGTGCTGGAACTGGCCCGCCAGCTGGCCGACAACGACGACCCGCTGGAAATCGTGCTGGCCGGCAACCAGGCGGTGTTCCGCTTCGGCGCCATCGAACTGATCTCCAAGCTCATCGACGGCAAGTTCCCCGACTACGAACGCGTGATCCCGCAGAACCACCCGCGCCTGATCGCCTTCGACCGCGTGCCGCTGCTGGCCGCGCTGCAACGCGCCGCCATCCTCACCTCGGACAAGTTCCGCGGCGTGCGCATGGTGCTCTCCGACGGCAGCCTGAAGATCGTCTCCTCCAACGCCGAACAGGAAGAAGCGGTGGAAGAGCTGGAAGTGGATTACCACGACGTGCCGCTCGACATCGGCTTCAACGTCACCTACCTGCTCGACGTGCTCAACAACCTGTCCTCCGAACAGGTCGAATGGCGCTTCAACGACGGCAACTCCAGCGCGCTGATCACCCTGCCCGGCAACGAGCAGTTCAAGTACGTCGTGATGCCGATGCGCATCTGATCCGCCGCTGCTCTGCCGACCGCGCGCCCGGCCCTGCCGGGCGTTCTGCCCCCGTCACCGGGGGCGCGTTCTTTATGAATCACCCGAGATGACCATGTCCGAACCGCAAAACCCGCCCGCTTCCCCCGGCAACGACTACGACGAATCCAGCATCCAGCAGCTCGAAGGGCTGGAAGCCGTGCGCAAGCGCCCCGGCATGTACATCGGCGACACCTCGGACGGCACCGGCCTGCACCACATGGTGTTCGAGGTGGTCGACAACGCCATCGACGAAGCGCTGGCCGGCCACTGCGACGACATCGTGGTCACCATCCACGCCGACAACTCCATCTCGGTCACCGACAACGGGCGCGGCATCCCGGTCGGCGTGAAGATGGACGACAAGCACGAACCCAAGCGTTCCGCCGCCGAAATCGTCATGTGCGTGCTGCACGCCGGCGGCAAGTTCAACCAGAACAGCTACAAGGTCTCCGGCGGCCTGCACGGCGTGGGCGTCTCGTGCGTGAACGCGCTGTCCAAGTGGCTGCACCTGACCATCGCGCGCGACGGCAAGAAGCACCTCATCGAATTCGAACGCGGCGCGCCGCAGAACCGCCTCATCGAAGTGGTCGATGGCGTGGAAGTCAGCCCCGCTCGCGTCGTCGGCGACACCACCAAGCGCGGCACCAAGGTGCACTTCCTCGCCGACGACGAAATCTTCGGCGTGGTCGAATTCCACTACGAAATCCTCGCCAAGCGCCTGCGCGAGCTGTCCTTCCTGAACAACGGCGTGAAGATCCGCCTGCTCGACCAGCGCACCGGCAAGGAAGAGGACTTCGCCTTCGCCGGCGGCGTGCGCGGCTTCGTCGAATTCATCAACCGCACCAAGACCGTGCTGCACCCCACGGTGTTCCACGCCGAAGGCAACACCCGCATCCCCACCGGCGCCGGCCACGACGCCGAACTCTCGGTGGAAGTCGCCATGCAGTGGAACGACAGCTACCAGGAACAGGTGCTGTGCTTCACCAACAACATCCCGCAGTCCGACGGCGGCACCCACCTCACCGGCCTGCGCGCGGCGATGACGCGGGTCATCAACAAGTACATCGAAGAAAACGAGATCGCCAAGAAAGCCAAGGTGGACATCACCGGCGACGACATGCGCGAAGGCCTGGCCTGCGTGCTGTCGGTGAAGATGCCCGACCCCAAGTTCGCCAGCCAGACCAAGATGAAGCTGGTGTCCTCCGAGGCCCGCCCGGCGGTGGAGGAAGTGGTCGCCGGCAAGCTCACCGACTTCCTGCTGGAAAATCCCATCGACGCGCGCACCATCTGCAACAAGATCGTCGAAGCCGCGCGCGCGCGCGACGCCGCCCGCAAGGCGCGCGAGATGACCCGCCGCAAGGGCGTGCTGGACGGCGTGGGCCTGCCCGGCAAGCTCGCCGACTGCCAGGAAAAGGACCCCGCGCTGTCCGAACTCTATCTGGTCGAGGGTGATTCCGCCGGCGGCTCCGCCAAGCAGGGCCGCGACCGTAAATTCCAGGCCATCCTGCCGCTCAAGGGCAAGATCCTCAACGTCGAAAAGGCGCGCTTCGACAAACTGCTGCAAAGCCAGGAAATCGCCACGCTGATCACCGCGCTGGGCACCGGCATCGGCAAGGACGACTACAAGCCCGAGAAGCTGCGCTACCACCGCATCATCATCATGACCGACGCGGACGTGGACGGCGCCCACATCCGCACCCTGCTGCTCACCTTCTTCTACCGCCAGATGCCGGAACTGGCCGAGCGCGGCCACATCTACATCGCCCAGCCGCCGCTCTACAAGATCAAGCACGGCAAGACCGAGCTCTACATCAAGGACGACCACGAGCTCAACAACCACCTGCTCAAGCTCGCCCTGGACGGCGCCGCCCTGGTCCCTGCCGAAGGCGCCAACCCCATCGTCGACGAAGCGCTCGGCGGCCTCGCGCGCAGCTACCTGCTCGCCGAGGCGGTCACCCGCCGGCTGTCCAGCCTGATCGACCCCGAAGTGCTGCAGGTCATGCTGGCGCACAACCTGGAAGTCAGCCTGGCCGACGAAGCCGCCGCGCGGGCCTCCGCCAGCGGCATCGCCGCCCACCTGCCGGAAGGCATCAGCATCCGCGCCGAATTCCACGACGAAAGCGAAGCCTGGCGCCTGATCATCGAGCGCATGCACCACGGCAACATCAAGTCCGGCTGGATCGAAGAAGACTTCCTCGTCTCCGGCGACTACCGCAGCATCCGCAACGCATCGGAAGCCATCGCCGGCCTGATCGGCCCCGGCGCCGAAATCCGCCGCGGCGACAAGCGCCAGCCGGTCACCCGCTTCGCCGACGCCATCGGCTGGCTGCTCGCCGAGGTCGAACGCGGCCTCACCAAGCAGCGCTACAAGGGCCTGGGTGAAATGAACCCCGAACAGCTCTGGGAAACCACCATGGACCCGGCGGTGCGGCGGCTCCTGCGCGTGCAGATCGACGACGCCATCGCGGCGGACGAGATCTTCACCACGCTGATGGGCGACAACGTGGAGCCCCGCCGGGCGTTCATCGAGGGCAATGCGCTGTATGCGCAGAACATCGATGTGTGACGCCGCAGGCGCCCGCAACAGGTGAAAGCCTCCGGCCCCCGCTGATGGCTCGGCGCGGGCCGGGGGCGTCATCGTCCAGCGCAGTGATGAACTCTCCTGGCCCGCCGGGCCGCCCCTGATTCATGCAGCCTTCGATGCTCCTGACCACTGCAACATGCGCGTCAACACGTTGTCGCGGCGTACCCAATGATGGAACAGCGCAGCGGCCACATGCAGGCCGACCACGACCCAGGCAACCCATTTGCCGAGGAAGTGATGGACAACATCAATGGGAGCCTCGAACGCTTCATAGCTCAAATCGAAGGCGCTGCTGATCCAGGCGAACAGCGCGGTTTCGTCGAAGCCCGTCACGCTGAACAGCCCGAAGTCGGTCGGTGCGCCGGTGCCGAGATAGCCGGTCAGCGGCATCACGATGAGCAGGCCATACAGCCCCCAATGCGCCGCATGCGCAAGCCAGTGCTCCAGCGCCGAACCGGGCGGATCTTCGGGCTGCACGTTCAGCAGTCGCCACAGCAACCGGGGTAACACCAGGAAGCCAACCAGCAGGCCCAGCGCCCAATGAATATTGAGCACAGGCCAGGATTCCGGCGAGGTGTCGTCCATGAACCAGATGACGTAATAAACGACGATGTAGGCGGCAATGAACGCGGCCGCGCTCGTCCAATGGAAGAATTTGGCAAGAATGCCAAAGCTGGTTGCGGTATTACGCCATTGCATCTTGTATTCCCCCAGAAGACGGTAAACGAGGGTGGTCAGCGGATGCGCAGGCCGCCGAGCAGACGCTCCAGGCCTTCGAGCGCCTGGGCCAAACGTGCTTCATGGTCGCCATCCGTTTCGGCAATCCAGAAAGACGCTTCCGTCACCGCGCCATAGATCATGCGGGCCGTCACGCCCGTGTGCAGCGGGGCCACGGCAGCTTCGGCAATCAACCCGTCCAGCGAGGCTTGCAGCGCGGCAATGCCCACCGATTGCGCGGCTTGCGGCACATCGCCGAAGACTGCGCGCGCATCCTGCAAGATGATCCGGCGGATCTCCGGCTCCAGCGCCAGTTCCAGATAGGTGCGGCAACGGCGGCGGAAACCTTCCCAGGGCGAAGGGGCGGCATCCGAAACGGCTTGCAGGCGTTCGCCGACCTCGGCCTCGACCTGCTCGATGACCGCGATCAGCAGCCCTTCCTTGCTGCCGAAATGGTGATAGAGCGCCCCCCGCGTCAGGCCAGCGGCGGCGGTGAAATCGTCCATCGAGGTGTGGGCGAAGCCTTGGGTGGCAAATGCGCGCCGTGCCGTTGCCACCAGCTTGGCACGGGTTTCTTCGATCATCTCGGCGCGGGTGCGGCGTTGTTGCTGCATCACAGCCCTTCCTTTTTCAACAACATGCGCGACGTATGTTAATTGACATACGTCGCGCACGTCAATATGATCGAGACTGACATGCGCAGCGTATGTGAATATCCTCTCATGCGCTGGAAGTGCATCGTGCAGGTGAGCGTCGTTCATGACTATGGATACCCAACAGCAAACCGTCGGAATGAAAACGGCCGCGTCCCTGGCCCTCATCACGATCCTGGGGCCCGCGGCCATCGACATGTATCTGGCGGCCATGCCGCAGATGACGAAAGACCTGAACACCGACTACGCCACCATGCAGTTGACGCTGACGGTGTTCCTGCTGGCAATGGGCGCGGGACAAGTCGTATTTGGGCCGGTGATCGACGCGTTGGGACGCCGGCGTCCGCTACTGGCGGGCTTGCTGATGTTCATTCTGGCCTCGTTATGGGCAGCCGCCAGCACGTCGATGAGCGCGATGTTGTATGCCCGCTTCTTCCAGGGACTGTCCGCAGCACTGGTGCTGGTCACAGCCATGAGTTCGGTGCGTGACATCGCCAGCGGTGCCCGTGCCACCCAGCTCTTTGCCTTGCTGGTGACCATCCAGGGTGCAGCCCCGATCCTGGCACCGGCTGTCGGCGGCGTCATCGACGTGCAGTTCGGGTGGCGTGCGGTGATGCTGGCGCTGGCCATCATCGGTGCGCTGGCTTTGCTGAACTCCGCCGTCAATTTGCCGGAAACCTTGGCCGACGAGAAGCGTGTGGCGTTGAAGCTGGGTAGCGTATTTCGCACCTATCGGCGTCTGCTTGCCGATCGACGATTCATTGTTCCGGCACTGGCCCTGGCGGCCGTTTTTTTCTTCCTGTTCGGCTACGTCGGTGGTGCGTCCTATGTGTACCAGGCCGGCTACGGCCTGCGTTCGGACGTCTTCGGCTTCGTATTCGGCGGCACAGGCGCTGCGATGATGCTGGGCGCCATGACCAGCAGCCGCTTGGCTCGCACACGCTCGGCGGGCCTGCCGGCGCTGGTCGGGGTCGCCATCATGGGCGGCGGTGCAGCTTTGGCACTACTTGCCGTGCTGGCAGGTGTCGGGCTCTACGGCATCGTCCCGGGGCTGTTCATCGCGGTGTTCGGCTTGGGTATGGCAGAACCGCCATTGATGTCGATTGCGATGGCCTCCCAGGAACGCTCATTGGGTGCCACCGCTGCGCTGCTGGGTTCCGGTACACACATCATCGGCTCACTTGCCACGCCGCTGGCCGGCGCTCTGGCGCCAGTCGGGGCGAATGCGTGGCTGGGATTCTTGCTGGTGACTGCACTGGCAGCATGGATACTGGCCTTCATCAGTGCCCGCAGTGTGGGCCATAAAACAGTCAGCGCGCATTGACTGATATGCGGGCAAGGAACAGGGTTTCTCAGCATCCTGCTAGCACGGAGCGATGATGCGGCTACGCTGTCAGCACCACGAAAGGCACCAGCTGCGCCAGCCCCGCCATCGCCGGCCGTTGAAGCAAGCCGTGCGCGGCGCAGCGACTTACAATCGCACGCATCGCGGTAAACCGGTGCGCCGCACCGCACGCCCCCAACGCCACCCGCCCGACCCATGCAGAACTCGCTTTTTCCCGATAGCGGACCAGGGGCGCCGCCCGTGGTCGAGGCCGCAGTGCCCGATCCGGCGCTGCGCAGCCTGGCCGGGGTGCTGCCGGCGCAGTTGCGCTTCGGCACCTCGTCGTGGAACTACCCTGGCTGGGCCGGCCTGGTGTGGAAGCGGGGCTACCCGGATGCGCTGCTGTCGCGCCACGGCCTGCCGGCGTATGCGCAACATCCGCTGTTTTGCACGGTCGGCCTCGACCGCAGTTTCTACCGGCCGCTGAGCGCTGCCCAGTTCGCCGCCTACGCGGCGCAGGTGCCGGCGGATTTCCGCTTCGTGGTGAAGGCGCCGAACCGGGTGACCGATGCGCTGCTGCGCGACGAATCCGGACGAGGCCGGCAACCCAATCCGGACTTTCTGGCCGCCGGCCCGGCCGTACGCGATTTCGTCGAGCCTGCGCTGGCCGGCCTGGGAGACAAGCTCGGCGCGCTGGTATTCCAGATCAGCCCGCTGCCGCCGGCGTGGCTGGCGCGCATCCCGGAACTGGTCGGGCGTCTGCATGCCATGCTGGCGGCCATCCCCGCGCTGCGCGGGGCCGCGCCCGACGGCGTGGTGGCGGTGGAGGTACGCGATCCGCAGTGGCTCGTACCGGCATTCACGCAGGCGCTGCGCGACGGTGGCGCAACCTATTGCATGGGCCTGCACGCCAAGATGCCGCGCATCACCGAACAGCTCCCCATCCTGCGCGCGTTGTGGCCGGGGCCGCTGGTGTGCCGCTGGAACCTCAACCCGCTGCACGGCGCCTTCGGCTACGAGCAGGCGCGTCGCCAGTATGCGCCCTACGACCGGCTGCAGGACCCGGACCCGGATACCCGCGCCGCGCTGGCGCGAGTGATCGCGGGCACCGTCGGCGCCGGCCAGAATGCCTTCGTGACCCTCAGCAACAAGTCCGAGGGCAGCGCGCCGCTGTCGGTACGGGCATTGGCCGAGGCCGTCCGCGATCAATTGCGTTGAGCCGTGGGGCGGGTGGGGCAAGTCCTCTTCAGAACAAATCGAACTGCCGCTGCTCCGCGTTCACCTTGCGCGGCGGGGCGTTCTGCTCGCGCAGCAGCGCCGGGGCGATGTCCGCCAGGAAAGGCGAGGGCGGCAGCGCGCGTCGCTGGCCGCGCCATAGGCGTTCGCGGGCGCGGGTGAGGAACAGCCGGTCTCTGGCGCGGGTCAGGGCGACGTAGAACAGGCGGCGCTCCTCGGTCACCGTGCCATCGTCGACGCCGGCTTCGGCGTCCGCCGGGCCCCACGAAAAGGGCACCAGCCCGTCCTCGACGCCGGCCACGAACACCACCGCGAACTCCAGCCCCTTGGCGGCGTGCATGGTCAGCAGCGAGACGCGCTCGGCGCGCGCGTCCCAGAAATCGGCCTCGGTGCATAGCGCGACCCGTTCGCGCAGCTGCGCTTCGTCGGCATCCGCGGCCAGCGTGGCGAGCCAGCGGCGGGCCTCGGCGAGCGCGGCCTGGCCAGCGGCGTCCTGTTCCTGGCGCAACTGCTCGACGGCACTGGCGAGGCGCTCGGGCAGGGGCGTGGTCTGCTGCTGCGCGCCTTGCTGCGCCAGGGCATCGAGCAGGGCGTTCACCATGGCATGGCCGGCGATGGGCGCGGGCGAGCTTTTCCGGTGCGGGATGCCGGCGCGGTCGAAGGCCTCGCGCAGCGCGGCGGCCTGGGCGTCAGTGCGGTAGAGCACGGCGAAATCGGCGAAGCCGAGCGGCCGCCCGCCATCTGCGCCAGCCAGCGCGGCGCCCTTGCGGTTGGCGGCGAGCATGTCGTGGCCGCCAAGCAGGCTTTCGATGCTGGCGGCGATGAAATCCGCTTCCGCGCGCTCGTCCGGGGCGACATAGAGCGTGAGGGGTTCGCCCGGCGGCCGGGTGGCGTCGTCCGGCGTGCCGCTGCCGATCACTTGCGCGGCGGCGCCGACGATATGGGCGGTGGAGCGGTAGTTGCGGCCCAGGCGCAGCGTGCCGGCGCCAGGGAAGTCCTGCGCGAAGCGGGCGAACAGGGTGGCGTCGGCACCGCGGAAACCGTAGATCGCCTGGTTCGGGTCGCCGATTGCGCAGACGCTGGCGGCCGACGGGGCGAGCCGTTGCAGCAGGCGGTACTGGCGCGCGTCCAGATCCTGGAACTCGTCGACGCAGATATGGCGGAAGCGTTGCTGCCAGCGCGCCGCGACGGCCGGGTCGCGTTCCAGGATGTCCACCGGCAGGCTGACCAGATCGTCGAAATCCACCCAGTGGCCGGCCTCGCCGAGCCGGCGGCAGGCGGCCAGCGCGGCGGCGCTTTCCTCGTCGGCGGGCGGCGCACCGGTGCGCTTGGCGAGCGAGACGGCTTTCAGCAGGCGCGCGGCCTTGGCGTTGCTGACACCGAGTTCGGCGGCGAGCGCGGCGGCGCGCTCGCGCTCGTCGGCAATGCGGAAATCCGCCGGCAGGCCGGCCGCCGCGCCCTCTGCATGCAAAAAGGCGAGGCCGAGCGAGTGGAAGGTGTGGATCGCGCATTCCCCGGCATCGGCCGGCAGCAGCGCGGCGAGGCGCTCACGCAGTTCCCCGGCGGCGCGGCGGCTGAAGGTGATCGCCAGGCAGGCCGGCGCCGGTACGCCGCGTTCCAGGATCAGGTGGGCGAGGCGATGGGTCAGCATGCGCGTCTTGCCGGCGCCGGGGCCGGCGGTGACGATCAGCGGGCCGTCCACCCTTGCTGCGGCGCGGGCCTGATCGGCATCGAGCGCGGCGAGGATGCCGCTCAGGCCGGACGGCGCGGGCAAGGGCGGCGCGGCCGCCGGCGCCTCCGCCGCTGCTTCGGCCACCCTCAGCGCGGGGGTTGGCGCGGCCTGCGGAGGCAGCGGCAGGTCGAACAGCAGGTCGCCGTGGCTGAAGCGCTTCAGTTCGCCGTCCTCGAACAGGCGGATCACGCCGTATTCGCCGTCGTAGCCGGCCTCGCGGATCACGCGGCCGGCGCGCAGCCGCTCCACCGCCTCGCCGAGCAGCGGGTGCACGCGGCGGATGTCGTCGATGGGTGTCTCGCACAGGATGGCGAAATCCGGCCCGAGCGCGGCCGACACGCGGTCGTACTCGCGCGTCACGCCCTGCGAGGCGACACCGCTGCCGAGGATCTCGGCGAGCATCTCGGGCAGCGGCACCAGGCTGGTCACCGTGCCGGCGGTCGGCGGCGGAATGCCGACCTTGCGGTCGGCCAGCGTTTCGATGCGGTGCGCGGTGCCGACCGTCACCGGCTTGCCGCACACGGGGCACAGCCCGCCGTGGGCCAGTGTCTCCTGCGGATCGAGGCGCACGTTGCAGGCGCGGTGGCCGTCCAGGTGGTACTTGCCTTCCTCGGGGAAGAATTCCACCGTGCCGACGTAGCCCTCGCCGGTCTCCAGCGCGCGGCGCATGGCGTAGTAGTTTGGCGTGCCGGCGAAGCGCGTGGCCTCGCGGCCGA
This sequence comes from Pseudothauera nasutitermitis, assembly GCF_004801295.1. Classification (GTDB taxonomy): domain Bacteria; phylum Pseudomonadota; class Gammaproteobacteria; order Burkholderiales; family Rhodocyclaceae; genus Pseudothauera; species Pseudothauera nasutitermitis. The sequence continues at coordinate 29,393 of NZ_SSOC01000004.1, forward strand.
GCTTGGACGGCGAATGGGCGTCCGAGTTGGAAATCAGGCGGAAACCATCGAGCGAGGATATCCGCCAGTTCATCTCCGGGTCCGACGACAGGCCGGTTTCCACCGCGAAGATGTGCCCGGCCAGGTCGCCGTAGCATTCCTGGATCGAATCGAAGCCGGACTGCGAGCCGAGCGCGGCGAACCACGGCGTCCAGATGTGCGCCGGCACCAGATAGGCCTGCGGCCCCGATTCCAGCACCACCTCCAGCAGGTCGCGCGAATCGAGGCCGAGGATGGGTCGTCCGTCGGAGGCGATATTGCCGATCCGCCCCAGGCTGGCGGCCAGCCGGTCGGCGGTGGCGAAATCGGGCGCATACACCACGTGGTGGATCTTGCGCGTGCGCTCACCCTTCTTGTAGATCGTCGAGATCTCGGTGGAGAGCATGAAGCGCACCGGTGTACGGCAGCTCGGCGGCAGGGTCTTCAGGACTTCGGCCTCGATCTCCGGCCGCAAGGCGAACAGGCCGTCGCCGGTGGCCACCAGCTTGTCCTTCATCTCCGCCAGCCAGGCCGGATGGACGCAGTCGCCGGTGGCGACCACGGCGATGCCCTTGCGCGCCGCCCACCAGGCCAGATGCTCCAGGTCCAGGTCGCGGCTGGTGGCGCGGGAATGCTTGGAATGCACGTGCAGGTCGGCGTGAAACAACATGGCGCGGGAGTTCGGTTCCTGGTGATACGAACGATTATAGAAGCCGAAGCGCCACGCCCCCTCGATCGGTGCCGCGCCGCCCGGCGGATTTCGCCGCCCCGCTACGGCGCCTGCGGCCCCCTCATCCATCCCTGCCCGACCCGGAGCAGCACCCACATCACCAGCAGCGGCAGCACCAGGGTCTGCAGCAGAAAGACCACGATGATGCGCACCACATCGTCAACGATGCGGTCGGCGGTGTCCTTCAGCTTGCCGATGGCGGCTTTCAGGCGGTCCACCTGCTTGCCGATCTCCCACACGCCGGTGCCGCCCTCCTCGGCATCGAGGCTGAGCAGGCCCTGGTCGACCTGCTCCAGACTGGCCTGGCGGGCCTGGTATTCGTCGGCCATGAAGGCATGGTAGGCGGCCTCGCTGCCCAGCGAGGCCAGCGGCACGATGAAGCGCACCAGCAGCAGGGCAACGAAGCCGCGCAGCAGCCAGCGCGAAGGCGGGCGGCCTTTCAGGACCAGCCAGGCCAGCCACGCCGCCGCCACGCAGAGCACCAGGCTGACCGCCCAGGAGGCGCCGATCTTCATCAGCAGCAGCTGGGCGCCGAAGGCGATGCTGGCCGCCAGCATCAGCGTGGAGAACTGTTCGACGAGCTGGTTGAGCGGGTCCAGCACCTGGCCCGGGGTCAGGGTGATGCCCACCACCATGCTGCCGCTCACCTCGGTACCCTGCACCACGGAGATCACCGCGTTGAGCGCGCGCGCGGTGGCGAAGCTGGCCACGGCGCGCTTCAGGCCTTCTTCTGCATAGCGTTCGGCGAGCTGGTCGAGCGGCTTCAGCCAGGCCAGCGCGGCAACCGCCAGCAGTACCGCGACCAGGGCGATGCGGCGGGGAAGAGTGGCTGCGGTCATGGTGTCCTCCGGACAGGCGGAGCCTCCATGCTAAACCCCGGGGCGTGTTGACACGATCCCCGGCGTGCACGCCGGCGTCCGGTCGGCCCCGGGCAGGGCTCGGCAACACTTCGCCACGCATCTCGGGCACCACCCGGCCACGGCTGGGTTACCTTACGACCTGTCGTTCCTTCTCCTGCCGAGCCGTTCCCCATGAAGATCTCCCGCCACCTGGCCGCCGTGCTCCCCGCGCTGTTGCTCGGCGCCTGCATGAGCCACCCCGCCGATCTGCCTTCCGTCGTCGAAGTCCCGCCCGGCACCCCGGACGGCCAGCTGGAATTCAAGCTGGCCAGCGGCAGCTATGCCTGCGACCAGGGCGTGCGGGTAGGCGTGCAGCGCGAGCACGACCACAACCGCGATCGGCGCGTGACGGTGCTGTGGCGCGGCCAGCACCACGTGCTCGAACGCGACCCGTCCTATTCCGGCCTGCCGCGCTTCGAGAACAACCACAGCGGCCTGGTGTGGATCGATCTGCCGTGGAAGAGCGTGCTGCTCGACGGCCGCACGCAGAAGCCGCTGGCCACCGAGTGCCGCCTCGGTTGAACGGCTTGCCCGACGGATGCCTTCGTGCCCGCCGGCAAACCGGGCGACAATCCATATAAAAAAATAGACTTAAGAAATCACTTCTTATCAGTATTATTCACAAAGAACTGCCCGCACACTGTCTCCCATGCCGGATGAGCCGGTGGCGGCGGGCGGGGTGCATGCCCGGTCCGTCTCCCCAATGAGAACCGACAAGGAAACCGATCGATCATGCTGAAGAAACTGATTCTGGGCGCCGCGCTGGGCGCTTCCGTATTCGCCAGCGGGTTCGCCGCCGCGCAGTCCAGCCCGCCGCTGCTCAACGCCTCCTACGACATCGCGCGCGAACTGTTCGGCGCCATCAATCCCAAGTTCGTCGAACACTGGAAGCAGCAGACCGGCGAAACCGTGGTCATCGACCAGTCCTTCCAGGGCACCTCGCGCCAGGCGCAGGACATCATCCAGGGCAAGAAGGTGGATACCGTGACCTTCAACCAGGTCACCGACATCAACGTGCTGGTGCAGCGCGGCTTCGTCGCCAAGGACTGGGCCCAGCGCTTTCCCAACAATGCTTCGCCGTACTACAGCACCACCGCCTTCCTGGTGCGCAAGGGCAACCCCAAGAACATCAAGACCTGGGACGACCTGGTGCGCCCGGACGTGAAGCTGGTGTTCCCCAACCCCAAGACCTCCGGCAACGCGCGCTACAGCTATCTGGCCGCGTGGCTGTACGCCAACGAGAAGTTCAACGGCGACGAGGCCAGGACCCGCGAATTCGTCGGCAAGCTGCTGCACAACGTGGAGAACTTCCCCACCGGCGGGCGCGGCGCCACCGTGGCCTTCGCGCAGAACGGCCAGGGCGACGCGCTGCTGACCTTCGAATCGGAAGTGGTCAACATCGCCAACAGCGACGAGTTCAAGTCCGGCCAGTACGAGATCGTCGTGCCGCCGGTCAGCGTGCTGGCCGAGTTCCCGGTGGCCGTGGTGGACCGCGTGGTCGACGAAAAGGGCACCCGCAAGCTGGCCGCCGCCTTCCTGGAGTTCCAATACACCAAGGAAATCCAGGAGCTGCTGACCACCTTCAACTACCGCGTGCATCACCCGGAAGTGGTCACCGCCACCGCCAGCAAGTTCCCGCAAGTGCGCCTGATCAACCCCAACGACGTGCTGGGCAGCTGGGAAGACATCACCGCGAAGCACTTCGCCCCCAACGCCACGCTGGACCAGTTGCTGGCCAGCAAGCCGTAAGCTCCCCGAATGCCGGTCGCCCGGACGGGTCACCGGCAGCAGGAAACCCGCAACCGTACCGCTGACCCACGGGGAGTGGTACGGTTCGCGTTTTTGCGCTCCGCATCACCGCCCCTTCGCACATGCCGTCCACCGTTTCCGCCAGAAGACACTGGTTCTTCCAACAGACGCCGGTCATGCCGGGGTTCGGGATCAGCTTCGGCCTCAGCACGCTGTTCGTCTCGCTGATCATCCTGTTCCCGCTGTCGGCGCTGCTGGCCCACGTCGCCGAACTGAGCTGGGCGCAGTACTGGCGGGCGATCAGCGACCCGCGCGTGGTCGCCAGCTACCGCGTGACGCTCACCGGCGCGCTGTATTCGTCGATCGCCGCCGCGCTGATCGGCCTGCTGCTGGCGTGGATCGTCACGCGCTACGAATTCCCCGGCCGGCGCATCATCGACGCGCTGGTCGATCTGCCCTTCGCCCTGCCCACCGCCGTGGCCGGGCTGACCCTGGCGGTGCTGTTCGCTCCGGGCGGCTGGTTCGGCCAGTTCTTCGCCGCCCACGACATCAAGATCGCCTACGCCTACCCCGGCATCGTCATCGCCATGACCTTCACCAGCCTGCCCTTCGTGGTGCGCACGGTGCAGCCGGTGCTGCTCGAAGGCGACAAGGAATGCGAGGAGGCCGCGCGCTCGCTGGGCGCCACCGCCTTCCAGACCTTCTGGCGCATCACCCTGCCGACCATCGTGCCCGCGCTGGTGGCCGGCACCTCCCAGGCCTTCATCCGCAGCCTGGGCGAGTTCGGCGCGGTGATCATGATCGCCGGCAACATGCCGTTCCGCACCGAAGTGTCGTCGCTGATGATCTTCGTGCGCCTGCAGGAGTTCGACTACCCGGCAGCCTCGGCCATCGCCTCGGTGATCCTGCTGGCCTCGCTGCTCATGCTGTTCGTCCTGCAACTGATCCAGGGCCGGCTGTTCCCGTGGCAGAGGGTGATGCGATGAAGCGCCCGGATTCCTGGCATCAATGGCTGCTCATCGCACTCGGCATCATCGCCGCCGGGCTGCTGCTGGTCGTCCCGCTCATCCTGATCTTCAGCCAGGCGCTGTCCGGCGGCTGGAGCCTGCTGCTGGCCAACCTGGACGAGCGCTACATGCGCCACGCCATCGGCCTCACCCTGCTGGCCACCGGGCTCACCGTGCCGATCAACCTGGCCTTCGGCATCCTGCTGGCCTGGTGCATCACGCATTACGAATTCCGCGGGCGCAGGCTGCTCACCACACTGGTGGACATCCCCTACGCGGTGTCGCCGGTGGTCGCCGGGCTGTGCTACATGATCGTCTACAGCGTGGAAGGCACGCTGGGGCGCTGGCTGTCCGAGCAGGGTGTGCAGGTCATCTTCGCCTGGCCGGGCATCGTGCTGGTGACCATCTTCGTCACCTCGCCCTACGTGGCGCGCATCCTCATTCCGCTGATGCAGGCCCAGGGCACCGACGAGGAATACTCCGCGCTCACGCTGGGCGCCAGCGGCTGGCAGATCTTCAGCCGCATCACCCTGCCGCGCATCAAATGGGCGCTGCTCAACGGCGTGGTGGTCACCAACGCCCGCGCGGTGGGCGAATTCGGCGCGGTGGCGGTGGTCTCCGGCACCATCATGAACCAGACGCTGACCCTGCCGCTCTTGGTCGAACAACTCAACAACGACTACAAGACCGCCGCCGCGTTCACCGCCGCCTCGCTGCTGGCGTGCATGGCGCTGGTCACGCTGCTGCTGAAGAGCTTCATGGAATGGCGCACACGCGAACGCGAAGCGCGCATGGTGCCGGCGCCGCGCTGAGGCCGCTGCGTGGGGCTTGCACCCCTGGGAAATCTGGGGCGCGGTTGCCTGCTGCCACGGCGGCGGCGCCTCACGGACGCGGCGGCTCTTCCTCCGTGCGCACCTCGCGGATCACCTCGCCCTCGATCACCAGGCCACCGTCCGCCTGCCCGGGGCGCGGCGGCGCATTCCCGGCCATCTCGCGCATCTGCCTGCGCACCGCGCGGGTCTTCCACCACAGCCAGCCCCACACCACCACGCCCACGGCGACCACCGCGGCAAACAGCACCACCGAGAACATCAGCGCGAGCACGAACATGGCGCCGCCGACGATCACGGCGACAAGCTTCTGCCACAGGCTGAGCGGCGCGCCGCCGTTGAGCGGGATGCGGCCGAAAGGCGGGGTCTGGCGGAATCTGGGATCCATCGTGTGCTGTCCTTGTTCGTTCGCCCTGCGGGCGGATGGCCCGCGCGGGAAGGTGTCTGAGTGCCGGAGGCGCGGAAAGATTCCCGCGCGCCGGCCCTTCGCCCCGGAATGAGTACCCGGGCGGTAACGGTTAGCCGTTAACATACCCGCCGTCACCCCATCATGCTCTCCATTCCTGCAAAACCGCGTGCCCCATGAACCTTGAAATGCTGTGGGTCTTCGCCCTGCTGGCCGCCTGCGTGGCGGCCTTCATCGCCAACCGCCCGCGCATGGACGTGGTGGCGATCACCGCCATGCTCGCCCTGGTGGTCAGCGGCGTGCTGGAGGTCAACGAGGCCCTGGCCGGTTTCAGCGAACCCAGCGTGATCCTCATCGCCGCCTTCTTCATCATCGGCGAAGGACTGGTGCGCACCGGCGTGGCCTACCGCGTCGGCGACTGGCTGATCCGCACCGCCGGCAGCAGCGAAACCCGCCTGCTGGTGCTGCTGATGCTGGCGGTGGCCGGGCTGGGCTCGGTGATGAGTTCGACCGGCGTGGTGGCCATCTTCATCCCGGTGGCGCTCAGCGTGGCCAACCGCATCGGCGCCAGCCCCGGGCGCCTGATGATGCCGCTGGCCTTCGCCGCGCTGATCTCCGGCATGCTCACCCTGGTCGGCACACCGCCCAACCTGGTGGTCAGCAGCGAACTGGAACGCAACGGCTTCGAGGGTTTCGCGTTCTTCGACTTCACCCCGGCCGGGCTGGCCGTGCTTGCGGTCGGGGTGGCCTACATGCTGGTCGCCCGGCGCTGGCTGGCCGACAAGCCGGATCCCAAACCAGAGCGCAACGGACGCCGCCGCCGGCTGCGCGAGCTGGCTGAGGACTACCGTCTGCTCAACCGCGTGCGCCGCATGATGGTGGCCCAGGGCTCGCCGATGATCGGCCACACCCTGGGCGAACTGCAGCTGCGCGCCAGCCACGGCGCCAACATCATCGCCATCGAGCGCCAGCGCCAGTTCGGCCGGATCATGCTGACCACCTCGGCCAACCGCGAAATCCTCGCCGGTGACATCCTGCTGGTGGATTTCACCTGCCCCGCCGGGAACATCGAACGCTTCACCACCGACATGCGCCTGCAGGACCGCGTGTTCAAGAACGACTACTTCACCGACATGTCGCGCGAACTGGGCCTGGCCGAGGTGACCCTGCCGCCCGGCTCCACGCTCATCGGCCGCTCCATTCTGGAGCTGCGCATGCGCTCGCAGCGCGGCATCAACGTGATGGGTGTGCGGCGCAACGGCCAACCGCTGGAAGACGACATCCTGCGCGAAAAGCTGAAGATGGGCGACACCCTGCTGATCGCCGGCACCTGGAAGGCCATCCGCCTGCTGCACACCCAGCCGCAGAACTTCCTGGTGCTCACCCTGCCGGCGGAAATCGACGAGGCCGCGCCGGCCGCCAGCCGCGCGCCGCACGCCCTGCTCGCGCTGGCGATCACCGTGGGACTGATGATTTCCGGCAGCGTGCCCAATGTCATCGCCGCGCTGATCGGCTGCCTGCTGATGGGCGCGCTGCGCTGCCTGGACCTCAACAGCGCCTACCGCTCCATCCACTGGCAGAGCCTGATCCTGATCATCGGCATGCTGCCCTTCGCCACCGCGCTGCAGAAGACCGGCGGCATCGACGTGATCGTCTCCGCGCTGCTCGGCCTCACCGGCGAAGCCTCGCCGCGCGCGGTGATGGCCGTGCTGTTCGTGCTCACCGCGGTGGTCGGCCTGTTCATCTCCAACACCGCCACGGCGGTGCTGATGGCGCCCATCGGCATCGGCCTGGCGCAGCAGCTCGGCGCCTCGCCCTACCCCTTCGCGATGACCGTGGCGCTAGCCGCCTCGGCAGCCTTCATGACCCCGGTGTCCTCGCCGGTGAACACCCTGGTGCTCGGCCCGGGGCACTACCGCTTCACCGACTTCGTGCGCATCGGCGTGCCCTTCACGCTGATCGTGCTGGTGATCTGCGTGGTCCTGCTGCCGGTGCTGTTCCCGCCCTGATCGCAGTACACTGCGCCTTCGGCACCGCATGGCAAGGACCCACACGATGAAACTCGGCACCCCGCTTTCCTCCAGCGCGCTGCGCGTGATGCTGCTCGGCGCCGGCGAACTCGGCAAGGAAGTGGTCATCGCCCTGCAGCGTCTCGGCGTCGAGGTGATCGCGGTGGACCGCTACCCCGACGCGCCCGGCCATCAGGTCGCCCACCGTGCCCACGTCCTCCCGATGACCGACGGCGCCGCGCTGCGCGCGCTGGTGGAAGCCGAACGCCCGCACCTGATCGTGCCCGAGATCGAGGCCATCGCCACCGACATGCTGGCCGAGATCGAGGCCGCCGGGCTGGCCGAGGTCATCCCCACCGCGCGCGCCACCCAGCTCACCATGAACCGCGAGGGCATCCGCCGCCTCGCCGCCGAGGAGCTCGGCCTGCCCACCTCGTCCTACCGCTTCGCCAGTTCGCTGGAAGAACTGCGGGCCGCCATCGACGGCGGCATCGGCTACCCCTGCATCGTCAAGCCGGTGATGTCCTCTTCCGGCAAGGGCCAATCCACGCTGCGCGGGCCGGACGACGTGAACAAGGCCTGGGACTACGCCGCCGCCGGCGGGCGGGTGAACCAGGGCCGCGTCATCGTCGAGGGCTTCGTCGATTTCGAGTTCGAGATCACCCTGCTCACCGTGCGCGCCCGCGACGCCGCCGGCACGGTGCAGACTTATTTCTGCGAGCCCATCGGCCACCTGCAGGTCTCCGGCGACTACGTCGAATCCTGGCAGCCGCAGCCCATGCGCCCGGCCGCGCTGGCCCGCGCGCAGGAGATCGCCGCGGCGGTCACCGGCAACCTGGGCGGACGCGGCGTGTTCGGCGTCGAACTCTTCGTGCGCGGCGACCAGGTGTGGTTCTCCGAGGTCAGCCCGCGCCCGCACGACACCGGCCTGGTCACACTGTGCTCGCAGCGCTTCTCCGAATTCGAACTGCACGCGCGCGCCATCCTCGGCCTGCCGGTGGACGTCGCGCTGCGCGAGCCCGGCGCCTCGGCGGTGATCTACGGCGGGCTGGACGAAACCGGCATCGCCTTCGAGGGCATCGCCGAAGCGCTCGCCGTGCCGCGCAGCGACCTGCGCCTGTTCGGCAAGCCGGAGTCCTTCAGCAAGCGCCGCATGGGTGTGGCGGTGGCCAACGGCGAAAACGTGGAACAGGCGCGCGAGCGTGCGAAGCGGGCCGCCGGCAAGATCAGGCCGGTACACGCCTGAACGCGTTCAGATCAGTCCCGCCGCACGCAGGATGGTCACCGCCACGCTGGTGGCGACCAGCGAACCGGCGGTGGTCAGCGCGATGATGCTGGCCGCCAGGGTCGCGTTACCGCCCATCGCGCGCACCATCACGTAGCTCGCCGCCGCCGTGGGCGCCGAGGACAGCAGCAGCAGCACCCCCAGTTCCACCCCGCGGAAACCCACCGCCACCCCGGCCAGCACGAAGAACAGCGGCACCACCACCAGCTTGGCGACGCTGGCGAACAGCGCGCTGCCGAATTCGCTGCGCATGCTGCGGAAATCCAGCGACGCACCGGCGCACAACAGGGCCAGCGGCACGGTCACGTTGGCCAGGTAGCGGAGGGACTGTTCGATCACCTTGGGCAAGGGCAGGCCGGTGCCGGCAACCGCCAGTCCGGCGAGGATGCTGAGGATCAGCGGATTCCGGGCGATGCCACGCAGCATGCGCAGCCAGCCGCCGCCCTCGCGTGCCAGTGAACGCTGCAGGGTGATGACCGCCAGCACGTTGTACAGAATGGTCACCATGCCCACGTACAGCGAGGCGGTCACCACGCCCACATCGCCATAGGCATTCATGCAGTAGGCCAGGCCGATGATGGCCAGGTTGCCGCGGAATCCCCCCTGGACCACCACGCCCCGGTCGCGCGCGGGCTGCACATAACGGGCCGCCAGGAACTCCAGGATCAGATAGGCCACCAGGGTGGCCAGCAAGCCGAAGATCACCAGTCCGGGGTTGGCCGTTTCCTCCAGCGGATTGGCCGCCACACTGATGAACAGCAGCGCCGGCAGCATGACGTTGAACACCAGGCGCGAGCCGGTATCCACAAATGCGTCGGTGAGCATTTCGGTGCGCCGCAACAGCACCCCCAGCGCCAGCAGCACGAAGATCGGCCCGGTGACGGAAAAGGAAAAAGCGAGAACCTGGAGGAATTCGGACATCGGCGCGCTCGGTGGTGCACTGCAACGGAACGGAGAACTCTACGCCGCCCGCCGCGCATCCACAATTGTGGAGCCTCTTCCGCCCAATCCGCCAGCGGGCGCTAATCCACTGATTCCCTGATAAAATCGCCTGCCCTGCACCGCCTGACCGCGCAGCCTTCGCCGCCGGCCGGCGGTTTCGCTTTTTCCGCCACGCCCACCGATGACCGACACCGCCGCCACTCCCTACCCGCCCGAACTGCTGCGCGACGTCGCCAAGCGCCGCACCTTCGCCATCATCTCCCACCCCGACGCCGGCAAGACCACGCTGACCGAAAAGCTGCTGCTGTTCGGCGGCGCGATCCAGCTCGCCGGCACGGTGAAGGCCAGGAAGAGCGCGCGCCACGCCACCTCGGACTGGATGGAGGTGGAAAAGCAGCGCGGCATCTCGGTGACCAGCTCGGTGATGCAGTTCGACTACGCCGGACACACCATCAACCTGCTCGACACCCCAGGCCACGAAGACTTCTCCGAAGACACCTACCGCGTGCTCACCGCCGTGGATGCGGCGGTGATGGTGATCGACGCGGCCAAGGGCGTGGAAACGCAGACCATCAAGCTGCTCGACGTGTGCCGCCTGCGCAGCACGCCCATCATCACCTTCATCAACAAGCTCGACCGCGAGGTGCGCGAACCCTTCGACCTGCTCGCCGAGATCGAGGACGTGCTGAAGATCCAGTGCGCGCCGGTGACCTGGCCGCTGGGCATGGGCAAGGCCTTCCACGGCGTGTACCACCTGCTGCGGGACAGCGTGCTGCGCTTCACCGCCGGCCAGGAAAAGCGCACCGACGCGGAGATCATCCAGGGTCTCACCAACGCCCAGCTCGACACCCTGTTCCCCATGGAAGTCGGCCAGCTGCGCGAAGACGTGGAACTCATCCAGGGCGCCTCCACCCCCTTCGAACTCGACGAATTCCTCGCCGGCCGGCAAAGCCCGGTGTTCTTCGGCTCGGGGATCAACAACTTCGGCGTGCAGGAAATCCTCCAGGCGCTGATCGACTGGGCGCCGCCGCCGCAGGCCCGGGTGGCCGGCACCGGCGGCGCCGACACGCGCATGGTGCAGCCGGCCGAGGAGAAATTCTCCGGCTTCGTGTTCAAGATCCAGGCCAACATGGATCCCAAGCACCGCGACCGCATCGCCTTCTTCCGCATCTGCTCGGGGCGCTACAGCTCCGGCATGAAGGTCAGGCACGTGCGCGCCGGGCGCGAGATGAAGCTCGCCAACGCGCTCACCTTCATGGCGAATGAACGGGTATTGAAGGACGACGGCGTGGCCGGCGACATCATCGGCATCCACAACCACGGCCAGTTGCAGATCGGCGACACCCTGAGCGAGGGCGAGAACCTCGGCTTCAAGGGCATCCCCTACTTCTCCCCGGAACTGTTCCGCGCCGCCCGCCTGCGCGATCCGCTCAAGTCCAAGCAGTTGCAGAAGGGCCTGCAGGAACTCGGCGAGGAAGGCGCGATCCAGGTCTTCGAGCTGGAAGGCGGCAACATGCTGCTGGGCGCCGTGGGCGTGCTGCAGTTCGAGGTGGTCGCCCAGCGCCTGAAGGACGAGTACAAGGTGGACGCCATCTTCGAATCCGCCGACATCCACACCGCGCGCTGGCTGACCTTTCCGGACGAGCTCACGCGGCGCAATTTCGAGCGCGAGCAGGTGATGCGCCTGGGCAAGGACGTGGACGGCAACCCAGTGTATCTCGCCAGCAGCCGCTACAACCTGGAAGTGACCATGGAAAAGTGGCCCAAGGTGGGCTTTCATGCCACCCGCGAGCATGGGCAGGTGCTGGGCTGAGGATTTCTTACGGAGGGAAGCACGCATGAGCCAGTCCCCCGAGCACACCACCCGCGGCCTCGGCCGCGTCATGCTGTGGCTGGGCGCGCTGGCGCTGCTCGGCGTGCTGTGGCTGTTCTTCAGCGAGCGCCTGGAGCAGCGCCACAATCCCAACCGCGATCTTTCCGTCACCCCGGGCAGCGGCACCGAGCTGGTGCTGCAGCGCAACCGCATGGGGCATTACGTGGCGCCGGGCACCATCAACGGCCGGCCGGTGGTGTTCCTGCTCGATACCGGGGCCACCCAGGTTTCGGTGCCCGCCCATCTGGGCGAAGCGCTCGGCCTCGCGCCGGGCGCGCCGGCCCAGGTGATGACCGCCAACGGCGCGGTCACCGTGCGCGCCACGCGCATCGATGAACTGGGCCTGGGCCCCTTCCTCGCCCGCGAGGTGCGCGGCCACCTCAACCCCGGCATGCGCGACGACCAGGTGCTGCTGGGCATGAGCGTGCTCAAGCACCTGGAATTCACCCAGCGCGGCGATACCCTGATCCTGCGCGCACCGGGGCCCTGAAAACCGGCCGGCGCCCGCCGGGGTGACTGAAAGCAGTTTGAAAGCCCTCCGTAGCTAGTATGCCTTGCGCGCATCCACCCCCGAACGGCGGGCGCGCATAAATACAAAACCTACAGGAGACAACCATGCTTTCCGCATCCCTTGCGTTCACCCGCCGCCTGCCGGGGCGGGCTTTTGCCGCCGCCTGCCTGGGGGCGGCCGTGCTGGCTTCGGCCAGCGTCGCCGCGCAGGCCGAGCCGCGCCGGCCCGAGTGCATCGCGCCCGCCCAGCCGGGCGGCGGCTTCGATCTGACCTGCCGGCTGACCCAGGCCGCGCTGCAGGAAAGCGGCGCGCTGAAGAATCCACTGCGCATCGTTTACATGCCGGGCGGCGTGGGCGCGGTGGCCTACAACACCATCGTGGCGCAGCGCCCCGCCGAAGGGGGGTCTATCGTTGCCTTCTCCGGCGGTTCGCTGCTGAATCTGGCCCAGGGCAAGTTCGGCCGCTACACGGTGGACGACGTACGCTGGCTGGCCGCCGTCGGCGCCGACTACGGTGTGGCCGTGGTGCGCGACGATTCGCCCTACCAGACCCTGGACGACTTGATGCAGGCGCTCAGGCAGGACCCCGCCAAGGTGGTGTTCGGCGCGGGCGGCACCGTGGGCAGCCAGGACTGGATGAAGGCCGCATTGACCGCCAAGGCCGCCGGCGTCGATTACAAGCGCATGCGCTTCGTGGCCTTCGAAGGCGGCGGCGAGGGCATCACCGCGCTGCGCGGCAATCACATCCAGGCCTACATGGGCGATGCCGCCGAGGCCGTCACCACGCTGGAAGGGGGGGCGCCGATCAGGATTCTGGCGGTGTTCCACAGCGAGCGCCTGCCCGGCCGCCTGGCCGACGTGCCGACCGCCAGGGAACAGGGCTACGACATCGAATGGCCGATCATCCGCGGCTTCTATCTCGGCCCCAAGGTGTCGGACGCGGACTACCAGTGGTGGGTGGAGGCGTTCGAAAAGACCATGGGCAGCGAGGCGTTCGCCCGGCTGCAGGCCCAGCAGGGCTTGTTCCCGTTCAGCCTGACCGGGCCCGAGCTCGACGCCTACGTCAAGGAGCAGGTCCGCCAGTACGGCGAACTGGCCCGCTCGTTCGGCCTGGTGAACTGACCGGCGGGCCGGTCCCCGGTTCTCTCCTTCCGCCGCAGCCGGCGGGACTTCCGTACTTCGCGCGCAGGGCGCAGCCGCGCCCCGCACGCCGCCCGCGCGAGGCCGTCGCGGGACGGCGCGGCGCGCATTTTCCGACGGGACACGAACATGAACAATCGCATACTGGGCATTGCCGCGCTGGCGCTGGCGGCGATGATGATCTGGCAGGGCCATGACCTGCAGGCGCCTTTTTCCTACGAGCCGCTCGGGCCGCGCGCGTTTCCGCTGCTCATCGCGGCGGTCATGGCGCTGTGCGGCCTGCGGCTGGCGATCCGCGGCGGCGGGCAGGCGCCGGCCAACCCGCCGGGCGCCAACACGCGCATCGCCGCCATGTTCGGCGTGATCGTGGGCTATGCCCTGGTGTTCCAGTGGGCGGGCTTCATCATCGCCACGGCGCTGATGACCCTGCTGGTCGGCCGCCTGTTCGGCGGCGGCTGGGTGGGCCCGGCCATCGGCGGGGTGGCGGGCTCGGTGCTGCTGTTCGTGCTGTTCGACCGGGTGCTGGACGTGGTCCTGCCGGTCGGCCTGCTGGGAGCATGGCTATGAACGGCGTGCTGGAACATCTTTCCCAGGGCTTCGGCGTGGCATTCACCCCGCTGAACCTGCTGGTGGCGGCCATCGGCTCGTTCTTCGGCACCATCGTCGGGGTGCTGCCGGGGCTGGGGCCGATCAACGGGGTGGCGATGCTCATTCCGGTGGCCTTCGCCATGAACCTGCCGCCGGAGACGGCGCTGATCCTGCTCGCCGCGGTTTACGTGGGGGCCGAATACGGCGGGCGCATCACCTCCATCCTGATCAACGTGCCGGGCGAGGCGGCCTCGGTGATGACCACCCTGGACGGTTATCCGCTGGCCCGCCAGGGGCTGGGCAGCGTGGCCTTGTCGCTGTCCGCCTGGGCGTCGTTCTTCGGTTCGCTGGTGGCCTTCTTCGGCATCGTCATCTTCGCCCCGCTGCTGGCGCGCTGGGCGCTGGCGTTCGGGCCGGCCGAGTATTTCGTGCTGATGGTGTTCGCCTTCTGCTGCCTGACCGGGCTGCTGGGCAGCGAGCCGGTGAAGGGCGTGCTGGCGGCGATGATCGGGCTGGCCATTTCCACCGTGGGGGTGGATGCCAATTCCGGCGTCTATCGCTTCGCCTTCGATTCGCCCAATCTGTCCGACGGCATCGATTTCGTGGTGGTGGTGATCGCGCTGTTCGCCATCAGCGAGATGCTGCAGATGCTGGAGCACGTGGTCGGCGGCCTGTCGGTCAAGGTGCCCAAGAGCGGGCGCAAGCTGTTCAATTTCGCGGAATTCCGCTTCACCCTGCCCAGCGTGGTGCGCAGCAGCCTGACCGGCTTCGGCCTGGGGGTGCTGCCGGGTGCGGGCGCCAGCGTGGCCTCGGCGATCGCCTACGCCAACGAGAAGCGCATCACCGAACAGCGCGATCCGGACGCCAAGTTCGGCCGGGGCGACATGCGCGGCCTGACCGCGCCGGAGTCGGCCAACAACGCCTCCGCGACCGGCTCGTTCATCCCCATGCTCACGCTCGGCGTGCCCGGCTCGGGCACCACCGCGGTGATGATGGGGGCGCTGACGCTGTACAACATCACCCCCGGGCCGGTGCTGTTCGACGCCCAGCCGCAGCTGGTGTGGGGGCTGATCGCTTCGCTGCTGGTGGCCAACGTCATGCTGCTCATCATGAACGTGCCCATGGTGCGGGTGTTCGCCAGCATCCTGTCCGTGCCGCCCTGGCTGCTGGTGCCCGGCATCGTGTGCGTGAGCATCATCGGCGTGTATTCGATCAACGCCACGCGCTTCGATCTGCTGCTGGTGGCAGGGATCGGCCTGGTGGGCTATTTTCTGCGCAAGGCGCACATGCCCATGGCCCCGCTGATCCTCGGGGTGGTCCTCGGCAACCTGATGGAGCAGAACCTGCGCCGCGCGCTGGCGATCTCCGACGGCGACGTGGTCATTCTGTTTTCCAGCGCGGTGAGCGTGGCGTTCTGGGTGCTGTCGCTGGGCGTGATCCTGCTTCCGCCCTTGTACCGGCGCTGGAAGAAGCGCAGCCTGCTGCCGGAGATTGCCGAGTAGGAGGCCGCAGCGGCGCCGATGAGGAGATGAGTGGTATATGGAAACGCGGAGCCGACGGGATGCTGCATCCCGCCGGCTTGTTTTTTCGAGAGGCAGGGAAATAGATGAAAAACGCGTGGCGGTGCCTGCTGGGCCTGTGCGTCGCCCTGTTCGGTGCCGCGCTGGCCTTGTGGCTGGATGTGCCGCTGCCCTGGCTGCTGGGCCCGCTGATCCTGACCGCCGCGACCCGCCTGTCCGGCGTCGCCAGCCGTTGCCCGTCCCCGGTCAACCGCCTGGGGCGCTGGGTGATCGGCGTGTCGCTGGGCTTGTACTTCACCCCGCAGGTGGCCGCCAGCGTGGCCCAGCACTGGGCGCTGATCGTGCTCGGCATGACCTACGCCCTGCTGCTGGCGTGCATCGGCAGCTGGGCCTACCGGCGCTATGCCGGGCTCGATGTGTCCACCGCATGGTTCGCGGCCGCCATCGGCAGCGCCAGCGAAATGGCCAACATGGCGGCCCGGCACGGTGCCCGCGTGGACCAGGTGGCCTCCGCCCACAGCATGCGCGTGCTGCTGGTGGTGGTGGTCGTGCCGTTCGCCTTCCGCTGGTTCGGCGACCATGGCGGGGACGTGCTGCCGGACGTGCGCGAGCTGCGCTGGCCCGGCCTGGCCTGGCTGGTGCTGGGCGCCTGGGCCAGCGGCTGGCTGTTCCAGAAGCTGCGCCTGCCCAACGCCTGGATGCTCGGCCCGATGGCCTTCGCCATGCTGGTCACGCTGTTCGACCTGCGCCTGTCGGCCCTGCCGCAGTGGGTGTCGTGGGCCGGGCAGTTGTGCATCGGCTGGTCGCTGGGCGACAAGTACCGGCCCGATTTCCTGCGCTCGGCGCCGCGCCTGCTGGCGGTGGCGACGGTTTCCTCGCTGCTGTTCATGGGCGCCTCCGCGCTGCTGGGCTGGGGCGTGGCGCATCTGGTCGAGCTGCCCGCGCCGACGCTGATCCTCGCCCTGGTGCCCGGCGGCATCGCGGAAATGACCATCACCGCCAAGGTGCTGGGCCTGGGCGTGCCCATCGTCACCGCCATGCAGGTCATGCGCATGCTGTTCGTGGTGCTGGGCACCGGGCCGATCTACCGCAGGTGGGTGGCGAGGGCGGGGTAGGGGGCGGTCATGTGTTTCCGGCGGCCGCGCCCCCTTTCCCCGCCGGAACCCGTCAACCCAGCCGATCCAGCGCGCCGGCCAGGTGCCCCACCGTGCGCTCGATGTCCGCCAGCTTGTCCAGGCCGAACAGGCCGAGGCGGAAGGTCTTGAAGTCCGGCCCTTCGTCGCATTGCAGCGGCACGCCGGCGGCGATCTGCAGGCCGGCGGCGATGAATTTGCTGCCGTTGTGGACGCCGTCGTCGTCGGTGTAGGCCACCACCACGCCGGGCGCTTCGAAGCCGTCGGCCGCCACGCTGCGGAAGCCGCGCGCGGCGAGCAGCGCGCGCACCGCGCGGCCCAGGGCGAACTGGCGCTCGCGCAGGGTCTCGAAGCCCACCGCCTCGGCCTCGCGCATGGTGTCGCGCAGGCGCGCCAGCGCGTCGGTGGGCAGGGTGGCGTGGTAGGCGAACCCGCCGTGCTCGTAGGCCTCCATGATCTGCAGCCATTTGCGCAGATCGCAGGCGAAGCTCGTGCTGGTGGTGGCGTCGATGCGTTCGCGCGCCCGCGCGTTGAGCATCACCATGCCGCAGCCCGGCGAGGCCGACCAGCCTTTCTGCGGCGCGCTGATCAACACGTCCACCGCGTTCGCCTCCATGTCCACCCACACGGTGCCCGAGGCCACGCAGTCGAGCACGAACAGGCCGCCGGCTTCGCGCACGGCCTCGCCCACCGCGCGCAGGTAATCGTCGGGCAGGAGGATGCCCGAGGCGGTTTCCACGTGAGGGGCGAACACCAGGTCCGGGCGCTGCTCGCGGATCGCCGCGACCACCTCGGCGAGCGGCGGCGGGGCGAAGGGGGCCTGGCGCCCCGCGCCGAGCGGGCGGGCCTTGAGCACGGCGGCCTCGGCGGGAATGCCGCCCATCTCGAAGATCTGCGTCCAGCGGAAGCTGAACCAGCCGTTGCGGATGACCAGGCATTTGCGCCCGGTGGCGAACTGGCGGGCCACCGCTTCCATCGCGTAGCTGCCGCCGCCGGGCACCAGGGCCACCGCGCGGGCGTTGTAGACCCGCCTGAGGGTGGCCGAGATGTCGCGCATCACGCCCTGGAAGGCCTGCGACATGTGGTTGAGCGAGCGGTCGGTAAACACCACCGAATACTCCAGAAGTCCGTCCGGATCGAGGTCGGGAAGCAAACCGGGCACGGCTGTCTCCTTGCAAGGGTTCATGGGCGTGGAATGCCAGTTGCCGCCGGCGGGCCGGGGCACGCTCAGGGCGCCATGGCGGCTTCCCATTGTCTCAGGAAGTCCTGCTGCTTGGACTGGTCCAGATAGGCCAGCAGCCCGGTGCCGATGGGAATGGGGCGGAACGCGCCGCCGAGCTGGCTGCGCAGGTCGGAGGCCGCGTGCCGGGAAACCCCTTCGCGCACCGCATGCAGCCCGGCGCTTTCGGCCAGCATGCGCTGGCCCTGCGGCGAGAGCAGATAGTCCAGCCACAGGCGCGCGGCCTCGGGGTGGCGGCCGTGGCGGGTGATCAGCGCCACCCGGCTCAGCACCAGGGTGTAGTCGCGCGGCCACACGATGCCGATGCGCGGATTGCGCCGGGCCCGCTCCAGCGCGTACGAACCGAGCAGGTTGTAGCCCAGCAGGATCTCGCCCGCGGCGATGGCGTCGAGCATCTGCGCCGAGGTCGGATAGCGCCGCACGCCCAGGGCGCCGAGGCGGTGGGCGAGCTGCCAGAAGGCGGTCGGGTTGGCCTGGGCGTCCTGGCTGAGCAGCAGCAGGCCCAGGCCGGAGCGTTCTGGGTCGTAGGTCGCCACGCGGCCGGTGAAGCGTTCGGGCTGCGCCGCCAGCAGGCGGATCAGCGCGGCGTGGCTGTCGGGCACCTCGTCCGCGGCCAGGGCGTCGCGGTCGTAGGCCATCACCACCGGCTCGTAGGTGGTGCCGAAGGCTTCCTCCTTCCACACCGCCCAGCCCGGCAGCGCGGCGGTTTCGGTGGAGCGGTGGGGGCGAGCGTAGCCGTCGTTGACCAGCTTGACCTGCAGGTCCATCGCCGAACTCCACACCACGTCGGCCACCTCCGCACCGTCCGGGGCCGCCCGCGCAGCCTCCGACCCGGCCTCCTCCACGATGCGCCGGTAGGCTTCGTTGCTCTGCATGTCGTGGTAGGCCACCCGCACGCCCGGATGGCGCGCCTCGAAGTCGTCGATGACCGACTGCACGATCTCCCGGTCGGTGACCGCATAGATCACCACCGCCCCTTCGCGCTGCGCCGCGGCCAGCCGTTCGCCGGCGGTCTGGGCGAACACCGGCGCAAACGGGCCGGCCAGCAGCGCGAGTAGAATGACATGCCTCAATCCGGGCATCGACGCGTCTCCTCCTTGTCGGCGCCGGCCGGCCATGCGGCGGCAGCGCCTGTTTTCATGCAAGGATAAAACGTCCGCCCGGCTTACGTGCCACTTTCCGCCGCGGAGATGCCATGCGCCTGCTGCTCGTGGAAGACCATGCCGAGCTGGCCGAATGGGTGGCGCGCGCCCTGCGCCAGGCCGGCTACGCCCTGGACGTGATGCGCCGCGGCGACCATGCCGACCACGCCCTGCTCACCCAGCCCTACGACCTGGTCATCCTCGACCTGTCGCTGCCCGGCATGGACGGGCTGGACGTGCTGCGCCGGCTGCGCGCACGTGAACACGGCCTGCACGTCCCGGTGCTGGTGCTGACCGCGCGCGCCACCACCGAAGAGCGCGTGCACGGCCTCAACCTCGGCGCGGACGACTACCTGCCCAAGCCCTTCGAGCTGGCCGAACTGGAAGCGCGCATCAAGGCCCTGCTGCGCCGCAGCGGCAACCACGCCCCGCTGCTGCGCGTCGGCCGGCTGAGCTTCGACACCACCACCCGCCTGGTCAGCGTGGACGACCGCCCGCTCGCCCTCACCCCGCGCGAACTGGCGGTGCTGGAGGCCCTGCTGTGGCGCGTCGGCCGCCCGGTGGCGCGCGAGGCGCTGTTCGAAAAGGTGTTCGACCTCGCCGCCGACGTCCGCGTCGAGGCCATCGAAATCTATGTGTCGCGGGTGCGCAAGAAGCTGGAAGGCTCGGGCGTGACGATCACCACCCTGCGCGGCCTGGGCTACCTGCTCGCCGAGGCCGGCGATGGCTGACGCGGCCGCCCCGCAGTCGTCCATGCCCACGCGCTTCAGCCTGCGCCGCCGCGTGGCGGCCTGGCTGCTGCCGCCGCTGGTCATCCTGCTGCTGGTTAATGCCGTGCTGTCCTACCAGTCGGCGCTCGACGCAGTCAACCGCGCCTACGACCGCTCGCTCACCGCGGCGCTGCGCGCGGTGGCCGAGCGCACGCACTCGCTGGCCGGGCAGATCCACGTGGACATTCCCTACGCGGCCTTCGAAGTGTTCGAGGAAAGCGGCCAGGAGCGGGTCTACTACGCGGTCATCGACCCGCAGGGCGAGGTGCTCACCGGCTACGCCGGCCTCGCGCCGGACGACCCGCCCCCGCCCAGCGGCGAGGTGCACATCCGCAACGCCCGCTTCCTGGGCGAGGAAGTACGCCTGGCCGCCCAGCGCAAACGGCTCTACGACCCCGAGCTGGGCGACAGCGACGCGGTGACCATCGTGTTCGCCGAAAGCACCGGCTCGCGCGACGTGCTGGTGCGCGAGCTGTTCCTCGGCAGCCTGCGCCGCCAGCTGCTGCTGGTCGCCGCGGGCGGCGTGCTGATCATGCTCGCGCTGGCCTCCGCGTTCCGCCCGCTGCTGGCCCTGCGCAACGCCATCCGCCAGCGCCACGCGGAAGACCTCACCCCGGTGCCCGACACCAACATCCCCAACGAAGTGCGCCCGCTGATCGACGCCATCAACCACCACATGGCCCGCCTGTCGGCCATGCTGGCGGCGCGCCGGCGCTTCCTGGCCGACGCGGCCCACCAGATCCGCACGCCGCTGGCGGTGCTCGGCACCCAGGCGGAATACGGCATGCGCCAGCGCGATCCCGAGGAAATGCGCCGCACCCTGGCGAGCCTGCACGCCAGCGTGCGCGGCGCGCGCCGGCTGGCCAACCAGATGCTCACGCTGTCGCACGCCGAGGCGGTCAACGGTCTGATCGGCGAGCGCGCCGAACTCGATTTCACCGCGCTGGCGCGCGAAACGGCGCTGGAGCTGGCGCCGCTCGCATTGCGCAAGCGCATCGCCCTCGAATTCGAAGGCGCCGACACCTCCCTCCGCCTGCACGGCAACGCCGCCATGCTGCGCGAGATGATCGCCAACCTGATCGACAACGCACTGCGCTACAGCCCGCAGGACGCCCGCGTGGTGGTCGCGGTGGCGGCCCGGGCGGGCGGCGGGGCGGTGCTGCGCGTGAGCGACAGCGGCCCGGGCATTGCGAAAACGGAACGGGAAAACGTGTTCAAGCGCTTCTACCGCATTCTCGGCCAGGGCGACAGCGAAGGCAGCGGGCTGGGCCTGGCGATCGTGCGCGAGATCTGCTGGGCCCACGGCGGGCGGATCGCGCTCAAGGACGGGGAACACGGGCGCGGCCTGTGCGTGGAGGTCGAACTACCCCGCAGCGGGAAGCCGTAAGGGCGCCGGCGGGCCGGCCACCGGCCCGTGCATCAGGGGCGGGGCAATTCCGCGGGCGTAGGCGCCAGCGCAAAACGCAACACGCGCTGGATGCCGATCATCAGGATGGAGGCATGGTCCTCATCGGCGAAGAACTGGAAGCGCACGCGCTCCTCGCCCAGCAGCGCGCCCAGTTCGGCGGCGATGTCGCGCGCATTGCCCACCATGCGGCACTGCGCGCGGCGCTGCACCAGTTCCTCGTAACCGGGGAAGGGGCGCTGCCAGGGCGGCACCTCGTCCTCCCACTCGCCGGCCGCGACGAACACCCGCGCATCGGCACCCGCCAGCGCGGGCAGGCGGGCGCGTAGCCCGGCCTCGTCCCACCACACCGAGGGGCTGATCGCCGCGAAATTCTGGAAGGCGGCCGGGCGCTGCGTGAGCGCATGCAGCACGAAGAAGCCCGCCAGCGAATGGCCGAACAGGGTCTGGCGCGCCGGATTCAGCGAGAGCTCGCCGGCCAGCGCCGGCGCCAGCTCGTCGGCGAGGAAGGCCAGGAAGGCTTCCGCGCCGCCGCCCTTGTCCTGCGGCGAGAAGTCGCGCTGGCGCAGCGCGTCGGGGGAAAACAGGTGCTCGCCGCTCTGCGCGATGCCGACCACCGCCGCCGGCGCCACGCCGGTGGCGTCCGGGCGCCGGCTGGAACGCCGGATGCCCTCGACGAAGGTGCCGAACACCGCGTTGCCGTCCAGCGCATACACCACCGGCCAGCCGCCCGCGGGCGGCGTGCCGGGCGGTACCCACACGCACAGGTGATAGTCGATGCCGGCGGCCGAACGCACGCTGCGCACCTGCGTGCCGCGCAGCGCCACCGGCAGGGCCGCCGCGCCGTTCATGCCGCCGGCACCTCGTCCGGGCGCAGCACGCCATCCACCATGATCTGCAACATGCCGTGCGAGCAATGCTCGGTGCGCGCACGCACGCCATACACGCGCGCCAGGGTATGCGGGGTGATGGCCTCCGCCGGCTTGCCGGTGGCCACTACCGCGCCCTTGGAGAACATCACGATGCCGTCCGACCAGCGCGCCGCGGCCTGCAAGTCGTGCAGTACCACCAGGGCGATCATGCCGCGCTCGCGCGCCAGTTCATGCACCAGCTGCATCACGCGCAGCTGGTGCTGCAGGTCGAGCGCGCTGATCGGCTCGTCGAGCAGCAGCACCCGGGGCTCGCGCACCAGCGACTGGGCCAGCGAGACCAGCTGGCGCTGCCCGCCGGACAGCTGGTCCAGGCCGTTCAGCGCCAGGTGGGTGATGCCCACGCGCTGCAGCACCTCCAGCGAACGCCGTTCGATGGCCTTCTCGCCCAGCCCGGCGTCTTCCCCGGTGGGCGAGGCGCGCAGCGCGCCGATCACGCTTTCCAGCACGGTCAGCGCCACGCCCTGCGGCAGGGTCTGCGGCATGTAGGTGATGTGGCGGGCATGCTCGGCCAGCGACAGGCCGATCAGTTCGCGCCCGCCCAGCTTCACCGAGCCGGTGGCACGCTGCAGGCCGGCCAGCGCGCGCATCAGCGTGCTCTTGCCGGCACCGTTGGGGCCGACCAGCGAATGCACCTCGCCGGCGCGGATGTCGGGCAGGACCAGCTTGTGGATGATCTCGCGGCCGTGGTAGCCGGTGGACAGGTCGCGGACCTGGAGGAGATCGTCGGCCATCAGGAACGCTCCGAGCGGCGGAAGATCAGGAACAGGAACATCGGCACGCCGACGATGGCGGTGACGATGCCCACCGGCATCAGCACGCCCGGCACCAGCGTCTTGCTGGCCACCGAAGAGAGCGACATGATCAGCGCCCCAGCCAGGATGCTGGCCGGCAGCAGGAAGCGGTGATCCTCGCCGAGCAGCAGGCGGGCGACGTGCGGGCCCACCAGGCCGATGAAGCCGATGGTGCCGACGAAGGCCACCGAAGTGGCGGCCAGCAGGCTCACCCGCAGCAGCGCCATGAAGCGCAGGCGCTGCACGTTCACACCGAAGCTGCGCGCGCGGTCCTCGCCCAGACGCAGCGAGGTGAGCTGCCCGGCGGCATGCAGGGAAAACGGCACCACCACCGCCACTACCACCGCCAGCATGCCCACGTTGGCCCAGGTGGCACGCGACAGCGAGCCCATGCTCCAGAACACCAGTTGCTGCAAGGCCTCCTGCGAGGAGATGAACTGCACGAAGGCCACCAGCGCGTTGAACGCGAACACCAGCGCGATGCCCAGCAACACCACGGTCTCCACCCCGGCGCCGCGCCGGCGGGTCATCATCTGCAGCAGCAGCACCGAACCGAAGGCGCACACGAAGGCGTTCAGCGGCACCATCCAGTCCGCCGGAATGAAGGGCAGCGAAAAGCCCAGCACGATGGCCAGCGCCGCGCCGAACGAGGCCGCCGAGGACACCCCGAGGGTGAACGGGCTGGCCAGCGGGTTGTTGAGGATGGTCTGCATCTCCGCGCCCGCCAGCGACAGCGCGGCGCCCACCAGCACCGCCATCAGCGCGTAGGGCAGGCGCACCTGCCAGACGATGGCGGCCTGCGGCGGGGTGAGGCTGTCCGGCGCGAACAGCCCGCTCAGCACCTGCCGCGGGGTCAGCGCCGACGGCCCGGTGACCAGATCGAGCAGAAAGGCGCCCACGCACAGCACCGCCAGGCCGAGGACGATGGCCGCGCGGCGCGCCACCATGCGGCGGTAGGCGGCCAGGATGGAAGCCGCTTCGGCGGCCGTGTCATTCACCTCGATTGCGTTTGCCAAACCGACTCCCCGGAAAATTCCTCAAGCGCCGCGCCCACCGCGCAGCTAGCGCAGATCCACCCAGCTCGCGCCACCATACGGCACGGCGAGGAAGCGCGTATTGATCTCGTCCAGGGTACGGCCCGGATCGAGATCCGCGAACAGTTCGGGATGCACCCAGCGCGCGAAGGCCTCGGTGGCGACGATGTCGATGGGCGAGTTGATCAGCTGGTGGGCCAGCCCGTGGGTGCGGCCGTTCTTCACCGCGCTCAACTGGGCGATGCCCTGGCGGCGGGCGATGGCCTGCAAGGAAGCCTGGGCCTGCGCGGCATCGTAGCCCACCCCCAGCACCAGACCGCCGCTCTTGGCCAGATGCGGCCCGCCGGTAGCGATGTACACCTGCGGATCGCGCGAGATCACGTACTCCATGTTCAGTTTGCCGTAGGGCGCGGTCAGCACGTCCGCGCCGATGTTGTGCCCGCCGACGAACTCGATGTAGTCGCCCACGTTGCCCTTGCCCGGCGAGTTGCAGCAATCGGCGGTCATCCCCGCGTGGGCTTCCAGGAACACCGTGGGGCGCGCTTCCGGCGCAATCGCCGCGACGCGCCGGGAAATCGTCTCCAGGCGCTGCTCGCGGAAGGCCACGAAGGCTTCGGCACGCTCCTGCGCGCCGGTGAGGCGGCCGAGGAGGCGCAGGCTGTCCGCCTGATTCTTGAACGGATAGGTGAAGAAGTCGATGAACACCACCGGAATGCCGGCGGCCTGCAACTGCGCCACCTGGGCGTCACTGGGGCCGCTGCCGAGCGACACCACGGCCACGTCGGGTGCCGCGGCCAGCACCGCCTCCAGGTTGAAGCTGCCGGCCGAGCTGGCCACCTGCGGCAGCTTGCCGAGCGCCGGGAATTTCTTCAGGTACTGCGCATGGGTGGCCTCGCCGATGCGGTGGATGTCGCGCGGCCAGGCCGCCAGCACCTGCACCGGATCGGCGTGCAGCAGCGCCAGCGCCACCAGGTAGCGCCCGTCGTCGATGGAGATGCGCTGGATGCGCTCGGGCACCGTCACCGTGCGCCCGCGCAGATCGACGATCTGCGCGGCCGTCGCCGGCACGGCGAAGAGCAGCGGGAACAGCACGCAGCAGGCGGCAGCAAGGCGGGACGCAAAGGATTTCATGGCAGCTTCCGCAACGGAAAATGGGCAACGGCCGGCATCATGCACGCAGCGTCGCTCCGCCATCAACATAGAGATCGCTCATGGCGACGTGGCCGGCCTGCTCGGAGAGCAGGAACATCACCGCGTGGGCCACGTCCTCCGGCAGGGCGAGCTTGCCGAGCGGGATGCCGGCCTTGTAGATCTGCGGCAGGCCCTCGATGACCCGGCGCGCGCCGCTGTCGTCCGCCCACATGCCGGTCTGCATGGGGGTCAGCGTGGAGCCGGGGGCGACGATGTTGCAGCGGATGCCCAGCGGCGCCAGCTCCAGCCCCAGGCAGCGCATGAACATGGTGGCCGCCGCCTTGGAGGCCGCGTAAGCCGCCATGCCGTGGCGCGGCACGCCGGCGGCGTTGGAACTCACGGTGACGATGGCGCCCTGGCGGCGCGGCGCCATCACCCGCGCCAGCGCGCGCGAGACGTGGAACACGCCGTCGGCGTTCACCGCGAACACGCGGCGCCATTCGGCATCGTCGATGGTGTCCACGGTGCCGGTCTGCAGCACGCCGGCCACGTTGATGCCGAAGCCGATGGGGCCGGCTTCGCGCTCCACGCGCGCCACCAGCGCATCGACCGCGGTGGAGTCGGTGACGTCCAGTGCCTCGGCGAAGGCCGCCGGCGTGCCGGATTGTTCTTCCAGCACCGGCGCATACAGGTCGGTGGCCACCACCACGCTGCCGCTGGCGCGCAGCAGGCGCACCAGCGCGGCGCCGATGCCGCCGCCCGCGCCGGTGACCAGTGCCACCGTGCCGTCGAAGCCGGTCAGGCGCATGCCGGTTCTCCCTCGGCCAGCGGGCAAGGCTTCATCGCAGCACCTCCAGCAAGGCTTCGGTGCTCATCGGCACGCCGCAGGTGCGCGCGATCCAGCGCAGCGCCTGGTCGTGATCCTCGCGCGAGAAATCCGCCACCGCGTCGGCGGCGATGAAGGGCTCGATGTCGCGCTGGAAGGCCTCCACCACGGTCGCGGTGCAGCCGATGTGCGCATACACGCCAGTGACCAGCAACTGGTCGCGCCCGCGTGCGCGCATCAGGGTTTCCAGGTTGCTGCGCTGGAAGGCGCTGTAGCGGTGCTTGACCAGCACATGCTCGCCGGCCCGCGGCGCGAGTTCCTCGACGATGGCCTCGTGTTCCGCGCTGGCGCGCATGCCCGGCCCCCACAGGTCGGCCTGCAGGCCGCGGTCGCAGCGTTCCTGGTTGCCCTTCTGGGCGGTGTAGAACACCGGCACGCCAAGCGCGCGGCTGCGTTCCAGCAGGCGGGCGAGGTTGGCGATGGCCGGCCCCAGCGGGGCGGCGTCGGGCGCGTAGGGGGCGAGGAAATAACGCTGCATGTCATGCACCAGCAGCGCCAGCCGTTCGGCGCGCGGCTGCCAGGTGGCGCGCGGCGCGGGCAGTTCGGCCTGCGCCGGCAGCGGGTAGGGGGCGATGCGCGGCAGGCCCATCAGGCGTCCTGCTGTCCGGCGAGAAATTTCTCGCGCAACTGGGCGCGCAGCTCGCGGCGGCTGACCTTGCCCACCGCCGTGGTGCCGAAGGCGTCCACGAAGACGATCTGGTCCGGCACCTTGAAGGCGGCCAGCCCGCGCTCGCGCATCCAGGCCTTGAGGGCCGGCGCGCGCGGTTTTTCGCCGCGCGGGATGATGAAGGCGCAGCTGCGCTCGCCCAGGTATTCGTCGGGAATCGACACCACCGCCGCGTCGAACACCGCCGGATGGGCGAGCAGGTGGTCCTCGATCTCCTCGGCGGAAATCTTCTCGCCGGCGCGGTTGATGTGGTCGGTGGCGCGCCCCTGCACCACCAGATAGCCGCCGGGCAGGCGCTGCACCACGTCGCCGGTGCGGTAGTAGCCGTCCTCGGTGAAGCTGCGCGCGTTGGCGGCCTCGTCGTTGTGGTAGCAGCGGATGGTGTAGGGCCCGCGCGTCAGCAGATAACCGGTCTGGCCCTCGGGCACCGGATTGCCGTGGTCGTCCACCACCAGCACCTCGTCGTCCGGGCTGATCGGCCGGCCCTGGGTGTTGAGGATGAGCTCCTCGGCGTCGTCCAGACGGGTGTAATTGACCAGGCCCTCGGCCATGCCGAACACCTGCTGCAGCGTGCAGCCCAGCCCGGCGACCACCCGGCGCGCGGCTTCCGGCACCAGCTTGGCGCCGCCCACCTGCACCACCCGCAGGCTGGACAGATCGTGCGGGGTCTTGGCCGCGGCGTCGGCCCACAGCAGCGCCAGCGGCGGCACCAGGCCGACGCAGGTGACGCGCTCACGGGCGATCAGCGGGAAGGCGGCGTCCGGCCCGGGGCCGGGGCTGAGCACCACGCGCGCGCCGGCGTACAGCGCGCCCAGCCAGCCCGGCGAACTCATCGGGAAATTGTGCGCGGCCGGCAGGGCGACCATGTAGGCGCTGTCGCGGCCGATGCCGCAGATCTCGTTGCTGGCGCGGAAGCTGTAGAGGTAGTCGTCGTGGGTGCGCGGGATCAGCTTGGACAAGCCGGTGCTGCCGCCGGAAATCTGCAGGAAGGCCACCGACTGCGGATCGGGGTCGGCCGGCAGCGCGGCCGGATCGCCGTCCAGCGCGGCCAGCGCGGTGAATTCTTCCGCCTCGCCGACGATCACCACCTCGCGCACCGCGGGCACCTCGGCGCGCAGTTCGCGCGCCAGCCCCCGGCAGTCGAAGCCCTCGTGGCGCTCCACGGTAATGTAGGCGCTGGCCTCGGCCTTGCGCGCGAAGTGGGCGATCTCGGTGATGCGGTGGGCGGGCAGGGCGTACACCGGGATCAGCCCGGCGCGGAACAGGCCCCAGACCACGGAGATGAATTCGGGTGTGTTGCCCAGCTGCACCACCACCCGGTCGCCCGGCCGCAGGCCGCGCGCCAGCAGGCCGGCGCCAATGCGCCCGGCTTCCCGCCACAGCTGCGCATAGGTCCACCGCGCGTCGTGGCTGACCACCGCGAGGTCGTCGGCGTAACGCTCGGCGCGCTCGCGCAGGAAACCGGGCAGGGTCTCGCCGCGCCAGTGGCCGGCGGCGCGGTAGCGCGCGACGAACTCGTCGGGCCAGACTTGACGCAGCGGCACGCGGGTGTCGGAGGGCGGAGTGGAACGATCGTTCATTACAAGCTCAAACCTTGCAGTGAGGGACGCTGGGCCGCCACGTGCCCTTCGCCCTGAGTGTCGGAAACCCCTTCATCGCGGATGCCGAGTGCGTTCAGCATCGCCAGGAACTTGCCCGCGGTCTCGGCCACCTCGTCCGCCGGCCGCGAACCGGCGACGATGCCCGCTCCGGCGAACAAGCGCAAGTTCGCGCCCTGCACACGCGCGCAGCGGATGGCCACGTACCAGTCGCCGTCGCCGGCGGCATCGGTCCACCCCACCGCGCCGGCGTAGAAGCCGCGTTCCACCGGCTCCAGCGCCTGGATGGCCGCCAGGGCGGCCGCGCGCGGCGTGCCGCACACCGCCGGGGTGGGGTGCAGCAATGCCGCCAATGCGGCGGCGGATGGGGCGGGATGCTTCAGGGTGCCGGTGATGCGCGTCCCCAGGTGCCACATCGTCGCGGTGGCGTGCAGCGACGGCCGCGCGGGCACGTCCAGTGTGCTGCACAGCGGTGCCAACGCATCGGCGATGGCCTCGACGACGTAGCGGTGTTCGTCCAGATCCTTGGCGGAATCGAGCAGGCTGCGTGCCGTACGCTGGTCCTCGCCGGCATCGGCACAGCGCCGTGCCGAACCGGCGAGCGGGTGCGATTCGATGACCAGGCCACGGCGCGAGACCAGCAGTTCCGGCGAGGCGCCGACCAGCCAGGCCGGGGCTTCGCCATCGCCGACCGGCAGCGGCGCCACGTAGGCCACCACCCCCGGATCGCGCCCCAGGCGCGCGGCCAGTACGCGCGGATCGACCGCCCGCGTGGCGCGCATCGCCAGGCTGCGCGCCAGCACCAGCTTGCGCGGCGCATCCTCGCCGGCGCCCAGGCAGGCGAGTCCGCGCGCCACCATGTCCGCGTAGGCATCGGCCGATGGTTCGGCGACGATCCCGCCGGCCAGCGCCGGCGGTGCGCCGGCGCTGGCCGGTAGCGGGGCAGCGAGCCGGGCCGGCTGGTACAGCGCGTCGTCGGCATGCGGGTCGAAGGGCAGGGCGCCGACCAGCACGGCCGGGCCGGGGCGCGATTCCGCGAAGAAGGCCTTCACCCGTTCGGCCAGCGTGGCCGCCGGGCCGGCCGGCAGCCGGGCCAGACAGCCGGTTGCTTCCAGGGGACGCTGCGGCACCTGTAGCAGGAACAGGGCGGGATGGCCGTCGTCGCCGGAAAGCGGGAACTCACCCATGACCCACCCGCGCATTCGCTACAACGGAGTGTTCCCGCAAGGGCAAATCAATGAAAAGGAAAAGTGAGAACTGGAAACACATGTATTCGACACCAGCTAGAAAAAGCAACTCAACCGGCTTCAATCCATGAATCCGGCATGACTCCTGTCAATCACTTGGAATCCAAGCATGAACCGCCATACGATTATAAATAAAAATGATTTACACTTGTAATTAGATGCAAGGCTTGCATTGGATTGAGCGAACGAATCTGCGCTAAGGCTACGGTGATCGACCCCATGCCTCCAAGGCCTTGTACATAGCGATACAAACGATAATGTGTATCATTCATATGATTTACATCGGCCCATCGGCTGCCCGGCCGGCCCACGGCGGCAACCAAGAGACATCCGGCCGCCGGTCATTCCCGGCGGCCTGAACCCCAGCGCACCGGCAGCACGTATTCGCACACCATCGACGGTTTTTCAAAGGAGCACACATGAACGGCAGACGTACTTTGTCCCACGCACTCTCCACCACAGGCTCGCGCACCGTGCTGCTTGCCTCGCTCACGGTGCTGATGGCCGCTTGCGCCACCGCGCCGTCCTTCGACACGCCGGATGCGAGCTTCAAGGGCCGCGTCAACGTCGTCGAAACGCCGGTGGTGGTGCCGGGCACCGAAGTCAAGCTGGCCGGCCGCGACTTCAAGCCGGGCCAGGAAATCCGTCTGACCTACGGCGGCGCTGCGCTGAGCGGCAAGGAGCCGGTGGTGGTCGGCGCCGACGGCACTTTCCGCACCCAGTTCGTCGTGCCCGCCGATGCACCGGTCGGCCAGCATCCGGTGGTGGTGAACGCCTCCAAGCCTGCCGCCGCGCTGATCCACACTCTCAAGGTGTCGCCGGACATTCCGCTGTCGGGCGAGGAGCGCTTCACCCTCACGTCCAAGCCGCTGGTGCCGGGCCTGTACCAAGCCGCCTACTCGGCCAAGAACGACGTGCTGTTCGTGACCTCCGCCGTCGGCCGCCCGCCGGTGACGCAGACCCAGCTGGTCAAGGTCGATCCGCAGACGCTGGCCATCCTGGCCAATGTGACCCCGCCGCCCGCACCCGCGCAGCCGGCCCGCGACGGCCAGGCGCCGCGCGACCCAGGCCTGTACGCCGTATATGGCGTGGCCGTCGATGACGTGAATGGCACCGTGTGGGTCACCAACACCCGGCAGAGCACCGTGGCCGTGTATCGCCAGTCCGATCTCGCCCTGCTCAAGCAGTTCGACGCCGGCCTGGTGCCGCATGTGCGCGACGTGGTGGTCGACGAGAAACAGGGCAAGGTCTACGCGTCGGCCTTCGGCGCGCCGAACATCGCCGTGTTCGATGCCAGGACCCAGGCCTTCGTCAAGAACATCGAGATCAAGACCACCCTCGCCGGCGGTCCCGGCGCCGGCGACAGGAAGTTCTCGCCGATGAGCCTGGAACTCGACCCGGAAAACCACAAGCTGTACACCGTCAGCATGTCGACCGACGAAGCCGCGGTGATCGACACGCGCACCGACGAAGTCGACAAGGTGTTCGCTATCGAAGGCTCCAAGGGCGCTTCCGGCGTAGCCTTCGACCCCAGGACCAACCGCCTGCTGGTCGCCTCCCAGGGTTCCGACAACCTGCTGATCGTCGACCTCGCTTCGGGCAAGACCCTGCACGACGTGAAGGTCGGCGCAGGCCCGCTGAACGTGGCGAAGGACAGCGAACGCGGCGTGGCCTACGTGCCGAACCGCGGTTCGGGCACCGTGACCGTGGTGAACTTCGATGGCGAAATCGTCGCCAACCTGCCGGGCGGCACCCTGCCCAACCACGTGACCAAGGCCGGCAAGGGCACGATCTACGCGATCAACAAGGCGCGCGGCAACGAAGACCCGAACGGCGACCGCATCACCCGCATCACCCCGCGCTGAACGCGCGCTCCGGGGCCCCTGCGGGCCCCGGCCACGGACCGCGCCGGGAATCCATCCCCGGCGCGGTTTGCTTGAATACCGTCCATGTCCGTGCGCAACCGTGATCGGCCCCCAGCTCCCCATGCGACGGGAAAACGCTGTTCCATGCGCCTCCCCTGCATTCCAGCTGGGCTAGAATTGGCCGCCCGCTGACTTCGCTGCGGCCCCGAAATCCCCGATGAGCGCCGATACCGAATCCCCAGCCAAACCCGCGCACCCGCCCAGCGAAGCGGGTCCGGCCCTGCATCTGCCGCCGCTGCTGTTTTCCGCGCTCGCCGGCACCATGGCGATGATGGCCTACGTGGCGGTGATCGGCCCGGCGGCCCGCCAGCTCGGCCTGCCGGAATGGGTGGTGGGGCTGTCGATCACCGCCGGCGGCGTGTTCTGGATGCTGCTGGCGCGCTGGTGGGGCGGCATCAGCGACCGCCACGGGCGCAAGCCCGTGCTGCTGATCGGCTTCGGCGTGTTCGCCGCGATCTACCTGATGCTGGCCGCAAGCGTCGATCTGGCCCTGCGCGGACAGCTCGGCGCGCTTGCCCTGATCGTGCTGCTGGTCGGCACCCGCTCGCTGATCGGCGCGGTGTATGCCGCCGTTCCACCCTGCACCGCCGCATTGATCGCCGACCACACGCCGCCGCCGGAACGCCCGGCGTGCATGGCCAAGCTCGGCACCGCCAACGCCCTGGGCATGGTGGCCGGCCCGGCCGCCGCCGGCATGCTGGCCGCCCATGATCTGAGCCTTGCTCTGTACGGCGCGGCCGCGCTGCCCGCCGTGGCCTTGCTGGTGATCTGGTTCGCCCTGCCGCATTCCACCAGCAGCGCCACCTGCGCGCCGGACGGCGCTGCCCGGCCGAAACCCTCGGTGAAGCTGTTCGATCCGCGCCTACGCCTGGCCAGCCTGACCGCTCTGATCGCCATGTCCTCGGTGGCCGTCGCCCAAGTGCTGGTCGGCTTCATCGCCATCGACCGCCTCGGCCTGGATGCCCAGGCCGGCGCACGCGCGGCAGGGCTGGCGCTGGCCACCGTCGGCCTCGCGCTGATCGCTTCGCAGCAGTTCGTCATGCGCCTCAAGAGCGTACCGCTGACCCGCTGGGTATCCACCGGCACCCTCATCGCCGGCATCGGCTTCGCCAGCGTGGCGCTGGTACACACCCAAGCCCAACTGCTGGCCTGCTACGCGGTGGCGGCCTTCGGCATGGGGCTGGTGTTTCCGTCCTTCCAGGCCATGGCCGCCAACGCCGTGCACAGGCACGAACAGGGCGCGGCGGCCGGCACGGTATCGGCCGCGCAGGGGCTGGGCATGGTCGTGGCACCCCTGGCCGGCACCCTGCTGTACCGCATCGCCCCCAGCCTGCCGTACCTGCTGGTCAGCGGCCTGCTGTTCGCCCTGGCCCTGTTCGTCGTCCTGCATCGCCCGCTTCCGCTTTCCTCCGAACCGACTTCCGTCCGAGAACATCCATGAGCACCCCGTCCGCCACCTCCGCCCCGCTCACGCTGGACCGCATCCGCAGCGAGATCGCCGGGATCATCCACGAAAGCCCCGAGGACATCGGCCTCGACGACAGCCTGGTGGACTGGGGCCTGGATTCCCTGCGCCTGCTCAACCTGATCACCGCCTGGAACCAGACCGGGCTGCAGCTCGACATGTCCGAACTGGCCGGCCAGCTCACCCTCAACGCCATATGGAAGGTCATCCGCCAGCGGCAGGCCGGCGCATGAACGAACGCGCCGCACATCCACCGGCCCTCGCGCCGGTGTGGCCGCTCACCGAGGCCCAGTCCGGGCTGTGGTACGCCCAGCAGCTGGCGCCGGACAACCCCAGCTTCAACACCGCTCACGCGCTGTGGATCGAGGGCGAGCTGGATGTCGACACCTTCCGTGCCGCCGCCGACCAGACCGTGCGCGAGGCGCAGTCGCTGTCGCTCGCCCTGCGCCACGGCGAGAAGGGCCCGGAACAGTGGCTGGACGCCGCGCGCACGCCCTGGCTGGAGTTCGTTGACCTGAGCGCGCAGGATGATCCGCGCGCCGCCGCCCGCGCGGCCATGCGCCAGGACATGGACACCCCGCTCAACCCCTTGCGCGACGCGCTGGCGCTGCAGCGCCTGTACCGCCTCGGCGCGCGGCAATATGTCTGGTACCAGCGCGCCCACCACCTCGCCAACGACGGCTACGGCATGGCGCTGTGGACCACGCGGGTGTGCGAGCTGTACGCCGGTGGCACCCAGCACGCCCCACTGGGCGCGCTGCAGGCGGTCGTCGACGAAGACCTGGCCTACCGCGAGGGTGACAAGCGCGCCAAAGACGCCGCCCACTGGCGCGAAGCCTTCACGCCGATGCCGGAAGTCGCCGGCATGGCGCCCGGCCGCGCCGTCAGCGCGCACACCTGCCACCGCCGCGAGATCGCCCTGGACGCGGACTTGCGCGCCCGCCTGCTGGCCTTCGCCGAACGCCTCGGGCAGACCTGGCCGGACCTGCTCACCGCGCTCACCGCGCTGTACTGCCTGCGCATGGCCGGCGCCGCGCAGACCGTGCTCGGCATCCCCTACATGGGCCGCCTGGGCAGCACCAGCGCACGCGCCACCGCCACCGTGATGAACGTGCTGCCGCTACGCGTGGCAGCCACGCCGGACACCGCGCTGGACGAGTTCATCCGCGAACTCTCCGTCACCCAGCTGCGCGCCCGCCGCCACGGCCGCTACCGCAGCGAACAACTGCGCCGCGACCTCGGCCTGCTCGGCGGCCAGCGCCGCCTGCACGGCGCGCTGATCAACGTGCAGCCCTTCTACCGCCCGGTCGACCTGAAGGGCGTACGCGCCGAACTGGAAATCCTCGGCACCGGCCCCATCGACGACATCACCATCGGCTTCCGCGGCGACGGCACCCAGTTGCTCGACCTGGAAATCGAGGCCAACCCGGACCTCTACAGCGCCGCCAGCGTGGACGCCCATCTGGCCCGCCTGCCGGCCTTCCTGGAAGCCGCGCTGGAAGCCCGCACGGTGGGCGACATCCCGCTCGCCAGCCCGGTCGAGGCGCAACGCTACCTGTTCGAGGTCAACGCCACCGAGCACCCGGTGCCGGACACCACGCTCACCGCGCTGATCGAAGCCGGCATGGCGCGCGACACGCAGGCCACCGCGCTGGAATTCGAAGACAGCGCGCTGAGCTACGCCGAACTCGAACAACGCACCCGCGCGCTGGCCGAGGCGCTGCGCGCGCAGGGCGTCGGCGCCGACACCCTGGTGGCGGTCGCCCTGCCGCGCTCGCTGGAACTGCTGATCGCCCTGGTCGCCGTGCTGCGCGCCGGCGGCGCCTACCTGCCGCTGGATCTGGCCCATCCGCCCGAGCGTCTGAACCGCGTGGTCGGCCTCGCCAAGCCGCTGCTCGCCCTGGTGCGCCCGGACGACGCCGGCAAGCTGCCCGCCAGCCTGCCCACGCTGTTCCCGCGGGACTGGCCCGCGCAAGCCGCCGGCCGCACGCTGCCCACCGTGCAGCCACAACATGCCGCCTACGTCATCTACACCTCCGGCTCCACCGGCGAACCGAAGGGCGTGCTGATCGAGCACCGCGCCATCGTCAACCGCCTGGAATGGATGCGCCAGTTCTACGGCTTCCAGCCGGATGAACGCATCCTGCAGAAGACCCCGGCCACCTTCGACGTCTCGGTGTGGGAATTCTTCCTGCCGCTGACCACCGGCTGCACCCTGGTCATCGCCCCGCCCGAGGCCCACCGCGACCCGGCCTGGCTGGCCAGCATCCTGCGCGAACAGCGCATCGGCACCTGCCACTTCGTGCCCTCCATGCTGTCCGCCTTCCTCGCCGACCCGGCCGCGCGCGGCATCCAGATGCAGCGCATCTTCTGCAGCGGCGAGGAACTGCCCGCCTCGCTGCGCGACCGCCTGCACGCCACGCTGAGCAGCGAACTGCACAACCTCTACGGCCCTACCGAGGCCGCCGTGGACGTGAGCTACTGGGAAGCGGGCAAGGACGACCACGCCGTGCCCATCCCCATCGGCTACCCGGTGTGGAACACCTGGCTGTACGTGCTCGACGAACGCATGCGCCCGCTGCCCGCCGGCGTGGTCGGCGACCTCTACCTGGGCGGCGTGCAGCTCGCGCGCGGCTACCTGGGGCGCGACGACCTCACCGCCGAACGCTTCATCGCCGACCCCCACCGCCCCGGCCAGCGCATCTACAAGACCGGCGACATCGCGCGCTGGCGCGAGGACGGCGCGGTGGTCTTCCTCGGCCGCAGCGACCACCAGGTCAAACTACGCGGCCTGCGCATCGAACTGGGCGAGATCGAGGCCGCCGTGGTCTCCTCGCCCGCCGTGCTGCGCGCCGAAGTGCTGGTGCGCGAAGACCGCGCCGGCGACAAGCGCCTGGTGGCCTACGTGCAGCCCGCCCCGCAAGGCGATGGCTTCGATGAGGAACAACTGCGCGCCCACCTGCGCACCCACGTCGCCGCCCGCGTGCCGGACTACATGGTGCCCGCCGCCTTCGTCGAACTGGCCGACTGGCCGGTCACCGCCAACGGCAAGCTGGACCGCAACGCCCTGCCCGCGCCCGCCATCACCATCGACGCCGGCCGCCCCGCGCAGACCGACACCGAACGCGCGCTGGCGCAGATCTACGCCGACGTGCTCGGCCTGCCCGGCGGCACCCTGCCCGGCGCCGAGGCCGACTTCTTCGACCTGGGCGGCGATTCGCTCGCCGCCGTGGACCTGCTGCTGCGCATCCAGGAACGCTGGCAGCGCAACCCCGGCCTCGGCAGCCTGTTCGCCACCCCCACCGTGGAAGCCCTGGCCGCCGCCATCGACGCCGAAGAAGTGCGCTTCGACAGCGGCCTCGCGCCCCTTATCCAGCTTGCCGCCGGCGACCCCGCCCAGGCCCCGCTGTTCGTCATCCACCCGGCCGGCGGCATCGCCTGGGGCTACCGCCACCTCGCCCGCCTGCTGGCCAGACCCGCGCCCGGCCCCTCGCGCAGCGTGTTCGGCCTGCAATCGCCCGCGCTGGCGCCGGACCACCCGCTGCCGCACAGCATCGACGCGCTCGCGGAGGAATACGTCCGCCGCGTGCTGGAAGTGCAGCCGCGCGGCCCCATCCACCTGCTCGGCTGGTCGGTGGGCGGCATCCTCGCCCAGGCCATGGCCGTGGCGCTCAACGCCCAGGGCCATCAGGCCGGCCTGGTCGCCCTGCTCGACGCCTACCCCGCCGACGTCTGGCGCGACGAACCGGAGCCCACGCCCATCCAGGCCCTGCGCGCCCTGCTCGCGGTCGCCGGCTACGACCCCGAAGGCCATCCGGAACTCACCACCCGCGAGGCGGTGATCGGCTTCCTGCGCCAGGGCGACAGCGCCCTCGGCAACCTGCCCGAAGCCGCGCTGGAAGGCGTGGTGCGCGTAGTCACCGACACCAACCGGCTGATCCGCCAGCACCGCCACCAGCCCTACGCCGGCACCCTGCTGCACGTGCGCGCCGCGCTGGACCACGCCGCCAAGCCGCAACTGCGCGCCGAAACCTGGCTACCCTACGCGGCACGGCTCGACACGCTGGAAATCCCCATGCTGCACGCCCACATGACCAGCCCCGAGGCCAGCGCGCTGATCGCCCCGGCGCTACTGGTGCGGCTGTAGGCCGGGTTTCCCCGGAGGGGTATTCGTTCGTCCATTCAAGCACTCATGGCAGAATACCTCGCACTCTCGATCGTCTCGCCGCAGGGCGAAAACATCGCCTCGGGCAGGAAGACGCTGGAAGTCCGCTCCTGGCAGCCGCCCGCCTTGCCGCTGCATGATCTGTTGATCGTCGAGAAGCCAGGTATCTGACCGAGGACGGCCAGATCGACCCGGAGGGCAGGGCCGTGGCACTTGTGGATGTCCGAATCGTGGAACCCTGGCTCCCTTCCCAGGTGGCCGCGGCCTGCTCGACAGGCTGGCAACCCGGTTACTACGCCTGGCATCTCGAAAATGTGCGGCGCCTGCCCTTGCCCCAGGCGATGATGGCGGCACGCAGGCTGTACAAGGTCGATTTTTCTCTGATCGACAGTGGCGCCTGAGCTGCTGCGCCGGCGGATTGCCACTGGCCGGAGACTATCCTCGCCGCAGTCCATTCACCTTCACCCGAACCCATTTCCATGAACCTCATCGACGCCATCGCCGCCCAGGCCGACTACCTCACCGGCGTACGCCGTGACCTCCACGCCCATCCCGAACTCGCCTTCGAGGAAACCCGTACCGCCGACCTGGTGGCCGGGCTGCTCACCGAGTGGGGCATCCCCGTCCATCGCGGCCTGGGCGGCACCGGCGTGGTCGGCATCGTGAAGAACGGCGATTCGCCGCGCGCCGTCGGCCTGCGCGCGGACATGGACGCCCTGCCCATCCATGAGACCAACCAGTTCCCCCACGCCAGCCGCCACGCCGGCAAGATGCACGCCTGTGGGCACGACGGGCACACCACCATGCTGCTGGGCGCGGCGCAGTACCTGGCCAGGCAGCGCGACTTCGACGGCACGGTGTATCTGATCTTCCAGCCCGCCGAGGAACAGGGCGGTGGCGCGCGGGTGATGATGCGCGACGGGCTGTTCGAAAAATTCCCCATGCAGGCGGTGTTCGGCCTGCACAACATGCCGGGCATCCCGGCCGGCACGGTGGCCTTATCGCCGGGGGCGGTGCTGGCCTCCAACAACGAGTTCAGGCTCACCATCCACGGCAAGGGCGGCCACGCCGCCATGCCGCATCTGGCCATCGACCCGATCCCGGTCGCCGGGCAGATCATGCAGGCCTACCAGACCATCCTCACGCGCAACAAGAAGCCGCTGGAAACCGCCGTGGTGTCGATCACCATGCTGCGCGCCGGCGACGTGCCCAACGTGATTCCGGACAGTTGCGAGATGCAGGGTTCGGTGCGCGCCTACAGCGCCGAGACCCTGGAACTGATCGAACGCCGCATGGGCGAGATCGCCGAGCAGAGCGCGGCCATGTTCGGCGCGCGGGTGGACTTCGAATTCCGCCGCAACTACCCGTCCACGATCAACCACGACAAGGAAACCGCGTTCGCCCGCGAGGTGCTGCTGGACCTGCTGCCGGCGGAGCAAGTGATCGCCCAGACGCCGATCATGGCAGCCGAGGATTTCGCCTTCATGCTGGAGGAAGTGCCGGGCTGCTACGCCTTCATCGGCAATGGCGACGGCGACCACCGCCTGCCCGGCCACGGCGCCGGGCCGTGCATGGTGCACAACCCGAGCTACGACTTCAACGACGCTATCCTGCCACTGGGCGCCAGCTTCCTGGTGAGGCTGGCGGAACGCTGGCTCGCCCGCCCGGGCGCCTGACGCTCAGGCGCGCCCGCCCAGCTTGCCGACCAGGCCGCGCACGGCCTCCTGCAGGTCGGCAGGCAGCACGACGATGCGCGAATTGTTCGAACTGCCCAGCTTCTCCAGCGAAGAGATGTACTTCTCGCCCAGCAGGTAGAGCATCGGCGTGGTCTGCTCGCCGATGCCGGCGGCCACGCGGCGGATGGATTCGGCCGAGGCCTCGGCCAGCATCACCTGCGCGCTGGCGTCGCGCTTGGCGGCTTCCAGGCGCGCCTCGGCCTCCAGGATGGCGGACTGCTTCTCGCCCTCGGCCTTGGTCACCATGGCCTTGCGCTCGCGTTCGGCGGCGGCCTGCAGTTCCATGGCGCGCTGCATGGACTGGGACGGCTTGATGTCCTGGATCTCCACCGACTTCACCGTCAGGCCCCAATCCACCGCCTCGTCGGCGATGCTCTCGCGCAGGCGGGCCTTGATCTTGTCGCGCGAGGAAAGCGCCTCGTCCAGCTCCATTTCGCCGACGATGGAGCGCAATGTGGTCATGATCAGGTTGCGGATGGCCTCGGAGAAGTCGGTGACCCCATACACCGCCTTGACCGGATCGGTGACCTTCACGAAGGCGATCGCATTGGTGAGGATCACCGCATTATCGCGGGTGATCACCTCCTGTTCCTGCACGTCGAGGATGATGTCCTTGGTGACCAGCTTGTAGGCCACGCGGTCCAGGTAGGGGATCAGGATGTTCAGGCCGGGGCGCAGCGTGGCGTGGTACTTGCCCAGGCGCTCGACGATCCATTCCTCGCCCTGGGCGACCAGGCGCACCCCCTTGCCGATGGTGATGGCGACGAACACCAGTATGGCGACGGCGATGGCAAGACCTTCTGACATGTTCCACTCCCGTTGAGACCTTCGATCAGGCCTTCGCCACCTTGACGAAGCTGCCTTCCACGCTGACCACCCGCACGCGCTCGCCGGCGGCAATTTCCGCCTCGGCCATGCAGGCCCATTCCTCCGCGCCCAGCACCGGGCGCTGGAAGCGTACCTTGCCGCGCTGGAAGGGCGCCACCGCGCTGACCAGCAGGCCGATCTCGCCGATCACCTCGCCCGCGGCGGTGCCGATCAGCGTCTTGTGGCGCGACGGGCGGAACACGCGGAACCACAGCAGCGCCATGACCACCGAGGCCGCCGCCCAGATGCCGAGCTGCCCGGCCAGGCCGAGTTGCGGCGCGGCGTACAGCACCAGCGCGGTGAGCAGCGCGCCGAGGCCGAACCACAGCACGAAGAAGGACGGAATCGCCAGTTCGAGCACCACCAGCACCAGCCCGGCGATCGCCCAATGCCACCATTCGATCATCATCGCATTCTCCATGCCACCACTTTAACGCAGCCCCGGCGGCGCTGCTCAACGAAATGTCATGCGCCCCGCCCGGTGGGACGCGCCACCCCGCTCAGAACGGCGGATCGCCCGCTGCCGCTGCGCTGCCCGCGCCGTCCGTGGACGCTTCCGGCGCCTTCAGTTCGCCGTCCAGCACTTCGACCAGCGCCGGCAGCAACTGGCGCAGTTCTCCGCTCATCAGCGCGAAACCGGCGTCGAACAGCGCCTGGGCGTCGGTTTCCTTGTCGTCGATCTGCTCCTTGACCACGTCGAGGAAGTCCAGGCGCTTGATCTCGGTCTTCTCGGTCAGCACGAAGCTCACCCGGTCGTCGAAGGTCAGGGCCAGCCGCGTGGGCAGCTTGCCGGCGGCCAGGTGGGCGCGCACGTCCTCGCCGTCCAGCGCATGGCGCACGTAGCGCACCGCGGCCTTCTCGTCGGCCACCGAGCGCAGCTCGGCATCCTGGTCGATGGTGAAGTTGCCCGGCGCCTCGCCGCCGGCCAGCCAGCCGGCCATCGCCGACACCGGGCTGCGCTCGGTGCGCAGCAGGGCCAGCGGCAGGCTGTCCAGCGTCTGGCGCAGCACTTCGAGCAGATCCTCGGCACGGGTCTGGCTGGGCGCGTCGATGCCCAGCCAGCCGCCTTCCGGGTCGATCCATGCGTACATCTTGCGCTTGCGGGTGAACGCGCGCGGCATCAGTTCCTGCTGCACGGCCTCGCGCAACTCCTTCATCTGCTTGCGGCCGGGCTTGTAGCCCTGCTGCGCGGCGATCTCCTCGGCGCGCTCGTCGGCCACCTGGCGCACCACCGAAGGCGGCAGCAGGCGCTGTTCCACGCCCAGGGCGATCAGCCACTGGCCGCCCACCGCATGCACCAGGCGCTCGTCATTGAGCGGCGACACCCAGCCACGCGATTCCGGGTCCTGGCTGCCGCAGGGCATGAAGCGCTTGCGCGCGAGCTGCTCGTCGAGCCCCTCCAGGGTGATGTTCCAGGGGGCGGGCAGGCGGTAGATCTGCAGATTCTTGAACCACATGTAGGTCGATTCCTGATGCTGGCGAAAAACAAAGCCCGCGCGAAAACCGGCGGGCGGAAAAAGCGGGCGTACGCCCGGGCTACTGTTCGGTACTGGACGCGGCAATCATGCGGATCACCCGCAAGGTGTCCAGATCGGACTCATGGTAGGCCGAACGCACGTACTCGGCCACCGCGACCTCCTGGCCGCCTTCCGGCAAGGTGGTCGCATAGGTGAAGCGCAGGAACAGCTCGCCGGGCCGGGGCTCCTCGATGGCGATGGTCAGGCTGCCGCCGGCATGCTCGGCGGTGGCCGCCGATTCGAAGCGCACCCATTGCAATTCGGCGAGGCTCACCCGGTCGCGCACCACCGCGCCGCCGAAGTGCAGTTCGCGCTCCAGCACGTCTTCCCGCCGTTCGAGGATCACGCAGCGTTCCAGGCCGGGCAGGAAAGGGCGCGGATCCTCGGCGCGGCACAGCAGGCCGAACCACAGTTCTTCACGGGTGAGCGGCGTCAGCGCCGGATCGGCGAGATCATTGACCTGGACCAGATGCTCGAACTTCACCCTGCGCTCCCGTGCTGGACGGCCGACAGTGTACCGCGTGAACCGCTCGCGGATTCCACCGCGTTGCACATCGCCGCGAACCGGGGCGTGCAAGCCGGGCCGCCAGCGCCTAAGATCGGCCCCATGAAACTAGAACGCCTCCTCCATTCCCAGGGATTCGGCTCGCGCAAGGAATGCCGCGCGCTGATCCGCGCCGGCCGCGTCGCCGTCGCCGGCCAGCCCGTTGAAGACCCTTTCGCCGAAATCCCCCCTGAAGACGCCGTGTTCTCCGTCGATGACGAAGACTGGCGGTACCGCGCACAGGCTTACGTGCTGCTGCACAAACCCGCCGGTCACGAATGCTCGCACCAGCCGCAATTCCATCCCTCGGTGTTTTCCCTGCTGCCGGAACCCCTGGGCACGCGTGGCGTGCAGTGCGTGGGCAGGCTGGACCAGGACAGCACCGGCCTGCTGCTGCTCTCCGACGACGGCCAGTTCATCCACCGCTGGAGTTCGGGCAAGAAG
The DNA here is from genome assembly GCF_004801295.1 of Pseudothauera nasutitermitis. Classification (GTDB taxonomy): domain Bacteria; phylum Pseudomonadota; class Gammaproteobacteria; order Burkholderiales; family Rhodocyclaceae; genus Pseudothauera; species Pseudothauera nasutitermitis. The sequence continues at coordinate 71,538 of NZ_SSOC01000004.1, forward strand.
CGCGTGCCCAAGGTGTATGAAGTGACCACCGCCGAAGCAGTCACCGATGAACAGGTCGCCACCCTGCTCGCCGGCGTGCAGCTGCACGACGAACCGGCGCCTATTCTTGCCGCCGCCTGCGAACGCACCGGCGAATACGCGCTGCGCCTGACCGTCACCGAGGGCAAGTACCACCAGGTAAAGCGCATGGTGGCCGCCGCTGGCAACCACGTGGAACGCCTGCACCGCACCCGCATCGGCGGGCTCGATCTCCCGGCCGATCTGCCAGCGGGAGCATGGCGCTGGCTGGATGAAGCGGATCTGGCCCGCTTGGCGGATTTTCCAGTCATCGCCCGTTGAGGGCTTCCCTCCTGTTTCTGCCGAACCGGTTTTGCGGTGCTTCAGGCAACGCAGGGCGGCCGGAGACAGGGGGAAGGTTTTTCTTTTGTTTTTGCTTTTATATTAAAGATAAAGAAGTTAACAGTGCCCCGTTTTCTGTGGATAAGTCTTTCTTCAGTAGTTTCTGCCTGGGTTTTCCGCCTTTGAAAAACACTTGGCAAGTCGGTTGGGACGCTGTGGAGGAAATGTAGACCGATTTGCCCGCCTTGCTTGTTTTGCCCTTTATCCACAAGCCTTCCCCAGCGAGTTCGCCCACTTGTCCACCGATCGCCCCTGCGAACCGTCCGCCGCGCGCCCCGATTGCGAGTTGTTCTGCCGGGTTGTGGATAACTTCGGGGATATCGGCGTGTGCTGGCGCCTGGCGCGTGAGCTGGCCGCGCGTGGCTTGCGCGTGCGACTGTGGGTGGACGATTGGGCCACGCTGGCGCGTCTGTGCCCGGCGGCGGGAGCGGGCCGGGATGGCGTGCACAGCGCAGGGGTGGAACTGCGGCGCTGGGAGGAAGTGTTTCCGCGGGTCGAACCCGCGCGCCTGGTCGTCGAGGCCTTCGCCTGCGAACTGCCGGAGATCCATCTGAGCGCGATGGCCGCGTGCCGGCCGGCACCGGCCTGGGTGAATCTGGAGTACCTGTCGGCGGAAGACTGGGTGGAGGGCTGCCACGGCATGGCCTCGCCGCATCCGCGTCTGGGGCTGGTCAAGCATTTCGTGTTCCCCGGATTCACCCCGGCGACCGGGGGCTTGCTGCGCGAATGCGGTCTGCTCCAGGCGCGCCGGCTGTTCCAGGGCGATGCGCAGGCGCCGGCCGCCTGGCTGAAGGGGCTGGGCCTGCGGCCGGCGCCCGGTGCCCTGGTGGTTTCCCTGTTCGCCTACGCGCACGACGGCCTGGCGGATTTGCTCGATGCCTGGGCGGCCGGCCCTCGGCCCTTGTGCCTGCTGGTGCCGCATGGGCGCATGGCGCGCGCGCTGGCGGCCGCGTTCGGGGCCGCCTCGGCGGCGCCTGGCGATGTCTTCGCGCGCGGGCTACTGACCGCCCACATCCTGCCCTTCACCGGGCAGGATGCCTACGACCGCCTGCTGTGGGCCTGCGACCTGAACTTCGTGCGCGGCGAGGATTCCTTCGTGCGCGCGCAATGGGCGGCGCGCCCTTTCGTCTGGCAGATCTACGCCCAGGAAGAAGGCGCCCACCATGCCAAGCTGGAAGCCTTTCTGGGGCGCCATGGCGAAAATCTGGCTGAGGACGTGGCCGCTCCGCTGCGACGTTTCTGGCATGCGTGGAACGGCCTTGCCGCAGCCGGCGGCGAGCCGGAATCGCCTGCCGCATGCTGGCCGGCAATGGCCGCCGTGTTGCCGGCGCTCAGCGTGCATGCGCAAGGCTGGGCGGCGGCATTGGAGAGCTTGCCCGATCTCGCCGGGGTACTGGCGCAATATCCCGATGCAACGGTAAAATCCTGAGTTTTTAACGATCTGCGGCGGAAATTCCGCCGGCTCGCAGACTCCAGGACTCCGCATGAAAACCGCTCAGGAACTCCGCTCCGGCAACGTCATCATGGTCGGCAACGAACCGCTCGTGGTGCAGAAGGCCGAATACAACAAATCCGGCCGCAATGCCGCGGTCGTCAAGATGAAGCTCAAGAACCTGCTGACCGGCGCGCCGTCCGAGTCGGTGTACAAGGCCGACGACAAGTTCGAAGTCGTCCAGCTCGAACGCAAGGAAGTCACCTATTCCTACTTCGCCGATCCGATGTACGTGTTCATGGACGCCGAGTACGAGCAGTACGAGGTCGAAGACGAGAACATGACCGACGCGCTCAAGTACCTGGAAGACGGCCTGGCCTGCGAAGTGGTGTTCTACAACGGCAAGGCCATCTCCGTGGAACTGCCCAACTCGGTGGTGCGCGAAGTCACCTATACCGAACCGGCCGTCAAGGGCGACACCTCCGGCAAGGTGCTCAAGCCCGCCAAGATCGGCACCGGTTTCGAGCTGATGGTGCCGGCCTTCGTGGAAATCGGCGACAAGATCGAAATCGACACCCGTACCGACGAGTACAAGAACCGCGTCAAGTAAGCCGTACGCGACGATTCTCCGGGGGCCCGCATGCGGGCCCCTTGCTTTTTGGCGGGACCCATTCGCAACACCGATTCGCAACATCGTGCAAATCCGTGGCACGCGAACTTGAAATCGCGCTCGAAGGCGGTAGCTTTCGTGAAAAGACCGATTCGTTCCATTCCCCTACAGGAGTCTCCCAGCATGAAGCCCCATGCGTCCCGCCTCGCGGCCGTCCTTGTCGTCGGATTGACCGCCTGCGGTGCCGAACCCCCGCCCGCCGAAGCGGAACTGCCGGTTCCCCCGGCAGCGGTCGAAACGCAGGCGCCTGCCCCGGTCGTCGAACGCATCATTCCGCCGACGCCCGCCGAGCCGGAGCATGAAGGAGAAGGCGGGCAGACCACGGACGATGCGGCGACAGGCGAAGATACGCAGGCCGGCGATGAATCCGCCGCAGCCGGTCCGGCGAGCGCGGGGGAAAGCGATGCCCAGCGCCACCGCGACGCCAAGGAAGCCACCGAGGAAGCCGCGCGCCGCATCCTGGACGCCGCCCAGCGCCTGCGCGAAGCCGGCCGCGACGCCATCCAGGCGGTCCGCGAAGGCGCGCCGGCCGGCGCGGCGCCGGAGATCGAGGCGCGTGCCGAGTAGTCCGGCGCGAGAGCGTCCGCGCCCCCTATCACAGCACTGGCCGACGCATCCAACTGCCGTTTCTAGGATAATCGGCCACTGATCCATCCCCGCGCGTCGTCCGCGCTCCCGCCGCCATGTCCACCCCGCCGTCCGACCGGATCCGCATTCGCGGCGCCAGCCAGAACAATCTGCGCCACCTCGATCTCGACATTCCGCTCAACCGGATCCTGGTGGTCACCGGGGTGTCCGGCTCGGGCAAGTCCTCGCTGGTGTTCGACACCCTGTACGCCGAGGGCCAGCGGCGCTACGTGGAAACCTTCTCGCCCTACGCGCGCCAGTTCCTCGACCGCCAGGACCGTCCGCGCGTGGACCGCATCGAAGGCGTGCCGCCGGCCATTGCCATCGACCAGACCAACCCGGTGCGCACCTCGCGCTCCACGGTCGGCACCATGACCGAGCTGGCCGACCACTTCAAGCTGCTCTACGCGCGTGCCGCGCACCTGCACTGCCGGGGCTGCGGCGCGCGGGTGGCGCGCGACACGCCGGACAGCATCGCCGACAGCGTCGTCGCGCGCGCGGCGGCGGCCGGCGATCCGCGCCTGGTGATCGCCTTTCCCGTGCCGGTGCCGGCCAATTTCGATGAAGCGGAAATCGCCGCGCTGCTGGAGCGCCAGGGCTACACCCGCATCCATGCCCGCCGGGACGACACCCTGCTGGTGGTGCAGGACCGCCTGCGCGCCGGCAACGCCGAACGCGCCCGCCTGCTCGAAGCGCTGGAAACCGCGCTGCGCATGGGCAAGGGCCGCCTGTCCGTGCACGCCCTGGGCGAGGGCGAGGAAACCGTCTGGCGCTATTCCGACGACCTGCACTGCGCGGACTGCGACATCCACTACGCCGAACCCACGCCGGGGCTGTTTTCGTTCAACTCGCCGATCGGCGCCTGCGACACCTGCCGGGGCTTCGGCCGGGTCATCGGGGTGGATTTCGGCTTGGTGATCCCGGACGAATCCAAGACCCTGGGCGAGGGCGCGGTGAAGCCCTGGCAAAGCCCGTCCTTCCGCGAATGCCAGGACGACATGGCGAAGATGGCCAGGAAGTACGGCGTGGCCATGAACATCCCCTTCCGCAACCTGCCGGCAGAGCACCGCCAGTGGGTACTGGAAGGCGACCCGGAATGGAAGAGCTGGGAAGCCTCCTGGCCGCGCAAATGGTACGGCGTGCGCCACTTCTTCGACTGGCTGGAGAGCAAGGCCTACAAGATGCACATCCGGGTGCTGCTGTCGCGCTACCGCAGCTACACCGAATGCCCGGCCTGCCACGGCGCGCGTTTGAAGCCCGAGGCCCTGCTGTGGCGCCTGCCGGTGGGCGGCGGGCAGGGCCTGGCGATCCACCAGTTGTTCGCCCTGCCCATTTCCCGCGTGCGCGAGGCGGTGGAAACGCTCGCCCTGCCCGGCCGTGAAGTGCGCAGCGGCGCGGATGAGGCCACCGAACTGGTGCTCGGCGAGATCCGCGGCCGCCTGCAATATCTCACCGACGTGGGCCTCGGCTACCTCACCCTGGACCGCCAGTCGCGCACCCTGTCCGGCGGCGAGGTGCAGCGCATCAACCTGACCACCGCGCTGGGCACCTCGCTGGTGAATACCCTGTTCGTGCTCGACGAACCGTCCATCGGCCTGCACCCGCGCGACATCGGCCGCATCCTCGGGGTGATGACCCGCCTGCGCGACGCCGGCAACACCCTGGTGGTGGTCGAGCACGACCCGCAGGTCATGCTGGCCGCCGACGAGCTGCTGGAAATCGGCCCCGGCCCCGGCGAGCGCGGCGGCACCATCGTGGCGCGCGGCACCCCGGCGCAGATCGCCGCCGACGCGGCCTCGGTCACCGGCCCGTGGCTGGCCGGGCGCAAGCACATCGCCGGCGGCGGCACCGCGCGGGCGGTCGATGCCGCCACGCCGCGCCTGATCCTGCGCGGCGCGCGCCAGCACAACCTGGCCGGCATCACCGTGGGCTTTCCACTCGGCCGCCTGGTGTGCCTCACCGGGGTGTCCGGCTCGGGCAAATCCACGCTGATCCAGGACATCCTCTACCCGGCGCTGGCCAAGCATTTCGGCGAGGGCACCGAGGCGCCCGGCGCCCACGACGGGCTGGACGGGCTGGAACATCTCTCCGGCGTGGTGATGGTGGACCAGTCGCCCATCGGCAAGAGCTCGCGCTCCAACCCGGTGAGCTACGTGGGCGCCTGGGACGCCATCCGCAACCTGTTCGCCGCGCTGCCGGAAGCCAGGCAGCGCGGCTACTCGCCCGGCACCTTCAGCTTCAACTCCGGCAACGGGCGCTGCCCCACCTGCACCGGCTCGGGCTTCGAGCACGTGGAGATGCAGTTCCTCTCCGACGTCTGGCTGCGCTGCCCGGACTGCGACGGCCGCCGCTACCGTCCGCAGATCCTCGAACTGCAATGGCGCGGCAAATCGGTGGCCGACGTGCTGGAACTCACCGTGCGCGAGGCGCTGGATTTCTTTGCCGACCAGCCCAAGGTACAGGTCGTGCTCGCGCCGCTGGTGGAAGTGGGCCTGGACTACCTGCGCCTCGGCCAGCCGGTGCCCACGCTGTCCGGCGGCGAGGCCCAGCGCCTCAAGCTCGCCGGCCACCTCGCCCAGGCCGCGCAGAAGAAGGGCGCCAGGCGCAAGGCGGCGGAAGCCGGCGCGCCCGGTCTGCTGTTCCTGTTCGACGAACCCACCACCGGCCTGCACTTCGAGGACGTCGCCACCCTGTTGGGCGCCTTCAACACCCTGCTGGCCGCCGGCCACTCGCTGGTGGTCATCGAGCACAATCTGGACGTGATCGCCGCCGCCGACTGGCTGATCGACCTGGGCCCGGAAGGCGGCGAGGACGGCGGACGGCTGGTCGCCGAAGGCCCGCCGGCCGTGGTGCGCGAACATGCCGGCTCGCATACCGCCGCCGCGCTGCGCGACTATGCGGCGGCGCTGGCAGACACGCGCGGCAAGGCCGTGCCCGGCGTTGCCGAGGCACCCACCACCTACCGCGCGGTGGCCGCGCCGGCCATCGAAATCCGCCACGCCCGCGAACACAACCTGAAGAACGTCAGTTTGGCGATCCCGCGCGACCGCTTCACCGTGATCACCGGCCTGTCCGGCTCCGGCAAATCCACGCTGGCCTTCGACATCGTGTTCGGCGAGGGCCAGCGTCGCTACCTGGAATCCCTCAACGCCTACGCCCGCCAGTTCGTCCAGCCCTCCAGCCGGCCAGACGTGGACGGCCTGTTCGGCATCCCGCCCACGGTGGCCATCGAACAGCGCACCAGCCGGGGCGGGCGCAAGAGCACGGTGGCCACGCTCACCGAGATCCACCCCTTCCTGCGTCTGCTGTACACCAAGCTGGGCACGCAGTACTGCCCGACCTGCGACGTGCCGGTCACGCCGCAGAGTTTCGAGGCCATCGCCGCGCAGATCCTGCGCGACTACGACGGGCGCTCCATCGAACTGCTCGCCCCGCTGGTGGTGAACCGCAAGGGCCTGTACACCGAACTGGCGCGCTGGGCCAAGGGCAAGGGCTACACCCAGCTGCGCGTGGATGGCGGCTACCTGCCCACCGCCAAGTGGCCGCGCCTGGACCGCTACAAGGAACACGACATCGACCTGCCGGTGGGCATGAGCGTGGTCGGCACGGCGCAGGAAAGCGTGCTGCGCACCCAGCTTGCCGAGGCGCTGGAACACGGCAAGGGCGTGGTGAAGGTGCTGGAACTGGGCAAGCTGGGCGCCACGCCCACCACCTTTTCCACGCTGCGCGCCTGCCCGTGCTGCGGCACCAGCTTCCCGGAACCCGATCCGCGCCTGTTCTCCTACAACGCCAAGCACGGCTGGTGCCCGAGCTGCTACGGCATCGGGCTGAAGCTGGCCGCCAAGGTGGACGACCCCGATGCCCTCGATCTGGGTGAAGCGGACGCCGCCACCGACGACCCCTGCCCGGCCTGCGCCGGCGCGCGGCTCAACCCGGTGGCGCGCGCGGTGCGCTTCCGCGAACGCGGCCTGCACGAACTGGCCGCGCTGTCGGTGGATGGCGCCGCCGGTTTCTTCGGCGAACTGCAACTCGCGCAGCGCGAAGCCGAGATCGCCCGCGACCTGGTCAGCGAAATCCGCGCCCGCCTGGCCTTCCTGGGTCAGGTCGGCCTGGGCTATCTGGCGCTGGACCGCGCCGCGCCCACGCTCTCCGGCGGCGAGGCGCAGCGCATCCGTCTGGCCGCCCAGCTCGGCTCCAACCTGCGCGGGGTGTGCTACATCCTCGACGAACCCACCATCGGCCTGCACCCGCGCGACAACCGCATGCTGCTGGATACCCTGGAAGCCCTGCGCGACCGGGGCAACACCCTGCTGGTGGTGGAGCACGACGAAGACACCATCCGCCGCGCCGACCACGTCATCGACCTGGGCCCCGGCGCCGGCGTGCGCGGCGGCCGGGTGGTCGCCGAAGGCCGTCTGGAGGACCTGATGGCCGCACCCGAATCGGCCACCGGGCGTTACCTGCGCGCACCGCTGGCGCATCCGATGGGCACGCGCCGCGCGGTGGCGGACGACCATCCGTGCATCGCGGTGGAAGGCGCCGATCTGCACAACCTGCGCGATGTTTCCGTGCGCCTGCCGCTGGGCCGCCTGGTGGTGGTCACCGGGGTGTCCGGCTCGGGCAAATCCACGCTGGCGCGTGACGTGGTGCACGCCAACCTGGCCCGCCTGCTCGGCGAGGCCAGCCCGGTCGGCCGCGCCAGGGCGCGCAAGGCCGGGGAGGCGGGCACGGCGAAGCCTTCCGCCGCCCTTTCCGGCTGCCGGAAAATCCACGGCTGGCAGCAGGTCGGCCGCGTGCTGGAAGTGGACCAGACCCCCATCGGCAAGACCCCGCGCTCCTGCCCGGCCACCTACATCGGCTTCTGGGACGCGGTGCGCAAGCTGTTCGCCGAAACCTTCGACGCCAAGACGCGCGGCTGGAACGCCTCGCGCTTCTCCTTCAACACCGGCGCAGGGCGCTGCCCGGCCTGCGAGGGCCAGGGGCAGATCACCGTGGAGATGAACTTCCTGCCCGACGTGAAGACGCCCTGCGAAGTGTGCGGCGGCGCGCGCTTCAACCCGGAAACCCTGGCGGTGCGCTGGCGCGACAAGAGCGTCGCCGAGGTGCTGGCGATGCCGGTGGAAGACGCGGTGGATTTCTTCGCCGCCCACCCGTCCATCGCCCACCCGCTGCAGCTGCTGCGCGACGTCGGCCTGGGCTACCTGACCCTGGGCCAGCCCAGCCCCACGCTGTCCGGCGGCGAGGCGCAGCGCATCAAGCTGGTCGCCGAACTGGCCAAGGTGCGCGGCCGCGCGGGCGAGTCTGCGAGCACCGGCGGGCGTCCGCTGCCGGCGGAAAAGCACACCCTGTACGTGCTCGACGAACCCACCGTGGGCCTGCACATGGCCGACGTGGAAAAACTCATCCACGTGCTGCAGCGCCTGGCCGACGCCGGCCACACGGTGCTGGTCATCGAGCACGACCTGGACCTGATGGCCGAGGCGGACTGGATCATCGACATGGGTCCGGAAGGCGGTGACGGCGGCGGCCGGGTGGTGGTCCAGGGGCCGCCGGAACTTGTCGCCGGGCAGGCCGGTTCGCATACCGGGCGCTTCCTGCGCGAATTTCTCGCAGCACGCGCGGGGAACCGAAGCGCCGTCTGAGCGTCCATCCGAGCGCATGCCCCGCGCGGGCGGAGCCGTGGTCGGGCCGCTTTCCGGCCCGGTCCGTCCCTCGCGGGTTTTGACTGGAGTACACTCCTGTCATCAGGGAAAACCCTGATCGCCCGTTCCGCCCCGCCGGTACGGGCGATCGGCAGCATGCCCGCATCCTCTTCGTACCGCAATACAGGGAAGAAACCATGAACCTCAAGCGCATCCGCGTCTGGGACCTGCCCGTCCGCCTGTTCCACTGGTCGATGGTGGTGGTGGTCTCGGCAGCCATCTTCACCGGGATCAACGGCGGCAACATGATGATCCACCACAAGCGCCTGGGCATCATCCTGGTCGGCCTGATCGCCTTCCGCCTGGCCTGGGGCTTCCTCGGCTCCAGCACGGCGCGCTTCACCCAGTTCGTGCGCGGCCCCGGCGCCATCCGCGCCTACCTGCGCGGCCAGTGGCAGGGCATCGGCCACAATCCGCTGGGCGCGCTGTCGGTGCTGGCCCTGCTGGCCCTGTTCGGCTTCCAGGCGGTCAGCGGCTTGTTCACCGACGACGACATCGCCTTCCGCGGCCCGCTGCGCAACCTGATCGACGGCGGCACCGCGGCGTGGATCACCAGCCTTCACCGCGACATGCTGCTGTGGATGGGACTGCTGGTGGCAGTGCACATCGGCGCGCTGTTCTATTACCTCCATGCGAAGAAGGACAACCTGGTGAAGCCGATGATCACCGGCTGGAAGGAAGTCCCGGAGGCCGTTGCCATGGATGTGCGGGGCGGTGGCTGGCCGGCGCTGGTGGTTTCGCTGGCCATCGGGCTGCTGGCCGCTTGGATCGCCGCCGGTGGCCTGCTGCCTGCGCCCGCGCCGCTGCCTGTTCCGGCGGAAGTGCCGGCCTGGTGAGCCGCCCCATGCACCGCTGAATGCGGCGGAGTCGAAAAAACGGCCACCCGAGGGTGGCCGTCGTGTCGTCCGGATGCCGCTTTGAGTCTGGCGGATCAGCGTTGCGGAGCGCGGAACTTGTCGTGACAGGCCTTGCAGGTTTCGCCAACCTTGCCGAAGGCGGCCTTGATGGCGTTCTGGTCGCCACCGGCGGCCACGCTGGCCAGTTCATTGGCGGCGGCGTTGAAGTTGGTGGCGATCTGGCCGACTTCCTGCATGTTCTGGAAGAACTCGGACTTCAGCCGGGTGGGATTGTAGCCGGTGCCCTGGTCGCTGCCGGCCGGGTACAGCGCACCCATGCCGGAATTGGCGATGGCGGCGATGGCGTTGGCCGCGGCGGCAACCTGATCCTTGTTGTACGGCACTGCGCCGTCGACCACCTGGGCCTTGATCTTGCCCATGTTCCAGGCCATGAATGCATAGCCGGCCTGGCGGAACTTGATGGCGTCTTCAATCGACGATTGGGCGGCTGCGGTGGTGGCGACCGACAGCGCGGCCACGCCCAGCACGGTGCAGGCGATGAATTTCTTCATGGAACGACCTCTCTGGTTATCTTGGATGAATGAATCGGCGGCAACGAAGCTCCGGACGAAACTCCGACCATGCCGCCTGAAAAAAGGTTCATCCGAGTCTATCAGCAAAGCCACATATACCGGTAGCTTCCGCCCCCGTCACGCCACTGAAACAACACCCCTAAAGAAAGACATTGCTTAAGTCGTAGATAATGTCAGCGTAGCTTCATATGAATGACTGGCCCACCGGCCGGCGGGAGGGAAATGCCATGCGCAGACTGGCCGATTTGCCGATCTGGTTTCGTTTGACCGCGGCCATCTGGCTGATGCTGATCCTGGCGTGGAACACGATGATCGTCTGGGAGACACAGGTGAGCAAGAACACCGTGGTCGAACAGGCGAAGGATTTCGCCAGTACCATCAACGAGATGACCATGGCCGGGTTGACCGGCATGATGATCACCGGGACGGTGGATCAGCGCGACGTGTTCCTGGACCAGATCAAGGAATTGTCCGCGGTACGGGACCTGAAGGTGTTGCGTGGCGAGGCCACCGCGCGCCTGTTCGGGCCGGGCCATGCGGCCGAGCGGGCGACCGACGCGGACGAGACCAGCGTGCTGGCCGGGGGCGAGCCGGTGATCCGCGTGGAGAACAACGCGCAGTACGGCGAGCACCTGCGCGTGGTGCTGCCTTCACTGGCCTCCGACAACTATCTGGGCAAGGACTGTCTGCTGTGCCATCAGGTCCCGTCCGGAACGGTGCTCGGCGCGGTGAGCATGCGCATCTCGCTGGACAAGGTGAACGAGGCGGTGGACCAGTTCCGCAACCAGATCTTCCTGTTCGCGATCGTGGTGTCGATTCCGCTGCTCGGTTTCGTGGTCCTGTTCATCCGCTCCTTCGTCACCCGTCCGCTGTCCAATCTGTCCGAGAGCCTGTCCGACATTGCGCGCGGCGAGGGCGACCTGACGCGCCGGCTCGACGTGCGCGGCAAGGACGAGATCGGCCAGACGGCGGTGACCTTCAACCAGATGATGTCGACCATCGGCGGGCTGGTGAAGCAGGTCGGCCATTCGGCCGAAGCGGTGGCGCAGTCTGCGCGGGGCCTGTCGGCGAGCGCCGCACGGGTGGCGGAAAGCTCGCATCAGCAGAACGACCAGTCGGTGAGTGCGGCGGGCGCGGTGGAGGAGATGCTGGGCAACATCACCCATATCGCCTCCAGCACCGAGGAGGTGCGCGAGCGCTCGCGGGAAAGCCTGGTGCGTTCGCAGGAAGGCAAGAGCAGCCTGAACCAGCTGATCGACGAAGTCGATCAGGTGCAGGAGGCGGTGCGCCACATGGCGGATTCGGTAGCCGCCTTCGTCGATTCGACCAAGTCGATCACCACGATGACGCAGGAAGTGCGCGAGATTGCCGAGCAGACCAACCTGCTGGCGCTCAATGCGGCGATCGAGGCGGCGCGCGCGGGCGAACAGGGCCGCGGCTTCGCGGTGGTGGCCGACGAGGTGCGCAAGCTGGCCGAGAAGTCGGCGCGCTCGGCGAGCGAGATCGACGAGATCACCAAGCAGATCACCCACCAGTCGGAATCGGTGCAGAAGTCCATCCTGCGCGGCATGGGGCACCTGGATTCGAGCCGCCGCGCGGCCGACGACGTGTCGGGGGTGCTGGACGCGGCGAACGCGTCGGTGAGCGAGGTGGGCGAGGGGCTGGACCGCATTGCCGGGGCCACGGAGGAGCAGCGCCGTTCCAGCGAGCAGGTGACCGAGAACATCGAGGCCATCGCCACGATGGCGCGGGAGAACAACAACGCCATCGAGGAGACGGTGGAGGCCGCGCGCGAACTCGAACGCCTGGCCGCCAGCCTGCAGGAATCAGTATCCCGCTTCCGCGTCTGAGCCGGCCGTTCAAGCAAAAACCCCCGTCGGGCGGCGAGCCCGGCGGGGGTTTGTCTTTTCAGCGGGCGCTGCTCAGTTGCCGATGCGCACCGGTACGAACATGCGCGCATCGCCGCGCTGGACCAGCAGGGCGAAGCGGTTGCCCGCGCGCGACAGCAGTTGGCGGAACTGGTCGACCGAGCGCACCGCCTGGTTGTTCAGCGCGAGGATCACGTCGCCCGGCTGAAGGCCGGCCTGCGCTGCCGGGCCGCTGGCATTCTCGACCACCAGACCGCCCGGCACGTCGAGCTGGCGGGCCTCCTGCGGGCTGAGTGCGCGCGCGGCGAGGCCGAGGCGGCCGCCGGCATCCTCGCCCTGCTGCGATTGCGGGTCGCCCTGGGCCAGGGTTTCTCCGCCCATTTCGCCGAGCACGGCGGTCACGTCGCGGGTGCGCCCGTCGCGCCACAGCTGCAGACGCACGCGGGTGCCCGGACGCTTTTCGCCGATGATGCGCGGCAGGTCGGCGGAATCCTGCACCTCGGCGCCGTCGACACCCAGCACCACGTCGCCGGTGCGGATGCCGGCCTGCTCGGCGGGGCTGCCCGGTTCCACGTTGGAGACCAGCGCGCCGCGTGCCTTGTCGAGGCCGAAGGATTGCGCCAGTTCGGTATCCAGGCCCTGGATGGTGACCCCCAGGCGGCCGCGCTGTACGCGGCCATGCTCGATCAACTGGTCCTTGATGTTCATCGCCACGTCGATGGGAATGGCGAAGGAGATGCCCATGAAACCGCCCGAGCGCGAATAGATCTGCGAGTTGATGCCCACCACCTCGCCGGCCAGATTGAACAGCGGCCCGCCCGAGTTGCCCGGGTTGATCGCTACGTCGGTCTGGATGAAGGGCACGTAGTTCTCGTCCGGCAGGCGGCGCGCCTTGGCGGAGATGATGCCGGCGGTCACGGTGTTGTCGAAGCCGAAGGGCGAGCCCATGGCCACCACCCATTCGCCCACGCGGGCGTTCTCGGCGTTGCCGATGCGTACCGCCGGCAGGGCGGTGGCGTCGATCTTGAGCAGGGCGATGTCGGTGCGCGCGTCGGTGCCGACCACCTTGGCGCGGAACTCGCGCTTGTCGATCAGGCGCACGGTGACCTCGGATTCACCCTCGCCGACCACGTGGGCATTGGTCAGCACGTAGCCGTCGGCGCTGACGATGAAGCCGGAGCCGATGCCCCGGCTGATGCGCGGCCCGCTGCCGCCCGGCTGGTTGGGCAGTCCGGGCACGCCGAAGCGGCGCAGGAAGTCGTAGAACGGGTCGTTGGCGAAGGGGTTGTCGCTCTGCGCGCTGCTGCGCTGCACGACGCTGATGTTCACCACCGCCGGACCGACCTGCTCGACCAGATCGCCGAAATCCGGCAGACCGTAGCGGTTGGGCGAGACCTGGACGGCGGATGGCGCCGTGGCTTCGGCGTGCGCGGCCGATATCACTGGGCCGCTTGCCGCGCCGGTGGCAAGAGCGAGGATGAAGCTGGTGGCGGCAAAGAATTTGCGCATGATGGATCGTTTTCCTGTGGGGACGAACTCAGGGCTGTTGACGTGCGTTGCCGCACGGCGTTCCCGGCGCCGCATCGCGGAGGCGTTGCGGCAGGCTGCGAGTCTGTTTCAGAAGGTTGCGCGTGCGGAAAGATGGATCTGCCGCCCGATGCGGGTGACCGGATGGTTGTCGCGGGCGAGGAACTGCAGCGGGCGGTAGGCCAGTTCCTGATGGCGGCCGAGCAGGTTGATGCCGGACAGGCGGACTTCGACCGGGATGCCGGCGATGTTCAGCTGACGCCCCAGGCTGGCGTCCAGCGTGGTGTAGGCCGGCACCTTGTAGAGGAAGCCCTGGGCGTAGCCGGAGCCGGCATCGATCGGGCCCATGCGCATCACGCTCAGGCTGCCTTCCCACGGGCCGTGGCGCTGCAGCCAGGTCAGGCTGGCGGAATAGGGTGCCACGCTGTCGCGCACCGCGCGTTCGCTGGACGATACGTGGATCATCGTGTGGTTGAAGATCAGTTCGCCGTCGCGCCAGGGCTGCGCGCGCAGTTGGTACTCGATGCCGGTCAGGCGCACCGGGCTGTCGAGGTTTTCCCAGCGCGTGGAACCCAGCACCGCCTGGACTGCCGGAGGATTGGACAGCGAGCCGTCAGGTTGCGCTTCGCGGCGCTGCACCAGGTCGCGGATGCGCTCATGGAACAGGCGTACGTCGACCGACCCGCCGGTGCGGGTGTCCAGGCGGCCGAGAAAACCGACTTCCAGCGCGTCGATGCGCTGCGGGCGGATGTCCGGATTGGGCAGGTGGCGATAGTTGAGCACCTCGCCCTGGTGCACGATGCGCACGTCGGCGCCGCGTTCGAACAACGAGGGCTGGCGCCAGGCGCGCGACCAGCCCAGCCGCCAGGTCTGCGTGGCGCTGGGCTGCCAGTTGACGAACAGACGGGGAGCCAGGCGAAGGCGGTCGTCCTCGATGTGTTCCACCATCAGGCCGGCGTTGCTCAGCCATTGCGGAGTGATCCGCCATTCGAGATTGGTGAACACGCGCCATTCGCGCTGGCTGCGTGCGTTCTGCCCATGGAACAGGAAGGGGGCGTCCAGCCAGTCGCGCCGCAGTTCCGCGCCCCACAGCATCTTCGTGGCCTCGCTGCTGCGGAAGTGGTGCTGGAATTCCAGGTTGTCGCGCCGGCTGTCGCGGTTGTTGTCCACCGGGATGAGTTTGGCGTCGGCCAGGTAATCCATCCATGTGGGTGGCAGGCGGCCGGCCAGCACGCCGATGTTGCTGCTGGAATCGACGAACCATTCGTCGCGCGTGCGTTCGCGGCTGTGGTAGTAGGACAGCGACCATTCCTCGTCGTCGCTGGGCGCGTGCCGCCAGCGCAGGTGCACGCTGCTGTCGTGGTGCCGGGCGGTGCGTTCGCCGCCGCTGTCGAACAGGGTGCCCGGATAGCCCATGGCGCGCCGCCCCCGGGTGATGGCCAGATGGGCGGTGAGTTCATCGGCCGGATTCAGGCGCAGGTCGGCGCGCAGGTTGAGCAGGCCGAGTTCGCGGTGGTCGTTGACGCCGTCCATGCCGCGGTCGCGCACCTGCTGGGCGGTGATGCGCAGGCCGAGCGGACCGTGGCGGCCCACCGCGCGCGCGGTGGCATCGGCGATGCCGGAGCCGCCCAGGGACGCGCTGACGGAACTGCCGCGTTCGGCGGCGGTGTGGCGGGTGAGGATATTGACCACGCCCAGGAAGGCGTTGGAGCCGTAGGCCGCGGAATCCGAGCCGCGCACGATCTCGATGCGCTCGATGTCCTCCAGCGCCACCGGCAGCGCGCCCCAGTCCGCGCCGCCGAAGAAGTACGGCGAATACACCGAGCGGCCGTCGACCAGCACCTGCATCTGGTTGGGGTAGTCGGCCCCCAGACCGTGGTAGGTCACCCACTGGTCGTTGCCGCGTTCCTGGCCGACCTGCATGCCGGGCACCAGGCGCAGCAGGCGCGCCAGATCGCGATAGCCGGTGGCGGCGATCAGCGACTCGTCGATCACCGTGACCGCGCCCGGGGTGTCCTGCATGGCCTGCGGCAGGCGCGACACGGTGAGCACCACCGGCAGATTTTCGAAGAAGGAAGTCTCGTCCGCGCCATTCACCGGCGCCGCGCACAGGCACGACAATGCCAGCAGCAGGCTGCGGGTACGACGCGGACGAATCTTTAACAGCATATGGATCAATGTTCCGACATTGCAAATGTCATTTGCAAGTATATGTCTTTAGTACAATACGGCGAATAACGCAAGTATAGCGCGTTGCCAAACGATTACCCGGATCGATGGCCGCGCGGTAACATCGTCCCCCAACGGAACTGCCTGCGCGCCGCCATGCCCGGCGCGGCCACGGATCATCATGACGCTCACCGATCTCCGCTACCTCGTCGCCCTTGCCCGCGAACGTCACTTCGGCCGCGCCGCGGAAAAATGCCACGTCAGCCAGCCCACGCTGTCGGTGGCCATCAAGAAGGTCGAGGAAGAACTCGGCGTCCAGCTGTTCGAGCGCAGCGCCACCGAGGTCAAGATCACCGAAACCGGCCGGCGCATCGTCACCCAGGCCGAGAAGGTACTGCTGGAGGCCGCGCAAATCCAGGAGATCGCCGCCGCCGGCAAGGATCCGCTGTCCGGTCCGCTGCGTCTGGGGGTGATCTACACCATCGGACCCTATCTGCTGCCGCGTCTGATTCCGCGCGTGCATCAGCTTGCCCCGCGCATGCCGCTGATCATCCAGGAAAACTATACCGCGCGCCTGGCCGATGCGCTCAAGCGCGGCGAACTGGACGTGGCGATCATTTCGCTGCCGTTCGACGAGCCCGGCCTGGTCGCCCAGCCGGTCTATGACGAACCTTTCCGCGTGCTGATGCCCAGCGCCCACCCGTGGGTGGAGCAGACCCACATCGACGCCGACCACCTCGCCAACGACCAATTGCTGCTCCTCGGCGCGGGCAACTGTTTCCGCGAGCAGGTGCTGGAAGTCTGCCCGCAGTGCCGCAATGTCGGCGGCCTGCAGCGCACGCTCGAAGGCAGCTCGCTGGAGACCATCCGCCACATGGTGGCCACCGGACTCGGCGTCACCGTGCTGCCCAGTTCGGCGGCCGATGAACTGGAGATGCAGAATCCGTTGATCGCCGTGCGCCCGTTCTCCGAACCCGAACCGGCCCGCCGCGTCGCGCTCGCCTGGCGGGTGACCTATCCGCGCAGCGGGGCGATCGACGTGCTGCGTACCGCGATTCTCGAATGCGGGCTGCCCGGCGTGCGGCCCATCGGCCGCGCACCGCTGCCCGAGGCGGCGTGATCGAGCGGCTGCCGGTAATATCCCTTTCCGTATCATAGTTTTTCGGGATCGCTTCCATCCCGAGTTTCAATTGGCGTCCTTCCGGCGGATTGAATACGATGGACGCACAAGGATGCGCGGGCGGGTTCCCGCGACGTCACCAACTTGAGCGAACAGGAGAACGAGCATGGATATCGACATCGGCATCAACAAGAAGGACCGCGCCAAGATCGCGGACGGGCTCTCCCGCCTGCTGGCCGACAGCTACACGCTGTACCTGACCACTCACAACTTCCACTGGAACGTCACCGGGCCGATGTTCAACACCCTGCACCTGATGTTCGAGGGGCAATACAACGAACTGGCACTGGCCGTCGATCTGGTCGCCGAGCGCATCCGCGCGCTGGGCTTCCCGGCGCCGGGCACCTACAAGGAATTCCAGAAGCTCACCAGCATCAGCGAGCCGGAAGGTGTGCCGAGCGCCGAGGAGATGATCCGCCAACTGGTGCGCGGCCAGGAAGCGGTGGTGAAGACCGCGCGCAGCATCGCGCCGGTGGCCGAGAAGGTGGCCGACGAGCCCACGCTCGATCTGCTCACCCAGCGCATGCAGGTGCATGAGAAGAACGCCTGGATGCTGCGCAGCCTGCTGGAAAGCTGATCCGCACGCAGGTGCGATGACAACGGGCCCTTGATTGGGCCCGTTTTCTTTTGACCACGGGTCGAGCGCAATCCCCGCCATTCATGGCGGGGTCAGCGTGTCTGGAGCCGAAGGCGCCACAAGCTCGTGGCGAGGAAGCCCCAGTGGGGCGACTTACCGCCGGCGTTCAGCCGGCCTTGGTGCTCCGTTTGCGTGCCGCCGGCTTGGCGGCCTTGTCGGCGGCACCGGCCTTGGGCGTCTTGGCTTCGAACTCGAAGCCGACCTTGCCGTCCGTGCCGCGTACCAGGAAGGCGGAGAACTTGCGCCGCGTGCGCGCCGAGACGAAGCCGCGCAGCAGGTCGGTCTTGCCCTCCGCGAGCAGCTTGCTCATCTGCGCGCGTTCGATGGGCTGCTGCAGGATGATCTTGCCGGAGCGGAAATCGCAGGACTTGGCCGGGCCCACGGATTTCCCGCAGACGTAGGCCATGCCGTGCTCGAACACGCCGCCGCCGCATTTCGGGCAGGGGCCGAGCGATTCCTGGCCGGAAAAATCGACCTCTTCCGCGTTCTCGTCGTCCTTGGGCTGGCCGAAATCGAAGGTGGGCTGCTTTTCGTCGTTGAGCACGATCTCGGCGTTGAACAGCCGCCCCATCTTGTTGCGGAAGCCGGTCAGCGGACCGACCTTGCCGGTACGCAACAGGGTTTCGATTTCGTCGTATTCGAACTGGCGGCCGGCGACGATCTTCCAGGTGCTCCAGTCGCAGGCCTGGCAGGCGAACTTCTTGTAGTTCTCCTTCACCGTGCCGCCACACTTCGGGCAGGGCGTCTTCAGCGTGATGAAATCGCCCGGCACGGTGTCGGATTCGAAGCGCTTGGCGCGCTCGACCACCTCGCGCGCCATTTCGGCGATCTCCGCCATGAAGGCTTCGCGCGACAGTTCGCCGCGCTCCATGCGCGCCAGCTTGTATTCCCACCCGCCGGTCAGCTCCGGCGAGGTCAGCGCGCTGACGCCCAGGCCCTTCAGCAGGGTGATCAGCGAGAAGGCCTTGGCGCTGGGGATGAGTTCGCGGCCCTCGCGGTGCAGGTACTGCTCGGTGATCAGCCCTTCGATGATCTGCGCGCGGGTGGCCGGCGTGCCCAGGCCGCGCTCGGCCATCGCGGCGCGCAATTCCTCGTCGTCTACCATCTTGCCGGCGCCTTCCATGGCGGACAGCAGGGTGGCTTCGTTGAAGCGCGCGGGTGGCTTGGTCACCAGCGCCTTCACCACGATCCCGTCGGCGCGCACCGTCTCGCCGGCGTGGATCGGCACCAATTGCGGGCCGCCGTCCTTGTCGTCCTCGGCCGCCACCTTGCCGTACACGGCGAGCCAGCCGGGGTTGACCAGCACCTTGCCCTCGGTCTTGAAGGCTTCGCCCTCGATGCGCGTGATGCGCGTGGTGATGCGGTATTCCGCCGCCGGGTAGAACACCGCCAGGAAGCGGCGGGTGACCAGGTCGTAGATCTTCTGCTCGGCTTCCGACAGGCTCTTCGGCAGCGTGCCGGTGGGGATGATGGCGAAGTGGTCGGAAATCTTGGCATTGTTGAAGATGCGCTTGTTCGGCCGCACCCAGCCCTGGCGGGCGATCTCGCCGGCGAAGGCGGTGTATTCCCCGGGCAGCGCGCGCAGCACGTCCTTGACCGTGCCCAGGTAGTCCTCGGGCAGCGCGCGTGCGTCGGTACGCGGGTAGGTCAGTACCTTGTGCTTCTCGTACAGCGCCTGCGCCAGCTGCAGCGTGGTGCGCGCAGAGAAGCCGAAGCGCCCGTTGGCCTCGCGCTGCAGGCTGGTCAGGTCGAAGAGCAGGGGCGAGAGCTGGGTGGAGGGCTTGGCCTCCTCGCTCACCGTGCCCTGCTTGCCCTCGCACTTGGCGCGGATGGCCTCGGCGCGGGCCTTGTCCCAGAGGCGGAAGGCGGTGGCGTGCTCGTCGTTTTCCGGCTTCTTGAACTGCTCGTCGAACCAGCGTCCGGGGTAATGCCCGGCCGCGCAGGCGAAGTCCGCTTCCAGTTCCCAGTAGTCGCGCGGCTTGAACTTGCGGATGCGTTCCTCGCGCTCCACCACGATGGCCAGCGTGGGGGTCTGCACGCGGCCCACGGTGGTCAGGTGGAAGCCGCCGGTCTTGGAGTTGAACGCGGTCATCGCGCGCGTGCCGTTGATGCCGATCAGCCAGTCGCTCTCGGCGCGGCACACGGCCGCCGAGCGCAGGCCTTCGACCTCCTGCGCGGCGCGCAGGTGGGCGAAGCCGTCGCGGATGGCCTGCGCGGTCATCGACTGCAGCCACAGCCGGTGCACCGGCTTGTCGGTCTTGGCGTGCTGCACGATGTAATTGAAGATCAGCTCGCCCTCGCGGCCCGCATCACAGGCGTTGATCAGGCCGTCGACGTCCTTGCGCTTGATCAGCCGGGTAAGCAGCTTGAGGCGGTCGTCGGTCTTCTCCACCGGCTTCAGCGCGAAGCGCGGCGGGATCACCGGCAGGTGGGCGAAGGTCCATTTGCCGCGCTTGACCTCGTATTCCTCCGGCACCACCAGCTCGAGCAGGTGGCCGACGGCCGAGGAGAGCACATAGCCTTCGGACTCGTAGTAGTCCTTTTCCTTGGTGAAACCGCCCAGCGCGCGCGCGATGTCGGCGGCGACCGAGGGTTTTTCCGCGATGATCAGTTGCTTGCTCATGCCGTCGGGGAGTGGGCCGGCGCCTGGATCATGCGGGCCGGTGGGTGGATGTGGAGCGACGGATGATAAGCAGCCCGCCGTGAGACATGCAAGCGGCCGGATGGCCGCTGGTCCTTATTGCAGGGCCAGCACGTCCTCGTCGTCGCCGTTCAGCAACTCGTCCAGGATCAGGCCGTCCATCGGGCGCTCCTGCTGCCAGAGCACCATCAGCACGATGACCTTCAGGCGATGCAGGTTCACGCTGAAACGTTCGAGCGCCATGGCGCGTTCGATGATCAGTTCGCGGGTCGGCGCGTCGAGCACGCCGGCGTTTTCCAGGAAGGCGATGAAGCCCCGGCAGTCGGCGCCCAGGCGGGCCATTTCGGTTTCGGCGTAGATGCGTACCGAATCGTTGTCGGCGGCGATTTCCGGCCCCGTGGCGTCGGCCATCTCGCGCAGGCCGGACAGCCATTCGAGCGCCTCGTTGATCTCCTCGTCCTCGAAGCCCGCGGCCGATAGCTTGCGGGCGAGCTGGTCCGAGCCGGGACAGGCATCCGCATGCACATAGCTCTCGAAGAGGTAGACCAGGATATCGAACAAAATGACCTCCAGCGGGGCGGCGGGCTAGCGGCGCTGGAAGCGTCCGCCGGGAAGGCGGACGATACGGCCATCCAGTTCCATGGGCAGCAGGATGGCGTACAGCGCGTCCACCGTCAAGCCGGTGCGCTCGGTCAGCGTGTCGAGGTCCACCGGGTCGTGGCCCAGGCCGGCGAGTATCCCTGCATCATCCCCGGCGGCAGGGACGGCTTGCGCCACTGCCGGAGATGCGGCCCGTGTGTCGGGGGAGGACAGGCGCAGCTCCTCCAGCACGTCGGCGGCGGTTTCCACCAGCTTGGCGCCGTCGCGGATCAGCCGGTGGCAGCCGCGCGCCAGCGGTGAGTGGATGGAGCCGGGAATGGCGAACACTTCGCGCCCGCTTTCGGCGGCCAGCCGTGCGGTGATCAGCGAACCGCTGCCGAGCGCGGCCTCGACCACCAGCACGCCGCGCGCCAGGCCGGCGATCAGGCGGTTGCGGCGCGGGAAGTGGTGGCGCAGCGGCGGCGTGCCGAGCGGCAACTCGCTGAGAATCAGCCCGCGTTCGGCGATGGCGCGCGCGAGCGCCTGGTTGCGTGCAGGGTAGATACGGTCCGCGCCGGTGCCGATCACCGCGACGGTGGCGCCGTCCCGGGCGCTCAGCGCGCCGCGGTGGGCCGCCGCGTCGATGCCCAGCGCCAGTCCGCTGAGGATGGTCAGGCCGGCCTCGGCGAGGCTGCGCGCGAACGCCTCGGCGTTGTCCTCGCCCTGCGGCGTGGCCGAGCGCGCGCCGACGATGGCGAGGGCGGGGCGTGCGAGCAGTTCGAGGCGACCCTTGGCGTACAGCAATACCGGCGGGTCGGCGGTTTCCAGCAGGGCGGCGGGGTAGTCGGTGTCGGCCAGGGTGAGCAGGCGGTGGCCGGGCCGGGCGGCCCAGGCCAGCGCTGCGTCGATCACGGCGGGGTCCGGCGGGTCGAGCAGGGCGTCGGCGGCTTCATGGCCGACCACCGCGGCGATCTTGCCGCGCCCGGCGGCGAGGATGGCTTCCGGCAGGCCGAAGGCGCTCAGCAGGTGACGCTGGCGTTCCGGTCCCAGGCCGGGCGCCAGCGTCAGGCGCAACCAGGCGGCAAGCTCCTGGCGGGATGACAAGTTCAGGGCTGGCGGACGCCGTCGCCGACGGTGACCTGCCCGTTGCTGTTGACCACCAGCGCGTAGGACACGCGGTCGAACACGCGGAACACGAAGGCCAGACCGTAGCGTTGGTCGGGCAGCGCGATGCGTTCGCGCTCATGCTCCACGCTGCCGCGGTTGCGCCACAGCGCCAGCACGTTGCCGCTTTCCAGGCCGTCGCGGCTGCCGGTGTTGAGGATCACCACCTGATGCGTGCCGGCGACTTCCACGCCGCGGTGGATGCCGATGATGCGGCCGTGGACCTCGCCGGCCGGCGGGCGCGGCACGTAGGAGAACACGCGGGGCAGTTCGGCGGGCAGCAGGCGGTCGCCGGCGCCGATCTCTTCATGGGCGCGCACCAAGTGCAGGGTAGCCGGATCGCCCGCTTCGGTGATGCGGGCGGTGCCCAGGTGGCGGGCTTCGTAGCCCAGTACCTCGCGGGTCAGCGGATCGACCAGCGCCTCGGCGCGGCGATAGACCTCCCAGCGTTCCACGCCGGGGCGCACATCCTTGGCGAACACGGTGTCGCCGCCGCCGGCGTACACGCGTGAGCCGTCGTTGGCGACCACGGTGGCCGAGCCGGCCAGGGTGGCTTCATCGACCACCAGCGGCGCGGTCAGGAAGGGTTCGATGATTTCCAGCGGAATGCTGGGAATGGGCTGCAGCGCGGGTTCCGAATAGACCTGCGGCTGGAGCTTGCCGTCGCCCGTGCCGATGCGGCGGCCGACGCTGAGCCAGGGGCCGGAGCGGTCGAGCACGATGATCTGGCCGGGATAGATGAGGTGCGGGTTGCGGATCTGCTCGCGGTTCATCCGCCACACTTCCGGCCAGCGCCAGGGCTGCTTGAGGAAGCGCGCGGAGATGTCCCACAGAGTGTCGCCGCGCACCACGGTGTAGGAGTCGGGCGCGTCGTCGGCGATCTCGATGGGCTGCTGGGCCGCCGCGGTGCCGCCGAGCAGGGTGGCAATGCCGAGGAGGAGAGGGAATATAATGCGGATCATCGCTCGCTTCCGGTAGGTGTGGACCGGGATGAACCGGTCCGGAACGCCATGGGCCGGAAGAGTGTCGAAATCGGGCGACGGGGCGCGTCGATTCAGACCCGGATTCCCGACCAGGCGCCTGCGCATGACAAGGCGCTTGAAATTCTGCACGTAATGTCTTAACCCGGCAAGCATTTATGGCTCTACTCCCCATCCTGCGCTATCCCGATCCCCGCCTGCACACGCGTGCTGAGCCGGTGGTCGAGGTCGATGACGAAATCCGTACGCTGGTGCGCGACATGGCCGAGACCATGTACGCCGCGCCGGGTATCGGCCTGGCGGCCACCCAGGTCAATGTGCATCGGCGCGTGGTGGTCATCGACGTATCCGAAGACAGAACGGACCTGATGGCCTTCATCAATCCGGAGATTCTCGAGCGTTCCGGCGAACAGGTGTGCGAGGAAGGCTGCCTGTCGGTGCCCGGCATCTACGAGAACGTCACCCGTGCCGAGCGCGTGCGGGTGCGCGCGCTCGACGGCGAGGGGAAACCCTTCGAGCTGGAGGCCGACGGCCTGCTGGCGGTGTGCATCCAGCACGAGATCGACCACCTGGATGGCAAGGTATTCATCGAATACCTCTCCGCGCTCAAGCTCAACCGCATCAAGACCAAACTGGCCAAGAAGGCGCGCCTGACCGCCTGACCGCCTCGGCGCGCGCCGAGGCGACCGGCCGTGCCGCCAACCGCGAGATTTCCATGTCCGATCTGAAGATCGCCTTCGCCGGCACGCCGGAGTTCGCCGCCTGCGCGCTGCGCGCGCTGCTGGCCGCCGGCTTCCGGGTGCCGCTGGTGCTCACCCAGCCCGACCGGCCGGCCGGCCGCGGCATGAAGCTCAGCCCCAGTCCGGTCAAGCAGGTGGCGCTGGAGCACGGCATCGCCGTCGACCAGCCCGAACGCCTGCGCACGCCGGAGCAGCGCGCCGCGCTGGCCGCCGCCGCGCCGGACGTGCTGGTGGTAGCGGCCTACGGCCTGCTGCTGCCGCCCGAGGTGCTGGCCCTGCCGCGCCTGGGCTGCATCAACATCCACGCCTCGCTGCTGCCGCGCTGGCGCGGCGCGGCGCCCATCCACCGCGCCATCGAGGCGGGCGACACGCAAACCGGCATCACCATCATGCGCATGGACGAAGGGCTGGATACCGGGCCGATGCTGCTCAGCGCCGCCCTGTCGATCCGCGCGGACGACACCACCGGCAGTCTGCACGACCGGCTCGCCGCACTGGGCGCCGAACTGGTGGTCGATGCGCTGCGCCGGCTGCCGGACAGCCTGCCGGCCATCGCGCAGCCGGACGAAGGCGTGACCTATGCGGCCAAGATCACCAAGGCCGAAGCGGCCATCGACTGGAGGCGTCCGGCGGTCGAACTGGAACGGGCGATCCGCGCCTTCGACCCGTTCCCCGGCGCCTGGAGCACGCTGAACGGCACGGCGATCAAGGTCTGGGGCGCGCAGCCGGTGGGCGCGGAGGGAGTGCCCGGCACGGTGCTCGATGCCGGACCGGAGGGCATCCTGGTGGCCTGCGGCGAGGGCGCGCTGCGCCTGACCGCGCTGCAGCGTCCGGGCAGCCGCCGCCTCGGTGTGCGCGACTTCCTTGCGGGCTTTCCGGTGACCGTGGGTGAATGCTTCGCGCCGCCGCGCGATTGAATCTTTCCGCTGGCGACCCTATCTAAACCGCACAATCGACCCAACACACGAGGAAGGAAACCCCCCATGTTCGGTAACTGGATGAAGACCTCCATTCTGATGGCCGGCATCGTTGCGCTGTTCGGCGCCGTCGGCGCCATGATCGGCGGCCAGCAGGGCATGCTGCTGGCGCTGGTGTTCGGCGGGGCCACCAATCTGTGGGCCTACTGGTTCTCCGACAAGATGGTGCTGAAGATGTACAACGCGCGCCAGGTCGATGCCACCAACTCGCCCTACCTGTACAACATGGTGCGCGAACTGGCGCAGCGCGCCGATCTGCCGATGCCCAAGGTGTATATCATCGACGAGGCACAGCCCAATGCCTTCGCCACCGGGCGCAACCCGGACAACGCGGCGGTGGCGGCCACCACCGGCATCATGCGCATGCTCTCCGAACGCGAGCTGCGCGGCGTGATGGCGCACGAACTGGCGCACGTGAAGAACCGCGACATCCTGATCTCGACCATGTCGGCCACGGTGGCCGGGGCGATTTCCATGCTTGCCCAGTTCGGCATGTTCTTCGGCGGCCGCGGCGACAACCGCCCGCATCCGGCCTTCCAGATCC
Source organism: Pseudothauera nasutitermitis (assembly GCF_004801295.1). Lineage (GTDB taxonomy): Bacteria > Pseudomonadota > Gammaproteobacteria > Burkholderiales > Rhodocyclaceae > Pseudothauera > Pseudothauera nasutitermitis. The sequence continues at coordinate 96,803 of NZ_SSOC01000004.1, forward strand.
TGGTGATGATCCTCGCGCCGATGGCGGCGATGATCATCCAGATGGCCATCTCGCGCACCCGCGAGTTCGGCGCGGACCGTGGCGGAGCGGAAATCTCCGGCGATCCGGAGGCGCTCGCTGCCGCGTTGGCGAAGATCGAGGCCTACGCCAAGGGGATTCCCATGCAGACCGCCGAGGCGCATCCGGAAACCGCGCAGATGATGATCATGAATCCGCTGTCCGGTGGTGGTCTGCGCGGTCTGTTTTCCACGCACCCGTCGACGGCGGAACGGATTGCGCGGCTGCGTGCAATGGTGCGCGGCGCGTAGCGCACTAGGGATTATGCTTAGCGACATTCTGTCCCCGCTGGGGACAGAATGTCTCGTGCAAGGGCGGTGGGACCAGGAGGAAAAGCCTGCGCCTCCGGGGTCTTTTGTAACGGTATGAATCTTGCAGGGAATAACGATTGGTTTATACCAAGACCCGTATAGAAGGAGGGGAAGATCATGAATGTCTCAAGGCGCGGCTTTTTCAAAGTCTGTGCCGCGGGCATGTCGGGCTCCAGCCTGGTCGCCATGGGGTTCGCGCCCACGGCGGCGTTGGCGGAGGTCCGGCAATTCAAGCTCGCGCACACGACCGAAACCCGCAACACCTGTCCGTACTGTTCCGTGTCCTGTGGCCTGCTGGTGTATTCCGTCGGCGACGGGGCCAAGAACACCAAGGCCAAGGTCATCCACATCGAGGGCGACCCCGACCATCCGGTCAACCGCGGCACGCTGTGCCCCAAGGGCGCCGGCCTGCTGGACTTCATCAGCAGCCCCGCCCGCCTGAAGTACCCCGAAGTGCGCGAAGCCGGCACCAACGAGTGGAAGCGCATTTCCTGGGATGAGGCCTATGCGCGCATCACCCGCCTGATGAAGGATGACCGCGACGCCAATTTTATCGAAAAGAACGCCGACGGCGTCACCGTCAATCGCTGGCTGAGCACCGGCTTCCTGGCCGCCTCCGCCTCCCCGAGCGAAGCTGGATACATTACGCACAAGGTTGTCCGCAACCTTGGCATGCTTGCATTCGACAACCAGGCGCGTGTCTGACACGGTCCGACGGTAGCCAGTCTGGCTCCGACGTTTGGCCGTGGCGCGATGACCAACACCTGGTCGGACATCAAGAATGCCGACGTAGTGTTGATCATGGGCGGGAACGCCGCCGAAGCGCACCCCTGCGGCTTCAAGTGGGTCATCGAAGCGAAGAAGCTGAACAAGGCGAAGCTGGTCGTCGTCGACCCGCGCTTCACCCGTTCCGCCGCGGTCGCCGATTACTACGCGCCCATCCGCACCGGCACCGACATCGCCTTCCTGGGCGGCGTCATCAACTACCTGTTGACCAACGACAAGATCCAACACGAGTACGTCAAGGCGTACACGGACTTCACCTTCCTGGTCGACGAAAGATTCGCCTTCGAGAACGGGCTGTATTCCGGCTACAACGCCGACAAGCGCGCCTACGATGACCGCTCCTCCTGGCAGTACCAGCGCGGCGAGGACGGCTACGTGGTCACCGATCCGACGATGCAGGATCCGCGCTGCGTCTACCAGCTGCTGAAGAAGCACTACAGCCGCTACACGCCGGACGTGGTGTCGAACATCTGCGGCACCCCGGAAGACCAGTTCCTCAAGGTGTGCGAGTACATCGCCTCGACTTCCGGCACCGACCGCGTGATGACCATCATGTACGCACTGGGCTGGACGCAGCACTCGCAGGGTTCGCAGATCATCCGCACCGGCGCGATGGTCCAGCTGCTGCTGGGCAACATCGGCGTCAAGGGCGGCGGCATGAACGCGCTGCGCGGCCACTCCAACATCCAGGGCCTGACCGACCTCGGGTTGATGACCAACCTGCTGCCGGGCTACATGACGCTGCCGGGCGAGAGGGAGACCGACTACGGCGCCTACATCGCCCGTCGCGCGCCCAAGCCGATGCGGCCCAACCAGATGTCGTACTGGCAGAACTACGAGAAGTTCCACGTCAGCCTGATGAAGTCGTGGTACGGCAAGGCCGCCACCGCCGAGAACAACTGGTGCTTCGACTGGCTGCCCAAGCTCGACAAGCCGCACGACATCCTGCAGGTGTTCGAGGACATGTACAACGGCAAGCTCAACGGCTATTTCTGCCAGGGCTTCAACCCGCTGGCCGCATTCCCGAACAAGAGCAAGCTCAATGTCGCGCTGGCCAAGCTGAAGTACCTGGTCATCATGGACCCGCTGGCCACCGAGACCTCCGAGTTCTGGAAGAACTACGGTGATCTCAACAACGTCGATACTGCCAGCATCCAGACCACGGTGTTCCGCCTGCCGACCACCTGCTTCGCCGAAGAAAGCGGCTCGCTGGTGAACTCGGCGCGCTGGCTGCAATGGCACTGGAAGGGCGCCGAGCCGCCGGGCGAAGCCAAGCCGGATACGGAAATCATGGGCAGCCTGCACCTGCACCTGCGCGAGCTGTACGAGAAGGAGGGCGGTACCTTCCCCGACCCCATCCTCAACCTCGACTGGCCCTACAAGCGGCCGCACGAGCCGTCGTCGGAAGAGCTGGCGATGGAGTTCAATGGCAAGGCGCTGGTGGATCTGGTCGATCCGGCCGATCCGACCAAGATCATCCGCAAGGCGGGCGAGCAGCTCGACGGCTTCGCGCAACTGCGCGCGGACGGCTCCACGGCCTGCGGCTGCTGGATCTACGCCGGCTGCTGGACCCAGGCCGGCAACCAGATGGCGCGCCGCGATAATGCCGACCCCTACGGTGATGGCCAGACCCAGAAATGGGCCTGGGCGTGGCCGGCCAACCGCCGCATCCTGTACAACCGCGCCTCGGCCGATCCCTCCGGCAAGCCGTGGGACAGCAGGCGCCGTCTGGTGTGGTGGAACGGCAAGCAGTGGGGCGGCGACGACGTGCCCGACTTCGCGCCGGCTTCCGCGCCCGAGGTGGGCATGGGGCCGTTCATCATGAACCCCGAGGGCATCGCGCGCTTCTTCGCGCGCGACATGATGGCCGAAGGCCCCTTCCCCGAGCACTACGAGCCGACCGAAACGCCGATCGGCGTGAACCCGATGAACGACAACCCGGCGGCGGTGTACAACCCGGCGGCACGCATCTTCAAGGGGGATCTGCCCAACTTCGGCACCTCGGCGGAATTCCCCTACGCGGCGACCACTTATCGCCTCACCGAGCATTTCCACTACTGGACCAAGCACGTCAACATCAACGCCGTGCTGCAGCCGGAGCAGTTCGTGGAGATCGGCGAGGGGCTGGCGCACGAGAAGGGCATCGCCAACGGCGACCGTGTGCAGGTCAGCAGCAAGCGTGGCTACATCCGGGCGGTGGCCCTGGTGACCAAGCGCATCCGTGCGCTCAAGGTGAACGGGCAGACCGTGCACCAGGTCGGCATTCCGATCCACTGGGGCTTCATGGGCCAGGCCAAGGCGGGTTACATCGCCAACACCCTGGCGCCTTTCGTCGGAGACGCCAACACCCAGACACCGGAATCCAAGTCCTTCCTCGTGAACATCGAGAAGGTTTGAGGAGAGCGCCATGGCACTGCAATCGCTAGACATCAAGCGTCGCTCGGCGACCACCACGCCCTCTCCCCAGGTCCGGCAGACGCTGGAGGTCGCCAAGCTCATCGACGTGTCCGCCTGCATCGGCTGCAAGGCCTGCCAGGCGGCGTGCATGGAGTGGAACGACATCCGCGACGAAGTGGGCACCAACGTCGGGGTGTACGACAACCCCAGCGACCTCACTGCCAACCAGTGGACGGTGATGCGCTTCAATGAAGTCGAGACCGCCGACGGCGGCCTGGAGTGGCTGATCCGCAAGGACGGCTGCATGCACTGCGAGGATCCGGGCTGCCTCAAGGCCTGCCCCGCCCCTGGTGCGATCATCCAGTACAGCAACGGCATCGTCGACTTCCACGAAGAGCACTGCATCGGCTGCGGCTACTGCATCACCGGCTGTCCGTTCAACGTGCCGCGCATCTCCAAGAAGGACGGCAAGGCCTACAAGTGCACCCTGTGCTCCGACCGCGTCGCGGTCGGCCAGGCGCCGGCGTGCGCCAAGGTCTGCCCGACCGGCGCCATCCAGTTCGGCTCCAAGGAGAAGATGAAGGAGTACGCGGAGACGCGCATCACCGATCTGAAGGAGCGCGGCTTCGACAACGCTGGCCTGTACGACCCCGCCGGGGTGGGCGGCACGCACGTCATGTACGTGCTGCACCACGCCGACCAGCCGGGCCTGTACAACGGCCTGCCGAAGGATCCGGCGATCAGCCCGATGGTCAGTGTGTGGAAGGGCGTCACCAAGCCGCTGGCCATGGCCGCACTGGGCGCCGCGGCGCTGGGCAGCCTGTTCCATTACGTCATGAAGGGCCCCAACGAAGTCTCGAAGGAGCTCGAGGACGAGATGGAGCGTGAAGACGAGCGTCTGCGGGCGCAGGAAAAGGAGGACGTGAAATGATCCGCAACCCACGCGACATTCAGCGTTACAACGCCTCGGAACGCGCCAACCACTGGATCGTCGGCATCTGCTTCATCCTGCTGGCGCTGTCCGGACTGGCCTTCTTCCACCCGGCCTTCTTCCCGCTCACCCAGCTGTTCGGCAGCCCGACCTGGGCGCGCATCCTGCACCCCTACATCGGGGTGGTGATGGCCTTCTTCTTCCTCATCATGGCGCTGCGCTTCGCTCGCCTCAACTTCATCCACAAGCAGGACATCGAGTGGCTGAAGCGGGTCGGCGAGATGGTCAACGGCGACGACCACAACATGCCGGAACAGGGCAAGTACAACGGCGGCCAGAAGGTGCTGTTCTGGGGGCTGGTGATCGGCATGCTGCTGATCACCGTTTCCGGCGTGCTGATGTGGCGCAGCTGGGTGGCGGTGCCGGTCGGCGTGGTGCGTGCGGCCTCGGTCGTACATGCCGGCGCCGCCGTGTTCATGATCGGCCTGATCATCATGCACGTGTATGCCGCCATCTGGACCCGCGGCACCATCCGCGCCATGCTGTACGGCACGGTGACGCGCGCCTGGGCCAAGCAGCACCACCGCGTCTGGTATCGCCAGATCACCGGCGACAAGCGCTGAACCCGCCGGACGGCGCAAAAGGCCGGCGAAGGCGCGGGCGGAACGGGCTTCCTGCCCGTTCCGCCCCGCCTTCGGTCATTTCGCCGTCCGTACCCTGAAACGGCCCGGCTCGCGCCGGGCCGCACTGGAAGGCTTCATGAGTTTCGACACCACCCAGAATCCGCTTGCCGGCGTGGGCCAGATCAACCCCGGCGAAAAGCCGGCCGACGTCCATCCACCGGTACGCCCGGCGGTATTCGCCGACCGCGCCCGCCGTTTCGATGCGCTGGCCGCCGGGCACGCCCTGGGCGACTACCTGCGCCTGCTCGGGCGCATCAGCGCGCTGCAGCACGAGTGCCTGCGCGATCACCCCGCAGTTGCCCTGCCGACGGCCGATGCGCTGGCGCGCGCGCTGGAATTCAGCATGCCGCCGGTGCCGGTCACCGGCTGGCCGCGCGACCCGGCATGGCGCACGCACCTCAAGCACATCGTCGCCGGCCTGCGCACCGATGCCACGCCGGCGGTCGCCGCCGTGCTTGATGCCATCGACGCCGCCGACGAGGCCGAACTCGAACGCCTGGCCGATGCCGTGCTGGCCGCCGACTACGCGGTCGAGGGCGCCGCCGGCCGGCTGCCGCTGATCGCCGCCGCGCTGCAGGTGTATTGGACCCACATGGCCTGCGCGCCCGAACTGGCCGGCCTCAAGCGCCTAGACGTGGACAACGTCTGCCCGTGCTGCGGCAGCCTGCCGGTCACCAGCGTGCTGCGCATCGGTTACGAGGTGGCCAATCTGCGCTACCTGCACTGCTCGATCTGCAATACCGAATGGAATCTGACGCGCGCCCGGTGCGTGAGCTGCGGCGAACTGCAGAAAATCTCCTACCGCCATATCGAAGGCAGCCAGGGCAGCGTGCGCGCCGAATGCTGCGAGGCCTGCCACGGCTACCTGAAGATCGTCCAGCAGGACAAGGATCCGCTGGTCGACCCGGTGGCCGACGATCTCGCCAGCCTGACCCTGGACCTCCTGGTCGACGAGGCCGGTTTCGAACGCACCGGCCCGAATCCGTTGTTCATTCCGGGCAATACCGGAGAGGCATGATCCGCAGGGCGGTCCGTGAGGACCGCCCTTGAGCCGCCGGCCGAGCCGTGTCTAGACTGCAAGGACGCGACTCGGTCCAGTTTTTCGACCTGACTGCCCGGTACGGGCGTAGGCCAATGAAAACGCATTCTTCCGCACCCTCGTCCGCCGATCCGGCGGACCGTCCGAACCCGGCGCCCGGCGGGGCGCTGTCCTCCCTTCCCGCCGTGGATCGCCTGCTCGGCGACCCGCGTCTGCAGCAGGCGATTGCCGAGCACGGCCGCGCACCGGCCGTCGAAGCCGCGCGCAAGACGCTGGCCGCTGCCCGCATGGAGATGCGCGCAGGCGCCCCGGCACCCGGCGCCGAGGCGCTGGCCGCCGCCGTGCTGCAAACGCTGGAAGCCAGCGTTCGGCCCAGGCTGCGCCGCGTGTTCAATCTCACCGGCACTGTGCTGCACACCAACCTGGGCCGCGCCACGCTGCCCGAGGAAGCCGTCGCCGCCATGGTCGAGGCCGCCCGCCACCCCTGCGCGCTGGAATACGACATCGACTCCGGCGGGCGCGGCGACCGTGACGACCTGGTCAGCGAACTGCTGTGCGAACTCACCGGCGCCGAAGCCGCCACCGTGGTCAACAACAACGCTGCCGCCGTCTTCCTGCTGCTCAACACCCTGGCGCAGCGCAAGGAAGTGGTGGTGTCGCGCGGCGAACTGGTGGAAATCGGCGGCGCCTTCCGCGTGCCGGACATCATGAAGCGCGCCGGGGCGAAGCTGGTTGAAGTGGGCTGCACCAACCGCACCCACGCGCGTGACTTCGAAGAAGCCATCGGCCCGCGCACCGGCCTGCTGATGAAGGTGCATACCAGCAACTACGCGGTGGAAGGCTTCACCAAGGCGGTGGAGCAGGCCGAACTGGCCGCCATCGCCCACGCCCACAACCTCCCCTTCGTCGAGGATCTCGGCTCCGGCACGCTCACCGGGCTGGAAGCCTGGGGCCTGCCGCACGAACCCACGCCGCGCGAGGCCATCGCCGCCGGCGCCGATCTGGTCACCTTCTCCGGCGACAAACTGCTCGGCGGCCCGCAGGCCGGCATCCTGGTCGGGCGCAAGGACTTGATCGCCAGGATCAAGAAGAACCCGCTCAAGCGCGCGCTGCGCGTCGGCAAGATCACCCTGGCCGGGCTGGAGGCGGTGCTGCGCCTGTACCGCGACCCGGATCGCCTGCCCGAGCGCCTGGAAACCCTGCGCCTGCTCACCCGCGCGCAAGACGACATCCACGCCCAGGCGGAACGCCTGAAGCCCGCCTTCGCCAGCGCGTTGGTCGGCTGGCCGGTGGAGGTCGCCGTGGAGGCCATGCGCTCGCAGATCGGCTCCGGCAGCCTGCCGGTGGACCGCCTGCCCTCCGCAGGCCTGGTGTGTCGCCCGCACAAAAAAGGCGGCGCGCTCAACCGCCTGGAAAAAGCCCTGCGCGCGCTGCCGGTGCCGGTGGTCGGGCGCATCGCCGACAACGCCCTGTGGCTGGATCTGCGCTGCCTGCGCGCGGCGGACGAAAACGAATTCGCGGCGCAGTGTGCCGGGCTCGCCACGGCGGGCAAGTAAGCGACAACGAATGCCTTCGGCCGCCCCCGCGGCCGGGTGCTCCGGGCACATCCGGCCGATCCGCGTATCGGCCGCCCGGCCGGCGGCCTGCGTGCCGCCAGACAACGGGCCCGCTCATGGGCCTGCATTAAACCCCGGCGACTTCCGCGCCGGGGTGGCTGACCACAACATCGGGAGGAAGAGCAATGAGCAAACGGTACGACGCCTCGCGCAGGCGTTTCCTGGCCGCGGGCGGCGCCATCGCCACGGCATCGGCCGCAGCCGCGGCCGCCGGGCCGGCACTGGCCCAATCCGCCGCCGCGCCGGCTGCCAGCCCCACGCTGCCGCCGCTGGTGGGGCGCCGCACGGATGCCCTGCTGGCGCGCGGCAAGGCGCGCCGGGTGGTGATCTGCGGCGGCGGCTGGGGCGGGGTGACCGCCGCGCGCTACCTGCGCCAGAGCGCACCGCAGCTCGAAGTGGTGCTGCTGGAACGCAATCCGGTGTTCTTCTCCTGCCCGATGAGCAACAAGTGGCTGGTGAACATCATGGATGCCGACTACCTCACCAAGGACTACCTGAAAGTCTCCGAGGAACAGGGCTACCGCTTCATCCAGACCGAGATCCTCGAGATCGAACGCGACACCAAGCGGGTCATCACCGCCGCCGGCGCGCTGGACTACGACTACCTGATCCTCTCGCCGGGCATCCGCTACAACTACGAAGCCTGGTTCGGCAACGACCGGCGCGCGGCGGAAGCCACGCGCGCGCGCTTCCCGGCGGCCTACATCCCCAGCGCCGAGCACTTCCGCCTCAAGCAGGCCATCCACGACTTCAAGGGCGGCGACCTGGTGATGACGCTGCCGCCCCCGCCGCAGCGCTGCCCGCCCAGCCCCTACGAGCGCGCCTGCCTGATCGCCGCGCTGTTCAAGGCCAGGAAGCTCAACGCCCGGGTGGTCATCCTCGACCACAAGGACGACGTGCGCCCCATCGGCCCCGGCTTCAAGGCGGCCTTCCAGGAGCTGTATAAGGACATCATCACCTACGTGCCCAACGCCCATGTGAAGGAGGTCGACCCCTTCAACAAGCGCATCAAGACCGCCGCGGGGGATTTCGACTTCGAGCACGCCATCCTGATGGCCCCGCACCAGGCCGGCGATCTGGCGTGGAAGGCCGGCGTGGTGGGCAAGTCCCCGCTGGGCGGGCTGGACGGCTGGGCCAACGTCGATCCGCTGTTCCTCAACGACCGCAACGACCCGGACGTGTACGTCATCGGCGACGCGGTGGGCTTCGTCTCCCCGCAATTCGCCTTCTACCCCAAGGCCGGGCACGTGGCCAACCGCCACGCGCGCATCGTCGCCAGGTACATCGCCGAGCGCGAAGCCGGGCGCGATCCGGCTCACGATCTGCCCAACAACCTGTGCTACATGATGGTCAGCACCGACCCGCAGGAAGCCATCTCGGTGCAGTTCGACTACAAGATCAACGAACAGGGCGTGATCGAGCAGACCCAGTGGGACTTCAACCAGCGCAAGCCGGAGACCGTCAGCGACGACTTCGAGTGGGCGCGCATCATCTACGGCGACATGTTCGGCTGAGCCCATTCGCCGGTCCCGCCCCCACCGGGCGTGGACCGGCGGTGCCATCTCCGCCTCGTTTCCGGGGCGGCCATAACAAGGCGGTCTTGCCGGCCGCCATGCAATGTTCCAAGGAGAGACACCCATGCAAAAGACCCTTTCCGCCCCGCGCCGGGGCTTCGTCCTGGGCGCCGCCGCGCTCGCCGTCGGCGCCGCGCTCGGCCTGGCCTCCGCCCCGGCGGCGGCCCAGCAGGCGCCGGCCAAGCTGATCATCACCGCCATCCCGGACGACGGCGACGCCGACCGCATGCGCGAGAACTTCGGCGCGCTGGCCCGCCATCTGGGCAAGGCCGTCGGCATTCCGGTCGAATACATGCACGTGGAGAACTACGCCGCCTCGGTGACCGCGCTGGCCACCGGGCGCGCGCACATCGCCTGGCTGGGCGCGGTGACCACCGCGCAGGCGCGCATGCAGATGGGCGACGGCCTTACCATCCTCGGCTGCCGCGACATCGACAAGGGCTTCGTCAGCTACTTCATTGCCAACCCGGCCACCGGGCTGGGCACCGTGGCCGACCTCGGCGAACTCGCCAAGACCGCCCAGGGCAAGGGCTGGACCTTCACCTTCGGCAGCAAGAGCAGCACCTCCGGCCACATGATGCCGCGCAAGTACTTCATGGATCAGAGCGGCACCACGCCGGAGCGCGTGTTCCGCACCGTGGCCTACTCCGGCAGCCACGACGTGGTGATGCAGATGGTGGCCGACGGCACCTACAACGTGGGCGCGCTCAACTACGCCTCGTGGGACAAGGCCGCCGACGACCTGAAGGCGCGCGCGCCCATCATCTACAAGACGCCGCCCTACACCAACTACGCGGTCACCGCGCGCGCCGACCTCGGCCCCGAACTGCTCGGCAAGCTGCGCGCCGCGCTGCTCGCGGTGGATGGCAGCACGCCGGAAGGCGCGGCGGTGCTGAAGTACCTGAAGGCCGGCAAATTCATCGAAGCCGACATCTCCGAATGGCAGGGCTATGTGGACCTGCTGGAATCGGGCATCGACATCGGCGGCTGATGCAGCGCCCCGCCCGCCGCCGGCCAGGGCGCCGGTGGCGGGCGCCTGACAGGATTTCCGCAATGAATGCACCCAGCCCCGCCGCGCCCGCCGCGGCGCCGGTCCGCGTCGAGCAGGCCGCCGTGGCCTACGGCGCGCGCCGCGTGCTCGACGGCATCGATCTCAGCATCGCGCCGGGCGAGCGCGTGGCGGTCATCGGCCCTTCCGGCGCCGGCAAGACCACGCTGTTCCGCCTGATCGCCGGCCTGGTCAAGCCGGCCGAAGGCCGCGTGCATACGCTCGGGCGCGACACCGCCGCGCTGGCCGGCCGCCGTCTCGCCCGCCTGCGCCGCGAGGTCGGCTTCCTGCACCAGCAGGACAACCTGGTACCCCAGTTGCGCGTGGTGCACAACGTGCTGATGGGCCGCCTGGGGCACTGGTGGCTGCCGCGCGCGCTGCTCTCGCTGCTGTGGCCGCAGGACATCGGGCGCGCCCGTGCGGCGCTGGCCCGCGTGGAACTGGCAGACAAGCTGTGGGCGCTGCCCGACGAACTCTCCGGCGGCCAGCAGCAGCGCGTCGCCGTGGCCCGCCTGATGGTGCAGCAGCCGCGCCTGGTGCTGGCCGACGAGCCGGTCAGCGCGCTCGATCTGCGCCTGGGGCGCGAGATCATCGCCCTGCTGTGCGGCATGGCGGCGCGCGACGGCGTGACCTTGCTGGTCAATCTGCACACCCTGGACCTGCTGCAAGGCCATTTCGACCGCGTGGTCGCGCTGCGCGCCGGGCAGCTGTTCTGGCAGGGCGCGCCTGCGCAGATCAGCCAGCACCTGCTGCGCGAACTGTACGGCGCCGAATACCGCGCCCTGCATCTGGACGAGATGGAGCTGCCGGCATGAATACCGCCGCGCCGGGGATGGCACGGTGAACACGCTGGCCCTGCCCTCCGCCGCACACTACGGCAAGCGTCCGCTCGGCCATTTCTATGCTTTGCTGGCGCTGTTGCTCGCCGTGCTGGCCGCCTTCTTCGCCGCCGAATGGGACTGGGCGGCGCTCACCGACGCCGAACGCCGCGCCCAGGCCGCCGCGCGCATCGGCGCCTGGCTCACCGCCTTCGCGCAGCCCGATCTGTCCGCCGGATTCCTGCGCCATGCGTGGGATCTGACCCTGCAGACCCTGTCCGCCGCCGTGCTCGGCACCGCGCTGGCGGTGCTGTTCGCCTGGCCGCTGGCCATGGGCGCCAGCCGCGCGGTGTGTGTGGGCGAGGAACACGGGCGCTTCGCGCGCGGGTGGTGGCGGCATTTTCCGCTGCGCTCGCCGGCCGCGCTGCTGTGCGCCGCCTGCCGGCTGCTGCAGGACATCCTGCGCGCGGTACCGGACTTCGTCTGGGCCATCATCCTGGTCGCCATGATCGGCCTGGGGCCCCTCACCGGCGCGCTGGCGCTGGCGCTCAACATCACCGGCATCCTCGCCAAGGTGTACAGCGAACTGTGGGACGGCGTGGACGAATCGCGCTACGCCCAGGTGCGCAGCCTGGGCGGCGGGCGCCTGGCCACCTTCCTGTACGGCATCCGCCCGCTGGCCGCGCGCAACGTGCTGTCCTTCACCCTGATGCGCGCGGAATGCGCGATCCGCAACGCCGCGGTGATCGGCGCCGTGGGCGGCGGCGGGCTGGGCTCGGAAATCTGGTACCAGATCCGCTTCGGCGCCTGGGACAAGGTGAGCACCTTGATCCTGTTCACCCTGCTGCTCACGCTCACCGCCGACCTCGCCAGCAACTACGTGCGCCGCCAGTTGCGCGGCGAGGCGGCGCGGGCCGGCGGCGGGGCCGCGCCGGTGGTGTGCACGGGCGTCGGCTCCGCCGTGGGCGAGACGGCGGCGAACCGCCCGCAGGCCACGTCAGCGCCCGCTGCCCCGGTGGCCGCCCGTCCGCCGCTGCGCCCCTGGCTGGCCGCCGGCTTCGTCGCCTTGGTCGCCGCCTGGTCCATCTGGTTCATGGGCTGGGGCAACCATGCCGGCGACAACGGCGCGCCGCGCAACCACCTCGCCCCGGCGACCGAACTGTTTACCGGGCAGGCCTGGCAGAACCTGCGCTTCTTCGAGCGTCTGCTGGCGCCGGAACTCGATCTGCCCGCCATCGGCCTGGGCGACCCCGCCAAGGCCGAAGCGCGCGCCGCGCAGGGCAAGGCGGTGGACCTGTTCGCGCAGTACGGCCCGGCACAATTCTGGCAAGCGGCGGCCTGGGCCGCCTGGCAGGAGGAACTGCGCAAATGGTTCGTCTGGCGCGTGGTGGAGTCCGCCGCCGTGCCGCTGGCCATCGCCGTGGTCGGCACCGTGCTGGGCGTGGGCGCGGCCATCCTGCTCACCTACCCGCACTCGGCCAGCTTCCAGCTCCATGCGCAGCGCTTCACCGGCGAAGCCCCCGGCCCCTGGCGGCGTCTCCAGCGCGCCGTGCAACTGGCCGCCGCGCGTGCCAGCGCAATGGTCGCGCGCGGCGTGCCGGAAGTCATGTGGGCCTTCCTGTTCATCGCCTTCTTCGGCCCCGGCCTGGTGGCCGGCACGCTGGCCATCGCCGTGCACACCCTGGGCGTGCTCACCCGCGTGTTCGGCGAAGCCATCGACAACCAGCCGTTGCGCCGCTTCGAACCCACCTGCGGCGCCTCGCGCCCGGCCACCTACGCCGTGGTCGCCGGGCCGCTGGCCTGGCGCGACTGGATGACCTACAGCTTCTTCCAGTTCGAGAGCAACGTGCGCGCCGCCGTGGTGCTGGGTCTGGTGGGCGTGGGCGGGCTGGGCTTCCAGTTCAGCTTCAACTTCGAGTGGTTCCGCTTCGAGCGCGCCGGCACCTACCTGATCATGATCATCCTGCTCACGGTGCTCATCGACCGGGGTTCGCGCATGCTGAAGCTGTCGCGCGTGGGGCGGTGAGCGGGCGGCCTGGCGCCCGCCATCCTCGCAAGCAGTGTTCAGGCCGTGCGCTTCAAGGCCGCCCCCGCCACCACAATCCCCAGGCCAGCGCGGCCGGGATGCCGAACAGGGCCACATGGATGGGCAGTTCCTGGGCCAGGGTGTAGCCGTGTGACAGGCCGGTGAGCAGATTCCATGCGGAAACGCCCAGCCAAGCCACGGCGAAGGCCAGCGCAGCCAGTCCACGCCGGGTGGGCGGAGCAAGCCGCAGTGCGAGGACGGCGAGCAGCAGTCCGGCGGCGATGAAAATCAGGGTGCGCATGCTGCGGCTCCTCTGTCGGGAGGCAAGGGTTTGCCAACGGCAGGACGACCTTGCCATGCTTCGCCGTTGCGGGCCAGACGTATAGTTGGCGCTGTGGGATGTTTTCCCGCCGATGGCCCTGGGAGGATGATCCCTGTCGCACAAAAAGGCCGCCGTTGCCGGCGGCCTGGAGAAGCCTGGATGGGGCCTAGATGCTCAGCCTGGACAGGCTTTCCAGCATCCGGCCGCATTCCGCCTTGCTCGGCGTGCGTTCCCGGGAAACCTTCATCTGGTTGGTCTGCCAGTCTTCGAGCGTGCGGCGCTCGACTTCCAGCGCCTTGCCGAGGCGGTCGCTGTTGCCGTTGCCCTGCGTCAATTCGCGCATCACCGGTTCGAGTTGCTGCCGGTTCTGCGCCTGCCAGCCCTGCAGCAGCTTCCGGTATTGCTGGGTATCGTCGCCATGCAGGCGCGAACAGACATCCACCAGCGACTTGAAGAACTGCTCGCGCACCATCAGGCGGTATGGGTCGACCTGTTGCGCGAACGCGCCCGGCGTCCAGGCACAAAGCCCGAGCGCGGTCATGGCGACGAAGCGGGAGAGTCCTTTACAGTGGGAAAAGCTGGGATATCGCATGGAATACGTCCTTCTGCCAGAAGTTGAAATGACCGACAGTTCTGGAGATAGCCCCCTTCCTGCCTGGATAATGTCAGCAGTATATGCCTTTGAGATTGTCAATGGCATTTTACTGGGCACTACGAAAGTAAAATGGCCGTGGGCTACAGACTGAGCAGTGCCGATTGGGGCGGCCCCGGGGCGTGGGGACCACGCACCATTATGAAAAGGCCGACAGTCCATTCGGCGCTTGGGTAGCCGCCGCCGATGTCGGTATTCCTCAAAAATCGGTCTCAATGCGTTCGCCGGTCTTGGGGTGGATGTACCAGCCCTTGCGCAGTACCTTGCCGTTATAGATGTAGGCTTCCTGGAAATCCCCGCCCGCATGATGAAACTTTGAGCCGTCGGGCGCCGAGCCGGGCGCACGCTCTAGATCCCAGCCGATGAGGGGTCCGTCGGGGTGGATGCGTATCTTCAGGCGGAAGCCGCCGCCATTTCTGCGCCGGTCTTCGAGCGGGGCATCGGGGATGCGCGAGGCGACCGAAACCGTATGGTCTGCAATGATGGTGCCGCCCAGCATCGCCCCGTGCGGACCTTCGGCTCGAAATGAACTAGCTGGGTCGCGCCACTCCACCCGCAAGAACTTCGGTACGCCAAACTCTGCACCGTAGCTGGCGGTGGCTCTGCCTCGGGGGGGGGTCATGCTTGCAGCGGTGAAAAACAGCCAACCGTGCTCGTCAAAAATGTTCAACCCCTGAACACGAAACAGCGAATCGACGCGTAACTGTCCACCTTCAAGCCCCCGGAACTTGCGCTTGAGCGCCTCATCCTCCGGACTCAACGGGGGCTGTGCGGCCTGCGTATACCGGGTATGACTGCGGCAACCGGCTAGGAGCACGGCGCACAGAGTCAGCAGCTTGCGGCGTAATGCGGATGGCGGCGGAGATGAAGGTTTGAATATCATGGTGTGGTCTTTTATGACGGGCATTGGGGAGCGTTTTCGTTGAAGTAGCCGTTTGCGCAGAGCCAGCGCATGTATTCCTGGATGTCGACGCGGCCGGTCTGGTTGCCGGTGATCGCGTTCCAGGTGTCGTCGGGATTGCCGGTCGTGGGGCGTCCGGTGTAGTCGATGAAGGTGTGCGTTTCGGCGTTGGTCAGGCTGCGATCCTTGGGGCCGAAGTCGGTGAAACCCATTTCGCGCTGTGTGGTGCCGCTGGCGGCGCCGCGTACCCGGCGATCTTCGGCGCGCAGGAGTTCCCATTCGGTATACGCCGAATCCCCGTGTCCGACTTCGCGTGACACCAGCGGCGTGTTGCGCGGATCGCCGATACGCAGGGCGTTGCTCTGGTCGTGGAGGATGGGGTTGGCGATGGAAGCAATGGATGGCAGACGGGAGACATCCATATTCACTCCTGCTTTCTTCGCCTGTTCCACCATCCAGTTCAGCGCCACGAAGGACAACTGGTTCTCGCCTTCGTCGTAGCCGCCGCCGATGTCGGCATGCGCGCCAATGAAGCCGCGCTCGATGCGCACCTGGTCGGGGGTCAGACTGCCCGCGCCGATGGATTCCAGCGGGAAGCCGCCTTGGTGCAGATCGTCGGGCAGATTACGGCGGGTTGAATTCCAGAAAGCCGCGTTGAAAGGATAGCCGAACACGTCGGACGAATAGGGCTGGCTGCGGTACTCGTTGAGGGCCACGGCGTGTGCTACATAGGCAAACTCCCCTGGTATTCCCAGGCGGTAGGCGGCTCCCGAAGGTAAGTCGGTGCTCAGAACGGTGTCGAACAAGCCCATGAAGCGCAGGTTGACCGGCTGGCAACGTGTGACTTCTTCGCCCGAGGCACTATCGGTGGCGCTGTACTGGATGAAGCGGACGCCATCGATCACGATGCTGGCCGCCGTCAACCGGTTGGCGAACTCCCGTGCCTGCGCGGCGCCACGGCTGAAACCGACGATGTCGATGTCCATGACCTCATCGTCCTCCATGGCCTCGGCCTCGTCGATGAAATAGCTCCACATGCGGTCGATGCGTTCGCGTCCGGTGTAGTTGCCACCGCGATCGGGGATCGGACCGAAACCGTTTGGCAGGATGTCCTGGTACGCCTCGCCCAGATAGTTGGTATTGCCATCCTCAAAGTGCCGAGTCCCTACGCCGGAAACATAGTTCCGTGGGCCATCATCATAGAGATCCCAAAACCGCGCCACGTTGGTCCTGGAGCCACCCAGGCGCTGCAATTCGCGCTGATCGCGGGAATTGTCCGTGCCATCGAACGCAAACAGGATGAGCCCGTCCGGATCGATGTACTTGAACGGATTGAAGGCCACATAGGCATACGGATTCGGTCCGTCCGGCGTGCCCAGCGGGTCCGGTGTCAGGTACTGGCCCAGGTCCGGGTCGTAGTAGCGCGCCCGGTTGTAGTGCAGGCCGGTCTCGATGTCGAAGTACTGGCCGGGCAGGCGCAGATGCAGGGCGAAGCCGTCGCGGGCGGTGATCGATGCCGCGCCGAAAGGGGCGTAGCTGGCGCGCCAGATCACTTGCCCGCCGCCGTCGGTGGCGGCTTCCGGGGCACCCAGGTGGTTGGCGTGCAGCCAGGCGATGCCGTCGAGCCCGGCAAACCAGCTTTGCACGATGCGCAGCAGGTCACCGCCGATGCGGGCGAACGGATTCCGGTCGGCGGGTGCCAGGGCGGCGCCGTCCGGGGTGTCGATGACGGCCAGGGCCATGTCGGCCAGGAAGACGTACTGGCGGGTGATGCGCCCGGCTCCGTCCAGTTCGGCCAGCGGCTGGCGGACTGCGTCGTGGAGGATGTGGCGGGTCTGGCCGCCGGCCTGGATGGTGTTGCGCAGGCCCCGGTGGTCGTAGCCGTAGCGGGCGATTTCGGCGCCGTCCTCGCGCACGGCCACGAGGCGGCCCCGCGCGTCCCAGTCGTATTCGCGGCGGCCCAGTTGTTCGGGCTGGCCGCTGGCGCTGTAGCGGGCGGGTTCGGTATCGGTGCGCCGGTGGCTGCCGGGCTCGAAGGTGCTGCGCCGGGTGCCGGCGCGCAGTTCGGCTTGCGAGTCGATGCCCTGTTGATCGAGCACACGGCGTTGCGAGTGGTCGTAGGCGTAGCGCCAGACGGCCTGTTCCTCGCCCCCTTCCCCGGCGGCGACACTGGCGACGAGGCGGCTGCGGGTGTCGTAGGCGTGGCTGAGATGGCGGGTTTCGCCGGCGTGCTGGCGCTGGTACAGCAGGTTGCCGCGAACGTCCCACAGGTAGCGGTGATCGATCAGCGCCTGCGGGTCGGCGGGCAGGCCGAGCGCGCCGGGCAGCGTGGAAGGCGCGGGCGGCTGCGGTGGCGGGTTTTGCGCATGGGCCTGGGCAATGCCCGGCAGCGCGGCAAGCGTCGGGCCGGGGCGGCGGTAGGCGATGCGCGCGAGCGTGCCGTCGCGGCTTCTCTGGTATTGCGCCTGGATGCCGTTGCCGGTGGTGTAGCTGCGCAGCCCGGCCAGGTCGCGGGTGATGTCGCGGACGATGATCTGGTCCCTGCCCAGCCAGCGCAGCCAGGGGGTGTGGACGGTGCTGCGCGCCAGGGCGACGACCTGGCCCTGGCCGTTGCGGCGGTATTCGAGGCGGCTGCCGTCGGGCAGGGTGGTGGCGACCAGTTGGCCGGATTCGTCGTGCTCGTAGCGGGTGACGGCGGTGTGTTCGCCCTGGGGGGTGTTCAGGGTGACGATGCGGGCGCTGCGGTAGCCGCGTGCGTCGTACTCGTAGCGTTCGCGCTGGGCGGGGTGGATGAGTTCGGCCAGATGCGCGCCGACGTAGCGCCATTGGGTCCGTTCGTCGTCGCCCGTGTGCGCGTCGGTGATGACCTGGCGCAGGATGCGGCCTTGCGGGTCGTAGTCGTAGCGGGCGCGGTTGCCGCGCGCGTCGTGCATGGCGACGAGGCGGTCGGCGGCGTCGAATTCGCGCCGCGCTGCGCCGCTGTCGGGGCTCAGGGTGAGGACCGTGCGGCCGAAGTCGTCGCGCAGGTGGCGCGGGGCGGGGTCGCTGCGTGACCGGGTGGGCGCGGTCGTGCGCCCAAGGGCATCCTCGTGGGCCTGCGGCAGCCCCGCCGGGCTGTAGTGGATGCGCTGCGTGCGCCCGGCGTTGTCGTTGAAGGCGGTGAGGCGGCCGTGGGCATCGTATTCGTAGCGGTGGATGCGGGCCATGCTGGCGCTGTGGATGCCGGTTTCGGTCAGGCGGCTTTCGGTGTCGTACCGCCAGGTGCGTAGTACGCCCAGGGGGGAGGCCTGCCATTGCAGGCGGCCGGCCGGGTCGTAGGCCCGGCGCCACTGCGGCTGGTAATCCTGGCCGCCCCCGCCGGCCGTGCCGGCTTCGACCGGATGGCCCAGGGCGTCGTGGCGGAACCGGTATGCCTGTGCCCCACCCGGCCCGCTGCGGCGCAGTTCGGTCAGTTGCTGGCGGGCGTCCTGGATGAAGGCGGTTCGATGGCCTTCGGCGTTGTGCACGGCAGCCAGCAGGCCGGTGTGCGGGTCGTGGTCCAGTTCGTTGCGGCGCGCCCCCGGGGCGGTGACGGCGGTGATGAATCGGCCCCTTTCATCCCACTCGAAGCGGGTGATGTCGGAATCCTGCGGGGAGGCTTCGGGCCCGTTGGGCAGGGGGCCGTCGATTTCGGCGAGCAGGCTGCGGCCGTTGATCTGGGTGTAGGCGTAGGTGGTGGTGCGCTCGATGGGGGTGGCTGCCTGGGCGCTGGCGGCGGGTCGGCCGGTGGCGTCCAGGGGGCTGAAGCCGGTTTCGTGCATGCGGATGGGCTGGCCGGCGTCGTTGTAGTCGATGCGCACCTGGTGTTCCTGGCCGGGCACGACGCTGGGGCGGGCGATGAGCACGGGGGCGGTGTGTGAGTGCGGGGCGTAGGCGTAGCGCACCCAGTCCTGGAGCACGGGCCGGCCGTCGATGAAGCGGTGGCGCTCGATGCGCAGCGCCCGGCCGTGGTCGTCGAAGGTGGTGTGGGTGATCCGCAGGGGGCGGCCTTCGTCGTCCAGGGCCGTGGCGAGGACGGGGCGGGCGGCCTCGTCGTAGCGGTAGCGCACGTTGGTGGGCGGGCAGGTGGCGCAGCCGGGGCCACGGGCTTCGAGGATGCGCCGTTCGCTGCCGATCAGGCCGGTGAGGTAGGTGGTGGTCTGGCCGAGGCTGTTGGTGAGCACGGTGCGCCCGGGGGCGGAGAAGTCGAGGGCGAGGTCTTCGGGGCCGCGTTCGCCGTCCGGGGGCAGGGGGCCGCGCACCGAGCGGACGGCGCGGGCCTGGTCGTCGTAGGCCCAGGTGGCGATGCGCTGGTGGATGGGCTGGCCGTCCGAGCCGCTGCCGGAGACGGTGATGCCGGTGAGCAGGGTGGGGAAACGCTCGTCCTCGTAGTGGTATTCGCGGGCCAGGGTGCTGGTGGTGGTGCCGCGGTTGGCGAAGGCGTGGGGGCGCTCGCCGGGGTCGTAGTGGGTGGGCAGGGTGAGCTTGGCGAGGTTGCCGGCGTCGTCGTAGGTGTAGGAGAAGCGGCCCAGCGGGGAATCGATGTGGGCGATGGCGCGCAGGTCTTCGGTATGGGTGAACAGCAGGGCGCGGCCCTGGGGGTCGGTGACCGAGACCAGGCGGCCGGCGGGGTCGCGCTGGATGGAGACGAATTCGCCGGTGGGGGCGAGGATCTGGGTGAGCCGGCCACGGGCGTCGAAGAACAGTTGGCGGCCGTCCGGCCAGTGCCAGACGTACTGCTCGCCGCGAGCGCCTTGGGTGATGAGGACCTGCCCGCGTGCCGGGTCCAGGCTGGCGCAGCGGCCGGGGTCGTCGGGGTTGCGGGCGAAGATGACGCGCGAGCCGTCGGCCTGGACGATCTGGAGGTTGCCGGGGGTGGGATACAGGCGGGTGTCGTAGGACAGGCGCCAGCCGGGGCCGAGGTGGATGCCGGGGCGCTCGTCGCGGCTGCGCTGGCTGTTGTAGTGGCGCACGATTTCCAGGCCGAGCACGCCGGGCAGGGCGTGGAGGTCGGCCTCGCGCTGGTGCTTGTTGCCGGAGAGCACGCTGATGGGGTTGCCGGCGCCGACGGACTGGCCGGCCGGAGAGGACTGGGTGGCGGGGCCGTTGGGGGTTGCGCAGGGGTTGCCGATGTCGTTGTTGACGCACTGCGTCGGCGGATCGGGCGTGTCCGGGGCGGGGCAGCTCATGGTGACGCCGCAGCTGCCGCTGTTGCTGCCGCCGCCGAGCAGGTCGTCGAGGATGCCCTGGGCGGCGGCCGGGGGGCTCAGCGCAAGGACGAGAAGCAGGGCGGATGCGTGGCGGATGGCGTTCATGCGGTCTTCTCTTGGATGGTGGGGTGGGACATGGCGCGTTTGCGCCGTACGGCCGCCAGCAGCAGGACGGCGGCGCAGACGAGCAGGACGGGCGTGTCGCCGAGGCGGACGTAGGGCGTGAGCCCCTGCATCGGTCGTATCTCGCCCGTCAGGTCTGACTCCTGGCCGGGCTGCACCTGGCCGGCGATCCGGCCGCGGTGGTCGATATGGGCCGCGCCGCCGGCATTGGTGGTGCGCAGAACGGGACGGCCGGTTTCCAGCGCGCGCGCCCGGGCCATGGCCAGCCCCTGCGGGATGGCGGCGCTGCGTTCGAACCAGGCCAGGTTGCTCGGGTTGAGCAGTACCGATGCGTCCATCGCACGGCGGCGGGCCAGGCGGGGGGAGGCTTCTTCATGGCAGATCAGCGCGGCGAGCCGGCGCCGGTCCGCCACGAAGGGCGGCTGTCCGGGCGGGCCGGGGCTCAGATCCTTGAGCGGAAAGTGCAGGTGCCGCGAGAACCATGCGAATCCCGGGGGGCTGTATTCGCCGAAGGGCATCAGCTCCTCCTTGGCGAAGAAGCGCAGCGGCGTGCCGTCGCCGGGAATGTGCAGCAGGCTGTTGTGTGCCTGCTGGTTGCCGCCCATCAGAGCCACGCCGATGAAGAAATGGCTGCCGTGGGTGCGGGCGGCCTGGGCCAACCGGTCCACGAGGCCCGCTGGCAACTGGTGGAAGAACATGGGCAAGGCGGTTTCCGGAGCCAGAACGAGCTGCGCGGGGGATTGCGTCAGCCGTTCGGCAAGGCGGTCGATCTGCGCTGGGATGTGCTCGGGTGAGAACTTGTCCTGCTGGGCCGTGCCGGTGTGGATCAGGCGGAAGCCGAGCAAATCGCCGTGCGGGGTGATCCAGGGCTGCTTGGCGCCCCAGTGGGCGGTAGCCAGGAAGGCGGCAAACGCCAGGGCGCCGAGTACGGCGGGGCCGTATTGCCGGCGCACCAGGGATTCGGCGACGGGCAGCCAGCCCAGGCAGAGCACGTAGGCAAGAAAGCTCAGACCGTACAGGCCCGTTACCGGGAGCAGGCCCGCCAGCGGCGTGTCGAGCCAGGCGTAGCCCATGGAAAGCGAACTGAAGCCGCCGGGCAGGCTGCCGCGCGCCCACTCTCCGGCCGTCAGCAGCGCCGCCAGGCATGCCGCCGCCGTCAGCCCCGGCGATGTCGCGGGCGTGGCGGTGGCGAGCAGGCGGCAGCGGGCACACAGGTAAACCGGCAGCGCGATGAAGCCGGCCAAGTAGAGCGTGGCGGCCATCGCCGAGAGCAGGGCCAGTAATGGCGGCAGGCCGGTTTCGCGGAACAGGGCGGCAATCATCCAGGCCTGTCCGCAGGCATGCAGGCCGAGGCCGAACGCCAGGGCCAGCAGGGCCGCGGGGGCCGGGCGGCGCGGCCGGGCCAGCAGGCGGCACAGCCCGCCGAATACCGGGAGAAGGAGCCACGGGCTGGACCCCGGCGCCCAGGCCATGGCGCCGAGCACCCCCAGCGCCGCAGCGCCCGGGACAGCCAGGCCAAGCGTGACGGTATCCCTTATGGAAGCGTTAAAAATGCCTTTGGAGTTCATTGTTGATGTTGAATGCATCTGATTTGGGGATTATAGTAGGCCGATAGAGTATGCATATCGTTTACTCTTAATGAATAATTAGAGATGCTATTTAATTTTTCTATCGACTGATCGTGATGGAGATGCAGCTATGAACATGAAGCGCGCAAGCCGGCAGGCCGGCCAGGGGATGACCGAATACATCGTGATCGTGGCCCTGATCGCGGTGGCCGCCATCGCCGTGTACCAGTTCTTCGGACAGACCATCCGCAGCCAGACCGCCGGCATCGCACTGGAGGTCTCGGGGCAGTCCGCGAGCAGCGCGATTAGTGAGGCACAGAGCGCGGCCAGCAACGCGCAGGCTGAGGGCACGGCGACGAAGGGGCTGGACAACTACACCAACGACAACTCGCGCGGCGGCGGTGGGAACTGACCGGACGGCTTCTGCGCTACCCATGTCCAGGGCCGGAGTGCGGCCCGGCGCATTCCGTTGTCCGGTCCGCCGGCCTCCCGCATTCTCCGGGCGGGGCCGGCAGACCGGGCAGGCTGCGGTCTACGGCCTGTTCGTCATCGTCGGTTCGGTGGTCGCGCTGTTCTTCCTGTTCAACACCGGCCAGCTCTCGGGCGAGAAGACCAAGCTCGTCAACACCGGCGACGCGGTGGCGTACAGCGCAGGGGTGATGAACGCGCGCACGCTGAACTATCAGGCCTACGCCAACCGGGCGATGCTTGCCAATACGGTTGCCATCGCCCAACTGGTCAGCCTTTCTTCCTGGGTGGCCCATGTGGAAACGCTGGGCCAGGAGTACGGCGGAGGAAGATGGGTGAACTGGTCGAAATACCCCACCTACTATCCGTCCTACCTGGTTGCGCAGACGGCCGGGGAATACCTCGCCATGCTCAACGAAGACCGCTTTGGGGGCAGTCCGCTCGAGGCGCTGGCGTCCGCCTCCGACGGCATCATCCGCAGCAGGCTGATGACCGCCCAGCAGGTTGCGCATGCGGGGCTGATTCCGGCTCGCCGGCGCGTCATGGAAGAGGTTGCGCAGGCGAATTACCGCGACGACGGCAGCGTGACGGTCGAGCAGCTCATTCTCGGCGTCGACATGCCCGGCTTCGTCACCCGCTACGCCGGTGACGAACGCACGCGTTTCGCCGAGGCGGCCAAGGTTGCTGCGAAGCTGGACGATTTCGTGCCCAAGCGCAGCTGGACGATACCCGCGCTATACCCGCAGGGATGCCCTTACGCGTTCGACTGGCTCAGCCGGCGCGGCGGAACGGAACTGATCGGCTTCGACGAGTGGAAGGCGCTCGACACCCTGTCCGAATGGCGCTGGAAAATGAGCAAGTCGGGCAATTGCTACCTGTCCGAGAACGCCCTTGGATACGGGGCGAGAACTGCTGCGGATCAGCCCGATGCGGACACCGATTTCCGCCGTTACGACTACGCGCGGATCACCAATCCTTTCGCCAGCCTGCTTGCCCTGAGCACGGCATCTTCCGATGCGTGGGACTATTCCGGGCTGCCGAATTTCTACGATCTGTCGGAGAGCCGTCTGGAAGAGGACGATCCGGCCCTGCGCTTCTCCGTGCGCATCCGCCGCCCGGTGGGGCAGACCCGTACTTCCGAAGGACGCGCGGCCGTGCGTGGCAGTGGCGCGGACAACCGCATCGCGCAGTCGCTGAACAACTTCCAGGCCGCCCCGGCCGGTGGTGACGAACTGGTGGCGGTTTCGGCCTCGGAAGCATTCTTCGAGCGCACCGGTGACAACGTCTACGGGCAAAAGCTGGGCAAGCCGCGGGAACTGGCCAGCCTGTTCAATCCGTTCTGGCAGGTGCGGCTGGTTTCGGCCGATGACGAGGCGCGCTTTGCCCAGGGCCAGCAGGGAGCGGTGCTGCCGTGAGCGCCCTGTCCAGGTGCCTGCCCATGTTGCTGCTGTGCGCCTGCACGGCCGGCGCGGCCCAGGCCTGGACGCCCTACCACGCCCATTTCAGCGGCGGCCCCACGGCACCGGCCCATTACGTACATCTGCAACTGGACATGCCGTCGGAATTCCACGAGGCGCAGCGGCAGCAACTGCGCGACCACTACGAAATATGCAGTTCCGGCAAGGAGGCGGCGGCACTGATCGGCGAGCCGGTGGAGCCCTATCTGCCGCTTCCGGCAGGCGGGCTGCCGGAACGGCCGTGGGTGCAGGACATCGAAATCTATTACGGCGCCGGCCGTGGAGTCGTCGTACACACCTTCACGCACCATTACATCGACCTGAAAAAGAGCCGCAGGCGGCCGCAGCACAAGGGTGACTGCGGCCTGCTGAAAAGTACCACCAGAACCGTTCTGATCCGGGATGCGGCCCAGTCCTGCAAGATTCCGCTGCCGGCGGCGGGTTCTAGGCTGGAGGTGCGCTGCGGGGCCGGGACGGGGGAGGCCGAATACCTCTACCGGGCCGGATTACCCGATGAAGCGCTGGGGGTGGTGAAACCCACCGGGGAAACGGGTTCCGCCGCCGGCAGGCGCTGCCGCGTCTTCGGCACGCAGGAAGACCTGCAGTTCTGCGTGGACGAACTGAACGAACTTGGCGGTGCGCCCATGCCGCTGCTCTCGCCTTACAACAGAACGCACGCCGGACTGCTGCTGCGGCAGAACATCGGCAACCTCCGCTACGTCGCGCAGCGCGTGGTGCTCGATATCCAGGTTGGCGAGGGTTTGTTCCGGGTACCCGAAAACGGCGCTGCCGAAAGCGCTCTGCCGCCGCTGCCGGCGGACCATCGCTGAGCCGCAGCCATGGCAACGCTACGCACCACGATCGCCTTTCCCGCCTGCGGGCCACAGCGCGGGCAGGCGCTCACCGAGTTCCTCGTGGTTGCCCTGGCGCTGATACCGCTGTTCCTGCTGATTCCGATCATCGCCAAATATCAGGACGTCGCCCATGCGACGCAGATGGCCGCCCGCTATGCGGCGTTCGACGCGACGGTCAGAAACGATGCCGCCGCCGGAGGATGGAAATCCGAAAGCGAACTGGCCGACGAGATCCGGCGGCGTTTCTTCGGCGCCTCGGACGCGCCCATCAAGACCGGCGACGTGGCCGGGGAGTTCGATGCCCACCGCAACCTGTTCTGGCGTGGGCCCGACGGCAACCCGCTGCTGGACGACTTTTCCAGAGTCACGGTCAGCTTCGGTCCCGGGCACGGCAGTACGCACGGCGATGCTTTCGAGGCGGTGAACGACATGACCAGTTTTCAGCTGCTCGCGGGTGGGCTGGGCCTGGGTTCGCGCGGCATCTACACCGCCAACGTCAGTGTGGCGCTGGCCGATCTGCCCGCGGGGCTGGCGTTCTACCGGCCGTTCGACGAAATCGGCATCGTCATGACCCGCAGCGCCAGCCTGCTGCCCGATCCGTGGACGGCGAAAGACGCCGAGGAGGTCGAGGAGCGCATCTTGCGCAGCGCCACGGTCTTCCCCGCCGGAAACCTGAGGGGGGTGGCCGGCATCGTCAATGGCTTTGTTTCGGTCATCGAATGGCCTGCCGGATTGAGCGGGCCGAAGCTGGGAGAGCTCGAATTCTGGCGCGACGTGGTGCCGGAGGACCGGCTCGAAGCGGACTGAACACGATGAAGACGAGACGCCTTCCGGCAATGCTGCTGTGCCTGTCCTGCCTGCTGCCGGGCCACCTCCAGGCGCGCGAACCGCAGATCGAGCTGCCCCGCTCCGCGCGCGCCTTCTCGGTGGGGGACGGCATCGTACTCAACGGGCTGCCGGTCAGCATGCGCGGTTTCAGCTCGACGCAATCCATCGACGAACTGACTGCCTGGTTCAGACGAAGCCTGGGCGCACCGGTGGTGGAAAACAGGCTGGGCGGCATGATCGTGCTCGGCAGGGCGGTGGACGGCCATTACCTGACGGTGATGCTCCAGGAGGGCCGGCGCGGCGTCCGCGGCGTCACAGCGGTGGGCAGCCTGCGAGACGCCGAACAACTGCACGCCGGCTACCGGGCACGGGCCGAACGCCTGCTGTCCGTCCTGCCGCACGGTTCGCGGCTGATCAGCGACATGGTGTCCGAAGACCGCGGCCGGCATGCCTGGCACCTCGTCATCGACAACACGCACGGCGAACAACTCAACAGCGAGCGCGTCACGGCGCTGATGCAGCAGCACGGCCTGGCGCTGGAACACGAAGCGCGCACGGAAGACGACGCGCGCCTGCTCTACTTCCGGGGCGGCGGTGCGGAAGCGATGGCAGCCGTCGCGAGCGGAGCGGACCGGCGCGGCGTGATCGTCATCAACCTCATTTCTTCCTCCCTGGAACCGTTCCAATGAAGTACGACCGCCTTGCAGGCCGCCAGACCGGCCAGTCCATGGTCGAGTACGTCGTCGTATGCACCGCACTGGCGCTGGCGCTGGGTGTCGGCCTGGGCAGCGACGACAGCGCACTGTGGCAGTTGATCCAGAACTTCCGCCTCGGCTACCAGAAGTTCAGCTTCGCCCTGTCCCTGCCGACCTGAACGCCCCCTCTTCTCTTCATGAATGGATCGCCCATGCAGTTACCGTCCTTCCTTTCCAGAGTACGTTACAACAAGACCTGGCTGGTGCTGGGCGTGGCGCTCTGCGTCGGCCTGCTCGCCGCATTCGCCGCGCAGCGCTACCTGGCCAAGCGCATGGCGGAAATCGAAGCACGTTCCAGGGGACAGACGGTGGGCATCATCGTCGCCAAGCGCGAATTGCGCGCGGGGGAACGGATTTCCGAAGACACCGTGGCCGTGCGCGCGGTGCCGGTCGATTTCGCCCACTCCCTGGCCATCAAGCCGGAAAGCTTCACCCAGGTGTCCGGCCGGGCCATCACCTATTCGCTGAAGCCCGGCGAAATGGTGCTGTGGAGCCTGCTGGAGGGCCAGAAGCCACCGACCTTCTCGACGCGCGTCGCCGAAGGGCGGCGCGCGATCACCGTGCCGGTCGACGAGATCAACTCCATCTCCGGCCTGCTGGAACCGGGGGATCTGGTCGATCTGGTCCTCACCCTGGAGCGCGACGGCAGGAAGCACAGCTTCGTCATGCAGCAGAGGCTGCGGGTGCTGGCCACCGGGCAGCGTGCGGGCGACGACCCCAAGAGCGGGGAGCGCCGGCAGTATTCCACCGTCACCCTGGACACCACCCCCGAACAGGCGCGCACCATCATTCGCGCACGCGAGGCCGGCAAGCTCACCGCGCTGCTGCGCAACCCCCAGGACGCCGTGGAACTGGCCGGCGACCCCATGGCGGCGCGCTTCCTCCGCGACCTGAACGGCGAAGCGTTCCAGGTTCCTGTTTTGTACGGCGGCCGCAGCGGCAGCCTGTCCACCGACGGCCTGCACCTCAACCCCCGCTTCGATCAAGACAGGCAGCCCGCCGGACTGCCGTCCCTGGCCGTCATGCCCGCCAGCGCTCAATGAGCCGCCGTGCTTCCCCGCATCCATCCTCCCGATAAGCCCATGATCCGAGAAATACGCCTTGCCGCGCCGCGCCATGCAAAGCCGCTCGCCATCCTCGCGCTGACCATCCTCGCGCCCCACTCCGATGTCCAGGCGCAGCATGGCGGCCAGGAAGTCCGGCGCTTCGCCGAAAGCTGGTACTCCTCCGCGCCTGCCGGAGCACCAGGGCCGAACGCCCCCATCCCGATCGCCGACGATCAGGCCGCAATCCCGGAAATCGAGATGTTCGTCGGTGAAACACGCGTGTTCCCGGCTCCCATGCTGGCCCGCATCGCGGTGGGCAACGGCCAGATCATGAGCGCCGCCTCGCTCGACGACAAAGAGGTCATCGTCTTCGCCAACGCCGCCGGCACCTCCTCGCTGTTCATCTGGAACCAGGACGGCAGCTACCAGCGGGTCAAGATCAACATCGTCGCCGGTGACACCACGCGCGTGGCGCGGGAAATCGCCGCCTTTCTCTCGGCCATTCCGAATGCCACGGCATCGGTGATCGGCGACAAGGTGATCGTCGAGGGCGAGGAACTGAACGACCACGACCTCGCCAAGATCGACGAACTGGCCAAGCGCTACCCGCAGATCGTCAACTTCACCAATCGGGCCGGCTGGGACCAGATGGTGCTGATGGACGTGAAGGTGGTCGAGTTTCCCACCAACGAACTGCGCGAAATCGGCCTCAAATGGGGGCCGACCGGCGGGTTCGCCATCGGCGGGATGTGGTCGCCGATCTCCCGGCGCAGCGGCAATCGCGGCTACACCATCGACCTGATCACCGGAACGGACAACGCCGCGCCGATCGGATCCGTGGACGACAGCACCAGCGTTCCGCTGTCTAGCGGGCTGAACGTCCTGAGCGTGCTCAACATGGGGCTGAACGCCCAGTTGAACCTGCTCGCCCAGGACGGCAAGGCATCCATCCTGGCCGAACCGCAACTGTCGGCGCGCAACGGCTCGACGGCCACCTTCCTGGCCGGCGGCGAATATCCCTACACGGTTTCGACGATCAACGGCCCCACCGTGATGTTCAAGCCCTATGGCGTCAAGCTGGAGATCACCCCCCAGGTCTCGCGCCACGGCATCATCAGGGCCACCATAGACAGCGAAGTCAGCGCCATCGACACGTCGATGTCGACCACCGCCGGGCCGGGGCTCACCTCGCGCCGCACCAGCACCGAATTCAACGTGCGCGACGGCGAAACGCTGGTGCTCGCCGGCCTGCTCAATCGCAACAACAGCGAAAGCATCGACAAGCTGCCCTTCCTCGGCGACCTGCCGATCATCGGCGCGCTGTTCCGTTCCAAGCGCTTCCAGAACGACGAAACCGAACTCGTGGTGTTCGTCACGCCCCACGTCGTGGACAGCCGCAGCCCAGGCCTGGTCGATCGGGTGGAGCGAACCACCGAAAGACTGGAACGCAACATCGGCAAACCCGCCTACCTGAACTCCCCGCACGAAGCCCTGCCGCGTTCCACTCCGTCCCCGGAGGCGGCTGTGGCGGAAGAAACCCCGCCGCCCGCCGACGCGGCGCGGGTGGAAAACCAGCCACCTCCGGTCAACCAGCGGGTGGTGAGCGACAGCGTGGTCATTCACGAACTCCCCAACCGGGCCAGCGCCATCCTCGCCAGGCCACGGAAGGGCTCCGTGCTGGTGCCGGTTTCGAACGAGGTGGTGGGTGGCTGGCGGCAGATCCGCCTGGAGGGCGGCGCCATCGGCTGGGTCGCCGACCGCGGCTTGTCTCCCACCATCGACACGCCACGCACCGAAGATATGGACGACCTGCCGCCTGCCCGCCGCATGGCCGCCCGCCCGGTCAGCGTGCCCGTGGACGGCACTCCCCCGCCCGGAGCCTGGTACCGCGTCGGTACCCGGCAAAACGCGCTGAGGGTCAGCCCGGACATCAACGCCGAACCGGTTGCCTGGCTCGCCGCCGGCAGCGAAGTGGAAGCGCTGCTGCAGAACGCGGTGGACGGCTGGCTGCCGGTCCGTTCGGGTGAACACCGGGGGTGGATCTGGGGGCAGTCGCTCCAGCCCATCCATGCGGAGGTGCCCTGATGCTGCGTGTGGAAATCATCCAGCCGGACGGCACGGCCAAGACGGTGGAAGTGCCCGGCGACGCCGTGATCGGCAAGGGCGCGCAGAACGAAATCCGGCTCGACAGCTGGCGCGTCGGCAAGGAGCATGCGCACCTGTTCAAGACGCCGGCGGGCGTGCTGGTCGAAGATGTCGGCGCCTTCGGCGGAGTCAGCGTCAACGGCCAGCGCATCAACGGCCAGTCGTCCCCGCTCAGGCCGGACGATTTCATCGGCATCGGCCCGTACAGGCTCAAGGTGACGGACCTGGGAACGGCCGGTGGCGAAGGCCGCGACGCCGGCACCCCGGCCGCCGCTGCGCCTGCGGCCAGCGTGTCGGCAGACCCCAGCGACACCCCGGGACAAACGCAGCCCGGCGCCGCCGAGGCCGTGGCGCCATCGAGCGCGGAACAGGCCCGGCGCCAGCTCGAATTCGAATGGCGCAAGCTGCTGCACGGGCGTCTGCTGGAAGTCATGGACCTGCGCCGGCAGGACGTCCACCACATGTCCGACGACCGCCTGCGCGCCGAAACCGCTCGTCTGATCGCGGAAACCCTTGCCGAACTCGAAGACGAAATCCCCCCCGAGCTCGACCGTGAACTGCTCAGCAAACAGGTGCTCGACGAAGCCATCGGGCTGGGGCCGCTCGAAGAACTGCTCGCCGACGATTCGGTGACCGAGGTCATGGTCAACCGCTACGACGAAATCTACGTCGAGCGCGCCGGCCGGCTGACCCGCTACCCGCTGGCCTTCACCGGCCACCGGGCCGTGGTGGGGGTGATCGAACGTATCGTCACGCCGCTCGGGCGCCGCATCGACGAATCCTCGCCGATGGTGGATGCCCGCCTCAAGGACGGCTCGCGGGTCAACGCCATCATCCCGCCGCTGGCCCTCAAGGGACCTTGCGTCACCATCCGCAAATTCGCCAAGCGCAAGCTGGAGCCCGCCGACCTGATCCGCTTCGGCAGCCTGGATGCGGCCATGGCCGAATTCCTCCGGGTCTGCGTCGAAGCCCGCAAGAACATCATCGTCTCCGGCGGCACCGGCTCGGGCAAGACCACGCTGCTCAACATCCTGTCCAACTTCATCCCCGCCGGAGAGCGCATCATCACCGTCGAGGACGCTGCCGAACTCAAGCTGCACCATGAACACCTGATCAGTCTGGAAGCCCGGCCTTCCAACGTCGAGGGCAAGGGCGCGGTGTCGATCCGCGATCTGGTGCGCAACACCCTGCGGATGCGCCCGGACCGCATCGTCGTCGGCGAATGCCGCGGCGCCGAAGCGCTCGACATGCTGCAGGCCATGAACACCGGCCACGAAGGCTCGCTCACCACACTGCACGCCAACACCGTGCGCGACGCCCTGGCACGCCTGGAAACCATGGTGCTGATGGCCGGCATGGATCTGCCGCTGAGCGCGATCCGCGAACAGATCGCCTCCGCCGTCGATATCGTCATCCAGCAGAACCGCTTCGCCTGCGGCAGCCGCATCGTCACCAGCATCGCGGAAATCTCCGGCATCGAAAGCGGCATCATCCAGATGCAGGAAATCTTCCGCTTCCACAACCAGGGAACAGGGGAAAACGGCAAGGTGCACGGCCACTT
Organism: Pseudothauera nasutitermitis; assembly: GCF_004801295.1. Taxonomy (GTDB): domain Bacteria; phylum Pseudomonadota; class Gammaproteobacteria; order Burkholderiales; family Rhodocyclaceae; genus Pseudothauera; species Pseudothauera nasutitermitis. Next base: position 127,997 of record NZ_SSOC01000004.1, read on the forward strand.
CGCCGGTTGCGGCATCGTGCCGAGCTTCTACGACGAACTGCGCTCCACCGGCCGGCCCCTGGACATCGACATCTTCATGACCGATGGGGCCTCCCTCGGCGATCTCGGCGAGGAACTCGCCCTATGACGGAAGCCGACATCCTCCTCGCGGTCACCGCGGTCATTGCGGCCAGCGCCGCGGTGATGGCCTGGTTCGTCATCGACCTCAGCACCGTGACCATGGCGAAGTACCGCGCCAGCTTCACCGAGCGCGCCCACTTCCAGGCGCAGGAGTTCTTCCTCTTCATCGATCCGCGCAAACTGTTCGTCGCCAACGTCGCCGTGATGGCGCTGGGCGCCATCCTGGTCTGGAGTGTCACCGGCAGCGCCGTCATCGCCGTTCCCGCCTTCTTCGTCCTGGCCCTGCTGCCGCGCTGGCTTTACACCTGGTTGAGAACGCGCCGTCTCGACCGCTTCGAGCAGCAACTGCCGGATGCCCTGATGATGACCGCGGGCGCGCTGCGCGCCGGGCTGGGGCTGAATTCCGCGCTGGCCCAGTTGGTCGCCGAGACCTCGCCGCCGATCTCGCAGGAATTCGGCCTCATGCTGCGCGAACAGCGCCTGGGCGTGACGCTGGAACAAAGCCTGAGCAACCTGAACCGGCGCATCGCCACGCCCTCGACCACGCTGGTGGTCTCGGCCATGCGGATCGCCTCGGAAACCGGCGGCGGCCTGGCCGAAACCCTGGAGCGCACGGCCCATACGATCCGCAGCCGCCTGCAGCTCGAAGGCAAGATCAGGGCGCTGACCGCCCAGGGCAAGCTGCAGGCCTGGGTGGTCGGCGCCCTGCCGCTGATCCTCATGATGGTGCTCAACAAGATGGAACCCGAAGCCATGAGCCGGCTGTGGCACACCCGGGAAGGCTGGGCCACGCTGGCCGTGATCGGCCTGCTGGAAATACTCGGCATCTACGTCATCCGCCGCATCGTCTCGATAGACGTCTGACGCGCGGCATTCCCCGGAAAGACCTATCGCGGGCAGCACATGAACGAAGACACACTCATCCTCGCGGGGCTGGGACTGGCCGTCGGGCTCTCCATCGCCCTGGCGGCCTGGACGCTCGGCCGGGCGGTGGCCGAAGTACCCGAGGAAGACCGCGAATACAAGGATCCCCCGCCGCTGGGCTTCCGGCTGGTATGGTGGCCGATCCAGTGGATCAGCTACTACCTCGACCCCCTGCTGCCGGCCAGGCAGCAGACGGCGCTGATGGGCCGGCTGCGCAAGGCCGGCCTCGACTACTCGCTGCGGCCGGCCCAGTTCATCGCCGCCCGCCTGCTCGGCGCCCTGCTCATGGCCGGCCTGTTCTACTGGCTGCTGGAATCCTTCGACCGGAGCGGAGCGGACGGCAAAGGCTTCACGGACACCCTGTACTGGCAAGTCAGCCTGCTTGGCGCCCTGTTCGGCTGGATCTACCCGGCCATCTGGCTGCGCGACGCGATCCAGCACAGACGCCGCGAACTGCTCAAGGCGCTGCCCTTCTTCCTCGACATCATCACCCTGTGCGTCGAAGCCGGCCTGAACTTCCAGGGCGCGCTGCACCAGGCTGTTCTCAAAGGCCCCCGGGGTGTGCTGCGCGACGAATTCCAGCGCGTGCTGCGCGACGTGCGCGCCGGCAAGCCGCGTGCCGAAGCGCTGCGCACGCTGGCCCAGCGGGTCAACGAAGGGCCGATGACCAACTTCGTCGCCTCGGTCATCCAGGCCGAGCGCCTGGGCATGAACCTCGGCCCCGTGCTGCGGGCCCAGGCCGACCAGCAACGGGCCGAACGCTTCCTGCGCGCCGAAAAACTCGCCATGGAAGCGCCGGTGAAACTGCTCTTCCCGCTCATCGCCTTCATCTTCCCGTGCACCTTCATCGTGTTGTTCTTCCCCATCGTCGTCAAATTCCTCGAAGCGGGTATCTGACATGGACGAGCGCACCAAACACACCTCCACCGAATCGCCGCGCAGCATGGCGCTTGCGTACGGCCGTCACGGTCCGCGGCGTTTCCGCCTCGACTTGGCCGACCGTTTCTGGCTGCGCTTCGCCGGTCTGATGCTGCGTCGCCCCCCGCCGGATGAACAAGGGCTGCTGCTGATGGGGTGCGCCAGCATCCACACCCTGTTCATGCGCTACCGGCTCGACATCGCCTGGCTGGACGCCGCAGGCCGGGTACTGGCCTGCGTGGCGGACCTCGGCCCCTGGCGCGCCCGCCTGGGCCCGCGCGGCACGGCGCACGTGCTGGAACTCAGGGTAGGCAGCCTGGAAGCGCTGGGCATCGAAGTGGGCAGCCGCATCGAGCATCCGGCCCTGCAAGGGAGAAGCGCAGCATGAAACGGCTTGGGCGTAGCTGGCGCCAGCGCGGCGCGGCGATGATCGAATTCATCGTGGTGGGCCCGGTGCTCACACTGCTGGGCCTGGCCAGCATGCAGTACGGGCTGCTGTTCTTCCAGAAGAACCATTTGAACCACGCCACCTTCATGGCCGCGCGTGCGGGCAGCGTGGCCCACGCCGACCTGGGGCAGATCCGCATGGCGCTGGTGCGCGCCCTGGTGCCCATGCATGGCGGCGGGGGCAGCACGGCCGAACTGGCCGCCTCCCACGCCCGCGCGCAGACCGAGGTCTCCCAGTACAGCCGCCTCGAACTGCTCAACCCCACGCGCGAATCCTTCGACGACTGGAACTCGGCCGAACTGGAAGAGAAGTACGGCCGGCGGGCAATTCCCAACGCCAACCTGGCGGCCAGCGACCCCACGCAGGTCGGCGCCTCCTCCGGGCAGAGCCTGCACGACGCCAATCTGCTCAAGCTGCGCATCACCTACGGCTACCGGCCCGGCGTACCGCTGGTGGGGCCGATCTACCGGCGCTACCTGGCGTGGCTGGACACGGGCGAGGACGCCTTCAAGAGCGGGCTGATCGAAGCCGGGCGCATTCCGCTGGTGATGCACGTGACGGTGCGCATGCACAGCGACGCGCTGGAACCGGACGACCCGGTATCGATGCCGGGCGCGGGCAACGGCGGCACGCCCACCGACCCGGGATCGCCCCCGGTGGTCGATACCCCGCCGCCGGTGTGCGTGACCATCGGGTGCACTGTCGAGGGCGGCGGGGGCGGTAATGACGGAGGCGGCGAAGACGCAGACGAGACGCCGCCGTCCTGCAACCCCTACACCGACCCGTTCGGCTGCCGGCCCATCGGCTGCCGGTCGGGCGACCCCACCTGCGATCCCGCGTGCCAGAACACCTGCTGCACCTCCGCCAACCCACCGATCAGTTGGCTGCCATGATGAAACGACAGTCTTTCCCCCCGGCCTTCTGCCGTGCCGCCGCCCGGTTCATCCTGTGTGTCCTGCTGCTGCCCCTCCCGGCCCTGGCGCAGATGAGCACGGCCCCGCTGGACTGCGGTGCCGGCGACGGCGGGGCCACCGAATGCGCCAGCGAAGGTCCCGCCAGCCCCGGCAACACCAGCGGCACGGAGCTGGGCGCGGGCAACCCCATCAACGTCGTCTCCGGCAACAAGTACCAGCGCGAAACCGACCTGCCCGCGCTGCCCGGCCCGCTCGGGCTGGAGATCGTGCGCCACTACAACAGCAGCTTCCGCGGCCTCGGGCAGATGGGCTACGGCTGGCGGCTGTCCTACGAAACCGACCTGTACGTCATCGGCAACACCGTGCAGATCCTTACCGCCGACGGCCGGCGCCTGATCTTCGAGCGCGATCCGGCGGACCCCAGCCTGTGCGCCGGCGCCAACCCGGCCGACGGGCGCATCGCCATCCGCCGCAGCGCCGACGGGCGGGAACACTACCGCTGGATCTGGCCCGGCGGGCGCGAACTGGACTTCAACCCGGACGGGCGGCTGGTGTCCATCGCCGAACCCAACGGCCCCCTGCTGATCCTCACCCGCGGCCCGCGCGGCGAACTGCTGCAGGTCAGCGACCCGCAGGGGCGCACCCTGGTGATGCACTACGGCCACCCCCGTGGGGACGGCTTCCGGGGCATCGTCGCCATCGACAGCCCGGTGGGCCGTTTCGACTACACCCACGAATCCAGCGGGCCGGGCATCAGCAATCTGCTGCGGGTGCAGTACCCGGACGGGCGGGGCGGGCGGTACTACCACTACGAACCCGCACACCGGGCCGGCCACCCCCACGCGCTCACCGGCATCAGCCAGGACATGCCAGAGGGCGACGGCCTGCTGCGGCTGGCCACCTGGGCCTACGACGAACAGGGACGGGCCATCCTCTCGGTACGGGGCGAACCGAAGCGGCTCGATGAAGCCGGGCGGCCCGTGCCGGGCACGGGTATCGAACAGGTGGAACTGGCCTTCGTCAAACCGAGTCTGCCCGACGGCCGGCCGGGCGAAACCCTGCTCACCAACAGTCTGGGCCAGCAGACCCGTTACCGGCATGCGCAGATCGGTGGCCAATACCGGTTGCTCGAAGCGCGCGGGCCGGGTTGCGCCGGCTGCGGCGAAACGGACGTGCGCTACGGCTACGACCGGCGCGGCAGCCTGACGGAGAAGACCAAGCTCGACCGGACCGGCCAGCCCCTGTGGAGCCTGCTCTGGGAGTACGACCCGCTTGGCCGGGTGGTGCGCCACACCCGCCAGGACTGGCAAGCCGGCCAGGTCACGGCGACGCGCCTGCTGGAACGGCGCGAGTACGAAGCGCAGCGCCACGCCCCCGGCCTGATTGCCCGCCCCAGCGTGGTGCCCGGCAAAGAGCACCAACTGCGCATCGACTACAACGAGCGCGGCCAGCCGCTGCGCGTGCGGGAAACCGGCTACAGCCCGCTTACCGCCGACGGCGAGGTGGCCGCCACCCCTGAACAGGCCGCCCGCATCGAACGCACCACCATCTACACCTACCGGAGCATCCTGGGCCGCAGCCTGCTGGCCGAAATCGACGGGCCGTTGCCCAACGGCCCCGGCAACAGTCCCGAGGACTCGGACATCACCCGATACGAATGGGATGCCCGGGGCAACTTCATCACCGCCGTCACCCATCCCATGGGGCTGGTCGAGCGATTCGAATATCAGCTCGATGGAGCCAATCCCACTGGCCTGCTTGCCGCGCGCACCGATGTGACGAGGGTACGCGCCGAACTGAGCATGCGGTTCGATGGCCAGCCATCGCGCATTCTGCGTGGGCCGCGCGAGGTGCTCATCGACTACGACGCCGAGGGCCGTCCGATCCACTATCGTGCCAACGATGGCCGCAGTGCACACATCGAATACCGTGGTGACGGCACGGTGCGCTACACCCTGCCCGACGGACAACGCATCGAAGAACGTTTCGACACCGAATCACGCCTGAACGCGGTGTCCTGGCTGGACAACGGTCAAATCGCCTCCCCGGCTGCGCCTCGCACGCCGTCTGCCGCCGCTCCGCTGAAAACCCGCTTCGATCCGCAGGCACAACGGATCGAATTCGATCTGGCTGGCGCACGCTTCGGTGTGGGCTTCGAGCCGGACGGCCATGCGCTGACGTTGCCCACTGGCGCGAACCATCGCGAACGCTTCGACGACTTCGGCCGCGTCGTGCTCCAGGAAGGCCCCGAGCGCGGCCGGCGCATCGCCCTGTATGACGCCGCCGACCGCACCCTCGAAGTGCGCGATGCCGAACGCAGCATGCAGGCCCGTTACGATGCGGCCGGCCGGCTGGTCGAGCGCCGTCACCGTGTCCATGGGCAGGACCACGAACGCGTGGTGCGCCACGTCTGGGAAGGCGCGCACCGGGTACGCATCGAAGACGAGGAGCAGTTCAGCCACTTCGACTACGATGCGCAGGGCCGCCTACGGGCTGAATCGATCGAGTACCCGGCCCGCGATGGCCTGCCGGCGCAAAGCCATCTCACCCGCTACCATTACGACGCCCTCGACCGTCCGAACCGCACCGAGCTGCCCGAAGGGGCCGCACTCGTCTACCGCTACGACGGCATCGGCCGTGTAAGCCGCATCGACTACCAGCCCCCGGCACACGGCTGGTGGCAACGCCTGCTGCGCCGCATCTGGCCCGAGCGCGGGATGCAGTCCCTGTTGGCCGACGTCCAGACCGACAGCCGCAACGGGCTCGTCGCCTACACCCACGCCAACGGGCAAGCTACCAGGCTCGAACGCAACGCCGAAGGCCGTCTGCTCGCACGGCACGATGGCCCGGTGAGCACCCGCCTTGGCTACGACGCCTCCGGGCGCATCGCGACGCTCACGCGCGCCGGCCAGCGCCTCACACTCGAACACGACCCCCTTGGCCGGCTGCGTGCCGTGGGCGGCGCGTTCGAACAGGGCTTCGTGCTCGACGCCAACGGCAACCGCCTGAATCTGCGCCAAGGCGACACCGACACCGCCTACACCTACCGTCCGGCGAGCGACCAGTTGCTCGCCCGCGGCGCGCAGCGCTATACCTACAACGCGGTGGGGGAACCGCTGCGCATCGAGGATACCGGCACTGGCTCGGTGCGCACCCTCGAATACGACGCGCTCGGGCAGATCGCCAGAATCGAGCAGGACGGCCGCACACTCGCCCGCTACCGCTACAACCACGAGCGCCTGCGCATCGCCCGCGAGGTCGACGGCCACATCACCCGCTACCTGTGGCAGGGCGGGCAACTCGCGGCCGAAGCCGACGCGCACGGGCGCATTCGCGTGCGTACCTTCTACCAGGGCTCCCGCGCCTTCGCCCAGGTGCGCTACGACGAACGCGGCCAGGCCAGCCTCTACGCTATCCACACCGACCACCTAGGCGCCGCCCTGGCGGTCTCGGACACGCATGGACGCACTGTCTGGCAGGCCGACTACGATGTCTACGGGCGCGCCAGCGTCCACACCCACAGCCTGCACAGCGCCGCCGGCCCGCCCGCACGATCAGCCTCATGGATCGGCACCGCGCACGCGTCCGCTACCCCGGACTTCGACTTCACCCTGCGCCTGCCCGGCCAGTTCGAGGATCCCGAGACCGGCTGGCACTACAACGTCCACCGCTACTACGACCCGCACAGCGGACGCTATCTCACCCCTGACCCCCTGGGCCTGGACGGCGGGCCCAATCTCTATGCCTACGCGCTCAGCGCTCCTCTTTCCCATATCGACCCCCTCGGTCTTGAGCCCGATCCAGACGATCGCGTATCCCGACCGTGGCTCTTCGGTACGGCGGTCCACTCCCTCTTCTCTGCCTATGTATTGCAGCTAGAAATGTCAAGCGGATCTGCAGGTGGCATATTCGGGACAGGGCCGGGCGGAGGCCTGCTCAAAGCCGACGCCTACATTGAAAACGGGCGGTTCGGTTATATATGGGAATTGAAACCCAGTACGTATCAAACAGGGCATCTATATGCCGCCTCTTTGGCTCAACTCGACACCTACGTGATAAATGCAAACCTCAATTCCTTAATCAAGTGGGAACCTGGCGATTGCTCGGCCATCGCTCCCAACGACGCAAAATTGAAGATTGGAGCAATCCCATTCGATGGATATTTTTACGAGATTTCTATACACGGCGACCCATCCAATACTTCTTCAGGACTCATATTCTATGATTTCGTTAGACTGGGAAGAGCACCTGCCGACGCCACTAGGGAAGTGTACAGCCTGACGGAAGAGGAGAACTGGTCAATAACTGACATGCGCTATTGGGAAGAAATTACAGGCCTTACAGGCACAGCCTTGATTCTCTACCTCATTTTTTCGGAGGGTTCACGACTATTCCCCCCCAGAAATCTTGTGCCGGTTCCTTGAACAGCCTCTACATTGGAATTATGAACATATGAATACGAAAGGTTTTTCACATAACATCCAAATTCTCCCTCCCGCCCTCAGGCTTAAGGCGACCATTGCAAAGGAGCTTTACCCGCTCTCTAGAGGCTACTACGAGCGAGGGAAGCAGCTTTGCGAGGTGGGATTACAGAGTCACTTGGCGCTTCAAAACGATCTTGATCGGGTATTCAACGTTACGCCAATCGAAAAACAGGAGGAGATGGAGGAGAATCTGTTTCTGGTATCGACCGACATTTGCCACGGTGCCTATTGGAGCAAATACCTGAACGACGAACGTATGAAAGATATCCTTATGCGGATGGAAACTGCCAAGTGCACAGGAAATCAATGGGAGTCAGAGAGTACCCAGTTAGGTCGCCGTTTAACAAAAATGCGCGTCGATAATATTGCAGAATTCATTCGCTGCCGAGAGGAGGTGCTGGACGCAATCCAGCTTCGTCGCGATGCCGAACTTAAGGAGTTTACTAGCAAGCTCGATGCGAACGAAATTGATCGTATTGAGACCAAAAAAACAACACAGATCACCATTGATACGTTCCGATCCATGGGCTTTAACCGAGGAAAGTCTCGCCCCGGATTGCTGGTATTTACACTTGATTTTTGCGAAGACTGGAACTGGGTTTTTCTGGTAGATTCGTCCAAACTCCGCTTCTCAATAATCCGTGGTCCGCATAGAGCCATCTCGACAGGATCTCTTGACCTGTGGTTCGGTATTTGCCGAAATGCAAACGCCGGAAGCGCCGCAGCGAAAAAGAATGTGGACATTCTTTTCAATCTAACAAAATTTTTCCCGATTTCACGCCGTCCAATACAAGACGTTTATTCTTCGTTCATGAGTTTGATGGAACTTCGTTTTGTTATCGAGGCAAAAATCAAGATGTTCCGACTGATCGCCACGGACATGGAATGCGCTCTGAAAGCAGGCATCGAGGAGGTAGAGGCCAGAGGGAACGTTGAACGCGACTAAGTGTTTGATCCCAGGATTTGATGGCGCAACCTTGGACTATCCTAGACTGGCCCAGCGCGACCCGGGATTTGGTGCCGATCCGCACAGCATGTACAGCCCTGAATGGACGCTGGGCATCGGTTCCGATCTCTTTGAGAACGGCATGGAACTCGGTTACTTCCAGCTCGGTCTTGGCCCGTTCCGACGCGTCTATCTTTGGCATGATACCCAGCCGGGGACGACAGGCCTCGTCTTCTATACGTACGAGCAGGTCGAGAATCCTATGGGCGAACTACTCGAGGAAATTCTGCGGGCGCTCGCCGAAGGCCCCGGTTTCTGGGTGCTTCCGGGCCCAGGCCGCATCCCCGTACCGCGTCCTATTCCATGACGGCAAAAAGGAACAAACATGTTTGAAGAACTCGGCATCTCGAGTGCTTTCGCAGACATTTACTCTGAGATGAGGGCGCGCACCAAGACGGGCGGGCGCGAGATCGATGCGGCCTTCATCGAAAGAGGGTTCGCTACCGTTGCCTGCCAGATCGAATACTGGAATCGATGCTTCGGGGCAGGAAGTTATGACCTATACATTGACGTTAGAACCGACTCTGAGAAATTCATTAGCCAACGGGACCACGACCAAACCGTTTCCATGAGCTTTCATGAGGCTTACAAACGGGATGGCTTCATCCCCGAATCGTGCTGGCCTGAGCTACGGGATGATCCTTTGGTTTCTGCACACAACAAAGTCAATCTGTGCCAGCTCTATTTCAAGAGCATCTACGCCGCGCTCAAGGCTGATGAGGCAACACGGATAGAGGCTGCAGTGGCCGAGACGCAGCAGCGTATCTGCTCCCTTTACCCTCCACCCGCAACACTTCTGTACGACAAGGAAACCATTCCGTTGCGCAAGCAGATTTACAACGCCGTGGCGGCCGATGCCTACGGCGCACTTGGTTTCGTAAAATTCAAGCGCAAGAGCGGTACCGATGTCTTCCACAAACCACTCAGTGACGAGGTCAGCATCATCGTCGAACTCGATACCTATCTGTTCTCCAAGGTATCGGAACGTTGCTTTGGTGAATACGACGAGAACGGACGCATGAGGCTATCGGATCGACGAAACCCGATTCAGCTCAATGGCGAGTACATGCTGGGTCACTTTGATGGCAAGCGCTATCGCCGGTTGATGAGCTTTGTGCCACAACTCAATTGTCTGTCAGCCACGGCTGGCACCTCGTTCTACGACACCTCCTCCCTCGAAGTCAGCATCCGCGCTCGTGCGTTGTGGTACGAGCTGACCGTCGAACCCTCCGTCGAGGCCATGCGCCGCGTGCTCGCCGAAGGCGGCCAGGCGCACGCAGACTGATATGCACGCCTCGTTCTTTCCGCAACCTTCCACCTTCCCGGGGGCTTGAAAATGAGTGAATTCACCGCCGGCCTGCTCTACAGTGCCGAACACGCCGAAACCGTCGAAACCGCGCTTGGAGGGCTCGATTTCATTGAGATGGTCGATGGGTTGAACGAGAGCTGGGGCGTGGCCACGATGGCGCTGGAATTCTTCTTTGCGCTGGCAGTCAGCGCATCACCGCCGATGATGCCGCCGGAGATGGTCGACGAGGCTCGCGAGCAGGTGCTCGCCATTAGCCAACAAGCACCCTTGCTGATGTTCTTCAACGCCGAGGATCACGCCTGGGGCTATCGCATCCTCGACAAGGGCGAAGTGGTGGCAAGTTTCGAACTGGACTACGAGGCAGCCTCCAGCATGGCCGAAGCCGCGTTGCAGGCCGCCCATCCAGGCCGCCAGTATGACGCGACCGGCAGAAAGTACACCCGCGAGGAATACGAACAGGCCTACGCTCAGGTGTATGCCGACGGCACCTGGCGCGAAAACATGTTCAAGAGTATGCGCGGCGCCAACCCGCGGGCCTTCGCCCTGTTCGGCCTTGCCCCCGAGGCCATCGCCGAACTGGAAACCCTGCTCGAACCTGAAGCGCTCGTCGAAGCCGCCCGCTCGCACGCCCCCGCATTGTTCGACACCGTCAAACGCGTGATCGAACTGCTCGACATCTCGGACCTGCGCTACAGCATGCACTGAGGAATCGACGCGACTGCACTGCCCGTGTGCATAGCACCGGATTACGTCCCACCCCGCGTTGTGAGCCCGCTGCCTCGAACCGGCGCATCCGATCTTTTCATTTTCAATCTGGACAAAGGTCCGGCACGTCATCAAGGAGAAAGACTATGTTGATCTGGCAAGGCTGGGGCGTGCTCACTGTGGTGCTCACCCTGGCGGGAATCGTGCTCGCCGATGCAATCGCAGGCGCCGACAACTCGGCACCGTGGGCACAGGCCCTGGGTTTCTTTCTGGCTGCTGCCCTTGTTGGCCCGTTGGGTTATTACCTCAACAAACGTCCGGGGCGTGTGCTCGTCGACCCGGAAACCGGCGAGAAAGTCGAGTTGCGCATCCGTCATACACTCTTCTGGATTCCGATGCAGTACTGGGCGATCGTGCTGATCGCGGGAGGTCTGCTCCTGCTCTTGTCCTGACCCATATGACCTGCCCCAAGCATCTATTGGCTGCACAGCAGGCTTGCGCTACATGACATCAGTATTTTCAAAAGCAGGTACAACACGGCGTATCCAAGCTGAGCCGGAACAAAGCATACTATGTGCCGATTAATTCGTTGGCATTCATCTGATAGCATGTAGCCGTTCGTCATCATTCGCTCTCGACGCCTGCTGTACCGCTCCTGCGGCACAGCAGCGCAGATCGGCTCCGAGAGGCGAACCCGCAAGCGTTCGTCAACGCTTTCCGAACCCTCTATGCAAGGAACGCCATGATCTCCTTACTCACCAGAAAGAACACGATTCGCCAAAATGTCGTGCGGTGCGGACTGCTGCTTGGCCTGGCACTGGCAGCGGGCGGGGCACTGGCGGGAAGCGAGGTCGTTGAGCTTCAGCCCGATGAATTGGCCGACTTCATTGCCCGGCATGGGCGTGCCGTCGTGCAGTTCACCTCACCCGATCGCGGCTGCGGCTTCTGCATCGGCGCCGACACGAAATTCGACGCGGCTGCCGCTTTGAACAAGGACGACACGCTGGTGTTCGCCCGAGTGCAGTGGTCGCCGTGGCGAGCGTTTCCCATATCCCAACTCGGGTACAACTTGTATGCCATCCCTCAGCAGATCGTGTTTCGAGACGGGCAACCATTCGGACAAATCATTGGTACGCAAAATGGTCCGGAGGCCTTGCTGAAGCAATTCGCACAGATCGCCGAAACCGGATCCAAGGTCCACTTTGCGTCACCTTGAGCAGTAGCCCCCGGCCTCGCGCCCGCTCGCTCGGGCAGAGGAAAAATCGTTATGGATATATACGTTGAGGCACTAAGACTCTTCGGGAGTATTTTTGTTTTTCAACCTTGGAGATGTGCGCTGGTGGCCGGTATTTTTTCAATATTCATTGCCTCTCCATTTCATAGGGCATATGCAAGAATATCTGCGCTTTTCGCTGCCTTGGCTTGGTGGCTTGTTACATACACCGAGGCAACAACACCAATTTCAGCCAACATTCGAATTGATCTTGTCATGACACTGCCTGTGTTGTTGGTTTCAGGCGTGGTCGCAATCTTTGCGCTAATTGTAGGGAGAAAAGCCAGGCTCGGATCCGGCGACCCGCTTGGCGATCGGCTCCACCAATAGATGATTGTGGAAACTATTGCGTGCAGGTCCAGAGATCAGCCATTGCTGGTCGCCCCTGAAGAATCCACTGTTTCCTTTTCCGGCGTGGCCTGGGCCTCTCTGAAATCTTGCGGGGTTTTCCTGTTTCCAGTGCAATGGCCCGCATTGCTGCCCATCCATCGGCACGCCTACCTTCCCGGGGTGTCCTCGACCAGCGCCCGGCGTATGCACACCGCGGTGGCGCGCGGGCGTATCGTCACCCCGCGCGCCTCGACGTTGGCACGCGTGAATGCCGCGCCGAACAGCAGGATCAGCGAGGAATAGTTCACCCACAACAGCAGTAGCACCAGCGAACCCGCCGCGCCGTAGGCCGAAGCCGCGCCGGTGGTGGACAGGTACAGGGCGATCAGCGCCCGCCCGAAGACGAACAGCAGGGCGGTGATGAAGGCGCCCAGCCAGACGTCGCGCCAGGCCAGCTGGACGTCGGGCAGCACGCGGAAGATGGTGGCGAACAGCAGGGTGGCCACGCTCAGCGATACGGCGTGATCGAGTCCGAGCAGCAGTGACGCGGGCACCGGCAGCCAGTCCTGCGCGAAGGTGACCAGTGCGCGCACGGCGACGTTGAGCAGCAGCGAGACCAGCAGCACGAAACCGATGGACAGCACCACGGTGAGCGACAGCAGGCGGCCTTTCAGATAGATTAGGATGCTGCTGCGGGTGGGCTTGGGCGCCACACCCCAGATGTTGTTGAGCGAGTTCTGCATCTGCGCGAACACCGTGGTGGCGCCGAACAGCATCGCGCCGAAGCCGGCCAGCGTGGGCAGGATGCCGCTCTGGCTGGGGCGGCTGCCGGCCACGGCGGTCTGCACCGCGGCGGCGGCTTCGGGGCCGATGGCTGCTTCGAGCTGCTGGGCGATCTCGCCGTGCGCCGCGCTTTCGCCCAGCACCAAGCCGACGATGCCCACCGCGACGATCATCACCGGCGCCACCGAGAACACGGTGAAGAAGGCCAGTGCCGCGGCATGGATGAACACCTGCGCGTCCAGCCACACGCGCACCGCGTGCTTCAGCACGCCAATCCAGTAGTCTGCCCAGTTCTTCATTGCCGGCCCGATGTGTTTCCCCCGCTCCTTTTATCCCGCCATCGTGCGTTTGGGCAAGCGCGCAATGCGCGCGCGTGGCCGACCCTTTGCCCACGGCGCTCCGTATGCCTACACTCGGCATCACCTCGTTCAGGAAGTACCGCCATGCTGATCGGCACCGCCGGCCACATCGACCACGGCAAGACCACGCTGGTGCGTGCGCTCACCGGGGTGGACACCACCCACCTGCCGGAAGAGAAGAAGCGCGGCATCACCATCGAACTGGGCTATGCCTACGCCCCGCTGCCCGATGACGAGGCCGGCCGCATGCTGGCCTTCATCGACGTGCCGGGGCACGAGAAATTTGTGCCCACCATGCTCACCGGCGCGGCCGGCATCGATTTTGTCCTGCTCGTGGTGGCCGCCGACGACGGGGTGATGCCGCAGACCCGCGAGCATCTGGCGATCCTGCAGATTCTCGGCGTGGCGCGCGGGGCGGTGGCGATCACCAAATGCGACCGTGTCGACGCCGCGCGCATCGCCGAGGTGGAAGCCCAGGTGCATGCCCTGCTGGCGCCTACGCCGCTGGCCGAGGCGCCCGTGTTCGCGGTCGCCGCCAGCGGCCCGCGGTCTTTCCGGCTGGATGCGCTGCGCGAACACCTGCGTGCCGCCGCGCTCGCCGAAGCGCCGCGCGCTGCTGCGCCGGGCGTCGGGTTCCGTCTGGCGGTGGACCGCCACTTCGCCGTGGCGGGCGCCGGTACCGTGGTCACCGGCACCGCGCATGCCGGCAGCCTGCGGGTGGGCGAGCGGCTGCTGCTCGCGCGCGGCGACGGCTTCACCCGCGAGGTGCGCGTGCGCGGCCTGCACGTCAGCAACCGCGCGGCGCAGCAGGGGCAGGCCGGGCAGCGCTGCGCGGTGAATCTGGCGGGCGTGGAGCACCGCGAGGTGGAACGCGGCGACTGGCTGTGCGCGCCCACCCTCGCCCGTCCGACGGACCGCCTGGATCTGCGGCTGAGCCTGCTCGCCGACGCGCCGCGCACTCTCGGCCAGTGGAGCGCCGTCACCCTGCACCACGCCGCCGGCCAGGCCCAGGCCCGTCTGGCGCTGCTCGATGGTGCGCTGGAAGCCGGCGGGCTCGCGCCCGGGCGCAGCGCGCTGGTGCAGGCCGTGCTGGACCGTCCCGTCCTGGCGTGCTGGGGCGACCGCGTGGTGATCCGCGATGCCGCCGGGCGCATCACCCTGGGCGGTGGGCGCGTGCTCGACCCCTTTCCGCCGGCGCGCCACCGCCGCCGCCCGGAACGCCTGGCGCTGCTCGCCGCGCTCGATCAGTCCGACCCGGCGGCGCGCCTGGCCGCCCTGCTCGCCGCCGCGCCCTACGGCATCGACGCCGCCGAACTGGCCGCCGCGCACAATCTCGACGCTGCCGAATGGCAGGCCGCCCTGCCGGCCGGCGCGGCCTTGCGCATCGACAACGCACGCGGTGCGCAGCTGTTCGATCCGGCGGCCTGGGCGGCCCTGGGCGAGCGCGTGCTGGCGCGGCTGGCCGCGCACCACGAACAGTTCACCGACGAACCCGGCGTGGAGCGCGAGCGCCTGCGCCGCATGGCATTGCCGCAGCTGGCCTCGCCGGTGTTCCTCGCCCTGCTGGAAAGCCTGCTCGCCGAAGGCCGGCTGGCGCGCGCGGGTTCGGCCTGGCACCTGCCCGGGCATACTTTGGAGCTGTCCGCAGCGGAGCGTGCGCGTGCCGACCGTCTGCTCGCCCTGCTTGCCGAGGGCCGCTACGATCCGCCGTGGACGCGCGACCTCGCCGCTGCCACTGCGTTTCCGGAGGCCGATACGCGCCGCCTGCTGCGTCAGCTCGCCGCGCGCGGCGAAGTCTTCCAGGTGGTGCGCGACTTGTTCTATCCGGCGCCCTGCATCGCCGAACTGGCAGGTATCGTCGCCGATCTTGCGGCCAAGGATGAGCATGGGCGCGTTCATGCCGCAGCCTTCCGCGACCTCCTCGGCATCGGGCGCAAGCGCGCCATCCAGATCCTCGAATTCTTCGACCGCGTGGGCTACACCCGGCGGGTCGGCGAAGGCAGCCGGCGCGCGCACCTGATCCGGGGCGAGGCGCCGGTCGGTCTGTATTGAAGGTGCCACGCTGGCTGGTTCCGGCGTTCATGGGCATGGCCGTCAGCTCATGCGCTCCCGCCCTGCGGGTTCCCGCGCCGTGAGCCGCACGCTTGCCGGGCGGGTTTCCACGGCTTGCGCCGCCCGAGATCACCGCTACAATCGGCACCAGGCATACGGAAGAGAGGCGTTCCCCGGTGGGGCGACCGGTCTTCAAAACCGGGTGGGGCCGTCAGCCGGTCCCAGGTGGGTTCGACTCCCATTCTCTTCCGCCACTTTCCCTCTCCGCCCGTTTCCGCATCCCCAGAACCCATGAGCAGCCCGATGGAACCCGCACGCATCACCGGAGTGATCCTGGCCGGCGGACGGGGCCAGCGCATGGGCGGCGTGGACAAGGGGCTGGTGGATTTCCGCGGGCGTCCGCTGGCGGCCTGGGCGGTGGAGCGTTTCGGCCCGCAGGTCGATGAACTGCTGATCAACGCCAACCGCAACGCGCGGCGCTACGCCGCCTTCGGCCCGCCGGTGTTCGGTGACGATCTGGAGGATTTCCCCGGCCCGCTCGCCGGCCTGCATGCCGCGCTGGGCCACGCCGCGCATCCCCTGGTGGCCACCGTGCCGTGTGATTCGCCGCTGCTGCCGCTGGATCTCGTCGCCCGGCTGCTGGCCGGGTTGCGGGAGCACGACGCCGAGGTCGCCGTGGCGCGCGCGCTGGGGCGCGGCCAGCCGGTGTTCTGCCTGTGCCGGCGCGAACTGCGCGCCAGCCTGGGTGCTTACCTGGCCGGCGGCGGCCGCGCCATGGAGCGCTGGTTTGCCGCCCAGCGCGTGGCCTGGGTGGATTTCGACGACTGCGCGGAAGGTTTCCACAACCTCAATACCGCGGCCGAACTGGACGAGGCGGCGCGCGCCGGTTGAGGCCGTGCTCAGCGGCCGTACGCGTGCGCGGCGAATTCGGCGCGCCGCATCGCCGGGGCGAGTTCGATCAATCCGCAGGCCAGGCGTACCGCCTCGCGCCGCGCCTCCACCTTGACCGCCTGCCGCCAGTGTGCCGGCAGCGCGGATTCGCCGGCCAGCGCGCCCATCACCATGCCGGCGATGGCGCCGGTGGTGTCGGCGTCGCCGCCGCGATTGACCAGGTCGGTGAGCACGGCCTGGAAGCCGTCGTTGCCGTCGATGGCCTGGCAGACCGCGCGCATGGTGTCGACGATGTAGCCGGTGGGGTTGTCGCAGCGCTTGTCGCGGAAGGCGAAGGCGGCGTGCGCGGCGGCGAGTTCATGGGCGTGGCGCAGCACGCCGCCCAGGCCGCCGCCGCCCAGCGCGGTGTGCACCATGCGCACCAGGGCGACGGTGGCCGCGTCGGTGAGGCGGTTGTGGTGGGTGACGCGGGCCTGGATGAGCGCGGCGGCAGTGGCTTCGTCCTCCGGGGCGCCGAAGGTGGCCAGCGCGGCGGCCACGCAGCGCATCGCCCCGCCGTTGCCGGCGTCGTCGGACTCGGGTGCCTCGGTGCTGCCGTGCAGGCGCCAGCGCACGATGCCGCGCCGCACGGTGTTGCCGATGTCCACCGGGCGGGCGCGCATCCAGGCGTCGAAGGCCGCGGCGCACTGTTCGGCGCTCGGCGCGCGGCCGGCGGCCAGCCAGGCGCGCGCCAGGGCGAAGCTCATGGTGGTGTCGTCGGTGACCTCGCCGGGCGGCAGGCGCAGCCAGCCGCCGCCGCGGATGCGGTCGTGCACACCGTACTGCGCGGCGATCTCGCGCGGGGTCATGAACTCCACCGTGGCGCCCAGCGCGTCGCCGATCGCCAGGCCCAGCATGGCGCCGCAGGCGCGGTCGATCAGCCGGGCGGGGTTGGGGAGCAGGGCGTCGTCGGCGCCGCCCACGCGTTCATTCCTCCGGCGCGAAGCACAGCGTGAAGTCGTCGCAGGCCGCGCAGCTGGGTGCGGTGCACACGAAGATGTTCTCGCGCCGGCACAGCTCGCGGTAGAGGAATTTCTTCCACTTCATGTCGCCGCTGTTGGCAGCGGCCAGGGCGGGGAAGACGAGCGCGATGAGTTGCGACAGTTCGCGCCGCGAGGGCAGGCCGAGATCCTGCCAGAGGTGGTCGGCGCCCATGCAGCCGGTGGCGATGATGAGCGCCAGGTCGGCGGAGCCGGGCACTGCCGGGTCGGCCTCGGCGGCGAGCAGGCCGGCGAGGTCGCCGAACTCGGCCTGCAGCACCGGGCGCGGCGCGCGGTCCGCGCCTGGGCGCCAGACCAGGCTGGGGAAATGACACGTCATCAGCGCGGCGAAGCGTTCGGCACCGAGGCCGAGGTCGGCCGGCAGCACGCCGTCGCCGAGTGCCCAGCCGCCGATCAGGTGGGCGAGCGCTTCGTCGGCGGGCGTGCCGGCGGCGTGCGCCATCAGGTGGGCGTGCAGCGCCTGGCGCGCGGGGGAGGGGCGGTGGGTGAGCGGGGCAAGCATGGTCGGGTCTCCCATTCAATGCTTGCCGGGAACGCCTGTGGCGGTCCCGGCGGGTGTGCTCAGTATTCGACCAGCAGATCCTCGTCGCGCAGGATCAGCTGACAGGCCAGACGCCAGGGCGTGTGCACCACGTCGTCGACGCGCATGGCTTCGATCTGCTCGGCGGTGATCTTCTTGTGCTCCCTGAGCACGGTGACTTCCTTGTCGGTCAGCGGGCCGGCCATCGCGCCTTTCTTGGAAAGCACGCTGACCTTGACCATACAGGTGGCGCATTCGCCGTCCTCGCAGGAGAAGTCGATGGGGACGTGGTTGTCCTTGGCGATCTTGAGGATGGTCTGGGTGTGCGAGCCGGCCACCGCGTAGACGGTCTTGTCCTTATGGATCGGGCTGGAGAAGGTGATGTTCGGCATTGCTGCGCTCCGTGCTGGTTGGATGAAACCTTGCCGCCCCGTTCAGCCAGGGCGCACGACGATGTGCCCGCCGAGCACCTGGGCCTGACAGCCCAGGCGGTTGGCGGCGCCGGCGTAGTTGTCCTTGAGCACCTGGTCTTCCAGCACCGAGGGGCTGGCGAGGTGCTCGCCGCCGGAAACGATCTTCATCATGCAGGTGCCGCATTCGCCTTCTCGACAGCCGTAGGTGATGCCGGCGCCGACTTTTTCCGAGACCTCGATGAGGCGGGTGCCGGCCGGTACGGTGACGGTGACGCCAATGTCCTCGAAGGTGACTTGAGCCTTGGGCATGCTGGTTTTCCTTGTGTGGCCTCGATCAGGTGGTGAGCGCGCCGGGCGCGCTGAAGTCGATGTGCAGTGGCTGGGCGCGGCCGACCAGGTGTTCGGCCAGTTCGCGGCCGAGCGCGCGGCATTCGGCGAGTTCCTCGTCGGTGGGGATGAGCTTGACGCGCACGCCGGTGCGCGGCACGCGCAGCTTGAGGCCGCGCAGACGGTCCTCGATCAGGCGCACGGCTTCGCCGCTCCAGCCGAAGGAGCCGAAGGCGGCGCCGAACTTGCCCTTGACCTTGACCAGGGTGAGCGAGGACAGCAGGTCCCACACCGGCTTGACCGCGTCGCCGTTGATGGTGGGCGAGCCGAACATCAGGCCGTCGGCTTCCTCGATGAGATCGACGAAGGGCGCCGGGTCGCCGCCTGCCAGGTCGTACAGCGACACGCGCACGCCCTCCACGCCCTCGGCGCCATCGCGCACCGCGCGCGCCATGCGTTCGGTGTTGCCGTAGGCGCTGATGTAGAACACCAGCAGGGTCTTCTCGTGTTCCCCGGCCTCGAAGGTGAGCAGCGGGCTGGCGAGCTGGCGGTAGCGCTGCACGTAGTTGCGCGGCGCGTCGCGCAGCACCGGCCCGTGCGCCGGGGCGATCAGCCGGATGGGCAGCGCCTCGATCAGCGCCAGAGCTTCCAGCACGTGCTCGCGGAACGGCCGCATGATGTGCTGGTAGTAGTAGTCGAAGGAGAAGCGGAAGTCGCCGACGCGGTCGTTGAACAGACGTTCGTCGCAGAAATGGCAGCCGAACACGTCGCCGGAGAACAGCAGGCCGTCTTCCTCGACCCAGGTGCATTGGGTGTCGGGCCAGTGCAGGTAGGGCGTGTGCAGGAAGCGCAGGGTGCGTCCGCCCAGATCGACGCGGGTGTCCGCGTCCACCACGGTCAGCCGGCTTTCGTCGATGCCGTCCTTGACGATGCCCTTGAGCATGCGCAGCGCCGCGCTGGACAGGTAGACGCGCGCATCCGGTGCGGCGGCGAGCAGCGCCGGCAGCGCGCCGGTGTGGTCGGGCTCCAGGTGGTTGAGCACGATGGCGCGGATTTCTGCGGGCTTGCAGCAGGCCCACAGGCGGGCGAAGAAGTCGTCGGCGAATTCGGCCTTGACCGTGTCGATGACCGCCACGCCGTCGCGGCCGCGCACCGCGTAGGCGTTGTAGCTGGTGCCGTTGGCGGTGCGCAGAATGATGTCGAACTGGCGCAGGTCGGGGTCGAGCGCGCCCACCCAGTGCACGTCCGGGGCGATGGCGGCGGGCTGGCCGGGCAGCACGGTGGTGGACGTGTTCATCCGGCCCGCTCCCCGGGCGGCGGACAGTACGGCGCCGCCGCGTCCGCGCCGTGGCTGCAGCCCTGCGGCACGTCGGCGGTGGGCAGCACCACGCCGCGCAGCGCCAGCCAGGTCGGATCGATGCCCGCGCGCCGCAGGCCGTCGACTTCGAGCAGCGGGCGGCGGATCAGCAGGGGCTCCTCCACCATGCGCGCGAGCGCCTGTTCCGGGGTGAACGCGGCCGGATTCACGGAGCCCGACTTGACCGCCGGGGCGGCCGGGTTGAACCACTGGGTCACCGGCAGCGCGCCGAAGAAACCGATCAGGCGTTCGGGCGTCCAGGGTTCGGTGAGCAGGTCGCGCACCTCCAGCGTACAGTCGGCCTGTTCGAGCAAGCGGATCTGTTTGGTATTGGTGGCGCAGCCCGGCTTCCACCAGAAGATCACATGCGGCATTCGCCTTCCCGTGCCACGTCGATGAGGTGAAGGGGGATGCCGGTCAGCGAGCCCGGCGGATTCAGCGGCTCGCCGTATTCGTCGACGATGGCGCCCTCGACCGGACAGATCTCCGCGCACTGCGGCAGATCGTGGTCGCCCAGGCATTCGGTGCATTTGTCCGGGTTGATGAAGAACACCGCGCTGCCGCGCCGCACCGGCGGGCTGATGGCCTTGTTGGGGCACAGCGGTTCACAGGCGTGGCAGCCCACGCATAGTTCATTGATGCTCAGCGCCATGGTATGGGCCTCCTCAGGCCGCCGCGCGCGCGCCGGCGGGCGCCGCGGCCAGCTTGCCGGCCGCGGCCATCTCGTCGTACACCGCGCGCAGCGCATCGTCGATGGCTTCCATGGCGTGTTCGCCATTGGGCTGGATGCCGGCCTTTTCCAGCTCGCCCCAGGGTTCGAAGCCGATCTTGCTGGCGAGCAGCACTTCCACGCCTTCGAGCGAACGGAGGATGCCGGCGAGCACGCTTTCGCCGTCGCCGCAGGAGGTGTCGCCCATGCAGTAGGGCGTGCATTT
Source organism: Pseudothauera nasutitermitis (assembly GCF_004801295.1). Classification (GTDB taxonomy): domain Bacteria; phylum Pseudomonadota; class Gammaproteobacteria; order Burkholderiales; family Rhodocyclaceae; genus Pseudothauera; species Pseudothauera nasutitermitis. Next base: position 149,105 of record NZ_SSOC01000004.1, read on the forward strand.
GCGATGGCCAAGGAAACGCGCGCTGTCCGCGCCGACTTCGTACACCAGGAATTCGTGGGCGTGGCCGAAGTGCTCGTTGATCAGCCCGCTGCCCTTGGTGGCCACCGCCATGCGCACCTTGCGCAGTGCGGGGGGCGGCGTTTCACTGATCACCAGTCCGGGCTGGAAGCGCGGCGCGGCGCGCAGCTGGCGCTTCCGTTCCAGCTCGGCGTTGATGCGTTCATGCACCTTGGCGCGCTCGACCATCGCCGAGGCGTAGTCGACTTCCAGCGCGTCGATCTTGTCGAGGGTGAATTCCGCGCCGCGATCCTCGCCCAGCATGCCCACCGCGTCGGCGCGGCACTGGCGGCAGTGGCGCATCATCGCCATGTCGCCGGCACAGGCTTCCTGCAGGGTTTCGAGCTCGGCGGCGGTGGGCTCGCGCTGGCCGGTGAGGCCGAAGTAGGTGCCGTGTTCGGCCTCGGCGATCAGCGGCATGACGTTGTGCAGAAAGGCTCCCTTGGCCTTGACCACCTTGGAGACTTCCTTGAGGTGCTCGTCGTTGATGCCGGGGATCATCACCGAGTTGACCTTCACCAGGATGCCGCGCGCGGTGAGCATCTCCAGGCCTTTCTGCTGCTGTTCGACGAGGATGCGCGCGGCTTCCACGCCGCGCATGCGGCGGTGGTTCCAGAAGATCCACGGATAGATGCGCGCGCCGATCTCCGGATCGACGCAGTTGATCGTGATGGTGACGTGGTCGATGTTGTGTCTGGCCAGTTCGTCGACGCATTCCGGCAGCGCCAGGCCGTTGGTGGACACGCACAGCTTGATGTCCGGCGCCTGCTCGGAAAGCATGCGGAAGGTGGCGAAGGTGCGCTCCGGGTTGGCCAGCGGGTCGCCGGGGCCGGCGATGCCCAGCACGCTCATCTGCGGAATGGCGGCGGCCACCGCCAGGGTCTTGCGCACGGCCTGTTCCGGGGTCAGCAGTTCGGACACCACGCCTGGGCGTGACTCGTTGGAGCAGTCGTACTTGCGGTTGCAGTAGTGGCACTGGATGTTGCAGGCCGGCGCCACCGCGACGTGCATGCGGGCGAAGTGGTGGTGCGCCTCTTCCGAATAGCAGGGGTGGTCCTGCACCCTGGCGCGGATGTGCTCGGGCAGATGCGCCAGCGCGTCCGGCGCGCTGCCGCAGCCACCCGAACTACAGCCCCCGCCGCCGGCCGCGGCCGGCGCGGCATTGTGGATGACCGGCAGTTCCATCGTCGTTCCCCTTGCGAGCGCTGATGCCATGGCGTCGCAAGCCGCATGCCAGCCGCGGGAACGATTCAACTCATTGATTCATATGGATTCGTGTGAGGCGCGGGCGCACATTGTCGGACATTTCACCGTACGTCCGGTGGACCTTTGTGGCACACCCAACAAGCCGTGGGAGTCCGCGCCGTGCCGTCTCCGTGCGCTGCGGAAGGCGAAGCATTGTCCCGGCCGCAAAGAAAACGGCGGGACCTGCCCGCCGTTGTGCATCGATGTCGCCCGGCTCAGTCGTCCGCGCGTTCGGAGAGCAAGGCGCCGCTGTGCGGATCGACGCGCAGGTCGAACTTGCGGCCCTGGCGGTAGGCTTCGATCTCCCAGCGGCCGTCGTCGAAGTCCACTTCGACGATCGGACCATAGCCCTGGCGCTCCAGCGCGGCGACGATTTCCGACAGCGGACGGGCGTCGGCGGGCGGACGGTCGGCGGCGGCGAGGGGGGTCGAGAAAAAGGCGGCGCTGGCGACCATGAAGGCGGCGATCGTGTTCTTGTTGAGCATGTCGGAGTCTCCGTCGGGGTCGGGGTGCATGATTCATGTCGAGGCGGGATGCTGGAAAGAATTGTGCCCTCGCCGCATCGGGGATGGCAGGCCGCCTTACACCTCGACACAACCGGCGGCGCACGGCCGCCGGCCGTGCTGCGCCTTCTCCGGCTTATTCATTTGCGCTGCTTGCCGACCTGGTCGCCGATCACGCCGCCGATCGCCGCGCCGCCCACGGTGCCGAGCACACCGCCGTCGGTGATCACCGCGCCGGCCACGCCGCCGACGCCCGCGCCGATCACGGCGCTTTTTTCACGCGAGGACATGCCGTCCCAGGTCGCGCAGCCGCTCAGCGCAAGGATGACGGCCGCTGCGGGAATCAGTCGTCGGATGTTCATGGTGCGTACCTCCTCGTTCCTGGGCTGGGTACAGGCGCGCCGTGGCACGGCCGCTCCTGTGGATACAGACCGAAGATCGCAGAAAGGGTGCGCGAGGGTGGAGCGGCTTTGTATCGGCGGTTTACGTCCGCGGGCAGCGCCTGGCGGTGCCCGCGGATGTCCGTCTGCAAGGCTGCGCGGTGTGCAATGGCGCGGCTTGCAGGGGAAACGGCGCGGCGCGGAAGGCCTGTCCACCGGAATGAGGATGCATGGCGAGGCCGCGTAGGGTGAACATGTGGAAACAGGATGGCGGCGCAGGCACGCGCGCCGGAGCAAAGGCGTCGGCAGGTGCCTGCGGTGTGCTAGAAGCGCTTGCCGAGCAGGATCTGGTACAGGTCGAGGCCGTCGTTGGGCTTCTTGATGTCGGCATTGGAGTAGTGCGAGTACTGCAGGCCGAGGTCCCAGCCGCCGGTGAATTCCAGCCCCAGCCCCAGGTGCTGGGAGAACTGGAAGTGACTGGAGATGTCCCGGTGTCCCAGGCGGTCGCCGCTGAACAGCGCGGCGCCCAGGCCGACCTCCGCGTAGGGGCGGATGCCGCCCTCGCGTTTCTGCACGCGCAGCAGGCCGATGGCGCCGGCCTGGCTGAGCCGGTCGTTGCCGGGGTGCGAGCCGGTATAGCGGAGCTGGCTGAGTTCCACCTCCGGGCGCAGCGTGGCGTCCCAGCTTTCCCACTGGTGGGTCCACACAGGATTGAGACGCAGGCCCAGGCCGGTGCGTTCGTAGTCGTCGCCACCGTTGCGGCCATGTTTGAGAACCACTTCGAAGTCTTGGGCGGCTGCGGGCGGGATACAGGCGCCCAGGACGGCGGAGAGCAGGAGTGCGGGGAATGCGTGGTATTTGCGAATCAGGTTCATCGGGTTCACCAGTGGGGTTGCGCGTTGGAGAAACGGTGAAGCGCCGTTGAATACGGCGTCTGCGCGGAAATATTACCTGATTGCTACCCGATTTAAATCTGTCGCACCTTGATGTTGAGCGTCTGGATGCGGTAGGCGATCTGCCGAGGGGTCATGTTGAGCAGGCGCGCCGCCTTGGCCTGCACCCAGCCGGCTTGTTCGAGCGCGGCGATGACGCGCTCGCGCTCGTCCAGATCGGGATCGTCCAGGTTGATCGCGCCGCCGCCGTGCAGTGGGGTGACGCGCTCCTCGATGCCGGAGATGAGGATCAGGTCGCGGTCGATGGCGCCGTCCTCGCTCATCACCGCGGCGCGCTCGATGCAGTTTTCCAGTTCGCGCACGTTGCCCGGCCAGGTGTGGTGCAGCAGCACGCGCAGCGCGCTGTCGGTGATGGTGAGCGGGCGGCCCTGCAGGGCGGCGATCTTGTCCACCAGGTGGCGGGCGATCTCCGGGATGTCCTCCACGCGTTCGCGCAGCGGCGGCAGCGGGATGGGCATGACGTTGAGGCGGTAGTACAAGTCCTCGCGGAACCTGCCCTGCTCGACCTCGGCTTCCAGGTCGCGGTTGGTGGCGGCGATCACGCGCACGTCCACCTTCAGCGTGCGTGCGCCGCCCACGCGCTCCAGTTCGCCTTCCTGCAGCACGCGCAGCAGCTTGGCCTGGAAGGAGGCGGAGATCTCGCCGATCTCGTCGAGGAACAGGGTGCCGCCGTCGGCCATCTCGAAGCGGCCCTTGCGCTGGGTGAGCGCGCCGGTGAATGCGCCTTTTTCGTGGCCGAACAGTTCGGATTCGAGCAGGTTCTCCGGCAGCGCCGCGCAGTTGAGCTTGACGAAGGGGCCGGCGGCGCGCGGCGAATTGTAGTGGATGGCCTGGGCGATGAGTTCCTTGCCGGTGCCGGTTTCGCCGCGTACCAGCACGGTGGTGTTCCACTTGGCGACCTGGCGTACCTGCTCGAAGACCTGCTTCATCTTCGGCGTGTGGCCGACCACGTTGTCGAAGCCGTAGCGGTTGCGCACGGTGCGCCGCAGGGTGTCGCGCTCCTCGGCGAGGTCGCGGCGCTCCTGGCGCACCTGCAGGGCCAGGCGCACGGTCTGGCCGATCAGGTTGGCGACCATCTCGGCGAGATGGGCATCGTCCTCCAGGCGGTCGCGCGCGGCGGCGGGCGGCTGCAGGGCGAGCACGCCGAGGGTTTCGTGGCCGACGCGGATCGGCACGGCGATGAACGACGCCTCGCCATCGAACAACCCGCGCTGGGCGAGATAGCGCGCATCGTCGGCAAGGCGTTCGAGCACCTGCGCGCGCCCGCGCTGCAATACCAGGCCGATCACGCCTTCTCCGGCACGCCAGCGGAGATCGGGCGTACAGGAGGCATCCACCCCGTGCAGCGCGGAGATGGCCATGGCTTCGCCATCCGGTTCGGTGAGGGTGACCAGGGCGCGGTTGAAGCCGCATTCCTCGTCGAGCACGCGCAGCACTTCGACCAGCGTTTCGCGCAGTTCGAGCGTGCGCGACAGCACGCGGCTGACGCGATACAGCGACTCGAGCGCGGATTCCAGCCAAGTCACGCGCTGCTCGCCGGCGTCGGCGGGGATGGGCGAATTCATCCGTGGCCCTCCGGCGCGGCCGCGCCGCCGCGCGAGGCCGGGAAGCTGACCAGCAGGCGACAGCCGCCGGTGTGGCGGGGGTCGATTTCCAGCACGCCGCGATGGCGGCTGACGATCTCCTGGGCGAGCGCCAGACCGACGCCGCGCGCGCCGCCGCGCGAGGGCTTGGTGGAGAAGAAGGGTTCGAAGATCTTCAGGCGCAGTGCCTCGGGGATGCCCGGGCCGGTGTCGACGATCTCGGCTTCCACCTGGCCGCCGTGCGCGGCGGTGCGCAGAAACAGTGCGCGTTCGCGCCAGCCGCGCACGTTCATGGCCTCGATGGCGTTGCCGATGAGCTGGCGGAACAGATTGCGCAGCGCCGCCGGGTCGCCCTGCACCGAGGGCAGCACGTGGGCCGGGTGCCAGTCGACAGTCACGCCGGCCGACAGCAGGGCGTCGGTTTCCAGCATCAGCACGTCGCGCAGGACCTCGTTAAGGTTGACCGGGCCGGCGGGTTCGTGGGGTTCCGGCGGCATGGCCGCCTGCAGGGTGGCGATGGCCTGCTCGCCGGCGGCCTGCGCATCGGCCAGCACCCTGGCGAGCGGGTCGCACACGGCGCCGGGGCCGCAGCGGCGCTTCTGCAGCGCGGCGGCGGCGGCGATCAGGTTGACCGGGCGCTGCAGCTGGAAGACGGCGCCGGCCAGGGTCTCGCGCAGACTCTGGTTGAATTCTCCCTCGGAGAGCATGGCGCGCATCGCCGCCAGGCGCAGCGCCTCTTCCTGGCGCTTGGATGCACTGATGTCGTGCATGACCAGCAACTGGTAGTCGCTGCGGTCGTCGCCGTAGAAGGCATCGGGCAGCGTGGAGCGCTCCTCGAACCAGGCCAGCGAACAGGCGTACCAGCGCGCCTCGCCGCCGGGGCGCTCGAAGCGCAGTTCGTGGCCGGACAGCGCGCGGCGGTGGGTGACGGCGTGATGGAAGGCTTCGCCCAGGCTGTGCTGCAGCGCGCCCATCACCGCGTGGGCGGGTTCGCCCCCGCCCAGTTCGCTGGCGATGCGCCGGTAGGCGGGGTTGTCGAGCACCACCCGGCCGTCGCTGTTGAGCAGCGCGACCGCCACCGGGGCCACCGAGATCACCGATTCGATCAGTTGCTTGTGGTTGGTGAGCTGCTGCGACAGGCGGTGCTCATCGGTGGCGTCCCAGTGCATGCCCAGGTAGTGCGGTTCGCCCTCGCCCTGCGCGCTCAGCGGGGTGACGGTGAGCTCGGCCACGTAGGGGCTGCCGTCCTTGCGGCGGTTGAGCAGGCGGCCGGTCCACGAGCGGCCGTCGGTGAGCGCCTGCCACAGTTCCTGATACACCGTCTTGGGGGTGGATTTGTAGGACAGCAGCGACTGGTTGCGCCCGACCACCTCCTCGGCGGCGTAGCCGGTGATCGCGCAGAACGCCCGATTGACATAGAGCACGGTGGCCCGCGCGTCGGTGATCGAGATGGCGATGGCCGACTGGTCCACCGCGTGATGGAACAAGGCGTCGGTGATGTGTTCCGGAATGGCGCGGGACACGGGGGCGGCGCTGGGGGCGGGTGTGGCCATGGCGGAACTCTCGCGATGATGGCGCTTTTTTCAAGCAAGCCATGTGCCACGGCAGCCCGGCGGGAAGCGCCCCGGCGGGCCGGGGAATCGTCCGCCGGGGGCTTGTCGCAATCGCGACAATACGCCACGGCGATGGCGCAAGAAGTACAGCAAACGTGCGCCGGGCGATCCGCTCAGTGCCGATAAATCATCCACTTACGCATCGTTTCCGGGATGGCACGCGTTCTGCTCGCATCAGGCCGTGTGCTAGGAGAACGAGGCGATGAACGAGTGGTTGATGGTCCTGCTGGGTACTGCGCTGGTCAACAACGTGGTGCTGGTGAAGTTCCTCGGCCTGTGCCCCTTCATGGGCGTGTCGCGCAAGATCGACAGCGCGCTGGGCATGAGCCTGGCCACCACCTTCGTGCTGGTGCTGACCAGCGCGCTGACCTGGGTGCTGGAACACGAGCTGCTGGCGCCGCTGGGGCTGGGCTATCTGCGCATCCTCGGTTTCATCCTGGTGATCGCCGCCACGGTGCAGTTCGTCGAGCTGGTGATGAAGAAGAACACCCCGGAACTGCACCAGGTGCTCGGCCTGTACCTGCCGTTGATCACCACCAACTGCGCGGTGCTCGGCATCGCCCTGCTCAACGCGCAGGAGGGCGCGGGCTTCGTCCCCAGCGTGCTGTACGCGTTCGGTTCCGGCGTGGGTTTCACCATCGCGCTGATCCTGTTCGCCGGCCTGCGCGAACGCCTGGCCCTGGCACGCGTGCCGGCGGCCTTTTCCGGCGCGCCGATCGGCTTCATCACCGCCGGGCTGCTGGCGCTGGCCTTCATGGGCTTTGCCGGCCTCACCAATCACTGACACGGAGGTACGTACGATGTTGGGCGCCATCCTCAGTCTCTCGCTGCTCGGCGTGTCCCTCGGCCTGGTCCTGGGGCTGGCGGCGCGCAAGTTCCGTGTCGAGTCCGGCGGCATCGAAGCCGAACTGCAGGCCCTGATGCCGGGCAGCAACTGCGGGCAGTGCGGCTATCCCGGCTGTGCCGGCGCAGCCGCCGCACTGGCCAGGGGCGAGGCTGCGGTCACCTGCTGTCCGCCGGGCGGCAAGGCGCTGGCCGAAACCCTGGCCGCCCGCCTGGGGGTGTCGCTCGACGCCTCGGCGGTGGCCGAGGAACTGCCGCGCATCGCCGGCGTGCAGGAGGAAATCTGCATCGGCTGTACCAAGTGCTTCAAGGTCTGCCCGACCGACGCGGTGCTCGGCGCCGCCAAGCAGATCCATGTGGTGATCCGCGAAGCCTGCACCGGCTGCGCGAAATGCGAGAACACCTGCCCGACCGGCGCGATCATGCTGACCCCGGTGCCGGTGACCCTGCAGACCTGGGTATGGCCCAGGCCGGCCGCCACCCCGTCGCCGGAAAGCGTGCTGGCCGGCGCCGGCGCGGGGGCGTGAGGAGAGCACCATGGGCGCACCCGACACGCCGCTGTTCGTCCGCCTCTCCCGCCTGCTGAAGCGCTGGGGGGCACATCCGGAAGGGCACAAGTACCCGGCCGCGGGCACCGAGATCACCGCCATCCCGCTGCCCGCCCTACTCACCCTGCCACTGTCCCAGCACGTCGGCGCGCCGGCGCGCCCGGTGGTCGCGGTCGGCCAGCGTGTGCTGCGCGGGCAGTTGCTGGCCGAGGCCGCCGCGACCATCTCGGCGCCGATCCACGCGCCGACCTCGGGCACCGTCACCGGCATCGCCGAAGTCCCGGTGCCGCATCCTTCCGGGCTTAGCGGCATGGCGATCCTGCTGGCGCCGGACGGCCTGGACGAGGCGGTCGAGTTCCACGGCGCCGATCCCTTCACCCTGGAGCCGGCCGAGATCGCCCGCCGCGTGGCCGCCGCCGGGGTGGTCGGCCTGGGCGGCGCGGCGTTCCCGGCCGCGGTCAAGCTCAGCCAGGGCCAGCGCACGCCGATCTCCACGCTGATCATCAACGGTGGCGAATGTGAGCCCTACCTGTCGTGCGACGATCGTCTGATGCGCGAGCGCGCCCCGGCGGTGGTCGATGGCGCGCGCATCATCCGGCATACGGTGGGCGCCGGGCGCGTGCTGATCGGCGTCGAAACCAACAAGCCGGAGGCCATCGCCGCGCTGCGCGAGGCCGCCGCCGGGCTTGAGGGCATCCGCGTGGTGCCGGTGCCCAGCCGCTACCCGATGGGCTCGGCGCAGCAGCTCATCTCCTGGCTCACCGGGCTGGAGGTGCCGGCGGAAGGGCGTTCCGCCGACATCGGCATGCTGGTGCACAACGTCGGCACCGCGGTGGCCATCCACCGCGCGATCCGCTTCGGCGAGCCGTTCACCAAGCGTGTGGTGACGGTGACCGGCGGCGCGCTGCGCACGCCGCGCAACCTGGAGGTCTGCCTGGGCACGCCAGCCGCCGCGCTGGTGGAATTCTGCGGCGGCCTGGTCGATACCCCGGCCCGCCTGGTGATCGGTGGGCCGATGATGGGCATCGCGGTGAACACGCTGGATCTGCCGATCATCAAGGGCACCGGCGGCGTGCTGGCGCTGAGCGCGGCGGAAACCGGCGCGCGTCGGGAAGAAGGCCCGTGCATCCGCTGCACTTCCTGCGTGGGCGCCTGCCCGATCGGGCTGCTGCCGCTGGAGATGGCCGCGCGCATCCGCGGCGGCGACCTCGGCGCCTCGGTGGATCTCGGTCTGAAGGACTGCATCGGCTGCGGCACCTGTGCCTTCGTCTGTCCGTCGAAGATCCCGCTGGTGCAGTACTTCAACCACGCCAAGGGCGAACTGGCCGCACGCGAGCGCAGCAAGCTCAAGCAGGACGCCATCCGCGAACTGGCCGAGGCGCGCAGCGCGCGCATGGAACGCGAAGCGCGCGAAAAGGCCGAGGCCGCTGCGCGCCGCAAGGCCGAGCGCGAGCGTGCCAAGGCGGAAGCCGCCGCCAAGGCCGCCGCCGCAGCGGCGGCGGCCGAGAAATCTGCCAGCGAGGAAAACACGGCATGAATCTTTTCGTTTCCTCCCCGCACGCCCACGGCGCCCGCCCGGTGGGCCAGGTGATGCTGCTGGTGATGCTGGCGCTGCTGCCCGCCACGCTGGCCGGCTTCTGGCACTTCGGCTGGCCGGCCATCTATCTGTGGCTGGTCACCGTGATCTCCTGTGCGTTCACCGAGACGCTGTGCGTGCGCCTGACCGGCCGCAAGGCCGGACCGGCGCTGGCCGACGGCTCGGCGGTGCTCACCGGCTGGCTGCTGGCGCTGTCCCTGCCGCCGTGGGCGCCGTGGTGGGCCGGCGTGATCGGCGGCGCCTTTGCCATGGTGGTGTGCAAGCACGCCTTTGGCGGGCTGGGGCAGAACCTGTTCAATCCGGCGATGGCCGCGCGGGTGATGCTGCTGATTTCCTTCCCGGTGGAGATGACCCAGTGGCTCGCGCCGGTGCCGCTGGGCAGCGCCGAGGCGCCCAGCGCCCTGGGCGCGCTGGCAATCACCTTCGGCGCGATTCCCGACGGCATGACCAGCGCCTCGCTGCTCGACCACGTGCGCAACGAGGCCACCCAGGGCATCACGCTATCGACCAGCCTGACCGGCGTGTATGACCCGCTGGAACTGAGCGTCGGCGTGCGCGCCGGCAGCATGGGCGAAACCACGGCTTTGCTGCTGGCCGGCGGCGGCATCTTCCTGCTCTTCATGCGCGTCATCGGCGTGCGCATCCCGGCCGCCTTCCTGCTCGGCATCGCGCTGCCGGCGGCGCTGGCGCACTTTCTCGCGCCGGAGCGCTACCTGCCGCCGATGGCCCATCTGCTGGCCGGCGGGGTGATGCTGGGCGCCTTCTTCATCGCCACCGACTACGTCACCTCGCCATCCACGCCGCTGGGCCAGTGGGTGTTCGGCCTGGGCTGCGGCCTGCTGACCTGGATCATCCGTACCTGGGGGGCCTATCCGGAGGGGGTGGCCTTCGCCGTGCTGCTGATGAACGCGGCCACGCCGCTGATCGACCACTACACCCGCCCGCGCATCTTCGGCCGCACGCGCAGCGGGCGCAGCCTGCCGCCGGCGGCGCCGAAAGGAAACTGAGCGATGAGCGACGGCGCATCCACGAAGCATCTCGACAGCCTGTGGTTCCAGGGTGTTTCGCTCGGCGCGGTGGCGCTGGTGGCCACCACGGCGCTGGCGTTCGCCTACCGCACCGCCGGTCCGGCGATCGCGCTGGCCGAGGCGCGCGACGTGGCCGCCTCGCTCGCCCAGGTACTGCCGGAGAACTTCCACGACAATGACCTGCTCGCCGACACCACCCGCGTCGACGGCGTGGATGGCCGCCCGCTCACCGTGCATCGGGCGCGCCGGCAGGGCGAGGTGAAGGCGGTGATCTTCCAGATGGTCGGCAAAGGCTACGCCGGGCCGATCCGCCTGGTGATGGGCGTCGATCTGGAAGGCCGGCTGACCGGCGTGCGCATCACCGGACATACCGAAACCCCCGGCCTGGGCGACAAGATCGAGGTGGCCCGCCACCCCTGGGTGCATTCCTTCGCCGGCAAGTCGCTGGAAGACCCCGTCCCTGCGCGCTGGGCGGTGAAGAAGGATGGCGGCGAGTTCGACCAATTCGCCGGCGCCACCATCACCCCGCGCGCCGTGGTGCAGGCCGTCAAGGCCGGCCTCGACGTGTACGCCGCGCAGCGCGCCGCCATGCTGGCCGATGCGCCGGCCGCCAATGGGAGCCCGTCCGAATGAGCACCGCCACCGCCGAACCGCAGGCCGCCGCCGGCGTGCCGCAAGCCCCCCGACCGGCCTTCGACTACCGCCGCATCGTCGCCAACGGGCTGTGGACCGAGAACATGGTGTTCACCCAGATGCTGGCGCTGTGCCCGCTGCTGGCGGTCACCTCGTCGGCCACCAACGGGCTGGGCATGGGCATCGCCACCACGCTGGTGCTGGTGATGTCCAACATCGTCGTCGCCTTGCTGCGCAACTGGATCAGCCCGAGCGTGCGCATCCCGGTGTTCGTGGTGATCCTGGCCGGTCTGGTGACCCTGCTGGACATGAGCCTCAACGCCTGGCTGCACGACCTGTACAAGGTGCTCGGCCTGTTCATCGCGCTGATCGCGGTCAATTGCGGGGTATACGGCCGCGCCGAGGCCTTCGCCTCGAAGCATCCGCTGCTGCCTTCCATCGTGGACGGCATCGCGGTGGGGCTGGGTTTCACCCTGGCGCTGGTGGTGCTCGGCACGGTGCGCGAGATCCTCGGCACGGGCACGCTGTTCTCCGGCGCCAGCATGCTGCTGGGCGAGCCCTTCCGCTTCATGGAAATGACCCTGTTCGACGACTACCAGGGCTTCCTGCTGATGATCCTGCCGCCCGGCGGCTTTCTCGCGCTGGGCTTCCTGATCGCTGCCAAGCGGGTCTGGGAGACGCGTCGCGGACAACGCCGGACGGCGGCATTGCCGGATGGCGCCGGCGCATGAACGCGGGGAGGACGATGCGATGAGAGTGGGCGTGGCCTATGCCGACGGCAGCCGCCAGGTGTGGCTGCGGATCGACGTGCCGGAGGGCGCCAGCGCGCTGGACGCCATCCAGCGTTCCGGCCTGCTGGAGATGTACCCGGCGATCGATCTGGAAACGCAGAAGGTGGGCGTGTTCGGCAAGCTGGTGAAACTGGATGCCACCCTGCAACAGGGTGATCGCGTGGAGGTCTATCGGGAGATCGTCTGCGACCCTTCCCAGGTGCCGCGCCGTGACGGCGGGGATGACGAGGACTGAGCCCGTCCGCGACCTTCCCGTAGGAAAGTGGCGCTTCAGGACGCGCCCCTCAGACCAGCCCGTTCTGCGATATGCCGCCGCCCAGCAGCAGGGTCAGCAGCAGCGCCGAGGCGATCGTCGCCAGCATCACCCAGGTCGCCGCGTAGTTGTCGTCCACATGGCGCAGGCCGTTACGCAGCATGCGCCGCAGGCGGCAGTGGGGGCACAGCCCGTCCGCGTCGCCCGCCCGCAACAGGCCGCAATCGGCACAACGCTTCCCGGCCGGCAAGGCCATGTTTCTTGCATTCATCCGCGCACCTCCGATGTCGATGGGCGGGATCAGAATGGCAAAAGACCATTACAGAAAAATGGATATTGCGTGATGCGCTCAGGCGGTGCGGAAGTGGCCGACCTCCTGCTTGAGATTGCCGGCCAGTTCTTCGAGTCTGCGCACCGCGGCGGCGACTTCGTCGACCGCCGCGCGGTTGTCCTCGGTGGCGGCGACAATGCCCTGTACCTGTTCGCTCACCGTCGCGCTGGCCTGGCTCTGGGATTGCGCGGCGGCGGCGATGGCGTTGATCCGGCCGAGCATCGCGGCGCTGTCCGCGTTGATGCCGGCCAGCGCGCCGGCCAGTTCACCGGCGATTTCGGCGCCCTTGCTCACCCGGGCGAAGCCACCCTCCATGTCGCCGACCGCCGCCGCCACATCGGCCTGGATCGCGACGATCATGCCTTTGATCTGGTCGGTCGCCCCGCCGGTGCGCTCGGCCAGCTTGCGCACCTCGTCGGCCACCACCGCGAAGCCGCGACCCTGCTCGCCGGCGCGCGCCGCCTCGATCGCCGCGTTGAGGGCGAGCAGGTTGGTCTGCCCGGCGATCTCGTTGATCACCTGCACGATGCCGCCGATCTCGTCGGAGCGCCGGCGCAGTTCCGCCACCCGCGCCACCGCGTTCTGCATGTCGGCCGCGATGCGTGCCATCTCGGCGGCGCTGTCGCGCGAGGTCAGCTCGCCGCGGGTCGATACCCGCGCGGACTGCTCCGACAGGTCGGAAGTCTCGCGGGTATTGGTCGCCACCTCGGTGATGCTGAGGCTGATCTCCTGCATCGAGTCCGCCGCCGAGCGCGCCGCCTCGGACTGGTGCGCGGAACTGTCGGCAATGCGCCCGGTGGCCTGCGTCACCAGGGCCGCGGTGTCGGCGACCTGCCCGGCGTCGGAGAGGATGCGCTGCAAGGTGGCCTGCAGGCTGTCCATCAGCGCATTGAAGCAGGCCGCGGTCTGGCCGAGTTCGTCCCGCCCCGACTGGGTGCTGCGGCGCGAAAGGTCGCGGCTGTCGTGGATGCCGGTGATCACCGCCCGCAGTTCGCCGAATGCGCCGACCACGCCGCGGATCAGCAAGGTGCCGAAGCCGAGTCCGAAACCAATGCCCGCCACCGCCGCGACGAACATAGTGTTGCGCGCCAGCAGGTAGCCGTTGCGCGCGCGCTCGTATTCGGCGCGCGCGCCTTCCACCTGCATCGTCTCCAGCCGCTCGATGCCGGCCTGGAGTGGCGGAAAGAGCGTTTCGTTGGCAAATTGCAGGGCCGTCTCCAGGGAATCGAAGTCGCGGATCTCCAGCGCCCGCACCGCCGGCAGCAGCCCCTGGTCGAGGAAACGCGCGCGGTCGGCGGCGAAGCTGTCCGCCGCCGCCTGCTCCTCCCCGCCCAGCGGCCGGGAGGCATACTCGCCCCACAGCGCGTCGATCTGCGCGAGGTTGTGTTCCATCGCGGCCAGGTGGGCGTTGACCTTCTCCGGCATCGGGAACAGTGCCGCATCGGTGAGCCACAACTGGTTGAGGATCAGCAGCTTGCTGATCGAGGCGATGCGCTGGAGGGCCACCGTGCGGTCGCTGTATACGCGTTCCAGGCTGCGGTCCGCGGTATGCATACCCTTCCAGCCGAGGGCGAAGATGAGCAGCGAGATTGTCGATACGACGCCCAGCAGCAAGGCCAGCCGCGTGGCGATGCGGATATTGCGGAACATGTGCTTGTCTCCTCTGTGCGCCGGGGTACATTGCCCCATTGCCATATTCGTCCGGCTTTCAATCCACCCGCGCTACCGCCGGGCCGGAATTAATTCGAACGTTCGTTTGATTCTAGTTGGAAAACCGGCCGGACTGTCAACATGGATGTGTTTTGCCGGTGGCGGGCGGAAATCTCCGGAGCCGGCCCGCGCGGCCTCCGCGCAGCCATGACCGGGGGCCGGCCGGTTTGTGCAAAAACCTTCAGGATGCGGGCCTCCCTGCGGTAGGCTCTTGAACTGTCATGGAACAGGCGCCCCGACCGTCATGCCCGGTGAATTCGATCTGATCCGCCGCCACTTCACCCGGCCGGCCGGCCATACCGCGCTGGCGGTGGGCGACGACGCCGCACTGCTGGCGCCGCGGCCCGGCATGCAGTTGGCCGTGTCCACCGACATGCTGGTGGCCGGCACCCATTTCCTGCCCGACACCGACCCCACCGACCTGGGCTGGAAGACCCTGGCGGTCAATCTCTCCGACCTCGCGGCCATGGGGGCGGAGCCGCGCTGGGCGTTTCTGGCGCTGGCGCTGCCGGTGGCCGACGATGCCTGGCTGGCGGCCTTTGCCGACGGGCTGTTCGCCTGTGCCGAGGCCTTCGGCGTGGATCTGGCCGGCGGTGATACCACCCGCGGCCCGCTCAACCTCACGGTGACCGTGATCGGCGAAGTGCCGGCCGGACAGGCCATCACCCGCGGCGGCGCGCGGCCCGGCGACCGGCTGTGGGTCTCCGGCCAGCCGGGGCGCGCCGCGCTGGGCTTGGCCGCGCTGCGTGGCGGCCTGGCGCTGCCGCCGGACGGGCGGGCGCGCTGCTTGGCGGCGCTGCACCGCCCGCAGCCCCGGGTCGCGCTGGGGCTGGCGTTGCGCGGGCTGGCCAGCGCGATGCTGGACGTCTCCGACGGCCTGCTTGGCGACCTGAACCACATCCTGACCGCGTCACGCTGCGGCGCCATCGTCGATATCCCCGTGCTGCCCCTGGAGCCGCTGCTGGCCTGCGGCGCCCCTCACGACGAGGCGCTGCCCGCCCTGCTGTCCGGCGGCGACGACTATGAGCTGCTGTTCGCCGCGCCGCCCGCCGCCTCCGCCGCCATCGCCGACGTGGCGGTGCGGCTGGATCTGCCGTTACACTGCATCGGCCAACTTACCGCCCAACCGGGCGGCCTGCTGCTGCGCGATGCCGACGGCAGCCTGCGCCCGCCCACGACGACCGGCTATGACCACTTCGCCCGCTGAAATGCCCGCCACGCCCACCGTCCGCTTCATGATGAGCCATCCGGCGCATTTCATCTCGCTCGGCTTCGGCGCGGGCCTGTCGCCCAAGGCGCCGGGCACGGTGGGCACGCTGGTGGGCTGGCTGCTCTACCCGCTGCTGCGCACGCCGGTGTCCGAAATGGTGTTCCTGGCCTTTCTGGTCAGCCTGTTCGTCGCCGGGGTGCTCGCCGCCGAGCGCACCGGCCGCGCGCTCGGCGTGCCGGACCACGGCGCCATCGTCTGGGACGAGATGGTGGCGATCTGGCTGGTGCTGCTGTTCACCCCAGCCACGCTGCTCTGGCAGGCCGGCGCGGTGGCCCTGTTCCGCTTCTTCGACATCGTCAAGCCGCCGCCCATCCGCCAAGCCGACCGCCGGCTGAAAGGCGGCTTCGGGGTGATGTTCGACGACCTCATCGCCGCCGGCTACACCCTGCTGGTGCTCGCCGTGCTGATCCGCGTGGTGGGCTGATGGACGCGGAACTGATGGAACTCTCCCGCCGGCTCGGCGAGGCGTTGCGCGCGCGCGGCTGGAAGCTGGTCACCGCCGAATCGTGCACCGGCGGCTGGATCGCCGAGGTGGTCACCGCCACGGCGGGCAGCTCGGCCTGGTTCGACCGGGGCTACGTCACCTATTCCAACGAATCCAAGTGCGAGATGCTGGAAGTCGCGCCGATCACCCTGGAAGTGCACGGCGCGGTCAGCGAGGCTACCGTGCGCGAGATGGTGGCCGGCGCGCTGGCGCACAGCCGTGCCGACGTGGCGGTGGCGGTGTCCGGCATCGCCGGCCCGGACGGCGGCACGCCGGCCAAGCCGGTGGGCACCGTGTGCCTGGGCTGGGGCGTGTACGGCGAGCCGCCGCGCGTGGAAACCCAGCAGTTCTCCGGCGACCGCGAGGCGGTGCGGCGCCGGACGGTGATCCACGCCCTGCGCGAAATCATCGCGCTCGCGGGCGGATCGGCCATTCTACAAAAGTTGCTGTAAATAAATTCAGGCAATAGACTGCGGGCAGGCGCGCCTGCGGTCCTCCGGCGGGCGCATTCCTGCAAACTCTGTGCCATAATCCGCCAATCACTCAGGAATACTTCATATGGACGACAACAAGGCCAAGGCCCTGGCTGCCGCGCTCTCGCAGATCGAAAAGCAGTTCGGCAAGGGTTCGATCATGCGCATGGGCGACGGCAATGTCGAAAAGGACATCCAGACCGTATCCACCGGCTCGCTCGGGCTGGACATCGCGCTCGGCCTCGGCGGCCTGCCGCGCGGCCGGGTCGTGGAGATCTACGGTCCGGAATCCTCCGGCAAGACCACGCTGACCCTGCAAGTGGTCGCCGAGATGCAGAAGCTCGGCGGCACCGCCGCCTTCATCGACGCCGAGCACGCCCTGGACGTGGGCTACGCCGAGAAACTCGGCGTGAACATTGGCGACCTGCTGATCTCCCAGCCCGACACCGGCGAGCAGGCGCTGGAAATCGCCGACATGCTGGTGCGCTCCGGCGGCGTGGACATCGTGGTCATCGACTCGGTCGCCGCGCTCACCCCCAAGGCCGAAATCGAAGGCGAGATGGGCGACCAGCTGCCCGGCCTGCAGGCCCGCCTGATGAGCCAGGCGCTGCGCAAGCTCACCGCCAACATCAAGCGCACCAACACCCTGGTGATCTTCATCAACCAGATCCGCATGAAGATCGGCGTGATGTTCGGCAACCCGGAGACCACCACCGGCGGCAACGCGCTCAAGTTCTATTCCAGCGTGCGCATGGACATCCGCCGCACCGGCACGATCAAGCGCGGCGAAGAGGTGGTCGGCTCCGAAACCAAGGTCAAGGTGGTCAAGAACAAGGTCGCCCCGCCGTTCCGCGAAGCGCGCTTCGACATCCTGTATGGCGAGGGCGTGTCGCGTGAGGGCGAGATCATCGACTTGGGCGTCGACCACAAGATCGTCGAGAAGTCCGGCGCCTGGTACGCCTACAACGGCGACAAGATCGGCCAGGGCAAGGACAACGTGCGCGAGTTCCTGCGCGCCAATCCGGTGCTCGCCCGCGAAATCGAAAACAAGGTGCGCGTGGCGCTGGGCCTGAAGGAACTGCCTGCGCCCGGCGCCCAACCGGCCGCCGAGGCCTGAAGCAACGGCCATGGCCGGGGCGGACCTGCGTGAACGCGCGCTGCGCCACCTGGCGCAGCGCGAACATTCGCGCGCGGAACTGACGAGGAAACTCGCCGGGCACGGCAGCGCGGAGGAAATCGACGCCGTGCTCGACCGCCTTGCCGAAGTGGAGCTGCAGTCCGACGCGCGTTTCGCCGGGGCCTGGGTGCGCAACCGCGCGGCGCGTTTCGGCACCGCCCGCCTGCGCCACGATCTGGCCAGCCGCGGCGTGGATGCCGGGCTGATCGATGCCGCGCTCGGCGACGAGATGGCCGACGACGAGCTGGAGCGTGCGCGCCGTGTGTGGGCCGCCAAGTTCGGCCAGGCGCCCGGGGATGCCCGCGAATGGGCCCGTCAGGCGCGTTTTCTGCAAGGGCGCGGCTTTGCCGTCGCGGTGATCCGCAAGTTGCTGAAAGAGACCCCGGATGAGTCTGCTGAAGGTTGAAGGGCTGCAGAAGCGCTACAAGTCGCGCACTGTGGTGCATGACGTGGGCTTTGCCGTCGGCAGCGGCGAGGTGGTCGGCCTGCTCGGCCCCAACGGCGCCGGCAAGACCACCTGCTTCTACATGATCGTCGGCCTGGTGCGCGCCGACGGCGGCGAGATCGTGCTCGACGACGCCCGCCTGACCCATCTGCCCATCCATGCGCGCGCGCGCATGGGGCTGTCCTACCTGCCGCAGGAAATGAGCGTGTTCCGCAAGCTCAGCGTGGAAGAAAACATCCGCGCGGTGCTGGAACTGCAAGGCCTCGACGAGGAGGCCAGCGACCAGCGCCTGGAGAATCTGCTGGAAGAACTCGGCATTGCCCACCTGCGCGACAGTATGGCGGTGTCGCTGTCCGGCGGCGAGCGCCGGCGCTGCGAGATCGCCCGCGCGCTGGCCACCGATCCGCGCCTGATCCTGCTCGACGAACCGTTCGCCGGGGTCGACCCGATCGCCGTGCTCGACATCCAGAAGATCATCCGCTACCTGAAGGAACGCGGCATCGGTGTGCTGATCACCGACCACAACGTGCGCGAGACGCTGGGCATCTGCGACCGCGCCTACATCATCAGCGAGGGCCGGGTACTGGCCAGTGGGCGGCCCGACGAGATCGTCAGCGACGAGCGCGTGCGCCAGGTCTATCTCGGCGAGCACTTCCGCCTCTGACCCGGGCGAGCGACGGCATGAAACCCACCCTCCAGCTCAAACTCTCGCAGCACCTCACGCTGACGCCGCAACTGCAGCAGTCGATCCGCCTGCTGCAACTGTCCACCATCGAGCTGAACCAGGAAATCGAGCGCTTCCTGCTGGAAAACCCCATGCTCGAGCGCGAGGACGGCGACGGCAGCGATTTCGGCGCGGCCGCCGCGCCGCCGTCGGCGTCTTCCAGCACTGAAACGCAGTCCTCCGGCGAAAATGCCGAAAGCCCGCGCGAGGAGGCTGCCGAAGCCGATCCGTCGAGCTACGACGAAGCCGGCGAATGGCTCAGCGCGGCCAGCGGGAGCGGCAGCAAGCGCGACGATGACGACGACGTCGACTTCCAGGAATTCCAGGCCGCGGAAACCTCCCTGCGCGACCACCTCGACCAGCAGGTCGCGCTTTCCCCGCTGTCCGACCGCGACCGCGCGCTGGTGCGCTTCGTCATCGAAGCACTCGACGACGACGGCTATCTGCACCAGTCGCTGGAAGAGTTGCTGCCGCTGCTGTCCGAGGAACTCGAACTCGACATCGACGACCTCATCATCGCGCTGCACCACGTGCAGAACCTGGAGCCCGCCGGCATCGGCGCGCGCACGCCGGTGGAATGCCTGAGCCTGCAGCTGCGTGCCATGAAGGCGGAGCCCGTGCGCGATCTGGCGCTGAAGATCGTCGATCATCATCTCGAACTGCTCGCCGAGCGCAACTTCGTCAAGCTCAAGCGCCTGCTCGGCTGCGACGACGACGCGCTGCGCGCCGCGCACGCGCTGATCTGCCGGCTCGATCCGCATCCGGGCTCGCGCTATGCCGCGCAGGAAACCCGCTACGTGATCCCCGACGTGGTGGTGCGCAAGCTGCGCGGCCAGTGGGTGGTCAACCTCAACCCGGAGGCGATGCCCAAGCTGCGCATCAATGCGCTGTACGCGCAGATCCTCCAGCAGAACCGCGGCACCGGCGGCGGACTCACCGGCCAGCTGCAGGAAGCGCGCTGGCTGATCAAGAACGTGCAGCAGCGCTTCGACACCATCCTGCGCGTCTCCCAGGCCATCGTTGACCAGCAGCGGCAGTTCTTCGATCATGGGGAGGTGGCAATGCGTCCGCTCACGCTGCGCGAGATCGCGGACCAGCTGGAACTGCACGAGTCCACCGTGTCGCGGGTCACCACCCAGAAGTTCATGGCCACTCCCCGGGGGGTGTTCGAACTGAAGTATTTTTTCGGCAGCCACGTCGCCACCGATACCGGTGGGGCGGCATCTTCCACTGCGATTCGCGCGCTGATTCGCCAGCTGGTGGATGCCGAGGACAGGAAGAAGCCTCTGTCAGACGCCCGGATCGCCGAGTTGTTGGGCCAGCAGGGTATCGTCGTCGCGCGGCGCACCATCGCCAAATACCGCGAATCGCTCAATATCCCGCCGGTCAGTATGCGCAAAACGATCTGAACTGAAGAAGAGGAGTCATCATGAATCTCACCATCACCGGGCATCACGTCGAAGTCACGCCGGCCATCCGCGAATACGTGACCTCGAAGCTGGACCGTGTCATCCGTCATTTCGACAACGTCACCAGCGTCGGCGTGATCCTTTCGGTGGAAAAGCTGGACCAGAAGGCCGAAGTGACCCTGCATACGCGCGGCAAGGACATCTTCGTCGAAGCGCACGACGCCGACATGTACGCGGCCATCGACGCCATGGTCGACAAGCTGGACCGCCAGGTGCAGAAGCACAAGCAGAAGGTGCAGGACCATCATCACGACGCGCTCAAGCACCAAAGCACCGAGCTGTGATCGTTTCGCTGGTTCTATCGGCCTAGGGTGTGGTTTAATGCGCGCGTTTTTCAGAACGCGCCGTCAGCCGGCACCCGGCCGCCAAGTTCTCCGCCTGTGCGGCGCACGGTGGTCCGGCGCCGCGCGGAGCCTGACCGAATGAGTCTGATCGCCCAACTTCTCCCCCTTTCCAACGTGGTCGTCGATCTCGACGCGAGCAGCAAGAAGCGCGTGTTCGAGCAGGCCGGCCTGCTGTTCGAGAACAATCAGGGCATCGCGCGCAGCGTGGTGTTCGACAGCCTGTTCTCGCGCGAGCGTCTCGGCTCCACCGGGCTGGGCCAGGGTATCGCCATTCCGCACGGCCGCATCAAGGGGCTGCAGGAGGCCGCCGGGGCGTTCTTCCGCCTGGCTACGCCGGTGCAGTTCGATGCCCCGGACGGCAAGCCGGTGAGCCTGCTGTTCGTGCTGCTGGTGCCCGAGCAGGCCAACGAAAGCCATCTGCAGCTGCTTTCCGAACTGGCGCAGATGTTCAGCGACCGGGCCTTCCGCGAAGCCCTGCAGAACGCACCCGATCCGGCCGCCATCCACGCGCTGTTCGCCGATTGGGGCCCGCATGCGTCAGACGAGCGTCTCGAGGCTGTATGAGCGTCTGGGTCAGCCCCTTGAGCTGACCCATGTGTGCGGCGGTCTGGAGACCGCCATCGCGGTTTCCGAAGAACGCATCTGGCCGGCCGATCTGGTCGGCCATCTCAATCTGATCCATCCGCAGCGCCTGCAGATCCTCGGTGCCGCGGAACTGGCCTGGGCGCGCCGCCAGTCGCGCGACAAGATCGCCCACCACCTCAACGAAATCCTTGCCGCCCGCCCGCCCGCCATCGTGGTCGCCGACGGCAGCGAAATCCCCGGCTTGCTCCACGGCCTGTGCGAGAACTTCGGCGTGGCGTTGTTCACCACGCCGCAGGCCTCCGCCGGGGTGGTCGACCAGCTGCGCCAGTATCTGGCCCGCGAACTGGCGGAAACGGTGTCGCTGCACGGCGTGTTCATGGACGTGCTCGGACTGGGCGTGTTCATCACCGGCAGTTCGGGCGCAGGCAAGTCCGAACTTGCGCTGGAACTGATCTCGCGCGGGCACGGCCTGGTGGCCGACGACGTGGTGGAATTTGCCCGCATCGCGCCCACCGTGCTCGAGGGGCGCTGCCCGGAACTGCTGCAGGATTTCATCGAAGTGCGCGGCCTGGGCCTGCTCAACATCCGCACCATCTTCGGCGAGACCGCCTGCCGGCGGAAGATGCGCCTGCGCCTGGTGTGCCACCTGGAGCGCCGCCAGCCGGGCCAGGACGATCCCACCCGCCTGCCGCTGCAGCAGGAGGCGCAGGGCGTGCTGGGCGTGCAGATTCCGCGCGTGGTGCTGCCGGTGGCCGCCGGGCGCAACCTGGCGGTGCTGCTGGAAGCGGCCGTGCGCTCCACCATCCTGAAACTGCGCGGCGTCGATCCGACCCAGGATTTCATCGACCGCCAGAGCCGCGCAATCACTGGGGAGCTGCCCGATTGAAGCGGTCCGCGGCGGGTATTGCTGCGCCGCATGGTTGTGCACCGCACGTCGATGCCACATAATCAGTGGCTGTGCGAGACCGCTTTTTGATGAACACCCAGCCTCTTTCCCACTTCGACGACCGTCTGCACGCCCTGCGCGAGCGCTGGGAACAATACGTTGCCGGCGGACAGCTGGAGCAGTTCGTCGAGTTCGCCGTGGCGCTCAACAGTCTGGTCGAGCATTTCGCCCGTCTGCGCCTGCCCGGCCTGACGCGCTTGTGCGAAGGACTGGAGAACGCCGTGCTGCCCCATATCGGCGATCCGTCCGCGCACCCGCTGGGCCCGCAGGCGGTGGCCTCGCTGCAGCGCCAGCTCGATGCGCTGTTCGGCTCGGTGAGTACCTCGCGCAACGGTTCGGTGCCGGTGCGCCGCCAGACCGAGGGCGTGCCGGTGCGCGACGGCGAGTGGGTGAAGCCACGCGAGGTGTGGATCGTCAGCGCCGCCGCGGACGACGAGGTGGCCGACGGCCTCAGCCGCCAACTGCGCTTCTTCGGCTTCAAGATCACCCGGGTGGATTGGCACAACGTGCCCGAGGACACGGAGCTGCCGCTGGCCGTGCTGTTCGTTCCGGCGCGCGCGCGGGCCGAAGTCGATGCCGAGGCCCTGCGCCAGATCGCTGTGTTCCGCGCCGCATGCCCTGCCAGCCAGTTGTTCTACCTGGGCGTGGCGGCCTTCATCGAGCCCATCGTCGCGCTGATGCGCGCGGGGATCGATGTGGCGGTACCGGCCGACGAGCAGCCGGCCATGGTGGTCAATCGCATTCTCGACCTGATCCAGACCGAGGAACAGGACAAGTACCGCGTGCTGGTGGTGGAGGATTCGCGCGTGGCCGCGACGCTGATCCGCCGTACGCTGGCCGAGCACGGCATCGACAGCCACGCCATCGCCGACCCCGGCACCCTGCTCGACACCCTGAAGGACTACCGTCCCGACCTGATCCTGATGGACATGTACATGCCGCGCTTCAACGGCGTGGAGGCCACCCGGGTGCTGCGCCAGATGTCGGCCTATCACACCCTGCCCATCGTCTATCTGTCGGGCGAGTCCAACATCGGCATGCAGGTCGAGGCGCTGCGCCTGGGCGGCGACCAGTTCCTCATCAAACCCTTCAACCCGGTGCTGCTGGCCGCCGTGGTGAAGACCAAGATCGCCCGCTTCCGGGAGATGCAGCGTTCCACGCAGGTGGATGGACTCACCGGCCTGCTCAACCATTCCGCCGCCAAGGCGAGGCTGAAGGCGCTGGTGGAGGCCGCCGGCTACGAAGGGCGGTTCACCGTGGCCATGCTCGACATCGACCATTTCAAGTCGGTCAACGACACCTACGGCCATCCGGTGGGCGACCAGGTCATCCGCGGGCTGGCCTGGCTGCTCAAGGCGCGCCTGCGCGAAGGCGACCTGATCGGCCGCTATGGCGGCGAAGAGTTCATCGTTGCCCTGCCGGGTACCGACGTCCTGCTCGCACAGGCGGTCTTCGACCGCATCCGCAGTGATTTCGCCGCGCTGCCGCACACCCATCCGTGCGGTGTGCTGTACGCCACCTTCAGCGCCGGGGTAGCCGGCTATCCCGCCCAGGACAGCGCCTCGGCGCTCACCGAGGCCGCCGACCAGGCGCTGCTGCAGGCCAAGAGCCTGGGGCGCAACCGGGTGGAAGCCGCGCCCGACTGAACGTGCGCCCTTGCCGCGGCGCATCATCGGCTGCTACGCTCGATCCCTTTCGCCGTACGCGCACAGCCTCCGCCATGACCGCCGCCAGCCCGGATTATCTGGAACGCATCCTCAATGCCCAGGTATACGACGTGGCCGAGCCCACCCCGCTCGAACTCGCCGACAACCTGTCCGCCCGCCTGCACAACCGCATCCACTTCAAGCGCGAGGACATGCAGCCGGTGTTCAGCTTCAAGCTGCGCGGCGCCTACAACAAGATGGCGCAGCTTTCGCCGCAGGCCCTCAAGCGCGGAGTGATCTGTGCTTCCGCCGGCAACCACGCCCAGGGTGTGGCGCTGTCGGCGCAGAAGCTGGGCGTGCGCGCGGTCATCGTCATGCCCACCTCCACCCCGCAGATCAAGGTCGACGCGGTGAAGGCGCGCGGCGGCGAGGTGGTGCTGGCCGGCGATTCGTATTCCGACGCCTACGCCCGCGCGCTGGAGCTGGAGAAGGAGGAAAAGCTCACCTTCGTGCACCCTTTCGACGATCCGGACGTGATCGCCGGGCAGGGCACCATCGGCATGGAGATCCTGCGCGATCACGCCAAACCCATCCATGCGATCTTCTGTGCGGTGGGCGGCGGCGGGCTGATCGCCGGGGTGGCCGCCTACGTCAAGCGCCTGCGCCCGGAAACCCGCATCATCGGCGTGGAAGCGGTGGATGCCGACGCGATGACCCGCTCGCTGGCCGCTGGCCGCCGGGTAGAGTTGGAGCAGGTCGGCCTGTTCGCCGACGGCGCGGCGGTGAAGCTGGTCGGCACGGAAACCTTCCGCCTGTGCCAGCAGTATGTCGATGAGATGATTCTGGTGGATAACGACGCCATCTGTGCGGCCATCAAGGACGTCTTCGAGGACACCCGCTCCATTCTCGAACCGGCCGGCGCGCTGGCCGTGGCCGGCGCCAAGGAATACGCCAAGCGCAACAAACTGCGCGACAAGAGCCTGGTGGCGGTGTGCTCCGGCGCCAACATGAACTTCGATCGCCTGCGCTTCGTCGCCGAGCGCGCCGAACTGGGCGAGCAGCGCGAGGCCGTGCTGGCGGTGAGCATTCCGGAAAAGCCGGGCTCCTTCCGCAAGTTCATCGGCGTGCTGGGCAACCGCAACATCACCGAGTTCAACTACCGCTATGCGGACGCCGCCACCGCGCACATCTTCGTCGGCGTCACCGTGCACAACCGCGCCGAGGCCGGCCGACTCACCGAGATGCTGGCGCGCCATGAGCTGCCGGCGGTCGATCTGACCGACGACGAGATGGCCAAGACCCACGTGCGCTACATGGTGGGCGGCCGCGCCCCGCAGGTGGACAACGAACTGATCTACCGCTTCACTTTCCCCGAGCGCCCCGGCGCGCTGATGAACTTCCTCTCCAACCTGCATTCGGACTGGAACATCAGCCTGTTTCACTACCGCAACCATGGCGCCGACTTCGGCCGCGTGCTGGTGGGCATGCAGGTACCGCCGGGGGATCGTGGTGCCTTCCAGGAATTCCTCGACCGCCTGGGCTACGACTACATCGACGAAACGGCCAACCCCGTCTACCGGCTGTTCCTCGGCTGATCCACGCCGGGGCGGAACACCCCCGCCTCGGTGACCAGCCAGTCCATCGGCCGGTCGTGCGACTGCGGCAGCACGCTGTCCGCGCGACCCAGTTCGAAGCCCACGCCGATCGCCACCATGGGCAGCGCTGCCAGGGTGCGGTCGAAATACCCGCCGCCATAGCCCAGCCGATAACCGGCCGCGTCGAAGGCGTTCAACGGGATCAACACCGCATCCGGCACGAGGGCCTCGCCGCTTTCCGGATAGGGGATGCCGTGGCGGTCGACCGCCATCGGTACGTCCACCGACCAGCGCCGGAACACCAGCGGGTGGTCGCGCTCCAGCACCACCGGCAGCGCCGCCGTGCGCCGTGCGCCGCCCGCCTGCCAGCGGCTCATCCACGCGCGCAGATCCGGCTCTCCCCGCCACGGCCAGCAGAACGCCAGCACGCCCGGCGAGAGATCTGCGCACAAGGTATCGAGGTGGGTTTCGATACGCGTTTCCAGACCGGCTCGCGTATTGGCATCCAGCGCTTCGCGGCGTGCCACGGCCTGCGCGCGCAGCCGCCTGCGGGCGTCTTCCGGGGCAGGTGTAACAGCGCTGGAGGCGTCGTTCATTGTGATAACTTGGTCAGCTTATGTGCGGGGGATGGTAAGCGATGGTGAAGCGGTTGTGGGGAGGGCTGGCGCTGATCGGCTGGCTGCTGGCGAACGGATCGGCAATGGCGCAGAGCGGCGACGCGCGCATCCTTGCCGCGCGCGAAGCCTTGCGCACCGGCGACCGCGCCACCCTCGAACGCCTTGCCGCGCAGCGCCAGCCGCATGAGCTGGATGCGTATGTGCAGTACTGGCTGCTGTTCAACCGCCTGGCCCGCCCTGAACCGCCCCCGGCCAATGAACTGCGCGAGTTCCTCGCCGCCCACGAGGGCACCCTGCTGGCCGAGCGCCTGCGCGGCGACTGGCTGCGCCGCCTGGCCAAGGACGGCGAGTGGCGCGAGTACCTGAACGTCTACGCCGGCCTGCAGCGCCCCGACGATGAGCTGACCTGTCAGTCCTGGCGCGCCCGCCAGACCCTCGGGGATGCCCAGGTGGTGGCCGAGGTCGCCGCGCTGTGGAACGAGCGGGTGAATCACCACGCCGCCTGTGAGCCCGTGCTGCGTGCGCTGGCGCTGGAGCGGCGCGTCTCGGTGGACGACATCTGGTCGCGCATCCGCCGCCAAGTGGAAGGGCGCGATACCGCGCCGGCCAGCGTCACGTTGAGCTGGCTGCCGGTCGGCGAGGCGCCCTCGCAGGCCGATTTCAACCGCGCACTGGGCAATCCGGGCCAATACCTCGCCGCCTTGCCCGCCACTGCGCTGGAGCAACGCGCCGGGCGGGAACTGGTATTGGCGGCCATCGTGCGTCTGGCGCGCGAGAACCCCGAGGAAGCCTATTTGCACCTGCTGCGGCTGGGTGACCGGCTGGGCGCCGAGAAGGCCGCCCAGGCCCACGCCGCGCTCGCCCTGCGCGCGGCCTACCGCCAGCTGCCGCAGGCGGTGGACTGGTTCGTCGCGGCCGGGGATGCGCCGCTGTCCGCCGAGCAGCGTGCCTGGCGCGTGCGCAGCGCATTGCGCGTGGGCGACTGGGGGCGGGTGCGGCAGGGCATCGAGGCCTTGCCGGCCGCCGAGCGCGAGCGGCCCGAATGGATTTACTGGCTGGCACGCGCCCATGTGGCGCTGGGCAGTCCGGAGCTGGCCACGCTGCTGTACGAGCGCATTGCCGCCGAGCCGAATTTCTACGGCCTGCTGGCCGCCGAGGAGCTGGGTAGCCGTTTCGTGCTGCCGGGGCGCGCCGGTGGCGTGATGGCGCCCGACCGTGCGCGGGCCGAGGGCGATCCGGGGCTGCGCCGTGCGCTCGCGCTGTACCGCCTGGACATGCGTCTGGACGCGGTGCGTGAATGGAACTGGGCGCTGCGTGGCCGCGACGAGGGTTTCCTGCTGGCCGCCGCCGAGCTGGCGCTGCGCAACGACATCTACGACCGCGCGATCAACACCGCCGAACTCGCGGGCGCGGCGGCGCATTTCGAATTGCGCTTCATCACGCCGTACCGTCAGGTGATCGAACCGCAGGTGCAGCGCCAGGGGCTGGACATGAGCTGGGTGTATGGCCTGATGCGCCAGGAAAGCCGCTTCATCGCACCCGCACGTTCGAGCGCCGGCGCGCAGGGGCTGATGCAGGTGATGCCGGCCACCGGCAAATGGGTGGCGGGCAAGATCGGCCTGCGCAACTACCATCCGCGCATGCTGACCGATCCGGACACCAATGTGCTGCTGGGCACCAGCTACATGCGCCTGATCCTGGACGATCTGGACAATCATCCGGTGCTCGCCTCCGCCGGCTACAACGCCGGGCCCGGCCGTGCGCGCCGCTGGCGCGACGATCGTCCCATGGAAGGGGCGATCTATGCGGAAACCATTCCCTTCGACGAAACGCGCGATTACGTCAAGAAGGTGATGGCCAACACGGTCATCTACGCGGCCATGCTCGAAGGCCGCCCGCAGTCCCTGAAGAGCCGCCTGGGGGTGGTGGCGCCCCGTCCGCCCGGCAGTTGAGCGGTGGGGTCGGTGCGGGTCCGTGCAAGGCAGGCCGGCAAGGCGCGCGCTGCCACGGCGTGTTGACCATGGCCATACTGCTGGAAGCCGTCGCAAGCTCAAGCCGTTTTACGCCTTCGCCAGGCGTCACCGATCCAGTGGGCGCGTCCAACTGCGGTTTCTAGGATAATCGGCCGCATGGTGGTGGCTGCCGCTGCCCCGCCGATTGGAGGATGCGCGCATGAACCCGGAACAAGTCGTACTGGTCGGAGGCTCCGGCTTTCTCGGTGCCGCGCTGGCGAACCGCCTGTGCGCGACCGGGGTCGCGGTGACGGTACCCACGCGGCGGCGTGCGCGTGCGGGGCATCTTCTGCTGCTGCCCAACGTCACGGTCGTGGAAGTCGATGTACGGAGCCCCGGCGTGCTGGAGGGCTTGTTCACGGGCGCCGACGCGGTGGTGAACCTGGTCGGTGTGCTGCATTCGCGTCCCGGCACGCCATGGGGGCCGGGTTTCGAGGAGGCCCACGTCGCCCTGCCGAAACGCATCGTGGCGGCCTGCGAAAAGGCCGGGGTGGGGCGTCTGGTGCATGTCAGCGCGTTGGGCGCCGATGCCGCCGGGCCGTCCGAATATCTGCGCTCCAAGGCGGCCGGCGAGGAGGCCGTCCGCGCCGCCCATCTGTCCTGGACGATTCTGCGTCCGTCCGTGGTGTTCGGTCGTGGCGACCGCTTCCTGAATCTGTTCGCCACGCTCGCCAGGCGGTTTCCGCTGTTGCCGCTGGCCTGCGCCGATGCGCGCTTCCAGCCGGTGTGGGTGGAGGACGTGGCCGAGGCCGCGTGGCGCTCGCTGCGGGAATCCGCGGCGGCCGGACAGGCCTGCGAGCTTGCCGGGCCGCGTGTCTATACGCTGCGGGAACTGGTCGCCTATGCCGCCGAGGTGGGTGGTCGCCCGCGTCGCATCGTCGCCTTGCCGAACGCCCTGGCAACCTTGCAGGCCGCGCTGATGGAGCTTGCGCCCGAGCCGCTGATGAGCCGCGATAATCTGCGCTCCATGCGGGTCGACAGCGTGGCCAGCGGCGCGCCCCTGCCCTTCGGCCTGACGCCGACGCCGCTGGAGGCGGTGGCGCCGGGCTGGCTGGGCGATGGAGGCGCGAGCCGACGCTACGACGACTTTCGCCGCGGCGCACGGCGTGGGGGCGTGCGTTGATGCGTTGCTACGTGGTGGGCGGCGCGGTGCGCGACGAACTGCTCGGCCTGCCGGTGCGCGACCGGGACTGGGTGGTGGTGGGCGCCACGCCGGAAGATCTGCTGGCGCGCGGATTCCGTCCAGTGGGCAAGGATTTCCCGGTGTTCCTGCACCCGGAGACCCATGAGGAATACGCGCTGGCGCGTACCGAACGCAAGACCGGACGCGGCTACAAGGGCTTCGCTTTCCACACCGAGCCGGACGTGACGCTGGAAGAGGATCTGGCACGCCGCGACCTGACCATCAACGCCATCGCGCGCGCCGAGGACGGCACGCTGGTCGATCCCTATGGCGGGCGGGCCGATCTGGCGGCGCGGTGCTTCCGCCACGTCGGCCCGGCCTTCGCCGAGGATCCGGTGCGCATCCTGCGGGTGGCGCGTTTTGCGGCGCGCTTCGCCGATTTCGCCGTGGCGCCGGAAACCCTGGCGCTGATGCGCGGCATGGTCAGCAGCGGCGAGGTGGATCACCTGGTGCCCGAACGGGTCTGGCAGGAACTCGCGCGCGGGCTGATGGAGGCCAGTCCGTCGCGGATGATCCGGGTGCTGCGCGATTGCGGCGCGCTGGCGCGCATCCTGCCGGAAGTGGATCGCCTGTTCGGCGTGCCGCAGCCGGAGAAATATCATCCCGAAGTGGACACCGGCGAACACGTGCTGCGCGTGATCGACCGGGCCGCCGCGGCCGGCCAGCCGTTGGCGGTGCGCTGGGCCTGCCTGCTGCACGATCTGGGCAAGGCCGACACGCCGGCGGCACTGCTGCCGCGCCACCATGGGCACGAGGCGCGCGGCGTGCCGCGCGTGCGCGCGCTCTGCGAGCGCTTGAAAGCGCCTGCCGATTGCCGTGAGCTGGCCGAACTGGTGGCGCGCGAACACGGTGTGCTCGCGCTGGCCGAAGAGCTGCGCCCGGAGACCATGGTGAAGGTGCTCGAACGCGTCGACGCCCTGCGCCGCCCCGAGCGTTTCGAACTGGCGCTGGCCGCCTGTGCCTGCGACCACCAGGGCCGTCCGGGCCACGAGGAGCGTGAATACGCGCCAGCCGGCCATTGGCGCACGGCGCTGGCCGTACTGCGTGCGGTGGATGCCGGGGCGATTGCGCGTGAATGCGCGGACCGCACGCGCATCCCGGAACGCATCCACGCCGCGCGTGTGGAAGCCGTCAGGGCCGCGCGGCGGAAGTGAGCGGTGCGCGGCTGTCGTCGTCCAGCCAGCGTGCGCCGTCCCCGGAGAGTGCGTAGAGCCGCCATGGGCCATCCGCCGAGGGGGCGCACAGGCCGTAGCGGAACGGCCGATGATCGCGCTGCGGGATGTCGAAGCGCAGATCGCGGAAGGCGGCGCAGCGCTGGCCTTGCGGGCCGTCGGCGACCTGGTCGAGCACCGGGAACATGGAAAACCAGCGGAAGAAGGCGAACTCGTCGGCCTGCCACACCGCGCGCGCGAAGGCTTTGTCCCCGGCGCCGCCGAACATCGGCAGGCGGATCCACCCGGCCTGGGCCACCGGCAGATAGGGCGCGGAAAAGCGGCGGATGAAGGAAGCGTCCGGGGTGACGGTGAGCGCCTCGGTGCGCCGCGTGTTGAGGTGGGTGAGGTGATAGGCGCTGCCATCAAACAGCACCACCGTCCAGTTGAACGGCGAAGCCGGACGCGGCGCGGCATCGATGTGTTCGATGGCGATGCCGTGCGCGGCGGCGTAGGCCCGTCCGGCATCGATGGCTTCGCTGCGTCCCTGCCAACTGAGGCCGACCCAGCCGGCCAGCGCGGCGAAAGCGAGCACGGCGGGCAGCCGGCTGCGTCGCCAGACGGCGCTGGCGAGCAGGCCGGCGATCAGGATGCCGGTGAACACCAGATCGATGATGAAGGTGGTGCCCAGGCCGAAGCGCCAGTCGGAGAACGGTGCCAGCATCATGGTGCCGAACTGGGTGATGAAATCGCCGGCGATGTGGATCAGCACACCGCCCAGGGCCACCGGGTAGAAGCCGCGCCAGGAAGGCCGTCCGGCGGTGCTCCAGGCCGCCAGCCGTGCCATCAGCCAGGCGAGCGGCAGGGCCCACAGCGGGGCCAGCAGCAGCGAATGGGTCACGCCGCGGTGGCCGCGCAGATAGGTGATCTCGGAGATGTAGCCGAGAACGAAGTCGATGTCTGGAAAGGCTCCGGCGGCGGCACCGGCGAGCACCGCGGCCAGCGCCGCCGGGCGCCGGTCATCGGCGGGTGCGCCGGCCGGGCGTGCCATCACGCGGCCGAGCAGGGCGCCGGACAGGGCGTGGGTGAGGGTGTCCATTGTGGGGAAAGGCGCGGTGGCTCGCGCGGCAGGATGCGCGAGCCACCGTGGCCGGCCGGCGGTTTAGTGCCAGCCGCCGCCCAGCGCCTTGTACACCGCGATGCGGTTGCCGGCCTCGGCCAGGCGCGCCGAGATCAGCTGCAGTTCGGCACTGTACAGCGTGCGCTGTGCGTCGAGCAGGGTCAGGAAGCTATCCACGCCGGCTTCGTAGCGCGCTTCGGAGAGGCGATAGCTGTCCTGCGCCGCCTCCACCGCCTTGCGCTGCGCATCGAGGGTTTCATCCGCGTTGGCGCGGTCGGCGAGTGCATCGGCGACTTCGCGGAAGGCGGTCTGGATGGTGTTCTCGTACTGCGCCACGGCGATGTCGCGGCTGACCTCGGCGACGTCCAGGCTGGCGGCCAACCGGCCGGCCTGGAAGATCGGCAGGGTGAGTTGCGGGATGAAGGTCCACGCGCGCGTGCCGCCGTCGAACAGGCCGCTCAGTTCCGGGCTCACGCTGCCCGTCGTCGCAGTCAGCGAGATGGTCGGGAAGAACGCCGCGCGGGCCGCGCCGATGTTGGCGTTGGCCGCGCGCAGGGCGTGCTCTGCGGAGACCACGTCGGGGCGGCGGACCAAGACCTCGGCGGGCAGGCCGGCCGGCAGTTCGGCCAGGCGGGTGGCCTGGGCGTCCAGGCGCTCTGGCAGCCATTCGGCGGGGATCTGGTCGCCGGCCAGCAGGTTCAGCGCATTCAGCGCGCGCGCGGCCAGCGCGGTGTAGCTCGCCACGTTGGCGCGCGCGGTTTCCGCCGCGCTTTCCGCCTGGCGCAATTCCAGGCGGGAGGAGGCGCCCACGTCGAAACTGGCCTGCACCAGTTCCAGCGTCTTGCGGCGGGTTTCCAGCGTGCGTTCGGCCAGCGCGAGATTCTCGCGGTCGGCGGCCAGTTGCAGCCAGGCCGTGGCGACCTCGGCCACCACGCCGAGGCGGGTGGCGCGCTGGGCTTCCTCGGTGGCCAAGTATTGCTCCAGCGCGGCGTCGCGCAGGCTGCGCACGCGGCCGAACAGGTCGAGCTCCCAGCTGGCGATGCCCACGTTGACGCCGTACTGGCGGCTGATCACCGTTTCACCGGTGGTGCTCACGCTTTCCGGCACGCGCTGGGCGTTCTGGTTGGCGGTGAGGCCCAGCGAGGGGAACAGGTCGGCGCGCTGGATGCGGTACTGCGCGCGGGCCTTCTCGATGTTGAGCACGGCCACGCGCAGGTTGCGGTTGTGCTCCAGCGCGCGTTCGATGACCTGGCGCAGGCGCGCGTCGGTGAACACCTCGGCCCACGGGCTGTCGGCGTCGATGGCAGCTTCACCGCCGGTGGCCGGTGCGTTCCAGGTGGCCGCCACGGGGGCGGCCGGGCGCACGTAGTCGGGTGCAAGCGTGGTGCAGGCGCTCAGGCCGGCGGCGGCCAGCGCGAGGGTGAGAATGCGGAGCCGGTTCATCAACGGGCCTCCCCGGTATCGGTATGTGCGGCCGTGGTCTGTTCGGCCGGCTTGTCCTTGAAGATCCGCTTGATCACCACATAGAACAGCGGAATGAAGAAGATGCCCAGCGCGGTGGCGGAGATGGTGCCGCCCAGCACGCCGGTGCCGATGGCGTTCTGGCTGCCGGCGCCGGCGCCGGTGGCCTTGGCCAGCGGCAGCACGCCGAGGCCGAAGGCCAGCGAGGTCATCAGGATCGGACGCAGACGCATGCGCACTGCTTCCAGGGTGGCGGCGACGAGTTCCTTGCCTTCGCGTTCCATCTGCTCCTTGGCGAATTCCACGATCAGGATCGCGTTCTTCGCCGACAGACCGATGGTGGCGAGCAGGCCGACCTGGAAGTATACGTCGTTGGACAGCCCGCGCCCGGTGGCCGCGAGGATGGCGCCGAGCACGCCCAGCGGCACCACCAGCATGACCGCGAACGGTACCGACCAGCTTTCATACAGTGCGGCCAGGCAGAGGAACACCACGATCAGCGAGAGTGCGTACAGCGCCGGGGCCTGCGAGCCGGAACGGCGTTCCTCGTACGAGGTGCCCGTCCATTCGTAGCCGATGCCCGGCGGCAGCTTGGCGATCAGCTCTTCCATCGCGGTCATGGCCGTACCGGACGAAACGCCGGGTGCGCCCTGGCCCTGGATCTGCACCGCGGGCTGGCCGTTGTAGCGCTCCAGGCGCGGCGAGCCGAAGGTCCAGTGCCCGGTGGCGAAGGCGGACAGCGGGACCATCTCGCCGGCATTGTTGCGTACGTACCATTTGTTGAGATCCTCGGGGGTCATGCGCCCCGGGGCGTCCGACTGCATGTACACCTTCTTGATGCGCCCGCGGTCGATGAAGTCATTGACGTACAGGCCGCCCCAGCCGGTCGACAGCGTGGCGTTGATGTCGGCCACGCTGATGCCCAGCGCGCCGGCCTTGGCGTGGTCGACGTCGAGCACATACTCCTGCATGTCTTCCTGGCCGTTCGGGCGCACCGCCACCAGACGGGAATCCTGTCCGGCCATGCCGAGCAACTGGTTGCGCGCGGCGATCAGCGCATCGTGGCCGAGGCCGCCGCGATCCTGCAACTGCAGGTCGAAGCCGTTGGCGGTGCCCAGTTCCAGCACCGCCGGCGGCACGAAGGCGAACACCATGGCTTCCTTGATCTGCGAGAAGGCGGCCATGGCCCGGCCGGCCACCGCATTCACGTGCCCGGTGGCGCCCGCGCGCTCATCCCAGTCGCGCAGGTGCACGAAGCCGATGGCCATGTTCTGGCCGGAACCGGCAAAGCTGAAGCCGGCCACGGTGAAGATGGACTTGGCGTAATCCTTTTCGTCCACCAGGAAGTGCTCCTCCACCTTCTTCAGCACTTCCACGGTGCGTTCCTGGGTGGCGCCCGCCGGCAGGGTGACCTGTGTGAACAGGATGCCCTGGTCTTCTTCCGGCAGGAAGGAGGTCGGCATGCGCAGGAACAGGAAGGCGAGCACGCCGAAGATCACCGCATAGATCAGCAGGAAGCGCCCGGTACGGTGCAGGATGCTGTTCACCGCCGATTCATAGCGCCGGGTGTTGCGTTCGAACATGCGGTTGAACCAGCCGAAGAAGCCGGAGAACCAGCCGCCCTCGGAGATGCTGTGGCCCTTTTCCACGGGTTTCAGCATGGTCGCGCACAGCGCCGGGGTGAACACGATGGCCACCAGCACCGACAGCCCCATCGCCGAGACGATGGTGATCGAGAACTGGCGGTAGATCACCCCGGTGGAGCCGCCGAAGAAGGCCATCGGCACGAACACCGCCGACAGCACCAGACCGATGCCGATCAGTGCGCCGGTGATCTGGCCCATCGACTTGCGGGTGGCTTCCTTGGGTGGCAGCCCCTCCTCGCTCATGATGCGCTCGACGTTCTCGACCACCACGATGGCGTCGTCCACCAGCAGGCCGATGGCGAGCACCACACCGAACATGGTCAGCGTGTTGATCGAGAAACCGAAGGCCGCCATCATGCCGAAGGTGCCCAGCAGCACCACCGGCACGGCGATGGTCGGGATCAGCGTGGCGCGCAGGTTCTGCAGGAACAGGAACATCACCAGGAAGACCAGCACGACGGCTTCGATCAGGGTCTTCACCACCTCCTGGATCGACAGGCGCACGAACGGCGTCGTGTCGTATGGCAGGACGACCTCCACGCCTTCCGGGAAGTAGTGCGCCATCTCCTCGATGGCCTCGTTCACCGCCTTGGCCGTATCGAGCGCATTGGCGCCCGCCGCCAGCTTGATGCCGATGCCGGCTGCCGGCTGGCCGTTGTAGCGTGCGGTGAAGCCGTAGCTTTCCGCGCCCATTTCGACGCGGGCCACGTCACGCAGGCGCACCTCGCCGCCCTGGGCGGAAGTTCTCAGCAGGATGTTCTCGAACTGCTCGACCGTCTGCAGGCGGCTTTGCACCGTGATCGAGGCGGTGAAGCCCTGCCCCGGCAGCGACGGCGCGCCGCCCAGCGAACCGGCGGAGACCTGGGCGTTCTGCGCGGCCAGCGCGGCCTGCACGTCCGAGGGCATCAGCTTGTAGTTGTTCAGCCTGGCGGGGTCCAGCCAGATGCGCATCGAGTACTGCGAGCCGAACACCTGCACCTCGCCCACGCCGGTCACCCGCGACAGCGGGTCCTGCACGGTGGACACGAGGAAGTCGGACAGGTCGGTGTTGTCCAGGCTGCCGTCCTTGGAGACGAAGCCCAGCACCAACAGGAAGTTGCGGGTAGATTTGGCCACCGTCACACCCTGCTGCTGCACCGCCTGGGGCAGCAGCGGCAGCGAGGTCTGCAGCTTGTTCTGCACCTGCACCTGGGCGATGTCCGGATCGGTGCCGGCGTCGAAGGTCAGCGTGACGGTGGCGCGGCCGTAGGAATCCGAGGTGGAGTTCATGTACAGCAGGCCGTCCAGACCGGTCATCTTCTGTTCGATGATCTGCGTCACGGAGTCCTCCACCGCCTTCGCGGTGGCGCCCGGGTAGGACGCATTGATGGCGATCTGCGGCGGCGCGATGGCCGGATACTGGGAAACCGGCAGCTCCAGGATGGACAGCGCGCCGGCCAGCATGATGACGATGGCGACCACCCATGCGAAGATGGGTCGGTCTATGAAGAAACGGGCCATGGATCAGCTCCTTAGTTGGCCGGCGCGGCGGCAGGGGGCGTTGCGGCTGCGGCCTGGGGATCGACCACGGCGCCGGCGCGCACGCGCTGCAGACCCTCGATGATCACCCGTTCGCCATCCTTGAGGCCGGCGCGCACGACCCAGCGGTCTTCCAGCGCACGCTCCACCTCCACCGTGCGGGCTTCCACCTTGTTCTCGGCATTCACCACCATGACCAGGGCGTTGCCCTTGGGGTCGCGGCTGAGCGCGGCATGCGGTACCAGGATCACGTCGTTGCTGCTGCCGTGTTCGATGCGCGCACGCACGTACATGCCCGGCAGCAGTTCCCCGTTGGGGTTGGGGAATACCGTGCGCAGGGTCACGCTGCCGGTACCCGGATCCACGGAAACCTCGGAGAACTCCAGATGGCCGGGGGTGGTGTACTCGCTGCCATCCTCGAGCAGCAGGCGGACCGGCACGCTGTCGGCGGTTTCCGTGCTGACGCGGCCGTCGGCCAGATCGCGGCGCAGCTTCAGCAGTTCGGTGCTCGATTGGGTGAGATCCACGTAGATTGGATCCAGCTTCTGGATGGTCACCAGCGCATCGGCCTGATTGGCGGTGACCAGCGCGCCCGGCGTCACGCTGGAGCGTCCGGCACGGCCGGCGATCGGCGCGGCGACCTTGGTGAAGGCCAGATCCACGCGCGCCTTGTCCAGCGCGGCGCGCGCGCTGGCCACGTCGGCTTCGGCCAGTTTGAACGCGGCCTGGGCTTCGTCGTTGGCCTGCTTGCTGACAGCCTGGATGTTGATCAGCCCGGCATAGCGTTCGGCCGTCAGGCGGGCGACGTCGCGATTCGCTTCGGCGCGGGCGAGCGAAGCGGCTGCCGCGTCATAGGTGGCCTGGTAGGTGGCAGGATCGATCTGATAGAGCAACTCCCCGGCCTTGACCTCGGTACCTTCGCGGAACACGCGCTGCTTGACCAGGCCGGTCACCTGCGGGCGTACCTCGGCGATCAGGGAAGGCGTGATGCGGCCCGGCAGCTCGAGCACCAGCGGCACGCTGGCGGACCGCACCTCGACCACCGACACCTTGGGGGCCTGGGGCGCGGCGGCGGCCTGCTCGGATTGCCCCTTGCCGCAGGCGGCGAGGCTCAGGGCGGCGGTCAACGCCAGTACCAGCACGGCCGGCTGCCGGCTCTTGTCGATCTGCATGGGGAAACCTCTCGTCATATTGAAAGCGGCCGGTACGCGCGAGCGGGCCGGCCGATGGAACACATGGGTTAGAATGCTTATTCTAGATTGAGCGCTCATTCTATGCTAGCCTTCGATCACCCGCAAGTACGGCGAATCAGTAGATGTTGCAACGCAATAGGAGTTCCAGATGAGCGCAGATCCGTGCTCCCAGACCGAATGTTCGCGGAGCGAAGCCCGCCGGACGCAGATTCTGGATGCGGCCAGGGACTGCTTCCGGCAGTATGGTTTTCATGGCGCGAGCATTTCGCGGATTTGTAAACAGGCTGGTATGAGCCCCGGCCATATCTACCACTATTTCGAGAACAAGGAAGCGATCATCGCGGCCATCGTCGAGCAGGATCTGAGCCGCCTGCTCACCATGACCGCCGGGCTGCACCAGTGCACGGATCTGCACAATGTAATTCGCAACTGCAGCGCGGAAGGCGTGCATGAGAACCTGAACGGCGACGTTGCCGCACTCAAGCTGGAAATATACGCCGAAGGCTCGCGTAATCCGCGGGTGGCCGAGATTGTGCACGCCGCCGACCGCAGCACCCGCGAGACCATGAAAGAAACCATGCGGGCCACCCGCGCCAGTTTCGGCTTTCACGATGACGATTCCTGGCTGGACGGCCTGGTGGAATTCTTCGCCACGCTCTATGACGGCCTGCTGGTACGTTCGGTGCGCAACCCACAAGTCTCCCGCGAGGCACTCGTGACCCTGTTCCAGCGGGTCACCATGGATCTGTTGACGTCGCCTGCGCTCGACAACGGAGTTTCGTCACACGCCAGGTCGCGTTAAGCATTGACCGGGTCTTCCTCTCATGCGAGCCTGCAATCCGTGCAATGTGTTGCGGAATGTATTCGGCAGGGAGGAGGCACTTGGATTGCTTGGGACGGCGTTCGGTGGGCTGGCGCAGGGATGGCGTGCGGGCTCGTCTGCGCGGCCGGCTTCCAAGGCGCTTGCTGAGCGGCTTTCTGTTTTCGTCCCTGACGGTGTCCGGCGGACAGCTGCAGGCCGCGGAAGAAGTGTTCTTCACCGATCTGCCCATCGTCGCTTCGGTGAGCCGCCTGCCCCAGCGGCTGGCCGATACGCCTTCGTCGGTGACGGTCATCGACCGGGAGATGATCCGGGCCTCCGGTGCCCGCGCGCTCAACGACGTGCTCCGCCTGGTACCTGGCTTCCAGACCTTCACCGCCAGTGACAAACCCACGCGGGTCAATTACCACGGCATCACCGACGACTCGGATTTCTCCCCGCGCGTGCAAGTGCTGGTCGACGGCCGTTCATTGCATTCGCCGCTGTTCCGCGGCGGCATGAACTGGGAACTGCCGCCCGTCGCCTTGGAGGATATCGAACGTATCGAGGTGGTGCGCGGTTCCAATACCACCTCCTATGGAACGAACGCGTTCCTCGGGGTGGTGAATATCATTACCACCGATCCCGCCCTGGCTCACGGCACTTCCATTTCAGCCAGCAACGGCACCCAGGGCGTGCGCGACTACACGCTGCGCACGGCGGGCGCGCTGGGGATGGCCGGGCACTTCCGGCTGACGATGCAGGAGCAGGCGGACGAGGGCCTGGATCATCGTGCCGTTCCCCTGGAGGATCAGAACTGGCGGGACAGGAACCGTACCCGCCTGCTCGATCTGCGCGCCAATTTCCAGCTGGACACCCGCAATCACCTCGACCTGCAATTCGGCCGGGTGGAAAACCGCCGCCTGACCGGCCGGGTGGATGTGTCGACGGGAGCGCCCAGGCCCAGCGACCCTTTGCGGCCACTGGACCAGTCATCGACCTGGATGCAAGGGCGCTGGCTGTACACCATCTCCCCGGAAGCCGATTTTTCCCTGCGCTATACCTACAACGAGGATCGGCTGGAGAATGCCGTCATGCTTCCGCAGTACGGGAAGTACGATCCAGGCGGAGGGCGTGGCGTACGCCATGAAATCGAGGCTCTGCACACACTCCTGCCCAGTGAACATACGCGCTTGGTGTGGGGGGCGAGTTGGCGGTACGACACGCTGAAGTCTCCCTCCATGCTGGACGATGTGGGAGAGGTCAGCCGGCGGGTTGGCAGAGTCTTCGTGAATGGCGAGTGGCGGCCGTGGGCCTGGTTCACCGGTAACCTGGGCGTATCGTACGAATACGATGCGTTTGCCGGACGACATACCGCGCCGCGTGCCAGCGCGGCATTCCATCTGACGCCGGAGAACACGCTGCGCCTGGGCTATTCGCGGGCATGGCGCAATCTCGACACGCTGGACTACCGTGCCCGGCAGCGAATCAGCCCGACGGAGTTCGAGTGGCTTGGCAACCCCGATTTGCCCGCCGAAGGCCTGGAGAGCTGGGAACTGGCCTATCTGGGCGACTGGCGGGCGCTGCGGATGAGTCTGGATGTGCGCCACTTCCGCGAGCGCGTGTCGGACCGTCCGATCCAGCGCATCAGGGCTGTCGCCGGCGAGCCCTACACCGTGCAGCCCGTCCACGATCTGCTCGTCAAAGGCTATGAATTCCAATGGAAATGGCAGCCGGTCAAGGATACCCGGCTCGCCGTCTCCCATGCCCGCGTCCGTATCGACGGGGAGCTTACGAGTGTCGGGCGGCGTCTGGCGGATCCGGCCACGGGCAGCAATTTCTCGAGGCCTGCCAACCTTATCCTCTATATGGATCTGTCCGAGCAGTCCGCGCCGAGCCGATCCTCTTCGCTGCTGCTCATGCAAAGGCTGCCCTGGGGGGTCGAATTCTCCCTGGCGCGCTATTGGGTGCGCGACATCAAATGGACGCGCAATACGAACACCGGAAAGTACAACCGGACGGATGCGCGGATCGGCTACCCGTTCGTGATCGGCCGGCAGCGCGGGGAACTGGCCTATACCGTCCAATCGCTGGATGGCGCGCATGCGGAGGAACGCATGGAGCGCATCGTTGAGCGGCGGCACTGGATGACACTACGACTCGACTTCTAGGGCTGTTGATGCTCAGGCCGTGTGCCCCATGAAACGCATGTTAACAGACCCCAGGCCGCGTGCCTTCTCCGGGAGCCGAACAGGGCATATGCTTCTCGGGCTCCGATGTCTCGCCGTGGCATGGCTGGCCGCCACCCTGGGTGCGGCGCCAGCCCATGCGCTGGATGTTGCGCTCGTGCTTTCCAATGGCGGAGGCGTGTACTCCCTGTTTGCGGAAGCGATGCAAGCGACGAGGCCGGACGCGGGATACTCCATTACTGCAGCGGGCAATGTGGAAGATGGCGTGGATGGTCGGGTCTTGGAGAGCGCGGATTTGATCCTTGCCGCCGGTGCGCCGGCGGCCGAGGCCGCGCTGAGTCGTTCCCGGACACCCGTGTACGCTGTGCTGATCGGGCAGAAAGTGTTCCAGGATCTGCGCCTGCGCTATCCGGATGCCAAGTTGTCCGCCGTACTCCTCGACCAGCCCCTCGAACGCCAGCTTGCCCTCATGCGCGCGGTGCTGCCCGAAGCGCAGCGGGTTGGCGTGCTGCTGGGGCCGGATACCGGGGCGCTGCGTGGGCGGCTGGAAAATGCGGCGGCGGCGGCGGGCCTGCGTCTGGCTGCCTGGCCGGTATCCACGCAGGCGGAGATACTGCCCGCGCTGGAGCGGGCGCTCGACGCTTCCGACGCGCTGCTCGCCTTGCCGGATCCGTTGGCTGCCGGCCCGGGCGCCGCGCGCACCATCCTGCTCACCAGCTATCGCTACCGCAGGCCGGTGTTCGCGTATTCGCGCGCCTATGTGGAGGCCGGCGCGCTGGCGGCGGTGTTCAGCACACCGGGCGATGTCGCACGCGAGGTGGCGGACTGGCTGCGCGGCACACGCGGCGGCGTCCGCCTGCCGCCGCCGCGCCCCGCACGGCATTTCGACGTGGCGCTCAACCGGCAGGTGGCGCGCGCACTCCATCTCGACCTGCCGGACGAAGCCACCGTGCTCGCCCGTCTGCGCGAACGGGAGCAGCCATGAGCGCCCCCGCCCGGCCGCCCGAAGGGGGCGCTCGCCCTCCCTTGGGGAGGATGTCGCGCAGCGACAGGAGGGTAGTCCAGTGAGCGCCCCCGTCCGGCCGCCCGGGTTGCAGGTGGCCTCCCCTGTGGAGGCGGTGCATGACGAAAGGAGCAGGCGCCCGTTGAGTGTGCTGCCCCGCCTCACGCTGCGCCAGCGTCTGTTGCTGGTGGTCCTGCTGCCGGCCGCCGTGCTGGCTGGCGTGATCGCCTCCCTGTTTGTCGCGCGTGGCACCCAGGCCGCCGATGACGCGCTCCGCGAGCGCGGTCTGGCGATCGTCAGTTTTCTGGCGCCGGCCGCCGAGTACGGGGTGATCTCGGGCAATCGCAGTACCCTGACGACGTTGATCCAGGCGGTACTCGAACAGCGCGATGTGGCCGCCGCGGCGATCTACGACCGTGCCGGCGAATTGCTCGCGATCAGTGGACGGCCGCGCCTGGCGGCGCCGGAGCGCATCCGTGCCGCGAGCGAGGCGGGTGTGCTTGAAAAGCGCGACGACCGCCTCACCCTGGCCGCGCCGGTGATCACCGCACCGCTGGTGGTGGATGACCTGGATGGCGGCTTTGCGGGCAGCCCCGCCCTGCAACCGGTCATCGAGGTGGGCTGGGTGTATGTCGAACTCGACACCCGTGCGCTGAGCAGTGAAAAGCGCACCATCGTGTTCACCACCCTGGCGCTCTCCCTGGGGGTGCTCGCGCTGACCGCCGCGCTCGCGGTGCGCCTCGCGCGCGCGGTGACCGAACCGGTGGGCAGGCTCGCCGCCGCGGTCAGCAGCGTGGCGGCCGGGCGCCGCGAGATCACCGTGCCGGACAATGCCGACATCGACGAGATGCGCGCCCTGCAGCGCGGCTTCAACGCCATGGCGCGCTCCATCGACGAGGCCCAGCAGACCCTGCAGTCCAAGGTCGATGAGGCCACCGCCCAGCTTGCCTACCAGGCCATGCACGATCCGCTGACCGGCCTGCCCAACCGGCGGGCCTTCGAACAGGCGCTGGAGGAATCGGTGGCCGGTTCGCGGCGTATCGGCGATCAGGGGGCGCTGTGCTTCATCGATCTGGACCGCTTCAAGGTCGTCAACGACACCTGCGGTCATGCCGCCGGTGACGAACTGCTGCGCCGCATCGCCCGCCTGATCCATCAGCGCGTGCGCGCCAACGATCTGATCTGCCGGGTCGGCGGCGACGAATTCGCGTTGATCCTGCACGGCTGCAACGCCGAGGAGGCGCTGCACATCGCCGAAGGGCTGCGCGAAACCGTCGCGGCCTTCCGTTTCAACTGGCAGGGCCGGCGTTTCTCGGTGGGGGCCAGCGTGGGGCTGGTGCGCATCGACGGTGCGCTGGACAGTGCCTCGGATGTGCTGGTGGCGGCCGATCTGGCCTGCTATGCGGCCAAGAAGAGCGGGCGTAACCGCGTGGTGGAGCACGAGCATGCCTGCGGCCCGGCGTGCCATGGCGGCGATGGGCCGGCGGGCGGCGACGTGCTGTCGTTCGACCGCCTGCATCTGTTCGTCCAGCCCATCGTCAGCTTGCAGGGCGATGCGGCGATGCCCTGGCACGAGGTGTTGTTGCGTGTGAGCGATGAGAAGGCCGGCGAGGCGCGCTCGTCCGGCGATCTGCTCGCGCGCCTGGAAAGCGCGGCGGCAGGCTATGCCCTGGACTTGTGGGTTGCCGAGCAAACCTGCCGGCGTCTGGCCGTGGAAACCGTCGAGGGGGGAGAGGCGCTGGCGCGTTGCGGCCTCAATCTCACGCGTGCGACCTTGCTGCGTGCCGGGCAGTATCTGCAGGAGCTGGCTGCCACGCTGCAGCGTTACCACGTGGCGCCTGCACGGATACTGCTGGAGTTTCCCGCCGCGCTCGCGGAACAGTGCCCGGCGGAGAGCGCCGAGCTGGTGCGCGGCGCGCGCGAACTGGGTTGCGGCGTGGTGCTGGAGCGCCTGGACGGCGGCAATGCCGCCGTGCTTGCCAGGCTGCGCCCGGACTATGCCAAGATCAGCCTGAAAATGCTCGCCGAGCATTACGGCCTGGAGGCCGCCAGCAATCTCGCCCAGGCCCTGTGCAGTACGGCCGCCGTGCTGGCCATCTCGACCATCGCCTCGGAAGTGGAGGACGAGGCCCAGCGCGAATCCCTGCGCGATTTCGGCTTCGACTGGGTACAGGGTTTTTCGGCAGGGGTGCCGCGCCCCCTGGACTGACCGGGGCGCGGGCCGTGTTTCAACGGCGCCAGAACGGCTTGTCGGCCTCGCGCAGCGCCTGTTCCCGGCTGATCCCCACGTCGCGCAGCAGGCGTTCGTCGAGTTCGCGCAGTTCCCTGCGCGCCGCGTTCCGCCTGGCCGCTGCATTCAGCGCATTCCGCAATGCGCACGCCAGTTGCACCATCCACATGACATGTATCCCCAGGCAGAAACCATCGACGGGTCTACGATAGGGCGGCGGCGTTCTTGGTTACAGCTTCAGTATCATAGAATTGTGCAGGATACAGATTAGAGGCAGGACACACTGTTTGGCCGACGCCGGACCACATCTGTGCCCGTGTGGATCCGTGGGGCCTTCAATCGGCCAGCACGCAGCGTTCATGCGCCCAGGCACGCAGCGCCGCGACGCGTTCGGCCATCACCACCGAGAGCGGGCGGGTGCGTGCCAGTTCGGCGAGCAGCATGGCCATGTCCGGCTCGCGTCCGTCCGGCAGGGCCTCGTAGATGGCCGATACCACGGCCTGCTCGATCTCCGCACCGGACATGCCCGTGGAGTGCTCCGCCAGCGCGCGCAGGTCGAATGCCGCCAGTGGCAGGCGCTGGCGGTTGAGGTGGATGCGGAAGATGGTCTCGCGTGCCGGGGCGTCCGGCAGGTCGACGAAGAACAGCTCGTCGAAGCGTCCCTTGCGCACCAGTTCCGGCGGCAGTTCGCGCACTTCGTTGGCGGTGGCGACGATGAACACGCGCGCCGTGCGCTCGGCCATCCAGGTCAGCAAGGTGCCGAGCACACGGCGCGACACTCCGCCGTCGTGCTCCGCCGAGCCGCTGGCCAGGCCCTTTTCGATCTCGTCGATCCATAGCACCGCCGGCTGCATGCCCTCGGCCGCGCGCAATGCCTCGCGCAGCTTGCGTTCGGTCTCGCCCTGGAACTTGTCGTACAGCGCGCCGAAATCCAGGCGCAGCAGCGGCACGCCCCAGGCGGCCGCGGTGGCCTTGGCCGCCAGGCTCTTGCCGGTGCCCTGCACGCCGGCGATCAGCACGCCGCGCGGCACCGGCAGGCCGGGGCGTTCGACCTCGCCGAGGAACACCGGGCGGCGCTGTGCCAGCCAGCGCCGCAGGCGCAGCATGCCGCCGATGGCGTCGGCGTTGTCCAGCACCACCTCCAGGCTCAGGCCGGGCAGGGATTGCTGCTTGTAGGCGGCGGCGCGCTGCAGGTCCTCGCGGGTCAGCGCGCCGTCGTCGCGGATCGCCAGGCGCAGCTGGTGGCGCACGTCTTCCTCGCACAGGCCGTTCACGTAGCGCACCATGGCGTCTTCCACGGCGCGTTCGCGCCGCGCCGGCCTGCCGCTCTGGCGCTCGTACAACTGGAATTCGCTGTCCAGCAACTGGCGGATGCGCGCTTCGTCGGGCAGCGGCAGGCTCAGCCGTGCGGCGTGGCGGGCGAGTTTGGCCGGCAGGGTGAGCGCGGGCGACACCAGCACCAGGCTGCGGCCGTCCACCGGGTGGTCGAGGGCGAT
The DNA here is from genome assembly GCF_004801295.1 of Pseudothauera nasutitermitis. Lineage (GTDB taxonomy): Bacteria > Pseudomonadota > Gammaproteobacteria > Burkholderiales > Rhodocyclaceae > Pseudothauera > Pseudothauera nasutitermitis. The sequence continues at coordinate 193,949 of NZ_SSOC01000004.1, forward strand.
CTCGCGCAGCAGGCGCACGGCCACCGGGTCTTCCAGATAGGGGTGGATGTCGAGCAGCACATACAGGCCGGGTTGCCCCCGGCCGTCGATGTGGGTCAGGGCGGCTTTCAGGCTGGCGGTGTCGTCGATGCGCCATTCGCGCGCATCGGCGGGGGCGGCCGGCGCGGTGCCGGGGATGGCACCGCCGTAGCGGAAGTTGGTGTGCACCAGCCCGCCGGCCGCCGACCAGCGGTACAGCGGCAGGCGGCGTTCCTCGGCGATGCCGGCGAGCAGGCGCAGGGCGCGCTGCTCTTCCAGGGTTTCGATGACGATGATCGGCACGCGGGCACGTACCAGGGCGGCGAGATCGCGCGAATCGTTCATGACGGGCGGGCAGGGCGGCAGAGGCGAACCGCGCCATTATGCGCGCCCGCCCGGCGCCGCGCATGTTTACGGCATCGGCCGCCCACGTGCCGCGCCGGCCCGCCGCGCGGGGTCAGCCCTTCGGCAGACGGCCCATCAGATAGAACGCCTCGTTGGGCGGCGTGCTGGTCAGGTGCACCAGCCGGTTGCTCATCGCGAAGAAGGCGGTGATCGCACCGATGTCCCAGATATCCTCTTCGTCGAAGCCCTGCGCGCGCAGGGCTTCCAGATCGCCGTCCTCCACCTCGGCGCCGCGCGTGCTCAGCTTGAGGGCGAAATCCAGCATGGCGCGCTGGCGCGGGGTGATCTCCGCCTTGCGGTGGTTGGTGGCCAACTGGTCGGCCACGCGCGGGTTCTTGGCGCGGATGCGCAGCACCGCGCCGTGCGCGATCACGCAGTACAGGCATCCGCCGGCCGCCGAAGTGGCCACCACGATCATCTCGCGCTCGGCCTTGCTCAATCCGCCTTCCTTCTCCATCAGCGCATCGTGGTAGTCGAAGAAGGCGCGGAATTCGGCCGGGCGGTGGGCCAGCATCAGGAACACGTTGGGGATGAAGCCGGCCTTTTCCTGCACGGCGAGCAGGCGCGCGCGCAGATCGTCCGGCAGCTGGTTCAGGTCGGGTACGGGAAAGCGGCTGATCGATGTGGTCATTTCGTGGGTCTCCTCCTGGTCATGGTCTTGGTTCGGGTGGTTCAGCGGTTCACGTCCACCACCACGCGGCCGCGCACCTGGCCGGCGAGCAGGCGGGGGGCGGTGTCGATGGTCTCGCTCAGGCCGATTTCGCTGGTGATGGCGTCCAGCAGGGCGACGTCGAGGTCGCGCGCGAGGCGCTGCCAGGCTTGCAGGCGCAGGTCGCGCGGGGCCATCACGCTGTCGACGCCGGCCAGGGTCACGCCGCGCAGGATGAAGGGCGCCACCGTGGCGGGGAAATCCATGCCCTGAGCCAGCCCGCAGGCCGCCACGGTGCCGCGGTAGCGCATGCCGGCGCACACGTTGGCGAGAGTGTGGCTGCCCACGGTGTCCACCGCGCCGGCCCAGCGTTCCTTGCCCAGCGGCTTGCCGGGCGCCGAGAGGGTGTCGCGTTCGATGATCTCGGCGGCGCCCAGGGTCTTGAGGTATCCGGCTTCCTCCGGGCGTCCGGTGGAGGCCACGACGGTGTAGCCCAGGCGCGCCAGCAGGGCCACGGCCACGCTGCCCACGCCACCGGCCGCGCCGGTCACCAGCACCTCGCCCTGGTCGGGCGTCACGCCATGGCGTTCGAGCGCCAGCACGCACAGCATGGCGGTATACCCGGCGGTGCCGATGGCCATGGCCTGACGGGCGCTGAAGGCGGCCGGCAGCGGCACCAGCCAGTCGCCATCGAGGCGCGCGCGCTGCGCCAGCCCGCCCCAGTGGGTTTCCCCCACGCCCCAGCCGTTGAGCACCACGGCGTCGCCGACGCGCACTTCCGGGTGGCTGCTGGCCTCCACCGTGCCGGCCAGGTCGATGCCCGGCACCATGGGGAACTTGCGCACCACCGGCATCTTGCCGGTGATCGCCAGCCCGTCCTTGTAATTGAGCGTGGACCAGGCCACGCGCACGCTCACGTTGCCCTCGGGCAGGGCGTCGTCGGCCAGTTCGGTGAGCCGGGCGCGGTAGCCCGCGTCGTCCTTGTCGATCAGTACTGCCTTGAACATGGGTCTGTCCTCCAGGTGGTGCCGGACGGGCTCCGGCGGGCCGTTGCGATCAGCGCGGCAGGCCGGCCAGGAAGCCGGCGGCGAAGCGCCGCAGCGGGGCCTCGCCGCCCACCAGCTTGGCGCGCAGCACCGCGCCCTCCCAGCCGATCCAGAAGAATTCGGCGAGCGCCTCGCAGTCGGCTTCGGGGGCGATCTCGCCGGCCGCGCGCGCGGCGCGCAGGCAGGCCGCGAGGCGGGCCTGCCAGTCGGCGAACACTTCTTCCAGACGGGCGCGATAGCTTTCCGGCAGCACAGCCATTTCCTGCCCGAGGTTGCCGATCAGGCAGCCCCGGCGGAAGCCGTGGCGTGCCATGCCGGCGCAGGCATCGTCGATGAAGGCGCGCACGCGGGCGAGCGGCGGCAGCGCGGGGTCGAGCAGCGCGCGGTCGAGCTTGCGGGCGAAGTAGGCGGCATAGGCGTCGATCACCGCCCGGCCGAAGGCTTCCTTGCTGGCGAAGTAGTGATAGAACGAGCCCTTGGGCACGCCCGTGGCACGCAGCACTTCGTCCAGGCCGGTGGCGGCGAAGCCCTTTTCGGTGAGCACCGCGGTGCCGTGCCGGATCAACGCCTCGCGGGTTTCGAGACGGTCGTCGATGCGCTTGGGCGGGCGGCCGGGCCGGCGGCGGGCAATGAGGTCTGCGGTCATGCGCCGAATATTAGACCGATCGTCTCTAAAAATACAGGCGCGCTTCACCGACGGCGTCGATTGCCGGGCTTCGGACGATTGCCGTATATTGGCGCGGTATCGATCAGGGAGCCCCGCCGCGCGTCCGCGCCCGGGGTGAAACGGGAAGTCCGGTGCCCTCGGCGAATCCTTCGCCGCGCATTCCGGCGCAGCCCCCGCTGCTGTAAGCCTGACGGAACCGCCACCCATGCCACTGGGCCCTGCCCGGGAAGGCGGCGGATTCCGGAAGACGGCGAGCCAGAAGACCGACCCCGGTCGATGACGAAGGTAGGTGCCCCGGGGTGTGGGCGTTCACCGACGGTCTTTGCGGCCCGCGCGCCGCTGTTTCTCCCAAGACCGCTCGATCTCGGCGTGCCGCCAGGCGGCGCGGCCTGCATGTGAACGCAGTGGCCATCGTGGGCATCTTGTGCAGCATGCCAGGAGTGCCCGGAGATGGATGAAGACCGCAAGCAGAGTCACAACGAGCGCATGCAGCGCAAGAAGGAAGTGGTCGATGCGGCGATCGGGCGGGCGCAGGAAGAACGCGGCATCGTCATCCTGATCACCGGCAACGGCAAGGGCAAGACCACCTCCGCCTTCGGCACCCTGTACCGCGCGCTGGGCCACGGCCAGCGTGCCGGCGTGGTGCAGTTCATCAAGGGCACCCAGGCCACCGGCGAAGTCATCTTCCTGCAGCAGCACCCGGCCACCGCCGCGGTGCAGTACCACGCCATGGCCACCGGCTTCACCTGGAACACGCAGAACTGGGAGGCCGACAAGCGCGCCGCCGACGAGGCCTGGGCGCACGCCCGGCGCATGCTGGCCGACCCGGCGCTGAACCTGGTGCTGCTCGACGAGCTGACCTACATGCTCAAGTACAACTATCTCGACACCGCCGAGGTCGTCGCGGCCATCCGCGCGCGGCCGGCCATGCAGACCGTGCTCGTCACCGGGCGCGCGGCGAAGCCGGAACTGGCCGAACTGGCCGATACGGTCAGCGAGATCGCCGACCGCAAGCACGCCTTCAGGGCCGGGGTGAAGGCGCAGGCCGGCATCGACTTCTGATGCGCCCGTGGCTGGCCGTGCTGTGCGGCGCGGCGCTTCCCCTGCTGGCCACGGCGGCCGACGCGCTGCCACGGGTGATGTCGACCAATCTGTGCGCCGACATCGTGCTGCTGTCGCTCGCCGACGCCGCCCAGGTGGTCTCGGTGTCGGCACGCAGCCAGGACCCGGCGCGTTCCTCGCTGGCCGCGCTTGCGCGCCGGCATGCGTCCAACGACGGCACGGCGGAGGAAGTCATCGCTGCGCGTCCGGACGTCGTGCTCGCGTCGCGGCGCTGGCAGGCCCGCCACCAGGGCGCGTTGCTCGCGCGCCACGGCATCCGCATCGTCACCGTGCCCTTTCCCGACGACTGGCCGGGCATCTTCGACAGCACCCGCAAGATCGGCGTAGCAATCGGCCGCGAGGCCGCCGCCGAGGCGCTGATCGCCGAACTCGAAGGGCGCCTGGCCGCATTGCGCCCGGCGCAGCCGGAAGACGCGCCGCGCGCCCCGCTGCGTGCTCTTTATCTGCGCCCAAACGGCGGCACCGCCGGGGCGAAGACGCATGTGGACGCGGTGCTGCGGGCCGCCGGCCTGGCCAACCACGCCGCGCTCGGCGGCCGCGTCGGCTGGGGCCGCGCCAGCCTGGAAGAGGTGGTGGCCGACCCCCCGGAACTGCTGGTCACCAGCCAGATGGTGCATGACACCGCCTATGCGCGCGCCGGCTTCTCGCGCCACCCGCAGCTGCGCGCCTTGGCCGATGGCCGGCCGGCGCTGGCGCTGGCCCACAACGACTGGGGTTGCAGCAACTGGCAGTTGATCGAGGCCGCCGAGGAACTCGCCGACGGCCGGCGCCGGCAGGCGCATGCCGGGGTGGCGCAATGAGTGCGCTGCGCCTCAACCTGCTGCTGCTCGCCGCGCTGCTCGTGCTCGGCCTCGCCTCGCTGGCGGTCGGCCCGGTGGCCATCGGCCCCGGCGAAGTCGCCCGCGCGCTGCTGCCGGCCGACCCCGCCGCCAGCGAGCTGGTGCAGCGCCAGCACACCATCGTCGCCGAAATCCGCCTGCCGCGCGTGCTGCTCGCCATCCTCGTCGGCGCCGCGCTGGGCATGGCCGGCGCCGCGCTGCAGGGCCTGCTGCGCAACCCGCTGGCCGAGCCCGGCCTGCTCGGCGTGAGCGCCAGCGCCAGCCTGGGTGCTGTGCTGTGCCTGTACTTCGGCCTGGCCGCGCTCAACATCTGGCTGCTGCCGGCGGCGGCGATGGGCTGCGCCGCGCTCGCCACCCTGGTGCTCTACCTGGTCGCCCGCCGCGGCGCCGGCAACCTCACGCTGATCCTCGCCGGCATCGCGCTGTCGGCGCTGGCCGGCGCGCTCACCTCGCTGGCGATCAACCTCGCGCCGAATCCGACCGACGTGCAGGACATCGTGCTGTGGCTGCTCGGCTCGCTCGCCGAGCGCAGCTTCGACGACATCGCCCTGGCCCTGCCTTTCGTGCTCGCCGGCCTCGGCCTGCTGCTGTCCTGCGCCCGCCAGCTCGACGCGCTGACCCTGGGCGAGGACGAAGCCGCCAGCCTCGGCGTCAACCTCGCCCGCCTGCGCGCCCGCATCGTGCTCGGCACCGCGCTCGCGGTCGGCGCCAGCGTCGCGGTGACCGGCGCGATCGGCTTTGTCGGCCTGGTGGTGCCGCACATGCTGCGCCGCGCGGTGGGCTACCACCCGGCCCGCCTGCTGGTCGCCAGCGCGCTCGGCGGCGCGCTGCTGCTGCTCGCCGCCGACCTCGTGCTGCGCCTGGTGAGCGGCGGCTTCGAACTGATGCTGGGCGTGGTCACCGCGCTGATCGGCGCGCCCTTCTTCCTGTTCCTGGTGCTGCGCGAGCAGCTCGGCGGCAGCGCATGAACGCCCGCACGCCCATCCCGCCCGAGGCGCCGGCGGCCATCGCCGGCGGCGCCAGCCTGCTGCGCGTCGACGCCCTGAGCGTGCGGCGCGGCGCGGCCACGCTGGTGGATGCGGTCTCGCTCGAACTCGAACGCGGCGAACTGTTCGGCCTGATCGGCCCCAACGGCGCCGGCAAGAGCAGCCTGCTGCGCGCCATCGCCCAGCTCATTCCGCACGGCGGTGCCTGCCGGCTGGATGGCGATGCGCTCGGCGCACTGCCGGCGGAAGTCCGCGCCCGCCGGCTGGCCTACTTGGCGCAGGGCGACCACGTGGTGTGGCCGCTGCGCGTGCGCGACTTCGTCGCCCTCGGCCGCCAGCCGCACGGCCGCAAGGATGCCAACGGCGCGGCGGCGGTGGAGGCCGCGCTTGCCCGCATGCACCTGCGGGAACTCGCCGGCCGCCGGCTCGACGCCCTGTCCGGCGGCGAACGCGCGCGTGCCCGGCTGGCGCGTGCGCTCGCGGTCGAGGCGTCGCTGCTGCTCGCCGACGAACCGGTGGCCGCGCTCGACCCCTACCACCAGTTGAGCGTCATGGAACTGCTGCGCCAGCAATGCGCGCGTGGCCACAGCATCGTCGTGGTGCTGCACGACCTCACCCTGGCCAGCCGCTTCTGCCACCGCGTTCTGCTGATGCACCAGGGCCGCGCGGTGGCCTGCGGCGCGCCCCGGCAGGTACTCACCCCGGCCAACCTGCAGCGCGTCTACCAGGTGCAGGCCATGCACGGCGAGCACGAAGCCCAGCCCTACGTGCTGCCCTGGCGCTGCGAACCCACCAACGGATAAGCCATCTTCCCCGGAGACCCCGATGAACACCCGAACCAAGATCCCCGCCACCATCGTCACCGGCTTCCTCGGCAGCGGCAAGACCACGCTGCTGCGCCACATCCTGGCGAATGCCGGCGGCCGCCGCATCGCCGTCATCGTCAACGAATTCGGCGAACTCGGCATCGACGGCGAGATCCTGCGCGGCTGCGGCATCGGCTGCGACGACAGCGGCAACGAGCAGGAAGGCCAGCTCTACGAACTGGCCAACGGCTGCCTGTGCTGCACGGTGCAGGAAGAGTTCTACCCGGTGATGCAGAAGCTCATCGCGCGCCGCGACGAGATCGACCACATCCTCATCGAAACCTCCGGCCTCGCCCTGCCCAAGCCGCTGGTGCAGGCCTTCAACTGGCCGGAGATCAAGAACGCGTGCACCGTGGATGCGGTGGTCACCGTGGTGGACGTGCCGGCCGCCGCGTCCGGCCAGTTCGCCGCCAACCCGGTGGCGGTGGATGCCCAGCGCCGTGCCGACCCCAACCTGGACCACGAATCGCCGCTGCACGAACTGTTCGAGGACCAGCTCTCGGCCGCCGACCTGGTCGTGCTCACCAAGACCGACCTCGCCGACGCCGCAGCGCGCGCCGCGGTCGAGGCCCTGTGCCGCGAAGAACTGCCGCCCGAGGTCAAGCTGGTGGCCGCCGACCACGGCCGCATCGACCTCGACCTGATCCTCGGCCTCGAAGCGGCCGCCGAGGACGGCATCCACCTGCGCCAGAGCCACCACGACCACGAGGAGGGCGAGGAGCACGATCATGACCACGATGCCTTCCAGTCGATCTCGGTGGACCTGCCGGCGGTGGACCGCGAACGCCTGCTCGCCATCCTGCACGAACTGGTGCAGGCCCACACCCTGTACCGCGTGAAGGGCTTCGTGGCGCTCGCCGACAAGCCGATGCGCCTGGTGGTGCACGGCGTCGGCCGCCGCTTCGACAGCTATTTCGACCGCCACTGGCAGGCCGGCGAAGCCCGCCGCACCCACCTCGTGCTGATCGGCGCGGACCTCGACGCCGCCGCGCTCACCACCGCGCTGCACGGCGCCGCGCTGGCCGAGGCCGCCTGATGCACCTGCTGGCCGCCCAGCCCGGCGGCTTCGTCGAGGACGACGCCATCGTCACCCGCATCGAACAGGATGCGGCCGACATCGTCATCCTCAGCGCCGCCGACACCACGCTGGCGCTGCTCGCCGCCGCCTGCCCGGCGGACGGCTTTCCCGCCGTGCGGCTGGCCAACCTGCTGCACCTGCGCCAGCCGGCCTCGGTGGACCTCTACGTGGACGAAGTGCTGCGGCACGCCCGCGTCATCGTCATCGACCACCTCGGCGGCGAGAGCTACTGGCCCTATGGCACCGAGCGCGTCGGCGAACTCGCCCGCGCGCGCGGCATCGCGCTGGCGATGTTCTCCGGCGACACCAGCGAAGACCTCAACCTGCTGATGAAAGGCACGGTGGGCATCGAGCTGGCGCGCACGCTGTGGCGCTACCTGCGCGAAGGCGGGCCGGCCAACGCGCGCAATTTCTACCACTGCATCGGCACTCATTTGCTCGGCCGCGCCGACCCAGTGGCGCCGCCGCGCGCGCTGCCCGCCGCCGCCATCTTCCATCCCCGCCACGAACTCGGCTCGGTCGAAGCCTGGCGCGCGGACTGGCAGCCAGGCGCGCCCTGCGTGCCGCTGCTGTTCTACCGCGCCCACCTGCAGGCCGGCAATACCGCCGCCTTCACCCACCTGTGCGAGGCCCTGCTGGCGCGCGGCATGAACCCGCTGCCGCTGGCGCTCACCTCGCTGAAGGATGCGGCCAGCCTCGACCTGCTGCGCCGGCTGGCCGCCGAGCACGAGGCCGCGCTGATCCTCAACACCACCGCCTTCGCGCGCACCGCGCTCGACGAGGCCGGCGACCACGCCTTGGCGGGCGATATTCCGGTGCTGCAACTGGTGCTGTCCGGCGGCAACGAGGCCGCCTGGCGCGCCGACGCCCACGGCCTGGCGCCGCGCGACATCGCCATGCACATCGCCCTGCCCGAGGTGGACGGGCGCATCGTCACCCGCGCGGTCAGCTTCAAGGGCCTGGACCACCATTGCGAACGCACCCAGAGCGACGTGGTGCAGTACCGCGCCGAACCCGGCCGCATGGCCTTCGTCGCCGAACTGGCGCGGCGCTGGTGCCGGCTGCGCGCGCTGCCCAACGGCGACAAGCGCCTGGCACTGATCCTCGCCAACTACCCGACCCGCGAGGGGCGGCTGGGCAACGGCGTGGGCCTCGACACCCCGGCCTCGGTGGTCACCATCCTGCGCCGCCTGCGCGACGAAGGCTACGCGGTCGAAGACATCCCGGCCGACGGCGACGCGCTGATGGCGCTGCTCAAGGAAGGTGTCACCAACGACCCGGAACAATGGGCGCTGCGCCCGGCGCGGCAGAGCCTCGCACTGGCGGACTACCTGCGCTTCTTCGACACCCTGCCGGCCGCCAACCGTGCCGCCCTCGTCGAACGCTGGGGGCCGCCGCAGGCCGACCCGATGCTGCGCCAGGGCCGTTTCATGCTCGCCGGCCTGCGCTGCGGCCGGATCTTCGTCAGCATCCAGCCGGCGCGCGGCTACCAGCTCGACCCGATGGCGAGCTACCACGACCCCGACCTCGTTCCGCCGCACCACTACCTCGCCTTCTACCTGTGGCTGCGCGAGCACTGGGCCTGCGATGCCATTGTGCACGTCGGCAAGCACGGCAACCTGGAATGGCTGCCGGGCAAGAGCGTGGCGCTGTCCGAGGAATGCTGGCCGGACCTCGCCTTCGGCCCCATGCCCCACCTCTACCCCTTCATCGTCAACGACCCCGGCGAGGGCACCCAGGCCAAGCGCCGCGCCCAGGCGGTGATCATCGACCACCTGATGCCGCCGCTGACCCGCGCCGAAAGCTACGGCCCCACGCGCGACCTGGAACGCCAGGTGGACGAGTACTACGAGGCGCTGATGCTGGACCGCAAGCGCGCCACCGTGCTGCGCCGGCAGATCCTCGACCACATCCTGCGCCACGACCTGCACCGCGACCTGGGCCTCGCGCCGCCGCGCAATGCCGAGGAAGAACAGCAACTGCTCAACCGCACCGACACCTATCTGTGCGAACTCAAGGAAGCGCAGATCCGCGACGGCCTGCACGTGTTCGGCGCCTCGCCCACCGGCCGGCTGCGCCGCGACACCCTGCTCGCGCTCGCCCGCCACCCGGTCGGCGACGGCCACGGGCCGCACCAGGGCCTGACCCGCGCGCTCGCCGCCGATCTCGCGCTGGGCGAAGGCTTCGACCCGCTGGACGCCGACTGGGGCGCGCCGTGGACCGGCCCGCGCCCCGCCGTGCTGGCGGACCTCGACAACGGCCCGTGGCGCAACACCGGCGACACCCGCGAACGCCTCGAACTGCTGGCCCTGCACATCCTGGCGCACGGCCTGCCGGAGCGCGCGGACACCGGCTGGCCGGCCACCCGCGGAGTACTCGCGCGCATCGACACCGAACTGCGCCCGCGCCTGGACGCCTGTGGCGAACAGGAACTGCTGCAACTGACGCGCGGGCTGGCCGGCCGCTTCGTACCCGCCGGCCCCAGCGGCGCACCCACGCGCGGGCGCCCGGACGTGCTGCCCACCGGGCGCAACTTCTACTCCATCGACACCCGCGCGGTGCCCACCCAGACCAGCTGGACGCTGGGCCTGGCCTCGGCGGCGCGCATGATCGAACGCTACGTGCAGGAGCATGGCGACTACCCGCGCGCCATCGGCCTGTCGGTGTGGGGCACCGCCACCATGCGCACCGGCGGCGACGACATCGCCCAGGCTTTCGCGCTGATCGGCGTGCGGCCGAAATGGGCCGACGGCAGCCACCGCGTGGCGGACTTCGAAATCCTGCCGATGAGCCTGTTCGACCGCCCGCGCATCGACGTCATGCTGCGCGTCTCCGGCTTCTTCCGCGATGCCTTCGCCAACGTCATCCGCCTGTTCGACGCCGCGGTGCAGGCGGTGGCCGCGCTCGACGAGCCGGAAGACGTCAACCCGATCCGCGCGCGCATCCTGCGCGAAGCCGCCGCGCTGCAGGCCGACGGGCTGGACCCCGCCAGCGCCCGCCGCCGCGCCGGCCACCGCGTGTTCGGCGCCAAGCCGGGTGCCTACGGCGCCGGCCTGCAAGGCCTGATCGACGGCCGCCACTGGGACGACGACGCCGATCTCGCGCGCGCCTACCTGGAGTGGGGCGGCTACGCCTACGGCCAGCAGGACGACGGCAGCGCGGCGCGCGACACCTTCGCCCGCCGGCTCGCCGGCATCGAACTGGTGATGCACAACCAGGACAACCGCGAACACGACCTGCTCGATTCCGACGACTACTACCAGTTTCACGGCGGCATGGCCGCCGCCGTGCGCCACCTCGCCGGCAGCCAGCCGGCGCTCTACTTCGGCGACCACAGCAACCCCGGCGCGCCGGTGGTGCGCTCGCTGGAAGAGGAAATCAGCCGCGTGGTGCGCAGCCGGGTGACCAACCCGAAGTGGATCGCCGGGGTGAAGCGCCACGGCTACAAGGGCGCCTTCGAGATCGCCGCCACGGTGGACTACCTGTTCGCCTACGACGCCACCGCCCGCGTGGTGCGCGACGACCAGTACGCCCGCGTCACCGACGCCTATCTGGAAGACGCGGACACCCGCGCCTTCCTCGAACGCCACAACCCGGACGCGCTGGCCGAAATCTGCGAACGCCTGCTCGAAGCCATGGACCGCGGCCTGTGGGCGGCGCCCGGCGACTACCGCGAACGCGTCGAGCAGCACCTGCTCGCCGCCGAACAACACCAGGAACGAGGATGAACGACCCGCTCGCCGCCGCCCCGCCGGCCTTTCCCTTCAGCGCCCTGCACGGTCAGCCGCTGCTGCGCCGTGCCCTGCTGCTGGCCGCCATCGACCCGCTGATCGGCGGCGTGCTGGTCGAAGGCCCGCGCGGCACCGCCAAATCCACCGCCGCCCGCGCGCTCGCCGCGCTGCTGCCGGGCGGGTACTTCGTCAACCTGCCGCTGTCGGCCAGCGAGGAACAACTGGTCGGCTCGCTCGACCTGGAAGCCGCGCTGCGCGACGGCCAGGTGCGCTTTCGCCCCGGCCTGCTGGCCCGCGCGCACGAAGGCGTGCTGTATGTGGACGAGGTCAATCTGCTCGCCGACGGCTTGGTCGACCTGCTGCTCGACGTCAGCGCCAGCGGCATCAACCGCATCGAACGCGACGGCATCAGCCACGCCCACCCGGCGCGCATCGCCCTGGTCGGCACGATGAACCCGGAAGAAGGCGAACTGCGCCCGCAACTGCTCGACCGCTTCGGCCTGTTCGTGCGCCTGGAAGCAAACCTGCCGCCGGCCGAGCGCGAAGCCATCGTGCGCACCCGGCTCGCCTTCGACGCCGACCCGGCGGCCTTCGCCGCCCGCAGCGCGGCGGCCGAGGGCGAACTGGCCGCGCGCATCGCCGGCGCGCGCGCGCGGCTCGCCGCCATCGCCTTCGACGACGCCAGCCATGCGGAGGTCGCCGCGCGTTGCCACGCCGCTGCGGTGGAAGGCGTGCGCGCCGACCTGGTGATGCTGCGCGCCGCGCGCGCCCACGCCGCGTTCGCCGACCGCGACCACATCACCGCCGAGGACATCGACGCCGTGGCCGAACTGGTGCTCGCCCACCGCCGCCATGCGGATCAAGCCCCGACTGCCGAGCCACCGGCGCAGGGCGGCGAGACGCCGGATGCGGCGCCTGCGCCATCCAGGCGCGACGAAGACTGGGGCGCGCTGCCGCCGCAGGCGGTGCCGACCGCCACGGTCAAACCACTGAGGCCGCTCCATGCAAAAAAGCCCTGACGCGTCCGGCGGCCCCCGGCTGGGCCGCCGGACGCGGCCCCCATCCCGCGCAACGCGGCCGCAAGGCGCGCCGCCCCGGCACGCGCATCGACTGGCCGCGCACCCTGGCCGCCAAGGGCCCGGCGCCGCTCGCGCGCGAACACCTGCGCCGGCGCCCGCCGCCGGCCGGCGGCGCGCTGCTGCACTGCCTGCTGCTCGACTGCTCGGCCTCGATGCTGCGCGGCCGGCGCCTGGCGCTGGCCAAGGGCCTGCTGCAAGCCTGGGCCGCGCGCTGCTACCGGCGCCGCGAGACGCTGATGGTGATCGGCTTCGCCGGCGAGCAGGCGCGCCTGCTGCACGCGCCGGGCAAGGCGGCGGCCTTCAACGAACGCTGGATCGCGCCCATCGCCGGCGGCGGTGCAACCCCGGCGGCGTCAGCCATTGCGCTGGCCGACCGCGTGCTCGCGCAACGCCGGCGCAGCGCGGACGAGCGCGTGGAACTGTGGCTGCTGTCGGACGCCCGCTTCGCCACCTTGCCGCCCCGCCCGCAACGGGCCGACCACTGCACCGTGATCGACTTCGACGACGGCCCGCGCGCGCTCGGCCGCGCCGCCCGGCTGGCCGCCGCCTGGGGTGCGGACTGTTTGCCGGTCCGGGCTGTTGTCGCTTCACGCTGACCCGATTCACCCACGTTCCAGCCACCACGTTTCATCACAGGAGAAAACAACCATGCATATCGAACCCGGAATCGTCGAAGGCGGAAAGATTCTGCTGAGCTACGGCACCGCCGCCGCCGCCATCGGCTACAGTGCCAAACTGGCGGTGGATACCATCAAGCGCGACGGCATCGCCTCGCTGGCGGTGCGCGCACTGATCGCCGCCGTGCTCGTGTTCGCCTTCTTCGAAGTCCTGCCCACCAAGCCGGTGGGCGTCTCGGAGGTGCACTTCATCCTCGGCTCCACGCTGCTGCTGCTGTTCGGCGCGGCTCCGGCGGCCATCGGCCTGATGGCCGGCCTGCTGATTCAGGGCCTGTTCTTCGCGCCCGACGATCTGCCGCAGTACACCATCAACGTCACCACCCTGCTGGTGCCGCTGTTCGCCATCGCCGCGCTCGCCCGCCGCATCATCCCGGCGGAGACCGCCTACGTGGACATCCGCTACGGCCAGGCCTTCAAGCTGTCGCTGGCCTACCAGGGCGGCATCGTCGCGTGGGTCGCCTTCTGGGCGCTCTATGGTCAGGGCGTGGGCGCAGAAAACCTGCAGAACGTGCTGAGCTTCGGCGCGGCCTACATGGCGGTGGTGATCCTCGAACCGCTGGTCGACCTGGCCGTGCTCGCCGCCGCCAAGGCGCTGCACCAGCTCAAGGGCAGCATCGCGCTGGAGAAGCGGCTGTACGACACCGGTAACTGAGCTGCACGGGCCGAGAGGGGGCGTGGGCTGCCGAGACAGGCGGCCCGCGCCCCCTTTGTGTTTCGGACCCCGATCGGCAATTCAGCCGCGCGCGGCATCGCATGGAACCGGTATCGCATCGTGTGGCGGCTCTGCAACGCGGGCTTAGAATTGGCGCTCGGGCGGCTCGGGGCATGCGCGCGATGGGCAACCCCGCAGCCTTCGGAGAGGAGCCGGTCATGCTGATCAACTGCACTGCCTACCAGAATGGCCGCAAGCTGGCCGATCTGCCGACCGAGGAAATCGGCACCTATCTGCGCCTGCCCGGCTGCTTCGTCTGGGTGGCGCTGAAGGACGCCACACCCGAAGAGATGGCGAGCATGAAGGCCGCCTTCGGCCTGCACGAACTCGCCGTCGAAGATGCTGACCACGGTCACCAGCGCCCCAAGCTGGAGGAGTACGACAGCGACATGTTCGTCGTCATGCACCTGATCGAAGAGTCGAACAACCGCCTCAAGGTAGGCGAGATGCATGTCTTCGTCGGCGCCAATTACGTCCTGTCGGTGCGCAACCTCAGCGAGCAGAACCTGCTGGGCGTGCGCGCACGCTGCGAGCGTGAGCCGAAGATGCTCGCCAAGGGCTCGGGCTACGTGCTGTATGCATTGATGGACGCCGTGGTCGACCGCTACTTTCCCATCATCGAGAAGCTGGAGACGGAACTGGAAGCGCTCGAAGAACGCATCTTCACCAAGGGCGCGGCGCGCTCCAACATCCGTCGGCTGTACCAGCTCAAGCGCAAGGTCACCGTACTCAAGCATGCGGTCGCGCCCTTGATGGAAGCCGCCGGCAAGCTGCAGAGCGGGCGCGTACCGGAGGCCTGCGCCGGCAGCCAACATTACTTCCGCGACGTGTATGACCACCTGGCGCGTTCGAGCGCTTCCCTGGACAGTATCCGCGACACCATCACCACCGCCATCCAGGTCAATCTGTCTATGGTCGCCATCGATCAGACCGAAGTCAGCAAGCGGCTCGCCGCCTGGGCGGGAATCTTCGCCGTGGCCACCGCCTTCGCCGGCATCTGGGGGATGAACTTCAAGTACATGCCGGAGCTCGACTGGCGCTACGGCTATCTCTTCGGCCTGGGCATCATCGCCGTATCGAGCGGTTTCCTGTACTGGCGCTTCAGGAAAGCCCGCTGGCTGTGAGCGGAGCGCGAAAAAAGGGCCAGACCGACACTGGTCTGGCCCATCGAGATGTTTGGCGCGCCCGAGACGATTCGAACGTCCGACCCCTGCCTTCGGAGGGCAGTACTCTATCCAGCTGAGCTACGGGCGCGGGGGCTTTCAGAGGAAGATGAGCTTCCCCAAAGAGGCGGGGAAGCATATACCGGAACAGGGACGAAGTCCATGGCGCGCCGCCACAAGCGGCGGCTGGGCCGTTATAATCCGCGTTTCGTTTCCTGCCCAGTCAAAGGACCCAGCATGTCGGAACATCGCGCTACTCGTGCCGCCCAGCGGCCCCTTCGTCGTGCCCTGCCTGTTGTTGCCGTGGTCGCGGCCGCGCTGCTGGCTGGCTGTGGCAAGCAACAGGCGGTGGATCATGAAGTGACCGCCGCGGCCATCCTGCCGGTGGCCCAGCTTCATATCGTGCTGCAGAAGGCCACACCGGGCAGCCGTACCGGCGAGGAAATCTACAAGGCCGTGTGCACCACCTGTCACGGCGCCGGCGTGCTGGGCGCGCCGACGACCGGCGATGCCGACCAGTGGGCGCCGCGCATCGCCAAGGGGCTGGACGCGCTGGTGGCTTCGGTGCACGACGGCCTGGGTGCGATGCCGCCGAAGGGTGGCGCGGCCGATCTGACCGACGCCGAACTGGTGCGCGCCACCGCGTATCTGGCCAACACTGCGGGTGCCGGTTTCACCGAACCGCCGGTGGAGCAGTAAGCTTTTCGGTGCGGCCCCACGGGGCCACAGCAGATTCGGACGGGCGGCCTGCGGGCCGCCCGTTTGCGTTCACCTGCCGCCGCGCTCCAGCATGGCGCGCAGCGCCGCCGCGCGGTCGCGGCCTTCCTCGCGACTCAGCGGATCGTTGCTGCGGCGCTGGCCGAGCTTGAGGTCGCCGCCCATTTCGGCGACGAAGCGGCTGATCTCGCAGGGGCGGAACTCCTTGCCCATCTTGCGGCGCTCGCACCAGGTCAGCGTGAGTGTGCGCTGCGCGCGGGTGATGCCCACGTACATCAGCCGGCGTTCTTCTTCCACCTTGTCCTCGTCGATGCTGGCCTGGTGGGGCAGCAGGCCCTCTTCCACGCCCACCAGGAAAACGTGGGGAAATTCCAGCCCCTTGGAGGCGTGCAGGGTGGCGAGCTGCACGCCGTCGAAGTCCGGGTCTTCCTTGTCGAGCATGGAGATCAGCGTGAGGGTCTGCGCCAGTTCGACAAGATTCTTGCCGTCTTCGTCGCCCTTGCGCGTGAGCCAGCCGACGAAATCGCGCACGTTGTTCCACTTGGTTTCCGCCTCGCGGCTGTCCAGGTGCTCGAACAGCCAGGCTTCGTAGCGCGTGCTGGCGAGCAGGTCTTCCAGCAGGCGGCCGGCGGGTTCGCGCGTCACGCGGTACTTGAGCCGGTTGATGTAGTTGGCGAACTCGCGCACCGCTTCGAGCTGGCGGGCGTTGAGGTGCTCGGCCAGGTCTTCCTCGAACACGGCGGCGAACAGGCCGATGTGGCGCGCGCCGGCGTAGTGCCCCAGGGCTTCCAGGGTGGCGGCGCCGATGCCGCGGCGCGGAGTGGTGATGGCACGGATGAAGGCGAGGTCGTCGTCCTCGTTCTGCAGCAGGCGCAGGTAGGCGATCAGGTCGCGGATCTCGGCCTTGTCGAAGAAGCTCTGCCCGCCGGAGATCACGTAGGGAATGCCGGCGTTGCGCAGCGCCTGTTCGATGACGCGGGCCTGGTGGTTGCCGCGGTACAGGATGGCGTAGTCCTTGTACGCGGTGCGGGCTTCGAAGCGGTGGGCGTTGATCTTCATCGCCACCCATTCGGCCTCGGCGTCGGCCTCGCGGCAGCCATGCACGGCGATCTGCTCGCCGGGGCCGTGCTCGGACCACAGGCGCTTTTCGAAGAGCTTCTCGTTGTTGGCGATCAGCGTGTTGGCCGCTTCCAGGATGCGGCGCGAGGAGCGGTAGTTCTGCTCCAGCTTGATGACCTTCAGGCGCGGGTAGTCCTGCTGCAGCAGGCGCAGGTTCTCCACGTCGGCGCCGCGCCAGGCGTAGATGGCCTGGTCGTCGTCGCCCACCGCAGTGAACATGCCGCGCTCGCCGGCCAGCTGGCGCAGCAGGCGGTACTGGGCGCGGTTGGTGTCCTGGTATTCGTCCACCAGCAGGAAGCGCAGGCGGGCCTTCCAGCGTTCGCGTACTTCTTCGTTGGTTTCGAACAGGCGCACCGGCAGGCTGATCAGGTCGTCGAAATCCACCGCCTGGTAGGCGCGCAGGGTACGTTCGTACTCGGCGTAGGCGGCTGCGGCGGCTGCGGCCAGTTCGTTGTCGGCGAGCTGGCTGGCCTCGTCCGGGCCGATCATGGCGTTCTTCCACGAGGAAATCTGCCACTGCATCTGTTTGGCGATGCCCTTGTCGCTGTCCTTGGCGGCATCGGCGACGATCTGCACCGTATCGGCGGCGTCCAGGATGGAAAACTGCGGCTTCAGCCCGCAATGCACGGCTTCCTGGCGGATGATGCGCACGCCCAGGGCATGGAAGGTGCACACCGTGAGCCCCTTCGGGCTGCGCCCACCCATCAGGTGGGCGACGCGCTCCTGCATTTCCTTGGCCGCCTTGTTGGTGAAGGTGATGGCGGCGATGTTGTACGGCTCGAAGCCGCACTCGTTGATCAGGTAGGCGATCTTGTGGGTGATCACCCGGGTCTTGCCGCTGCCGGCGCCGGCGAGTACCAGCGAGGGGCCGTCCAGGTAGTGGATGGCCTCGCGCTGCGGGGCGTTGAGCAGGGCCGCCATCGACGCCTTACTGGATGGCGCCGAAGATACGCTTGGCCCAGGTACCGGCGGCCTGCACCGGGTTGGCGCGGATGGCGCGCTCTTCCTCGGCGATCATCAGGTACAGGCCGTCGAGTGCCTTGCGCGTCACGTAGTTCTCGATCTGTGCGTCCTCGGCCTTCAGCAGGCCCACGCTGGAAGCCTGGCCGGCCAGCTTGTTGTACTGCCCGGCCAGCGCCAGGCGGTCGGTGTTCTGCTTCACCACCGGCAGGAAGCGCTCGGTGAGCCGCGTTTCGGTGTGCTGGCGGAAGTACTGGGTGACCGAATCGTCGCCGCCGGTGAGGATCTTTTTGGCGTCTTCCACGGTCATTTGCCTGACTGCATCGGTGAGCAGCGTACGCGCTTCGGGCACGGCAGCCTCGGCGGCACGGTTCATGGTGGTCACCAGGTTGTCCAAGTCCTTGCCGCGCCCGGTCATGCGCAGCAGCGGCTCGGCCTTTTCCAGCACTTCGGGCAGCGGGATACGCACCTTGGCGTTGCCCAGGAAGCCATCCTGGCGGCCGAGTTGGTCGATGGCACGCCCGGCGCCTTGGCTGAGCGCCTCGCGCAGCGCGGTAGCCGTGTCGGCCTGGGTGAAGTTGCCCAGGCCGGAAGCCGCCCAGACCGGCGTGCAGATGACAAGCAGGGCGAAAGCTCGCAGAATCGGACCCATGGGGCACCCCCTCTTTGATTGGTAGGCAGATGAAGGTCAAGATTATCGCCGCGATCGCGGTCCTGGTTCTCGGCGTTGCCGGATTTTTCGTTTTTACCCAGAAACCGGTCGCGCCGGACGTGGCCTTCACCACGCTGCAGGGTGAAACCTTCCGTACCGCGGACCTGCGTGGACAAGTGGTACTGGTGAATTTCTGGGCGACCACCTGCACCACCTGCATCAAGGAAATGCCGGCGCTCACCAGCACGCACGAAAAATTCGCCCCGCGCGGCTACCGCACCATCGCCGTGGCCATGGATTACGACCCGCCCGCACAAGTGCGCGCCTACGTGGAACGCAGCGGCCTGCCGTTCACCGTCACGCTGGATGCCTCCGGCGACGTGGCGCGTGCTTTCGAAGGGGTGCGCCTGACGCCCACCACCTACCTGCTCGACAAGCGCGGGCGCATCGTGCAGAAGTATCTGGGCGAACCGGACTTCGACAAGCTGCACGCCCTGGTCGAGCGTCTGCTCGCCGAATCCGTCTGAAGGAGCACACCGTGCGGCTTGTTCTTGCGTTACTGCTTCCCTGGCTGCAGTTCTTCACGATCGGCAGGCCATTCGCTGGCATTTTCTGCCTCGTGCTGCAGCTCACGCTGATCGGCTGGATTCCGGCGGCGATCTGGTCCGTGTATGCGCTCAGTCAGTACAAGACGGACCAGAAAATCAAAAAGGCGCTGGAAGGCAGATAGTGCTGCCACCGAGTGCGAAGGTGGCGAAGAGCGGCCCCGCGGGGCCGTTCCGCAAGCTTGGAATTTACACGACCCCGGCGCCGTGGGCCTGCTGGTCCGCCCAGTAAGACGAGCGCACCATCGGGCCGCAGGCGGCGTTCTTGAAGCCCATCTTGAGTGCTTCGCTCTCGAACATCCTGAAAGTGTCCGGATGCACGTAGCGCAGCACCGGCAGGTGGCCGCCGGAGGGTTGCAGGTACTGGCCGATGGTGAGCATGTCCACGTCGTGGGCGCGCAGGTCGCGCATGACTTCGAGGATTTCCTCGTCGGTCTCGCCCAGGCCGACCATCAGGCCGGACTTGGTGGCAACCTCGGGCTGGCGGGCCTTGAACTCCTTCAGCAGTTTCAGCGACCAGGCGTAGTCCGCACCGGGGCGGGCCTGCTTGTACAGGCGCGGCACGGTTTCCAGGTTGTGGTTCATCACGTCCGGCGGGGCCTGGTCGAAGATTTCCAGGGCGATCTCCATGCGCCCGCGGAAGTCCGGCACCAGCACTTCGATGCGGGTGCGCGGCGAGGCGGCGCGGGTCTCGCGGATGCAGTCGACAAAGTGCTGCGCGCCGCCGTCGCGCAGGTCGTCGCGGTCCACCGAGGTGATCACCACGTAGTTCAGGCGCATGGCACCGATGGTGGCGGCCAGCTCGCGCGGCTCGTCGGGGTTGAGCGGATCGGGGCGGCCGTGGCCGACGTCGCAGAACGGGCAGCGCCGCGTGCAGATGTCGCCCATGATCATGAAGGTGGCGGTGCCCTTGCCGAAGCATTCGTGGATGTTCGGGCAGGAGGCTTCCTCGCACACGGTGTGCAGCTTGTGGTCGCGCAGGGTGCCCTTGATCTCGTTGAAGCGTTCGGCTTCCATGCCGGCGCCGAGCCGGATGCGGATCCACTCGGGCTTTTTCAGGCGTTCCGCGGGGACGATCTTGATGGGGATGCGGGCGGTCTTGTCGGCGCCGCGCTGCTTGCGCACGGGGGTTTCCATGAGCGGTTCTCTGTGTTGTTGCGCGTGGGGTGGGCGTTATTGTGCCCGTTTATGCGCCGGCCGGCACATCGGGGGAAACCGCGCGGCGGCCGGCATCGACCGGCGGCAGCCGGCGCAGCAGGTGGGCGAGCAGGCGTTCGCCCACGGCGGCCACGTCGTCGGCCACGCCGAAATCCTTCAGGCGGATGGTCTGCAGGCCTTCGTAGCCGCAGGGGTTGATCCAGCCGAACGGCGCCAGATCCACATCCACGTTGAGCGCCAGGCCATGGTAGCTGTGGCCGTTGCGCACGCGCAGGCCGAGTGCGCCGATCTTGGCGCCATCGATATACACGCCGGGGGCGCCGGGCTTGCGTTCGGCGGCCAGGCCGTACTCAGCCAGGCAGTCGATGATGGCCTGTTCCATCAGATTGACCAGCTCGCGCACCTTCAGGCGGCGGCGCGCCAGGTCGATCAGCAGGTAGGCGACGAGCTGGCCGGGGCCGTGGTAGGTGATCTGTCCGCCACGGTCGATATTGACCAGCGGAATGCCGGATGCGCGTCCGGCGGGCAGCAGGTGCTCGGGCCGCCCGGCCTGGCCCAGGGTGTACACCGGCGGGTGTTCGAGCAGCCAGATTTCGTCGTCGGTGTCGTCCCTGCGGGTCGCGGTGAAGTGGCGCATGGCCTCCAGGGCCGGGGCGTAGTCCACGCGGCCCAGGTGCTTCACGCGCAACCTGGCGGTCACAGCACCACCTTGACCATGGGGTGCGCGGTCAGCTCCCGGTAGAGGTTGTCCACCTGGTCCTGCGACAGGGCGCGGAAGGTACAGGTGATGGCCAGGTAGTTGCCCTTGGCGGAGGGGCGCATTTCCGCGCTGCCGGCGTCGAAGTCCGGCGCGTGGCGCTGCACCACCTCGACCACGGCCTGGGCAAAGCCTTCCACGCGCAGGCCCATGGCCTTGATGGGAAAGTCGCAGGGGTATTCGATGAGGGTCGTACGGCCCCCGGCGGGTTGGTCAGCCACTGCGCATCACCGTGTTCTTGAAGTCCTGATACAGGGCGTGCATGCGCCGGCCCAGCGGGCCGGGCCTGCCGTCGCCCACCGGGCGGCCATCCAGCGTGGTGACGGCCAGCACTTCCTTGGTGGAGGACGTCATCCAGATTTCGTCGGCGCCGCGCACTTCGTCTTCGAGGATTTCGCGTACCTCGTGCGCCACGTCGTGGCGGGCGGCCAGTTCCAGCACCACGTCGTAGGTGATGCCGGGCAGCATCAGGTGGCTCTTGGGCGGGGTGAGCACCACGCCGTCGCGCACGATGAAGATGTTGGAGGCCGAGCCTTCGGTGAGGAAGCCGTCGCGGAACAGGATGGTTTCCGCGCAGCCCTGCGCCACCGCGTGCTGGCGCAGCAGGCAGTTGGCCAGCAGGGCCACGGTTTTCAGGTCGCAGCGCAGCCAGCGGAAATCCGCCGCGCTCACCGCCGCCACGCCGGATGCGAGCTGGTCGGCGGGCGGGGTGAGCAGCGCGTCGCTCATCAGGAACACGGTGGGGGTGACCTGCGCCGGAAAGGCGTGGTTGCGCTTGGTGTCGGCGCCGCGCGTGACCTGCAGGTACACCGACTGGTCTTCCCAGTCGTTCGTTGCCACCAGTTCGCGGATGATCACCGCCCATTCGCCGGCATTGTGCGGATCGGGCAATTGCAGCGCGGCCAGCGTGTTGCCCAGGCGGGCGATGTGCTCTTCCAGGCGGAAGGGCCGGCGCGAGTAGACCGGGATGACTTCGTAGGCGCCGTCGCCGAACAGGAAGCCGCGGTCCATCGGCGAGATGCGGGCTTGGTCCAGCGGCAGATAGCGGCCGTCGAGATAGCAGGTGCTCATCGGTGTCTCGGCAAGAGGCGGAAAGCGCTCAGAGGCTCTTGATCCACATGACCAGGGCGTCCCACAGGCGGCCGAAGAAGCCGGCCAGCGGCACTTCCTGCAGCGCCACCACAGGATATTCGCCCAGCACGCGGCCGTCGAGCGCCAGTTGCAGGGTGCCGACCTGCTGGCCCTTCTGCACCGGGGCGACGAGCGGTTGCCGGCTGGTCAGCGTGACGGCGATCTTGTCGGCCTGGCCCTTGGGCAGCGACATGACGAAATCGCTGGTGAAGCCCACCGGCACTTCCTTGGCCTTGCCTTTCCAGATCTGGAACTTGCTCAGTTCCTGCTCGGCGGCGTACAGCTGCACGGTGTCGAAGAACTGGAAGCCGAAGTTGAGCAGCTTGAGCGATTCCTGCGCGCGTACGGTGTCGGAGTCGGTGCCCACCACCACCGAGATCAGCCGGCGCGGGCCGCGCAGCGCGGAGGCCACCAGGCAGTAGCCGGCGCTGCTGGTGTGGCCGGTCTTCATGCCGTCCACGGTGCCGTCCAGCCACAGCAGGCGGTTGCGGTTGGGCTGGGTGATCTTGTTGTAGGTGTATTCCTTCTCCGAATACATGCCGTAGTACTCGGGAAAGTCGCGCACGATGGCGGAAGCCAGCGTGCCGAGATCCTTCACCGTGGTGTACAGCTGTTCATCCGGCAGGCCGGTGGAGTTGGTGAAGTGGGTGTTGGTCATGCCCAGGCGGCGCGCTTCGCGGTTCATCAGCTCAGTGAACGCGGCCTCGCTGCCGGCGACCAGTTCGGCCAGCGCCACGCAGGCGTCGTTGCCGGATTGCACGATCATGCCGCGCAGCAGTTCCTGCACGGTGACCGGCTTGCGCGGTTCGATGAACATGCGCGAGCCGACCTGCCGCCAGGCCGCCTCGGACACCGGCACCGGCTGATCCAGGGCGATGGTGCCGGCCTTGAGCGCCGAGAAGGCCACGTAGGCGGTCATCAGCTTGGTCAGCGAAGCCGGCTCGATGCGCGTATCCGGTTCGTGCGAGGTCAGTACCTGGCCGGTGGCGTAGTCGAGCAGCAGCCAAGCGCGCGCGGCGAGCACCGGCGAGGGCGTGGTCTGGGCGGAGGCGGTGAGGGCGAACAGCGAAAGCAGCAAGGGCAGGATGAAGCGCAGCATGAGCGGGTGAACCTGTGGAAACTGGGAAATGCCGGGGAACGGCGTGCGGGAAAAAGTCAAAAACGATACACGCCCCAGCACGGACCGGGGCGCCGTGGGTTGGTTCAAAGTGTTACCGGACGACGACAAAGGGCTGCAGGTCGAGCACGCGGTGGATCTGCTCGGCCACGCCGCGCGCCTCGCTCTCGCTGTGCCAGGGGCCGACCTGCAGGCGGAAGCGCTCGCCGTCGGCGAACAACTGCACGCGGTCGGCCATGCTGGCCATCTCGCGCATGATGCGGCCGCGCAGATCCTCGGCATTGGTGCGCGAGGAGAACACGCCGACCTGCAGGAACACGCCCTGGCCGGGCAGCATGGCGACCGGCTCGTTGCGCGCCACCGCCGGCGCCGCCGGGGTGTCGGTGCTGGCGGCGATGATCGACTGCCCGCCGCCGGGCACGATCAGTTCGACTTCGACTTCGGCATGCCCGGCGTTGATGTAGCCCAGCCGGTGGGCCGCCGCGTAGGACAGATCCATGACGCGTCCGCGCAGGAAGGGGCCGCGGTCATTCACGCGCACCACCACCGAGCGCCCGTTGGCCACGCTGGTGACCCGCGCGTAGCTCGGGATGGGCAGCGTGGGGTGGGCGGCGGTCATCGCGTACATGTCGTAGATTTCGCCGCTGGAGGTCGGCTTGCCGTGGAAGCGCCGGCCATACCAGCTCGCCACCCCACGCTGGCGGAACGGGCGCACCGAGGTGGCCGGTACGTACCGTTCGCCGAACACGCTGTACGGGCGGTTGGCGAAGCGGTGCAGGGGTTCGGCGCGCGGCACCGCATCGGGAATGCGGTCGAGGTTGGGCGGCGGGTTGTTGCCCGGGCCGTCGTCCTTGTAGTAGCCGCCGCCGCGCGTCGGTGCGCTGGCGGTGGAGGACGGCGAGGATTCGCCGGCGCGCGATTCGGGCGTGCGCGGGGTGCTGCCGCAGGCTGCCAGCAGCAGGCTGAACAGGGCGGCGGCCAGCGGCGCGGCGGCGCGGCGGGCGAGATGGAAGCGGGGGGAAATCGTCATAGGGAGGGCTCGGCGTCAGTCCGGGGAACTCGCCCGATGGCGGTGGATGCTCATCAGGATACCTACCCCCAGACACAGCGTCACCAGTGCGGTTCCCCCGTAGCTGATGAAGGGCAGCGGCACCCCCACCACCGGCAGGATGCCGCTGACCATGCCCATGTTCACGAAAGCGTAGGTGAAGAAGATGGCGCTGATCGACCCCGCCATCAGGCGACTGGCCAGCAGCGGGGCGTGCAGCGCGATGTGGAAACCGCGCAGGAACAGCAGGAAATACACGCCCAGCAGCACCAGCGCGCCGACCAGGCCGAACTCTTCGGCGAGCACCGAGAAGATGAAGTCGGTGTGGCGCTCGGGGATGAACGCCAGGTGGGTCTGCGTGCCTTCCAGCCAGCCCTTGCCGAACAGGCCGCCGGAGCCGATGGCAATGGTGGACTGGATGATGTGGAAGCCCTTGCCGAGCGGATCGCGCGTGGGGTCGAGCAGGGTGCACACGCGCTGCTTCTGGTATTCGCGCATGCCGTGCCAGTCCACGTCGGGTTGGCACAGCTGGTCGCCGAAGATGACGATGGAGCCGATGCCGGTCACGCCGAGGATCACCACCGGCACGATGAGCTTCCACGACAGGCCGGCGAAGAAGATCACGTACAGCCCGGCGCCGGCCACCAGCAGGCTGGTGCCCAGGTCCGGCTGGTGCAGGATCAGGGTGACCGGCAGCGCCAGCAGCATGCTGGCGACGAGGTAATCGCGCAGGTTGATGGCGCCTTCGCGCTGCTGGAAGTACCAGGCCAGCATCAGCGGCATGGAGATCTTCATCAGCTCCGAAGGCTGGATGCGGGTGATGCCGATGTCCAGCCAGCGTTGCGCGCCCTTGGTGGTCTCGCCGAAGAATTCCACGCCGAGCAGCAGCACCACGCCAACCAGATACAGCGGCACGGCGAGCGACAGCAGGCGCTGGGGTGACAGGCGGGCGGCGGCCCACATGGCGCACAGCGCGACCCCGGTGTTGATCAGCTGGTTTTCCAGGCGCTCGGGCGAGGCCGACATCATCAGCAGGAAGGAGGCGCCCAGCAGCACCGCCAGGATCGCCAGCAGCACCGGATCGATGGGCCGTACGAAGGCGCGCAGCAGGTTCAGCGGGTGGAAGCGCTGCTCGGTCATCATTGGTTTTCTTCTGCCCCCTCGTCCTCGCTGGCGGGCTGGGTGGGCTTGCTGCCGAGCAGGTGGTAGTCGAGCACCTGGCGGGCGATGGGCGCGGCCGACTGCGAGCCGAAGCCGCCGTTCTCCACCAGTACCGCCAGGGCGATGGTCGGTGCCTCGGCCGGAGCGAAGGCGATGTAGACCGAATGGTCGCGCAGGCGCTCGGCCACCTTGCCTTCCACGTAGCGCTGCCCGCGCAGGGAGAACACCTGCGCGGTGCCGGTCTTGCCGCCCACTGCGTACGGCGCGCCGGCGAACGCGCGTGCGCCGGTGCCGGCCTTGTTCACCTCCACCATCGCCTTGCGCACCGCCTCCAGGTGGGCGGGCTTGAACGGAATCGTGCGCACGGGCTCGGGCGCCACCGCACGGCGCTCGCCGGTGGTGGCATCCACCACGTGGCGCACCAGATGCGGACGGAACACCTTGCCGCCATTGGCCAGCGTGGCCAGCGCGTGCGCGAGCTGCAGCGGGGTATAGGCGTTGTAGCCCTGGCCGATGCCCACCGAGATGGTCTCGCCGCCGTACCAGCGCTGCTGTTCCGGGGTGCGGAAGCGCCGACGCTTCCATTCCGGCGAGGGCAGCACGCCCTCGGCCTCGCCCGGCACGTCGATGCCGGTGCGCGAACCGAAGCCGAACTGGCTCATGAACCCGGCGATGCCGTCGATGCCCAGGTCGTTGGCCAACTGGTAGTAATAGGTGTTGCTGGAAACCACGATGGATTCGTGCAGGTTCACCGTGCCACGCGCCTTGTGGTCCATGAAGCGGTGGCCGCCATAGACGAAGAAGCCGGGGTCCGGCATGCGCTGCTCCAGCGTGCGCTTGCCGCTTTCCAGCCCGGCCATGGCCATGAAGGGCTTGAAGGTGGAGCCGGGCGGGTAGGCGCTGTAGATGGCGCGGTTGAGCAGCGGGTGATCGGGCGAATCGTTGAGGGCCTGCCAGTCCTGCGTGGAGATGCCATCGACGAACAGATTGGGGTCGAAGGTGGGCATCGAAACCAGCGCCAGCACCCCGCCGGTGGATGGCTCGATGGCCACCAGCGCGCCGCGCCGCTCGCCGAAGGCGGCTTCCGCCACCTTCTGCAGTTCGATGTCCAGTGTGAGTTCGAGGTCGTTGCCCGGTGCGGCGGGCTGGCGCGCCAGCAGGCGTACCGCGCGCCCGCCGGCATTCACCTCCACCTGTTCCACGCCGGTGGTGCCGTGCAGCTCGTTCTCGTAGGAGAGCTCCAGGCCTGCCTTGCCGATGTAGTCGGAGCCGCGGTAGTTGGCGGTTTCGCCGCGTTCCTCGATGCGCTGCTGGTCGCGCTGGTTGATGCGGCCGATGTAGCCGATCAGGTGCGAGGCCACGCTGCCCAGCGGGTAATCGCGGAACAGGCGGGCCTGCACCTCCACGCCGGGAAAGCGGTAGCGCTCGGCAACGAAGCGTGCCACCTCCTCGTCGCTCAGCCGGGTGCGGATCGGCACGCTCTCGAAGTTGCGGCTTTCCTCGAGGATCTTGCGGAAGCGCCGACGGTCGCGCGGCTGGATGTCGATGAACTGGGCCAGCGCGTCGATGGTTTCATCCAGCCTGCGCACGCGCGAGGGGTTGATCTCCAGCGTGTAGGCGGCGTAGTTGCGCGCCAGCAGCTGGCCGTTGCGATCCACGATGGTGCCCCGGTTGGGCACCACCGGCAGCAGGGCGATGCGGTTGTCCTCGGCGCGGGTGTGGAAGTACTCGTGGCGTACCACCTGCAAGTAGTAGAAACGCCCCGCCAGCACGCAGAAGCAGGCCAGGATGAACAGCAGCGCCACCACCACGCGATGGCGGAAGCCCTTGGTCTCCTGGTCGGGCGAGCGGAACTCGGTCATCGCGCTGCCGGCTCAGATCGGCCGGTTGTCATCGCGGTCCACCGGCTGGTACTGGGGCAGCAGCAGCAGGAAGGTGAGCGGCGTCCACAGCGCCGCGCCGCTGAAGCTGGAAAGGAAGTACCACCAGCCGGGGAACTCCGCGCCGGCCAGCAGGCGCGCGAGCACCATCAGCGCCTGGGCGAGCAGCAGCACGGGCAGCAGGTGCAGGGCCTGCAACAGCGGCGGGAACCACAGCATGCGGCGCGACAGCGCGCTGGCCAGATAGACCAGTACCACGTAGCTCAGCGCGTGCTGGCCCATTGCCGCGCCGTGGCCGATATCCACCAGCAGGCCGAACACGAAGGCGCTGCCCATGCCGATGCGCAGCGGCTCGCGGATGCACCAGAAGGCCAGCACCAGGGCGACGAAGTCCGGCACGGCGGGCAGGCGGCCGGTGGGCACGAAATTCAGCCCGAGCGCGACGATCAGGCTGAACCAGATGAACCACAGCTTGACCGGCAGCAGAATGCGGCGGGAGCGGTTGGTGGGCTGCATGGTTCAACGGCCTCCGCTGCTGCCGGCTGCGCCGGGGACGGGGGGCGGGGGCGGCAGCTCCTGGCGGCCCAGCACCAGCACCTGCACGCTGCGCTCGATGCCGGCGGCCGGTTCGCAGGCGATGCTGGCGAAGGCCTGGCCCTCGCGCTCCACGCTGCTCACCGTGGCCACCGGCAGGCCGGGCAGGAACACGCCGTCCAGCCCGGAGGTGAGCAGCGTGTCGCCCGCACGGATGTCCGCGCCGACCAGTACGAAGCGCATTTCCAGCTGGCCCTGGCCGGTGCCGAACAGCACGCCGCGCAGGCCGTTGCGCGCCACTTCCACCGGAATCGCCTGGTTCTTGTCGGTGAGCAGGGTGACGTCGGCCTGCACCGGATACACGCGGGTGACCTGGCCGATCACTCCGTGCGCGTCCACCACTGCCAGCCCGGGCTGGATACCGTGCTGCGCGCCGCGGTTGAGGATCACCTTGCGGGTGAACGGGTCCGGCGCGTTGTAGAGGATTTCCGCGCTCACGCTGATCACCGGCACGCGCTGCGCCATGCCGACCAGGCCGCGCAGCTCCTCGTTCTCGCGCTGCAGGTGCTCGAAGCGCAGCAGCGACTGTGCGGCCTCCAGCAACTGGCGGCGCAGATCGGCGTTCTCCAGCTGGACTTCGAGCAGGGTGGCAAAATAGCGCGAGGCGTTGAGCACCACGTCGGCCGGCGCGGCGGCGGCCATCTGCAGCGGGTAGGTGACCACCGACAGGCCCTGGCGCAGGACGTCGACATAGCGGTACTTGATGTCCGCCACCATCATCGCCAGGCAGATCGAGACGAACACGATCAGGCGGACCAGCGGGGTGGGCCCACGGCGGAAGATGGGAGGCGCCTGATGACCGACCAGGGACATGGTTCGTGTTCGGGCCAGGCCGGCGGTGAGGAGGTCCGCCGGCCGTGTGCAGCGTTACTCGGAGGCGAAGATGGACGCCAGCTTGTCCATTTTCTCCAAGGCCAGGCCGCAACCGCGCGCCACGCAGGTCAGCGGCTCCTCGGCGACGATCACCGGCAGGCCGGTCTCTTCCATCAGCAGGCGGTCCAGGTCGCGCAGCAGCGCGCCGCCGCCGGTCAGCACCATGCCGCGGTCGGCGATGTCGGCGCCCAGTTCCGGCGGAGTCTGCTCCAGGGCGATCTTGACCGCCGAGACGATCTGGTTGAGCGGCTCGTTGAGCGCTTCGAGGATCTCGTTGGAGGAAATGGTGAAGGAACGCGGAATGCCCTCGGCCAGGTTGCGGCCCTTGACTTCCATCTCGCGCACTTCCGAACCGGGGAAGGCCGAGCCGATTTCCTTCTTGATGTTCTCGGCGGTGGTGTCGCCGATCAGCATGCCGTAGTTGCGGCGGATGTAATTGACGATGGCGTCGTCGAACTTGTCGCCGCCCACGCGCACGCTGCCGGCATACACCATGCCGCCCAGCGAGATCACCCCCACCTCGGTGGTGCCGCCGCCGATGTCGACCACCATCGAGCCGGTAGCGTCGGACACCGGCAGGCCGGCGCCGATCGCCGCGGCCATCGGTTCTTCGATCAGATAGACCTGCGATGCGCCGGCCGCCAGGGCCGCGTCGCGGATCGCGCGGCGTTCCACCTGGGTGGAGCCGCAGGGCACGCAGACGATGATGCGCGGGCTGGGCGAGAACAGCCGCGAGTCGTGCGCACGTTTGATGAACTGCTTGATCATCTGCTCGGTGACGACGAAATCGGCGATCACCCCGTCCTTCATCGGGCGGATCGCAGTGATGTTGCCCGGCGTCTTGCCGAGCATCTGCTTGGCCGCGTGGCCGACGGCCTGGATGGTGCGCTTGGCGTTGGGGCCGCCTTCGGTGCGGATCGCCACCACCGAGGGTTCATCGAGCACGATGCCCTTGCCGCGCACGTAGATCAGCGTGTTGGCGGTGCCCAGGTCGATGGCCAGATCATTGGAAAAATAGGAACGCAGAATGCCGAACATGGAGTGAGTCCGAAACCGGTAGGGAGGTCTGGGTGGTGCGAGCGAATGCGGTGCAGAGAACCGATTGGGCGACGCGATGCGAAAACGGGCCGGGGGTCACCCTGCGTCCGAAGCCGGGAGCGGGCGGCCGAGCGGGCCCAAAAGCGGTTATGATAACCTACAAACCTTTGTGGCTTAAGCAGGTTTTGTTTCCCCATGTCGCTCTCCCTCGAAGAGGTCCGCCACGTCGCCCGGCTGGCCCGCATTGAACTCACCGACGCCGACGCGGCAGCCACCCAGGCCAAGCTCAACGGCATTTTTGCGCTCATCGAAGAGATGCAGGCCGTCGACACCACCGGGGTCGAGCCGATGAGCCACCCGCAGGATCTCGCCACCCGCCTGCGCGCCGACGCGGCCACCGAAGCCGACCGCCGCGATGCCTTCCAGCGCGTCGCTCCGCAGACCGAAAACGGGCTCTACCTGGTGCCCAAGGTCATCGAATAAGAAAGACGTTCCCCCGCGCGCCGTCGCCGGCCGCCCCCTACCGTTGCGCACACCATGATCAACGCCCCGCTTTCCGAACTGCGCCGCGCCCTCGACGCGCGCCAGATCTCCGCCGTCGAACTCGCCACGCTGTTCCTCGACCGCATCGACGCTGCCAATCCGGCGCTCAACGCCTTCATCACCGTGGACCGTGAGGGCGCGCTGGCCGCCGCGCACGCCGCCGACGAACGCATCGCCGCCGGCCGCGCCGGCCCGCTCACCGGCATCCCGCTCGCCCACAAGGACGTGTTCTGCACCGAAGGCGTGCTGACCACCTGCGGCTCGAAGATGCTGGGCAACTTCGTCAGCCCCTACGACGCCCACGTCGTCACCCTGCTGAAGAACGCCGGTGCGGTCGGCCTGGGCAAGACCAACATGGACGAATTCGCCATGGGGTCGAGCAACGAGAACTCCCACTTCGGCCCGGCCAGGAACCCCTGGGACACCGCGCGCATTCCCGGCGGCTCGTCCGGCGGTTCGGCGGTGGCCGTGGCCGCGCGCCTGGCGCCCATCGCCACCGGCACCGACACCGGCGGCTCGGTGCGCCAGCCCGCCGCCATGACCGGCGTCACCGGCATCAAACCCACCTACGGCGTGTGTTCGCGCTACGGCATGGTGGCCTACGCCTCCTCGCTGGATCAGGCCGGCGCCTTCGGCGCCTCGGCGGCCGATTGCGCCGCCCTGCTGACCGCCATGGCCGGCTTCGACGAACGCGATTCCACCAGCCTGGAACGCCCGGCCGAAGACTACGCCCGCGATCTGGACAAACCCCTGACCGGCCTGCGCATCGGCCTGCCCAAGGAATTCTTCGGTCCCGGCATGGCCGACGACGTGCGCGCCGCCGTCGACGCCGCGCTGGCCGAATACCGCAAGCTGGGCGCCACCACGGTGGAAGTCAGCCTGCCCAACGCCAAACTGGCCATTCCGGCCTATTACGTCATCGCCCCGGCGGAAGCCTCCAGCAACCTCAGCCGTTTCGACGGCGTGCGCTACGGCCACCGCGCGGCGGAATACGGCGACCTCGCCGACATGTACCAGAAGAGCCGCGCGCAAGGCTTCGGCGCCGAGGTCAAGCGCCGCATCCTGGTGGGCACCTACGTGCTCTCGCACGGCTATTACGACGCCTACTATCTCAAGGCGCAGAAGCTGCGCCGGCTGATCGCGCAGGACTTCCAGGCCGCCTTCCAGCACTGCGACGTGATCGCCGGGCCCACCAGCCCCACCACCGCCTGGGCCATCGGCGAGAAGAGTGAAGACCCGGTGCAGATGTACCTGTCGGACATCTACACCATCGCCGTCAACCTGGCTGGCCTGCCCGGCCTGTCGCACCCGGCCGGCTTCGGCGCCGGCGACCTGCCGGTGGGCCTGCAACTGATCGGCGACTACTTCGCCGAAGGCCGCCTGCTGAATGCTGCGCACCGCTTCCAGCAGGCCACCGACTGGCACACCCGCCGCCCGGCCGCCTTCGCCTGAACGCCATGCGGTACGCACGTCCGACCGGTACCGGCCTGCTCGCGGCGAGTGCGGCGGCGCTGATGCTGGCCGCCTGCGGCACACCCAGGGTGGCGCCGCCCGCGCCCCAGGTACCGGAAGAAGTGCTGGAACACCCTTCGCAAGCCCGCGAACGTCTGCGCCCGATGCCCGTGCGCCCGCTCGACGTGCAGGCCGAATGCCGCTTCACCGATGCCGCCGGCTACAAGGTCGACGCCAGCGTGGACATCCGCCAGTCCGACGTACGCGCCTTCTCCGCGCGCATCGACGTGCCCCGGCGCGGCGCCTGCCGCTTCGATCTGGCGGATTTCCGCCAGGTGCGCAAGGCGCCCAACGTGGAACTGCGCGCGGCGGACGGCTGTTCCGTGCTGGTGTGGGAACAGGGCGATCAGGTCACCGTCGGCTTCAGCCGCTGCGCCAGCCGCTGCGACCGGGGCACTTTCGATTATGTATGGCCGCTCCTGGTGGACCGGCCGAGCGGTCGCTGCAGCTGACCGCACGTCACAACGGAAACGATCATGAGCAGAACCGATTGGGAAGTCGTCATCGGGCTGGAAGTCCACGCCCAGCTCAACACCGCCAGCAAGATCTTCTCGGCCGCCAGCACCGCCTTCGGCGCCGAAGCCAACCGCCAGGCCAGCGCGGTGGATATCGCCCTGCCCGGTGTGTTGCCGGTGCTCAACCGCGGCGCGGTGGAGCGCGCCATCCGCTTCGGGCTGGCCATCGGCGCCACCGTGGCGCCCAGGAGCGTGTTCGCGCGCAAGAACTACTTCTACCCGGACCTCCCCAAGGGCTACCAGATCAGCCAGTTCGAACTGCCCGTGGTGCAGGGCGGCGCCATCACCATCCGCGTGGGAGAGGGCGACAAAGCCTATGAGAAAACGGTGACGCTGACCCGCGCCCACCTGGAAGAAGACGCGGGCAAGAGCCTGCACGAAGACTTCCACGGCATGAGCGGCATCGACCTCAACCGCGCCGGCACGCCGCTGCTGGAAATCGTCTCCGAGCCGGACATGCGCTCCTCGGCCGAGGCCGTGGCCTACGCTCGGGCGCTCCACGCCCTGGTGCGCTGGATCGACATCTGCGACGGCAACATGCAGGAAGGCTCTTTTCGCTGCGACGCCAACGTCTCCGTGCGCCGCCCCGGCGGCCCGCTCGGCACCCGCCGCGAAATCAAGAACCTCAACTCCTTCCGCTTCCTGCAACAGGCCATCGACTTCGAAGTGCAGTGGCAGATCGACACCCTGGAAGACGGCGGCAAGATCCAGCAGGCCACCGTGCTGTTCGACCCGGACACCGGCGAAACCCGCATGATGCGCAGCAAGGAAGACGCCCACGATTACCGCTACTTCCCCGACCCCGACCTGCTCCCGCTGGTCATCGAACCCGCCTGGATCGCCCGCGTGCAGGGCGAAATGCCCGAACTGCCCGGCGCCATGAAGGCCCGCTTCGTCGAACAACTCGGCCTTTCCGCCTACGACGCCACCACGCTGACCGCCAGCAAGGAAGTGGCCGAATACTTCCAGGCCACCGTCAGCGCCGCCGGCCAGGCACTCGCCAAGCTGTGCGCCAACTGGGTCATGGGCGACCTGGCCGCGCGCCTCAACAAGGCTGAACTGGACATCGCCGACTCCCCCGTCGACCCCGCCCAGCTCGCCGGTCTGGTGCGCCGCATCGCCGACAACACCATCTCCAACAACATCGCCAGGAAAGTCTTCGAAGCCCTGTGGAACGGCGAGGGCGGCACCGAAGCGGACGCCGCCGACCGCGTCATCGACGCCCAGGGCCTCAAGCAGGTCACCGACAGCGGCGCCATCGAAGCCATCGTGGAAGAAGTGCTGGCGGCCAACCAGAAGTCGGTGGAGGAATTCCGCGCCGGCAAGGAAAAGGCTTTCAACGCCCTGGTCGGCCAGGTCATGAAGGCCAGCAAGGGCAAGGCGAATCCGGCGCAGGTCAATGAAATTCTGCGGAGCAAGCTGGGCGGGTGAGTCGCCCCAGCCTGAAGGCTGGGGCTTGCTCATCACGAGCTTGTGGCGTCTTCGGCTCCAGGCACGCTGGTCTCGCTGACCCCGCCATGAATGGCGGGGATTGCGCTCGACCCGTGGTCAGTCAGAGGTAGTTGGATACCTCGATCAGGTTGCTGTCCGGATCGCGGAAATAGACCGACAGGATCGGCCCCATCGTGCCCGTTCTGCGAATCGGTCCTGCGATAATCCGCACTCCAACACGCTGAAGGTGGCTGATGACTGCGGAAATGGCGGTTTCCGCGATCAGGCAGATATCGGCCGAACCGGGTGTGGGCCTGTCTGCTTTCGGCTCGAACTCTTTCCCGACCTCGTGGAGATTGAACTTCTGCTGGCCGAAAGAAAGCGCCTTGCGCCCCTCGCCGAAGGTGACCACTTCCATGCCGAGGGTGCGGGCGTAGAACTCGCAGGCGACGTCGATGTCTGCGACGGTCAGGACGATATGGTCGATCCGGGATATCTTCAATGTCGAGGGCCGATTATTTCGAGAGACAAGTGTCAGTGATCTGCTCGTGCTTGAGCACGGTTTCGATATCGTACGCTTTCCGGGCAGCTTGGTTTGTCCGGCAGGGTGATCGCGGCCTCGTCGATATTGAGCATTGAGGCGTCCTTTGCTGGTCAACGATAGGGCAATCCGGCGCCGGATTGCATGAACTGTCAGGCGCTGTCCAAGCGGCTTTGGCGATATGCCTCAATGTCGGGGGTTGGGCAGTAGCAGTGCCGCACGAAGCTGTTGCGTTCATGCCAGATCACCTCAAGATCCCACAGGCAGAACGAGTAGCGCTCCGGGTCTTCCACCCAGCCATCCGGAGTCTGCACGGAAACCGAGGTGAACAGTTCATTGTCGTTGCCCCACCAGGCCAGAACCAGGTAGCGGGCACTTGCTCCGTCATGGAAGATGGCAAATGCGGGAGTGATGCCCCACGGTTTGTTCCGGGCCTGTTTCACCTCGGCGAGGCGTGACAGGTAGGGTGCCTGGTCGACATCATCACCGTGAGCGGAAATCGTGTAGATCTTGATTCCGTCGGTGTCCAGCCAGTCGGGGTAGCTCTCGGTTCTTCTGGGCAGGAATTGCATGCTTTCTCCTGGTGGACAATGCTCGGCATAACGACAAAGCTCAGCAGACGCCGAAGGCGGCCCGCTGGAGTGAATTGTTAGATTGACGATCTTCTGGAGCGCATCCAAGCAACAAGGCGTCCCAGTGCGAGACCAATCGACAAACCGCATAGCGCACCGACGCCTATACTTTCATCTGTGAAAGATGCGACGGCGTAGCCAATGATCAGTCCAAAGACTGCGAACGAGGAAAGGTCTCGGAGTTTCTCCCTGCGTTCGAATTCGGCGGCGTGCTTATTTTTGCGCTTATCGAGTTCCTGGACGTGTGGCTCCAGTATCGCTTGAGCAACTGCATCCGCTTGTGCTTTATTCATTTCTACACCTTATTGCAATCTAACGTGGAAACCGCCGAATGGCAAAGGCGTAGCTTTTGACGGTCCACTGTAAGCGCGGGTTAGCCGTTATTTGGGGGCTTGTTT
Organism: Pseudothauera nasutitermitis; assembly: GCF_004801295.1. Lineage (GTDB taxonomy): Bacteria > Pseudomonadota > Gammaproteobacteria > Burkholderiales > Rhodocyclaceae > Pseudothauera > Pseudothauera nasutitermitis. The sequence goes on from NZ_SSOC01000004.1 coordinate 229,369, forward strand.
TTTGCTGCAGCCTCGCCTTCCAATATCGCCACTTCTGCCGTAATTTTGCGCAACTGAAGCTCTGCAAGTTGGTCGTCTCGCTGCTGAACAGTCTGGTGCCACCTGGTGGCGCCAAAGACGCTAAATGCTATGCCAAAGGTGAGCGTCACAGCAATTACATGGCTTGCGGTGCTTTCGTTCGACAGCGTCACCTCGATAAGCTTCTTGTTCAAAGCAAGAAGGTCTTCTTCTGTCTTGGTTCGATCTGCTTTTGCCTCTAACGGGATGATACTCTCTGAGTACTTTACCTTTCGATCAAACGAAGAACTGTAAACCAGCACGAACGAGAAGATTGCGGAAACGATCAGAGCTAGCCCAAAGAGACATGCGAACTTGTAGATGTTGTCAGTTGGAATCGGGATAGATGGTTGCATGATATAAACGGCTAACAGTTGTAATGGACGGAAAGGGCCGATATCAAGTTAGACGGATTCCACATATCACTCTTATGCGGAAGGCTTCGTCTTCGCCCCCCTTCTTTCCCGGCATATCCCAATGACCGGACGGTAGCCCGCGCTCATTCCCATGTCAAACAGCTTTTCTCCACCATCGGTTCGTGCCGTGCATCATCGCTAAGCATCGAGTCGCCTGCCCTGATGGGTAGGGAGTTCGCCCCTGCTCCCTCTGCTTTCGCCAAGCGCAAGTCCGCAGCGGCGAGCCGTTCCGATTGGAGCGACAGATGGTATCGTCAGGCGGTACTTGATTCGGCGGTGCTGCAAAGAAGTGCATCGAAGAATATCCTTCACGCATCTTCAACACCGCAGCCCCCCCCCACCATGAGCACTTCCGCCGATCTCGTCGCCGCCCTCAAGTCGGAGTTGCGCGACGCTCACATTACCTATGCTGCGCTGGCCGAGCGCATCGGGCTGGCCGAATCTTCGGTCAAGCGCATGTTCTCGCGGGGCGGCGACATGCCGCTTTCCCGCGTGGATGAGATCTGCCGCGTGCTGGGGCTGGATTTCGCCGACCTCGCCCGCCGTGTGGCGGACCACCAGCCGTTGCTCGCCGAACTGACCCTGGAGCAGGAACAGGCCGTGGTGGCGGACCGCCGCCTGCTGTTGGTGGCGATCTGCTGCCTGAGCCTGTGGAGCGCGGAGCAGATCGTCGCCACCTATCGCATGGACGCGGCGGAATGCACCGCCCACCTGCTGCGCCTGGACCACCTGGGCATCATCGAGCTGCGCCCGCTCAACCGCTACCGCCTGCGCGTGGCCAAGGGGTTCCGCTGGCGCGCCAACGGGCCGGTGATGCAGTACTTCCGCGACGAGGTGCTGGACGACTACTTTGCCGGCGGTTTCGATGGCGAGGCCGAGATGCTCTCGGTGGTGCACGGGCAGATCGGCGCCGGACTGGCGAACAGTTTCCGCGAGCGCCTTGCGCGGGTGTGCGAAGACTTTGCCCGTCAGCACATCGTCGACCAGAAGCTGCCCGCCGCGCAGCGCCGCCCCTACACGCTGGTGATCGCCATGCGTTCCTGGCTGCTCGCCGCCTTCCGCGATCTGAAGCGCGACGACGTGGCCTGGCCGGACATCCGCTGACCGCTCGCGACTTTTCGCCGCATTTCCCCTTCCCTTTTTCTGCTACTGGAGCCACATCATGCTGCGTTCCCTGGCCAAGTTCGTTCTGCGCGCGGTGGCCCGCGTGCTGTTCCGCGTGCGCGTGGAGGGCTGCATGCCCGCGCCGCAGGACCGCCTGCTGGTCATCGCCAACCACGAATCGCTGCTCGACGGCCTGCTGCTCGGCCTGTTCCTGCCGCTGGACCCGGTGTTCGTGGTGCATACCACGGTGATCCGCAACCCCTTCTACCGACTGGTGCTGATGCTGGTGGATCACCTCACCGTCGATCCCACCAGCCCGATGGCGATGAAGCGCGTGGTGCGCCTGCTGGAGTCCGGCCGCCCAGTGGTGATCTTTCCGGAAGGGCGCATCACCACCACCGGCAGCCTGATGAAGACCTATGACGGCCCGGCCTTCGTGGCCGCGCGCACCGGCGCCACCCTCCTGCCGGTGCGCATCGACGGCGCCGCGCGCACCTATTTCTCGCGCCTCGACGGGCGTTACCCGCGCCGCCTGCTGCCGCAGATCAGCCTGTACATCCAGCCCACCACGCGCATCGAGATGCCCGCCGCGCCTACGGCGCGCGAGCGCCGCCGCAAGGCGGGTGAGGCCATGCGTCGCATCATGCAGGAGATGATCTTCGCCAGCCGTCCGCGCCAGACGCTGTTCGAGGCGTTGCTGGACACCGCCGCCATCCAGGGCCGTTCGCGCCGGCTGGTGGAAGACCTGAAGCGGCAGGAGTACTCCTATGCCGAACTGGTGCGCATGGCGCTGGCGCTCGGCCGCCTGGTTGAGCGCGAAACGGCGCCGGACGAGAACGTCGGCGTGCTGCTGCCCAACCTGGCGCCCACGCTGGCGCTGGTGTTCGGCCTCAGCGCGCGGCGGCGCGTGCCGGCCATGCTCAACTACACCGCCGGGGTGGAAGGCATGCAGGCCGCCTGCGACGCGGCGCGCATCCGCACGGTGATCACCTCGCGCGCCTTCGTCGAACAGGCCAAGCTGGGCGACAAGCTCGCCGCCTTGCACGATCTGCGCGTGCTCTACCTGGAAGACCTGCGCGCCAACATGAAGCTGGCCGACAAGCTGTGGCTGCTGCTGTGGGCGGCGCATTTTCCGCGCGCGGCCAGCCACATCGGCGACGCCGAGGACCCGGCGGTGGTCCTGTTCACCTCCGGCTCCGAGGGCAAGCCCAAGGGCGTGGTGCTCTCGCACCGCGCGCTGCTCGCCAACATCGCGCAGATCCGCGCGGTGGTGGATTTCTCGGTGGATGACAAGGTGCTCAACGCCCTGCCGCTGTTCCACTCCTTCGGGCTCACCGCCGGCGGGCTGCTGCCGGTACTGTGCGGCGCGCGGGTGTTCCTCTACCCCAGCCCGCTGCACTACCGGGTGATTCCGGAACTGGCCTACGACCGCGCGTGCACGGTGCTGCTGGGCACCTCCACCTTCCTGGGCAACTACGCCAGGCACGCCCACCCCTACGATTTCCACCGCCTGCGCTACGTCATCGCCGGGGCGGAAAAGCTGGCCGAGCTGGTGCGCGAGCAGTGGTTCGACAAGTTCGGCATCCGCATCTTCGAAGGCTACGGCGCCACCGAAACCGCTCCGGTGATCGCGGTGAACACGCCGATGGCCTTCCGGCGCGGCACTGTCGGCCAGGTGCTGCCCGGCCTGCACGCCAGGCTGGTGCCGGTGCCCGGCATCGACGCCGACGGCGGGCGGCGCGGCATGCTGCACGTGAGCGGCCCCAATCTGATGAGCGGCTACCTCAAGGCCGATGCGCCGGGCGTGCTGCAGGCGCCGGCCTCGGAAATCGGCGAGGGCTGGTACGACACCGGCGACGTGGTGGAGATCGACGACGAAGGCTTCGTGCGCATCGTCGGCCGGGTGAAGCGCTTCGCCAAGATCGCCGGCGAGATGGTCAGCCTGGAAGTGGTGGAGAAGATCGCCGCCACCGCCTCGCCGGCCGCCCAGCACGCCGCCAGCAGCCGCCCGGATGAGGGCAAGGGCGAGGCGCTGGTGCTGTTCACCACCGACCGCGCGCTGACCCGCGAGGCCCTGGCCGCCGCCGCACGCGCCAGCGGCGCGTCCGAACTGGCCGTGCCGCGTATTCTCGTCGGCGTGGAAACACTGCCGTTGCTGGGCACCGGTAAGATCGACCATGTCATCCTCAAACAGCGTGCGGAGGCCGCCTGATGCGCCTTGCTTCCTCTCCGATTTTGCCGGCGCGCCGGCGTTGGCTGCGTGCCGGGCTGGCCGGTGGCGCACTGGTGGCGGCCGGTGGCGTGGCGGCCGTGCTGGCTCGCGGCAAGGTGCTCAACCCCTGCCTGTCCGGCCTGCCGGCCGAACTGTCCAGCCACCCGCTGGTCGCCGCTTCCTGGCAGGGCCTCGACCCCGCGCAAGTCTGGGACGCCCACGCCCATCTGGCGGGCAGCGGCGACGGTGGCTACGGTGTGGCGCTGGGGCCGGACATGACCCGTCTGCGCAATCCGCTGCGTTATCTGCAGACCCATGTGTTCCTCAACGCAGCATGCGCCAACACGGAACCCGGCGGCGTGGATGACCGCTACGTCGAGCGCCTGCACACCCTGATGGCCGACATGGCGCCCGGCTACAAGACCGTGCTGTTCGCCTTCGACCGCGTGCATACGCCGGACGGCATGCCGGTGCCCGAATACAGCACCCTGTACGTGCCCAACGAATACGCCCGCGACGTGGCACGCGCCGCACCGCAGCGCTTCGAGTGGGTGTGTTCGGTGCACCCCTACCGTGCGGATGCCGAGGACGCCCTGGAGCGCGCGGCGGAAGAAGGCGCCCGCGCGGTCAAATGGTTGCCTCCGGCCATGGGTATCGATCCGGCCGTTCCGGCCTGCGAGCGTTTCTACCGCGTCCTGGCCCGCCTGGACCTGCCGCTGATCACCCACGTCGGCGAAGAACGCGTGGTGCATGGCCTGGGCCGCGCGGAATGGGGCAATCCGCTGCTGCTGCGCCGTGCGCTCGACCAGGGGGTGAGGGTGGTCATGGCGCACTGCGGGACGGCCGGCGAGGACATCGATCTGGACCGCGGCGTGCAGGGTCCGCGTGTGTCCAGCTTCGAACTGTTCCTGCGCATGATGGGCGACGAGCGCCATCGCGGGCTGCTGCATGGCGACATCGCCGCCGTCCTGTTGCGCAACCGTCCGCCCGAGGTGCTGCGCACGCTGCTGGAGCGCGACGATCTGCATCCCCGCCTGCTGTACGGCACCGACTACCCCCTGCCTGGCATCCTGCCGGTGATTTCGCCCGCAGCGCTGGCACGCGCCGGCCTGCTGGCCGAGGAGGCCGCACCGGTGCTTGAAACGATCCGGCGCTACAACCCGCTGCTGTTCATCTTCGTGCTCAACCGCCACCTGACCAGCCACGGCCGCCGCCTGCCGGCGAACGTGTTCGAAACCCGCCGCTTCTTCGACCGGAAGTCCAAATGAGCTCCCAGTTCAAACTGATGCGGGAACGCCGTTTCCTGCCCTTCTTCCTGACCCAGTTCCTCGGCGCGTTCAACGACAACTTCTACAAGAACGCCCTGGTGGTGCTGATCACCTTCCAGGCCGCGCGGCTCACCACCCTGTCGCCGGGCGTGCTGGTGAACCTGGCCGCCGGGCTGTTCATCCTGCCCTTTCTGCTGTTCTCCGCCACCGCCGGGCAGTTCGCCGACAAGTACGAGAAGAGCCGGCTGATCCGCTTCACCAAGCTGCTGGAAGTGGTGATCATGCTGCTCGCCACGGCGGCCTTCGCGCTGTCTTCAGTGGGGCTGATGCTGTTCTGCCTGTTCCTCATGGGCACGCAGTCGGCCATCTTCGGGCCGGTCAAGTACGCCATCCTGCCGCAGGTGCTCGACGAAACCGAACTGGTGGGCGGCAACGCGCTGGTGGAGTCCGGCACCTTCCTCGCCATCCTGCTCGGCACCATCGTCGGCGGCCTGCTGATCGCCGTGCCGTCGGGCAGTGTGTGGGTGTCGGCCGGCACGCTGGCGGTGGCGGTGCTGGGGTATCTGGCCAGCCGCGCCATCCCGCCGGCCGCGGCGGTCGATCCGGGCATGAAGATCGACTGGAACCCGGCCACTCAGACCTGGCAGATGCTTGGCTTCGTGCGCGAGAACCGCACGGTGTTCCTGTCCATCCTGGGCATCTCGTGGTTCTGGTTCTACGGCGCGGTGTTCCTCTCGCAGTTTCCCGGCTTCGCCTCCACCGTGCTGGGTGGCGACGAGAAGGCGGTGACCCTGCTGCTGGCGGTGTTCTCGGTGGGCATCGCGGCGGGTTCGCTGCTGTGCGAGCGCCTGTCCGGCAAGCACGTGGAAATCGGCCTGGTGCCCTTCGGCTCCATCGGCCTCACGGTGTTCGGCCTGGACCTGTGGTGGGCCAGCTCGGCGATGGATGCCGGCGGCGCCACGCTGCGCCCGCTTGCCGAACTGCTGGCCGAACCGGCCACCTGGCGCATCCTCTTCGATCTGGTCATGGTGGCGCTGTGCGGCGGTTTCTACATCGTGCCGCTGTACGCGCTGGTGCAGAGCCGCTCCGTGCCCTCGCACCGCTCGCGCATCATCGCCGCCAACAACATCCTCAACGCGCTGTTCATGGTGGTGGCCGCCGGCATGGGGGCGGGCCTGCTGGCCGCCGGGGCCAGCGTGCCGCAGCTGTTCCTGATTACCGCGCTGCTCAACGCCGCGGTGGCGATCTACATTTACACCCTGGTGCCGGAATTCCTGCTGCGCTTCATCGTCTGGCTGCTGGTGCACACGGTGTATCGCCTGCGCGTACAGGGCATGGAGCACGTGCCGGAGCAGGGCGGTGCGGTGATCGTCGCCAACCACGTGAGCTTCGTCGATGCGTTGATCATCATGGCGGCCTGCCGTCGGCCGATCCGCTTCGTCATGGACCATCGCATCTTCCGCTGGCCCATCCTGTCCTTCGTGTTCCGCACCAGCCGGGCGATTCCCATCGCCCCGGCGAAGGAAGACCCGGCGATGATGGAGCGCGCCTTCGACGAGGTCGCCCGCGCGCTGGAAGCCGGCGAACTGGTGGGCATCTTCCCGGAAGGGGGCATCACCGGGAACGGCGAACTGCAGCCCTTCCGCCCCGGCATCGCGCGCATCGTCGAGCGCACCCCGGTGCCGGTGGTGCCGCTGGCGCTGCGCGGGCTGTGGGGCAGCTTCTTCAGCCGCAAGGACGGCCCGGCGATGACCCGGCCGTTCCGCCGGGGGGCGTTCAGCCGCGTGGAGCTGCTGGCCGCGCCGCCGGTGGGGGCGGCGGAAGCGACGCCCGAGGGCTTGCGGGAGAAGGTGGTGGCCTTGCTAGGGGGCGTGCGCTATTGATATGGGATGATTCGGGGGTGGCGCCCCTCCTCAGAGGCGCCGCCCGGACCACACCACGCGGCCGACGACGGTCAGGTCGGATTGTTCCAGTTCGGCCAGTTTGATCAGCCAGGGAACGAAAGCCGCGTTGTCGCTGGAAATCTGCAAGGTGCCGCCAGGCATGGCCTGGATGCGCTTGACCAGCAGCATGCCGTCCATGCGCAGGATGTAGACGCCCTCCCGGTTGGGGTGGCGGGCGCGGGTATCGACCAGGATCACGTCGCCCGCACGCAGCATGGGCTCCATGGAGTCGCCGCTGACGCGGATGAAGCACAGGTCGGACGGCGCGGCGTCCAGCTCGATCCGGATCCAGTCTTTCCTGAACATCAGCGCATCGCCGCAGGCCCCGGAGTCGGCGCGCTCGCCGGGGTCCGCCGCGTCCCGTGCTGCGCTGCAGGGCGGGAGCGCGACGTAGTCGGCGGACGCGCCCTGGGTCTCCAGCTCCTGCGCGGAATCCGCCACCGGGCATGGCTGCCCGTCCAGCAGCATCGCCCCCGTCCCCGTCAGCAGCCAATGGGCATTGATCCCGAGCCGGGTGAACCGGACGATCGCCTCCGCCCCCGGCTGGCTCGGGCCATGCTCGTATTTGCGTAGCGTCCCCAAAGGTATCCCGGATATCCTCGCCGCCTCGGACTGCGACAATTTGAGCACATCACGGGCTTTTTTGATCCGCTCGGCGATCATGCTGCTCTTCCGCAATGAAAGCGCGACGCCCGGGACAGACGGACACCCATGTGCCGTTCTGCCAGGAAAACCGATATACGCCTCGATTTCAGCGCCACATCAATCCTCACCGGATGGCACTGAAGCAGATGGTTCAAATTTGAATATGCATCGTTGTTGACAGTTAGCAAATTTGAGTATGTAATCCATCCAACGCACCTGCCAAGGGAGGTAAAGGGCATGCACTGCTCCTGCGTGGAAAGCCGGTCGAACGGTTTGACGCCCAGCCGGCATCGGCACCTCCCCTGGAAAAGGGCAGGCGCTGTATGCACGCTGGTACATCCGGCTGACACCACAGCCTGAGGCCTTTCGCTTCGCTTGCGCATGCCCCCGCCGCGTTTTGCGTCGGCCAACAAACGGCCCGCCGGGAGACGCATGGCGTCCCCGGGCAGGAAATCCGGCCGGATTGCGACAACGATAACGAACGCCGAGGCCGCACGGGCTTCGGGGAATGCATGGGCTCGCCCAGTCTACCGCGAGCGTACGCCAGCGCAATGGTAATCAACAGGCAGTGGCGCAGACACCCGCTGCATCGCTAGCGATCGAACCAAACTATGCGCATGGACAAGCATGCCGGTTTCACGCTTATCGAACTGATGGTGGCGCTTGCCATTCTCGCGGTCATCGCCGGGCTGGCGGCACCGTCCTTCACCCAGATGATCCAGCGCAACCGGGTCGCGGTGGCCGCCAATGAGTTGCTGGCGGCGCTGCAACTGGCCCGTACGGAAGCCATCCGGCAGCGCAAGCCGATCACCGCCTGCCGGCGCAACGAAGCGGGGGATGCCTGCGAGGACGGCACCGACTGGTCGGCGGGCTGGCTGGTCCTGAGTGCGAATGGCGTGATCCGTGTATGGGATCCGTCTCAAGTCGTTTTCACGGGCCCGGAAGGGGGCGCGGTGTTTCTGGCCGACGGACGCGCCGGCGGCGCCCGGGTCTTTACCGTCGAATCCGGCAACGCTTCACGGGGCGTCAACCTCGACGCCACTGGGCGGGCCGGCATCGCGCACTGACCTCACGCCCCGGACCGCGGCAGGCCATTCACAACTCAAGGCCCAGCATGAACAAGCAAACAGGCTCCTCGCTGCTCGAAGTACTGGTGGCCATGCTCGTCCTTGCGTTCGGCCTGCTCGGGCTGGCAGGGCTGCAGGCCACCTCGGTGCGGAGCAACCACAGCGCCTATCTGCGCACCCAGGCCACCCTGCTTGCCTACGATCTTGCCGACCGCATGCGCGCCATGCAGGCAGCCGTGGAAAACGGCGATTACGACGACAGCAGCACCGGGGACGAGCGCAGTGCCTGGAACCAGAGCGTCACGCGCGCACTCGGCGCCGGGGCCACGGGTACGGTCGTGCGCAACGGCGGCTTCGTCACCATCACCATCGCCTGGGACGACAACCGCGGCCGTATCCGCCAGAGCGGCGCGGCCGACGAAAACGCCCAGTCCTTCGTTTATGAAACGGAGCTTTAGCGCCGTGCCGGCCATCCAAGCATCCCAACGGGGCCTGACCATCGTCGAGCTGATGATCGGCCTGCTGCTCGGCGTGCTGCTGCTGGGCGGCGTGCTGTACGTCTATCTCGGCAGCAGCCAGACCTACCGCAGCACGGAGGCGCTGTCCCGCGTGCAGGAAAGCGGCCGCTTCGCCATGGATTTCCTTTCCTCCGACCTGCGCCAGGCCGGCTACAAGGGAGTCTGTAGCCGCGATACCGAGGTCGTGAGCCACCTGAACACGGGCGGCACCGGCTACACCGCCGAAAAATTCGAACTGGACGAAGGCATTCGCGGCTGGAACGGCGGAAACGGCGGGTACGCGCTGACCGGCTACCGCGCCGGCAGCGATACCCTGCTGCTGAAGCACGCGGCCGCGCCGGCCGGGGTGAGCATCGCCGACGACGACATCCCCACCAGCGCGGAAGAAATCAACCTCACCGCCAGCAGCGGCATCCCCGCGGGCCAGATCGTCCTGATTTCCGACAGTGAAGGCTGCGACCTCTTCCAGAACAGCGCGCAGAGCAGTGCCAGTGTATTGGCCCGGCAAGGCGGGGCAGGCGAGGGCACGGAGGAGGAAGGATCGGGGGAAGAAGGGGAAGCGGAAGAAACGGCGCTCGAACCGGGCAACAGGTCCGGCTCCCCGCTCAGCCACGACTACACCGGGGACACGGACGTCCACCTCTTCCGCAGCGCCATCTATTACATCGGCGACGGCGCGGGCGGCCTGCCCGCACTCAGGCGGCTGCGCTTCGACCGGGGCGCCCCCATCGGCGAGGAGCTCGTCGAAGGCATCGTCGACATGCAGATCTGCTACGGCGTCGACACCGACCAGGACAGCGACGCGGACAACTACGTCGCCGCCGGCGCGGTGGCCGACTGGGACGAGGTCGTCGCCGCGCGCGTCACGCTGGTGGCGATCAGCCCGGAATCCAACGTGGCCACGGGAGCCCCCACGGTCTCCTTCGCCGACTGCGACGGCACGGTGCTGACCCGCGACTCCACCCACTACCCCGCACTGGGCGAGCTCCGGCTCGCGCGGGTGTTCACCTCGACCATCGCCCTGCGGAACAAGCTGCCATGATGCACGGCCTCCTCCCTCAAGACCGGCGGCAATCCGGCACCGTGCTGCTGATCGCCCTGGTCATGCTGCTGGTCATGACGCTGCTGGGACTGAGCAGCATGCGCGGCACCGCGCTCGAAGAGCGCATGGCGGGCAACTGGCGGGACCAGAACATCGCCCTCCAGGCCGCCGAAGCGGCCCTGCGCGCCGCGGAAACGGCGATCGCTCCGCTGATTTCGCCGCCCACGCCCAGAAGTTTCCCCTGCGCCACGGAATCGGACACCGGCTGCCAGGTGTTCGAGTTCGACCCGGCGCACACCAGCGTGCTGCTTTCCAGCGATCTGGACGAGCTTCATGCGTGGATCGCGGGATTCACGCAATACGGAAGCGGAAGCGAAAGCGAGGATGAAGGCGAAGGCGAAAGTTCAGGCGGAAACAGCATGACCAGCACGGTGGAGGCCCCCCGCTACCTGATCGAGCACCGCGGCTACCTGCGCGACCACCTGGGCGTCGGCCACGGCGCCGACAAGGAAACCGGCCGCGACCTGTATCAGACCACCGCCGTGGGCAGCGGGCAGACCAGGGAAGCCGTGCGCCTCCTGCAATCCATCTATGCCAAACGCTACAACTGAAGGAGCCGCGACGATGAGAGCCGGTGGCACTGCCCGTACCCTGCGAATCGCGCTGGCCCTGTGCGCGGCCAGCGCCGCGGGCGCGTTTGCCGGGCCCCTGGCCCTGTCCGACACCCCGCTGACGGTGTCGACCTCGATCGACCCCAACGTCATGCTGCTGATCGACAACTCCGGCAGCATGGACCACATGATCTGGCACGAGGATTTCGACCAAGCAGGCAGCTATGGCCACTGGCAATACCGCAGCGGCAATTCGTGGGTCGATATCGATGCCGAGACGACGTATTACCCGAACAACCTCGGGCGCGACAGCTGTTCAAGCGGATACAGCCGGTTCCGCCTGGGCAGTTCGAGCACGTACAAATGCCTCAGGCTGCCACAGCCCCGCGGCAGCGGCAGCACGCGCTACCTGGGCAACTACCTGCGCTTCCTGCTCGACAGATTCCTCGACGGCGACACTGACCTGACCCAGGGGCAGATTCCCGCCGACTATCGCATGAACGTGGCACGCGACGTCGCCAAGGATCTCGTCCAGAACACGCCGGGCATGCGCTTCGGCGTCAGCCGTTTCAATTACGGTTACGAGAACACCCGGAACGGCTACAGAGACGGAGGGAGCATCCTTGCCAACTGCGGCAGCGGCACGAGCACGCTGGTCAGCGCGATCGACGGGCTGAACGCGGACAACTGGACGCCGCTGGCCGAGAGCCTGTACGAAGTCACCCGGTATTTCCGCGGCCTGTCGAGCGCCTACAACACCGGCGTCAGCTACACCAGTCCCATCCAGTACCGCTGCCAGAAGAATTTCACCATCGTCATCACCGACGGTCTGCCCACCTACGACGCCACCTTTCCCACCAACGACCCGGACGACCCCGACGGGAAACTGCCCAACTGGGATGGCATCGACAACGACGGCTCCAATCCGACGGTGGAATCCGCCACCGAAGGCCATGCGCTTTTCCTCGACGACATCGCCAAGTTCGCCTGGGACATCGACATGCGCAAGGGTGGGACCGATGCGGCCGGCGAGAGCTTCGACGACCCGCGCTACCCCCAGCAGAACATGTACACCTATACCGTCGGTTTCACCACGGACAACGATATGCTGCGGGATGCGGCCGCCTACGGAAACGGCCTCTACCTGACCGCGGACAACGCCGAGCAATTGAGCGAGGCACTGGGCGGGGCACTGGCCGACATCCAGGGCAAGCTCGGCTCCGCCTCCTCTGCTGCGGCGTCCGGCGGCTTCATTTCCGACGGCACCAAGGTCTATCAGGGCCGCATGAACAGCGAGTACTGGACGGGCCAACTGCTCGCCTTCGGCATCAATACCACCCCCGGCCCGACGTTCGGGCAACTGCTGAAAAACGGCCCGGGCCCGGACGGTTCGCTGTGGGACGCCGGCAGCCTGATCAATGGCGCCAACTGGGGAACGCGGACCATCATCACCAACAAGGCCGGCGGCATTCCGTTCCGTTGGGATGGGTTCACCGCCACCGAGCGCAACGACTACTTCAACGGCCAGCAGAACCTGCTCGAATACCTGCGTGGCAGCAGCGTCGCCGCCTACCGCAGCCGGCCCAGCCTGCTCGGCGACATCGTCAACTCCGCGCCGCAATATGTCGCCGCGCCCAGCGCGCGCTACCCAGACAGCCTTGAAACCGCCCCCTACAGCGCATTCAAGCAGGCCCGGGCCAACCGGACGCCGATGATCTACGTGGGCGCCAACGACGGCATGCTGCACGGCTTCAACGCCCAGACGGGGGCCGAAGGCCTGGCCTACATTCCCGGCCATCTGCTGGGCCGCCTGAAGCTGCTGGCGGACCCCGATTACAACGACAACCACAAGTTCTACGTGGACGGCACCCCGACGGTGGTGGACGCCTTCATCGGCGGGGCCTGGAAAACGGTGCTGGCCGGCGGGCTCAACAAGGGCGGCCAGGCAATCTATGCGCTGGACGTGACCAATCCGGCGCAGTTTTCCGAGGCCAATGCGTCCTCCATCTTCCTGTGGGAGTTCACCGACGCGGATGACGCCGACCTGGGCTATACCTACAGCCGGCCGGCCATCGTCAAACTGCGCAACGGCACCTGGGCCGCGGTGTTCGGCAACGGCTACAACAACACCATCGCCGACGGCCATGCGAGCACCACCGGCAACGCGGTGCTCTACATCGTCGACCTGCGCACCGGAGCGCTCATCAAGAAGATCAGCACGGGAGTGGGCACGGCGCAGGACCCCACCGGGCAGAATCGCCCGAACGGCCTGGCGACGGTCACGCCGATCGACCTCAACGGCGACAACCTGGTCGATTACGTCTACGCCGGCGATCTGTTCGGCAATATGTGGAAGTTCGACCTGAACGACAGCAGCGCCAGCAACTGGACGCTGGCCTACAAACTGTTCCAGGCCTGCGCGGCAAACACCTGCACCGCCGACAACCGTCAGCCGATCACCACCGCGCCAACGGTGATCCGCCACCCGAACCTCGGCGGCCAGATCGTGCTGTTCGGCACGGGCAAATACCTCGAACAGGCGGACAACATTTCCCAGAACGGCGGCGTGCAGTCCTTTTATGCCATCTGGGATCGAAACACATCGACCTCCATGCCGGTCGGCCGCAACCTGCTGCGCCAGCAGCGCATCCTTTTCGAATCGACGTACACGTTCACCGATCCGGACGGCGAGGAGATCGAGGAGGGCCTGCGGGTCACGACGGACCATGCGGTCAACTGGGCCAGCCAGCGCGGCTGGTACATCGATCTGGTCTCGCCGCACGGTTTCGAGGGCGAACGCCAGGTCACCGAATCGCTGGTGCGCAACGGCCGCCTGGTGTTCACCACCATGATTCCATCCAATTCGAGCGACCCCTGCGCACCGGCGGGCACGAGCTGGATCATGGAGATGAATGCCGTCACGGGCGCGCGCCTGACCTATTCGCCATTCGATCTCGACCGCGACGGCCAGTTTTCGGCGACCGACTACGTGACCGTGACCATCGACGGCGAAACGTTCAGGGTGCCCGCCACCGGCAGAAAGACCGAGGGCGGCCATGCGCAAACCCCAACGGTGGTGTCCGCCGACGGACGGGAACTCAAGTACGTCTCGTCGACCGAGGGCCTTGAAGTGATCGTCGAAAATCCCGGGCACCTTCTCACCGGCCGCCAGAGTTGGCGCGAACTCTTCCTCCAGTGACAGGAATGAACATGTCCATACGGCTCAACAGGGCGCTATGCGCGGCCCTTTTCCTTGGATTCGTGGCCTCTCCGCCATCCGGTGCGCAAAGCGGCGGTGATGCGGACTTCCCGCAAAACGACGAAATCCGCCGGACCGGCATCGTGGAGAGCCTGGACGGGGCCCGCGTCGTCATCAGTGGCGAACCCTTCCAGATTCCCGCCCTGACGCCGATCAGGGAACCGTCCGGCCACATTCACCACGACCCGCAGAGCCTCGGCACGGGCATGCACGTCGAATTCACCGGCGAACCCCCCGCCGGCCCGGACGGCGTGGGCATCATCAAGACGATTCGCATCATCCCGAACTGAAGGTGATACGCCCTATGATGCAGACCCGCTCCCACGGCGCGCAGCGGCCACCGGGCCAGCGCGGCTTTTCGCTGATCGAACTGATGATCGTCGTCGTCATCGTCGGCGTGCTGGCATCGATCGTCTATCCGTCCTATCAGGAACACGTCCGCAAGACCCGCCGGGCTGACGCCCAGGCGGCCTTGATGGAACTGACGCAGTTCATGGAACGCCGTTACACGACGAACGGCCGTTACGGCGCCGCGGGCTGCGCGGGCGTTGCCCTGCCGTTCACCCGTTCCCCCAAGGATGGCGGAACCGTGTTCTACAACATCGGCATCGTGTGCAACGCCGACACGTTTACCCTGACGGCGGTGCCGACCGGCCCGATGGCCAACGACGCCTGCGGCAATCTGGCCATGACCCACACGGGCGCGAGGGGCCGCTCGGGAGGTGCCCCGATGGAGTTGTGCTGGCGGCGTTAGAGCCGGCCTTTGGCAATACAGTTTGATCACGCCGGGCAAAGCCCCTCCCGTGGGAGGCGGGCCGTTCAGCGGCGCAGCACCAGCAGGCCGCCGAGGGAGCGCAGGCCGACGACTTCCTCCAGCACCAGCCCGGCGCGTTCCTCCAGCCCGGCCAGCGTCCAGCCCTCGCCGAGCAGCAGCATGCGGGTGTGCAGATCCTCGCGCACGGTGGGTTCCACGCTTTCGCCCAGGTAGCGCAGGGTCTTGCAGCGCAGGTCGACGAAACCCAGCGGGTGCCGGCGGCCCAGGCGCAGCCACAGCGCGTGGGCGCCGGGGGATTGGCGCGCGCCGCTGAGCAGGCAGAAGCCGCGCGCCAGCGCCCAGCCGTAGATCGCCGTGGCGATGCCGCGCCGGCGGTATTCCGGGCGGTATTTGGAGTGCGGCGCGCGCAGATGGCGGTCGGCGCGGCGGTCGATTTCGATCAGGCGGTTGAACACGGTGTAGCCCGCCAGGCGGCGCCGTTGCGGGTCTTCCACGTAGACGTAGTGTTCGCCGTCGGCCTCGCGGTAGTGGAAGATCAAGTCCGGCAGCAGCGGAGTCAGCCGTTCCAGGCCGTGCAGGATGTCGTCCGGCGTGTTCAGGCGCTGTTCCAGCGTGGCGAGTTCGTTTTCCAGGGTGTCCGGCGGGTGCTGGACGTCGATGCGCAGTTCCAGCCAGGGCCGCAGCAGCGCGCGCACGGCGGCTGCCCAGTCGCCGGCGGGCACGGCCGGCCATTCCAGAGTGTGCATGGGCGGCGCCTCATCGACCGGCTTCCGGCCCGGTCCACAGGCCGCTCATCAGGCCGTCCGGGCGTCGCGCGGCGACGATGCGCGCCGAGCTTTCCCAGTCCGCGCGCTGCACGTCCAGCCCGGCGAAGATGCCGTAGTCGCGCCCGGCGCGGATTTCCCCGCCCGCTTCCAGCCCCTCGCCGCTGCGGATGGCGCCGCCGGCCGTGATGGCGTCGCCCGCGCGGATGCCCCAGCCGGCTTCCAGGTGGGTACCGCATTCGATGGATTGTCCGGCAAGGATGCCCTGCGCCGCGCGGATGCGCGCGGCGATCAGGTCTTCGCCGCATTGCAGGCCCTTGCCGCAGCGCACCTCGCCGTCGGCCTGCAGCGTGCCGCCGACGTGGGCATTGCCGCCCAGCGCGAGGCCGCCGCCGCAGGTCACGCCCCAGCCGCTGCGCAGTTCCCCGCCCACGTTCATGTCGCCGTGGGCGTCGATGCTCCAATGCACGCGCAGGTCGCCACCGACTTCGAGCTGGCCGCCGACGTGCAGCGCGCCTTCGCAGCGCAGGTCTTCGCCGGTGCGCAGGTCGCCGCCGCAGCGGATGCCGCCGTCCACGTGCAGGCTGCGCCCGCAGCGCAGGAGTTGCCCGGCGTCGACGTGGCCGCGCACGATCAGCGTGCCGGCGAACACCATCGCCTCGGCGTCCAGGCTGTCCAGTTCGCGCACCCCGTCGGTGGGGCCGAACTGGTCGAGCAGCCAGCAGGCGTCGTTGGCGCGCCCGTCCGCGACCAGCGCGTCGAGGGTTTCCTGATAGTTGCTGACATCCGGGCAGTGGCGGATGTACCAGCGGAACCCGTCGGTGCACGGGCGCTTGGCTTTGAGAAAGTGCTTGCTGAAATCCATGGCGGGGCCTTGTGTGCGTGCCGGCGCCGTACATGGGGTACGGCGCTCTGATCGCAGCCGGGGTGGCCCTGTGGTGTCTCTTTCCGCCTGGCCTTAAAGGCCGGTGCCGCCCGGTATGGGGCGGAAAGTGCGGAATTGCGTGGGGTGCTTGAGGAACCGCTCCGGCTGCACGTTGAACGGGGCGTGTCGCGGGTGCCCCGGGCAAGGTGCCGTGCGGGGCGGCCGGGTTTCAGTCCCCGAACCGGCCCCGCACGGCCATGGAAAGCACGGCGGGCGACCCCTTGACCTTGAAAGCCAGCTCCGGGCCGACGCAGCGCAGCGCCTGGGCGGCCCGGCCGGCGCCCACGCGCCCGCCCGCGCGTTGCGGCGCGGGGAATACGGCGGCGTGGGAGAAGGCGGTCATGTTCGGAAGTGAAGGCGGAGGGTGTTCAGCAACGGCTATTGTAGGCGAAGCGGCGGCGAGCAGGGACAAGCGCCGCGTCCTGCCTCAATGCGAGATCGACCTGGAGAACACGTTGATCACCACCACGCCGGCGATGATCAACCCCAGCCCGATGATGGCCGGCAGGTCCAGCGACTGGCGAAACACCACGTAGCCCACTAGCGAGATCAGCACGATGCCCAGCCCGCTCCAGATCGCATACGCTAGCCCCACCGGGATCACCCGCAGCGCCAGCGAGAGAAAGTAGAACGCCCCCAGGTAGCACACGGCCATGACCAGCGTGGGCATCAGACGGGTGAACTGTTCGGACTTCTGCAGGAAGGTGGTGCCGATGATTTCCAGCACGATGGCCACGCCGAGCACGGCGTAGGCGGAGAGCAGGGGGTTCATCATGGTTCGCGGGTGGGTTGGGGGAGGCAGTGTACCGCTGCCGCCCCGGATTCCGGCAGTGATGGCCGGCCAGGTCGCGGATGTGCCGTCCGCCCGGGTACGATCCATCTGTACCTATAGATAGTCCAGCGTTGCAGTGGCCGCCGGCCACTGATTCAAGCAAGCCTTCGCAAAGGAGAACACCATGTCCATCCCCATGCCCGCCATCGGCCTCGGCACCTTCCGCCTGAAGGGCCAGACCGCCATCGATTCCGTGCGTACCGGCCTGGAACTCGGCTACCGCCACATCGACACCGCGCAGATCTACGGCAACGAGGCCGAGGTCGGCCAGGCCATCGCCGAAAGCGGCGTGGCGCGCGAACAGCTCTTCCTCACCACCAAGATCTGGACCGACCGCTACACCCGGGACAAGCTCATCGCCAGCCTGGAAGAAAGCCTCGCCAGGCTGCGCGTGGAGCAGGTCGACCTCACCCTGATCCACTGGCCCTCGCCGGATGCTGCGGTGCCGCTCGCCGAAACGCTGGGTGCGCTGGCTGAAGCCAAGCGGCGCGGGCTGACCCGGCTGATCGGCGTCTCCAACTTCCCCATCGCCCTTCTGCGCGAAGCCATCGCACTCGTGGGCGCGGGCGAGATCGCCACCAACCAGGTGGAAATCCACCCGCTGCTGCAAAACCGCGTGCTGGCCGAGTTCGCCCGCAGCCAGGGCATCCACCTCACCGCCTACATGCCGCTGGCCTACCGCAAGGTGCTGGTCGAGCCGGTCATCCAGCGCATCGCCCAGTCCCGCAGCGCCACGCCCGCGCAGGTGGCGCTGGCCTGGCTGCTGCAACAGGGCTACGCGGTGATTCCGTCTTCCACCAAGCGCGAGAACCTGGCGAGCAACCTGGCCGCCGCCGGCCTGCAACTGAGCGAGGCGGAGATGGCGGAAATCACCGCGCTGGACCGTGGCGAGCGGGTGGTGAATCCGGATTTCGCGCCGGCCTGGGACTGAGGGAAGCAGCCCGTCCGCCCTACCGGAGCCGTACGCGGCGGGCTCCGGTGGGGCATGTGCGCCACGCAAACAGGAATGCATCTCAATAAGCTTATCCGCTACCATGCGGATGCTCGTTCCTCCCGCCTCTTGCCATGAATCCGCCCGCGCCCTGCACCGCCCCCACCACTGCCGACGTCTCGCCGAATGGCGCCAGCGATGGCCTGCTCGCGGTCTTCCAGCACCAGTACGGCGCGCTGCTGCGCTACGTGGCGCGGCGCCTGGGCAACGGCGACGACGCGCAGGAAGTTGTACAGGAACTCGGCGCCCGGCTCAGCCTGGGTACTGAGCAGACCCGCCCGGACAACCCGCGCGCCTATCTCTTCGCCATGGCGCACAACATGGCCGCGGACCATCTGCGCCAGCTCCAGCGCAAGCGCCAGCTCTTCGTCGCGCACGCAGGCGATGCGCTGCCGGAGCCGGAAGGCCACGCCAGCGCCGATACGCTGGACCGGCACCTGCACCGCGAAGCCCTGCGGGAAGTCGCCCTTGCCCTGCATGCGCTGCCGGAACGCACGCGCGAAATTTTCCTGCTTTCCCGTGCCGAAGGCATCGGCCACGACGAACTGGCCGTGCGCTACGGCGTCACCCGCAGCACCATCGAGCGCGAAGTCATCCGCGCGACCGACCGCCTGCACAACGCCCTCGGGCACTGGCGCGGCGATGCGCCCGCCGGCCTGGCCGAACGCGGGCGCAAGCGGCGCAGCCTGCAAGCCCTGCTCGGCATGCTGGTACTGGGCGTCGGCGCGGGTGGCGCGGCCTGGCAGGCGCAGCGCGAAAGCCGTGTGGAATGGCGGCAGGCGTGGCGCAACCCGCAGCGCTGGGCGCAGCCGTACGGCCTGCCCGACGGTTCGCAGATCGTCCTCGATGCCGGCAGCGCCGCCGAAATCGTCTTCGAAGCCGGCCGCCGCCACGTGCGCTTGCTGCGCGGTAGCGCCTGGTTCGACGTCGCCCATGCGCCGGAACGGCCTTTCGTGGTGGACATGGCCGACGTGCGTGTCACTGTGCTCGGCACCCGCTTTGCCGTGGAAAGCGAGCGCACGGCGCAGGACGACGGCTGGATCGAGGTGCACGTTGCCGCCGGCCGAGTTGCCGTGACGCCGCGCGGCTGGCGTGCCTGGCTGAGCGGCGAGCGGGAAGTGGTGCTGGGCGCGGCGCAGCGCATGCGCATCGTTCCCGGCCTGCCTTGGCAGGCCGCCCCCGCGCAGGCCGGCGCGGCGGAGGAAGTCGCCCCGTGGCGGAATGGCCGCATCGGCTTCAGCCGCGTGCCGTTGAAGGAAGCCGTCCAAAGGCTGGCGCGTTACCACGACCGTAGCGTGCAGGTGGATGAAACCGTGGCCGCGCTGCCGGTCAGCGGCGATGTCCGCCTGGATCGCGTCGAGGACTGGCTGCGCGCGCTGCCTGCCGCCTTGCCGGTCGAACTGCGGGACACCGCCGCCGGCTTCTTCATCGACGCCAGCACGATACCGGCGCGGCCCTTGGGGTGAGGCGCGGCGCCCGGCGGACTCGGTGCTTTGTCACCCCGACAGGCCGGCGATCCAAAAATTCGTGCTGGAATCCGCGCGCAAATCCGACTTGTGGACGGTAAGCCCAACCACGACCGATCGGAGTCTTGCCCATGAAACCGCACAAATGCCGTGAACCCCGGCCCTTCCTCACCCGTCGCACGCTCGCCCGGTGGATCGCCGGCGCCCTGCTGGCCGGCGCCCAGGCCGCCCACGCGCAAAATTTGAATCTCGACCTGCCGGCACAATCGCTGGAAGGCGCCCTGGCCAGCGTCGCCCGCCAGAGCGGCCTGCAGCTGGCACTGGACCCCGCGCTCGCCGCCGGCCGCGCCGCGCCGGCGCTCAACGGCCAATACACCACCACACAGGCCCTTGACCGCCTGCTCGCCGGCACCGGCCTGCAGGCCGTGCGGCGAGGGGAGACGCTGGTGATCCAGCCCGCGCCGAGAGGCGGGGATGTGCTGCTGGCGTCCGTCACGGTCACCGCCGGCACCGGCTACAGTGGCACCACCGAGGGCACCGGCAGCTACACCCAGCAAGGCCCCAGTCGCGCGGCGACCAGGCTGGCGCTGACGCCGAAAGAAACGCCGCAGTCCGTCAGTGTCGTCACGCGCCAGCGGCTGGATGATCAGCGGCTGGAAAAAATAGTCGATGTGCTGGAGGCAACCGTTGGTGTTTCGACTTTCCGCCAAAGTGTCGGGGCCGACCTGGACCAGCCCTATTCCCGAGGATTTTCCATTTCCAATTACCTCGTTGATGGTGTATCCCGCTCAAAATCGGCAAGAAGCACGCAAATGAACACGGCCGCATTTGACCGTGTCGAGATACTGCGCGGCGCCACCGGCCTGACCAGTGGCATGGGTTACCCCGGCGCATCCGTCAACATGGTTCGCAAGCGGCCGACCCGTGAAGCACAGACCAGCCTCAGCCTGGAGGCGGGCAGTTGGGATCGCTATGGCGTGGGCCTGGATATGGCTGGCCCACTGACCGATAGCGGTCATGTTCGAGGCCGCCTGGTGGTCGATTACAAGGATCAGAAAAGCTGGTTGGATCGTTATGAAACCCAGCGCAGCCTGATTTATGGCGTTACCGAGATAGACCTGAGCAATGATACGTTGCTGACTCTGGGATTCAGCCATCAGAAAAACGGCAATGATTCTCCCTTGAGGTCAGGTGTCACCCTGTACTACAGCGATGGCAGCAAGATTGACTTGCCACGTTCCTATAATAATGCGCCAGACTGGTCTTACTCCGACATCGAGGAGTCGTATGCATTTGCCTCCCTTCGCCACAGCTTTTCCAATGGCTGGAAAGCCAATCTCGAATTCAATTATCTGGAGGACCGCCATGATGAAATTTCATACTGGCGCACCGGGAGTGTCGATCGTGCAACCGGGCTGGGGCAGGCTATAGCCCCGGCACGTTGGTACGGCGATGGTCGGCAATATGACGTCGATGCATCTCTGAGTGGTGATTTTTCCCTGTTCGGCCGCAGCCATGAATTCGTTTCCGGGCTCTCTCTTTCTCAGCGAAAAAATCGCAGCGACAACTATGGTGGTTACGGGGGGTGGCTCTGGCCCTGGAACAGCAGTTACGACGGGACGATCAACAGCCCCATCCGGGAGTGGGATGGAAGCCAGGCCAACTATCCGGAATTCACCAAGAATAGCGATGGCAGGGGAAAGACAACGGAATATACCGCCTACTTCTCGTCGCGTTTCAACTTGACCGATCAGGCTAATCTGATCGTCGGCGCCAGGGTGATGGACTGGGAAGACGTGAGGGAAACGATTCCCTTGTCGGGCGCCAGGAGCAAAACCGTCAAAAAAGAGACGGGTGTCGTGGTGCCCTATGCCGGTGTTACCTATGACCTGAACGATACCTGGACACTGTACGGCAGCTACACACAGATATTCCAACCACAGAGTGCATCGGTAGTCGATATCAACAGAAAACCGCTGGACCCGGAAGAAGGTACTGCGTATGAAGTCGGCGTCAAGGCCGGTTTCTTCGATCAGAAGCTGAACGCTAACCTGGCCTTGTTCAAGGTGGAACAGGAGAAGGTGGCGGAATTCGATGCTACGACCAACGCTTACAAGTTGCTGGAAGGTATCAATACCCAAGGCGCGGAAGTGGAACTGAGTGGCGAATTGGCCGATGGCTGGAACGTCTCCGCAGGTTACGCCTACAGCGTGAGCGAGGACAAGGAAGGCATGCGTGTGATGGAACGCATTCCGCGCCATACGGTAAAAGCCTTCACGACCTACCGTCTGCCGGGCGAGTTCAATCGCTGGACCCTCGGCGGCGGTGCCATCTGGCAAAGCAGGTATGGTTGGGAAGGCGCCAGGGACTATGGATGGGACGATCAAAAAAGCTACGTTCTGGCAAATTTGATGGTGCGCTACAAGCTGTCCGGTTCGACGGAGATCACTGCCAATCTCAATAACGTCTTTGACAAGAAATACTATACGGCGCTTGCCGATATCGGCGTGTATGGCCCCCCGCGGAACGTCATGCTTTCCCTGAAGCACAGGTTCTGAGCTTCGATTCCACAGCGGCGCATGGCGCCGCTGTGGGTGGTTCTCCCTGTCGCCCGCACCCGCGTGCTTGCAAAGAACTGTGTCGCGCGCAGTGGTTCGTGATGAACCGTGTGCTGCGTCACGGTATACATCCGCCACGGCGCTAGGCTGCTTGCAAACAAAAACGCGCCAGCGTTGCGCCCCCTGCCCCAATCTTCCCGACACGGAGTCGATCATGAAGCCTTATTTCGCTGAGTTTCTTGGAACCTTCTGGCTGGTCCTGGGCGGCTGCGGCAGCGCCGTGCTGGCGGCGGCCTTTCCGGAACTCGGCATCGGCCTGCTCGGCGTATCGCTGGCTTTCGGCCTCACCGTGCTGACCATGGCCTTCGCCATCGGCCACATTTCCGGCTGCCACCTCAATCCGGCGGTATCCATCGGCCTGTGGCTGGGCGGGCGCTTCTCCGCCAATCAACTGCTGCCCTACATCGTCGCGCAGGTGCTGGGCGGCATCACCGCCGGCGCGGTGCTGTACGCCATCGCCTCCGGCGCCCCGGGCTTCGACGTATCCGCCGGCTTCGCCGCCAACGGTTACGGCGAGCACTCGCCCGGCGGCTATACGCTGGGGGCCGCGCTGATCACCGAGATCGTCATGACCATGTTCTTCCTCATCGTGATCCTCGGCGCTACCGACAAGCTCGCCCCGCAAGGCTTCGCCGGCCTGCCCATCGGCCTGGCGCTCACGCTGATCCACCTGATCAGCATCCCGGTGACCAACACCTCGGTGAACCCCGCGCGCAGCACCGGCGTGGCGGTTTTCGTGGGTGACTGGGCCGTCGCGCAACTGTGGGCGTTCTGGCTGGCGCCGATTGCCGGCGCGGCACTGGGCGCGCTGGCCTACAAGGCCATCCAGCCGCGCATGGCCTGAGCCGTTCTCGCCGGCAATGCAACGGAGCAGGGCAGCGCGCCCTGTTCCGCGCTTGCGCACCGCGCAGGCAAGGTAAGCTGTGCCCCGGGTCCGCCCCGCCAACGGCGACAAGGAGGCAAGCATGCACGAAGAAATCCTGCGTTTCTGGTTCCAGGAGATCCAGCCCGCGCAATGGTGGAAGGTCGATCCCGCCTTCGATACCCTGCTGCGCGAGCGCCATGCCGGGCTGCTGGATCAGGCCGCCCAGGGCGAATGCCATGCCTGGCGCGGCAGCGCCCGGGGCCGCCTGGCCGAAATCATCGTGCTCGATCAGTTCTCCCGCAACATCCACCGCAACACTCCGCGCGCCTTCGCCCAGGACGGCATGGCCCTGGCGCTGGCCCAGGAGGCCGTCGCCGGCGGTGCACTGGATCGACTCGAGCCCATCGAGCGCGCCTTCCTGCTGATGCCCTGGATGCACAGCGAATCGCGCCTGATCCACGCGGAAGCGGAACGCCTGTTCAAGGCCTGGGCGCCGGAAAGCAATTACGACTTCGAACTGCGCCACAAGGCCATCATCGACCGCTTCGGACGCTATCCGCACCGCAACGCCATCCTGGGGCGGGAATCCAGCGCAGAGGAGGTGGAGTTCCTGAAGCAGCCGGGGTCGAGTTTCTGAGGATGGGTTGGTGGAGGGCGGCTTCGATCCGCTCAACCGTTTGGGGCGAGTTGGCCTGAAGGCATTCAGATATCGTTCATCCGTTTCAGATGCGCGGCCAGCGCCGAATCCATGGTGCTCAGGTGCAGGTCGAACCATCCCGGCAGGCTTTCGCACACGTAGGCGCGCGCCAGTTGCAGACGGCCGGCCTGCACGCTGCGGTTGAAGGCCATGAGTTCGCCGAGCACGCGCTGGTGTTCGTTGGTGTGCTCGCCGATGGCCGGGAAGCGGGTGGCGCGCATGCGGGCGTCTTCGGCGGCGAAATGCGCGCGGGTGTGTTCGAACAGTTCGGCGTACAGCGCGGGGAAATGTTCGTTGTCGGCCGTGGCCAGCGCGGCGGCCAGGGCGACGAATTCGCGGTGGGTGTCGTCCATTTCCGCCACGCCGAGGGTGTGGCGGTCTTCCTGGAAGGTAATCATGCACAGGCCGCCGGTTCGGGCAGGCCGGCGAGTTCGCGCACGTCGGCTTCCACCAGGGTGAGGCCGAGGCGGGCGCAGAAGCGGCGCTCCTTGTCGTTGGGCTCGGCGATCAGCGCCCAGCCTGCGGGTTCGGCGGCGCCGAAGATGAAGTCGGAGAGCAGCATGCGCGTGGTGTCGCGGTTGAGCCGCGTGCCAGCCACCAGGTACTTGAGGCCCTTGCGGCGTTCCTTGAGGAAGGGCGGGATGGCGAAGCCGCCCATCAGTTCGGTGATGTAGTCGACGTAGTCGGCGTCGGAGGCGATCCATTGCGGCACCGGCCACGGCGTGCCACAGGGCTTGAACAGCACCGGGGCGGCGGGGTCGATGCCGTCGTCGGTGGTTTCCGCGCCGTAATCCTGGCCGTCGTGGCGGTAGAGCCGGTAGCGCAGGCCGCTGTTGATGCGCGCGGTGCCGACGATGAGGGTGTGCGGGCGTTGGGCGTAGCGTTTCTGCAGGCCAGTGTCGCGGTTCAGGTCGATGAGATAGGGCAGTTCCAGCCCGGCCAGCCAGCGGTGCACGCCGGCCTCGCTCCAGGCGTCGTCGGCGTAGATGCGCTCCAGCGCGCGATTGACCGCACTGCGCCCGCGCTTGAGTTCGATGTTCATCGCTGCGCGGGGGAATTCGTACATCAGCCGGGGGGCCATGGGCTGGCCGTTGTTGAGCGCGAGGATGAGTTCGTCGCTGCTGGCGGGGATCTTCTGCCCGGTGTCGCGGTGGGTGACGTCGGCCAGCGTGTCGGCGCCCAGAAAGGGCACGACCGTGCCGGCGGCGAGTCCGGTACGGATTTCGTCCAGGACGGTTTGCATGGCGGCTCTCCTGTCGGATGGGCGGGGTGTACCGCGTTTTCCGCAAGAAAGGTGCCATGCCGGCCGTATGCGCGCCGCGCCCCTGCCACGGCGCTCCGGCGGTAGCAGGTGCCGGTGCAAGGCTGTCGCCTTTGCGACAAATACGACATTAGAGCTAAATTTCGGTCGCGCGGTGTCGATATGCTGGCATCGGCATTCGGTGAACAGAGCGGGCCACGGGTGTGGCCGCCTGCACAGCGGGGTACGGCGTGAAGAACAAGAACATCGTGGTGACCGGGCGTGAGGTGAAGCTCCACCCGGACGAGCAGATCATCAGCAAGACCGACCTCGCGGGGCGGCTGACGTACGCCAACCGCGCGTTCATGCGCGTGGCGGACTATGCCGAGCCGGATTTGCTGGGGGTGCAGCACAACATCGTGCGCCACCCGGACATGCCGCGCGGGGTGTACCAGATGATGTGGGAAACCCTGAAGGCCGGAAACGAGTTCTTCGGCTTCGTGAAGAATCTGACCGCCAACGGCGATCATTACTGGGTGTTCGCCAACGTCACCCCCGACCGGGATCTGGGCGGCGAGCCAGTGGGCTATTACTCGGTGCGCCGTATTCCGTCGGTGCGCGGCGTGCAGGTGGCCAGCGCGCTGTACGCCGAAATGGTCGCCGCCGAGCGCCAGGCCGGTCCGGCGCGCGCCATGGAGGCCTCGCGCGCGCTGCTCGCCCAGCGCCTGGGCGGGGAATCGTACGAGCGCTTCGTGCTCGCACTGCAACTGGGTTGAGGAACGCGCCATGCCGCCCGTCGTGGATTCCGAACTGCATCATCCCGCGCACCACCAGAGCCACCATGCGCTGTTCCTGTCGCGCCGCATGCTGGTGCTGTGCTGCGTGTTCTGCGCCATCACCATCGCGCTGGCGGTGAGCGAGGCCGTGCGCAACGGCTTCTACTACAGCCATGCGCTGTTTCCGCTGGTTTCGGTGGTGTTCGCGGTGTTCGCCTACCAGCAGTTCCACCGCCCGCTGCACACCCTGGGTTCGATGCGCGCGGTGCTGCGCGAGGCGCGCCGGGGCCGCCTGCACAAGCGCATCACGCGCACCGCCAAGCTCGGCGAGGTGGGCCAGGTGGCCTGGGAACTCAACGAGATGCTCGATCTGGTGGAGACCTACTTCAAGGAGGTGTCCACCTGCTTCGCGCGCGCGGCCAAGGGCGAGTACCACCGCCGCGCGCTCGACGGCGCCATGCCGGGGCAGTTCGCCGAATCCATGCACCGCATCAACGAAGCCTTGCAGGCCATGGAGGACAACGCCCACTACATCGCGCGCAACCGCCTCAGTTCCGGCATGCACGGGCTCAATATGAGCAAGCTGCTGGGCAATCTGCAGGGCAACCAGTCCGACCTGAGCACGGTGAGCCGCGAGATGGACGAGGTGACCCAGATCGCCGACGACAACCTGGTGGCTGCGCGCGAAAGCCGGCAGACCGCCGAGGAGATCAGCGGCGCGTTGGAGAACATCGGTACGCGCATGGAGGAAATGCGCCTGGCCGCCGAGGAACTGGGCGAGGCCAGCCGGCAGATCGACCGCACCATCCTGATCATCGCGGAGATTTCCGACCAGACTAACCTGCTGGCGCTCAACGCCGCCATCGAGGCTGCGCGCGCCGGCGAGCACGGCCGGGGCTTCGCGGTGGTGGCCGACGAGGTGCGCAAGCTGGCCGAGCGTACCAAGAGCGCGGCCAGCGAGGTGGGCGGCATCATCGAGGGGCTGCGCGGGCGCGTCGACGGCATGATCGGCCAGACCGGACAGGCCAGCGAACTGTCTTCCGCCGCTGCCGGGCGCGTCACCGATTTCCGCGCGCGCTTCCAACGTCTGGCCGATTCTTCCGAACGCACCCTGCAATTGCTCGACCGCGCCAAGGATGTCTCCGACGCCTCGCTGGCCAAGCTGGATCACGTGCTCTACATGCAGAACGCCTACATGGCGATCGAGCGCAACGGCGAGGGCGACGAAGCCGGCCGCGCGGCGCAGAGTGCGCAGGATGCCGAACTGGGGCGCTGGTACCTGCACGGTACCGGACACACGCGTTTCGGTGCCACCGCCGCGTTCCGCCGCATCGCCAAGCCCAACGAGCGCGTGCACGAACGCGTGCACGAAGTGCTCGGCCTGCTCGGGCAGAACTGGGAGAACGATCCGGCGCTGTGCGAGCGCATGGTGGCGGCGATGCGCGAGGCCGAGGCGGCGAGCAGCGAGGTGCTGGCGTCCATCGACGCCATGGTGGCCGAGCGCCACGGTTGAGCGGGCTGCCGGTCGGCTGCCCGGTGCGTGTTCAATCCACCCGGCGCACGGCGGCCACGCCGCCGATCACTAGGTATTCGTCCTCGCCCTGCAGGCGGCCGGGCAGCAGGCGGGAGTGGGCGAGGATCTTCGCGGCGGGTACCGCGCATTCCAGCACCCGGTCGCCGAATTCGCCGGCGCGTTCGCGGCTGGCGGAAAACGAACTCAGATTGTTCAGCACCACCACCAGGCGGCCGTCCGCCAGGCGCTCCAGCGGCGCCAGCGTGTCGCGTCCGGAAACGCCCCGGTACAGCGTGAGGTGGCGGCGCGCGTCGGGCTGGCGCGCCAGTTCGTACTGCGCATAGGCGTACAGCAGGTCTACCTGGGCTTCCAGCGCGCCGGTGGCATACAGGCCGGCGGCGCGCTCGCGTTCGAAGGCCGCGCGCGCCGGGCAGTCGGCGTCACCCAGCGGCGCGCGGTGAAAACCGGTGAGCAGGCCGAAGCGCGATTCCACCCAGCCTTTCAGCACGGCGCCCTCGCGTCCTTCCGAATCGAACAGCCAGCCGCGCAGCAGGCGCAGGTAGTCCAGCCGGCTGCGGTCGATGCGCGCGCCTTCGGTCAGGCCCTGCGCGGCAGCGTCGCCGAGCAGGAAGTGGGCGGCCATGTACTGCATGAACAGCTGGGCGCGCGTTGTCGCATCGCCGACAACCGACAGATGCTCGAACAGGGCATGGTGCAGCGGCAGCACGCCGTCCAGTTCCAGTTCCGCCGGGGCGAGCTGGAAGGCCAGGCTGGCCAGGGCTTCGGCCGGCAGATTGCAGCGGTTGTAGGACAGGCGGGCGGCAGGCGGGGCGCTGAGCCGGGCGAGTTCGGGGGGAATGTCCGTGGCCCGACAAATTGTAGGGGCTTTGTCGCACGCGTCGTGCGCGCAGAGGGCTTGCGGTGCCCCGCCAAATGTATTCATTTCAATGCGTTAAGTCTTGTTTTCGGGATTGGCACAGTCCTTGCGGAAACCTCCGCGTGGTCCTGAGCAGCACGATCGATTCACGAATCCCGTTTCGACAAGGAGTAACGCATCATGGCAAAACTTCGTCAAGCCGCCATCTACGGCAAGGGTGGCATCGGCAAGTCCACCACCACCCAGAACCTGGTCGCCGCGCTGGCCGAGGCCGGCAAGAAGGTGATGATCGTCGGCTGCGACCCGAAGGCCGACTCCACCCGCCTGATCCTGCACAGCAAGGCGCAGAACTCGGTGATGGAACTGGCTGCCGAGGCCGGCTCCGTGGAAGACCTCGAACTCGAGGACGTGATGTCCGTGGGCTTCGGCGGCGTCAAGTGCGTCGAGTCCGGTGGCCCGGAACCCGGCGTGGGCTGCGCCGGCCGCGGGGTGATCACCGCGATCAACTTCCTGGAAGAGGAAGGCGCCTACGACGAAGACCTCGACTTCGTGTTCTACGACGTGCTCGGCGACGTGGTCTGTGGCGGCTTTGCCATGCCGATCCGCGAGAACAAGGCGCAGGAAATCTACATCGTGTGCTCGGGCGAGATGATGGCCATGTACGCGGCCAACAACATCTCCAAGGGCATCGTGAAGTACGCCAACTCGGGCGGCGTGCGCCTGGCCGGACTGATCTGCAACAGCCGCAACACCGACCGCGAAGACGAACTGATCATCGCCCTGGCCGCCAAGCTGGGCACCCAGATGATCCACTTCGTGCCGCGCGACAACGTGGTGCAGCACGCCGAAATCCGCCGCATGACCGTCATCGAGTACGACCCCAAGGCCAAGCAGGCCGACGAATACCGCGCGTTGGCGCAGAAGGTCATCGACAACAAGCTGTTTGTCATTCCCACGCCCTGCACCATGGACGAGCTGGAAGAGCTGCTGATGGAATTCGGCATCATGGAAGTGGAAGACGAGTCCATCGTCGGCAAGACCGCCGCCGAACTGGCCGCTGCTGCTGCCGCCTGATCTGCCGGAGCGGGTTTGCACCCGCGCAAACTGCCTGGCGGGACGGCTGCCGCCCTGCCGGGTATAGAGCAAACCTACGCATGCCGTGCACGGATTGGTGCCGGCGTGAACAGGAGAAGCAGCATGACCACGCTCACCCGTGAAGAAACCGAGAGCCTGATCCAGGAGGTCCTGGAGGTCTATCCGGAGAAGGCCCGCAAGGACCGCGCCAAGCATCTGGCGGTCAATGACCAGTCCATCGAGCAGTCGAAGAAGTGCATCACCTCCAACCGCAAGTCGCAGCCCGGGGTGATGACCATCCGCGGCTGTGCCTACGCCGGCTCGCGCGGCGTGGTGTGGGGCCCGGTGAAGGACATGATCCACATCTCCCACGGCCCGGTGGGCTGCGGGCAGTACTCGCGCGGCGGCCGGCGCAACTATTACGTCGGCGCCACCGGCGTGAACACCTTCTCGGAGATCAACTTTACCTCCGATTTCCAGGAGAAGGACATCGTCTTCGGCGGCGACAAGAAGCTTGCCAAGCTGATCCAGGAGATCGAGCAGCTGTTTCCGCTCAACAAGGGCATCTCGGTGCAGTCCGAGTGCCCGATCGGCCTGATCGGCGACGACATCGAGGCGGTTTCCAAGAAAGCCGGCAAGGAGCTCAACAAGATCGTCGTGCCGGTGCGCTGCGAAGGTTTCCGCGGCGTGTCCCAGTCGCTCGGCCACCACATCGCCAACGACGCGATCCGCGACTGGGTGCTCTCCAACCGCGACGGCCAGGAATTCGAATCCACCCCGTACGACGTCACCATCATCGGCGACTACAACATCGGCGGAGACGCCTGGGCCTCGCGCATCTTTCTGGAAGAGATGGGCCTGCGCGTGATCGCCCAGTGGTCGGGCGACGGCACCGTGGCGGAAATGGAGAACACCCCCAAGGCCAAGCTCAACCTGCTGCACTGCTACCGCTCGATGAACTACATCAGCCGGCACATGGAAGAGAAGTACGGCATCCCCTGGATGGAATACAACTTCTTCGGCCCCACCAAGATCGAGGAATCCCTGCGCCGCATCGCCGCATTCTTCGACGATTCCATCAAGGAAGGCGCCGAGCGCGTGATCGCCCGGTACAAGCCGATGATGGAAGCGGTGATCGCCAAGTACAAGCCGCGCCTGCAGGGCAAGAAGGTCATGCTGTACGTCGGCGGCCTGCGCCCGCGCCACGTCATCGGCGCGTACGAGGACCTGGGCATGGAAGTGGTCGGCACCGGCTACGAGTTCGCCCACAACGACGACTACGACCGCACCATCAAGGAAATGGGCAACGCCACGCTGCTCTACGACGACGTCACCGGCTTCGAGCTGGAAGAGTTCGTCAAGCGCGTCAAGCCCGACCTGGTGGGCTCCGGCATCAAGGAAAAGTACATCTTCCAGAAGATGGGCATCCCCTTCCGCCAGATGCACTCGTGGGACTACTCCGGCCCCTACCACGGCTACGACGGCTTCGCGATCTTCGCGCGCGACATGGACATGACGCTCAACAACCCGTGCTGGGGCCAGCAGACCCCGCCGTGGAAGAAGGGCGCCGCCGCTGGCGACGAAGTCAAGGCCGCAGCGTAAGCGCGTAGCCACCAGGCGGGCGCCGGCCGCGATCCGGTGCCCGCCGCAAGGAATAAACCTCATGCCCGCGTCCACAGATGGGTGGCCGGGCCAAGGAGCCTCAAATGCAGATCGTTGATGACATCAAGCCGTGCTACCCGCTGTTCCGCGACGACGATTACCAGGCGTCGCTGAAGAACAAGCAGGACAAGTTCGAAGAGAAGGTGCCGGACGACAAGATCGCCGAAACCTTCGAATGGACCACCACCAAGGAATACCAGGAACTCAACTTCGCCCGCGAGGCGCTCACCATCAACCCCGCCAAGGCCTGCCAGCCGCTGGGCGCGGTGCTGTGCGCGCTGGGCTTCGAGAAGACCCTGCCCTACGTGCATGGCTCGCAAGGGTGTGTGGCCTACTTCCGCACCTACTTCAACCGCCACTTCAAGGAGCCGATCGCCTGCGTGTCCGACTCCATGACCGAGGACGCGGCGGTGTTCGGCGGCCAGAAGAACATGTTCGACGGCCTGGCCAACGCCAAGGCGCTGTACAAGCCCGAAGTCATCGCGGTGAGCACCACCTGCATGGCCGAGGTCATCGGCGACGACCTCAACGCCTTCATCAACAACTCGAAGAAGGAAGGGCACATCCCGCAGGATTTCCCGGTGCCGTTCGCGCACACCCCGTCCTTCGTCGGCAGCCACGTCACCGGCTGGGACAACATGTTCGAGGGCATCGCGCGCCATTTCACCCTCAACCACATGGAAGGCAAGGAGCCGGGCAAGAACGGCAAGATCAACTTCGTGCCGGGCTTCGAGACCTATCTGGGCAACTACCGCGTGCTCGCCCGCATGATGAAGGAAATGGGGGTGGAGGCCACCATCCTCTCCAACCCCACCGAAGTGCTCGACACCCCGTCGGATGGCGAATACCGCATGTACGCCGGCGGCACCACGCTGGACGAGATCAAGGACGCGCCCAACGCGCACACCACCTTCCTGCTGCAGCCCTGGCACCTGGAAAAGACCAGGAAGTTCGTCGAAAACACCTGGAACCACGACATTCCCAAGCTCAACATCCCGATGGGCCTGGAATGGACCGACGAGTTCCTGATGAAGGTGGCCGAAGTCACCGGCAAGGAAATCTCGGCCTCGCTGGAAGTGGAACGCGGCCGCCTGGTGGACATGATCCAGGACAGCCACACCTGGCTGCACGGCAAGAAGTTCGCGCTGTACGGCGACCCTGACTTCGTCCTGGGCATGACCAAGTTCCTGCTCGAACTGGGCGCCGAGCCGCTGCACGTGCTCAGCCACAACGCCAACAAGCGCTGGGGCAAGGCGATCGCCAAGGTGCTGGAATCCAGCCCCTATGGCGCCAAGGCCAAGGTGTATGTCGGCAACGACCTGTGGCACCTGCGCAGCCTGTGCTTCACCGAGAAGCCCGATTTCCTCATCGGCAACTCCTACGGCAAGTACATCCAGCGCGACACCGCCCACAAGGGCCCGCAGTTCGAAGTGCCGCTGATCCGCCTCGGCTTCCCGATCTTCGACCGCCACCACCTGCACCGCATGACCACCCTGGGCTACGAGGGCGCGATGTACATCCTCACCACCCTGGTCAACGCCGTGCTGGAAAAGCTCGACGACGAGACCCGCGGCTTCGGCACCACCGACTTCAATCACGACCTGGTGCGCTGAGGCGCAGACGCCCGGATGGCGTCTGGCGCCATCCGGGTTTTCCGCGTTCCACGACCGACAGAAAGGACAGCCATGGCCAACATCATGATCCGCAAGACCGCCGAGGGCGGTCTGTCGTTCTACCTGCCCAAGCGCGACCTGGAAGACGGCATCGTCTCCATCGAATTCGACCAGGCCGACAAGTGGGGCGGCGAACTGAGGCTGGCCAACGGCGGCACGTACTACGTGGACCCGCTGGATGCGCCGCCCAAGCTGCCCATCTCCCTGCGCGCCAAGCGCGTCGATGCTCCGGAATGATTTTTCCGACCACTGTTACACCAGGAGACCCACCATGGCGCTGAAGATCCTGCCTGACGAATGCACCACCTGTGGCGACTGCAAGCCGGTCTGTCCCACCCAGTCCATCTCCTCCAAGGGAGGGCTGTACAAGATCAACCCCGACTCCTGTACGGAGTGCGACGGCGACGAGCCGCAGTGCGTGTCGGTCTGCCCAGGGGCCGACAACACCATCGTCCCGCTCGCGGCCTGAGCGGGGCC
Source organism: Pseudothauera nasutitermitis (assembly GCF_004801295.1). Classification (GTDB taxonomy): domain Bacteria; phylum Pseudomonadota; class Gammaproteobacteria; order Burkholderiales; family Rhodocyclaceae; genus Pseudothauera; species Pseudothauera nasutitermitis. Next base: position 262,736 of record NZ_SSOC01000004.1, read on the forward strand.
CGCGTGGCGTGGCGGCGCAACGGCCGCCACGCCTGCACCCGCATCCCCCGTACCCCAGGAGAGACCCGCCATGAATGCTCCCGCCCCCTCCGGCAGCCCCGTCTCGCGCGAGACCGCGCTGCGCATCGCCATGGCGGCGCGCACGTTGCCCGGCGTCAACGTGGCCGCCTTCGTCCATGCCCTGGGCGAGCGCCTGGGCCTGCCGGTGACCGATGAAAAGCTCGCGCGCATGACCGTCGCCGACCTCAAGGCCATGCTGCAGGGCGACGAGATCGTCGATCCCGGCGTCGACGGCGACGCGCTGAAGACCGCCGTGCGCTACCTGTGGGGCGAGGGCATCGCCGACGACGCGCCGGTGCCCGACAGCGGCGTGCCCGAAGGCCCGGGCGCGCTCACCGTGGCGGTGGCCTCCAACCGCGGCGAGCAGCTCGACGGCCACTTCGGCTCCTGCACCCGCTTCCTGATCTACCGCGTGGCCGAGGACGGCATCTGGCTCACCGGCGTGCGTCCGACGCTGGAAGCCGACGGCGCGGAGGACCGCAACGCCGCGCGCGCGGAACTGCTGGCCGGTTGCCAACTGGTCTATGTGCACTCCATCGGCGGCCCGGCCGCCGCCAAGGTGGTGCGCGCCGGCGTGCATCCGGTCAAGTTCCCGGCCGGCGGCGCCGCGCGCGACGCGCTCGCGCAACTGCGCCAGGTGCTCAACAGCCCGCCGCCCTGGCTGGCCCGCACGCTCGGCAAGGAGGCCGGCCTGCTGGCCCGCTTCGCGCCGCAGACCGGAGCCGAGGCATGATCGGCGCAGAGGTGCTCAGCGGCGCGCGCAGCGTGCTGGAGCGCCACGGTCACGGCGAGGCCGCGCTCGCCGCGTTGCGCGGGCAATGGCCCGGGCTGCGCTTCGTCGGCTGCTCCGAGGACGACGTGCCGCCCCGCCTGAAGCCCGCCGATACGGGCGGCGGCTGGGCGCTGTACTACATCGCCGGCGGCGGGCACTGCCTGGCGCTGACCACCGACCCGGGCGCGGCCATCGGCCTGGTGGTGGCCGAATGCCTGCCGGACGACTGAACCGTCCGTTCTGACCGGAGTGCCAGGGCGGTGGCATGACCGCCGCAGATACCGGGAATACGCCCTAAAATGCGCGCGTGACCCATCCCGATGCCTCCGCTCCCACCGACCGTCTGTTCCTGGCCCTGTGGCCGGATACCCGGCTGCGCGGCGCGCTGGCGCGCCATGCCGACGACTGGCGCTGGCCGCGCAGCGCGCGCCGGGTGCGTACCGAAAAGCTCCATCTCACCCTGCATTTCATCGGTGAAGTGGTGCGCTCGCGCACAGCCGCGCTGATCGACGCACTGGCGGTGCCCTGCGCGCCGTTCCAGCTCGCCCTGGGCCGTCCGGCCAACTGGGCGCATGGCCTGGCCGTGCTGGAAATCGTCCGTCCGCCCGCGGCGCTTGCCGATCTGCACGGCGCGCTCGGCGAGGCCCTGCAACGTGCCGGGCTGGCGGTGGAGCGCCGTGCCTTCCGGCCGCACGTCACCCTGGCGCGCCAGGCCGCCGGCGCCCTGCCGCCGGCACAAGGCCCGGAACTGGCCTGGGCAGTACGCGGCTATGCGCTGGTGGTGTCCGATCCGGGGGCCGGCGGCGGCTACCGCGTGCTGGCGCACTACCCGGCCCAGGGGGCGGGTGGGTGAGCCGCGTCTTCAGCTTTCCGCCCATCGCCGCGCCGGACGCGCGCGTGCTCATCCTCGGCAGCATGCCAGGTGCCGCCTCGCTGGCCGCCGCGCAGTACTACGCCCATCCGCGCAACGCCTTCTGGCCGATCCTCGGCGAACTGCTCGGCTTCGACCCGGGCGCCGATTACGCCGAGCGCGTGGGCCATCTGCACGCCGCCGGCGTGGCGGTGTGGGACGTGATGGCCTCCTGCGTGCGCCCCGGCAGCCTGGACGCGGCCATCGACGCGGCCAGCGTCGTGCCCAACGATTTTCGCGCCTTCTTCGCCGCGCATCCGCATATCGCGCGCATCGGCTTCAACGGCACGGCCGCCGCCGACAGCTACCGCCGCCACGTATTGCCGCAGGGCGCCTGGGCGGGGCTGCCCGCGCTGCGCCTGCCTTCGACCAGCCCGGCGCATGCCGCGCTGGACCGGACCGCCAAGCTGGCGGCCTGGCGGGCGCTGTTCGCCGGACTGTGACCACGGACCAAAGCGCAAGCCTCGCCCTTCAGGGCGAGGTCAAGCGAGGCAAACCCACCCTGGCGCCGAAGGCGCCCCCATTTTGTGGCGAGGAAGCGCCCGCCTTCAGGCGGGAGTGACTCATTTTCGTCCGCCAGGGAACTGTGAACTCTTGTTAGCCATCGGCATGGACGGGCCGACCTTTGGTACGCTGCCGGCGAGGGCGGGAATTCGCCCGCCACCAACAGGAGAATCCGCATGAGCCTGATCAGCTTTCTGAAGAACGTGGGCGAAAAACTGTTCGGCGCCAGCGAAGTGCAGGCCGCCACGCCCGATGTGCTGCAAAAGGAACTCGCCAAGCACGCGCTGTCCGCCGAGGGACTGACCATCACCGTCGATGGCGACAAGGTCACCGTCGCCGGCAAGGCCAAATCCACCGAGGAAGCCGAGAAGATCGTCCTGGCGCTGGGCAACACCGTGGGCGTGGCTTCCGTCGACAATCAGCTGGAAGTGGACAAGCCGGCGCCGGAAGCGGCCATGTACACCGTGCAGAAGGGCGACACGCTGTGGAAGATCGCCGAAACGCATTACGGCAAGGGCCACGGCGCCAAGTACACTGCCATCTTCGAGGCCAACAAGCCGCTGCTCAGCCACCCGGACAAGATCTACCCGGGCCAGGTGCTGCGCATTCCGCCGCTGAACTGAAGACCGGATCGTGCCACGGCGGCGGCCGTGGCACAGCGACCGATGGGGCCGGCGAACATCGCCGGCCCTTTTTCATGCTGTCTCGTTTGTCACACGGGTGACAAGGTTTTCGCACGCTTGCGGATGGAACTCTATAAAGTTGGACGGCAGCCTGTCCGATAACTCCGAGAAGCACGGGCGTGTCCCGTTTCAACTTCTTCCGGGAGTGTGTGAATCATGCTCGATGCAATGAAACTGAAGACCAAGATCGTGCTGTTGGTGCTCGCCGCCTTCGTCGGCCTGTCCATCAACATCACGCTGGGTGCGCTGGCCGTCAAGGACGACCTGATGGATGCGCGCAAGCTGCAGGTGCAGTCGGTGGTGGAAAGCGCCATGCAGATCGCCATCGCCTACCATGCGCGCGCGCAGGCCGGCCAGCTTGGCGATGCCGAGGCGCGCGCGCAGGCCCTGCAGGCAATGCACGCGATGCGCTTCGGCGGCGCCGACGGCAAGAGCGAGTACGTGTATGTCTGGTCCACCGGCGGGGTGTCGGTGATGCACCCGATCCGCCCCGAATGGGCCGGCCGCGACATGCGCGAGGAAGTGCGCGACGCCAGCGGGCGCTACACCATCAAGGACATCGTGGCGGCGGCCAACGCGCGCGGCGCGGGCTTCGTCGATACCTCGTTTCCGCGTCCGGGCAGCACCGTGGCGGTGGACAAGCTGCAGTACATCGCCACCTTCAAGCCGTGGGACTGGGTGATCGGCACCGGGGTGTATGTGGATGACGTATCCCATGACTTTTTCTCCCGCCTGGTGGTCGATCTGGCGTTGAGCGGCGTGATCATGCTGGTCATCGTCGGCCTGGGCGTGCTGATCGCGCGCTCGGTGCTGCGCCAGATCGGCGGCGAACCGGCCGAGGCCATGGAGATCATGGAGCGGGCGGCGGGCGGCGACCTCACCGTGGATGTCGCGCGCGCCGCGCCGGACAGCCTGCTCGGCGGGCTGTCGCGTATGCTCGGTGCGTTGCGCGGCATGGTCGGGCAGGTCGCCAGCGGCGCGCAGACGCTGAAGGGCACCGCGGAAAGCATCTCGCACGCCTCCGGCCAGGTCGCCACCGCCTCGCACCGCCAGGCCGACTCCACCTCGTCGATGGCCGCCGCCATCGAGCAGATGACCGTGTCGATCAACCACATCTCCGACTCCGCGCGCGACACCGAGGACAACTCTTCTTCCGCCGCGACGATGGCCGAGCACGGCGAGCAGAAGGTGGCCACCGCCACCGACGAGATGCACCGCATCGCCGGCACCGTGTCGTCCGCCGCCGAGCTGATCCGCTCGCTGGAAGTGCGTACTGGGGAAATCTCCTCGATCGCCAACGTCATCAAGGAAATCGCCGCGCAGACCAACCTGCTCGCGCTCAACGCGGCCATCGAGGCGGCGCGCGCCGGCGAACAGGGGCGCGGCTTCGCCGTGGTGGCCGACGAGGTACGCAAGCTGGCCGAACGCACCTCGTCCGCCACCGAGGAGATCGGCGGCATGATCGGCGCCATCCAGAGCGACACCGCCAGCGCGGTGGGCGCCATGGACCAGGCCCTGCCGCAGGCCGAACGCGGCGTGGAGCTGGCGCGCGAGGCCGCCCAGTCGCTGCGCGACATCCGCGACGGCGCCAGCGCCACGCTGACGCGCATTCGCGACGTGGCGCTCGCCACCCGCGAACAGAGCGCGGCCAGCAACGCCATCGCCCAGCAGGTCGAAAGCATCGCGCAGATGGTCGAGCAGACCAGCGCCTCCACGCAGCAGACCGCCGAATCGGCGCAAAGCCTGGAGAAGGTGGCGCGCGAACTGGGCGATCTGGTGGCGCGCTTCCGCTACTGATCCGCCCTGGCCGGCCGGGCACATCCCGGCCGGCGCACCGCGCCCGCGGGCATCCGGGCTATCATCGGCCGCATGGCCGAACCCCCATCCCCTGCCGACGTATTCGCCTATCCGCTGGACGGCATCCGCCTCATCGAGGCCTCCGCCGGCACCGGCAAGACCTGGAGCATCTGCGGGCTGTACCTGCGCTTGCTGCTCGAACTCGAACTGAGCGTCGATCAGGTGCTGGTGGTCACCTTCACCAAGGCCGCCACTGCCGAACTGTCTGCGCGCATCCGCGCGCGCATCGTCGACACCCTGCGTGTGCTGGGCGGCGGCGACCCCGGCGCCGATCCCTTCGTTCCCCGTCTGATCGACACCGTGCAGGCCGCCGGGTTGAGCCCGGCACGCATGGCGGAGCGCCTGCGCGAGGCCCTGCAGGGCTTCGACGAAGCCGCCATCTTCACCATCCACGGCTTCTGCCAGCGTGCGCTCGCCGATGCGCCGTTCGCCGCCGGCCAGCCGTATGCGCTGGAGCTGGTGGAAGACGACGCCGAGGCGCGCCGCGAGGTGGTCGAGGACTTCTGGCGCCGCCGCGTCGCCGGTGGCGAACTGGCCCCCGCGCTGGCCCGCCTGCTTGCCGCGCGCGGCGACTGCCCGGCGCAGTGGGCCGAATACCTGAAGGCCGACATGGCTCGCCCGCTGGCCCGCCGGCTGTGGGATGCCGACCTGGCCACCGCTGCCGGCCCCGCCGCCGATGCCGGAGCCGAAGCGGCGCTGCAGGCGGCCTGGCGCACGCTGCTCGCCCTGGCCGATGAATTGCCCGCCGCGCGCGCCCTGCTGGAAGCGCCTGGCGTCAAACTGCACAAGGGCACCTACAAGCCGGAAAGCATCGCCACCGCCGCCGCCCAGTGGGCGGACTGGCTGGCCAGCGGCGACGCGCTGGCCGTGCTGCCGGGCAAGGAAAGCCGGCTCGACCTGTTCAGCGCCGCCAGGCTCGCCGCCAAGGCCACCGGCGGCGCGGCGCCGCCCGCGCATGCCTTCTTCGACGCTGCAGAAGCGCTGCTGGCCGCGCGCGCCGCGCTCGACGACATGCTCGAAGCCGGCCGCCTGGCGCTGCTGCGCGACTGCCTGGCCGAATGCGCGGAAGAACTGCGCGCGCGCAAGCAGGCCCGCCGCCAGATCGCCTTCGACGACATCCTGTGGAACGCCCACCGCGCGCTGGCCGGCGGCGAGCGCCCGTGGCTGGCCGAAGCCCTGCACGCGCGCTATCCGGCCGCGCTGATCGACGAGTTCCAGGACACGGATCCGCTGCAGTTCGCGGTGTTCTCCAGCATCTACGCGCGTCCCGGCGCGCGCGGCACGCTGTTCCTGGTCGGCGACCCCAAGCAGGCCATCTACAGCTTCCGCGGTGCTGATTTGTTCGCTTACCTGGGCGCACGCGCCGATGCCGACGCCTGCTACGGACTGGACTCCAACCAGCGTTCCGCCCCGGCGCTCATCGAGGCCTGCAACGCGCTGTTCATGGCCAATCCGGCGGTGTTCATGCTGCCGGGGCTGGAGTACACCGAGGTGCGGGCCGGCACCCGCCCGCGTCCGCCCTTCGTGGACCGCACACCCTCCGGCAGCGAGCCCGCCGCGCTGCGCCTGTGGCAACTGCCCGCCGCGTCCGGGGCCGACGACGAACGCCTGCCGCGCGCCGAGGCCATGGCACGCGCCGCGCGCGCCACGGCCGCCGAGATCGCCCGCCTGCTCGCCGCCGGGCAGCGCGGGGAGGCGTGCATCGGCGAACGCCCGCTGGCGCCCGCCGACATCGCCGTGCTGGTGCGCAGCCACGGCCAGGGCGCCCGCATGCGCCGCGCGCTGGCCGCCTTCGGCGTGGGCAGCGTGGAACTGGCGCAGGCCAGCGTGTTCCACAGCGAGGACGCCGAAGCGCTCGAATGCGTGCTGCACGCCATCGCCGAACCTACCCGCCCGGCGCGTGTGCTGGCCGCGCTGGCGACCCCGGCGATGGGCCGCGATGCCGCCGCGCTGAACAGGCTGGCCGGCGACGAGAACACCCTGCCGGCCGTGCTGGAACGCTTCGCGCGCTGGCGCGAGCTGTGGCTGGCGCGCGGCTTCGGCGTGATGCTGCGGCGCTGGATGGCCGACGAAGGCGTGGCCGCCCGCCTGCTCGCGCGTGCCGACGGCGAACGCCGGCTGACCAATCTGATGCATCTGGCCGAACTGTTGCAGCAGGCCGCCGGCCAGGCCGCGCCGGAAGCCCTGCTGCACATGCTGGCCGCGCGGCGCGCGGAAAGCGCCGGGGGCGAGGCCGCCCAGCTGCGTCTGGAATCCGACCGCAACCTGGTGCGCATCGTCACCATCCACCGCGCCAAGGGGCTGGAATACGGCGTGGTGTTCTGCCCCTTCCTGTTCGACGGCCATGCCTGCCGGGGCGACGGCGGCCCGCTGCGCGCCTGGCACGCCGAAGACGGCACCCTGCTGCTCGATTACCGTCGCGCGCCGGACGATGCCGACGCGGTCAAGGCCCGCCTGCGCGCCGAGGCCGCCGCCGAGGACCTGCGGCTGATCTACGTGGCGCTCACGCGCGCGGTGTATCGCTGCCATCTGGTGGTCGGCGGCTATGCCAAGGCCGTGCGCAACGGCGTGAGCCACACCGAGAGCACGCGTTCACTGCTCAACTGGATGGTCGCCGGCGGCGCCCGCGAGCCGGCGGCCTGGTTCGAGGCCAGGCTGGGCGTGGAGGAAATCGACGCCGCCTGGGCCGCGCTGGCCGAACGGACACCGGGCATCGACCTGCAAACCCTGCCGGACGATGGCGGCGCGCCACTGCCCCCGCCGGGAGAAGCCGAACAGCCGCCGCGCGCGCTGCCGGCGCCGGCCATCCCGCCCGGCTGGCGCATGGGCAGCTTCAGCGCGCTGCTGTTCGGCGCCACGCACGAACAGGCCGCGCGCGACCACGACGCGCGCGCGCTGCCCGGCGACCCCGAGGCGCCGCCCGAGGCCGCGCCGCCGGCCGGCGACATCCTGCGCTTTCCGCGCGGGCCGGCGGCGGGCGACTGCATCCACGCGGTGTTCGAGCGCATCGAATTCACCGATCCGGCGACCTGGCCGGCGGCCATCGAACGCGCGCTGGCCGAACATCCGCAGCGCGGCGGCGAGGCGCCGGAAACGCTTGCGCGCATGCTGCACGGCCTGCTCGACGACGTGCTGCGCAGCGAGATCGTCCCCGGCCTGCGCCTGGACAGCGTGCCCGCCGCGCGGCGCGCTACCGAGCTGGGTTTCCACCTGCCCGCGCCGCGTCTGTTTGCCACCGAACTCAACGCCTGGCTGGCGGCGTGCGGCTTTCGCGTGCCGCGTCTGGGCTTCGGCGAACTGCACGGCTATCTGAAGGGCTACATTGACCTGCTGTTCGAGCACGATGGGCGCTACTGGGTGCTCGACTGGAAGTCCAACCATCTCGGCGAGCGCCCGGCCGACTACGCTCCGGCGGCGCTGGAAGAGGCCATGGCGGCACACGGCTATCACCTGCAACACCTGCTGTACACCGTGGCGGTGCACCGCCATCTGCGCCGCAGCGTGGCGGACTACGACTACCGCCGCCATTTCGGCGGCGTGCTCTACCTGTTCGTGCGCGGTGTGCGGCCCGGCTGGCGGGTGGAAGGCGAGGCGACCGGGGTGTTCCGCCGGCAGGTGCCGCTGGAACTGGTCGAGGAACTCGATCACCTGCTGGCCGGTGAACGCCTGGGAGCGTACGCATGAACATGGCAGCGGGTTTCCTGCCGGCCTTCGATTCCGCCGCCGCCGGCGCGGGCGATCTCGCCCAGGGCTTCGCCGAACACGCGCAGGCCTGGGCCGCCACGCTCGGCGCCCCGCCGGCCGCGCAACGCGCACTGGGCCGCGCGGCGCGGCGCCTGGCGCTGGCCGGCACGGCCGGCCACGTCTGCCTGCCGCTGAACGATCTGGCCGATGGGGAAGACCCCGATGCGCTCGGCGCACTGCTGCGCGACAGCGGCGTGGTGGCCGGCGCGCACGAGGCCGCCAGTCCCGAGGACGCCCGGCCACTGGTGCTCGACGAAGATGGAAGACTCTATCTGCGCCGCCACTTCGACCTGGAACGCGGCCTGGCCGCCGCCCTGCATGCGCGCGCCATCGCCGGGGTGGCGGTGGTTGACGATCCGCCGGCCGTGCGCGCCCTGCTCGCGCGCTTCTTCCCGCCGCGCGCGGACGGCCGCGCGGACTGGCAGCAGACCGCCGCCGCGCTCGCCCTGCTGCGCCGGCTGGTGGTCATCAGCGGCGGCCCCGGCACCGGCAAGACCACCACGGTGGCGGCGCTGCTGGCTTGTCTGCTGAGCCTGCATCCGGAAACCCGCGTGGCGCTCGCCGCGCCCACCGGCAAGGCCGCCGCGCGCATGCTCGAAGCCCTGCGCGCGCGCGCCGCCCACCTGCCCGCCGAACTGCGCGACCGCCTGCCGGACGAGGCTGCCACCGTGCATCGCCTGCTCGGCGCCACGCCGCGCAGCGGACACTTCGTGCACCACGCCGGCAATCCGCTGCCCTACGACGTGGTGGTGGTCGATGAAGCCTCCATGCTGGATCTGGCCCTGGCCGCCCGCCTGGTCGATGCAGTGCCGGCGCACGCGCGGCTGATCCTGCTCGGCGACAAGGACCAGCTGGCCGCCGTGGAGGCCGGCGCGGTGTTCGCCGAACTGTCCGCCGGCTGCCGTTTCTCCGCCGCCTGCGCGGATCGTCTGGAGGCGCTTACCGGCCATCGCCCGGACGGTGCACGCGAGGATGCGGCGGTGCTGCCCGACGCGGTGGTCTGGCTGCGTGAGAGCCACCGCTTCGCCACCGATTCCGGCATCGGCCGGCTGGCCGCCGGCATCAACGCGGGCGAGGGCGCGGCCACGCTGGATTGGCTGCGCGCCGCCGCCGACCCGGCGGTGCGCTGGCTGGAGGATGCCGGTCGTTCGCCAACTGCCGCCACGCGCGCGCGATGCGAGGCCGGCTACGCCGCGTATCTGGAGGCTTTGCGTGCGGGCATGGACGATCCGGCGGCGGCCTTCGCGGCCTTTGAACGCTTCCGCGTGCTGGCCGCTGTCCACGAGGGGCCGCGCGGCGTGCGCGCGCTCAACGTGCAACTGAGCCAGTGGCTGCGCGCGGCGCTCGACCACCCGGCCGACCGGGGCGCGGCCTCGCCGTGGTATCCGGGGCGGCCGGTGATCGTGCTGCGCAACGATTACGCGCTGGGGCTGTTCAACGGTGACGTCGGGCTGACCCTGGCGGGCGCGGACGGCGTGCCGGCGGTGTGGTTTCCGGCCCCCGGGGGCGGCTACCGGGCGGTCTCGCCGGCTCGCCTGCCGGCGCACGACACGGCTTTCGCGCTCACCGTGCACAAGTCGCAGGGTTCGGAATTCGAAGAAGTGCTGGTGGTGTTGCCGGAGGCCGACGTGCCGGTGCTGACCCGCGAACTGCTGTACACCGGGGTGACCCGCGCGGCGCGGCGGGTGGCGCTGGCGGGCGGCGAGGCTGCCTTCGTGGCTGCCTGCGCCCGCCGCACCACGCGCCATTCCGGCCTGGCGGCGCGGCTGGCCGCGGTGCCACAGCCGGCGTAGGCCAGGGTGTTCAGCGGAACAGGCGGGTGAGCGAACGGGCGAGCCAGCCTTCCTTGGCGTCGTCCCCGGCCGCGTTCTGCATTTCTTCCGGCTTCAACAAACTGACGTAGTCGGCGTCTTCATGCCGGATGTGGCTGATCAGCCAGGTGCTCAGGAGCCTGTGGATGTCGCCGGCGACGTCCTCACCGGCGCGGAAGCGCTGCAGATATTCATTCACCCGGCGCACGAAAAGTTCGTGCACCCGCTTGTGTGCCTTGACGAAAGGGTAGCCGGCTTCCTCCATCAGGCTTTCCTCGAAGATGAAATGCGACAGCGTGTAGTCGACCAGTTCGTCGAGCACCTTGCCGACCGCGGTGCGATCCAGGGTCTGCTGCGCGCCTTCCAGCCGGTTGATGTAATCGACGATGCGCCGGTGTTGCTGGTCGATGACGGCGATCCCGGTGTCGAGATCGATGGTCCAGGCAATGGCCATGCGTGCTTCTCCATATCTCACCGCAAATGGATGGCGGGCTCATGTCGCTCGCCTTTTCGCGGTTTCCTTTCAGGAGATATGTATATTCAATTCGTATTAATATACCATTTTGGGATAAATGGCATGGCGAGCCAGACTGGCGAATGCCCAGTGCCCTGCATCGTTCCCAATATCGAATCCTGCGCTCGCTGCTCGTATGCACCAGGGAGCAGGCCGGGCTCACCCAGCAGGATGTCGCCCGGGCCCTGGGCAAGCCGCAAAGCTTCGTGTCCAAGTACGAAAGGGGGGAACGGCGCCTGGATGTGACGGAATTCGTCGAGGTTGCGTTCGTTCTCGGCGTCGACCCCGGGGAACTGATCACGGCGTACCGCAATCGCCTCGAAGGCGCCAACCAGCTGTTCGGCATTGGTGCGGACGGGGAGGTCCGCCAGCAGTCCGCCGGGAGCCGCGGCAGGACACGGCGCCGATAGGATGGCGCTGTCGGGTCCGGAGCGCTGCCGAACAAGGAAAACCCCCGCAAGCGGGGGGCGCCGATAGTTCAAGGCCGTGCAGCGCACGGCCTTGAACTGCGCCTGTCGAGAGAAGGACGGCAGGCAGCCGGACTTTCCGCTATGCCGCGCTCAGACCGGGCCGCGCCCGCCGTGCTTCACTTCGATGGTGCTGGCCAGCGCGGTTTCCAGGCTGACTTCCTCGCCCCTGGGCTTGTAGTCCTTCAGCGCGCTACAGACGGTGGCCACCTTCTCGCCGGCGGACTGGCCCTTCAGGTCGCCCTTTTCCAGGCGCAGTTCTTCGAGCAGTTCGTTCCACACCATGCCGTCCTCGAGCGGCAGCAGGCAGGCCTTCACGCCCGGCAGGGAGAGTCGCAGCGGCTTGCCGATGTTGTTCACGAAGAACACGGCGTGCATGTCGGCTGCGAAGTCGGCGCTGTAGCGCTCGATGAACAGCGGCAGCTTGGCGACGTCGTCGAGCAGGCCGGCGGCGAACACCAGCTTGTCGGCGCTGCCCAGCAGCACGGCCTGGCGGACGCTGGCGGTGGGCGGCTTGCGGCGGCCGGAGGCGTCGGCCACTTCGCCCTCGGTCAGTACCAGATCGCCCCGGTAGGCGCTCAGGCCGGGGCCGGCGGCCTCGGTGAAGTTGGAATTGAACAGCAGGCCTTGTTCCTCGTAGCGCTTGAGCGGCATGTCGCGTCCTCGCATGGTGGATGAAATGCCCGGCTACAGCAGGAAGCGCGCCAGCCGCGCCGCTGGCGCGCGGATGCGGCGCGATGCCGCGCCATTCAAGACGCTGCGCTGCGGAGGGACGAAAGGAAGCCGCCCCGTGGGCGGGGCGGCTGTCCGACAGATTGTCGGGTTTGCGACGTCGTCCGAGGCTGCCTGCGCGCGTCCGGACAGGCGCTCAGGCCGGCACGCCGAGCACCACGTGTGAGGCCTTGATGACCGCCGTGGCGGGTACGCCCGGCTTCAGCCCGAGTTCCTTGACCGCATCGCGGGTGATCACCGCCATGACCTCGGTGCCGCCGGGCAGGGCGATGGCGACTTCCGCGTTGACCGCGCCGATCTCGACGCTCTTGACCGTGCCGACCAGGTTGTTGCGCGCGGACAGCTTCACGCCGCTGGTGTCGGTGAGCACGATCACCCAGGGCGCCTTGACCAGCGCGATGACCTCGCTGCCGACGGCCAGGCCGAGATCGTCCAGACTGGCCATGGTGACCACGGCCACCAGATGGTCGCCGCCGCCCAGGTCGATATCCACTTCGGCGTTCACCGTGCCCGGGTGGGTGGCGGCGACCGTGCCGCGGAAAACATTGCGGGCGCTGACCTTCATCGTGTGCTCCTCGTTGTCGCGTGTCGTGTCGGGTAGTCGACGCGTTGTGTTGTTGCCTACATATAATGTCGGCCACGCGTCGTGCGGCGATGCGTGGATTCTAGTGGCGAGCGTTGTGACATCTCAACCATAGCGCGGCATCCGGCGCGCGCAGAGTGGGCACGAAAATCGCTATATAAGCACATAAATAAAAATGGACGCACGAGGAGGTGCGATGAACGATTGCGTGTTGTCCGACGAGGCCCTGCTGCGGCTGCTCGCCGAGGATGTCCCGGCGGGCGACCTGACCACCGCCACCCTGGGCATCGGCGGCGCACCGGCACGGCTGGAGTTCCGCGCGCGGCGCGCAATGCAGGTGTGCGCCACCGAAGAGGCGCGCCGGCTGTTCGAACTGGGCGGCGCGTCGCGCTGCCTGGTGTTTTCCCCTTCCGGCACCTGGGCGGAGGCCGACACCCTGCTGCTGTGGGCGGAAGGCCCGGCCGGCGCGCTGCACCGGGTGTGGAAGAGCGCGCAGAACCTGGTGGAATGGGCGAGCGGGGTGGCCGGCGCGGCGGCCGCGCTGACCAAGGCGGCGTGGCCGCTGCCGGTGGCCTGTACGCGCAAGAACGTGCCCGGCACCAAGAGCCTGTCGATCAAGGCGATCCGCGCGGGCGGGGCCATCGTGCACCGGCTCGGCCTGTCCGAAACGCTGCTGGTGTTCGCCGAGCACCGGCTGTTTCTCGACATGCCGCCCGCGGACACGATCAACGCCCTGCGCCAGCGGCAGCCGGAAAAGCGCGTGGTGGTCGAGGTCGGGGAAATCGAGGAGGCAATGACCTGGGCCGTGGCCGGGGCGGAGATCCTGCAGCTGGAGCGTTTTCCGCCGGCCGCGGTGACCGCCCTGCGCGCCCGGCTCGCCGAGGCGGGGCTGAAGCCGCTGCTGGTGGCCACCGGCGGGGTGACCGCCGCCAATGCGATGAACTATGCGGCGGCCGGCGCCGACCTGATCGCCAGCTCCGCGCCTTACAGCGCACCACCGGCCGACGTGGCCACGCGTTTCGTGCGCACCGCCCAGGGAGAACAGCATGGATGAATGGCTGGCCCGCTCCACCACCCGCCCGCAGGGCGTGCCCTGGCGCCGCGAGCCGCGCTGGGCCGACGGCCTGCCGGCCGCCTGGCGTGAGCAGGTGGTGGCGCCGCTGGATTTCGAGGTGCATCGCGACGTCGAGTTGTCGGCCCGCCGGGTGTTCGGCCGCGATGCCGACGGGCGCAAGTGCTATTACGCGCATGCCTGGATGATGACCGCGCCGTGTACCGACGACGACGAGGAGTTCTATCTGCAGCCCACCGCCGGAGAATCGGTGACCGCCTGGCTGCTGCGCGACGAGCGCTGGCTGGTGCGCAAGGTGGTGATCGGCAACGACGGCTGCGCGCCGTCACAGCCCTTCTACGTGTTCAGCGAGTCGATGCCGCGCTGAGGCCGGCATACCGATGACCGTCCATCCCCCATACCGGAGTAAACCCATCATGCGAGTCTTTTCTTCCCGTGTCCTGAATGCCGTCCGCCATCATCTGCTGTGCTGCGCCCTGCTGTGCGCGGCCGGCCCGGCGCTGGCGCAGGAGGCGCTGCTGGTCGCCGCCGGCGCCGGCTATCGCCGTCCGGTGACCGAGCTGGCGCAGGATTTCGAGCGCCGCAGCGGCGTGAAGGTGGAACAGCTGTACGGCCACATGGGGCAGATCCTCGGCCAGGTGGCGCAGGGCGGCAAGGTGGCGGTGGTGTTCGGCGACCGCGCCTTCCTGGAAAACGCCCCGAATGTGCAGTTCGCGCGCTACCTGCCGGCCGGCGCCGGGCGCCTGGTGGTGGCCTGGCCCAGGGAGAAGACGCTGGCCTCTGTGGACGATCTGGCCGGTGCGGGGGTGGGCCGCGTGGCGCTGCCCGACCCGGTGCACGCGGTGTACGGCAAGGCGGCCATCCAGTTCCTCGAGCGCAGCGGCCTGCGCGCGCGCATCGGCGAGCGTCTGGTGCCGGTGTCCACGGTGCCGCAGGTGTCCTCCTACCTGGTCAGCGGCGACGTGGATGCGGGCTTCATCAACCTGACCGACGCGCTGGGCATCGCCGAGCGCATCGGCGGCTACCTGGAAATCGACCAGAAGCTGTACGACCCGGTGGACATCGTCATCGGCGTGGTCGGCGGGCAGGAGCACAACGCCGCCGTGCAGGCGCTGGCCACCTACCTGGGTTCTTCCGAGGCGCGCGCCATCCTGTCCCGCCACGGCCTGTGAGGCCATGCTCGACACGCTGAACGCCATGCCGGCGGTGCTGGCCGAGGCGGACGTGCGCCACGCCCTCGCGCTGACCGCGCGGGTGGCAGCGGCCACCCTCGTCCTGCACCTGCTTGCCGCCCTGGCGCTGGGTGCCGCGCTCGCCCGCCCGGCCTGGCCGGGGCGCGGGGTGCTGGATGCCCTGGTCACCCTGCCGCTGGTGTTCCCGCCCATCGCCACCGGCTTCGCGCTGCTGTTGCTGTTCGGCCGGCGCGGGCCGCTGGGCGGCTGGCTGGAAGGCTTCGGCGTGGAGATCATCTTTTCCTTCTGGGGTGTGCTGATCGCCTCCTTCATCGCCGGCCTGCCGCTGGTGGTCAAGCCGGTGCAGGCGGCGCTGGAAGCGGCCTCGGCGCGTTTGTCGGAGGCCGCGCGCACGCTGGGCAAGAACGAGCTGCAGATCTTCTTCCGCGTGCTGCTGCCCAACGTGCGCGGCGCGCTGGCCGCCGGGCTGGTGCTCGGCCTGGGGCGTTCGCTGGGCGAGGTGGGCATCACCCTGATGCTGGGCGGCAACGTCATGGGGCGCACCAACACGGTGTCGCTGGAAATCTACAACGCGGTGAGCGGCGGGGATTTCCAGCGCGCGGCGGTGCTCTCGCTGCTACTCGGCGCGTTCACCCTGCTGCTGTTCTGGGGGCTGCGCCGGCTGGGCGCGGTGTAGCGCGCCGGGGCCGACCGGGCGCGCGGTCCACCGCTCGGCGGTCAGCGTGACCACGCTGCCCGGCGCCAGCACGGCACCGCCGGCGGCGCGTGCGAGCAGGGCGCGGCCGTCCGCGTCGATGCGGTACAGCACTCCGTCCGGACCGTCTTCCACGGCCAGCACACGCCCGCCCAGGGTGAGTGCCTCGCCGCGCCCGCCGTACAGCTCGGCGGGCGGAGCGTCGGCGACGATGCGCCCGCCTTCGAGCAGAATCGCGCGCCCCGCCAGGCGGACCGCCTCGCCCGGATCGTGGGTGACCAGGATGGTGGTCAGCCCGTACTGGCGGCGCAGGGCGATCAGTTCGTCCTGCAGGCTGCGGCGCAGCCCGGCGTCGAGCGCGGAGAGCGGTTCGTCGAGCAGCAGCAGTTCCGGTTCGGCGGCGATGGCGCGCGCCAGCGCCAGGCGCTGCTGCTGGCCGCCGGAGAGTTCCGCCGGGCGGCGCGCGGCCAGTGCCGACAGGCCCACGGTTTCCAGCAGGCGGTCGGCCAGTTGCGCGGGGCTGTCGCGGCGCTGGGCGAAGCGCACGTTGCCGCGCACGCTCATGTGCGGGAACAGGGCGTAATCCTGGAACACGTAGCCGATGCGCCGCTTGCGCGTGGGCAGAGAGAAGCCGCGCGGGTGGTCGAGCCAACAGCGCCCGAAGGCATGGATGTGGCCGCCATCGGCGGCCGCCAGGCCGGCGAGCAGGCGCAGCAGGGTGGTCTTGCCGGCGCCCGAGGCGCCCAGCACCGCCAGGCAGTCGCCGCGCCGCAACTGGAGCGCGGCGCGCAGTTCGAAGGCGCCGCGGGCGGTGCCGATGCGCTTGTGCACATCGAAGGAGAACAGGTCCGGCTGGGGGGGGCTGGATTTGGTCATGGCGGGTTTTCCGGGAGATGGCCGGGCCATTGCAAACGCCATGCCGCGCGTTCTGCCCGCGCGGCCGGGCGGTGCGCGGCTGCCGGCTGTCGCGATGGTGACACGTTGTAGTGTTGACTACATATATTTGTTCGAGCATCTTCCGTCTGTCACCCATGCTTTTCCGCGGAAGTCCGGCCGGTTTCGGACGGCAGCCGTGGCATGGTTTTCGCTATATACAAGCAAATATACCTAGGAACAAACATGACTCCGCAATGCCCCGAACGTCTGATGGGCCGTTTGTCGATCGACGCGCCGGCCGGCAGCACGTTGTCCGACACCCGGGTGCGGCTGCTGGAGGCCATCGACCGGCTCGGCTCGATCAACCAGGCCGCCAAGGCGGTGCCGCTGTCCTACAAGGCCGCCTGGGACGCGGTGGACACCATGAACAACCTGTCGCCCGAACCGCTGGTGGTACGCGTGACCGGCGGCCGCCAGGGCGGCGGCACGCTGCTCACCGACTACGGCCGGCGCATGGTGGCGATGTACCGCGCGCTGGAGATCGAGACCCAGGCCGCGCTGGAGCGCGTGGCCGCGCGCCTGGCCGACGACGGCCCGCAGAGCGTGGAGGATTTCCGCCGCCTGATGCACCGCATGTCCATGAAGACCAGCGCGCGCAACCAGTTTTCCGGCCCCATCGTGGCGCTGCGCGACGGCGAGGTCGATTACGAGGTGCGCCTGCGGCTGGACAAGAACACCGAGATCGTCGCGGTGATCACCAAGGCCAGCGCGGAGAACCTCGCCCTGGCCATCGGCAAGGAAGTGTTCGCCATGGTCAAGTCCTCGTCGGTGCTGATCTCGGTCGACGACGCCATCCGCCTCACCGCGCGCAACCAGCTGTGGGGCGAGATCAGCGCCGTCCACGAAGGCTCGGTGAACGATGAAGTGACCCTGTTGCTGCCTTCGGGCAAGAACGTCACCGCCGTGGTCACCCACGGCAGTTGCGAGGCGCTCGGGCTGGCTCCCGGCAAGCGTGCGTGCGCCGTCTTCAAGTCGTCCAGCGTGATCCTGGCGACCTACGACTGACTGTTTTCCCCCTCTCATCCGAAATACGGAGTCCGCGATGAAATTCCTTTCCCGCACCCTCGTCGTCCTCACCGCCGCCGCGCTGCCGGCCCTGGCTTCCGCCGCCGAGATCAAGGTCGCCGTGGCGGCCAACTTCCACGGCACGCTGCAGAAACTGGCACCGCAGTACGCCGCCGCCAGTGGTAACACGCTGACGCTGAGCTCGGGCTCTTCCGGCCAGTTCTACACCCAGATCACCAACGGCGCGCCGTTCGACGTATTCCTGTCCGCCGACGCCGAGCGTCCGGCAAAGCTCGAACAAGAGGGCTACGCCGTGGAAGGCACGCGCTTCATCTACGCCATCGGCGTGCCGGTGCTGTGGAGCGCCACGCCGGGCGTGGTCGACAGCGAAGGCAAGGTGCTCACCGAGAACAAGTTCAAGCACATCGCCATCGCCGAACCGCGCAACGCGCCCTACGGCGCCGCCGCGCAGGAAGTGCTGACCAAGCTGGGCGTGTGGGATGCGCTGGAGTCCGGCGGCAAGGTCGCCAAGGGCAACAGCATCGGCCAGAC
Organism: Pseudothauera nasutitermitis; assembly: GCF_004801295.1. GTDB lineage: Bacteria > Pseudomonadota > Gammaproteobacteria > Burkholderiales > Rhodocyclaceae > Pseudothauera > Pseudothauera nasutitermitis. The sequence continues at coordinate 280,825 of NZ_SSOC01000004.1, forward strand.
CCACAGCCAGGTCGCCACCGGCGCCGCCGAGCTCGGCTTCGTCGCGCTGGCGCAGGTCAAGACGCCGGAAGGCATTCCGGGCTCCCACTGGATTCCGCCGTCCGACCTGTACACCCCGATCGCCCAGGCCGCCGTGGTGCTCAAGCGTGCCGACGACGTGGAAGCCGCCAAGCACTTCCTGAACTGGCTGCGCAACGATCCGGTGTCCCGCAAGGCCATCGAAGACGCCGGCTACGGCCTGGAGTAAGAGCGCGGCATGCAGTTGTCCGCTCAAGACCTGACGGCACTGTGGATTACCTTCAAGCTGGCGGCGGTAGGGACCTCGATCCTGATCGTGATCTGTACCCCGCTGGCCTGGTGGCTGGCACGCACCCAATGGCGCGGCAAGATCTTCATCGAAGCGATGGTCTCGCTGCCGCTGGTGCTGCCCCCCACGGTGCTGGGCTTTTACCTGCTGCTGCTGCTCGGCCCGCGTGGGCCGATCGGCGGTTTCTTCGAGGACATCGGCGTGGGCCATCTGGCCTTCACCTTCACCGGCCTGGTGATCGGCTCGATGCTCTACTCCCTGCCCTTCGTTGTGCAGCCCCTGCAGAACGCCTTCGCGGCCACCGGACAGCGCGTCATGGAGGCCGCCGCCACGCTGCGCGCCTCGCCGCTCGACCGCTTTCTGACGGTGTCGCTGCCGCTGGCGCGGCGCGGCTTCCTGACCGCGGCGGTGCTGTCCTTCGCCCATACGCTGGGTGAATTCGGCGTCATTATCATGATCGGCGGCAACATCCCGGGGCGCACCCAGGTGGCCTCCATCGCCATCTTCAACCACGTGGAAGCGCTCGACTTCGAGGCGGCCCACGCGCTCGCGGCGATCCTCGTGGTGCTGGCCTTCTCGATGCTGTTCGCGGTGTATGCGATCAACCGCCGCTTCAAGGTGGTGGGGGTGGGGCAATGAGCATCGAGGCACGTTTCCGCTTCGACCGCGGCGATTTCGTCCTCGATGTGGACCTGTCGCTGCCCGCGCGCGGGGTCACCGCGCTGTTCGGCCGCTCCGGTTCCGGCAAGACCACGCTGCTACGCTGCGTGGCAGGGCTGGAACGCGCGCCCGGCCGCCTGGTGGTCGATGGCGCGGTGTGGCAGGACGAACATGCCTTCCTGCCCACCCACAAGCGTCCGCTCGGCTATGTGTTCCAGGAAGCCAGCCTGTTCCCCCACCTCAAGGCGGCCGCCAACATGCGTTACGGCATGCGCCGCACGCCGGAGGCGGAGCGCCGCGTGGGCTGGGACGAGGTGGTGGACCTGCTGGGCATCGGCCACCTGCTCGACCGCTACCCGGACGCCTTGTCCGGCGGCGAGCGCCAGCGTGTGTCCCTGGCGCGCGCGCTGCTCACCAGCCCGCGCCTGCTGCTGATGGACGAACCGCTGTCGGCGCTCGACCATGCGCGCAAGCAGGAAATCCTGCCGTATCTGGAGCGCCTGCACGACGAACTGGACATCCCGGTGCTCTACGTCAGCCATTCGCCCGACGAGGTCGCGCGCCTCGCCGACCATGTGGTGCTGATGGAGAACGGCCGCGCGGTGGCCAGCGGCGGCCTGCAGGACACCCTGGCCCGCCTCGACCTGCCCACCGCGCTGGCCGAGGACGCCGGGGTGGTGGTGGCCGCCACCGTGGGCGCGCACGACGCGCAGTACAACCTGACCCGGCTGGATTTCTCCGGCGGCAGCGTGTTCGTCGCCGAACGTCCGCAGGCGCTCGGCGAGCGCCTGCGCTTCCGCGTGCATGCGCGCGACGTCAGTCTGGCGCGTGAGCGGGTGGAAGGCACCAGCATCACCAATCTGCTGCCGGCCACGGTGGTGGAGGTGGGCGCGGCGGATAACCCGGCGCACGTGCTGGTGCGCCTGGACGCGGAGGGCACTTCGCTGTTGGCGCGCATCACCCGGCGTTCGCTCGACCAGTTGGGCGTCGAGCCGGGGCTGCGCATGTGGGCGCAGATCAAGGCGGTCGCGCTGCTGGGCTGAAAAAGGGGATGGAAGCCGGGATGAAACCGAACCTAGTGTCGCGACACCCATCGGATGTCGTAGGCTGTGCGCAGCCATCGGATCGCGGCGCAAGGCGCAGGCCGCCGCCCGGACTGGACGTCCGGGCAAGGGCTGCAACGCCGCGAGGCGATTCGAGGGCAAGCACGGACCGGCGTCCGATGGGTGTCGCGACGCCGGACGTTCTGCCCGGCCGCCGCCGGGTGCTCGCGGCGCTGGGCGGCGGCGCCCTGCTGTGCGGACTGGCGCCGCTGGCGAGGGCGCAGGCCGCGCCTTCCCCGGTGGTGGTGCTGACCAGCTATCCGGAAGAGATGATGAGCCGCTTCGAGGCGGCCTTCGAACGCGCCCATCCGCAGTATCGCCTGCAGTTGCGCTGGCGGCGGCCCAGCGACGCGCTGACTGATCTGCTCAAACCCGGGCAGGACGGCGTCGACGTCTATTGGGCGGCGTCTCCGCGTACCTTCGAACGCCTGAAGGAGACGAAGGCCCTGCAGACCCTCGGCATCGACCTGTCCGGCCTGCCCGCCAAGCTGGGCGGCACGCGCATTTCGGACGTCGACGGGTTGTTCGTGGCCACCGAACTGGCCGGCTATGGCTATGTTTATGCCCCCGCCGAACTGGCGCGCCTGGGGGTGCCGGTGCCGCAGGACTGGCGCGATCTGGCCGATCCCCGGCTGGCCGGGCGCATCGCCCTGCCCGACCCCTCGCGCGTCGGCTTCGCGCCGGTGCTGGTCGATATCGTCCTGCAGGCCTACGGCTGGGAGGCCGGCTGGGCGCTGTGGAGCGAGATCGCCGGGCTGAGCACGCTGATCCGCAGCGGCGGCGGGCGGGTGGCCGAGGAAGTGGGGCCGGGGCGCGCGGCGATCGGCCTGTCCATCGACTTCTTCGTCGCGGCCGCGATCGCCGGTGGCGCGCCGCTGCGTTTCGCCTATCCGCTGCACGGTGGCATCAACCCGGCGCACGTCGCGCTGACCGCCGGCGCGCCGAATCCGGCCGGCGGGCGGGCGTTCGCCGCTTTCCTGCTGTCCGAGGAAGGGCAGCGCCTGCTGGCGGCGGAGGACATCCGCAAGCTCCCCGTGCGCCCGAGCGTGTACGCCACGCTGCCGGCCGGCTACCACGACCCCTTCGCCGCGGCGGCGGCCGGCGGCTATGCCTATGACAATGAAGCCGGGCGCGCGCGCCTGACCCTGGTGGCCACCCTGTTCGCGCAGATGTTCATCCAGGGCGAGCAGGGCCACGAGCGCTACGTGGCGCTGTGGTCGCGCATCCATGCGGCCGAGCGCGCGGGACGCGACCTGCGCCAGATCCGCGCCTTGCTCGGCACCCCGCCGCTGTCCGAGCGCGCAGCGGCGGACCCGGCGCTGCTCGCGCTGTTCCGCGAGCGCTTCGAAGGGGAGAGCGCGGAACTGGAGCGCATCGAGGTGGGCTGGCAGTGGGAAGCGGTGAAAGCCTGGGGCGAGGCCGAACGGCGCCTCGCCGCGCTGGGCGCATGAGGCGTGCCGCATTCCTGGCCGGGGCCGGCCTGTGCCTGCTGCCCTGGCTGGCCTTGCCCGTGGCGGCCGATGAGGCCCATCTGGTCCGGGACGCCAGCCGCGAAGCGTATTCGCTGCCCTTCGCCGGCCTGGGTGAATACGAGCTGGAGCGCTTCCGGCGCGGCCGGGGCCTGTTCCGCCAGGCCTGGGAGGTGGCGCCCGCGCGGGATGAGGATTCCGATGGCCTGGGGCCGCTGTACAACCGCCTGACCTGTGCCGGCTGTCACCCCGGCAACGGGCGCGGGCGGGCGCCGCAGGGGCCGGACGAGCGCATGCAGTCGATGCTGGTGCGCCTGTCGGTGGAGGGGCGCGACCCGCATGGCGGCCCGTTGCCGCATCCGGTCTACGGCGAGCAGTTCAACGAAGAGGCGATTCCCGGCGTGCCCGGCGAAGGGCGCGCGGCGGTCGAATGGACCTACAGCGAAGTGGTGCTTGCCGACGGCGAGCGCGTCGAACTGCGCCGTCCCCGGCTGGTGTTCAAGGAACTCGGCTACGGCCCGCTGGGCCGTTTCATGCACTCCATGCGGGTGGGGCCGCCGGTGTTCGGGCTCGGCCTGCTGGAAGCGGTGCCGCAGGCCACGCTGGAAGCACTGGCCGCCGAGGCCAAGCCGGACGGCGTGCGCGGCCGCGTCAACCGGGTCTGGTCGGTCGAGCGCGGCGAAACCGTGGCGGGGCGTTTCGGCCTCAAGGCCAACGCCCCCGACCTGCGCCAGCAGATCGCCTCGGCGATGCTGGGTGACCTGGGCATCACCACCACGCTGTTTCCGGCGCAGAACTGCACCCCGGCGCAGACCGCCTGCCGCGCGGCGCCCGACGGCGGGCAGCCCGAACTGATGAATGCGCAGCTCGGCGATCTGGAGTTCTACTTCGCCCATCTCGCCGTGCCGGCGCGGCGCGATGCCGATGCGCCGCAGGTACGCCAGGGCGAGGCACTGTTCGGCGCGCTGGGCTGTGCGCTGTGCCACCGCCCGGCACTGACGACCGGGGCGCACGAGCGCTTCCCCCGCCTGTCCAAGCGTCGCATCGAACCCTATACCGACCTGCTGGTGCACGACATGGGCGAGGGGCTGGCCGACGGCCGGCCGGACTACCTGGCCGGCGGGCGCGAATGGCGCACGCCGCCGCTGTGGGGCCTGGGCCTGCTCGAACGGGTCAATGGCCACGGGGAACTGCTGCATGACGGCCGCGCGCGCAATGTGCTGGAAGCCGTCCTGTGGCACGGCGGCGAGGCGCAGGCCGCGCGCGACCGGGTGATCCGTCTGCCGCGCGCCGAGCGCGAGGCCCTGCTGGCCTTCCTGCGTTCGCTGTGAACGCCGGCCGGGTTTGCCCGGTCGTGGCGTTCGATGCGATCATCATCGGTCTTCGCCCTGTAGCGGACCCGCCATGACGATCGCTTCTTCCCCGGCCTCCTTGCCGGATGCCGCCTCCCCGTTGCCGCGCGACGTGCGCGCCTTCATCGTGCTGCTCGCCGTGCTGCAGGGCGGTTTGCTGTATCTCGCCGATACCGGCCTGCGCAACGGCTGGTGGCCGTTCTCCGAATTGGGCGGCAGGGTGTGCTGGTACACCCTGGTGCTCGCCGTGCCGACGCTGATGAGCTTGTCGGTGGCGCGCCTGGGCGACCGCCGTTTCTGGCTGCAGGCGGCCGTGGTGGCGGGGCTTTTCCTGCTGCTCGCGGCCTGGGCGGCGTGGAGCGCCAGCGGCGCGCCCGGCCTGCGCAGCGCGCAAGTGCTTGGCCCCTTCGGCATCACCGTCGGCATCGGCTTGTTCGTCGCCCTGCCCTGGCTGCAGTGCCGGCTGATGCACGGAAGCTGGCGCGCACCTTATGCGGAACTGGTCGAACACGCCTGGCAGAACGCCCTCACGCTGCTGCTCGCGGCGATGTTCACCGGCATCTGCTGGGCGGTGCTGCATCTGTGGGCGGCCCTGTTCGAACTGGTGAATATCGACCTGTTCCGTCGCATCCTGCGCGAGCGGCCGGTCATCTATCTGGCCACCGGCATCATGGTCGGGCTGGGCATCCTGATCGGCCGTACCCAGCATCGTCCGGTGCAGGTGGCCCGGCTCATCCTGTTCGCGGTCTTCAAGGGGCTGCTGCCCCTGCTCGCCTTCATCGCCCTGCTGTTCGTCGCGGTGCTGCCGTTCACCGGGCTGGAGCCGCTGTGGCGCACGCGCTCGGCGGCCAGCATCCTGATCTGCCTGCTCGCCCTGCTGGTGCTGTTCGTCAATGCGGTCTATCAGGATGGCCAAGGCGGGCGGCCCTATCCGCCGCTGCTGCGGCGCCTGGTCGAGGGCGGGCTGCTGGCGCTGCCGGTATTCGCCGTGCTGGCCTTGTATGCGCTGTGGCTGCGCGTGGCGCAGTACGGCTGGACCACGGACCGCTTCTGGGCGGTGCTGATCGCCCTGGTGCTGAGCGGCCATGCCTTCGGCTATGCCTGGGCGGTGCTGCGCGGGCGGAGCGAAGGCTGGCTGGCGCCCGTGGCCGGGGTCAACAAGGCCTTGTCATGGGGGGTGATCGTCCTCGCGGTGCTGGTCAATTCGCCGCTGCTCGATCCGCTGCGCCTGGCCGCTGCCAGCCAGTCCGAACGCCTGCGGGCGGGGACGGCCGAGCAGCAGGAGCGCGACTACCTGCGCGACCTGGAAGTGCTGCGTTTCGACCTCGGCCGGCAGGGCTATCGGGCCGCCGAGGCGCTGCGCGACCAGCCGCCGTTTGCCGGCGATGCCCATCGCCTGGCCGTGCTCGAACGCGTTCTGCAACGCCGGGTGCGCTATGAAGGCGCCCGCTCGGCGGTGGATCTGGCGGACAGCGCGGTGAAGGACGTTGCCGAAGCGCGCGCACTGATCCGCCTTGCCGAGAACGCGGCGCAGGCGGACGAGGCCTGGCTGGAAGCCTTGCTGAATACCGACCACCAGCCCGCTCTCGCTTGTCTGCAGGCCGACAGCCGCTGCGTGCTGCTGACGCCGGATCTCGATGGCGACGGCGATGCCGAGCATCTGCTGTGCGACACCGGCCGCAACCGTGTCGTGCAGTGCAGTCTGTGGGCGCGTGCGGGGGCGGCCTGGCAACTGGCCGGGCGCGCGCAATGGCATGGCGATACGGCGGAAGTGACGGCGGCGCTGGAGGCCGGAAGCCTGGACGTGCAGCGCCGCCGCTGGCCGGATCTCGAAGCGGCCGGCCGGGGCGCGCGGCTGGATGAGCTGCCGCGGCGCCCCCGGTGAACCCCTTCAGAACTGATAGCGCGTGGACAGCAGGAAGGCGCGCCCGGCCTGCGGGTAGCCGATGGCCACCGCGTAGTCCTTGTCGAGCAGGTTGCGCCCGGCCAGCGAGACGTCCCAGTCGTCGCTGAGCCGGTATTCCAGCTTCAGGTTCAGCAAGGTGTAGCGGTCGCTGCGCGCGAAACCGCCGCCCAGCGCGGTGGGCACCGAAGACCAGCGGGCGCTGGCGTACTCCACCGAGGGGATGGCGGTGAAGCGCCCGGTCGGCTTCCACTTGCCGTACAGGAAGGCCTGGTGGCGCGGGGTGGTGGTCAGGCGCAGGGCGCGGTTGTTGGGATCGTGCAGTTCGGCATCGGTATAGGTGTAGTTGCCGCCGAGCTCCAGCGTGTTGCCGACCAGTGCGGTGATGGCCAGTTCGATGCCCTTGAAGGTGGCCTTGCCGACGTTCTGGTTCTGGTTTTCGTTGTTCTCGATGATGCCGTTGCCGTTCAGATCCACCGGAACGGACTGGATCAGATCCTTGACCTTGCTGTGGAACAGCGCGGCGCTGCCGCGCACGCCGGGTGCCAGGCTGTCCTCGATGCCCAGTTCGAGGTTGAGCGCCTCCTCGGGGTCGAGATAGGGATTGGAAGAGGCATTGCCGAAGCGGCTGCTGAAGCGTTCGAACACGGTGGGGAAGCGGGTGCGCTGCGAGGCGGAGAAGTGCGCCTTGCCGCCTTCGCGGTAGCGCCAGATGGCCGCGCCCTGGTAGTTCCAGGCGTCGTTGTTGGCCACGCGGTGCTCGAACAGCGTGTTGTTGGCGAAATCCTCGGCCTTCTTCGTCTTGCGGCGGTCGCGGCTGATGCCGGCCACCAGATCGAAATCCGGCGTCAGCTGCCAGGTGTCTTCCAGCGCCAGGGACCACACGGATTCGATGTTCTCGTGCTTCGGTTCGCTGACCCCGGTGTGCCGGGTGATTTCCCACTCGGTGTGCTGGTCGCGGCGGTAATGCAGCGCGCCCTTCAGGGTGTGACCGTCGAACTGGCGGGTGCCCAGTTCGATGCTGCCGCCGTAGGCCTCGTCGTCGTAGTTGCTGCGGAAGCTCTGGCCGTTGTTCAGGTTGTTGCGCACCAGCGCGTTGTCGAAGGTGTTGTAGTACAGCCGGGTCTTCACATAGCTCTTGCTGCCCAGTTCGGTGTGCGACAGCCAGTACAGGCTGGAGGTGTCCCACATCGGCCATTCCCACCACCAGGAATCCGTGTCGACGGTGGACGCGGACTGGGTTTTCTCGCCGCTCTGCTTGACGAAACTGAGCGAATACTCGTCGGTGGCATTGGGCGTGAAACCGACCTTCAGACTGGTGCGCCAGTCGCGCTTGGCGCTGTTGTCGCGCTTGCCGCCGTCTTCCAGGCTGGTCGGCTTGAAATCGCCGGACAGGCGCCACTGGTCGATGTCGCGCTGCTGGGCGCTGGCCTGCCAGTACCACTGCTCCTGCTTGCCGCCGAGGTTGGCGTAGGCCGTATAGCCGTCGTACTGCCCCTTGCGCCCCAGGTTGGCGGTGGCGCGCACTTCGGCCTCGAAGGGCTTGACCGGCTTGCGCGTCACCAAGTTGATCGCTCCGCCCATGCCGTCCGGCCCGTTGAGCACCGACACATAGCCCTTGGAAACCTGGATTTCCGCCAGATCCGGGGTCAGGAAACGGTCGAAGTCGATGCGGTTGTCGGCGGGCAGGTACAGGCGGATGCCGTCCATCATCAGCGGTACGCGCCAGCCGCTGAAGCCGCGCACGCTGATCTCCGCTTCGTTGCGCCGGCCGCTGCCGGGGGTGGTGATCACCCCGGGCATGATGTCGAGCGCCTCGGTCAGGCCGTCGCGGCTGAAGTCCCACAACTGATCGCGGTCCAGCGTCGCGGCGCCCAGCGGCGTGCCGGTGTCGTGCTGGCCGGTGACGGTGATCTGCCCGAGGGTGAACACCCGGTCGGTGTCGGCGGCGGAAGCGCCCGGTGGCTGGAGTGCGGCACAGAGCGCGATCGCCAGGGTGTGGCGGCGCAAGGGTTTGCGGAAGATTCTCATTGGATTCTCCAGGATTCGTGGGGATGAAACGCCCGGGGGCGATTCCCTGGAGCAATATATATACCAAAGTAAATAATAAAAACATGGGTGCTGTTGCCGTCCGCCGCTGCTGTTCATCCATGTTTGTCCCGTAATTCGGGATTTCTGCATGTTTCGTTATTTACATGAGTGAATAAATTGTGGGAAAAACGACAGGGCGCACGGCCGCTCTTCGGGCGTCGTGGCCGCGGGATGCGCTAAGATGTGCGCCGTCCTTCGTATCGGGCTTGCCGCCATGCTTCATTGCCGCATCATTCCCGTCACCCCCTTCGAACAGAACTGTTCGCTGCTGTGGTGTGACGTCACCGGCCGGGCCGCCGTGGTGGATCCGGGTGGCGATCTGGAGCGCATCCTCGCCGCCGTGGCCGAAGAGAAGGTGACGGTGGAACGCATCCTGCTCACCCACGGGCACATCGACCATGCCGGCGGCGCGGCGGCACTCGCACGGGCATTGTCGGCGCCGGTGGAAGGGCCGCAGGAGGAAGACCGCTTCTGGCTCGAAGGCATCGAACAGCAGGGGATGAGGTTCGGCTTCTCCGGGGCGGAAACGGTCGAGCCGGACCGCTGGCTACGGGATGGCGACAGCGTGCAGGTGGGCGAGGAAACCCTGCGGGTGATCCATGCCCCGGGCCATACGCCGGGCCATGTGGTGTTCTTCCACCCGGCGCTGCGTCTGGCCCTGGTCGGCGACGTGCTGTTCGCGGGCTCCATCGGGCGCACCGATTTCCCGCGTGGCGATTATGCGACGCTCATCGGCTCGATCCGCGACAAACTTTTCCCGCTCGGCGATGATGTCACCTTCGTCCCCGGGCACGGGCCCTGTTCGACCTTCGGCGCTGAGCGCGCCGGCAACCCCTACGTGGGAGGACTGGCATGAGGGTAGCGATTCTGGAAGATGATCCGACCCACCGCGAGACCCTGGCGGGCTGGCTGGGCGAGGCCGGACACGACGTGCATGCGTTCGCCAACGGGCGCGATTTCATCCGCAACGCCGGGCGGGAAAGCTTCGACCTGTACCTGCTCGACTGGTGCCTGCCGGACACCTCCGGCTACGAGGTGCTGCGCTGGGCGCGCGAGGATCGCGGCGACGACGTGCCGGTGATCTTCACCACCGCGCGGGACGCCGAGGAGGATGTGGTGGCGGGCCTGTCGGCGGGCGCCGACGACTACATCATCAAGCCGATGCGCCGCTTCGAGACGCTCACCCGCATCGAGGCGGTGATGCGCCGTGCGCGGCCGGCGGCGGTGGAGACGGTGCTGGACGTGCCACCGTTCCGTTTCGACGTGCGCCACAAGATCGCCACGGTGGATGGCGAAGCGGTCGAACTGACGGAAAAGGAATTCGACCTGGCGCTGTTCCTGTTCCGCAACCTGGGCCGGCTGATCTCGCGCGGACACATGCTGGAAGCAGTGTGGGGGCGCAACCCCAACCTCGCTACGCGTACCGTGGATACGCACGTCAGCCGGGTGCGCACCAAGCTCGGCGTGCGCCCGGAGCGCGGTTTCCGCCTGTCGCCGACCTACAACTACGGCTATCGCCTGGAGCGCCTCGAGGCCGATGCGGAAGAAGCCGCCGGCTGAGCGCCCGATGCAAAGATCGCAGACAGGCTCCGAGTCCGGCGGCGCGGCGTTCAGCCGCGCTTGAGCGCGTCGCGGATTTCGCGCAGCAGCTTGACGTCTTCCGGCTCCGGCGCCGGTTCGGGCGCGGGGGCCGGCGGTTCGGTGCGCTTCAGGCGGTTGATGGCCTTGATGGCCACGAAGATGGCGAAGGCGATGATGACGAAGTCGATGGCCGAGTTGATGAACGCGCCGTACTTCACCAGCGGCGCGCCGGCCTGCTCGGCCTCGGCCAGCGTGGCGTAGGTCTGGTCGCCGAGGTTGATGTAGAAGTGGCGGAAATCCACGCCACCCAGCAGCTTGCCGAGGATGGGCATCATGATGTCCTTCACCAGCGAATCGACGATCTTGCCGAAGGCGCCGCCGATGATCACGCCGACCGCCAGGTCGACGACGCTGCCACGCATGGCGAATTCCTTGAATTCCTTGATGAAACTCATCTGTTGTGCTCCCGCTTGAGGTAGGGCCGAGGGGTGGGGTGTGGCGGCGATCATAACGACTGCGCCACGCAGCGTACAGATGACGGGCGGGCGAAAGACCCGTGGAAACGCCGGATCGCAGGATTTTTTTCACGAATTTGCGGTTCCGGGGTCTTCCGTCTTTACAATCGGACGGTTTATCCACTTTCTGGCGCCTTCCCGATGATGATCACTCGTGTTTCCGCCCCGATCCGCCTGCTGGCCCTGGCCTCCCTGCTGTTTGCCGCGCTGCCGGCGCAAGCCGATCTGGTGCAGTACCGCGTGGTCCAGGGCGATACCCTGATCGGCCTGGGCGAACGCCTGCTGGCGCGCCCCGCCGACTGGCCGGTGCTGCAACGCCTGAATGGCGTCGCCGATCCGTACCGCATTCCGGTCGGCACCCAGCTGCGCATCCCGCGCGAGCTGCTGCGCCCCGAACCGCGCGAACTGCGCGTCGATGCGGTGCATGGGCAGGCCGCGCGCGACGGTGCGGCGCTGGCCGCCGGCGACACGGTGGGCGCCGGTGCGCGGCTCGATACCGGCGGCGACGGGCACGTCTCGCTGCGTCTGCCGGACGGCTCCACGCTGGAACTGCCGGCACGCTCCAGCCTGCAAGTGGAGGCGCTGCACGGCTACCCCGGCTTTGAGGGCGAGGACGTGCATCTGCAGTTGAACGACGGCCGGGTGGAATCCACCACGGTGCCCCGGCGCGGTCCGGCGGCGCGCTACCGTATCGATACGCCCACCGCGGTGATCGGCGTGCGCGGCACCGAATTCCGCGTGGCCACCGAAGCCGCAGCCGGTCGCAGCCGTGCCGAGGTGACGCGCGGCAAGGTGGAGGTCAGCGCGGGCAAGACGCGCCGCGCCCTGGAGGCCGGCTTCGGCCTCGTGGCCGACGGACGTCTCGGCCAGGCGCGCCGCCTGCCCGCCGCGCCCGATCTGGACGGCCTGCCGGCGCGTTTCGAGCAGCCCGCGCTGCGCCTGGCGCCGCCCGCCTTCGACGGCGCGGTGGCGTGGCGCGTGCAGGTGGCCGGCAACGCACAGTTCCGCCCGGTACTGGCGGAGCGCAGTGGCCCGGGCGAACTGCGCATCGACGGCCTGCCGGACGGGCAGTATTACCTGCGTGCGCGGCTGATCGACGAAGCCGGCATCGAAGGCCACGACGCGGTGCGCGGCTTCGAGCTCAAGGCGCGCCCGGAGCCGCCCTTCCCGGCACAGCCGCGCGACGGCGCCAAAGCGCCCGCCGGCACGGTGCAGTTCGCCTGGAGCGGCGCGCCGGAAGCGGCCACCTACCGCTTCGAACTGTTCTCCGTGGAGGGCGGCGGCGAGCCGCTGGAGGAAGCGGTGTCCGGCACGTCGCACGGCAAGGCGCTGGAGCCCGGCGAGTACCGCTGGCGGGTGGCCAGCGTGCGTGCCGACGGCGACCAGGGGCCGTGGTCGGCGCCTTCGAAGGTGCTGGTGCGCGCCCCCGCCGCGGTACCCGAGCCGCCCGAGATCGGTGACGAAGGGCTGACCTTCCGCTGGGCGGGCGAGGCCGGCCAGCGCTTCGACTACGAATTCTCCGCCGACGAGGATTTCTCCACCACGCGCTACGCCGGCCAGGTCGACCAGCCGCAGGTGGATCTGCCCCGTCCGCCGCCGGATACCTACTTCATGCGCGTGCGCGCCATCGAGCCGGACGGCTACGTCGGTGCCTGGTCCGGGGCACAGCGCGTCATCGTGCCGGCGAACATCCCGTGGTGGATACTCCTGTTCCCGCTGCTCGCGCTCTGAGCGACGCGCGCGGATTGTTCGGCGGGCCGCTGGTCGAATGGCTGGCGGTCGTCCTGCTGTGCGGCGGGCTGGCCGCCGGCGCGTCGTGGAACGGCTGGCTGTGGCGCATCGACACCCTGCTCTACGATGCCGCCATGACCACCCAGCGCCTGCCCGCCGATCCGGCGGTGGCGGTGGTGGCGATCGATGACCAGAGCCTGGGCGAGATCGGCCACTGGCCGTGGCCGCGCGCGGTGCATGCGGCGCTGATCGAGCGGCTGACGGCGGCCGGCGCGCGGGTCGTCGCGCTCGACATCCTGTTCGCCGAACCCAGCGAATCGCCGGCGGGCGACGCCGCGCTGGCGAACGCCATGCGCGCGCACGGCCGGGTGGTGCTGCCGGTCACCCAGGGCATGCGCGCGGCGGCCAGCGCCGGGGAGGCCTGGCCACTGCCCCTGTTCGCCAAGGCCGCCGCCGCCATCGGCCACATCCATATCGAACTCGACCCGGACGGGATCGCGCGCAGCGTCTACCTGTGGGAAGGCATGAGGCGTCCCGCCCACCCACAGCTCGCGCTCGCCGCGCTCGGGCTGTTCGAACCGTCCGCCGCCGCACAGTATGCCGTGCCCGCGCAAACCGAGGCCGATGAGGGCTGGCGGCGCGAAGCGTGGTTCCATATCCCGTTCATCGGCCCGCCCGGCAGCTATCCCTACATTTCCTACGTCGATGTGCTGCGCGGGCGCTTCGAGCCGGAAGCGCTGGCCGGCAAGGTGGTGTTCGTCGGCGCCACCGCCGTGGGCATGAGCGACATCGTGCCCACGCCGACCTCCGGGCATGCCCGGCCGATGCCCGGCGTGGAGGTGCATGCCACCCTCTTCGGCGCGCTGCGCGGCGACATGGTAGTGCAGCGCGTGGACCGCGCGCTGGTCGCGCCGCTGGCCGCGCTGACGGTCAGCGTGCTGCTCGTGCTGATGCTGCGCGCCGGCCCGCGCTTCACGATGCTCGCCGGGTTTACCTTCCTGTTCGTGATTCTGCTGGCGAGTTGGTCGCTGCTCACCGTGGAGCAGTGGTGGCTGCCGCCGTCCGGCGCGCTGGCCGGCAGCCTGCTGGCCTATCCGCTGTGGAGCTGGCGGCGCCTGGAGGCCGCGCAGCGCTATCTGGATGCCGAACTGGCCGCGCTGGGCCAGCCGGCCGGCCCGCTCGGCGGGCTGGCGCTGCCCGGGCCCGCCATGGCCGATGCCATCGACCCGTTCCGCGAGCGTATCGAACTGGTGCGCGAGGCGGCGCGGCGTGAACGTGCGTTGCAGCGCTTCACCGCCGACACGCTGGAAGGACTGCCGGTCGGCGCGCTGGTGACCGGGCCGGACGGCCAGATCCGCCTCGCCAACCGCCAGGCGGGCCTGCTGCTGGGCACCGCCGATGCCGAGGCGCAGCGCGCGCTGCTGGCCGCCATGCCGTGGCCGGAAGGCGGCTTCCCGCCCGGTGAGGCCAGCGTGGAGGTCGATCTGCCCGACGGGCACAGCCTGCTGGTCAGCGCCAGTCCGCTCGCCGACGAAGCGGGGCGTCCGCTCGGCGCCGTGTTCGGCCTGGCCGACATCGGCCCGATCCGCGCGGCGCAGCGCAGCCGCGAGGACATGATGTACTTCCTCTCGCACGACCTGCGCTCGCCGCTGTCCGCGCTGCTGACCCTGCTGGCCGAGCCCGCCGGCGGCGCCAAGCGCGAGCAGCGCATGGCGGGGCATGCACGCAAGGCACTGGGCATGGCCGACGATCTGCTCCGCCTGGCGCGCGCCGAGAGCCTGGACCCGGCCGGTTTCGCCGAAGTCCCGCTGGAAATGCTGGTGGTGGATGCGGCCGACGAAGTGTGGGCGAACGCGCGGGCGAGCGGCATCGAATTGCATACCCAGGTCGCCCCGGAAGCCGGCGAGGACGGCGCCTGCGTGCTGGCGGACCGCGAGCTGGTGTTCCGCGCGGTGGTCAACCTGCTCTCCAACGCCATCAAGTATTCGTCGGCCGGCACCGAGATCACCCTGGCGCTGGTGCCGGTGCCTGGCGGGTGGGAGATCGCCGTGAGTGATCAGGGGCGCGGTATCGCGCCGGAAGAGCAGGAGCGCCTGTTCCAGCGCTTCAGCCGGGTTGGTGGCAGCAACGCGCGCGGTGCAGTGGGCGGAATCGGTCTCGGCCTGCTGATGGTGCGTACGGTGGCCGAGCGCCACGGCGGCTCCGTGCGGGTGCATAGCAAGCTGGGCGAAGGCAGCACCTTCACGCTGTTCCTGCCGGAAGAGGCCGGGCGGTGAAACTGCGGCGCCTGGTGTCCGGCGCACTCGTGCTGGCACTGCTGTGCGCACTGCTCGCGGCGCTGGTGCTCGCGCGCGGCGGGGAATGGCTGCGCGCGGCGGCGGAACAGCGCCTGCAGGCCCTCGTGCAGCCGCAGGTGCGCATCGGCGAAGCCGTACGCTGGCAACTGCGCCCGGGGCCGGACGTACGTCTGCGCGCACTGGCCCTGCGGGGGGACGACGGCGAGCCCGTGCTGCGCATCGATGAAATTGCGCTGACCTGGTCCTGGCGCGATGTGCTGGCGGGCCGCCTGGAGGCCGGTACGCTGAGTGTCAGCGGCGTGCGCGTGTCGGTCCAGCGCGATGCGGACGGCCATTGGAACGTGGCCGATTGGGTGCGCGGGACCGGGCCGGCGGAGGGCAGGGCCACATCGTCCATCATGCTGCCCGCGCTGGCCGGGGTGCGCTTCGAGGATGTGCGCATCGACCTGCGCGACGAGTCCGGCGGACTGGAGGGGGCGCTGGTTCTGTCACGCCTGGAGCTGGGCGCCGTACAGGCCGCCGAGCCCCTTGGCCTGTCGGCGGATCTGCAACTGATGTTGAACGCGCCTGCCGAGGTCGGCGTGCAGGGCACGCTGGAAGTGGCCTTGACGCCCGGTCTGCGGGCGCTGGAAGCGCTCGACGCGCGCCTTGAGGCGGAGAGCGGTGCCTGGCGGGCGGCGGGCGCGCATCTGCAGGTGGACCGCATGGAGATCGGCGACGCGGGCGAACTGGCGCTCAGTGGCGGCGAACTGGCGGCGGACATCCATGGCCCGGACGGCATGAATGGCCACGGGCGCCTGAGCGTGGAACGCTTCGGGCAGGATGCCCGCGGCTGGTATGGCGCGGGTTCGCTCGGCCTGGAAACGGAGATGCCGGTGCAGGCGCGCCTGTCGAGCGGATTCACCGTGGGGGCCGAGGAGTCCGGCGGGACGCTGGAAGGCGAACTGATGGGGGCCGGGCTGAACGGCAACTGGCGCCACGCCGCGCTGGAGCAGCCTCCGTCCAGCCTGCTGCTGAGCCTGGAGCATCTCGACCTGGATGCCTTGAGCGCAGCACTGCCCGGCGGCGGCGAAGAGGGTACTGCGCCGGCCTGGCTGGATTGGTCGGCCTGGCCGGTGAATGGCGAACTGCGGGTCGGCACCCTGCGGGCGCAGGGGGCCACGGTGCGAGGTGCGCGCGTGCGCCTGGGCGCGCTGCCGGCGCGTTGAGCCGGTGAGGCGCGTTCAGCGTTCGGTGACGCGCAGCGAAAGCGTGCCCACCCCGTCGATGCGGCCTTCCAGCAGATCGCCGGGAAGCACCGGGCCGACGCCTTCCGGCGTGCCGGTGAAGATCAGATCGCCGGGCATCAGGCGGTAGTAGCGCGAGAAATACGCAATGATTTCCGGAATCGACCAGATCATGTCCGCCAGATCCCCGCATTGGCGGTCCTCGCCATTCACCCGCAGGAGCACCTCGCCGGCGTCCAGCACCTTGCCGGGCGCGGGCACGATGGCGGAGATCGGCGCGGCGTCGTCGAAAGCCTTGGCAATGTCCCACGGGCGGCCCTTCGCCTTGGCTTCGGCCTGCAGGTCGCGCCGGGTCATGTCCAGGCCCACTGCGTAGCCGTAGATGCATGCGGCGGCCTGTTCCACGGACAGATCGGTGCCGCCCGCACCCAGCGCGACCACCAGTTCGAGCTCGTGATGGACTTCCCGGGTGGCCGGCGGATAGGGGAAGCGTCCGGCTTCGTCGCCGCCTACCGGCAGGACCGCGTCGCCCGGTTTGAGGAAGAAGAACGGGGCCTCGCGGGTGGGGTCCGCGCCCATCTCGCGGGCATGGGCGGCGTAGTTGCGCGCCACACAGTAGATGCGGCGGACCGGAAAGAGGCCGCCACCGGCCACCGGAACGGTGGGACGGTCGGATGGATCGATGACGAACTGCTCGGGCATGGCGGCGTGCTCCTGTGGGCTTGGCGACATAAGAGCCTGTCTACGCTCTTTTCATGGGTCCCGCAGCCGCCCAAAGTGTTCCGCTCAAGGCGCGCGGCGCAGCCAATACCGGGTGTCTTGGTAAGGCGCGCAACGCGGAGCGGGGCGCTTTGGGCGGCTGCCCTTCGGGTTTCCCCGCCAGGCAGGCCGCTGCGGCGTTACAAATACTCGCCGGGCCACCAGCCCGACTGCGTTTTGTGCCTTGCATCGACCTGCCTGGCGGGGAAACGGGACCCATGAAAAGAGCGTAGACAGGCTCTCAGGCGCGATTGTCGCATTCCGGCCGTGTTGTTGGGCAGTTGACGGCGCCCGGTGATGTTCTTCCCGGGACGGCGCGTGCGCTGTTCCGTGCATGCGCGGGTTGGCGCCGGATGGGCACGCTTCATGCCTCGCAAACACGGAGAAGTTGACCGCAGATGGGTATAGATGCTTCAATGCGAATCATTCTTGTTATACTTAGCCTTAAATGATGGATTCGCTGCCTCATACCACCCGGACCGATGCAGCAGGCGGCCCGTCCGATGCTTCCGAGCAGATCGAAGAGTCGGGCGTGCCGCGCCCGATCGCGAGCGAGCAACTGCTGCAGGGACGTTCGTGCGTGATGATCCGGCACGGCGACGCGGTCTATGCGCTGCGCGCCACCCGGGCCGGGAAGCTGATCCTGACCAAATAGCCAGAGATCCGGCGCGGCTTGCCGCGCTGGTCGTAGCCACCAGCAGGGACTAGACTGCCATGTACGTCTGCGTGTGCAACGCGGTAACCGAACGCCACATCCACGAAGCGGTGGAGCAGGGGATCAAGCGCATGCGCGACCTCCGCACCCAGCTCGGCGTGGCGGCCGATTGCGGGCGTTGCGCGACCTGCGCGCATTCCTGCCTGAAGTCCGCTCTGGGCTCCCGGGAGGACGGCGCGCCGCAGGCGTTTCCGGCAGCATATTCCCTGGCACTGGAGGCACGATGAAAGGCGACAAGAAAGTCATTCAATATCTCAACAAACAACTCACCATCGAACTGACCGCGATCAACCAGTACTTCCTGCATGCGCGCATGTACAAGAACTGGGGACTGAACCGCCTGGGCAAGCACGAGTACGAGGAATCCATCGAGGAAATGAAGCATGCCGACGCGCTGATCGAGCGCGTGCTGTTCCTCGAAGGGCTCCCCAACCTGCAGAACCTCAACAAGCTGCTGATCGGCGAAACCGTGCCCGAGTGCCTGCGTGGCGACCTGAAACTGGAAACCGACGGACGCGCGCTGCTGGTCGAGGCCATTGCGTACTGTGAGTCCTGTAAGGACTATGTCTCGCGCGAACTGCTCGAAGACATCCTGGAAGACACCGAGGAACACATCGACTATCTGGAAACACAGCTCGACCTGGTCGAGCAGGTCGGTCTGCAGAACTATCTGCAGTCGCAGATGGAGGGCGGTTCCTGAGTTCGATCCGCGGCGGCCGCGCCGCCGCGGTACCGCGTGGCGCCGGTTGCGCCACTTGCCAGCCACGCCCCCGCGCTTCGAGGGCCAGCCAGCACCTGACAGCGTGAGGCGACGATGCATCCGATTCTGCGAGGAATTCCCGCGCGTCTGGCGAATGCGGCCTTTGCCGTGCGGCGGGTCGCGTTCTACCTGGTGGTGGCGGCTTTGTTGATGAACCTGATGATGGGGCCGGTAGTGCCCGATGTGGCGCCCTGAGCGGGGCGCGGATGAACGAGGAACGATGAGCGCAGCGGATTCAGCCCTTCCGGCCGTGCAGGCCTTCGATGTTCCGGCGGCCCCCGCCAAGCCTGCCCCGCGTGCACGGCCTCGTTCCGTCGTCCGCCGCAGGGGTGGTACGCATGCCGCCGTGGCGTATCCGCCGCGCAGCACGCGGGCATTGGCGTTTACGCTGGTCGTGCTTGCCCATGCCTCCGGGCTGTACGCGTTCACCCGGATGGACTGGGAGCCGGCGCTGGTTGCCGGCGCGCCGCTGCAGGTGGCACTGATCACCCCGGAGGCGCCGTCGCCGGTGGTCGAGGCGCCGCCTGCTCCTCCGGAGCCGCTGCCCGTCGAACCTGCGCCGCCTCCGAAACCGGTGCCGCCCAAGCCCAGGCCCAAACCCGAGCCGAAGCCGCGTCCGCCCGAGCCGGTGGTCACGGAATCGCCCACGGCGATTACCGCCGCGGTCGATCCCGAGCCTGCGCCGGCGGAATCGGCGCCTGCTGCGCCGGCCGAATCCATCTCCGCCGCACCCGCGCCGGTGGTGCGCGGCAATCCCGGCCCTGCCGAACCGGTGGTGACCGAGGCGCGCTTCGACGCCGACTACCTGAACAATCCCCCGCCCGTGTATCCGCCGTTGTCGCGCCGCATGCGCGAGGAAGGGCGGGTGATGCTGCGTGTGCATGTGTCGGCCGATGGCTCGCCCACCGCCGTTGAACTCAACACCAGCTCCGGTTCTGGCCGTCTCGACAATGCCGCCCGCGATGCGGTGCAGCGCTGGCGCTTCGCGCCGGCGCGGCGCGGCGATCGCGCGGTGGACGCCTGGGTGCTGGTACCCATCGTATTCAAACTGGAAGGAAGCTGAAACGTGGAAATGCAAGAAGCCTTCGGCCTGGCCCACCTGTGGGCGCAGTCCGATCTGGTGATCCGTCTGGTCGCCTTCGTGCTGGTGGTGATGTCGGTCACCAGTTGGTACCTGATCCTGGTGCGCGTGGTGCGTCAGCTCCAGGCGCGTCGATACGACCACGCCGTGGAGGAATTCTGGGCCGCCTCCGATCTGCAGGAAGGCCTGCTGCGCCTGCGCGAGCGCGCGCCGGATTCGCCCTTCGAGGCGCTCGCCCGCCAGGGTGGGGCGGCGGCCGAGCATGTGCGCCAGCACGCCCATCAGCAGACGCTGGGCGGCAAGCTGGATACCGACGAATTCGTCACCCGTGCGCTGCGCAAGTCCATCGCGCTGTCGACCGCGCGCCTGGAGTCGGGCCTCACCATGCTGGCCTCGATCGGTTCCACCGCGCCCTTCGTCGGCCTGTTCGGCACGGTGTGGGGGATCTACCATGCGCTGGTGAATATCAGCGCGTCCGGCATGGCCACGCTCGACAAGGTGGCCGGTCCGGTGGGCGAGGCGCTGATCATGACGGCCTTCGGCCTGTTCGTAGCGATTCCGGCGGTACTGGCGTACAACGCCATTTCCCGCGCGAACCGTCTGGAACTGTCCGAACTGGACGCCTTCGCCCATGACCTGCACGCCTGGTTCAGCACCGGCTCTCGGCTGGCCGCGCAGCCGGATGGCGCGGGTGCGCGCGAACGCGCCGGCAAGACCGTGGTGCTGCATGCCACCCCGGGAGCCGCGTGATGGCCTTCGGCGGGTTCAACCAGGGCGGCGGGCAGTCGCCGATGAACGAAATCAACATGGTGCCGTTGATCGACGTGATGCTGGTGCTGCTGATCGTCTTCATGATCACCGCGCCGTTGCTGACCCACGGGGTGAAGATCGATCTGCCGTCCGCTTCCAGTGAGCCGAATGTCGAGAAGCCGGAAACCGTGACGCTGGCCATGGACGCGGATGGCCGTCTGTTCTGGAATGATCTGCCGATCGAGGAAAGCGAGCTGGAAAGCCGCCTCGCCCTGGCGGCCACTGCAAAGCCGCAGCCCGAACTGCATCTGCGTGCCGACCGGGAGACGCGCTATCAGCGCATCGCCGAGGTGATGTCCGCCGCGCGCGAGGCCGGCGTGGAAAAGATGGGGTTCATCACCGTTCCGGCACAGTGAGCGGGCTTCCGTACCCGGTGTAGCGGAGTACGGAGCGTACAAGTAAGAACGGCCGCCCGAGGGCGGCCGTTCTGCATGCATGGGTACCGCAATGCGGATGTAGCGCTGTCAGGTCCGTTTGCCGCGTACGCGGATGATGACGTCCACCTCTTCGAGTTCGATGTCAGGCGGCAGTTGCGGCACGCCGATCACCCGCAGCTCGTCGGCGGACACGTCGGTCAACTCGCCTGTATTGACGTCGTACAGGTGATAGTGAGGGTCGGTGTTGGAATCGAACACCACCCGATCGGGATCGACGATCAGTTCTCTGACCAATTTCTTCTCGCGAAACAGCTTGAGCGTGTTGTAGACCGTGGCACGCGAGGTTTCAGGGACCGTTGCACGGACGGCGGAGAGAATCTGATCCGCACTCAGGTGCACCGGCTGCTGCAGCATGACGCGCGCAATCTCGAGGCGCTGAAGGGTGACGGGTATGCCGGCTTCACGCAGCCGTTCTGCCATCGCCCGGGTCGTGAGTCTGTCCATCTCTGTTTGGGTCCGTATTGATCCTGGTCATGTTATCGCCGGATGTCGGGGTTCCGGTCATCTTGCTGGAATCTACGTGATCCTTCCGTGTTCTGTAAATAAATGGTTGAAGCATCACGGCAAAAAGCGCCCCCGCCCAGAGGCGGGGACGCTTGCGTCGAGGTTCCGGATTACTGGAACGGATCCGGACGCGGGGTGGCGTTGCTGGACGGCGGCAGGATCGGCATGGTGATCTGCGGCTGCTCACCGGTCAGCGTCTTCAGGAAGGCGACGATGTTGCCGACTTCTTCTTCGCTGAACTTGCGACCCAGCTGCAGGCGGCCCATGATGTCCACCGCTTGTTCCAGGGTGGCGGCTTCGCCATCGTGGAAGTACGGGTAGGTCATTTCCACGTTACGCAGGGTCGGCACCTTGAAGTTGAAGCGGTCGGCGTCGACACCGGTCACCGCGGCACGGCCTTCGACTGGCGAGGTGCTCTGGTACGGCTCGACCAGGCCCATGCGCTGGAAGGAGGTGCCGCCGGCGGCCGGACCGTTGTGGCAAGCCACGCAGCCGGCGCCCTTGAACAGCTCCCAGCCAGCCAGTTCCTTGGCGTTCAGCGCCTTGTCGTCGCCCTTCAGCCACTTGTCGAAGCGCGAGTTCGGGGTCACCAGGGTTTCCTCGAATTCGGCGATCGCGGCGGTAATCAGGCTGACGTCGATCTTGTCGGTACCGAACACCGCCTTGAACTCATTGACATAGCCCGGGATGGACTGCAGCACTTCTACTGCCAGGGCGTGCGGCATGTTCATCTCGATGTCGGCCTGGATCGGACCGGCGGCCTGCTCCTGCAGGTTGGCGGCGCGGCCGTCCCAGAACTGGGCCAGCGCCAGGCTGGAGTTCAGCACGGTCGGGGCGTTCACCGGACCAGCCTTCCAGCCGTGGCCGATGGAGGTCTTCAGGTTGTCGGTACCGCCGCGCGACAGGTTGTGACAGGTGTTGCACGAGATGATGCCGGACAGCGACAGACGCGGTTCGAACCACAGCTTCTTGCCCAGTTCGACCTTGGCGGGGTTGCTGGTCTTGTAGGGTTCGATCGGCTGGATCGGCTCATCGCGAACCTTGGCCGCCCATGCGGCGGTGCCGGCGGTGGTCAGTGCGAAGGCAACGGCTACTCCCAGAGCCTTGAACTTCATGGTGGTGTACTCCTTACGTAAGAAAAACGGGGCCGTCTAGCATGAGTATTTCTTTTAGACGACGTCTAATCCCGAAACCGGATTAAACCCGCCTCTTTTGGGGTGGACGTTGACGCAGATCATGAAAACCGCCGCTTGGCGGGCCGTTCACGGCGTCTGCCGACCTGCAATACGATACAAACCCGCAAACCGCCCTCCCTTATCCTTCAGCTGCGGTCGGTCCGGCCGCGTGATACGTAGAAGACATGACCTCCATTGCCCCGACCCGGCGTTCTCGCCGTCTCCGCACCCTGCTGGCCGCCGCGCTGCTGATACTCGGCACGGCTGGCGGCTACTTCGCCTGGAAGCACTACAACGGCGTGCCGACGCCAGAAGATCTGTACCAGTTCGCCACCGTGCAGCGCGCCGATATAGAGGACCTGGTGACCGCCACCGGCACCCTGCAGCCGCGCGACTATGTGGATGTCGGCGCCCAGGTTTCCGGGCAGTTGAAGGTTTTCCACGTGGAGGTGGGCAGCGAGGTGAAGGCCGGCGATCTGCTCGCCGAGATCGACGCCACGGTGCTGCAAAGCAAGGTGGACGCCACCCACGCCCAGTTGCGCAATCTGCGCGCGACTCTGGGCGCGCGCGAATCGGATCTGAAGTTGGCTGAAATCCAGCACCGCCGTCAGCAGAACCTGATTGCCGAGAACGCCACCACCGAGGAGGCCGTCCAGCAGGCCCAGGCCGGCCTGCTGTCGGCGCGCGCGCAGATCGAGGCGCTGCGCGCGCAGATCGATCAGACCGAGTCCAACCTGCGCGCGGATGAGGCCAACCTGGACTACGCGCGCATCTACGCGCCGATCGACGGCACCGTGGTGTCGATTTCCGCGCGTCAGGGCCAGACGCTGAACTCCACCCAGCAGGCGCCGACCATCCTGCGCGTGGCCGATCTGAGTTCGATGACCGTGGAAACCCAGGTTTCCGAGGCCGACGTCAGCCGCCTGCGCCAGGGCATGGAGGCCTACTTCACCACCCTGGGCAACCCCGGCCAGCGTTGGACCGGCCAGTTGCGCAAGGTGGAGCCCACGCCCACGGTGACCAACAACGTGGTGCTGTACAACGCGCTGTTCGATGTGCCCAACCCGGACCGCCGGTTGATGACCCAGATGACCGCGCAGGTGTTCTTCGTCGTCGGCCGCGCGGAGAACGCGCTGACCGTGCCGATGGGGGCCTTGTCGAATCTCGGCACGCGCACGCGTCCTCCCGGCATGGGCGCGGAGGGCGGACCGGGGATGCGGCCGGCCGGCGGGGAGCGTCCGGCTGCCGGCGAACGTCCCGCGATGCAGCGTCCGCCCGGTGCGCCGAACGGCGAGGGCGGCATGCGCCGCGCGCGTGCGGCGGAAGGCGAGGATGGCGCGGGCGGACCTCCCGTGGAGCGGGGCCGACGCGCCACGGTGAAGGTGCTGCAGGACGGCGAGGTGGTCGAGCGCGAGGTGCGCGTCGGCGTCACCAGCCGGGTTGCCGCCCAGGTGCTCGACGGCCTGAGCGAAGGCGAGCGTGTGGTTGCCGGCGCGCGCCAGTCCGGTGCGCAGACCGGCGGGCAAGGCCAGCCGCCCGGACCGATGCCCAGGATGCGCTGATGCAACGCGAACCGCAAATCGCCCATCTGCCGGCGGACCGGCGCGGCGAGCCGCTGATCGAACTGTCCGGTGTCACCCGCAGCTTCGGCACGGGCGAACTGGAGGTGCGGGTGCTGCACGGCATCGACCTGCGCATCCATGCCGGCGAATTCGTTGCCATCGTCGGCGCCTCGGGCTCGGGCAAATCGACGCTGATGAACATCCTCGGCTGCCTGGATCGTCCCAGCGGCGGCAGCTACCGTTTCATGGGCCGGGACGTCTCCGCGCTGCAGGCCGACGAGCTGGCCCGCCTGCGGCGAGAGGAGTTCGGCTTCGTATTCCAGAGCTACAACCTGATCGGCAACGCCACCGCGCGGGAAAACGTGGAGGTGCCGGCGGTGTATGCCGGCATGCCGCCGGAAGAGCGCCACGAGCGCGCCGGCCGCCTGCTGACCGATCTGGGGCTGGAGGAACGGCTGGACTATCGCCCCTCGCAACTGTCCGGCGGCCAGCAGCAGCGCGTGTCCATCGCGCGCGCGCTGATGAACGGCGGGCGCATCATCCTCGCCGACGAGCCCACCGGCGCGCTGGACAGCAAGAGCGGCGCCGAGGTCATGCGCCTGCTCGGCGAACTGTCGGCCGCCGGGCACACGATCATCCTGATCACCCACGCGCGCGAAGTCGCCGAGGCCGCCGACCGGGTCATCGAAATCCGCGACGGGCGCATCCTGTCCGACCCCGGGCCGCATCCGTCGACGCAGGCCGAGCCGGATTTTTCCCCGCACGTGGATCGCAGCTCGCCGCTCACCGACCTGTTCGAGGCCACCCGCACCGCGTTGCGCGCGCTGCGCGCCAACGTGTTCCGCACCATCCTCACGCTGCTCGGCATCGTCATCGGCGTGGCCTCGGTGATTGCCATGCTGGCCATCGGCGACGGCGCCAAGCAGTCGGTCATCGACAGCATCAGCGCGATGGGCAGCAACCTGCTCACCATCCGACCCGGCGCGCCCAACATGCGCGGGCGCATCGGCCTGACCACGCTGGTGCCGGAGGACGTCGAGGCCATCCGCGCACTGCCCAACGTATTGGCCTCCGCGCCCGAGCAGAGCGGTTCGGTGACCGTGCGGCGCGCGGACTACGACCACCGCACCGAGGTGATCGGCACCTCGTCCGACTACATCCAGGCGCGTACCTGGCCGGTGGCCTGGGGTGCGTTCTTCTCCGTCGAGGACGAGCAGCGCTACGCGCCGGTGGCGGTGCTGGGGCAGACCGTGGCCAATGCGCTGTTCCCGGACGGGCTCGAACTGGGCAGCTTCGTGCTGCTCAACAACATCCCCTTTCAGGTCGTCGGCCTGATGGCGCCCAAGGGCGCCACGGCGTGGGGGCAGGACCAGGACGACGCCATCTTCGTGCCCTACACCACCGCCAGCCTGCGCCTGACCGGCCAGCGCCACCTGCGCAGCGTCACCGTGGCGGTGACCGATGTGGCGCGGATCGACAGTACCCAGGAGGAGGTCCATGCGCTGCTGCTTTCCCGCCACGGCGTGGAGGATTTCCAGATCCGCAACATGGCGTCGATCATCGACAGCGTGTCGGCCACGCAGAACACCATGACCATCCTGCTCGGCTCGATCGCCGCGATCTCGCTGCTGGTCGGCGGCATCGGCGTGATGAACATCATGCTGGTGTCGGTGACCGAGCGCACCCGCGAGATCGGCATCCGCATGGCCACCGGCGCGCGCATGCGCAACATCCTCCAGCAGTTCCTCGTCGAGGCGCTGGCGGTTTCAGCGCTCGGCGGGCTGATCGGCGTTGCCGTGGGCCTGAGCGTGGCCGCGTTGATCCAGGCGCTCGGCACGCCCATCCAGTATTCCCTCGCTCCGGTGCTGCTGGCCTTCGGCTGCGCCTTCGCCACCGGACTCGTCTTCGGCTATCTGCCCGCGCGCAAGGCTGCCCGGCTCGATCCGGTGGTCGCGCTCGCCTCGGAGTGAAACACCCGATGTCCCCGTTCCCCATCCATCGTTTCCCCATTGCCCGAATGTTGGGTGCCCTGGCCACCGCCGGCCTGCTGGCCGGCTGCGCGCTGCCGCTCAAGCACCCGGGCGCCCAGCTCGACCTGCCCGCCAGCTGGGCGGAGGCCGTGCCGGCCGGCGCTGCGGGGCAGCCCGCCGAACCGGACTGGTGGCGTGCCTTCGCGTCTGCCGAACTGGAAGCGCTGATCGCCACGGCCTTGTCCGGCAGCCCGGACCTGGCCGTGGCCACCGAGCGTGTGCTGCAGGCGGAAATCGCCGTGCGCAGCGCGGGCGCCTCCCTGTTCCCGGCGCTCGACCTCAACGTCACCACCGGGGCGCGCGATACCCGGCAGGACGGCACCACCACGCGTACCGAAAACTCCTCGGCCGCGCTGGCGGTGAGCTACGAAATCGACGTGTGGGGCAGCAACATCGCCAACTGGCAGGGCAACAAGGCCACCCTGGCGGCCACCCGCTTCGACTACGAAGCCACTCGCCTGTCGCTCGCCGCCGGTGTGGCCAATGCCTACTGGCAGGTGCTCGTCCTGCGCGACCGCCTCGCCATCGCCCGGCAGAATCTGGAAATCGCCGAGCGCCTGTTCGCCATCGTCGAGGCCCGCTACCGCCATGGTGCCGCCTCGGCGCTCGACCTCAGCCGCCAGCGCAGCACGGTGCTGTCCGCGCGCGATGCGCTGCTGCCGCTGGAAGTGCAGGAGCGCCAGAGCCTGCGCGCGCTGGCCCTGCTGGTCGGGCGCGTGCCGCAGGGCTTCGACGTGGCCGCGCGGGGGCTGGATGGCCTGGCCGTGCCGGAAATCACCCCCGCACTGCCTGGCGAACTGCTCGTCCGCCGCCCGGATCTGGCCGCCGCTGAAGCCCGCCTGGCCGCCGCCGACGCCAACATCGCGGTGGCGCGCGCGGCGCTGTTTCCACTCAAGCTGTCGATCGGCCTGTCGAGCACGCTGACCAGTGGCGAATTCGCCCTGCTCGGCCTGGGCAGCCCGGCGAATGCGGCCGGCCTCACGGTGTCGTTGATGCAGGCGCTGTTCGACGGCGGCCGCCTGCGCGGCCAGGTGGAAAGCAGCGAATCGCAGCGCCGCGTGCTGGTGGAGAACTGGCGCAAGGCGGTGCTGACCTCGTTGAAGGAGGTCGACGACGCCTTGTCGATTGCCGAGCGCGGCCGCGTGCAGGAGATCACCCAGAGCGAGATCCGCGACGAGACCGCGCGAGCGTTGCGCCTGTCGGAGGTGCGCTACAAGGAAGGCAGCGATGGCCTGAGCACCTTGCTGGACGCGCAGCGCAGCCTGTTCTCCGCGGAGGATCAACTGGTGCAGCAGCGCGCTGTTCGCCTTGGTGCCGCCGTCGATGTGTACAAAGCGTTGGGGGGTGGCTGGAGGGTGGATGAGCCGGCGTACCGCCAGGCAGGGAACGAACCCGCTTCCTGAAGATGTCTTGAGCCTTACCTTCAGGAAGAACGGCCGCGCATTGCGCGGCCGTTTTGTTTTTCCGCTTCAGAGGGGGCCCTCGTGGTTGATGTTGCAAGTTGCTACGAATCGGTAACAAAATCTTGACGGCTGAAAATGAAAACTATTACTATTTAAAAAATTTAGACAGCCAGCCACCGACTCAATCCCGCGGCAACGCGCGTTCGGCAGCCAGCCAACCGTTCGTTGCCTTGCTCGTAAAAGGGGATTGTTGATGGCTTCACGTCGTGGCGCTGAGGCGCCTTCCTTGCGTCCATGTGCGGCAGCTCTGCTGGTCGCGTTTTCCACGGTTGCCCTGGCCCAGGAGTCAGAGCGCCGGCTTGATGATGTGGTGGTCTCCGCCGCGGGTTTCGAGCAAAAGATCACCGATGCTCCTGCCAGTATCTCGGTGGTCACCCAGGAAGAACTCACAAGAAAGCCCTACACGACGCTGATCGATGCCATCCGCGATCTGGAAGGTGTCGACGTGGGGGAAACTTCCGACAAGACCGGTCAGAAGACGATCAGCATGCGGGGCATGGGGTCGGACTACACGCTGATCCTGGTCGACGGCAAGCGCCAGAACAACCACGGCGACATCTATCCGAACAGCTTCGCCGGCAACCAGTTCAACCACATCCCGCCGCTGGATGCCATCGAGCGCATCGAGGTCATCCGCGGCCCGGCGTCCACGCTGTATGGCGCGGATGCGCTGGGCGGCGTGATCAACATCATCACCAAGAAGGACATCACCAAATGGAGCGGCTCGATCACCTATGGCCGCACTTTCCAGTCCAACAGTGATTTTGGTGACGACAAGACGACCGATTTCAGCATTCGCGGGCCGATCCTGCCGGGCAAGCTGGGCATCAGCCTGCGCGGCAGCCGCTATGAGCGCGAGGCGTCCTCGCCCCAGTACGATCCGGCGGTGGCGCCGGATGGCACCACGCACCCCCGCAGCCTGGGCTTCGGGGGCGGCGGCAAGACGGTCGACAATACCAACACGGCGTACGGCGTCAGCCTTTTCTTCACGCCCAACGAGCGTCATCGCATCACCTTCGATTACGACGAATCCAAGCAGAAGTACGATAACGAGCCGATTTATGATCCGGTGACCGGGCGGACCAGCTTCCCACTGGGTACGGTGGACAGCATCAGCACCATTTGGGCGGTGGGCAACTATTGTTCGAACGGGCAGAGTTATTCGGGGAATGCTGCTGCGCAGCAGGCTAGTTGCGTAGGAGCCGGCGGTAGTTGGCTCGAGCGTGCCAACCCCCAGGTCGGCTATCTGGACAAGCAAGAATTCACCCGCATGGCCTGGTCGCTGTCGCACGAGGGCAAGTGGGATTTCGGCACCAGCTTCGTCTCCCTGTCGTACATCGAGACGGACAACAAGGGCCGCACGATGCCCTTCACCGTGGCGGAACGCCAGCAGTTGCTGGCGTTGTGGAATGCGGTGCCGGGCGCCAACGCGAACGCCAAGCTGAACAACATGACGCCGGCCCAGCGTGCCCAGCTTGAAGCCTTCCTGCCGCGTCCGAAGCGTGAACTGCAGAGCAATCAATACACCCTGGACGCCAAGCTGGACATTCCGCTACACAACCTGGCGGGCGACCACCTGCTGGTGGTCGGAGGCCAGGTGATCGACGGCGAACTCAAGGACGGCATTTTCGGCATGGAGTCCGGCTCGCCGGGCAAGGTGCAGGATCACAAGATGTGGTCCCTGTTCGTCGAGGACAACTGGATGCCGAACGATGTGTTCACGCTGACGGCCGGTGTGCGCTACGATGATCACGACGTGTTCGGCGACCACATCTCGCCGCGTCTGTACGGTGTCTATAAGCTCGACCAGCAATGGACCCTGAAGGGTGGGGTATCCACCGGCTACAAGACGCCCAAAACCACGCAGCTGTATGACGGCATCACCGGGTTCGGCGGCCAGGGTGTCTCGCCCATGTTCGGCAACCCCAATCTGAAGCCGGAAACCAGTCGCAACACCGAACTGGCGGTCTACTGGAACCATCCGAACCGGCACAATTTCAATGCCACCGTGTTCCGCAACGACTTCAAGGACAAGATCGCCAACGTGCCGTGCGGCCCCGGCACCTCGATGCCTTGCGCAAGCACCGGAGAATACGCCGATCTCGGCTACAACCCGTCGTCCACCCGCAGCGGCAACATCGACAAGGTGGTCATCCAAGGGGTGGAGCTGGCCGGGCGCTGGCAGATCTCCAATACCTGGGCGCTGCGTGGCAACTACACCTACACGGACAGCGAGCAGAAGAGTGGTGCCAACAAGGGGCAGCCGCTGACCCAAAGCGCCAAGCACATGCTGAATGCCACGCTGGACTGGCAGATTCTGCCCAGCCTGGATGTCTTCCTGACCATGGAGGCGCGTTCCAAGCGTTACCGTGGCCAGATCAACAACAAGGCGGCGTACTACAAGGACTACGAAGTCTTTCACCTCGGGGCGAGCTACCAGGTCAGCAAGAACATCACCATCAACGGGCGTATCAACAACCTGCTGGATGAAGATTTCACCACCTACAAGACCGAGTTCGTCTCTTGCAGCAGTGGCAACTCGTGCGTGAATGGCTGGCAGCCCAGCTACCTCGACGATTACAACAACAAGGACAAGTCGCGGAACTTCTGGATCAGCCTGAACGCGAAGTTCTGACCATCGGCAACTAGGTTGCCGTGCCCATGACGGACCGTGCCGGTTTCCCGGACGGTCCGTTTTCTTTTGTACCAGGGTGGATGAATGGCGAGATGTTGCAGCAATGCAACAAAAGAGATGCAAAATTGACGTATATAAATAGTAACAATTATCATTTGTTGCATAGTTCGCATTACACGTAGCCAGCCACCTCAGCCACGCCCTTGTCCGGATGCCGTGCTCAGGAAGCCAGCCAATCCGTTTGTGCCGTTTTTTCACGATAGGGGTTTGTCTCATGGCTCGAGTTTCTTTCCGTGCGCCCGCACCCGCGCTGCGTCCTTGCATGGCCGCGCTGCTGGTTGCCTTTTCGGCTTCTTCCCTCGCCCAGGAATCTCGCCAACTTGGCGAGGTTGTGGTGTCCGCTTCCGGTTTCGAGCAGGAAATCAGGCAAGCACCGGCGTCGATCTCGGTGATCACTCGAGACGAGCTGCAAACCAAGCAATTCCGCGATCTGGCCGAGGCGCTCCAGGATGTCGAGGGCGTGGATGTGCGCGGTGGCACGGGCAAGACCGGTGGGCTGGACATCAGCATCCGCGGCATGCCCAGTGATTACACGCTGATCCTCATCGACGGCCGCCGTCAGAACGTGGCGGGCAACGTCACCCCCAACGGGTTCAATTCCGCGCTGACCAGCTTCATGCCGCCGTTGTCGGCGATCGAGCGCATCGAGGTCATTCGCGGCCCCATGTCCACCCTGTATGGCTCGGACGCCATGGGCGGTGTGATCAACATCATCACGCGCAAGGTGGCCAAGGAGTGGAACGGTTCGGTGACCCTGGAGGC
Organism: Pseudothauera nasutitermitis; assembly: GCF_004801295.1. Classification (GTDB taxonomy): domain Bacteria; phylum Pseudomonadota; class Gammaproteobacteria; order Burkholderiales; family Rhodocyclaceae; genus Pseudothauera; species Pseudothauera nasutitermitis. Next base: position 311,813 of record NZ_SSOC01000004.1, read on the forward strand.
GGGTATTCCGGAGGATAGCGACTACGGCGATTCGAAGCGGGTCGATCTGTATGTCAATGGTCCGCTGGTCGAGGATCTCGTCGGGCTGGCGGTACGCGGCGGGATTTTCCGCAGGGCGGAATCGGATTGGGTGTTGGCGCCGAATGGCCGTGCGTCCGGGCGCAATCCCGCACCGGCCGAAAGCCGTCAATACAACGTCGGTGCCCGTCTGACGCTGACCCCGAACCGCGCACATGATTTCTGGCTCGACGTCGAGCGCAACCAAACCTGGTACAACAACGACGACTGCCGCCTCGGCAATGTGGATACGAAGGCGGATGGCGCGGGTGGCGGTGCCACGTGCCTTGGCACTCCGGTTCCGACGATCGCCCCGGGCTACAAGGATTACCTGCGCTTCAACCGCGACCAGATCGCCCTGGGGCATACCAGCCGCCTGTCGTTCGGCATGCTGGAGTCCAGTCTGACCCATTCCACCACCGAGACTGTCGGCCGCACGATTCCCGGCAACCCCATTGGCAGCACTTACACAGTGGATGGCAAGACTTTCACCGTCGGTGACGACCGCGAACTGGAAACCACCAACATCGTGCTGGACAGCAAGCTCGTGGCGCCGATTGGCGAATCCCACGTGGCAACGGTGGGCGGGCAGTACTGGAATGCGGAGCTGGTCGATGGCCTGTTGCCCAAGAAGCACGACCAGACCATGTGGTCGCTGTTCGCCGAGGATGAATGGAGCTTCACCGACAGCCTGACGGCAACCTTCGGGGCGCGCTATGACCACCATGACGCTTTCGGCGGCGAGGTCAGCCCGCGCGCCTATCTGGTGTGGAACGCCACCGAGCGTTGGACCGTCAAGGGCGGCGTCAGCAAGGGTTTCAAGGCGCCGAGACTGGATCAACTCATCGATGGAATCAACGGCGTGGGTAGCCAGGGGGCGAGCATCGGCATCGGCAACCCCGACCTGAAACCGGAAACCAGTACGAGTACCGAACTCGGGGTTCGGTACGACAGTCAGGGCGGCCTGACCGCCTCGGCCACCGCCTTCCACAACAAGATCAAGGATAAGATCAGCAATAGTGGTGGGGACTGCGCCACAGACCCGATTCCGGGGTGCAGCTACATTCCGGCCGCCCAGACCAGCAAGACCTATTCGGTCAACATCGACGAAGCCAAGACCTGGGGGCTGGAACTGACTACCCGCATCCCGCTGGCGGCGCGCTGGGCCTTGAACCTGAACTACACCTGGACCGACAGCGAAATCATCGAAAACGGGCGTAAGAACGGCAAGCTCGGCGATACCGCGAAGCACGTCGCCAACGCCCAACTGCGCTGGGATGCGACGGACAAGCTCAGCCTGTGGCTGCGTGGCGAGTATCGTGGCAAGGCCCGCCGCTTCGATGGTGATCCGAAGTCGCTCGCGGCGAACAACAACACCCGGCTCGAATACGAGGCGCTGGGTGACCTGAAGGCCTATTCGCTATTCCACCTTGGCGGTGCCTACCGGGTTTCGAAGGATGTGACGATCAACGCCAACATCTTCAACCTGCTCGACAAGGATTTCCGCAAGTTCAAGCAATGGACCAACAATGCTGGCGCCCAAGTGTGGGGCAGCGAGTACTTCAAGTCCACGCAATCCACCAAGGGTACGACGCCTGCCGGACGTACCTTCTGGATCTCCGCCAATATCGGGTTCTAACCGTAGCTCGACGGAAGTCCCGGCCCGCAGGCCGGGGCGGTCCCGAATCATGAACGGGCCGTACCGGATCGCCGGTACGGCCCGTTTGTCTTGCTGCCGGTCTTCCTGGTGCTTCGTCACTCTGCGCCCCGCTGTTACCTGCAAGCGGACGACGGGGCGTGGAGCGGTGCCGGCTTCAGCGCGGCCGCGCGGTATCCAGCAGTTCTTCCAGCGCACATCGCGAGGCATTGATCGCAGGGTCCGCACTGTAGCGCTCCAGGTGATCGATGGCCAGGCGGGCCTGGCGCTCCGCGCGCGGGCAGCCGGATTCGGTGAAGTGGTGCAGGTGCTGCACGGCGCTATTGACCAGAACGAGCACGGTACGGGCATCGGCGGTATGCATCGGGAATCTCCCTGACTATTTATTGAATGATAGTCGTTCTCAAATATTCCGCAAGCGTTTTTCGCAACTGCCGGCTTCAACGGGCGACATTCCGCCGGCAGGCTGAAGGTGCCTGGGCACGTGTCGCTCGAGTGTTTACAGCGTGCGCAGAAAGGCTTCCAGCGCGTCGAGCTCGGCCGGGGTCAGGTGCAGCGTGCCGAGCAGTTCCGAGGTGACCGGGAACAGCGGGTCGTGTGCCTGTGCTTCCGTCACCGGGCCCGGCCTCGGCATGCCGGCGTTGTACATGTTGAGTATCCCGCGCAGGCTGGGGAAGCGTCCGTTGTGCATCCACGGTCCGGTCTGGCCGACCTGGCGCAGCGTGGGGGTGCGGAAGCGCCCGACGTCGGCGGGGTCGCCGGTGACCTCGTAGCGTCCCAGGTCTTCGTACTCGCGGCCGTACCAGGTGAGTCCGAGGTTGTGGAAACGGTTGTCGCTGAGCAGCGCGCCGTCGTGGCAGCTCATGCAGCGTGCCTTGGTGCGGAACAGGTGCAGGCCGACGAGTTCGTGCGCGGCGAGCGCATCGCGTTCACCGGCGAGAAAGCGGTCGAAGCGCGTGGCGGGGGGAAGCAGGGTGCGCTGGTAGGCGGCCAGCGCGGCGGCGATGCGTGCCAAAGAGACCGCCCCGGAGTTGCCTGCGCGCGCTTCGCCGGCGAATGCGCGGGCGAAGGCCGCCGAGTAGTCGTCCAGACCGGCGAGCTTGGCGGGCAGTTCATCCAGCGGCATGGCCATCTCGTCCGGATGGGCGATCGGGCCGGCGGCCTGCTCTTCGAGACTGGCCGCACGGCCGTCCCAGAACAGGGTGCTGGCGTGGCCGGCGCCCAGCACGGTGGGGGCGTTGCGTTTGCCCTTGCGGCCCTCGTGCCCGGGGGACTGCGCCTGGGAATCGGCGAAGCCATGTTCGGGACGATGGCAGCTGGCACAGGAAATCTGGTCGGAGCGCGACAGGCGGGGGTCGAAGAACAGCCGTTTACCGAGTCGCGCGCGCGGTTCGTCGCCCGCGTCTGCCGCCAGGCTGTCGATGGGGGCCATTTCCTTCCAGTCCGTACGCTCGTCGATGCCGTGGGGGCGGGGCCAGGTGCCGATGTCGCCCGCGTACAGGGCGCGTAGACAGGCGGCCTCCCAGCCGCCCTCCGGCGTGCTGCAGGAAGGGGCGGAGGCCGCGGCGGGGCCGGCGGCGATCGACAGCGCGCACGGTACGGCGACGGCTGTCAGCAGGCGTCGGAAAAGCATGGGGCGGCGAAGCCGATGGACTTGGCGCGGCATGGGGAATCCCGAAGAAAGGCGGCCCCGCGCTGGGCGCACGGGGCCGGCGGTTCAGAAGCGGTAACCGAGTTCGACCCAGAACTGGCGGCCTTTTTCGTATTCCAGTTCGTTGCCGCTGTTCTCGATCTCGTTTTTGCGGTTCAGCACGTTCTCGACGTTCAGGTTGATGAAAGCCTCCTGTCCGGCGGTGACCGGAATCCGCCAGTTCAGGTTCACGTCCCAGGTGATCGCGGTGCCGAACTTGCGCTTGCTCCAGACGCGCGCAGTGGTGTTGTCGTAGGGCACCGAGACGCCGGTGTCGATCATCTTTTCGAAACCGTCGCGCACGCGGAAGAAGTTGCCGACGGTGAGTCGCGCGGCCGGAATTTCAGTGGTCAGCAGCAGGCGCGCGGACCACGGCCGGTTGTAGTTCTGCGCGGGACGGGCGCCCCAGGCCATGGGCTTGCCGTCGTAGATGATGACGCGGTCCAGCCCGCCGGTGAGCTCGCTCAGCGTGTCGGAGTAATCGGCATGCGAGGTGGTCAGATCGGTGTGATCGATACCCAGCATCAGCTTGGTGGCGGTGCCGCCCAGGCGGATCGGCCGGTCGCTTTCCACGCTCAGCGCCCAGGTCTTGGCCTTGGAAGCGCCGGTGTTGTCCCAGTAGTAATTGGCCGCCGAGCGCAGGTGCAGGACCATCTCGTCGCGGCTCTCGCGGTGCACGCGCTTCAGGCTCCAGGTGTGCCCCAGCCAGCGCTGGCTGATGGCGATGACCTTTTCGTCGTCGTAGGGCACCTTCATGTCGCCGAGCTTGTACCAGGTCCAGTTGGTGGCCATGGTGGGGGATGCCCAGTCGTTGAGAAGGCCGCCGGTGAGCGTGCGCGTCTGTGATGTGCTTTGCAGCGCGAGGCGCTTGGCCTGCGCGCGATACACCATGAAATTGCGACTGTAGTAGCGGTTGGCGCCGATTTCGACCTGGGTGCCGTGGTCGCCGAAGACATCCCAGAAGGCCGCCGCGCGCGGCGCCAGCGTGGCCTTGGGGGCGAGATCGTCCTTGTCGTAGCGCGCGCCCAGTCGCAGGCGCACGTTGCCCAGGCGCATTTCGTCCTGCAGGAAAAGCGCCCGGCTGGTGTTCTCCACGTCGAACTTGCCGGCGAAATAGATCAACCGCGATGCCAGGTACTGTCCGGCGAAGGTGGTGGTGTTCCACGGCCTGGAGAGCGAGCAGGTTTCGGTATCCACGCCACCGCCGACCATGTTGCAGGTGTTGGTGTTCACGGAGGCCGTGTACTGCGTGTAGGTGGTCTTGCGGTGGTAGGTCTGTTCCTGCCGGCTCAGCTCGAAACCGGCCTGGAAGCGGTGCTCCACGCCGAGCAGGCGTATCGGTTCCCAGTCCGCCTTGGCCTGCCAGCTGAGGGAGTCCTGCGTCTGGTCGATGTCGCCCCAGCCGCCCTCGTAGCTCATGTAGCCGGTGGCACCGGTGCCGGTCTGTACGCCCCAGTTCTTTTCGGGGGAATAGCGCCAGGCCTTCCAGGTGGTGGAATCCGCCGAGCGCGAACTCTCCACGCGGCTCCAGCCTACCCGATGGCTCAGCACGGCATGGTCGCCCAGGGGGTGGCTCAGTCCCAGGTTGAGGCCGTAGCCGCCACTGTTCAGTTCGAAGTCCGAGTTCTTCGCATCCGCGATGAAGTACTTGCCCTGGCCGGGGGCGTAGAGCAATGAAAGATCACCCGCGATGCCGCCGCCAGGTGTCCAGAAGCCGCGCACGAAGAAGTTGTCGATTTCCCGGCGCTGGGTCTTGCTGTTGCCGTCCGCCGTGCTGACCCGGCCGCCGGAGTAGCCGCGCAGCGGAATCTCGGAGGTCTTGCGCACGAAGCTGCCGATCAGGCCGAGGTTTTCACTGGGCTTGCCTTCCAGGGCGAGGCGGTAAGTCCATTTTTCGAATTCCGGTTGCTGGTTGACCGTGGCGGAATCCGGATACTCCACTTATTGCCTGGGGGTGAGGTGCTGCTTGGTCCATGCCGAGCGGGAGCGCTCCACCGATACCTGACCGCCGAAGGTGCGGGTGGGGGCGCAGGTATCGGCGGCGATCACCCCGCCGGAGAAGCGCCCGAATTCCGCCGGCACGTTGCTGTCGCGCACCGTGATGTTGCACAGCAGGCTGGTGTCGATGGCGAAGCCCTGGCTGGCGGAAGGCGGGGAGGTGTTGTTGTTGGTGCCCGAAGTGCCGTCGCTGGCGCGGTTGGCCGGGTTGATGTCGTTGTTGAACGACATGCCGTCCATCAGGTACAGGTTGTTGTAGTACTTGGAGCCGTGGATGCTGACGTCGGCCGGGGCGATTTCCCCTTGCCGGCCGCCGTGCAGCTGATTGTTGTCGAACTGGACGTTGGGCAGCACGCGCAGCACGCTGGTGATGTCGCCGTTGCCGCGGCCGAGCGCATCGAGGGTGTCGCGGCCGATGACGTGTACGCCTTGCGAGTCATGCGGGGCACTGACCAGCACTTCGCTCAGCGTCTGCGGCGCCTGATGCGGCGCAGGGCGCAGGACCCAGGTGCCGTTGGCGTCGCGAATGGCCTCGAGGCCGCTGCGTTCCAGCAGCAGCGCGAACCCGCGTGCAACATCGTGCCGGCCGCGCAGCCCGGGGGTCCGCAGGCCGTCGAGCATGGTCCCATCCGCCGACAGAGGCACGCCGGCCTCGGCGGCGAAGCGGGTCAGCGCGGAGGACAGCGGCCCTGCGGGGATTGCGTAGTCGCGCTCGGAGGCCGGAATCTGCTGCGCGTGGGCGGCGTTGCTGGAAGCCGCGCAGAGGGCGGCCAGCGGCAGGGCGGCGAGCGCGGCGGCCAGTGCGCGTGGCGCTACCCCGGAGGTGGAACGAAGCGGTCGGATCATGGTGATGAACGTTGTTGTAAGTGTGAAAGAAGGTGTTCATCACGCATGCCGGATGGCGTGCGAAAAAGGGAACCGCTGCGGTGCAGTTCCCGCAGCCGGCACTGGTGGAATGGCCAGGGATGTTCGAGGAGGGGTTAGCGGAGCTCGATGCGCCAGCGGCCGTTTTCGGCCTGGCGCACACGTACCGGCAGGGTCCGCTGGATGGCGGCCAGCGCGCGGGTGAAATCGCGCGCCGGATCGTGCATCGGATACACGCCCACCAGGCGCAGCGCGCCGGCTTCCGGCGCGACTTCGACCTTCAGCGGCACGTAACCCCCCAGTTCGGCGACGAAATCGTCCAGGCGGCGGTCGTCGGCGACCAGCAGGCCGCGCGTCCAGCTTTCGCGCGCGGGCTGGGCCGCTGTGAAGGGAGCCTGGGTGTGTTCCGAGAAGCGGGTCTGGCTGCCAGCCTGCAGCACGCTGGCCGGCAGGCCGTGCGGAGCGACCTCGACCGCACCCTCGAACACGCTTACCTGGCTGTGCGCACCGTCCAGGCGTACGGCGAAACGGGTGCCCAGGGCAGTGAGGCGGCCGTGCGGGGTATCCACCACCAGTGGGCGGGAGGGCTGCCGGGTATCCGGGACGCTGTCCACCAGCAGTTCGCCGGCGTGCAGCGCGATGCGGCGAAGTTGCGCGCCGTACTCGATGTCGGCTGCGCTGGCGGTGTTCAGCCACAGCAGGCCGCCGTCGGCCAGGGTGACCTGGCGTACCTCGCCGATGGCCGTGCGTTCGTCGGCACGCCAGGCGGCCAGACGCGTCAGCCATTCGCGCGGGGTCAGCATGGCCGGCCCCAGCCAGCCGGCCAGCACGGTCAGCCCGCCGGCGGCGAGCAGCTTCAGCGCGTGGCGGCGGGTGTTGGCATGGCGTACGCCGAGCGCGCCGCGCGCGGCGGCGGGCGGGGTCTGCTCGCCGAGGCCGGCCAAGGAGCGGGTGACGGCTTCCACGCGTGCCCAGGCGCTGCGGTGTTCGGCGCTGGCGTCCAGCCAGGCCTGCCAGCGCCGGCGCTCGGGTTCGCCGGCGCCGCGATCGCCGAGCACGGCAAACCATTCCGCTGCCTGGCGCAGGGCGTCCAGGCTGGGCGCGTGTTCAGGCGGCATGCAGGCCGTCGCCGTCGAGGGCCAGCATGCAGGCGAGCATGGCTTGCGCCATGTACTTCTTGATCATGCGCTCGGAAACGCCCAGGCGCTCGCCGATCTCACGGTAGCCCAGGCCGTCGAGCTGCGAAAGCAGGAAGGCTTCGCGCACCTTGGGGCGCAGGCCGTCGAGCATGGCATCGATGCGCAGCAGGGCCTCGATCACCAGCACGCGGGTTTCCGGGGAGGGCGCCAGCGCTTCGGGCAACTGGGCGACGGCCTGCAGCCAGGCCTGTTCGATGTCGCGCCGGCGCCAGTGATCGACCACCAGCCCACGGGCGATGGTGGTCAGGTAGGCGCGCGGCTCGGCCAGCTGTTCGACCTGGCGGCGGTTGCCGAGCAGGCGTACGAAGGTGTCGTGTGCGAGGTCGGCGGCGTTGTGCGGGCAGCCCAGGCGCGCACGCAGCCAGCCGAGCAGCCAGCCATGGTGCTGGCGGTACAGATCGGCCAGCGTGCCGGCGCGCGCGTCCATGGGGCTAGCTGGGCAGTGCGCCCGTGGGCAGCAGGGCCTCGTCGGTCAGCGCGCCGTAGGCGCACCATTCGCCGATCAGCTGGTCGGCGGTTTCGCGCACGCAGGCAGGCTGGCGGGGATCTTCGCACAGCAGGCGCAGATGATCGACCACCGCGTCGGCCACCGCCGCGCTGCGGCTCGCCGGAAAGCGCGACATCAGGTGGAGCACCGCGGAGAGGGCCAGTTCGGGCCGCTCCGCGTAGTGAGGGCCGTCGTCCGCCCGTGCATTCCTTCCGGCGAGCGCGCCCATTACAGCCGCACCGCGTAGTACTCGACCACGTGCTGGACCTCGATCGGGAAGGGGACTTCCGTGGCATCGGGCACGCGGGTCACGGTGGCGCTCACCGCCTGCTGGTCGAAGCTGAGCCATTCCGGGCGGGTCAGCGCGGGTTCGGCCAGGCATTCGACGGTGGACGGGATGCGCCGGCCCTTGTCGGTGAGGGTGATGGTGTCGCCCGGCTTGATGCGGATCGACGGGATGTTCACCGAACGGCCGTTGAGCAGCACGTGGCGGTGATTCACCAGTTGGCGCGCGGCCACGGCGGTGGGTGCGAAGCCGGCGCGGAAGACGAAGTTGTCCAGGCGGCGCTCCAGCAGTTCGAGCAGCTTGTCGCCGGTGGGCGCCTTGGAGCCCTTGGCTTCACGGAACAGGCGCTGGATCTGGCGCTCGGAGAGGCCGTAGTTCATGCGCAGCTTCTGCTTTTCCATCAGGCGCAGGCCGTAGTCGGACTTGCGCTTCTGCTTCATGCCGTGCTGGCCGGGCGGGTAGTTGCGCTCCCCGGGCGATTTGCGCGACAACCCGGGCAGCTCGGTGCCGAGCGCGCGCAGGACTTTCAGACGGGGGCCGGTATAGCGGGACAAAGGGGACTCCTGATTCTGACGATAATGAGAACGCATCTCATTTTATGCATGTTCTTTCCGGCGTCAAGTCCCATGTGTTTTCAAGGCTTGCGGATGCCCGGAACGAATTGATGGGAATCAAGTGAAAATGGTTCGCATTCCCGCACGATCCGCCTCATTTTCGAACCCGGCCAGCCAGCACATGCCAGCCAGCCCAACCGTCTCCCGGAGAATGAGATGAAAGTGCGTCCCCTTGCCCTGGCCTGCGCGATGCTGGCCGCTCCGCCCGTACTGGCCGATGCCGTGCTGGGCGAACTCAGCGTGACCGCCAAAGGCTACGCGGCCGATGAACTGGAAACCCCGGCCGCCACCGTGTCGCTGACGCGCGACGAACTGCTGCGCCGTGGCGCCAACAACGTCGGCGAGGCCCTGCGCGGCGAACCCGGCCTGGCGGTCTCAGGCGACAGCGCCCAGGGCCAGAACCCGGTGATCCGCGGTCTGAAGAAGGAAAGCGTGGTGCTGCTGGTGGATGGCATCCGCTTCAACTCCGCGCAACCGGCCGGCGCCATCGCCTCCTTCATGAGCCTGCCGCTGGCCGAGCGCGTGGAAGTGGTGAAGGGCCCGGCCTCGGTGCTGTACGGCAGCGGGGCGCTGGGCGGGGCGATCAACGTGCGTCTGCCGCAGGCGCGCTTCGAATCCGGCATCGGGCTGGATACCGCGCTGTCCTGGGACAGCGCCAGCCGGGGCGTGCGCGCCACCGGGGTGATGAACGTGGCCAACGACGACCACGCGCTGATGCTGGGCGCCTCGCTGGCGCGCATCGGCGATTACAAGGCGCCGGGCGGGCGGGTGGACGATACCGGCTACGATTCCGACAGCTTCATCGGCCAGTACCGCTTCCGCATCGATTCGGCCAACGAGTTGCGCGTTTCGCTGCAGCAGCACACCGATGAGGACGTGTGGTATCCGGGTTCCACCAAGCCGCACCAGAACCCGCAGATTTCCCGCGCCACCGTGTATTCGCCCAAGCAGGAGCGCACGCTGGTGGAAGCCGGATACCGCCACAAGGGCAGCGGCGAGGCGCCGGTGAATGTGGATGTGCGGGTGTACCGCCAGGAGATGGAACGGCAGATCTTCTCGCGCGCCTACAACGCGGCCGGCGTGGATATCGGCGACATCGCGCAGACCCGCGTGGCGTTCACCACCGATGGCATCGACGCGCGCGCCGACTGGCTGGCCCATCCGCAGCACCTGCTGTCCTTCGGCGCCAACGCCTGGCGCATGGAAGCCTCGCCCGCCCGGCTGATGCGCACCGCACCGCCCAACCCGGCCGCACCCTATGCGCGCAACGACCCGTTCCGCGACGGCCGCATCGAAGCGCTCGGCTTCTACCTGCAGGACGACATGCGCTTCGGCGCGCTCAACGTGGTCGCTGGCCTGCGCCACGACCGCGTGGAAGGCACCGCCGACGCCGTGGGCAACCCGCCGGTGACCACCGGCCTGTCGCGCACCGACCGCATGTGGTCCGGCTCGCTGGCGGCGATCTACGAGGTGGCGCCGCTGCTGCGCCCCTACGTCAATCTCTCGCGCGGCGTGCGCGCCGGCGAGATGCGCGAGCGTTTCGAAGCCTCGCCGCGCGGCGACGGCTACTTCTACGTCGGCAACCCGCAGATCAAGCCGGAAACCGCCACGCAGATCGAACTCGGCCTGAAGGGCGCGGACAGTCGCTTCGAATACAGCCTGGCGGCCTACCGCACGCGCATCGACGATTACATCACCGGCCTGGACATCTCCGGCACGTCCGCGGCGATCGCGGCTTGCGGCGCGGCCAACGCGGCGGCGTGCAAGCGCACCATCAACCTCGGCCGGGCCACCCTGAAGGGCTTCGAAGCCCAGGGCCGCTGGCAGTTCGTCGAAGGCCACTGGGCCAGCGCCGGGCTGTCCATCGTGCGCGGCACCAACGAGGATCTCGACGAGCCGCTGTTCCAGATGCCCGCCGACGAACTGCGCCTGGGCTGGGAGGGCCGCGTGGCGCCGGAATGGACGCTGGATACCACGCTGCGCCTGGTGCGCGAGCAGAACCGCGTGGCCACCGTGTTCGCGCGCGGCAGCGAGGACAAGACCCCGGGCTTCGCTACCGCCGATCTGGGCGCCACCTGGAAGCGCGGCGGGCACAGCGTGCGCGTGGCGGTGAAGAATCTGGCCGACAAGGCCTATCATGAGCACCTGACCGAAGGCGTCTCGGGGCAGGAAATCGAGGCCCCCGGCCGCAGCCTGTTCGTTTCCTACAACGGGAAGTTCTGAGCATGAAACCCCGCCTGTCCGCCTTGCGCACCGTTCTGCCGGCCTTGTTCGCGCTGTGCACCGCCCTGGCGGGCGGGCCGGCGCAGGCGGAGGGCGGCAAGCTGCCCCGCCTGGTGCTCGCCGGCCCGGCGGCGGCGGTGTCCTTCCCGCTGGTGCGCATGGCGGACAGCGGCGCGCTGGCCGATCTCGCCGAGCAGGTCGATTTCGTCCTCTGGCGCGACCCCGACCAGTTGCGCGTGATGGCGCTGGAGGGGCGTACCGACGTGCTCGCCATGCCCACCAACGTGGCCGCCAACCTGTACAACCGGGGCGCCAAGCTGCGGCTGGCCAACGTGTCCACCTGGGGCATCCTGTGGCTGGTGTCGCGCTCTGCGCAGATCAACACCCTGGCCGACCTGAAGGGCGAGGAGATCGCCATGCCCTTCCGCGCCGACATGCCGGACATCGTGTTCGGCACGGTGGCCGAGCGCCAGGGCCTCGACCCGCGCAAGGACTTCCGCCTGCGCTACGTCGCCACGCCGATGGACGCCATGCAACTGCTCATCGCCCGCCGCGTGGATCACGCCCTGCTGGCCGAGCCGGCGGTGTCGATGGCGCTGCGCAAGACCAAGTCCTTCCCGATCGGCCTGATCGCCCCGGCGCTGCACCGCGCGCTCGACCTGCAGGCCGAATGGGGGCGCGTGCTGAACCGCAGCCCGCGCATGCCGCAGGCCGGCATCGCGGTGATGGGCGCGCGCGCCGACGATGCGGCCTTCGTCGAACGCATCCAGAACGCCTACGCCGAGGCCCTGCGCTTCTGCCAGGACGAGCGCGAAGCCTGCGCGCGCGCAGTGGCCGCGCGCATCGAGCTGCTCAGCGCCGAGGCGGTGGCCGACGCGCTGGCGGTCAGCCCGCTCGAAGCGGTGCCTGCCTCGCAGGCGCGCGCCGAGCTGGAGTTCTTCTACGGCGTGCTGGCCGAGCGCAATCCGGCGCTGATCGGCGGCCGCCTGCCCGATGACGGTTTCTACGCCCCAGGAGTTCGATGAACGCAGCGGTGCGCTGGCTGGCCGGCCTGCCGGCCTATCTGTGGAGCGGCTGGGGGGCGGTGGCCTCGCTGCTGCTCTGTCTGGCCTTGTGGGAGTGGTTGGCCGGTTTCTACGGCGAGCTGATCCTGCCCGACCCGCGCGCCGCCTTGTCCACGCTGGCCGGCCTGCTCGCCGGAGGCGGGGCGTGGAGCGAACTGGGCATCACTGCGCGCCGCGCGCTGGCCGGCTTCGTCCTCGCGCTCGCCGCCGGCAGCGCGCTGGGCTTGGCCGCCGGGCTGTCGATGACCGCCGCGATGATGTCCCGCCCGGTGGTCACCGTGCTCATCGGCACGCCGCCCATCGCCTGGCTGGTGCTGGCCCTGCTGTGGTTCGGCGCGGGCGACGGCACGCCGGTGTTCACCGTGTTCGTCGCCGCCTTTCCGGTGATCTTCGTCGGCGCCATGCAGGGCGCGCGCACGGTGGACGGCCAGCTTGCCGAACTGGCCGCCGCCTATCGCCTGCCGGCGCGCATGCGGCTCACCGACGTGTATCTGCCGCACGTGCTGTCCTACCTGTTCCCGGCGTGGATCACCGCATTGGGGATTTCCTGGAAGGTGGTGGTGATGGCCGAACTGCTGGCCACTAGCGACGGCGTGGGCGCGGCGCTGGCGGTGACGCGTTCGCACCTCGACACCGCCGCCACGCTAGCCTGGATTCTCGCCGTGGTGGGCACGCTGCTGGCGGTCGAATACCTGCTGCTCGAACCGCTCAAGCGCGCGGTGGAACGCTGGCGGAGCACGACATGAACACCGTCCCGGCTCCCCGCAGGCTGCTCGCACGTGGTGTCGGCCATGCCTATGCGCTGCGCACCGTGCTGGAAGGCATCGATTTCGAATTGCCGGCCGGGCGGGTGATGGCGCTGGTCGGCCCCTCGGGCTGTGGCAAGACCACCTTGTTGCATCTGGTCGCCGGCCTGCTGGCGGTGCGCGAGGGGCGCATCGAATCGAATTTCTCCACGCCGGCCAGCGTGTTCCAGCAGCCGCGCCTGCTGCCCTGGAAGAACGCGCTGGACAACATCGCCCTGGGCCTCAAGGCGGCGGGCGTGGCGCGCGCCGAGCGCGAGGCGCGCGCCGCGGAACTGGGCGTGCGTGTGGGGCTTGCGGCGGACGATCTGCAGAAATTTCCCCACCAGCTTTCCGGCGGCATGCAGAGCCGCGTGGCGCTGGCCCGCGCGCTGGTGCTGGGGCCCGACCTGCTGCTGCTCGACGAGCCGTTCTCCGCACTCGACGTCGGCCTCAAGGCCGAACTCTACGCACTGCTCGCCGAACACCTCGCCGGGCGCGAGATGGCGGTGCTGATGATCACCCACGACTTGATGGAGGCGGTGCGCCTGTCCGACGACATCCTGGTCATGGCCGCCTCGCCCGGCCGCGTGGTGGCGCGCTTCGCCCTCGACCGCCCGGCCGCGCGGCGCGACGACGATTTCGTCTACCGCCGTACCGCCGAACTGCTGCGCGACGCCACCGTGCGCGAGAGCTTCGGCCTGCCGCCGCAGGTATGCGCGCAGACGCCGGAAGACGCGGCGTGCGAAACCGCCCTGCAGGCCGTGCACACGGTCCGACCGGGGGCCGCGCCGGCTCGCGGAGGGCTGCGATGCTGAGCGCGGCGCGCTGGCGGGTCGGGCTGGAAGCGCTGCTGCTGTGCGGCTTCCGCCCCTTCTTTCTGGTGGCCGCCGCCTGGGGCGCGCTGGCACTGGCCGTGTGGCTGGCGGCCCTGTCCGGCGCGCCGCTGCTGTCCTGGGTGCCCGGCGGCCTGTTGCTGTGGCATGCGCACGAGATGGTGCTGGGCTTCGGCGTGGCCGCGCTGCTGGGTTTCCTGCTCACCGCCGTGCCGGAATTCACCGGCAGCGCGGCGGTGCCGCGCGGATGGACTGCGGCCCTGAGTGCGCTGTGGCTCGTCGCGCGCATCGGCGGCCTGTTCGGCGGCGCGCCGGGCGCCTGGCTGGTGGCGCTGGCGGAAACGACTCTGCTGGCCGGTGCGCTGGCGGTGGCCGCGCCGCGTTTGTGGGGGGATCCGGAGCGCCGCCACCTGGCCTTCCTGTGGGGATTGGCGGCGCTGCTGGGCTGTGTGCTCGGCTATCACGCCGCCGTGCTCGGCGGCGGCGCGCCGCTGCCCTGGCTGTATGCCGCGGTGGGCGTGCTGATGGCGCTGATCGTGGTGGCGCTGTCGCGCATTTCGATGCGCGTGGTCAATGCCGCGCTGGAGGAGCGCGGCGACGGCGCGCAGGAATACCTGGCACGCCCGCCCCGGCGCAATCTGGCGATCTTCTGCATCGCCCTGCACACGGCCGTCGAACTGGCCGGCGCCACGCTGGGTGCGCCGGCCGCGCCGGTGGCTGGCTGGATCGCCCTGGCCGCCGCCGCCGCGCTGTTCAATCTGGGCAATGACTGGCACCTCGGCCGCGTGCTGTTCGCGCGCTGGGTGCTGCCGCTGTATCTGGTGTACGTGCTGATGGCGCTGGGCTATCTGCTGCTTGGCGCCGCCAGCCTGGGCTTCGCGCTGCCGCTCTCGGCCGGCCGGCATGTGCTGATGGTGGGCGGCATGGGGCTGTCGATCTACGTGGTGCTGAACATCGCCGGGCGCATCCATGCCGGCGTGCAGCCGGAGAGCGGCCCCTGGGTGCCGTGGGCGGTGGCCCTGCTGGTGACGGCCACCGTGCTGCGCGCCGCCGCCGGTTTTGCGCCGGGCTGGGCGCCGGTATTGTGGGTGGCTTCCGGTGGGCTGTGGATCGGCGTGTTCACCGTGCATTTCGCGCGCGCCTGGCCGCTGCTCTCGCGTCCGCGCGCGGACGGGCAGAGCGGCTGCGCCGGGGTGGCCGAGGACGCGCCGGCAGCGCGCTGAGCCGCCGGGCGGGCGTTCTTTCCTGCGTGCGCCCGCACTCCGTAATGGAGCCGGATGGGCGGGTTGCAACGGCGCCACAAAAACTTGATGCGGTGTGAGAATTCGCTAGAAAACAAGACTGAATCTCATTAAGATTCACCCAGACCAAATTACCATGTCTGCGGCATGGATTCTTCGAGACTGGTGCTTGGCCGCCTGATGAACGAAACCGTTGAGAGGAATCATGATGCGTACCGTAGGCAAATCTCTGGCGCTGCTGTCCGTGGTGCTGTCCCTGTCGGCCCATGCCGAGCGCCCGATGAACGTGGATGACGCCGGCACCCTGGAAAAGGGCGGCGCCAAGCTGGAATTCGGCTGGTCCAAGGACGACAAGGCGAAGGGCCTGGAGGCCGCCGCCGGCTTCGGGCCGATCGACAACGTGGAGGTCGAACTGGGGCTGGCGCGCACGCGCGATTCCTCGGTGTCGCCGTCCGAAACCACCCACGGCCATGGGCTGGCGATCAAGTGGGTGCCGCTGCAGTCGGAGACCGGTCTGTCCGCCGGTCTCAAGTACGAATACGGCCGCGATCGCCTGGATGGCGTATCTACCCGCGTGCACGGCTTGACCGGCCTGCTCACCTGGGCCTTCGACGGCGGCCAGCTGGTGCATGTGAACCTGGGCCGCGAAATCGCCCATGAGCGCGGCGACAGCGAGGGCGCCAACACTTGGGGTGTGGGCCTCGATCTGCCGCTCACCGAACAGTTCCACTTCATCGTCGAGACTTTCGGCGTGGAGCATGACGGCCCGGATCGCGCCGTCGGCCTGCGCTACGAGATTCTCGATGGCCTGAAGGTTTCCGGCGCGGTCGGCCGTGGCAACGGCCGCAACTTCGCCAACGCGGGTATCGCCTGGGAGTTCTGAGGCAAGCCCGTTACAGGCGCGGCCCGGCGGCCGCGCCTTCTGACTTCCGGTGCGCCGCACTGCATCTTCCGCATGCCCTCGCGGTGCTCGCCGATGGCACGCTGGCGGTATCGATGCAGCACGAGGCACCCTCCCGGTGGCCTTCGACAACCACGCGCGGCCGGCCTGCAAGCAGCGTCGGGCATGACCGGTACGGGGTGCGCGGCGCCATGCGCCGGTCTATCATGTTGATCATCCCCCTGGCCGTCCGTGGAGCCCCCCAATGAAAGGCAGCAAGAAAATCATCGCCACCCTCAATGCCCTGCTCGCCGACGAACTCGCCGCGCGCGACCAGTACTTCATCCATTCGCGCATGCTCTCCGAATGGGGCCTGGTGCGCGCCGCCGAGCGCATCGCGCACGAGATGGAGGACGAGACCCAGCACGCCAGCGAACTGATCCGCCGCATCCTGTTCCTCGAAGGCCTGCCGGCGATGACGCCGTCCAAGCTGACCATCGGCGCCGATCTGCCGGACATCTTCGCCAAGGACCTGGCCGTCGAATACACCGTGGTGAAGAACCTGCGCGCGGCCATCGCGCTCTGTGAGACCGAACAGGATTACGTGACCCGCGAAATCCTGGAAAAGATGCTCGACGACACCGAGGAAGACCACGCCCACTGGCTGGAACAGCAGTTGGGCCTGATCAAGCTGGTCGGCCTGCAGAACTACCTGCAGACGCAGATGACCAGTTGAGCCCCGCGCCGCGCCGGTTTTCCGCCGGCGCGGCGCACGCAACCCCCAACGAGAGAAGCACGAGGAGACCATAAGAATGAGTACCGTGACCCTGGGCGGCAGCCCGATCGAAGTGGCCGGCGATTTTCCGGCCAAGGGCGCGCAGGCGCCCGCCCTGCAGCTGACCGCCGCCGATCTGGCCGACGTCGGCCTGGACGCCTGGCCCGGCAAGCGCAAGGTGCTGAACATCGTGCCCAGTCTGGACACCCCCGTCTGCGCCACCTCCACGCGCAGGTTCAACACCGAGGCGTCCGGACTCGCGGACACCGTGGTGCTGGTCGTCTCCGGCGACCTGCCGTTCGCCGCCAAGCGCTTCTGCGAAACCGAAGGGCTGGCCAACGTGCACACCCTGTCCACCTTCCGCCATCCCGAATTCGCTCCCGCCTGGGGCGTGGCCGTCGCCACCGGCCCGCTCGCCGGGCTGACTGCGCGCGCGGTGGTGGTGCTCGATGCCGCCAACCGGGTGATCCACGCCGAACTGGTGCCGGAGATCAAGCAGGAACCCGACTACGCCGCCGCGCTCGCCGCGCTCGGCTGAGTCCGCATCAGCCGGGGAAGGGGAGCGCCGCCCATGCGCGCGATGCTCTTCGAGGCGCCCGGCGCACCCCTGCGCCTGGCCGAACGGCCGGTGCCGCAGCCGGCGGCCGGGCAGGTGCTGCTCAAGGTGGAAGCCTGCGGCGTGTGCCGCACCGACCTGCACCTGGTGGATGGCGAACTGCCCGACCCTCTGCTGCCGGTGGTGCCCGGCCACGAGATCGTCGGCCGCGTTGCGGCGCTCGGCCCCGGCGTCAGCGCTTTCTGTGGCGGCCAGCGTGTCGGCGTGCCCTGGCTGGGGTGGACCTGCGGCGAGTGCGGCTACTGCCGCGCCGGGCAGGAAAACCTGTGCGACGCCGCGCGCTTCACCGGCTACACGCTGGACGGCGGCTACGCCGAATACACCGTGGCCGACCAGCGCTACTGCTTCGCCCTGCCGGACGCGCCGTCCGCCGTCGAGCTCGCCCCGCTGCTATGCGCCGGCCTGATCGGCCACCGGGCGCTCGCCATGGCCGGCGACGCGCGCCGGATCGGCCTCTATGGCTTCGGCGCTGCGGCCCATATCGTCGCCCAGGTGCTGCGCCACCAGGGTCGTCCCTTCTACGCCTTCACTCGCGCCGGCGACACGGAAAGCCAGCGCTTCGCCCGCGAACTGGGCGCGGCCTGGGCCGGCAGCGGTGCGGAAAACCCGCCCGAGCCACTGGACGCCGCGCTGATCTTCGCCCCGGCCGGCGAACTGGTGCCCGCCGCGCTGCGCCGCGTGCGCAAGGGCGGCACCGTGGTGTGCGCCGGCATCCACATGAGCGACATCCCCGCCTTCCCCTACGACATCCTGTGGGGCGAGCGCGTGCTGCGCTCGGTGGCCAACCTCACCCGTGCCGACGGCGCCCGCTTCTTCGAGCTGGCCGCCGCCACGCCCATCGCCACCCACGTGCAGCCCTGGCCCCTGGAGGCCGCCCAAGAGGCCCTGGACAGCCTGCGCCGTGGCGCCATCCAGGGCGCGGCGGTGCTGGTGCCGTGAGGGGGCGCCGGCTGCGCTGTTGGCGGACGCCGATCTCTGATTTCCGCTGGGGCAACAGCGGGATCGGGCATGCTATGGTGTGCCCATGGAAGGCGTGCCCCAGCTCTTCGACGACCCGCGCGATGCTGCGCGCTTCTGCCGCCCGGCCCATCGGCCGGGGGTGGAGTGCTATCGCGCGCACATCGTGCGCCATGCTTTCGAGCCCCACAGCCACGACGCCTTCGGCCTGGGGGCGATCGAGAGCGGCGCGGAGCGTTTCCGCTACCGGGGCGCCGAGCATCTGGCGGCGTCCGGCTCGCTGGTGCTGATGAATCCCGACGAACTGCACACCGGGCGCGCGGCCGGTGACGGCGGCTGGCGCTACCGCATGCTGTACGTCGAACCCGACGTGATCGAGCACATCACCGGCGAACGCGGCTGGTGGTTCCATGACGCGGTGCGCGAGGACGAGGCCGCCGCGCGACGCGCCACCGCGCTGCTCGACGCGCTGTGGGCGGCGCGCGAGCCGCTGGCCTTCGACAGCGCGCTGGCCGAACTGCTCGCGCTGTTCCGTCCGCACGCCGGGGCGCCGCGCGCCGCGCCCGCAGCCGGGGCGCCGCGTTTCGGCATCGTGCTCGATTACCTGCACGCCCACCTGGATCAGCGCCATACGCTGGACGGCTTGGCGGCGGTGGCCGGGCTGAGCCCCTGGCATTTCCTGCGCAGTTTCCGCGCGCAGTACCACGTCAGCCCGCAGCAGATGCTGATGGTGCTGCGCCTGGCCGAAGCCAAGCGCCTGCTCGCCGCCGGCACGCCCGCCGCGCAGGTTGCGGCGGCCGTCGGGCTGACCGACCAGGCGCACCTCACGCGCGCCTTCGCCAGCCGCTACGGCACCACGCCGGGCCGCTACCAGCGCCAGGTACGCGGCTGAGCGCTCCGCGCGCACCGCAATCCGGTACAAGACGCGCGCACGGCGCGCCGCCACACTGGCGCCATCATGTGGATCGGAACGCTCTACGCGCTGGCGGCCGGGCTGATGTGGGGCCTGGTGTTCGTCGGCCCATTGCTGCTGCCGGAATATCCGGCGGCCCTGCACACCGTCGGGCGCTACCTGGCCTTCGGGCTGATCGCCCTGCCGCTGGCCTGGGCGGACCGCCGCGCGCTCGCGCAGCTCTCCCGCGCAGACTGGATCGAGGCGCTCAAGCTCGCGGCCATCGGCAACCTGCTGTACTACCTGTTCCTCTCCAGCGCCATCCAGCGCGCCGGCGGGCCGTTGCCGACGATGCTGATCGGCACGCTGCCGGTGGTCATCGCAGTGTGCGCCAACCTGCGCGACAACGGACGCGACGGCCGCCTGCCATGGCCGCGGCTGGTGCCGCCGCTGCTGGTCATCGCCGCCGGCATCGCCTGCGTGAATCAGGCGGAATTCGCCGTGCTGCGCGCGCAGGCCGATGCCGACGTGGGGCGCTACGCGCTCGGCGCGCTGCTGGCGGTGGGCGCGGTGGTGTGCTGGACCTGGTACCCGCTGCGCAACGCCGACTGGCTGCGCGCCCACCCGGATCGCAGCCCGCGCGCCTGGGCCACGGCGCAGGGCGTGGCCACGCTGCCGCTGGCGCTGGCCGGCTATGCGCTGCTGTGGGGCGGCATGGCCGTGGGCGGGGCGGAGTTCGACATGCCCCTGGGCCCGCGTCCGCTGGCCTTCATCGGCCTGATGCTGGCCATCGGCCTGTTCGCCTCCTGGCTGGGCACGCTGTGCTGGAACCAGGCCAGCCAGCGCCTGCCCACCGCGCTGGTCGGCCAGTTGATCGTCTTCGAGACGCTCGCCGCGCTGTCCTATGCCTTCATGCTGCGCGGCGAATGGCCGGCACCGCTGGTGCTGGCCGGCATCGCGCTGCTGGTGGCGGGGGTGATCGCCGCGCTGCGCGTCAGGCCGGAGCGCGTTCCGGCCCCAGTGTCCGCTCCAGATCGTCCACCAGCGCCTTGACGCGCGCGGGCTGGTGGCGCCGGCTGGGGTAGACGGCGTACAGCGGTGCCGGCTCGCAGGCGGCCCGCGGGAACAGATCGACCAGGCGGCCGGCGGCCAGATCGGCGCGAATGTCCAGGCGCGACTTGTAGGCGATGCCGTGGCCGTCCAGCGCCCATTGGTGTACCAGCGCGCCGTCGGCGGCGGCGCGGTCGCCGCGCACGTCGATCTCGTACTGCCGGCCGTCCAGGGTGAGCCGCCAGCGGTCGTAGAGCCCGTTGCTCAGGTAGAAGCACAGGCAGTTGTGCGCCGCCAGCTCGGCCGGCGTGGCCGGCCGCCCGGCGCGCGCCAGATAGGCGGGGGCGGCGCACACCACCCGGTGGTTGTCGCACAGCTTGCGCGCCACCAGGCTGGAGTCGCGCAGTCCGCCGTAGCGCAGCACCAGGTCCAGCGGATTGCGGTACAGGTCGTGCATGCCGTCGGCCAGGTGCAGGATCAGGCGGATCTGCGGATGGCGGCGGCGGAAGTCTTCCAGCACCGCGTCCAGCGTGCCCCGGCCGAGGTCGGAGGGCGCGCCCAGGTGGATGTCGCCGGAGAGTTCCTCGCGCCCGTGGCGCAGCGTGGCCAGCCCGCCATCCAGCACTTCCAGCGCCTGCGCGCAATGGCCGAGGAACGCCTCGCCAGCCGGGGTGAGGCGCAGCGAGCGTGTGGAGCGTTCGAACAGGCGGGCGTCGAGCCGGCGCTCCAGGCGTTTCAGCGCGGCGCTGGCCGCCGCCGGGCTGAGCCCGAGGGTGCGCGCGGCCGTGCTGATTGCGCCGGCTTCGGCCACGCGGACGAACAGGCGGAGATCGTCGAGTTGCGACATGGGATTTACTTTCAAAAATCTTTTGAAAGTAAATCAAGATCGAAGCGGATTATCAATCTGTGCGCCGGGCCGTACAGTGGGTCCAATTCCGCCCCGTGCCACGGCGGCGCGGCGGAACCACCCCATCAGGAGCATCCAGCATGAAAGCAATCGGCTATTTCCAATCCGGCGGCATCGACCGCCCCGACAGTCTGGTGGAACTCGAACTGCCGCGCCCGGTGGCGCGCGGGCGCGACCTGCTGGTCGAGGTGCAGGCGGTTTCGGTGAATCCGGTCGATACCAAAGTGCGGCGCGGCGCCCAGCCGCCCGCCGGCGAGGCGCGCGTGCTCGGCTTCGACGCGGTCGGCGTGGTGCGCGAGGTGGGGGAGGCGGCCGGTCTGTTCAAGCCGGGCGACGCGGTGTGGTACGCCGGCGCCATCGACCGGCCGGGCAGCAACGCGCAATTCCAGCTGGTGGACGAACGCATCGTCGGCCACGCGCCGCGCAGCCTGCCGGCGGCCGATGCCGCTGCGCTGCCGCTCACCGGCATCACCGCCTGGGAGCTGTTGTTCGATCGCCTGCAAGTGCCGCGCAAGGGGCCGGGCGCCGGGGCCGGGCCGGCCACGCTGGTGGTGGTGGGCGCGGCGGGCGGCGTGGGCTCGGTGCTGGTGCAACTGGCCCGCCAACTCACCGATCTGGTGGTGGTCGGCACCGCCTCGCGGCCGGAAACCGTCGCCTGGGCGACCGGACTGGGCGCGCACCACACCATCGATCACCGCCAGCCCTTGCAGGCGCAGCTCGAAGCCCTCGGCGTGCCGCCGGTGCGCTACGTCGCCAGCCTCACCCAGACCGACCGCCATTTCGTCCAGATCGCCGAACTGATGGCGCCGCAGGGCCGCTTCGCGCTGATCGACGACCCGGAGCCGATCGACGTGCGCCTGCTCAAGCGCAAGAGCATCAGCCTGCACTGGGAACTGATGTTCACCCGCTCGCTGTTCCACACCGCCGACCTGGCCGCGCAGCACGCGCTGCTGGAAGAACTGGCGCAACTGGTCGACGCCGGGGTGATCCGCAGCACCGCGCGCGAGCACTACGGCCGCATCAGCGCCGGGAACCTGCGCCGCGCGCATGCGCACCAGGAGAGCGGCACGGCGATCGGCAAGACGGTGCTGGAAGGGTTCTGAACCGTCCGCCACGCAGCCCGGAGCGAAGCCGGGCGCGTGGCCGGCCTGAGCATGGGCATGGGCTGGAGTCGTCGCAGTAAACCCATGTTTGACAATGACTATTCCGTGAAACAGCGCTTGGCGACGCTGGGCTTTTACGCTGCGACGGCGTAGAATCGCCCGCCTTTCCCTGTCAGGAAGCGCGGAGCGCGCTCATGCTTTATCCCACCCGTTTCGACGTCATCGTGGTCGGTGGCGGCCATGCCGGCACCGAGGCCGCCCTCGCCGCTGCGCGCATGGGCTGCCGCACACTGCTGCTCACGCATAACATCGAGACGCTCGGGCAGATGAGCTGCAACCCGTCCATCGGCGGCATCGGCAAGGGCCATCTGGTCAAGGAAGTCGATGCCCTGGGTGGCGCGATGGCCGCGGCCACCGACGAGGGCGGCATCCAGTTCCGCATTCTCAACGCTTCCAAGGGCCCGGCGGTGCGCGCCACGCGCGCGCAGGCCGACCGGGTGCTGTACAAGGCGGCGATCCGCCGCAGGCTGGAGAACCAGCCCAATCTGTGGCTGTTCCAGCAGGCGGTGGACGACCTGACCGTGGTCGGCGACCGGGTCACCGGCGTGGTCACCCAGATCGGCCTGCGCTTCGAGGCGCCGGCCGTGGTGCTGACCGCTGGCACCTTCCTCAACGGGCTGATCCACGTCGGCCTGGAGCACTATTCCGCCGGCCGCGCCGGCGATCCGCCGGCGATCTCGCTGGGCCAGCGCCTGAAAGAGCTGAAGCTGCCCCAGGGCCGCCTGAAGACTGGTACGCCGCCGCGACTGGACGCGCGCAGCATCGATTTCTCGGTGATGAGCGTGCAGCCGGGCGACGATCCGGTGCCGGTGTTCAGCTTCCTCGGCTCGGCCGACCAGCATCCGGCGCAACTGCCGTGCTGGATGACGCAGACCAACACCCGCACGCATGAGGTGATCCGCGCCAACCTCGACCGCTCGCCGATGTATTCCGGCGTGATCGAGGGCGTGGGGCCGCGCTACTGCCCGTCCATCGAGGACAAGATCCACCGCTTCGCGGACAAGGACAGCCACAACATCTTCCTCGAACCGGAAGGGCTGACCACCCACGAGATCTACCCCAACGGGATTTCCACCTCGCTGCCCTTCGACGTGCAGCTGGAGATCGTGCATTCCATCCGCGGGCTGGAGAACGCCCACATCCTGCGCCCCGGCTACGCCATCGAGTACGACTACTTCGATCCGCGCAATCTGAAGTCCTCGCTGGAGACCAAGTCGATTTCCGGCCTGTTCTTCGCCGGCCAGATCAACGGCACCACCGGCTACGAGGAGGCCGCCGCGCAAGGGTTGCTGGCCGGCGCCAACGCCGCGTTGCAGGCGCAGGGCCGCGAGCCGTGGTGCCCGCGCCGCGACGAGGCCTACCTGGGCGTGCTGGTGGACGACCTGATTACCCGCGGCGTGTCCGAGCCCTACCGCATGTTCACCTCGCGTGCCGAATACCGCCTGCAACTGCGCGAGGACAATGCCGACCTGCGCCTTACCGAAAAGGGCCGCGAACTCGGTCTGGTGGATGACGCACGCTGGGCGGCGTTCTGCGCCAAGCGCGAGGCCATCGAACGCGGCAGCGCGCAGTTGAAGGCGGCCTGGGCGCGCCCCGAGCAGATTCCCGTGGAGGATCAGGTGCGCGTGCTGGGCAAGGCGCTGGAGCGCGAGCAGCGCTACTTCGAACTGCTGCGCCGCCCGGAAACCACCTACGCCACGCTGATGAGCTTGCCGGGTGCGCCGGAGCAGGGCGAGCGCGATGCACGCGTGATCGAACAGATCGAGATCGCCGCCAAGTACCAGGGCTACATCGACCGCCAGCAGGACGAGGTGGAGCGCCAGGCGCGCGCCGAGGCCACCCGCCTGCCGACCGATCTGGATTACGCCGAGGTGCGCGGCCTGTCCAAGGAAGTACAGCAGAAGCTCGCCGCCCATAAGCCGGAAACCATCGGCCAGGCCAGCCGCATCCAGGGTGTGACGCCGGCGGCCATCTCGCTGCTGCTGGTGTGGCTGAAGCGCCGCGAACTGGCCGGGCGTGCCGATGACGGGCGTCGTTCCGCATGAGTGCCTTGGCGGCTTTCGACGGCCTGCTGGCCGAGGGGCTGGATGCGCTCGGCCTGGACATTCCGGCCGGCACGCGCGCCCGTCTGCTGGCCTTCGGTGAACTGCTGCTGAAGTGGAACCGGGTCTACAACCTCACCGCGATCCGCGCGCCGCAGGAAGTCGTCACCCACCATCTGCTCGATTCGCTCGCCGTGCTGCCGTATCTGGCCGGCGTGCGGCGTCTGGCCGACATCGGTTCCGGCGGCGGGCTGCCGGGCGTCGCGCTGGCCATCGCCCGGCCGGATCTGCAGGTGGTCTCGGTGGAGACGGTGAACAAGAAGGCTGTGTTCCAGCAGCAGGCGCGCATCGAATTCGGGCTGGACAACTTCCGCGCGGTGAACGCGCGGGTGGAAACGCTCACCGATGAGGCGCCGTTCGACGGCGTCGTCTCGCGCGCTTTCGCGGAACTCGCCACCTTCGTGGCGCTGGCCGGGCATCTGGCCGGGCCGGGCGGACGCCTGTTCGCCATGAAGGGCGTGTATCCTGACGAGGAAATCGCCCGCCTGCCAGCCGGCTGGCATGTCGCCGCCGGCCATCGGCTGGCGGTGCCGGGGCTGGACGCCGAGCGTCATCTGATCATCCTGGAACGGGATGCCACGGAGCACGAAGAGGACTGAATGGCTCGCATCTTCTGTGTCGCCAACCAGAAAGGCGGGGTGGGCAAGACCACCACCTGCGTGAATCTCGCCGCCGCGCTGCAGCAGGCCGGCCAGCGCACCCTGCTGGTGGACCTGGACCCGCAGGGCAACGCCACGATGGGCAGCGGCGTGGACAAGCGCGATCTGGTGAAATCGGTGTATCACCTGCTGGTCGGCCTGGCCACGCTGGACGAGGTGCGCACCACCTCGTCCGCCGGCGGCTACGATATCCTGCCGGCCAACCGCGATCTGGCCGGCGCCGAGGTCGAACTGGTCAATCTGGAGCGCCGCGAGAGCCGTCTGCGCGAGGCGCTGAAGCCTTTCGGCGCCGATTACGATTTCATCCTCATCGACTGCCCGCCCTCGCTGTCCATGCTCACCCTCAACGGCCTGTGCGCCGCGCATGGGGTGATCATTCCGATGCAGTGCGAGTACTACGCGCTGGAAGGCTTGTCCGACCTGGTCAACAGCATCAAGAAGGTGCACGCCAACCTCAACCGTGACCTGAAGATCATCGGCCTGCTGCGCGTCATGTTCGATCCGCGCGTGACCCTGCAGCAGCAGGTCTCCGCCCAGCTGGAAGGGCACTTCGGCGACAAGGTGTTCCGCGCCATCGTGCCGCGCAACGTGCGCCTGGCGGAAGCGCCCAGCCACGGCATTCCGGGCGTGGTGTTCGACAAGTCCGCCAAGGGCGCGCAGGCCTATCTGGCCTTCGCCGAAGAAATGATCGAGCGCGTGAAGACGCTGTAGGATCGTCCCATGGGAACGCTGCTCGACGAACTCACCGCCCGCCGCGCCGAACTGCTCGCCTGCCTGGCCCGCCACCGCGCGGCCAATCCGCGCGTGTTCGGTTCGGTGGCGCGCGGCGAAGACGGGCCGGACAGCGACATCGATCTGCTGGTGGAATTCGACCCCGAGGCCGGTCTGTTCGACGCCATTGCGCTGCAAGAAGAACTGCAGGCCTTGTTTGTGCGGCCGGTCGAGGTGACTTCCGAACGCGGATTGCATCCGCTGATCCGTGAACGGGTGATCATGGAGGCACGTCCGCTGTGACCGGCAAGGAGATGCGCGCGCTTCCCCTGTTGCTTGCGGACATCCTCACCGCTGCGCGCGATATCGCCGACTATGCCCGCGTCGGACGCGAGGCTTTCATCGCCGACCGCATGCGCTTGCGCGCCACCATTCAGTGCTTCGAGGTGGTCGGCGAGGCCACCAAGAAGCTGCCGGACGAGTATCGGGCGGCCCACCCGGAAGTGCCGTGGCGCCTGATGGCGGCTTTCCGCGACAAACTGATTCACGATTACTTCGAAGTCGATCCGGCACTGGTCTGGACGACTGCAAGCCGAGACATTCCTGCCCTGTTGCCCCGCCTGGAAGTGCTTGGCGGGAATATGAATCCGAAGACCGACCCATGACTCCTCCCAAACTCAAAGGCCTGGGCCGCGGCCTCGACGCGCTGCTGGCCGCCAACCGCGACGACGAAGCCGAGCAGGGCGAACTGCAGACCCTGCGCGCCGAACTGTTGCAACCCGGCAAATACCAGCCGCGTACCCGCATGGATCCGGGTTCGCTGGAAGAGCTGGCCGCCTCGATCAAGGCGCAGGGCATCATGCAGCCCATCCTGGTGCGCCCGCTGGCGCCGGTCGACGGCGCGCCGCGCTACGAGATCATCGCCGGCGAACGGCGCTGGCGCGCCTCGCGCATCGCCGGGCTGGACGAAGTGCCCTGCCTGGTGCGCGAGATTCCCGACGAGGCCGCGCTGGCCATGTCGCTGATCGAGAACATCCAGCGCGAGGATCTCAACCCGCTCGAAGAGGCCGGCGGCATCCAGCGCCTGATCGACGAATTCGGCATGACCCACCAGCAGGCCGCCGACGCGGTGGGGCGTTCGCGTCCGGCGGCGTCCAATCTGCTGCGCCTGCTCAACCTGGTCACGCCGGTGCAGGAATTGCTGATGGCCGGCGACATCGACATGGGCCACGCGCGCGCGCTGCTGCCGCTCGATGGCGCCAGCCAGATCCAGCTCGCCAACCAGGTGGCCGCGCGCGGCCTGTCGGTGCGCGAGACCGAGCGCCTGGTGCAGCACACCGTCAACCCGCGCCAGCAGAAGGCCGTACCGCCGCCCGATCGGGATCTGCTGCGCCTGGAGGAAGAGCTTTCCGACGCCATCGGCGCCACGGTGAAGATCAAGGCCAATCGCAAGGGCGCCGGCGAGGTGGCGATCCGTTTTGCCGACCTCGATCAGCTCGATGGCCTGCTCGCCAGGCTGCGCGCCTGACGGCAAGAAAACATCTCATATATAAGATGCATGAAAGTAGCGAAATGCGTATGCTGCACCGCACCGATGGTTTGACTTTGTTACGGTTAACCCCTAGGATTGCCGGGATTTTCGAAGCGGTGGCGCGGCTGGGCGGCGCAGCGGCGCGGATCACATGCTGAAGGCGGTTTTACTGCAGCTTGGCGCAACATTCCTGGCAACGGCCATCGCGGCCGTTTTTTTCGGGCTGCGCGGGGCGGTTTCGGCGATGATCGGCGGTCTGTCCGTGGTGATTCCAAGC
This sequence comes from Pseudothauera nasutitermitis, assembly GCF_004801295.1. Classification (GTDB taxonomy): domain Bacteria; phylum Pseudomonadota; class Gammaproteobacteria; order Burkholderiales; family Rhodocyclaceae; genus Pseudothauera; species Pseudothauera nasutitermitis. Next base: position 339,331 of record NZ_SSOC01000004.1, read on the forward strand.
TGGCTGTTCGCTCTGCGCCTCGCGGCTCTGGCCCGGCGCGGCGGAGCGACGCACGTGGCCTCCTTCGTGGTCGGCGAACTCGTCAAGGTTGCGTCGATCGTGGGATTGTTGGTGCTGGGTCTGGCGCTGTATCCGGACGCCCATTGGGGGGCGCTGTTGATCGCGCTGATTCTGGCTCTGAAAGCGAATTTATTTGCATTTTTGGTAAAGACCTGACCATGGCTGGAAACGCGCCCACCGCATCCGAATACGTCATTCACCACCTCGGACACCTCAACAACAGCGGCCACCCCCAATCGCAGATCGTCGATTGGAGCATCATCAACCTCGATTCGATGTTCTGGTCGCTGGCCCTCGGTCTGCTGACCATCTTCATTCTGTGGCGGGCTGCGCGCAAGGCCACTTCCGGCGTACCGGGGCGCTTCCAGGGTTTCGTCGAGCTGCTCGTGGAAATGGTCGCCGACCAGGCCAAGGGCATCGTGCATAGCGCCGAGTCGCGCAGGTTCGTCGCCCCGCTGGCGCTCACCGTGTTCGTGTGGATCTTCCTGATGAACGCGATGGACTTGATTCCGGTCGATCTGATCCCGATGCTGTGGACCGGTATCTACTCCGCCGCCGGCGGCGATCCCGCCCACGCCTACATGCGCGTCGTGGCCACCGCCGACCTGTCCGCCGCGCTTGGCATGTCCTGCGGTGTGCTGCTGCTGTGCCTCTGGTACAACGTCAAGATCAAGGGCGTGTCCGGCTGGGTGCATGAATTGTTCACCGCTCCGTTCGGCGCCCATCCGCTGCTGTGGCCGATCAACTTCGCCATGCAGATCATCGAGTTCCTCGCCAAGACCGTCTCCCACGGCATGCGGTTGTTCGGCAACATGTACGCTGGCGAACTCGTCTTCATCCTGATTGCCCTGCTCGGCGGTACCGCCACCGTGTTCGGCTTCGTCGGCCACATCTTCGCCGGCACCATCTGGGCGATCTTCCACATCCTGATCATCACCCTGCAGGCCTTCATCTTCATGATGCTGACCCTGGTGTACATCGGTCAGGCCCACGAAGGCCACTAAGATTTAGGTTTCTCTTTCGCTGTACCTGGTTTTTTAAACTCACTCACTCTAAACAAGGAGTCGTCATGGAAAACGTTCTGGGTTTTGTCGCGCTGGCCGCCGGTCTGATCATCGGTCTGGGTGCCATCGGTGCTTGTATCGGTATCGGCATCATGGGTTCCAAGTACCTCGAAGCCTCCGCCCGCCAGCCCGAGCTGATGAACGCGCTGCAAACCAAGATGTTCCTGCTGGCCGGTCTGATCGACGCCGCGTTCCTGATCGGTGTCGGTATCGCCATGATGTTCGCCTTCGCCAACCCGTTCCAGCTCTGATCGGTTCGGTTCCTCTTAATCTGATCGAGGGAACAGAACAGTGAATCTGAACGCAACCCTGATCGCTCAGCTCGTTGTGTTCTTCATTCTCGGTTGGTTCACGATGAAATTCGTGTGGCCGCCGATCGTGAAGGCGCTCGATGAGCGCGCGAAGAAGATCGCGGACGGGCTCGCGGCTGCCGACAAGGCCAAGGCCGACCTCGCGCTGGCCGAGAAGAAGGTCGTCGAGGAACTGCGCAAGGCCCGTGAGTCCGCTGGTGACACGCGCGCCGTGGCCGAACGCCAGGCCGCCTCGCTGGTCGAGGAAGCCCGCACGGAAGCCGCACGCATCGTCGCCAAGGCCCGCGAGGACGCCGAGGCCGAAGCCGGTGTGGCCGCCCAGCGCGCCAAGGAAGCGCTGCGCGAACAGGTCGCCCAGCTCGCCGTGGCCGGTGCCGAGCGTATCCTGCGCAAGGAAATCAACGCCCAGGCCCACGCCGACCTGCTCGCCAACCTGAAACAGGAACTGCAATAAGTCATGGCCGAGAACGTCACCATCGCGCGCCCCTATGCGGATGCCGCCTTCGAGCTGGCCCGCGGGGCAGGTGCGCTGGGGCCTTGGTCGGAAGCGCTGGATCGGCTGGCAGCCATCGCCGCCGATCCGCAGATGCGGGCCTGCATCGCCGATCCCAAACTGACCGATGACCAGCTGATCCAGCTGGTGCTCGATCTGGGCGGGAGCGGACTGTCCGCCGAACTGCAGAATTTCGTCCGTGTCCTCGTGGCCAACGAACGCCTGCAGCTGCTTCCGGAGATCCGTGACCTGTTCGTTCAGTTGAAGAACGAACACGAAGGTGTCCAGGAGGCCCTCATCGCCTCCGCTTTCCCGCTCGACGATGCCACCCTGTCCTCGCTGAAGAGTGATCTTGAAGCCCGCTTCAAGTCCAAGCTCGACATCCAGGTCAGTGTCGACCCCGAACTCATCGGTGGGGTCCGCATCGCGGTCGGCGACGAAGTCATCGACGCCTCGGTACGCGGCAAGCTCGCGAACATGGCCGCTGCGCTAAAGAACTAGGAGCATACATCCATGCAACTCAACCCCTCTGAAATCAGTGATCTGATTAAGAGCCGGATTCAGAACCTGCAGCTCGCCGCCACGTCGCGCAACGAGGGTACGGTGGTGTCCGTCACCGACGGCATCACCCGCATCCACGGCCTCACCGACGTCATGCAGGGCGAAATGCTGGAATTCCCCGGCAATACCTTCGGCATGGCGCTGAACCTGGAGCGCGACTCCGTGGGCGCCGTGGTGCTCGGCGAATACGAGCACATCACCGAAGGCGACACCGTCAAGGCCACCGGCCGCATCCTGGAAGTGCCGGTCGGTCCGGAACTGGTCGGCCGCGTGGTCAACGCGCTCGGTCAGCCGATCGACGGCAAGGGTCCGATCAACGCCAAGCTCACCGACAAGATCGAGAAGGTCGCGCCGGGCGTGATCGCCCGCCAGTCCGTCTCCCAGCCGGTGCAGACCGGCCTGAAGTCGGTGGACTCCATGGTGCCGATCGGCCGCGGCCAGCGCGAGCTGATCATCGGCGACCGCCAGACCGGCAAGACCGCCGTGGCCGTCGATGCGATCATCAACCAGAAAGGCCAGGACATGTTCTGCGTCTACGTGGCGATCGGTCAGAAGGCTTCGACCGTTGCCAACGTGGTGCGCAAGCTGGAAGAGAACGGCGCGCTGGAATACACCATCGTGGTCGCCGCCACCGCTTCCGAGTCCGCCGCCATGCAGTACCTGGCCGCCTACGCCGGCTGCACCATGGGCGAGTACTTCCGCGACCGTGGTCAGGACGCGCTGATCGTCTACGACGATCTGACCAAGCAGGCCTGGGCCTACCGTCAGGTCTCCCTGCTGCTGCGCCGCCCGCCGGGCCGCGAAGCCTATCCGGGCGACGTGTTCTATCTGCACTCCCGTCTGCTCGAGCGCGCCGCGCGCGTGAATGAAGAGTACGTCGAGAAGTTCACCAACGGCGAAGTCAAGGGCAAGACCGGTTCGCTGACCGCCCTGCCGGTCATCGAAACCCAGGCCGGCGACGTGTCCGCGTTCGTGCCGACCAACGTGATCTCGATCACCGACGGGCAGATCTTCCTCGAGACCGACCTGTTCAACGCCGGTATCCGCCCCGCGATCAACGCTGGTATCTCGGTGTCCCGCGTCGGTGGCGCCGCGCAGACCAAGGTCATCAAGAAGCTCTCCGGCGGTATCCGTACCGACTTGGCGCAGTACCGCGAACTCGCGGCCTTTGCCCAGTTCGCCTCCGATCTGGACGACGCCACCCGCAAGCAGCTGGAACGCGGCCGCCGCGTCACCGAACTGATGAAGCAGGCCCAGTACTCGCCGATGTCGATCGCCGAAATGGCCATCGTGCTGTATGCGGTGAACAACGGCCACTTCGACGACGTCGAGGTGAACCGCGTGCTGGCCTTCGAAGCGGCCCTGCTGGCGCACGTCAAGTCGAAGAACGCCGACCTGGTTTCCGCCATCCTCAGCAAGAAGGAACTCGACGCCGACGGCGAGAAGGCCCTGGCCGCCGCCATTGCCGAGTTCAAGAAGAGCTGGGCCTGAGGCCGCGGACGGAGACGGAATATGGCTAGCGGTAAGGAAATCCGTACCAAGATCAAGAGCGTGCAGAACACGCGCAAGATCACCAAGGCCATGGAAATGGTGGCCGCGTCCAAAATGCGCAAGGCGCAGGACCGGATGCGTGCCGCCCGTCCCTATGCCGAGAAGGTTCTCCAGCTGGCCGCTCACCTGTCCCAGGCCAACGTGACCGACTACAAGCACCCATTCCTGACCCAGGCGGGGCAGGTGAAGCGGTTGGGGCTGATTCTGGTCACCACCGACAAGGGCTTGTGTGGCGGTCTGAACACCAACATCCAGCGCGTGGCGATCAACGCCATGAAGGACTGGGAGGCCAAGGGCGTTACCGAAATCCGTGCCTGCTGCATCGGCAACAAGGGGCTCGGATTCATGCAGCGCATCGGTGCCAAGGTTTCGTCGCATATGGTGCAGCTGGGCGATACGCCCCATCTGGAAAAGCTCATCGGGCCTGTCAAGGTCATGCTTGACGATTACCAGAACGGCGAACTCGACGCGGTGTATATCGCCTTCACCCGTTTCATCAACACGATGAAGCAGGAGCCGATGCTGGAGCAACTGCTGCCGCTGTCCGGCGACAAGCTCGGTACGCCGGAGGGTTCGTGGGACTACCTGTACGAGCCGGATCCGCAGGTGGTCATCGACGAGTTGCTGGTGCGCTACGTCGAGGCGCTGATCTACCAGGCGGTGGCCGAGAACATGGCTTCGGAACAAAGTGCGCGCATGGTGGCGATGAAAGCCGCGTCCGACAACGCGAAGAACGTCATTGGTGAGCTGCAGCTGGTCTACAACAAGACCCGCCAGGCGGCGATCACCAAGGAGCTGTCGGAAATCGTGGGCGGCGCCGCCGCGGTGTAACGGATTATTGATTTAAGGAAACAACGATGAGTCAAGGAACGATCGTTCAGTGCATCGGCGCCGTGGTGGATATCCAGTTCCCCCGCGAAGCCATGCCCAAGGTGTATGACGCCCTGAAGCTCGAGGACGCTGCCGACTCCTTCGCCGAAGCCGGGCTGACCTTCGAGGTCCAGCAGCAGCTTGGCGACGGCGTGGTGCGTACCATCGCGCTGGGTTCTTCCGACGGCCTGCGCCGCGGCATGAAGGTGTCCGGTACCGGCGCGCCGATCTCGGTGCCGGTGGGCCCCGCCACGCTGGGCCGCATCATGGACGTGCTGGGTCGCCCGATCGACGAGGCCGGCGACATCGGCACCGACGAGCGCCGCTCGATCCACCAGAAGGCGCCGAAGTTCGACGAGCTGTCCCCGTCCGTGGAACTGCTCGAAACCGGCATCAAGGTGATCGATCTGATCTGCCCGTTCGCCAAGGGCGGCAAGGTCGGCCTGTTCGGCGGCGCCGGCGTGGGCAAGACCGTGAACATGATGGAGTTGATCAACAACATCGCCAAGCAGCACTCTGGCCTGTCGGTGTTCGCCGGCGTGGGTGAGCGGACCCGTGAAGGGAACGACTTCTACCACGAGATGAAGGACTCCAACGTTCTCGACAAGGTCGCGATGGTGTTCGGTCAGATGAACGAACCCCCGGGCAACCGTCTGCGCGTGGCGCTGACCGGTCTGACCATGGCCGAGCGCTTCCGCGACGAAGGCCGCGACATCCTGTTCTTCGTGGACAACATCTACCGCTACACCCTGGCCGGTACCGAAGTGTCCGCACTGCTGGGCCGCATGCCGTCCGCGGTGGGCTACCAGCCGACGCTGGCCGAGGAAATGGGCCGCTTGCAGGAGCGCATCACCTCCACCAAGGTGGGCTCGATCACCTCCATCCAGGCCGTGTATGTGCCCGCGGATGACTTGACCGACCCGTCCCCGGCGACCACCTTCCTCCACCTGGACTCCACCGTCGTGCTGTCCCGCGACATCGCCGCCCTGGGTATCTACCCGGCGGTCGACCCGCTCGACTCCACCAGCCGCCAGCTCGATCCGCTGGTGGTCGGCGAAGAGCACTACAACGTGGCGCGCCAGGTGCAGCAGACCCTGCAGAAGTACAAGGAACTGCGCGACATCATCGCGATTCTGGGCATGGACGAACTGTCGCCGGACGACAAGCTGGCCGTGGCCCGCGCGCGCAAGATCCAGCGCTTCCTGTCGCAGCCCTTCCACGTCGCGGAAGTGTTCACCGGTTCCCCGGGCAAGTACGTTTCGCTGAAGGACACCATCGCCGGCTTCAAGGCGATCGTCAGCGGCGAATACGACCACCTGCCGGAGCAGGCCTTCTACATGGTCGGCAACATCGACGAGGCCATCGAAAAGGCCAAGAAGCTCCAGTAATCCGCCCGCCCGCGCGGTGCCTCGTGCGCCGCGCGGTACTGAAAAGGAAACACTATGGCTATGACGGTACATGTCGACATCGTCAGCGCGGAAGAGCAGATCTTCTCCGGGCTGGCCGAGTTCGTCGCACTGCCGGGTGAAGCGGGTGAACTGGGCATCCTGCCCGGCCACATGCCGCTGATGACCCGGATCAAGCCGGGTGCGGTGCGGGTGAAGGTGCCGAACCAGGCCGAGGACGAACTGGTGTTCGTCGCCGGGGGCATCCTCGAGATTCAGCCCGGACTGGTGACGGTGCTTGCCGACACCGCGATCCGCGGCCGCGATCTGGACGAAGCCAAGGCGCTGGAAGCCAAGAAGCTGGCCGAGGAAGCCCTGGCCAGCCAGGCTTCGCAACTGGACTACGCGAAGGCCCAGGCCGAACTGGCCGAAGCCGTCGCCCAGCTGGCGGCGATCCAGAAGCTGCGCAAGCGCGGCCACTGATCGTCCGTGCGGGGTTCCTTCCGGAATCCCGCGTCCGGCAAAGAAAAAGGCAGCCCAGGCTGCCTTTTTTGTCGTCCGTGCCCGGAAACCTGCCTGCGTTCAGCGTGCCGGGCGGGGTTGGGCGCGCTCGATGCGCTCGATGCGCTTTTCCAGGCGTGCCAGCGCATCACGCAGGGCACGCGCGTCTTCCGCGAACGTGCGTCCGGCGGAAGCGCTGACCAGCAGTGCGCGTTCCTCGGTGAGGTATTCGGCCAGATTGCCGCTGGCGCTTTCCACCAGCCGGCGCTGCGCCACGCCCGCCGCGCGCACCGTCTCGCCGAGGCGGTGCGCGGCCACGTCGCCGAACACCCGGGCCAGATCCTCCTCCGCATCCCAGCGCAGATTGCGGAACACGAAGCCCAGCGCGTCGGCGAATTCCGCGTTGCCTTCCAGATGCACGCGCCGCATGGCGTCCTCGAAACGGCCGAGGGCGAAGTTGGGCAGTTCGCCCAGCGGCACGCCGAGCACCACGTCGGCGGGGGCGTCCGCGGCGGCGGGGGTCGCCAGCCCGTCCGTGCCCACGCCGAAACGCAGTTCGAAGGCTTCCAGCCGCAGTCTGGCGGTCAGTCCGGCGTGCGGCGCCAGGCGTTCGCGCGCCCAGGGCGCCGCAGCAAGCAGATGGTTGAGGACGGCGATGAAGGCTTGATCGAGCATGGCAATGAAAAAGGGCGGCCGGGCCGCCCTTTGCGCTGTGAGCGATGGCGGGAGTTTAGCCCACCTGCTGGATGCCGGCGATGACCCAGCCGGCGTTGCCGTCCTTGGCCTTGGTCAGATGCCAGATTTCGTCGAACGGCGCGGGCGCGGCACCGGCTTCCTCGCGCAGCAGGCCGTTGAAGCGCACGCTGACGATCCAGCGTTTGTCCTCTTCGGCCACCTCGACCACTTCGGCATTGAGTTCGACCACATCGGTGCGCTGCTCCGCCGCGCCGCGTTCGGCCAGTTGCAGGCGGATTTCGCCAAACACTTCCGGCGTGGTGAACTCGCGGATGTCGTCGAGATTGGCGGAATCATAGGCGGCCTGCAGGCGGATGAACTGCACCTTGGCCTGGCGGGCGAAGCCCTCGGCGTCGAAATCGGCCGGCAACGCGGCACCAGCCGGAGCGGCTTCCTGGGTGCCGAACGCAGCGCTGGCGCCACCGCTCACCGGGCGTCCGGCATCGAACGCGGCGGGTTGGGCACGCTGGGCGTCAGCGCCGCCGGCGTATTGCAGTCGGCCGTCCTGCGCGGCGGGGCGGCGGAAGAACATGCGGAACAGGAAGAACGCAGCACCGGCCATCAGCAGCATCAGCACCAGCGAGCCGAATTCCTCGCCCAGGCCCAGGTGGGAGAACAGTGCGGCCAGGCCGAGACCGGCGGCCAGACCGGCGATCGGCCCCATCCAGGACGAACGCGGCTGCGCGCCCTGAGCGGCGGCCGGCTGGGTCTGGCGCTGCGGTGTGGCGGCCTGGCGCGGCGCTTGTGCGGGCGGCGTGGCCTGGCGCTGCATGCCGAAACTGCTGCCCCCGCCGAAGCGTCTGGCTTCGGCTTCAGGCACGGCCAGGCCGAACGTGAGAACGGTAACGAACAGGGTGAGCAGCAGTTGCTTCATCGGGTGGAGTCTCCTTGGTTCAAAGTTTGTAGCCCCGGTGCAGGGCGACGACGCCCGCGGTGAGGTTGAAGTAATCGACACGCCCCAGGCCCGCTTGTTCCATCATGCCCTTCAGTTCTTCCTGGCCGGGGTGCATGCGGATCGATTCCGCCAGGTAGCGGTAGCTTTCGGCGTCGTTGGCCACGCGCTGGCCAAGCCAGGGCAGCAGCTTGAAGGAATACAGGTCGTAGGCCGCTTCCAGCGGCTTCCACACGCGCGAGAATTCCAGCACCAGCAGGCGGCCGCCGGGCTTGAGCACGCGGCGCATCTCGGCGATAGCGACGTCCTTGTGGGTCATGTTGCGCAGCCCGAAGGCCACCGTGACGCAGTCGAAGTGGTCGTCCGGGAAGGGCAGTTTCTCGGCATCGCACTGCGCCACCGGCAGGGGGAAGCCGTTGTCCAGCACGCGGTCGCGGCCGCGCGAGAGCATGGCGTGGTTGATGTCGGTGAGCCAGACTTGGCCCTGGCGGCCGACGCGCTTGGCGAAGGCCAGCGAGAGATCGGCGGTGCCGCCGGCCACGTCGAGCACGCGGTCGCCCGCGCGCACGCCGGAAATCTGGATGGCGAATACCTTCCACAGGCGGTGCAGGCCGAGGGACATCAGGTCGTTCATGATGTCGTAGTTGCCGGCCACCGAGGAAAACACCTCGGCCACCTTCTTGCGTTTGTCGTTCTCGGCTACCGTCTGGAAGCCAAAGTGCGTGGTCTTGTCGTTCATGATCCGGGTCGGGCGGAAAGGTCGCGGGGCGCGGTGCGTGCCGGGGGAAAACTCAGTGGTGGTGGCCGCAGCCGCCGCCGCGCGGCGCGGGCGGGGGAAGCTGGGCGGGATCGCGGGTGCCGCCTTCGCGTTCGAGGCGGGCCAGATACTCCTGCCACAGCGCATCCTGGCGGCGGCCGAGATCGTACAGGTAGTCCCAGGAATACAGGCCGCTGTCGTGGCCGTCGGAGAAGCTCGGCTTCAGGGCGTAGTTGCCCACCGGTTCGAGACCGAGCACTTCCACGTCGCGCTTGCCCTGCTGCAGCACTTCCTGACCGGGGCCGTGGCCGCGTACCTCGGCGGAAGGCGAATAGACGCGCAGGAATTCGAACGGCAGACGGAAGGTGCTGCCGTCCGCGAAGGCGATTTCCAGCACGCGGCTGCCGCGGTGCAGCGTGATCGCGGTGGGCAGCGGGGTGTTCGAGTCGAGTCCTGCCATGTCGGGGGGCCTTGCCGGGGAGGGCTCCATCATACCCGAATCGGCCGGCCCCATTCCGGTGCGTCCGGGCAGGTTGCGGAGGGATGACGTGTCATCAAAAGTTCAAATAGCTGCAATACACTGCTTCGCATCGAATGGAGCATAGGTCCAAGCATGCCAGCCAATATCCTGCTCGTGGAAGATGAACCGGCGATTCAGGAACTGATCGCCGCCAACCTCGCCCGTGCCGGCCACCACGTGGTGCGCGCGGCCGATGCGGAAACCGCGCAGCGCATCGTGCGCGACGCGCTGCCCGATCTGGTGCTGCTCGACTGGATGCTGCCGGGCATGTCGGGCATCGAGTTCGCCCGCCGCCTGCGCGCCGAGGAGCGTACCCGCGGCATCCCGATCATCATGCTCACCGCGCGCGGCGAGGAACAGGACAAGGTGTTCGGCCTGGAGATCGGCGCCGACGACTACATCACCAAGCCGTTCAGCCCGCGTGAGCTGGTCGCGCGCATCAAGGCCGTGCTGCGCCGCCGCGCGCCGCAGGCCACCGAGGATGCGGTGGAGCTGGGCGGCCTGCGCCTGGATCCGGCCACCCACCGGGTGAGCGCCGGCGATGAAGGCCTGTCGCTGGGGCCGACGGAATTCCGTCTGCTGCACTTCCTGATGACGCACCCGGAGCGCGTGCACTCGCGCGCGCAACTGCTCGATCAGGTGTGGGGCGACCACGTGTTCGTCGAGGAGCGCACGGTGGACGTGCATATCCGCCGCCTGCGCTGCGCGCTGGAGCCGACCGGACACGACAGCCTGATCCAGACCGTGCGCGGCAGCGGCTACCGCTTCTCGGTGCAGCCGGAGCAATCCGGCCCCGTGCGATAATTTCCCGCTGTTCGGATCGCGGGGGAGCATGACCATCGGATCGACGCGCTATATCTGGGTCGAGGCCGGCACGGTCCTCGGGCTGCTCGCCGCCGCCGCCGCGCTGGCCGGGATATTCGGCGGGCGTTGGGCGGCGCTGGTGATCGTGCTGGGCGGTGTGCTGCCGTTCTGCGCCTACCATCTGCGCAACGTGGAAAAGCTGGTGCGCTGGACGCGCGCGCCGATCGGCACGCCGGTGCCGCGCGCGAGCGGCGCCTGGGACCGCGTGTTCGCCGAACTGGAACGCCGCGCGCGCGTCGCCCACGGCATGCGCGAGACACTTTCGGCCGCGCTGGCGCGTTTCCGCGAGGCCAGCCAGGCGATGCCGGACGGCGTGCTCTACCTGTCCGAACAGGACGCCATCGAATGGGCCAACCAGAAGGCCGAGCGCCATTTCGGCCTGGATTCGTCCTCCGACCTCGGCGTGCCGGTGACCAACCTGGTGCGTCAGCCCGAGTTCTGCAACTACCTGCAGGCCGGGCAGTACGCCGAGCCGCTGGTGATGGAATCCGCGCGCCGGCGCGGGCTGATCCTGCTGGTGCAGATCATTCCCTTCGGCGACGGACAGAAGATGGTGGTTTCGCGCGACGTCACCCAGCTGGAAAAGCTGGAAACCATGCGGCGCGATTTCGTTGCCAACGTCTCGCACGAACTGCGCACCCCGCTGACCGTGGTCAGCGGCTTCCTGGAAACCCTGCTGGACGGCTGGGACGATTTCTCCCGCGAGGATGTCGCGCGTTTCCTGCAGCTCGCGCACGACCAGTCCTCGCGCATGCAGCGCCTGATCGAGGATCTGCTCACCCTGTCGGCGCTGGAAACCGGCGCCCCGGCACCGGTCGAGGAGCGCGTGGACGTGGTCGGCCTGCTGCGCGAAGTGCACCAGCAGACCGACCTGCTGTCGGCCGGGCGCCACGAGGTCAGTCTGGACATCCAGGGTGGCGGCGTGATCCTGGGCAGCCAGAAGGAACTGCACAGCGCCTTCGCCAACCTGGCGAGCAACGCCGTGCGCTACACCCCGCCGGGGGGCAAGGTGCGCCTGATCTGGCGCGGTGACATCCACGGCGGCGAGTTCACCGTGGAAGACACCGGCATCGGCATCGAACCCCACCACCTGCCGCGCCTCACCGAGCGCTTCTACCGTGTGGATCTGGGGCGTTCGCGAGAAACCGGCGGCACCGGGCTGGGGCTGGCCATCGTCAAGCACATCCTCACCCGTCATCAGGCCGAACTGAAGGTGGACAGCACACTCGGCCAGGGCAGCCGTTTCAGCGTGCGCTTCCCGGCTGCGCGCCTTGCCCCGGCGCGTGCCTGAGCGCGCAGACTGGCCTTATCAAGGCGCCCGCACCGGCTCGAAGGTGGCCTGAACGAAGTTCGGGCCGTCTTCCTGGCGGCGCAGCAGGCGCACCTGCAAGGGCTGGCCGGCGCGCACCAGTTCCAGCACGCGGCTGGCCTGGAACCAGTCGTCCGGCAGGACCAGCGTGTCGCCGGTCTTCAGCGCCGGATTGCCGGGCAGCAGGAAGGCCTGGCTGTACGGCCCGCGATTGCCCGCGCGCAGCGTGGCAATGCGCGCGGCCACCACTTCCGGCAGACCGGGCAGGATGCGCACGCCAGCTTCCATCACCCCGTCCTCGCGGTACATCAGCCAACTGATGCGGGCGAGCAGATAGTGCTCGCCGTCCGGCGGCAGCAGGCTGATCAACTGGCGGTGTTCGAGGCGTTCGTGCTCCTCCGACTGGGTCAGGCGGAAGCCGCCCACCGACTGGTCGGCGATCCGCCAGCGCACACAGGCGAAACCAAGCCGCTCGGCCTCGTGTGCGCGCTCGGCGGCCGTATGCGGGTACTCGACCTCGGGCGCGCGTTCGCCGAAGGTCATCAGGCCGATGTCGCTGCGCAGGCTCTTCACCTCATCGCGCGGGCGCGGTTGTTCGAAGATGCGGCCGCCCACGTGATAGCCGATGGCCAGCCAGTCGCCGCACAGCGCCGCCTGGCCGTGCGCGCCGCGGCGCGGGAAACGCCGTCCGGCGGAGGCCAGGCCCCAGGGGCGGTACAGCGAAACCAGCAGGCGTCCGGCGGCCACGGGGGGACAGTCTCCCAGACCCAGCGAGGCCGGTGTGCCGCCCTGCTTGAGCCGGGCATGTGCGGCCTGGATCTGCCCGGCCAGCCGGCTGCCGTCGAAGATGCGCAACCCCGGCGCGGGCCTGAGTTGGCCGAGCGGGCGGAGGGCCTGGTCGAGGGCCAGATCGAGCGCGTAGCCGGATTGCCGCGCGGGGTCGGCCGTGGTGTCCAGCTCGCAGTACGGCGCGAAGCGCCGCGCCCAGGCGCATACCCAGGCGAATTCGCGTTCATCGCGTCCGAAGGGGTTGGCCAGTTCGACCAGCAGCACGGCCGCGTAGGATTCCAGCGCGCTCTGCGCGCCCCAGGGTTCATTGAGCGGATCGGGCACGCGCGCCCGTGTGCTGCCGGCGCGTTCGGCGAGCACGTAGCATTCGTGCAGATCGGCCCAGAAGCCGGCCGGCACGGTGCGGTGCGCGCGCAGATATTCGAGCAGGGCTTGGCCGGTGTAGTGCAGGCGGCGTTGCAGCAGCAGCGGGTGCTGCTCGGCCAGGGTGCCGTGCGGCGCGTCCTGCTGCGCGATGCGCGCGTAGGAGCGCGCCAGGATGCGCCACAGCGAGACCACCTTCAGCAACGTGGCGTTTTCCGCACTGTCGGGCGGCAGCGGGCGCGAGGCGTAGCGCAGCGCCTGTTCGGCCTGCACGCGCGCGACCTGGGCGCGGGCGGCCTCCAGCACCTCCAGGTGCTGGTTGATCGGCGGCATGCCGTGCAGCAGGCCGTCCAGCATCCGGACCAGGGTGGCGTGCAGCTCGTCGGCCTCCAGCACGTCGAGCTTGGGCAGCAGGGCGAGGCAGGCGGCGGGATGCAGGTCCATGGCGTGCGGCCTCGCGCTCGGGGCTTTATGTGCGCGTGGCGCGCAGGGCGTCGCGCAGGGCGGCGGAAAGGGCCTCGTCGCCGGGCGCCGCCAGCGGAATGCCGTCGCGGCGCGGCGCGGCCCACACCGGATCGGGGAAGTGGCGGTCGCCGGCGTGGCGGGGAATCACGTGCCAGTGCAGGTGCGGCACCATGTTGCCCAGGCTGGCGAGGTTGATCTTGTCCGGGTGCAGCGTGGCGCGCAGGGCCTGTTCGGTGGCGACCACCACGTCGAGCAGGTGCTGGCGCTGCACGGAGGGCAGATCGCTCATCTCGGCCACGTGGGTGTTCCAGATCACCCGGCAGAAGCCCGGATAGTGCTCGTCCTCGACACGGATGACGCGGCAGTGCGCGTCTTCCCAGAGCAGCAGTTCGTCGGTGCGCCGGCACAGCGGGCAGGACATGGCGGTTTCCTTCGGGTGAGGCCGGGGGTGGCTGGACACGCTCAATGTACCCCCGATGAGTATGCGGTGGTACGGGATTCAGGCCCCGTTCGTGACGTTTTCAGCGCTGGCCGCGCCGGTCTGCGCATGGGCTTCCGGCATGCCGAGATGGAAGGCGAGCAGGGTGCCGGGGGGGATGCGCTCCCACTGTTCATTGTCGGTCAGCGGGGTGGTGGCGATCACCGCCACGCGGTCGTCGGGCGTGGTCAGGTCGTTGAAGTCCACGGTGACGTCCTGGTCGGCCAGGTGGGCGTGGGCGAATGGCGCGGCGCGCACGATGTAGGACAGCAGGCTGGCGCAGTGGGCGAACAGGCGCTCGCCGTTGGACAGCAGGAAGTTGAAGGTGCCATGCGCGCCGATCTCCGCCGCCAGCTCGCGCAGCGCCTCGAACAGTTCGGCGGGCGCGGGCGGCTCGGGAAAGCGTTGCGCCAGGGTGTCGAGCACGTGGCAGAAGGCCAGTTCGGAGTCGGTGTCGCCCACCGGCAGGAAGCGCCCGGAGAGCCTGGGGGCATAATCGCGCAGATGGCCGTTGTGCGCGAAGATCCAGTAGCGCCCCCACAGTTCGCGCTGGAACGGGTGGGTGTTCTCCAGGCGCACCTCGCCCAGCGTAGCCTTGCGGATGTGGGCGATGACGTTGAGCGAGCGGATCGGGTAGTGGCGCACCAGTTCGGCCACCGGCGATTCCACACTGGGCATGGGGTCGAGAAAGACCCGCGCGCCGCGCCCTTCGAAGAAGGCGATGCCCCAGCCGTCGCGGTGGTGGTCGGTGAGCCCGCCACGGGCCTGGAAGCCGGTGAAGGAAAAACAGATGTCGGTCGGCACGTTGCAGTTCATGCCGAGAAGCTGGCACATGGCGAATCTCGTCGGGCGGTGGCGGGTGGAAGCGGGCCGGCAGGCGGCACCGGAAGAAACGGAACATCGTGCCATTCGCCGCGCAGGTGGCCGGAACAGGGGCTAACCTGCTGATTGGCGAAGATTTATTCCGTTTCGTGCGGGATTCTGGACCGCATCGCCCGGCCCGTCAATGCGCGAGCCCGGCGCATGCCGGGCATCGCGTGCCTGGGCGGGCCGATCAGAAGTTGTAGCGCAGGTTCAGCGCTACGCTGCGCGGAGTTCCGTACATGCCGGAATACCACCAGTCGGATACCGAGGCGATGTACTTCTTGTCGAACAGGTTGTTGACGTTCAGCGTGGCCGACAGTTTGTCGTCGAAGTCGTAGCGCGCCATCAGATTGGCCACCGCATACGCTTTCTGCTCCCAATGCAGGTCGCGGCCGATCTGCCATGCGCTGACGGTGGAGTAGGTCTTGCTCTGCCAGTTGGCGCCGCCGCCGATGGTCAGGCGGTTCCACTCCCCGGGCAGGCGGTAGGTGGTCCACAGCTTGACCATGTGGCGCGGGAAGGTGGTATTGATACGGTCGCCATCGGCATTCTTGGTCTGGCCGTACGTCCATGAAGCGGAGACGTTCCAACCCCGGCTGAGCGCACCGTAAACCTCCACGTCCACGCCAGTGGTCTTGGCCCCCTTGACGGCACGGTAGGCTGCCGTGTTCGTGGTGCCGGGCACGGTATAACCAGGATCAGACTCGGCCAGGTTGTCCTGGCGGATCTGGTAGAGCGCCACAGCGGTATTCAACCTGCCATCCAGCCAGTCGCTCTTGAGGCCGATTTCATAGTTCGCGCCCTCGCGTGGGTCGAGTACGGCGCCATTGCGATCGCGAACTGTTTGAGCTTTATAGATCGTGGAGTAGCTCGCGTAGGCGCTGTGGACTTTGTCGATGTCGTAAACGAAACCGCCGTAAGGCGTGAAGACGCTGTCTTCCGAACTGGTCGTGCCATAGTGGCCCCCAGCCCAGTCTTCGGCGAAATCGTAGTCCTGCCAGAAAACACGGGTGCCTGCGATCAGTTTCAGCCTGTCGCTTACCTGGAAACGTGCGGCCCCATACAGACTCGTCTGTTCCATCGTATAGCCTGAAATGACTGCGGCGGCCGAACCGTAAACGCCAGCCCCCGTCCGATCCCACGAGAACAGATTGAAGGCGGTGCCGTGCAGGCCGCTGGTGTCGTCATACCGGTTGATGGGTTGTTCGTAGTCTTCATAAGTCGCACCCAACACCAGTTCATGCTGACGGCTAAACAGTGTGAAAGGGCCGCGCAGGTTGAGGTCTACGGTGCTCTGTTCGATGTGGCCGATGCGCTGCGTAGCGTTGAGTCTGAGCCCATCGCCCGCGAGATCGGCGAAGCCGTTGTTGGATGCCAGATAGACACGCCCATCTCGATGCGACAAACGCCCATGGTTGGCGGACAGCTTCAGCGTCCAGTCATTGGCCAGTTGCTGGTCCAGCGTTGCGAATACCTTGGTGGATTCCAGATTCAGCCAGTTATTCCGGCTTGAGGCGGTGAAGGAGCGCGGCAGGTCGGTGCGCGTGCCGTCGCTGAACCAAAGTGGAAAGCCTACGAAAGAGCCCTGGCCCTTGACCTTGGTGCGTTCATGCTCAAGGCCGGCGGTCAGGCGGGTGGTGCTGGTCAGATCGGCTTCGACCACGCCGTAGACCAGCCCCTTCTTCCTGCCGTAGTGGTCGATGTAGCTGCCGGCACCCTGGGCCACCGCGATCAGCCGGCCGCGCAGGCTGCGGGCCTCGTTGAGCGGGCCGGAAAGGTCCAGCACCACGCGCTTGTCGTCCCATGAGCCGATGCCCGCCTCGACCGCTCCCTGGAACTCGGCGGTCGGCTTCTTGCGCACCATGTTGATGGTGCCGGAAGGATCGCCCGCCCCGGTGACCAGCCCGGAAGCGCCGCGCAGCACCTCGACGCGGTCGTAGATCGCCATGTCCGCCGTGGTGGCCGACGGCACGGCTCCGCCGCCGAGCACTTCGACGAAGGTGTTCACGCCGTCGTACTGATAGTTGGCGATTGCGTAGCCGCGTGCGCTGGCATTGCCCAGCTCAGTGCCCAGCGAGCCGGTCTTGATGCCCGGCACCTGCTCCAGCGTCTGCTGGATGGTGGTCAGCCCCTGATCCTCCATGCGCTGCCTGGTGATGACGCTGACCGACTGCGGCGTTTCCTTCACCGTCAGCCCCAGCGGCGTGGCCGTCGTCAGCGGCGCGGGCGAGGTGTAGCGGCCGGTGCCTTCCGTCGCCCCGCCGCGGCTGCCTTGCGCGGTGACGGTCACCGGCGCCAGCCGCACCTCGCCGCCGGGGCGGGCGACGACCACGTAGGTCCGGCCGCTGCCGCTGGCTTCGAGGCCGGAGCCGGCGAGAATGCGGGCGAGGCCGTCCTCGATGGCGTAGCGGCCTTGCAGGCCGTTGCTGGCCTTGCCGGCGACGAGCGCGGGCGGGATGGTGAGGCTGATGCCGGCGCGCGCGGCGAATTCGGTGAGCACCTGTTCCAGCGGTCCGGCGGCGAGGTCGTAGGCGATGCGGCCCTGGTCGGCCGTCGATTGGGTGTCGGCGGTGGCCGGGGCACTGAAGACGGTGCCGCCGGCGGTGAGCAGCGTCAGGGCCAGCAGGGCGTGGCGGACGGCGTGTGCGGGGCGGGTGAGCCGGGTGGGGCAGGCGGGCCCGTGTGGTTGGCGCATTGCGGTGTTTCCTGTGTGTGGATGAAGGGGTTTCCGTTCATTCACACGCGAGCACCGCGAAAAGGGACAGCGCGCAGAAAATTTTTTCAGTGCCCGGTGCCGGCCGGGGCCAGTGTGACCCAGTAGCGGCTGCGGGAATGCACCTGCACCGGGATGGCGCGGGGCAGGCTGGCCAGGATGGCGTCCGTGTCGTCCAGCTGGAAGACGCCGGAGATGCGCTGGTCGGCCACCGCCGGATCGCAGCGCAGCAGGCCGGGGCGGTGGCGCGCCAGTTCGGCGGCAAAGTCGTCCAGCCGCATGTTGCGGGCGATCAGCAGGCCGCGCGTCCACTCCGTGCCCTGCGGGTCGGCGTCCTGCGGGGTGCCGGGGGTGGTTTGGGTGAAGCGGGCCTGCTGGCCGGGTTGCAGGACGATGTGTGCCGGGCTGCCGGCGGGCTGGATGCGCACCGTGCCGGCCAGGACGCTCACCCGGGTGTGGTCGGCTTCCTGGCGGACCGTGAAGCGGGTGCCCAGCGCGTGCGCGGCGCCGTGGCGGGTTTCCACGCGCAGCGGGCGGGGCGGGGAGTGGGGGTCCGGGGCGGTGTCGACCAGGATTTCGCCGGCGTGCAGTTGCAGTACGCGGGCGTGCGCGTCGTAGCGCACGTCCACCGCCGAGGCGGTGTTGAGGTGCACCCGGGTGCCGTCGGCCAGGGTGATCTCGCGCCGCTGGCCGGTGGCGCTGCGGTGTTCAGCGAGCCGTTCGCGGGCCGGTTGGCTGTTCCACGCCAACCAGCCGGCCGGCGCGGCGCACAGGAGCAGCGCCAGGGCCTTGGTGGCGTTGCGGCGGCCGTTGGCGCGCTTGCGGTTGAGGATGGGCAGGGCGAGTTGCGGCGGCAGGCCGGCCAGGGTCTTGCCCAGCTGTTCGGCGCGCTGCCAGGCCAGTTCGTGGCGCGGGTCAGCCGCGCGCCAGGCGGCGCAGGCGGTCTGCTCGTCCGGTGAGGCGCCTTCCTGGAGGCGGAAATACCACTCCGCCGCGGCGAGGGCGGTGCTTTCGTCGAATGGCGGCGCGGCGCGTGCGGAGGAACTCATGGCGCGAGCAGGATGCAGCGCGCCATGGCCTGCACGAGGTAGCGCTTCACCGAGCGTTCCGAGATGTTCAGGCGCGCGGCGATGTCGGCCTGGCGCAGGCCTTCGATCTGCGCCAGCAGGAAGGCGGCGCGTGCGTTGGGCGGCAGGCCGTCGAGCAGCGCGTCGAGTTCGTTGAGGGTTTCGAGGATCAGCAGGCGCTCTTCCGGAGACGGCGCCAGTGCGGGCGGTTGTTGCGCCAGCGCTTCCAGCCAGGCGGCTTCGAGGCTGCGGCGCCGGTACAGATTGACCACCAGCCGGCCGGCGACCACCGAGAGATAGGCGCGTGGTTCGCGCAGTTGCCAGTTGGCCCGGCGTTCGGGGGTGTCCTCGCGCGAGCACATCAGGCGCATGAAGGTGTCCTGCGCCAGATCGGCCGCATCGCCGTGGTTGCCCAGCTTGCGCTTGAGCCAGCCCAGCAGCCAGCCGTGGTGTTCGGCGTAGAGCTCGGCGATGCCGTGGTCGGGTCGGGCGGCGGCGCTCATGCCTGCTCTCCGTAAGGGCACTGGCCGGGCCGCACTGAGGGATGGCCGGGCTGGCGGTTTAATCGGTAATCGTTCTCATTTTCCTTGTGGCGGGCGCGGGGGTCAATGCATGGGCCCGCTGCGTGAATATGCCGGGAGGCGCTCCATGGGCCGCATTTCCCTTCCCGCGAATGGAGAGGGAACGCGGTTTCGGAGCCTGCGCGGGGGGCGGTTTCGTCATACGGCCTTGCGCAGCAGGAGCCGGACCACTTCCGCTTCGCCCTGGTGGCCGGGGCCTTCGTCGAGGTGCACCCGGCCTTCCCAGGCGACGTGCTGCTCCGCCTGTGCGCCGCCCACCGGGGTCAGGTCTTCGTGCAGCTGCGCGAGGGAATACAGCATCGCCAGATCCGGCGGGCCGCCGCTGGGCCGGCCGAGCTGGGCGGGGGAGAAGGCTTCCAGCAGGAACCAGCCGCCGGGTCTGAGGCCTTGCCAGAGGCGTTGGTGGGCGGTGGCACGCAGCACGGGCGGCAGGTGGACGTAGGTGAGCACCACCGCGTCCCATTCACCGGCTTCCGGTGCCCAGAGGGCCAGATCCGCCTGCCGGGTGCGCAGGGCCACGCCGCGCTGGGCGGCCAGGGCCTCGGCCTTGTCCAGGCCGACCCGCGACTGGTCGATGGCGGTGACCCGATGGCCTTGTCCGGCGAGCCAGACGCTGTTGCGTCCCTCGCCGTCGCCGGGTACCAGCACGCGGCTGCCGGCGGGCAGGCGATGGGCCTGCTCGGCAAGGAAGGCGTTGGGCTGCTGGCCGTAGCGGTATCCGGGCTGGCTGAACTGGTGATCCCAGAAGTCGTTCATCGGCGGTGCTCGCGCATGAGGTGGGCGGTGGTGGAAGTGTAGGGTCTGTTGACATTCGTTTCATGGGTCGCGTTGTGTCCAAACGCTGTCGCTACAAGGCGCGCGCCGCTGCCAAGGGTGGTTCCCTTGGCAAGGTGCGCAACGCCGTAGCGGGGGCGTTTGGACACAACCCGAAGGGCTCGGCCGAGCGCGACCCATGAAACGAATGTCAACAGACCTTGGTACGCCGGAACCTGCCGAAGCCCATGCGCCGGGTTCAATCCGCCGCCGCGCCGGCCACCGTGTCCGGCAGATCGCCGAACACATAGCCTTCCATCGACAGCACGGCGTAGGTCACGCCGCCGTCGATGACTTCCACCGGCTCGCCGGCCGCGCTGGCGCCCAGGGCTACCAGCAGCGGCAGGTAGTGCTCGTCGGTGGGATGCGCGCGGCGGCTGTGCGGGGCGTGGCGGAAATCGACCAGCGCCGCTTCGTCGTGCGCAAGGGCCGCGCGCCGCGCCCATTGCACGAATTCCAGCACGTAGTCTTCCGGCGTTTCGCTTTCCGACTGGCGGAATTCGTACAGGTTGTGGGTGAGCCCGCCCGAGGCGACGATCAGGATGCCGCGCTCGCGCAGCGGCGCCAGCGCCCGGCCCAGGGCCAGCGCGTCGGCGGCGCTCAGTTCGATGGGCAGCGACATCGGCACTACCGGCAGCGGCGCCGAGGGCAGCAGGTGCATCAGCGGCACCCAGGCGCCGTGATCCAGCCCCTGGTCGCTGATCGGCGTTGCGTCCAGACCGACCCGCGCCAGTTGTCCGGCCACTTCCCGGGCGATCTCCGGGGCGCCGGCCGCCGGATATTGCAGTCGATACAGCGACGCGGGGAAGCCGCCGAAGTCGTGGATGGTCGCCGGCCGGGCGCTGGCGCCGATGCGCAGGCCGCGCGTGCGCCAGTGCGGAGACACCGCCAGGATTGCGCGGATGCCGGGCAGGGCCTGCAGGCGTGCGCCGATGCCGCGCAGCAGCGGGCCGGCCTGGCCAGGCTGCAGCGCGAAGGTAGGGGCGCCGTGTGAAACGAAGAGGCTGGGCAGTCGCATGGTGTGTTCTCCTTGGCCGGCCGCGAACGCGCCGTGTTCCATCGGGCGGAGCGGGCGGGGGTGGGTCAGTTGCGGTGAATCCAGGTGGGGGCGATCTGCGTGCCGTGGCCGGCGCCGTAGGCGAAGTAGATGTTCAGCCCGGCCACCGGTTCCAGATAGCGCGCGTTCTTCAGCGGGCCGGCATCCACCGGTTTGAAGCCGATGCTGTCGATCAGCACGCGTGCGGTCTGTTTGGCGCGTTCGTCGTCGCCGGCATAGAACACCGGCACGGTCTGCCCGGCGGCGAACGCGGGGCCTTCGGCGAGTACCTGGGCGAGCACGGTGTTGAACGCCTTCACTACCTGGGCGCCGGGCAGGGCCTTGGCGATTTCCTCGGCGGCGGAGGTCTCGAAGCCCAGCGTCAGGTCCATGTAGTCGGCGGTCAGCGGGTTGGTGATGTCCACCACGATGCGGCCGTCAAGCGAGCCGAGCGCGCGCAGCGCCGGCACGGCATCGGCGTAGCCGGTGGCCACGATGACCACCTGCGAGTCGCCGAGCGCCTCGGCGGCCGGCAGGGCCTGCACGCCGGGGTGGGCGGCGGCCAGGGCCTGGGCCTTGGACAGGTCGCGCGCGGTGACGCGCAGCTTGTGGCCCGCCTTGGCGAGTTGCCGGACGAAGCCCGAGCCCATGTTGCCGGCGCCGACGATGGTGATGTCCATGATGAAGATCCTTTGCAATGTGTCGATTGGAGAGCGGGGCCGGCATGTCCGGCGGTCCGCTGTCAGCCACGGTGCTGGCCTGTCCGCAACTTTATTGATGTTGAAGATCAAGATAAATGCGGATAATTTGCACATGTTGTTTTGGAATTCGAGACTATGGATTTGCTGCAAGCCATGAAGACCTTCGTGGCCGTGGTCGACGCGGGCAGCTTCGTCGGCGCCATGGACGCGGTGGCGCTGTCCAAGCCCGCCGTCTCGCGCCACGTCGCCGAGCTGGAGGCGCATCTGGGCGCCCGCCTGCTCCAGCGCACCACGCGTCGGCTGTCGCTCACCGACGAAGGGCAGATCTACTACCAGCGCTGCAAGGAAGTGCTGCAGGCCGTGCTGGAAGCCGAGGCCGAGGTGGGCGCCGCCACCGGGCGCGTCCAGGGCCGTCTGCGCATCGGCGCGCCGCAGACCTTCGGCGCCCTGCACCTGGCGCCGCTGTGGGGGCGCTTCGCCGCCGAGAATCCGCAGGTGACGCTGGACATCGTGCTGTCGGACCGCGTCGTCGACCTGGTCGAGGAAGGCTACGACCTGGTCGTGCGCATCGCCCGGCTGGCCGACTCCAACCTGGTCAGCCGCATGCTGGCGCGGACGCGCATCGTGCCGTGCGCCTCGCCGGAGTATCTGGCCGCGCGCGGCACCCCGGCCCATCCGCGGGATCTCGCCCGGCACGACCTGATTTCGTACAGCTACTGGGCCGCCGGCGACGTATGGAGCTTCACCGGCCCCGAGGGCGAGGTGGCGGTGCGCACGCGCTCGCGCATCCACGCCAACAACGGCGATACCTGCCGGGCGGCCGCGCTGGCCCATCAGGGCATCATCCTGCAGCCGGACTTCCTGGTGTACGAAGACCTGCGCAGCGGGCGCCTGGTGGAACTGATGCCGGAATTCCAGGCGGCCACGCTGGGCATCTACGCGATCTACCCGACGCGCAAGCAACTGCCCCTGAAGGTGCGGCGGCTGGTGGATTTCCTGGTGGATGCGCTGCGCCGGCCGGCCTGGGCGGCGGATTCGTCGCCTGGAGCCTAGGGCGTGTTCCCGGTATCTGTGCGGCGGTCGCGCCGCCGCCCAATCGGGTGCAGATCGAGGCACGGCGACGTGGCAACGCCGGGTCCCTGCAAGGAGGCGCAACGCCGGGATGTGCAGATGCCGGGAACACGCCCGGGCGCCGAGGCTCCTAGAGATTGCTGGGCAGTGCCGGCAACCTGGTCCAATATGAAAATACCGCGCCCGCTGCTGTCCGCTCCGCCGGCCGAATGTCGTTCCCGGCGTGGCACGCTTGATCATCCCTGTGATCCGCAAGGAGAAACGCATGCATCGTCGAACCCTGCTCGGCGCCGGTGGCGCCCTGGCCGTGACCCTGGCTGCCGGCCTCCCGCTTCCCCTGTGGGCCCGTGAACGCGGCGCTTCCACACTCGTCACGGCCCGGATTCCCGGCGCCGACCAGGATGTGCCGGTGATCGGCATCGGTACCGCGCGGCGTTATGCCGATCCGCAGAGCGCGGCGGATTTCGATGCGTTGCGTGCGACCATCGCCCGCTTCGTCGAACTGGGCGGGCAGGTGATCGACACCGCGCCGTCCTACGGCCGGGCGGAGGCGGTGGTCGGGCAGCTGGTGGAAGAGCTGGGCGTGCGCGACCGCCTGTTCCTGGCCACCAAGGTGGGCGTCAGTTCGCGCGCAGAGGGGCTGGCGGAGATCGAGCGCAGCTTCGCCAACCTGCGTACGCAGCGCATCGACCTGATCGCCGTGCACAACCTGCGCGACGTGGACAACCAGCTCGACATCCTGCGCGATCTGAAGGCCGCCGGGCGCATCCGCGCGCTGGGCGCGACCACCTCCTTCGAACGCCAGCACGCCGATTTCGAAGCCATGATGCGCCGCCAGAAGCTGGACGTGATCCAGATCGACTACGCGCTGGACAACCGCAAGGCCGCCGAACGCATCCTGCCGCTGGCCCGGGAGCAGGGGCTGGCGGTGATGATCAATCTGCCCTTCGGCCGGGGCCGGCTGTTCGAAGCCACCAAGGGCAGGCCGCTGCCGGACTGGGCGGCGGAATTCGGCGCCGCCACCTGGGCGCAGTTCTTCCTCAAGTACATCGTCTCCCACCCGGCCGGGCCGATCGCCATTCCCGGCACCGCGCAGGTGCGCTACGCGGAGGACAACCTGGGCGCGGCGCGCCCCCCCCTGCCGGACGAAGCCCTGCGGCGGCGCATGGAAGCCCTGGTCGATGCGCTCTGATCCCGCCGCGCCAGGCGGGGCCGGCCTGAAAGCGCGCTTCAAGCTGCTGGCGGTGCGCCCGCAGGAGCGCGCCGCGCTGGTGTTCGGCTTTCTGCTGCTGTTCCTGCTGTTCACCAGCTACTTCATGCTGCGCCCGGTGCGCGAGACCTTCGGCATCGCCGGCGGGGTGCGCAACCTGCAATGGCTGTTCACCGCCACCTTCGTCGCCACCCTGGTGGTGGTGCCGGTCTACGGCTGGGTGGCCGCGCGCCTGCCGCGCCGCCGCCTGCTGCCGGTCAGCTACACGTTCTCGGCGGTGGTCATGGCGGGCTTCGCCGTGTCGCTGTGGCTGGACCCCGGCAGCGTATGGGTGGGGCGCGCCTTCTACGTCTGGGTGTCGGTGTTCAACCTGTTCGTCATCTCGATCGCCTGGAGCCTGCTGTCCGACCTGCTGGACAAGGACCAGAGCCAGCGCATGTACGGCCAGATCGCCGCCGGCGCCAGCCTGGGCGGGCTCACCGGGCCGCTGCTGAGCGGCCTGCTGGTGGCGCCGCTGGGCGAAGCGGGGCTGCTGTTCCTGTCGACCGCGCTGCTGCTGAGCACGCTGGCGTGCGTGGCCGCGCTGCTGCGCTGGCGCGACCGCCTGGGCCCGCGCACCGATGTGGTCACGCCGGAGCGCATCGGCGGCTCGATCTGGGGCGGGCTGAAGCGCATCCTGGCCTCGCCCTATCTGCTGTCCATCGCCGTGTTCGTGCTGCTGCTGACCTCGGTGAGCACCTTCCTGTACTTCGAGCAGGCGCGCATCGTCGCGGAGACCTTTCCGGACCGCACGCGGCAGACCCAGGTGTTCAGCGCCATCGACGCGGTGGTGCAGGCTTCCACCATCTTCATCCAGCTCTTCCTCACCGGCCTGCTCGCCCGCCGCCTGGGCGTGGTGGTGCTGCTCACCGCGGTGCCGGTGACCATGGTGCTGGGCTTTGGCCTGCTGGCCTTCGTCGCCACCTTTCCGGCGCTGGTGTTCGTCATGGTGGTGCGCCGGGTGGGCGAGTACGCGCTGGTGCGGCCGGGGCGGGAAATGCTGTTCGCGCCGCTCGACGCCGAGACCAAGTACAAGGCCAAGAACGCCATCGACACCTTCGTGTACCGCGGCGGGGACGCACTGTCGGCGTGGCTGAACACGGCGGTGTCGGCCATCGGCGTCGCCGGCGCGGCGGCGGTGATGGGCGCGCTGATCGCGGGGTGCTGGGCGATGCTCGGCGCGCGGATCGGCAGGCTTCACGACCGGGGGCGCGGGGAGGAAGGGCGGAGATAGGCGGAAAGAGGCGGTTCGGGCGGCTTACGGGTGAAATGATAATGATTCCGTATTAGAATCCGAACCCAGCCGGGCAAGCCATTCGTCCGGATGCAAGTGCCATCCCGCCCGGAATCCTTTGCCCGCCTTCCGCACCCCATGAACGCCACGACCACCACTTCGACCGCCGCCCCCGTTTTCGCCGATGCCACGCGCAGCCAATGGGCGGTCGTCGCGGCCTGCACTTTGATCATGCTGGCCGAAGGCTTCGACCTGCTGATCTACAGCAACGCGATTCCATCCCTGCTGATGGACGTGTCCATGGACATCGACAAGGCCGGCGCGGGAATGATCGGCAGCATGGCCTTCGCCGGCATGCTGCTGGGCGGGCTGGCGGCCGGCAAGGCAGTGGCTGCGCTGGGGCTGGCGCGGGTGGCGTTGACCGGCTTCGTCGCCTTCTCCGCCGCCACCGCCGCGATCGCGCTGGTGAACGACGGCTGGCAGCTGGGCGCGCTGCGCTTCGTCGCCGGCCTGGGCCTCGGCGTGGTATTGCCGGCCGCGCTGTCGCTGGCGCGCGCCCACGTGCAGCCGCGCCACGGTGCGCTGGCGATCAGCATCGTCATGTCCGGCATGCCGCTGGGCGGCATGCTGGCCGCGGTGGTGTCGCGCTACATCATCCCGGCCAGCGGCTGGCGGCCATTGTTCCTGGCCGGCGGCCTGCTCGGGCTG
The DNA here is from genome assembly GCF_004801295.1 of Pseudothauera nasutitermitis. Classification (GTDB taxonomy): domain Bacteria; phylum Pseudomonadota; class Gammaproteobacteria; order Burkholderiales; family Rhodocyclaceae; genus Pseudothauera; species Pseudothauera nasutitermitis. The sequence goes on from NZ_SSOC01000004.1 coordinate 365,336, forward strand.
GTGCTGATCGTGGTCGTCGCCCCGGCCGTGGTGCGCGCCGGCCGCGCCGTGATGGCGGAGCCGGCGAAGGGCGACTGGCGCGCGGTGTTCAAGCGCTCCAGCCGGCCGGTGCTGCTGATCGGCGTGCTGGCGACGCTGGCCGATCTGCTCACCTGGTACGGCATCAGCACCTGGCTGACCCAGTTGATGCGCGAATTCGACATCTCCTTCTATGGCGCCATGCAGCTGATGTTCACCCTGAACACCGGCGCCATCGCCGGCTCCCTGCTGACCGCCAGCCTGGCGATCCGCCTGGGTACGCGGCCGGTGGCCATCGTTGCGGGGCTGGTCGCCGCGTTCTGCCTGTTGGCCATCGCGTCGCGCACGCTGCCGGGCTGGGGGCTGTTCGCTGCCATCGCGTTGCTGGGGATGAGCGCGATCAGCGCGCAGAACCTGGTCAATGCGCTGGTCGCCGATGCCTTCCCGGCGTGCCATCGCGCAGCGGCCATCGGCGTCACGCTGGGCATCGGCCGCCTCGGCGCGGTGATCGCCCCGGCGCTCGGCGGGCAGATCCTGGCCGCCGGGCATGGGCCGTCCTGGGTGCTGGTGGCGTTCGCCATTTCGGCGCTGCTCGGGGCGTTGCTGCTGCTGGCGTTCAATCGCACGCGGGTGCGCAACTGCCTGGATGGTTTGTCTGCCAACCAGTCCGGCGCCTGAGCAGGCGCCGCCGCTCCTTTCGATCACGGGCCAAAGCGCAAGCTGAGTGCCAGCCTCCCGTCAAGGTTTGCCGGGGATGAATGCAGCGGAAACGACCATCCGGTCCAGCCAGGCATAACGGACCCTTATTCTCGTGCCGGCGCGCCAGCAGGAAGTCCAGTCGTGGGTCAGCCGCAGCACCAACGCCCCGGCTTCGCAGCCGCAGAATTCGGCAGCGTGGAAATCCTCGAACCTGCCTGTCAGTGGGTACAGCGCCTTGTACAGCGCCTCCTTCGCTGAAAAGAGCAGCGTCACCGACCGTGCCCGGCATGGCACGTGGTTTTCCAGGCCAATCCACTCGCCATCGCGACAAACGCTCGGTTGGATCTCCAGCGCAACGCCGGGGTCGATCAATGATTCCACGTCCACCCCGAGCGCACAGTATCTGGATTTCATGGCCGTCATTGCCACCGCCATCGTGGCGCAATGGCTGATGCTGCCCAACACGCCGGATGGCCATACCGGCAGCCGGTCTCGCACGGGCAACGGGAATTCCGCGATCACCCCCAGCTTCCGCAAAGAGCGGGCGGCGCAGATTCGGCCTGCCGCGAACTCGGTTCGACGCTTGGCGCTCATGTCTTCGAGCGCGAACCGCAGGGCTGGACCGGGAGGCAACGGTTCTTCCATCGCCTCCCGCACTGCTGGAATCGAAATCCCCGACAGCGTTACATCCTGCGGCAAGCCCAGCATTTTCGAGATGTCCGGAGACCACGCCTCCATAAATGAACACGCCCTAGTCCGCCACCGCATGCAGATAGGGGCCCACGGAGGTCAGTTTTTCGCAGGTTTCCTCCCATTCGCGTTCCGGCGTCGAATGCGGCACCAGACCGGCTCCGGCCTGCAGCCAATAGCGCTCCCCGTCGCGGTAGGCGGAACGCAGCACCAGGGCCGCATCCAGCGCACCGTCACTGTCGGCGATCAGCACGCATCCGCTGTAGAGCCCGCGCTTGCGGCCCTCGTGTCTGACGATGCTTTCCAGCGCCTCCTTCTTCGGTATGCCGGAGGCCGTCACGGCGGGGAACAGCTTCTCGAAAGCCGTCCACGCACTGGCGCCCGCCGCCAGCACGCCTTTCACGTGCGAGGCCAGGTGCTGGACGCTGCCGCGTTCCAGCACGGTCATGAACTCATCCACGGTGACGGATTCCACCCGGCAGGCCGCCGACATTTCCTGGACCGCCAGTTTCACCGAGACCGCATGCTCGGCAATCTCCTTGACGTCGGACTCCAGCTCGCGCCTGAGCCGCTGGTCCGTCTCCCGGCTCCCCGTCAAGGCGCGCGTGCCGGCCAGCGGCTGGGTCGTCACGTTGCCATCGGCATCGACCGCGACGACGATTTCCGGGCTGAAGCCATACGCCTGGAATTCGCCGTCCTTCAGCAGGAAGGAACGCGCCGGCGTATTGGACCGCCGCCCCGCGTAGTAGCTGGCCACCATGTCCATGGCGACGGGAACATCCACCGCGCGCGAAAGGATGACCTTCTGGTAAAGGCGGGCCTGCATTTCCGCCACCGCCGAGGCAACCAGCCGCTGATACTGCCCGCAGCCGCTCGAACGCACGTCCATCCCGGTCGGCGTGCCGCACCGGGGCGGCGCCTCCCCGTCCGCCGCGTGGATCGCCTCCGTCAGCCGGGCCATGTCCTCGACATCCAATGCGCGCAACTGCGCCGCGCCCTGTCGGATACGGATTTCACTGCGCGGAATCGCGATCTTCAGCAAGGGGCCGGGATGGACCGTGTTTTCGATGCCGTAGGTCAGGTAGGCGAATTCAAAGTCGGCCCTGCCGTAGGCACGCCAATCCTCGAACGGCAGATCCGCCAGCGCCTGCTCGATGCCCGCGCCGGGTGAAGCGGCCCGCCAGGATTTCCCGTCGCTGCGCCGAACGGTGCCGTCCGCATCGACGGCGATCTCCATCGCGCAATCCACGCCCAGCGCCCATTCGCCATGCCGCTCATAGAGCACGTAGCGGTCCGCTTCGAGATGGCGGGCCAGCTTCACCGCCATCTCGAAGGGTTCGCTCTGGATGGGCACCGATTCCCGCCGGTAACGCAAGGGCGTGGACGCCGGCTCTCCCGAGGCGCGTTGCGTTGCGATGGTGACCAGGCGGCGCTTGTCGATTTTCCGGGCTGCGGTCAGCGGCCACTCCGCGATGGTCTCGATCTGATCCGGCACCTTGTAGCCACTCAGGCCACGCTCGCGCAGCGCTGCCTTGATGGCGACCGGATCGATCTCCTGGCCCTCCGGCTTGATGAAAGCGCAAATCCTCTCGCCCAGCAGGGCGTCCGGGACGCCGACCGCAACGGCGGCATGTACGCCGTGCAGTGCGCTCAACGCTTCTTCCACTTCGGCCGCGGAGATTTTCTCGCCGCAGCGGTTGATCTGTTCCTTGATGCGGCCCTCCACGACCAGGTTGCCGTTTCCATCGCGGCGCACCAGGTCTCCGGAACGGTAGAAACCATCCTCGGTGAAGCTCGATGTGTTCTGTACCGGCGCACGGAAATAGCCCCGGATCGTGTACGGCCCGCGGGTCAGGAGTTGTCCGGTCTGCCCCTCGGGCACTTCCCTGTCCTCCTCATCGACGAGCCGGATTTCATCCTCCGGCGACAACGGCCGGCCCTGCGTATGGATGATGGTTTCCAGCGGATCGTCGAGGCGCGTGTAGCACAGCAGCCCCTCGGCCATGCCGAACACCTGCTGCAACGGGCAGCCCAGGGTGTCGAGCAACTGCCTTGCCAATCCCGCTTCCAGGCGGGCGCCGCCAACCTGCACCAGCTTGAGGCTCGAAAGGTCGCTGTCCTCCCATTCGCGGCCCTCCACCCACAGCTTCGCCAGCGGCGGAACCAGGGCCACATGCGTCACGCGTTCTCTCTCGATGAGCGGCATGGCCTCGTCGCAGCTGGCGGACGTCGTCGTCACCACCGTTCCCCCGCACTGGAAGGTCCCCAGCACGCCGGGGGACGCCAGCGTGAAGTTGTGGGCCGCCGGCAGCACGGCCAGAAAGACCATGTCGGCACTGAATCCGCACAGTTCGGCGGAAGCGCTGAAGTTGTAGAAGTAATCCCCATGCGTGCGGGGGATCAGCTTGGGGGTGCCCGTCGTGCCGCCGGAAAGCAGCAGCAGCGCCGTATCCCGCGCGCCGTGCCCGGGCCAGGGGCATGCCGGCCCTTGCAGGTTGCCCAGTATCAGCGCGTCCCTCCGGTCTTCGGGGGCCCCGTCCACGACGACGAGCCGCAGGCCCTCGTGCCTGCCCCGCATCCTTTCCGCCAGCGCCAGGTAATCGTGGTTCCCGGCATCGTCCGGAATGAAGTACGCCGCGGGACGGGCCAGCGCCATCAAGGCATCGACGTCCTGCTCCCGCTGGTTGGGCATCGCCATCACGGGGATGGCGCCCAGCCGGAGCAGTGCGAAAAACGCGACGAAGAAGCCGAAGGTGTTGGGCATCTGCATCATCGCGTACTCGCCGGAGCGCAAGCCGGCCGCGTACAGGCCGCCGGCAAGGCGTTCGGCGCGCTCCTGCAGTGCCGAATAGGACAGACGTTCGCCGGACTCGTCGACCAGGGCGACGCGCGCGCCGTGGTCACGCGCCCATTGGGTCAGGCAGTGCCCCAGGGGGAGTGATGCGCTGCGATTCTGTACGTGCGGAAAAGACATGTCGGATGCCATGGGAACCTCTCTTACCTGAAAGCGCTCGCCTGAATAGGCGCGAGACTCGATTCGAAACAGCGCCCGACGTGCTCCAGAAAGGCCCTGGGGCGTCGGGTGACGTAGAAATGGTCGCCGGCGATGGAAACCGGCCCCTGCGCATGGCACAGCCAGGCTTTCCAGGCATCGACCTCCGCCCGCCAGGCCTCCTCGTCGGCGCTGCCGTAAACCAGCAGGGCCGGCGTCTGCAGCCGTCTGGCGGGCACCGGTGCCTGCGCCTGCCAATAGCTTTCCGTCGCCTGGAAATCCGCGCGCAACATGGGCATGAACACGGGCCACAACGTCGGGTCGCCCAGCAGTTCCGGCGCGCAGCCGCCGATGGCGGCCAGTTGCTCCAGGAACGCGTGATCCTCGAGGTGGCTGAGGGGACGGCGCCCGCGCAGGTGCGGGGCGTGGCAAGCGGACAGGACCAGGCCGCGCGGTGGCAGGTTTTTCCGTTCGAGGCGGGCGCAGACTTCATAGGCCACCTGGGCGCCCATGCTGTGGCCCGCCACGACGAGGCGATGGGGATCGATGCCCTCGGCCTCGATCCCCTCCAGCACCCGGCTGGCGAGATCGCCGATGTTCGCCACGCAGGCCTCGTTCATCCGATGGTCCCGCCCCGGATAGACCGCCAGCGACACCTGCATGCCGACCGGCCGCAGCGTCCGCCAGCTGCGGAACGCGCCCGCGCTCCCGCCGGCGAAGGGGCACAGCACGAGGTGCAGGGCATCGGCCGCCCGCCCGGGGGCGCCGCACAAAGGCAGGAAGCTATCCATGCGTTCCCCCGGCGGCCTCCCGGCATGGTTCGGCGCCGCCCCCCAGGTCATCCCGGGTGATCCGCCTGGGCGGTGCAAGGCGGCGCTCCACGACGGGCGGGGCGGCATGCAGCACGGCAAGCCACAGACGGGCCAGCGCCAACTGGTGCGCCGGGCCGAACCCCGCGGGTACGCCTGCGCCATCCAATACCCGGCACAAGGCGCGCAAGACATGGGCGACACCGGCGGCGCCGTCGATTTCAAAGGCATCCCGCCAGGTTCCGGGCGCACCGTGCAGCACCATCGAAGCCGGTTGCCCGTAGCAACCGTCCGCATCGGCATGGCGGTACATCGTGCGCTCCGGGCTGCCATGCTGCGGGTCATGGAACACCCCGGTCCACAGCACCGGCCCGTAGCTGGCTTCCAGCGTCAGGTAGCCGGCAGGCCAGGCCAGGCTGGCCTGGTGCATCACCAGGCTGAACATGTCGGGGTCGGCAGGGTCCAGGTATGCCTGCAAACGCAGCGTTGCCTGGCATCCGCCGGGCAGCGCGAGCCGTAGCGGGACGAAGCAATCATCCCCGCCGTCCAGCGCCTCCACGCGGACCGCGTTCCCATCCGTCAGCCCGCAGGCCTGCAGCAGCAGATCCAGCGTCGAATACAGCAACTGGCGGCTGGTGGTCAGGTGCGCGGAACACGGCATCCGGCCGTCCAGCAGGCCGCGGATGCGGGCCGCCCGCTCCATCCAGCAGCGTCCCGCCGGAACATGGGGGTAGAAGCTGTTGATCCAATAGACCAGGCCGCGCTCCCGGGCGAGCGCCTGCAGTCTGGCCACGTCGTCCGGATGCAGGGGATGCTCCTGCAGCACATGGACGCCCCGCCGCAGCAAATCGGCCGCAAGCTGGCTGCCTTCGCCCTGCGCCACGGTCGAGCGCACCACCACGCAGGCGACGTCGATGTCGTCGGGCACCTGCGCCAGGCTCGTGTACAGGGGGATGCCGAAGTCGTGCGCCAGTTGCTGCGCGCGCCGGCTGCCGCGCGCCAGCAGGCCGGCCAGTTCAAGGCCCGCCTGGGGCTGCAGAAAGGCGTTGAGGTACACCTCGCCGAACTTCGCCCCGGCGATCAGCACGCGCCGGTTCCTCTTTCCGGGTGCCGGAATCATTGGACGTGCTCCCGGCAGGGGTTCCGCGACAGCCATTGCCGGACCAGGGCGGCGACTTTCGCCGCGGTCGCGGCGTCTTCCATGAGCTGCCAGTGGTCGGCCGCGACGACGTGGATCTGCGCCTGGGCCTTCCAGGCCACCCATTCGCGCACCGCCGGCGTCCAATGCCCGGGATGGCGATCCGCCTCCAGCCACAGGCGGGGAACCGGCACGCAGTCCCCCACGCGGTGCTTCGCCAGCAGGTCCAGCAGCCGATGGATGCGCGTCAGCCATGGACGGGCAAGCGCCGTGGGCAACGGCTGGGGGAGCACGCCGGCTTCCACCGCGCGGTGCACGAAAGCTTCGATGCGCGCGGTTTCGTCCAGATCCTCCCAGTCGTCCGGCAGCACGATCCGGCGGTGTTCCCTGGCCAGCAGGCGCATCAGGGCCGACAGATCCGCCACCGCGAAATCGGCGCCGCATACCGGATCGATCAGCACCAGGCGCACCGTCTTCCCGCGGCCGTGCAGCAGGCGCGCGATCTCGGCCGCGACGGTGGCCCCGTAGGACCAGCCGATCAGCGTGAGCGGCTCCGCTCCGAACTGCGGCTCCATCGCTCGCAGATAGCCCGCGGCAAGCTCCCGCAGGCTGTCCGCCTCGATCCGCTCGGGGGCCTGCAATCCCCACACCCGGCAGTCCAGCGCCTGCGCGAATGTCAGGTATGACGCCACACCGCCGTCCGAAGCGTGGAACACGAACAGGCGTTCGCTCGACGCTCCCTGGGTCAATGGCACGAGTACGTTTTCCATTTTCCTGCTCCCGGTTCCCTCGAGGGTTGCGCAGAAACCCGCCAGCGTCGGATGGGCGAACAGCGCCTGCAAACCGGCCCCGGCGATGCCGATGCGATGGAGTTGCGCGATGACGCGCGTGGCGATCAGGCTGTCGCCGCCGATCTGGAAAAAGTCGCTTCCCGGCTGTACCGGCTTGCCGAGAAAGGACTGCCACACCTGGGCGACGCGGTTCCGCAGCTCACCGGCTTGCAGTTCGCCGGCGTCGGCCTGCGTCCCGGCCGCGGCAGCTGCCTCCGGCGTTTTCGCGCTTGCCGCGACCGGCGCCGCCGGCACCTCGTCCGGGCAAGGCGCAGCGTCCACGAACATGCCCAGCGGCTCGCTCTGCCGTACGTGTACAGTCGGGAAGGCATCGCCCCACTGCCGGGCCAGCGCCTGCTCCAGGCTCCGGCAATCGACCCGCGCCGCCCGGACCACCCGCGCCAGAATCACGTGCTGGTGGATGGGCGACTCCTCGTGTTCCGGCCACGCCAGTTCGAGCGCGAACCCGGCCTCCCGCAGCGCATCGCGCCACTGGGCGAGGTCCAGCATGGCGCGGTCGTCGAGGACGCGGTGATCCTGGTAGTTGCCCAGGCCTTCGATGAATCCCACGCTGGCCATCTGCAGGACGCTGTCGCGGTGTGTGGCCTCGATCAGCAGCAGCCGCGCGCCGGGCTTCATCAGGCTGCCGATGCGGCGCAGCGAGCGCACGACGTGGCCGGCGTCGTGCATCACCTGGGCGGCCACCACGAGGTCATAGCCCTGGTCCGGATGCGCGGCGTGATCGACCGGCTGGTTGATGTCGAACAGCCCGTATTCCATGCCGTCGCGCCCGGCGAAGCGCTTGCGCGCCTCGTCCAGGAAGAAGGTCGACACGTCGGTGAAGTGGTAGGCCAGCAACTGCCCTTCGAGCGCGCCCAGCACGGCCCCCGTGGTGGCGCCGGTTCCCGCGCCGACCTCCAGGACGCGCAGGCCGCCGTCCGCCCGCTGCGCCAGCGCCTGGACGACGTTCCCCACATTGCGGGCCACGCACTGCGCCGCCGGATTCTCCGCATACAAGGCGCGGGTGATCGCGTAGTCGTCCACGAAGAACAGTTCCAGGGCCGAGCACGTGCCCTGCAGCAATTCCGCATGCCGTTCCATGCTGCGCTCGAGATAGGCGGCGAGCACGTCACCCCACGGGCTGGACGGCATGGCCGGGGCCGCCGGCATGTGGACCAGCGGACGCAGGCAGGCAAAGACCGGACCGTCCTGGACCAGCCATCCCGCGCCCGACAGAACGCGCAGCCACTGGCGCACGATGCGCTCGAAGCGCGGCAGCACCTTCAGGTGCCGATAGATTTCGTCCAGCCCCGCGGTCTGGTTCTCCTGGACGAACAGGCCGTGGCGCGTCAGGGTCGCGGCGATGCCCCGCAGCGCCCTGGCCTCGAGCGCATGCCATACCGCATCGAAGCGGGCCTGCCCGGCCGCATCCAGCCCCGCCAGGCCGTCCAGGCCATCCAGGGACAGGGCGGCGGCCAGACCGGCGGGTTCATCAGCGTGCTCCGCCGCCACCACCTTCACCCGCAGGCATCCGTCGGCATCGACGCGCGCATCGGCCTGCCGCACGCCCTCCTGCCGGCGAACGGCGTCTTCGACCCCACGCAGATCGACCGTGGTGCCGGCGACGGCAGCGGGCCATCCGCGGCGCTCGAAGCGCTGCGGCGCGGTCTCGCCCTCGGGCAGCTTCCACAATCCGTCCTGCCCCATCAGGTCCGGCTGCGCCGCCACGGCCTGCAGGACCGCGCGGTAATCCTCGAACATGGCCCGTGCCGCGCCGTCGGCCAGCACTTCGTCCATGCAGTACCAACTGAACACCAGTTCGCCGTCGATTTCCATGACCTGATGGTCCAGCCAGACCTGCGGCGTCTGCGTGAACACATGCACCGGGTCGCCCAGCAGGCTGGTCATCGCCTGATCGATCGCCAGGCCGTCCAGGGTCATGCCCAGCATGCTGGTGAACACCACCGGCATCAGCGGCTGGCGGTGCTGGCCGCGAATCCGGCCGATCTCGCGCAGCAGTTCCACCCCGTTCACCTGGCTGTTCGCCAGGTGCTGGCGCAGGCGCTGCTGCGTCTGCTCGATGGACTGGCGCAAGGTGCACGACGGGTCGCCCAGGTCGAAGTCGACCAGCAGCACCGAAGTGAAGTCGCCGATCAACTGGCGCATCTGCGGATGCACCGGACGCCGGTCGAAGAAGGTCAGATTCAGCGTGAAGGTCGGCCAGCGCGCCCAGCGCTCCAGCGTCCAGGCGAACAGCGTCATCAGCGCCGCCGAAGGGGTCACGCCCCAGGACTGCCACGCCCGCTTGAGGGCTTCCCAGCGCTGGCGCTCCAGCACCGCCTGGAAGGTGGTGAAATGCGGTTGCGCGGCCGCCGGCCGGCGTTCGGACAGCGGCAGCCGGGGCGCGGGCGGCAAGTCCGTCAGGCGTTCCTGCCAATAGCACCAGGCTTTCAGCCAGGCCGGCTCGCGGCGGCGGGCCTGCTCGTCGAGCACGTAGTCGCGGAAGGTGATCTGCAGCGGCTCCAGATGCTCGCCCCGGTAGAAAGCGGCGAGATCGTCCATCATCACCTTGAAGCTCTGCACGTCGAACAGCAGCAGGTCCAGGTTCATGTGCAGCCGGTAGCGGCCGCCATCCAGTTCGCTGGCGATCAGCTCGAACAACGGCCAGCGGTCCGCGGGCAGGACGCGGTAGGACAACGCCCGCCGGAGTTCCTCCAGCCGCTGTTCGCGCTCGGCGGGCGGCAGGCGCGACAGGTCGCGGCGCTCGATCCGGTAATCCTCCACCTCGGCCAGAATGCGCTGCTGCCCGTCCTCGCCGATGACCATGCGCAGCATGTCGTGCCGTCGCACCAGGGCGTTCCACGCCTGCCCGAAGCGCTCCAGGTCGAACTGCCCGTGGCGCAGGTCCCACTCGAACAGCACGTGGCAGGCCACGCCGCCGTAGTCGATCAGGCCCGTCCTGCCCATCCAGTAGGCATGCTGGATCGGCGTCAGCGGGAAGGGCTGGTAGCGCCCCTGCGCATCGTGCTGTAGCGCGTGGATCTGCCGCGCCTCGCCCGGAGCCTGTGCCGCCTGTTCGGCGATGAGGCGGCTCAGCCCGTCGATGCTCAGGTCGCGATAGGCTTTCTCCGCGTCGATGCGTACGCCGAGGCGGCGCTGGATGGTGCTGCTCAGTTCCAGGAACAGCAGCGAATCCAGGCCCAGCTGCACCAGGTCGCGCCTTGGCGACAAACGGGCCGGATCATCCACTCGCAGTTGCGCGGCAATCTGTGCCGCCAGCCATTGCGCCACGGCGCCGGCATCGCCCAGCCTGGCGGGCGGCAAATCCATCGCCACCGGGTGCTGCGGCATGGCGGCCGGCGTTGCCGCAGTGGCCGAAGGCGGCATGGCGGCCGTCTGGCGGGGTGATGGCTGCGTCAGGCCCAGCAAGCGGCTGCGCGCCTCGTCCAGGCGTTCGGGCAGCACCCGCATCGCCAGGCGGTACGGCGCCGCGCGCGAAACCGCCTGTTCCAGATGCCACAGCCCTTCCGCGTCGCTCAGCACGCCCATGCCATCGTCGGCGAGGCGCTCCTGCAGGCCGGCATCCGCCGCCCGGCCGGTTTCGCCCCAGGCCCCCCAGCCGATGGCAACCACCGTCACCGCCTTGCGGCCACCGTCCGAGGTCGCGGCCTCATGCGCCAGACCGTCCAGATAGGCGCTCGCCAGCGCATGGGCCGCCTGGCCCGCGCTGCCCAGCGCCGCGGCCGCCGAGGAATAGAGCAGCAGGTAGGGGCGGCCGCCGGCTTCGCGCAGCCGCTCGTGAATCTGCCGGGCCGCATGGGCCTTGACGGCGAGCACCGGCGCAAGCCGGGTTCCGTCCAGCTCCGTGATCGGGCCGTCGTCCAGCACCCCCGCAGCGTGGATCACGCCGGCGATGCCGGAATCGGCCTGCAGCAACTTGCCAAGCACCGCATCGAGTGCCGCGGGATCGGCCACATCGCAGACGATGGAAACCACCGTGCAGGCATGGCGCCGTTGCAGGTCGGCCGCGAACCCGGCGGCATCTTCGTGTTTGCGGCGTGCCAGCAGCGCGATCCGGTGCGCGCCGCGGCTGGCCAGCCATCTCGCGCTCAGGCGGCCGAGTCCGCCCAGGCCGCCGGTCACGACATGCCAGCCATCGCCGGGCAGGCCCTGCGCAGGCAAGGCCGGGGCCGCGTATTGCTGCGGCACCAGGCAAGGCACCCAGGCCTGCCCGTGGCGAACCGCGATCCACTGCGCCCCTTCGGCCAGTGCCTGCAGACCCGTGGCCAGGTCCTGCCAGTCCGAACCGGCGCCGAGATCCACCGCGGCCACCGTGCGCCCCGCGTTCCGTGCCGCGAACTCGACCGCGGCGGTGCGCGCCAGCCCCCAGGCGGCATGGTGCGCGGCATTGACGACGTCCCCGGCTGCCACGGCCCAGGCCGAGCGTGTGACGAGCACGATGTCGCAGCCGTCGGCATCGGCGATCGCGCCGAGCAATGGTGCGGCCACGGCCTCCAATGCCACGGCCTCCGGCGACAGAACGACCAGCACCTTCCCCGCATCCACGTCCAGGACGACACCCGCCGCCGACAGTGCCGTTTCAAGCGCCGGATCGTCAGGATCGCTCAAGCGGAACCAGCCGCTGACCGTCCTGCCCGGCGTTGCGACAGCTCCGATGCGTTCCCAGGACCAGTCGTAGTGCGTTTCGGGAGCCGCCGCAAGCACGGGCAGAGCGTCGTCATCGGCCGCCGCCACGGCGCCGAGGCCGCGCCATGCCCCGTCCGGGGCGCAGGCGCTCAACTCGATCCATGCCGGCTCCAGCGGTCTGGCGTGCCATTGCAGCCGTACCAGGTTCAGCCAGTCCGGCGCGCGGGCGGGGATGTCCGGCAGCGGCACCGCGCGGCTGTCGCCGTGGCGGCACGCCATTTCCGCGCAGGCCTCGGCAACGCGGGCCTGCCATGCGGCCTCGTCCCCCGCGCAGTCCGACCAGTCCGCGAGATAGCTGCCGTCGTTGGCCAGCGCCTGCCCCAGCACGCCGACACCCACACGCACGGCTCCGGAAGGCATCCCCGTTTCCGCCGCATCGGCGCCCGGCGCCGTGGCCAGCACGATGTGCTCGCTCATGTCCGAAGTGGCCGTGCCGTCTTCCGGCAGCCATTCGATCCGCGCGAACCCGGCCGCCAGGCACTGCTGGCGCCAGCGCGCCGTCGTCAGGAACAGTTCGCCGCCGCGCGCCTCCTCGTCGTGCAAGGGCAGCACCAGCGGGCCGAACACGAAATCGAACAGGCGCATCGGCCGGGTGATCTCGCGCATTAGCAGCTTGCCGCCCGGCTTGAGCAAGGGCTGCAGGTTGGCCAGCACGTGGCCGACGTGCTGCGTGGCGTGGATGACGTTGGCCGCCACGATCAGGTCGTAGTCGCCCGCCTCGAAGCCCTGGGACTCGGCGCTTTTCTGCAGATCGAACTCGCGGTATTCGATGAAGCCGTAGCCGGCGAACTTCTGCTCGGCCCGCCGCGTGAAGATCGGGGAAATGTCGGTGAACACGTAGTGCACGCCCGGCTGGCCGGACAAGGCCGGCAACACCCAGGCCGTCGTTCCGCCGGTGCCGCCGCCCACCTCCAGCACGCGGAAGGGCGAACCCTTGGCGCCCCGGGCCAGATCGGCGACCACCCCCGCGGCGATCTGGTTGAAATAACGCCCGAAGCTGAAGTCCTGATACAGCACCTCCACGCCGCTGGACGCGCCTTCCGGGAAGATCACGGCAACCGGCTCGACCTCGCCGCTCATCATCGCGTACAGGCTGGCGCCCGCGCGCTGCACCGTCTGCGCGATCACGTCCAGGCCTTCGCAGTACCCGCGCAATTCGCCGAGCAGGGCGTCATGCGTATCGTGGGGCGCGGGGTTGCGGGTCGCATAGCGCCCGTCCCGCACCTGCAGGTAGCCATCCTCGGCGCAGGCGTTGAGCAGGCGCGCCAGCAACTGCCGGTGGCGCGGCAGCAGACGGCCGCCGCGCAGGATCTCCTGCGCCGTCACGCCGTGGTCGATGCGATCCCCCACGCAACGCCGTACCAGCCGGTCCACGTAGATGGCATGCAGCCGGGTGACGCAGGCGTAGAGGGCATGCAGGCGGGGCAGGTCCAGGTCGCGCGCCTGCCGGGCCGCCACAGCGCGCGCCGTCGGCAGGCTCGTTGCCATCACGGGCCGGTCCGCGGCGGCGGGCGCCTCGCGCCAGTAGCGATGCAACTCGAAGGGATACAACGGGGCATGGCAGCGGCGGCCCGGAGCGGACAACAGGGAAAGCCACGGCAGATCGGCGCCCGCGGCATAAAGCTGCATCAGCGCCTGCCGGAGTTGGCGGCCGGCGGGCTGGTTGCGCCTGGCGCAGCCGATCCAGCGCGCGGCGCCCGCCAGCTCCCGCTGCCCGATGCCGGTCAACGGTGCATCCGGCCCCATCTCCAGGAACAGGCCCGCGCCGTCGGCCACGGCCCGGTGCAGGCACTGGATGAAACGCACCGGGCTGCGCATGTGGCGCCGCCAGAAATCCGGGGCATTCAGCTGCCCGGCATCCACGGCCTCGCCGGTCAGCCCGGAAATGAACGGCAGCGTGCCTTCCTGCGCGCGCAAGGCGGCCGTCGCCTGCTGGAATTCGTCGAGGATGGGGTCGAGCATCCGCGAATGCGCGGCCCCCGCCACGGCCAGCAGATTGCTGCGCAGGCCCATGGCTTCCAGTTCGGCCGCCATCCGCTCGACGCCGCCGCGCTCGCCGGAAAAGACCAGATGCCGGTCGCCGTTGTGCGCCGCCAGGTCCAGCCCCAGCCGCGAGGCAAGCGGCGAGGCCTCGGCCTCGCCGGCAAACACCGACAGCATGGCGCCGCCGCGGCAACGGTCCATCAGCGCGCCGCGCAGCCGCACCAGCGGCATGACCTGTTCGGGCGTGTAATGTCCGGCGACCACGGCCGCCGCGAACTCGCCCACCGAATGGCCCAGCACCATGTCCGGCGCCAGGCCCAGCGCCTGCCAGTGCGCCGCCATCGCCAGCTCGAAGGCGACGATGGCGGGCTGTGCATATTCCATGCGCTGGAACAGCACATGCTCCGCATCCATCAGCGCCTTGCGCAGCCCCTCGGCAAATGCCCGCTCCTGCGCCGTGTCGAACACCGCCAGACAGCGTTCCAGGCAATCCGCGAAGGCCGGGGAAGCGGCATGCCACGCCCGGCCCATGCCCGGCCATTGCGCGCCCTGGCCGGTGAACAGCCAGACCCGCTTGCCCGGGGCGTCCTGCCCCGAATGGACCAGAACGTCGTCCTCGCCCTCGGCAAAAGCGGCCAGGGCATCCGCCGTCTCGTCGCACACCGGTACGGCCAGGCGCCACGGCAAGTCGAGCTGGCGGCCGTGCAGCGCGGTGTGGGCCACGTCGGCGGCGGGCTGTTGCCGCAGCGCCTGTGCATGGGCGCCGGCTAGGCGCCGCAATGCGCCCTCGCTGTTGGCGCTGAGCAGCAGCGCGGGTTCGTCGTCCGCTTCCGCCGCGCTTTCGCCCCCGCTGCCGGAACGCTCCAGCGCCTGCCGCATCGCCTGCGGCAGCGAAGCCACCACCATGTGGCAATTGGTGCCGCCGATGCCGAAGGAAGACACGCCCGCCATGCGCACCGGCGCATCCCACGGCTGCGCGCCGGCAGGCACATGAAACGGCCCGTCTTCCAGCCGCAATGCCGGGTTGGCCTGGCTGAAATGCACGCAGGGCGGAATCGTCCCGCGCTCCACCGCCAGCACCGCCTTGAGGAAGCTGGCAATGCCCGCGGCGGTATCCAGGTGCCCCAGGTTGCTCTTGACCGATCCCAGCGCGCAGGCCGGCCCCTGCCCGGGCGCGTGAAAGACCGAATGCAGCGCCTGCAGCTCGATCGAATCGCCCAGCGGCGTGGCCGTGCCGTGCGCCTCGACCATGCCGATCTGCTGGCTATGCACCCCGGCCAGAGACCAGGCCTCGGCAATCACCTCGCGCTGGCCGGCCACCGATGGCGCGGTGTAGCCCACCTTCCGGCTGCCGTCGTTGTTGATCGCGCTGCCCAGCACCACCGCCACCACCGGATCGCCATCGCGCAAGGCATCCGACAGGCGCCGCAGCACCACCGCCGCCACCCCGTTGCCGGCATAGGTGCCCTGCGCCTGGGCGTCGAACGGGCGGCAATGGCCGTCCGGCGAGAAAATCATGCCCGGCTGGTACAGATACCCGCTCACCTGCGGGAAGGACACCGCCACCCCGCCGGCAATCGCCATGCCGCACTCGCCGGCGCGCAGGCTCTCGCAGGCCATGTGGGTGGCCACCAGCGAACTCGAACACGCGGTCTGCACCGTGACGGCCGGGCCGCGCAGACCCAGCTTGTAGGCCACCCGCGTCGCCACGTAGTCCTTGTCGTTGCCCATCAGCGACTGCAGGCTGCGCACGTGCGCCACCTCGGCGAGGTTGATCGCCTCCCGGCCCGGATAGGTGCTGATCCGGCAGGCGCCGAACACGCCGGTCTTGTGCGGCACCGCCCTGGGCGCGTAGCCGGCGTGCTCCAGCGCATGCCAGGCGATCTGCAGAAACAGGCGCTGCTGCGGATCGATCAGTTCGGCTTCCTGGCGCGAATAACCGAACAGTTCGGCATCGAAGGCATCGGCGTCGGCCACCACCGTGCCCCGGGGCACATAGGCCGGATCGTCGATGGTGGCCGCCGGGATGCCGGCATCGAGCAGTTCCTGGCGGGAAAACCGCCGGTTGCACTCGCGTCCGGCCACCAGGTTGGCCCAGTAGGCCTCGCTGTCCGCGGCCTCTGGAAAGCGGCAGGCATGGCCGATCACGGCGATCGGCTCGCCTTCCGGGTAATGGCGGTTCAACAGTTCTTCGATGTTCACAGCGTGCTCCCGAGCCGGCGCTGCGCGCGTGCCCTGCGTTGCGCCAGCCGTTCGCGGCGCCCGTCATCGATGCCGGCGATGTCGTCGGCCCTGGCCGACGTGCCGTGCAGGTGCGCCGCCAGGGCCAGTGGCGTGGCCTGGGCGAACAGATCGGTCACCTGCAGGCCGCCATGGCCGGCCTGCTTCAAATGCACGTGCAACTGGACCAGCTTCAGGGACGTGGCGCCGGCATCGAAGAAGGACTGGCGCGGCTGGATCGGCAAGCCGACCACCCGCTCGAAATGCCCGCACAGCCCCTGCACCAGCGCATCGTCGGCCCGCAGCGCGGCCGGCGCCGGGGCGGCCTCCGGCAGCGAAGCCGCGGTCGAGGCGGGCGGCAGCCGATGCACGCCTTCCAGGCGCGGCACCAGCGCATCCAGCGGCAGCCCCCATGCCGCGCCGTCTTCCGCCAGCCGCCGCAGCAGGGCCACGTAGCGCTCGAACATGGCCCGTACCTGCGCCGGTTCGAACAGTTCCTGCACGTAGTCCCAGTTGAAGCGCAGTTCGCCCTCCGACTCGTACACCTGGTGGTCGAGCCAGACCTGCGGCGTCTGCGACAGCCCCCAGCGCGGCTTCATCCATGAGGCGTGCGCCAGGAAGCGCCCCTGCTCGAACCCCAGCGCGCTGGTGAACACTACCGGCATGGCCGCCGAAGCCTGGCCGGCGCGCCGGGCAAGCTGGCGCATCACCTGGATCGCCGACACGTCGCGGTGCAGCAGATCCTGCCGCAGGCGCTGCTGAAGCTGGCGGGCGCTGGCGCGCCAGTCGCCGGCCGGCTGCCAGGCCAGCAGCAGCAGGGTGGTGAAGTCGCCCAGCACCTGCTCGATCTGCGGGTGCAGGGGCTGGCGGTCGAACAGCGTCAGGTTCACGCACAGCTCGTCGCGCGCCGCCCAGGCCGACAGCGTCGCCGCATAGGCGGCCAGCAACAGGGCCGAAGGCGTCAGCCCCTCGTCGCGTGCCCGCGTCTTGAGCGCGTCCCACTGCGCGGCGGAAAGATGGGCCGAGAGCCGCGCGAAATGCGGCACCCCGACCTCGGCCGGGTCGCGGCGCAAGGGCAGGGCCGGCGCCGGCGGCAGGCTGTCCAGGCGGCGCGCCCAGTAGGCCAGCGACACCGCGTTGGCCTCGCCCCGGCGCACCTGTTCCAGATAATCCCGGAAGCCGATTTCCAGTTCGGGCAGTTCCAGATCCGGGTTGGTGTAGCACTGCTCCAGTTCCGCCAGCAGAATCTGCATGCTGAGCCCGTCGAGCATCAGGTTGTCCAGGCACACGAACAGCCGCGCCCGTGCGCCGCCGGCCGCCTGCGCCGCCTGGATGTCGAACACCGGCCAGCGGCCAGGGTCCAGCACCTGCCTGGCCAGGCGCTCGCGCAAGGCCACGCTTTCCGCGCCGTCCAGGTCGTCCACCCGATGACAGCGCAGCGTGAAGCGCGGCACTTCCGCCAGCACCTGCTGCATGCCGTCCCGCACCACCGCCCGCAGGGTGTCGTGGCGCTCGATCAACCGGTTCATCGCCTGCTCGAAACGCGCCGCGTCCAGGCCGGCGACCTCGAACTCGACGAAGAAATGCGAACCGACCCCGCCCAGCGCAAACCCCGGCTGGCGGCCGACCAGATAGGCCTGCTGCACGTCGGTCAGCGCAAACGGCGCATGGCGGGCGGCCGGGTCGTGGCGCAGGCCGCTCCCGCCGCTCCCGCCGCTGCTGCGCACGGTCGCGGCGAAAGCCGCCAGCGTCGGAAAATCGAACAGATCGCCCAGCCCGGCCGCATGGCCGCGCCGGCTCAGCTCGCCGATCAGGCGCGTCGCCAGCAGGCTGTCGCCGCCCAGCTGGAAGAAATGGCTGTCCCGATGGATTTCGGGCACCTTCAGCAGGTCGCGCCACAAGGCCGCCACGGCCTGTTCCGTGTCGCCCTGCGGTAGCTCGCGCGCCGGCCCGGCCTGCTGCCGGCCGCCGCAGCGCTGCGCCAGGGCGCGCTGGTCCACCTTGCCGTTGGCGGTCAACGGCAAGGCATCCAGGAAAAACAGCCGCTGCGGCACCATGTAGCCCGGCAGCAGCCCGCGCAAGGCGGCGGCCAGCTTGCCGGCGTCGGGCCGGCGCACCTCGTCCGGCGCGCGCAGGGCCAGCCATTGCACCTCGCCCGCCAGGCCGGCGGCTTCGCTGCGCAGGCCGTGCGAAGCCAGCAGCGACTGCCACCAGGGTGTCTCGTGCAGCCGCGCCGCCATGCCGCCGTTGTCGTCCCCGGCCAGCAGTTCGGCGGAAACCAGCGCCAGGCTGGACACCCGGCGCAGTTCATGGACGCAGACCAGCGCCGCAGGGGCGGCCAGCGCCAGCACCGCCCGCACCCCGGCATCGCCCAGCCGGTGCAGGGCATTGTTGGCCCACACCACGTCGGCCCGGTGCAAATCCTCGTGCGGCACCTCGGCATGCCAGCGCCGTGCCTCGGCCTGGGCGAAGCGCTGCAGGTTCGCCGAGGCGCGCAGCACCATCTCCGGCGATTCGTCCCAGGCGGTGTACTCCGCCTCCACACCATCCAGGTGCTGCAAGAGCTGCACCGCGGCCAGGCCGCTGCGCGTACCCACCTCATGCAGGCGCACCGGGCGTCCCAGCACCCCGGCCAGCGCCCGCACCATGCCGGCCAGCGCCTCGATGGCCGCCGCCGTGCCCGGCGTGCGCAGCAGCAACTGCTCCGGCGCCCAGAACGGATGATCCAGCAGGGTCTGCGCCGGCCGTTCGCCGCGCAGGATCTGCGCGAGCGGCTCGTGGTGCGTCAGTAGCGCGTTGGCGGTCTCGAACAGCGGATGCCCGCCGGGCGGCTGCCAGGACGGCGGCGCATCGGCCGCCGGTCCATAGCGACCATCTGCCAAGCGCTGCAACAACCCCGAAGCGGTCAGATGCTCCAGCCAGCGGCCTGCCAAGTCCGCCCAGCGAGGCTGGGCGCCATACCGGCGCAGCGCCTCGTCCGCCGTGACCGCCGTGGAAAAATCCACCCCGTGCCGGCCCAGGTGATCGAACAGGTATCCGGCCACCAGCCGCGCCATGTCGGCTTCGTGGTCCGGCACGGTCTGCCCGGCCTGATGCGGCACCAGCGCCGCATAGCCGGCGGGCAGCGCCGGGTCGGCGGGCAGGGCGGCGTACAGCACCGTTCCCTGCGGCACCACGAAGGCGGCCAGCGACTTCTCCCGCTCGCCCACCGCCAGCGCCACCGCGCTCTTGACGCCCTCCACCCGCAGCAGCGCCGCCTCGATCTCGCCCAGCTCGATGCGATAGCCGCCGATCTTGACCTGCTTGTCGCGCCGCCCGAGGAATTCCAGCCGGCCGTCCGGCCAGTAGCAGCCCATGTCCCCGGTGCGATACCAGCGTTCGCCGTCCACCGTCACGAACTGCTGCGCCGTGCGTTCCGGGTCGTTGAAATAGCCCAGCGCCACGCCTTCGCCGCCAATCCACAGCTCCCCCGGCACCCAGTCCGGGCAGTCGCGGCCCCGGGCATCGGCCACCCGGTACTTCTGCCGCGCCAGCGGATAACCGTAGGGGATCGAGCGCCACGCCGGCGGCACCTCCTCCACGTCATAGACGTTGGACCAGATGGAAGCCTCGGTCGCGCCGCCCATCGCCACGAATTTCCCGTCCGGCCGGAAGGCGCGGTAGCGCGCCGGCAGGTCCAGGCCGATCCAGTCGCCCGACAGCATCGCCACGCGCAGCGCGGCCGGCGCCCGCAGCTCGAACCCCTCGCTGTAGGTCAGCAGCATGTCGAGCAGCGCCGGCACCGTGTTCCACAGCGTCACGCCATGCCGTTCGACGGCCCCGCACCAGGCGGCCGGATCGCGCCGCTGGGCCTCGTCGACCAGCACCAGCGCGCCGCCCGCCGACAGCAGGCCGAAGATGTCGTACACCGACAGATCGAAATGCAGCGCCGACAGCGCCAGCACCCGGTCGTCCGCCGTCACCGCGTAGCGGCGGTTCAGCTCGGCGCAGGTGTTCAGCGCGCCCCGATGGGAAATGATCACGCCCTTCGGCATGCCGGTGGAGCCGGAGGTGTAGATGATGTACGCCGGCTCCCCGGCATCGACCACGCGCGGGGCGGGCAGCGCCGCATGCCCGATCGCCTCCCGCCAGTCGAGGAAGGTCACACCATCCACCGCGCCGTCCGTGGCGCCGTCGGCATCGCCGCGGCACACCAGTACCAACGCCGTGCCCGCGCCCTGGTAGATCGTCCGCCGGCGTTCCGGCGGCTGATCCGGCGAAACCGGCACATACACCGCGCCAGCGTACAGAATCCCCAGCACCGCGACGATCTGCCCGATGCCCTTGGACATGGTGATCGCCACCCGATCCCCCGGCCGTACGCCCCGCGCGACCAGCGCTCCGGCGCAGCGCCGGGCCTGCTCCGCCAGTTCGCCATAGCTCAGGCGGCGCTCGCCGTGAATCAGCGCCACCGCGTCCGGGCACGCCCGCGCCTGCAGCCAGAACTCCTCGTGCAGCAGGCCCTCGGGCGTCGGCGCGTCGCCACGGGCATTGATCCGCGCCCGCACGGCCTGCTGCTCCTGCGGCATCAGGTCCGGCACGTCTTGGTGCCAGGCCCGCGGCGCATCCAGCAGCTGCCGCACCAGCCGCACGTAGGCCTGGAACATGGCATCGAGCAGCCCGGGCGGGAACAGCGCCTCGTTGCAATCCCACTGCAGGAACACTGAGCTGCCGTGCTCGTAGGCCAGATGGTCGATCCAGACCTGCGGCGTCTGCGAAATCCCCCAGCCCGGCGCGCCCAGCGTGCGCGCCACGTCCCGGCCGAACAGCGGGCGGCCCAGGTTGCTAGTGAACACCACCGGCGCGCCATGCGGATAGGCCCCCGGCGTCCTGCGCAGCTCGCGCAGCAGTTCCACGCCCGACCAGTGGCGGTGCTCGTAGGCTTCCGTGAAGGTTTGCTGGTTGGTCTGCGCCAGCGCATCGAAGCGCGCGCCTTCGCCCGCGATGTCCAGCAGCAGGATGTTGGTGAAATCCGCGATCATTCCGTCGACCGCCGGATGCAGTGGCAGCCGGTCGAACAGCGTCAGGTTCAGCAACAGCCGGGGCTGGCCGCACCAGCGCGCCAGCACCGCGCCAAAGCAGGTGGCCAGCGCCATCGTGGGCGTCACGCCATGTTCGCCGGCGGCGGCCTTGAAGCGCGCCCAGTCCCCGGCCTCGATTTCCACGCGCCGGCGCGAGATGCGCACCTGCCCGATCTGCTCCGGCTCGCAGGCCAGCGGCAGATGCGGCGCATCGGGCAGGCCGTCCAGACGCTCCATCCAGAACCGCTGCGCCTGCTGCCGGGCCGCCGCGTTCTCCTGCGCCGCCTGGGCCAGGTAGCTGCGGAAATCATAGTCCGCGCGCACCGGCGGCAGGTTTTCGCCGCGCACCAGCGCCGCCAGTTCGTCGAACACCAGGCTGAAGCTCGCGGCATCCAGCACCAGCAGGTCGATGTCCGCATGCAGCCGGTGGCGGTCATCGGGTAGCAGCGACAACTGGAAATCGAAATTCTCGCCCTGTTCCACAGCCAGCACCCGGTGGCCGTGCCGCTCGCGCATCGCCAGCAGGTGGGCCTCGCACTCGGCCGGCGAGGCCGTGCGCAGATCGTGCAGGGTCAGCCCGCGCCAGCGGGTGCCGGGCCGGTGCTGCTGGCGGCCGTCGTCGAGGAAGGTCACGGTCAGCATCGGATGGCGTTCGATCAAGGCGCCGACGGCCTGCTCCAGGGTGTCGGCATCCAGCCCCGCGCCGTCGAACTCCTGGTATAGGTGGCAGCCCACGCCACCCAGCGTCTGGTGCGGCGCGCGGCCCACCAGGTAGGCATGCTGCACGGGCGTCAGCGCGAACGGCTCGCCGTTGGCCATGGTCGGCCAGGCAGGGGAAGGGGCCTGCGCCGTGGCCAGGTCCGGTGCGCCCGCCTGTCCGCCCTGTGCAACGGCCGGACTCTCGCGCAGCAGGCGGCTCCAGCCCTCCAGAGTCGGCTGCTGGTACAGATCCCGTAGCTTCACCTTGTGGCCGCGCTTGCGCAGCCGGTGCAGCCACGCCATCAAGCGCATGGAATCCAGCCCCAGTTTCAGGAAGCTGGCATCGGCCTCCAACTGCGCGGCGGGCATGCCCAGGTCCGCGGCCATCTCCGCCCGCAAGTCCTCATCCACTGGAATGATTCCGTCATCCATGATCCGAACGGTTTCCATCATCGACTTGGTCCTCTCTCCATCGCACCGCGGCCATTGCGTTTCGCCAAACCCATTCGCCGCCAAGTTATTGATAATCATTCCTATGTTTCTGTATTCCATCCGGGCAAATGCCGGCCCGTGTCTCCTGCCGCGGGCGCTTGCCTAGCGGGCTTCCGCCACCAGCTGCCGGTTCAGCAGCAGCACGTCTTCCTCGGAAAACCGCCCCGCGTAGAACTGCAGCTTGGCCCAGGCCTGGAACCACTCCACGTAGGTGCGCAGCAGTGCCTGCCGCGCCTGGTAGGCCTGGCGCTCGGCCTGCAGCGCGTCGGTGTTGGTGCGTTCGCCGCCGGCCACGCTCTGGTGCATCGCGTCGACCAGCCCGGTGCTGTCGGCCACGTTCTGGCGCAGCAGGCGCGCGCGGTCCGCGCTGGTGGCGCACACGCGGTAGTACTGTTCCAGCGTGGTGATCGTGCTGTTGGTGGCGCGGTCCAGCTCGTGGCGTGCCTGCTCCAGCCGCTTGCCGGCCTGGCGCGTGGCGTAGTAGCTGGAGCCGCCGCTGAACAGCGGAATCGACACCTGCAGGCCGATGGTGTTGCTCTTGTAGTCGCGGCCCTTGTTGTTGATGGTGTCCGACTCGATCCGCTCGTGCGCGGCATAGACCGAGACCCTGGGCATGAACTGCCCCTTCTCGCGCTCGATCGTCAGGTCGTTGTAGCGCACCGCCAGGCGTGCCGCCTGCACCTCCGGGTTCTGCTGCCGGGCATCGCCCAGCAGCGTGGCCAGGTCGCCGTCCTGCAAGGGCGGCAGCATTGCCTCCAGGTCGATGGCCAGCAGTTGCCGCGCCTGCACCGGCCCGCCCAGCAGCGCCGACAGCTCGCGCAGCCGGTCGCCCAGGGCATTCTCGTAGGTCACCAGTTCGGCCTGGGTGGCGCCCACCTGCGTGCGGGTTTCCAGGATGTCGATGCGGGTGCCTTCGCCCTGCGCCAGCATCCGCTCGTTGCCGCGCAGCATGTCCTCATAGACGCGCAGCTGGTGGCGGGCCAGATCCAGCGAATCGCGCGCCAGCAGCGCGTTCAGGTAGGCGTCGATCAGGGCCACCGCCTCCTGCTGGAACTGCAGCCGGTACTGCACTTCGGCGTATTCCGCCTGGGTCTTGCCCAGGCGGTAGGTGCTGATGGCCGAATAGTCGAACAGCGTCTGCTCGACGGTCAGGCCGGCGCGGCGCCCGTAGAAGCGGTCCTCGACGGTCTGTCTGCCGGATGCCGTGGTGTCGTAGTACTCCCTCTGCCTGGTGCGGTTGCGCAGGTAGTTGATCGACGCCTGCGGCAGCAGCGCGGCGCGGGCAAGGTTTTGGGCGTCCAGGCCGGCGTCGCGGCCCGCGCGCGCCGCCTGCACCTGCGGGTCGTTGAGCAGCATGCGTTCGTAGGCCTGCACCAGATCGAGCGCCTGCACCTCGCCCGCTGGCGGTGCCGGCAATGCGGACTGCGCCTGCGCCGGCGGCATGCCCTCCAGCGACAGCAGCACCGCCACCACGGCAATCGACACCGGGTGCGGCATCCGGCAAACCTTGCGCAGGGCCGCCCGCATGCATCCGCCGGCCGGCGCCAGCCATTCCGCTGTTTTGCTGCGCCTGGCCATTCACTCCTCCGTCAATGCCAGGCGGGCGCGGTCGCGCAGCGGCTTGAGCAGGTAGCTCATCAGCGTGCGCTCGCCGGTCTTGACGAAAGCCGTCACCGGCATGCCCGGCTGCAGCAGCAGCCCCGGCAGCACCTCGCGCCCCTGCAGCTGGTCGACGCTGATTTCCACGTGGTAATAGGGCGTGCCCTGCGGGTCTTCCAGCCGGTCGGCCGAAACGGTCCTCAGCGTGCCCGGCAGCTTGGGCGTGGAAGCGCGGTTGAAGGCGGCGAACTCCAGCTCCACCGGCTGGCCGGCATGCACCTTGTCCACCGACTGCACCGGCAGCCGGCCTTCCACCATCAGCGGCTGGTCCAGCGGCACGATGTCCATCAGCTTGTCGCCGGTGCTGACCACACCGCCCTGGGTGAACACCGCCAGCCCGGCCACGATGCCCGCCGCCGGCGCCACGATCTGCGTGTTCGCCACCTCGTACTGCGCGCTGTCCAGGCGCGACTGCAGGTCCGCCGTGCGCGTGCGCGTCTCGGCCAGCGCCGTGCGCAGTTCCTTCTGGTAATCCTCGCGCTGCTGGATCAGGCGCAGCTGGTATTCCTGCACCTGGTTTTGCAGCAGGCCCAGCCGGCCCTCGTCGTCGGCCACCGAGCCGGCCAGTTGCAGGTACTGGCGCTCGGCTTCCAGCAGCCGGTTGCGCGCCAGCAGCCCGTCGTCGGCCAGCGTTCGCTGGCCGGCAAGCTGCTGCTCGAAGGCCGTGCGCTGATCGCGCCGCGATTGCAGGATGCGCCGCAGGCTGTCGCGCTGCTCGCGGGCGCCGCGCAAGCTGGCCTCCAAGCCGCCCAGGGTGGCCTGCTGGGCGCTGCGCCGGCTGTCGAACAACTGCCGCTGCGCCTGGAGGATCTCCGCCGCCTGCAGGCTGCCCTCGCGCTCGGCCTGCAGCAGCCGCGCGTCGAAAGCGATCTGCGCCAGCCCGTCGCGCTCGGCCACCAGGCGGTTCTCCGTCGCCAGGCTGCTCAGGAACTGGAAGCGCAGCGAGTCGAGCTGGTTGGCCGGCACCGTGGGCACCAGTTCCACCAGCACCTGGCCTTCCCGCACCGCATCGCCCTCGGCCACCAGGATGCGCTGCACCTTGCCGCCCGCGATCGGCTGCACCGCCTTGCGGTTGCCGCTCACCACCACCTTGGCCTCCACCGGCACGCCCGCATCCAGCGGCGCCAGCAGCGCCCAGGCCAGAAAGCCGGCCACCCCCACCAGCACGATCAGCCAGCCCAGGCGCACGTAGTGGCGCTCGTCGACTGACAACAGATCATCGTCTGCGGCAATTGCCGCGCCCATGCCCAGTTCAGCGCTCATGCCTGTCCCTTTGATCCGTTTCTTCCGACGCAAGAGGAAAAAGAAACTTCCGTCCCACCCGAAGCACGGGCAGATTGCCAATTTGTCCTACAATGTGTGTACACAAATGGAGGTCTGTGTCATGCAAACATTCAGCATCCGCGAACTGCGCGAACGCTCCGGCGACCTCAGCCGTGCGGCCGAGCAGGGCCAGCTCTCGCTCGTCACCCGGCATGGCCAGCCGCTGTTCGTCAGCGTTCCCTTTACCGAGGAATTGCTGCGCGTGGGCGTACACGTCGCGTTGGCTGCGCAACTCTTTCAGAACGGCGACCTGCCGCCCGGCCGCGCTGCCAGACTCGCTGGCATGAAACTGGCCGACTTTCTCGCCTACGTCAGTGCCCAGGGCATTGCCGTCGTCGATTACGATCCCGCCGAACTGAGCGAAGAACTCGCCGGATTCGACGCTGTGGCCCAGCCGCCACGAGACTGATCCATGCGTCCCGTCGTCGTCGCCGACTCCGGCCCGCTGATTGCACTGGCCGGTTGCAGCCATCTGATGCTGCTCACGGAGATATTCGGCGCCGTCCACCTGCCGCAGACCGTGCTGATGGAAACCACGGCCGACCTCGGTCGCCCCGGTGCCCGCGACATCGCCCGCTTTGTTCAAAAGCATGTGCGCGTGCATCCCGACCGTAACGACACCATCTACACGCAGGCCGCGGCCGCCCTTGACGAAGGCGAAGCCCAGGCCATCAGCCTTGCCCGCGCACTGCAATGTGGCGTGCTGATGGACGAACGTTGTGGCCGCGCTGCCGCCCGCCGCCTCGGCCTGCCGATTTTTGGCGTACTTGGCGTGCTGGTGCAGGCACGCCGCCAAGGGCGAATCGAAGCACTGGCCCCACTGTTGCAGCAATTGCAGACCAACGGCTACCGCATCGCCCCGGCACTGATCACCGCCGCCCTGGAAGCCGTGGGCGAAGCATGATGCCGACACACCCGGTTCCATGTTCATGCTCCCTCCCTGCGCTGCGCAAAGTTCATCGTCCCGAAGGTGGTCACGGGGATCACCCGGTTCGTCGGCTGGGGCTGACGCGGGGGCTGCGGCCGGGGCGGGGCCGCGCGCTGCATGCGCTGCATCACCTCGGCCAGCGGGCCGAAATCGGCCTGCGCGCCGGCGTGCAGCACCAGCAGCTTGTCGGCTTGCTGCAGGATGTTGGACTTGTGGGTGATCAGCACCAGCGTGATGCCCGCCGCCTTGATGCGGCCGATGGCCTGCGCCAGCATCGCGTCGCCGGCTTCGTCCAGGTTGGCGTTGGGCTCGTCCAGCACCACCAGGCACGGCTCGCCGAACAGCGCGCGGGCCAGCCCCACGCGCTGGCGCTGCCCGCCGGAAAGGCCCAGGCCGTTCTCGCCCAGGCGGGTCTGGTAGCCCTCGGGCAGTTGCAGGATCAGTTCATGCACCCCGGCCATCTGCGCCGCGGCAATCACCTTCTGCTCGTCCCCCTCGCCAAAACTCTCGCCGAAGCGGGCGATGTTCTCGGCCACCGTGCCGGCGAACAGCTGCACCTCCTGCGGCAGGTAGCCGATCAGCACGCCCAGCGCCTCGGGCCGCCACTGGTCCAGCGGCGCACTATCGAGCCGCACCTTGCCGCGCAGCGGCGGCCAGGCATTGACCAGGCAGCGCGCCAGCGTGGTCTTGCCCGCGCCGGAAGGGCCGATCACCCCCAGCGTCTCGCCCGGCTCCAGCTTGAAGTGGATGCCGTGCAGCACCGGCTGCGTCTGGCTGGGCGGCGCGGCCAGCAACTGCTCCACCGCCACCGCCCCCTCGGGCCGGGGGAAATCCATGCCCCTGGCCAGCGGTGGAAAATCCGCCAGCAACTGGCTCAGCCGGCGCTCCGCCTCCTTCACCCCGGTCCACTGGCGCGAGGCGCCGATGATCTGGTCGATGGGCGCCAGCGCCCGGCCGAGCAGGATGGAGCCGGCGATCATCATCCCCGGCGTCATCTCGTGCGCCAGCACCAGCCAGGCGCCCAGGCCCAGGGCCAGCGACTGCACCGCCATGCGCAGCGCCTTGCTCCAGCCCTGTATCTTCGCCATGCGGGCGCTCGCCAGGTTCTGCTCGCGCACATAGCCCAGGTGCTGCCCGGCCCAGCGCCGGCGCAGGTTGGCCAGCATGCCCATGCCCGCGATCGCCTCGGCGTTGCGCAGGTTGGCGGCGGCATCGCGGCGCGATGAAATGGCCAGCTCCCCGGCCCGCTTCAGGTGCGGCCGGCTCACCCGCTCGTTGAGCCAGCCCACCGCCATCAGCAGCAGCGTGCCGGCCAGCGCGAACCAGCCGAGCAGGGGGTGGAACCAGAACATCACCAGCAGATACACCGGGAACCACGGCGCATCGAACAGCGCGAACAGCGACTGTCCGGTGGCGAACTGGCGCAGCTGCTGCAAATCTTCCAGCGGCTGCGCGGCATTGAGCCTGCCGGTGCGCAGGTTGGCGCTGAAGGCGGCATCGAACACGCGTGGCGCCAGCTTGCGGTCGAAGCCCGTGCCCAGGCGCAGCACCACCAGGCTGCGCACCCACTCCAGCCCGCCCATGAAGGCATACATCGCCAGCAGGATCAGCGTGAGCATCAGCAACGTCATCTCATTGCCGGAGGCCAGCACGCGGTCGTACACCTGCAGCATGTAAAGGGCCGGCGCCAGCATCAGGATGTTGATGACGCCCGAGAACACGCCGATATGCACGAAACTGCGCTTGAAAGCCAGCAGGGCGCCGGCCAGTTCGCCGCGCGCATCGTCTGCCTGCCCGGATTTGTCCGCTGTCATCGCATCTCCAGCCCTTTGCGGAAAAAACATCCCCTTCCCCGTAAAATGCGGGGAAAGCCAAAACCTGCCCGCAATTTGTTTTTGCGAGCCATTCCGCAAACCGCTAGAATCGGCGGCGTCCGGAAAGCGGGGACCTGCCTGAACCAGGTCAGGCCCCCGGTAAAACCCCGGTCGAAGCGGTGACTCCTTCCGTCAAAAAAGCGCCACCGCCCCGCCCGGTTGCCTCAAGCCTCTTGCCTTTCTGGAATGGCTGCTTACGCGGCCAGCAGGAGGTCGCTTTCCACTGCGGCTGCCGAAGCCAGTGCTTCCGTAATCACGCCGCCAGGCGCATAAGTGCCTGCCTGAGCGTAGTACTCGAACGAAAGGCTGCTGCCATTGCTGCTCAGGTAGTTGTTGATGACGCTGATGTCGCTGTTGATGGTGATGGCGTTGTTCGAGAAGTCGCTGAGGTACGTGGCCAGCACATACTCGAAGGTCGAGGTCGAAGCGGCCGCTTCATCGAACGTCAGGTCGTAGATGATGGCGGAGTTCAGCGTGACCTTGGCATAGTAGCCTGGGTAGGTGAACAGATTCTGGTTGCCAGCATTCACCGTGATCTGCCCGTTACCGTCTGCGACGCCGAAGGTGTTGAACGCCACGTAATCCACCGCCACGTCGAAGTTGTTGATCACCAGCAGGGATTCGTTGGTGTCGAACGCGGTCAGTGTGGCCTGCGCCGGGGAATAACCCGTGTCAGCGTTGTAGCCCAGGTACAGTGTGTCGATGCTGCCAGTGGTTTCGAACTCGAACTTGCCCGGCGTGGTGAGCGAATACTTCGTATCCCACGAAATCCCGCCCTCGGAATACACCAGGAACTTGGAGCCGAAGCCGGAGGAATCCAGTCCTTGTCCTGCGTACCACTTGAAATCGTAGATTTCATACGGGAGGCTGCTGCCAGGATCGTAGATGCTGTTGGACTCGCCAGCACCGCCAGTGTGATAGGCGCCACCCACCGTCAGAATGGAACCAATGCTTTTCGTTGCAGTGATAGGATCCGTCACGTTGGTGTTGGTGTAGTCGCCCAACCAGTCGTTGATGTTACTTTGCAGAGACATGATGTCTACTCCGTAGTTACAAGCCGGTCGCAACCCCGGCAATATCGCTTCAGCCACATGGCTGAAGCTGCGAAATCGTCAGAAGCGGTATTCCATATTGGCCGTCAAGGTACGACCAGGATAGAAGTTGTAGCCCCAGGTGGTGGGCGTGGCTTCCATTTTGTTGGTGACGTTGGCCAAGTAAATCCCGGCCTTCAACTGGTCGCTAAATTGGTAATTCACAAAAAGGTCAAACTTCACTACCTTGGGCCAGAGATAGGCATCGACAAACTGGCTCTTATCTGGTATCGGCTGGGTTTGTCCCGCTTGCTGACCAAGGTGATAATCGTTCTGAACATCCCTGTCATACCAGTAGGCAGAACGCTGCTTACCTCGGAAATGGACCGTGCCGCCCATTTCCAACCGGCCTTGGTAAGGCGTCAATGCCGCAGTCAGGCTGCCACGAATCGGCTCGACGATACCGGTCTCCATCCAGTTCCAGCTTGAATAGCAAAGGCGCTCGCCTTTGCCTATATCGGTGTAGGAAATTCCACCATCAGCCGTGGTTCCTGTGAGGTAGGCCCGACCGCTAGGCACCTGCCAAGAGCAAGTTTTGTTGTTGTGTCGAATGGGTAGGGTCAGGTTGCTTCGTACATAGAACAGGGGTTGCTTGTACGCCAGATTCAGTTCGATCCCTTGACGAATAAAATCGTTGAGATTGTTGACGCTACCACTGCCGTTGCCAACTCCACTCCATGGCTCTCCCTCTACCAAGAAGGGGCCCCAGATAATTTGGTTGTAAATACGATTGCGGTAAAGGTTTATACCTACGGCAAGGCGATCATTATCAGCCAGCCAGTTTCCATTCTGGTAATTCATTCCTAGCTGAAAGGACAGATTTTCCTCGGGCCTCAGATGGGGATTGGCATAAAAAGTTGCCCGATAAATCTGCCCGTGCATGTACATTTCATTGCTGGTTGGGGCGCGTTCGCTGTAACCAACTTGGCCATAGAAAGTCAATCCCGTGCCGCGAGGCGTGTATGAAAGCCCCAGGCTGGCAGATTTCAGATCAAATTTGTGATCCTGTTGCTCTCTGACAGTCCGCGTGCCGCCATAGCTTGGATCAGTACGCAATCTGGCCTGGCTTTCAGCGGTTGCTGCGGCAGCAAGTTCCCGCAGTTCTGCACCTGAATATCCAAGGTTGCGATAATGGTTTCGCCAATACGAAGTGCCATACTCTACGCCAGCCTGGCTGATGTTCCCCACCCCATAAACCGGATTCAAGACATCCAACCATACCCGCTGAAAACCAACGCTGGCATTCGCCTGCCAGGGGCCATCGCCTGCCGTGCTCAAGGCAAGCGACAATCCGGCTGTTTTGGTGCGCGAATCCGGGTCGAAGCGCATCACGTCAATATCACGCCCCGTTGACTGCAACCATTTTTCGTAATATTCGCTCTCGGTAAGGCTATCCACCCGCTTTCTGGCGTGCCGATACTCCGCACCGATGTCCAGGCGCAAGGGGCCAAGCAGCCCCGCATCGAAATGGCTGTCGTTGCTGAGCTTTATCCCGGTCGAGCTTATATCGGTAAAGTAGTGCATGGGCTGGTGAGCACCATACCCATCGCTGGCTCCGGTCCAGTTCTGTTTTCGATCCTGTTTTTCATGGTAAATCTGAACCCGCGGGTTGATCAGCTCTGAAAAGTTTCCTTTCCACTTCAAGGCTGCAAC
The DNA here is from genome assembly GCF_004801295.1 of Pseudothauera nasutitermitis. Lineage (GTDB taxonomy): Bacteria > Pseudomonadota > Gammaproteobacteria > Burkholderiales > Rhodocyclaceae > Pseudothauera > Pseudothauera nasutitermitis. The sequence continues at coordinate 396,201 of NZ_SSOC01000004.1, forward strand.
CTGGCTTTTCAATTGCGCACGAACAGACCAAGGCTGATCGAACCAGGAGGCATCGCCATCCGCCCAGTAATCGTCCGGCGTGGAGTTTTCATCCAGTGGCACATAAATGGCAGGTTGCTGATCTGTCTGGTACTTGGCCTTGCTGGAAGAAACGAACAACTCCAGGCTCTGGTTGTAGGGATCTTGCAAATAATGCCGCAGTCGCAGCATCTGGGATTCATTTTCTCTCTGAGTACCTTTCAGTGGTTCTTTAGCGGCTTGCTTGAGCCACTTTGCCTGTTGTGCGGTGAGGCCGCAGTTGGCTAGCCCGATATATCCATTGGCAAGATAGCGGCAAGGGCCGTGCTCATTGACATTGATTCTGTTATCAAACGACTGGCGGAAATCCATGTTTCGACCATGCATGCTGTGCATCAAATCGTCATTGCTGATGTTGTCGCCAATCCTGTAAGGATCATTTTTACTGCGTGAAGCTCCGACCATCGCATCCCAGCGTTCGTTGCGCCCACCCAAGAAAAATGATCCCGACGGTTTTTGGCCATTTCCGTATTTGCTGAATCCTGTAGAGCCGCGCACCATGCCGCCAAAGCTCTTGCCGGGAAGCAAAATATCGTCCACATCGAGATACTCGAAGTTGACCGAGGCACCCAAACTACCCAAGGCTCCCGTGCCCGTACTGCCAGTACGGGTAACGTCAATGCTTCTCAGAAACTGCGGATCAATAAAGATGGAGCCTGTCTGACCAATATCGCGGGTAAAAGCATGGAAGTTCTGATTGATGCCTTCAAGTGACTGAGCCACGCGCCCGTGCCCGGCGATGCCCTGCACACCGACGGACACTTCCGGGCGGCTGTAGAGGCTGTTCACCGAAGTACCCGAAACCTGATCGATCAGGTCGCTCATGTGGCTGGCGTTGCGCCGCTCGATGTCTTCCTTGCTGGCGCCGCTGGTGTTGCCGATGGCCTTCTTCTTTTCTTCGTCGGCGGTGCCGGTCACTACCACCGCATCGAGGACCGCCGCCGCACCGCCGGCCGGTTGTTCTTTTTGCACTTCCTGTTCAGGAGAGGACGACTGGGTTTCCTGCGCCAGCACAGGCTGCGCCAGCGCCAGCGCCAGGCATACCGACCGGGCCCGCATGCGCAGCCTTCCCGGCCGGGTTCTGCGGCCGGAACGGGACACTCCTTCGTCCGTCCCAACCTCGTCTTTCCTGAACACCATTTGAATCTCACCTTTAAGTACAAACGCAAATGAAAATGAGAGGAATTTACAACTTCGAGCAGGACTCGCCTCTCGCCTGACTGTGCAAGGCCCTGGCTGTAAGCCCCCCACCCGCCGGGCCGTAGCCGCGAAGGCCGCCCCATGGCAGGTGGCGTGTGCGATTGGTGAAGGTGCGCTTGCAGACGGCTGTCCTATGCCAGCCCAGACCAATCATCACGAAAAGCCGTCAAGCCCGCTAACGGTTTACGGGAAAAATTTGCCTATTCGAGGATTTTTTGTTTCGCTGCAGCAATGCGGCGTGGATAGGCGCTTGGCACGGCCGTACCAGGCCGGCGCGGGCCCAGGGCAATCGCGCCTTCATGTCATGACTCCGGGCAATTCAGCGCGGAACTCGTCTATGGTGGCGGCCAGCATCCGCTTCGATTGGATGCTCGCCTTTTGGCCTTTTCGGGCAGGGCCTTTCCCCTTGTGCCCCATTCCCTTGCCCCTTCACCAGCCCTTTGGCCTTTGTGGAAGCCTTTGGGTATAGGGGCAGCGCGCTTCGAGCGCCGCAATCAATGCGGGACTCGACCCATCCAGGATGGGCCGTGGCAGGTGGCGCATTTCACCGGATCAGGCTGTTTCAGCATGTGCTGAAAGCGCCGAGGGCCGTGAAACCTGGAGCATCCGGGTTGATTTGCGAAGCAGAAAGTAAGGAAGTAAGATCTCCTTGTGAAACTTCCAGGAGGCTGCCATGCTCGCCAAGCTCACGTCAAAGAATCAGATCACCTTGCCCAAGGCGGCCGTGTCCGGTGTGGACGCTGCGGAGTATTTCGACGTGACCGTCGAGAGCGGCCGGATCGTCCTGACGCCGGTGCGGGTTCAGAAGGCCCAGGCCGTGCGTGAAAAGCTGGAGCAGCTCGGGATCACCGAGCGGGATGTCGAGGATGCCGTTGCCTGGGCGCGGCGGTGATGCGCAGAGGCGTCCTCGACACCAACGTCGTGCTGTCGGCGCTGCTCTTCACTGCGGGGCGCCTGGCCTGGATACGCCACGCCTGGCAGCGCCACCAGCTACAGCCGCTGGTCTGCAAGGAGACGGTCAGCGAACTTCTGCGCGTTCTGGCTTATCCCAAGTTCAAGCTCTCGGCATCGGAGCAGGAGGAATTACTGGCGGACTTCCTGCCCTACGCCGACGTGGTGGAACTGCCGGCACCATGGCCCGCCTTGCCGGCCTGCCGCGACGAGAAGGACCAGGTGTTTCTGGTTCTCGCGCATATCGGTAAGGCAGATGCGTTGATCACGGGCGATGCGGACATTCTCGCCATGCGCGAGGCCTTTCCCGGCTTGATCCTGACCGCCGAAGAGTTGGCGGCTCAGCAGAATGACAGGGATAGCTGATTGGATGTTGCATGGAAATTCGCATCCAGTTTGAAAAACAGCGCAGGATTCAATCCGGCGTACTTTTGAAGCTCCCCGCCCAGCAGCGACGGAACTGCACCAGGGCGCCATCGACGGTCTGGATGGACTCGGGGGCAGGAAAGGGCTACCTCATCACCAGGTATCACCACATGATAAGAGGCCCATTATGGCAACGTCTCTCAAGATCGACGACACGCTGAAAAGTGGTTCTTCACCCAACTCCGTGGAAGGCATCCCGGATCTTGAGGAAGAAGTAGGCGTCATCGCGGTAGCCGTAGGCGGCCCGCTTGATGACCTTGATGCGGTTGTTGATGCCCTCGAGCAGGCCGGTGTGCATCGGCCAGCGCACCCGGCTGAGGATGCCCGGCCAGTACGGCTTGAGACACTTGGCGAAGTGCGCCGGGGCGGGGATCGCGCTCTCGTTGGCATGCCGTAACCCGACCAGACACCCAGCCGGGACATACAATCCATTCCGGCCACGCCCGACCTTCAGTTTGTTGCCTCGAGAACAACAAGTCTGACGGGGCGGTCGTGCGCCTCTCCACTCTGTTGGGCGATGAACCAGAAATTTGCCTATTCGAGGATTTTTTGTTTCGCTGCAGCAATGCGGCGTGGATAGGCGCTTGGCACGGCCGTACCAGGCTGGAATGCTGGCCGGGGCGGGCCGGGGGCGGGTGGGGTCAAGGCCGGATGGCCGCGATTCGGCACCAAGCGCGGGGCGCAGCCCGCGAGCCCGGCGGCGGTACGCCGGGACGTGCCTTATGTTCCCACGGCAACGGTGTTGGCCACGGGGATCTTCTGAGCTACCGCAGCATAAAGGTCCACATCCGTCCGCGGCGTCTGGATCGAGACCACGAGGCTGTATCGCGCTGGCAAAGCATAGCGTTCCAGCGCAGGCCGCGTCCGCCACCAACCGGCGGAAGGATAGACGGCGATGAATCCGCGGCTGGCCAATTCGGCGGCCGTGCCTTTCCAGACATCCTGGTGCAATGAGCCACGGTGTCGCCGCTGGCCGCCCAGCAGCCAGTTCGGATCGGACGGATTGACCGGATCGCCATCGCCCTCATCCTCACGTTGGGCGGCGGCATTCAAGCGCGCGACGAAGTGATCGGTGGACGCATCCAGCGGACGCTGCACGTCGAAGCGCAGGCGATGCGAAGGGTAATGGTACTTCGACGCGACGCCCCGTGCCGATGGATTGGGTTCGATGAAATAAGACAGCGTGACGCGCATTTCGACAGGCGTGTCCTGCAATGCCTCCAGTTCATCCTTCGGCCACGGCAAAGAGTGCAGATTCATGTCGCGCGTCACGACGCCCTTGCCCTGGACCTTCGCATACGGATGCACCAGGTCTTCAACCACCAGGGTCAAGGAATCGCCCGCACTCCACAGTGCGCGGTCCAGGTCCGGCGTTCCCCATCCGCAGTGGCGGATCAGGTTGACATAGTGGTCCTTGTTCGGCGCGGCAGGCAGGAACATCCTGCGCATGGATTCGCTCCATTGCGCCGAATGCACCAGCAAGGCACGCACCGTTTCCGGCCGAAGATGCGGGTAGGCGGCCATGATCCTGGCCACCATGCCCGCACACAGCGCGGATGCGGCGCTGGTGGCATTGCTGGTCGTGAACAAGCGCTCCAGCGGCTGGTTGTGGGTGGTCAACAGGCTCAGTCTGGTCATCCACGATGCGCCAAAATCATCCTTGGCCGCGTTGCCGCCTTCCAGCACCACGTCAGGCTTCAGCGGCCACGCGCGATCCCAGGTCCGCGTGGTGGTGGTGAACGGGCTGAGGCCGCCCGCTTCCGCGATGGGATTCAAGGAGGGATGACCCTGTGTGTCGGTCTTGTCGGTGCAAGCGCCCACGGTGATGGCATTCCATGCCTGCCCCGGATCATGCACAAGGTTGGTGGCAAGGGATTCAGGGTACGCAGCCCACGCATCAGGATCACGGGTGTTGCCGGCGGAGAGCACGAACAGACGCGGGTTCTCGCCCTCGCCATCCGTATCCGCGGCGAGGCCATCGACGGCGGCCGACCATGACGAAGGCCGGCCCCGGTCCCGATAGTCCGAAGCCGTGACTGCCGATGTGAACACGCGGGGGCGGTTCGGAGCAGCGATTTCCGGGCGTGCGACGCCTTCCATGAAAAGATAGGCATGGTGGCGCGCATCGCCTTCGTTGGCACCTTCCGCCGGCACCAGCTTGACCGACTCCAGCCGATGCGGAACGCTGATCGCATCCGCCGAAGACAGGGCATCGGTGAGATCGCCGTAAGCTGCCAGGCCCGCCAGGCCCGTGCCGTGGTCCACCTGGTCATCCACGCCCCATGCCGGCTCCACGGTGTGCAGGTCTGCCGCGTCCATCAAGGGTTCCAGCAGCGGATGCGCGCGGGTCACGCCCGAATCCAGCAGGCAGACGCGGGGCGCATCGTCGTCCGCTGGCTGGAACTGGACGCGCCGCAGTAAGTCGTCCGCCCATTGGCGCTGCTCCCCCACGCCCATGCCGTCGAAGAACTCGGCGGTCTCCTTGGCATGGCGAAGCTCGGCCACGCAGTTCAAGGTCATCACCGAGCGCGAAAGCTGCTGCTGCGAGCCATGCATCAGCAGCACCGTGCGTTCGGGAAAATTGACCTGCTTGTCGCTGACCACGCATTCCGCCAGGCGGGCGAGCTTCTTGAAATCCTCCACAGCAGCCTGCCGCTGCTCCTGGCCTCGGACCGGAAGCCACACTTCCCACCAGAAGGCAGCGGCGGGATCGGCTGGCAACAGTTCAGGAGCATCGGTCCACAACGCCCTGATTTCTGCCGCCCGGATGGATTCGATGGCGTCGAGCAGCTTCCGATGATCAAGCGCCTGATCCTTGCTGCCCTTCTTCTCTGCCAGGTAGTCCACGACGTACTGCTCGAAGTGCGCGAGTCCTCCATCCGGGACAAAGACGTTGGCGAGCGTGCGGTTGCCTTCTTCGCGGACGCTCAGAAGCTCGATCTTCTTGGTCGCGTTCGCCAAGCTCTCGAACGCGAGTGCAACATCCGGCTGGCTGGTGAACTGAATCTGCAGGCCCAGCCCGCTTTCCAGTTGCAGTTCCTTCTGGACACGCACGGCCTCGGCCGCTACGGGCTTCAGGTTCTCGATCTGCTCTTGAAGGGAGGCGCCATGCTGCTGCCTGGGCTGAACCGGAATGTCCTTCTGCGGCACGGGCGTAGACCGGGCCGTGAATCCAACTGCTCGTGATGTGTCTCGAAGAATGAAATGGGGACGCTTAGCTTGCGGTTGATCCGGCATGGTTCGGCACGACCTTCTTGTTGTTCATTCTGATGCTGAATTTCCGGCGCTCATCGAACGCCCGCGTCAGCGCTGCCGACTCCACGCGGTCTTCGTCGTGCATCACCGCCTCCTTGATGGACTCGTCCACGGCTCGCCTGATTTCCGCGTAACTCAAACCCTCCGCCTTCACCGTGAGGGCCTTGAGCGGAAAGGGCTTGGGGGCGAACTTTCCAAGCCGTGCTTGGAGCAGCTTTGCGGCCTGCGGCCCCGTCGGCAGTCGATACTCGATCACGTCGTCGAATCGACGGAAAAGCGCGTAATCGAGTATCTCCACATGGTTGGTCGCAGCGAGGATCAGGCTATAGGACTGGTCGCTCTCGATCATTTGCAGAAAGCTGTTCAGCACCCGCCGGATCTCGCCCACGTCGTTGGCAAGCCCACGCTGCGAACCGATGGCGTCGAACTCATCGAAGAAGTAAACACCACGAACCTCGTTGATGGCATCGAATATCTGGCGCAGCTTGGCGGCCGTTTCCCCCATGAACTTGGTAATCAGGGCATCGAGCCGCACGGAGAACAAGGGAATGCCAAGTTCGCCCGCCAACACGGAAGCCGTCATCGTCTTGCCAGTGCCTGGCGGCCCCACCAGCAGCAGTTTGCGTCGTGGCGACAGGCCATGCTCGCGGATGCGCGAGTGGTGCTTCTGCTCCTTCAGGATGCGGCGGAGCTGTTCAGCCACTTCCTCATCGAGCACCATGTCCGCCAGTCGATTCTTCGGGTAGGCAACCGTCAGCAGATTCGCCAGTTCGCCACGAGGACGCGCCAGAGGCACCAGGCTGCCCGTCGTGTCAGCCGGCGAGACGCGGGCCTTGGCTGCGTCGATCATGTCACGCAGTTCCTGGGCGAGTTTGCCGTGGCCCACCTTGGCTTCACGAGCAGCAACCTGCATGGCAACAGAATAGAAGTGTCGGTCATCCCGCTCGATATGGGACTTCACCAACGCTTTGAGTTGTTCAGCATTAGCCATAGTGAGCCCCCATCTGCGTTGTCGTGTTGGCCGAGGTTTCCAGTGATGCCAACGCAGATTGCATCAACTGTTCGGCGATGTGCTCGTCAATTTCGCCCAAGTCGTTCTGGTCAGCAGCCAGAACGAACAGCAAGCCGACAGGCACGTGCAATGCCTCGGCAATCTTCGTAACCGTTGAAAGTGTCGGGTCACGCTTGTTGTTCTCAAGCATCGACAGATACGACACCGAGCAATTGGCCCGGGTCGCGATGGCACTCTGCGATACGCCCCGTTGCGTCCGGCACAGTCGAATGGCTTGGCCTACATTCATGGCGCTTGTTTTCTCACGGGTTGCGACGAGCACGAATACTCGTAAAATTTTACCGCCAGTGAACTCCATTCACCAGTCCAAGCAGCAGGGGATCGACGGCTCCGCACGCTCAAGAGGTACGCGGCGGCGCTGGGCAAGCGGGTGGAGCGGCGGTTCGTCTAAAGGATTCCAGCACAAAGGGCTTGACGTGCTCCCCGTCCAGCAGCGACGGAACAGCACCAGGGCGCCATCGACGGTCTGGATGGACTCGGGGGCAGGAAAGGGCTACCTCATCACCAGGTATCACCACATGACAAGAGGCCCATTATGGCAACGTCTCTCAAGATCGACGACACGCTGAAAAGTCACGTCCAGCACCTCGCCAGGCAGCGCCGCCGATCACCGCACTGGATCATGCTCGAAGCCATCCGGCAGTACGTCGAACGCGAGGAGGCGCGCGAGAGCTTCAAGCAGGAAGCCCTGGCCTCCTGGACGGCCTACAAGGAAACCGGCAGCCACTTGATCGGCCAGGAAGTTCGCGCCTGGTTGAACACCTGGGGCACCGATGATGAAAGGGCGGTGCCAGAGTGCCACAAGTAATCGTCACCGAAGGCGCGGCGGAAGGCTTGGAACGATGCCGGCGGTTCCTGGCCGTCAAGGCACCGGAAGCTGCCAGGCGAGCCGGCCAGGCCATCGAGCAGCAGTTCCTGCTGCTGGAGACGGCCCCCGAAATCGGCCGGCCGTTCCCTGAAGTGCCCGACGCGAGCTGGTGATTGCTTTCGGGGATGCCGGCTATGTGGCCCTGTATCGCCACGAGCCGAGCGACGATGCAGTGTATGTCCTGGCCTTTCGGCACCAGAAAGAGGCTGGCTATTGATCGTCGGGATCGAGGAAGGCGGCGTGCCACTGAAACCGGGTGCCGTTGCTGCGCAGGCCGTGCATGCCGCGTTTCCGTCTGTGTGCGGCACTGCACCAGCCCACATTTCTCACAACAATGCAAGGTGAACGGCCGCTCCCCTTGCGCCCTTGGCCGGCGATGGCCGGCTGCTACAGGCTTGCTCTGAGGTCGGCCAGCGTGACCATCAGCGTCATCGGATCGAGTGGCGAGGGTTCGAAGCCGATCCGCTCATGGAATGCCTTGGCGTCCGCCGAGATCGCATGCACGAGCAGGCCGCGAATGCCGATGGTGTCGGCGGCCTGAATGACGCGACGGCCGGCATCTTGTACCAGGGCACGGCCAAAGCCCTGGCCCCGCCGGGATCGGTCCACGGCCAGCCTGCCGAGGACCACTACCGGAATCGGGTCCGGCATGTTGCGACGAAAGTGGCCGGGCGCGGCATCCACGATGACGGCGCTCGATGCCAGCGCATAGTAGGCCAGCACGCGCTCGTCTTCGCTGGCGACGAAGGTTCTGGATGCGCCGGTGGTCTGGTTTCTCAGGGCACGGCGCTTGAGCCACTGGTCCAGGCTGTCCGTGCCGGACGCGAAGGATTGGACATCGTGGTGCGCCGCCAGCGGTTGCGGCGCCGAAACCGTCATGTCGGCTCCCAGGGGGCCGGCGTTTGCATGGTCTTGCGCAGGCGTTCGTTTGGCTGCGGTGGCGTGTCCAGGCGCGCCAGAAAGGCCGCGTAGGCTTGCGGGTCGGCAGAAATGATGGCTTGGTCCAGCAGCGCATCCTCGGCTGCGGCACGCGCCGCTTCTAGCACGAAGTCGGTGCGGTTTTTGCCCCGTGCCTTGGCTGCGCGGTCGATCAGGCTGCGTTCTTCGGGCTTGATGCGGATGTTCAGCGTTTCGCGCTTGCCGGGGGCGGTGCTCGGTGTGGGCATGGCTCAATCTCCTGCGATTTTACGCAGTGTAGTGCATTGTGTTGTCAATGTCAGTACGTCGTGGCCATGCTGCCCGACTCGCCTCTGCCGCTGTTCTTGCCGTTGGCTTGCGTGCGGTAGAGGGGGGGCGCGTGGCCTTCAGCGCCACGGGAGGGGCGGCGAAGGCCCGTTGTCGGCGCCTTCCTGGAAAGCCCGGGAGACGGCCTCGACGATCTCGGCCCATACTCCCGGCTGGCGCAGCACCGGCATTTCCCTGGCCAGCACATTGCTGAGCCCACCGCGATTCTGCTCCAGCGAGTGCAGCACCCTGTCCGCCTGGTGGTCGGGCATCTCGACGACTTCCTTCAGCGCCACGCGTGCCCGCGCATGGCGGCGCAGGTAGCGGGATTCCTCGCGCATCTGCTCGGTCAGGGTTCGACCGATGATATGGGCCAGAAACACCACATGCGACCCCAGGTCGGGATAGCGCCACAGCGGTCTGACCGGTTCCGCGCCGTGGAAGACGAGGTTCGAGACGACGCCATCCGGGTAGGCGGTCTGCACCGCGTCGAACGCGATCTGGTCGCGAACGGCCTGTATCAAGGGCCTGGACACCTGGTCCAGGACTTGGTCGTAGCTGCGCCGCTCCCCCGCGTCGTCGGTGATGACGGCCGATACGGGCAGGATCACGGGGGCCGGGATGACGCCGTCACGGCGCAGGATGTCATTGACCAGGAAGCGATGCACACGGCCGTTGCCGTCGGCCAGTGGGTGGATGTAGACGAAGCCGAAGGCCGCTACCGCGCTGCGCAGCGGGGACGACTGGCCCTGCGTTTTTTCAAGGAACGCCCGTAGCCCATCGAGCATCGCGGCAACCTCCTCGGCGGGGGGCGCCATGTAGTGCACGACTTCCTGGTGGCGCACCGTCTCGCCGACGAACACGGGGGACTGACGGATGCCAAAGCGCGCAATCGTCGTCCGGTCGCCCAGGATTTCCCGCTGCAACTCGGCCAGTGCGGCGTCGCCGAGCGGCGCTTCGCCCTGTCCGGTGCGCCGTGCCATTACGTCCGCAAAACGTTGGACGCGCCCCGCCCGGTCGGCTTCGCCTTCGATGGCGAAGCTGGCCTTGCTCTCCCGCAGGGTCATCCATACCGCCGCGCGCATCAGCAGGTCTTCGCCAAACTCGGCCGTCAGATCCGCGAGCAGGCGGGACACGTCCACACCGGCCGCCCGCGTCACCGCCTCGGTCTTGACCACCATGGGACAAAAGTGCCGCGTACCGGGCAGGTTGTCATTCACCCGCCAGCGCTGCACCTTGACGGCCCGGCCGGCGGAGGCCGCGACCAGCTTGGCGTCGTCGATGGCATCGACGTAGTTGCCTCCCAGGCGCACCGGCACCTCCAGCATCTGTCCGGTCAGCCACTCGTACAGGAATGCCGCCCGGCGGGCATACTGCCCAGTGGGTTCGGCCGCGACCCAGGCCTGGACGAAGCCTGGGCCGCTGCGCGCGAAGAGGCGGGCGAGAAATTCCAGATGAGGGACTTCATGCCGCAGGTGAAACTGCAGATGCGCGGCCGGCTCCGCGGCCGGCCGCATTGCTTCCGTGTAGGTTTCCAGGCGGAAGCCGTCGTTGATCTGCGTCGCGCGCCGCCCCCCCGCCTGGCTGATCACAGGCAGCCTTCCCAGCGGCATCACGCCATAGGTGTGCGCCAGCCAGGCGGCGCCGAGCGGTTCTGCGGGCAGGTCGGTCATGAGGCATCTCCTGGCAAGACGACTTGCGCCTACTCAAAAACGATGATGTGCGCCTGAATACTGCCGGCCATGGTTATGGGTGCATCGGAACGATTATAAACCGTCCAAATTGCTCAAAATTGATTATTGCGAGCAGCACGTAGCCGTGGGCAACGCGTATTGCGGCGGGTATTGGATGCGTTCGTCCCTGCTGACGCTGTTCTTGCCGCAGGCTGGCGTGCGTTAGCAGGGGCTCGCCCGCGCCATGGTCAGAGCCGGATCCGCGAGGCGTCGTCCGCGGGCTGCGGCTGCACCCTGGGGCTGATGCCCAGCGCGCATTGCTTGGGCGAGATGCCGGTGTGGCTGCGGAACACCCGGCTGAAGTGGCTGAGGTTGGCGAAGCCGACGGTGGAGGCGGTTTCGGTCACGCTGATGCCGCGCTGCAGGAGGGTGACGGCGGCGTCGATGCGGATGCGGGTGAGGCAGGCATGGACCGAGCAGCCGAACAGGGCCTGGAAGCCCGATTGCAGGCGTTTTTCGTTGAGCCCGACGACACGTGCCAGGGATTGCACGCTCCAGTCTTCGCCGTAGGTCCGCTCGAGCAGGGCGCGCGCTTCGATCAGGCGAGGGCGGTCGGCGGGCACGGGCAGGGTCATCTCCTGCTGCGCCAGGTTTTCGCGCAGGAAGCAGGCAATGGCCTCCAATGCCTTGGCGCGCAGGTACAGGTCGCGCGAAATGCAGGGGCCGGGGTAGGTGCAGCCGAAGCCGAGAAGGTCGTAGGCCACGCGCTGCAGGCTGCTGGAGGCGGGCGCGACGCCGAGGAAGGCGTCGATGTGCGGCTGGTCGCCCGCGATGGTGCATACGCGCTTGCGCAGGTTGTCCATCTGCAGCCCGGTCAGGCTGTCCATGGCGGTTTGCGGCATGTGGATGCTGACCATGCGGAAGATGCCGTCGGACTTGCCGTCGAGCACGTCCCAGCCGGAGGTGTGCTGGCCGGAAGCCATCAGGATGGCGGAGCTGGCCTGGGCATTGAGCACCGCCCCGTCGTCGAAGGCGGTCTGTATGCGCCCTTCGAGCAGGATGTTGACGCTGAAGGCGGGCGGCCCTTCGGCCCGGAAGTCCCATTTGCTGCCGGGGCGGCCGTTGATGCAGCTGATGTGTAGCCCTTCGCAGGGCTGGTACACGTGCATGGCGTGCCGCCAGTCCTCACGGACGCCCGTCAGCCCGTCTTCCTCCAGCTTGCTGGGGTCAAGGGCCGGTTGGCCGGATGTTGTTCCTGCGATCCCTTCCATAAATTTTTCCCGAAAACATCAAATTTTTTCCGGAAACCGTTAGCGCCACTTTTCACTTGGCGTAATGATGCGCGATCTCAATACCAATATATACCCGGATCATTGCCAACGATACAAGACGAACATTGGCAATAGTGGTTTACCCGTAAATCACCCATAAAAACGAGGCCCTCACCAGGCCGCAGACCTTCCTCTCCATGCCGATACCTTCTCCCGTTTCGTCGCGCCTGAGTGCGCGGCAGGTTCTGCCGGCGATTGCGGGCATCTACATCAGCCAGACGCTGCTCACGGCGATCACCACGCAGTCGCTGCCCGCCCTGTTGCGCGACGCCGGCGCCACGCTGCAGATGGCCGGGCTGGCCGCGCTGTGGTGGCTGCCCTGGGGGTTGAAGTTCCTGTGGGCGCCGATGGTGGAACGCTGGCGCCTGCCGGCCCATGAGCCGCGGCGCCGTTCGCGCACGCTGCTGCTGGCCGGGCAGTGGCTGCTGGCGGGCATCCTGTTGGGGATGGGGGTGGCGAGTCTCAATGGCCTGCTGCCGCTGCAAACGCATGGCACCTGGATTCTGGCCCTGTTGCTGCTGAGCGCCCTGGTGGCGGCGACGACGGACATTGCCTGCGATGGCTTCACCGTGGAGCAGCTTGCCAGCCAGCAGCGCGGCTGGGGCAATGTGGCGCAGGTGGGCGGCAGCTATGTCGGCGCGATGCTGGGCGGCGGCGGTTTTCTGTTGATCGTCAGCCACGCCGGTCTGTCGCAGGCACTGTTGGCCACCGCGCTGGCCATCGTGGTGCTGAGCCTGCCGATGCTGGTGCTGCGCGAGCCGGCCCGCTCTCCGGCGCAGACCGGCCACCACCAGCCCAGCCTGATGCATGCCCTGCGCCGCCCGCAGGTGGTGCATGGCCTGCTGCTGCTGTTGCTGGGCAGCATCGGTGTGCGCCTGACGCTGAGCATGATGGGGCCGTTGCTGCTGGACCACGGCGTGAGCATGGAGCGGCTGGGCTGGCTGTTCGGCACGTTCAGCGTCTTTGCCGGGCTGACGGGGGCCTTTCTGGGCGGGGCGCTGGTGCGCCGGGCGCCGGGCTGGCGGGCGGTATGGCTGGCGGTGGGGCTGGAGGCCTGCGTGCTGGCCGCGCTGGCAGGGGCCGCCGCGGCCAGCAATGTGCCGCAGCCGCTGCTGACCGGGCTGGTGGGGTTGATGTTCGGCGCGATGGGCTGCGCTTGGGTGGCGCTGTATTCGGTGTTGATGGGCGTTGCCTCGCCGCAGCAGGCGGGGGTGGATTTCACGCTGTTCCAGAGTGCCGACGCCTTGCTGGCGGCCGCCGGCGGCGTGGCTGGCGGCTGGCTGGCCGGGCAGTGGGGGTACGAGGCCTGCTTTGGCCTGGCCGCGGCGCTGACGATGGTGGCGACCGTGGTGATCCGGCAGTACGCCGCGCTGGATGTTCCGGCGATTCAAGAGGATTCCGCCCATGCGTAGTAGTGATCGAGCGGGCGGCGCGCCCAGCGTCTGGTCCATCATGCGGCCTGTGCAGGGTCAGATCCGTTTCGCCATGGTATTGGCGGGCCTGGCGGCTGCTTCCTCACTGGGGGCGCTGTGCGCGCTGGCCTGGGCGGTGCATGCCTTGCTCGCGGCGCCGGGGCAATGGCCGTGGCCTCCGCTGCTGCTGGCTGCGGCCTTGACGGTGCTGGCCTACGTGCTGCGGCTGACCGGGTTCAACCAGTCGCACTACGCGGCCTTCCGCCTGGAGACGCGGCTGCGCACCGATCTTGCCGGGCACCTGGCGCGCCTTCCGCTGGGCTATGTGCAGCAGACCGGCTCCGGCGCGCTGACCAAGGTGATGATGGATGACGTGAAGGCGCTGCACGTGTTCGTGGCCGACAGCACGCCGCTGTATGCGCGCGCCTACGTTTCGCCGGTGCTGACCTTCGTGCTGCTGTGGCTGCTGGACTGGCGCCTGGCGCTGGCCGCGACGGCGGTGCTGGCGGTGGGCATGGCGGTGGTGTCGCTGGCCATGCGCGGCGGCGGCGAGATGATGCAGCGCTACCATGCCGCCGGCGAGAACGTCAGCAAGGCGGTGGTGGAGTACGTGCAGGCCATGCCGGTGGTGCGCACCTTCGATACCGGCACGAGTACCTTTCAGCGCTACCAGCGGGCGCTCAACGAGTTCGTGGCGGTGGTGCTGCTGTGGTATCGCATGGCGGGCTTTTCGTCGCGCATGTCGGTGGCCATCCTCAACCCGCTGCCGACGCTGGCCGCGCTGGTGTGGCTGGGCGGCTGGCTGATCAGCCGCGATGCGCTGGCCGCCTCCACCTGGCTGGCGGTGTTGCTGGTGGGCACGGGCATGGCCGAGTCGCTGCTGCCGCTGATGTCGCTCAGGCATCTGGTGGCCAAGACGCAGATGAGCATCCACCGCATCCACGAGGTGATGGCCGAGCCGGTGCTGCCGGTGCCGGATGCGGCGCAGGCCAGGGAACCGCGGGACGCCAGCGTTTGCTTCGAGCACGTCGATTTCCGCTATACCGCCGACGGCCCGCTGGTGCTGCGGGACGTGAGTTTCGAGGCCCGGCCGGGCAGCGTGACGGCGCTGGTCGGCCCTTCCGGCGCGGGCAAGACTACGGTGGCGCGGCTGATTCCGCGCTTCTGGGACGTGAGCGCGGGCTGTATCCGGGTCGGCGGTGTGGACGTGCGCGAGATGCTGCCCGAGACGCTGATGCGCCAGGTGGCTTTCGTGTTCCAGGATACCTTTCTGTTTGCCGACACCATCGCGGGCAACATCCACCTGGGCCGGCCCGAGGCGACGATGGAGGCGGTGATTGCCGCCGCCAGGGCGGCCCAGGCGCACGATTTCATCATGGCGCTGCCGCAGGGCTACGACACGCCCGCGGGCGAACGCGGGGTGTTCCTCTCGGGCGGGCAGCGCCAGCGCATCACCATCGCCCGCGCCATCCTGCAGAACCGGCCGATCCTGGTGCTGGACGAGGCCACCGCCTTTGCCGATCCGGAGAACGAGGTGGCGCTGGTGGCGGCGCTGTCGAATCTGATGCGCGGCAAGACGGTGCTGATGGTGGCGCACCGGCTGTCCACCATCCGCGATGCCGACCAGATCCTGGTGTTCGACCAGGGCCGGCTGGCCGAGCGCGGCCGCCACGATGCGCTGGTGGCGCAGGGCGGCGTCTATGCCCGGCTGTGGCGCAACTTTGAGCAGGCGCAGAACTGGGCCCTGGCCGGAGAACACGCATGAGCACATCCCACCACGCGCCCCCGCAGATCACTCCGCTGCGCGAGACCTGGCGCCAGTTGATGACGAGCGCGCGCAGCCGTGCGCCCAGGCTGCGCGCCAGCCTGATCGGCCTGGCCGTGGCCGCCGTCGTGCAGGGCCTGGCGCTGGCTTGCCTGATGCCGCTGTTCCAGGCGCTGATTCCGGCTGCGGATTGGCAGGCCGCACTGCCCTGGCTGCTGGCGATGACGGCGCTGATGCTGGCGGGCACGGCCATGCGCTGGTGGGCGCAGGGCTTCGACTACCGTGGCGACATGGTGCACAACACCCACGAACTGCGCACCGAGTTGGGCGAGCAGTTGCGCCGCATTCCGCTGGAAGTGCTGCAGGACAAGCGCGCCGGCGGCGTCAACGCGACGCTGCTGGGCAATGTGGACGAGACGCTGAGCTACGTCCTGACCATCGCCAACATGATGGCCACCGCCCTGATCACGCCGGTGGCGGTGGCCCTGGCGGCGCTGTGGTTCGACTGGCGCATGGGGCTGATCCTGTTGTTGGTGTTTCCGCTGCTGGTTCCGTTGTACCGCTGGCGCCGTCCCGCCTTCGGGCGCGGCATGCGCATGCTGGCCGATGCCAACGAGCGCACCAGCAGCGACATCCTGGAATACGCTCAGGGCCTGCCGGTGCTGCGCGCGGCCTGCTGCGCGGGCAAGCGGGCCGAGAGGCTGCAGGCGAGCTTCAGGCACCTGGAAACCATCCAGACCATCGGCCAGAAGAAGGGCGCCAAGCCCAACCTGGTCCTGGCGACGGTGATGGAACTGGCGGTTCTGCTGGTGGTGTTCGCGGGCGCGCTGTTCGTCGTGCAGGGCACGCTGGACGTCGCCATCCTGGCCGCGCTGATGGTGATCGCGGTGCGCTTCGGCGAGCCGCTGGCGACCTTCGTGCTGTACGCCAAGGTCATCGATCTGATCGAGGCGGCGCTGGGCAAGATCAACGCCATGCTGCGCATCGCGCCCCTGCCGCAGCAGGTGCCGGCCCAGGTGCCGCAGACTTTCGAGGTGGCTTTCGAGGGCGTGCGCTTTGGCTATGCCAGGGCCGGCGAGACCACGCTGCGCGGGCTGGACGTCCGCTTGCCCACATGCAGCCTGACCGCGCTGGTCGGCCCGTCGGGCTCGGGCAAGACCACGGTGACGAGGCTGCTGATGCGCCATGCCGATCCGCAGGCCGGCCGCATCACCATCGGTGGCGTGGATGTGCGCGCCATCGCGCCCGAGCAGCTCAACGTGCTGATCTCGGTGGTGTTCCAGGACGTGTATCTGTTCGACGACACCATCCTCGCCAACATCCGCATGGCCCGGCCGGAGGCTGCCGACGAGGAGGTCGAAGCCGCCGCCCGTGCCGCGCACTGTCACGAGTTCATCACCCGCCTGCCCGAGGGCTACCAGACCCGCGTGGGCGATATCGGCGGGCGGCTGTCGGGCGGCGAGCGCCAGCGCATCAGCATCGCCCGCGCCATGCTGAAGAACGCGCCCATCGTGATCCTGGACGAACCCACCGCCGCGCTGGACACCGAGAGCGAAGTGGCCGTGCAGGCGGCCATCGATGCACTGGTGCGCGACCGCACGGTGATCGTGATCGCACACCGCCTGTCCACCATCGCCGCCGCCGACCAGATCCTGGTCATCGACGATGGGCGTCTCGTCGAACAAGGCCGGCATGGCGACCTGCTGGCCCGCGAAGGCCGCTACGCCAGCATGTGGCGCGCGCAGCAGAGTGCCAAGAACTGGCATGTGCTTGAACCCCGACCCGCCTTTCGCGTCATGCCGCCGGATTTGGTTTTTTCCGGGGGCGGGGGCTCCGGCAGCGCCAAGGCCCTGCTGAGCGGCGAAAAAGGCTGAGGCCATGGAAGCGGCGGAAAATTTTCGGATATGCCAGCGTCTGCGCGCCCTGGGGCTGCGCCCGACGACGGCACGTGTCCACGTCATGCGGGTGCTCGAACAGGTATCGGCGCCAACCGCGGCGGAAAGCGTGTTCCGCACCCTGATCCTGCAGAGTTTGTCGATCAGCTTTGGAACGGTGTATCGGGCGCTTGGCGACATGACTGCCGTCGGGCTGTTGCAGAGCAAACCGATTGCCGGCCGCAACGGGGTGCGGGCCGGGTACTCGTTGCTGCCTGAAAAGGGGATGGCGATCAGTGGGAGTCGCCACCTGGCATGCGGGGGTTACGCGGGGGTTGCCGATCCGGCGCAGGGCGCGAAGAACTGGCATGCAGAGCATTGAGAGAAACGGAAACTTGATCGGAGATTGAACATGCCCGACTTCAGACTGCGCTTGCTCAGCCTGGCGCTGATATCGATTCACACCACGGGATGGATGGCCGCCGCGCAGGCACAGGGCGTGCTGCAAGACGAGGGGGAAGCCCGGACGCTTGCCCCGGTCGTGGTGTCGGCCAGCAAGCGCGGCGAAACGCTGGAACGGCTCAATGGCGCCGCCAGCGTGGCCGACCGGCTGGATCTGGACGACGCGCAGGTGGACTCCACCCTGGCGCTGGACCGTGTCTTCCCCGAGTTGTACATGTCGCACAGCGCCACCTTCCTGTTCCCGATCATCACGCTGCGCGGGGTGACCTCCGCCCAGGATTTCTACAATCCGGCCCTGACGGTCTATGTGGATGGCGTCCCCCAGTTGCCGACTTTTGCCGCGCAATCGCTGTTGGGCGTCGAGCAGGTGGAACTGCTCAAGGGGCCGCAGGGCACGCTGTATGGCAAGAGCGCGCAGGGCGGCGTGCTCAACATCGTCACGCACAAGCCGGATGCCACGCCCCGGTTCGTTGCCCGCGGTGGCGTCGCCAGCCGCGACGGCTACCAGCTGCAGGCCGAGGGCGCGGGGCCACTGGTGCAGGATCTGCTGTACGGCTCGGTCTCCTTGCTGGCCAATGACGCCAACGGCGACGTGCGCAGCGAGGTCATCGGCAGCGACCACCTGGGCGGCGTGCGTTCGCGTGCCGGCAACGTCAAGCTGAGGCTGGCGCCGACCGGCAGCCCCTGGGAACTGGGCCTGTCCGCCGGGCGCGACTGCGCAATGGGAGACCAGGAGGTCTACACGCGCTTCGACGACTACAGATCCCGCCGGGCCTATGTCCTGCCGAACCTGCCGGAGGCCTATCGGGATTTCTACCAGCGGCGCTGCGCCAACAGCTTCGCCGCCAGCGGGCAATACGACTTCGATGTCTGGCGCCTGAGCGCCGTGGCCAGCAGCCAGCGTGTGAACACCACACGCCGCTGGCCGTTGGATGCCTACTTCCCGCAGTTCTCGGAACACTGGAAACAGAACACCCAGGAAGTGCGCCTCGCAACGCGCGGGGCCGAGGATGGTGCGCAAGCGCTGCGCGCCTGGGATGCCGTATTCGGCCTGTACCGGCAGGAGGTGGATCTGTCCAGGGGTTACCAGTTCGACATGGTGCTGCCCGGTTTCTATCGGGTCGTGGATTCCGGTTCGAGCAACCGCAACGAATCCCTGGCGGCCTACGGCGACGTGACCTGGCACCTGTCGTCCAGGCTGGACCTCACCACCGGCCTGCGTTTCACGCGCGATGAGGCGAGGACGAAATTCCAGGGCGACCAGATGGGCGCCACCTTCCAGGGCAGGGCCTCATCAAGGCAGAACACCTGGCTCGGCCACGTCGCGGCGGGCTACCAGTTCTCCCCGCAATGGCGCGGCTACGTCAACGTGGCCCAGGGCTACAAGCCGCTGGGCTACAACCTGGCGCCGTCGAACGTGGACGACGCGGAGGGTTATGGCCGCGAACGCTCGGTCAGCTACGAGGCCGGCGTGCGCTACACCGGCCGCGATGTCCGCGCCGGCATGGCCGTCTATCGCGTGGACAGCAAGGACGTCCAGCTCTATGGCGATGGCGACATGGGCTACCAGACGCTGAGGAATGTCGGCGATACCCGCTCCGTCGGCGTGGAGTTCAATGCGGAATGGGATATCACGCGGCAATGGACGCTGGCGGCTGGCGGTTTCGTCAATGACGCCACTTTCCGCCGCTTCATCGACTCCAGCGCATGCACGGGCTGCCAGGACAACGACGTGCCCATGGCACCCGGCTACGGCCTGACCCTGTCGGCCAAGGGCCGCCTGCAGGTGGGCGAGACCCTCCTGCGGCCGCAACTGACCGCGCGCCGCACCGGATCGCATTACTTCGACAGCGCCAATACGCTGCGCCAGGACGCCTACACCCTGGTCGATGCCGCACTGGCCTGGAGTCCGACGCGCAGCCTGGAATTGATGCTCTACGCGCACAACCTGACCGACAAGGCGTATCGGACCTATGGGTTCTCCTACGGCGCGACCGGGAACTTCGCGCAGGTGGCGCCGGGGCGGACCGTGGGGCTGACGGCTACCTACATGTATTAGCGGAGGGCCGGAACGATGGCGTGGCACTTGTGTCCGGAATGGGAACGGGGAGCCGCCGCATTGCGACGTGCCACTTGATGTGCCGTTTTGGGGCGGCCGTCAGTGGATGCTGCTGGACGTTACTGGGTCGGGGAGATGCAAAAGGCATCAGCAGGGTCAGCGGCCTGCAACACACCCCTGGATTTCCTTGGAATTCCCCGGATTGTTGCGGTGGAGCGGGCGAAGGGAACAGAATTCAGCGTCCAACTCTTTGATTGATAAGGTGGCATCCCCGCTTGGTGAGCGAGGATGTACCGCATTTTGGGCCGGTCTGATGGCTGCTGTCCACTCTCCGCCGGCTCCGGCACCTGAATCTGGATTTTTTCGCTATTATGGGCAAATTAGTTTTATATCGACCATAATAGCGAACATGCCACGCAAACCGCCTATCGTCTTCCCTCAAGAGCAGCGCCTCCTCTCCGCGCTGGGAGAGCGGCTGCGCCTTGCCCGCAAACGACGCAAGTTGAGCAACGCCGTCGTCGCGCAGCGCGCGGGGATTTCAAGGACGACCTTATACAAGGTCGAGGCCGGAGACGCTGGAGCAACGCTGGGATCCTATCTCCGGGTGCTGGCCGTGCTAGGTCTTGAGGGCGACCTCAATCAGCTTGGGGCCGACGATAGAGTTGGGCGGAAATTGCAGGATCTGGCGCTGGAGCCAGCGCCCAATCGCCGCACGGCTACCCGCGCCAAGACGGCCAAGTCCTCATCAGCCTCAAACGATGAGGAACCCACATGAGCACGCAGGACAACACCCTGGAGGTGTGGCTTGACGACGACCCCGGCCCTGCATGCCAGGTTGGCACGCTCGCCCATGACCGCGGCCAGATCCGCTTCCACTACGAACGCGATTGGCTACGAGACCCTCGCGCCTTCGCGCTGGACCCCGACCTCTCTCTGGACGAACACCCCTTCTTTCCCAAGCCAGAGCTAGGCAACTTCGGCATTTTCCTGGACTCGTCGCCAGACCGCTGGGGGCAGACATTGATGAAGCGGCGCGAAGCGTTGCTGGCCAAGGACGAGCAACGTCTTCCGCGTACGCTGTACGCCTGGGACTTCCTCATCGGCGTACAAGACCTCACCCGTCAAGGCGCCCTGCGCTTTCGCCGACCCGATATGGAAGCGTTTCTTGGCGACGAGAAAATGGCGGCTCCGCCAGTGACAACTCTGCGAGAGTTGGAAGCCGTGGCCTATCAACTCAGCAACCGGCGTATCGACGATCTGGATGCGCTACGAAAGTGGCTCGCCGTACTCGTCGCACCTGGCGCGTCTTTGGGCGGAGCAAGGCCAAAAGCCAACTTTACCGAAACCGACGGCTCACTCTGGATCGGCAAGTTCCCAGCCAGGGATGACGATCGAGACGTCGGGGCTTGGGAGTATGTCGTTCACCAACTCGCGCAAGAAGCGGGGATAGACGTACCGCCTGCAAAGCTCATCAAGCTAAACAACGACTTCCATACCTTCTGCATCCAAAGGTTCGATCGCGCCAACAGTTCGCGACGCTTCTACGCCTCGGCGATGACATTGCTTCGCAAGACGCAAAGTGAAGGTACGAGCTATCTGGAATTGGCGCAGTTCATTCGAGCTCAGGGCGATGCCGAGCATGCGGATGCGGATTTGGAACAGCTATTCCGGCGAGTGGCGTTCAACGTCGCGGTCGGCAACCGCGACGACCACCTTCGCAATCACGGATTCGTGCTTGGCAAGACAGGCTGGAGACTTGCGCCCGCGTTTGACGTCAATCCGAATATCGACAAGGCAGAACATGTGTTGAATATTGATGACGTCGACAATCGACCTGGCCTAGAGACTGTTCTAAGCACGGCCGCTTTTTACGGGCTGGACGATGTGCAAGCTCGGCAAATTGTGGATGAAGTAGTCATGGTTGTCGATCGTTGGCAGGACGCTGCTCGTCGGATGCGCATTAGCGGTGCGGATATTGATTTGACTGCGGGGGCGTTCTCGGCGCACAAAATATGGGGGGGTAGGTAGCCGTGCGGCTGTCTGCTTTCGTTGCGAAGCAGTCATTGTCTGTGATCCCTTGAACTTCCGTTTTGGGTCGGATAGCGCCCCTCCGTAGGCGCACACTGAATCTCCCTTTACTCGAAAGGAGATTGTCATGGAATCCGCGAACGCCACCGTTGACCGTCGTGTGCCATGGAACAAGGGAAAGCTCACCGGGCAGAAGCCGCCCCTAAAGCTCCGAGAAATTTGGGCAATCCGAGTAAGACTTCAGATGGCTTCGAACATCCGGGAGCTCGCGATGTTCAATCTCGCAATCGATAGCAAGCTTCGAGCGTGCGATCTCACGCGATTGCAGGTGCAGGACATCCGCCATGGGAGCCACGTGGCCGCGAGAGCCACCGTCCTGCAACAAAAGACCCAGCGTCCGGTCCAATTCGAGATCACGGAGCAAACCCGTGAGAGCGTTGAAGCATGGATCGATGCACGAGGGCTAAAGTCGGCAGATTTTCTTTTTCCGAGCCGCTTGCATATGTCGCCGCATCTGTCGACGCGGCAGTACGCCCGGATTGTGCATCGCTGGGTCGCATCGATTGGCCTCGACGATACCGCATATGGCACCCACACGATGCGCCGTACAAAAGCCTCGTTGATCTACTGCCGGACGAAGAATCTTCGGGCTGTACAGCTGCTGCTCGGGCATACGAAGCTGGAAAGCACAGTTCGCTATCTGGGCATCGAGGTCGACGACGCTCTTGAGATGGCTGAACAAACCGAGGTTTGATGCGTCCCGGCCGGCGAGAGGTCGCTTGCCGGCCAGAAGCGGTCACTGACTCCCAGCACAACCAATTCCAGGCGAGCTCCTATGGCACGTAAATACCTTGAAGCCAAAAAGCGGCATCATTACGTCTGGGCGAGATACTTGACTCGCTGGGGCAGCGGGACTAAGAGCGTCTTCTACACCACGAAGACTGGGAAAATTGCCCATGACAGCGTGCGTGCGGTCGCCGCGGAAGACTATCTCTACAAGGTCACAACGCTCACTAAAGAGCAGGTGGATGTGATTAAGGGGTTCTCCCGCTTGAGCCCCGAATCACTCCAACAACAGCACATGTCCTACCTAGGCGATTTTCTGAAGCTGCAGCAGGCAGAAGCAATCTACTGGAGGTCAGACGTTCGCAGCCAAGAGGCCGAACAGCATCTCCATGCGCTGAAATGCAACCTGTTGGAGAATCTCCACTCATCCCATGAGCAGGGTGTTCAGCCCGTGTTAGAGGCCTTGGCTGGTGAACAGCTTGAGGTCCTACAGGACAAGCAGCACATGATCGAATTCATGGCATTTTTTGGCCATCAGTTCTGTCGCACAAAGCCTTTTCGAGATGGTGTAATTCGAAGCCTTGTTTGTAGTAACGCTATGGAAATCCGCGTGGCTGATGCTGTCGCCCATGCGTGGTGGTTCATGAGTTACATGTTCGGAATGAGTTTCGGGAATAGCCTATATCTAAGCCGCCATGAGGATAAGCATGCGTTGCTGATAAACGACACCTCGGTACCTTCCATCACCTCCGACCACCCCATTGTCAATGTTCACCCATGCGTTTCAGAGACAGCCTTCATTGCACCTGAGCATGCCGACCTCTACTACCCAATATCGCCAAGAATCGCCTACATCATATGCAACTCTGGGCGATTCCTACCCGGCAGAAATGCGATTGATGAGACCACAGTAGTGGAGCTCAACTCCAAACTGGCATCGCAAGCTATGGTGCATATTGTTGGTAACAGTGAGAGTGCTATCCGTCCCTTCCAAAGCTTCATTGGACGACGCGCTCAGAAGGCTCAAAAGCAACGAAAAGGGCCTGGGTTTATTTAGAGCACTGGTCGGCCGCTATCGACCCCAAGCGGACGATCGACAGACAAACTTTAGATCGTCGATGCCGCACGCTGTGACAGCTTTTGTTTATTGTTTAGCTAAAGTTTGGAAGGAACACTTTAGCGAGGTCGTGCAAAACTAGGTGGCTTGTACTACTGGCAGGATGACTCTCAGTGCCTCGACCAACCCTGGAGCTCTTTCCCCATCGCGCAACATCCTGGTAAGCCACGCACTAAATGCAGCCATTCTCGTTTGCTTCAGATGAAGAGCAGCATGGGCGAGCAACCCTTTGTTGTCATAGACGGTCAGCAGACTAGCCAAATCCCTACTCGTTAATGCATCCTGAATCTTGCTATTCGCTCTCGCTGCGAGTTCTGAGATATCTAAAGTGGCTGTATGAGTGTTGTATTCTGTGATTAAACCAGCAATATTCTTTGAGCCAGAAAGGTCGATTTTTTTGAGTGCTCTGTCAATTCGGCGGCGACAGTATCTTACAACCACTTCTTCGATTGCCGCCGGTGACTGCAAAGTGTCAAAGATAGCCGACTCCAGTTTTGACAATTGCTGCTCGAGCTCCTCGCCCTCAAGACCTTCTAGTTGCGCGATAGCACGGCTGACATCAGGCAACAGAATCAAGTTCTCTGCCTCAGATACTGGAAGCGGAAATATACCTAGACTGTTCAGGTGATTGATCTCGTCTATTGTGTAGTCATCGGCATCAACAATTCCTGCGCACGTGATCCGTGTAAGCTGCGCGTTCGCACGCATCGTGACTACAGCATGCACAACTTGCTCACACGAGCCTCGAGGAATTACCGTCCATTGCGGATAACAACATCGGTAGATCGCGAGATCTAAGCTGGCTCCAGTGCCCTCCACAAACAAAATGGGACGGCGGCTGCCCAAGATCAATGTTGTCACCTCCTCATCAAAATCTGTGTCCTCTGGAACGTGCTCTATCGTCCAGGAAGGAGTCGGGTCGAATAGCCTGATGACGTATTTCTGAGCGGCCCGGGCTGCAGCAAAGTGCAAGTCATGAGTGATGAACAAAAAAGCGCAATCCTTTCGTGCAGCCTCTATTTCATCCCAGAGACTGGACATAATAGACGGATGAACGTGCAACTCAGGCTCATCAATAATTAGGAGAGATGATTCGGCGGCGACTAAGGCTTGCGCTATGAGATAAAAGATGGATCGCTCCCCGTCGCTCATCTCCGACGCTGGATAGGTTTCGCCCCCATCTACAAGCGCGACGTTAATATCGTCGCCAGATATGACTAACTTTCGGTGCGGCAGGAGACGTTGCCAGATTTCGGAAAGAGTTTCAAATTTCGTTGCAGTCGCCTTTGTCAGTGTACCGGACCGGTACTTGGTGTGCGTTTCTAGCGTCGTAACCGACTGGTCAGCGAAAAGCGCTTGTAGCAAACTGTCGAAGTCGTTAAGCATTGCCACTGCCGGCTTCGAATTTTTCCACCGATTACTTGCGCGATGGTGAATCGCAGCGCTCTCACCTTCATATCCGTATCGAAGCTTTTTAAGTGCCTCAGCACCACGAATTTTAGGTACAGCTGGATTTAGATTAAGAGCTCGGTGCGCCGAAATGCGGTGAGCGTTCTCTCCTACGGATTCTTCAATGAGCACAGCTAAGCGTGTTTTTCCCGAACCATTTGCCCCAACAAAGACCAACGATGAGCCAAGATCAATAGCTATTGAAGTCTGATGACCGGGACCGGGAATTTGAAAATTGAATGCCACGTAAGACCTTTCCGGTTACGAAGTTAGTTGATTGGGAAATCTATGATCTGCGTTACTGATTTTACTTGGCTCCTAGGCATCAATAACATGCTATCAGCATTACACTGGAGCCCGACGTTACACCAAGAAAATTAGTGCGTATCCGTAATGACCGCTTCTGGCCGGTAGCAGACGCTCACTATCGAATACCTCTTCCTCGACCTACATCCCGCTCACGGCAATAACATACTGCTCAGACCGATAAGCGAAGGCATTAGAGAATGACAGTTATGTCGCAACCCGTATGCGCAGCAATTCGAGCATTTATATGCTCCCTCGGGTCCTGCATGGTTTGTTGCCAACAAGCCTCCATGGGATATGGCGCATTAACTCCCGAGCGCCATGGAGTTCGATCACTCTGCCCGGCCATCTCCGCCACTCCCTGCAAATGCACAATCAAATGCCGGCTCGCAGCCTCCACCTCACCCTTTTCGAGCAAATCCAATCGGTTCGCCCAGTCCTGCATCATTACCCTTCTCTGCTCCACATATTGCGCATGGTTGTAGATCGCACTGATCCGATTCGGATCGGCATGCGACAACTGCGCATCCACCCATATCCGCGGATAGCCAATCTCATTTAATGCTGTCGACAGTGTGGCTCGAAGTCCATGTCCAGTCAGGCGACCGTCGTACCCCATACGCTTCAATGCGAAGTTGACAGTGTTCTCGCTTATGTGGTCTGTCAGCCGTGCCACGCCCGCGAACACATACTTCTGTGTAGGCTTGAACGCATCCAGCACCTCACGCACAAGCTGCTGCGCCTGAACCGATAACGGCACGATGTACGGTGGAATATCACCGACCCGCACACGCCGCCGTCGAGTCAGCATGTTGCGTTGCTTGAGCGAGGCCGCAGGTATGATCCACACGCCACGTGCCAGGTCGAACTGGTCAGGCGTGGCCAGCCGCAACTCCCCCGTACGCACGCCGGTCAACAGCAACAGTCGAACCGCCATCTGCGTCACCTTTCTTCCCTGATAGGCACGCAAGTCCCTCAAGAACGACGGCAGTTCTTTGATTATCAAGAACGAATTGTGCCGAACCGGCGGCAGCGGGATCGCCACTACGTGTAGATCCCGTGCAGGGTTGTTCTCCATGTCGGGCACCACCACCACGGCGTACTCGAACAATTGCCGCAACCACGTGCGCATCTTCTCTGCGACTGACAGCGAACCCCGCGCCTCGATGCGCCCGATCACCTCCAACAGGTGATGCTGCGTAATTTCAT
The DNA here is from genome assembly GCF_004801295.1 of Pseudothauera nasutitermitis. Taxonomy (GTDB): domain Bacteria; phylum Pseudomonadota; class Gammaproteobacteria; order Burkholderiales; family Rhodocyclaceae; genus Pseudothauera; species Pseudothauera nasutitermitis. Next base: position 422,746 of record NZ_SSOC01000004.1, read on the forward strand.
GAATGGTCATTCTGCGCAGCGCCGGGATCACGTCTTTCTGGAACACCCGTCGGATCTGCTGCAATGTGCTTTGCCTCCCCTCCTCCAGCACCAACATCCGATGAGCCAGCCACTTCTCGTACACCCGCATGAAGGTGTACTCACCCGCCAGTCGAGCAGCCTGCTGCTTCTGTTTTCGCGCGAGCCTGGGGTTGATGCCTTTGGCGATCATCGCCCTCGCCTCTATCCGCATGGCCCGCGCATCACGCAAGCTCAACTCGGGATACGTACCGAAAGACATCCGTGACCGCTTGCCTAGCCACTGGTAGCGAAAATGCCAGGCCTTACTGCCCTGGGCCGAGATGAACAACGACAGGCCGTCGTAGTCGCCCAGTGTGTAAACCTTCCCCGTTGCCTTGGCGTTTCGGATATGTACGTCAGTCAGCGCCACGCTTGCTCCCCAAATCCCAAATTAGACGGGATAGGAGCCATGGTCGCAGCAACGTCGCGCTGCGGGCAGAAACAATGCGACATGCCCGCCCCCATATTGATGGGCCAAAAAATGTACCGAAATGGGGGCACTAGAGAGGCATTTTTCCGATCCCGAAAGCATCAGGAATGAAAAAATCTCATTGAAATTCAATCGCTTGTAATCACTTCCCAAAGTGACGAACCTGGTTTGGAGCGTGACTGGAGCGGGTGATGGGAACGGGAAGATGTGTCCAAGCCGCTAATTTCAAAGGGATTTTTTGAACTCAATTTTCGAGTTGCGACCACATTTTGGCCCACGGACAATCACTTGACAAGCTCCTTTGTCCACTGACATCCAGCGAGCACCACCAACCGCCACGATACGCTGATCACGCTACCTTCCAAGCTGGCCATGCTGGCGCGATCACAGATCGTCGACTTCAGGAGTAACGGCATGATGACCGTGCCTACCATCATGTCGGACCAGCCGTGCTCGGCCAGCACCAAGCCGTTACCGGCGCCTAGCGTATCCAGTTGTCCGCTACGTCGTTGCGCGGGCAACTACCGCCACAACAGCATGCATGGTCAGCGACGACGGTAGTTCGTGCGCCATGCTCGCAAACTGGGACATCCTATCGAGCAGATCCGCAAGCTGATCTGCCTTTGACGAGCGGCGCGAACACGCGTGTAGTTCGGCGGATGACGTGATCGGGGCGCACATTGCCAACATCGAGACATGACCGCGCTAGAAGTCGAATGACCATTGCGCCATGCGTCTACCCGCTCAAGCCTCTGAGGCGCACGCGCAACAGCAACCGTGAGCCTATTTCAGTCAGACAGCATGCCGCGCTGGTCTGAGCCGGCCTGGTGCAAGCCCCACCACATAGCCCTCCGCCATCTCCACCGGCGCAGATCAGCATGCAAGCCGTGGCGTCGAGACCGAGAACGAAACAGCTGATGCAAGAGCGGTCTTGCAGATAAATCACCAAGCAACAACGCTCACGTAAGCGGGTACAAGCCCTATCCCGATGCGGCCCGCCGTGGCCTGCATCGAGATTGGGCTCCCGCGACAACCGGCAGTCAATAGCAAACGGTCTGTGATCACCAGGGACGGGGCATCTTTGCGATGAGCACGCGCGGGCACGCGCATTGGCTCGATCACCGCTCGCCCCCAACGAATTCATAGCGCCAGGAGCTTCCTGGCCCCAGGAGATTTGGATGTAGAGATTTGATCGTAGGAGATGGACGCATGCACGACAGCCCTCCCATAGCCAAGGTCTACTATCGCCCCATCGAAGCAGCAATCCGTTGGGCAGGCTTACTTAAGTACAAGAAGTACATCATTGGCCTTATCACGTCGCCACCGAGTATGCCGGAGACAGTCGATTGCCCACGCTGGACCGAACTGCGGCTTTGCAATGAGCGCATCTACGACGCCATCTTCAATGGCGAGCTCCCCTACGGACACCTTGGAATCACGCGCAGCGATGAGGCGCTTTGGGATTCGCCCGATTTGACAATCAGGCACGTAGATCTCAAGCGCTGGATGACCCACCACTACCCCGAACAGCGACCTGGATTCCTTTTCAGTCGTGCTGAGCGAATCTCTCATCCCACCATCACCCTGGAAACCGGACAAGCCCTGCTGGTCGAACGCCAAGCGCTGAAGGCGGAACTCGCGCAATGCCGTCAACAACTCCAGACGCTGAGAGAAGCGCACCAGAACCTTCTCAAGCAAAGTGAAACGATCCCTGCTTGCCATGAATGCCCGATCACCGATCGGGCCGAGTCCACCTACCAGCACATCATCGGCGGCATGCTCGACCTGATGCTGAGCCAGTCGCCAGCTGGCACACCCTATTCAAGCTTCAAGAGCCAAGAGGCGATCGTCACTGCGCTGGTTGCGAATCATGGCGGGATCATGGGGATCGCCGAGCGCACGTTGAACGGGAAGTTCGCTCAGTCACGCCGCAAACTCCGCGCTGCCACCGGTTAGCCTCCATCTCACTGATCACCACTTGCCGAAATTTGCAAGCTTGCATGTGCAGTCCGCAATATTGCATTTGCAGTGCATTTCCTCAATTCGCTCTATTTAATGAGGGTCACGCCAACAAACGCCACTAAGCGTTAAGGAGTGACCGCCATGTTGCAAACGCCTGCATTACCGCCGGGCGAACGCCGCATCCTGCGGCTAGAGGAGGTCGAATCCAAAACAGGATTCAAGCGCGCGCACCTCTACTCGCTGATGAAGAAGGGGGAGTTCCCTCAAGCGCTTCGCCTCGGCGTTCGTGCGGTGGGCTGGGACTCGGCCGAGATCGACCTCTGGATCAGCGAACGCCTCAAGAACAGGGTGCCGCAACCCTCCCTCTCACGCAACGGCTGAGGGGGAGAAGATGCGCGTCGTATCCATCATCTCCACCAAAGGCGGCGTCGGCAAGACGACGACCGCTGCCAATCTCGGCGGCATCGTGGCCGATGCAGGTCTGCGTGTTCTGCTGATCGACCTCGACGTGCAACCCACGCTGTCGTCCTACTACGAACTAACGCATCGCGCATCCCGTGGCATCTACGAGATGCTGGCGTTCAATGAGCGGGATTTCGAGCAATTGGTTTCTCGGACAGCCATCCCGGGCCTGGATCTGGTTCTGTCCAACGATGACCGGGGAGAACTGAGCACGCTGTTGCTGCATGCCCCAGATGGTCGCCTGCGCTTGCGCCACCTGCTGCCGGCATTGGCGCCGCTGTACGACCTCGTGCTGATCGACACTCAGGGTGCTCGCAGTGTCATTCTTGAGATGGCGGTGCTTGCCTCCGATCTGGCGCTGTCGCCCGTAACACCTGAAATCCTGGCCGCGCGCGAGCTACGTCGCGGCACCATTCAGTTGCTTGAGGACATCGCGCCGTACCGCCATCTCGGTATCGAGCCCCCTCCGCTGAACCTGCTCATCAATCGCGTACTTTCCGTTTCTTCGAACGCGCGATTGATCCAGCAAGCTTTACGCGACCTGTTCCAGGAGCATGTCGGCATTCGCGTGCTGGACACCAATGTGCCAGCCATCGAGGCCTATCCACGCGCCTCCACACGCGGCCTGCCGGTACACCGTGTCGAATATCGACAACCGCCCGGCAGAGTCGCGCCTGCAGCGCTCGACACAATGCGCGCACTCGCGATGGAGCTCTTTCCGCAGTGGCGCGACCGCCTGATCCTGGTGACCGGTCACCCACTGAAGGTTGACCGGTCAGGGAGGCTGCCCCATGGCCAACGCGCATGAACTGGCGCGCGGCCACAAGCGACTGCGTGCCCTGATCGAGTTTGCCATTGGTGAGGGTTGGCGCGTCAAGCGAACTTCCGGCGGGCACCTGAAGTTCACAAAGACCGGTTGCGCACCGATCTACACCAGTTCAACCGCCAGCGATCATCGGGCCGGCCTGAATGCCCGCGCGCAGATTCGGCGCGCCGACCGCCAGGGCCGTGCGGACCGGGGAACTGGTCATGGCTGATCTTACGCACCAGGAAATGGCCGGCAAGCTCATGGCCGCCGGCTTTGAGCGTAACGGCCCGTCGGCCACAGCGCTGAGCGACCCGATCGCCGACACCCCCATGGTCGTCACCCTCGATCAGTTGCGCCCCTACGATCACGATCCACGCGTTAAGCGCAACCCGGCATACGAGGAAATCAAGGCGTCGATACGCGAACGTGGGCTCGATGCCGCACCCGCCATCACCCGTCGTCCCGGCGAGCCCCACTACATCATCCGCAATGGTGGCAACACGCGGCTCGCCATCCTGCGCGAGCTCTGGGCCGAGATGAAGGATGAGCGCTTCTTTCGCGTTCCATGCATGTTCCGCCCTTGGCCGGAGCGCGGGGAGATCGTGGCGCTCACCGGTCACCTGGCCGAGAACGAACTGCGTGGCGGCCTGACCTTCATCGAGCGCGCGCTGGGCATCCAGAAGGCCCAGGCGCTCTACGAGCAGGAGTCCGGCAAGCCGCTGTCGCAATCCGAACTCGCCAGGCGCCTGACGACCGACGGCCTTCCGGTGCAGCAATCGCACATCAGCCGCATGCAGGATGCCGTGCAGTACCTGCTGCCAGCCATTCCCACCGTGCTTTACGGTGGCCTGGGCCGGCGGCAGGTCGAGAGGATCGCCGTGCTGCGGCGCGCCTGCGAGCGCGTCTGGGAACGCCGCGCGCTGGCCAAGCACCTCACGGTGGATTTCGCCACGCTGTTCCAGGACGTGCTGACCCAGTTCGACACCAAGCCGGAGGAGTTCTCTACCCGGCGAGTTCAGGATGAACTCATCGGACAGATGTCCGAGCTGCTACAGGCGGACTACGACACCTTGAGCCTGGAGGTCGACGACAGCGAGAGTCGGCAGCGGGCGCTGTTGAGTGAACCGGCACCGGACAGCACGGCCGCACCTCCTGCCGTCATACCTCCGCAGGTCCCGCCACCGGCCGCGACCACACCGCGTCCCTCACCACCTTCTGATGCACCCGCTGCGCCGGACACGATCCTGCCCACCGCGCCTCCGACCACACGTTCGACCGCGACGCCGACAGCGACAGAAGATCAGGGCCAAGCGCATCAGGACACCACCCAGCAGAACGATCGCGACCAGCGTCTGCAGGCACACATTGTCTCGCCGGCACCGACCACGGAACGGCTGCAATCCATCCAGCGCCTAGTGGCCGATCAGATGGGGGACTCTCCACCTGACTTCGAGGCCGACGCGCTGCGCGCAATCCCTGTCCAGGCAGGCGGCCTGTATCCGATTTCGGACGTCTGGTACATCGAGCCCGGTCTCGATGTACCCGATCGCTTGCGCGTCCATATCGCTCAGTTCGCGTGCGAGATCGCCGAGGAAGCAGGACTGGCCAGCCATGTCCAGCCGAGCACCGGGGGCATCGGCTTCGTTTGCGGGGCGCCCAGGGCGGCCGCGGCGCTCCCCGATGCGTCTGCCGCCGTGCTGAACCTTCTGAGCGCGTTGAGTGGGCATCAGGAAGGGGTGGCGCGATCCGATCCCGCCCGTCTTGCCGATGACCTGGCGCCGATGCTGCATGGCTGGGGTGGCACGACGTCGCGCCTGAGCGATACGGCGCTGGTGAAGCTGTTCCGGCTGCTTCGATTGGCACGCCGCCTCGCCGATCTGGACGCCGGCATGCCATCCGCCGATGCGGGCAGCCCCTGAGCGCGCGGGAGATCAGCATGTCGGCACCACATCCACTCAACCAAGCCGTGATCGCCCAGGCGCTGCACGACCTGCGAAACGGTCAGCTTCGCCGCTGCAAAGCCATGGGCTTCGGCGAGGAAGAGCTGGATGCACTCAAGCATCCGGCGCTGGTGAGCGTGCTGGCCAATGCCAACGTGTCCTGGTGCTCCGTATCGGTGAACCGGGACGTGCTCAAGCGTCTGCTGACCCAGGTGGACGACGTGGAGAAGGAAATCGCCACGGTCGACCGGATGCTGAAGCTCGGTTCGAGCACCGAGATGATCAGCAAGTTCTTCGGCTTGACCCACCAGGAAGTCGCGCTGCGTCGGAACATCCTTGGCCTGCCCAAGCGCCGGGGACGCTACCCGGTGCTGGACGAAGCGCAGGACGTGGCCTTGTGGCGGCAATGGCAGGCCGGCATGAAGGAACGCGGCATCACTCCCGGCGACGAGACGGAGATGCTGGCCCTGACGATGGACCTGGCCGAATCCATGGCGGTGCCGATGTCGGTGATCTGGGCAGCGATTCGCAGCTGGATCGAACAGGGACAGGTGTAGACGATGGCGACGGACGCGTCGCCAAGGCGGGCAGGCCCCGTTGCGCTGTCCGCGCTGTTCGACGAGGCCCTGCAAAACCTGCAGCCGCCGCGGGGAGCGGCATCGCCCCAAGACGGATTCCTTTTCAGCGGCAATCGCCATGAAAGCGTGCCGAGAACGCTCTTTCTCGACAAGCGCCTGACCCCGCTGGAACGCAACGCCTGGCAAGTCTTCCGCTTGCAGTTGAACGGCGATGGGCTCACCGCGTTCCCGACCTACGATCAGCTCAGGCCCTACCTGGCCTCGATGCCGTGTACGGCACTGGCCTCTCACGAGACCATCGCACGCGCGCTCACACTGCTGCGCCTGACGCGCTGGATCAGCCTCGTGCGTCGCCGGCGCGACCCCAAGACAGGTCGCATCCAGGGCAACCTCTACGTGCTGCACGACGAGCCTCTGACGCCCTTTGAAGCGATGCAGTTGGATCCTGATTACCTGGGGCTTGTGAGCCAGGCGCTTACGCATGCCAGCAAGGCGGTGCAGATCGTGGGCCTGCATACCCTGAAGGAGATAGCCGACGATCCGCTGGTCAGCGGCCGCACGCTGCCGTCCCGCCTGCAGGTGTTGGCGCAGCGGATGGCCGAGGGCGGATTCGGGCCTGGCAGTTATCCACAGGACGGCGTCCCTCACGAATCCGAAGAAGGCCAGGATGCCCTTCTTCGGAATGGCGCGCACCCGTCTTCGGAATCCGAAGCAGGCCCGAAAGCCGCGCCAAACGGCTCACTTCGGATTCCGAAGACGGGCCGTACAGTACTGAAAGACAGTATCAATGAAGTACGTACAGTACCGCGCGCACGCGGGCTGCACGACCTGCAGCTGCCCGAGCGCTTCCTGGCCCTGAAAGACGAACAGCAGGCCGGCGCGCTGGTGGCCCTTCGGCAGGTGGACGAAGGGCAGCGCCAGGCGGTACTCGACGAATGGGCGGCACGTTGCCGAAGCAGCACGGTACGCAACCCGGCCGGCTACCTGTTCGGGATCATCCAGAAGGCCATCCGCGGCGAGTTCAAGGCATGGGCCGGCGACGCCGCTCAGCCAACAACTCCTGCGGCAACATCGCCACCGCCCGCTGCGACGCCACCATCGGCCAGCACCTTCACCCCAGCGGATCCCGAGGTGGTGCGCGCGCACATTGCGCGGTTGCGCGAAGTCCTGCGCAGAACATGAGGCAACGAGCTATCCCCCGGGGATAGCTGGGACAGACAGCCTTCCGGCACGCCGCCGTCGCCAGCACACAACCCTGGCCTGCGGCAGAGCTATCCCCGGGGGATAGCTGGGACACACGGCCTTCCCGCGACAGACAAACCGGGCGGGCGTCGGATGCGGTTTGTTGACTGACGGCCTTCCGGGCAATCCCGATGCTGGCGACTCGTTTCTTCTTCAGCGAGTCGCCCACATGGCCAACGAACCTCTGCAGCTCAACCTCGGATCGCTGCGCAGCGCGATGACGCTGACGCTCCATACGCACCATGCGTCCCGCATCTGGCATGGGCGCGCGCCCGCGGAAGGACGCCCGGGCATCATCGGTCTCAACGGCTTCATCGGCAACATGAACAAGATGAAGCGGGGATCGGAGCAGGACGATCCCTACAGCGACTGGTGGATGTTGCGGGTCGAGGAGAAGCTGGAGCAGACCAAGGCCACGCTCCAAACACTGCGCGAACAGGTGGACCAAGCGCTTGCCGACGTGCCGCCGGCACTCAGCCTGGGCGAGAACCTGAACGTCCAGCCCGTGAAGCTTCCGCTGTTCGTCAATGCGCAGCTGGGCTTCATGGCCGTCTACCTGCTGGCCGACTACGACGATCTCGCGCGCAAGTTGATCCTGGCCCATCACACCGCCCTGATCGATCGCGGCACGCTGGAGCGCTGGCTCAACGACGGCGCGCACGCGCTGCGCAGCCTCTTCAGCTTGGCCCAGCAGTATCGCTATTCCGGCTGCACCCGCGACGACTTCGCGGCGAAGAACGCGGCGGCGCACGCAGCGCTGGAGAAGTTCGGCGAGCTGCCGCAGGACGTGCTGAAAGGCGCGCGACGGTCCCGTTTTGCGCCGCCGGTGCTGCGCCGCAGTCCGCTGTCTGCGACGCCACGCACGCCTACCGAGGCCAGGGCCAGTGCTCTTGCGGAACCGGCGGATGAAGTTGGCGGCGGTGCGTCTGTCGACACGCCCGTTGATGCGTCTGCGGAAGCATCTTCGGATCTGCCTGCGGAGGATCCGGCGCGACCCGACAAACCCAGGCGTTCGAGGAAGTCCACCAAGGCAGCCGAATCCGCCGATGGGGATGAACCGGCATGACCGGGGAATTGCCCGAAGCGCGCTGGCACTTCGCGCCGCTGGAACAGGCGGACTTCCAGCGGCTGGAACACGCGGGCTACCTAAAAGGCCTTTTAAGCCCTTTGCCTTTTAAAGGTAAGGGGAGTCTGGAGACCTGGGCCAGCCAATGCGTGTCACTGCGCGACGGCCTGATCGCGCTGGCGACGCAGCGGGTACTGCCGCAGGCGCGTGCCTACCCCTTCAATCTCCTCGACGTGCATCTGGCCCAGCAGGCCACTGGCGCAGGCACAACCTTCCTTCGCTGGCGCAACACCGATCGTTCATCCATGGGGGTGGCGCTGTGGCAGCGACTGATCGCCAGCCCCGCCACGCCCGAGCGCCTGATCGACGACCTGTACGCAATGGAGCGGCAGCGACTCGTGCTGAACATGCAGATCAGCCTCACCCACAGCATCGCCCGCCAGGCCCTTGAGTGCGCCAGCAAGCTGGCTCAGGCCGAAGCGGACTACCTGCGCCGCATCCACCCCAGGGACGGCGCGTCGATTTCCCCCATCACCCCCCAGGAGGCACCATGAGCACCCACTTCTACGGCGAAGGCAACATCGGCTCCGCGCCGGAGTATCGCGAGTTCCCCAACGGCAACGAAGAGCCCCGCCGGCTTCTTCGCCTCAACGTTTACTTCGACAATCCAGTGCCCAAGCCGGACGGCTCGTTCGAGGATCGCGGCGGGTACTGGGCACCGGTCGAGTTATGGCATCGCGATGCCGAGCACTGGCAGACGCTGTACCAGAAGGGCATGCGCGTGCTGGTGGATGGCCGCACAGTCCGCGACGAGTGGGAAGACGCCGACGAGAACGAGCGCGTTACCTTCAAGATCGAGGCCCGGCGCGTCGGAATCCTGCCGTTCCGTGTCGAGTCGGTGAAGCTCAGCTCCAAGCCGTCGAACGCCGAGCACGAAGGCGCCGCGGACTCGTAGCGTGGGCAACTGGCGGCGGCGAGCCTCGCCGCTGCCACTTGGCGACGACGCGCCCGCTGCTGTGACAGGAAAGGGTTTGACGACGACCGATTCCTGACTCAGCCCACGGGTGGTGACATTCTCTTGAGCCGAGGGCCTTGCGGCCTTCGGCGCTTTCTCTCCTACCTATCTGCAATGCCGAGCTGAACCAGCTTGCTGCCACACGAAACAGCGCGCCGCCGCCCTGATGTCGCAAAGGCGAGTGTCATCCAATGCGCAGCGGCGTCCGCCGACTACGGTTGTGCGCGGCTTCAGCGACGCTGAAAGGCGGAGAATGGCGCGGGGGCGGGTAGCTTTGGCGATTCCGGCATGGTCGCACGGTAGCCCTCGACATCGCTCAGCAGCAGGCGTACCTGCGTACTCCAGCCGCCGATCAGCACGTCGGTCTTGCCGTCGCCGTCGAGGTCGCCGGTGCTCGTGCTCCAGCTTCGTCCGACCGTAATTCCCGGCACGACGTCCAGGGTCACGTCGGTGAAGTGGCCCTTGCCGTCGTTGCGCCATGCGCGCAGCTGCAGCGGGACGAAGCCGGGCACCTGGACCGCGCCCACCAGCAGATCCAGCGCGCCGTCGCCATCGAAGTCGATGACGGTCCCTGCCCAGCTCGAGAAGGTGTGCGCCGGCAGCCGCGTGGCGGTCTCGTCGATGAAGCGTCCCTTGCCGTCGTTGATGAGCAGTCGCGTCTGCGGATCCTTGTCCCATCCGACGTTGTTGCTGGTGATGTTGAAGAAGAGGATGTCCTTCAGCCCGTCGCCGTTGGCGTCGAACACATGGACCTCGGTCGTTTCCATCGGCACGCGCAGGTCCAGCCGCTCCGAGGCGTCAGTGAAGCGTGCCGCGCCATCATTGATCAACAGGCGGTTTGGCTGGGTCGGGCTGCCGACGACGATGTCCAGATCGCCGTCCCCGTCCATGTCGGCCAGGGCCAGGCCTCCGGTCTGGTCGTCCTCGCCGGGCAGGGTGTCGCTGGCGTCGCGGAAATGCCCCGGTCGTGCCGGATCGTTGAGGAACAGGAGGTTGCGAGCCGGGACGACCTTGCCGCCGTGTCCCTGTTCGCCGGTGCTGCCGACGAGGATGTCCGGGAGGCCGTCCCCGTTCAGGTCGCCCACCGCCAGGGCGTTGCCCTGACTGGAGCGTGGCAGGCGGTCGCTGACATCGGTGAAGCCGCCACGTCCGTCGCCGAAATACAGCTGGTGGACCTCGTCCTCTTCTGCCACGAACACCACGTCGATATTGCCGTCGCCATTGAAGTCGGCCGCTCTCACATGCTCGTTGTCGTGCATGACGTTGCCGAAGGCGCCGGGCACGTACTTGAACCTGCCGCCGCCCTCGTTCAGATAGAGGCGGTTGACACCGTATTCGACCGCGATGACGGCATCGAGATCGCCGTCATTGTCGACATCGACCAGAACCGAATCTAGCGCGTTGAGTTTGGGCGCAAGCGGAACGTGGGTGGCAGTGGCATCGTAGAACACGGACGTGGGCAGGTCCGGCCTGGAGAAGAAGGCGTGTTCGGATGGATGGGGGGGCGTCTGCTGAGCGATCGCCGGCATCGCCGCGAATGCGTAAGCCAGCAGCGTCAGGCCAAGGGGTGCGTAATGCTTCATCTGATTTCCTCCGTTTTCGTGTTTTCGCGCTGCCCACGGCCGCGGGTGATGGCCGCGGTGCGGGAATTGTCGTGATTGGTCGCCGCTGGACTGGCCCCGCTATCGCGGACACCGATCACCGCGACAGCGCTCGCCGGCGCTTCAGCATGCAATGCCCGGTGCGCCCCATGGCCGTGTTGCCGCGCTTGGACCGCGTGGCAACATGCCCATCGACTTTTTCCCGGCCTGCAACTGCGAACCGCGACGCGGATGAAGAGATCTCCCGTCATTTTTTGGGCGGGGCTTCCACGCCCGACCAGGAGAGAACCGTCTCCTGCAGGCGCTGGCCCCGCACCTCGATCTTCGAAGCGGCGGTGTTCAGTTCGGCGAGCTCTTGCGGGGTGAACCTCACCGAGCTCGCGCCGAGGTTTTCCCGCATGTGCTCGATGTTGGTCGTGCCCGGAATCGGAACGATCCATGGCTTCTGCGCCATCAGCCAGGCGAGGGAGATCTGGGCGGGGGTGGCGGACTTGCGCTCGGCCCAGGCGCTCACTAGGTCGAATAGGGCCAGGTTGTGTTCCAGGTTCCCGCCCTGGAAGCGCGACGCCTGCGGCCTGGGGTCGTTGGGGCCGAAAGCGGTGCCCGGCTTGACGCGGCCGGCCAGAAAGCCCGTGCCCAGCGGGCTGTACGGCACGAAGCCGATGCCGAGTTCCTCGCAGATCGGCAGGATCTGCTGCTCCGGCCCACGCCACAGCATCGAATATTCGTTCTGCACCGCCGTGACCGGCAGCGCGGCATGGGCGCGGCGCAGGGTGTTCGGCCCCATCTCGCTCAGACCCCAGTGCAGCACCTTGCCTTCGGCCATGAGATCCCGGACCGCGCCCGCGACGTCTTCGATCGGAACCTCGGGATCGACGCGGTGCTGGTACAGCAGGTCGATGCGGTCGGTGTTCAGCCGCACCAGCATGGCTTCGACGGACTGCCTGATATGCTCTGGCCGGCTGTTGAAGCCGCCGAGCGCCTTGCGGGTCTTCAGATCGACGTTGAAGCCGAATTTGCTGGCAATGACGACGTCGTTGCGGATCGGGCGAAGCGCTTGCCCGACCAGTTCCTCGTTGGTGAAGGGACCATAGATCTCGGCGGTGTCGAAGAAGGTCACGCCGCGGTCATGGGCGTCGCGGATGAGCCTGATCTGCTCGCTCTTTTCCCCGGCCGGACCATACTCGCCGATCAGGACCATGCATCCCAGGCCGATGCTCGATACCTCCAGGTCACCGAGCCGGCGTCGACCTTCCACACGGGCGGTCCGAGGCGACGAGGCCGCAGGTGTCGATTGCGCAAATGCCGTGGAGGCCAGGCCGCACAGGAGCGGCGCGAGGGCAACGCCGCCGGCCGCCGCCAGAAATTCGCGGCGAGCGAATTGTCTTTTCGAAATTCCCGGACCATCGTTCTTCATGAGGTGGCTCCTTTAGTGGACGTGTCTAGCGGAAAATCCGGCATCCTGCGATGGCTCATTCGATCTCTTTGCAGGAAGCTGGGCGGTGTCTTCGGGCGATCAGGGTGAGGGCCGCTGCGCCGACCACGGCGATGAGGGCGATGACCGATGCACCGATGTAGGCGTCCTGGATGCCGGAGGCGATACCGCTTTCCGGTCCGGCTCGGGTGGAGCCGATGGACATGAGCGTGACGAGCGTCGCCGTGCCGGCGGCGCCGGCGAGCTGCTGCACGGTCGAGAAGGTCGCGCTGCCGTGCGAGTAGAGCGAGGCGGGGAGCGGGCTGAGCGCCGAGGTCATCAGCGGCGTGAAGAGGAAGGCCAGGGCGATGTGCATCACGGTGAACATGGCCATCGCCAGCAGTGGAGAACCGTCCTGCGAGAGGGTCAGGGCGAAGACCACCTGCGACAGGGCGAGCAGGATGGCCCCCGGCACGACGAGCGGGCCGGGACCGACCCGGTCGTACAGGCGCCCGACGATCGGCGAGAGCACTGCCAGGAGCAGGCCGCCCGGCAGCAGCAGCAGGCCAGTGGCGAGCGCGCCGACGCCCAGCCCGTCCTGCAGGTAGAGCGGGAGCACGGTGAGCGTGCCGAACAGGGTCATCGCCACCAGGGCTGTGACGATGATCGCGGCCGCGAACTGGGGCGTGCGGAAGGTGCGCAGGTCCAGCAGCGCGAGGTCGTGACGGGCGAGGCGTCGTTGTCGGACGACGAACACCAGCATGAAGAGGGCGCCGCTGACGAGCGGGATCCAGGGGGCGATGGGCGCCTCCCCGTGTGCGGACTCGCCGATGCTCGCAAGGCCGAACACGATGCCGCCGAATGCGAGCGCGGAGAGGACGACCGAGAGCACGTCGATGGGGACGCGGCGCGTCTGCGTCACGTTGCGCAGCCGGAAAATGCCCAGCAGGAGCATCGCCGCCGCGATCGGCAGCACCGTCCAGAACAGGAAGGTCCAGTCCAGCACGCTGAGCACCGCACCCGACACCGGGGGGCCGAGCGCGGGCGCGGCCGCGGTCACGATCGAGATCGTCCCCATGATCGAGCCGCGTCGGCGTGCCGGCACCGTGTGCAGCACCGCCGTCATCAGCAGGGGCATCATCACCGCGGCGCCTGCCGCCTGCACGATGCGTCCGGTCAGGAGCATGGGAAAGCCCGACGAGAGCGCCGCGATCAGGGTGCCGAGGCTGAACAGCGACATGGTGGTGATGAATGCCTGGCGGACGCTGAAGCGCTGCAGCAGCAGGCCCGAGGTCGGGATCACGATCGCCATCGTCAGCAGGTAGGAGGTCGTCAGCCACTGGGCCGTCGCCGCGGAGATGCCGAGATCGTGGATGATGCTCGCCAGGGCCACGTTCATGATGGTTTCGTTGAGCACGACCACGAAGGTCGAGACCACGAGAATGCCCAGCACAAGCGGCGTGCCGGGTGCGAGGCGGTCGTCGGTGGCTTGTCCTCGCCCGCCCGCGAGGGCATGCTGCGTCGGGAAATCGCCGATCACTCACCGCCTCCCGTTTCCGACACGAGGTTCCGTATCCGGGTGATGCGATCCGATCGCCGCATCCGGTGGATGGAGGGCGCATGTCGCGGCCCTTTGCGCCCAGGTCCGCGCCGCGCGGCGATAATGAAGGGTGTCTTCGTCATGGCGTTTGAAGTCCTTAGCGCTCGCTAAGCGGAGTGCCGCTCCACTATAACCGGAGTTTAACTCCACTACACTCAGTCTGCGAAGGAGGTGCAACGTTGGCAACAGATCCCCCCGCGTCAGGTGAGGCGGCTCCGCTCCGGCGGGCAATGCGGCTCGACGCCCGTCGAAACCGGGAGCGGGTGCTCCTTGCCGCTCGCGAGGTCTTCGCCGAGAAGCAGCACGATGCGTCCATGGACGATGTCGCGAGACGGGCGGGCGTCGGTATCGGCACGCTCTTCAGAAATTTCCCTAAACGCATCGACTTGGTCCGAGCGCTCTATGAAGAGGATCTCCAGCAGCTCGGTCCACTCGCCGCAGAGCTGGCGATAACGCACAAACCCTGGGAGGGGCTCGTCGAATGGCTGCAGGCGTTCGTTGCCTTCTCGCAGGCGAACCGGGCTATTATCTGTGAGTTGAGCCAGCCTTCCGAACGGGATCCCGAGTTCGACCGCCGCGCTCGAGAACAGATCGACGACGCCGTCGGCAACGTGCTGGACCGGGCGCTTGCCGCCCGCGCGGTGGACCCGGACCTCACCCCAGGTGACCTCGTGCAACTCATCGGCGGCATCGTGCTATCGATCGCTGCTGATGAGACGCGGAACGACTACCTGCTCAACCTCATGCTGCGAGGAATCCGGACACCGCGAGAGTGACCCAGAGATGTGAAGGCGAAGAGCCTGGCGTACGTGTTCGGGTTGCTCAGCTCCGGCCTACATCGTCCAGTGGGCCTGCCGGAATATCTGCTGAGGAATCACCTCGCCAGGCGATGACCGGCCGACTACGAAGGCCCGGCGGCATGGAGACTGCCGCCGGGGGCTTGCTGCTTCTCCATCAAGGTATCTGCTGGGTCTCCAGGCTCTGGCGGTACTCCAGTTCGTCCTCGCGATCCAGGTCGCGCCAGCCATCGTCGGCGCCGGCCATCCCGCCGGCTTCGATGAGCACCAGTCCCGCACGTCCCGCCTTGTTGTAGAGCAGGCGGCCGCGGCAGTTCAGGGTGTCGCCGTTGAACATGCGGTCACCCTCCGGGTCGTACTCGCCCGTCATGTCACCGTCGGCCTCGAT
Organism: Pseudothauera nasutitermitis; assembly: GCF_004801295.1. Lineage (GTDB taxonomy): Bacteria > Pseudomonadota > Gammaproteobacteria > Burkholderiales > Rhodocyclaceae > Pseudothauera > Pseudothauera nasutitermitis. The sequence goes on from NZ_SSOC01000004.1 coordinate 438,109, forward strand.
CGCCCACTCGCCGACCGCCGCCCACAGATCCGCCGTGGCGGGGCATTCGATGTCCATCTCGGGCTCGTCGGGGAACGAGGCATTGCTCTCGGCCATCGCGCCGGCCACGTCGTCATCGTCGTAGATCGCCTCGGCCAAGGCCTGCCGGGCATGCGAGTCATAGAAATCGGCCACGCCGACGTACACGCCCACCGATCCGGCGCTGGCCTTCAACGCGTCGATGCATGCCGTGGTGACCGCAGACGGGTTCATGCCTCCCTCGGAGAGACCGAGTTCCCCGACCCGCGCTTCCCCCATCGGCAGGTGGAGCACATAGACCTCGGCGTCGTCGAGGTGGTAGTCGAGCTTGGGATCGGCCTCTTCCACCGCGAGGGCCGCGTGGGTGCGATATCCCAGCAGTGCGGCGATGATTTCAGACAGGTGGGAACGCTTGACCGTCAGGCCTTGTGCGGACAGCGCCTGGGAAGCCGCATAGGCGGCAGAACGTACGAGATTGCTCATCCGAATACTCCGAAGCTGTTCGATCGGTGCGCTGGACGTTTTGTCGCGATCTCGAACAGCCGGTATCCCGGATGGTTGAACGCGAAGGATGCTGCAGGAACTGCTGATTGCCTGTTTCAAGCTGTCCAGAGCTTGGGCGGGCGCCTGACTCAAGATCCTACGCCCGAGAACCGTTCCTCGCAACTGACCTGCAGGCGTGCCCCCAGCGCCCACCGGAAGCGGCTGTAGCAGCCATCCCCCGCCTCCCATGCGCCAGCGTGGTGTCCGTGCAGTGCACCTGCACAAGTGGGTGTCTCCCGCTTCCGTGTTGTTTGCTGTCGCACGCCCGCCTGATGGGAATGCTGACGCTCATTCGTAGATCGTCACGCACATCCAGGAGGCTTCATGCGCGTGTTTCTGTGCGAGAAGCCTTCGCAAGGCAAGGACATCGCCCGGGTGTTGGGCGCCGGACAGCGCGGTTCCGGCTGCTACAGCGGTTCCGGTGTGGTCGTTACCTGGTGCATCGGTCATCTCGTCGAAGCCATCGCGCCCGAGGGCTACGACGAACGCTACAAGCACTGGTCGATCGACGACCTGCCCATCATTCCCGAGCGCTGGCGCGTCCAACACAAGGCGACGACCGCGGCGCAGTTCAAGACCGTCAAGCAGTTCGTCGGCCAGGCCACCGAGCTGGTGATCGCGACGGACGCCGATCGCGAGGGCGAGATGATCGCCCGCGAGATCCTCGATCTGTGCGGCTATCGCGGCCCGATCCAGCGCCTGTGGCTGTCCGCGCTGAACGACGCGAGCATCCGCAAGGCGCTGGGTGCGCTGAAGCCGTCGGCCGAGACCTTGCCGCTGTACTACTCCGCGCTCGCCCGATCGCGAGCCGACTGGCTCATCGGGATGAACCTGAGCCGGCTGTTCACCGTGCTCGGGCGCCAGGCCGGCTACGCCGGCGTGCTATCGGTGGGCCGGGTGCAGACACCGACGCTGAAGCTGGTGGTGGACCGCGATCGCGAGATCGCACGCTTCGTCTCCGTCCCGTTCTGGGCGATCGACGTGACCCTGGCCCATGCCGGCCAGTCGTTCACGGCGAACTGGATCCCTCCGGCAGGTTGCACGGACGACGCCGGCCGCTGCCTGCAGCATCCCGTGGCCCAGCAGGCTACCGAGCGCATGCGCGCGGCCGGCACGGCGCAGGTGCTTTCGGTCGACACCGCACGGGTTCGCGAAGGCCCGCCGTTGCCGTTCGATCTCGGCACGCTGCAAGAAGTGTGTTCCAAGCAGTTGGGCCTCGACGTGCAGGAAACGCTCGATATCGCGCAAAGCCTCTACGAGACCCACAAGGCCACGACCTACCCGCGCTCGGATTCGGGCTACCTGCCGGAGAGCATGCTGGCCGAAGTGCCGGCCGTGCTCGATGCCGTGCTCGCCACCGATCCCGGCGTGCGGCCATTGATCGACCAGCTTGACCGCACCCAGCGCTCGCGCGCGTGGAACGACGGCAAGGTGACCGCGCACCACGGCATCATCCCCACGCTTGAGCCGGCGAAGCTGTCCGCGATGAGCGAGAAGGAGCTGGCCGTCTATCGCTTGATCCGCGCGCACTACCTCGCGCAGTTCCTGCCGTTTCACGAGTTCGACCGCACCGAGGCACGGATCGCATGCGGCGGCCAGTCTCTGCTGGCCGTCGGCAAGCAGATCGTCGTCACCGGCTGGCGCCAGGCATTGGCGGCCGCGGCGCCCTCCGAAGACGATGGCGAGGACGCGCAGCGCAGCCAGGTGTTGCCGGCGCTGCAGGCGAACGCATCTTGTCAGGTCGGCCACGTCGAGCTGAAGGCGCTGAAGACCTTGCCGCCCAAGCCGTACACGCAGGGCGAGCTCGTCAAGGCGATGAAGGGCGTGGCGAAACTGGTCACCGATCCGCGGCTGAAGCAGAAGCTGAAGGAGACGACCGGCATCGGCACCGAGGCGACCCGCGCCAACATCATCAAGGGACTGCTCGAACGCGGCTACCTGCTGAAGAAGGGGCGTGCGGTCCGCGCCTCGGATGCTGCCTTCACCCTCATCGACGCCGTGCCCGGCGCTATCGCCGATCCTGGCATGACCGCCGTCTGGGAGCAGGCGCTGGACATGATCGAAGCCGGCCAGATGACCCTGGACAGCTTCGTCGAGAAGCAGTCGTCATGGATCTCCCAGCTCGTCCAGCAGTACCGCGGGGCGACGCTCTCCATCAAGTTGCCGCCATCCCCGGCGTGTCCGCTGTGCGGCTCACCGATGCGCCAGCGCACCGGCAAGAGCGGGGCGTTCTGGTCGTGTAGCCGCTATCCCGACTGCAAGGGCACCCAGCCCGTCGAATCGTCGTCGCCGAGCAAGCGTAGCGCCCCGCGCAAGCGGAGCAGCAAGACCAAGGCGCACTGACGCCCACGAACCCGTTGCCGCGCCATCCCGGTGCGGTACTTGTCCCGCTTCCCCGGCGGGATTCCCCAGCGCGCGTCTCCTTCTGCAACGGTGTGCGCGTCCCGTCCGGCCAACCCGGCGGGACGAGAAGGCCATTCCCTTCCACGAATCGCGCTTGCCGCCATTCCGCTGATCGTTCCTGCTTGCGTCCACCGCGAGAGGTCTCCCCACGGCTTGCCGGCGTGCGCCGCACGCGAGTCGTCGGGAGACCTCTCGGGTCGACCGTACTCCGTACCGGCGCCCACCGGTGAAAAGACGGGCTCCCTTTGTGCGCGGATGTGTGCCGAAGGATATCGACCCCAACCACGACACGGGTCGGGTGACTGCTGATGCAGCGACAGGCTCCACCGACGGCCACGTCCTGCGACAGCCCACGGGTGGTTTCTTCCTCCGCAGCCGAAGGCGCAAGCCTTCGGCGCCTTTCTCCTGCCTTCCCCACCCCTTGAACAGGAGATTACCCATGAACCCCCATCCCCCGACCGCCCTGCGGTACGGCAGCGTATGCAGCGGCATCGAGGCCGTGAGCCTGGCGTGGCAGCCCCTCGGGCTGGAACCGGCCTGGTTCGCCGAGATCGATGCCTTCCCGAGCGCGCTGCTCCACCACCGTTATCCCGGTGTCCCGAACCTCGGCGACATGACCGGGATCGCCCGCCAGGTTCGCGCGGGCCGCGTGCCCGCCCCGGACATCCTGGTCGGCGGCACCCCTTGCCAGTCTTTCAGCATCGCCGGCGACCGCCTGGGTCTGTCCGACCCGCGCGGCGCGCTCACCCTTGCCTATGTGGAGTTAGCCAATGCCATCGACCAAACGCGACACAAGGATCAACGCCCGCCCGCCACGCTCGTCTGGGAAAACGTCCCGGGCGTGCTCTCCGACCGTTCCAATGCCTTTGGCTGCCTGCTGGGTGCACTTGCCGGCGAAGGCCATGCGCTCGAACCGGCAGGGCCGCGCTGGACGCACGCAGGTTGTGTGTCTGGACCCCGTCGCCGCATCGCGTGGCGGGTGCTCGACGCCCAATATTTCGGCCTCGCCCAGCGCCGTCGCCGTGTGTTTCTTGTGGCAAGTGGTCGAAACGACCTCGATCCCGCAGAAGTACTTTTTGAGCGCGACGGCCTGCGTGGGGATTCTTCGCCGGGCTTCGCGCCGTGGGAAGACGTTGCCCACGCTGCTGGCGCTCGCCCTGCGGCAGCAGGCGGCCATGCAGGACTGAACCCACCCTACGGCAAGGTGACGGTCACGTTCGGCTTCGGCGGCGGCAACACCGCGGGGCCGATCGACGTCGCCGCCTGCCTGACCGCGGCGCCCGGCCCCAAGAATGATTTCGAGGTCGAGACGTTCCTGGCGCAGTCGGTGACCGGCAGCATCAGTCACACGCTCAGCACCGCTAACGGCGGCAAGGGCTGCAGCGAGGATGGCACCGGCCGCGGCATTCCGATCATCGCCTTCACCGCCCAGGATCACGGTGCGGATGCTGCGGTGGAACTGGCGCCGACGCTGCGCGCGGGTGGACACCGCCACAGCCATGCGAATGCGGGGGTGGTGCCGGCGATCGCCTTCGCACAGAACTCGCGTGGCGAACTGCGCTACGAAGCAGGCCACGGGCAGATCGCCGGCGTGCTCTCCACCGGTGGTGGCAAGCCGGGCCAGGGCCGGCCGATGGTGCTGAGCCTGGGGCAGCATGGCGGCGAACGCGAGCTGGCGGCTAAGTTCGGCGATGGGATCTCGGCGACTCTGCGTGCGAACAGCGGAAGTGGCGAGAAGGGATACGTGCTGGCGCCAGTCTGTGAGGCTCACTTCCGCTACGAGCCAAACGAATCAGGTGCCGCGGCCTGGCCGCAATGGCGCGTGCGTCGCCTGATGCCCGTGGAGTGCGAACGTCTGCAGGGCATGCCGGACGATTACACCTTGGTGCCGTATCGCGGAAAACCCGCGGCCGACGCCCCCCGCTACAAAGCCATCGGCAACTCCATGGCCGTGCCATGCGTCGCGTGGCTGGGAGGACGGCTGCTCCAGGCGATGCGCAAAACCGGATAGCCACCGACCGACATTTCCCGGCGACACCGGCGCGTCGAGCTTTCATTCTCACGCCATGCGCCGCTGATCCCTCAGCGCCATGCCAGCAGCCACGGTCTTCCAGGCTGCGATGCGGTCTCCCGCACCGACCGAACCAGTCCGCACCGCATCACCGCCAGCGGACGCGCGCCAGCCACGGCGTCGATGCCTCTTCTTTCCTCACTTCGTCCGGTAGCTGGCCCGTCCAGTCCTGCCATCGCCTGCGCTCGCCTTGCCTGAGCGCCATTCCTCCACGCGCCTCGACGGGCGCATCACTTGTCCAAGGAGTTCAACCATGTCCACGATTCGTCTCAAGACCAATCAGCACCGCCTGATCGCCAACCTGCGCCATGCGTTCAACCAAGCCTCCATGCTGGGCGAACTGCTGCAGAACGCCCGACGCGCCCAGGCCACATACATTCATGTCACCGCATACGACGATACGCTGACCGTCGGCGACGACGGCACGGGCATTGCCGATCTGCAAACCCTCATCTACATCGCCGAGTCCGGCTGGGACGACGCGCTGATCGCCCGCGAGAACGCCTTCGGCCTGGGCGTGTTGTCCACGCTGTACTTCGCCCGGCGCCTGAGCGTGCGCTCCATCGATCAGGCCTTCCAGGCAGATACCGCAACCATCATCAGCGGCGGCGACGTCGAAGTGGCCCGCGCGCCGCTGTGCAACGGCACCGAGATCCGCCTGGAGGGCGTTGCTTCCCCGCAGGCGGGCTTGAACCTGGCCGAGTGGGTTCAGCGTGAGCTTGCGCGGCTGTGCAAGGCATTCCCCGTCCCCGTGCTGTTCAACGGCGTCCAGGTTGCCCGGCCGCTGGCCGACCCCTCCCTGCAATGGAGGCAGACCGCGATGGGCCGGGTGCTGCTCGATCTGTCCGCGCCGCGCACCCAGTGGCGCTGCTTCCTGCAAGGGCTGCCCATCGGCGCGCGACCCACGTTCAGCAACCACCATCAGGTCATCCTGCTGCGCGACGATCTGATCGCCCGGCTTCCGGATCGGCAGCATCTGCTGAACGAGACGGAGGACCACAAGCGCATCCAGGCCGCGATCGATCAGGCCTATCGCGAGGCCCTGATCGAAGCCAAGGTACGCCTGACCGGCAGCGAGTTCGTCGAACGGTATGGATCGACATGCCTGGGCTCCTCGAACGCCGACCTGCTCAACGACGTGCCATTCGCGCAGCGAAGCTGGTTCCGGGATTGGGCCGGCGAGCCGCCCGGCTACCGACGGTACTGGGAGCGCTACGTGCTTGAAGGCATTGTCCCCAAGGAGGCGCTCGAAGCCACCGGCGTCTGGCACGTCGAGGAAGATGTGGTCGACGAACTGGTGGCACAGGTCTATCTGGAGGCGCGCGAAGCCTTCCTGCTCGAGGAAGCCCACCTCGATCCCGGGCATTGGTTGAATGGCCTGGTCAAGACCGTCGATCCGAGCCGGATCGTCGTCAGGCAAGGGGCGACCCTGCATGAGGATGCCAATCCTCCGCTGGCCGACTATCCGCTGGTGCTGAAACTGGTCGAGACGCTTCAGGTCAGCCTGGAGGGCGAGCCGGGCGACTATACGGTCGAGGCCGTGCGCGAGGGCGAGACCCTCTACCTCACGCCTGGGGCAGATCAGGTCACGCGCTTCGTCTGCGACTACATCTTCGACGATCGCTACGACGAGAATCGCGAGGATGAGGACGCGGACGCTATCGCCACCTTCATCGCCGTGGGCCGTTCGCAGGATCCGGCCGCTGTCGTCAGCGCCTTGCTGCCGAACTCGCTGCGCCACAGTCCGCTGCAGCGGTTGGCCGGGGCGACCGTGCGCCTGGTGTTCGATGGTGAAGGAAAGCTGCAGGAAGTCACGTCCTGAGCCCATCGCATGAACGCTCCTTCGGGAGCGTTCTTTTTTCCGTTCTCGAATAGGGCGCCCCCGGCTCCCCATTCCGGCATGACGGCCGCCGCGATCCGGCTGAAGCTGCCACAACAGCGCGTCACCCTCAAGAACCTCAAGGTGGCCGAGTTCGCCAGCGAGGAAACGCTGTGCTTCACCGCCACCGTACTGTTCGACGGCCAAGCCATCGCCTATGCGAAGAACGACGGCCAAGGCGGACAGACTATCGTCTGGCCCTGCGTGCTCGGAGAACCCATCCGGGAACAGATTCGCCAAGCCGCCGCATATGCCGAGTCGCTGCCACCCGAGGTCACCGACTATCCCGACCCGAACGATGACAGCCGCCGGCTGACCATCGACATCACGCTGGACTATCTCGTCGATCCCCTGGCCGAGACGATGCACGCCGAACGCAAGATCCGATCGGCGTTTCAGCGCGACATCGGCAACAAGGTGCTGTTCGTGAAGGACGGCAAGCTGCTCTTCGTGAAAGGCGCCAAGCTCAAGGCCATCGCCGACAAGCCCGCCTACTTCGCGTCGCTGCGCGCCCGGCAGGACAAGCCCATCGTCATTCTGGCCGAGCTGCGGGCAGACGAAGCGTTCGCCCTGTGGCAGCAACACGTCGTCAAGGACGATCCATCCTGATCCGCCCGCGTCGTTGTGTGCCGATCCAAGCCCCGCTCCGCGGGGCTTTTTTCTCCCCGGGATGCGGCAATCGGGGCGCTGACGACTTCCCATTTCGGCATGACCGAGGCGCACCGCTCGACCGATGCTCGCTGACATGCGTCGCTGACCTCGTCAGCACCATGCCAGCAGCCAGGGTTCGAGGCTGCCGCGGGATTCCCCGCGATACCCACCAGTCCGCCTCGCATCGCACTGCGGACGAGCGTCCACGGACGCAGATGCCTTCGTGTTCAACCCCTCGGGAGTTCCATGCCCGTCGGGCCGTGGCCTCCCGGTTCCTTCAGCCAGGAGAACCCATGTCCCTTGCGTCCACATCGGCGCCGTTGAGCGTTGCACAAGCCCGTGCCGATTCCATCGGCTATCTCGCCCTGGTCTATGCGGACAAGCGCCTGCCCCTGCAGGTGCGTCAGAGCGCCGCCGGCCACTACATCGGCACCGCCGACGACGACGGGCCGGTCTCTCGCGAGTCCGTCGAGTACTTCCGTTCCCACCACGCGGCAGACCACGCCCTGGCGACGGGGCGTTGGCAGCAGCGTCTCCATCCCTGACCTCCAACCATCCGGAGCACTGTCATGAACCTGTCTGTTTCTATTCCCCCTGAAGTCATCGACCAGATCGCGATGGAAGACCGGCACTTCGCCGCGGCGCCCGAAGCGTTCTTCCAAGCCTGGAAGCGCGGCGCGGAAATCGCCGGTGCCGAGTGGTTCGGCGACGGCACACGCGAGGGGCTGCAGCGTGCCACCAGCAAGTGGGATCTGCGGCCCAACATGCTGCTGCTCAACGACGCCCTCGGTGTCCTGAGCAGCGGTCAGCGGATGTTCCTCTCCGCGATGGTCAGCTTCTACAACTCTCGCGAAGGCGGCGCGATGCTCAAGCGTTGCGGCTTCGAGGGGCTGTCCGACTTCGGCGGCCTCGACCTGGAGCGGCGCAAGGTCATCGCCGACCTCACGCTGCACTACAACGGCTGGTAAGCCGACCCCGGCATACCTCCGACTTTCCTTTCCCACCCCTAGAGGGACATGCGTCCCGACCGGGGCCATGTCCCTCCATTTTCTCTAGGAGCGAACATGACCCGACCCGCATCCATGGCCGTCGTCCTCGAAGGCGGCCTCGTACAAGCCCTCCTGGTCCAGGACTGGCCTGCACATGTCCCGCTGCCACGCGTCGCCGTGGTGGACTACGACACCGAAGGCGCCGACGACGACGAGATCACGCACTTCCTGATCGGCGGGAAGCCGGAGGAGGCGGTCTGCCGCAGCGACGTACCGGAGGTGTACGAACACCTCACCGACGCGCTTTCTCCGCTCGCTGTCCTGACGGCACTGGGTGACCCGCCGCCGGATGACGACGGCGAACCGCCACTCGCGCTCGCGCAGAGCGTCCGCAAGAGCATCCTCGACCTCGACGCTCGTATCAATCAGTCGGAGCAGCCGCCCACCGGCGACGACTACAAAGAGCTCTACGTCCTCGCGAACTGCGGCCTGATCGATGTCCTCAAGGCACTGGGAGACCCCACCGATTTCGGTGAGTGATCCAGCGCCTTTCCACCCGCCCGTCGTCATACGGCGTCGGGTCTTTCCCCTGCGGATGCCATGTCCGCACGGGCTGGCTCCGCTTCATCCTATCCGGAGCCAACCCATGGCAAACAACTACTACGACGCTACCGGTGTGCTCGTGCTCGACCGGGTAACCCCGGTCATCCGAGCGCTCTTCGGCGGCTTCAACCTCGACGAGACCTATCCCGGCAACGGCAAGGTCTACATCGCGCGCATTTCCGAGAGCAACGACCCGCAATGGGACGACCTGCTTGAAACCCTCACGGAGCTGGCCGACCAACTGGGCCTTGCCTCGCAGGCCATCGGCGACGAACCGCCCACGGTCGCATCGGTCTTGAGAGCGCTGTCGCGGCATTTCGGCACCGACAACAGCGAAGCGCTGAACCAGCTCATCGACAACGACCCGTTCGAGGATCCGGTGGATCTGGATGTGCTGTTCCTCATCGCCACGCATTTCGATGACGGCCACAACCTGGTCGAACTTCACATGCAAGGCTGCTGGCACTGCAGCAAACCCCGCCTGTTCGAGTTCGGCGGGGATGGCCGCTTTCTCAGCCGGGAACTCAGCCTGTTCAGCACGTCCGAGCATGTCCTGTATCTGGGGGGCGATCTGCGCAGGGCCCTGCTGGCCAATGACATCCAGGCCAGCGCCACCCAGATCGCCCAGGAAACGCTCGACCTGCTCTGCGCCATCAGCGACGACCAGTTGCGCAAGCAATTGCATCGACGCGTCATCTGGCACCTGATCGAAAGCCTCTCCGACCACAGCGCGGAGTAACTCGCTACCACTTCATCCACCCGCCGGGGTTCAATCCCCGGCAGGGGATTGGCTCGGCCATCCTCTGCTGGAGAAATCCCATGTCGAAAACTGAAAATCCTTTCGCCCGTGGCTACCACGATTTCGAGATCCGGCGCGTTGTCGTCATCAGCTACGACGACCGCCATCCTCAGACCTTCCTGCCGCTGCATCCGTCCCAAGCTCATCTTTCCGACGACAAGGTGGCATTCCAGGCATGCGTCTTCAATGACGACTTTGCGCTGATCACCGAAGGGCAGAGCGTGGCATCCGAACTCGATGCGCTTTGCGGCGGCAGCGGAACGGTCCAGGCCGTGTTTCACAGCGTCTACGGTCGAACCGTCGAGCGCGGCTTCATGCATGTCGGCGACAGCTACACCTTGGAGGCTGCACAGGAAGTGGTGCGCAATCTGCGATTCGAGACCGGCTTCTACAGCCGGTGCTGGGAGATCAGTTCCGCGCACATCACCGAGGAGGCTGGCCGCTATCTGGCCGAACTGGCCGACATCGCGACGCCGACCCGCTTCCTGTTCATCGCCTTCCGCATTCCGTACAGCCCCGCGATCGGCGTGAAGCTGATCGCTACCCCCTGGACGGACGAGAACCTGCAGATGGTCGATGGTACGACCGCGGAGCGGTTGCGGCAGGAGCATCGGAAGAAGGGCATGCCCGAATGCCTCGTCGAGGTGCTTCACCTGGCCGCGCTCGCCGACGTGCGCATGCTGGTGTTCGACGCCGATGCGCCGGTACTGGATGGCCTGCCGGTGTACGACTGGTAGTTCCCGCCACTCCCTAGAGCACCCACCGTCCTTGCGGATCGGCCGCCCGCAAGGGGGTCGATCCGCTCTTTTTTAGGAGTATCCCCATGTTCCATTCACAACCGACACCCGGCTCGCACGACCCCGGACGCATATCCCCTCCCAACCAGGCCTTGGACGCGCTGCTGATACGCCTGGGAACCACCATCCGCGACCTGTGCCAGCGCCAGGTCGACAAGCATCGGTCTCTCGACAACCTTGACCTACCCAGCATCGTCGATCACCTCCTGCGCGATCATGGTGCAGAGACGGACTTCGATCAGCAACTCATCGCCTGCATCAACGCCATGTGCCAGAACGATGCCATGGGCCAGACCCTGGCGTTCCTGCGCAATGACGGCAAGCTGCACATGCGCCACATCAACACACTGGATCTTCTAGGCCCCGGCCTCGATCGCTACGAGATGGTGTTGTTCGATGGCGGCAACAGTCACGGTGACCGCTGGAAGCATGTGTTCTTCCCGGCCCAGCGCATGCACTACTTCGTCTACGAGGATCTCTGACCCTTCCCACCGCCCCTCCACAGAGGGGCTTTTTTTGGCTGCGTGAAACCAATACGGGAACGGGCGGATTCGATTTGCGCCAGACACTGAGGCCATCGCCTCGCCATTCTGGCGGCATGTTCGCTGGCGTTGCCGGCAGCATGCCCAGGCAGTCGAGACCTTCAAGACTGTGGCGCGGGTCTCCGTGCCGGTTGTTTGTCCTCGTCGGACGCATACCGCGTCCATTCACCCCCCAAGGGATCTTCCTCCCTTGCGGGCGGGAGTCCCTTGCATTTCTTCAAGGAGTCTCCCATGGACCGTACCGCTATTCGCAACCAGATGGCCACGCTCGTTGCGGGTCACGTCCCGCGCAACGTGCGTTCGTTCAAGTTCCGCTTATTCGACAGCCAGCCGCAGGAATCCACCCTCGGATTCGTGATCGATCCCAAGCCTTTCGACGGCAAGGTGGTGGCGATGACCGATGACGCCATCGTTCTCAAGACCTCTCGTGCCGAGTTCGCGGTGCTGGACCGCGACCTGGTGACCGTCGTCCCCGACGAAGGCGCCAAGGTGCACGTCCAGCCCTACGCACGGCGCCGCTTCGACGGCCTGCGTGCGGACACCCCGGAAGAGCGCACCGAGTACACCTCCGATGGCAAGCCGTACACCATCCAGACGCACATCCTCGGTTCGGCACCGGCCAAGCTGCCCATCCCCGAACCCAAGTGCCCCGAACTGCACGACCTGATCCAGCAACTGGAGGAACTGCCGGCGCCCGACCGCTTCCGGAAGATCACCCACATGCTGGTCGATGCCGGGGCCAAGGACTTCAGCTGGGTCGATCCGGCACCGGCCAAGATCATCGAGACGCCTCCGGCGATCAGCTTCTCCGTCTCCACGACGAAGTTCGAGGGTCGGGTCACCGTGCTCTACGACCGTGCCGGCGACGTGTATGTGATCGAACTGCATCAAGGCAATGAACTCATCGAGCGCATCGACGAGGTGTACTTCGACAGCCTCGGCGAGGTGCTGGCGCGTCGTATCGACGACGGTCGCTGGCGCCAGATCCAGGTGACCGTCCTGGAGCAGGCCAAACGCACGCGCAAAGCCCTCTCGGCGTGATCCGCCGGGCTGCGGCTTTCGCGGCCTTCCTTCCATCCAATCTTGAGGAGATTTCTCCATGTCCCTGCGATTCAAGGGGGTCGATCTGCGCCCGGTGTTAGCCGAAGCAGTTGCCAACCAGTGCCGCGTCGTCCTCGCCAAGGACCAAGGCGCCTACTTCCTCGCCGAGCGCGGTGAGCGCCTTCCCGGCGGACGCCAGAAGCTGATCGCCTACGCGGTCGGCTGCAACCCCGACGTCGATCCGTTCGACGACTGGTGGGCGCTGGTGAACGCCGAACTGGGCGGCGATGATTTCGGGGAGTTCTTCGACATACAGGACGGCGTATTCGCCCGCATCCTGCACAGCGAAGACGACCTGGAGTTGTCCGCCACCGAGACGCACCTGTCCCTGCAGGCGGTCCCGGCCATCTCCAGCGCACGGTAGCGCCTGCCACCTCCATCCAGCCCCCGCTCGCGGGGGCTTTTCTTTGGGGGCGCGGGCAGTGCGTGCATTCGGGAAAAAGGGAGGGCACCGGATGCCGATTCATCGCTGCCTGTCGTTCGCCACCGTGCCACGCTGCTGCCATGTTCCGCTGATCTCGGTCAGCGACATGCCCAGGTAGCCGGATCTTCAAGGCTACGGCGCGGTTCCGACCGCGTTGATCATCCCAGTTCGCACCGGCATCCATGCGCGAACGCCCATCGGCAACGATGGTGATGCCACAAGCGTTCCTTCAACCCGCGCGGGGGTTCCACACCTCCCCGCCAGGGTCGGGTGTGTCTCCGCATCTTTGTCATCTGGAGATCATCATGACCACGTCCACCGAAAAAACCTACTTCGACCTGCACATCACCGGCTTCGGCTACCTCAATCGCATCCGCGAGGTGAAGCCCAAGAAGGGGTCCCCCTTCCTGGCCTGCGACATCGCAGCACTCAACGGTCCCAGCGACGACGTGTCCTACGTGCGTTTCGACACCCGCGTTTCCGGCAACGAAGCGCAGCACCTGGTCCGCCGCTGCGAGGACGCCGTCAAGGCCGAAAAGAAGGTCCTGATCGGCTTCCGCCTGGGCGACCTCTGGGCCGACGTCTTCACCTACACCAAGGGGAAGCGCGTCGGCGAACAGGGGGTGAGCTTCAAGGCCCGCCTGCTGTTCATCTCTTGGATCAAGGTCGATGGCGAGCTCGTCTACAAGGCCGAGCCCAAGCCGACCGACTCCGACGAACGCGAGAGCGACGTTTCGGCCCCCTCCGAAGCGCCGGCCCCGCAGGAAGCTCCGGCCCAGGCGTCCCCCGCGCCGGCCGCTGAAGCCCCCGTCGAGGCCCCCGAACTGGCGGCCGCCGAGTCGTTCTGACCCGCTGATCCACAAGGCCCCGTTCTCCGGGGCCTTGTTCTTCTCCCCGCAGCCATCCGCCACCGGCCATTCGCGCCGATGGCGGACGGCTGTTCCTTTATCCGCAGGAGCCCACCCATGATCACCCTCCCAGGCCAGTTGGCCATCAAGACCATCCACGGCAGGAACGGCGACTTCAACGTCGGCCGCCTCGCCACCTCCATCGGCGAGTTCGTCGTGAAGAACGCCGAACTCGACCAGTACGACGAAGGCAAGTACGAGGGCGATTTCGTCATCGCCGAGATCCGGCCGTCCACGTACCACGCCAACGGCCGCATGGTCATCGAAATCCGCGCCTTGCTGGGCGGAATGACCTTGTCCAACGTCGATGCCCTGAGCGGGGACGAAGCCCGGCAGTTGAGCCCGCAGGAAGTCGACCCGATCGACGAAGAAGCGCAGGCCCCCGCGCCGGCCAAGGCCAAGGCACCGGCCAAGGCGAAGTCCCGCGGCCCGCGTGATCCGCTGGTCGATACCACGCCCTTCGGCAGCGCCACCACAGCCCCCGTCACCTCCGAGGCTTCGGCCGAGGCGGACGACGCGGCGCTGTTCGGCACGCTCTGGCCGCTGGACGAGATCGTCAAGCTCGATGCCACCGTCGATCGCCGCGTCCTGCGTCAGCAGCGCGACCGTCTCGGCATGCTGGGCTACACCTTCGAGCCCTTGTCCCAGGACTGGCATCTCGCCAAGGCCTGATCCACCCGTCGCTTCGGCGACGTTCCACCGCCCGCCGGGGTTCTTCCCTGCGGGGGAGGACTCCGGCTACTTCTTACTGGAGGCTTCCATCATGTCCATGATCGCTTGCGATACCCCTTCACACCCCATCGGGGATCCCCGTTCCGCGCTGGATGAACCCGCGTGGCAGGCTGTCTGCAAGACAGCTGCCGAGCACGCCCAGCGTGGTTGCGGCCTCGCCTGGGAGCACTGGGTCACGCTTTTCAGCTCGGAGATCGACATGCAAGTCAGTCGGTTGCCGGAAGACCAGCGCGCTCATGCCCTGGAAATCGCAGCCCAGGAATGGGACTACGCAACGCCTGCCGAGCGGCAGGAAACCCAGGACTGGCTTGCCGAAAACGGCTGCTGCTCCCACGGCATCACCTTGGGCTGCTGCCCGGCCGGTTGCGGCTCGTACTGAGAACCGGAACCTGGCTCCATCGTCGCTCAGGCGGCATTTCACCACCCGCCGGGGTTCTGCCCCGATGGGGAAGCTCCGGCTCCTTTTCTTCAGGAGACCCTCATGGGCTGGTTTTTCTCACCGCAATCCCGATCCGAGCTGATCGCGGAACTGATCCAACCGCAGGAAACCGAACGCGCCAGCGTCAAGGTCGTTGCCCACGCGCTGCGCGGCAACGTCCTGTGGTCCGTCGCCGAAGTCACCGCCAAGGTGGAAGGCGTGCATCGGAATCTCGCCCCCGGCCAGTCCCTTCGCTACATCCGCTGCGATCTTCTGGAACGCAGCGGCGGCGAATGGGGCTACAAGCCGATGGAGGAGGCCATGCACCCGTACTACTACTCGTGCCCGGCGTCCTATCTCGACATGGCACCGGAGCAGTCCCGCGAATGGCGCGAGGGCGTGCGTGCGTTCCACGCGCGTCGGCGAACGCCCACGATGCCGGCAACGGTACGTGTGGCTTGAGCCTGGGAGAGACGACATGGATCCGATCCTGACTTCGCTCCCGCCCTCGCTGCTCGCTTACGTCGAAGTGCAGCTATCCAACGACGAGGTGTCTTCCGATGAGGAGATGCTCGACGACTTCGTCGCCAACGGCCTTACCGAGGAGCAGGCACGGCAGGCGCTGACCTACCGCGACCTCTACCTCAACAACATCTACCTGGACGGCTTCACGCCGATCACCGCGGCAGACGCGCCCCTTCACTTCAACCCGTACACCCGGCAGTTCGAGCCGGACTGAGCGGTTCCTTCTCCACCCCACGGGGCAGCACTGGCCCCAGCGGGCGGTGCTGTTCCCCTTCACCGAGGACATCACCATGCCTGCTGAATCATCCAAGACGCTGTACCGCATCGACGAGTGCCCGGACCTGATGGCCGACGCCTGCGTCGGTGACGACCAGGGCAACCTGATCTTCCTGTCCATCTGGGCGCGTGACACCGCCGTCCAGGAGTTCCTCGCCCGCCTCACCCTTGGGCGCGACGAGCAGGGACTGGACCAGCTCCACGTCATCACTCCGGAAGGCGGCTCGCTGCCGCTGTTCGTCGGCAATGTCGAACGCCTGGAGAAGCGCACCACACGCGCCTACCGGCGCACGCTGTTCGGGTCGCTTTCCAACGTGTGGCTGTTCGACAAGCGCTGCGTGCGGCCGGACAAGGCCAACGCCAGCGCACTGGCGCTGCTGCCCCGCGACTCCACGCACCGGCTCGACCGGTTGTGGACGCTGGTGCAGGACACCTGCCCATTGCCTTTGCTCGACCACTGGCGCGCGACCGTGCTGGAACTGTTGCAGACCCGCCAGATGCTGGCTGGCCTTCCGTTCGCCCTCGGGCCGCTGGAAGGCCACCGGCTCGCCATCGACGTGCCGGCGCTGACCCAGGCGCTGGGTTCTCTGATCCGCAGTGACGTGCTGACCGCCTATCCCTATCCGGCCAGGATTTGGACGCCGGAAGCGGTAGCGGCTTGACCCTCCCGCGGAAGTACGCCCCGGCGTGCTTCCGCTTTTTCATCCCCGCCAACCTGGAGATTTCAATGGCCCTCATGTTTCCGCGGCTTGCCCGCAACTTCGTGAAGAACGGGTACTTCCCCACGGATGAACCCACACTCGAAAGAGCCCTCAACGCACTGGCGCCGGCAAACGGCCCGATGTGCATCCTCGATCCCTGCGCCGGCGAAGGCGTGGCGATCGCCGAGGCCGCCCATGCCCTCGGGCGCGCGCAGGCCAAGGCCTTCGCGGTCGAGTACGACGCCGAGCGGGCACGCCATGCCCGCAACCTGGTCGATTACTGCATCCACGGCGACCTCATGGACACGCTGATCTCCCGCCAGACCTTCGGCCTGCTGTGGTTGAACCCGCCCTATGGCGACCTGAGCAAGGACGTCAACGGCAACATCGGCTACCAGGGCCAGGGCCGTGCCCGGCTGGAGAAGTTGTTCTACCAACGCAGCTTGCCGCTGCTGCAATACGGCGGCGTGCTGGTCTTCATCGTGCCGTCCTACGTGCTCGATGCCGAACTCGTCGGTTGGCTCACCCGGCACTTCGCCGAACTGCGCATCTACCAGGCGGTGGACAAGCAGTTCCGGCAGGTGGTGATTTTCGGTAGGCGCATACGCCAGCGCGACCAGGCATCGGAAGCGGTCAAGGCCACGCGCGCTCTGCTGCTGCAGATCGGGCAAGGCGATGCCGAAGCGGAGGAACTGCCGGCCGAATGGCCGTTCCTGCCGTACACCGTCCCCGCGGCGCAAGCCGAGCCGGAGCACTTCTACCGCGTGACGATGGAGCCGGAGCAGTTCGCCGATGAAGTCGGCCGGCTGCAAGGGCTCTGGCCGTCGCTGGACACGCACCTGGGTGCCGCGCAGAAAGCGCTGCGGCCTCCGGCGCGTGCGCTGTCGCACTGGCATCTCGCCCTGGCCCTGGCCGCGGGCGCGATCTCCGGCGTGGTGCGCTCCAAGAGCGGCCGCGTGCTGGTCGTCAAAGGGGATACCCACAAGGAGAAGACCCTCCAGACCGAGTACACCGAGCGCGACGATGGCTCCGTGGCCGAGACCCGCATCCTCACCGACAAGTTCGTGCCCGTCATCCGCGCCTGGGACATGACCCCCGACTCGTCCACGCGAGGCGAGGTGCTGACCATCCGCTGATCGCGGCTCATCCACGACGGCTCGCCGTCGATTCCATCCACCCAACGGGGTCACTGCCCCGATGGGGGCGTGGCCCGATCCATCCCCACAGGAGTAGATCCCATGGCCAACGACGTTCGTGACCGCTATCGCAGGCGTCTGCTGTTCCCGATCGGGGCGTTGATTTTCAGCGAAGGCATCGACCATCTGATGCGTGAAGGCCGGCTCGACCCGATGCCGTACTTCCAGCGCCACACGCAGGGCGACTGGGGCGATATCCCGGATGAGCAGTGGCAGCAGAACAACGCTGCGCTGACGTCCGGCGAGCGCCTCGACTCGCTCTACATCGTCACCCGCGAGTTGAACATCCGCGTCATCACCGAAGCCGATCGCAGCGCGACCCGCATCGTGCTGCCGTCCGAGGACTGACCTCGGGACGGTAGCCGCTTCCTCCAGACGGGCCGCCAGCGCCTGTTCCGTACTCATCCACCCAACGGGGTTCCGTCACCCCGCCGGGGTGCCGTGGCCCCTTCATTCTCCAAGGAGCACACCATGGCAACCCAAGCATCTCCCGTCACCCAGACCCCGACCCGGCGCTTCTCGCCCGGCCAGACGGTCATGACCCTCGGCGTCGACGAACTGGTCCGTCAGGGCCGGCTCAACCCGGTGCCGTACCTGCGCCGCCACCTCGGCGGCGACTGGGGAGACCTCGACGACAGCGACCGGCGCCAGAACGACGCCGCGTTGAAGTCCGGCGAGGATCGCCTGTTCTCGTCCTACCAGGTCACGCCCGACCTGAAGCTCTGGATCATCACCGAGTGGGATCGCAGCGTCACCACGCTGCTGCTGCCCAGCGAGTACTGATCCTCTCCACGCACGACGGCCACGCCGTTCTTCTCTTCCCACACCGGGGCATGTCATCGCCCCGTGGGGGTGGTGCATGCCCCAACTCATTTGGAGCATCACCATGTCCCTTGATCTCGAAACCGCCGCCGCGCAAGTTGAGTCCGCGCAAGGCGAACTGCTCGACGCGGAACCATCGCCTCTTACCCTGAGCCTTCAGGATTTCGTCACCGAGTTCGGCGACGAACTGCTCGATTCTCTTAACCGCGCCAACCCGCCGGTCTACACCGGCACGCCGAAGGCGCATCGTCAGCTTCTCCTGGCCGGCCTCAAGCGCCAGTTGTTTCCGGCGCAAGCCAACGTGGTCCATGCTGCCGCCGAGCTGCTGGTCGATCGCGGCGAACGCGCCGCCATCGTCAATGGGGAGATGGGTTGCGGGAAGACCACCGTTGGCATCGCCACGGCCGCCGTCCTCAACGCCGAGGGCTACCGTCGCACCCTGGTTCTTTCG
The DNA here is from genome assembly GCF_004801295.1 of Pseudothauera nasutitermitis. GTDB lineage: Bacteria > Pseudomonadota > Gammaproteobacteria > Burkholderiales > Rhodocyclaceae > Pseudothauera > Pseudothauera nasutitermitis. Next base: position 456,958 of record NZ_SSOC01000004.1, read on the forward strand.
CCCCCGCACCTTGTCTACAAGTGGCGGCGCGAGATCCAGGAGACAGTGGCCGGCGCCAAGGTCTGGGTGCTCAACGGCCCGGACACGCTGGTCAAGCTCATCAAGCTGCGCGAGCAGCTTGGCGTGCAACCGTCCGGTCAGGAGTTCTTCGTCCTGGGCCGCGTCAGGATGCGGATGGGCTTCCACTGGAAGCCTGTCTTCACCCAGCGGCGCACCCGCCACGGCGACGTGGGCGCGTGCCCGGACTGCGGGCACGTCATCACCGACCTCGACGGCGAGCCGGTCAACCCGATCGAACTCGAAGCCGAGGAGTACCGCCGCAAGTGCAGCCATTGCGCCGCACCGCTGTGGACGCTGATTCGTCCGAGAGGCCTGTCCGCCAGCGACCAGTCCTCCACTGTGCTCAAAGCGCTGAAGCGTATCCCGACCATCGGCGAAGTCACCGCGCAGAAGCTGATGCAGAAGTTCGGCGACGCGTTCCTCGCCTCGATGCTCGGCGACAACATCCATGAGTTCATCAACCTCATGGATGGCGACGGCGAACTGGTCTTCTCGGACCGCCAGGCGCACCGGATGGAACGGGCGATGGCGAACATGGAGTTCGGCTTCGGCGAGGGCGGCTACCAACCCTCGGAGTTCATCAAGAGATACCTTCCGCAAGGCACGTTCGACCTGCTCATCGCCGACGAGGCACACGAGTACAAGAACGGTGGCAGTGCCCAAGGCCAGGCCATGGGCGTGCTGGCGGCGAAGTCGCGCAAGACCTTGCTGCTCACCGGAACCCTCATGGGGGGATACGGTGACGACCTTTTTCATCTGCTGTTCCGCGCCTTGCCTGGGCGGATGATCGAAGACGGCTACCGGCCGACCAAGGCCGGTAGCATGACCTCGGCCGCGATGGCGTTCATGCGCGATCACGGGGTGTTGAAGGACATCTACTCCGAGAGCACGGGCACCGCGCACAAGACCGCGAAAGGCACGAAAGTCAGTGTCAGGACGGTCAAGGCGCCGGGGTTCGGTCCGAAAGGGGTGCTGCGTTGCATCCTGCCGTTCACGATCTTCCTCAAGCTCCGGGACATCGGCGGCAATGTCCTCCCGCCGTATGACGAGGAGTTCCGCGAGGTGGCGATGGACCCGGCGCAAGCCGCGGCCTACCGCGACCTCTCCGGGCGACTGACGGCCGAGTTGCGCCAGGCTCTGGCACGGCGCGACACAACGCTGCTCGGCGTGGTCCTCAACGTGCTGCTGGCATGGCCGGATTGCTGCTTCCGCTCGGAGGTGGTGACGCACCCACGTACGCGCAACACCTTGGCATTCGTCCCGGCTCAGTTCAACGAGTTGGAGCTGATGCCCAAGGAGCGCGAGCTGGTCGAGATCTGCAAGCAGGAGAAGGCGGAAGGTCGCAAGACCCTGGTCTATTCGGTCTACACCGGCACGCGGGACACGACGTCGCGGCTCAAGGTGCTGCTGGAGCAGGAAGGTCTGAAGGTGGCGGTCTTGCGCGCGAGCGTGGAGGCCTCCCGCCGGGAGGACTGGATTGCCGAGCAGCTGGATCGCGGCATCGATGTGCTCATCACCAACCCCGAGCTCGTCAAGACGGGACTGGACCTGCTGGAGTTCCCGACCATCGTCTTCATGCAGAGCGGCTACAACGTCTACAGCCTGCAACAGGCGGCCCGGCGTTCGTGGCGCATCGGCCAGAAGCATCGGGTGCGCGTGATCTACCTGGGCTACGCCAACTCCTCGCAGATGACCTGCCTGGGGCTGATGGCCAAGAAGATCATGGTCTCGCAGTCCACCTCGGGCGACGTGCCCGAGTCCGGGTTGGACGTCCTGAACCAGGACGGTGATTCCGTCGAAGTGGCGTTGGCCCGGCAACTGGTCGCCGCCTGATTCCACAAGCGCTTCGCGGCGGCCCCCGGGCCGCCGCTTCATTCCTCTCCCAACCGATGCGTCCATGCCCCTCGCGGACATGGCGTCATCGCTTTATCTCTCCAGGAGACTCTCATGAATGACAACACCCAATCGACCGCCGATACCGTCAAGGTTCGCCTGATGCTGGACGTGACCTACCTACTCAACGGAGAAGTTCTTGATGACCTTCTCTTTCATTTGCACCAGCAGTGCATGCGCGCCATCGGCGATGGATTGCTGACCGGCGGAAGCAATGCGCAGGTCGAGCAGTACGAAATAGACGTGTCCACCCGACCGATCCCACTGTCCGAAGCCGAGATTGCCGACTTCATGCGTCAGCGCATTGAGGACGGCAACCTCTCCGCCGAGGACATTCCAACGCGCCTTGCACGCTACGGTCTGATGACCCCCGACGACTTCGTTTCCGAGATGCGCGAGCGCATGGAAACGACGTTGGACGACTGAAGACCAGGAGCCGATCCATGAAGGACTTTCGCATCGCGGTTGCGTGCCGCAACGCTTCGGGCATGGCCGACATGCCCGTCTTCACCGTCACCGCCACGGCCGGGGAATACGACCTGGGCATCCACTACACGAAGGCCGAGGCATTGGCCGAGGACGCAGGCTATGGAAGGCCCTTCGTCTGCTTCGACGGCACAGAGCAAGGCGCCATCCTGGCGGCGGCCCGGACACTGGACCTGGTTCCCCAGGTCGTCGTGATCGACATGACCGAAGGGCTGGTGCATTCGGTGTGTTGCGACGCCGGCGAGATCAAGGTGATCTGCTACGACGAGAGCGACACCGAGGAAGCCTCCGATGCCGTGGCCGAGCACCCCGTCGGCGAGAACGGCCAGTCCGTCAGGTGCTGGGCGCACATCCAGATCGCTGACATCGATCCAGGGCTGGTCAAGGCCCGCGACTGATCACTGCATCCCTCACTACAACGGCCCTTCGGGGCCGTTTTTTTCTTCCCGCGGGCACGCGCAGAAAGCGGGTGTGGCGCGTGCCATTTTCCCGGCTGACCCCATCGGCCCGTGCAGCGATCGTGTGGCCTGAACGCTTTCAGGAGTCCGGTCGATGTCGCTGCCTTTCTGCTCCGCGCCGCTCGCCATGTTGCGAATGGCCGCTTGTTGCCTCGCAGTCGGCCTGCTCGGTGCAGGCTGTGCGACGACCACGACCAAGGGCGCGCGGATGGATGTCGCCGAGGCCCCGATCATCGTTCCGGAGCCGGCCTTTGAGGCGGTGCCCGTCGTGCGCTACGGGCGCTACACCCTTGTGGAACTCGTTCCCGATAGCGCGCAACGCGATCTGCTGCTCCAGATCGTCGATGTCTCGATCCCCGACACCCTGCACGCGACCGTTGGCGATGCGCTGACCTACGTCCTGCTCCGCTCGGGCTACCGCGCCTGCAGTGGCGGCGGCGCGTCCGTGTTCCGGAGCATGCCTTTGCCGGCCGCCCACTACCGCCTCGGCCCGCTGATGCTGCGCGACGCGCTGCTGACGCTGGCCGGGCCGGCCTGGGATCTGCAGGTGGACGACGGCGCGCGCCAGGTCTGCTTCGTCCAGGCCGTCCCGCCCGTGCCCTTCATCGACCCGCCATCGCCCTCGGCGCCGGCCGGCGAGCCGGTGGTCGAGGTGTTCCCGATCCCGTCGGAGGGCCAGCCATGAACACGGTGCCGCGAGCGGGTGCTCGCCCGACCTTGATGCGCGCGGCCGCGCTGACCTGGCTGGTGCTCATCAGCGCAGCGACGGTGGTCAACCACGTCGCGCTGTCGCGCCTGGCCGAACAGACGGCCGACGCGCCCCACGCATCGCGCGTGATGTCGCTGGAGGAACGCCTGTCCGGGCTGGAGCAGCAGATCCAGCAACAGGGCCAGCAGCCGCCCGCGCTGGCTCAGGCGCAGTACGCCGCCGATCGCCAGCGATTGGAACAGCGTCTTGCCGCGATCGAACAGGCCGTGGGCGAGCGGTTGCCGCTCGAAGGCCTGCAGCCGCTCGAAGCCCGCATCGCCAAGTTGGAGGCGCGGCAGGAACGCGCGCGGACCGCTCCCGCCGCGGCCTCGCGGCCGCGTGCGCCACAGGCATCGGCGCCCAAGCCCACGGAACCGCCGTTCACGGTGACGGCCCTGGAACTGCGCGGCGGCGAGCGGTTCGTTTCGATCCTGCCGACCGGTGCGGCGGCGGTCGGCCAGGCGCGCCTGCTGCGCACGGGCGAATCGGAGGCCGGTTGGCTGCTTGAGGCCATCGATGGCCGTGTCGCGGTGTTCCGCAACGGCAGCGAGGTTCGGCGCCTGGCGCCGTCGAGGGACTGATGAAGCCCGCCGTCCTCACACTTTTCATGGTCGCCGGCCTTGCGACCTGGGGCGCTCCACAGGCGATCGCGCAGAACCCCCGCAGCGCGATGCCGACCGAGAGTCCCAGCCAGCAACGGCCGGCGGCCACCACCCACAGCGAGGAGCAACTGGCGCGCGACTGGGGACTGCGCGCGGAGGAGTGGGCCCGCTACCAGCAACTGATGCAGGGTCCGCTCGGCATCTCGTCCCCCAACCTCGATCCCTTGACCGCGTTGGGCATCGAGGCGCGGTCGGATGAAGAGCGCCGCCGCTACGCCGAGCTGCAGGTGCAAGCCGAAGCACGCCGCGTCGAGAAACTGCTGGCGTACCAGCGCGCCTATGACGCGGCGTGGCAGCAGTTCAACCCGACCCTGCGGCGCGTCACGCTGCCCGGCGCCAGCGCGGCCGCGGCGCCCGGCGTTCCGCAGGGCTCGGGGCGCACCGCGGTGTTCGTCAAGGACGCCTGCACGACCTGCGACCAGACCGTGAGGCAGTTGCAGGCCTCCGGCGCCGAGTTCGACATCTACGTTGTCGGCAGCCGGGCCGACGACACGCGCATCCGCGAATGGGCGCGTCGCGTCCAGATCGATCCCGCCCGGGTGCGCAACGGACGCATCACCCTCAACCACGACGGTGGCCGTTGGCTGTCCATCGGCCTGCAGGGCGACCTGCCCGCCGTCGTGCGACAGGTCGACGGGCAATGGCTGCGCCAGCCCTGATCCTGGCGCGCGTCGCGCTGCTGCTCTTCGGCGCCACGCTTGCCGGCATCGCTTCGGCACAGGAAGTTCCGCCGCCGGCCTATCAGCTCGCCGCCCAGCGCGCCGGCATTCCCTCGACCGTGTTGTATGCCGTCGCGCTGCAAGAGAGCGGCGCCAGGATCAACGGCAGGCTGGTGCCCTGGCCCTGGAGCCTGAACGTGGCCGGCGCGTCGCGTCGCTACGCCAGTCGCGCCGAAGCCTGCGCCGGACTGCGCAACGCCCTGCGCGACGTGCCACCGACCCGCATCGATGCCGGCCTGGGACAGATCAACCTCGGCTACCAGAAGCATCGCTATCGCCAGCCCTGCGACGTGCTCGACCCCTACGACAACCTGCGCATCGCCGCCGAGATCCTGCGCGAGCAGCACAGCCCCGGCGAGGACTGGCTGCTCGCCATCGGCCGCTACCACCGGCCGGCCGGCGGCGCACCGGCCGCGCGCTACCGCCGCAGTGTCGATCAGCACCTCGCGCGCGTGCTCGGCCGTGGCCAGCTGGACGCCGCTACCCGGAGGGCGCTGCCATGACGGCGGCCCGGCATGCCGGCCCGGTGCCGATGGGCAGGCAGACGCAGCACCTGGTGAGTGTGAGCGGGGGCAAGGACTCCACCGCCACCTACCTGCTCGCGCTCGAATCGGGCCGGCCGTACCGCGCCGTCTTCGCGGACACGGGGAACGAGCACGAGCTGACTTACGAGTACGTCGCCCGCCTGCACGAGCGCACCGGCGGGCCGAAGATCGAGACCGTCAGGGCCGATTTCACGCGCCAGCTCGCCATCCATCGCGAGTACGTGCTGCGCGAATGGCCGAAGCAAGGCATCGACGATGAGATCGTGCAGGAGGCGGCGCGGCTCCACGCGCCCACCGGCAATCCGTATCTCGACCTGTGCATCAGCAAAGGCCGGTTTCCATCGCGGATGGCCCAGTTCTGCACGGGCGAACTCAAGGAAATCCCGATCACGACGCAGATCGTCGGGCCGATGCTCAAGCGTGGCCGGGTGCTGCAATGGCTGGGCGTGCGCGCCGAAGAGAGCGCGCACCGTGCGCGGCAGCCCCGGTTCAATCGCCACGAGTCCGGATCCGTGCTCTGGCGGCCGATCTTCCGCTGGAGCATCGAGGACGTATGGGCGCAGCACCGCCGCCATGGCCTGCGGCCGAACCCGCTGTACGCGATCGGCATGCGGCGCGTCGGCTGCCTGCCGTGCATCAACTGCAGGAAGGACGAGCTGCGCCGCATCGCGGATCGCTTCCCCGCGCACATCGACCGCGTCCGGCGATGGGAGAACGTGGTGTCGGCGGCCAACAAGCGCCGCTCGGCCACCTTCTTCCCGGCCGTCACCGATCCGACGGACGCCGACCGTCCCGGCACCTACTCGCGCATCGACGCCCTGGTGGCGTGGAGCCGCACGACCCACGGCGGCAGGCAGTTCGCCCTGTTCTTCGACGAACAGCCGGGGGGCGGATGCACCTCCGACCTCGGCCTGTGCGAGACGGCGCCACACGACCCGGAAACCGCTGCTGCCAACGCCTGCACAGCGCCGGCATCGGCCACCCAACCCGCCCTGGAGGAATTCCCATGACGCGCCGCTGCTTCCGCTTCCCGTTGTATGGCCTGGTGTCGATCCTTGCGATGCCGGCGGCGCTCGCACAGTCACCCGCGCTGATCGTCGTGGACGACTATGGCGGCGCGTCCGCGCTGCCGTACTACGAAGCCCTCGACCTCCAGCCGCGCCGCGACCAGGCGCCACCGCGCATCGAGGTGCCGCGTGCGCCGCCCGGGCGTTCGGCCGAGGCCGCCATGCTCCCGGTGCGCTCGCCGACGCTTTCGCCCGGCGACGTGGCCCGCCGGGTGATCCAGGCGCCCGGGCTGAAACCGCTGTTCCTGATCGGCGACGACGACCGCTCGCGCGCCTGGCTGCAACAGCGCGCCACGATCCTGCGCGATCTCGGCGCGGTGGGCATCGTGGTCAACGTGGAATCGGCCGGCGCGCTCGCCGCGCTGCGCGGCGCGGCAGATGGCCTGACGCTGGTTCCGGCGCCCGGCGACGACCTGGCCCGGCGCCTGGACCTGCGTCATTACCCGGTGCTCGTGACCTCCACGGGCATCGAGCAGTGAAACGCCGGCCATGGCGCAGCCGCACACGATCGAGGTGCTGCTACGGCCAGCCGTGGAGCTATATACCGTTGCCGTGTGCGCGGCCGCCGCGCTTCTGTGCATGGTGGCACCGTGGTCGCTCGCGCTGAATCCACTGCTCGGCTTCGGTAGCGCGCTGGCCTTCGCCGCGTTCGGCGCGGTCCGCTTCCGCGACGCCATGGTGATCCTGCGCTACCGGCGCAATATCCGCCGGTTGCCGCGCTACGTGATGACGAGCCGCGATGTGCCCGTCAGCCAGCAGCGGCTTTTCATCGGCCGGGGCTTTCTCTGGGAGCAGCGGCACACGCACCGCCTGGTCCAGACGTACAGGCCGGAGTTCCGCCGCTACGTCGAGCCCACGCCCGCCTATCGCGCTGCCCGCCGGCTGGAGGAACGGCTGGAGTTCGCGCCGTTCCCGCTGTCGCGCCTGGCCAGGCTCACGGCCTGGGACATCCCGCTCAATCCGGTGCGCCCGCTGCCGCCGGTCGGCGGGATGCCGCGCCTGCACGGCATCGAGCCGGACGAAGCCGATGTTTCCCTGCCGCTGATCGAACGGGTCGGCCACACGCTGGTGCTGGGCACCACGCGCGTGGGCAAGACACGCCTCGCCGAGTTGCTCATCACGCAGGACATCCGCCGCAAGGTCAATGGCGAGCACGAGGTCGTGATCGTCCTGGACCCCAAGGGCGACGCGGATCTGCTCAAGCGCATGTACGTCGAAGCCAAGCGCGCGGGCCGCGAAGGGGAGTTCTATGTCTTCCACCTCGGCTGGCCGGACGTGTCGGCGCGCTACAACGCGGTCGGTCGCTTCGGTCGCGTCAGCGAGGTCGCCACCCGCGTCGCGGGCCAACTCTCCGGCGAGGGCAACAGCGCCGCGTTTCGCGAGTTCGCATGGCGCTTCGTCAACATCATCGCGCGCGCCCTGGTGGAGCTGGGCATGCGGCCCGACTACATGCTGATCCAGCGGCACGTGGTGAACATCGACGCGCTGTTCATGGAATACGCGCAGCATCATTTCGCGCAGCACGATCCCAAGGCCTGGGAGGTGATCGTGCAGCTCGAAGCCAAGATCAACGACAAGAACATCCCGCGCAACATGATCGGACGCGAGCGCCGGGTGGTCGCGCTCGAGCAGTACCTCTCCCAAGTGCGCGTATACGACCCCGTGCTCGATGGCTTGCGCAGCGCCGTCCGGTACGACCGCACGTACTTCGACAAGATCGTTGCGTCGTTGCTGCCGCTGCTGGAGAAGCTGACGACCGGCAAGATCGCGCAGCTGCTGGCACCCGACTACGCCGACCTGAACGACCCGCGCCCGATCTTCGACTGGATGCAGATCATCCGGAAGCGGGCGATCGTCTACGTGGGCCTCGACGCGCTGTCCGACACGGACGTGGCCGCAGCCGTCGGCAACTCGATGTTCGCCGATCTCGTCTCCGTGGCAGGACACATCTACAAGTTCGGCATCGACGACGGGCTGCCCAAGCACATGGCCGGCAAGCCGCTGCCGATCAATGTCCATGCGGACGAGTTCAACGAACTCATGGGCGCGGAGTTCGTGCCCCTGATCAACAAGGGCGGCGGCGCGGGCATGCAGGTGACCGCCTACACGCAGACCCTGAGCGACATCGAAGCGCGCATCGGCAACCGGGCGAAGGCCGGCCAGGTGATCGGCAACTTCAACAATTTGATCATGCTGCGCGTGCGCGAGACGGCGACCGCGGAACTGCTCACCAGGCAGTTGCCCAAGGTGGAGGTCTACACCACCACCGTGGTCAGCGGCGCGACCGACAGTTCCGACATCCACGGCCCGACGGACTTCACCAGCAATACGCAGGACCGCATCAGCACCCAGAGCGTGCCGCTGATCGAGCCATCGCACGTCGTCGCGCTGCCGAAGGGCCAGGCATTCGCGCTACTGCAGGGCGGCAATCTCTGGAAAATCCGCATGCCGCTGCCGGCACCCGATGCCGACGAGGTGATGCCCGAAAACCTACAGCAACTGGCCGGCTACATGCGCAGGAACTACGCCGACGCAGGCGACTGGTGGGAGGACCACGGCTTGCCCGGCCTGCAGAACCAGTCCCTGCCCGATGACCTGCTCGAAGGGTTCCGGCAGGCCTCGGAAGCCGAGTCCGGTGGCGACGGCGACGAGGCCCGGCCGTGAAGGATCCAGCCAACACCGCCCAGCGCCAGCAGACCCAGAAGCGCGGACTGCTCGCGAACCTCGTCACCTTGCCGCTGCGGCTGCTCGGCGTGCTGATCGGCTCGCTGCTGCTGTCGATCGTCATCGAGTGCATCGGCATGCACCTGTTCTGGCCGGACCAGGGCTGGCGCCACTCGCAAAGCATGTTGCAGTACGAGCTGGACCAGCTATCGAGCTACTTCACGCGCAGCGCCCTCGTGCAGGAGCCCGGCCGCACCGCGCACTGGCTCGTCGATACCGCCTACCAGTGGATCTTCGTGAAGACCGGACTGCTCGACTGGATGAGCAACGCCTCGGCCCAGGCGCGCGCACCGAGCCACGAAGCGGCCAGGGACTTCCGCTACTACCTGAGCCAAGTCTATGTCTGGACCGAGAGCTACCTGATCGCCGCGGCGTTCACCACGCTGACCTTCATCGTCAGGCTGCTGGTGCTGTTCCTGACGCTCCCGCTGTTCCTGATGAGCACCTTCGTCGGCTTCGTCGACGGGCTGGTGCGGCGCGACGTCCGCAAGTTCGGCGCGGGCCGGGAGTCCGGATTCATCTACCACCGCGCAAAGGCCTCGCTCATGCCGCTGGTGGTGCTGCCGTGGATCGCCTACCTGGCCTTGCCCATCAGCTTGCATCCGCTGCTGATCCTGCTGCCGAGCGCCATGCTGCTCGGTGCGGCTGTCTGCATCGCCGCCAGCACCTTCAAGAAGTACCTGTAGCGCCTCCTTTGGATCCCGGAGTCAGCCATACCTGACCGTCGCCCGCGTTCGACCTCGAACGGCAACAACGCGGTCGTCTCGTGTTGCGCATTCATAGCGGCGCGATCGGCAGCGCGCCGAGAGCATGTGGCCATTCCTCGTGATTCGCGGTTTGGCACATGCCGATGTCCTTCTCTCCCTCCACCGACTGGCGCTGCATCTTCGGGTTCCTCCTGGCGCTGTGCCTGTGCCTGGGCATTCCGGCTCCGGCCCGCGCCGATGACGCGACGCCCGAGCGCGCCCGTCTCGCAGCCGTGCTGCGTCACGTGGATGCGATCGACCGGCTGGTGGAGGAGGCCGGGGTCTCGCGCGAAGAGCGCGCCCGCTACCACTTCGACTACGCCCGCCTCACGGCCGACCTGGCGCGCGTGCGCGCCGGCATCGGCGACTACCTGAGCCCGCCCCGCGCGCAGCCGCGCGATCCGGCCGAGTTGCTCGGCGACTACCGCCAGCCCACCCCGGCGCCGCGCGTGCCGGAGGCCGCGCCATGAACGCCGCGCAGATCAGCGCCTTCCAGGCGAACGGCGGGTTCGCGCCCGCGGCCGTGTCGGTCGTGCTGGTCGGTGCCGTGTTCGCCGTCCTGCTGGTCTGGGGCGTGTGGGCCATGCGCACCGCCTACACCGGCTGGGCCGAGCAACGCCTTTCCCAACGTCAGTTCCTGGGCGTCGTGGTGCGCTTCATCGCCATGTACCTGGTGCTGACCTTCTTCCTGCTCTCGTAACTCGCAAAGGTCGCCATCATGAACCCGCTCGCCCGTCTCTTCCGTTCCCCCCGCGCTGCGCGCCTGGCCGCGCTGCCGATGCTGTTCGCACTCGCCCCGCTGGTCCAGGCGCAGGGCCTGCCCACGATCGAAGACCCGTCCCGCGGCACGGGCTCGGGAATCATGGACACGCTGCGCAACTACGGCTATGACATCGTGCTGCTGATCGCGTTGCTGGTCGTGGCCTCCATGTTCGTGGGCGTCTGCTACCACGCCTACACGCGCTATGCCGAGATCCACACCGGTCGCGCCACGTGGGGCCAGTTCGGCCTGACGGTCGCCGTCGGCGCCATCCTGCTGGTCGTCGGCATCTGGCTGCTGACCGAAGCCACCGGCATCCTCTGAAGGCGCCGTCATGGCTGACCAGGACATCCGTCCGGACGGGACGGTGGCGTTCTTGCCGCATCGCCTCAACCGCCACCCCGTCGTCGTGCGCGGGCTCACGGCCGACGAGCTGTGGGTCTGCGCCGGCCTGGCGGCCGCGGCGGGGCTGGCGATCGGGATGCCCCTTGCGTTCGCGCTGTCGACGATCGCCATCGTTCCCACGGCCATCGTGCTGGCCATCGCCGCCGGCGTCTTCGTTGGTGGCGGGCTGCTGCGGCGCATGAAGCGCGGCCGGCCCGAGACCTGGCTCTACCGGCAGATCCAGTGGTGGCTGGCCGTCCGCCGCCCGCTGCTCGCGTCCTTCGTCGGCGGCAAGGTGCTGGTGACGCGCTCGGGGTACTGGAGCACGCGCAGGAGCCAGCGCCCGTGAGCCGGTTCCGCAACGAGATCGCGCACCTGCAGGCGCACATCAAGACCTTGCGGATCGGCGCCGGCGCGCTGTTCGCGCTCGCGCTGGTGATGGGCGTTGGCTGGTGGAGCGCGCCGCGCGACCTGACGATCCACGTCCCGCCCGATCTGCGCTCCGGCAGCACGCGCAAGTGGTGGGAAGTGCCGCCGGAGTCCGTCTACAGCTTCACGTTCTACGTGTGGCAGCAGCTTCAGCGGTGGCCGACCAACGGCGACCAGGACTACCCGCGCAACCTGCACGCGCTATCGAGCTACTTCACGTCCTCCTGCCAGGCCTTCCTGCAACAGGACTACGAGTACCGCCGCAATGCCGGGGAACTGCGTCAGCGGGTTCGCGGGATCTACGAGATCCCGGGTCGCGGCTACGGCGAGAACCCGGCGCTGCGCGTGCGCGCGATCTCGGATCGGGACTGGGTGGTGACCCTCGACGTCACCGCCGACGAGTACCACGGCTCGGAGCAGGTCAAGCGGGCGCTGGTGCGCTATCCGCTCAAGGTCACGCGGATGGACGTCGATCCGCAGCGCAACCCCTTCGGCCTGGCCATCGACTGCTACGACGGCGCGCCGCAGCGCATCGCCGCGCCGACGGACGCGGCGCCTGCCGCGCCGCCCGCCATCTCCCCGGGAGACACGCCATGACCCGCTTCCTTCCGCACGCCTGCGCGGTGTTCGTGCTGTTCGCCTGCGTCCCGGCGCACGCCGTGGAGATCCTGCGCTGGGAACGGCTGCCGCTTCCCGTTCCGCTGGTGGTCGGCCAGGAACGGGTGATCTTCATCGATCGCAACGTCCGCGTCGGCGTGCCGGCGTCGGTCGGCGCGCGCCTGCGCGTGCAGAGCGCGGCCGGGGCCGTCTACCTGCGCGCAAGCGAGCCGATCGAACCGACCCGGCTGCAATTGCAGGATGCCGACAACGGCACCGTGATCCTGCTGGACATCGCCGCAGAGCCGGCAGGCGACGACGCGCCGCCGCTGGAGCCGGTGCGCATCGTCGAAGGCGCATCGCCGGCCCCGCGCTACGGCGCGCAGATCGACGGCGAGCAGGAGAGCACGGGCACGGCGCCCGCCACCCGCACCCGCGAGACGCCGCTGCCGGTCGTGCTGACCCGCTACGCGGCGCAGACCCTGTACGCGCCGCTGCGCACCGTCGAACCCGTGCCGGGCATCGTGCGCGCCAACCTGCGCCGCGACCTGTCGCTCGACACCCTGATGCCGACGAAGCCCGTCCGCGCGCGGGTCCTGGCGGCATGGCGTCTGGACGACCTGTGGGTCAGCGCGATCCGCCTGAACAACCTGTCGCCGCACTGGCTCGGGCTCGACCCGCGCGAGCTGCAGGGCGACTTCATGACGGCCACCTTCCAGCACGCCGACCTCGGCCCCGCCGGCACGCCGGAGGACACCACGGTCGTCTACCTGGTCACGCGCGGCCATGGCCTGCCGCAGGCACTGCTGCCGGCCATCAGCCCGGTGGATGCGGCGATCAACCTGCCCGTCCCGGGGACATCCGACAGCGGCCACGGAGGGGCACATGAAGAGTAACGGCCTTCTCAAGTGGTTGATGATCCCGATGGCGCTGCTGCTCGTGTTCGTCGGGATCCGGTTGTTCTCCGGCGGCGGCCAGGAACCCGCGCGGGAGGCCGGCGTCCGGCTGACCGCCGAGGAAGCCGCCGCCCTGGGCATCGAAGGCGACACCCCGCGCGACACCGTGGCGACCCTGGTCGCCCAGGTGCGGCAGCTTCGCACCGAGCTGCAGACCGCGCTCGGCGACAACCGCACGCAGCGCGAGGAAAACGAGCGCCTGCGCCAGCGCGAAGGCGCGGTCGATCGCCGCATCGAAACTGCGCTGCAAACCGAGCGCAACCAACTGCGCCAGGATCGCGAGCAGGTGGCGTCCGAGCGGCAGCAGACGCAGGGCCTGCTTCAGGAGTTGCAACAGCGTCTCGAAGGCGTCGGCGGCCGCAGGGACGGACACGCCGACCTGCCGGTGGGGCTGGGCCTGGACGAGGGCGATGGCGCGAGCTTCGGCGGCGAAGCGCTGCGCTGGGTGGAGCCCGAAGACGCCAGCCAGCGCAATGACCGTCGGCCGGGAACGGGAACCGGTGGCTTCAGCTTCCCGACGAGCTTCGGGCCGGCGCAGCAGACGCTGGAGGAGGCGGCCGATTCGACGATCGAGGCCGGCCGCCGTGCGGCGGGCGTCCCCGACACCCGCGCGGTCTACACCGTGCCAACCAACTCCACGCTGATGGGATCGATCGCGATGACCGCGCTGATCGGTCGCGTGCCGGTGGACGGGACGGTGAACGACCCATACCCGTTCAAGGTGCTGATCGGCGCCGACAACCTCACCGCCAACGGCATCGACATTCCCGACGTCGCCGGCGCCGTCGTCAGCGGCACCGCGTCGGGCGACTGGACGCTGTCGTGCGTGCGCGGACAGATCCGCTCGGTGACCTTCGTCTTCGAGGACGGGACGATCCGCACCATCCCGGAGGACGGCGAGCGCGGCGGCAATCGCCAGCCAAGCAACGACGGCAACACCACGCAGAACGGCATGGGCTGGATCAGCGATCCCCACGGCATTCCCTGCGTCACTGGAGAGCGCCGCAGCAACGCCCAGCAGTACCTCGGCACGCAGGCCCTGATCACCGCAGCCGGCGCCGGCGTCGCCGCGATGATCGACTCGGACAGCGGTCGCGCGTCCTACGTGTCCAGCGACGGCTCCATCGGCACCGTCGGCATCACCGGCAACGAAGCGGTGGGCCGCATCCTCGCCGGCGGCGTGCAGGACATGTCGCAGTGGGTGAACCGGCTCTACGGGCAAGCCTTCGCCGCGGTGTACGTCAAGCCCGGCGCGCAGGTCGCCGTGCATCTCGAAGAACCCCTGACCATCGACTACGACCCGGCCGGCCGCCGTGTCGATCACCGCCTCGGAGGACGCGCCCATGCGCAGGATCTGGACTGAGCGCCTCGCGGTGCTGGGCATCGCTGTCGTGCTGGCCGGCTGCTCCACGACCAAGGAGCAGATGCTCACGCACGACAACCGCACCATGCTCGACATCTGGAACGCGGAGACCGGCGGCGGCCCCGCCGCGCGCCAGCTGCTGGACGCGCGCCAGGCGCTGCGGCGGCCACTGACCGACGACGACATCCAGGCCGCGCCCGGCGTGCAGGCCCGCTACACCCGTACCGCGGCCAACGAGATCCACCGCCAGTTCCATCGGCTGCCGAACCCCGATCTCGTCATGTACGTCTATCCGCACCTCACCGGCACCGACCCCGTGCCGGTGCCCGGCTACAGCACCGTCTTCCCGCTGTACCAGCGCGTCCAGTACGCGCTGCCCGGCGAGCGCATCGAGGACTACTGATGGGCTGGCCGCTGCTCAAGCCGCGCCGCGCGCAGGCAGACGCAGAATCCGCACCCACGGACGCCTGGGAGCGGCACGTCGCCACGCTGCGCGAACGCGGCATCCCCGAACCGGGCGAACACACCGATCGACGCACCCGCCGGGCGACACAGGCCGACGAACAGGCCCTCTACGACGTCGCGCCTTCGTTCGCCGACATGTTGCCGTGGGTCGAGTACCTGCCGGACTCGCAGTGCATGCTGTTGCAGGACGGACACTCCGTCGCGGCGTTCTTCGAGCTCATTCCGGTCGGCACCGAAGGCCGTGAGCCGGCCTGGCTCAACCAGATCCGCGACACGCTGGAGAACGCGCTCCAAGATGCGTGCGACGAACTGGACGAACATCCCTGGGTGCTCCAGCTCTATGCGCAGGACGAGACCAGTTGGGATCGCTACCTGGAACAGCTGCGCAGCTACATCCAGCCGCGCGCGCAGGGCAGCGCCTTCAGCGAGTTCTACCTGCGCTTCTTCGGCCACCACCTGCAGGCGATCTCCAAGCCCGGCGGCCTGTTCGAGGACAACACCGTCACCCGCCTGCCGTGGCGGGGCCAGACGCGGCGTACCCGTCTGGTGGTGTACCGGCGCGCCGGGCAATCCCCGATCCGGCGCGGCCAGTCGCCCGAACAGGCCTTGACCGTGGTCTGCGACCGCCTCGTCGGCGGGCTCACCAACGCCGGCGTCAAGGCGCGGCGCCTGGGTGCGGCGGACATCCACGAGTGGTTGTCGCGCTGGTTCAATCCGCACCCCACGCTGCTCGGACCGACCGCCGAGGACCGCGAGCGCTTCCATCGCCTGACCCGTTACCCGGAAGAAGCCGAGCCCGGCGAGGTCGAGCTGGCCAGCGGCACCGATTTCTCCCAGCGCCTGTTCTTCGGCCAGCCCCGATCCGACGCGGCCGAAGGCCTCTGGTACTTCGACAACCTGCCGCATCGTGCGATCGCCGTCGATCGGCTGCGCACGCCGCCGGCCACCGGCCACATCACCGGCGAGACCCGCAAGGGCGGCGATGCAATCAACGCGCTGTTCGACCAGATGCCCGAGGACACCATCCTCTGCCTCACCGTGGTCGCGACGCCGCAGGACGTTCTCGAAGCGCACCTCAACCACCTCGCCCGCAAAGCGGTCGGCGAGACGCTGGCGTCCGAGCAGACCCGTCATGACGTGCAACAGGCGCGCGGGCTGATCGGCAGCGCCCACAAGCTCTACCGCGGCGCGCTGACGTTCTACCTGCGCGGGCGGGACAAGGCCCAGCTCGACGCCCGCGGCCTGCAACTCGCCAACGTGCTGCTCAACGCCGGCCTGCAGCCCGTCCGCGAGGAAGATGAAGTCGCACCGCTGAACACCTATCTCCGGTGGCTGCCCTGCGTCTACGACCCGTCGCTGGACAAGCGGGACTGGTACACGCAGCTCATGTTCGCGCAGCACGCGGTGAACATCGGCCCGCTGTGGGGCCGCAGCCACGGCACCGACCATCCCGGCTTCACCTTCTTCAATCGCGGCGGCGGGGCCATCGCGTTCGATCCGTTGAATCGGCTCGATCGCCAGATGAATGGACACATGGTGCTGTTCGGACC
The DNA here is from genome assembly GCF_004801295.1 of Pseudothauera nasutitermitis. Lineage (GTDB taxonomy): Bacteria > Pseudomonadota > Gammaproteobacteria > Burkholderiales > Rhodocyclaceae > Pseudothauera > Pseudothauera nasutitermitis. The sequence continues at coordinate 473,570 of NZ_SSOC01000004.1, forward strand.
GACCGGCGCCGGCAAGTCCGCCACGCTCAACAACATCCTCTGCCAGGTCACCGCCATCTACCGGCCGCGCCTGTTCATCGTCGAAGCGGGCAACTCGTTCGGACTGTTCGGCGACTTCGCCGCGCGCCTGGGCCTGAGCGTCAACCGCGTGAAGCTGGCGCCCGGCGCCGGCGTCAGCCTCGCGCCGTTCGCCGACGCCTGGCGGCTGGTCGACACGCCCGGCCAGGTGCAGACGCTCGATGCCGACGCCCTCGACGAGGAGGAGGCCGACGCCGATGGCGACGAGCAGCGCGACGTACTGGGTGAACTGGAGATCACGGCACGGCTGATGATCACCGGCGGCGAGGAGAAGGAAGAAGCGCGCATGACGCGCGCAGACCGCAGCCTGATCCGGCAGTGCATTCTCGAAGCGGCGCAACGCTGCGTGGCGGACAAGCGCACCGTGCTCACGCGCGACGTGCGCGACGCGCTGCGCGAGCGCGGCCGGGACACCAGCCTGCCGGAGATCCGGCGCACGCGCCTGCTGGAGATGGCTGATGCCATCGACATGTTCTGCCAAGGGGCCGACGGCGAGATGTTCGACCGCCCGGGCACGCCGTGGCCCGAGGCGGACATCACCATCGTCGATCTCGCCACGTACGCCCGCGAGGGCTACAACGCGCAGCTCTCGATCGCCTACATCAGCCTCATCAACACCGTGAACAACCTCGCCGAGCGCGATCAGTATCTCGGCCGTCCGATCATCAACGTGACCGATGAAGGCCACATCATCACCAAGAACCCGCTGCTCGCGCCCTACGTGGTCAAGATCACGAAGATGTGGCGCAAGCTCGGCGCCTGGTTCTGGCTGGCGACGCAGAACCTCGACGACCTGCCGAAGGCGGCCGAGCCCATGTTGAACATGATCGAATGGTGGATCTGTCTCAGCATGCCGCCCGACGAAGTGGAGAAGATCGCGCGCTTCCGCGAACTCACGCCCGCGCAGAAGGCGCTGATGCTCTCGGCCAGGAAGGAATCCGGCAAGTTCTCGGAGGGCGTGATCCTGTCGCGGAGCATGGAGCTGCTGTTCCGCGCGGTGCCGCCGAGCCTGTACCTCGCGCTCGCGCAGACCGAACCCGAGGAGAAGGCCGAACGCTACAAGCTGATGCAGCAATTCGGCATCAGCGAGCTGGATGCGGCCATCAAGATCGCCGAAGCGATCGACCGCGCCCGCGGCATCGAATCGCTGTCGATGCACACGGATGAGGGCCTGCTCACCGTGCCTGGTTGATTTCCTGCCAAGGCCCTCGACAAGGTGAGGTTTGCTCTGCCGGCGTGCAGTACGGCAGAGGTTTCTTCCCGTGCCGCGGTCGAATCACGCCGACCGCAGCACCAGAAACGCGCTGCGCAGCCGAGCGACGACATCGTTCAACTCCAGTGGCTTCAGACCGTTCTTCTTCAAGAACGCAGTCCATTGCCGCTGTTTGGCCGGATCCTGCGCGAATGCGTCGCTCAGGCCGACGGGCAGGTCGATGGGCATCGCCAGCTTGCGCCGCGCGAAAGTCGCCTGAACCGCGCGACGCAACTCGTCCGGCGCAAACACCTCCTCGGTCAACAACACCCACAGATCGAAGTAGTCCTTCATGCGGCTGTTCGCCATGCCCAGCAGGCAGATGGCATGGAGCTTCTCCGCGACCACGGTGAACTTGGGGTAGGCGCGCAATTGCGGAACCGGCAGGTCGTCGAGCAGCACCGGATAGCGGATCGGCTCCGGTGCCGGCGTGACCGCATCGCCGAAGCCGATGTCGATCTGCAAGGCGATGCGCGCACCGTCCAGCGTCGCCCGCAGATCGACCCGCACGCCGCCGTAACCGGCTTCCTTGCGGATCACCGCGCCCGCGACCGAGGCCGGATCGAACACGATGCCGTCCTCCACCGCGATCTGGCTGATCTCGCGGAACGTGGTCACAGCCGTATCCACATCATCCGGCCCGAACCCGAGCAGGTCCGCATCGCGGGTCGGCCGATGCGGATGGTCGTACCACAGCGAGAACAACAGCGCGCCCTTGAGCAGGTAGCGATCGGCATACGGCGAGACCGACAGCCGGTACAGCAGCCGTTCCAGGCCGTAGTGGGTCAGCGTCAGGTTGAAGTCCTGGCGCGTCGCGTCCGCGCGCCGTTTCAGGCGGGCGCGGATCGAGGCGGGCAGATTGCTGCGGCTCATGCGGTCACGCTTTCCAGATAGGGGCGCATCACCCCGGCCACGCGATCCACCGTCGCGTAGCGCCAGAGCGCATCCATCGACAGCTTGCCCTGCGCCCAGCCGTCGTGCAGCGCCTCCAGGGCCACGTCCAGCCCGATCTTGTTGCGGTACTTGAAGCAGTCGGCCACGGTCTTGTCCGGATCGAACACCGGCACCGACACGCCGTCGATCTCCACCGGCACGATGCCCTCGGTCAGCGCCGCACCGGACATGCGCACCACGCGCAGCGCCGGCTGGTCCAGTCGGGGCGAAGGCGAGTTATGCGGGATCGCCATCCAGACCTCGTGCGGCGCCTGGGTGCCGATTTCGTGGACGCGCAGCGCCGACAGCAGGCAGACCACGCCCTTGGGCACGCGCAGCGCCGCCTCGGCCAGCGAGCGGTGCTCGCTGAGGCCGCGTCCCGGCAGGCTGTAGACGCCGCGCGCGATGCGTTCCAGCTTGCCGGCCGCGACCAGCCGGCCCAGGATCACGGTCGACAGGCCGTGCCGGGCCAGGTCGCGCGCGCGCAGCAGCGGCTGGCGCCTGGCCAGCGCAAGAGCGGCGTCTTCGAGGGTGGCGTCGAGTCGGGGAGTCATGTGCGAAGAATGTAGCAATTACTAGGCAGCTGTCAATAAGTGCATAGGAATCGCTACAACCAGTCGGCCGTAGCGATGGTGCGCGGCTCCTGACCCGGGATGGCGCCTTCCGCATGCCTGGCGCCAACAAGGGGAAGCCCCCCGGTGCCGGATTGTTGCCCGACACCGACGCCCCGGCATGGTCGACTGGCCCCTCGACGCCTGTCCGCCCATCACCGGGAACCCCAATGCCGACGACAACCCGCTCCTCGCGCGGCGCACTGCACCGCCTGGCCTGGCCGGCCGCCATCGTGGCCCTGGCACTGCTGCTGTTGCTCGTGGCCTTGCGGCCCTCGGCGCCACCGGCGGACAACGCGGCGCCGCTTCCCGCGCCTGAAGAAGAAGGGGAGACGGCAGCACCCTCCCGACCGGCCGGGCCGCCCTGGCACCACGGCGGCGCCGACGCCCGCTTCACCCTGATCCTGTACGCGGATCTGGAATGCCCGTTCTGCAAGGCCTACTACCCGGAGCTGGTGGCCTGGATCGAACGCCATCCGGACGCGCGACTGCAATGGCATCACCTGCCCCTGTCCGTGCATGAACCCGCCGCCTCGCAGTTGGCCAGCCTGGCCGAGTGCGCGGGCGAGGCGGGTGGGCATGCCGCGTACTGGCAGGCGGTGACCTGGATCTACCACCACACCCGCGGCGACGGCGAAGGCCTGCCGGAGAACGCGCGCTATCCGGGGCAGACCGAGGCCGTGCAGGCCTGCGTGGAGAGCGGCCGCACGCTGGCGCTGATCCAGGCGCAGGCCCGCGAGGGCACGCGCGACGGCATCACCGCCACGCCCACCCTGCGCCTGCGTGACGACACCACGGGCCAGACGCTGCTGCTGCATGGCCCGGTGGAGGGCGACGCACTGCTGTCGGCACTGGATCTGCTCACCAGCGGCGAGTCGCCGTCGACCGAATCCGAAAGTTTGTCCGCCGTCCCCGACGGCGACATGCCCAGGTAGCCCGGGTCTTCAAGGCTACGACGCGGCGCAGCCGCGTTGACCGTCCCGTTCGCATCGCATCCTTCGAGGCGAACAGCCATCGCATCCGCGATGGTGGATGCCTGCTTTTCCCAGTGTCCATCACCAACCATCCCCGGAGGGCATGCCCTCCCGTGGGCACGCCTCCGGCAACACCCAATGGAGGCTCACCATGCTCACGCCCATCGCCATCCGCGACAACACCGCGGAACGACCCATCGCAACATCCAGCAGATCCGACGACCGCATCATCGCCAAGGCCATCGCGCTGCTGGAACAACGGCTCTACGCCGCCGGCCCCGCGCTGACTGGCCCCGAGGCGGCGCGCGACTACCTGCGCCTGCAACTCATGCAGGAGCCCAGCGAAGTTTTCGCCGCCGTCTTCCTGACGACCCAGCACCAGGTCATCGCCTGTGAAATCTTGTTCAGAGGATCGATCGATACCGCAGACATCCATCCCCGTGTCGTCGTCCAGCGTGCGCTTCTCCACAACGCGGCCGCGCTGCTCGTGGCGCATCAACACCCCTCGGGCAGCACCACGCCCTCAGCCGCGGATCGAGCCCTCACCAGCCGGCTGCGCATGGCCCTCGACCTGATCGATGTCCGTCTGCTGGATCACCTGGTCATCGGCAAGGGCGAGCCGTACTCGTTCGCCTACCACCGCCTGCTGTAGTCCCACCGCCGCTCGTTCCACGAGCGGCGCCTTCAACACTCGCGCGGGGCTGACCGCACGCCGGTACGCATCGCCACCGCTCGCGGTGGAAACCGGTGGCGCCGGGTTCCCGTTTGTTTGTCGTCCCTCTGGCGGGATTGCGGTCGACTGGCGCGGTGACTACCCACCGGTGCTGGATCATGTCGTCGGCTTCCTCGTTCGCCTTCCTCTCGCGCTTGCAAGGCGCGCTGCTCGCCGCGCTCTGCGGCGCGCTGTTCTGCCCCGTGGCCTGGGCGGCGGACATCATCGTCGTCACCGACAGCAAGCACCCGGTGCAGGCACCGGCCCACGCACGGGTCATCACGCTGGACGAGGCCACCCGCATCGAGGCCGAGCTGGCCGCCGGCCTCCCCAATGACCCCAACCGCGGCGCCGCGCTCGTGCAGCAGCGCCTGCGCGACGGGGGCGTCGGTCTGCAGCGGCGCATCGCGGCCGCCTACCAGGGCGTGGCCGACGCCTGGAGCCTGGGTATCACCACGCTTCCCGCCGTGGTCGTGGACCGGCGCTACGTGATCTACGGCGAACCCGATGTCGCCCGCGCCGTCGCGCGCATCGAGGCCTACCGCAAGGAGACGCCATGAGCCGCCTGCTGTCCATGACCCCGCGCCGCCTGCGGCTGGCCGTCGCCTCGGTGTTGCTGGGCGGTGCAGCGTCCGCCTTCGCGGTCAACACCGCGACCATCGTGGCCTCCACGCTGTCGCCCGACTGCCTCGAATACCGCGTGAGCGGCATCTGCTACTGGCTCTACTGCACCTACGGTGGCTGCACGGTCCGCACGTCGGTCAAGGTCACCCACTACGTCCCCGATGCCGTGGTGTCGTCCTACTCGAACACCGGCCAGAACCCGTGGGTGGAAGTGCGCGCGATGAGCATGCCCAACCCCACGGCGCAGGCCGGCGGCGACGGCACCACCAACGAAGACCACGAGAACAACCTCAGCAAGTTCAAGAACGCGGACGTCATCGGCCATCCCGGCGGCCAGGTGTTCTCGCAGTTCGCCAGCGCATCGGGCTACGCCTGCGAAGGCGCGGGCACGGCCTTCATGCCGTACCTGCTCAGCACCCTGGATACGCTGGCCTGGCGCTACAACGTCCCGGAGATGCTGTACCCCGAGGCGCTGATTCCTGGCCGGCGGGAGATCGGCTCGCGCACGGGCCTCAACCTGTGGGGCAACGTCTACCCGCGCGGCGGGTTCCTGCACCAGACCGACGACTACAAGTCCGGCGCCGTCGTCGCCCAGCGTGCCGGCGATGTCGTCACGCGCCGCGGCCAGGTCCACGTCTACCAGCCCCTGCTGGCCAGCTCCCGCGACGGCTACTGGCCCGCCGGCGCACTGGTCGAGGGCGATGCCAGCACGGGCAAGTGGCAGGAGCTCACGCCCACCCTGTCGAGCTCGTGCGCCGTGTTCCCCCATTCCAACACCCGCGTCCAGGCCCAGCAGGGCGACTACGCCTGGGCCTTGTGGCGCCCGTACAGCTGCTGCCAGCGGCGCGGCCAGGTGTTCCTCGGCAGCACCGACTTCAACTGAGGCCCGACATGAACCGTCTTCCTCGTCCGGCCCACGGCCGCATGCTCCTTGCACCGCTCGCCCTCGTCCTGACGCTGGCCTGCGCCAGTGCCGCTGCCCAGACCAACGTCAACCAGTACGGCGTCGAGCACCAGGGCAGCGTGATCGGCGACGACGTGCTGTACTCGATCGGCGGCGGCCGCGCCGTGTCCATGAGCGGCGCGGCGAACATGCGCTCCATCGGCGTCGGGGTGGGCTGGAACAGCAACCTGATCTGCGGGGACATGTCGATCTCCACCACCATCCAGAACCAGCTCAACGGCCTCACCAACGGCTTTCAGACCATCATGTCGTCGGTGATCCAGAACGCCACCAGCGCCGTGGCCTCGCTGCCGGCGCTGATCATCCAGCGGGCAGATCCCGGCCTCTACAACCTGCTGACGAACGGCGTGCTGCAGGCCAGGCTGGACTTCGACCGCTCGAAGATGACCTGCCGCGCCATCGCCAACCGCATGGCCGACGCCGCTGGCGGCCAGATGGGCTGGGACCAGATCGCCGAGGGCATGGCGCTACGGCAGGCCGTCGCCAGTACCGATGCGGTGTCCGCCATCGACGAGGCCGAGTCCAACCGCGGCAACAACGGCGTGCCCTGGGTGGGTGGCGGCAATGCTGGCGGACAGGGCCAGCGCCCGGTGCGGGTGGTGGGCGACGTGACCCGCGCCGGCTACAACCTGCTCAACGGGCGCGACGTTGCCGACACCGGCAGCATCGACCCCAACAGCTGCAGCGGCAACCTGGCCTGCCAGACCTGGCGCTCGCCCGACGACGCGGCGGCCTGGGCCGTGCGCGTGCTGGGCGAGCAGGAGCAGCGCACCTGCGAATCGTGCACGAAGACGGTGACCACGCCCGGCGTGGGACTGACGCCACTGATCCAGGAGGAGTACGACGACAAGCTGCAGGCGCTGCAGGAACTCGTCGCCGGCAGCCGTCCGACCAGCTTCGACAACCTGCAGGCCGCCAGCGCCGCATCGCTGCCGATCACCCGCGGCGTGATCGAAGCGCTGCGGGACGAACCTGACCAGGACATCCTGGCCCGCCGCCTGGCGTCGGAAGTGGCGCTGGCGAGCGTGCTGGAGAAGGCCCTGCTGCTGCAGCGCACGCTGCTGACCGGCCGCAAGGAACCCAATGTCTCGGCCAACGAGCTGGCACAGCGCGCCGTCTCGCACGAGAGCGACATCCTCGACCGCGAGATCCACAACCTCAAGACCGAGCTCGAGCTGCGCCGCGAACTGGCCAACAACTCGCCCACCGCCATCATCCAGCGGCACAGCACGCGCGCCAGCGGCTCGCGCGGCATCTACGAAGGCGATCCCACCCGCAACCGCATCGACGAGCTGCAACGGCCGCCAAGCGGAAACAATCCGTAATACACCGGGTTACCTCACCCGCCGGGGCTTGCGTGGACACCCATCACGCAAGCCTTGGCGGGCGAGCGCGTGCACGCAGCGCTGCCACATCCCGCGCACGAGCGCGGCGCTCCGCGGCCCCGAGTGCAGCCCACGGGTATCGCCAGCCTCGGCCACCACCGCCGGCACGCACACATCCAAAGGCATTCCAACTTCACCGGAAGGCGTCCGGACGGGCGTCGCGCGGCTTGCATTACGTCATTCGCATGAACTTAAGCGTGCAACCGGACACCAAGCTCCAATACCTTGGTCGTTGACATGGTTGTTGGGCACGTGCGCTCGCACCTCTGGAGGATCAACAGGAAGGAGCCTTCCCATGAAAGCACGGCACTCGAAGGCCGACGTTCTGTACGAAGAAATCATGCAGGCCCTGCAGACCGGGCGCTATGTCCCCGGCGAACGCATCGACCCGGGGACGCTGGCGGACGAGTTCCACACCAGCCCCACGCCCGTGCGACTCGCGCTGAGCCGCCTGGTGGGAGAGGGTGTGATCCACGACTGCCGGCGCGAAGGCTTCCATGTGCCGCTGCCGACGGAGATGGTGTTGCGCGACCTCTACGACTGGATGCAGCGCCTGCTGATCCTGGCGTGCAGCATCGGTGTCGCACCGACGCACGACGACGCCGTGCAAGACCAGCTATTGGACGACGACGGCGATACCGTCGCGCAAACCCGGCAGCTGTTCGAGGGCATCGCGCGCGCCACCGAACACCTCTCGCTCTACGGCGCGGTGCGACAGGCCAACGACAAGCTCGGTCCCATCCGACGGGCGAAGCCAGGCCTGATCAAGAACGCCCACGAAGAACTCGCGGAGCTGCACCAGCACTGGCAACGGCGGGAACTGAAGGCGCTGAGGTCTGCGCTGGCCGACTACCACGAACGCCGCAAGCAGGCCGTGCCGCGCATCGTGGCGATGCTCAGCGGGGCCGTGCCGTACACACGCTGATGCTCCCGGCATCGGCCGTCGATCAGGTGTGCGCGGACATCCAATGCAAAGCTCTCTGATGGTGGATCCGCAACGGCGCTCGCGGCGCGATCGCCCGATACCCAGCGCCCTAGAAACGAACTGGGATGCCTAGCGCATTCCCTTCGCAGGCATTTGGGATCCACGTTGGCATCACCCCGGATAATTAACCAGTGATCATTTCTTAATCACTTGAAAATTAAATCTGCCGACTTCTACGATCAAATCGTCATGGCCGTCATGACGTATCCCGTAGGAGATCGAGATGAAAGATTGCATCGAGAACACCCCGCGCGTCGAAGCGCAGGACGACGACATCATCGTGCTGGGCGTGGCGAGTGTCGAGACCAAGGGCACCCCACCCATGGGACCTGAAGGACAGGGCTTCGGGGCCGGCGTGGGGATCACCGAGTAGTTCAGTAACGAGGCGCACCTTGCGGTGCGCCTCCAACTAACAGCGAGGTAGCTCGCATGACAAGCTACAGGCTTCACGACGACCTGTCGTTCTGCCATATCGATGGCCGCCTCATTTTCCTCGATACCAGAGAGGATCGATACTTTCTGCTCTCCGATCACTTGGAGCGCGCGTTCGACGCGCACACCGAAGGCATCGACCTTCCGCCAGACGATATAGCGCGTCTTGTTGAGCGCAACATCATCACAGATGCCCCACCGTCCACGAGAAGTTCGCGCAGTTCGATAGCAAATGCCTCGCGCAGCGCATTGGAGTTGTCATCAACTCCTACGCCAAGCAGTTTCGGCGCGGTCGCAGAGCTGTTCGCGATCATCTTGCGGACGAAAGTCCTACTGAAGACTCAACGTCTGCAGGCGACGCTGGACGACGCGATCGCTTACCGAACCCGCCACGCATCCCTTGAACGCCGAGACACTGAAGAGCGCTTGCTGGACAGCGCACATGCTTTCCTGAGAGCTCGAAAGCTCATCCCCATAGACACCCGTTGTCTTCTTGACTCGCTGTCGATGATGATATTCCTCGCGAGGCGCCACCTACATTCCAACATCGTATTTGGCGTCACAAACGATCCTTTCACCGCCCACTGCTGGGTGCAAACCGGGGATCTTATTCTCAACGACGCTGTTGGTAACACTAGGGCATATGCCACCATCCGGGTAATCTGATGAGCCATGCCTACTTAGTGCTAATAGAGGACGCGTGCCAGCCAGGCAGCCGAGACTCGAACCACCCGTCGGTTTCGCCGCGTAGCGCTGGAATGCAACTAAGGGCCACACTAGGCACGGCATTCGTTTTCACCTCCAGTGATACGCCAACCCTTCAGCTGCCAAACGGCGCGGTGATCATTGGCGATTTGTACTCCCTCAGCGGCAACCTGATCCAAGCCAGCAGCCAAATTTCCGGAGTTCCGTCCGATGCTTCCGAGGCACGGCGTCTCATCCTTCAGAACTATTGGGGCGACTACATCCTGGTTATGCAGGAAGCGAGCCACCAGCCCCTGATCAGCATAACGCGCGGCCCATCTCCAGCCAGCGACCTGCTGTGCTTCTACTCTGCACGCCATGGCAAGACCTTTGCGACATCGGATATCTCGCTGGTTACGCGGCTTGGCCACTATCACAAGCTTGTCGACTTCGACTACATCGCTCATCGCCTAATCTATCCTAGTCTCAAAACGAGTCGCACTGGCATAGCGGACGTCAGCGAGCTACTACCAGGTTGCACTTTGCGCTTGACTAATGGGCATGCCAATGTTGCCCAAGACTGGTCCCCGTGGAACTTCGTTGATAAGAACGCAAGATACTCCGATCATCATGAAGCGGCGTTGGCTATCCGGACCGCTATCAAGCTAGTCGTCGCCGCATGGGCGAATCAAGACAAGTCTATCCTGCTAGAGCTATCCGGCGGTCTAGATTCATCAATAGTCGGCGCCTGCCTGAAGGACACGCATGCAAACGTGACCTGTGGCACTTTGACGACTTCCACACCTGGCGCTGACGAGAGGGAGTACGCTGCGCTGGTCGCGGACATGCTGGGCGCAGAGCTACTCTCAACCCAACTGCAATACGACTATGCGCAGTTTGAGTTCCCGCTTCCGCAGCGCTTCGTCACACCTGTCATCGGACCTCTCCAATACGCGATCGATAGGGTCATGATGGAGACCGCCGACCAATATGGGGTCACCAGCTACTTCTCGGGGGCCGGTGGGGACACCGTCTTCTGCTATCAGACCAGCGCAGCACCTGCGGCCGACGCTTTTCTCGGGGCCGGAATCTCCACGGGCATCCGGACGATCCAGGACATCTCGATGTTTCACCAATGCACGTACTGGAAGGCTGGGCGCCTCACATTTCGCAAACTCTTCCAGCGGCAAGACAAGCTGTACGACATCGACCGAACCTTGCTATCCAAGCACATACCTCTACCTACAACGGAACAACATCCATGGCTGTCTCCGCCAAATGAGGAGGCCCTTATCGGTGATCGACAGCGCATCTTCGAGCTCAGCGCTACTCATTTTTTCAGGGATAGCTGCCTCAGAGCCACGACTCGACGATTCAGAATGCCGTTGCTGTCACAACCAGTCATCGAAGCATGCCTGCGGGCACCAAGCTGGATGTGGTTCTCTGGAGGTCAGAACAGGGCGGTTGCCAGACACGCATTCGCAGATGAACTTCCGCCAAGAATCCTTGCACGAAAGAGTAAGGGCTCATTCACTTCCTACCTGGGCGCACTGTATAGAAGGAGACGTGGTGAGATGTTGCACTTTCTACTTAATGGCGTACTGCAGTCACAAAACCTATTGGATGCCGGAGCGCTGCGAACATTAACCCAATCACAATCCACATCCGATGGAGACACCGTACTGCGCGTTCTGCAGCTATGTACTCTTGAGAACTGGGTACGACAGCAATCAAAATCGTCATGATTTGTCAGCTATTGCCCCGTCATGGCGAGATTGGTCTCCCGCATTAGCCGCCAACGAGCATACTGATTAGCTTTTCGCGGGTCGGCGTCCTCGATGTCCTGCAACCAAAATAGAAACCAGTCCAGATTCCGCTCGTAAACAGCCAGCTTGTGGCGAGGCTGGAATTTCTGATGCGGCTCATGCGGAAATACGTAAACGTCAGCCTGATGTGTGCGTATCATTTGAACAGCGTAATCAAGCGAGACTCGATACTCTTGCTCTGACAGTTGCATCAACACCGGGGCGTTCAACTGTTTTGGGTTGAAGGAAGGCGAGATTTGTCGCCAACGCTCCGGCGTTTTGTCCAGTTCCCCGAGTTGCCAGTATCGCTTCAGTCGTGATAAATGCGTGTCCTCCCACAGGCTGAACAGTAGAAGCAAGTTCGGAGATATCCCTGGGGTAGCAACCGATACTGCGCGGGGTACACGCGAGTACATCGTGGTCCATATGGCGACCTCTGCGCCCATGCTGAGACCGCCGACTCCAACCCGTTCCGGGTCGATGTCGCCGCGCGACGCCAGAAAATCCACTGCACTCTCGATGGCTAACCGACCAGTGTCATAGCGCTCGATAGCATCGGTTTTATAGGGCGCAGCATTGATGCACAAGGTCGAAACACCATTCCTGGCCAAAGTGGCCAGCGGCCATTCATCGCCGACGCCGCCGCGCAAGAAGCCCGAGCATCGGTAGTAGACAACGAACAGCGGAGGCGGCTTGTCGCCTGTTGAGGTTGCTGGGAAGAACTGCCCGGCAAACCGAGTTCCGTGGACGTCAGTCCAGCTCAGCAGATGCACAGGAGCTGATTCCGCCATATCGCGCGCCAGCGCCACGTTCGGCTCGAACAGCACTTTGCGCTCCCCAGACTCGAGATCGACCCTCTCTATTCGAGGTGGTCGGTCGGCTTCTGCTGCAACGCATATCAACGCATCAACTGCCGGTGCACACGCTCCAGGCCTCCAACGTCCCCCTCCGCCCATTTCCCCCCTAGACTCGGCTACGGGTAGCACACCGCCGGTGTCGACATTCCATCGGAAGATCGACTGTCCCAGCCCCTTGTCCGGGTCCGAAACCGTAAAGAGCACCTCGTCACTTCTGGGGCGCCAGAGGATGTCGGAAATGGGCCTGTTGGTGCATAGCTCCGCCATGCATTTCATTGGCTGGCGAGCGTCCAGCCCAGACAGCACCGCCAGTTCGACCGTTGGCCGGTTTAGTAGGCCATTTCCCTCTCCGGTGCGCGTCAAGATTGCCACACGCCCACTTCCAGTATCCTGCGTAGCTTGCCAGATCTCCCCAAGGTTCTGTGAAAGGTCGGGAGGGGTAAGCGGGCTTACAGGAACATCGTCTGGCGACAGGTCTGACTTCGTGCCTGTCGATAGCTCGATTGCCTTCCAGCGGCTGGGCGCCAGTTCCAGGAGCGGGAGGTGATCGAGCCCGCCACGGTCGATGAGACGCTGCGTCGACAGACGCCCTTCGTGATAAGCCGAGCGAAACACGTTGTCGCCAAGGGGAAGCGATCGATCAACCAGCACACCGCTGTCATACTCGGCCAACTCCGCGTTGACGACGTCTTCGCGTGTGGCGCCGACTCTGTATATTAGCGTCGTACCGTCGGCGCTCAGGGAGAATTCACGAACATTTGCTGGATCACGTGTTACCGGCTCGGTGCGGGAACCATCCACAGCAGCGCGCCACACGTCAACTCGGCCGTCGAAGACGGCACGATAGAAAATCCATAGTCCATCAGGCGACCATTTGGCAACTTCGCCCACGCTTACCCCGCCATGTCGCAACGGCTCCCCGCCGTCACCTAGACGTCTCGGCGGCGATGTCCCATCACTCGGCTGGACATACCAAACCGTGTCATATGTATTCCGTTCAATGGACGCCTGCTCGGTCCGGAATGCGACCATGTGCCCATCGGGGGACACCGATGCACCTGAGAAGTCGATCACTTCCACCAACTGCCGGATAGATGCCGCCTCTACTCGAGACACGTGAAAAGGGATCAGCAGTGCGGCCAGCAGGAGGGTCCGCATGAAGTTCACAGCGGCTGCTCTGTTCACGACCACCTCTTGGTAACTGCGTTGCACCTGCCTCTGGCACCGGTGAATCAAGCTATGCTTGGGCGGGCGGCAAGTAGTTGCAGGGTGTGGGAAGAGTTTTCTGATCTCTGGCGGATGTGCGCCGCCTACCGATCACGTCTGGGGCGCCGATGTCACCAACGCCTTGCCACTGAGAGACTCAGGAAGCGACCAACCGCGGAATAGTTGGTCGAGTCGTACGGCGCCGAGATGGCCCAGCCGATTCCGTCGGCCGCGAACAATGGCGGCGCTCGATCGAGCAGATTCTGCAAGGACAGAGAGAAGTCCCATCCAGATCGAGAGGCATCGGGCTGGCTTGTGCTGTAGCGCAAGGTGGCATCGAAAGTGGTGAACGATCCGCCTTTCATTCCGTTCGCTGGATTGGTCACGCCACTGGTGTAGTTGGCGAAGGTTGATGCCATAAAGCCTGCCCGATACCAGACAGCCCCCAGTCGACTGTTGACCTTGGCGGGATAGAAGAGTCTGCCCGCGAGATCGAATGGCAGTGCCGCCGACGATGTCTGCTGCGAACTGTCCAGAAAGCTTGCCGATCCGCGTATCGTCATCTGCCCGGAGGCCAGCCCGAATCGATAGGACCCCGATAGATCTAGACCCTTGATCCGCTGCCAGCTCGTATTGGTGAAGCGCGGATACGCAATCGCCACGACATTGCCAGGATCGTAAGGCGTACCAGTAGCATTGAGGAACAGGTCGGCTGCGGCAATTGCTTCGTCCTGCTCTTGAGGCGTCGGAGAAAGCCTGATGAATTCGGCGTACTCCGGGATGTTGAGTGCTTGGGAAAAGTTGGCGATCGGCTGCACCACACGATCGGTATAGTCGATGTCGAACCAAGACAATTCCATCTCTAGGCCATGTATGGCTTCTGGATGGAACGCTATCGATGCACTCCAGGTTCGTGCGCGCTCGGCATCCAAGTCCGGATTGCCGCCGGCAATCCCGAGCACGGTAGATCCGGGCGGATAGTCAGTCCCGCCCAGCCAAGCAGCGGGATACAGGACGGCCTGCCGTGCCCAGAAGCGCTCATTAAGCGTGGGCGCCTTGAAAGACTTCCCCCACGATGCCTTCAATGTGAAGTCGGCATTTGGCCCATAGATCAGGCCAAGCTTCGGCGTGGTGACGCTACCGAACGTGTCGTAGTCCTCGCCACGCATTGCGCCTGTCATCACCAGCCTTCGTACTCCGCCGATGTTCGAGTCAGGTCCTACTAGCGGTAGATTGATCTCCGCATATGCGAATCGGCTGCTTTCTGAGCCTTGTATGGTGGTGGTGTTGGTCAGGTGATTGAACTGCATGAAGTCGTTCGACCTGTGACCTGCACCGACCGCAAGTCGGGCATCACCTCCACCCATCTCGAACAAGGGGCCTTCCGCGCTGGCCTCATAGACCTCGCTCCGATTGCACCAACAGTCGTTTTGTGTGCGCGTTAGTGCTTCTGTTCCATGCGTTGCTCTCGCGACGTCGCGAGTATGCTCATCCTTTCCCAGTGCCCCCATGATGGACAGCACCCAGTCGTTCGGCAGCGAGAACTCGATGGCAGGAGCTACTAAAGAGGACGTGGTTTCTCCTGCCACGATGTAGTAATACGTGGGATCAGTCATGTTGAAGGCCTGATCACGCCGTGTCCTGAGTGCATCCAGACGCAGTTCGACCAGTTCGCCGAGGGACTGGTGGATGCTGAACAGCCCACTATGCACGTCGCCACCCGGATAGATAGTTGCGGGTTCTGGCATGTGGTTGGCGGTGTATTCGCGCTGGCGAGCGTAGATCGGGTCGGTGGAGGCATCCTTGTAGGTCGCGAGCAGGCCGCCGCTCGACCAAGTGGTGCCAGCCGTAGCGGTGTACTCGCGCGTCGTCAGTCCCCCGTCGGTAGCGGTGCCATACCGGACGCCTAGCGCGAAACCATCGAAATCCCGCTTGAGGATTACATTGCCCACGCCACCTACCGCGTCGGAACCGTAGATGGCTGAAGCGCCGTCTGCGACGATTTCGATCCGCTCGACCGCCTCGACCGGAATCACGCTGATGTCGACCGTCTGCGAGAATCCGCCATACGCCATGCGACGGCCATTGAGCAGCATCAGCGTGGCATCAGGCCCGAGACCGCGCAGGTTCAGGCTCGACCCACCCGTGATGTTCTGATTGGCGTTGCCGCCGGCGCCTGTCTCTGCTCCCAAAGCAACTCCCGGGTTTTGCCCGCCGGAGAAGTTCTGAGGCACGCTGCGGATGACCTCACCCAAATCGGCGAAGCCTTCCTCCTGGATTTGCGCCGCACTGATGCCAATCACCGGCGATGGCGTCACTCCGCCACGAATGCGCGTACCGGTCACCATCATCCTGCCAAGCTCGGTGACCTCCGTGCCTTCGCTGCCTGCAGGCGCTGCCTGAGTTGCAGCCGCCGCCGGCCGCGCCGCTGCCGGGCTGCGCGTGTTGCCCTGCCGCCTAATGACCACGGTGGTGTCGTCGGCCTGCTGGTACTCCAGGCCGCTGCCCTGCAACAGCGCTTCCAGGGCCTGGCGCCAGGTCAGCCGCCCGGTGAGGGCCTTCGACTGCCGGCTGGCCACCAGCTCGGGCTGGTAGACCACCTGGATGCCGGTCTGCGTACTGAAGCGGTCCAGCGCGCCCGCGAGGTCCCGCGCTGGGATGTTGAAGTCGGTGGCCGCGTCCACGGTGGGGCGGGACTGCGCCATCGCCGTGTAGGCGGGCAGGCAGGCCGCAATGGCGGCGGCCAGCAGGGCGCGGAGGAGCGATTGGCTGCAGCGGCCGAGCCGGACTTCTGTACGCATGTTGTGTTCTCTTCCCCATGTGGTGCGCGGCACGATTGCCATTGCGCCCCCTTGAAGAAGATTGATGACGGGAAGGCGGAACCCCGTACGTCGCACGACGCTGCCTGCGTCATTCCGGCAGCAGCACGATGTCGGCGCCGCTGTCGTCCACCCGCACCGGCAGGATCAACTGGACCGAAGTGGCGATGGATGCGCTCTGGCCGGCGCGGAAGTTGCCGCTCAGCGGGATGTCGGCCAGGGACGGGTCGCCCAGCCTCAGCTTCCGGTCGGAGTAGCGGTTGGCCTCGGCGACCACCTGGCTCAGCGGGGCGTTGCGGAAGCGCAACCAGCCGTCCACCCAGCCATTGGCCTGCTCCAGGTCGACGGGCTGGACCAGGATGCCGGCGTTGGCGGTCAGCAGGGCGCGCTCGTTGGGTTGCAGGGCGTGCCGTTCCTGGCCGTGCGCCACCTCCACCTTGCCCTCCAGCAGGGTGACGGCGGCCGCGTCGGCGTCGCGGCGCACCTGGAAGCGGGTGCCGATGGCGGTCACGGTGCTGTCGCCCAGGTGCACCACGAACGGCTTTGCGGCGTCGCGCGCCACGTCGAACTGGGCCTCGCCGTGCCGCAGCTCGACGTCGCGCCGGCGGCGGCTATAGCGCACGGCCAGGGCGGTATCGGTGTTCAGCACCGCCACGGTGCCGTCGGCCAGCGTCTCCGTGCGGCGTTCGCCGAGCGCGGTCGCATAGATCACGGCCTCCGGCGGTGCGTATCGCGAGGCCATGAAGACCCCGCCGAACAGCAGGCCGACCGTCACTGCCGCGGCCGATGCCCAGCCGGGCCAGCGACTTCGCCGCAGCGATGCCATGTCGGGCCCCCTGAGCGCTTGCAGGCGGGGCGCGTCGCGCAGCTCGCCGGCAAGGTCCCACAGCCGCTGGATCTTGGCGTACTCGGCGGCATGGCGTGGATCCGCTGCCAGCCACGCTTCGCGCTGCCGGCGCTGCTGCGGGGATTCGGCGCGGCGCCGGGAGAAGTACTCGGTGGCCTGCTCGGCGATCCGGCTGGATGGCGTGTCCATTTCAAAAATCCCTGTCGCCCACCGCCTCGCGGCAGGCATGCAATGCGCGCTGGATGTGCTTCTCGACCATCCGCAGCGAGATGCCCATCTTTTCGGCCACCTGCGGCTGGGTGAGGCCGTCGAACCGGGTGAGCACGAAGGCGATGCGGCACTTCCTGGGGAGCCCGGCGATGGTGCGCTCGAGCACCTGAAGCACCTGGCGGTCATTGGCGGTGTCCTCGACGGGCGGCTGGTCCAACGAGATCGGGCCGGCATCGTCCAGCGAGACATGCTGGGTGGCGTGGTGGCGATGCCGGGATCGGTGGTATTCGAAGATCAGGTTGTGGGCGATGCGGTAGAGCATCGACCGGTGGTCCTCGATCTGCGGGGCATCGCGGTAGGTCATCATCCGCGAGAAGGTCTCCTGGGTCAGGTCGGCGGCGGTCTCGCGGTCGCCGAGCCGCCTGCGCATGAAGGCGAACAGCTCGTCGCGATGCTGGGACACCGCGGCGTCGAAGCCGGCGCAGCGGGCGTCCTCCTCGTCGAGTGGCCTTGGTGTTGCGTCTCCGGGGCGCTGCGGCGAGGTCATGCCGGGCGCGCCGGACGCTGCGGAGCCTGGGTCAGCCGGCCCATCCGCGGCGCACGGCAGCGCAAGGCCACAGCATTCACCAAGGTTCCCGCGCAGGCAAGCGCGCCGCCGCCCGGGGGCGGCGAAGGCATGCGGCGGATCGGGACGACGGAACAAGGCGGCCTCCGGACGAGCGACAGGACAGAGTCGCGGTCGAGCGGCCCCTATGGAGACCTGATGACGGGGAGGGCCAACCCCGTATGTCCGCCGGTGGGTGGCAGCGCACCGGCGAAATCCGGGGGCGGCGATGTCCCGATTCTCTGTGGCGGCCGCGCGCGATCGCGATTGAACTGTTGCCTTCGACCCACCGGACTCCAGGCATGGCCGCTTTCAGGCACCGCTTCGCCGCCCTGGCACCCCCGCACGGCCGCCGCAACGAGCGGCCGTGCGCCATCGTGATCGACCGCCCATGAGCTGGGCCGCCGTCCGCCGCTACGGCGCGCGTCTGCTCGCGGCTCTGCTGTTGCTGGTGGCGGTGCTGTTGCTGGCCTTGGCCGTCAACGTGGTCGGCATCCGCATCGCCGGTGGCATCGACGGCTGGGAGCGCTGGATGGCCGCGCACGCCAGCGCCTTCCTGGTCTGGCGGCTGCTGCTGTATGGCGGCACGGCGTGGGGCTGGATCTGGATGCGCCGCCGCGTGCGTGCGCGCGAGCCCGAGGGCGCCTCGATGCAGCGCCTGGTGCGCCTGGAAGTCGCCGCGGTGGTCGCGCTGCTGGTACTGGAAGTCAGCCTGCTGGTGCAGGCCGGGTGATGCGGAGTCCGCGATGACGCTCTACACGACCGATTACTTGGAGTATTACCTGACGCTGGTCTCGTGGATCGTCCACAACGGCGTGTGGGCGGTGCTGGTCGCGAGCGGGGTGTTCGCCATCCCGTTCCTGGCCATCGTGATCCAGGAGTGGCTGAAGGCCCGCTCGGAAGGCGCGGACGAGGGCAACAAGGGCCTGCTGTCGGCGGCCCGCATCGAGAACCGGGTGTTCGTGGCGATCGTCGTGATCATGTTCGCGGGCATTCCGTTCATCGACGTCGATTTCAGCACGCTGCAGTTCGACCGCTCGCGGTCCGAGCAGTGCCAGGTGAGTGTGCCCGAGCCGTCGGAAACAGGCTGGTCGCAGTCCTTCAGCACGATCAACAACCAGTCGGCGAAGGTACCGGTCTGGTGGTTCTTCATGCACGCGATCTCGCGGGCGGTCACCGGTGCCTCGGTGGCGGCGATCCCCTGCGGCACCGATCTGCGGCAGATGCGGATGGACGTGGATGCCACGCGCATCGACGACCCCGTGCTGTCCCAGGAGGTCGCCGACTTCAGCCAGCACTGCTATGGCCCCGCCCGCGCACGGCTGTTCATGTCGCGGCCGGATCTGGACGAGGAACAGATGCACGACGTGACGTGGATCGGCTCGCGCTTCTTCCTTGACACGCCCGGGTTCTACGACACCTACCGCTCCAGGACGCCGCGCGAAGGCTGGCCGTACGACAGCACCCGCGATGCCGGCCTGGCCGAAGTGCCCAGCGGAGCCGGCTATCCGACCTGCCGGCAGTGGTGGGCCGACAGCAACGGCCTGCGCGCGCGGCTGCTGGATCAGGTCGATCCCGGCCTGCTGACGCGCATCGGCGGCTGGGCGGGCTTCCTGAGCCAGGACCAGGTGAACGACTCGGTGATCCGCGCGATCGCCTCGCCGCGGCAGCAGAACGTGAACCGGGGCGCCGTCTACACGGACTACGGCGGGCAGATCGAGATGACCTTGCCCAACATCGTCACCCGCGCCGCCGGCGACGTGGGGCTGGCGGTGGGATCGCTGGGCTACTTCCCGGCGATGGACGTGGTGCGGCAGGCCCTGCCGATGGTGATGGCCTTGCTCAAGATGGCCTTGGTGATCTGCATCCCGAT
The DNA here is from genome assembly GCF_004801295.1 of Pseudothauera nasutitermitis. Taxonomy (GTDB): domain Bacteria; phylum Pseudomonadota; class Gammaproteobacteria; order Burkholderiales; family Rhodocyclaceae; genus Pseudothauera; species Pseudothauera nasutitermitis. Next base: position 493,425 of record NZ_SSOC01000004.1, read on the forward strand.
GGTGCTGTTGATCGGCACCTACGACCTGAAGACCCTGGTGACGGTGAGCGTGGTGCAGTTTTCGCTGTTCTTCGTGGACTTCTGGTTCCAACTGGCGAGATGGGTGGATTCGACGATCCTGGACGCGCTCTACGGCTGGGGCTGGGGCTACAACCGCCCGCACACCAACTTCGACCCGCTGATCGGGCTGAACAACGCGTTCGGGGACATGCTCTTGAACTTCGTCATGGCGGCGATGTTCATCGTGCTGCCTGGCTTCTGGGTGACGGCCTTGGCCTGGGCCGGGATACGTGCCGGCAACTTTGTTCAGATGATGACCACTGCCACCGACGGCGCGAAGTCTGCAGGGTCGAAGGGGCCGGGCGCCATTTCCAAGTCACTCCGGTAACTTTCCCGGCTTGTCACTCGTCTTCATGGGGATCGCCGATATCGATCCGTATGTCGCCGCGATACAGGCCATAGCCCGCAGGACCAACTTTCCACTCGGTCCGGTCCTCGTCTTCGTCTTCCCAGTCCGCGTTGCGAGCCACCCAGGCCGCAGCCACCGCGAACACCAGTAGCAGCGCCAGCCAGAACGCGGCGTACAGCAGCACGCCCAGCACGGCCAGCTTGACGATCCAGAGCAGTACGGTCGCACCGCCGGCCGGCACGCCGCGCGCCACCAGCCAGCCTGCCACGCGGCGCTCGCGACGCACGTAACCGCGCCACATCCCGCCGAGCCAACGGCCCAGGCGTTCTGCATTGCTGATGCGGTTCTTCGTGCTCGTCGTCATCTCTCGCTTCCCGCCGGTACTTCAACTCGTTCCAGATTGAAATGGATTCCTGATACCAAGACTCTCTTCGAGGATCTGCCCATGGCCCAGATCCTCTGTGTAGAGCGTCGTACAGCCTGCCGCGATGGCGGCCGACGCGATGCAGGCATCGTAGAACGACAGCCGATAGCGTTGCGCGAGGTGTCGCGCACGATCGTGTACATCCTCGGTCAGCGCGACGACCTTGCAGAAGCTGCGAACCAGATCAAGGAACTGCGCGATCTCATCCCAGCCCATCCTCAACTTCCGCACGCACACGTGGGTGACCTCATTGAGCACCTGCACGCTGATGATCGGCGCCTGCCTGAGCAGCGCTTCGGCACCGTCGGCCTTGCGGGCATCCTCGGACAACAGGTACAGCACCACATTGCTGTCCAAGAAAACAGGACTGCGATCAGCCACGGGCATTCGCCTCGTCTCGATCGAACTTGAAGTCAGCCGGCAGCTTGCCACGGAACTGCCTCAACCGCGCGAGCAGGGCGTCCACGCCAGGCTTCTTTCGTACGGCGAACCTACGTGGCGCATCGACCACGATCTCGATGTCGTCACCTTCGCTCAACTCAAGTGCTTCTACGACGCTGGCCGGAAGACGGACGGCCAGGCTGTTACCCCATTTTGCGACCTGCATCGCGATCTCCAATCAATGATATACGTGAGTGAAATGTATATCACAAAGAGGGAGGCAGCAAGACCCGCGATGGTACTGCCGGCAGGCGTCAGGATTGCCGGATCCGAGCATCTCGAACACGTCCCGGTACAAGGACGCTCATGTCACTTCAACGCTCGCCCGCCCAACCCGCGGCGGCCGCTTCATTCATTTCCTCGATGGTCGCGACCTTGTCCGTCTTGCCGGCGAGCAGCCCGAGAAACCCGTCGATCGAACCGGTCGGCTTCGCCGCACGCACCCGAAGCTCTCCTCCAGGCAGCTTTTCGAGTTCGAGCCGCTCTCCCGGCTTGATGCCAAGATGCTGCAGCAGCTCCCGCTTCAGCGTGACCTGGCCCTTGGTAGTGACTGTCAGTGATGGCATGGTGATCTCCTGGAAAAGCTCACATCGTCGATGCCGTAATCGAAGAGTCGTACCGGAAGAACAACTGGAACAGTCTCCCGATTCTGGCGCGCCGCCAGGCGGTGGGCCGATCCCAGGATCAAAGCACGACGTCGCCGCGGATCTCCTCGGTAAGGTCCACCATGTGTCGCACCGACGATCGCATTGCATGGGCAAAACCGGCAGGCAATTGCCTCACCCGGCGATTGGCTCGGATATCGGCGTCCAGTTGTTCCAGCAGGGCGGCCAGGTCCACACCATTGACCGGCCGGGCGTCCAAAGCGTCGCAGGACGGAATCTCGCTGGCTGGTTCTCGCTTGACCTTCATCTCCACTCCAAACTGAATCATCCGCCGTGGCGCGTCCAGAACTCGGCAGGCGTCACGATGGGATAGCGATCCGCCAATGCCAACAAGTCCTTGTCGCCGGTGACCAGATAGTGCGCCTTGCCGGCCAGCAGCGTCTGCAGCACGGGCTGGTCGGCCGGATCGCGCAGTTGGTCGTCCTCCGCGCCTCCGGGCTCAACGACATCGGCCAGGAACATCAAGCTGTCGGCCAGGTCGCGGATCTCTGCGGCGCTCAGGCTCACGCGTGAGAGACGCGGCAGCACCCGTACCAGTTCGTCCAAGATGTAGCGCGACAGCGCTACGTCCAGCGCACCCTGGCGCCATGCGGCGACGATGCGTCCCGGCACGCTGCCCGGATAGGCCAGACCCGACACCAGGACGTTGGTATCGAGCACGACGCGCAGTCCCGGCATCAGCGCTTCTGCCGTTCTTCCGCCACCGCGGCGTCGATCTCGGCCAAGCCGTCCTCGACCGGCACGTCGGCATACGCTTCGGCGATCCGGTTGCTCAGCACGTCGAAACGCTCCCGCATGCGCCGGATGCGGGCGAACAGTTCGGCATCGACCAGTGCTGCCACCGGCTTGCCGTCCTTGTTGATGACGATGCTGTCGTTGCGGTACTGCACCTGGTTGAGCATCTCGCCCAGGTTCTGCCGGAAATTGACGGCGTTGACTTCAGTGATCATGATGTCCACCTGACCAGTATGATTGATATGGTCATTATGGCTCGACGCGCGCATGGTGTCCACCCGGCCAGTTGCAAAGGGTTCAAGCGCGGGGCCTGACACAGGGGCCTTGCCGCTTCAATCGGCACCGAGCCAGCGCGCATTGACGGTGGAGCGGGCCTTCGCATCCCCCTATACCCAAAGGCTAACGACAAAGGCCAAAGGGCCGGCAAGGGGCAAGGGAACGGAGGCAAGGGGAAAGGCCCTACCCGAAAAGGCCAAAAGGCGCTCCTGCCAGCCCGTCATCCGGGATACGCCATGCTCTCGCTGTTCCAGCGCAAACGGACACCCCCCGCTGCCGGCGCGACGCCGACACCCGCCGCCGAAGCTCCGAAAGGGCTGACGCGGCCGCAGTCGTCGGCGTCGCTGCTGGCCACCCCGCGCAGGCAGCGCCTGCTGGAACACATCTGGCAGCGCACCTCGCTGTCGCGCGGCCAGTTCGCAAAGCTGTACCTCGCGCCGCTGGAGCGCTACGCCGAGCTGGTGCAGCAGTTCCCCGCTTCGGAAAGCCACCACCACGCCTACCCCGGCGGCATGCTCGACCATGGCCTGGAAATCGTGGCCTACGCGCTCAAGCTGCGTCAGGCGCACCTGCTGCCCGTGGGCACGCCACCGGAGGACCAGGCGGCCCAGGCCGAGGTCTGGACCGCCGCCGGGGCCTACGCCGCGCTGCTGCACGACATCGGCAAGATCGCCGTCGACCTGCACGTCGAGCTGGTGGACGGCACCACCTGGCACCCCTGGCACGGGCCGTTGCAGCGGCCGTACCGCTTCCGCTACCGGGAGGATCGGGAGTACCGGCTGCACGGCGCCGCCACCGGGCTGCTGTATCACCGGCTGCTCGACCGGGAGATCCTCGACTGGCTCAGCGGCTATCCCGGGCCGTGGGCGTCCCTGCTCTATGTGCTGGCCGGTCAATACGAGCACGCCGGCGTGCTGGGGGAACTCGTAGTCCAGGCCGACCGGGCGTCCGTCGCGCAGGAACTTGGTGGCGACCCCACGCGCGCGCTGGCCGCGCCCAAGACTGCCTTGCAGCGCAAGCTGCTGGACGGCTTGCGCTATCTGCTCAAGCAGGAGTTGAAGTTGAATCAGCCGGAAGCCTCTGATGGCTGGCTCACCCGTGACGCGCTGTGGCTGGTCAGCAAGACTGTCTCGGACAAGCTCCGGGCGCATTTGCTGTCGCTCGGCGTCGAGGGCATTCCGGCCAACAACACCGCAATCTTCAATGTGCTGCAGGAGCACGGCATGCTACAGCCGACACCGGACGGCAAGGCGATCTGGCGCGCGACGATTGCCAGCGACAAGGGTTGGTCCCATACATTGACACTCCTGCGACTGGCTCCGGCGCTGGTCTGGGACGCGGCGGAGCGTCCTGAGCCGTTCATGGGAACTGTCACCGTGGATGCTGAGCTGGATGCTCAAACCACGCCATCACTCGATTCCGCACCGTCATCGGAGGCCGATGGCCCGGCATCGGCTGACGCGCGCGTGGTGCCTGCCGGAGCTCCCCCGATGGCGAAGGTTGAAGCGCACGCCGCTGACATGATGGACGATCTGCTCTCGATGTTCGGCAGCACCATACCGCCCGACACCGAACCCCGCGAGTCGGTCCAACCGGTGCAGCCGCTCATCGATTCGGAACGAATGCCTCCCGAATCGGAGAGGGGATGCGAGGCAGCGCGTCCTTCGACCAATGAACCCACCCACATCCCACCGGGCCCATCGGCCGAGCACTTCCTCGCTTGGCTGCAGAACCGTATCCAGATGCGCAAATTGATCATCAACGACGCGCGGGCACTGGTGCATACCGTCGCAGGCACGGCCTACTTGGTGAGCCCTGGCGTATTCCAGCGTTATGCACAAGAGCACCCACAGGTGGCGACACTCGCGAAGCAGGAGCAGTTGCCCGACTGGCGATGGATGCAAAAGCGCTTCGAGAGGCTGCAGGTGCACCGCAAGCAGCCGAGCGGGCTCAACATCTGGACCTGCGACGTGTCTGGTCCCCGCAAGACCAAGCGCGTGCATGGTTATCTGCTCGATGATCCCGGTCGCGTCTTCTCCGAGGTGCCGCCAGACAATCCCTATCTGTCACTCAGCGCACAGGACGAGCAGAACGTGAAGCCCTAAGATTGAGTCGAGCCGCCCACATAGATTGCACCCGCTGATCAGAAGTTGCGCGGACCGCTACATGTTCTACCGCTCGACGCACTTTGGGGGCCGAACGTGGACACGGTGAAGTCCAGGAAGCTGCGGAGTTTCGGTGTGATGCGCCGATCCGGCGCGTAGAGCACATGCATCGGACGCGTGGGCGCTTCATACGCCGGCAAAAGACGGATCAGGCGGCCATCGGCCAAGGCCTCGCGCACGAGTTCCAGCGGCTGCAGCATGATGCCCAGCCCGGCCAGCGCGGCACACATCAGTGGCTCGCCGTGATCCACCATCAGGCGAGAAGTCACGGGCACGACGATGCGCCCCTCCGGCCCATCGAAGGTCCAATGGGTCCGCAACTCCGTGTGCGAGAAACCCAGGCATTCGTGCTGCCGCAGATCCAGAGGACTGCGCAAGGCAGGCCGGCCTTCGAGGTAGCCAGGCGCCGCGCACAGGACCAGGCGATAGGGTGCCAAGGACCGCGCGATCAACCCGCTGTCCGAGAGCGCCCCGACCCGGAAGACGACGTCATACCCTTCGTCGATCAGGTCCACTGCGCGGTTACTCAAGCTTAGTTCCACCGCCACGTGAGGATAGCGCTGCATGAACTCGGGCAGGCGCGGAGCCAGCGTGTGCATGCCGAAGCTGACCGGCGCGTTGACGCGCAGCCGCCCTGTTGGCATGGCGAGCGTCTCGGCGGCCATCATCTCGGCAGCTTCGACCTCCGCCAGGATACCCCTGGCACGTTCATAGAACGTCCGGCCGAAGTCGGTCAGGCTTTGGCGCCGGGTGGTCCGGTTCAGCAGGCGAACGCCCAGGCGCTGCTCGATGCCCTGCACATGCTTGCCCACCAGCTGCGGCGACATCTCAAGCGCCTGCGCTGCGGCGCTGAAGGAGCCGAGGTCCACGGCTTTGATGAACACCGCCATGCTGGTCAGTCGATCCATTAGAAAATTCTGGTTTTTAATTACCAACAATTTTAGATATTTATCATCATTCCGATCAAATCTAAGCTGGAGGTCGTGAAAAATTCAATGCGAGGACTCCCATGAAGATTGCAGTGATTGGTACTGGCAGCATCGGCGCCGCCTATGCACGCGCCCTGGCGGAAGCGAAGCTCGAAGTGGTCATCGGCGCACGCGACCCGGCCAAGGCGGCCGCGCTTGCGCAGGAGATCGGGGCGCAGGCTGAAGGCGGTGGTATCGCCGCCGCGTTCAAGCTCGCCGACACGGCGATCCTGGCGCTGCCGTACGGGGCCGTCGCTGGCGCGCTGGCCGAAGCCGGTGAACTCACCGGCAAGGTGCTGGTGGATGTGAGCAACCCGGTGAGCGAAGACTTCAAGGATCTGACGGTGGGCCTGACCACATCGGCGGCCGAGCAGACCCAGGCCGCCGCACCGGCCGCGCGCGTGGTCAAGGCGTTCAACACGGTCTTTGCCGCCCTGGTCCCGCTCCAGGCCCGCCAGGGCGGTGCGCTGCAGGTGTTCGTGGCCGGCGACGACGACGACGCCACGGCCCAGGTGCGCAAGTTGGCACAGGCGCTGGGCTTCATCGCGGTCGATGCCGGGCCGCTGCGCAACAGCCGCTTCCTGGAGCCGGTTGGGATGATGAACATCCAGTTCGGCTTCTTCCTCGGTGCCGGCCCGACGACCGCGCCGTCGTGGGCTCACGTTTCCTGAGGCCCGCACATGGACGCGCCGCAGGGCGCGTCCTCTCTCCCGGAGACACGCCCATGTTGCGACAATTGATGCTCGGCCTGGGCCTTGCCCTGGCCACCTCCACGACCTTCGCGGCCCCAGCGCCGCAGGTGCTTGGCAAGGACTACACCTTCCCGAACCGGATCGAAGGGCTGCCGCACAAGCTCTCCGACTTCCCCGGCTTGCAGATCAGCCGTTTCACTACTTCCGACGGCGTGGAGCTGACCTATTGGGAAGCTGGCCAGGGCAAGCCGCTGGTGTTCATCCCAGGCTGGTCGGGCAACGGTGCGCAGTACGTCAACCTGCTGTATCTGCTGAGCCAGAACCATCACGTCTACGTGCTCGACCCGCGCAATCAGGGGCTGTCGCAGCGAGTTGAGCATGGCGGGCGCATTTCACGCTTTGCCATGGACCTGAAAGAGTTCGGCGCCCATCTCGGCCTGGAGAAGGCCGACTACGCAGGCTGGTCTATGGGCGCGGCGGTACTGTGGAGCTACATCGACCTGTTCGGCACCGGTGGCATCAACAAGGTTGTGTTCGTGGACGAACCGATTTCGATCTATGCGCATCAGGACTGGAGCGAGCGGGAGCGCCTGGAGGCGGGCGGCACAACGACCTCGCCCGAGCGCATGGTCGCAGGCTTCACCCAGGGGGCGCCGCTCAACCGCCTGATCACCGACCTGCTGCCGATGCAGCGAGCCGCGCTCAAGGACTCCCCATACTTCGCCAATTCCGAGGCGTTCGCCAACGCGTTCGTCAAGAATGATCCCCAGGCGCTGGGCCGAGTGCTGTTCGACCACATCACCAACGACTGGCGCGACGTCATCCGCCACAGGATCGATGTGCCGGCGGCGATCTTCTCCGGCGAGAAGAGCAACAATCTGCCCAGCCAACGCTGGATGCACCAGACCATCGCGGGCTCGAAGCTGTTCGTCTACACCGAAGCGGAACAGGGCGATCACTTCCTGATGTTCAAGAATCCGCGCAAGTTCGCCGCCGACCTGCACGCCTTCCTCGCCGAAGCGTCGCCCCGGCCCACGAATGCCCGGCGTGAGGATGTCATCGACTCCTATCGGCTTTCGGGCGTGCAACTGCGTTCTTCCACCTACCTGGGAAGCCCGGCGCTGGAACTTCGCATGCCATCGTCGGCCTATCAGGATCCGACCAAGGAAGAACTCAGCGATCGCGACTTCATGGCATGGCTGCCGGTGGATTTCCGCGATGGCACGATCGAAGTGGAGGTCGCAAGCGACCTGGCTCCCGACGCCCCAGACTACGCCCGCGGCTTCATCGGTCTCAGCTTTCGCATCGATGGACAGGGGCGATTCGAGAGCGTCTACCTGCGCCCGACGAACAGTACCGCCGAAGATCCTGCGCGGCGCAAACGTGCGGTGCAATACGTCGCCTATCCCGACCACCGCTTCAATCGCCTGCGCGCAGAGGCGCCCGGCAAGTATGAGACGGGGGCCGACCTCTCCCTCGGCAGGTGGATCCACATGAAGCTGATCGTGGCGGGAAGCCAGGCCCGGCTGTATCTGGATCGCAAACCCGAGCCTGCCCTGGTCATTGATGACTTGAAGCTGGGACCGGCACAGCACGGCGGTGTCGGCGTCTGGCTGGAATCGGGCACGATCGCGCATTTCCGCAACCTGCAGATCACGCCAGCGCACCGGTAGGCTCCGTTTCAACAAGTCAGACGTGCAGGTCGCTCGAAGAACAGGCATCGACGCACCAAACCTGCTCGGGTCTCTCGACCCGTCCCCGACAAGCAGCAGTCAGCCCATGAAACATAGACTGTCCACCTACCTTGCCGTTTCACCTGCGGCCATGACCTGCCAGTTGCAGGCCCAGGAGCGCTCCTCACCCAAGCTGTTCGCGTTGCACGAAGACTAGAAGCTCCTCAGGCTTCCAGCCGACATCCCCTGGCGTGCCAGGGGATGTCTTGGCCAGAGTGAGCGGATAAAGGCGGCCTACCTGGAATCGGCCGCGCGCCGCGCCGAACCTGCAAAGTCGCCGGCAACGAACGTGCTCACTGCCTCTGGTTTGACGCGGCGCCTGACCGCCTCGTTGACCTGCTCCACCGTCAGCTCGGCGATGGTGCGCTCGAAATCGGCATCCCATTGCATGGTGCGGTCCAGGTAGAGGTTCAGGCGCAGTCCGGAGGCGATGGTGCCGTCGGTGGAACGCGACTCCTGGTACGAGGCCAGCAGGCCGGCCTTGGCATCCTCCAGCTCCTGCTCGGTCACCCCGTCCTTGACGAAGCGGGCCAGCTCCTCGCGCATCGCTGCCTCCACCTGCCCCATGTTCTCCGGGGCGGACGTGGCCTGCATGTAGAACACGCCGTTGTCGGCCTCCGGGCTGACGATCACGCCGCTGCCAACGTAGTAGCTCAGGCCGTCCTGCTCGCGGACACGGTCGCCCAGCCGCGAGGCCTTGGCGCCGCCGCCGAAGATGCGGCCGGCGACGAGCAGCGCCGGATGGTCGGGGTCCTCCACGTCGATCGCGAAGTTGCTGCGCGAGACGATCACGGCATTAGCCTTGTCCGGCGTTTCGAAAACCTCGTGCACGACCTTGCCGGGCTGGAAGTAGGGTTCATTGCGGCGGACGAACGGCCGGGGCGACTTCCAGCCGATGAACAGCGTCTCCAGCTCCTTTTGCAGCTGCACCGGATCGAAGTCGCCCACCACCACGGCCTCGCCGTCGGCGGTGCCGTAGAAATCGCGGTGGAAGGCACGCACGTCCTCCAGCTTCACCGACTGGATCCCGGCCAGTTCCTCGTCCGGCGAGCGCACCGCGCGCGCATGCCCCTGCGGCCACGGGTCGAAATGCTTGCGCATCGCGTAATCGGCGATGTAGCCCGGTTCGCGCTTGCGGTCCTTCAGCCCGGTGATCGACTGCGAGCGGAGCTGCTCGAACTCGGCTTCGGGGAAGGACGGGTTGCGCAGGATCTCGGCCGCCAGCCGCAGCGCCGGGATCAGGTTCTCGCGCTCGGCGTCGATGCCGATGTACGCCATCTGGCTGCTGCCGACCACCGACACCCGCGCATTGAGGTCGTCGAAGCGCTGCGATATCTGCTCGCGGGTCATGGTTTTGGTCCCGCGCGCCAGCAGGCTGCCGGCGAAGCTGGCAGCCTCCAGGCGCCCGGCGATGGCCGCGTCGTCGCCGAAATGGAACATCAGCTCGGCCGAGACACGGTTGCCGCGGGACTGCTTGGGCAGCATCGCCACCTTCAGTCCGTCACCCAGGGTCATGGTGCGGGTACGGGCCTGGATGTTGCCGGGCGAGTTGTCGAACACCTCGCCGGCCGACACCGCCGGATTGCCCTTGTAGCCCGCCACCAGCTTGGCGATGTCGGGAGCGGCCGGGATCTCGACACGCTGGGCCACTTCGGTGGGGATGAAGCGCGCCAGGGTGCGGTTGGCCGGGACCAGGTAGGTCCGGGCCACGCGATTGACGTCGGCCGCGCTGACCTTGGCGATGGCATCGCGATACAGGAAGCCCAGCCGCCAGTCGCCCGCGGCGATGGATTCGGAAAGCGCGTTGGCAACGCCCAGCACGTTGCTCTTGCTGGCGCGGTCGTACATGTTGGCCAGGCGTTGCTTGGCCGCGGCCACCTCCTCCTCGGTGAACGGCTGCCGGGCGGTCCCCTCGACCTGCTCCAGCAACACCCGCTCCACCTGCGCCGGGTCGCCGCCGAGCGTGACCGTGGCGAAGAACCCGGCCACGCCCGGCTCCAGGAAGCCGTCCACCGCGCTTTCGCTGTTCACCGCGAGCTTGGGAACGATCAGGGCCTTCTGCAGCCGTCCACTCGGGACCGCGCCCATGACGTTGACCAGCACCCTGAGCGCGGCCGAATCCGGATGCGCCATCGCCGGCGCGTGGTAGCCCAGCCCGATCAGGTGCAGTTCGCCGACGCGGCGGATGTTGATCTCGCGCTCGCCGTCCTGGGCCGGCTCGACCGTGTACCGGGTCGGCAGGGTGCGCGCCGGGCGCGGCAGCGCGCCGAAGGTGCGCTGCACCGTGGCCAGGACGCGCTGCGGATCGAAGCGGCCGGCGATGATCACGGTGGCGTTGTCGGGCTGGTACCAGGTGCGGTAGAACGCCTGCAGCCGCTCGATCGGCACGTTCTCGACGTCGGCACGGTTGCCGATGACGCTCTTGCCGTAGGCATGCCAGAGGAACGCCTGCGAGGTCATGCGCTGGATCAGGATGCCGGTGGGCTTGTTCTCGCCGATCTCCAGTTCGTTGCGGACCACGGTCATCTCGCTGTCCAGCCTGTCCTTGGCGACGTCGGCGTTGACCATGCGGTCGGCCTCGGCCGCCAGCAGCCAGTCCAGGGTTTCGTCGTTGGCGGAGAACCAGCCGTAGTAGTTGGTGCGGTCCTGGCCGGTGGTGCCGTTGTAGGTGATGCCGCGCCGCTTGAACTCGGCGGCGATGTTGCCGATGGTCGGCGTGCCCTTGAACACCAGGTGCTCCAGCAGGTGGGCCATGCCGCTTTCGCCGTAGTTTTCCTGCGCCGCGCCCACGCCATAGGTCACGTTGACCAGGGTCGAGGGCGTGCTGGCGTCGGGGAACATCAGCACCGTCAGGCCGTTGGCCAGCCGGTACTCGGTGATGCCCTCCACGGTGGCGCCTGCCGTCACCCCTGGCGGCAGAACGGTATTCGCCGATGCAGGCGTCACTGCGCCAGCGTGGACGGACAGCAACAGCGAGCAGGCAAGAAACAGGGAACGGCAGAACATCGGCATCTACTCCGGGGATATCTGCAAAAGGTGGACGAACGGCCCGCCCACGCTCTCTTGCGAGCGTGGGCCGGAGCCTGGGGCTTGGGGTCAGAACTGTCCGCGCAGGGACAGGGTGTAGCTGCGCGGCTCGCCGTACCAGTTCCCGGAGGAGGAATTGGTGACCGTCTGGTAGTAGGTGCGATCCAGCAGGTTGTTGATGTTCAGGGCCAGCGTCCAGCGATCGTCGAGTTTCCAGCCCGCGCGCGCGGACACCACCGCGTACGAGCCCTGCTCGAACTCGAACGCCGTGGCCGCGCTGGTGCATTCACCGGTGATCGGGTCCACCGGGCAGGCCAGGCCCGCATAGTAGCTGCGGCTCTGCCCGTTGATGCCGCCGCCGATGTTGAGCCGGCTCTGCCAGCCGTCGCCCTGAAACTGGTAGCTGGTCCAGAGCTTGAACAGGTGCTTGGGCAGGCGGCTCTGCAGCGGCAGGCCATTGGAGAACGACAGCTCGCCGGTTTCCTCGTTGGAGTTGCGGGTGTAGCTGGCAGCCACCTGCCAGCCCGGCAGGATCTCGCCGGTGACCTCCACGTCCACGCCGCGGCTCACCCGCTGCAGGTCGGTGTCGGTGACGTAGCAGCAGAAGTGGGTGCCGCCATCGGGCGAGGTGAGATCGCCGTCGAGGTAGGCGAAGCCCTCCTGCTCGATGCGGTAGGCCGACAGCGTGGCATTGAGCCGGCCATCGCGGGCCGCCCACTTGATGCCGGCCTCGATGTTGCTGCCGGTGACGGGGTCCACCGCCTTGCCATCATGGCCGAGCATCAGCGACTGCTCGACGTAGATATCGCTGTAGCTGGCATAGACCGAAACGTCGTCGGCGACGTCGTAGACCAGCGAGAAGGTGGGCGGCCAGCTGAAATTGTTGGTGGAATAGCCGAAGGGATAGGTGTCGTACACCTGTCCAAGCTCACGCGGCTCGAAGGTCGTCCAGTCGAGGCAGCCCGTCGAAAACTCGCACAGGCTCTGCAGCACCTCCTGCTGTTTCATCGTGCTGTAGCGCAGGCCGATGTTCAGATGCAGCGGCTCCCAGAACGTGAGCCGCAGATTGGCGTAGGCGCCGCTCTGGCGGCTGCGGTAGGTGGGATAGCGCTGGTACGGCGTCAGGTTGCCGGCCGCCGCGTAGGCCGGATCGCTGGGATCGAAACCGAACACGTTCACCGGAGTGTCCGAGCTTTCGTAGTCGACCGGAATGTAGCGGGTCAGGCCTGCGCCGTCGGCTTCCATGTAGTTGGCACCCACCACCAGTAGCTGCTCGTGCCCGAACAACTCGAAGCTGCCACTGAGGGTGAAGTCGGCGGCGGTCTGGGTGCTGGCGCCGTCTTCCTTGAGCTGCTGCTGGAGCGGCCCCTCCCCGGTCACCAGATCGACCGCGCCCTGGACCATTCCATAATGCCAGGTACGCTCCTGCTTGGTCCGGGTGACGTTCAGCTTCAGGTTCCAGTTCGGCCCCAGTTCCTGCTCGACCATGCCGTAGAACTCGGTGGTATCGAAGTCGTAGCTGTTCCACGGAAAGCACAGGCAGGTGTCTCGCGACAGGCGCAGGTCGCTGCCATCGATGTAGCGCGGCAGGCCGCCGGCGAACGGCAGCGCGTCCTGCCAGGTGCGGCTGACGCCGAGACTGACCACGGTCGAAGACGTCAGGTCGTACTCCAGCACGCCGTTGGCCACTTTCTTCTCGTTGTGGGCGACGTCGTAGAAGTAGTCCTGGTCCTGCCAGACCAGGATGCCGCGCCCGCGCAGCCTGCCGTCCAGGCCCAGCGGTCCGGTGGCGTCCAGCGTCGCGCGATAGTTGCTCCAGCTCCCCGCCTGGACTTCGGCAACCACTTGGCGATGATCCAGCGGGCGCTTGCGCGTCAGGCTGATCACCCCGCCCGGGTCGCCGTAGCCGTTGAACAGGCCATCGGCGCCGCGCAGGATCTCGGCATGGTCGTACAGCGCCATGTCCAGTTGCGGCACCATGCCCCACTTGGTGGTCGAAGCGATGTCCAACGGCGCGCCGCCGTCGATCTGCAGGCGCTGGATGCGAAAGCCGCGCGAGTAGAACTCCGCCTCCAGCGGGCCGTTGCTGCCGGTGATGGTGCTTACGCCCGTGCTCTGGGCCATCAGCGCGGAGAAATCCGTGAGGTTCTGCTCGACGATGCGCTCGTGCGTGACCACGCTGACCGACTGCGGGGTCTCCTTGATTGACAGCGGCATCTTGCTGGCGATGCTCAGCACGTCGCTGGTGTAGCTGCCGCTGCCCTCGGTGGCGGTCACGTCCGTGCTTCCGTTGATGCCGGCCACGGCCCGGCTGCTGCCATCGCCCTCGATGCGCAGTGGGCCGAGCATGCGCGTGCTGCCGGCGTCAGGGAGTACCTCGATGACCACCGTGCGCGGGCCGGCGAACCGGAAGGTCAGGCCGCTACCCGCCAGCAACTGGGTCAGGCCGCCCTCGATGGAGTAGGTGCCACGCAGGCCCTCGGTGCGCTTGCCGTCGGTCAGCCGGCTGTCGACATTGAACTGCAGTCCGGACTGCGCGCCGAAACGCAGCAGCGCGGCGCTCAGGGGGCCGGCGGGCACATCGAAATCGCGTGTCTGCCCCTGCTGCGCGCGGGCTTCCTGAGCGCTGGCCACCGGTGCCACGCTCAAGGCGAAGGCCCCCGCAGCCACCGCCACCAGCGCGCCTTTCGCGCAGCCCTGCACCATCTGTTCAAGAACCGAAGCCAGTGAAACGTTGAGAGCCGTGCGCCTCATTCCCTTTTCCCCATGGTTGTCGTCGACCACGCCCCAGTGTTGCCAGCAGGGCGAACCCGAGACCGGTCCGCGCCTCCCACGCGAACGGGATCTCTTGAAGAGGTAATGCTTGAGGAGGCCGAAGTTGACAAACGGATTTCAGATGGGCATCGGAGATCGTGATTGACGCTGGGTCACCGCCGTATGGGCGGCGCCAAGCAGGAATCCCAGCGAACGGACGCGTCGCTCAGGCGGCCGCGCGGCTCCCAGGGAAGGCGACACGACGCGCCCAAACAGGTGCCGCAGGAGCGTCAGGACGCGTGGATCCAGACGATCGGTCCGATGCGGGTCACTTTGACGGGCAAGGACTGCTCAAGCGTGTCATACCACTCGTCCAGGCGCGCCAGATCCACGATAGAACTCACACGCTGCTGCCCGGCTTGTGGGTAGCTGACCAGCACCAGGCGCCGGTCGTAGCGCTTGAGCTCGTCCAGTACCTCGCCGATGCGGCGGTTCTCGAATTGCAGGCGTCCGGTGCGCCAGGACAGCATCTGTTCCGCGCTGACCGCTTCGATGTGCGGCGCAGCGCCCGGATGGACGCGGACCTGCTCGTCCGCGGTGACGAACACGGCGGGCGCGTCCGCACTGGCGACTTGCACCTTGCCCCGTTGCACGGTCACCACGACATCCTCGCCTTCGCGGCGCACGCCGAAGGCCGTTCCCAACACCATGACCTGGCTGCTACCGGCATCGACGGTGAACGGATGCTGCGGATCATGGGCCACATCGAAGTACGCTTCGCCGCGCGCCAGACGGATATGGCGCCGGTTCCCATCGACCTGCACGTCGGCGGCGCTGCCGGTGTTCAACCACATCGTGCTGCCATCGGCCAAGGCAATGGTGCGCTGCTCGCCGGTACCGGTGGTCTGATCGAATCGCCAGTCCCGCTGCCACTGGCCACCCAGCGTCACAGCCAGAAGCAACGCCGCCGCGGTCGCCAGCGCGGGGCGGCGCCATCGGCGTCTTGGCCGGGCCTGGCGCCGTTGCGCCGCGGAAGCAGGAAGACTGGCCATCACCGGGGCGTACTGCGCCTCCAGCGGCTCCCCGAGCATCACCCACAGTCGTCGGGCCTCGTTGAGCGCTTTCTCGTGGCGCGCATCCGAGTCGCGCCACCGCTCGAACTCGGCCAGCGCATTTGCATCGGCCTCTCCGGTGGCGATCCGGGAGACCCACACGAGTGCCTGATCCATCGGATCGTTGGGATCCAGTTCCATCTTCTTCTGCATGGTGTCGTCGTCGCTCATCTGCCTGTCCCTCTAACGCCCAGCGAGCCCGAAAATGACAATCGAGGGCATGCGTCCGTTCATCTCTCGCCCAGCTTCTGCGCGCAGGCTTTCAATGCAAGCAGCACGTACTTGTTCACCAGGCTCAACGAAACCCCCAGCCGGGCGGCGACCTCTTCGCGCGGCAGGCCTTCGACGCGCGTCAGGTACAGCACGTCGCGGCACTTGGCGGGAAGTTCGGCAAGCGTGGCCTCGATCAGGCTCATCTGGTCCCGCGCGTGCGCGTGTTCTTCCGGCTCGGCGACATGCCCCTCGAACAAGGTCAATGCACCCGCGAGCAGCTGCACCCGATTGGCTTCGCTGCGCATGTGATAGAGCGCCGCGTGCACGGCCATGCGCATCAGGTAGCGTCGCGCGCCTTCTTCGCTGGACAGGAGGCTGGAGACCCGGCCGAGGCGAAGGTAGATGTCCTGCGCCAGATCCTGCGCGGTATGGCGATCGAGGATGCGGCGCTCGATGACGCGCTCGAGGTTCGGCCGGATCTCGATGAAGATGCGCGTCAGCTCTTCGGTCGTCAGCGCGGTGGTCAGCACTGCCTCATCCGCGACGCTCGGCGCGGATGCCGAGGGTTCGATCCGCCTCCACTTCATTGACGTCGCCCCTGGGCGAGCTGGCGGCGCAGGAAGAACTCCACCGGCACGATCATCTCGACGGTGTCTCCCCCCATCTCCGGTGGCGGAGGCGGCAGCGGGGCGGCGCGCTGGATCAGCGCATCCACTTCCGCATCCAACAACGCATAGCCGCGGCTGCGCCAGATGGTCCATTGCAGCACATTGCCCGTGCGGTCCATCGTGAAGCGCAGGTAGACCACATCCTCCTGCCGGCGTCGCTGCGCGGCACTGGGATAGCGCTTGTGCTGCTCCAGATGGGTCAGCAGCCGGTTCTCCCAGGTCTGGATGATGGCCGTGGCGTTTTCGCTGGGGACGCCCTGAACCGGGGCCTGGAGCGCAGCATCGGCCGCGGCCACGCTCGAAGGCACCGCCGTGGTGCGGTCGGCCGCTGCCACCTGCTCGGCATCCGGCTTTTCTTCAGGTTTGGCCGCCAAGGCATCGGGAGGCGGATTTGACTTGACCTCCGGGGGCGGATCGAACGCACGTGGCCTCGGCTGCGGCTTGGGCTGCAGCTGAGACTCGACCTGCTCCGGCCCCGGCGGCTTTTGCGTGAGCTGGTGCTCCAGTGCCGCGGGCAGTGGCGCGAGCTCAACAGTCATGGCCGCCAAGGGCGGCGCGACCGGCATAGCGGACTGCGTGCTGAAATCGATCAACACCAGGGCCGCCACGCCGACGTGCAGCAGCAATGCACTGACGATGCTGCCCGCCCAGCGGGTCGAATCGGAAACCCCGCGCCGGCGCATCGTGGCTAGCCCTCCACCTGGTCCAGCGTGACCAAGGCCACTTTGTGGTAGCCCTGATCGCGCAGCGCATCCATCAAGCGCATCAAGTCGCCATATGGGACGGTCTTGTCGGCGCGCAGGAACACCCGCGCATCGCGATCACCTCCGAGCAAGGTATGCAGTACCCCGCCCAGTGCAGCCCGCTCGACCTCGGTCTCGCCCACGAACACCCGCAGGTCTGCCTGTAGGCTCACCACCACCGGCTCCTGAGGTTCCGGCTGCGCCTGGGCGCTGGACACCGGCAGGTCTAGCGGCACGTTCACCGTGGCCAGCGGCGCGGCCACCATGAAGATGATCAGCAGCACCAGCATCACGTCGATGAAGGGCGTGACGTTGATCTCGTGCAGGCCGGCCTCGTGCTCATCTCCAGATTCGAGCTTAAACGACATGGGGCGGCCCCGCCTTGCGTCGCACTTCCAGCTCGGCATCCAGTTCGCGACTCAGCAAGCACATCACCTGGGTCGCGGCATCGTTCATGCGTACGCGGTAGCCCGCAATCGCGCGGGTCACCGCGTTATAGACCAGCACCGCGGGGATCGCCGCCACCAGGCCGAAGGCCGTCGCCAGTAGCGCCTCGGCGATGCCGGGCGCGACCACCGCGAGGTTGGTGGTCTGTGAGTGAGCGATGCCGATGAAGCTGTTCATGATGCCCCACACGGTGCCAAACAGCCCGATGAACGGCGCCGCGGCGCCGATGCTGCCCAGTACGCTGGCGCCGCGTGACAGCCTGCGCTGCTGACCGGCCTCCACGCGCTGGATCCGGGCGGCCGTGCGCTCCTTGATGCCTTCTGCGAACCCATACCGCCTACCGACCGGATACCGTTGCAACTCGCTGATCGCGGCCTGGATCATCGCGGCGGCCGCCGGGTCCGGAAGCTGCGTGAAGCTGGCCAGTTCGCCATCTCCGGCCAGGGACTTCAATGCTCGGCCGATGCCGCGGCGATAGCTGACGATCTCCCAGGTCTTGAAGATCCAGATGCTCAGCGTGGCGATCGAGGCCAGCACGAGCACCCCCATCACTGTCTTCACCACCCAGTCCGCCTGCTGGAACATCGCTGCGACCGTCAGGTCATGCGCCAGTCCCGGCCCGACCGCTGCCGAGGCCGGCAGGGCCACCCAACCCAATACCAGTGGGGCTACTACAAGACTACGCTTCAAGGCTCGCTCCTGGCTGATGTCTACCCGCAATCCGGCTCCCCGCAAGCGCACCGAGGTCGGAGCCCGGCGCGTGCCGCAATGTGGGGCCTGTTCTTGTACGTAATGCTTGAACGGCGCCGCATTGACAATGGATTGGGGAAGATTCCGGCTCCCAGGCGAAATCTCACCAATGGATGAGATCCGCAGAGCGCTTGCACTCGCTAGGTGTAGCCGCACTGCTCCGGAACCGAAATGGCAAAGTCAGGGGCCGCCGTGAAATCACTCAGCCCAGTGCGCCCCGTTCCGCGTACGCCATGAGTTGATCGATCACGTAGCGTATCCTCGGCGCAAGAGTGGCCTGGCGCACCCACAGCATGTGGACGTCGACCAAGACGCCCGAATGGGCCTGGAGGACGGGCACCAGCCGTCCTTGCTCGATGTGGGACCTGAGCAATGAGACGGGCATCTGGCATAGCCCGAACCCGGCCAGGGCCGTTTCCACGATTGACTCGCCATCACTCAACTGGTGCGTGGCGGGCGGCGTGATGCGCATCACGTGCCCGCGTTCCTGCACAGTCCATTGCTGTGGCGGCCCGTGGGTCGTTCCGACGATGCACCGATGGCCGTTGAGATCGGAGAGGCTCATCGGCACGCCGTGCGCCTGCAGGTAGCCGGGAGAGCCGCAGATCAGGCGCTCCTGGCTGGCCAGCTTGCGGGCGACCAGATGACTGCTGTCCGGAAGCTGGCCGAAGCGAATCGCGAGATCCGCCTCGTCGCGCATGAGATCGACGGTGGCATCGTTGAAGCTCATCGTCAGGGCCAGTTCGGGGTGCGGCGCCGCCAATTCCAGCAGCAGGGGCAGCAACACGCGCTTGCCGAATGCCATGGGCATATCGATGTGCACCCGGCCCCGCAGCACCTGATCGTAGGGGGTTATCTGCGCCTCCGCCTCCGCGATCTTGTCCAAGGCCGAGGCGCAAGCCTGAAAGTACGCCTCGCCGTCGAATGTCAGTTGAAGACGCCTCGTCGTGCGTCGGAGGAGCTTCACCCCCAAGCGCTCTTCAAGGCGGTTGATACTTTTTCCGACTGCCGACTTGGTCACTCCGAGGCGTTCGGCTGCCAGGGTAAAGCTGCCTGCCTGGACCACGGCAACGAAGGCGCTGATGCCTGAAAGTGACTCCGGAATCGTGTGCTGCCCAGCCATGGGAGATCACCAATTGTGGACTTAATATCCACCAATTGTAGATCAACTCAGTATTTATCGATTTTATGGAAACAAATATGCTCGCGGTGATGTCATTGGTGTGCCACGACCCGGCGCGACCTACCTGGCGCCATTCAACGTGGCTCCCGGTAGCCGCTCACCGAGACCGCGCACCATCTGTTGGGATCGCTCAGTTAAAGCGATCAAGCACCGAGCCAGACCATAGGGGTCTGAGCACTCATCACCAAGAAAGAGGAATTGAACATGCCTGTCGTACGAGTCAGCTGGTTCGAGGGAAAAGATGCCAAGGCAAAGCAAGCCGTCGCCGCCGAGATCACCGAGAGCATCGTTAAGAACACCGGAACGGATCCAAACTACATCTATGTGATCTTCGAGGACGTGGCGCCTTCGGATTGGGCGGGTGCAGGGAAACTGTATGGGCAAGAGACCCCCGAAGAAGGCTGACATCGCCTGCACCAACGTCGCGCCGGTGTTCCACCGGCAGAGGTCAAGGCAAACTGCTACTGGCGATTCGCCAGGCAGAACACCGGGATGGTGGGCCGGCCTGAGCCAAAGAGCCTCTGCTGTACCCCCGGAGCGGGTCGGACCGTCGCTTCGCCAAACATTGGCATCGACTCCTGAACCACATTAAAAATTTATTAACGAGCTTGCTGCATGATTCGCTAAACGCTACTCAGGCATGGATCGATATGACATGAACCTCCTCCTTGTTGAAGATGACCAGATGCTGGGCGAGTCCATTTGCGATGGTGCGCGCCAGAGTGGATGGAACATCGACTACGTCGGCGATGCAAATGCAGCGCGTAGCGCGTTGGTGGATCATGCCTACGCCGCCGTCCTACTGGACATCGGTCTTCCGGGAGATTCCGGCCTGTCCGTGTTGCGTTCCATGCGTGGGCGTTACGACGCCACGCCGGTGCTGATCCTCACCGCGCGCGGCCAGCTCAGCGAGCGCATCGTCGGCCTGGATGCCGGCGCTGACGACTATCTGGTCAAACCGTTCCAGTTCGATGAACTTTGGGCGCGCGTGCGTTCGGTCATCCGCCGCAGCCAGGGACGCGTCGTCCCGGTGTTCACCTATGGGGACATCCGCATCGATCGCAGCAAGCGCGTCGTCACCAAGGCCGGCGCCGAAGTCGTCCTCAGTGCCCACGAGTACCGTACGCTGCTTGCCCTGGTCGAGCGGCCCGGCCATGTCGTCACACGCGACCATCTGCACGATGTCGTCTACGGCACATCGAGCAATGTCGAGAGCAATACCATCGCGGTGTTCATCCACCAGTTGCGACGCAAGCTCGGAGACGATCTGATCCGGACCGTCCATGGGCTGGGCTATGTCATCGGGCAGCCGACCGCATGAAGTCGCGCTCCTTCAACGCGCAACTCATCCTGGTGATTGTCGCAGTCATCGCCCTGTGCTGGACGGTGGTGCTCGGGATCGTGCTCACGCAACTCTCGCTCAACCGCACCAGCACTTGGGACGAAAAGCTCGGCGCGATGGCCACCCAGCTCCTGGTGACGATCCCCGCCGACAGCGATTTCGACGGAGGAGCCGGCCCGGGACTCAAGCTGGGCGCAGCCGCGGGCACCAAACATGAGCCTCTTGTGTTTCAGATCTGGATCGACCGCAGCCGCATGGTTGCCAGCACGCCAGGGGCACCTGCGTCGCCGCTCCAGCCTGACTTCTCCGATGGTGCGGCCTCCACCGAGGTCGAGAATCAGAAATGGCGCGTCTATTCCGCAACCGACAGCACGGGGCGAGTGACCGTCCAAGTGGGCAATCTGCAGAGCATCGTCGATGCGGACATGCGCCACGAGGCGGCCCATGCACTGGCCCTGGCAACGGTCCTGCTCGTCATCGCGGGTCTTGTCATGTGGTTCGTCAGCCAGGCTGCCCTCAAACCCGTGCGCGCGCTCGGCGCGGCGATGCGCCACCGCCGCCGCTTCGATTTCACCGCCTTGCCACTGGATCGGCTGCCGCGGGAGCTGCATCCATTGGTCGACTCTTTCAACCACGTCCTCAAGCAACTCGACGAGGCCATCGAAGGCGAGCGCCGCTTCATTGGCGATGCCGCCCATGAGCTGCGCACACCGTTGTCGGCCTTGCAGGCCCAGGCCGAAATCGCACTGCGAGCCACCGATCCTCAAGACAAAGATGCCGCCCTGAGGAAGCTGCTGGTCGTCGCCAAGCGCAGCACGCGGCTGTCCGAGCAGTTGCTCGATCTGGCCAGCATCAATGCAGGCGCCAAGGCCCCCAAGCACGTACCAGCCGATCTGAGCAAGCTGGTGCAGCACGTTGCCCAGGAGTTCGAGGTCTATGCCAGCCTCAACCAGCGTTCGCTCTTCCTGGATGTGCATGCCTGCAAAATCTCCTGCGACATCGATGAGATCGGCATCCTGCTGCGCAACCTCATGCACAACGCCATGCGCTACACCAGCGAGGGCGGCAACGTGCTCGTGCGCTGTGGCTACCTGACGCCACAGGGGAGCGAACCGACGCAGCCCATGGTCTACCTGGAAGTGGCGGATGATGGCCCGGGCGTTCCGGCCGAACAGCGCGAGGCCATCTTCGAGCGCTTCCACCGGGTCGCGGGCACCCCCGTGCGCGGTAGCGGCATCGGCCTGTCGCTGGTCGCAGGCATTGCCGAGTCCCACAACGCCACCATCCACACCGGCACCGGCCTGGAAGACCGCGGGCTCATGGTGCGTGTCATTTTCCCCGGCATCGTCGAGCCACGCAGCCCAGGCTGATCCAGCCGATGCTATGGCGTCCGGCGGAGCTTCGTCCTTCCGCGGAATTGCGTGGTGTGGCGTGATATCGGGCACGCGACGTCCATGTCGTTCACATTTTTTCGCTGAACGGCCCTTTTCTTAAAAAATTCCTAATAACTCTAAAAATCCCCTAAATCCGCTTGGGCAGTATCCGCTCTTGCAGGCGCGTCGTCTCGACGCGCCACGAGATCGGAACGATTCATGCTGGATTGCAAGCCAAGCCCGGGTACGCGACCGTCCCTGACCTGCCTGCAGCGTACCCCGCGCTGGCAGTCCGGGTCCGCACCCCACTCGTATCGCCGAGACCTGGGGGTCGCCGCGTCGCAATATCTGGGCCGCCGGACAGGCCTGTTCGGTGCCGACGCGCTGCTGGGCGGTGGGTCGCGTGGTCTGGCCATGCTGTTGCTGGCGATGCTGACGGGGTGCGCGACCCAAGGGCCATACCAGGCGACGCCTCTGGAGGCGCCCGAGTCCTGGACCATGCCTGCTGCGGAGGCGGCGCTGGCCACGCCCAGCGATGAGTCCTGGTGGCGCCAGCTCAACGACCCCGCGATCGATGTTCTGGTGGACGCTGCACTGGCCGACAGCCCCAGCATCGCGCAAGCCATCGCCAAGGTCGACGAGGCGCGTGCCTTGCTCGGTGCCACCTCGGCGCAGCGCATGCCCTCGGTGGCTGTCAACGGCTATGCCACGCGGGCCCGCAGCCTGGAGACCGACAGCCCCACGGGCACGATCCTGAGTACGCAGAACGGCATCGGGCCCGAGCTGTCCTGGGAGATCGATCTTTTCGGCCGGGTGCGCAACTCGGTCGAGGCCGGCGCGCTGCGGATCCAGGCACGCGATGCGGACGCCAAGGCAGCCCGGCTGGCGCTGACCTCACAGATCGGCGACTTGGTGCTGGCCTTGCGCGCCTGCGAGTTGTCCATCGCCGTGTTGCACGAGGAAATCGACTCGCGCGAAAACACACTGGCGCTGACCCGCCGGCGGCTGGAAACCGGCTTCGTCGCCCCCATTGAAGAGGCTCGGGCGCAAAGCGGCCTGGCCACCGCGCGCACAACGCTGGCCACGCGCCAGGAAGCCTGCGCACGCCACATCAACGCATTGGTTGCCATCACCGGTCAGCCACGCGGCACTGTACAAGCGGTGGTGGCCGTGGACACGCAGGCGGTCAGCGTGGCGCAGCGGGTCACGGCCATCCCGTCTGCGCCAGTCGTGCAACTGGCGTTGCCGGCTACGGTCCTCGCAGCCCACCCGGCCGTCGTCGCCGCCGAACGCGAAGCGGCCGCGGCGTGGTCGGAGATCGCGGTCGCGCGCGCCGAGCGCCTGCCCCGGCTCAATCTGGCGGCTGCGCTCAGCGGGCAGTGGTTACGGGCCGCCGGCCAGTCCCTGAGCGAGACCGTCTGGTCTCTCGGCCCGACGCTTGGCGCTCCTGTCTTCGACGGCGGCCGCGGTGCCGCCAATGTCTCGGCCGCCCAAGCCCGCCATCGCGCCGCCGAGGCCAACCTGCGCCTGGCGGTTCGCGCCGCTGCACAGGACGTCGAGAACGCCATGGCCGCCATCGAATCGGCCACTGCGCGCCGGCGCAGCACGCTGGACGCCGTCACCGCCGCGCAGCGCGTGCTGGACGCGACGCAGGCGCGCTGGAACGTCGGTGCCGTGAGTTTGTTCGAGGTCGAAGATGCGCGTCGCCAGCTGGCCGACGCTCAAGACAGCGCCATCGCCGCTGCACACGACAGCAATCGTGCCTGGATCGCCCTGGTGCGCGCCTCCGGCCACGCCAGCGCGGCCACGCCTGGTGGGGCGCTGTCATGACAACGTCCATGCCATCTCCGAAGCTCGCCGCGTCCGCAGCGGCATTGCGGCGCCGCCGGATCACCTTCGTCCTGGCGGGCGCCGCCCTGTTGGTGCTCGGTGCCGCCGCCTGGGGCTTCATGTCGCGCGCCGCCCCGCCGGCCCCGGCGCACAGCCTGGCTTCACTGTCGGTGACGGCCACGGTCCCGCGCGAAGCACAGTGGGCCAGAACCATCGAGGCCAGCGGCGTGGTCGCTCCCTGGCAGGAAGCCATCATCGGCGCACAGACCTCCGGGCTGAGCATCGCCCGGCTCGAGGTCGCGGTCGGTGACGTGGTGCGGCGCGGCCAACTCCTGGCTCGCTTCGACACGTCCACGCTGCGCGCCGAAGAGGCGCAGCTATTGGCTGCGCTCACACAAGCGCAAGGCGTGGCGGCACAGGCGGATGCCAACCGTGCGCGCGCGCTCCAGCTCCAGGGCAGCGGCGGCATCAGCGAGCAGGAGGTGCAGCGCTACGTTACCGAAGCCATCACCGCCAAGGCCCAGGTGGCGGCCGCGCAGGCCCAACTGGAGGCCAAGCGGCTGCAACTGCGCCAGGCCGACGTGGTCGCGCCGGATGATGGCGTGATCAGCGACCGCACCGCCACGCTGGGTGCGGTCGCCAACAACGGCCAGGAGCTGTTCCGCCTGGTGCGCCAGGGGCGGCTGGAATGGCGCGGCGAATTCACCGCTACGCAGATCGCCGGCATCGCCGTCGGCCAGGACGTCACCCTGCAACTGCCCGAGGGTCAGTCCGCCAAGGCCCGCGTACGTCAGATCGCGCCGCTTCTGGACACGCGCTCGCGGCTGGGGCTGGTGTATGCGGACATCGAGCCCGGAAGCCTGGCGCGCGGCGGCATGTACGTCGATGGCCGCATCGCGCTCGCGTCCAGCGCAGCCCGGGTGGTTCCGGCATCGAGCGTGGTGGTGCGCGACGGGCGCAGCATCGTCTTTCGCCTGGAAAGCACGGGAAAGGAATCCAAGGTCCAGGCCCAGTCGGTGACGGTGGGCCGTCGCCAAGGCACCGAGGTCGAGATCCTGGACGCACTTACCGGCGGTGAACGCATCGTTGCCCAGGGGGCCGGCCTGCTGGCCGATGGCGACACCGTGCGGGTCGAGCCGGATCCGAGCGAGGCATCGGCCTCCGCGTCGGCGGGAGGGGAGCGATGAACTTCGCCACCTGGTCCCTGCGCAACCCCATCCCGGCCGTCCTGCTGTTCATGCTGCTGACGCTGGCAGGCTTGTACGGCTTCCGGCAGTTGCCGATCCAGGCCCTGCCGGACATGGACCTGCCCTCTGTCAACGTGACGCTGTCCCAGCCCGGCGCTGCGCCGGCCCAGCTTGAAACCGAGGTGGCACGCAAGGTGGAGGACTCCATCGCCACGCTCAGCGGACTGCGCCACACGCGGACCACGATCACCGATGGCCAAGTCCATATCCAGGCCGAATTCGCGCTGGAGAAGCCGCTGTCCGATGCGCTGATCGAGACCAAGGATGCCGTCGACCGGGTGCGTTCGGACCTGCCGACGGATCTGCTACAGCCAGCCGTCAGTGCCCAGACGGTCAGCAGCAGCCCCATCCTGACCTATTCGGTCAGTTCCGAGACCATGGACGAAGTCGCGCTGTCCTGGTTCGTGGACGACACGTTGAGCAAGACCTTGTTCAACGTGCCGGGCGTGGGCGGGGTGAAGCGGCTGGGCGGCGTGCAACGCGAGATCCGGGTGGACGTCGACCCGGCACAGATGAACGCAATGGGGGTCACCGCAGCCGACGTCTCGCGCGCGTTGCGCCGCACCCAGCAGGATTCCTCGGGCGGACGCGGCCAACTGGGTGGCGAAGAGCAGTCGCTGCGCACCGTGGCCACGGTGCGACGGGCCGACGAACTGCGCGCCATGCCGGTCATTCTCGCCACCGGGAGCAAGGTGCGCCTGGATCAGGTCGCCTCGGTGCATGACACCGCCGCCGAACGCAACCAGGCGGCGCTTCTGGACGGCAAGCCCGTCATCGGCTTCAGCATCCAGCGCACCAAGGGCTTCGACGAAACCCGCATCGCCGAAGGGGTGGCCGAGGCACTCCAGCAGCTCCAGGCCGAGCACACGTCCCTGCGGATCACCCCGATCTCGGGCAGCGTGGCCTACACGCTCGAACAGTTCCAGGGTTCGATGGCGATGCTCTACGAGGGCGCGCTCCTGGCCGTACTGGTGGTCTGGCTGTTCCTGCGCGACTGGCGCGCCACGCTGGTCGCCGCCTCGGCGCTGCCGCTGTCGATCCTGCCCGCCTTCGCTGCGATGTGGTGGCTGGGCTACTCGCTCAACACCCTCACGCTGCTGGCGCTGGCGGTGGTCGTCGGCATCCTGGTGGACGACGCCATCGTCGAAGTCGAGAACATCGAGCGCCACCGGCGCATGGGCAAGCCGATCATGCAGGCCACGGCTGACGCGGTCAACGAGATCGCGCTGGCGGTGATCGCCACCACGGCGACACTGGTGGTGGTGTTCGTGCCCACCACGCTCATGGGCGGCGTACCCGGCCTGTTCTTCAAGCAGTTCGGCTGGACCGCGGTCATCGCCGTGCTCGCCTCGCTGATGGTGGCGCGCCTGATCACCCCCATCATGGCCGCCAAGCTGCTCAAGCCCGGCACGCACGCGGCCAACGAGCAGGACGGCCCCTTGATGCGCCGTTACCTGCGGGTGGTGGACTGGAGTCTGCACCATCGCGGCAAGACCATGGCCGCGGCTGCGGCCTTCTTCGTCGGCTCGATGGCGCTGCTGCCCTTCATCCCCACGGGGCTGGTACCCCCGTCGGATCGGGGCTTCACCACGGTGACGCTGGAGCTGGCACCGGGCAGCGCCCTCAATGACACCGTGGCCACGGCCGAGCGGGTACGCGCGGTGGTGAGCCAGTTGCCCGGCGTGCGGAGCGTCTTCACCACGGTCGGGGCCGCCGAGAGCGGCAGCGATGCGCAGGTGAGCGACGTGCGCAAGGGCGAGCTCACGCTGGTGCTGACCGATCGCAAGGAGCGCGCCGTCCAGTCCGAGATCGAACAGACCGTGCGTGATGCGCTGGAGAAGATCCCCGGTGCGCGCTTCACCGTCGGCGGCGGCTCTGGCGAGCAGCTGCAAATGATCCTCGCCAGCGACAACGCCGGCGCGCTCAGGACCGCCGTGGATGCTTTCACCCGGGAACTCCGGGCGGCCGGCCTGTCCGGTGTGCGCAGCACGGCCAGCCTGGAGCGCCCCGAGATCGTGGTACGGCCGGATCTCAACCGGGCAGCCGAACACGGCGTGAGCAGTGCCGCCATCGGCGAGCTGATGCGTACGGCCACCAGCGGCGACTTCGACTCCCAGCTGTCCAAGCTCAATCTGGACAACCGCCAGATCGGCATCCGGGTGCGCGTGCCCGACAGCGTGCGCCAGGACATCGCCGCGTTGTCCGGCCTGCGCGTGGCGTCGCGCGATGGCCTGGTCCCGCTCTCCAGCGTGGCGGCCTTCGCCGTGGAGAGCGGCCCGGCACAGATCGACCGCTACGACCGCCAGCGCTACGTCACCGTGACCGCCGACCTGGGCACCCGCTCGCTGGGCGAAACCCTGGCCATCGCCAATGCGCTGCCTTCGGTACAGAACATGGCACCGGGCGTCTCGCTGATGCAGGCGGGCGACGCCGAAGTGGCCGCAGAGCTGTCGTCCGGCCTGGCGCTGGCGATCGTGACCGGCATCCTGTGCATGTTCTGCGTGCTGATCCTGCTGTTCAAGGACTTCTTCCAGCCGATCACGATCCTGTCGGCGATCCCGCTGTCCCTGGGCGGTGCCTTCATTGCGCTGCTGCTGGTGGGCAGCGAGCTCGACGTGCCTTCGATGATCGGCCTGGTGATGTTGATGGGCATCGTCACCAAGAACTCGATCCTGCTGGTCGAGTACGCGGTGCTGGCGCGTACCGAGCACGGACTCTCGGTGATCGATGCCCTGCTCGACGCCTGCCACAAGCGCGCCCGTCCCATCGTCATGACCACCGTCGCGATGATCGCCGGCATGTTGCCGATCGCGCTCGGCTTCGGTGCGGACGCCAGCTTCCGCCAGCCCATGGCGATCGCCGTGATCGGCGGCCTGATCACGTCGACGCTGTTGAGCCTGGTCATCGTGCCGGCGGTGTTCAGCTACGTCCACGACTTCGAGACATGGCTCGCACGGCGATTCACGAACCCCCGCTCACCCAGCGATCTGGCGGATGGAGCAGCAAACGGATCGACGCCCTCCGGCACTTCCTTCCCCCAAGGAGGGCATCCATGAACTTGCCTCGTGAGCGCATGACTGCGAACAGGGACCCGCCGCGGTAACCAGCAGGCCGCCTGACATGGAATGAGCCCACGCCCATTCATGCCTGCGGCCAACAGTAAAGAGCAATGAGACTTTCCCCCTAACGCATCACAGAAAGGACCACCCCATGTCTCAACACAAGAACTCCCGTCATCCGCTGGCCTCGTCCAAGCTGAGCCTCCTCGCCACCCTGGCGCTCGCCACCGCAGGGGTACCGGCTGCCTTCGCGCAGGAAAGCCAAGCCAAGGACGGCAATGGCTGGCAAGCCCTGGGCATCGGCGCCGTCGTGCTCGACAAGCCCTACCGCGACTTCGACCGCGAAGTGCTTCCGCTCCCCTTGATCTCCTACGAAAGCAAGTGGATCAGCGCCACCGTGCCCACGTTCGACTTCAAGGCCTACTCGACGGAGAACTTCTCCTTGCGCCTGCGCGCCCGCTGGGCCGGCGATGGCTACGAGGCCAAGGATTCTCCCGTCCTCACCGGCATGGAGGAGCGAGATTCCAGCCTCTGGGCCGGCGGCGCGCTGACTTGGAAGACGGGTTTCGCGAACCTCAGCGGTGAAGTGCTGGCCGATGCCATGGGCAACAGCAAGGGCACGCGCGCCAAGGTGCAGATCGACCGTCGATTCGCGGCCGGCAGGTTTGGCTTCACCCCGCGCCTGGCCGCGGAGTGGGTCGACGACAAGTACGTCAACTACTACTACGGCGTGCAGCAATCCGAGGCCCTGGCCAACCGGGCGTTCTATGAGGGCAAGGCCACCACGAACGTGCAGTTCGGCCTGCGCATGGACTACTCGCCGTCGCGCCACCATTCGATGTTCGTGGACGTCGGCGCCACGCGCTTCGGCAGCTCCGTCAAGGACAGCCCGCTGGTGGACAAGACCACGGGAACCACGCTGGCAGTCGGCTACGCCTACCGCTTCTGACGCGCTCATCAACCCCACCGCCATGGGCACTAGCTGCCTATGGCTCAGGAGAACTCGGAATGAAGACTATCCAATCCCTTTTGCTGGCCGCGATCGTGCTGGGCACCAGCGCGTGCGCCAGCAATGCTGTGAAGCAAGCACCGGCAACCGGGCTGAGCGACGCCCCCTCGACCTCCGCGACACTGGCCGCATCCGCGGTCGAGGCGCCACCAGCCGCCGTCGCCATCACACCGCTCTCCGCAGACACCAACGCGACAACCGGCACGGCTGCGGATGCCATCGCGTCCCCAGTCGCCGCGTCCACCCAGACGACGCAGATCAGCGCTAACGCGCCCGAAGCGATGACGCAGGCCGAGCAGGAAGCCGAGGCACTGTATGCCACCCCAGCGGTGCGCGACCCCTGGGAAGGTTTCAACCGCAAGATGCACAGCTTCAACAACGTGCTGGACCGCTTCGTCCTCCGGCCGGTGGCCGTGGGCTACGACAAGATCACACCCGATCCCGTGCAATCTGGCGTGTCGCGCTTTTTCAGCAATCTGCGCCTGCCCGCCACTGCCATCAACCAGGCGCTTCAGGGCCGCCCGGGGGACGCCGGCCAGTCGCTCGGTCGTTTCGTCGTCAATTCCACGGCCGGCATCGGCGGGGTATTCGATCCGGCAAAGCACATCGGCATGCCCAAGCCTGATGGCGAGGATCTGGGCCAGACATTGGCGACGTGGGGCTGGCGGGACTCTCGCTACCTGGTGATGCCGATCATGGGCCCTCGCACGGTACGTGACGCACTCGGCGGCTTGGGCGACCAGCAGCTTTCTGTCATCAACCAGATCGATAGTTCAAGCGTCGCCGACAAGCTGCAGATCATGCAGATGGTGGATGTTCGCGCGCAATTGCTCCCGACAGACCAGATGCGCAGGGACGCGATCGACGACTACACCTTCGTGCGAGACGCCTGGGCACAGCGGCGCAATCGCCAGATCGAACAGGACCTGCGAGGCAACCGCGTCGATTGACGCGCTTGCTTCAGATCGGCAGCGCGCCGTTGTGGCGCGTGCCTGCTCTCGTACATCGGCGCGGGCGTGCTGTGCGGTGACCGACTATGCGCGGTCCAGTACGTGCTGCCACAGACCAAGGATGAATCTTTGATATGACTCCAGCACGCAAGAAGCAGTTGGTGCTTCTGACGCTATCGGTGGCCCTAGCCAGTGCCGCCTACCTCGCCTGGATCCTGCTCAGGTCGAGCAGTCCCGGTGAGGGCTTCGTCAGTGGCAATGGTCGTATCGAGGCGACCGAGATCGATCTGGCGACCAAGCTGGCCGGTCGCCTTGAAGAACTGCTCGTGCGCGAAGGCGACTTCGTCACCACCGGCCAACCGCTGGCCCGCATGCAACTGGACGCCTTGCGTGCGCAGCGCGACGAGGCGTTGGCGCATCAGGAGCAGTCCGAGCAAAACGTCTCCGCCATGGAAGCCCAAGTCGCGCTGCGAGAAAGCGACCATGCCGCAGCGCAAGCGCTGGTCGTCCAGCGGGTCGCTGAACTGGACGGGGCCAAGCGGCGACTCGACCGAACCCGAACACTGGCCCAGGACGGTGCCGCGTCAGGGCAGCAGCTCGACGACGACCGCGCCAGCGTGTACAGCCTGGAGGCCGCCGTGGCTGCCGCCAGGGCGCAGTCCACAGCGGCTCAAGCGGCCATCACTGCGGCCCGCGCCCAACTTGTTGGCTCCCGCTCCTCGGTCAAAGCCGCCACGGCGACCCTGGCACGCGTGCAAGCGGACATCGACGACAGCGCCCTGACCGCTCCCCGCGATGGACGCATCCAGTTCCGCGTCGCCCAACCCGGCGAAGTGCTGGGAGCCGGTGGGCGTGTGCTCAACCTGCTCGACCTGTCGGATGTCTACATGACTTTCTTCGTGCCCGAGACCGCGGCCGGACGCATCGCGCTGGGCAGCGAGGTGCGCATCGTGCTCGACGCCGTCCCGGACACCTACATCCCCGCCACCGTCTCCTTCATCGCCAGCCAGGCGCAGTTCACGCCCAAGACCGTCGAAACGGCCAGCGAGCGCACCAAGCTGATGTTCCGCGTGCGCGCGCAGATCGCTCCGGAGTTGCTGCGCCGCGACCTGGAGCAGGTCAAGACCGGGGTGCCGGGGGTGGCCTGGATCAAGCTCGACCCGGACGCCGCCTGGCCGAAGGCGCTGTCCACCTCGGCGGCCGAGTAAGGCATGGCCAACGGCACCGCGTCGCCGGTCGTGCGCCTGCAGGGCGTCCATCTGCACTACGGCAAGCTCGAGGCGCTGGCCGGCATCGACCTGGACGTGCCGGCCGGCTGCATGGTCGGCCTGATCGGCCCGGACGGCGTGGGCAAGTCCAGCCTGTTGTCGCTGGTCTCCGGCGCTCGCGCCGTCCAGGGCGGCACGATCGAAACCCTGGGCGGTGACATGCGCAGTCGGCGCCACCGTGAGCAGGTGTGCACGCGCATCGCCTACATGCCGCAAGGCTTGGGCAAGAATCTGTATCCCACCCTGTCGGTGGAGGAGAACCTGCAGTTCTTTGCCCGCCTGTTCGGCCACGATGCGGCCGAGCGGCGACGGCGCATCGACGCGCTGACGCGCTCCACCGGGCTGCATTCCTTCCTCGACCGACCGGCCGGCAAGCTCTCGGGTGGGATGAAGCAGAAGCTAGGGCTGTGCTGCTCCCTGATCCACGACCCTGACCTGCTGATCCTCGATGAGCCGACCACCGGCGTCGATCCGCTGGCCCGCTCGCAGTTCTGGGACCTCATCTCACGCATTCGCCGCGAGCGCCCCGGCATGAGCGTGATCGTCGCCACCGCCTACATGGACGAGGCCCAGCGCTTCGACTGGCTGGTGGCGATGGACGACGGCAAGGTGCTCGACAAGGGCACCCCGGCCGAGCTGCTCGGCCGCACCGGCACCGATTCACTGGAGGCGGCCTTCATCCAGTTGTTGCCGGACGAAAAGAAGCGCGGCTACGCGCCGGTCGAGATTCCGCCGCTCGACGCCCCCGAGGACGACATCGCCATCGAGGCGCAGGACCTGACGATGCGCTTCGGCGACTTCGTTGCGGTCGACAACGTCTCCTTCCGGATCCGCCGCGGCGAGATCTTCGGCTTCCTCGGCTCCAACGGTTGCGGCAAGTCGACCACCATGAAGATGCTGACGGGCCTGCTGCCGGCCAGCGAAGGCCGGGCCTGGCTGTTCGGCCATGAAGTCGATCCCAAGGACCTGGATACCCGCCGGCGGGTGGGCTACATGTCGCAGGCGTTCTCGCTGTACGGTGAACTGACCGTGCGCCAGAACCTGGAGCTGCATGCGCGGCTGTTCCACGTGCCCGAAGCCGACATCCCGGCCCGGGTGGACGAGATGATCGCGCGCTTCGATCTGCACGCCTCGCAAGACGCGTTGCCGGACGGCATGCCGCTGGGCATGCGCCAGCGCCTGTCGCTGGCCGTGGCGATGGTGCACAAACCGGAACTGCTGATCCTGGACGAGCCCACCTCGGGCGTGGACCCGATCGCGCGCGACAGCTTCTGGCGGCTGCTGATCGAACTGTCGCGGCGCGACCGGGTGACGATCTTCATCTCCACTCACTTCATGAACGAGGCCGAGCGCTGCGACCGCATGTCGATGATGCATGCAGGCAAGGTGCTCGACAGCGACGTGCCGGCGCGACTGGTCGAAAAGCGTGGTGCCCAGACACTGGAGGAGGCCTTCATCGGCTACCTGGTCGAGGCTGGCGGAGGCACGCCCGAGCCCGACGAGGACGCGAAGGCACCAGCGTCGCAGACACCCGATGCATCCCTCACTCATGTCGCCATCCCCAGACGCTCCGGCTTCAGCCTGCAGCGCATGCTCAGCTACCTGTGGCGCGAGACGCTGGAACTGCAACGCGACCGGGTGCGCGCCACGCTGGCGCTGGGCGGCTCGCTGATCCTGCTGATCGTGATCGGCTTCGGCGTCAGCAACGACGTCAACAACCTGCGCTACGCGGTGCTCGACCGCGACCAGACCACGCTCAGCCGCAACTACGCCCTGGAGTTGTCGGGCTCGCGCTACTTCACCGAGCGGCCGGCGATCACCGACTACGCGGAGATCGACCGGCGCATGCGCAGCGGCGAGCTTGCACTGGCGATCGAGATCCCGCACGGGTTCGCGCGCGATGTGCAGCGTGGCAAGCAAGTCGCCATCGGCGCATGGTTCGACGGCTCCATGCCGCAGCGCGCCGAGACGGTGCAAGGCTACATCCGCGGCATGCACCAGCACTGGCTGGCCGACCAGGCCCGCATGCAGGCCAGTACGACGACGCGCACAGGCGAAATCACAGTGCAGGGGCGCTACCGCTACAACCCCGACGTCAAGAGCCTGCCCGCCATGGTTCCCGCGGTGATCCCGATGCTGCTGCTCATGCTGCCCGCGATGCTGACGGCACTGGCGGTGGTGCGGGAGAAGGAGATCGGCTCGATCATCAACCTCTACGTGACGCCGGTGACCCGCACCGAGTTCCTGCTGGGCAAGCAGCTTCCCTACGTGGGCCTGGCGATGATCAACTTCGCGCTGATGCTTCTGCTGACTGTCACCGTCTTCGGCGTGCCGGTCACCGGCAGCGTGCTGGCGCTGACGCTGGCGATGCTGATCTATTGCGTCTGCGCCACGGGCATGGGGCTGCTGGCCTCGGCCGTGACCAAGAGCCAGATTGCGGCGATGCTGATCGCGATGGTCGGCACCATCATCCCGGCCACCAAGTTCGGCGGCATGTCCGATCCGGTGTCCTCCCTGGAAGGGGTCGGCCGCCTGATCGGCGAGATCCACCCGGCCAACTACATGTTCACCATCAGCCGCGGCGCCTTCAACAAGGCGCTGGACTTTGGGGATCTGGTGTCTTCCATGTGGCCGATGCTGCTCGCGGTCCCGATCATCCTTGGCGCCTCGATCGCGCTGCTGAAGAAGCAGGAGCGCTGAGATGAGGATGCTGGCAAATGTCTACCGCCTGGGCGTCAAGGAGTTGTGGAGCCTGCGCCGCGACACGGCGATGCTGGTGTTGATCGCCTTCACCTTCACCTTGTCGGTGTACTCCTCGGCATCCTCCACGCCGCCGACGCTGAACAACGCGCCGATCGCCATCGTGGACGAGGACCATTCACAGCTGTCGCAGCGAATCATCTCGGCCTTCTATCCACCAGAGTTCAAGTCGCCGGTGCTGATCTCCCACGCCGAGGTGGACGAGGGCCTGGACAAAGGCACCTATACCTTCGTGCTGAACATCCCGGTCAATTTCCAGCGCGATGTCTTGGCCGGGCGTGGGGGCGAAGTCCAGCTCAACACCGACGCCACGCGCATGAGCCAGGCCTTCCTGGGCAGCGGCTTCATCCAGC
The DNA here is from genome assembly GCF_004801295.1 of Pseudothauera nasutitermitis. GTDB lineage: Bacteria > Pseudomonadota > Gammaproteobacteria > Burkholderiales > Rhodocyclaceae > Pseudothauera > Pseudothauera nasutitermitis. The sequence goes on from NZ_SSOC01000004.1 coordinate 528,021, forward strand.
AGATGGTAATGGGTGAGATCGACGAGTTCGTCAATCGGCACCGCAGCCAGACCACCCCGCAGATCGACCTGGAGCAGCGGGCCCAGTTCAACCCCTCGCTGGACAAATCCTGGTTCGACAGCCTGTCGCAGATCGTCAATCAGATCACGATGATCTCCATCATCCTGACCGGCGCAGCGCTGATCCGCGAGCGCGAGCACGGCACCATCGAGCATCTGCTGGTGATGCCCGTCACGCCCACCGAGATCATGCTGGCCAAGATCTGGTCGTCGGGACTGGTGGTGTTGGTGGCCTCGATCCTGTCACTGAACCTGGTCGTGCGCGGCCTGCTGGGCGTGCCGGTACAAGGCTCGCTGACGCTGTTCTTCATCGGCGTCGCGCTGCATCTTTTCGCCACCACCTCGATGGGCATCTTCATGGCGACGGTGGCGCGCAACATGCCCCAGTTCGGCATGCTCGTGGTGCTTACGCTGCTGCCGCTGCAGATGTTGTCGGGCGGCAGCTCGCCGCGCGAGAGCATGCCCGAGTTGCTGCAGAACATCATGCTGGTCGCGCCCACCACGCACTTCGTCGAACTGGGGCAGTCGGTGCTGTTCCGCGGCGCCGGGCTGGAAGTCGTATGGGTGCAGTTGCTGTCACTCGCGTTGATCGGCACCACCCTGTTCACGCTGTCCCTGCTGCGGTTTCGCAAAACCATTGGGCAGATGGCGTGATGACGACTCGACCGCATCAGGCGGATCCATCCCACGCAGCGGCGCCGCGATGCGCGCCGTGGTCGACGGCCGACGCATCGCCACTCATTCCAACCACGCGGGCCGTCAGTACTTGGCTTGCCAATACAACAAGGACTCTTGAGATGTACGGCAGACTGCATCACCCGATCGACCACAGCAGTGACTCGCGGCATGTACTGCCTGAGGTAGGCGCCAAAAGGAGCCAGGAGGCGGCGCGTAACGCATCGAGTCGACGTGCTGATGCGTAGGCTGGTGAAATGTTGGCGCACACAGCGACTGCGCGCCGCCAGGGCCACAGGCGTGCTGCTCGCGATCGCCGCGGGTGCGGCGGCCGGAGAGACAAGCCAATGCGCATCCAATCCAACGCGGCTGGCTGACCAGTCGACGCTGAATTTCCGCATCGATAACGACCTGTTCGGCGGGCTGGGCCAGGACCAGGGGTATTCCAATGGGTTTCTGGTGACTTGGGTCTCGCCCAACCTCGGCGACTACGTGGATGACCCCTGTCTTCCCGCCAGCATGCGACGGCTCAACCGCTACCTGGAGTGGCTCAATCCTGCTGGTTTCGACGAACAGAACATGACGATGGGCATTGGACAGCTCCTGTTCACGCCCACCGATCGGACACGCACCGACCTTATCCGCGATGACCGCCCTTATGCCGCCGCATTGCTGTATGGCTGGGGTTACAACGCCCGGCGTGGCGACCATCTGCGGACCTCACAGGTGCGTATCGGCATGGTCGGCCCCTCGGCGAAAGGCCGGCAGGTCCAGGACTGGTGGCACGGGATCATCGGCACGGATCGCTTCCAGGGATGGGGGAACCAACTGCGCGATGAACCCGTGTTCCAGATCCTGCACGAGCGCCGCAACCGGATTGCTCGACACGAAAGCCCCAGTGGGTGGGGCTGGGATGCCATCGGGCACTGGGGTGGCAGCTTTGGCAACTTTGCCACCTACGCCAACGCTGGCGGCGAGTGGCGTTTCGGATATCGCTTGCCGGATGACTTGGGCACGGCCCCCCTGCGGCCCGGCGGCGAGAACATGTCCCCCGTACGCGTCCATCCGACCCAGATGTGGAACACCCACCTGTTCGTGGCCCTCGATACACGCTGGGTGCTTCGTGACATCACGCTCGACGGCAACACCTTCAAGACAAGCCACAGCGTCGACAAGCGCCCCCTGGTGGCTGACCTCGGCTACGGCGTCGCAGTCACCCGCGGGACCTGGCGCTTTGCCTTCGCCCGCTACCACCGCACCCGCGAATTCAACGGACAGCGCGAAGTACCCACCTACGGCACGGTCACGATAGGAAAGCGATTTTGACCGGGAACCTCCATCCATGCCCTTGCAGCACCTCGACGAGCAGATGCAGACAAGCTGTCTAGCTCGTCCCCTAACCCCTCGCGCTGACGCAAGTTATTTTCAAGGAGAAGAACCATGACAGTCAGGATTGAAGATAAGCATATGGCGACCCGGATGACCTGCGGGACGCTCAGCCCACCATGGCGTCGAGTGCACAGGTGCCAGATCGCCAGTCGGTAGCAAAGGCGATCGACACAAGTTCGAGTGCCAATGACGATGACTCAAGAGCATCGCCATTGGCATTCAAGCTGGTGCTCATGGTGCCGGACGGCACACAGACTTTGGCAGGCGTTGCCCACGCGACTGCTCATTCCAAATTTGAACTTTCACCATGCAAGCGACGCGAAGATGCTGACTGAGATGACGGCCCAGAAGACAGGCTCTCGGGACGGCAAGCACAGTCCAGATGGAGCGGATGCGCCGGAGGCTCTCCAACCTCACTACGTAACTCTGCATGGCGACTTGTCCAGGACGCAGGATCTCCCCTACATGGATTTTCGACATCTTCGCTGTTTCATCGCGCTTGCTGAAGAGCTTCATTTCGGGCGTGCTGCCGAGCGTTTGCACATTGAACAATCCCCCCTGTCTCGCACCATCAAGGAGTTGGAAGATGACCTCGGCGTTCAGCTCTTCGATCGTGACCGCCGAGGCACCCGCCTGACCCAAGCGGGGGTGGTCTTTCTGCAGGACGTGCGCCGCGTGTTCGCCGCCATGGAGCAAGCACGCGAGAACGTGAGGGCCGTCTACGAGGGCTATCGGGGCAGCCTGCGCATCGCCGTCTCCGATGGCGCCATCGCCCCTCGGATCTCCATTTTTCTAGCACGTTGCCGGGAGGAGGAGCCTGAGATCGAGGTTCGCCTGTCAGAAGTTCCCTTGGCAGAGCAACTGCGTGGACTACGATCGGGTGACTTTGATATCGGCATCGCTCACACCAACGAGGTCAGTGAAGGCGTGATTGCTGAAGCCCTGTGGCGCGATCAGATCATGACCCTCATACCCGCACGCCACCCGCTTCTATCGCACAAGGAGATCCCGCTCGAAGAACTGCTGCGGTTTCCTTTGGTCTTGTGCGATCCGCAGGCCTGCGAAGGGTACAACCGGGAGCTCTCGCGTATCCTGAGATCGCTGGAGCGCCAACCTACGATTGCCGATCACGTTGCATCCATGGACATGATGCTGGCGCTGGTTGCAGCTGGCTATGGAGTGGGCTTCACATCCTCGACCAAAACTGCGATCTGCCGTCACCCGGATGTCGTTGTTCGACCTCTTGCATCGGAGGATGCGATCCTCACAACCTATCTGCTTCGGATGGAAAACCCTGCAAGCCCCTTTGCACTGAGTCGCTTCACCGATCGTTTGCGCGACCCTTTGGATGATTCCTGACAGGGTTGAACTACAGGGAGTTAGATCTTGGCGCGCAATTTTTTCTCGGTCGCTTCAATCAGGTTGGCGGCGCTCATCTCGAGGGCAGCTGCGATCCTGAGAATCAGGGCCAGCGTCGGCATATGCTCACCGCGCTCGATCTTCCCCATATGGGAGCGTTCAATGGCCGCCTGCGACGCCAACTGCTCCTGCGCCATGCTTCGCTCCATGCGCGCATCACGGACGGCCTGACCGAAAGCCAGCGCGGGTTCGGCTTCAAAAGTCGTCGCGCCTCTTGGACGACCTCGTTGGACCTTCGGCTTCTGCATCAACAGAAGCGTCGAATATCGGGCAACTTTAAACCACGTTATCTTTAACTCTAGTTATGATTTCTTGCTTGACAGTTGAACGTCACATTCACCTTCTGGCAGTCCGCACATGACCAACCCCGGCCACCCGTCGGTGATATTGCTCGGCGTATCACCAAGTACTCCGATCAGAGGCTTGGCCTGCCTCCTGGCGCGGCAGCGTGCCGAAGAGCCGGATACGCCCGTACTTGTCCAAGAGGCGCCGCAAAGGATCCTTTTTCAAGGGCTGATTCGCGGGGCGTTTCACGTTGGGCTTGCAGATGCAACGATGCTTCCGGCTGGTTTGAGTTCGCTGCCGCTACTGCAGGAGGACTTGGTTGTGGCGCTGCCGCGTCGATCACCATTGTTGGCGTACGCATCCGTCCCAGCGTCGGCAATCCGGGACTATCCGCTGATCCAATGGTGCCCAGACACACACGAGTTCCTGTATCAGCATGTTAGCGCCTTGCTGGGGGAGCATGGCAGCGTCTCGCGCACGGTGAAGTCATCCGCCTTGATGGCCTGTCTGGTAGGCGCCGGCTACGGAATTGGAGTTGCACCGCGAACAAGTATCGAGCGCCCCCGTGAGTGGGGCATTCTGATGCGCCCTTTGCAAGAGGGCACAAGCAGTCTTCGGACAAGCCTTTGCTGGCAAAAGGAACTTCAATCAGGTTCGGTTGAGCGCTTCATTCAAAGGGCATGTTCCGCTTTTCCCCCATTGCGTCAACCACACCAACCGCGACACCTCGACTCGCCCAAGTTCTAGCGTACGCTCCAGGTCGCGCAGCGATAGGCGGACAGATCCCGTCGAAGATGGCTGCTCGCCGTTGTCAGACTTGGACGCAGGGGCCAGATCCTGCAGAGGCTCCAGCCAATAGGCACGCACGATCACGTTGCGCCTTTCATTCGTTTGTCAGCGTTCTGGCATGCGCGACTTCGCTGCTCCTTGATCGGCTCACGGTCTCCATTTCGTGCAACCGTTGCCGCGCCAGCAACGGATAGGTACTCGGCAGCGCCGGTTCATCCTGCTGCGAGCAGTGCTCCACGACCAAGCGCGCAATCTCCTTCACCTTGTCCGGCGTGACGGCATCGAGCGGCGAGCACCCTCCAAGTGCCTCAAGAGGCCGCTGCAACGCATGATAGATATCCCAAGTGTCGACCCCACGCGGGAGTTGCTTGAGGACGGTCTGGACCAGTTCTCGCTTGAGCGGTTCGAGCTGCCAGACGGGGACGCGCTGCCCCTTGTTGCCAAGTTGGATCGACAGCAGGTTGCCGGCCTGAATTTCATAGGTGATCCAGCGACGGGACTTGCCGGCCAGTCTCGCGTAGTCGGCGACCACCAGATTGTCCGCCCCCTCGAAGACTTCGAGTACTTTCAAGCGCTCTCGCTGTAACTCGGAGAGCTTGGGCTTGGCGTACTCCGGCGTTTCCACGGACGAGAGCCGCTGCGTCGAGGGCGTGATGGTCGGCATGGACTGGTTGGAAGGCGCCACCAGCATGATCGGCGCATGCTGGCCGGGCGTGGGCAGCGGCGTCACCTCCTGGCCCGCGATGGTCGGCAGTCCCTGCAGGTGGATGGTCAGGTGCATGCTAGCGAGCTGGACCTGGTTCTGCTCGAACAGATCCAGGCGATCGGCCCAGTCCTGCATCATGACCCGGCGTTGCTCGACGTACTCGGCATGGTTGTAGGTTGCGCTGATGCGGTTGGGATCGGCGTGTGACAACTGCGAGTCCACCCAGACCTTGGGATAGCCCAGTTCATTGAGCGCGGTGGAGATCGTGGCTCGGATGCCATGGCCTGTGAGGCGGCCGTCGTATCCCAGGATCTTGATGGCCTTGTTGACGGTGTTCTCGCTCATCCGTTCGCTGATCCGCTTGACCCCGGGAAACAGGTACTTCTGAGCAGTCTTGAATTCATCCAGCATGTGCTGGACGAGTTCGATGGCCTGCACCGACAGGGGCACGATGTAGGGCGGGATGTCCGCTACGCTTCGACGCTTCTTCCGGGTCAGCATCTTGCGCTGCTTGAGCGACATCACGGGGATGATCCACAGCCCACGGTCCAGATCGAACTGATCCGGTGTGGCCAACCGCAGTTCACCGGTACGCACGCCGGTGAGCAGCAAGAGGCGGATGGCGAGTTGCGTCTTGAGCATGCCCGGGTACTTGCGCATCGTCTGCAGGAACTCCGGGAGCTCCTGCATCCGAAGGAACGGGTTGTGCTCCACGGGCGGCAGCGGCACGGCCACGACATGCAGATCGTTGGCGGGATTGGTCTCCATGGCAGGGATGACCACCATGGCGTAGTCGAATAACTGCTTGAACCAGGTGCGCACCTTCTCGGCCACCGACAGGGACTCGCGCTTCTCGATGCGGCCGATGATTTCCAGCAGGATCGGGCGGGTGATCTCGTAGATGGTCAGCCGCTTCAGGTGCGGGAAGACGTCCTTCTTGAAGACACGCCGGATCTGGGAGAGCGAACTCTGGCGGCCTTCCTCAAGGGTGAGCTGCCGGTGCTCCATCCACTTCTCGTAGACGGCCATGAAGGTGTTCTCGCCGGCGAGCTTGATCGCCTGGCGCTTTTGCTTGCGATCAAGCCGGGGGTTGATGCCCTTGGCGATGAGCGCGCGCGCCTGGTCGCGCAGATCTCGCGCCTCGCGCAGCGACAGCTCGGGGTAGCTGCCAAGCGACAGCCGGGCACGCTGGTCGAGCCAGGTGTATCGGAAGTACCAGGCCTTGGTGCCGATCGCTGAAATGTGCAGGTAGAGACCATCGAAGTCTGCGATGGCGTACGGCGAGCCGGTGACCTTGGCCTGCCGAACCATGACGTCTGTGAGCATGTGTCCAACTCCTCGTGAAGCGAGTTGGATGCATCGTCATTCCGGGGGGCCGGCTCCTCCAGCAACAATGCGGCACGAGGTTCGCCGCATTGATTTGTGACCACTTTTAGGACCACTTGGGGGTGGCTGTCAGTGGATCTCGCTGGATGTCAGTGGACTGGATCGAGGGGTAAATCTCAAGCCAGATCAGTGACTTACAACGCTCCTTGGATTTCCTTGGAAGTCCTTGGATTGTTTGAATGGAGCGGGCGAAGGGAGTCGAACCCTCGTCATCAGCTTGGGAAGCTGAGGTAATAGCCGTTATACGACGCCCGCGGGAGGGCGCATTCTAAAGGAGCGGGGCTGGGGCGCGCAATCGGTGGCGTGATAAGATTCCCCGCCCGGGAAGCCCGAAGGGCTCCGTGTCCAGGCTCACTTCCATGATCCAGCTCGTCATCAATGGTCAGGCCGAATCCGTCGAGGATGGCCTCAGCGTTGCCGCTCTCCTGCATGCGCGCGGGCTGGCGGGCAAGCGGCTGGCGGTGGAGCGCAACGGCGAGATCGTGCCGCGCGCGCGCCACGCCGAAACCCGGCTCGCCGACGGCGACCGGCTGGAGATCGTGGTGGCGGTCGGCGGCGGCTGAACGCGCCTCCCCTTGCACATTCCTTTCCCCCACAGGTCCATCATGAGCGATCCCCTGGTCATTGCCGGCAAGTCCTATGCGTCGCGTCTGCTGGTCGGCACCGGCAAGTACCGCGATTTCGCGGAAACCCGCGAAGCCATCGAGGCGAGTGGTGCGGAGATCGTCACCGTGGCGATCCGCCGCACCAACATCGGCCAGAACCCCGGCGAGCCCAACCTGCTCGACGTGCTGCCGCCCGAGCGCTTCACCATCCTGCCCAATACCGCCGGCTGCTACAGCGCGGACGATGCGGTGCGCACGCTGCGCCTGGCGCGCGAGCTGCTGGACGGCCATGCGCTGGTCAAGCTGGAGGTGCTGGGCGATCCGACGACGCTGTTCCCCAACATGCCGGAAACCCTGAAGGCCGCGGAAACCCTGGTGAAGGACGGTTTCGAGGTGATGGTGTACTGTTCGGACGACCCCATCCAGGCCCGCATGCTGGAAGACATCGGCTGCGTGGCGGTGATGCCGCTGGCCTCGTTGATCGGTTCCGGCATGGGCATCCTCAATCCGTGGAACTTGCGCCTGATCATCGACGCGGCCAAGGTGCCGGTGATCGTCGATGCCGGCGTGGGCACCGCCTCGGACGCCGCCATCGCCATGGAACTGGGCTGCGACGGCGTGCTGATGAACACCGCCATCGCCCAGGCCCGCCAGCCGGTGCGTATGGCCGGCGCCATGCGCAAGGCGGTGGAGGCCGGGCGCGAGGCCTTCCTGGCCGGGCGCATGCCGCGCAAGCTGTATTCCGCCGATCCGAGTTCGCCGCAAAGCGGGCTGATCGGCTCCTGAACATGAGCGAGAACGTCCAGCACGACGCCCTGCCCGCAGGCGAGGGCGAACACCGCTTCTCGCGGCGTTCCATCCGCAGCTTCGTGCTGCGCCAGGGGCGCATGTCGGAAGCCCAGCAGCGCTATCTGGATACCGTGCTGCCGCGCGTCGGCATCGCCTACCGCGAGGCGCCGCTGGATCTGCATGCCGCCTTCGGGCGCACCGCGCCGAAGATCATCGAGATCGGTTTCGGCATGGGCGAGACCACCGCGCGCATCGCCGCCGCGCATCCGGATACCGATTACCTCGGCATCGAGGTGCATACCCCCGGCGTGGGCGCACTGTGCAAGCTGATCGAGGAACAGGGCCTCACCAACCTGCGCATCCTGCAGCACGACGCGGTGGAGGTGCTGCGCGACATGATCGCGCCCGCTTCGCTGGCCGGCGTGCATGTGTTCTTTCCCGACCCGTGGCGCAAGAAGCGCCACCACAAGCGGCGCATCATCCAGCCCGAGTTCGTCGCGCTGATCGCCTCGCGCCTGGCGCCCGGCGGCTATCTGCACTGCGCGACCGACTGGGAGGATTACGCGCATTGGATGCTTGAGGTACTCTGCGCGGAAGAGCTGTTGGAGAACACCGCCGAGGGTTTCGCCCCGCGCCCGGAACACCGCCCGCTGACCAAGTTCGAACAGCGAGGCCTGCGTCTGGGGCACGGCGTGTGGGATCTGGTGTTCCGCCGGCGGGGCTGACAATCCGCGCGCATCCGGCCAGACAACCCCACGGCCTTGCGCTGTGCATACGTCCTAGGAAATCCAACCCATGATCGGACGCTTCTTCGGTTTCATCGGCAGGGTGCTGCGCGGTATCTGGCGCTGGCTGGATGCGGTGCGCCGCACCGCGTTCAACCTGGTGTTCCTGTTCCTGCTGGGCGTCGTGGTGGCCGTGCTGTTCCGCCCGGGGCCGCAGGTGCCGGACGGCGCCGCGCTGGTGCTGCGTCCCAGCGGCATTCTGGTGGAACAGGCCGCGTTCGAGGATCCGCTTTCCCTGCTGCGCAGCGACCGCACGCCGAGCGGGCAGGTGCCGCTGGCCGATCTGCTGGAAGCGGTGCGCAGCGCGCGTGACGATGCGCGCATCGGCATGCTGGTACTGGAAACCGACCGCCTGCAGGGCGGCGGGCTGTCCAAATTGGCCGAACTGCGTGATGCGCTGGCGGACTTCCGTGCCGCCGGCAAGCCGGTGCTGGTGCGCGGCGAGCGCTTCAGCCAGGCGCAGTACTACCTGGGTTCGGTGGCCGACGAGATCCACATGGCGCCGGACGGCTTCCTGCTGCTGCGCGGGCTGGCGCGCTACATCACCTATTTCGGCGACGCACTGGAGCGCCTGGGCGTGAAGGTGCATGTGTTCCGCGTGGGCGAGTACAAGTCCTTCAGCGAGCCTTTCACCCGCCGCGACATGTCCGAGGAAGACCGCGAATCCTCGCGCGACCTGCTCGAAGGGCTGTGGGATGCCTTCCGCACCGATGTGGCGACGGCGCGCAAGATCGAGCCCGAAGCCTTCGACCGCTACGTGAACGACTACGCCGGCGCGCTCTCCGCCGCCGGGGGGGATGCCGCGCGCGCGGCGCTGGACGCCGGGCTGGTGGACCGCCTGAGCACGCGAGACGAATGGCGCCGCATGCTGATCGGCCGGCTGGGCAGCGGCGCGGCGCAGGCCGACGCGGAAGACGGGGCGGACGAAGAACTCATCGTCGGCGAGAGCTTCCGGCAGGTCGGCCTGGGCGGGTATCTGAGCGTGGTGCGCGGCGAACGCGCACGCGCCGCCGACCAGATCGCCGTACTGGTGGCGCAGGGCGCCATCATGGATGGCGAGCAACCGCCCGGCGCGGTGGGCGGCGACACGCTCGCGCGCCTGATCCGCGAGGTGCGTGAGGACGACCAGGTGAAGGCCGTGGTGCTGCGCATCGACAGCCCCGGGGGCAGCGCCTGGGCGTCCGAACTGATCCGCCGTGAACTGGAACTGACCCGCGAGGCGGGCAAGCCGGTGGTGGCTTCGATGAGTTCGGTGGCCGCCTCGGGCGGCTACTGGATTGCCGCCGGGGCCGACGAAATCTGGGCCAGCCCGGTGAGCCTCACCGGCTCCATCGGCATCTTTGCGCTGTTCCCGGAATTCGCCCGGCCGCTGGATCAACTCGGCATCGGCGTGGATGGCGTGGCCACCGGCCCGCTGGCCGGCGCCTTCGATCCGCGCCGGCCGATGGAGCCGGCTGCCGCGCAGGCACTGCAGATCGGCATCGAGCACGGTTACCAGCGTTTCCTGCAGACCGTCGCCAAGGCGCGCGGGCTGGAGCTGGCCGAAGTGGATGACGTGGCGCGTGGACGGGTGTGGACCGGCCGCGCCGCCGCCGATCTGGGGCTGGTCGATCAACTCGGCGGGCTGGAGGCGGCCATCGTCTCGGCGGCGAAGCGGGCCGGCATCGAGGACTATGAACTGGTCTGGCCGGCGCCCCGCCTGTCACCCACCCAGCGCCTGCTGCGCAGCCTGTTCGATGTCACGGGCCTGAGCGGCGGTGCAGTGCCTGCCACGCCGTCCGCCTTCGGCGCGCTGCTGGGCGGGCTGGAGGATGCGGCCGCCGACCTGCTGCGCTGGAATGATCCTGCCCACCTGTACGTCCACTGCCTGTGCGAATCGCCCTGAGCAGTGGTGACGGCGAGTAGGGCCGTCCTCAGCGGCGCCAGAACGGCTTTTCGGCCTCGCGCAGGGCGGTTTCGCGGCTGAGGCCGACGTCGCGCAGCAGGCGGTCGTCCAGGGCGGCCAGTTCGCGGCGCTGCCGCGTCCGCGCGCTCCAGGTGCCCAGCAGCGCGCCGAGCCGGGCGGAGAAGACGCTGGCGAGGCGGCCGGCGGCGGCCGGCGGTTGCGATTGCGCAGGGCGCGCCAGGGGGTGGTCCAGACTGTTGTACATGATGCGTCTCCAGTGAAGCTGTCGATGTATGCAGCTTGGCAATGTTGCGTTGCCGCATCCAATCGTTTATTTCGAAGCGTGTGTTCTGAAAACCCGATGGCGCGGAAATGCGCTTCGCGGTTTACTCTCTCCATCCTTACGGGAGCGGTTCGACACCATGGAGCTCTACCACCTGCGCACCTTCGTTGCCGTGGCCGAGGAGGGCAACCTCACGCGCGCCTCGGAACGCCTGTTCACCAGCCAGCCGGCGATCAGCGCGCACATCAAGGCACTGGAAGAGACCCTGGGCGTGGCGCTGTTCAAGCGCACGCCCAAGGGCATGCGCTTGACCTCCATCGGCGAGGATCTGCTGCCGCGCGCGCGCCAGACCCTGGCGGAGGCCGGCGCCTTCGTGCAGCACGCGCGCAGCCTGCGCGGCGAGCTGACCGGCAGCGTGCGCATCGGCCTGAACAGCGATGCGCGCTTCCTGCGCGTGGCGGCCTTGCAGACCGGTCTGGTGGCGCGTCATCCGCACCTGGACGTGACCATGCTGGGCGGTACCACGGGCAGCAACCTGCCTGCGCTGCGCGCCGGCCGGCTGGACGCCAGCTTCATCTCCGGCGAGCGGGACGATTCCGACCTGATCACGCACCGCCTGTGCGACGAGCAATTGGTGGTGGCCGCGCCGCGCTCGATGCGGGCGCGCGCCGCCGGCGCCGACGTGAAGGCGCTGGCCCGTCTGCCGTGGATCTTCACCACGCCGGACTGCGCCTATTTCAAGGCCATCCTGGCCGTGTTCCAGGCCCAGGGCTGCGAGCCCGCGCGCGCCTTGATGGCGGACCAGGACGATGCGGTGCTGGAGCTGGTGCGCGCCGGCGCCGGCCTGGGCGTGGTGCGCGCCGGGCTGGTCGGCGGCGAAGGCGACCGGGCCTGCGAGCTGCCTTTCCCGATGCCCCGCATTCCTTTGCAGTTCGCCTACCCGCGCGCCCGCGCGGGCGATCCGGTGATCCGTGCGCTGGTCGAAGTGGTACGCGAAGTGTGGGAACTGGATGGCGCGGCGGCGCACGAGCCGGCCATCCGGGTGGTGGCCGGTTAATCCTCGGCGTCGGCCAGGAAACGCTGCAGCAGATCGTTGAGGAAACGCTGCCCGTGCAGGGTCGGGCGCAGCAGCGCCGGGTCGGCTTCCAGCAGGCCGTCGCGGCGGGCGGCGGCCAGCGCTTCGGCGATCATCGCCAGCGGCAGGCCGGTGCGCGCGGTGAACAGCGCGGCCGATACGCCCTCGGTGAGGCGCAGGGCGTTCATCATGAATTCGAAGGGCAGGTCTGCGCTGCCCACGGCGTGGCGCTGCTGGACGAAATCGCCTTGCGTGGCGGCGGCCAGATAGTGCTCCGGGTGCTTGTGGCGCATCTCGCGCACGATGCCGGTGTGGCTGGAGAGCTTGCCGTGCGCGCCGGGACCGATGCCCAGATAGTCGCCGAAGGTCCAGTAGTTGAGGTTGTGGCGGCACTGCTGGCCAGCGCGTGCGAAGGCGGAGGTTTCGTAGTGGCCGTAGCCGGCGACGGCCAGTTCGGCTTCGATGGCCTCCTGCATGTCGGCGGCCAGGTCGGCGTCCGGCAGCGGCGGGGGCTGGTGGGCGAAGGGCGTGTTGGGTTCCAGCGTGAGGTGGTAACAGGACAGGTGGCCGGCGCCGCTGGCGATGGCGGTGCGCAGGTCGGCAAGGGCCTGTTCCAGATTCTGCTGCGGCAGCGCGTACATCAGGTCCAGATTGACGCGCTCGAAGGTTTGCAGCGCCAGGTCTATGGCCGCGCGTGCTTCTCGCCCGCCGTGGATGCGGCCGATGGCGGCGAGGAAGTGGTCGTCGAAACTCTGGATGCCCAGTGACAGGCGGTTGACGCCGGCGGCGCGGTAGTCGCGGAAGCGCGCGGCTTCCACGGTGCCGGGGTTGGCTTCCAGGGTGATCTCGGCCAGCGGGTCGAGCGGCAGCAGGGTGCGCAGGGTGGTGAGCAGGCGGTCCAGGCCGGCGGCGGAGAGCAGGCTGGGCGTGCCGCCGCCGAGGAACACGCTGTGCACGCGGCGCCCCCAGACCTGCGGCAGCGCGGCCTGCAGGTCGGCTTCCAGCGCGTTCAGGTAGGCATCTTCCGGGGGTTCGGCGCCGCGCGCAGTGTGCGAGTTGAAGTCGCAGTATGGGCATTTGCGCACGCACCACGGGTAATGCACGTACACCGCGAGCGGCGGCGGGGCCGCCGGGTGCGGGGTTTCCGGGAGTGGGGGGAGGGGAGGCGACGCGGGGGTAAGCGGGATGACGCGGCGGGTGCTCACAGAGGCTGCTTGTTCAGGCGGTCGAGCAGATGGCGCATGGCCGCGCCGCGATGGCTCAGGGTGTTCTTGAGCGCGGCGTCGAGTTCGGCTGCGCTCTGTTCCAGTTCGGGCAGCCAGAACAGCGGGTCGTAGCCAAAGCCGCCCGCACCGCGCGCGGCCTGGAGGATTTCGCCGTGCCATTCGCCGTCGGCGATCAGCGGCTGCGGGTCGTCGGCGGCGCGCACCAGCACGACCACCGAGACGAAGTGCGCGCGGCGGTCGGCAACGCCGTTCAGGCGTTCGAGCAGCAGGGCGTTGTTGCGCGCGTCGGACTTGGGTTCGCCGGCGTAGCGCGCGGACTGCACGCCGGGGGCGCCGCCCAGCGCGGCCACGCACAGACCGGAGTCGTCGGCGATGGCCGGCAGGCCGGTGGCGGCTGCGGCGTGGCGGGCCTTGGCCAGGGCGTTTTCGACGAAGGTGGGATGGGGCTCTTCGGCCTCGCTGACGCCCAGTTCGCCCTGTGGGATGACCTGCAGGCCGAGCGGGGCGAGCAGGGCTTCCAGTTCGGCGGCTTTCTTGGCGTTGTTGCTGGCGAGGACGAGGCGGCGGGTCATGGCGGGGCTTCCGGCGGGGTTCGGGGGCGGGCGTCAGGCGGCCAGGGCGGCTTTCTGGATGTCGACCAGGCGGGCGATGCCGCGTTCGGCGAGGTCGAGCAGGGCGTCGAGTTCGGCGCGCGCGAAGGGGGCGCCTTCGGCGGTGCCCTGCACTTCGACGAAGCCACCGGCGCCGGTCATCACCACGTTCATGTCGGTATCGCAGTGCGAATCTTCATCGTAGTCGAGATCGAGTACCGGGGTGCCCCGGTAGATGCCTACCGATACGGCGGCGACGAAGTCGCGCATGGGGTTGGCGGCGAGCTTGCCGCTGGCCACCAGGCCGGCCAGGGCGTCGTGCACGGCCACGCAGGCGCCGGTGATGGCGGCGGTGCGCGTGCCGCCGTCGGCCTGCAGCACGTCGCAGTCGATGGTGATCTGGCGTTCGCCCAGGGCGGCGAGGTCGACCACCGCGCGCAGGCTGCGGCCGATCAGCCGCTGGATTTCCTGGGTACGCCCGCTCTGCTTGCCCTTGGCGGCCTCGCGCGCGCCGCGTGTGTGGGTGGCGCGCGGCAGCATGCCGTACTCGGCGGTCAGCCAGCCCTGGCCCTTGCCGCGCAGGAAGGGCGGCACGCTGTCTTCCACGCTGGCGGTGACGAGCACCTGGGTGTGGCCGAATTCGACCAGCACGGCGCCTTCGGCGTAGCGGGTATAGCGGCGGGTGAGGCGGATTTCGCGCAGTTGGTCGGGCTGTCGTTGGCTGGGGCGCATCGGGGTGTTCCTACTTGCTGAATTTCTGGATGGCGGAATTGATCTCGGCGATCGCGCGTTCGATCTCGTCGTCGGTGAGATCCAGTGCGGTGGCCGGGCTGCGGCTTTGTTCGAAGGTTTCCAGCTGGGTGGTGAAGTCGTTCATCGCCATGGTCTGGGTGGACACCGAATCGCCCGGCTGGGGGGCGCTGTCGTCGTGCCAGCGCAGGGCGATCAGCGAGAGGTTGTCGCAGGTGGCGCCGGCGCGTTGTTCGGCGTGGTCGAGCATGCGCGGCACGGCTTCCTGCACGAAGGGGTCGCTCAGCCCGCGCAGCACGCCTTCGTCGCCCAGCGGGCCCCACAGGCCGTCGCTGCACAGCGCGAGGGTGTCGTTGTCGCGCAGCACGATGCGCGCGGAGAACTCCACCTGCGGCGGGTGGCTGCCGCCCAGGCAGGAGTAGATGCGGTTGCGTCCGGGGTGGTGGGCCGCGCTTTCGGCGTCGAGCAGGCCCTGGTCCAGCATCAGCTGCACGCGTGAATGGTCGCGCGTCTGCGCGGCGATGCGTCCGCCGCGCAGCAGGTACAGGCGCGAATCGCCGGCATGCGCCCAGTGCGCATGGCCGTCCTGGATCACGCAGGTGACCACGGTGGTGCGCGGCGCTTCGCGCAGGTCCTTGTCGAAGGCGTAGTCGAGGATGGCGTTGTGCGCGTTGGTCAGCGCGCGCGAGAGGAACATCGCCGGGTCGTGCAGCAGCGGGCGGGCTTCGCGCTGGAAGGCCTGGGTGACGAACTGCACGGCGATCTGCGCGGCCACTTCGCCGTGCAGGTGGCCGCCCATGCCGTCGGCCAGTACCAGCAGCAGCGCGTCGCGCGAGTAACAGTAGGCGATGCGGTCCTGATTGGACTTGCGCCGGCCGATGCGGCTTTCCTGGTAGATGGTGAACTTCAAGGTCGTGCCCTCAAGTACGGCCGATGAACGATCGGAGCTTGGTGCCGATGTCGGCGAACCAGCCGGCGGGCATGGCCTCGCCGGCCTCGCGGCGCATCAGCGCCTTCTGCAGGGAATACACGCTCTGCGGGCGCTTCAGCGGATCGAGTTGCAGGCACCAGTCGATGGTTTCCAGCAACTGCGCGGAGTAGCGCCCGGTATGGGTGCGCGTGGTGGGCTGCAGGGTGTCCTTCTGCTGGCGTTCGTCGGAACGCGGCGGGGCGGTGCCCTCGATACAGGCATACAGGCTGGCGCCCACGCTGTAGATGTCGCTCCACGGGCCCAGCGCCTCGCGGTTGCCGAGCTGTTCGGGCGAGGCAAAGCCGGGGGTGTACATCGGCTTGAGCATGGGCTGGTCGCTCATCAGCGTCTGGCGCGCGGCGCCGAAGTCGAGCAGCACCGGGGTGCCGTCGTTGCGCAGGTAGATGTTGGAGGGCTTGATGTCCAAGTGCAGCAGCTTGTGGGCGTGTACCTCGCGCAGGCCGTTGAGCATGCGGGTGAACACGCCGCGGATGAAGCGTTCGCTGACCTCGCCCTTGTGGCGGTGGATGTAGTCGTGCAGCGTGCGTCCGCGCTCGAACTGCATGACCATGTAAACCGTGCCGTTGGCGCGGAAGAAGTTCATCACGCGCACCACGTTGGGATGCATCAGGCGGGCCAGCGAGCGGCCTTCCTCGAAGAAGCACTTCATGCCGTAGCGGAAGGCCGGCAGATTGTCGTCCGGCACCTGCGGCTCCAACTGGCCCTCCTGGCGGATCGCCAGCGAGTTGGGCAGGTACTCCTTGATCGCCACCGGCGTATCGTCTTCGTCGTAAGCCAGATAGACGATGGAGAAGCCACCCAGCGACAGCTGCCGGTCGATGCGGTACTGATCGAGCTGGAAGCCGGTCGGCAGGGGAGCGTTGGCTTGAGACGGCATCGGCGTGCGGGGTAGGATGCGCGCTTCGTCGCATTGCATTGGGCGGGAAGCGCAGTGTAGCCGATCCCGTCCATTCCCGGAGACCATCCATGATTCATAGCATGACCGGCTTTGCCGCGCGTACCCGCGATCTGGGCAGCGTGAGCCTCCATCTCGAACTGCGCAGCGTCAACTCGCGCTATCTCGACCTGGGCTTCCGCATCACTGACGACCTGCGCCAGGCCGAGCCGGCCATCCGCGAACTGCTCACCGCGCGCCTGGGGCGCGGCAAGGTGGAATGCCGGCTGAACCTGCAGAACATCGACGCCGCACCGCGCGATCTGGCGCTCAATACCGGCCTGCTGGAGCGTCTGCGCGAAGCCGAGGCCGCCGTGCGCGAACGCCTGCCGGCCGCTGCCGGGCTGTCGGTGGGTGAGGTGCTGCGCTGGCCGGGCATGCTGGCCGACGACGGCCTGGCTTTCGAGCAGATGCAGCCGGCGGTGATCGAACTGGCCCGCGAGGCGCTCGACGAATTCATCGCCGCCCGCCGCCGCGAGGGCGAGAAGCTCGCCGAGATGATCCGCAGCCGCACCGCGCGCATGCGCGAACTGGTCGCCCAGGTCGCACCGCGCATCCCGGCCATCGTCGCCGAACAGCAGGAAAAGCTCACCACCCGCCTGCGCGAGGCCGCCGCCAGCCTGGACGAGGACCGCATCCGCCAGGAAGTGGCGGTGTTCGCCCAGCGCATCGACGTGGCCGAGGAACTGTCGCGGCTGGCCACTCACCTGGATGAAGTCGACCGCATCCTCAAGGCCGGCGGCGCGGCCGGCAAACGGCTGGATTTCCTGATGCAGGAACTCAATCGGGAGGCCAATACGCTGGCTTCCAAGTCTGCGGCCACCGACGTTACTGGAGTGGCGATGGAGATGAAGGTATTGATCGAGCAGATGAGGGAGCAGGTGCAAAACTTAGAGTGAGGTTCCAGGGTGGTTCACGCCATCCCAAAGACCCCTTGAAAATCAGTTGATTAGGGTGGTTTTTGGTGCCATGACGTAGCAGGCGGTTTCAGCGTAGCGCACGATTTCTGTGGGGTAAATTGTGGGGGAAATCTTATGCCCTGCGATTTGCGGGCTCCGGCCCGGATTTTTACCCCACAGTTTCTTCGTGAATCGCTGTGGAGACCGCGCCATGACTGGGATTGAGCACATCACCGACAAGACGCTACGGGCCTGGCTGAGCAGGGGTCCGACGGACCGCGGCATCGGTGGCGGGCTGACTTTTGTAGCCACCGCCGTCGGTGCCCCAAAAGGGCATGCATCCTGGATCTTGCGTTACCGCTTCGGTGGCATGAGCCGGGAGAAGGTGCTCGGCCGCTATCCCGACCTTTCGCTCAAGGATGCCCGCGAACTGGCTCGCCAGGACAGGGCGCGCATCCAGCAGGGGGTGGATGTCGCTGCCGAGAAACGCGCCGAACGGCTCAAGGCCCGGGAGCGGACCGACGTGACGGCCCTGGCCCAGGCCTGGTACGACCGCCACATCGCCAGGACCTACAAGCATCCTGAGGTCGTACTGCGTGCTCTTCGCCGGCACATCAACCCGGTGATCGGAAAGCTGGCTGTGGAGGAAGTACGGCCGCTGCACATCGACAGGGTGCTCACCCGCATCCTGGACGCCGGCGCGCCCACGGTGGCCAACGATGCGCTGCGCTACCTCTTCCGCATGTTCCACTTCGCCGTGAAGCGCCGGTGGATCGAGGCCAACCCGGTCTCCGGCTTCGAGATCTCCGACGCGGGCGGTGCCGAGCCTGCCCGGCAGCGCTGGCTGAACCGCGACGAACTCGCGGCGCTGGCCAAGGCCATGCGCGACACCCCGAACTTCGGCCGGGAAAACGAACTGGCGGTCTGGCTCCTGCTCGCACTGTGCGTGCGCAAGATGGAACTGCTGTCGGCCAGGTGGGCGGAGTTCGACCTAGTGCGCGGCGTGTGGTCGCTGCATCCCTCCCGCACCAAGACGAACCAGCCCATCGACATCCCGCTGGTACCCCAGGTGCTGAGGTGGCTGGAGGAGGTGAAGGTGTTCGCATGCAACAGCGAGTATCTGTTCCCCGCCCGCCGGCGGATCCACATGAAGGGCGGTGTGGCGAGGCGGAACCGATTCGGCCACGTCAGCCCCGACACCCTGAACGTCGCGCTGCGCCGCCTGCCGCTGGACGGCGTGGCGCACTTTACCGTGCATGACATGCGGCGCACCGCGCGCACCCACATGGCGGCGCTCGGCGTGGATCGCTTCGTCGCCGAACGGGCGCTGAACCACAAGCTGCGCGATGTGGAGGGCGTGTACAACCAGTACGACTACTTCGAGGAACGCAAGGACGCCCTGGCGCGTTGGGCCAGTCTGCTCGAATCGATCGCGCGCCCTGAACATCGAGGAGAACCATCATGCTCCGAACTACTCAAGGGGGACCGCGCTTCGCCCGGCACGAGGTCGACGCGTTCCGCGCGCTCGGCATCGACGTGAGCCACGTGCGCACGGCGGACGCGTTTGCGGAGGCCGTGCGCGACTGGCTCGATCTCATTGCCGAAGAATGCCCTGAACTGTTCGACAAGATCATGTGTTTCCACTCGTGGGCCGAGGCGCTGCATCGAGGTCTGGATCGGGGAAGCATCGCGCATTCATTCGATGTGGATTAAATTCCATGCTTGGCAGCCGTTGAATACACAAACCGTGAGCAGGATATGGACAACGATCTCGACGCGATGACACGCGAGCAATTGATCGAAGAGGCGAAGAAACTGCGTGCCGGTATCCGTACCCACCGCGATACGTCCGGTCATGACCTGTGTTGGTATCACCCGCATCTTTGGGCCTTGCTCCCTGAAAAGGCGGACCACCCCCCCACGGTGCCCGACTGGCCGCAGTTCATGCGGGGCTGCGTCAAGTACCGCGAGTCGCTCGACGAGCAATGCCCGCAGGCACCGCGCAGCCGGGAGGAATTCGGCGAGTAATGGCCTTCATCGGTTGTGCCGGCTGCGAGCCGGCGCAGGCTGACCGTTGGCTATTTTCTGATCCCACGTGTGCAAGCATGGGCATACGAAATTCTTTACTGGGACACGGGCAAGATTGGACGCGGAATCAAGCTGGCTGGCGATAGCCTTTCTCGTCATCGCGCTGGCTTATGCGGCAGTTGGACAGGCCGGCGCGTCAGGCTATATCGCGGCAATGGCATTTGTGGGTTTGGTGCCATTGGTCATGAAGATGACCGCGCTTGCGCTCAATCTGTTGGTTGCGGCGATCGGCACTTTTTACTTTCTCAAGGCTGGACGCTTGTCCTGGCGAAACGTTTACCCTTTTGCCATCCTCGGATTCCCGTTCTCGCTGCTTGGTGGGGCAGTTCATCTTCCTGAAGGGCTCTACTATCCTGCCGTTGGTGTCGTGCTTGTACTCTCGGCGATTCAGATGGCGCGCTCCGCGTTTGGTAAAGGTCGAGCGTTGGTCGTTGCGCCGGTTGCACCGCCGTTTCGGGCGGCGCTGGCAACCGGTGCGATCATCGGCTTCATTTCGGGAACGACCGGGACTGGGGGCGGTGTGTTCCTTGCGGCGGTCATCCTGGCAATGAACTGGGGAACACCTCGCCAGACCGCTGCAACCACCGCGGTCTATAACTTGATCAACTCGGCGGCAGCCCTGGTTGGCGCCTATGGCGCCTGGCATCGACTCCCTGAGTCCTTGCCGTGGTGGCTTGCCGCGGTTGCCGTCGGTGGGGCGCTGGGCGCCTTTGTCGGAAGCCGGTATCTCTCCGACCGCTGGCTGCGTGCCGTTCTGGCGATCCTGTTGCTGGTGTCGGGTCTCAATCTGCTGCGCTAGACGGACTCACCCAGGCCTGAAGCCCCTGCGGGGCACCCCCTCTCCCCGGCCCGCCCCCGCGAGGGGGGGAGGGAGAAAACCGGGACACTACGTGCGCTGACTGAACCGCATGGTCGCTAGCACACAATGCTGCCGTCGATGCAGGTGACCGACTGCCCGCCCACCCGGATGGCGCCGCCGGCTTCGATGCCGATCGACAGCCTGCCGCTGCGCCCGACCGCCGCGCCCTGCGAACTGACGTACCGGGCGCCGAACGCCGCCACCAGCCCGGCCTCGCGGACGAATGCGGCCACCGCGCCGTTGCCGCTGCCGCACACGGGGTCCTCGTTGACGCCCTGGCTCGGCGCGAAGGCGCGGACCTCCATCGCGGCATCGGCACCCTGTGCATGGGCGCCGAAGACGACGACGCCGGTCGACTTCGTGCGCAGGTCGAAGGCCGCCAGCCGCGCCATGTCGGGCGCCAGTGACAGGACGGTGGCGGCGTCCGCCAACTGGACGGTGGTCCAGGTCGGGCCCACGTTGATGAATTGCGGCGGGTGGGCGCGCAGCAGCGGGGCGCCGAGGATGTCTTCCAGCTCATCGATTTGCCCGGCGCCCAGCGGCGCGTAGCCCGGCGATGGCAGGTCGAAGGCGATCTGCACGCCGCCGCCGTCCGCCGCGGACACGGTGAGGGCGATCAGGCCGGCCGCGCACTCCTGCGTCAGCCGCCCGTTCCTGGCGGCGATCCGGCCGGCTTCGAGCAGCGCGTGCGCCGTCCCGAGCGTCGGATGGCCGGCGAACGGCAGCTCGGCGCGCGGCGTGAAGATCCGCACGCGGTAGTCGGCGTCTGTGTGCGTCGGCGGCAGCACGAAGGTCGTTTCGGACAGATTGGTCCAGTTCGCGATGCGCTGCATCTGCGCCGCGTCCAGCCCCTGGGCGTCGAGCACCACGGCGACCGGATTGCCGCCGAACGGGACGCCGGTGAACACATCGACTTGTTTGAAGGGCACTTTCATGGTGTCGGGCCGTGCTTGGTTTGAAGGGAAAGTCTATGCGAATCACGCCACCGGGACGCTGAGCGGGCGGAGCCGGTCGTCGTAGTCCGCAAGGCTCGGGAAGCGCAGCGGCGTGTCGTCCTGGACCGACCGGAGGCGATGTTCCCACGCCGCCAGCAGTTGGCGCCGCGCCTCGTCGGTGATGTAGGGAACGTGCCAGCCGACGAACGGCGGCAGGACCTGCAATCCGGCATACGCCAGTGTGCCCTGTAGCAAGTGTTTCAGCATGCCCTCGAGCGGCCCGTGGATGCCCTGCGGCCCGAACATGTGTTCCTGGCCGCCCAGCGTGAGGCCGACGAGCGCGCGCCGACCCACCAGCCCGCCGCGGTCGTAGAAGCGCTTGCCGCCGTATACCCGGCCCGAGACGAACACGCGGTCGATCCAGCCCTTGAGCATGGCCGGCGTCGAAAACCAGAACAGCGGAAAGACCAGCACGAGCAGCTCGCACCACAGCAGCTTGTCCAACTCGGCGCGGATGTCGGCGCCGAGCGTGCCGGTGTCGACCCCGTGGCGCTGCTCCAGCGCATAGACGCAGTAATCGGGATCGGCGCGATCGCCGAAGTCGGCCGTCGAGGCCACCGGCTGGAAGCCCATGGCATACAGGTCCGACACCTGCACCTCGTGGCCCTGCCGTTCGAATATCTCGACCGCGGCCGACTTCATCGCTGTGCAGAACGACTGCGGCTCGGGATGGGCGTGGACGATGAAGACTTTCATGAGCGGGCTCCCGCAGGTGATGAGAATGGCGCTTGCGACGGAGACCAGTTTAAGAACTGCGCCTTGCGCTGTAGAGTGGCGAAACCGACTATCTCTGTGCGAATTCCGCCACCCGATGATCCGCGCGGCCATCCTCGCCTTCGATGAGTGCTACGCCTCCAGCGTCGGCGGCTTTGCCGACCTCCTGCAGGTCGCCAACGCGCACCTGCGGCGCCAGCAGGGCACCGCAGCCGCGCAGTTCGCATGGCGCTTCGTGTCCCCGTCCGGGGAGGCCGTCGTCGCGAGCAACGGCCTGCAACTGCAAACCCACAGGCTGGACCCGCGCGAGTGCTACGACCTCGTCTTCGTCCCCAGCCTGCACTACGGGGGCCGGCGCCGGTTCGACCGGGTCCTCGCTCGCCAGGCCGACGCCTGCGCCTGGCTGGTGGCGCAATGGCACGCCGGGGCGTGGATCGCCGCCAACTGCACCGGCACCTTCATCCTGGCGCAGACCGGGCTGCTCGACGGCCGGACCGCGACCACGACCTGGTGGCTGGAACGCCAGTTCCGCGCCAGATACCCGCGGGTGGACCTGCAATTGCGCCCGGTGATCACCGAAGCGGAGCGGCTGATCTGCGCCGGCGCCTCGGCCTCGTACCTGCTGCAGGCCATCCGCGTCATCGAGCGCTTCGTCGGGCCGGCCATCGCCTCGCAGGCCGCCAAGAGCATGCTGATCGACGTCAGCCAGACCAGCCAGATCCCCTACCTGCCGCTGCTAGCGGAGCGCACGCACGCCGATTCGCTGGTGCAGCGCGCGCAGCACTGGCTCCAGCACAACATGGCGCGGGAGCTGCGGATCTCCGAGCTCGCGGCGGCGCTGGCGGTCAGCGACCGCACGCTCATCCGCCGTTTCAGGGCGGCGCTGGAGCAGACCCCGCTGGCGTATCTGCAGGACCTGCGGCTCGAAGCCGCCCGCGCGCTGCTGGAAACCGGCGACCAGCGCGTGGACGCCATCGCCGCCCAGGTGGGCTACCGCGACACCAGCTCGTTCGCGCGGCTCTTCCGCCAGCGCATCGGCATGAGCCCCGGGGCGTACCGGGGCCGCTTCCAGATCAATCCGGCGCCTTAACGGTGCGGCATGGGGTGGAAGATGCCCCCCGGCCGGCCCCGGATTCACCGCTTTCGTCGCCCGCCATCGCTGGCGTGCGCAAAACTGGGGCTTGTTTACCGGAATCCGTACTGTCGTTTATTGCGATTTTCGTTTGTTTCGAATACGGTATTGATACCGTTCCCCAAACGCAGGAAAGCCACATGTCTACCGCCGCCCTGTCCAACGTATCGCTGCCGGTCGAGCGTGAGGTTCAGGCTGCCGTGGAAGGCCAGCGTGCCTTGGCCGCCTTCCTGGCCACACGTCTCGAAACGCAGCAGATCCAGATCTTCGACGACAAGAACCAGGCCCACCAAGTGGAATTGCCCACATCCGCACTACGTCTGCTGGTGGACATCCTGGCCGAACTTGCCGAGGGCAATGCCGTCAAGGTGGTGCCGGTCCATGCCGAACTCACGACGCAAGAGGCCGCCGACATGCTCAATGTCTCCCGGCCGCACCTGGTCAAGCTGCTCGAAGAAGGCGCGTTGCCTTTCCACAAGGCCGGCAAGCATCGCCGCGTTCGCCTTGCCGATCTGATGAAGTTCAAGGCCCAGCGGGAGCAGGCCAGCGAAGACGCGATGGCGGCGTTGGCGAAGCAAGCCCAGGAACTCGGCATGGGCTACGAATGAGACTGTCGCCATGCAAGGCTTGCCATCGCTTGGCGGTGGCAATACGTCACCCCCACTTCACAAATCTCATGAGCCGGAAATGAAAATCGTGTTTGTAGGATGTAGATGTTTCTGGAAGAATATGCTAATAAGTAGATAGTTTGGTAAAGAAGTAGATGATGTGACGCGACTTCCGGCCTTCTGTATATGACTCATCTCTATCTTGGTTACGAAGCACTCATTCGCAAGTATCAACTGCGGGTACCGCCACTGCGCTGCGTCCATGCGGCCACGGAGCGGGCCACCGGCTCCCGGATCGTCAATGCGGATGGGGAGGAGTGCATTGAACTGCCCTTGCAGCGGATCAGCGACACCGAAACATTGGCAGGGCAGCTCACGTTCGCATTCAAGCGGGAGCACCTCAATCTAACAGTGCTCGGGGCGCTCTTCGAGGTTCCCGAGGTGCGTCAAGCCATCCAGGCTTGGCTGCGCGACAAGCCGAGTTCCAAGTACTCACGGATGGCCGGTCACTTGGCGGCATGGCTCACCGGCCATGAGTTCGAGTACAACTTGCCGGCGGGTAGCCCGCGAGTGCCGCTACTGGATCCGGCCGCTTACATCGTGGGGCCGGCCGTTCCCGACCCCAAGTTCGGCATCGTGAGCAATCTCTTGGGTGACCAATGGTTCAGCCCACTCATCCGGCGTACCGAGAAACTAGAGAAATGGCTTGCTGCAGGGCTTGCGAGCAAGGTGGGAGAAACCTTCCGGAGCATCGAGCCGGAGATGCTCGCGCGTGCGGTGGATTACCTCTATCTCTCCGAGACGCGCTCGACCTATGGTATCGAGGACGAGATTCCGGACAACAACCGGGCAGCCAAATTCAGGCACTTGCTTGAACAGGCCGGCGAACCCGGGCCGCTTACAGAGGACCAACTCGGCGAGTGGCAGTCCCAGATCATGAATGCCCGGGCGGCAGAATACCGATACCGCGACGGCCAGAACTGGCTTTCGCGGGCAGGGCGGCTCAGGAACATCGCCGATTTCATCCCGGCGCCGCCGGAACTGGTGCGGCCGATGATGGAGGGCGTGGCCAAGGTGGCGCAGGCCGCCTCGACGGGCCGGTTGGAGCCGGTATTGGCCGCAGCGTGTGCCGCGTTCGGCTTTGTGTTCGTACACCCCTTCTGGGATGGCAACGGCCGGCTTCATCGGTTTCTTCTGCATCACATCCTGCGCCAGGCGGGGTTTACTCCAGCCGGCGTAGTGTTGCCCTTGTCGGCCCGGATGCTCAAGCAACTGGACCGCTACTCGGCGCTTCTCAAGCGTTACTCCCGCCCCCGCACCGACTTGCTCGACTATGCCCTCGACGGGGACAGTGCCACGATCCACGTGCGCTCACCGCAACCCTTGTGGCTTTATGCGTACCACGATTTCACGGAGATCTGCGAATTCATCTACGAGTGCTGCCAGGCATGCGTGGAAGAGGACTTGCAGGCCGAGATCGTCTACCTGCGCGCACACGACGCGACAGTACGTGACCTGGAGGCCTGGCTCGATATGCGCCAGGCGGCGCTCCATACCCTCATCGATGTCATCGTGCAAGGCAATGGGGTGCTCTCCAAGCGCAAGCACAAACTGGTAGAGGGGTTGTTGGATGAAGATGTGGCGCGCATTGAGGCGACCGTGACCGAACACTTTTCGGCTTACATCGACCACCAAGCACACTCTAGGGTGTAGGCGCTCTGGCGGCATCGGCCGGCAGCCAATCCAATAGCGCGACATCTATTAGAAATGGTCGATTGCAGCGAGGGAGATCACATTCCATGGACCTTTCCAGTTATTCACTGGCTCAACTGCGGCAGCTCCACAGCCGTATCTCCTCAGCGATCCGGCAGCGCGAGCGCGGAGCGAAGGAGGTGCTTCTGAAGAAGCTGACTTCGCTGGCCAAGGCTGAAGGTTTTGCGCTCACGGACATCCTTCCAGTTGCGGCGGAACCCACCAATGGCGGTAAGTTGCGGAAGCAGGACACTGGCGCGGCGCCGTCGTCGAAGGCCAGATCGCCGCTGCCGGCCAAGTACGCGCATCCGAACGACCGGACTTTGTCCTGGTCCGGAAGGGGACGGAAGCCCCAGTGGGTGGAGGCCTGGATGTCGAACGGTGGTGCGCTGGATGCGCTCGTCCACGCTGCCGAAGTCTTTGCGACGGGCAAGGGGGGTCGCATTCGTGGCGCTGAGGGTGCTAAAACGAAAGCCTGAGTTGAACGAGTGCGCTGCTGGCGTATTCTGGAACGATGATGCGCAAGGCCGTTTTCCTTTTCCTCCTGCTGCTCGGTATCGGCATCGGTTTCCTCTCCGTCCGGGACGAGGAATGGGGGCCGCGCATCGTCATGATGTTCGTGGGAGCGTTGTTCGGGGGGGCGATCGGCGGCGGGCTGTCGGGCATTGGAAGCAGGCAGCGGGGACGGTTGCCGCTGCGCTCCGAAGAGGAGGAGAATCCGATCCCCGGTATGGGATACTCAGGGCGGGACTTGGCTGCCAACTACTGGCGCGATAAGGGCCATCCTCCATTCATGAAGCCGCCGGAGCCCGATCCCACCCACGGAAGCCGGATGTTCGATCCCGACAAGCTTCAATGACGGCCCTACCTACGCAGTACGTCCCTCACCGCCTGCCTGGCGTTGTCGAGGATCGGCGCGGCGTCTTCGGCTACCTGCCTGCCGGACTGTGCCAGCAACGATCGCTCTGAAGCGAGCGTGCCGTCGGACCTCCGGGTGATCGCCGCTTTCTCGTCGAAGGCGCCCCGGTCCGCGGCGGTCGCCGACTGGATGCGCGCGCCCTGGGCCTGGACGTCTTCCCGCAATTGAGAAGGGGCGGTCGGGGCGGTCGCGGGGCCTGCCGGCGCCGCACCAAAGCGACGAACGTCAGCGCTCTGGTTGCGATGCCGACCGGCAATATCCGGCGATAGTGCTGGCGCCGAGGTGTCCTGATCGTGCTGAGTACGCACGTCGCCGAACGACAGCGGCACCGCGCTGCCGTCGGAGAAGAACCGGTTCGGCCGGGGCGACTGGCGTGCCAACTCGGCTTGCATCAAGGCGTGGGCGGACGCGCTGTTCCCGCCGTATTCCTGGGCGTAGCGGGTGAACATCGCCAGGTTGTGGGGGTCCTGGGCGATGTCGATGGAAATCGTCTCGCCGCGCTCGTAGGCCGAGGACATCCGTTCCGCGAAGGCAGTGCGCTCGGCCAGTGCCGCATCGGCACGTTCGGAACGGCTGGTCGCAGTGGCGAGGCGTGAGGCCATGTCCTGTGCTTCGCGCGCATCGTCTGCGACAACTGACGCGAAGCTCGCGTCCCGGGATACGCGGTCGCCGAATTGCTTGAATTCGGCGATCTGGTCGCTGGTCAACGACGTCAGTGCACGCCGTTCTTCCGTGGACAGGCCCGAAGCGTAGTTCTTGTCCGCGGTTGCGTTGCCTCGAAGACCGCCAAATCGAGTATTGAATCCCAGGTGTCCGGAGGCACCGAATGCAATGCGAGCGACCTGCGACTGGCTGAGCCCGGTACTGTCGGCCACGCCTTGGCTGATCTGGTCCAGGCGGTTCAACGACTCGCCGAACTGTTCGAAGCTGCTGGACGTCGAGCCCGTACTGCTGCGCGATGAACTCAGCTTGGCCAAGCCGCGGCTGAACGCCTGGGCCAGCACCGTCGAGCGTTCGGTATGGGCGGCCACCGCCTCGCCGCGGGCCGCATCGGCCTGGCGGCTGGCTTCGGTCACGTCCTGCTCGGCCACGCGCATCGACACCACGCGGGACGCGAAGCCCTGGTTGCGCAGCAGGCTCAATGCGGTGCGCCCGGTCAGCGCATTGCTGCTGAAGGTGTCGCCGCTGAGATCGTCCTGCCAACTGTGCATGAATGCGGACGTGCGGTTCGGCGCGAGCCGCATCTGATCCATGGTCACGTTGCCCAGGCTGGTGTTGCCGACCGCGGCCGAGCCGGTGGCCGCACCCAGCAAGGCCTGCAAGCCGGACAGGCCGCCGACCATGACCGAGCCGAAGTTCTCCATGCGCTTTAACGCCGCCCAGGCGATGAAGGGGATGGTGATCGACAGGTAACCCACCACCGCCTCGCCCGAGATCGTGCGCGAATAGATCGACGAGGCGGTCTGCAGCGACAGTGCCTTCATGCCCGTGCCGAGGTCGGCCGCCGCGGCGATGTCGTAGGCGGCGTAGATCGAGGCCATGTAGTTCAGCACCGCGTAGAGCGGGGGCCACAGCTGGATCCAGATCAGGATGGTGGCGTAGCCCTTGAACGCGATCATCGAGTCGCGGCCGCTGGTGAGCAGCAGCAACAGCACGAAGAGCGGGAAGAGGGCGTAGGTCACCGCCTCGATGACGTTGCGGAACACCGGCAGGGCCTGTTCGGTGACCTTGCCGGCGTTGATCCACGCTGCGTTCTGCTGCGCGACACCCTGTGCGCGGCCGACGGCCAGGATCATCGCAGCGGGGTCGTTCACTTTCTGGCCAACGATCTTGCCGGTGTCGGCGATCGCGTTGAGCACCGCGTTCTGACGGATCAGGTCGGCGGCGGTGGCCGAGGCCGCGGCGATGCCGTTCTTCAGGTAGGCTTGCTGGATCTGCCCGGCGATCGCGGCCGCGGCCGCCGTGCCGGGCAGGGTGGGATTGAGCTGGAAGGCAAGGCGCCCTTCGATGCGGCTGATCTGCGCCGGCAGCCGGCCGTTGAGGTTGAGGTAGGCGTTCGGGCAGGTGTCGATGGTGCTGCTGCCGGTGGCGCTGGTGATCGGGGTGAAGCGCGCCGGGTTCGGGCCGGCCATCAGCGCCCAGACATCGTCCGCCGTCGAGAAGGCGGCCGGGTCGAAGGTGCCGTCGAGCAGGTCGTAGGTCGTGCAGTTGTGGATGAAGTTGATCAGGTCGGTGCGGAAGGCCGGATCCTGGAAGACGACGTTGCCGGTCTCGCGGATCAGCCGGTTGCCGAACATCAGGCCGTTGCTTGCATAGGCGAGCTCGCTGGGCAGGGCGCCGGGACCCGGGATGGCCTGGAACGCCGTCTCGAAGAGACCCGTCAGCGTATGGCCGATCGTGCTGGTGAGGCTGCCCAGCAGCGCCGCGCCGAACGGCACGTTGTCGACGACTTGCACCGGGCCGCCGCCGGTCTTGTCCACGATGCCGACCGAGACCTTGGGTACGATCAGCACGGAGAAGACCAGCAGCACGGTGGCGAGCCATTTCCAGCCCTGCAATTTCTCCGGGGCGAAGGCGTAGGCGATCAGCGCGGCGACGAAGCCGCAGAAAGCCACGGCCGCGACTGCGGACAAGTAGTCGCCCGAGCCGTGGATGGCCGCCGCGGCGTTGAAGACGCCGAAGAGGCTCGCCGCGTTCTGGTAGGCGTAGATCTCCCACATGATGGCGTGTCCCGGCTCGGCCCCCTAGCGGGATCAGCGCGCCAGGTAGGCGGCCTGGTGGCCGAGCATGTCCATGACGTGCTGCGGCATGCTGGAGCGCAACTGGCGCTCCAGTTCCTCCAGATGGCCCGATACCGCGCGGAACGACCCCACCTTCTGGTACAGCAGGTTCTTCTCCTGCGAGATCTGCCACAGCATCGCCTGTGCGCGCTGGCGGATCGCCGCCGCTTGCTCGCGCTGGGTCTGCTGCAGCGTGTAGTCCTTGTCCAGCGCCGCGAGCCCCAGGCGCAGGTTGCGTTCCAGGAAAACGTGGGCGTAGTCGGCGGCGATCAGGTCGCGGTACTGCGCGATCAGGCTGTCGGCCAAGCCCGAGCCGGGGATGCTGGTGCCGATCGAGAGCATCTTGTAGACCGGTTCGGTGGTCTGGTTGACGAAGCCGACCTCGGGCGAGTTGTTGGGGATGGCGCTGCGGGTGGCGATCTTGTCGGCGATCGAGCGCATCAGCGTTTCCACCTTCGCGGTGAAGGGCGTGTGGCTATAGGCGGTGTTGAGCGAGACCGCGTCGCAGGCGCTATGGTTGTTGCAGCGGAGCAGGTGCTGGACCACGTCGCCGCCGCTGCCGGCGGCGGCCTGGCCGTAGAGCAACTGGCTGATCGAGGTCAGCGCCGGGGCGATCGGTTCGGGATCGCGGCTGGATTCCTCCGGGTAGTAGATCACCGTGCCGACGATGCTCATGATGAGCTCGCGCTCGGCATCATCGAGGTAGCCGCCGGTGTGCTGCAGCGCCTTCCAGGTCAGGTTGCCGACGAAGGGCGCCTTGTTGCGGATGTTGGCGTCGCCCGAACCGCGTGCGGTGGACAGGATGTTCGAGCGGTCGCTCGCGCAGCGCCGGCGCGCGGCGTCGCGGTCGCTCTCCATGCCGAGTTCGATGGCCAGGTCGGCGCAGCTCTCCTGCGAGCTGTAGCCGAGCGACTCGGCCCCGGTGCTGACGATGGCCTTGGCGGTCTCGCAGGAATTGATGCGCGCGTTGTTGATCCAGGTCTCCAGTCCCTTGGCCCATTTCGTCAGGCCCCCGAGCAACGGCGAGACCGCCTCCAGCGCCAACTGGAAGGCGATGCCGGGCAGGGCCGCGGTGATGTTACGCAGCATGTTCTTGAATTCGTCGGCCGAGATGTGGCTGAAGCTGCCGCCGAAGACATCGATGCCCCCGCAACCGGCCTTTGCGCTGGGGAACTGGACCGCCGCGAGCTGATAGACCTTGTTGGGCGAGCGCATCATCAGGTTGCCGCCGGTATAGGTGTTGTAGGCCTGCCCCCGAAACGCCCCCGGCGCGGTGTAGTTGCCGATCGCACCGAGGTTGTCGAACATCGCGTTCACTTCGCTGTTGAGGTCTCCGGCGTGCAGCGCCGGTGACGTCGCCACCAGGCTTGCGGCAACGGATACGGCCAGCACACGGCGCAGAGGTAGGGGCGTGCTCATGGGGTTCTCCTATGGCAGGGCCAGCCGGCGTGTCGCGCTGGGCAACATCGCGATGCCTTCCGGACTGCTGACGATGGAAATGCGCTCCAGCAATTGGGACTCGGACAGCACGCCGAAGCCGATCGGCGTGATCCGGCCGGTGAAGGGCTGGGCGAGGAAGACCGCCGGCACCTGCGACACCTCGAGTGCGGCCGAGATGCCGTTGTCCATGCGTGCGGCCGGAAAGCCCGGCAGCGGCCCGCCGTCCACGCTGACCGCCACCACCTGGATGCCATGCCGGGCTTGGAAGGCTTCCAGGGTCGGCGCGAAGGCGTGGCAGTACGGGCAGTCCGACCGGTAGAAGAAGAACAGCACGTGGTCCTCGCCCAGGCGGGCCACGGTGCGCGAGCGTTCGTTGCGCTGGGTCTCCTCGAAAACTTCCAATGCCTTGGCATTGACCGGCCGGCCATGCAGCGTCGGATCGAGCTCCGGCGTCGCCCAGGCCACGCGCCGGGCGACGTCGGCGAACACGGAAGCGCGGGCCACGACGCGGGCCTCGAGTTCCATGTAGCGGCGCACGTTGGCCTCGGTCGGTCGCATGATGGCGATGTTGCGGGTGTCCTCAAGCGCTTTCTGGAGCTGCTCGAAGGCTTCCAGCTCGGCGGCGCGTGTCTCCGCGGGCGGGGCGGCCGGTGGCGGCGGCAGGGCCTTGTCGTCTTCGCGCGGCGGGTCTTCGTAGAAGTGCCAGCCCCGCCAACTGTCCCGCCAGTACGGCGACCCGCTTTCCCCGGCGGCGGCCGGCAGCCCGACCGACAGGCCGAGGACAAGCAGCAAGGGAAGCAGGCGGCGGACCATGGCGGCGCCTACTCGAGGGACCGGGGCGGCCGCCCGTCGAGGCAGTAGTCGATGCCGAACGCGATCGTCTGCCGGCGCGGCCCGGGGGCGTCCGGCAGCACCACGCCTTCCTGCCAGAAAGTGACGTTCAGCCGCGCGCAGCCGGGCTGTGCGTAGCGGCGTTCGGTGGTGACGTCGATGTGGATCGGCGACGTGGCTTGGAAGTGTCGGGTGATCGCCTCGGCGATCTCTCCGGTGAGCACGCCGTATGCCGTGCCGTCGGGCGCGCGCAGCGCGGCGAGCATCACCGGCCGGGCGTCAGGCACCGGCGTGCGGTAGGGCACGTCCGCGGCGGCGCTGGGCACGGGTGCGCAGACGGCGACGAACATAAGGGCGAGAAGCGGTTTCATGGGCAGCGCCCCTGGCCGTAGTAGCACTGGCCCGCCCGCGCGGCGTTGTCCGACTGGAGAGCGCCGACGTCGGGCAGGGTGGGCACGATGGAGGCGTAGAGCTCGGAGAGGTCCATCGCGGCGAAGTCGAGCGCCTGTAGTTGCGCGATCGTGAAGCCGGAGCAATCGGGATTCCTGGCGCTGCCCCAGCCCTTGCCGACCTGCGCCCGGCCCTGCTCGTTGACGATGCGCGCCAGCACGCTGTTGAAGCAGCACTTGCCGGTGGTGTGCTCGATGCACGACACGCACTTGCCGAGCACCCGGATGCATGACGAGCAATAGGTGCCGATCTTGCGGCACAGGCGCGCGCCCTCCTGCAGGGCGAGGCGCCCCTCGTTCTCGTTGCACGACATCATCGACATCACGACGTAGATCACCACCGCGATGGCCAGCGACCAGGGGTCGAAGGCGATCACCACGTTGGTCCCCGAGTACAGCGCCACCGAGCCGGCCGGCACGGCCGCGCCGTTGATCGCGACGGTGACGCCGTAGGTCGTGAAGCTGCCGGAGAAGCCGCCGCCGAGCAGCAGCGCCTGCATGCCTTGGTACAGGAAGGCGCGGTTCGACGAATTCATCAGCACGTCATAGACGAGCCGCGACCCGGTGCCGAACAGGCTCTGGTTGGTCATGCCGGCGCCGGACGAATCCGACAGGCAGCAGTCCTTCAGCAGGCGGTCGCGGCACTTCGCCGCCTCGCCCGAGAAGACCCGCATGGTGTCGGTGTCGAGATAGACGCCGGCCTCGCGCGCCGCTTCAAGGTAGGACATGGAGCGGGCGAAGTCGGCGTCGTGGGTGTAGGCGGTGCTGAAGCAGTGGCCGGCCACGCAGAAGACGTCGGCCGG
Source organism: Pseudothauera nasutitermitis (assembly GCF_004801295.1). Lineage (GTDB taxonomy): Bacteria > Pseudomonadota > Gammaproteobacteria > Burkholderiales > Rhodocyclaceae > Pseudothauera > Pseudothauera nasutitermitis. Next base: position 560,911 of record NZ_SSOC01000004.1, read on the forward strand.
GCAGTTCGACGCGGTCAGCGCGGTGCCGGCGGCGACCGGGCAGGTGTAGGTGTGCTCGGCGATCTCGCACGAGCCGGTCGCCGCGTTCGCCTGCCGGCAGACGGTGCCCGCCGGCGTGCAGCCCGCGGCGGCGAGCGGGGCGCATTCGTCGCTGGGGGCGCCGTGCGCGCACGACAGGGCCGTCTCGTAGCGCCAGCAGTCCCGCGTGACCGGCGCGCCGTCGATGAGCTTGGTCGCCGGCCCGTCGACGCAGCGCGCCGCCTCGCTCACCGCGCAGCGCCCGTCGGCGGCGAGCGCGGGGCAGTGATCGTCCCAGCGGTCGGCCTCCGCCACCTCGGTGTGCGGGCGCAGGTAGCTCAAGGTCATCCGCGGGATCGGGCCGTAGGCCGGATTGAGCTTCCAGCCGACCACCGGGCGCTGCGAATGCACCCCCCAGAAATACCCCGGCACGGTTCCGGTCTGGTCGATGCCGAACTGCCCACCCGGCGGGGAGGTCGGCGCGTAGCAGCGCGCCTCGTCGAGCCAGGTCGGCTGCCACTCGCCCGGCTCGCCGCCGGGGCTGGTCGGGTTCAAGATGTGGTTGCCGCTCTGGGTGCCGGCGGGGCAGGCGCCGTAGACCTCGAGGAACGGGCGCACCTGCTCGCAGTTCCCGCCGATGTCGTAGCCGTACTCCTCACCGCTGCAGACCAGGCGGTACTCGCGGGCGATCAGCACGGTGAGCCGGCAGGCGTCGCCCACGCACTGGTTGTCGGCGACCCAGGCGCCGTTCTGGCCGCCGCCCCAGCCGGCACCGGTGTTGGGCAGCGTCGCGACCCGTTGCGGGAAGACGAGCGGCGTGCCCATGTCCACGTCGAAGTAGGCCAGCGGCGTGCCGCCCTGGGTGACGCGGAAATGCTGCCGCGCGGCCGGCCGGTCCGGCAGGCACTGCACCGCGGCGCCGGTCGCGCCCGAGGCGGCGGACACGAACCACTCGCCCGGCGTGCAACTGCTGCTGCGCGCCACCGACACCGTCAGGCTGCGGGCGCAGCGTTGCGCGCCGGCGCCGCTGTACTGCCGGCAGACGCGGGTCTCCGTTGCCGCGCCCGGCACCGTGTCGATCTGGCAGCCGCTGTAGAAGCTGGCGATGTTCTCCAGCGACAGCGACGGGTTGGCCGCGATCCGGCGTGCCTCGGCCACGGCCGGATCGTAGGGGGAGATGGCGTCGCGCGGCAGGTTGGCCGACGTGCTTGCGCCGACCTGGGCCTCGCAGACCGGATCGTCCGGTGTGGCGGCGCAGGCGCTCAGGCGCGCGTTGGCCTGGCCGCCGAGGTTCGGTTGGCCGTGGTAGGCGGATTCGGGCGGCGAGGCGGTGTAGCCGGGGACGACGGCGGCCGCGTCACCGGCGTTGATCGTCGGCCGCGCGGCGGCATTGGCGGCCTGGCCCGCCGCGGTGCCTTCGGCATGCGGCTGCGCGAGCGCCGTGGTCTGCGTCGCCACGAAGCAGACCAGGGTGATGCCGATGACGAGGCGGCGCATGGCGGGGCTCCTACGGTTGCCTGGGCTTGAGGCGGGCCAGGAACAGGTCCGCTTCGCGCTGGAAGTCCGGGGCCGCGCGGCGCAGGTGTGCGAGCGCATAGTCCAGGCTCACGTCGCCTGCGGTGCGCGCGAACGCCCCCGCCGGCGGGCAGGCGCCGCCGGCGCAGGCCGCCGGGCGGGTGCCGTCGCGCACCAGGACGAAGCTCGGCACGCGGGTGACGGCGAAGCGGTCGAAGGCCAGCGGATCGATTTGCACCGCGGCCTGCCGGCCGCCGATCAGGCGCTGCACGCGGGCGGCGGTGTCGCGCAGCGAGCCGTTCATGAAACCGCGCAGTACGATCAGCGCGTGAGCGCGCTCGGCCTGTTCCAGCAGGCGCGCCAGCGTGGCTTCGGGCATTGAGAGACTGGCGAAGACCAGCAGCGCGGGCCCGCCGGCCAGCGCCTGCGCACCGTCCAGGCGGGCGGCGCCGTCGGCGTAGCCTTGGGCGACGGCCGAGAGGTCCAGCGGCCGGGCGGTCAGTGGTTCGGGGAGGGCCTCGATGCGGGGTGTGGAAGGCGCGGGCGGTGGCACGGGCGACGGCGCCGAATGCTTCTCCTGGGCGCGGCGGATGTCGTCGTCGGTGACGATGGGCGTGTCGCGGCGCGCGCGTGCGATGTCTTCGTCCGTCACGATCGGTTGCGCGGCCGCGGTACTGCTGAGGATGGTGGCGAGCAGCGCCACAAACACGGCGGCGCAGCGGCGGAAAGGTTCAGAAGCCGACACAGCAGTTCCTCTTGCGAAAGAGCATGAAAGCAAAGTCCTCGCCGCGGACCGGGTATTCCTTGCCGGCGCCCCAGGTGATCGTGCTGCGCCCGAACGGCTGGCAGCACTTGCCGTCCTCCTTGCCGGTGTTGGGAATGGGGTAGGTGAGCTGGGTCTTGTAGGCGGTCTTGTCCATGACCGGCAGGAAGCAGGGGCCGCACAGCCCCGCCTGCCCGTGCCAGCCCCAGGCGATCAGCTCGCGGTGCAGCTTCGCGGTCAGGCGCTGGGCGAGCAGCGCGGCCGTGCGCACGCCGCCCAGGTGGTAGGGCAGGTGGCCGTTGAGCGGATAGACGCCACCCTGGCAGCCGGCGCACCAGAACATCTCGCGGATGCCGAAGCCCGCGGTCGCGGCCACGCAGTCGGCCGCGCAGGCGGCCACCGCCACGGGGTTGGCGAACAGCACCGCCTCCGGGTTGAGGATCAGCGTCAGTTCGTCGTCGCCCCACAGCGGATCGACTTCGGTGAGATAGGCCAGGTCGAAGCTGCCCTTTTCCAGGCAAGGAAAGTCGGTGACGACCTCCAGCCAGTACATCACCGGGTTGATGTAGAAATGCGCTTGGTAGAAGCTGCCGCCATCCCCGTCGGCCTCCGGGCGGGTGAAGCGGGCGGCTTCCGGCGCGGGCAGGCCCGGGTCGAGGTCGATGCCGCCCAGCGACACGAGGCAGAAGGGTTTGCGGACCACCTCGACGTGGCGCGCGGGCTCCCAGAAGCCGATGGACAGGCCGACGGTCGGATTGACCCCGCAGGTACACACCGGATTGGACGGGTTGTCGATGTCCTCCTGGCCGCCGAAGTTGCCGATGCGCGCGCTGCCGATGCTGATGGGGAGGATGCACGACCAGCAGAGGTCGGTGATCGGGTTCGGAAACTTGCCGGTGCAAGTGATGCCGGCCGCGGCCGGCGTCGCTGCGCTGGTGAGGCCCAGCAGCAGGCAGACCGTGACGAGCAGGCGCTTCATCGCGGCACCTCCAGCTCGTCGATGCGCAGCCGCAGGCCCTCCTGCGAGACCAGCGCCGGCACCTGCCGGATGCCAAGCCGCCGCGTGAGCAGGCCGAACTGGTCGTAGTAGACCGGAGTGCGCCACGTCTGCATCAATGCGAGGTAGGAACCGCCAGTCAGGATCGGTTTCACGCGCCCGCCGTAGTCCGTGATCAGCGCCGCCGCATGCGCGATCTGGCGCGCGTCGCGCGCATCGAAGAACAGCAGGTGGCGCGACAGCGAGACGATCTCCAGCGGATTGGCGCGCGTGCCGGCGGCGAACATGAGCCGGCCGTCGGCGTCATGCAGGTTACGGTCAAGCGTGAAACTCGGGTCGTAGTAATAGGTGCGCCGCGTCCCGGTGGGCGACAGCCCCTCGACCGGCACGGGGTGGTGAACCGCGTCGACGCCCCGCGCCCGCGCTTCTTCTTCGAGCCGCTGCAGTTCGCCGCTGGCGGCCATGTCCCGCAGGCGTTGTTCAATGAAGGCGAGCAGGTGGGGTTCGGCAATCTCGTAGGTCGGGCCGATCATGCCGGCATCGAACGCATGCGCCGACGCGTTGCCGAGGAGCAGCGCCGCAGCCGAGAGGCTCGCCGACCACGTCAGGGTGTGGCGCCTCATCGCTCGCCTCCCGTGGGGCAGTGGATCTGGCGCACGAGCTGGACCCGGGCGGCCGCGTCCTGCTGCTGGCTGGCGCGGATCAGCCCCATCAGCACCGGTTCGCCGCCGTCGTGTGCGAGCGCTTGGCGCAGTTCGAGGGTGCTGAGCGTGCGGCCGCAGCGCAGGTGGACGGCACCGAGGTAGATCTTGGCGCCTTCGGCCGCCGCCGGCGCGATCTGATGGAGCAGCGCGAGGAAGTCGAGCATCGGCATGTCGTCCCCGGCGCGGATCGGCCCGTGTGCCGGACTGGTCTGCGCGTGGGTGGTGGAAACGGACCACAGCGCGATGAGCGAGGCGAGGATGGCGATCACCACCCGCAGCGTGAAGCGGATGAGCCGGGCGACGGAAAGGGGGCGGGACATGAAGTTCTCCGTCAGAAAAGCGGCTCGACCACGCCGATCACTTGCTCGGCGCGCACCAGGCCGCTGTCGCGGTAGCGCGAGTCGAAGGAATCGGGGCTGAGCCCCAGGACGTAGTAGCAGCCGGGTGGAATGACCCCTGGCGCGATGGGCTCGAGCGGCCGGCCGTCGAAGGCGTGGGGCTTGGCGATGCCTACCGGTTCGCCGTTGACCCGCACCTCGCGCCCGACGACGGTGACCATGTCGCCGGGCAGGCCGCGCACGATCTTGAAGAAAGGCTGGCCGGCGAGCCCCGGGGAGTCGCGTGCGCCGTCGCCGGCGAAGGAGAAGACGATGAAGTCGCCGCGGCGCAAGGTGTGCTGCCCCGAATGCAGGATCGCAACCTTGTAGGGCAGGCTGGGCGTCCAGTTGAAGAGCACCGGCAGGCGCGGCGTGGGGTCGAAGAACAGCCGCAGGTAGGCGAGGCCCCAGATCGCGAAAACGGGCAGGTAGAGGTACCAGCGCCGCCTCATGTGACGCCCGAAGTCCGCCGCGGCCAGCCGCATACGGGTGAGTCCGCGGGGCGCCGGGGCTGGGGCCAGCGACTGGGTGATCGCTTCGGTGTTCATGGGGTCTCTACCATCCGGCGCAGGTGTTCGGTGAGATCGACGGTGTAGGGGGTGGGGCCAGCCACGGACGCCTTCAGGACCACCAGGCAGCCGCATTCGGCCGGCAGGGCGGCGAGCGCGGCGGGCAGTTGCCGGGAGAACGCCCGTGCCATATCCAGCGCGGCTTGGCGTTCTTCCTCCGTGCGTGCCGAGGTGAGCCGCCGGGTGAACTCGTCTTCCTTGACGCGGTACACTTCGGCGAGGTCGACCACGCCGATGGTTCGCGCGGGGCGGATCACCTGCCGGTCGTAGAGGAGCAGGGTGCCTGCCACCGCGATCAGGCTGACGAGCGCATTGGCGACGAAGAGCGTGCGCGGGTTCATAGGACGTGCCCCCGGCGCCGCAGCAGTTCGGCGATCGCCTCGTCGATCGACAGCCCTTGCGCGCGCAGTTCGTCGATCGGCGCGTTGTCTTCGAGCTTGTTCGAGAACAGCAGGTGGGTGGCGGGATCGAGGATGTTGCGTGCGACGCCTTCGCCGACCGGAGACGAGATGTAGAGTTCCGAGAAGGCCCCGGCCTCGGTGCGCAGGGAGTTCAGCAGCCGTTTCTTCGGCTCGTCCATCGCGAGCCGGCCCTTGCGGTCGAGCATCTCGATGGATTCAGGCTTCTGCCGTAGCAGGAAGACCCAGTCGGAGCAGTTGAACGCCGCTTCCATCTGGGCGCTACCGTAGTAGTCGTCGGCACTTTGTGTCGCGGTGCCGAGCGCACCGCCATATTTCCGGGCGCGCCGTGCCGCTTCCTCGACCACCGCGGCTTTCACCGGATCGTCGGCGCCGATGTCGCCTAGTTGCTGCTTCAATTCGTCGATGAAGAGCACCTTGCGCCGGTTCCGGGTCAGGTACATCTCGCCGGTGATCTGGTGCAGCAGCAGGATGTTCACCACCGCGTGCAGGTCGGGGCGGCGCTTCAACTCCTCGTTCTCGATGACGATGAAGTCGTTGGAGAAATCGACGTTGGCGCGCCCCTCGAAGAAGCGCGCGTACTGGCCGTCCCGCGCATAGGGGGCGAGCATGATCGCCAGGTCCCGGATGCGCTGGTCGTTCACCACGCCCAATTCCTCGATCGTGCCGGTCTTGAAGGCGTCGCGCAGGCCGGTGATGGTGAGGTCCTGGCCGTACGCGCGGAAGAGCTTGAGCACCACGGCCGAGATCGCCTTGTACTGGACCTCCTCCAGCGAATGCTGCATCGAGGCCATCTTCGAGATGCCCGGCACCAGCATGTCGATGTCCTCGTTGATGTCGCGCACGATCGAGAACGGATTGAGGCAGATGTCCACATCGGGCCGGAACTCGATGTAGGTGCCGTGCGCCTTCCTGCAGAGCTTCTCGAACGAGCGGCCCAGGTCCAGCATCCAGACCTTGGCGCCGATGGCGCGGTAGGACCAGGCCAGTTCGTTCATCAGCACGGACTTGCCCGAGCCGGGAGCGCCGATGATGGCGAAGTTGTAGTTGCCGAGATCGTTGTCGAAGAGGTCCAGCGTCGTCAGTTGGCCGCGCCGGCCGCCGAACACCAGGGCCGGGGTGCGCGTGCCGCGCCATTCGGCGATCAGCGGCGCCATGTGGATGGCGTTGGCCACGGTCTTGCGCGTGACCCGGCGCATCTTCGCCAAGTCCTTGTGGAAACGCTCGGTCAGCGTCATCGGCAGGCTGGCGAGCAAGGCCTGGCGGTGCATGTAGGCGTCCGCGTTCAACTGGAAGCCGCGCCCGCGCCAGATCGCGTTGGCCGCCTCATGGGCCGCCGTCACGCGCCCGGGCGTGCTGAAGATCGCCAACTGGTGGTACAGGCTCACCAGGCTGCCGCCGGTGTCGATGGCGTTGGCCGCGGCCGACCAGTCGTCGAGCTTCTTCTTCACGTCCGGCATCACGTCGGCCATCTTGGACTTGGCGTTCTGGGTCGCGCGCACGTGGTTGGCGGTGACCACCGACTTGGTGGCGTTGGGATCGAGGATGTGCACGCCCAGCGTGAGCAGGAAGGGCGCGCTGTACTGCAGCGCGGGCTGCATCAGGTCGCCGATCAGCGAACCCATCTGCCACAGCGCGAAGTGTTCCGGAAAGCTCTTGATCGAGTAGAAGCGCGCCTCGAGCACGTCGGGGCTGGCCTCCTTCCACAAGGTGAGGCCGGCGGGATGCGGGTCCTGGATGGTGTCGAAGTCGACGATCTGGTCGCGCAGCTCGCGGCCGTCGTCGTAGCGCAGGTCCGGGGCGTCGGTGCCCGACAGGCGGTCCGGATTGGTGAAGATCGCGCACCAGTTGATCAGGTCGGCGGCATCGCACACCCGGTTCGGCAGCGAGGCCGAGCGCAGTGTCGAGGCCATCGCGTCGCGCAGCGCGAGCAGTTCGTCGCGCTTGTTGAGGGCTGCCGGGTCGCCCGGGAAGGCCACGCTCAGCATCAGGCGGAAGTCGCGGACGGTGTAATGGAAGCCGGCGGTGAGCGAGTGCTGGGCGCCGTGCAGCAGATGCCCCACGCGCTGGCGTGCGAGGGCGCGGAAGAGATTGTCATTGCGCGCCGGCCGTCCCCAGTGCCGGGCCTTGTCGGCCTGGTCGGGATCCTCCACGCGCAGGTTGGCGTAGCGGCGCAGCAGGGGGCGCACGTGGGGGGAGGCGAACAGATGGAACTGCACGCCGGTGCCGGTCGGGCAGTTGGCGTAGAGCGAAGCCAGCACCTCGGTCATGCGCTCGTCCGCCCCGGATTGCGGCATCAGTTCGAGCATGAAGCCCATGCTGTCGCGGTTGGCGAAGATGCGCTCGTCGGCGAGGTAGCCGGAATAGGGCAGCCAACTCGCGAACTGCTCGGCGGGGCTGTCGGCCGACATGCCCAGCCAGGCCGCCGGACGGGCGCCGCGCTGGAGGAGGGTGTCCGGCCTGTTCATTGGAACAGCTCGCTGGGCGCTTTCAGCGTGCCGGCCGGCGGTGTGGCGGGTCGGGCGGGCGCGTCGCCCGGCGATCCGTTCCCGTCCGCGGGGCCTGCCGCCGGCGGGCGCAGCGGCGCGTGCGCATCGCGGATGCGCCGCTGGATACGGTCGATCAGCCAGCGGCCATGGTCGATCTGCACATAGACGTGGGCCTGGTCGTAGAGGTCGCCGTCGAGGTCTTCCCAAGCCTTGATCCACAGGCGCAGGTAGCGCGCCTGCGCGCGCAGCGCGGACGGCGCTTCTCCGCCGGCGGCGGGCAGACCGGCGAGCAGAGGCGTGGAGGCGGGGCGCGGTGGTGCCCCATCGGTGGTCCGGTCCGCAGGCCGTGCAGAACCGGCGGCGCGCTTGCGCTGGCCGGGCAGGTTGTTGGCCACCGCGTTGGCATAGGTGCCGGACACCGACTCGCAGGTGACGCCTTCCGGGGCCTGGCAGGCGTACTTCGAATCGCCGCCCACGCCCGACATCGACATGCAGCCCGACAGCGCCAGCGCGGCGGCGGATGGCATGATGAGCCGCTTCGCCGTCGTCATGGCCGGCCTCCCCCGGCATCGCGCAGCCGGGCTTCGATCGCCGCGCGGTCGATGAAACCCTCGGTGCGGCTGCCGTCGGACCAGACCAGCGTGGGCGTGCCCTGGATGCCGAGCCCGCGCGCGAGCGCGAGGTTGCGGGCGACCGGGTGGTCGCAGGGCGTGCCGGCGTGCGGCAGGCTTTCGTCGCCCCGCAGCATGAATTCGCGCCAGGCCGTCTCGCGATCCGCGGCGCACCAGATCGAGACGGGCAGCGCCTCGCCCTGGAAGGGCACGAGGAAGGTGTGGAGGGTGACGTCGTCGATCCCGGCCAGCTCGGCTTCGAGCTGCCGGCAGTAGGGGCAGGCCGGGTCGCTGAAGACCGCCAGCCTGCGCCCGCCGGTGCCGCGGACCGTCTCCAGCGCGTCGGCGAGCGGCAGGTCGTCGAACACGAGTGCGGCGGGGACTGCGGCCTCGGCCGGCTGTTGCCGGGCGGCGAGCCGGGGCGCGGTCAGGTCGCGCAGCGTCAGGGTGTCGAAGAGATGCCCGAAGACGAAGTAGCGCGGATCGTGCATCAGCACGTAGGCCACGTTGCCCTCCATCCACACCTCGAAGAGCCCCGCCACCGGCGAGGGCGCGATCTCGGTGAAGCGCGTGCCGGGATGGGCCGCTTCGAGCATGGCGCGCAGTCGGGCCGTCTCGTCAGGGCCGGTGTCGGCGGTCAAGCCAGTCGAGGCGGACAGGGCAAGTGCGGCGAGGGGGACGACGTGGCAGGCCCACATTGCGAACCGGCGCGCGGGTGTTCCCCCGCACTCAGTAGTCGGGGTCATCGGCTGCCTCCAGGTAGCGGTTGGCGGGGGACAGGTCCGCGCGGCCGTCCCGGGCGCCGGGCATCGGGGTATCGATGCGCACGCCCTTGGTGATCACCACGTCGATCTCGCGGCCGGCGTCGATCTCGATCACGGGGAAGGTGTTCTCGGCCAGGCGGATGTAGTACTGGGCGAGACGGTCGAGCGCGCGGCCCACGCCGGTGCCCAGGCCCGCGCGGTAGGCATCGGAACCGGAGGTGGAGGCTACGGTGCCAAGGGCCGAGGTGCTGTAGTCGGTCGAGGAGGTGGCCAGGCCCTGGCCGATGCCGCTGACGACGCCGGCCAGCAAGGCATTGGCGAGCATCTGGCCCTGCTTGGTGACGAGCCGCCCGCGCATGCCGACCTTGCCGTCCTCGCCGTAGATCGAGCCCTGGATGCGCACTTCGAGCGTGTGGCCGTCCGGGCGCACGCACGACAGGTTTTCCGTGCGCAGGTAGGCGCGCTCCGAGCTGATGTCGCCGTAGCCGGCGGCGAGCACGAAGCACTCGCGGTACTCTCCGCGCATGCGGTTGGGCAGCACCGAGTTGTCCGACAGGCGGATCAGCACGGGATGCGGGTTGGACTGGGACTGCCCGCCGGTGGGGGCGTCCAGGCCGCCGAGCAGGGTGCCGCGGGTGAAGCTCACGGGCAGGTAAGTGGAGAGGGTGCGGGCTTCGCCGGTGCTGTCGCCGGGCAGGGTGCCGGGTGCCGTCGAAGCGGCGCTGCCCGGTGCACCGGCGGGCACTGGCAGGTTGGCGCGGGGCGCGAGGGTGACGCGGCTGATGGCGGGCGGCGGGGGCGGCGCCACCAGTGCATCCGGGGGCAGGGCGGCGGAAGGCGCGCCGGACGGCGCCGGCGGCAGGCTCTCGGCAGGCGGCATCGTCGTCGGTGAGGGCGGCTGTGGTACGGGCGGCGGAGGCGGCGTGGGCGGGGCGGCGGCCTGGCCGGCAGCGGTGAGTTTCTGCTCAAGTTCGGCGAAGCGCTGCAGGGTGCGTTGCTCGAACGCCGTCCGTTCGTTGTTGAGGCGGTTCTGCTCCTCGCGCTCGGCCTCGTACTGGGCGAGCTTGCGGCCGGCGGTGCCGACCCACTGGTCGAGCGGATTCACCTGTCCGCCCGGCGGCATCACGCCGATGTTGGTCACCCCGCTCGGGCGTGCGGCGGTGTCCGTGCCCACCGGCCGGCCGGGTTCGCCGGTGAAGGCGAAGATCAGCCACAACAGCCCGATGCCGCCCGCCATGATGGCGGCCAGCAGGAGGTACTGGCGCTGGCGCGGCGAGAGCCGTTCGAGCAGGCTGCCGAGGGCGCCGGCCGGCCGTTCGTGCGGCGAGCGGGAGAGGCTCATGGCCGGCTCTCCTGGCGGATCACGAAGACCTGCGTGCGTTCGCTCGGGCGCAGGTTGTGGTGCTCGATGGCGATGGCGGCCACGCGGCCCGCTTCGTCGTCCTCGCGGTCGAATTCGGGCTCGGCGAGCACCATGGGGGCGCCGCTCACGTTCTGCAGCAGGTAGCGCTCGCCGACGAGGCCGCGGCCGCGGTAGATGCGGTCGAGGTGGAAGCGCGCCTCGCGCCACAGCACGATGGGCTGGCCCACGTCCTCGGCCTGGATGTCTGGCGGCAGGCGGTCGGTGGCCATCGCCACCAGCAGCGCCTTCAGCGCGCGGACATGGCTGGCGGCGGTGCCGGTGGCGGCACGTGGGGTCGTGGTCTCCACGCGCCGCTGCGCGGCCGCCCGGTCGCGGATGACGATGGTGTCGGCCGGGGTGTCGGCGCGGCGCAGCAGCAGGGTGTAGGTCGCCTGCGCCGAGGAGACGAACAGGTTGACCGGCTTCGCGCCGTCGCCGACCGGGCGGACGTAGATCTCGCCCTTGTCGCGGTCGCACTCGAGCACGATCTCGCCGGCGGGATTGACCGGGGCGGCCGTCGTGGGCGTGCCGGCGCCCGTGGTGCCCGGCGGCGCCGGCAGGTCCGGCGTCGCGGCGCAGCCGCTGGCGTAGATGTTGCCGAACACGTCGGTGATCGGCGCACCTTCGATGCGGATGCGGGTGGGCTCGTGGATCGACAGGATCGCCTCGACGGCGACCCCGTCGCTGGCGTCGAGCACCTGCAGGGCGTGGGCGCCGGCGGCGCCCGCCGCAAGCGCGGCCGCCAGCGTGGCGCGCAGGGCGGCGCGCAGGCAGGCAAACGCAGGTCTAGCGGCCCGCATAGGGCACCTCCTTGAAGGTCCTGAGGTGCATGCGCGTGCCGGCGTAGCCGAACTCGACCAGATAGGCCTTCGGGTCGTTGCTGGTCTCGAAGCCGTTGACCAGCGTGCGCAGCCGTCCCCGGATGACGACGTTCTGGCCGTCCTCGCTCGGCACGAGCTGCTCCGGGGCGAAGGCGGTGGCCGCGTTGATACGCTTCAGGCGTTCCGCCTCGACTTCCTGGCGAGCCTTGAGCGCGCCGTGCTGGGCCGGATCGACATAGGTCAGCAGGATGTCTTTCTTCCAGTCGATCGTGCCGGGGCTCACGTCGAGCACCAGCCAGGCGATGAAGCTGCCCATCTGCTCCAGGTAGGCCCCGCTCGCCTTGTCCCGCGTGACCCAGAACGACTTGTCGATCGTCGGCGGCACGATCACCGTGCGCTCCGAACCCAGCACGTTCAGCAGCGCGACCAGGGCCAGGATCTGGCCGGCTGCGAGGGCGCCGACCGCCAGGCCCAGGCCGCGGTTGCGGCGCAGGAGTTCCTTGCGGTCGGTGTTGAGCCGTTCGAAGTCCATGGCTAGCCGACCATCCGGCGGATGTGCGAGGGCGGCGTCGCGCGCAGCGCGGTCAGCGGTGTGGCCGGCAGGTGCCACCACAGCCAGTGGATGGCGAAGGCGGGGTGCTTGTCGGCCTTGAGCCGCGAGATCCAGCGCGACACGGCGATGCCGGCCGCCAGGCAGGCCGCGAAGGCGGTCTTGGTGCCGGCGAGGTAGCCGATGAAGAAGGCCAGCAGCACCGGCGCGGCGACATCGATGTCCCAGAAGCCCAGCTTCCAGTTGTCGTCGAGGCGGCGCGGGATGTAGGTGTCGGTACGCATGCCGGGCTCCCGGGGCGCGAGGCCGGCTCAGACGACCGCGCCCATGATCGCGCCGGCGATCACCAAGCCGACCGCCCCAAAAATCGCCAACCCGACGTAGAACAGCACCGGGCCGAAGTTGCGCAGGGCTGCCAGGCTGATGAGCGCCACGACGAAACCGACGAAGCCGACCAACGCCTTGATACCCGGGCCTAGGGAGGCGATCTGGGTGAGCGCGGACGTCAGTGGCCCCGTGATGCCGGTGAAGGCCACCAGGTCCAAGGCGAAGCTCGGAAAGGCGGTGCACAGCCCCAGCAGGCCGAGGGCGAGCAGCGAGAGAATGGCGACGGGACGGCGTCCGTCAAGGCGGGACGGCGCAAGCGTTGCGGTGCTCATGGAGACCTCCGTTGAGATGAGCGTCGGAAGACGGGTCGCGGGCGGGTCGGAGCGGGTCGATGAGCGGGTGGGGGAAGCCGGTGTGAAGCGGGTTAGTTGCGGGTGCGGGGCGGGTTACGATCCTGAGGGCGCGAGGCGGTCCACCGTGATTTCGACGCGGCGGTTTCGCGCGCGCCCGGCCGCGGTGTCGTTGCTGGCGGCGAAACAGCACTTGCCTGCCGCCTCCACGGTCATGGCGTCCCGGCGCGCGGGACGCGCTTGCGCCAGGTGTTCGCGTACGGCATGGGCGCGGGCGGTGGCGAGTGCGTCATTGACGTCGGCCGGGCCGGTGGCGTCGGTGCGGCCGGTGATCGTGATGCGCCCTGCATCGGGCAGTGCCTCGGCGACCTCGCGCAGGACCGTTCGGGCCGTGGGACCGAGTTCGGCGCTGCCGAACGCAAAGCGCACCGTCCAGGTCTGGCTTTCGGCGATGGCTGGCGCGATGACATGCACCGGAGGCAGCACGGTCTCCGTTGCCGGCCCGGGAACGGATGCCGGCACGACCGGATCGGGCACAACCGGCACCGGATCGACTGGGCGCGGGGCGTGTGCCGCGGTGGTGCTCGGGACCCGGTCGAGTGTCTTGGGGGTGGGCGTCGGGCACGCCGGCGGCACGCAGCGGACGAAGTCCGCCCGCGCGCCGTAGCCGACCTGGGCAAGGTGGCCCACGGTGCGCGGGGTGGGCGGCGGCTGCGTCGGCGGGTGGGCGCAGGAATACAGCAGCGCGGCCGTGGCAACCGCCTGGCAGAGCCGGCGCGACACCCGCGCGAGAGACATGTTCATGGCGCCACCCGTACGGCGAGCATCGGGACGGCTATATCGGCGGCGATCCCAGGGGCGGCGTGGCGAGGCGTGCCGGCCTGCCGCGAAGCGGCGGTGACCCCCGGAAGCTGGCGGTACACCTTCCAGGCGTACCGCGCCCTGGCCCGGGCGCAGTCGTCGCCCTTGAGCTGGGTGCAGGCGGCGTTGTAGGCCCCGACGCTGTTCCAACTGCGGCCGAGGCGCGAGAAGAGGTCGGCCAGCAGCCACGCGCCGACATCCAGGTTGGTGCATGGCTCGAACAGGTGTGCTTCGGTGATGCCCCGCCGGGCCAGCCTGGGCAGGTGGCGGCTGTTGATCTGCATGAGGCCGATGTCGTAGGAATCCGTCCGCGAAAGGTGCGAACGGTTGACGGCCTTGGGGTCGAGGTTCGATTCCACCTTGGCGATGGCGTAGAGCAGGTCGGCTGATACTTCGTGGCGCTGGGCGACCTCGTCCCAGCAGGCATGGGCCCACTGGGGCAGTCCGCACAGCATGGACAGGGCGAGGAGCACAGGGCGGGGCATGACTCACCTCTCGAGCGTCGAACCACCTTCCGCGGGCGCGGAAGGACCAAGGGTCGGGGCCGGCAAGCCGGCCAGGGTGGGGGACGGGTCGGCTCGCGTTGCGTGGGCGAGGTGAATCAGGCGGGTAAGCGAGCAGGTAGCGGATCGGGCGGGCGGTGCCGCGATCAGCCGCTTTCCGGCACGGCGCGGCCGGTTGCGCGCCGGGCCATGTTGAGCCGTGCGTGCTTGAGGGCCAGATTGCCAGAAGGGTCCGCCTCGCGGCACAGGGCGACGGCAGCGGTGGTCAACTGGTCGAGTTGGAACTTGGGGTTGGGGTGCTGATTCGCCGGCGAGCGCTGCAAGGCCTGCAGCTGTTCGTACTGCGGCCGCCACATCGCTTCGCGCCGGCGGGCCGTGGCGGGATCGCGCAGCACGAGCTGGGTGCCGAGGTAGCTGAAAAGCCTGCGGGCACCGTCCGGCGGTGCCAGTGCCGCGGAGACGCAGGCGCTGATGAGGTCGGGCAGGCGGAAGGTCGGCGCCAGATTCTCCGGGCGCTTGAGGAGGCCGTAGAGCCAGTCGTGTTCGTCAATCCACAGGCGGGTCTCGACGACGTCCAGCGTGTTGCCTTCCTCAACGGATGGCGTCGCGCGGTGCGGACGGGGCGTTGGTGTCGCGGTGATCATGGTACGGGCCTCGAGTCGTGGCGTAATGCGCTTTCGAGCGCATGACCAGAGCGTAGGCGCCCCTGTTCGGGGTGTCTCCCGGGAATGTCGCTCTTTATGGCGGGGATTTCGCCATCAAGGCTTCGAGCACTGTGCAGCGGTGAAAGATCGACCTGTGGCGCCAGGGGCGGATGGCGGGCGTGAGCCCGCACTTCAAACTTTCTGAATGGCGCCGGGATAGCGTGCAACGAGCGCGTCGGCGGTCAGCAGCAGGATGCCTTCGGTGTTGGCTTGTGCGACCAGGATGCGGTCGAACGGATCCTTGTGGATGGGCGGAAGGACGTCCACCGCGATGGCGTGCTCACTCAGGATGGGCAACTCGGTATAGCCATTGTCGAGCAGGCCGCGCCGCAACAGGCGCGGGTCCGCCTGGAAATCGGCCCGGCCGAGGCCGCGCTTGATGGTGATTTCCCACAGGCTGGCCGCGCTGAAGCAAGGCTCGTTGTCCGCCGCCTCGATCAGGGTGCGCGCCGCATCGGATAGCCGCTCCGGCATGCCCGCGGCCCATAGCAGCAGGTGGGTGTCCAGCAGCAGCTTCATGCTTCGCCGCCGAACATCTGCTCGATTGCGGCCGCACCCATGCTGTCGAAGTCGTCCGGCACTGCGATCCTGCCGGCCAGAAAGCCCAGCCGGCGCTGGTCGGGGCCGGCTGGCGCGTCGAGTGGCGTCACCTTGACCAGTGGCTTGCCGGCCTTGGCGATGATGAAGGATTCGCCCTTGGCCGCTTCATCGACCAAGCGGGAAAGCCGGGTCTTGGCCTCATGGATGTTGACGGTGTGCATGGCCTCCACTTGATTGAACTAAGTCTTGTTAGTTTAGTTTGATGCTCGTCGCGTGTGCAAGGTGCCTGGGCCCGGATTGATCCTTCACCCCCACGCAGTTCGTATAGCCGGGTAGCCTCTCATCCGCGCCGATGGAAACACGCCAGTGCCTGTCCCGCCAGCGCGCCGACTACCAGCGGCACGCCCGGCAGCCACAGCGGCGGCAGCGTCACCGGCAGCACCAAACCGACGACCGTGGCGCACACGATCACGATTCCCGCGCTCGCGTACAGCGCGAACATCTCGGGGCCGTGCTGCCGGAATTCCCTGGCCTTGACGAGCCGGGCGCATCCGCCGTCGGCCAGCGTCGCGAGGACGAAGGCGGCGAGCCAGGGCAGCCATTCGAGCAGGGTGGCCTGTCGGGTAGCCGACACCTGCAACTCGGCCTGAACTGCCGTTGTTCCACCGTGGTCTATCGGGCTGCAATGCGCCGGTTACCTGCCGTCGGATCGGGCGGAGTGTCGAGGTGAGTAGCCACCGGTCATGTTATCCATGGCAGAATCTGGCCAGCTTTGGCTTTGCCGTGACCTGGTTCGCTAAGCTCGTTTGTCAAGTACGGGATGGTTTGCCGCGCGCCCGGCTGATGATTCAGATCTGTTATCAGGAGAGGGAATTGACGCTATTCGTCTATATCACCGATACATGCAGGGACGACGCAAAGCGCCACGGTGTGAGCGAAGCGATTGAGCGCTTGCGAACAAGTGTCGAGGAGACACAGAGCTTGTCTCAGTTCGACCCCTTTCCCCCTCCCTACCATGTCAAGAAAAAGCTGACCGGGCGGCAGCCGCGACTGGTCGCCAAGGAGAAGAAAGTCGGCGGTCATCTGGTTGTGGTGTTCCTTACTGTGATGATCCGCGGTAGTCGGGAGTACGAACAGGATTTCTGCAGCGATCCAGTGGTTTACGGTGCACGGCACTTTGATGATCTTGTCAGCGATGCGACGCTGGCGGCGTTTGTCGGCAATCGAACTGCCTTGGGTCAGCAACCCGCCAAGCCCGATCCTTCGGATGTCGAGAACGAATTGCTCTACGGGGCATTCTCGCATGCGGGTCTCGTCATCCCTGGTGCGTGTGCCCAGGAAGATGCACTGGATCGCATTGTCTGCGAGTCGCATGAGTGGGTGGAACAGGTTGCTCAATTACGTATCCAGAATCAGCTTACCCGACTTGCGCCGCTTTGTACCAAGGCACTGTCGGGCGACGAAGGGTTACAGTATTTGCCCTCCTCAGAAAAACAGGGCTGGGGAATTTGGTCCTACCGTCGAGCGGGGTATGTCCTTCTGTTGCGAGTGGTTGATGGGGCAAACACTTCCACTGTTGAAGCTGAGGTTCGACAGGCAGCGGCGGGCCTCGATGCAGGGGAAACCGAACTCTTACTAAAAGCGAGCCGTCGGGCCTATCCTGCCACAGTACTCACCGACGATGAGCTTTGGATCGATCTTGAACGCGAAGAGATCGCCAACATGGCGCTTTCGCCCGAGGAATCCGAGGTCCTGAAGAGCGCAAGGCACTCCGACACGCCGTTTCCGCTCTTCATTAACGGTCGTGCAGGAAGTGGGAAGTCCACGATCTTGCAGTACCTCTTTGCGGACATCCTGTTCGCCTACGGCACCCGGGTTGGCTTCGGCATTGGAGGCGGCGCGGGGACGAGCGGCGCACTAGGGTGTCCGCTCTATCTAACGGCAAACGGCGAGTTGCTGCGTAACGCAAGGAACTTCGTGCATCGGCTGCTGACCGGCGAGGCACAATTCGTGGATCCGGATGACGGCATGACGTGCAAAGACATGGATCTTCCGAATCTGCTCGATGAGGCATTTCGGGAGTTCCACCCGTTCATGCTCAGCCTGCTGCCGAGGGAAACACGCTCCCGTTTTCAGAATGCCAAGCACATTGACTATCCGCGCTTCCGCCGCCTCTGGGAGCAGCGCTTCGGCAAAGACCCCAGGGCGAGCCGCGAATACGGCCCGGACCTCTCGTGGCACGTGATTCGCAGTTACATCAAGGGGATGGGGGCAGTCGAGTTACTCTCGCCGGAGGACTACGGCCAACTGTCGGAGAATCAGCTGACTGTGACCGAGCAGACATTCGCGGCGGTTTACGAGCAGGTCTGGTTGCGCTGGTATTCCGGCGTCCGCGAAGAGGGATATTGGGATGACCAGGACCTGGCTCGCTGTATTCTCGACCACGACCTGGCGCCGCGAAGCTATTCGGCCGTGTTCTGCGACGAGGCCCAGGATTTCACCCGAATCGAACTCGAGGTTTTGTTGCGCCTGAGCCTGTATTCGAACCGATCGCTGCCGCCCGATGCGGTCAGCCGGGTTCCCTTCGCTTTCGCGGGAGATGAGTTCCAGACGCTCAATCCAACTGGATTCCGCTGGGATTCAGTCAAAGCAGCGTTTGTGGAGAAGTTCATCTACGAACTGGATCCGGGGCGCCGAACGGAAAAAGCCGATCTCAACTACCGGGAACTCCACTACAACTACCGTTCCTCCGAGCCCATCGTCCGACTTTGCAATCTGGTTCAGGCGCTGCGGTCGGCAACCTTCGGGATTCCCGAGTTGCGGCCGCAACGGCCGTGGCTTCGCCAGCGCAATGCGCCGGCGGTGCTGTTCTATAGGTCGGGGGACGCGGGGTTCTGGTCGTCATTCCGCGAGCAGGCCAGCGCTTACGTAGTCATTGTCCCCTGCAATGAAGGTGAAGAGGCCGAGTTTGTGGCGAAGGATCCGAACCTGCGGGAACACATCGAACTCGTCGACGGCATACCCCGCAATGTGCTTAGCGCGGGCAGGGCCAAAGGCTGTGAATATCCGGCGGTCGTCGTCTACGGATTCGGCGATCAGGCGGACAAGGACTTCTGTGCACCGCTCGGCGAAACCACGGCAGGAGACGCCGATTCGAGGCAGTTGCTTTCTCTCCAGTACTTCATCAATCGAGTATATGTCGCCGTCTCAAGACCGAAGTCGCGATTGGTAATTGTGGATGGTGACGATGGACTCCGGAAACTGTGGCTCATCGCAAAGGACGAGTTCGCGCGTGAGCGGCTGGTCGGAGCGCTCAAACGCGGAGTGGAAGTGTGGGCGTCGGAGATCGGGGGCATGGTGGTCGGCCGCCCCGGCGACCTATCGCGCGATGACGTTCCCGACCGCCTTGAGAACGCGCGAGCGTTCGAGGAGGACGGCCGCGCGCGGCGCGATGCCTATTTGATGATGCAAGCGGCAAGCGCGTACCGAGAATCCGACGACATTGCAAAGTGGCGCGAGTGCCGCGCCAGGGCGTTGGATTTCGACGACAAGGCGCTGGAAGCCGGGACGGCCTACGCCGAAGCCGGTCTGCTCGAAGACGCTCGACGCTGCCTGTGGCGTGCCGAACGCCCAGGTTGGCTCAAGCTGTTGGAACTGACCAACGATCATCCCGAACTGCTCGCATCGATCGAGGTTCAATGGGCCAAGGCGATTCAATCGAAGCCCGACGTTCGCGCGGCAACAGACGTGATCGAGCGCTTTCTTCAGCGGACGGACAATGACCCGCGTTTCGCCCAGGCCAGTTACGGGGAGCCGATCTGGCAGGCAGCAGTGGAGGCGCTGCTCGACCGGATGGTCGGCCAGGCGGTTCTGAGCATTCCGAAGGCCGTCGCGGCCGGCATGCTGCAGATACTCGACAGGCTCGAAAGATTTGGAATTCGGGTCGCACCTAAGCTGCTTGCCGAATTCTGCTTCGTTGCCGAAGAGTACAAGCGCGCTGCGGATGGCTGGGAGGAGCAGGGGGACCGGCGAAGTGCGCGTTATCTCGAGGCGCGCGCGAAGTCGTCGCCGTATCCCGAATGCCTGGAATTTTGGGGTCGACTGAATGATCACCAGCGGATTTCATCAGAGTTCGAGGCGCATCCGTCCACCGTACTCAACGCGGCGGATTCCTCCACCGTAATCGCCGCCCTGCTAAACCTCAACAAGTTGGATCGATCGCTGGCGTTGGCGACCCAAGCAGGGTCCGGCGGCGGAGCCCTTGCGGTGGCGCTGGCAGCGCATCGAGAGCGGAAAGACGATCTGGCGAATCGTGCGCTGACGTTATCGATGGCCATTTTCGTGGAGCAAGGGGAGTGGGATTCCGTGACGTCTTTCCTTGCGAACGGCGCGCTGGGCAATGGAGACGAGTGGCGGGACAAAGAAGTCCGTTCCTGGCTGAAAGACATGGCGTTTGACCTGAAGATCAGCTTGGTCAAGGCGCTTGCTCGCTCGGACAAGCTGCCTTCTGCGCCTCCTCGATCCGAAAAGATCATAAGTCAGTTCCTAAGAGATTTCCTCCGGGTGAAGGACAACAAATGGAATACGCATATTAGCTACCTTGAGGCCGGCGCAGCTCATGAGCGTACCGGGCGTATAACCGATTCGCTGATGTTCTACGAGGCGGCTTTGCGCGAAAATCTTCGTAGCAAGGAGCAGTTGCAGATTCGTATGCGCTGGCTCGCGGTCAAGTCGCGGCAACTCCAGTATGAGCGCTCCCGGCAGAAGAGCGACCCGAAGCAAGGGAAGGCTATTGAGGCGGAAATCCGGGTCAAGACTGAAGACTGGAAATTGGCACGTCCCGCTGAGCTTGCGGAGTATCCGGAATTTGAAGCGCAAGACCCGATCGGCACGCTGGAGAAGGCTACCGCATACGACATTAGGCGCGCCCCGATCGCCAGTGCGATTGAGGGGCTCGTCAACCCGCCGCATACTCATGCCGGCCCTGTCCTTCCCGTGGAGGCTCCACGGAAAGAGCAGGGTTCATCGCCACCCGCAGTTTCTCCACGGGACGCTGACGATATCCGGGACGCAGCCATCGAAATTGCGGGTCTGAGGGTCGAGGTGAAGCGCGACAAAAAACTCTGTCTCCTAACGCATCTGGAAACCATGGATACGGCGCGCCTTGAATGGGCTGGCCAGCGCGTTGTCGGTTTAGTAGAGATCAAGAACGGTGACGGGTGCTGGGAAATTCCAGCATGGGGCCTAAGCATCGAGTTACCCAACTGCGGCAGCGACGTGGCGGTACTTCGCATGTCAGGAATCATGATCGACCTTGCTATACGCCGGTGATGAACAGTACGGTGGTCTTGTGAGGCTCCAGAAATGCCGTCGACCCGAAAAGTGCTTCAAATATAGTGGACAGCTTTATGGACGTCGGCACCTCCCGCTATCCTTGAGCTTATTCGTTGAACGTGCGCCGTAGAACTGCCTTCTCTTTTTTCAAACGAGTAGAGTGAACATTTCCTCCCAAGACACCATCACGCTGCTGTTGCCGTTTCAACGCTACCGGATGCGTTTTTCGCATCGCCTGCTGGACAGCTTGGGGGGCGTATCGCGCTTTGTCCTTCGCGCGCTGGCCGACGGCTTGGCGCTGGAGCAGATCGCGGAAGTCACGGCCCTATCGCACATGGTGTTGCTGCAACAGATGACCTTCCTGGAGCGCCACCATTTTGTTTCCATCGCACGAGATACCGATGCGCCCGTGGTGACGTTACTCGAGCGCGGCGCCAGAATGGTTGCTGTCGAGCAATATTTGCGCCAGGGCGATCATCGAGTCTGGCTCGATAGTTTCACAGTGGACCGGAATGCGGCCCACCTTCTGGTTACGCCTGACCCCGGTAGTTTGATCCGGATTCCGCTCGGGGACTCCCGTCGAGACGCAAGGCCGGAGGTTCGCCTGCCGGTTCGCCGGTACCAATACCATTTGTTCGACGACGTGAGCCGGCTACACAGGCTGCTGGACCAGAACAAGTTGGCCGATCTCATCGGGCATTTCTGGAGCGGCGCCCAGGAGTTGATCTCGGAAGAAGTCGATTACATGGACTGCGTGCTGGCGCAAGAGACGATGGACACGCAGGACTATTACCCGCTGCGCCTGTCGGCAGGCGAGTTGCTGGACATTGCAGATACGGCGGCGGCTGGAAAAAAGGCCGCACTGCCATTGCTGCTGGTGCCGGTGCTTGAAGTGACGTTGAAGTTCGGCCGAGCCGAGGGCTTTCCTTGGCCGGTGGCCGTACCTGCCGCACGGACGTCATACCTAGAGTTGGTCACCCAGCGGTCGCTGCCACATTTCATTTCCGACAGGCAAGCCGATCCGGCGGCTCCGGACGTTGCGGTCGTGCCAGCGGCCATCGGCACGCATCCGCCAGAACTTACCGATACGATCGTACCCGCGGGTCTGTCCGTGACCTGCACCACAAGCCGGACCTATGCGCGGCGAACGATCGATCACCGGGCGCTGACCCGCCTGATGCACGAAGGCGCGGATGTGTTCTTGATCTCGTTCAATCAAACCGCGCGCGAAACAGAACTTGCCCCTGAAGCGGAGTTGCCATGCGAGTAGTAGACCTGTTCGCAGATCTGTACGAATGGGAGGACAACGAGCGCGAGCGCGTGCATCGCATGGCGCGGGCTGGCAAACACATTTACACGGCCGCGAGGCATGGCGCATCCACCGTGAGTCCCGTGGTGGTCGTCGACGCGGCGCTGGCGGTACTTGATGCGCTGGACGCCTATGTTGGGTATAGAAGAGCCAAGGAAGTTACCCGGCAACTGGAGATCGAAGGAGACACCCTGCGCCGGCTGCTGGAGGAGTTGTATGAGCAGCAGGCAATCAATGCAAAAGTGATGGATGACAGGCATGCGCAAACAGTCAGCTCGTTGCGCGCGCGCCTGTCTGTCATTGCGGCGGAAGTCGTGATAAGCAGAGATACCTTCGACAGCCTCACAATGCAAGCGAAGAGCATGGGGGGCGCTATTGGCGCGCTGCGCGTGAATTCGGCGCCGAACTGCGCATATCTGTTAAAGCTGGAGCGCGCGTATTACGACCTAGTCGATCTGCAGCTGCAGACCATGATGAATGCTGTGAAAGAGTGAGGAAACCAAACAATGAAGAAGCCAACACCGAAGCAGGACGAAGCGGGCAAGAGCACCGGCAGCAAGACCAATGCGCAGACGGTGAACAAGGTGCTCGATATCGGCAAAGGCATTGTCTCGGTCAGCAGCGGCCTGATAGACCTGGGCAAGGAGAAGGAAAAGACCAACCAAGTTAGTATAAAGGCAGCTGCCGACATTGAAGTTGCCCGGCAGACCACCGAGCGGCATCGCCTGTCCGCCAACGTGGCGCACGATGAAATCGCCCGATTGCGCGAAAAGGACGACAAGGATTTCCAGACGGCGATGGTAAAGCT
The DNA here is from genome assembly GCF_004801295.1 of Pseudothauera nasutitermitis. Classification (GTDB taxonomy): domain Bacteria; phylum Pseudomonadota; class Gammaproteobacteria; order Burkholderiales; family Rhodocyclaceae; genus Pseudothauera; species Pseudothauera nasutitermitis. Next base: position 583,646 of record NZ_SSOC01000004.1, read on the forward strand.
TGCAATCGAGCGCGATGACAAGGCATCCCAGAATCGCGTTCGGGAAAGCTTAGTCCAACGGCTTGTACAGGACTCCGAGGTCAACAAGGCCCAGATCGTGGACACCTATCAGGCGTTGCTTAACAACGAACGAAAGAACTAGGCGGGGCTGCGCATGCTACCAGCATTGGTCGCAGGCATCGTCATCGGTGCTTCGGTGGTGGCCTACCTGTATGACAGGATGACCGACGAAGAAGAGGCGCTGCAGGAAGAACTGCGCCGCAGGAATGCGGAGTTGCGCAGGCGGTATAGTGCCAGCGTGGATGACGACCGGCGCAGGCAGGCGATCAAGAGAAAACAGCTGGCCACCGAGATGGCAGCCACTCGACGTGAATACTGCCTTCGCTTCCGGGAGCGCGTGAATACGCCACTGCAGGAGTTCCAGGAACTGGCTGTCACGCTGAAAACCAGTCTGAGCGACCCCACCATCAGCTCCTACCGCCGCAACGCGCTGCGCTTGCTGCAGGCGCGCTTGGAGGACACGGGGAACCGTCTACAGGCCTACCGTAACTATTGCGATTGGTATTTGAAACAGCAGGAGTGGCTGTCGGAGCATGGGCGCTTCGAGACGCTGATCTCTTTTCCGGACCCGTCGGTACGCTTGCCCGAAGACTGGTACTACGGCGGCAAGGTGGCCGTGGCTTCGGTTACGGAGCTTGACCGCGTTCGCAACGGGTACGGCCAGATGCTCGAACTGCTACAGGAACGTGTAGGCGGCGATTACAGCGATGCCACGCAGCGCGCGCTGATGCTTCAGTATCCGGACCAAGAAGCGATACCGGTGCAATTGCTGGCGCAGAAAAATCCCCATTTCTTCAAAGCCTGCATTCTTCGCGGTGCACTCTATGTAGAGCATGTCCTCGAGCAACTGCCGTGCACAGGGATTGTTCGTAAGGCGAAGCGCCATGACGTGTTCGGCGACGGATATATCGTGCAATGCTACCCCGGTTTTTGCACCGTGGGTAGGCAGCAGGGGCTCAATGGCGGGCTATCCGCCTTTCTGCCACGGTCTGAATCGAGTTTTCCGGGCAAGCGCTATTTGCCGGGAGAGAAGATCGAAGTCTTTCTTCATTACTACGACCTGCTTCTCAGCAACGGGAATACCACGGTCACGCAGTATCGAGAATCGCTGGACGTAGGCGGCAAAAGCAGCGCTAGCGCGCCGGTATTCCTACATGCGGATGCCAGTAAGCATGACTTGTACCCGCTGATCGAGGAAGCCGCCCAAGGGGCAGTTTGGTGTTTGTATAGTTGCGTCGAGCGGCAAGACCGGTTTTGCGTCACGCTGCAAATCGGGGCATGGCAGGTCGAGGCGGAAGCTGGCCCGGGCGACATCCAACTGCAGCTCGTCGATACGGCGCGCACCAGCATCCGTAGTGTTGATTTGGACGAGCTGCCATTTTCGGTGCGCCTGATCGACCGGCGATTCAGAGACCATGTATTCTGCGATGCGCTGAGGTTCCAGGAATTCCTGCAGTTCTGTAATCAGCAGACCCGCTACGGCGAGGATGTGACAGGCCGCAAGGCTGCGGGCGAGTTCTTTAGCCGGTGGAGCAAGGTGACGGACTATCTGCTGGAAGAGAACGGATACGAGACGTTCTGGCTGACGCCCGATCGAGATCCGGAGGAAGGGCAGTGGGATTGCCGGTGCGAAACCGATCTTCGATCAGACCTTCAACGCTTGATCGAGAAGGCATTCTTTAAGCCGCAGCTGTTTCTTGAAGAGCGGTACATGAGCGCCTCGGGCGAACGGTGGCTGCGCATCGGGGAGTTGATCGGACTGCCGGAATCGCTGGAAAAGGGGCTATTCCGGCTCTCGCATGCAGGCATTAGGCGTCCGGGCGCATACGATCGGTACGAACGCATTGAGACAATGCCTTTGCGTTTGCGTTTCCCGCTGGGCGGGGAACTAGCCAACCTGGGGCGGCAGCGCGAAGCTCTCCAGGCCTTCATGAACGGTCGCCTGCAGAATCCAGTCTTGCAACAGATTCTTATCATGCCGGCGGGCTATGTTCCGCAACCCGACCCTGTGTGGGAAGCCCGGGTCGGCCAGGGCTTGGAGTGGCAGGACAAAAATTGGCAGGACCCTGGCAAGGCGGCCGTTGCCAAGCGTATCGTCGAAGAGGCGCTTACCGAGTCCAACCTGTATTTGATCCAGGGGCCGCCGGGAACGGGGAAAACCACCTGCATCGTCGAGTTGCTGTATCAGATTTTCGCCGCAGCGCCGGAAAGCCGGGTGTTGGTGGTTTCACAGCAGAATACCGCCGTGGATAATGCGCTCGATCGCTACCTGGAGCGCTATCCAGACCGTCGCAAGAATGTCGTGCGGATGGGAGGCGATATCAGCAAGGTGCAGGCAAGCCTGCATCCGAACATGACGGAGACCATCCTTAGCGATTACCTGACGAGCCGTCAGCAGGAGTACAGTCGCTCCGTCGCGCTGCATATGGATGCGCGCGCCGCTTTAGTGCAAGACTGGATTGAAAGCGTGTATTCGCCCGGGGACGACGGACGTCCGCGATTCGACGAAGAGCTTACGGAACTACTGGTGAACGACTACCCGGTGGTTGGCGCCACGTGCGTGGGCATGGCTTCGCGCCGCCACGGCACAGACCGGCTGGTTTTCGACGTGTGCATCATGGACGAGGGCGGACGCTCTACCGTGCCGGAGATGCTGATTCCGCTGATGCGCTCCCGCAAAGCGATCATTATCGGAGACCATTTCCAGTTGCCGCCGAGCATTGCCGCGGAACTCCGCGAAGCCGACGCCCGGGAGACCCTGCCATTCCTGGAGGAAACCTTCCTCAAGACGAGTTTCTTCGAACAGCTGTACACTAATCTGCCTGACGGGTGCCGGGGCATGTTGCGTGAGCAATACCGCATGGTCGAACCGATTGGCGACCTAGTGGCCGATCTGTTCTATACACATCAGGGCGAGCGGCGCCTAGTCAACGGCAGAGTACATGACCGCCAAAAATTCCTTGACCCGGGCCATCCCCTTCGCTGGGTCGATGTGCCGAACGGAAGGCAAACGAAAGAGAATGGTAAGGGGCCTAGCCTATTAAATGCAGAGGAAGCGAAGGCCATTCGGCTTTATCTGCAGGTGGCACTGGATTTTCTGGCAATACGCAAGGAGAGCCTGGGCTGCGAATTCAGGAAGAAGACAGTGGCCGTCATTACCCCCTATGGCGCCCAAAAGCGGTCAATTAAGGAACTGCTGGCGGACTTGGCAGCGACAGATGCGCGGCTGTACGAGGTCATGTCGATTGAAGTTGACACGGTGGACAGTTTTCAGGGTAGTGAGGCAGATGTCGTGCTCTATTCTACAGTTCGTACATATGGCAGCATCAGTTTTCTGTTGGATCGGCAGCGCTTGAACGTGGCCTGCTCGCGAGCCCGCGAGAACTTGGTTTTCTTCGGCGCCAGTGAATTTCTGCGCGATCAGGAGTCGCGCAGTAAGCAGTCTTTGTTCAGCCAGATTGTCGATCGCGCTACCTTCCGCCCTCCGCACAAGAGCGAGGCGTCACGTCGAGATGCGGAGAATTCTCCGAGAGATCGCCATAGGACAAATGTTTAGTGATGAGACAAAAGCAGCTTTGGTTGGCGAGGCCACGAATGTTAAGGGTTGTGGGATGCCTGCCTTAAGCGAAAACCGTGAAGGTGCGACCGACGTCTGCGGGTGGGCCTTGCACAAGCCTTAATAGAGGTTCTCGTTCGCCAGCCGGAGAAACTACCGCTTACCCCTGACTCAGCATGAGTGGCAGGTTACCGGCATAGTGCTGACCGTGACTTACGGATATGTGAGCGGCCGGATTGGCCGAGGAACTGCCGGTGCCCCGTCCTCTCCGGCGACGGTAATCCCCCCTCATCCGCGCCGATGGAAACACGCCAGCGCCTGTCCCGCCAGCATGCCAACGACCAGCGGCACACCCGGCAGCCATAGCGGCGGCAGCGTCACCGGCAGCACCAAACCGACGACCGTGGCGCACACGATCACGATTCCCGCGCTTGCATACAGTGCGAACATCTCGGGATCATGCTGCCGGAATTCCCTGGCCTTGACGAGCCGGGTGCATCCGCCGTCGGCCAGCGCCGCGAGGACGAAGGCGGCGAGCCAGGGCAGCCATTCGAGCAGGGTGGCCAGCCGGTAGCTGGCGAGCAGGAGCAGGGCGTCGATGGCGCGGAAATAGGGATTGTTGAAGAGCCGCTGGTTGACCGCGGACATCTCCCGGGACACCGCACCGCCGACATCCACCGGCGAAGGTGCGTCGTGCGCGGCCGGGATCGGCGTGGCGTCGGCGGTCGCGTCCTGCATCCGCATGGCGCGGTTCAGCATGCGCAGGGCGGGTTCTTCGCCCCAATACGCCACTGCCTGCGCATGCTCGGCGCGCAGTTGCGCGAGGAAGCGTTCCGGTGGGTGCGCCGACGGCAAGTACAGCACCAGCAGGAGCAGGCTTACCAGCGACACCACGGCGATGGCGCGGATCATGCGACCGCCCGAGGCATGTGGCGGATGTCCGCATCGGGATCGATGATCGGAAACCGGCCCTTGATGATCCGCCCGCCCGACACCGAGGCGAAGTACTGGAGGTTGGGCAGCTTGCCCAGCACGTCGGCCGGCACCATTTCCTCGAAGCTCTCGGTGAGCTGGGTGGAATAGCTCGACGAGAAGTCGCCGAGATGGACGTCCGCGCCGTGGCTCAAGCCCACCCGCATCGTATGGATCGCCGTCTTGCCGAAGGTCTCGACCACGAAGTCCTGGGTCGGTCGGTCCTTGGTGCGCAGCGCGATCAGGTTGTTCAGGTTGCCCAGCGCCATGCGTGCGGCGTCCTCGCTGCCCAGCCGCTTGGCCAGGTCCGCCAGGGTCTGCATCGCGCAGGTGGTGAAGATGCCGCCTTCGGCGCCCTTGTTGAGGATCTCGATCAAGGGCTGGTTGATGACGTTGGCCACCTCGTCCACGAACAGCGCGATGCGCCGGTAGCGCCCCAGGTTGTAGCGCATGCCGGCCCGCGCCGCCTGGTCGGCCAGCGCCAGGGCGCCGATGGCCGAGGCCACCGATGGATCGGGCAGCGCGTCGAGGCACATGTAGAGCACGTGGCCGGCGCGCTCGATCTTCTCGAAGTTCATGATCGGGCGCGTGTCGTCGGCGTCGAACGGGTCGGGCGACAGGCTGCGGCCGAGATCGCCCGAGGTCAGCATCGACAGGATGGGCAGCAGGTTGGCGGTGATCTTCTGGTAGTGCTCCCGGTTGTGGCGAAAGGTCCGCACCTGGGCGTCGATCACCTTGCTGCGCTGGCTTTGGGCGATGTGGCGCTCGTAGTAGGCGACGAAGGCCGTCAGTTCGGCGCTGGCGGCCTCCGACGGCCGCCTCAGGTTGCCGCGCTGGGCGTCGTGCAGCAGCTTCTTCATCTCGGGCAGTTCGCGCCAGCCCGCCCCCAGCGTCTGGTCGTAGTAGCGGCGCAGCGTGGCCTGCAGCACCGGTTCGATGCCGCCCTCGATGTACTGGGTCAGTTTCATCAGGTTTGGCCGTTCCTCGATGTCCACCAGGCCCTGCACCACGACATTGACCGCGTCCCAGCCGAAGGCCGAGAAGGCGCCGGCGGTGTCCGGCGGCATGATGGACTGGATGCGCGAGGCGATCTCGGTGGGCTTCTGCCAGTTGAAGGTGAAATCGAGGCGTACGCCCCGTTCGGGGAAAGCCGGGTGGAATTCGAGGAAGGTGTCCGGCTCGCGATAGTCGGCGCAGGCGCGTTCGACCACGCGCTTCAGGCGGCGGCTGTTCTTCGGGTCGATGATGATCACCACGTCGCCGCGCCGGACCGCCTGGGTGATCAGGTTGGCGAGTGCCACGCCTTTGCCGGACTGGGTCGTGCCCACCAGCAGGGTGCCGCCCTCGAAGTTCTGCAGCGGCCGGTGCAGCGGGACTTCCTTCGGCTCGACGCCATGGATGTAGGGCAGGCCGATCTCGGCGTCGGGCTGGGGTTGGCCGTCGTGGCCGAGCAGGCGCAGCAGGCGCGGCGACACCGCGAACGCCCGCCAATCGATCTTGGCCAGTTCATAGAGCCGCTGCGAATGGACGGGCTGCCATTCGAAGCCGAAGCCCAGGAAGACCGAGGCGGGATCGCCGCACCAGCGCGCCAGGGCCGCGGTGCCGATGGTCTCGATGCCGCGCCCGTTCAGCGAGGCGCGCAGGATCAGTATTCGCAGCGCCTGCGCGACGCGGAACAGCCCCAGGGCGAAGCAGGCCGCTGCCAGCGGCAGGGCCAGTTGCCGGGGAAGCGCACCGGCCACGCCGACCCCGATGAAATAGAGCAGCGCCACCCCCCAGGCGATGCCGGCATAGGCCTCGTAGGTCCGGCGCCAGGGCATTTCGTAGCGGCGCACCAGCATGTCAGCCCTGCTGCGCGGGCGGTGTGGTGACGCCGGCTGGGTCGCCTCCGCCCACGCAGTGCGGGCTGAGTACGACGCCGAGGGAGGTGGCGCCATTGATATCGTGCGACCGGGTCGGCGGGCCATCGTGGCCGCCGGGTTTCACCAGCAGTTTCGTTTCGACGAGCGCCCGTATCGCGAGAGACGGCTGGACGCCATGGCGCGCGAACGTCTCCAGCGGCACGAAGATGCCGTCGGCAACGATGCAGGCGGCCGCGTCGCCGTCCTCGTCGAGGGTGCGGAGGGCATCGGCCAGGGCTGCCCGCACCACCGGGTTCAGGCGCAGTGGGGCTTGCAGCGCGAATCTCGGCGGGGGCGGTGGTGCGGGCTCCGGTGGGAGCGCTTCGACGGATGTTGCCAAGGGGACCGTACTGGCGGTTTCCTCAGCAGGTGGATCGGACGGCGGAATGAGGGGTAACTGGGTGCCGCCCGGAGGTGGCGCCGCCGGTGGGGCGGGGGGCGATACCGGTGGGGTTGCCGGGGGCGGCGGCGCGGCGCCCGGCTCGACTGCCAGCGCCTGGGGCAGGGGAACAGGCGGCGGATCGATGCCGACGAGCAGAATGGCCGGGGTGGAGAGCTTGACGGCGTCGAGCGGGGACTTGGCGCCCGGCGGCAGGATGGACCAGAACGGGCGCTCCGCCTCTGCCGCCTCGAACACGCTGGCGGCCAGCAGTAGTTCCAGCATGGTCTCCGGCGCCTTGGGAATGCCGGCCAGTTGGTCCGCTTCGAGCAACTGGCGGACATCCTCGGCGCCGCCGGGCCAGACGAGGAACAGGCCGTCCTGCCCGTACCACAGGCGGGATTTCTCGGTATTGGGCGTCCAGGCCGAGTTGGCGCCCGCGAGCCGCCGCAGCGCGTCCACCAGGTAGCGTTCCAGGTGGGAGCCGTACTGCGGGGAGCCGTAGCGGTCGGCGCTGGCGGCGAGGTTGCGGTCGATGACCAGTGCCAGCGAGCGGCGGACGAGTTCGTCGAGGACGTTGCGCTCCCGATAGACCGGGATGCCGCCGATGCTGGCCAGCAGGTGCGGGACGATGACCGTGTTGCCTTCGGCCAGATCGGCCATCACCGCCGGCGGCACCACCAGCGGCAGCGCGAACAGGCCGAGGCCGCGGGCTTCGGCCGCCTCGGGGCGCCAGCGCAGGAAATAGCGCGCACTGCCGCGGGCGGCAAGCCAGTCCGCCAGCGGCTGCAGGAAGGCGGGCCACACCGCGCCGGCATCGTCGGTGACGATGACATGGCTCATGAGCCGGTGCAGTTCGCAGCACAGGCCGGCGATGAAGGTGGCGTGGCGCCAGCGCGGCTCCAGTTGGTGGCGGGACGAGATGCTCGTTCGCCCCGAGAAGATGTGGGCGTCGGTGCCCTGCAGGCTGAAGAAGGCGGTTTCGAGCCCCAGGCGCAGCAGGCCGCCAGGCGTGCTGAAGTAGTTGCCGGCGGTGGCGGGCAGCAGGTGCACGCAGGCGGCGTAGCGGCGTGCCAGGCTCAGGATGTCGCGCTCGAAACCGTCCCGGTCGGCGCCGTAGCACAGCTTGATGCGGGCGATCAGATCCGCCTCGCCAGCGAGCAGTTCGTCGACCGGCAACGCCGCGAAGCCGGGATCGGACGCGGGGTAGGAACGGACGGCAGCGGGGGGCGTGGCCATGGTGGCGCGGCGATTCCGGCGGGACTGTGAGGCGCCCTATTCTTCGGCGTACCGTCGCCGCTGTCCCGCCGGAATGGGGCTTATTCGGGCGGGTTATCGCCTTTGGCGCCGAGTTTCAACTGATGGAAGAGATCCAGCATGCCCAACTGCCGCGCGGTCATGTCCACGGTGGGGTGTGCCGGGTAGGACGCCTGGATGCGATGGTCCTGATCGAAGCGCGCCAGCAGCCTGCAGAAGGGGCAGGCTTCACCGGGCTGGGCGACAGTGCCCACGGCGGCCAGGAACGCGCAGCCGCAATCCGGGCACATCAGCACGGCAAGCGTCGGCGCACGGGCCAGCCAGATGCCGTCGATGTAGGACACCAGGCTGAAGGCCCGGTCCAGGCTGATGCGGCAAGGGCGCGTGGTGACCGCCTGGTAGGCGCGATAGGCCAGCAGCAGGGCTTCGCCGGCGCGTAGCCCCTGGCTGCGCAACTGCCGGTACTTGGCGCCGATGAGGCAGGCGTCGGCGCGCAGGATGAGGTTGGCGCCGTGATACCACTCGGCCGAATCGGGCGCGCGGCCGCGGGGAATCGCGCGCGCATCGGGGAAGAACAGCCTTTGCGCTTGACGCGGCGGCAGGCCGGTGACGAGGTGGATGGTCTTCAGGCGCGCGCCAAGCGCCGCCAACTGCCGGGCCAGTTGTATGGCGTGCAGATGCCGGTCGCCGCGGGTAGCCATCGGCGTTCACCCCTGGCGGCCGGTTTCCGCCGGTGCGGGTGGGCGAACGAGCGCGATGGGGCCGGCCAGGGCGCGGGGCGCATTGAGCAAGTCCACCAGGTCGGCCCGCGGCGGAAACAAGGTCGTATCGCCGATGTGGATGACCAGCGACCACAGTTCCTCGAGACTCAGATCCTGCAGGTGGTCGGCCTGAGTGGCATCGAGCGCGAACTTGCTGCAGGCCGCGTCCCGGTCATGCCGCAGGTTGGCGCGGATGATGGCGAGCAGGTTCAGGTTGATCCACTCGACGTCGGTAAGCGTCACGTGACTCACGGTGTTGTCCTCCCGGCGACTCTGGTGGGATGGATGCTGGGGGCACCAATGGAGGAAGGCCGCGTGGGTGATCTGGCGCGATGCCGCCCAGGGCGACTGATCCAGCATATTCAATGTTGACAGGTAATTTCAATGGCATTCTCGGGAAATCTTGTGCGCTGCACCACTTGCCATACACAAGTCCCGCACAAGGCCGGGGCTTGGCGCATCCGCCATCGTGCAACGATCCGCGGCGCGCTGATCCCGGGGGCGCGGCGGCTGTCAGGCAAGGGACCGAAGTCCCCTGCCTGCGCGCGCTGCGGCGTATGACTCAGGCCGCTTCCGCCAGCCCCTTCCACTCATGGGCGGAGAGATCGATCAGACGGCCGCCCAGCATCTCGAACTCGGTGGCCCGGTCGTAGTCTTCGACCTCCTGGCTGTAGTGCGTGACCGCATTCACCAGCCCGTAGCCCGACAGCTCACCGTTTGCGACCAGCGAGCGCAGCACGCCGGCCCGCTCGGTGTCGTTCAAGGTATAGCGCTGGGCCAGCACCTCGACCGTCTTCACGGGATCGCCCACCAGGGGGATGGCGAGCGTCTTCTGCAGCTTCTGCGCGGCCTGGCGGAAGGTGGCGTCCGAAACCGCCGCCTGCACCACGTCACGCACCTTCAGGAAGAAGGCGCGGTCGTCGGCGCGCAGGGTGTCGTCCTGGTACACCGTGACCGCTTCGTCCTCGCCGCCGAGGGCGCGGCCCACGTGCGTCTTGCGCAGCGACCGGTCGGCGGCGATCAGGCCGTTGCGGCACACCAGCCGGTACAGCAGGGGCTGCACCGACAGCGTGCCCTGGCCGACCTCCGAATTGGAGATCACGACGCCGGCCTGCACCACGTCGCCCGGCGCCATCTCGTACCTCAGGCGCGGGGTGATGCACTTCAGGTACATGCGCGTCTCGGTCAGTTCCACCGATTCGAAATGGACCTCGGGCAACTGCTGCAGGATGGGCAGCACACTCTCGGCCAGGTCGAAGTTGTCCAGCCGGCGATAGCGGTCCGATAGCACGGCGCGCACCTGTCCATCCAGGGTGCGCAGCATGCGCCGGTCGTCCTCGCTCTGCAGCCAGGTGTTCACGTTGCGGTCGAGCAGGGCGGGCTGGTCTTCGCGCATGCGCTCGAAGTAGGCATAGGGAATCCTCAGCTTGTCCGCCAGCTGGCGGCGCGCGAGCGGGGTGACGCCGTAGTCCACCGGGCCGCCGTCTTCCTCGACGACGAGGCCGGTCCGGCCCCGTTCGTCGGTGGTGTGGCGCACCAGCGCCGAGGGGACGATCAGGTCCTTCTTCGACTGCAGCTGGCGCTCCAGCTCCTGGGCCAGGCTGGTGAGGGAACGTCCGCTTCTCATGGCAATCTCCTTGACGGAAATGAAAAGCGGGGACGGCATCGCCCGCTCGCGGGGATGCGCATCCCCGCCAGGGTCGATGACGGACCGGCGGGTGCCGGTCCAGGCAAGGCGCGGGAAACCGCGCCGGAACTCCAAGGCTGTCTTCGCAATGCGGGTGCATCGCCTGGGGTGACAGCGACCAGGGGTGAATCGCCTTTTCAGGGGCACCGCGGGCATGCCGCGTGCCGCCGTGGCAGTGCCGCTGAAAAGGCGGGTGCGGCCCCCGTTTGCGAGGGACCGCACCGCGGCCGGGCTCAAGCCGCGCGAGCGGCCTGGGCTTGTTGGCGCTGGCGCCAGACGTCATCCCAGTCGATGCCGGGATGCCTGGGCACGAAGACCTTCACCTGGCGTGGGCCGGTGTGCGCCTCGTTGCGCTTCAGGCTGCGCGCCAGCGCGAAGGCGAAGGCCTGGCCGGCGAAATCGCCGTCGGCGTCGTTGTCCGCGTAGATGCAGACGGTGCGCACCGTATCCGGCAGCCACAGCTTCTCCAGGTTGCCCGCGTTGAGGCTCGCCCAGACCGGCTTGCCGGTCGCCAGATGCACGGCGAGGCCCTTCTCGATGCCCTCGGCCACCGCCAGTTCCCCGGTTGCCTCGAACAGGCGCACCGCGGCACCGTTGATGCCGGCCGAGAGCACCTTCTTCGCATCCGGTGCGGCGAGCTTGGCGCCGTCCTTCAGATAGGTCCGGTGCAGCGTCACGGCATGGCCGTCGGTGCCCTGGATGCAGGCCAGCATCGCCGGATACTCGGCGACCTTGCGCGACCTGCCCGTGGCGTCCTTCTGGTAGTAGCCGAGGGCCGGATGGAAGCGCAGCACCTTGGGATAGGCCGGCAACGCCAGCCCCCGGCCGCGCAGGTAGCGGTCGACCTCGTCTCCCGGCGTCACCGGCCGGGCTTCGTTCCAAATCCGCTGGGCCAGCTTCTTCATGCGCTCGGCCGACGGTTCGCCGGCGTGGGGCGCGGCCGCGACCGGCAGCACCCCGACGCAGCGCTCGACTTCGCGCAGCGCGGTGTTGAAATCGATGCCCAGGACCGCCTGCAGCAGCTTGAAGCCGCCGCCCGGCCCGCAACTGCGGCAGTGGTAGTTCCCTTCGCCGAACTTGTCGGTGTACTGGAACCGGTCCGTGCCGCCGCACAGCGGGCAAGGCAGGTTGCGGCGTCTCAGGATGCGTTCGTCCACCCCCAGGCTCGCCAGGATCGGCGTCCACCGGCCGTGGGCGCGCTGCTTCACCGCCTCGATGCGGGCCGCGTATTCAGGCGCCAGCATGGCGGCTTCCCGCATCGGCGTGGTCCACGACCAGATCCACCGTATGGCCGGGCGCCGAGCCGTTGCCCACGGTGACCTCGAAGGTCTTGCCACGCAGCAGCGGATACTTGCCCAGCCCCAGTTCCCGCAGCAGGGAATCCAGCATCTGCACCGGATCGACCGCGCGCAGGCGGCGGATCAAGTCTGCCAGCGCGTCGCGGTCCGCCTCCAGGTCCGAGGCGAGGAAGCGGTCGTTCTCATCGACGAAGGACGAGACCTGCCGCACCGGTTCGCCGGATGCTTCGCCGGCCGGGATGTACAGCACGCCGTCGTGGCACACGCCCGCATCGGTGATCTCGACCACGTCCTGGCCGCTTTGTAGGACCACGCGTTCGCACAGGATTACCAGGGGCCATATCCAGCGCCCTTCCAACCGCACGCGGTGCTGCTCGCCCACCGTGTCCACCCGTACCGCCTGCTGCCCGAGGAAGCGCACATGGAGCCAGGCCCAGTGTTCGCGTTGCAGGCTGATCCAGTCGAAGACCAGGTATCCCTTGGCGCGGGCCACCATCCAGTGTGCCGCGTTGTGGTCGTCCATCGTGCCGAGGGCGACGAGGGTGACCGCACCGCTTTCGATCGCTTCGCGCGTCGGGGCGGTCGCGGCCTGCCGGACGTAGCCGTGGTCGTCGTCCTGGATCGGATAGGCGACGATTTCCTCGAACAACGCCGCCGGCAACACATCGAGGTCGTTCATCAGGTCCTGATGGCCCCAGTTGCGCATGGCCGGGTAGTACGTTTCGACGAAGCGTTCCGGCGACATCCGGGTCTTGGCGATTTCCAGCGTCCGGCGCCAGCACGCCTTCAATTCCGCGTTGATGCGCTTGGCCTGCAGGTCTTCGTCGATCAGCCTGTCGCGGTCCGGCAAGCGCGCCATGAACTGGCGCGGGTCCAGATGCACGATGTTGACCTCGCTCGCGTCGGTCGAGCAGCAGTATTTCGGCCGCATGACGCAAAACCCCTGCAGGAATACGAGCGTGACATGGCTGTGCTTGCCGTCGCGGGTTCCAGCCAGGTGGACCGGACCGATGGCACTCGCCATCGTCGCGATGTTCGCCAGGGCAAACGGGCGTTCCAGTCTCTTGCCGTTGAACCGCAGCGCGACGGGAAAGCCTTGGCTCAGCGCCCCGATGCGGTCCGCCAGGTCGGGTAGGTCCACGCCGTGAAGCTCTATCCTCGTGCCGGCCACGTGTTCGGCGACGGTCTCGACGTCGATGAAGGCTTTGGCCAGGGCCGCCGCCGTGTCGATGTCGGCGCGCTGGCGATGCGAGGCGACGATGCAGCGCGTGGCGGCGTACAGGCACTTCGAGAAACCCACGCCGAAGGGATGCTCCTCCGTCTGGGTCCCGGCATCCCAGCCCGACTCGTTGAAGCTCAGGAGCGTCTGGAAGTCGCCGATGCCGCGGCCATCGTCTTGCACGGTCAGGATCTTCGCGTCGGCGTCGTAGCCGATCTCGATCTGCATGGCCCCGGCACGCCGGGCGTTCTGCAACAGCTCGGAAACGAGCGTGAAGCGGTCGGTGAACGCATAGCGCTGGTTGCGCAGGGCGCCTTCTTCGTTGATGCGGACTTGTATCTGCATGACATGACTCCATGAATGCAGGCGAGTCCGTCCCCGGCGGGGCGAACCCACCAGGGGAAGATCGGACGGTCGGCTGTGGCGGCCGACCGCTGGAATACAGCCCGGCGGCGGAGGGGCCGCCATCAGGCGCTACGGTTGAACGAACGGACTACGGTTCGGGCCGCAAGCAGGGCCGGCCGTCGTCGTGAAGGCTGCCGGCCTCTCGGCCGGGGGAAGCCAACGGCGGGCCGGCGGCCGGGAGCGGGACGTCTCCCCCGGCCGGTAGCGTTGCCGGACAGTCGGCGTACAGCCGTTCCTGCCGGATCCGCTCCAGCCGCAGCGCATCTTCGTAGTCCAGGTGCCCGGCGATCCCGTAGGCGACGAAAACCGCCAGCAGGCAGAGGACTTCCTTGAACGTGATCATGGCGATGCCTCAAACGGGCGGATCGCTTGGGCGATCCGTTAGAGATGGGGAAGGCGTCAGGCGAACAGGTCGCCCGTGACCGCCATCCGCTTGATCTGCTCGTTGAGCCACTGGGCGTTCTTGGCAAGCCGCGCCTCGACCCACCCGGGGTGGTGGACGACGGCGTCGCGTACCCACTCGGGGTAGCGCGCGAGCGAGGCCCGGAGCCAGGCCTTCATGCCGTACCGGATGCGGTCGCGGATGTCCTCCGCGTCCACCTCGCCGCAATAGGCGACCGGCGACAGCGGGCTGCAGCCGACCACGCGCAGGCAACTGACGAAAGAGAAGGGCCTCTGGTCCTGGTCGGGTTCGGTAAACACCCAGCGCAGGATGTCGAATTTTTCGTCGAGGGGCGCCATCGGGTCGGCCAGTTGGTCGATTGCCTTGAGCAGGCGCCAATGCAAATAGACGATGTCCTCCTCGCGCCATTCCTCGGCATCATCGCCGCCGAGGATCCGCTCGAGGGTGATGTCGTCGGCGTCGCCCGCGGGGGCGGGCGAAGGCGTGCTCCGGAAAAGAACGCCGGGCGGGAACACCTCATCCACGGCTGTGGGATGAAGGCGCCGTGGGGAGAAGCTTGGATTCAGCATCGTTGCCTCCGGAAAAATGGAGGCAGCGCGTACCACGGCGGGGGCGGATGCCCCCGTGGGGTGAAGAAGGGTCGGTCCGCTACGGGCGGCCCGCGCTATCGGATGGGAAAGACACGCTCCAGGGCTGGCTTGGACGGGCGGTGCGAACCGCCTTGAACGGCGTGCCAGCGGCCGCTCGGGGAAGGCTTTCGGGGGAAGGACGGATGAACAGTGCCTGCCCCTGCCTCGAAAGCGTACCCGGAGGCGGGCGGGCTTCGAGCGGATGGCTCAGCGGAAAACTCCAGGGCTTGCCTTGTTTGAATGCAGGGCCAGCTGCTGCATGACGCAAAGGTAGTGGGCAGCCGTCGCCGGGTCAAGGCGGAAATCCTCCCGGGGCGGCGCCGATGCCGAAATCCCCCTTTGGTGCCGGCCGTTTCCGGTGGCGAATGGAGCGCGGGATGCGGAAGATGCCGCTGAGCGCATCATTCCGCGGGAGCCAGGCATGCCGGACATCCAGATCGTCAAGGTGGACCAGGGGGGCGTCAATGCCCGCATCCTCGCCAAGGAGGTCAAAGCCGACTTCCGGCGCGTCGAGGCGGCCAGCCTGAAAATCCCGACACGGTTCAGCAGCGCCGAGGGCAAGCGGTTCTTCGCCAGGCTGTTCAATACCCTGCAGCTCAACACCCATTTCATCTCGGTCATCGCCCGCACCCGGCTCGACCACGAAGACGTGGCCAGGATCGAGGAGGCCATTCGTGCGCAGATCGACGCCGTGACGGAAACCCTCAACCAGGCCATCGACGGCGCGGAGGCGTTGTTCAAGGCCCATGGCATCACCAGCGCGGCGACCTACGACACCGTGCCGCTGGATGTGGACGTCCATGTGCTGTCGTCGATCGGCCGGCGTTTCCTCGAAGTGCTGGGCAAGCTCGACCAATTGATGCCGCTGCTGCAGACGTTGGAGATACATGAGGTGATCACCGCCCAGGCGGTCGATATCCAGCGCGCCAGCCTCAAGCGGCAGGTGCGTGACGTGGCCAATGGCGCGCGCAGGTTCGCCATGGGGCTCCGGCGGCAGATGAACGCCATGGAGGCCCGCGACGGCGGGGTGCCGCGCGGAGCGGCTGCCGAGCCGGAAGGCGTGGAAGGTGCGGTGGAAGGTGCGGACGGCGAACCCGCGGCCGGGGAGTGTGATGCCGGCGCCGCCCCCGCATCGCTGGAGGAGGATGAGCCGGCCGCCGTGCTCAGGGCAAACGAAGTCCGTCAACACCACTCTTTGTAAGTTGCGGGCTCTTTGGCAGGGCCCGCTATGATCGAAGCCCGTCATAACTGTGCCCACGACGTGCTTGGGTGGACGCTCCACAAACCAAGTCCGTCACATCGAGGTGTCCGGCGGCTTGCAATCCAAAGCGGTCACTCGCCTTGTCGTGTTATAGACATTGCAGAAGTTGTAAGCTCAAACCCGATTTTCTTCCGGCACGGCAACCTAGCCCGAATCGCTCGCCCGCCGCGGCGCCTACACGTGCCGCAGGCAATCCACAACCATGTTGCCGCGCAGCCGCTGCACCACCGAGGTGAGATCCAGCCCCTTGTCCTTCAGTGTGGTCGCAGCGTTGGCTTGCCAGACTAGGTCGCCCTGCTCGAAGAAAGTCGCGCGCAGTTCGCGCACAGTGGCCACCGCCATCGTGGCCCAGGCGAGGAAGTCGTCGAGCGCCCAGTAATGCAGTGTCTTGGCGTGGGGCACGGCCGCAACACGGATGCCCGTCGCCGGCGATACCAAGGTCGGAACGAACATGCAGCCGGCGGCCTGCTCGACGTGTGTTGTCATCCAGTTCGGGTGGGACGCGGCTTGTCGCGCCTTCGTCACATCCAACGCCCCGTCACTCGTGGTGTTAACGTAGTCCTCAAAAACGACGCAAGTGCTACCGGAAATCCACCACGGGTCTGGTGAGCCCTCGGACTCTTGCTTACCAGCAATGAAACCGAGCAAGTTGCCGAGCCGAACCTGCGCGTTCTCGAAGGTGTCGGGGTTGCCCAGGCCCTGCAGAATCTCCTTCTCAAGGTTGGCGAACCTCCTCTCGTGGATCGAGCCCAGCCGTGAGAGCTCGGCGGCCAGCCGCTCGGCCTGCTGCTGCAGCGCCGAGTCAGCGGCCTGGGTATCAAGCACCTCGGGGGCTTCGTGGCGCGCGAACTCGGCGAGCCACGGAATATCGGGCGCGCACTTGTAGGCCTCAGCGAAGTGTCCCCGTGCCTTAGATTCAAGGGTTGCCACTCCCGATTTCGCCCCGAGGTAAGCGGCCGAACCCGCGATGTAGTGCCAAAGCGCCCGATAGCCGCGTACATCGGGTGATGTCAGCTCGCCGAGGGCCTGTTCGGCGAAACCGACAGCGCGCGGATAATCGCCGCGCCAGAGTGCCGTCTGGTACTCAATTTCGTACTTAACAGCAGCTGTCAAATTCGCGATCGACGGCAACGACTCTTGATGCAACCGGCGGCGAGCCTCGACGATGGTGCGATTGACGCTTTCCCACGCCTTTCCGTTGTCCAGGAAGATGTCGAAGTTCTCGATGATGTTGGCGGCGTCGGTGTCCTTTGACTGCCGCACGCCGAACTCGATCTCGGCCTGCAACTCCGGGTGAAAGAATTTACGGCGGCGGATATCGGCGAGGTAGTCCGGCAGGTCGTCGCCTGTGACCACGACGGCCGAGTAGTCCTCGAGGGAGCGGGTGCAGCGCCCGATGGCCTGTACGACACGCGTCTGGATGCGCTCGTTGAACAAGGTGTTCGCCGCCATGCGCGACATGAGGAAGCGCTCTTGCGAGTTCATCGCCTTCGGCAGGCCTTCAATAAAGAGCAAGCGGCACTCGTCGCCCGAGAAGTCCACTCCGTCATAGCGGTTCGCGACCACCGCGACGGCCTTAGGCGCAGCGACGAAGCCGTCCTTCGAGTTCTCGATATTCTCGACACGATATATCGGGTACCCGATCTGCTCGGTCACCTGCTTGCTGGCGGCGTTGGCCATCGGTGTGCTCGGGACTAGCACGACGCTGCGCCCCGCCCGTTTCATCAGTTGCATGCGTAAGTCAGCGGCCTCGTCTGCAGACAAGGACATCTCGGGGAAGATAAAGAAGCGTCGGCCGACACCCTGGGTGTCCCACCCCTTCGGCGCGGCAATACGGTGAATGTTCTTACGCCCGGTCAGACGCTCCAAATCGCCGCCAGCACCAAGGGTTGCCGACATGTAGATGCGTTGCTTGGCGGAGTTGAACGGAGTATGCGAGAACGTCGGCGGCAGCAGCGGCCGGATCATGATGTCGCGTGGGGAGAGGTACACGTGGCAAGCATCAAGGTGGCCACGAAGCAGCGACCACGCGTAGCGCAGCTTGGTGTCTGGCGTGTGTGCGTCGAGAATCTCGGTCAACTCGTCCTTGATCTCTGCCAGCACCGGCATCGGCAACATGTCCACCCAAGTGCGGTCGACCACATCCTCCCAGGTACCACGCAGTCGACTGAGGTTGGTCGGCGTTAGATGACGACCGAGCAGATTGCAGAGGGCCTGATGCAGTGCGGGGTAGCCTTCTTCCGAATCCCGGGAAATGAGCAGCGACCAGAAGGAGGCGACATAGTTCTCAGCCGCATGCGCGTCGTCGAGTACGATTACGTCAGCATTGTCAAAATACGAGTTGGTATTAAATAGCCCCGAGTACGTCGTGATGGCGATCTTCTCGGCCTGCTGGAAATCGGTCTTCGAGGCCGGCGAATACTCACGCTGCGGTCCCACGAACGTGCCGACCGATAGCCCATACTTCTCTTCGGCCTGGTTGACCACCTGGTGGACCAACTGAATGGTGGGGCACAGGTATACGACGCGCTCGTTGAACTTGCGGCGGCGCCACTCCGCGATCAACAGTCCGACCAGCGTCTTGCCGCTCCCGGTAGGCAACTGCAGCGCCACGTCGGGTGGCGTGACACCTTCCGCGGCGTAGGACTGCATCGTCTCAGCCTGATGTGGCAGTACGTCAGGAAATTTGCGGCGCGTCAGATCACGGAACAGCTTGTCAGGCGTGTCCGGAACGGAGTCGTCCGAGGTCGCGGTCTTAAATGCCATGGTGTCTCCCTTGAAATCTCACCGTGCGTGTGTGGCCCCTGGGACGAGATCGCTGCTCAATCAGGGGGTGCTACTGCAATTTTCGCATGCCACTCTTGGCGGTGACGCACAAATCCGCGGCTGTCATGTATGTAACCCATGCTCCAATCCACGTCCTAAGCTGGACTTAGAATGACCGCTTTCCGACGCTAGGTTCATTGACCGCTTCTGGCCGGGATGGGCCTATCGCCCCAGCCCCTTTTATGGACATCCGGCATGAAGGGCGGGCTTTCGTGACGGACTTCACTTGCCGTCAACAGCCGCGCCCGGCGAGCAGCGTCCGCAGTGAGTGTCCACACGCAAGCGCCGGCCCGGCCGGGGGCTGCCGCTGGAACTGCGCCATGGCGTCTTGCATCCGCGGGCGGCGGCCCATAAGGTGCGGGCATGTCCCACGCGGAGGGGATGCCGAACTCCGTCGTGGACACTTCCACCGCCCAGGTGGCGTCGCAGTCGATACCTGCCTTCCTGCCCGACGATTCCCGGCCGTGCGTTCCGCCCGGCGCGATTGCGGATCGACCGCGCTCCCGGCCAAGGCGGCCATGTGCCGTTCGGGAGCACTTCTCCTGCTTGTCCAATCATGCCACGCGACCGGGGCGCCGGTGGCATGCAGTCGAGTCCAGTGCCCCGTACCGGTGTGCGCCATCCTGACCTAGCGCGACCGGGAAGGAGCAGGTCATGTCTTTTTCCGGCGAAAGCCGCGATGAGGCCAGATCATGCCCGATATCGACGTCCGGGCCGCCGCCGGGGCGGCCGTTCCCCTCCGCCCACCTGCCGTCGGCGTTCCCGAAACCGGATTCCTGCGGCAGCCGCAAGTGCTGGCGCTGGTGCCCATCTCCAAATCAACCCTCTGGCGGCGCATTCAGGCACGTACTTTTCCGGCGCCATTGAAGCTCTCGGCAAGGGTCACCGTATGGCGTACCGAAGACATCCGGCGCTGGATCACGGAGCAGGGCCGCCGGCAGGAATGATCCCGAGGCTTGCGCTTCCCCGCGGCGTCCGCTGAAGGCCCCGGTTGCGGCGAGACCGCGATGCCGGGGTGGTGGTCCGTCAGGGGCATGGCTGCGCACGCGGCGCGGCGCAGGAAGGACGCCGCTGGCCGGCCATCATGGTCCCGGGGTGTGTTTCAGCGCGGCGCCGCCGCAGCTTGCAGCGGCGGCATCGGCTGATCGGGCCACCACACCCAGGCGCCGTCCTTGCATGCAGCGATCGCCTTCTCCTTCAGCGCGCGTTCCCTGGGCGCCATGAAGGCGCTCATCACATGCAAGGAAACCGGTATCGGTCCGGCATCCAGCAGCAAGGCGTTGGGAAAGGCCGCCGCGCTTTTCGCATCGTAGCGGAGCGGCTTCACGAATCGGCGGCGCTGGGCGATCAAGGCGCCGATCAGCGGCAGTTCGGCCACGCCCTCAATGGGGATCCACTGTTCGTTGGTCAGCATCAGGCTGGCCGCATCGATCTCGTAGGTGTATTCGCGGCGCGCGCGGACCAGCGCCGCCATGACCAGGCGCACCGAGGATCCGGCGTCGGCGTCGCGCGCCTCGAACAAGGGGGCGAAGACCCGCTCGATCCGCGCCCAACTCTGTTCCGCGACGAGCAGCGGCGCATCCGGCATGTGGCGAATCCAGATCCTGCGTCCCTGTGCCGCCGCCTGGTTTGTCTTGTACTCGCCGATGATGATGGCCAGCGGCGCCTGCCCATCCTTCGGCCGCAGCACCGCCAGTTTGTCGCGCCGGCGCCGTGCCGCCTCGGCCTTGGCGCTTTCGCTGAACGGCTCGGGAACATACAGGCGTTCGGCCAGCGGCACGCCCTTGACCACGATTTCCTCGGCGGCCTCCAGCAAGTACTTGCGCAGCACGCCCTGGCTGCGTTTCCCCGCCATGGCGGGGCTCCAGCGGTTGAAGCCGGCGCGTTCGAACAGGAAGTGCAGCAAGGCGCGCAGCGACATGCGCCGCTGCGGCACGGCCACCTCCACCTGCTCCCTTGGCTCGCCGTGCGGTACGCCTGTCCCCATCCGCCGTGTCCACGGGAAATCCACGCGCAGTTCCACCCGGCCGGGCTCCGGCTCCAGCACCGCCTCGCCCATCAGTTCGCCCAGCCCCGACAACTGGATTCCCGGCGCGTAGGACGGGCACGCCGGATGATGCGTGCTGCCGCTATCCGGCATCCGCTTGACCATGAAGCGGCGATGCAGCGCCACGTACATCTCGACCCCGCCGGGCATGCACAGGCAGCGCGGCCGTTCGGGGGTGTCATGGATCGCGGCGAGCGCGTCCTGCAACTGCGGGTCGTCAGCCTCGATCACGCGGTCCCCGATGGCGAATCGCTGGCCGTCCATCGTCGCCTCACACCAGTTCGTCGAGCAGTTCCGCCAAGGTCGGCCGGGGCCGGGGCAGCAGTTCCCGCACGGCGCTGCGTTCGCCGATGCCGAGGATGATCCCCACCTGGGCCTCGTCGCCGCCCCGCTCGTACATCCGGGACATCAGCGTGAGACGCGCCGACTGGGCGCTCAGACCCTTGAGCCCGGCGTAGCGGAACAGCTTCCGGTAGGTTTCCAGCAGGGCGCGGCAGACGTGGCGGTTCTGCCCGGGGGTGGTGTTGTTGGGCACGATCCGGTAGGGCTCGCCGCTCGGCGACAGGAACAGCCGGCTGCCCGGGTCCAGGCCCCGGTAGCGGTCCGCTTCCCCCAGGCCGTGCCCGCTGTCGCAGCGTTCGCGCAGGTACGCGTCGAGCGAGTCCGTGAGCCGGCTGCTGCTGAAGTAGAGCGGCCTCGATTTGCCGTTGATGGCCGCCTCGGGGCGCAATGCCGACGCCCAGCGCACGCTGCCGTCGGCGTGCAGGTAGTCGCGCACTTCGAGCCGGGCGATCTCGAGGGGGCGCAGGCCGGTGGCGAACAGCAGGTAGTACAGGGCCAGGTCGTGCCAGGTACGCTGCGTGCGGCCCTTGATGCGCACCGCCCCCTGGGCCACCTCGGAGGGCGACAGCACGCGCGCCGGACGGTTGCCCGCGGGCGGCGCGGGCTCGAAATCCTCCAGCGCCACCAGGATGGCGTCGCGATGCAGGCGCAGGCGCCGCACGAAGGCCGCGCCTTCTTCCTTGAGGCCCTCCACCCCCACCACCCGGGTGAGCCGGACTGCCACTGACTTGACGCGCCGCTCCACCGCGGTCCGCGAAACGCCGAAGCGGGCCGCCACCGTCTCGTAGGTATCTCCGTCGATGACGGCACGGAGCATCTCGATCGATAGTTGCGCTCCTTCCGTACGCGAGTCTGCCGTTTCGTCGCTTCGCATGACGCGCTTCCTCTTGATCTCCCGGCCGTGATACGTGCCCGATATTCGAGTGCCGGCGCGCAGGCCGCCAGTCGAAATCAATGGAATAGGTGGGGGGTTTCGTCATTGGAGCGGTTTGCCCGAAGCGCGGTGAAAGATGGGGGCGCGAGAGGGACGATCCGGTTGCCGGGAAAAAGGAGGCCCCCCAGGCGCTTGCGTTCCCCGGATTGGCCGAAGCGCCCGGACAGGGCCTGCCCGGGCGGGTGCTTCTTGCCTTGGGGCGGCCCGGCGGAAAAAAAGCCCGCCGAAGCGGGCGTTAAATCCCCGATCTCTGGCATTCCGGACCCATGGGGCAAGTCAGGATATGGAGGAGAGGTGAAATCGGGGAGAGGGCCTTGCGTTCAAGGGGTGCTGCGTACCCTCAGACGGCGTTGCACGGGAAAGAGCCTGAGGTCGTAGCGGTCTTCGATGAATCCGAAGATGCCTTTCGGGAACCAGATCGTCACGACGATCGCCAGCAGGCCCAGGGCGGTCAGGTACCAGCTGCCGAAGTCTTCGAAGACCTTCGACAGGGCGAAGAAGAGGACCGCGCCGAACAGTGGCCCCGCGATGGTGCCGACGCCGCCGATGATGACCATGAAGATGATCAGGGGAGACCATGAAACGCCGAACGCCGCGTCCGGCGAGATGCGCAGGGTACCGAGGAAGTAGATGGCGCCAGCGATGCCGAAGCCGAAGGCCGAGATGACGTATACGAGGAACTTGGTGCGCCCGACGTCGATGCCCTGGCTCCTCGAGGCGAGCTCCGAATCGCGGATCGCCGTCAGCGCCAAGCCGAATTTCGAGCGCAGCAGCAAGTACACGAGCAGCACCGAACCGTACGAGGCGCCGATCGACACCCAGAACGTGATGGCCTCGCGGGTCGCCCGGTCGAACCCCCTGAGGGCGAGCAGGCTGGTGCCGGAGCCGCCCCCCAGGACGGTCGTGTTGGCCACCAGGAGCCGCAGGATTTCGGCCACCGCCCAGGTGCCGATCGCGAAGGTGGGGCCATGCAGGCGGAACACGATCCGGGAGATCGGCATCGCGGCGACGGCCGCCGCGACGCCGCACAGCAGGACCGCGGCGAACGGGTTGATCCCGGCCATGTTCGCCAGCACGATCAGCGCATAGCCGCCGATGCCGATGTAGGCCTGCTGGCCGATCGAGACCAGTCCGCCATAGCCGCCGAGCAGGTTCCACATCTGCGCCATGACGAAATAGCACGCCAGTTCCGACAGCCAGCGCAAGTAGATGGCATCCGCCCAGAACGGCATCGACACCGAGAACCCGAGCGACACGGCGAAGAAGACCATGGTCGCGATGCCCGCGCGGGTGGATCTTTCGACGACGTGGCCGCCGTCCCCGGGCCGGGCGGATGCGGCGGCCGTGACACCCATTGTTGTACTCATCTGAGCCTCGCTGCGCGCTAGCGCGTTTTGGGAAAGAAGCCGTTCGGCTTGAACAGCAGCACCGCGACGAACATCAGGTGCCCCGCCAGCACGCCCCACCCGGGGTCGATGCGCGCGCCGATCGCCTGGGCGATGCCGAGCAGGACGCCGCCCGCCAGGGTGCCCCAGAAGGAGCCCATCCCGCCGATGATGACGGCCTGGAACGCATAGATGAGCAGCGCCGGGCCGTCGGTCGGGGCGAAGGTGGTGCGCATGCCGTGGAAGACGCCCGCCACGCCGAGGATGCCGATGGCAATCGCGGTGGCCAGGGCGTAGATGTGCGCGTTGTTGATGCCCATCAACGCGGCGGCGCCGTCGTCGTCCGAGGTCGCGCGAAAGGCCCGCCCGATGCGCGTGCTGCCGAACAGCCATTGCAGGCCCGCGGTCAGCATCACCGCCGTGGCGAACATGATCACCGGCAGCACGCCCACCGCGAGGTTCTCCGCGATCGGCAGGCTTTGCGATTCGAGCCCGGCGGAATGGATCGCGCGCGTATCGGCGGAATGGAATGCGAGCAGCAGGTTCTGGATGACGATGGAGATGCCGAAGGTCACGATCAACGAACGCAGCGGATCCTTGCTGATCGTGTGGTTCAGGACGCCGCGCTGCAGCGCGTAGCCCATGCACAGCGCGATCGGAACGACCACGGCCATCGCGGCGAACGGCTGCAGCCCCAGGCCTTCGACGACCATCAGCCCGATGAACGACATCAGGATCACCAGGTCGCCGTGGGCGACGTTCACCAGCCTCATGATGCCGAACATGAGCGACAGCCCCATCGCGAACAGCGCGTACAGGCCGCCGACCAGCACCCCCTGAATGATTGCGTCGATCCAGATCGTCATTTCATCCCTCCCGCATCCATGCGGTCTTCAAACGCCGAAATAGGCATGGGAAATCTGCTCGTGGGTCAGGTCGCGGGAATTGCCCTGCAGCGACACCCGGCCCTCCTGGAAGCAGTAGAGCCGCTGCGACACGCGTTCGGCGGTGAGCACGTCCTGCTCGACGATGATCGCGGTCAGGCCGTCCCGCGTGATGCGTTCCAGCGCGGCGTATATTTCCTTGATCACCGTCGGTGCGAGGCCGAGCGAGATCTCGTCGCAGATGAGCAGCTCCGGATTGCTCATCAATGCCCTGCCGATGGCCACCATCTGCTGCTGCCCGCCCGACAGCGCCGTGCCGGGGACCTTGCGCTTTTCCTTCAGCACGGGAAACAGCCCGTAGACCTTCTCCAGGCTCCACGGCCCCGGCCGTTTCGCATACGCCCCCATGCAGAGGTTTTCTTCCACCGACAGGCTGGGGAACAGCCTGCGGCCCTCCGGCACCATCGCAATGCCTTCCGCCACCACGCGGTGCGCCTTGCGCCCGCCGATCGGCCGCCCCTTGAACACCACGTTCCCGGGGGCCACGGGCAGCACGCCGGTGATCGCCTTCAGGAAGGTCGATTTGCCGGCGCCGTTGGCGCCGATGATGGCGACGATCTCCTGCGCGCGGATCTCGAAATCGATGCCGAACAGTGCCTGGAAATCGCCGTACCACGCCTTCAGGGCGTGCGTCGAGAGCAATGCGCTCATACCTCGATCCCCATGTAAACGCGCTTCACTTCGGGGTCGTTCATCACCGCCTGCGGCGCCCCTTCGGCGAGCTTGGTGCCGAAGTTGATGACCAGCAGGCGATCCGCCACCGCCAGCAGGGCGTGCACCACGTGCTCGATCCAGATCATCGACACGCCCTGGGCCTTGATCTCCTGGATCAACCGCACCAGTTCCTTCGCCTCGTGCTCGGTCAGCCCGCCGGCGATTTCGTCCAGCAGCAGCAGCCTTGGCCGTGTCGCCAGCGCCCGCGCCAGTTCGAGGCGCTTGCGGTCGAGCAGGGTCAGCGAGCCCGCCAGTTGATTGGATTTCTTCAGCAGGCCGGTTTTCTCCAGCACTTCGATGCACAGGGATTCGGCCGCCTGTTCGGCCATGCCTTCGCCGTAGATGGCCCCGACCAGAAGATTCTCGAATACGGTCATGCCCGAAAACGGATGCGGTATCTGGTATGAGCGGCCGATGCCGTGGCGGCAGCGGCGATGCGGCGGCAGCGCGGTAATGTCCTGGCCGCGGAACATCACCCGGCCTTCATCGGGGCGCACGTCCCCGCTGATCAGGTTGAACAGCGTCGTCTTGCCCGCACCGTTGGGGCCCAGAATCCCCAGCATCTCGCCTTCGCCGAGCGCAAGGCTTATTCCGTCCGTCACCTTCAAGGCGCCGTAGGACTTGCTTACCCGCTCCAGTGAAAGGATTTCCCCCACCGGCCTCTCCTTCGAACTGTTGTGGATCGTCTCCGCGGCCGGGGGCTTGCCCCCGGCCGCGGGTGCATCAGGAGATCAGCGCCAGTTTCCCGCCCAGCGGGATATTCGGCGCGGCGGCGTTGGAAACGATGACGAGGTCGTAGTTGAACTGTTTCCCCTTCACCCACTGGCCGCCGACGAGCGGCGTCTTGGCGACGTTCCGGACCGGACCGTTCCCCCATTCCACCCGGCCGACGATGGTCTCGGCCCGGGTCGAGGCGATCGCGGCGCGAATGGCTTCCGGGCGCTCGATGTCCTGCGTGCGCTTGAGCACGTCGGCCGCGACCTCGAAGAGGGCGTGCGAGAAGCCGAGCGGCTGGGTCCACTGCTTCTTCGTCGCCGCCTCGTAGGATGCGGCGAACTGCGCGGCGGTCGCGCCGGTGAGCGAGGACTTGAACGGGTGGTGCGGGCTCCACCACACTTCCGTCGACATCCCCTCGGCCAGGTTGCCCATGGCCTCGACGGCCGACGGGAAGAGGAGGCCCTTGCCCACCGAGACGATCTTCGGCCGGAAGCCCTGCTGGCGCGCCTGCGTCCAGAACGTCTTGACGTCCGGCGGGATCATGTTGCCGGTGACGATCTCGCAGCCGTTCTGCTTGAATGCCGCGATCTGCGCGCTGAAATCCGCGTTCAGCACCTGGTAGCGCCCCGGGTCGGTGAGCTTGAAGCCTTCCTTGGCGAGCGCGGGCGGCAGCCCGAAGTTCGCGTCGCCCCAGGCGTTGCCGTCCGCATCGTTGGGGAACAGGCCGCCGACGGCCATGTTGGTCGGCACCGATTTCCACATGTCCAGGAACACGCCGATGACGTCCTCGAGCCCCCAGAAGAAGTGGTAGGTCCATTCGAAGCCCGATTCGGGCTTGGCGCCGCGGCCGAAGAACCAGGGCTGCCACGGCGAGACGGTGGAGATGCACGGCACGCCGTTGAGTTCGCACTGGTCCGCCACCGGGTTGATGGTGTCCACCGTGGAGGCCACCAGCATCAGGTCCACCCTGTCGCGCAGGATCAGGCCGCTGGCCACCTCGCCGGCCTTGTTCGGATTGGATTCGCTGTTCTTGACGATGATGTCCACGGGATGGATCTTGTCGCCGACGGCGATCCCGTTCTTGAACACTTCGCGCATGCTGTCGATGACGAAGCGGTCCGCCTCGCCGAAGGGGGCGAGCGGCCCGGTCAGCGGCGTCACGAAGCCGATCTTGATCTTGCGCGCCGACGCCGCGAACGCCGCGGGGCTGAAACCGGCCACGCCCGCCAGGCCTGCCGACAGGGCCGTCGCGCCGAGGGCCTTGATGGCGCGGCGGCGGACGGGATCGGGAAAGCTGTCCGGTACAAGCTTGTCATTCATTCTGTCATCCTCCTTGTTATCTTTTGGGCGGATCCATGGATGGATCCGGTTGCCGGCTTTCCGCCGCCAATGCCGGGATATTCCCCGCCCGCCGTGCGCCGTGTATTTCCGGCATTCACGGAAAAATGGCAAACCCGGCATTGCGGTTAATACAAGTACCGTGCCAGGGATTCAAAGTCCGCATTTTTTCGATGAGTATCAGTTGCTTATATGTTTTGGGCGGGAATTTTCCGGCCGGCCTTCGAAGCGCACGAAACATTCGTCTCAAAGGCATGTCGCAAACTGCGATTTTATTTTCGTGGATACGCCCTGGCGGACTCGCATAATGGCCGGGCCGGGCGCGGCGCCTGGGAGGAAAGGCGGGAATGCCGGATCGGGCCGCAAGCGGCCGCGACCCGGATCCGGCGCGGCGGGGTCTGCTACAGCGCGGTGATCAACTTGAACCAGAGCTTGTCGCCCTTGAAGCGGTTCTTGACGTTGCTTTCGTGCTGCCACTGGAAAATCAGTTGCGATTTGCCGGCGGTTTCATATTTCACGCTGGGCCCGATGGCGAATACCTGGCCGCGGTTGCCATCCGGACCGACCTTGCGCCCGTTCTGCTTGTCGTCGGTGAGTTGCTTCAGGTAATAGCCGCTCAAGCCCACCGACCACGGGCCGACGTGCTTGCCGACGAGAAAGTCCATGTGGAATTCGTCGCCGGACTGGTAGTCGGTATCCTTGTTGCGGGTCTTCCAGTTGTACATGAACTTGCCGGACACCTCCCAGCCGCTGCTGCCGAGATAGGTGACGCCGAATACCGGTTCCAGGCTGTAGTAGTTCTCGCCGGTGTTTCTCCCGCCGGGATCGTTCTTGTCATACCTTCCCGTCGGCAGGTTGACGTCGAGGCCGACGACGTAGTGCCACTCGGGGGCATGCCAGGACAGGAGGAACGGGGTGAATGTCGCGTCACCGATATGGGTCCTGCTGTCCCGCGATCCGGCCGCGTCGATCGACAGGTGCACGATGGGCAGGAGCGCCGCCCAGCCATAGTTCGCGCCGAGGAATTGCGTCTCGGTGACCTTGAGGAAGCGCAGGGCGTCGAAGGTCGCCTTGAGCTTGACGTTCTTGCCGTTCGGTGCCGTGACCTTGTCGCCCTTGTGGTCGCGCAGCGTTCCGGATACGTGGCCGAAGTAGTTGATGAAGTAGTTTCCCGGCGGCGGGATGGCCCCCGCGAACCAGTTCTCCGCGCCGTTCGGATACTGGTCGCCGCCTTCCTTGGCGTGGACGGAAGCGGCCGCGCACAGCCCGCAGATCGCTGCGGCCAACAGTTTCGAGTTCATGCATTTCCTCCTTTGGTTTCAAGGGCCGCGTCGATCCGGTGCTTGCCGGGCGGCCATGCGCCGAAGCAGCCCTGGCGCGTCAACGCTTATTCAAAAACCGTGCCACTCAGGAAGAAAGGCGAATGCCCTTGTTTATGAAGGAATTTTCTGTTTTCCGGACTGTTCGCGCCGTCGGCTCGCGGCGGTCTCGGACGCTCTTCTCAAACATGCGTCTCAAGTTGCGAAAATCCGTGCGCCCGGCGGGCGCTATTTTTCCGGAAAGGCCGGATGCCACAGGCGGCGGTCGGTCTCTGTTTCGTAGCCCTTGCCCTGGGGATAGCTGACCAGTTCCAGCTGCATCCCCCAGGGCGCGAGAAAATAGACCCAGGACTGTCCCGCGCTGGGGCCGCTGAGGCGCACGGTGGGCTCGCCCAGGATGCGCACGCCCTTGGCCCGCAGGTAGGCCACGGCGGCGTCGATGTCGTCGACATAGAAGGCGAGGTGATGGCCGCCGATGTCGCTGTTGCGCGGCTGTGCCGGGTTCTGGTCGGGCGAGGCGTACTCGAAGATCTCGAAGTTCGAGCCGTTCGCGCAGCGCAGGAAGCGCAGCCTGCGCATCACCGCCCGCGGATGCACGTTGAGGTGGGTCTGCATCCAGTCGCCGGCGGACTGGAACGGCCCCAGCTCGTAGAAGGGTTCGCAGCCGATCACGTCGGCGAAGAAGGCCACCGCCGCGTCGAGGTCGGGCACGGTGAAGCCGATGTGATCCGTGCCGCGCATGCCGGGCAGGCCGCCGTGCTCCGCGGCCGGGGAAGCGGCGGGCGCAGGCCGGCCGGGTTCGTCGGAGGGTTTGTTCATGTGGGTCGATCCTGGAAGCGCAGCCGGTCATGGGGCGCCGCGAAATCGGTATCCGGGCCTGCCGGGACGATGCCCGCCGGATTCAGATCGCGATGGCTCAGGTAGTAATGGCGCTTGATGTGATCCATGTCCACCGTTGCCGCCACGCCCGGCAACTGATAGATGTCGCGCAGGTAGCCGGAGAGGTTCGGGTAGTCGGCAATCCGCCGCACGCTGCACTTGAAGTGCAGGTAATAGACCGCGTCGAAGCGCACCAGCGTCGGGAACAGGCGCAGGTCGGCCTCGGTGAGGCAGTCGCCAACGAGATAGCGCTGCCGCGCAAGGCGCCGCTCGATCCTGTCGAGCGCGCCGAACAGCCGGCGCACCGCAAGCCCGTAGGCGGCCTGCGAGCGCGCGAAGCCGCAGCGATACACCCCGTCGTTGACGTTCTCATGGACGAAGCGGTTGATCGCATTGATCCTGCCGCGCAGGGCGGGCGGGTAGAGGTCCAGGTCCGTGCGCTGGAACGCGCGAAAAGCGTCGTTGAGGATGCGCAGGATGTCGGCCGACTCGTTATTGACGATGCATCGTGCGGCGCAGTCCCACAGCACGGGCACCGTCACCCGGCCGCTGTACGCCGGCTGCGCAAGCGTGTAGAGCTCGTGCAGGGCATGCAGGGCGTTGGCGAGGTCGGCGGTGGCGCCGTGCCCGGCGGAAAACACCCACCCCTGGCTGCCGGCGACCGGCTCGACCACCGAAACCGGAACGGCTTCTTCCAGCCCCTTGAGCGCGCGGCACAGCAGCGTCCGGTGCGCCCAGGGGCAGGCCAGCGAGACGTACAGGTGGTAGCGTCCGTGCTCGGCCCGGTGGCGCCCGCCGCCGTGCGCGGTGACGCGGCGGCGGAACTGCGACGCTTCGCGGACGAAGGCGCCGGTCTCGTCCGTGCGCGGACGATCCGTGGCGCACCATAGGCCGGAATCCAGATAGCCGGACATCTTTCGTTTCCTAGCCGGCCCCCGCGGCCGGGTCGAGCGGCCGCGGGGGCGCTGCCATCGGCGGATCAGGCGTGAGCGCGGCGGGCGCCGGCATGAATGCCCGAGCCGTGCGGAACGCCCGGTTGCAGGCGGATCAGGCCGATGTAGCAGCTTTCTTCCGCCAGGGTCGCGCTGGCCTGCGCCGAGCCGAGCCTCTCATCGACGATCTCCACCTGGTACTCGCCGCTGCCAGGGTCGAGGGCGTCGAACTTGAAATCGCCGAAGGTATCGGACTGCGTGGTGGCGACTTGCCTGCCCTGGCGCGTCAAGGTCACGTGCGCGCCCGCGACGCAATCGAGAACGCCGTCCACCTCGGCCACCACGGTGCCGCCGACGAAGCATTTGGCGAAGCGGTGGAGGTTCTTGTAATACACGCGCGGGCGGGTGTTCAGCTCGGGGCGCAGCACTTCGAGCCGGTGCTTCTTCACCAGTGCCTGCATCTCGTCATCCTCGACCTTGACCGCCCAGTACACCCCGGTCGGGCAGGACTGCTGGCAGCGCGGCTGCTTCCAGCCCTGGTCGAGCAGGTGGGCGTCGAAGATCCACTTCTGCGGCAACTGCAGTTCCTCGTTCCAGAAGATGCCCTCGTAGGGGCAGGCGTCCACGATGTCCCGCCTGCCGCGCGCCTTCTGCGGATCGATGATGACGATGCCGTCCGGCCGCTGGTAGACCGAGCCGTCGCCCGCCGCCTTGACGCAGGGCGCGTCGTCGCAGTGGTTGCACATCGTCGGCCGGTAGGCGGCATCCACCATGCCGTCCTGGCCGCGCACCTTGCGGTGGATCTTGATCCAGTTGTGTCCATGCAGCGGCTGCGGCGCGGCATAGCCGGGGAAGTCGTTGCCGACGTGTTCGTCGCGCGTGGTCAACATGCAGTTGTTGCAATTCTCGCACTTGGCGACGTCGATGATGAGGTTCCATTTCTTCATGGCGGTCATCCCTTGGTCCTGGTCGTGGGGGGGCGCGTCAGGCCGTGACGGCCGGCGCGGGTTTGGCGGCGGCAGGGCGCTGGTTCGACGGTGCCATGCCCTTGACCTGGACCTTGCTCCGGATGCCGGCGGGCGGCGTCCACGGCTCCATCTCCACCAGGCAGGAGTTCGCCGCCATGCCCTCGGTGCCCTGCTGCTGCGGGCGCGGCGAGGTCAGCACGTTGGCGCAGCCGGAGCGGTCCGACACGCCTTCCGCGCCGTGGGAATGGACGGGATCGAAATCCGCGTTGGACTCGAAGGTCTTCATGATCCCGCGCCCGACCAGTGCGGACACGTCGGCGACGAAGATCACCGAGCCCCGGTCGTTGAACACGCGGATCAGCTGGCGGTGCCCGATGCCGCGCTCGGCCGCGTCGGCCGGGTTGATCTTCATCACCCAGTAGTAGTAGCCGTCGACGAAGATCCGGTGGTCATCCACGTCGTTCAGCACGCTGTCCTTGCCGTCGCCGTAGGTGTGGAAGCTGTAGCGCGGATGGGTGGAGATCATCTGCAGCGGGTACCTGGCGAACAGCGCCTGCGCGTGCGGCCCCTCCCATGCCGGGATGTAGCGGTTGAGCGCGGGGCGTTCCGGGTTGTCGGCCTGGCCGCGCGCGAGGGAGGAGGAAACGAACTCCAGCTTGCCCGACTGCGTTTCCAGTCCCTGGCCGAATTCATCGGTGAACTGGGACGGCAGCGGATGGGGCTCCGGCAGGTCCTTGGGCCGGCCCTCCGCATACCAGCGCATGGACACCGAGGTGCGCGTCTTCTCCGGCTCGGCGGGCAGCACGTGGTAGCCCTTCTTGACGAACTCCTGCCAACTGATGTGCTTGGGCAGGTCGGTGGAATCGAACACCCGCTTGCACCAGTCGAGCTCGCTGCACCCTTCGGAGAACATCGCGCCCAGCCCCAGGCGGTGGAGGATTTCCAGGTAGATCTGGTAGTCGGACTTCGATTCGCCCAGCGGCTCGATGCACTTGTGCTGGAGGGTGACGATGCGGTGGTTCAACTGCGAATGGTTGTGGTGGATGTAGCCGGCGCAGTTGGCCCACTCGCTGATGTCCCAGCGCTCGAAGCTGGTGCATGCCGGCAGGATGATGTCCGCGTACCTGGCGTCGCCCTCGAACCAGATCGACTGGTTCACCACGCACTCGATCGAGGGGTCGCGGTAGGACTGCTCGAAGCGCGTCGATTTCGCGATCGTGCCGAACGACGAGCCGCCGTAGCGGTACAGCATGTGGATCCTGGAATAGCCGGGCATCGGGTATTCGAAGGGCGCGAACTGTGCCTCCATCGACGAGCCGTCCCACATGAAGCCCTTGGAATGGCCCTCGACGATCGCCTCGGGCAGGCGCTGGCGCGGGATCATCTGCTTCACCGGGTTCATGGTGATCAGGTGCGGCATGCGCTGGTAGTTGTTGATGCCCGACGCGGTGAAGGCGATCTCGCCCGAGATGCCGCCTTCGGCGTAGCCGGGGAAATAGAACTCGTAGTCGAGCGGGGCGCCGAACTGCAGGTTGCCGAAGTTGATGCCGGGCTTGCCCCAGCCCTGCATCGCCATCATCAGGATCATGCAGCGGGCCCACTGCGAGCCGGTGGCCGAACGGCAGGCGCCGCCCCAGCCGGCGCCGAGGCCGCCGGCGGAAAGATAGGT
This sequence comes from Pseudothauera nasutitermitis, assembly GCF_004801295.1. Lineage (GTDB taxonomy): Bacteria > Pseudomonadota > Gammaproteobacteria > Burkholderiales > Rhodocyclaceae > Pseudothauera > Pseudothauera nasutitermitis. Next base: position 616,448 of record NZ_SSOC01000004.1, read on the forward strand.
CTTCTTGCTGCCCCAGGAACGCGCCAGCGCACGGCACACGTGCGCCGCGACGCCGGTCTCGGCCTCCTGCCATTCGGGCGTCTTGGGCACGCCGTCGGTCTCGCCGAGCAGGTAGTCCCGCCATGCGTCGAAGCCGGTGGTGCGCTCGGCGACGTACTGCTTGTCGTAGAGTCCCTCGGTGACCCACACGTGCATGATGGCCGTCGCCAGCGCGGCATCCGTGGCCGGGCGGATCGAGATCCACTTGCCGCCCAGCAGTTGCGCGGTCGGATTGAGGTGCGGGTCGATGTGCACGAACTCGATGCCCAGCTCCTTCGCCCACAGGCGCCGCTGCGTGCCCTCGAAGCCGGCGTAGAGGCCGTTGGTGGATTCCGGGTCGCTCGACCAGAAGACGATCTGCTGGGCTTCCTGCAGACAGTCCTCGATGGTGCCGTAGAAGCTCGGGATCCCCAGGCGCAGGGAACTGCCGAAATGGTGCATGGCGCCCCAGTACCAGCCCTCCCAGCTATCGGGGTTGGGGTGCACGCGGGTGAAGCCGATGAGGTTGCCGAAGCGCAGCAGCGCGCTCAGGTAGTAGCCGATGTTGCCCCACTGGTGGTGGGAGGGCATCGGGATCGCGATCGCCCCCGGCCCGTGTTCCTTCTTCATGCGCTTGATCTCGCCGGCGACGATGTCGAGCGCCTCGTCCCAGCTGATCCGTTCGTAGCCGGAGATGCCGCGGTTGTGTGGATTGCGCTCGCCCTTGGGATCCCAGTCCACGCGCTTCATCGGGTACAGCAGGCGCTTGTCCGAATAGACCATCGACTTCAGCGCCGATGCGTGCGGGCTCAGCGTGGACTTGCGCCACGGGGTGAAGCTGCGGCCGCGCGCCTGGATCGACCACGACGGCGCGTCGCCGTCGTCCAGCACGATCGGCGTCATGCGCACGATGCGCCCGTCCTTCGCATAGACGAACATCGGGCCGCCATTGGTGTTCGTCGTGTAGCGCGTGGTGCCGTCGGGCATCTTCGTGCCGATCTCGAGATTCACGGTCTGCAGCCGGTTCATCAACTGCATGAACCAGACGGTCAGCTCGTCGCGGCCGATCACCATGACGCGGAAGTTCTTCGCCGCGTTGAGAATCTCCGCCTGTTCGGCGCCCGGCTTGAGAAACGACAGCGCCGTGGGCAGATCCTTGAAGATCAGCGTCACGTCGGGCTTCGGATGGAGCCCGGCGGCGGATTCGACGGTGCCGTGCCGGAAGGTGTAGTGGCGGCCGATGCTGCCGTCCTTCAGCTTGATCTGCACCACGCAGTTGCGCCGTTTCATCTCCGCCCGGAATGCCGGGTGCCTCTTCGCCGTGTACCGCAGCACATGGGTCACCCCGTACAGGATCGTTTTCAGGAGCGCCTGTTTCATTCTCTGCTTCCTCCTCGCCTTTTCATTTTTTGCGGTCCGCAGACCGGTCTCCATCCTCGCTTGGCCCGGCACGAGCCGGCGGCGTGGCCACGCCCGCCGCAGGCACATCCCGATGCGCTGGACAGCCTGCCGCAATAGTCGTGCCAAGTGCATTGCGGTGCGTCAAGTGATTGATTTCCAGGAAACTCCGCCGCCGCGCCGGGCGCCACCCGTCTCGCCGGGCGGGGAATTGCGTCGCAATGTGCAAAAGCCGTCTCATGAGAATGCGATGCGGGCGCCACGCCAGGCTGCCAGGCGCTTTTCGCCTTTCTGAGACATAAGTTTCACGCTGCAAAAAAAGTCGCAATCCTGGAAAGGGAAGGCGCCGCCTGGAATAAATATTCCCATGGTGAATCAGGTGTTTATGGGATTTTTTGCGGGATGGCATACGCCTTGCTGACTGCATTGCGCCACCCGATGGAAAGCGCAGGCGGCGCACGGCCGGCCGCGCGGGGGATTCGCCAATGCCCATGACACCGAGGAACGAGGATGCCAAGGACCACCAAACTGGACTATGCCGAGCCGTGGATGGAGATCGCCTCCACGCCGCATGACTGGAAGAAGCTCGGCGCGGCCGAGCTGCTGCGCATGCTGTACTACCAGCACCTCATCCGGGCCTTCGAGGAGGCGGTGCTCAACCTGGAGAAACTCGGCCTGGTCCACGGGCCGGCCCACTCCAGCATCGGCCAGGAGGGCGGCGCGGTGGGTTCGGTGATGCTGCTCGACTCGCGCGACATGATCACCGGCGCCCATCGCGGCCACCACCAGTTCCTGGCCAAGGGGCTGCGGCACATCGACGATGCCGCCTACGACCCGCGCAGGGCGCCGCTGCCCGGCGCAGTCGAGGACTTCCTCTACCGCACGCTGGCCGAGATCCTCGGCCTCGCGGACGGCTTCTGCAAGGGGCGCGGCGGCTCCATGCACCTGCGCTGGGTCGAGGCCGGGGCGATGGGCACCAACGCCATCGTCGGCGGCGGCGTGCCCATCGCCAACGGCCTGGCCTGGGCGCAGAAGCGGCGCAACAAGGGCGAGGTGACCTTCACCTATTTCGGCGACGGCGGCATGAACATCGGCGCCGTGCCGGAATCGATGAACCTCGCGGCGCTGTGGGGCCTGCCGATCTGTTTCTTCGTCGAGAACAACGGCTACGCCGTATCGACCACGCTGGACGAGGAAACCCGCGAGACGCGCCTGTCGTCGCGCGGCGGCGCGTATGCGATTCCCGCCTGGCGCGTCGACGGCATGGACCCCGTGGCGGTGCGCCTGGCCGCGCAGATGGCGGTGGAGCGCATGCGCGCGGGCAAGGGGCCGACGATCATCGAGGCCGTGCTGTACCGCTATTTCCACCATGGCGGCTCGGTGCCGGGCAGCGCCTTCGGCTACCGCAAGAAGGACGAGGAATCGTCGTGGATGGCGCGCGATCCGCTCGAACGCACCGCGCGGGAAATGATCGCCCTGAAGTGGCTGACGGAGGACGAGAATGCCGCCATCCGCCGCCATTGCCAGGACGCGCTGCACAACGCCGTCGCGCGGCTGGTCGAAGGCGAAGGCTCGCAGCGGCGCATCCGCGCGGCGTTGTGGCCCAGGCCCGAGTTCCGCGACCAGGGCCTGCGCGGCGACCTGTCCGAGTTCGAGGGCGCGCGCTTCGAGGAACTGGAGCGCGCCTCCGGCCCGACCGGCGAGCTGAAGTTCATCGACGCCGTGGCCAGGGTGATGGGACGGCGCATGGAGACGGACGAGCGCGTCTTCTGCCTGGGCGAGGACATCCACCGCCTCAAGGGCGGCACCAACGGCGCCACCAAGGGGCTGGCGGAACGCTTCCCGGACCGCATCATCCCCACCCCGATCGCCGAACAGGGCTTCGTCGGGCTGGCCGGCGGCGTGGCCCAGGACGGCCAGTACCGGCCGGTGGTGGAACTGATGTATGCCGATTTCGCCCTGGTGGCGGCCGACCAGTTGTTCAACCAGATCGGCAAGGCCCGCCACATGTTCGGCGGCGATTCGCCGATGCCCCTGGTGCTGCGCACCAAGTGCGCCATCGGCACAGGCTACGGCTCGCAGCACTCCATGGACCCGGCCGGCATGTACGCCATGTGGCCCGGCTGGCGGATCGTGGCGCCGAGCACGCCGTTCGATTACGTGGGCCTGATGAACAGCGCGCTACGCTGCGAGGACCCGGTGCTGGTCATCGAGCACACCGACCTCTACAACACCACCGCCCCCGGCCCGCTGGAAGACCTCGACTACTGCATCGAGCTGGGCAAGGCCAAGGTGGTGCGGCGGGGCGCCGCATTCACCGTGCTGACCTATCTGGCGATGACGCCGCTTGCCGCCGAGGTGGCGGAGGAGATGGGGCTGGATGCCGAGATCGTCGACCTGCGCTCGCTCGACCGCGCCGGCCTCGACTGGGAGACCATCGGCGAGAGCATCCGCAAGACCAACAACGTGGTCGTGCTCGAACAGGGGCCGCTCACGGTGTCTTACGGCGCCATGCTGGCGGACGAGGTCCAGCGGCGCTTCTTCGACCATCTCGACCAGCCCGTGCAGCGCATCCACGGCGGCGAGGCGTCGCCCTCGGTGTCCAAGGTCCTGGAGCGCGCCGCGTTCGTGGGCGCCGGGGAAATCCGCGCGGGCTTCGCCAGGGTGATGGCCGAGATGGGCCGGCCCCTGCCCGCGGCGCCGGCAGACCAGGCCGTCGCGGCCTGAACGGGGGGAGAGACTGTGGCAACGGAAATCATCATGCCTTCGGTATCCACCTCGATGACCGAAGGAACGCTGGCGCGCTGGCTCAAGCAGGACGGCGACACCGTCGCCAAGGGCGAAGTCATCGCCGAGATCGAGACCGACAAGGCGATCCTCGAACTCGAAGCCGAAACCGGCGGCATCTTCAAGGGCTTCGTCGCGGACGGCGCGACGATCCAGGTCGGCGCGCCGATGGGCGTGCTCCTGGCGCCCGGCGAAAGCCCGCCGGCCGGCCCGTCCGCCGCGGCCGCGGCCGCGGCGGACGG
>NZ_SSOC01000005.1 GCF_004801295.1 Pseudothauera nasutitermitis
TCGACTTGCATGTGTAAAGCATGCCGCCAGCGTTCAATCTGAGCCAGGATCAAACTCTTAAGTTCAATCCAGCAAAGTACTCAAAAATCATTACTGACTTTCGCGAGCACTTGAATCATTGCGAAACCATTGCCATCCGAAGATGGCTCGGCCGCACAACAACCAAGCACCCACACTTATCGGTTGTTCAACTTTTTAAAGAACTGCTGCACCAGCAGCGAAGAAGCGAGATTGTGGGGCAATCCAGAAAACTCGTCAACCCCCCTCAAACCAACCAACCCCGGACAACCCAAACCGCCAAATCGCCCGAAAGCCGCTTCTGCGCTCGACCAGAGGGCCGGAAAACACACCGCCCTGCAGCAAAGAGCCGCGAATTATAGGCATAGAAAAAAAACTGTCAACCTGGCAACGGAAATCCGCAGCCGGCAAGCTGCGTCCCAGGATGCCGGGCAGGAACCGCCCGTTCAGAGCACCTGATAGACGCGCAGTTCGAAGTCGCGTCCGCTCGCCGCCGCATCGAGCGGCTTGAGCTTGTGCAGACCGCCGTTGGCACTGACGAACAGGGGCACACCGGACATCAGCGCATCCGGAGACACCAGCACGCGGACTGCCTCGCCCTTGAGCAACGGATCGCACAGCAGGACTTCAGCTGCGGCACGGCCATCGTCGGCGGAAATGATTTCCGGACGCTGGGACACGGTTTCCACGCCGACCAGCCGCCCCTCGCCAGTTGCCCGCTTGCGTCGAACGATGCCGAGGTGCCAGGCATCTCCATCTGCCGAACGCAGGCCGACCAGGTCGCCCATCTGCACTGCGTCGTCCCCTGCGCGGGGAACCAGGGCGCCGATGCCTCCCCGACTGACATCGTACATCTGCCATTCACCGCTCGCCGACGTGCAGGCGCCGCCCTGCAGCAGGGTCTTCAATTCATCGAAGCCACGCACGGCTTCGAGGCGGCCATCGAGCAGATGCCGCCGGTAGCGGCGCAGTGGGGGCATGCTGGACCAGTGACGCAGCAAGGTCTGCAAGGCGAGCGCGAGCCCCGCTTCGCCGTGACGTCCATTGCCAGCCAGTTCAGCGGGTACGCTGCCCTGGGCCAGTTGCCCGCTGAGCCCATTGAGAATGCGTACCGCGGCGCCGGGGATCAGGTGCAGCATGCCGGCCATCTGCTCGCCGTGCTCCACCAGACGGCGCGGCGGCTCGCCATCCGCGGGAACGATACCGTACAGGCTGCTGCCCGCGGGCGAGGAAAGCAGGGAAAGATGGGGCAGCAGCAGATCGATCAGGCGGTCCACGGCGCCGACGGCATTGGGAGGAATCTGATCCATGCCACAACTCGCGTAGGCCACCGCGCGCAGATACTCCGCATGCAATGCGCGATGCTCCGGGCGGCGCCCGCGCAATTCGCCGATCAACCGCCAGAGGGTGGCATGACGAGGGCCGCAGGACAGGAATTCCCATTTCACGCGCTGGGCGGCGGCGGCGCACAAGCGCAGGTCGATCTGTTCCGCGACGTCTTCGCTCGCCCCTCCTTGCCCGGCCAGGCCGGCATAGGCATCGAGCAGCATGCCGGACACCGCGCATGCTTCGTCGGCCAGACGCGGCCAGCCGGCCAGGCCGCGCGACGGCAGGCCTGCGGGATGGTCGAGGACGCGGGCGAGATTCTCGCGCGCATCGTCTTCCAGTTGGGAAATCAGCGAAAGGCGGGCGGAAGGCGGCAGGCGGTCCGGAATCATCAGGCCGCGCAGCGAGGCTGCCAAGGCCTGCAACCCGGCGATGGCCTGACTGGCGGTGGACGCCCCCGCACCGCCGGAGGCGGCCGGAGATGGCCGCTCAGCAGCGGTGAGCCTTGCTTCTTCCATTCCTGTTCTCCCTCGCGCGCCGCGCCGGCCGGTGTGTTCGGCCAGGCGATCGAATGCCCGGAGATTAGCATAGGCAGTCCGCGCTAGAATCATGACTTCACCCCACGGGAAACGGATTCATGCGCCAGTACCACGAACTCATGCGGCATGTGCTCGAACACGGGCACCGCAAGACCGACCGCACCGGCACGGGCACCTTGTCGGTGTTCGGCTGGCAGATGCGCTTCGATCTGGGGGAAGGCTTTCCGCTGCTGACCACCAAGAAGCTGCACACGCGCTCGATCATCCATGAGCTGCTGTGGTTCCTGCGCGGCGACACCAACATCCAGTATTTGAAGGACAACGGGGTGTCGATCTGGGACGAATGGGCCGACGAGAACGGCGACCTGGGTCCGGTGTACGGCAAGCAGTGGCGGCGCTGGGAGACCGCCGACGGACGCACGGTGGACCAGATCGCCCAATTGGTGGAAGGGTTGAAGAACAACCCGGATTCGCGCCGCCATCTGGTGTGCGCGTGGAACCCCGGCGAAGTCGGCAGCATGGCGCTGCCGCCCTGCCACGCGCTGTTCCAGTTCTACGTGGCGGACGGCAAGTTGTCCTGCCAGCTCTACCAGCGCAGCGCGGACATCTTCCTCGGCGTACCGTTCAACATCGCTTCCTACGCGCTGTTTACTTTGATGATGGCGCAGGTGTGCGGCTACGAGCCGGGCGATTTCGTGTGGACCGGCGGCGACTGCCATCTGTACGCCAACCATCTCGATCAGGCCCGCCTGCAACTGAGCCGCGAGCTGCGCCCGTTGCCGACGCTGCGCCTGAACCCGGCGGTGAAGGATCTGCTTGCCTTCCGCTTCGAGGACTTCACCCTGGAAGGTTACGATCCGCACCCGCACATCAAGGCGGAGGTAGCAGTATGAACAATCCAGAGTTGGTGCTGATCGCCGCGGTGGCGCGCAACGGCGTGATCGGCCGCGAGAACGCGCTGCCCTGGCGGCTGCGCGCCGATCTGGCGCATTTCAAGGCCACCACCACCGGGCATCCGGTGTTGATGGGGCGCAAGACCTGGGAATCCCTCGGCCGACCGCTGCCGGGACGGCGCAATCTGGTGCTGAGCCGCGACCCGGCCTGGCGGGCGGACGGCGCGGAAGGCTTCACCAGCGCGGCGGCGGCACTGCGGGCCGCAGGCGGCGCCGAACGCGTGTTCGTGATCGGCGGCGCCGAGTTGTACCGCCAGTTGATCGACCAGGCCGACACGGTCATGCTCACCGAGGTGTGGGCCGACGTGGAGGGCGATGCGCACTTCCCCGGATTCGATCGCCAGCAGTTCGAGGAAATTGCCCGCGAACCGCGCCAGGCCGACGCCGACAACGAGTTCGACTTCGACTTCGTCACCTATCGCCGACGGCGCGCGCACTGAGCCGGAATACAAAAGGCCGCCCTGGGGCGGCCTTTTTTCATCGTGCGTCGTTCAATCCTGGCGCACGCAATCCACGAAGTAGTGCAGCTCACCGTTGCGCTCCTCGCGTACGAGGCCGTGGATGTCGGTCTCGAAACCCGGGAAGGCCGCATTGAAGTCGCGCGCGAAGCGCAGGTAGCGGCAGATCGTCCCGTTGAAGCGCTCGCCCGGGATCAGCAGGGGGATGCCCGGCGGGTACGGGGTGACCAGCATGGCGGTGACCCGGCCTTCCAGTTCGTCGATGGCCACACGCTCGATCTCGCGGTGGGCCATCTTGGCGAAGGCGTCGGCCGGCTTCATGGCCGGCACCATGTCCGACAAATACATCTCGGTGGTCAGGCGGGCGACGTCGTGCGCCTTGTAGAAGCTGTGGATCTGCGCGCACAGGTCCTTCAGGCCGACCTTCTCGTAGCGCGGGTGCTTGGCGATGAAGTCCGGCATCACGCGCCACAGGGGCTGGTTGCGGTCGTAGTCGTCCTTGAACTGCTGCAGTTCGGTCACCAGGGTGTTCCAGCGCCCCTTGGTGATGCCGATGGTGAACATGATGAAGAAGGAGTACAGCCCGGTCTTCTCGACGATGATGCCGTGCTCGGCCAGATAGCGCGTGAGGATGCCGGCGGGAATGCCCGAATCGGCGAAGTCGCCATCCACGTCCAGCCCCGGGGTGATCACCGTGGCCTTGATCGGGTCGAGCATGTTGAAGCCTTCGGCCAGTTCGCCGAAGCCGTGCCAGCGCTCGCCGGCCTTGAGCATCCAGTCTTCGCGGGTGCCCATGCCCTCCTCGGCCAGATATTCCGGCCCCCACACCTTGAACCACCAGTCGTCGGCGCCGAAGTCCGCCTCCACCTTGCGCATCGCGCGGCGGAATTCCACGGCCTCGGCCAGCGATTCCTCGACCAGCGCAGTGCCGCCCGGCGGCTCCATCATCGCCGCGGCCACGTCGCACGAGGCGATGATGGCGTACTGCGGGCTGGTGGAGGTGTGCATCAGATAGGCTTCGTTGAAGATGTCGCGGTCCAGCTTGCGGGTCTCGGAGTCCTGCACGAGGATCTGCGAGGCTTGGCTGAGGCCGGCCAGCAGTTTGTGGGTGGACTGGGTGGAGAACACCATGGATTCGCGGCAGCGCGGGCGGTCCGCGCCGATGGCGTGGTAGTCGCCATAGAAATCGTGGAAGGCCGCATGCGGCAGCCAGGCTTCGTCGAAGTGCAGGGTGTCGATCTGCCCGTCCAGCATCTCCTTGATGGCTTCCACGTTGTACAGCACGCCGTCGTAGGTGGATTGCGTAATGGTCAGGATGCGCGGTTTCTTGCCGCCGGCGCCGTTGGCGAACGGGTTGGCGGCGATCTTCTTGCGGATGTTCTCCATGGAGAACTCGGCGAGCGGAATCGGGCCGATGATGCCGTAGTGGTTGCGCGTGGGGGTGAGGAACACCGGCACCGCGCCGGTCATGATGATGGAGTGCAGGATGGATTTGTGGCAGTTGCGGTCCACCACCACGATATCGCCCGGCGCCACGGTGGTGTGCCAGACCATCTTGTTGGACGTGGAGGTGCCGTTGGTGACGAAGTACAGGTGATCGCAGTTGAAGATGCGCGCGGCGTTGCGCTCCGAGGCGGCCACCGGGCCGGTGTGGTCGAGCAGCTGGCCGAGTTCTTCCACCGCGTTGCACACGTCGGCACGCAGCATGTTCTCACCGAAGAACTGGTGGAACATCTGCCCCACCGGGCTCTTCAGGAAAGCCACGCCGCCCGAGTGCCCCGGGCAGTGCCAGGAGTAGGAGCCGTCCGCCGCGTAGTGGGTCAGCGCGCGGAAGAACGGCGGGGCCAGCGTTTCCAGGTAGTTCTTGGCCTCGCGCACCACGTAGCGCGCGATGAACTCCGGGGTGTCCTCGAACATGTGGATGAAGCCGTGCATCTCGCGCAGCACGTCGTTGGGGATGTGCCGGCTGGTGCGTGTCTCGCCGTGCAGGAAGATGGGGATGTCGGCGTTGCGGAAGCGGATTTCCTCGACGAAGGCGCGCAGCCCGGCGATGGCCTTGTCCGAGGCTTCCGACGAGGAGAACTCCTCGTCGTCGATGGACAGGATGAAGGCCGAGCCGCGGCTCTGCTGCTGGGCGAAGGAGGTCAGGTCGCCGTAGCTGGTGACGCCGAGCACCTCCATGCCTTCGTCCTCGATGGCCTTGGCCAGCGCGCGGATGCCCAGGCCCGAGGTGTTCTCGGAGCGGAAGTCTTCATCGATGATGATGACCGGGAAATGAAAGCGCATCCTTCTCTCCTGCGTCCCGCCCCGGCGCGGTGCCGGGGCAAAAGGGCATGTTACCCGTGTGGTGGTTGCCGCCGCGTTACCGCCGGAAAGCACAAGGGGCCGGCAACCGGCCCCCATGATTCCGCCGTCGCGCGTGGGCGTTCAGATTTTCGGCAGGGTCACGCCGGTCTGTCCGAGATACTTGCCGCCACGGTCCTTGTACGAGGTTTCGCAGACCTCGTCGGACTCGAAGAACAGCATCTGCGCCACGCCCTCGTTGGCGTAGATCTTGGCCGGCAGCGGCGTGGTGTTGGAGAACTCCAGCGTCACGTGGCCTTCCCATTCGGGCTCCAGCGGGGTGACGTTGACGATGATGCCGCAGCGCGCGTAGGTGCTCTTGCCCAGGCACACGGTGAGGATGCTGCGCGGAATGCGGAAGTACTCGACGGTGCGCGCCAGCGCGAAGGAGTTCGGCGGGATGATGCACACGTCGCCGGTGAAATCGACGAAGTTGCGCGCGTCGAAATCCTTGGGGTCGACGATGGTCGAGTTGATGTTGGTGAAGATCTTGAATTCGTTCGCGCAGCGCACGTCGTAGCCGTAGCTCGAGGTGCCGTAGGACACGATGCGGCCATTCTCGTTGGTGCGCACCAGCTCGGGTGCGAACGGCTCGATCATGCCGTGCTGTTCCGCCATGCGGCGGATCCACTTGTCGGACTTGATGGACATCGGCGCGAATTCCTTGGCCGCCGGGGCCGGCGGGTGAAAAATCCGCGTAGTGTAGGGCAAGCGCACGCGAATCGAAAGCGCCGCGGCGGACGGGCCGGCAGGGGCCCGTCCGCCGCCCGGTGCTCAGGTGTTCTGCACCACGATGTTGGGGAATTTGTGGCTCATGTCCTTGGCCTTTTCGGCCACGCGCACGGCCACCTTGCGGGCGATCTCGCGGTACAGCGCGGCCACCCGGCCGTCCGGATCGGCCACCACGGTGGGCGCGCCGCCGTCGGCCTGCTGGCGGATGTGCAGGTCCAGCGGCAGGGCGCCGAGGAAGGGGATGCCGTAGTCCGCACAGAGCTTCTGCCCGCCGCCGGTGCCGAAGATGTGTTCTTCGTGGCCGCAGTTGGAACAGATGTGGATGCTCATGTTCTCCACCACGCCGACGATGGGCACGCCGACCTTCTCGAACATCTTCAACCCCTTGCGCGCGTCCAGCAGGGCGATGTCCTGCGGGGTGGTGACGATCACCGCGCCGGTCACCGGCACGCTCTGCGACAGGGTGAGCTGGATGTCGCCGGTGCCCGGCGGCATGTCGATGATCAGGTAGTCCAGATCCTTCCAGTTGGTGTCCTTGAGCAACTGGTTGAGGGCCTGCGTGGCCATCGGGCCGCGCCACACCATGGGCGTTTCCTGATCGACCAGGAAGCCGATGGACATCGCCTGGATGCCGTGCGCCTCCAGCGGCTCCATGCTCTTGCCGTCCAGCGATTGCGGGCGCTCGGCGCCGATGCCCAGCATCTGCGGCTGCGAGGGGCCGTAGATGTCGGCGTCCAGCAGCCCGACGCGCGCGCCCTCGGCAGCCAGCGCCAGCGCCAGGTTGACCGCCGTGGTGCTCTTGCCCACGCCGCCCTTGCCGGAGGCCACGGCGATGATGTTGCGCACGCCGGGCAGCAGCTTCACGCCATGCTGCACCGCATGCGCGACGATCTTGCTGCGCACGTCCACTTCCACGCTGGTCACGCCCGGCAGCTTGCCCACGGCCTCGGCCAACAGGGCGCGGATCGGCTCGATCTGGCTGTTCGCCGGATAGCCCAGTTCCACCGTGAAGCTCACCCGGCCGTCGCGCACGGCGAGGTCGCGGATACCTCGCGCGGAGGCGAAATCCTTGCCGGTGTTCGGATCGATCACGCTCTTCAGCGCATCGTTGATGGATTCGACGGTCACACTCATTTGATTCGGTCCTCAGGGGGCCCGCCGGGCGGGCGCAACGCAGCGGATGATACCGGAGCGCCGGACGGCGCTCACCCTCTTCGCCGGCAGGGTTTATCGACACGGGCGCGGCGCGCTACCATCCCCGCCTTGCGCTTTCCAGGCTTCGACCATGTCCGTGCCGTTCCGCTCCCTGCCGCTCGCCGCATTGCTCTGCGCGCTGCTCGCGGCCTGTGCCACCGTACCCGGCGACACGCCGCCGCCCCCTGCGAGCAGCCCCGCCTCCACGCCGGCCCGCCCGGTGATCGACTGGGCGGGCATCTCCGCCGGGCTGGCCCGCGAACTGGAGGCATTGCCGGGCATCCAGCTGGATCGACAGGATGAGGGCGCGCTGCGCCTGCGCATTCCGGCAGCCGACGGTTTTGCTTCCGGGCAGAACACCCCGCGCGCCGAACTCGCCGCCCGGCTCGACCGCATCGCGGCCGTCCTGCGCACCCAGCCGATGGCGGCGGTGGAGGTGATCGGCCACACCGACAGCCTGGGCAGCGAACTCTTCAACCTGCGACTGTCCATCGAACGCGCGGAGGCGGTCATGGAAGCCCTGCGCGGCCGCGGCGTCGAACTGTTGCGTCTGTCCGCCGACGGACGCGGCGAGGCCGAACCGATCGCCGACAACGGCACGCCGGAGGGCCGCGCCACCAACCGGCGGGTCGAACTGATCCTGCGCCCACTTTACTAGCCCCCTGCAGGAGCAGCCTTGGCCGCGATCCGTGGCAGTTCGGACGCTGTTATCCCGGGCAAGCCCGCTCCTGCGCCACAATCGTCCGCGTGCGGGCGCCAGCGTTTGTTAAGATTTCGGTTTTCGCCTCAGCCCATACGACATGTCCCGCAAGATCCTCGTCACCAGCGCCCTGCCCTACGCCAACGGCGACATCCACCTCGGCCACCTGGTGGGCTACATCCAGGCCGACATCTGGGTGCGCTACCAGCGCATGCGCGGCAACACGGTGCATTACGTATGCGCGGACGACACCCACGGCACACCCATCATGCTGCGCGCCGAGAAGGAAGGCGTGAGCCCGGAGCAGCTCATCGCCCGCGTGCATGGCGAGCACCTGCGCGACTTCACCGACTTCGGCGTGGCCTTCGACCACTACCACTCCACCCACAGCGAGGAAAACCGCGCCTACGCGGAAGATTTCTACGCCAAGCTGAAGGCCGCCGGCTTCATCGACACGCGCGCCATCGAGCAGTACTACGACCCGGTCAAGAACATGTTCCTGCCGGACCGCTTCATCAAGGGCGAGTGCCCGAAGTGCAGCGCGGCCGACCAGTACGGCGACAACTGTGAGGTGTGCGGCGCGGCCTACGCGCCCACCGAGTTGAAGAACCCGTATTCCGCGGTGTCCGGCGCCAAGCCGGAACTGCGCAGCTCCGAGCACTTCTTCTTCCGCCTCTCCGATCCGCGCGCGGTAGCCTTCCTGCGCGAATGGACGCGCGGCACCAACGCCAACGGCCAGCGCCGCCTGCAGAGCGAGGCGGCCAACAAGATGCAGGAATGGCTGGGCGGCGAGGACGAGAACAAGCTCTCCGACTGGGACATCTCGCGCGATGCACCCTATTTCGGCTTCGAGATTCCCGGCGCACCGGGCAAGTACTTCTACGTCTGGCTGGACGCGCCGATCGGCTACCTGGCGAGCTTCCGCCACCTGGCCGGCAAGCGCGGCGCGGCGGGTGAGCAGATCGCCGTGGAGGACTACACCGACCCCGCACGCGCGGCCGCCACCGGCACCGAGATGGTGCACTTCATCGGCAAGGACATCCTCTACTTCCACGCCCTGTTCTGGCCCGCCATGCTGCAGTTTGCCGGCTACCGCACGCCCACCCAGCTGTGCGTGAATGGCTTCCTGACCGTGGACGGCGCCAAGATGAGCAAGAGCCGCGGCACCTTCATCACCGCGCGCTCCTACACCGAGCAGAAACTGGACCCAGAATGGCTGCGCTACTACTTCGCCAGCAAGTCCAACGGCAGCATGGAAGACGTGGACCTCAACCTCGACGACCTGATCGCCAAGGTCAATGCGGACCTGGTCGGCAAGTTCGTCAACATCGCCAGCCGCTGCGCGGGCTTCATCGCCAAGCGCTTCGACGGCAGGCTGGGCGCGAGCGACCCGCGCGCCACCGGCGAGTTCGAGACCGCCTATGAAGCGGCGCTGATCGCGCGCGCCTACGAGGAGCGCGACTACGGCCGCGCGCTGCGCGAGATCATGCGCCTGGCCGACCTGGCCAACCAGTACGTCAATGACCACAAGCCGTGGGAACTGGCCAAGCAGGCAGACCAGGAAGCGCAGCTGCACAGCGTGTGCAGCACCGCGCTGACCCTGTTCCGCGACCTCACCCTGTACCTCAAGCCAGTGCTGCCGGCCCTGGCCGCCAAGGTGGAAGCCTTCCTGGCCATCGAGCCGCTGACCTGGAACGCCGGCTGGCACCCGCTGCCCGCCGGCCATGCCATCAACGCCTACCAGCACCTGATGACCCGCGTGGAGCGCAAGCAGATCGACGCCCTGCTGGCGGCCAACCGCGAATCGCTCGCCCCGGCCGCCGCCGAGCCGGCCAAGACGAACAGCTCGCAGCAGCGCCACGCGGAAAAGCAGCAGCACGACGCCCAGGCGGCCGAGGCAACGCAAACGAGCGCCGCCGCGCACATCTCCATCGACGACTTCGCCAAGGTGGATCTGCGCATCGCGCGCATCGTCGATGCCCAGCACGTGGAAGGTGCCGACAAGCTGATCCGCCTGCAACTGGACATCGGCGAAACCGACGAGGCCGGCAACCCCAAAGCGCGCCAGGTGTTCGCCGGCATCAAGTCGGCCTACGATCCGGCCGCGCTGGTCGGCCGGCTCACCGTGATGGTCGCCAACCTGGCGCCGCGCAAGATGAAGTTCGGCCTTTCCGAAGGCATGGTGCTGGCCGCCTCCGACGCGGACGGCGCCACGCCGGGCCTGTACATCCTGTCGCCGGACGCGGGCGCGGCGCCCGGCATGCGGGTCAAGTAAGCCCCGCGTCAGCAAAACACGCTTTCATGCCTCTGACTCCTTCCAAGCGCTGGATCGCGCATCAGCACAACGGCTTCGGGCATCTTCGCCCGCAAGCCGCGCTGTTCGCCCGCCAGTTCATGGAAGAAATCCGGAGGCATCATGATCGCGTTCCGCCCCAAGCTGCTTGACACCCTGCCCGGCTACGGCCGGGCGGCCTTCGCCGCCGACCTGTCGGCCGGCGTCACCGTGGGCGTGCTGGCCCTGCCGCTGGCCATGGCCTTCGCCATCGCCAGCGGATTGAGCCCGGCCGCCGGCATCTGGACGGCCATCGTCGCCGGTTTCCTGGTTTCCGCACTGGGCGGTTCGCGCGTGCAGATCGGCGGCCCCACCGGCGCCTTCATCCCCATCATCTACGCCATCGTCGTCGATTACGGCGTGGCCAACCTGCTGATCGCCACGATGATGTCGGGCGTGCTGCTGCTGGCGATGGGCGCGTTCAAGCTCGGCAGCATGATCCGCTTCATCCCGTTGTCGGTGGTCATCGGCTTCACCAACGGCATCGCGGTGGTCATCTTCATCTCGCAGATCAAGGATTTCCTCGGGCTGGAGATCGAACAGCTGCCCGGCGAATTCTTCGCCCGCATGGAGGCGCTGGGCACCCATCTGCACACCATCCACCTGCCCACCGTGGCACTCGCGGTGGCCTCGCTGGCCGTGCTGCTGAGCTGGAACCGCCTGGCCGCCACGCGCTACGCCTGGATGCGCCGCCTGCCCGGCCCGCTGGCCGTGCTGATCATCGCCACCGCGTTCAACGCGCTGTTCGCCCTGCCGGTGGACACCATCGGCAGCCGCTTCGGCGGCATCCCGCAGAGCCTGCCGGATTTCGGCCTGCCTGAGCTGTCGCTGAGCACGCTGGGCAAGCTGATCACCCCGGCGATCACCATCGCGCTGCTCGGCGCCATCGAATCGCTGCTCTCCGCGCGCGTGGCCGACAGCCAGGTCGACGACCGCCACGACCCCAACCAGGAACTCATGGCGCAAGGCATCGCCAACGTCGCCGCGCCGCTGTTCGGCGGCTTCGCCGCCACCGGGGCGATCGCGCGCACCGCCACCAACATCCGCACCGGCGGGCGCACCCCGGTGGCCGGCATGGTGCATGCCGGGGTGCTGCTCGCCATCGTGCTGGTGCTGGCGCCGCTGGCCAGCCACATCCCGCTCGCCACGCTGTCGGCCATCGTAGTGGTGGTGGCAGTGAACATGGGCGAATGGCACGCGTTCGCACCGGGCGAGCTGAAGCGCTATTCGCTGAACTATCGCACCATCCTGCTCGGCACCTTCCTGATCACCGTGGTGTTCGATCTGACCCTGGCGGTGGAGATCGGCCTGGTGATGGCCAGCCTGTTCTTCATCTACCGCATGTCGGACCTGACCCGCATCGAACGCATCTCCCTGGATGCGCGGCCCGGCGCCGAAAACCTCCTGCGCGCCGACGGCAGCCCGCGCGTGGTGGCCTACCGCATGTACGGCAGCCTGTTCTTCGGCGCGGCGAACAAACTGGAAAACCTGCTGCTGATGCAGGACGGCCATCCGGAGGTGGTGATCCTCGACCTCAACAAGGTGATCAACATCGACACCACTGGCCTGGACATCCTGCAGACCCTGCAGCGCAACCTGGACAAGCGCGGCGCCCAGCTCATCCTGTGCGACCTGAACACCCAGCCCGCCTCCCTGGTGCGCCGCTCCGGCTTTTTCGACAAACTGGGAGAACCCAACGTGGTCGCCAATCTGGCCGAGGCGCTTGCGCGCGCGGGACAGCTCGGCGGCCGGGACGCGGAGATCGCCTATGCCTGATGCCACTTCCACCAGCCCCATCGTCCGCCACCTGCACATCCACGGGCATGTGCAGGGCGTGTGGTACCGCGCCAGCGCCAAGGCCGAGGCCGATCGCCTCGGCCTCGCCGGCTGGACCCGCAACCTGCAGGACGACAGCGTCGAGGCGCTGGTGGCCGGCCCCGCACAGGCCGTGGCCGAATTCATCGCCTGGGCCCACCAGGGACCCCCCAAGGCACGTGTGGAGCGCATCGACGTTTCCGACAGGGAGGCCCCAGCAGACACGGGCTTCCACATCCTTCCGGACGCCTGAACGCTCCGCCCCGGCCTCGCCGCGCGGCAGCACGAACTGCCCGCGCTGCGGAAACGCTTCGGCACGCGACGCCCCCGCGCCACCAGGGCGCCCGCCACCGCCTGCTGGAAATCCCCCCACCCAACCTTTTGAAACCGCCATGCGCCTGCTGGTCATCGAAGACAATCGCGACATCCTCGCCAACCTCGCCGACTACCTGGGCATGAAGGGCTATGTGGTGGACTGCGCCGCCGACGGCCTGACCGGCCTGCATCTGGCGGCCACCCAGCACTACGACCTGCTCGTGCTCGACGTGATGCTGCCAGGGCTGGACGGCTTCAGCCTGTGCGAGCGCCTGCGCGGCGGCGAGCGCAGGAACGTCCCGGTGATCATGCTGACCGCGCGCGACGCGCTCGACGACCGCCTGCAAGGCTTCCGCACCGGGGCCGACGACTACCTCACCAAACCGTTCGCCCTGCCCGAACTGGCCGCACGCATCGAAGCGGTACTCAAGCGCAGCCAGGGCGGCGCGCGCCACGAACTGCGCGTCGGCGATCTGAGCTACGATCTGGACACCCTCGAAGTGCGCCGCGCCGGGCAGGTGCTGCACCCCGGACCGATCGGCCTCAAGCTGCTCGCCGAGCTGATGCGCAGAAGCCCCGCCGTGGTCCGCCGCGAAGTGCTCGAAGAAGCCTTGTGGGGCGACAGCCCGCCGGACAGCGACGCGCTGCGCAGCCACATCCACGCGCTGCGCCAGCAGATCGACAAGCCGTTCGAAAGCGCGCTGCTGCATACCGTGCATGGCATCGGCTACCGCTTGGCCGAACGCTGACCCGCCGCCTTGACGTTTTCTTCACATCCCCCCGACTTTTCCTTGACTACCGCTGGACCAAGCTACGCGCTCACGCATCCGCTGGAGCCGTCATGTCCCGCAACACCGCCTCGGCCAGCATCGAGCTGCCGTTCAGCGACAAGTACACCCCGAACCATTCGCAGGCCTACCACGACAAGCACCAGGGAGACCTGCGCCGCCGCCTGTCCAACCTGCGCGATCAGCAACTCGCACGCCGCGCGCTCGCCCTCGCCGGCCAACCCCGACTGGTGCTCGATCTGCCCTGCGGTGCCGGGCGTTTCTGGGAAACCCTGGCCGAGCACCCCGAACGCCAGATCATCGCCGCCGACAATTCGGCCGCCATGCTGGAGGTGGCGCTCAAGAACGCCGATGCAGGCCTGCTTGAACGCATCCGCCCGCTGCACACTTCAGCCTTCTCCATCGACCTGCCGGATCAGTCGGTCGATAGCATTTTCTGCATGCGCCTGATGCATCACATCGGCGAAGCCGAGCACCGCCTGAGCATGCTGCGCGAATTCCATCGCGTAACCCGCGGCACGGTGATACTCTCGCTGTGGGTGGATGGCAACTACATGAGCTGGCGGCGCAAGCGGCAGGAAGAACGCCGCAAAACGCGCGGCCAGCATGGATACCAGAACCGTTTCGTGCTTCGCCGCTCCACGGTCGAAGCCGAATTCGCGTTCACCGGCTTCGACGTCGCCGCCCACCTGGACTTCCTACCGATGCATTCCATGTGGCGTACCTATGTCTTGCGAAGAAGCTGACCTCTCGCACTCAATTCACACGATTTCCGATTTCGAATACTGGTGGTCGCTGCCCGGCGACTGGGTCGAACCCCCGAACGAACGCCGCGGCGGCTGGAGTGGGGTGGTCCGCGCCGAGGTCAACGGGCGCATCCTGTACATCAAACGTCAGCTCAATCACCTGTACCGCAACCTGCGCCATCCGTTCGGCCACCCCACGGTCAGTCGCGAATGGCATTACCTGTGCGCGCTGGAAAGCCTGGGCATCCCGGCGCCACGCCCGGTGTTTCATCAAGCCAGACGCACTCGGGGCGGCGTCGAGGCAGTACTGGCGACCGAAGCCCTGGACGGATACCGGGCGATGTCGGAGTTTGGTTCGCTGCCCACCGAACAACGCGTCTTGCTGGCACGCAAGCTGGGCACCCTGCTCGGCCGCCTGCACCGCGCCCGTCTGCAGCACAGCTGTCTGTACGACAAGCATGTGATGATCCGTCCGAACGGCGAAGGCGAACTGGACGTCGCCCTGCTCGATCTGGAAAAGATGCGACCGCGCCTGACCCGCAACCGGGCCGCCCGTCACGACCTCTCCCAACTGCGCAGACGCCAGTCCCTGCTCGATGATCAGGACTGGCGCGTTCTGATGGAAGCCCACGCCCGCCAGATCGACAGCGTGTGAAAACCTCCTTATCCCGCCGCCTGTTCCGCACGCTCTTCGCCATCAGCCTGATCAACGTCGGGGTCACGCTGATGGTTCTGGAGTTCGTGTACGAGGACATGGAAGAAACCATCCTGCAGCAGGAGCTCGCACTGGAGCGCAGGTTCCTCGAAGAGCGCATTACCGAGGCGCGCGCGCGCACCTGGAGCACCGCGCTGCTGAACGCCGTATACATTCCGGATGGTGATGAGGAGTTCGAGCTCCCTTCCCTGTTCCAGGGTCGTGAAATCCCCTTTTCCGCTGAGGTGGAAGTGGGAGCGCTGACCTTTCTGATTTCCATTGAGCGCACCACCGAACCACCCGGCGTCCTGTACCTCGCCCAGGAAATCACCTTGATGGAAAATCGCGAGGACGTACTGCAAATCGGCGTCGGCCTGTTCGCCCTCTTCGCCCTGGGCATGGTGCTGCTGCTCGCACGCATCGGCACCCGGCGCGTCGTCGGCCCGCTGGAGAATCTGGCCCGCGAGATCGCCCGCGTTCGCCCGGGCACCCTCTACGCCCGCATCCAGACACCCTACGCGGACGCCGAACTGGCCAACATCGCCGATACCCTCAACCAGCTTCTGAATGAACTCGACGCCTACGTGCAGCGCGAGAAATCCCTGGTCAGCCTGGCCAGCCACGAACTGCGCACGCCGGTCGCCGTCATCTCCGGCGCGCTCGACGTGCTGGAGCAACGCGATTCACTCGGCGAGGCCGACCGCCGGACGGTGGCGCGCATCCGCCGCGCCGCCGACGAAATGCATGCCGATGTGCAGACCCTGCTCAAGCTCGCCCGCCGCTCCAGCGAGCACGAGCAGAGCGAGGCGGTCGACCTGGCCGCCAGCGTACGCGCGGTGATCACCGATCTCAGTGGCGGAAATCCGGCCCTGAAGGAGCGCATCGAATGCGTCTGGCCCGCCCAGGCTCCCGTGATCGATGCCGATCCGGCGCTGGTGCGCATGCTGCTGCGCAATCTGGTGCAGAACGCGGTACGCCATACCACGGGGCAGGTCCGCATCGCACTGGGTCCGCACAGCCTGAGCATCATCGACACCGGCGCAGGGCTGCCGGAGCACATCCGCGCGCGCCTCAGCGGCCCGCAGGACCGGCGGATCCCGGAAGACGGCCTGGGGCTGTTCATCGTCCGGCTGATCTGCGAACGCCTCGGCTGGCTGCTGCAGGCCCGGCGCGGCGATACTGGCGGCACCATCTTCGATCTGCTGTTCCTGCCGGACGCGGCCCGCGCCATGCCCTCCGACTGAGCATCCTAGCGCGAACGCAACACGTCCAGATCGGCCTGATTGCGCTCATCCGAATACAGGACAGCCTCATCCATCGGTGCATCGGCGAAGCACTGCACCAGCACATTGCTCAGCGACCGGTCGTGAAACAGGATTTCCACCGCGCAGCGTCCATATTCGGCCTCGATGGTCGCCAGCAGGTTGCGCGCATAAGGCGTGGCCAGACGTGCATCGAGCAGCAGATTGGCGAACAGGATGCCGTCCGGCGCCAGCGCGCGCCGCGTATCGCGCCAGAACTCCCGCGTGACCAGATGCGCCGGAATGCTGGTGAGCGCACTGTAGGCATCGACCACCACCACATCGAAGCGCTCGCGCGTCGTGGCGACGAACTGGCGCGCATCGTCGGCCACGAAGCGGCCCCGGATCGGCTCCCCAAGAAAATCGCGCTCGGCCAGTTCGCGGATCGCCGGGTCGATGTCCACATAGACGAACTCGTTCTCCTCCGCGCGGTGCGACAGCGTGAACCCGCCCGCGCCGAGCACCGCGATGCGCCTGCCGCGCAGCCCCATTTCCTCGAATCGCGCGCGCAGGCGCTCGATGTAGCGGCTGTAGCGCGGCGGCTCGTGGCGGTCGATGATCGACGCCACTGAATTGTTGACCCAGAAAACCCGGGGCTGCTGCAGGCCGGGCAGACGCACCTGCTCCACCCGGTACGTGGCATAGGCGGTTTCGGTGTGCTGGGGCAGCAGCAGATTCGCCCCCAGCGCCCCCAGGCCGATCGACAGCGCGGCGAACCATTCCCGTCCGCCCCCCGGCGCCGGGCCGATGAACGGCGCCACCGCCAGCAGCATGCCGGCGCATACCAGCACCGCGGCGGAAACCCCCAGCCACTGCATGACCAGCAGCGAAAGCGACAGCGAGCCGAGAAAGGAGCCCAGCGTGGACCAGTACAGGGCCATGCCGCTGCGCGCGCCCACATGCTCGTGGCGCAGCAGGTTGGTGAGGATGGGCACGGTCTGCCCGAGCAGCCAGGCCACCGGGCACAGCACGCCAAGAACGAACACCAGATAGGCCAGCAGCACCGGCTGCAGCGCGGCGAACAGCGCATCGACCACCGGCCCGGCCAGGCCGAAGGCGATCAGCGCGGCGGAGATCAGGAAGTTGCGCCGCACCCGCGCCAGGTAATCGCCCGCCACCCGCCCCCCGGCGTGATAACCCAGCGCCAGGGCCAGCAGGAAGAAGCCGATGGTGGGCGCGGTGACGGTGATCGCGCTGCCCATGTAGGGCACCAGCCGGCGCAGGGCGATGATCTCCGCGCCGAGCGAGGAGAAGCCTTCGACGAACACCATGACGAACAGCAAGGCGCCTGGCAGGGCACTCGCCGGCGCGGGGCCGGCATTTTCGGCAGAGGACATGAACTGGACCAGAGGACGCAGAAATCGGCAACGCATCGGGGGTCACATCACCCGGTGCGTGCCCCCGGGCCGATGATCCGGACAGGCGGCGCGCTGTCAATGCCGTTCCACCATGTTGCCCGCCACCTTGCGGGTTTCCAGCCAGCCGGCCATCAACGCACGGCACACCTCCACCGGCAGCAGCACGCGCAACTGCTCGGCGGTGACCTGCTCACTCGCCTGCCGGTACGGACACTGCCGTCCCGCTGGACGCGTAGCCGCTCCGAATCGCCGTCGGGCGATACAAAAGCTCGATGAGCTTTGTTAGCTGATCGTCAAAGCTCCGGAACTTTCAAAGATAGGCGGGGCACCATCGAACCATCCATCGAGATGGATTCGCGGGCATTGGATCTCCTTCTTGCCGGCGAGCAGCCACATGAAAGGTGCGAGCGTGCGAGACATTTCCTTCACGCTCTCAGGCGGTCTTGGCGAACAAGGCCACGTCCCGCAGCCCTTTGAAGTGCGCATCGCAGGTGAGCAGTTCGGCGCCCTGGTGCCGTGCCGTCGCGTAGACGATGGCATCGGCGGTGGCCAGCTTGTGCTCGCGATGCAGGTCTGCCGCCAACAGGGCGATGCGGGTATCCAGCGGCACAACGACGCATTTTTGCGTGTAGGCAATCACCTGGTCGGCCTGTTCCTCGCCCAGTTCGCGCACCAGCCACTTCGACAGTTCGAGCTGCACGATGGTGGGCACGATGCACTGCGGCTTGTCCGGGAACTGCTTGCCCAGCTTCTTGCCGACCGCGCTGCCGGTGAGCCATTCGATCCAGGCCGAGGTATCGACCACGCGCAGCGGCGCCGCCATTAGTAACGGTCCTCGCGGTCGCGGTAGCCGTCGGTGCGCGCCCCCTTGGCGATGCCGGCCAACTGCTCCAGCTCGAGCACCGGCATGACCAGCACGCCCTTGCCCTTGGGAATGAACACGAACTCCTGCCCGGCTTCCCAGTGCTGCTCCTCGCGCACGGCCTTGGGGATGGAAATCTGGAACTTGCTGGACAGGGTGGCGGTGGCGGTCATTTTCGTACCCTCAAAGCGTCGATAACGATTTGGTAAGAATACACCCCTGCGCCCTGGGCAGCCAGCCACGTTCATCCCACCTCCATCCCCCGCTGCCAGCCGAATCCCCAGCTCACGCTGCCGCCGCGCACCACCACGCCCCTGGACTCACGTAAATCATTGATAAACCTGACACAGCAGGCTAGATCGTAGTCCAGCGAAGTTCGGCGCTGGAGTCAGCTTGAAACAGAAAAAGGCCGGGGAAGTCTCCCCGGCCTTTTCCATGCGATGGCACGCCGGCGGCATGCCGGCCGCCGTCAGTGGGTGAAGAAACCGACTCCCACCAGCACCAGCAGCACCAGCCCGATGGTAATCAGCGTCAGCCCCAGGACCACCGAACCGACATGCAGCGGCCTGGACGGCTCATCCACCAGATACTTCTCCAGCTCGCCACTGGCCAGCAGGCGCTGGTACTGGGCCGGATGCTCGCGGCGAAACTCTTCCAGCGACTGCGTGCCGGTGAACATCACCACGTCGGGCGGCGGCAGCTTGTCGGGGCGGAAGTGGTTGTTGAAGAAATGCACGGTGAAGAGGAACACCGCCGCGAGGAAGGCTTCCTCACCATGCACCAGCGTCGCCACGTTGAACACCCAGCCCGGCAGGAAGCTCGCGGTGACGTGCGGGAAGGCCAGCATCAGCCCGCTCCAGCCGATCACGTTCACCCCCCAGAATACCGCCCAGTAGTCGAACTTCTCGAAATAGGTCCAGCGGTCGAACTTCGGCTTCGGACCCTTGCCCAGGAACCACTTGAACATGCCCACGCAGTCGTCCAGATCCTTCCAGTTGGGCAACAGCGAATCCGGGCCGAACCAGCGGAAGTTCCTGTCGCGCAGCAGCTTCTGCATCACGTAGAGGAAGTGGATCAGGAAGATGCCGACGAAGAAGCCCGCGGCGATCCGGTGCACGATGCCCATGTTGCGCGGACCGCCCAGGGCCGCGGCCACCTGCGGCGCCCAGTCGGTATGGGCGAACAGTGCCGCCGTGCCGGTGACGATGAGCGTCATGGTCACCAGCGCGAACACCAGGTGGGCAACGCGCCAGCCCCACGGGAAGCGGCGGAAGTGCTTCTCCGGCAAGGCCAGGGTGGCGGTATCCACATGGGTCTCCAGCCTGTGTTCCTTGCGCTCCTTCCACTCGCGGTAGTACCACAGCGCGCAATGCGTCCAGAAGAAGGCGAACACGACGATCAGCAGCCCCACCATGAAGCGGGTGGCGATCCACATCTGCGGATACTTCTCGAAGTCGTGGCTGTTGGCGTGCGGGCCGAAGGTGACGAAGCCCGCGGTGGCCGTGACCATGCCCGGCTTGCGGTCGTTGTGGCACTGCTGGCAGGTCTTCAGGCGGTTGTCCATGTGCACCTTGGAGTCCGGATCTTCCGCCCCCAGGATGCCGTGGCTGCCGTGGCAGTCGGAGCACTTGGCCGTGTAGGTCCAGCCCAGCTTGCTGACCTGGCCGTGGTAGGTGTCGCGATAGCTGTTCAGCTCCGCCAGGTGGCAGCCGCCGCAAGCCTCGATGTTCTCCAGTTTGAACGGATCGGACGACGCGCCGCGCACCTCGTGGGTGGTGTGGCAATCGGTGCACACCGCCCCCTTGGCGTCGCCCTCGCCCATCACCAGTTGGCCATGCACCGAGGTCTCGAAGTCCTCCAACTGGTCCTCGTGGCAGGCCAGCCCGCAAGTCTGCGGAATGGACAGCCGCCATTGCTCGCGCTCCGGCGTGCCCGCCTTGGGTACGGCGAAATCGTGCGTGTTGTGGCAGTCGCTGCAGGCAGCCTTGGGCCGGTCCGGATAATCGGTATCCGGGCGGGCATGGAAGGAGTCCTTGTACGCGGCGATGTTGGCGGCCACCACGCCCAGGCGGTCCTTGTTCTTCGACTCGCCGCGCGCCTGCGCTTCGTCCCACAGCTTCGCGTGGCAGCTGGAGCACTCGGCAGGCGCCACGCCCTCGGCCTTGACGTGGTTTTCCTGGGCGTCGACGATCTCGGCATGGCATGAGACGCAGCTCATGCCGGCATGCACGCCCTTGCCGAAGCGCTCCGCATGGATCGTGGCAAGCGGCCTCGGCTCGTCGTCCAGGCCGGGCACTTCGATTTCCTCCGCACCATCCGCGTGGCAGGAGAGACAGGTGGCATCATCCAGGGCTGCGTGCGGACTGGCCGGCGAGGCCGCGGTCGCGTGGGCCGTGGCGAAGCCCGCCACACAGGCGCAGACCATCAGCAGGCGCGCCACGAGATTCTTGGTTGGCATATCACTGTTCCAGAAACGGGCTCTCCGGCCGCCTGCGGCAGTCCTGGAACCGCCAAGACCCCGACGTCCCGGTGAATCATGGACGCGGCGGAGTCTCGGCGGCCCGAGCCTTTTATTTATTGGAATTTGTAGATGTAACGCACGCTGAAGAAGTTGGAGACCTGCTTCGGCTTGGTATAGACCGTGGTGCCATCGACGTTCGCGTTGGCGCCATAGACGAAGGGCGAGCCGTCGGCGAACTGCCAGGTCCAGTCATCCGTCTTCCAGCGTTCGTGGATGAAGTCGAAGCGCACGTCGGCGGATTTGTCGATCGCGTAGGTCGAGAACAGCGAGAGGCGCAGGAGCTTGTTCTCGATGTCCGGCACGCCCAGCGAGAGGTTGGCCTGCGTGGGGAACACGGCCACGCCGCCAGCGGCCAGCGGGGAGACATCCTGGCCATACTTGCTGACCGAGCGGAACCATTCCAGATCCGCGCCGAAGTTCAGGCGGGAAGTGAATTCCCAGCGCAGGCCCAGGCCCAGGGAGTTGCCCGTATCCTGCAGGTCCGTGTACTTGACCGCCGGATCGCCGAAGCCGCCGCCGGATCCGCCCGTGGTATGGGTGCGGTAGTGGGACTGCTCGGCCTTGTTCTGGTCGTAGCTGTACCAGGCGGTGAGCTTCAGTTCGTCGCTCACCGTGTAGACCGCATCAATGCTGTACAGGCGGTTCGTCCCCTTGTCCAGGCCGTGGGTCATGGTGGCCTGGTTGTCGTAGTCATCCCGCCCTTCCTCGGCGCTGAACTGGAAGGACAGCGCCTCGGACGGCGACCAGTCCACGCTCAGCCGCAGCCGGTCGCGGTCGCGCCCGGCCATGTGCAAGGGGTTAGTCAGGTTGCGGATGTCCTGCAGGCCGCCGAGGCCGACGTCGTCGGAGTGGTCCCACAGCGCCCGCTTGTAGCGGTTGCCGCTGCGGCGGCTGTGCAGGTAGGAGATGCGCCCGTTGGCGACGTCGGATAGGGAACGGCGCAGCTCCAGCCGCCCCGTCGTCTCATCCACCTGGCTGCGCAGGGGCACCACGATCTCTTTCTCCGCGCCGGTCACGCGCAGGGGCCGGTCCCGGTCCTGACGCTTGTCCTCCACCCCGGCGGTGAAGCTGTAGACCTTGGCGAAGCGGTAGGTGCCTTCCAGCTTGCTGGTGACGGTCGTGTAGGAGTTGCGCACGTAATCCGGAGAGGTGGCGTTGTACGCGGCGCCCGCCGTGGAGTAGGTGCGGATCGGCGTCTTGTCCTCGACATCGTGGTAGCGCAGGCTGGCGTTCAGGGAAAAGTTCTTGAACGGCCGGGAGGTCAGGCCCAGATGGACCAGCCTGGTATCCACCTTGCCATCCAACTTGTCCGGGCCAACGGCCCGCTGGTGTTCAGACGGCCAGTCGGTGACGCCATTGGTGGGCAGGGAATCGTCCTGGATGGCGCGGGCGTACTCCAGCTTGAGGGTGGCGCGCGTGGTCGGCGTAAAGTTGTAGCCGCCGTTCAGGAAGAACTGATGCGCCTCGTTGTCTCCCGGGAAGGAGAGATAGGTCGGATTGGTGACGGACCCCGCGCCGGTGTAGCCGACCCGCACCAGCGGATTGTTGTTTTTATACCAACTGCCGTTGTAGCCCCCGCGCAACTGCCATTTCTTGGTGGTGTAGGAGAGGGCCGTCTCGATCTGGCGCGTGGTGCTGTCGACGGGCTCGGTGACGAAATGCACGGAATGGCCCGGGCTCCAGGCACGCGTGCCGGTCTTTTCCTCGTGCTGGTAGTTGATGTTGAGGTCCAGCCCCGGCAGGAGGTTCTTGTAGAGCCCCAGGCTGGTCTGCTCACGCAGGGTCCCCAGGGTGAGGTCGCGGCGCGGGGCCGTGTCGAGCCCGGTATTGACGACGGTCTGCTTCGTCGTGCCGGCGCCCTGCAGCGGGGTGTTGAAGGTCTGGGGCGATTCGCGGGTGATACGGTTGTATTCCAGCTTGATGCCGATATCCCCCTGGCGCAGGTATTCCCCCTGCAGCGAGCGGCTGCCGTCCACCCCCAGGCTGTCGGTCTTCAGGGTCATCCACGTTCCAGTGACCTCGTCCCGCTTGACGATGTCCGCATCCAGCAGCCAGAACGCCTTGTCCCCCTCGCGCATGCCGTCGTAGATACCCTGCTGGGCCCGGTCTTTCGACCAGACGCCGATGCCCACGGAAACCTTGCTTTCCGGCTTGATCAGTTCGTCCAGTTCATCCATTTCCTGGGCCCAGGCGGTGCCGCCGAAGGCGGAATACAGGGCCATGGCCACGGCGCTCAGGCGGAAGCTCTTGTGCATGTTCATGATCGTTCTCCCTGTCGATTAGCGGCGCAGGCTCTGAGATTGGACGTAGCCGCCCGCGGTGCCGTCGGCGCTGTTCTGGGTGCTGTTGCTGCCGTGGATGTTGGTGTGGCAGTTCAGGCAAGCACGCCCCACGGTCTGGAACTGGCCACTGCCCGGACCTTGCGGCAGGGAAGCCGCCGCGCCGTGGTGGCTCAGGCCGTCGTGGCAGCTCTGGCACAGGAAGGGCGGGCGCGACTTCAGCAGGTTGGGGCTGGTCGTGCCATGCGGGTTGTGGCAGATGGCGCAGTCCTCGGTCACCGGCTGGTGGCTATGCACGAACGGGCCGCGCTTTTCCATGTGGCAGGAATAGCAGGTGTCGTTGGTGCTGCTCTTGATGAGCGTCTTCGGGTTGTCGTTATGCACGTCGTGGCAGGAAGTGCACGCCACCTTGCCTTCGAGCACCGGGTGGTGGGACGGGCGGTTCACCTGGACGCGCTGTTCCTTGTGGCAGGCGAAGCAGACCTCGGTCTGGGCCTTCTTGTCGCGCACCTTGTCATGGTCCGTATGCACCTTGTGGCAGGAGGTGCAGGCCACGTCGCTGTTGGCATGCACGCTGGACTGCCAGTTGATGTGCTTGCCGCCCTGGTGGCAGCTCAGGCAGCTTTCGTTGCGCAGGAGGGCGGGCGTATCGGTGTTCTTGCCGAACCACAGATCCGGCTTCGGCGGCTTGCCGCTGCCCTTGTGGTTCAAGTGCGATTCGCTTTCGCCGTGGCAGTCCGTGCAGGTCGGCGTGCGGCCGTCGGCGGTGACGCCGTGCCTGGTCTTGCCGATGGCGAGCACCGATGGCCGCAGCTCCAGCATCGTCGGTTTGGAATCGTCGGCGTCATCGTGACAGGAGGTGCATTGCGCATCTCCTCTCAGGATCAGATCGTCGTCACCCTTTTCCGCGGCGTACGCGGTACTCAAAAAAAATGCGCTGACGCAAAGCGCCAACGCATAAGCCGTTCTCGAACTTATCATTATTTTCTCCACGCAGCCTCAGGCCCAATGCAGCGCTCCGGTCGCATCAGCGGCCTGCCCTGCAAGCTTTCTTGCGGGTTATCAAATCGCAGCATTTGGCGCATTTGCTGCGGCATCCGGACCGCCCGGCCATCACCCCTCACCCTGGGAATTCCCCGGGCCTGCGCTTGCCCCGGGAACGGTGTGGCCGGCGTTTCTCATGCACGGATTTAGTGCCCCAGTATCCAGGCGATCAGGTTCTGGAGTTCGGCGTCATCCTTGACTTCGATGATTCTGTGCTCCTCTTCGGAACCGTCTTCCAGCTTGACCACGGGGCCCGACTTCATGTGCTCGATGAGCTTTGCCGCGGCGTCGGCCTGCCCCCTGTGGTCTTCGGCGATCTTCTTCAGCGAAGGGCCTTTCTTGGATCTGGCGGGCGCATGGCACTTGGTACAGTCTTCCTTCTTGAACAGCCTCGAGGCGGCATCCGCATCGACGGCGCTGGCGCCTGCGGAGAACGACAGCAAGGCAACGGAAGAAACGAGCAAAGTTAGGCGGGAGGGATTGAGCTTCATGATTTCTCCTCTTCTGTAAAAACGTTTGGGGGAGTGTTTCCCCATGTAAATTTCCGGCGAATCTTCCCCCCGCAAGAAGGGAAATAAAATCGGAAGAAATTTAAAGTGCACGTAGGATGAAGCCTCTTTCCATAGGAAATTTCCTACACGCCCGGTGACGGTTTTTCAGTGCCGTACGGCACTCATGACTTAGGTCAAAAACCGCGCACGGCCGGGCGCAACGCACCATTAACCACTTTTCTAAAGGGGGTAAGGCGAGCAGAGGGAAATGCGATTCCTTCTCGACTCTGTACTTCGTCCAGAACACGGGCACTACCCCGATCGGAGTATTCCGACACAGCCCTCTTCCGCCCAAGAAAAAGCCCCGACATTTCTGCCGGGGCCGGTTGAAAGCGCACTGCCGGGTGTACGAAATACAACAGCAGGACTGCCTGCCGATACCGATGAAGTGTTACGTCCCACCCTCCGGCATGCGATCGAGCAGGTCGTGGGCAATCGCGTAGCGGATCAGTTCGGACAGGCTGGTCAGGTTCATCTTCGCCAGGATGCGCGTCTTGTGCGTGCTCACCGTCTTGACGCTCAGGTTCAGTTCGGTGGCGATGTCCGAAAGCCCCTTGCCGACGATGAGCATCTGGAAGATCTGGTACTCGCGGTCGGACAACCGGGTGTGCGGCGGCCCTTCCGTCACGCTCGGGATCAGGCCGCGCGCGAGCTGCTCGGCCATCGCCGGGCTCAGGTAGACGCCCCCGTTCATCACCTTCCGGATGATCGTGACCAACTGCTCGGCATCATTCTCCTTGGTCACATAGCCCGACGCCCCGGCGCGCAGCGCGCGCAACGCATATTGCCCTTCCTGGTGCATGGTGAGCACCAGGATCGGCATCAGCGGCTTCTCGGTGCGGATCTGCTTGATCAGATCCAGCCCGTTGCGGCCCGGCATCGAGATGTCGAGCAGCAGGATGTCCCAGTCGCGCTCGCGGATCTTCGCCAGCACCTCGTGGCCGTTGGCCGCCTCGCCGACCACGGCGAACTCTTCCTCGTCGGCCAGGATCATCTTCAGCCCGTCGCGGATGATGGCGTGATCGTCGGCAATCAGAACGCTGCTCATGCTTGAACCTCCTCGGTCACTGGACGCGACATCGGCACCACGACTTCCACCGTCGTTCCCCTGCCGATCTCGCTCGTGATGTACACCTCGCCGCCCAGCATCCACACTCTCTCGCGGATGCCGATCAGGCCAAACGAACCGTGCGGCCGGCCATGCTCCTCGAGCCGGATGCCCTTGCCGTCGTCCGCGACACGCAACTGCAGGCGCTCGCAGTCGACCTTCAGCGCCACCCTCACGTGCCTCGCCTCGGCGTGGCGCACCACGTTGGTCAGCGATTCCTGCAGGATGCGGAACAGCGCGCTCGACGCCTCGTCGCTGATTTCCAGCGGTACCTCGTCGTCCAGGTCCGCATCGATGAGCAGCCCGCTCTTCTGCGCCACGTCGTCGATCAGCCAGCCCACCGCGGGGAACAAGCCCAGATCGTCGAGCATCAGCGGACGCAATTCGGTTCCCAGCCGGCGCACGGAACTGATCGCCATGTCGATCTGCCCCTGCACGGTAACGACGCGCTCTTCCAGATCCGGACAATCCTTGCGCAGCCTCGCACGGATCGACGACAGGCCCAGCTTGAGTCCAGAGAGCTGCTGGCCGAGATCGTCGTGCAGTTCGCGGGCGATGCGCGTGCGCTCCTCTTCGCGCACCGATTGCAGCGAAGCGGAAAACTCGCGCAACTGCCGGTTCAGCCGGCGCAGTTCGGCCTCGTGCTCGAGGCGCATGGTGATGTCGCGCAGGATCGCCGTGAACAGCTTCTTGCCCGCGACGTTCAACTGCGAGATCGACGCATCCACGATGACCTCCTCGCCGGTCACGCGGCGGGCGACGATGTCCGCCCGCGCGCGCTTGATCCGCGCCGTCTGGCCGCTTTCGGAAAATTTGTCGATGTGGCTGCGGTGGCCGAAACGGTAGCGCTCGGGGATGAAGCGCTCGAGGGGCGTGCCCAGCGCATCGGCGGCGGAACAGCCGAACAGCTTTTCCGCCGCCGGGTTGAACAGCACGATGCGCTGGTTCTCGTCGATGGTGACGATCGCGTCCATCGCCGAACTGATGGTGCCCTGCAGCCGGGCCTGGCTTTCGCGCAGCGACTGCTCCAGCCCTTCCTCGCGCCTGAGCTCCCGGGCCAGCGCGAACGCCCCCAGCCCGAGCAGCACGATCACCCCCACCACCCATCCGGCGGTAAACATGGCCTGATCGTTCCAGGCGCTCAGCGAGGTGCTCACGGAGACCGAGATGGTGGCCATCAGCGGAAAGCCGTCCACGTCGCGCAAGGCGACGATGCGCGGCTCGCTTCCATGCGTGCGGTGCAGGATCTGCGGCGGGTCGCGTTCGGTGGCGCGCCACATCTCCCGGTCGCCGGTCAGCTCCTCGAGGAGCTCGCTCGACATGTATTCGGTGTACAGCGGCACGCCGTCGCGCTTGAAGAGCGCGATCGAAGCACTGTCGTCGGGGGTGATCGAACGATACAGCTCGTCGAAGTAGTTCACCGGCACGCTTGCGACCACCACGCCGAGGTAGCGGCCATCCTCCCCCTCCAGCCTGCGGCTGACGAAGATCGACCACGCCCCGTCGACGCGGTTGCGCACGCGCAGCCCGATGAATGCCCCGTCGACCGTGCCATTGCGCTGCGCCACCACGTAATCGCGGTCGCCGACGAAGATGCCGACCGGAGACCCCAGCGCCGAATAGGCGACCCGGCCGTCCTCGCCGACGATGAACAGGGAACGCACCTGCTTGGCGCCGTGCATACGCGCATTCAGGATGGCGTTGATCGCGCCGACGTGGCTGCCGTCCCTCCGGGTCCACACCTCCTCCTGATGGAGACGCTCCACGGTGCCCTGCAGGATCAGATCGACACTCTGGAAAGCGCGGGCGGTCTGCTCGGAGAGGATCAGGCTGAGCGCGGAGAGGTTGCGCTCGATGCTGTCGACCTGCCGGCTGCGCGCATTCCACAGCGTCAGCGCGGCGGTCAGCGCCAGCACGCAGGAAACGATCAGCCAGAAGCACAGCACGGCCCGCGCCGGCCGTACATGCAGCCTGCCCGGCGGCCTCAGGCCATCGGCCCTAGGGTCTGTCGAGACCCTGTTCGACGTCGCATCCATCGCTTTCCCGTGTTGATCGAAGCAACATCCCCGTGCTGCCACTCCCGCAACTCAGCCGTAGATCACATCCACCGAATCCGACGACAACCATTCACGCAGACTTTCCAGCAAGGCGTCTTCCGGACGCACCCGCCAATCCGCGCCCAGCGGCAGATCGGCCTCGGCCTCGACGTTGCGGTAGCGCACGCGCACCGGGCAGCCGCCATCGCGGAACGGCGTCAACAGATGCTGCAGGCGCTCGGCGGCGGCCAGCGCACCGCCCGGGGCCGACGCTTCGCCATTGATGCGGATCTGCACGGCGCGCGCATGGCGCGCACGCGCCTCGCCCAGCGTGTACAGCCGGTCGGCGATGATGCGCAGGCCGCCCTCGCCGTTGAAATCGTCCTTGCTCACCTTGCCTTCGACCACCAGGATTTCGTCGGTGACGATCTTGCCCCGGTTGGCGTCGAGCACTTCCGAATACACCGCCACCTCGCGCGCCTGCGTGCCGTCGTCGAGCTGCACGAAGGCCATCTTGCCGCGGTTGCCCATCTTGGTGCGCGCTTCCATCACCACGCCGACCATCGTCACCGGCTCGCGCGAGGGTTCGAGCTGCGCCAGCGTGCGGCGCAGGAAACGGCGCACCTCGGCCTTGAAGGCATTGAACGGATGGCCGGAAAGGAAGAAGCCGATCGCGGTCTTTTCTTCCTTCAGGCGCTCGCGCTCGGTCCACGGGCGCACCGTGGCGAACTGGGGCGCCGCGCCGGCGGCCTCCGGAATCAGGTCGAACAGCCCGCCCTGCATGGCGTTGGCGGCGGCCTGCTCGGCGGCCTCCATGGCCAGGCCGACGGTGGCCAGCATCTGCGCGCGGTCGATGCCCGCATGGCCGGCCAGGGTGTCCACGGCGCCGGCGCGGATCAGCGCCTCGATGACGCGGCGGTTCACCATGCGGCGGTCGACGCGCTCGCAGAAATCGAACAGATCGCGGAACGCCCCGCCGCCCTCGCGCGCGGCAAGGATGGCGCGCACCGCCGGCTCGCCGCAGCCCTTCACCGCACCCAGGCCGTAGCGGATGGTCTTGCGGTCCACCGGCACGAAGCGGTAGTCGGACTCGTTCACGTCCGGCGGCAGCACGGCGATGCCGTTGGCTACCGTGTCTTCGTAGAAGATCTTGACGGTGTCGGTGTTGTCCAGGTCGGACGACATGGTCGCCGCCATGAAGGCCGCACAGTGGTGCGCCTTCAGCCACGCGGTGTGGTAGGTCACCACCGCGTAGGCTGCGGTGTGCGACTTGTTGAAGCCGTACTCCGCAAACTTGGTCATCAGGTCGAAGAGCTGCTCGGCGAGCTGAGGGTCGTAGCCCTTCTGCTTGGCCCCCTCGGCGATGGTGGCGCGGTGCTTGGCCATCTCCTCGGGCTTCTTCTTGCCCATCGCGCGGCGCAGCATGTCGGCGCCGCCCAGGGTGTAGCCGCCGATGATCTGGCTGATCTGCATCACCTGTTCCTGGTACACGATCACGCCGTAGGTCGGCTCCAGGCAGGCTTTGAGGTCCGGGTGGAAGTAGTCGATCTCCTGCTGGCCTTTCTTGCGCAGGATGAAGTCGTCCACCATCCCGGAACCCAACGGGCCGGGACGGTAGAGCGCGAGCACCGCGATGATGTCCTCGAAACGGTCGGGCGCGAGCTTCTTCAGCAGCTTCTTCATCCCGTCCGATTCCACCTGGAAGATCGCCGTGGTGTTGGCGTCCTTGAGGATCTGGTAGGCGGCGGGGTCTTCGAAGCCCAGGCTCATCAGGTCGATGCGCTCGCCGGTGAGGCGCTGCACGTAGTCCAGGGCGAGCTCGATGATGGTGAGGTTGCGCAGGCCGAGGAAGTCGAACTTGACCAGGCCGACGGCCTCCACGTCGTCCTTGTCGAACTGCGACACCGGCGAGGCGTCGTCGCCGTCGGCAATGTACAGCGGGCAGAAGTCGGTGAGCTTGCCCGGCGCGATCAGCACGCCGCCGGCGTGCATGCCCACGCCGCGGGTCAGGCCTTCCAGCGGTTCGGCCAGGCTCCACAGTTCCTGCACCGATTCGCCGTCGTTGCCGTCGGCCATCATCTCGGCGATCTGCGGCTCCATGTCGTAGGCCTTGGCCAGCGACACCGGCTTGGCGCCCTCGATGGGCACCAGCTTGGACAGGCGGTCGCACAGGCCGTAGGGCAGGTCCAGCACCCGGCCCACGTCGCGCACCACCGCCTTGGAGGCCATGGTGCCGAAGGTGGCGATCTGGCTCACCGCGTCCTTACCGTAGCGCTCGCGCACGTACTCGATGACGCGGTAGCGGTTGTCCTGGCAGAAGTCGATGTCGAAGTCGGGCATGGAGACCCGCTCCGGGTTCAGGAAGCGCTCGAACAGCAGCGCATACTCCAGCGGGTCGAGGTCGGTGATTTCCAGTGAGTAGGCCACCAGCGAACCCGCGCCCGACCCACGCCCCGGCCCCACCGGCACGCCGTTGCGCTTGCCCCAGCGGATGAAGTCCGCAACGATGAGGAAGTAGCCCGGAAAGCCCATCTGGATGATGGTGTCGGTCTCGAACTTCAGACGCTCTTCGTAGCGCGGGCGCTGCTTCTCCCGTTCGTCCGGATGCGGGTAGAGCTGCGCAAGGCGCTCTTCCAGCCCTTTCTTCGCTTCCTGCACCAGGAAGTCGTCCAGGCTCATGCCCTCCGGCGTGGGGAACTGCGGCAGGAAGTTCTTGCCCAACTGCACCGTCAGCGAGCAGCGCCGGGCGATCTCCACGGCGTTTTCCAGCGCTTCGGGCAGATCGGCGAACAACTCGCACATCTGCGCCTGGGTCTTGAAGTATTGCTCTTCGGTGAAGTTCTTCGGCCGCCGCTTGTCGGCCAGCACGTAGCCCTCGGCAATGCACACGCGCGCCTCGTGTGCGCGGAAATCATCCGGCTTGAGGAACTGCACCGGATGCGTGGCCACCACCGGCAGACCGAGCCGCCCCGCCAGTTGCACCGCCTC
Source organism: Pseudothauera nasutitermitis (assembly GCF_004801295.1). Classification (GTDB taxonomy): domain Bacteria; phylum Pseudomonadota; class Gammaproteobacteria; order Burkholderiales; family Rhodocyclaceae; genus Pseudothauera; species Pseudothauera nasutitermitis. Next base: position 31,002 of record NZ_SSOC01000005.1, read on the forward strand.
GCGGATGTAGCGCTCCGTGCCCGGATGCCCGGCACGCTGCAGCTCGATGTAGAACCCACCGGGGAACAGCCGCGCCCAGTCGGCGGCCAGTTGCTCGGCCAGCACGCTGTTGCCGTGGGCCAGCGCCACGCCCACGTCGCCGTGCATCGCGCCCGACAGGCACAGCAACTGACTGGCCGCGCCGTGCTCGAACCACTCGCGGCGCAGTTCGGCGCGGCCGCGGTACTTGTTCTCCAGATAGGCGCGGGTGAGCAGTTCGCACAGCTGGCCGTAGCCTTCGCGGTTCTTGCAGATCAGCAGCACGCGCGTGGGCTTGTCGCGCTCCGCATCGTTGGTGATCCACACATCCACCCCGACGATGGGCTTGATCCCGCGCCCGCGCGCGCCCTTGTAGAACTTGACCATGCCGAACAGGTTGCCCAGGTCGGCGATGCCCAGGGCCGGCATGCCGTCGTCGGCGGCGGCCTTGAGGGCCTGGTCGATCTGCACGATGCCGTCCACCACCGAGAACTCGGTGTGCATGCGCAGGTGGACGAAACGGGGTTGCGTGGGAGATGCGGCGGCTTGACTCATGGCGCAATTCTACCCGACCCCCTCCCCCGCCGTGGCCCGTCAACGCAAACGGGGCGGACCGCAAAACGCTCCGCCCCGCCGATTCTTCAGGCAGGAAGCCGGCTTATTCCTTGCCGCCGTCCTTCTTGCGCAGTTGCGCCAGCCAGTACTCCATCTGCCGGCCGGCCGCCTCGCGGCCGCCCAGGCCGAAGGACAGCGCCACGGCAACGGCCACGGCGCCCAGCGTGAGGCCGAAGGCCAGATTGACGATGTCGTCGGCGATGCCCATGGCGCGCAGGCCCATGGCGATCACCAGGCCGAGGATGGCCACGCGGGCCACGCGGGCCAGCCCGGTGGTGTGCTCGCCGCTGGCCTTGTTGATCGCCGCGTAGGCCAGATTGGCCAGCCAGAAGCCGATCACCAGGATCACGCCGCCGAGCAGGATGTCGCCGCCGAACTGGATGAACAGCGCGACGATGTCGCCGACCTGCTCGAAGCCCAGGCGGTTGGCCGCTTCCACGGTGGCGAACAGCATGGCGAAGAACAGCACCAGGCGGCCGACCAGGGCCGAGGCGGTCAGCTCACCCTTGAAGACGTGCGCGAAACCCAGGCGCTCCGGCAGCAGATCGAAGCCCACGCCGGCCAGCAGCTTGCCGATCAGACCGGCGGCGAAGCGCGCGACGAACCAGGTCACCACCAGGATCAGCGCGGCGGCGAGGATCTGCGGCACGGCGGCGAAGAACTGCTCCAGCATGCCGATGGCCGGACCGGACACCGCTTCGATCTTCAGCGCGTCCAGCGCGGCGATCAGCGAGGGCACGAACACCAGGATGAACACCACGATGCCGGCCAGGCGCGAGAGCTTCACGTCCTCCGCCAGCCCCAGGCAACCGCTCAGCTTGTCGGCGCCGGCGGCGGCCAGCAGATTGGCCACCAGCCCGCGCAGCACGCTGGCGACCAGCCAGCCGACGAAACCGATCACCGCCGCGGCGAAGATGTTCGGCACCATGCCCAGCGCCTGGTCGATCATCGACTGCACCGGCTCCAGCAAGCCGTGCAGCTGGAAGGCGCCCAGCACCGCCGGCAGGAACAGCAGGATCACCAGCCAGAACAGCACGTTGGCCAGATTGGCGCTCATCGGCTCCATGCCCGCCTCGGCGGACAGACGATCATCCAGCGTGGTGGCTTCCAGCGCCTTGCGCGCCAGCGCGCGCAGCACGCCGGCCAGCGCCCAGGCCACCAGCGCCAGCACGCTGCCGGCAAGCAGGTGCGGCAGATAGGTGGTGATGCGTTCGAGCAGCGCGGCGAACGGTTCGGAGACGGTCTGCAGGTTCAGCGTGTTGAGCACCGCAATCAGCGTCACCAGCAGCACCAGCCAGAACACGCCGAGCGCCAGCGCGTTCTGCACGTCCAGCGTGTGCCCGGTGCTCCTGCCGAGGCGCTCGTTGAGGTGGGCGGCCCCCAGCAGGCGGCGCACCAGCGCGCGCAGGGCGACCGCCGCGAACCAGCCGATGGCCAGAATCGCCAACGCCCCCAGAATGTTCAACAGGCCGGTGCCGAAAGCGGCTCCCAGCGCACCCCACATCGTGCTTTGCTCCATACCGTGTTCTCCCCTGAGCAAGAGTGAAAAAAGAAAAAAGCCCCCACGCTCCGCCGCTGCGCGGGTCGCTGCCCCCCGAGGGGGCGCTTTTTGCCTTGGGGCGGCCCGGCGGCAAAAAAGGGACCGCGCGCAGCGGCGCTTATCTGTCCACCATAAACGGTAGACGTCTCGGGCGTTTGTTGCAATTCGAAACTTTTGCGCCGCACAATCGGCGGGCCGGCGCACGCCGCGGCTCAGCGTCCGGGCAGATGTGCGTTGACCGCGCTCAGCGCGGCCTTGCGGCGCTCGTCGGCATCCAGGATGGCGCGCTTCTGTTCCTCGCTCAGCGCCCGGCCCAGATCCTGTTCCAGTGCGGCGATCAAGCGCGTGCCGACGGCGGTGATGCGCCGCTCCTCGGGCATGGCCGCGCGCACGCGCGCATGCCCGAGCCCGACCACGCCGGCCACCTCCGCGATGAAACGCTCTTCCACGTTGCGGCTCGCCGCCTTGGCGTAGGCGGCCTGCGCCGGCGTCGGCACGGGCGGCTGCGCCGTCACGCCGGCCGCTCCGCCGGCCAGCAGGAAAGCCAGCAGCGCGAGGCGCGCGTGGCGGCGGGCCGTCCTGCTCACGGCAGCAGCACGGTCGATCCGGTGGTGCGGCGCCCTTCCAGGTCGCGGTGCGCCTGGGCGGCGTCGCGCAGGGCGTGGTGCTGATTGACCTGGATGCGCACCTGTCCGCCAAGCACCACGTCGAACAGTTCGGCGGCCATGGCGAGCAGATCGGCACGCTTGGCAGCGTAAGTGAACAGCGTGGGCCGCGTCAGGAACAGCGAGCCATGCTTGGCGAGCAGGCCGACGTCGAACGGCGGCACCGGGCCGGAAGCTGCGCCGAACAGCACCATGGTGCCGAGCGGACGCAGGCAGGACAGCGAATCCAGGAAGGTATCAGCGCCGATGGAGTCGTACACCACCGGCACGCCCTCGCCGCCGGTGATCTCGCGCACGCGCTCGGCGAACTTCTCACGGGTGTACAGGATGGGATGGTCGCAACCGTGCGCGCGGGCCAGCGCGGCCTTTTCCTCGGAACCCACGGTGCCGATCACCGTGGCGCCCAGGGCCTTGGCCCATTGGCAGACGATCAGCCCGACCCCGCCGGCGGCAGCATGGATCAGGATGGTATCGCCGGGCTGCACGCGGTAGGTACGGCGCAGCAGGTACTGCGCGGTGAGGCCCTGCAGCATCATCGCCGCACCCTGCTCGAAGGACAGTGCATCCGGCAGCCCAACCAGCCGGTCGGCCGGTAGATTGCGCACTTCCGCGTAGGCGCCCAGCGGGCCGCCAGCATAGGCCACGCGGTCGCCCGGCGCGAGGTCGGTGACGTCCGCGCCCACCGCCTCCACCACGCCGGCGCCTTCCAGACCGATGCCCGAGGGCAGCGGCACCGGATACAGGCCGCTGCGGTGGTAGGTGTCGATGTAGTTCAGGCCGACGGCATGGTGGCGCACCTGCGCCTCGCCGGGGCCGGGCGGCGGCACGGCCACCTCTTCCCATTGCAGCACTTCGGGGCCACCGGTACGGTGGAAACGGATGGCATGGGTCATGACGGCCTCCCAGGATCGGCGGGGCGGCGCCCCGCATTGCGGCGGATGCTGCACGATGGCGTCCTGCCCCGCCCATGGAGCGGGGCAGGGCGCCGGCCGCGGGACGGGGCACCCCGTCCCGCGGGCCACTCAGCTTTTCTGCTGGCGCAGTTCGGCGGCGTCGACCACCGACACGGCAGTGATGTTGACCAGCCGGCGCACGGTGGCCGTCGGCGTGAGGATGTGCACCGGCAGCGCCGCGCCCAGCAGGATCGGCCCCACCGAGACGCCGTCGCCGTTGGCGATCTTCATCAGGTTGAAGGAGATGTTGGCCGCGTCCAGGTTGGGCATGACCAGCAGGTTGGCTTCGCCGACCAGCGTCGAGTCCGGATTGACCTGGGCGCGGATTTCCGCGCTCAGCGCGGCGTCGCCGTGCATTTCGCCGTCGCAGATCAGATCCGGGTCGCTGGCGCGCAGCAGGTCGGCGGCCGCGCGCATCTTGCGCGCCGAGGCCGACGAGGAACTGCCGAAATTGGAATGCGACAGCAGCGCGGCGCGCGGCTCCACGCCGAAGCGGCGCAGTTCGTCGGCGGCCATGCGGGTGATCTCGGCGACCTCCTCGGCGCTCGGGTTCTCGTTCACATAGGTGTCGGTCACCGCCAGCGTGCGCTTGGGCAGCAGCAGGATGTTCATCGCCGCGTACTGCTTGCAGCCGGGCTTGAGGCCGATGACGTCCTGCACCTGCTTGAAGTGGTAATCGTAGGTGCCGAAGGTGCCGCACACCAGCGCGTCGGCATCGCCGGTGCGCAGCAGCATGGCGCCGATCAGCGTGGTATCGCGGCGCATCTTGGCCTTGGCGATGTCCGGGGTCACCCCGTCGCGGTTCATCAGGCGGAAGTATTCCTGCCACAGATCGCGGTAGCGCGGGTCGGATTCGGGATTGACGATGTCGAAATCGCGCTCGGGCACCAGATTCAGGCCGATCTTCTGGATGCGGCGCTCGATCACGCCGGGGCGGCCGATGAGGATCGGGCGCGCCAGGCCTTCATCGATCACCACGCGTGCGGCGTGCAGCACGCGCTCGTCCTCGCCTTCCGCGTATACCACGCGTTTTTGCTCGATCGGCAGATTCTTCGCGGCAGAGAACACCGGCTTCATGATCACGCCGGACTGGTACACGAAGTCGCTCAGGCTGGCGGTATAGGCCGCCAGGTCGTCGATCGGTTTGGTGGCCACGCCGGAATCCATCGCGGCCTTGGCGACCGCCGGGGCGATCTTGACGATCAGGCGAGGGTCGAAAGGCTTCGGGATGATGTATTCCGGGCCGAAGGACAGGTCCGCGCCGCCGTAGGCGTTGGCGACGATGTCGCTCTGCTCGGCCTGGGCGAGTTCCGCGATGGCCTTCACGCAGGCCAGCTTCATCTCCTCGTTGATCGTGCTGGCGCCCACGTCCAGCGCGCCGCGGAAGATGAACGGGAAGCACAGCACGTTGTTGACCTGGTTCGGATAGTCCGAACGGCCGGTGGCGATGATGCTGTCCGGACGCACGCGCTTGGCGTCTTCCGGCAGGATTTCCGGATTGGGGTTGGCGAGCGCGAAGATCAGCGGCTGGGCGGCCATCTTCTCGACCATCTCGGGCTTCAGCACCCCGGCGGTCGACAGGCCGAGGAACACGTCCGCGCCGGCAATCGCGTCGGCCAGCGTGCGCGCGTCGGTGACCTGCGCGTAGCGTGCCTTGTTGGCCTCCATCCTCTCGTCGCGGCCCTGGTAGATCACGCCCTTGGAGTCGCACACGAAGACGTTCTCGCGCTTCAGGCCCAGGCCCACCATCAGGTCCAGGCAGGCGATCGCCGCCGCACCCGCGCCCGAACACACCAGCTTGACCTTGCCGATGTCCTTGCCGACCAGCTTCAGGCCGTTGATCAGGCCGGCCGAAGAGATGATCGCGGTGCCGTGCTGGTCGTCGTGGAACACCGGGATCTTCATCCGCTCACGCAGCTTCTGCTCGATGTAGAAGCACTCCGGCGCCTTGATGTCCTCCAGGTTCACCCCGCCCAGCGTGGGCTCCAGCGAGGCGATGATGTCGATCAGCTTGTCGGGGTCGTTTTCCGCCAGTTCGATGTCGAACACGTCGATGCCGGCGAACTTCTTGAACAGGCAGCCCTTGCCCTCCATCACCGGCTTGGCGGCCAGCGGGCCGATGTTGCCCAGGCCCAGCACGGCGGTGCCGTTGGTGATCACCGCCACCAGGTTGCCGCGGCTGGTCAGCTCGCGGGCCTCGGCCGGATCGGCGACGATGGCGTCGCAGGCCGCCGCCACGCCGGGCGAATAGGCCAGCGCCAGATCGCGCTGATTGGTAAGGCCCTTGGTCGGCACGACCGAAATCTTGCCGCGCGTGGGTGCGCGGTGATAGTCCAGCGCCGCGGCGATGAAATCCTGATCCATGGTTCTCCCTTCCGGAATGGGTGCGATGATTCTTCGGGCCGTCATGAGCAAGGGCGTGGCCTGCGCGGCCTCGTCCTTTGCGCGCATCCACGGCCTGCAAGAGTTGGGTACGACCACGGCACGAGCCGGCGGGTCACCGCGGAGCGGGCCCCTCGGGCCCGCCTGCCACCGACTTCTGGGGAGGACTGGAGCGCATGACTGACGAACGTGCAGTTTAGCGCACGGGCGCCTTCTTTGGCAGAGGCTCTCTAGGGTAAACCCGGGTGCTCCGATATGGCGCAATCGTTAATTTATTTGCACAAGCGTGACTTATTACCGCTTTCGACATAAAAAATTGCCGCCCCTGGCCGGATACACGCTATTACCCACCGGCGGCGTTGGCCTCCTCATGATTCAAGATGGCATAATCCACGCCGCTCGAAGGGGAACTCAGAACTGCCATCCGGGAGGGGCTTTCAGTTTTGTTCGGTAAGCTTGTCGGAAAGCGCAGCGGCTCCGCCGCCGATGGCCACGTCGGCCTCGCCCTCTCGGGCGAGCGTCTGTGCGCCGTACATCTACGACGTATGGCGGATCAGCCACCCGAGTTGCTCGCCCGCCTCGACGCCCCCGGCGATCCCGCCCGCGCGCTCGAAGCGCTCGCCCCCTGGGTTGCCCGGCACGGACTGCGCGGCGTACCCGCCGCCCTCACCCTCGACTACGGCGACTACCTCATCCAGCAGATGGAAAAGCCCTCGGTGCCGGCCGAGGAACTGCGCTCCGCCCTGCGCTGGCGGCTCAAGGACCAGCTCGACTACTCGCCCGCCGACGCGGTCATCGATTACTTCGAGGCGCCCGCCGCGCGGCAGAAACGCATCGAACCCGTGCAGGTGGTCGCGGCGCGCGCCAGCCAGCTCAAGCCGCGCATCGACGCGATCCGCGCGGCCGGACTGGACCCGCAGCGCATCGACATCCCCGAGTTCGCCCTGCGCAATCTGGTCAGCCGCGCCCTCAACGTGCGGGAAACCACCGCGCTGCTGTATTTCCAGCCCCGGCGCGGCACCCTGCAGATCCTGCGCGAAGACCAGTTCTATTTTGCCCGGGCGCTCGACCAGGGTCTCGAAGCCCTGGCGCGCGGCGGCGATGGCGGCTTTTCCGACATCGACGACCGCATCGCCCTGGAGGCCCAGCGCACCATGGACTATTACGACAGCCACTTCGGCCACGGCCCGGTCAAGCGCGTGCTGGTACTCGGCGGCGGCGCCGACCTGCGCCGCCTGGCCGACTACGTGACCACCGCGCTGGGCGTGCCCGCCAGTCTGGTCGGCCCCGCCGAACTGGCACGCGGGCTGGAAGACGATGCCGACACGCGCACGCTGCCGCCCCTGGCCGTCGGCGGCGCGCTGGGGTTCGAATGAGCGCCGTGGCCCGTCAACAGATCAACCTCCTGCAAGCGGAATTGCAGGAGCGCAAGACCGTTCTGCCCGCCACCCAATTGCTCGCCATCGTCGGCATCGCGGCCCTGCTGGCCGTCGTGCTGTCGGTGGCGGCGAACTGGCGCGCCCAGGCCGCGCGCGCCGAAGTGGCGCGCCTGCAAAGCGAAGCCACCCAGCGCGAGGCCGTGGTGACCGTGCTGCAGACCGAACTGGAGGCACGCTCCCCCGATCCCGCGCTGACCCGCGAGGCCAACCGCCTCGAACGCCAGCTGCGCCACCTGCGCCGCGTCGTCGAACTGGCCCAGCCGCAACCGGCCACCCCGCTTTCCGGCTACCTCGCCGGCCTCGGCCGCCAGCGCCAGGAAGGCCTGTGGCTGACCGGCATCACCCTGGCCAATCGCGGCCGCGACGTGGAACTGGACGGCCGCACCCTGTCGCCCGACCTGCTGCCCGCCTACCTCGCCGCGCTCGGCCAGGAGCCGGCATTCTCCGGTCTGGCCTTCGGCGACCTCAAGCTCGAACGCAGCGCGGATGAACCGCGCTGGCTGGCCTTCCGCATCGCTGCCGGCTGCCTGGCCGCCGACAAGGACTGCCTGACGCGCGCGGAGGCCCGGCCATGAAGAACGTCTGGAGCGCCCTGCTCAAGCGCATCGACGCGCGCACCGAGCGCGAGCGCGTGCTGCTGCTCGTCGCCGGGCTGGCGATCTGCCTGCTGCTCGCCGGCGCGCTGTTCGTCGAACCGGCCTGGCGCACGCAGCGCGCCGACCAAGCCCGCCAGCTCGAAACCCGCGCCCGCCTGACCGCTCTGGAACAACGCGAAGCCACCCTGCGCGCGGAACTGGCGCGCGACCCCGACGCCGGCACCAAGGCACGCATCGCCACCCTGCAAGGCGAAGTCGGCCGCGCCGACGCCTGGCTCAACGAAGCCCTCGCGCGCTTCATCACCCCGGCGCAGATGAACCGCGTGCTGCGCGAGCTGGTCGGCCGCACCGGCGGCCTGCGCCTGGACGGCCTGCGCAGCCTGCCCGCCGAAAAGGCCGGCCCTTCCCCGGAAGCGGCCGCCGACGCCAGCGCCGAACACGCCGGCCCGCCGCCGGTGCAGATCTGGAAGCGTGGCGTGGAGCTGCGCCTGCGCGGCAGCTACAACGCCCTGCTGGCCTACCTGGATGCCGTCGAGAACCTGCCCTGGCAACTCGAATGGGATCTGCTCACCGTCGACGGCGAGCAGTACCCCGAATCGGAGTTCATCCTGCGCCTGCATACCCTCAGCCTGGAGGAGGACTGGATCGGTGTCTAAGCGCACGCTCCCGCACGCTCCCCTCGCCGCGCTGCTCGCCGCCTGCGCCTTCGGCGCCCAGGCCGCACCAGAAGTATCCGACCCGCTGCGCCCGCCCGCGCTCGCCCGCCAAGCGGAACCTGCCGCCGCGCCGGCTGCCGCCGCGCTGCGCCTGCAGGCCACGCGCATCGGCCGCGACGACCGCTACGCCGTCATCGACGGCATCACCGTGCGCCGGGGCGAACGCATCGGCGACCTCACCGTGGTGCGCATCGACGCCGCCGAGGTCACCGTCCGCGACGATCAAGATGTCGACCGGGTATTGCGCTTCGACGCCCCCGGCCTGAACAAACGGCCTGTCGGCCGCACTGGGAAACCACAATGATGCATCCGAGCACCCGACCAGCCCTCGCCGCCCTGGCCCTGCTGCTGACCGCCTGCGCCACACCACGCCCCGCACCGGGTCCGGATGCGCCCCACACCCAGTTGCGCGCCGAAATCGCCGCCCAGCAGCCCGCCGCCGGCGCCGAACTGCCGCCCGATGCCGCCGCCGCGCTGCTGCCGCCGGTGGCCCTGGAAATCCCGCGCGCGCCGGAACACCGCTTCGACATCGACGTGCGCGAAGTCGATGCGCGCACCTTCTTCATGTCGCTGCTGCACGACAGCGCCGAGAACATCGTCGTGCATCCCTCCGTGCAGGGCACGCTGACGCTGAGCCTGCGCAACGTCAGCGTGGCCGACGTGCTCACCGCCGTGCGCGACGTCTACGGCTACGACGTGCGCCGCGTCGCCACCGGCTGGCAGGTGTTCCCCGCCGCGCTGCAATCGCGCATGTTCAACGTCAACTACATCAACCTCACCCGCGAAGGGCGCACCGAAACCCGCGTGAACTCCGGCCAGCTGCGCGGCGGCGGCTCGCGCACCGGCAGTTCGGGCAGCAGCAGTGAGGATGGCGGCAGCGACAACGGCAGCCAGGGCAGCAGCACCATCCCCAGCAGCCGCATCCAGACCTCCAGCAGCAGCAACTTCTGGACTGAACTGGAACAATCGCTGCGCGTGATCGTTGGCGTCGACAACGGCCAGCCTGAAGGCCGCGCCGTGGTGGTCACCCCGCATACCGGCCTGGTGCTGGTGCGCGGCATGCCCGCCGAGTTGCGCGAAGTGGAAAGTTTCCTGCGCTCCCTGCAGAACAGCGTGACCCGTCAGGTACTGCTGGAAGCAAAGATTCTGGAGGTCACGCTTTCCGACGGCTACCAGGCCGGCATCAACTGGGCTGCGCTGGGCAAGCCGGGCAGCGGCAAGACCATTACCGCGGGCACCCAGATCGTTACCCGCAATGCCGATGGCACGCCGAGCCTGATCAGCCCCAACACCCCGATCACCGGAAGTCAGGTCAACAGCACCCTGGAGTCGGCCCTGGGCGGCGTGTTCTCGCTCGCTCTGGACCTGAACGACTTCACCGCCTTCATCGAACTCCTCAAGACCCAGGGCGACGTACAGGTGCTCTCCAGCCCGCGCATCGCCACGATGAACAACCAGAAGGCGGTCATCAAGGTCGGCTCCGACGAGTTCTTCGTCACCCGCATCTCCAGCAACAACACCACGACCAGCACGACCACCACCGTCAATCCGGAAATCGAGCTCACACCCTTCTTCTCCGGCATCGCCCTGGATGTCACCCCGCAGGTGGACGGCGGCGGCGACGTGATCCTGCACATCCGCCCGTCGGTCAGCAAGGTGGTGGATCAGACCAAGAAGCTCACCGTGTTCGGCCAGGAACAGACCCTGCCCCTGGCACACAGCACCATGCGCGAGTCGGACAGCATCGTGCGCGCCCGGAACCAGCAGGTCGTCGTCATCGGCGGGCTGATGGAAGACTCGCAGGAAGAAAACCGCGCGGGCATTCCACTCCTCGGCGACATCCCCGGCCTCGGCCACCTGTTCCGCAACACCCAGCAAAGCCGCCGCAAGACCGAACTGGTGATCCTGCTCAAGCCCATCGTGGTCGACGACGGCGGCGTCTGGCAGAGCGATCTGACCGGTACGCTGGACCGCATCGACGGCTTTTTCACGGCCCCGCGCCCGCGCGCGCAGTAATCCGCCGCCCATGTACGAGCAGCACTTCGGCCTGCGTGAAGCGCCCTTCCTGCTGACCCCGGACACCGGCTACTTCTACGCCTGGCGGGCCCATCAGGAAGCGCTCAACGTGCTGCGCGTGGCGCTGGCCGCCGGCGAGGGCTTCATCAAGATCACCGGCGAGGTCGGCACCGGCAAGACCCTGCTGTGCCGCAAGCTGCTCGCCGCCGCCGGCGACGGGCTGGTCACCGCCTGGCTGCCCAACGCCCTGCTCGAACCGGACGCCCTGCACGAAGCGCTGGCCGGGGAACTCGGCATCGAAGCCCCGCGCGAAGCCGGCCGCCATCGCCAGCTCGCGCTGATCAACCAGCGCCTGATCGACATCGCCGCGCAGGGCGGCCGCGTGGTGGTGTGCCTGGACGAAGCCCAGGCCATGCCCGACCACACCCTCGAAGCCCTGCGCCTGCTGAGCAATCTGGAAACCGAGCGGCGCAAGCTGATGACCGTGATCCTGTTCGGCCAGCCCGAACTCGACCAGCGCCTGGCCGCCGACCAGCTGCGCCAGCTGCGCAGCCGCATCGGCTTCTCCTACCGCCTGCAGGCGCTCGATTTCGACGGCCTGCGCAACTACGTCGCCCACCGCCTGCAGATCGCCGGCTGCGCGCGCGCCGCCACGCTGTTCCGCCCCGGCGCGCTGCGCTGCCTGCACCAGGGCAGCCGGGGCATCGCCCGCCTGGTGAACATCCTCGCCCACAAATCGCTGCTCGCCGCCTATGGCGAAGGCGCCAGCGAAGTACACAGCCGCCACGCCCTGCGCGCCATCGCCGATACGGAGGATGCCACGCCGGTGGCGCGCTTCGGCCTCACCCGCCTGCGCGCCACCTTCGCCAGCCTCGCCCCGGCGCTGGCCGCCACCTTGCTGCTGGGGGCCGCATGAGCCTGATCAACGACATGCTGCGCGACATCGACCGGCGCGGCGTGCAAGCTTCCGGCGAACATCACGCCGTGCTCGACGACACGGTGATCGTGCCGGCGCTGCGCACCCGGCGCTGGCCGCCGGCCTGGGCGCTGCTGCTGTCCGTCGGCGCGGTGCTGTGCGCGCTGGCCGCCTGGCTGCTGTACGGCCAGCAAAGCGGCATCGGCCGCCCGCTGCCCGAACCCGTGCGCCTGGCCGCCGCGCTGGCCGAAGCCCAGACAGCCCCACCCGCAGAACCCGCGACACCGGTGGAACCCGCCGAACCAGCCGCCCCCGAGCAGCCGGCCGCCCCCTCCGAACCGGATGCCCCCGCGCCCGACCCGGCAACCGGGGCGGAACCGACCGTTCCGGCAGCGGAGGCACCACAATCCTCTGCTGCGGAAAGCCAGCCTGCGCCCAGCGCCACCGCAAGCACTCCTCCCCCGCCCGCCGAGCCAGCCCCGCGCATCGCCGATGCCGGCCAGCCGGTCTACATCCTGCCGGGCAAGCGGGTCAATCTGCGTACCGGCCCCGCGCTCAACGCCGAAGTCCTTCACGTGATCAGCGCGCGCAGCCCGCTCGTGCTCACCGACCGTGCGAACGACTTCCTCGGCGTGCGCACCCAAGGCGGCGTCAGCGGCTGGATCAGTGCGGAATTCGCCCAGGTCGGCGGCGTACCGCCCGCCGCCACGGTGGCGGAACCCGCCGCCCCGGCCCTTGCGGCGCATCCAGTCGCTGTGCCGGCCACCCCGGCGACGCGCCCCGGCACGCGCCCGGAAGACGCGCGCGCCCTGCACACCGAAGCCCTGCGCGCCCTCGAACGCGGCCAGGCTGCCGCCGCCGAAGCCAGCCTGCTCGACGCCCTGCGCGCCGATCCGCGCTTCGCCCCCGCGCTCAACACACTGAGCGCCCTGCTGCTGCAACAGGGCCGCCGCGCCGAACTGGAAGCCCGCCTGACCGAACTGGCGCGCCAGGGCCACCCGGACGCCACCGCCGCCACCTTGCGGGCCCGCCTGCAGGCCGAAGACGGCAACCCCACCGCCGGCCTGAGCCTGCTCGAAGCCTTGCCGGCGGATCGTCTCAACGGCGAACAGCTGGTGGTGCTGGCCACCCTGCGTCAGCGCGTCGGCCGCCACGAAGACGCCGTGGACGCCTACCGCCGTGCCCTTGAGCTCGGCCAGCGCGGCGGCGCCACCTGGGCCGGCCTGGCCGCCTCGCTGGACATGCTGGGCAGCGCCGCCGAAGCGCGCCAGGCCTGGCAGGCCGCGCTGGCCGCCGGCCCGCTCGGCGCCGCGCTGGAGCGCCACGCCCGCGCCCGCCTCGCCGCCCTGGGCGGCCCCGGAGACTGAGATGAACGACCCCCACGCTCACTACGTTCGCTGCCCCCCAGGGGGGCGCAGGCCCCCTGGGGGCGGCCCGGCGGGAGGCCTGACATGAGCGAAACCCCCGCCGCCGGCCGCAAGCGCATCCGCCTGGGCGACCTACTGGTCGAAAACGGCATGATCAGCCAGCAGCAGTTGGAAGCCGCGCTGGCCGAGCAGAAGAAGAGCGGCCAGCGCCTGGGCCGCACCCTGGTCGACCTGGGCTACCTCGACGAACAGGCCCTGCTCAACTTCCTCTCGCGCCAGCTGCAGGTACCCTACGTGGACCTGCGCCAGTACCAGTTCCGCCCGGAACTCGTCCGCCGCCTGCCGGAAACCCTGTCGCGGCGCTTCCGCGCCATCGTGCTCGACGACAAGGGCGGCGCCTTCCTGGTCGGCGTGGCCGACCCCACCGACCTGTTCGCCCAGGACGAGCTCGCACGCATCCTCCAACGCCCGGTGAGCATCGCCGTGGTGCGCGAAGCCGACCTGCTCACCGCCTTCGACAACGTCTTCCGGCGCACCGACGAGATCAGCTCGATCGCCGAGGAACTGGGCGAGGAACTCGCCGAAAGCGACATCGACCTGGCCCGCCTCGCACAAGGCGTGGACGTGGCCGACGCCCCGGTGGTGCGCCTGCTGCAGACGCTGTTCGAAGACGCCGTGCAGGTCGGCGCCTCCGACATCCACATCGAACCGGACGAAAACGTGCTGCGCCTGCGCCAGCGCATCGACGGCGTGCTGCAGGAACAGGTGATGAAAGAGCGCCGCATCGCCGCGGCGCTGGTCTCGCGCCTCAAGCTGATGGCCGGCCTGAACATCTCCGAGCGCCGCCTGCCGCAGGACGGCCGCTTCAACATCCGCGTGCGCGAGCGCAGCATCGACGTGCGCCTGTCCACCATGCCCACCATCCACGGCGAATCCGTGGTGATGCGCCTGCTCGACCAGTCGCAGGGCATCCTCGGCCTGGACCGCATCGGCATGCCCGCCGACATGGTGCGGCGCTTCCGCCGCGCCATCCACCGCCCGCACGGCATGGTGCTGGTCACCGGCCCCACCGGCAGCGGCAAGACCTCCACGCTGTACTCCGCGCTGGCCGAACTCAACGAACCCGGCAAGAAGATCATCACCATCGAAGACCCGGTGGAATACCGCCTGCCGCGCGTCAACCAGGTGCAGATCAACTTCAAGATCAACCTCACCTTCGCCGGCGTGCTGCGCACCGCGCTGCGCCAGGACCCGGACATCATCCTGGTCGGCGAAATGCGCGACCAGGAAACCGCCGAGATCGGCCTGCGCGCCGCCATGACCGGCCACCTGGTGCTGTCCACCCTGCACACCAACGACGCGGTGAGCACCGCCAACCGCCTCATCGACATGGGCGCGCCGGGCTACCTGGTGGCCACCTCGCTGGACGCCGTGCTCGCCCAACGCCTGGTGCGGCGCATCTGCCCCAACTGCGCCGAGCCGCATGCCCCGGACGCCCACGAACAAGCCTGGCTGCGCAGCATGCCGGAACTGGAACTGCCGGCCGGCACCAACGGCTTCCGCCGCGGCGCCGGCTGCATGCAATGCAACAACACCGGCTACAAGGGCCGCCTGGGCGTGTTCGAACTGCTGGAAATCGACGACACCCTGGCCGACGCCCTGCGCCGCAACGACGCCAGCGCCTTCCACCAGGCCGCGCTCGCCAAGCCGGGCTTCCGCACCCTGTCGCAGAACGCCCTGGAGATGGCCGCGCGCGGCATCACCACGCTGGAAGAAGTCGTACGCATCGGCGGCGAGTTCGATGCCGAACCCGATGCCTACGAACCCATCGACACGGCCGCCCACGGGCAGGCCTGAAGCGCATGGACACCCAGGCTAGCCCGCGATGAGCACCTACCGCTACCGAGCCCGCGACGCCAGCGGCGCCCTGCGCGAGGGCACGCTGCAGGCCGATTCCGAACAGGCCGCCGCCGCCCAATTGCTGGACAGCGGCGCCAGCCCGCTGGAGATCGTCGAACAAGCCACGCAGGCCGGCAAGGGCCGGCTGGGCGCCAGCCTGTTCGAGCGCAAGGTGCAGCTCGACGACCTGATCCTGTTCAGCCGGCAGATGTACAGCATCACCAAGGCCGGCGTGCCCATCATCCAGGGCCTCGCCCGCCTGGCGGACTCCACCCCCAACCCGCGCTTCGCCGCCATCCTGCGCGAAATCTCGCGCGACCTCGAAGGCGGGCGCGACATCTCCGGCGCCTTCGCCCGCCACGCCGACGTGTTCGGCACGCTCTACGTCAGCATCCTGCGCGTGGGCGAAATGACCGGGCAGATCGAAACGGCCTTCCAGAGCATGTACGACTACCTGTCGCGCGACAAGGTGGTCATCGACCGCGTCAAGGCCGCGATGCGCTATCCGATGTTCGTCATCATCGCCATTTGCGCGGCCATCGGCATCATCACGGTAAAAGTCATTCCCGCCTTCGCAGGCGTGTTCGCCAGCTCCCATCTCGAATTACCGCTAGCAACCCGAGCCATTCTCGCCATATCGGATTTCGCCAGTCACTACTGGTCACTGCTTCTGGTCGCCATATCGTTGGGAATACTGGCCTTCAATCGCTGGACCGCCACCGAAAGCGGCCGCCTCACCTGGGACCGCTTCAAACTGCGCATCCCCAAGATCGGCGACGTGCTGCTGCGCGCCACCCTGGCGCGCTTCACCCGCGCGCTCGGCGTGGCACTGACCGCCGGCGTGCCCATCACCCAGGCCCTGGCCGGCGTGGCACGCGCCTGCGGCAACATGCACATCGCCGAGAAAATCCTCGCCATGCGCACCGGCGTGGAACGCGGCGACTCGCTGCTGCGCACCGCCGCCGGCGCCCAGGTGTTCACCCCGGTGGTACTGCAGATGATGGCCGTCGGCGAGGAAACCGGCCAACTCGACACCATGATGCTGGAGGTGGCCGATTTCTACGACCGCGAGGTCGAATACGACATCGCCAACCTCAGCGCCATCATCGAGCCGGTACTCACCGTGGTGGTCGGCATCATGGTGCTCGTCCTGGCCCTCGGCGTGTTCCTGCCGATGTGGGAACTTACCCAACTGGCAAGCCAGCGATGAACGGCCAAACCCGTCACGAGCGTGACGTATTTCACGCCCACGACATCCGGAGGCATCCGGCCGCTGGGCTATACTCAACCAAAGTCGTACTTGAAGAAGGGGTATTCGACATGTCGCACCATCAACGCCAGAAAGGCTTCACGCTGATCGAGCTGATTATCGTGCTGGTCATTCTCGGCATTCTCGCCGCCATCGCCATCCCTCGCTTTATTTCACTGCAGCGCGAGGCACGCATCGCCACTGTGGATTCCTATTTCACCGCGCTACGATCCGGCACGAATCTCGTATTCGCCAAGAGTGCCGCTGCTGGCCTGAATACTGCCGCCGCAGCCTGCGTCAATCTGGAAACCGGTGCCACAGCAGCCACGCACGGCGATGCCGCCTGCAACGTCGGCACCCAAGGCGTCAATACCGTGTACGGCTACCCTGCGGCCGCGCAGAACAGCCTCTCCCCGTTGTTCGATGATTTGTCGGCACGCTGGAGCTTTTCCGGTGGCACCGCCCAACTCGACGCCATCGCCACCTGCAGTGTCGCCTATGTCGCCCCCACGGCCGCCGGAGGGCGTCCGACCATCACCCGCGACGTTACGGGCTGCTGAACGTTTTGTTTTACCGACTGGAGTATCCAAGCATGAAACAGCAACAAGGCTTCACCCTGATCGAACTGGTCATCGTCATCGTCATTCTCGGCATTCTGGCGGCAGTGGCGGTGCCGAGGTTCGTCGACCTCTCGGTCGATGCGGAAAGAGCGGCCACGCAAGGCGTCGCTGGCGCACTGAGTTCGGGTTCGGTGATCAACCTTGCCGCGCGCCGCGCCGGCAATGCCCAGGCTACGGCACTGAACGCCGCAAACATCTGCACTGCGACCATTTTGAATCCGCTGATGACCGGGGATCCGTTTGTCGATGCCACTCCGACCAACCAGCAGTACACCATCACTGGTACGGGCGATTGCACGGCGGCTACGGCTAATGATGTGGTTACCTGCACGGTAAACTCCCAAAACAGCCAGACCGCAGACGCTCAGATTTTCTGCGCTCGCTGATCTACGGCACGCTTCACGAACATGGCGCATATCAGCGCCATGTTCGTACTTGGCTCCGCTTGCGACCCATGTGCGCCCGGCACCATGCCATCCCTTGCCGCTCCGTGCCTCCCAACGCCATGGAACGCGGCTTCACCCTGATCGAACTCGTCCTCGTCATCATCGTGCTGGGTATTCTGGCTGCTGTTGCATATCCCAGACTGAACACCGCGGAGTTCGATGAATACGGCTACAGGGAAGAAGCAGCCTCCGCATTACGCTACGCGCGCCAAGTCGCGGTAGCACGCAATAGCACCGTGACTGCGGTGTTCGGCAACGGTGCATATCGCATTTGTGCCGCTAATGATTGCCCAGCGAACGGGGGCGCCTACTTGCTTAATCCGGGTAACGGCAGACTATGGAATGGCGCTACCCAAGGACAAGGGCTCGCCCCAGCCGGCGTTCAGGTCAGCAACGCCACTTTGTCGTTCGACGGACTGGGGCGGCCGAATACCGGAACAGTCATAGCCATCGGAGGGCGCAACATTGCCGTGGAAGCCAACACAGGCCATGTACGCTGAACGCCTCCGCTCCCTTGGATTCACACTGATCGAATTGATCGTCGTGATCGTCGTACTGGCCGCCGGCCTGGTCGGCATTCTCGTGGTATTCAACCAGACCGTGGCGCGCAGCGCCGACCCCATGCTCCAGCAACAGGCCATTGCCGCTGCTGAAGGCTACATGGAAGAAATCCTGAGCATGCGCTGCCCTGGCAGTGACGGTGCGGCACGCGGCGCGCGCGAATTCGCCCTGGACTACGATGGCACCAACGAAGTCCCGCGCAACATGGCCGGCGCGCCGATCGCCGCGCTCGGCGCATACAACGTGGCAGTGCAAGTCACTACGCTGACAGTGGATCCTCCCGTCGGCGAACCCGGCTGCCGCATCCGCGTCACGGTCACCGGCCCCGATGGCGCGCGCAGCCAGTTGGCCGGTTTCCGCGCCAACGACTGAGGGGAGCGACGATGAACCGCTCCCGCCCGCCTCCGCATACCGCCGGCTTCACCCTGGTGGAGTTGGTCATCGTCATCATCATTCTGGCCATCCTCGGCGGGCTGACCGTCGGCATCCTGCTCAACCCTTTCCAGGCCTTCCAGGACCAGGCCAACCGCGCTCAACTGGTAGTGGAAGCCGACCTGGCACTGACCCGTATGGTGCGCGAACTGCGCATGGCATTGCCCAACAGCGTGCGGGTGGGCGGCGGCGGGCAGTACATCGAATTCATCCCCACCCTCGCAGGGGGGCGCTATCGCGCGCGCCCTGATCCAAATTCAACGCAGCCAGCCGACCAAGACCGACTCGATTTCGGCGGCGACACGTCCTTCCAGATACTTGGACCACTGCTCAGCGGCACAACGGACATCAGCCAGCTTCCGGGGCGACGCCTGGTCATCTACAACGCTTCTGCGGACGGCAGCAGTCCCGCCAGTGCCTATACGCCGAACTCGAACTGGAGCACGGTCAATGCTTTCGACCCCGACACCGGCATCCTGAGTTTTACCAGCAAGATTTTCCCGTTTGCCTCCCTCGAAAGCCAGCGATTCGACATCGTCGATACGCCGGTCAGCTTTTTCTGCAGCAACGGCACTTTGTGGCGTGCCGACAGCTACGGTTTTTCGGCCAATCAGCCAATCACCGCAGCAGCGTTCAACAGCGGCAATGTGCGAGTATTGGCGGAAGGCGGAGCAACCTGCACGTTCGCGTACCAGGCCGGCGATCACGTCCGCAATGGCGTGGCCAGCCTGCGCCTGACGCTGACCCGCAACAATGAGACCATCACCCTGCTCTACCAGGCCCAAGTGGTGAACGCACCATGAACCGGCAAAGGGGCTTTTCCATCATCGCGGTGATCTTCATCCTGGTCGTGCTGGCCGGACTGGGGGTGGTGATCGCCCAGTTAGGCGCCACCCAGCACCTCGGCGTGCTCGCGGCACAGGAAGGCCGACAAGCATGGTATGCCGCACGCGCAGGGCTCGAGGTAGGTCGTCAACGCGCTGAGGCGGGCACTTGCACCGAAACAGACACCTTCACATTTCAGGGGTTCACCATAACTTGGCAGTGCCAGGAAAATACGGGTATCTGGGAAGGCGACGATACGCTCTCGGTATACGCACTTACCAGTACCGCAACCCGCAACGACGGGGTACTCGGCCAGATTGCACGTGAAGCGCAGATGACCCTTTGGACAAGCCCATGATCTCGGCCAGATTCCGCACCTCCGTGCTTTCGATTCTCGCTGTGCTGGCCTGCTCGGCGGTGCTGCTGCACATGCCCGCCGCGCAGGCCCAAACCGTGGTCGCCGATTACCGCATGGACGAATCCCAATGGAGCGGCCAGAGCGGCGAGGTGACCGACAGCAGCGGTTACGGTAACCACGGCACCCCGTACAACAGCGGCACTACGGCCGACGCACGGGTCTGCCGTGGAGGCTGGTTCCGTGGGGAAGGCTACAACGCTGCTCCCAACAATACTTGGTACACGGCTCGTTATTACGTCGATGTACCCGATCGGGATTCGCTCTCCCCTCTGGCGGCCAGCAGCTCCGCATCGATGACGGTCAGCGGCTGGTTCCGGCTATCCACCACTTCCGGCACCCACACCGTCGTGCATAAGGGAGAGGGCGGCACGTCGCAGGAATACCGCGTGTTCATTGAGGGCGGACGGCTCAAATTCACTGTATGGGACATCTACGGCGGTAGCCAGACCCTGGAGCTTGCGCAAAATCTGTCCGCCGACACGTGGTACTACTTCAGCTTCAGCGCCGATCGCTACGTCTATCTGATTTTCTGGCCACGCATCACGCTCTCTGGACGGATTTATGGCCCCAGCGGGAATACACCGCTGACAACGGCCAGCAACACCTCCGACTACGCCACTGGCACCAAGAACACTTCCGGACGCTTGGTCATCGGAGCAACCCGCTGGGACAGCGGCGCACCCACCAATTATTTCGATGGTCTCATCGACGAGTTGCGCATTTACTCGGGCATCCCGGGCAATGCAGCCATCGTGGCGCACAAGAATGCGACACGCACCTGCACCAGTCCGATGACCTGCTTCACCGACGACTTCGACCGCAGCGCCCTGGGCGACGACTGGTCGGTCACCAACAAGAGCGGCAGCTTCGGCAACCCACGCATCGTCGACAACCGCCTGCGCCTGACCGACAACAGCGGCAACGTCGCCACGGCCTCCACGCTCCAGCGCCTGTTCCCCTCGGAAAGCAACCTGGTCACGCTGGAGTTCGATTTCTACGCCCACAGCGGCAGCGGTGCCGACGGTGTGGCAGTCGTGCTGTCCGACTCGGACGTGACCCCTTCTCCGGGGGCCTACGGCGGCTCTCTGGGCTATGCGAACGGACACGGCCTCGCCGGATTCAGTGGCGGCTGGCTGGGCGTTGCACTGGACACCTACGGCAACTACTCGAACCCCACCGAAGACCGCCGCGGCGGCCCCGGTTTCCGCAGCAACGCCG
Organism: Pseudothauera nasutitermitis; assembly: GCF_004801295.1. GTDB lineage: Bacteria > Pseudomonadota > Gammaproteobacteria > Burkholderiales > Rhodocyclaceae > Pseudothauera > Pseudothauera nasutitermitis. The sequence goes on from NZ_SSOC01000005.1 coordinate 51,893, forward strand.
TGGCCATGCGTGGCTCGGGCAGCGGGCAGGATGGCTACGCCTACATCACCGGCACCGGCACACTGTCACCCACCGTACGCAACAGCACCGGCCACCGCTACCTCATTACCATCGACAGCCAGGTCGCCGGGCGCTCCATGGTCAGCGTGGAACGCAATACCGGCAGCGGTTTCCAGACATTGATCAGTTCAACAAATGTGCTCGCCAGCAGCGGCCAGGCCGCCGTGCCGGAGAACTTGCTGCTCACCCTCACCGGTTCCACCGGCGGCAGCAATGACATCCACGAGATCGACAATGTGCGGATTTGCGCGCTGCGCATGGAGCCGCTGGAACGCCCCATTCACCATTTCGAAATTCAGCATGACGGCGAAGGGCTGACCTGCGCACCGGAAACGGTGACCGTTGTGGCCTGCGCCAACGACGACTGCAGCGAGCGCTATACCGGCGATCTGGCTTTGACCTTGAGTGCGGATAACGCGACCGGAGTAGATGTCGATGGCGCCATTGCCGGAGGTGTGGCCCGTTTCAAGGTGCGCAGGACCACGGTCGGCGATGTCGACAACCTCGACATCGCCAGTAGCGTGCCAACCGCAGCCAACGTCACGCGCTGCTTCAACAACGGCGTGCAAGGCGGCTGCACGCTGAGTTTCGTCAACAGTGGTCTGAAATTCTGGTTCGACGAAGACGGAGACGGGAACGGAGAATTCGGTTTGCCGAATCTGATTTCCGGCAAACCTTCCAGCAATATCTTCCTGCGCGCGCTGAAAGCCAGCGACGACGATCCGCAGACCTGCGCCCCTGGCATGACCGGCACGCGCACGTTGGGTTTCCGCTCGTGCTACCAGGATCCGAATACCGGCACGCTGGCGACTAACGTCGATGGCACCCCGGTCACCACCACCAGCTCATGCAACGGCGCCTGGACCTGGATCAACCTTGAGTTCGACGAAAATGCGCAAGCCCCCATAGAACTCCGCTACGACGACGCTGGCCGGATGCGTCTGCAAGCGTATTACCAAGGGCTGGCGGGCAGCGAAGACGAGGGGCTGACACTCCAGGGCAACAATACTTTCACGGCCAGGCCAGCCGGCTTCTGCGTGGAAAGGCCGTCCCCGCTTACCAACCCCGGCGACCGCAGCGGCTATTGCACGGCCCCCTATCCGGACTGCGGCTCCTTTATCGCGGCCGGACGGAATTTCGATTTACGTATCGCTCCGGTGGCCTGGGAGAAGGAGAACGATTCCGACTTGTGCGAGGGCAATGCCATCACCCCCAACTACAAGGAGTTCGGCTTCGACTACCTGGGCAGCGTACTGCTGGCACCGGCTTCAGGGCGGAATGGCGAGACGGGACAAACCAGCCGGGAGCATGTGGCGGGCGAATCCAGGGAAGTGGTGATCCAGCAGTCCATCAGCGAAGTCGGCGTATTCAGCTTCGATGTCAGGCACAACTATCTGGGAGCGGGCGACGTCTACGGCATTTCCCGCCCCATAGGCCGCTTCGTTCCCGCCCGATTGGCCGTGAGCGCCAACACCCCGAAATTTGAACACGCTTGCCCGGGCGGTTCGTTTACCTATCAAGACCAGCCCTTCGGTTTTCTGATCGCCCCACAGATCACCGTTACAGGAAAGAACACGGCGGACGAGACGACGACGGACGACACGACGACGCACAACTATGGCGGCGCATTCTGGAAACTGAATTCGAATCTCGCTGGACGGGTTTTCATACACAACAGCACGGCGCTTCCCACGGATGCAACACTTACGCAGTTGAACACCGGCAGCGTTAACCTGACCGGCACCGGCGATTACGACGGTCAGGGCATCTTCACGATCACGGATGCACGCCTGCTCTACGACAAACCGGCAATACCCCGGGTGCCGTTCAATGCCAGCGTGGATTTGAACCTCACCGCTCCAGATTTCACGGATGCAGACGGCGTGTGCCATGAGCCTGATCCGGTTGGTAGCCCAGGCGTCTGCGCCGGCTTCAGCATCAGTTCGATTGGAGACACCGAACTTCGATGGGGAAGAATGGTGGTGGACAATGAACACCAGCATCTGGGCAGCCTGCCCATCACATTGCCTGTGAGAGCGGAGTATTACTTTGCTGCGCCCGGATCGAATCCCCGGTTCATGACCAACGGAGAAGACGTTTGCAGCGCTCTCGGCGCCAACCAGGTTCAGATGCGGAACACCACCGGAGAATCGACCACCAGTATCGCCATTGGCTCCGGCACAACTACGCTGGGAGGTTTCGGTACGCTTGCCTCGGGCGTGCTCGGCCTGACGCTGAGCGCACCAGGGTTGAACAACGCCGGCTTCGTCGACGTAAGCCCGGACCTTTCCGCTGCAGGCTTCCCCTGGCTGCAATACGACTGGGACGGCAACGGCTTCCACGACAACAACCCCACCGGCCGCGCAAGCTGGGGCCTGTACCGGGGCAGCCCCAACGTGATCCGCCTGCGCGAGGTGTGGCGCTGAGACGCGGCGGGCAGGCGGGCGGGGGATCGCGCCAGGCAGCTTGAGGGGCGGCTGTCGCTGCGCAGCCCGGTCGATGTGTACCTGGCGGCTGGCATGGCGGCGCATCTGTTGTACACGGCACGCCGGACCGAGGCGGAAAGCCGGGCCGTACCTCGCGGATGAGGCGGCATTTGCCAGGTTCGTCCCCGGCCGGGCCGGTGCCGGCCTGGACGTGTCACCAATTCAAGCGGCTTTCTTGGCCAGATCGTTCTGTGCGCGCTTGCTCACGGACAGGATTTCGATGCCGACAAGGGTTCCGCTTTCATCGTAGTCGGCGATGATGCCGGGCTCGATTTCACGGGTGGAGGCGACTTCCTTTTCGGAGATTCCGACGTAGGCGCAGTCTGCGATGGGATCGAACTCAAGTTTCATGGCTGTCTGCCTCTTCGAAGCAGGCGGTGATGATGAAGGGCGGATTCGTCGTTTCCTTGTAGATCACGCGCAGCACTTTGAACCGTTCCGGGACATAGAGCAGGGCGTGGGCTAGTTCTGGATCGTCGTGGTCGGGCTCGATCCGCAGTGGATTCTCCAGGGCGGCCTGGACCCACTCGGTGCGGACCTTCCGCTGCGCCAAGCGTTTCTTGGCGTGTTCAGTCAGGCATGAATTCCATGGGATGTTCCTGGCTGGACTGGTGACAGACGTAGCTGCTCAATGGACCTGTTTGTCACCGAGCCGGACTCTACCACCGTTTTAGTGACAGAACCGCCAGGGCAGGGCCAAGGCACAGAGGGCCATCGCATGAAAGGCCGTGCCCAGGCCAGTCACATGCCGGCTGGCGGCAGCTCCTCGCGCCGGCGCCGTGCTTTTTCGGCATAATTCCCCCAGCCAACCGGGAGGGAAGACGATGCGACGCGTGGTGTTCAATCAGAAGGGCGGAGTGGGCAAATCCACCATCACCTGCAACCTGGCCGCCATCGGCGCGCACCAGGGGCTGCGCACGCTGGTGGTCGATCTGGACCCGCAGGGCAATTCCACCCAGTACCTGCTGGGCGCCGACGGTGCGGACCAGGACGTCACGCTGGCCGATTTCTTCGACCAGACGCTCAACTTCAAGCTCAACCCCAAGGCCACCGAGGAGTTCATCGTGGCCTCGCCGTTCGAGGGCCTGCACGTGATGCCCTCGCACCCGCAGCTGGAAGAGCTGCAGGGCAAGCTGGAATCGCGCTACAAGATCTACAAGCTGCGCGACGCGCTGGACGAACTCTCGGGCGACTACGACTGCGTGTGGATCGACACGCCGCCGGCGCTCAACTTCTACACCCGCTCGGCGCTGATCGCCGCCAACGCCTGCCTGATCCCCTTCGACTGCGACGATTTCTCGCGCCGCGCGCTGTACGCGCTGCTGGAAAACGTGGAAGAGATCAAGGCGGACCACAACCGCGACCTGGCCGTGGAAGGCATCGTGGTGAACCAGTTCCAGCCGCGCGCCACCCTGCCGCGCAAGGTGGTGGAAGAGCTGGTGGCCGAGGGCCTGCCGGTGCTGGAGCCGTATCTGTCGGCCTCGGTGAAGATCAAGGAATCCCACGAGCAGGCCAGGCCGATGATCCACCTGGACTCGCGCCACAAGCTGTCGCAGGAGTTCATCGATCTGCACGATACGCTGGCGCGCAGGTACGGGGCTTGAGTGGCGGGCGGGCCTTGCCCGATCCGAACGCGCTTCCTGGATCATGCCCATAATCTGGCCAACCAAATCGCTCAGGAAGTACCGCGATGAGGACCGTTCCCGTCTATGAAGCCAAAACCAGGCTTTCCGAGCTGCTCGCCGCAGTGGAACACGGCGAGCAGGTGACCATCACCCGCCACGGACGCGCAATCGCCCGTCTCGTTTCGGCCGTCGAGGCCGACGCATCGGTGCAGTCGCAACGCCAGCGGGTCGTCGGCGCCTTTGCGCGGCTCCGCGAGTTGCGCAAAGGGGTAAGCCTGGGGCAGGAACTCAGGGAGGCCATGGAAGAGGGGCGCGACTGATGCCCTTCGTACTGAGAAGCGCAGGCGGCGCCTCCCCGGTTTACACCCGGACCTGCCGCATCAGCGGCTCGAAGCGATACATCGCAGAACGCCGCCCGGACGCCTCCCGCACCGTCTGCAACAGGCCTTCCTGTAGCAGTACCCTGGTAAAGCGGGCTGCGGTCTGCACTGGGATGCTGGCATTACGGGTGAAGCGGCTGTTGCTGAAAACCGGGTTGGTGAACAGGTAGTCCAGCGCCGCAACGGCATACTTGGAGGCCAGCAGTTCCGCAAAGATCGGCTTCATCTCCGCGTAGAAATCGCTGATCGCCCGCGCCGCCTCCAGGTTGCGCACCGCTTGCTGTTCGACGGCCGCCAGAAAGAACAGGCACCAGCCATCCCAGTCGTTCTCGGCCGATACCTTGCGCAACCGTTCCAGATACTCATCCTTGTGGTCTTCGAAGTAGCGGCTGATGTAGAAGTGGGGAGCGGCAATGACCTTGCCCTGCCATAGCATGAGCGTTATCAGCATGCGTCCCACCCGGCCGTTGCCATCCTCAAAGGGGTGCAAGGCTTCGAACTCCGCATGCGCGAGCGCGGTGCGCAGCAGCACCGGCATGGATTCGTCACTGATGAGCCGGAACAGGCTTTCCATGCCCACGGGCAGATGCTCCGGCGCAATCGGCACGAAACTCACTTGCCGGCTGCCGCGCTCGCCAATGTAGTTTTGCTCGCGCTTGTAGGCCCCCGGAGACTTGTTGGCGCCGCGCCCGAAGGACAGCAACTGGCGGTGGATGCTTTTCAGCAGGGATTCGGACAAGGATTGGCCCTGCTCCATCCGTAGCTGGGCGGTATTCAGGGCGCGCCGGTACAACGCGGTTTCGATCGCGTCGGAGCGAAACTCGTGTGAGGCATTCACATCGTCCTCGCCAAACTCGGCCTCCAGTTGAAGGATCTCGTCCAGCGTGCTGATGGTGCCTTCCATACGCGAGGAGACCACGGCCTCCTGGCCTCGCAGGGGCGCCAGAAAGAGTTCGCTGTTGTGCAGACCGCTCAGCATCTGATCGTAGCGGGCGAGCGCCGAAGTGGCCCCCAGCAAGGGTTGCATCAGACGCGCCAGATCGAGCCGGGCAGGTGGAAAGTGGCCGAGGTGGTAGTGGACTGCCTGGCTGATATCAAAGCTCATTTTCGCGTGCAAAATATCATCAAAAGCTCTTGTTGTTTACGTATACGCCATTTTTCAACAACAAGAAAGCTAGCTGATGATGAGTGATCGACAAGCACGTTTGTCGTTAAAATTTTTCACGACGTCAACGACAAGCGGATTTGTTGCTCACCTGTAAACATCGAGCTCGGTTGTCTTCAAGATTTCCCGGCTTTTGCAACACAACTCAGCAAGGCTCCAGCTTGGCCACGCCGAGCAGCAGCCACTTCACCCCGGCATCGCCGAAGTTGATCTGCACGCGGGCGTCCGACCCACTGCCCTCGGCGGCGATGATCACGCCCTTGCCGAAGCGCGCGTGGGCCACCAGTTGACCAATGCGCAGGCCGCCGGGCAGTTCCTGCGTGGACTTGGGCGCTGGCGGCGTTGCCGCGCGGCTGGAAAACGCGCCGCGCGGGGGCTGGTAGAACCCACGGCTGCTTTCCTGCGCGAAGCTGCGCGGATGCTGTGGGGTGAGCCAGCGCGTGAGCCCCTCCGGGATCTCTTCCAGAAAGCGCGAGCGCGGGTGGTAGCGCGTCTGGCCATGCAGCATGCGGCTTTGCGCGAAGGAAATGTACAGGCGTTTGCGCGCGCGGGTGACCGCCACGTACATCAGCCGGCGTTCTTCTTCCAGGCCATCGGGGTCCTGGATGCTGTTCTCGTGCGGAAACAGCCCCTCTTCCAGGCCGGAGAGGAACACCGCGTCGAATTCCAGCCCCTTGGCGGCATGCACGGTCATCAGTTGCACGGCGTCCATGCCCTGGTCGGCCTGGTGCTCGCCAGCCTCCAGCGAGGCATGGGCGAGAAAGTCGGCCAGCAGGGCGTGGTCGGCTGCCAGCGCGTCGGTGTCGGCCTGGGCCTCGGCGACGAAGTTGGCCGCGGCGGCGATCAGTTCGTCAAGGTTTTCCAGGCGCTCGCGGCCTTCGCGTTCGGCCTGGTAGTGCGCGCGCAGGCCGGAGGCGTCGAGCACGTGGTCGACCAGTTCGGGCAGTTGTAACTTGGCGGTGTCGCGGCGCAGGTTTTCCACCAGGCGCACGAAATGCCCCAGCGAGGTGCCCGGCTTGCCGCTCAGATGCGGCACGGCGGCGTACAGGCTGGTGTTCCAGGTGCGCGCGGCTTCCTGCAGGGCTTCGACGGAACGCGCGCCGATGCCGCGCGTGGGGAAGTTCACCACGCGGGCGAAGGCGGTGTCGTCGTCCGGATTGGCGATCAGGCGCAGATAGGCCAGTGCATGCTTGATCTCCTGGCGCTCGAAGAAGCGCAGGCCGCCATACACGCGGTAGGGGATGCCGGCGGAGAACAGCGCGTGTTCCAGCACGCGCGACTGCGCGTTGGAGCGGTACAGCAGGGCGATGTCGGCACGCAGCGCGCCCTCGCGCACCAGTTGCTGCACTTCGTCGACGATCCAGCGCGCCTCGTCCTTGTCCTCGAAGGCCTCGAAGATGCGGATCGGTTCCCCCGCGCCGCTCTCGGTCCACAGATTCTTGCCCAACCGCCCGGCATTGTTGCGGATGATGGCGTTGGCCGCATCGAGGATGTTGCCGTGGGAGCGGTAGTTTTGCTCCAGGCGGATCACTTCCTGGATGTGGAATTCGCGCTCGAAGTCGCGCATGTTGCCCACTTCGGCGCCCCGGAAGGCGTAGATGGACTGGTCGTCGTCGCCCACGCAGAACAGGCTGGCCGGCGGCTCGCCGCCAGCCAGCAGCTTCAGCCAGCGGTACTGCAGCACGTTGGTGTCCTGGAACTCATCGACCAGGATATGGCGGAAGCGGCCCTGGTAGTGGCGGCGCACCGGCTCGTTGCGTTCCAGCAGTTCATAGCAACGCAGCAGCAATTCGGCGAAATCCACCACGGACTCGCGCTGGCATTGCGCCTCGTACTCGCGGTACAGCTCGACCCGGCGCTTGGTGTAGTCGTCCCAGGCTTCCACCGCCTCGGGCCGCAGGCCGGCTTCCTTCTGCGCGTTGATGAAGTGCTGCAGTTCGCGCGGGGGGAATTTCTCGTCGTCGATGTTGAGCGTCTTCAGCAGGCGCTTGATGGCGGCCAGTTGATCGGCGGAATCGAGGATCTGGAACAGCTGCGGCAGGCCGGCATCGCGGTGATGCGCGCGCAGCAGGCGGTTGCACAGACCGTGAAAGGTGCCGATCCACATCCCCCGGGTGTTGATCGGCAGCATCGCGGTCAGGCGCGCCACCATCTCCTTGGCCGCCTTGTTGGTGAAGGTGACCGCCAGGATATTGGCCGGACTGCAATCCCCCTGGCTGAGCAGCCAGGCGATGCGCGTGGTGAGCACCCGCGTCTTGCCCGAGCCGGCGCCGGCGAGGATCAGCGCATGCTGCGCCGGCAGGGTGACGGCACGCTGCTGGGCTTCGTTGAGATGGGCGACGAGCGGGGAAGAAGTGGCGGGCATTGGCGTTTCCTTGTTTGCCGCCATTTTATCCGCCCTGCGGCATGCGCTGCGGGCGCCAGGCGCCGGCACACCTTTGTTGCGACGCAACAACATTTGACTTGCGGGGACAGACTGGCTGCGCTATCTTGCAATTGCGTGATTGTGCGCAGCAACAATTTGCTACTAAAGACATAGTTGAAAAACGCGTATCGGCCCTAAAATTCAGGCTAACGCGCAATGTCGCAACGCACACCACAGAGAGCCGCCCGCGTCTCCGGCCCACAAGGCCCGACAGGGCAACAGGCCGAGATCCGGCCGACAGGAGAACAGAACATGAACACACCGAAACTGCTGCCTTGGTACGCCAGCAAGGCCGGCGTATCCGAAGAACGCGCCGCCGTACTGTGGCGCAAGGCCGTGCGCAAGGCCACGGCGGAAACCGGCTGGGTCGGCACCTCCGAATACTGGGGTGCGACCATGACCCACTTCCAGCGCCTGCTCGAAGAAGAACGCGACACCCTCTGTGCGCCGCAGGTCACCGCGCTGGTGCGCAGCCAGAACCGCATGTGGCGCCTGCCGCTGATCGCCATGGAAGACATGTGCTCCGCGATCAACGCCAACTGGCAACGCAATCTGAACACTCACCGCCGGGCTGCCTGAGCGCGACCCGGCCTACCGTCTCCCTCCTCTCCTTCAATAGGAGTTCGGCATCCGGTGCACACCGGATGCCGTTTTTTTTTGCCGCCGGGCCTCCCCAACGCAAAGAACGCCCCTCGGGGCAGCGACCCGCGCAGTGGTGGAGCATGGAGGCCCTTGAATACGTACGCCGCCCGGCCACGCGGCGGGCCACCCCGCCTTCGCGCTATACTTGCACGTTATCTTCGCGCCCAACCCTAGAGCTTCTTCATGCAGGACAAATACCAGCCCGCCGCGGTCGAAACCGCCGCTCAACAGCACTGGGACGACACCCAGGCATTCCGCGCCGTCGAAGACACCAAACGCCCCAAGTACTACTGTCTGTCGATGTTTCCCTACCCGTCCGGCAAGCTGCACATGGGGCACGTGCGCAACTACACCATCGGCGACGTGCTCTCGCGCTACCACCGCCTGCGCGGCTACAACGTCATGCAGCCGATGGGCTGGGACGCCTTCGGCATGCCGGCGGAAAACGCCGCCATCCAGAACAACGTGCCGCCGGCGCAATGGACCTACGCCAACATCGATTACATGAAGGGCCAGTTGAAACGCCTGGGCTTCGCCATCGACTGGTCGCGCGAGGTCGCCACGTGCACGCCGGAGTACTACCGCTGGGAACAATGGCTGTTCACCCGGCTGTACGCCAAGGGCCTGATCTACAAGAAGCTCGGCACGGTGAACTGGGATCCGGTGGATGAGACCGTGCTGGCCAACGAGCAGGTCATCGACGGGCGCGGCTGGCGTTCCGGCGCGCTGGTGGAAAAGCGCGAGATCCCCATGTACTACATGAAGATCACCGCCTACGCCGACGAACTGCTCGAAGCGCTGGACGGCCTGCCCGGCTGGCCGGAGCAGGTCAAGCTGATGCAGAAGAACTGGATCGGCCGCTCCCAGGGCGTGGAAGTGCACTTCCCCTACGATCTGTCCACCGTGGGCAAGTCCGGCGTGCTGAAGGTGTTCACCACGCGCGCGGACACCTTGCTGGGCGCCACCTACGTGGCGGTGGCCGCCGAGCATCCGCTGGCCGCCCAGGCCGCCGCCGGCCACCCGGAGCTGGCCGCCTTCATCGAAGAATGCCGGCACGGCGGCGTGGCCGAGGCCGATCTCGCCACCATGGAAAAGAAGGGCATGCCCACCGGCCTGCGCGTAGTGCATCCGCTCACCGGCGAATACCTCCAGGTATGGGTGGCCAACTATGTGCTGATGGGCTACGGCGAAGGCGCGGTGATGGCCGTGCCCGCGCACGACGAGCGGGATTTCGCCTTTGCCACCAAGTACAGCCTGCCGATCAAGATGGTGGTGCGTTCCACCCACGACGCCTATGAAACGGTGGTGGCGCCGTGGATCGACGCCTATGCCGAACACGGCAAGCTGGTGAATTCCGGCAAGTACGACGGCCTGCGCTTCGACGCAGCGGTGGATGCCATTTCCGCCGATCTGGCCGCCAAGGGCCTGGGCGCCAAGCGCACGCAGTACCGCCTGCGCGACTGGGGCATCTCGCGCCAGCGCTACTGGGGCTGCCCGATTCCGATGATCCACTGCGCCGATTGCGGCGACGTGCCGGTGCCCGACGCGCAACTGCCGGTGGTGCTGCCGGAGAACGTGGAGATCACCGGGCGCGGTTCGCCGCTCGCCAAGATGCCGGAGTTCTACGAATGTGCCTGCCCGCAATGCGGCAAGCCGGCGCGGCGCGAAACCGACACCATGGACACCTTCGTGGAATCGTCCTGGTACTTCCTGCGCTACGCCTGCGCCGACAATGCCACGGCAATGGTCGATGAGCGGGTCAACTACTGGGCGCCCGCCGATCAGTACGTGGGCGGCATCGAGCACGCCATCCTGCACCTGCTGTATTCGCGCTTTTTCACCCGCGCAATGCGCGACGAAGGACTGGTGAACATCTCCGAACCCTTCACCAACCTGCTCACCCAGGGCATGGTGGTGGCCGAGACCTATTACCGCGAGCAGGCCGGCGGCAAGAAGCAGTGGATCAACCCGGCCGACGTGCAGGTCGAACGCGACGACAAGGGCCGCATCACCGCCGCCCGGCTCGCCGCCGACGGCCAGCCGGTGGTCATCGGCGGCACCGAGAAGATGTCCAAGTCGAAGAACAACGGCGTGGACCCGCAGGCCCTGGTGGACCAGTACGGCGCCGATACCGCCCGCCTGTTCATCATCTTCGCCGCCCCGCCCGACCAGCAGCTGGAATGGTCCGACTCCGGCGTCGAAGGCGCCTCGCGCTTCCTGCGCCGTGTGTGGAACTACGGCCACGCCTTCGTGCAGGAAGTACGCCCCGCGCTGCCGGCGGCGCGCAAGCTGGGCACGGGTGAGCTGCCCGGCGCGCTCGCCGACGTCCGCCGCGAAATCCACACCCATCTCAAGCAGGCCAACCACGACTTCGGCAAGCACCAGTTCAACACCGTGGTGTCGGCGGCCATGAAGATTCTCAACGCGCTGGAAAAGGCCCCGCGCGAGCCGGCCGGCGCCCACGCAGAGATCGCCGAGGAAGGTTTCGGCATCCTGCTGCGCCTGCTCTCGCCGATCACCCCGCACATCAGCCACGCCCTGTGGCAGGACTGCGGCTTCGGCGCGGACATCCTCGCCGCTTCCTGGCCGGAGCCGCAGGCAGCCGCCCTCAAGCAGGACGAGCTGGAACTGATGGTGCAGGTCAACGGCAAGCTGCGCGGCAGCATCAAGGTGCCCGCCAGCGCGGGCAAGAGCGACATCGAAGCCGCCGCGCTGGCCAGCGAGGCTGCCCAGCGCTTCATGGAAGGGCAAGCACCGAAGAAGGTGGTGGTGGTGCCCGGCCGCCTGGTCAATATCGTGGTCTGAGGCCCAAACATGACCGATCTCTCCCGACGCCGTCTGCTCGCCGCCGGTGCCCTGCTGGCCACCGGCCCGCTGCTCGCCGGCTGCGGCTTCCGCCTGCGCGGCCCGCAGCCGATGGCTTTCTCCACCATCTATCTGGGCGTCAACCCGCACAGCGGCCTGGGCCCCCTGCTCGCCCGCCAGATCCGCACGTCGGGCAGCACCACGGTGACCGACGACCCGGCGCAGGCCGACGTGCGCCTGCAGATTCTGCGCGATACGCACAGCCGGGAGATTCTCAGCCTCACCGGTGCCGGCAAGGTGCGCGAGTACGAACTGACCCGCGAACTGGGCTTCCAGCTCGTCGCCCGCAGCGGCGAGGTACTGATCGAGCCCACACTGCTGACCGCGCGGCGCGACTACACCTTCGATGACTCCCGCATTCTCGCCAAGGAGCAGGAAGAAGCCCTGCTGCTGCGCGACATGCAGGACGAACTGGTGCGCCAGTTGATCCGCCGCCTGTCCGCCGTGCAGATGTGAGCTCGCGTAGCGACCCGGTCTCCGCGCTGCTGGCGCGCGAACCCCTCGCACCGCTCTGGCTGCTGCACGGCAACGAGCCCCTGCTGGTGCTCGAGGCTGCCGACGCCATCCGCGCCGCCGCGCGCGCGAGGGGTTTCGAGGAGCGCGAAACCCTGGTGGCCGGCCAGGGTTTCCGCTGGGACGCGCTGGCACTGGCCGCCGGCAACATGTCGTTGTTCGGCGGCAACAAACTGATCGACCTGCGCATTCCCAACGGCAAGCCCGGCCGCGACGGCGGCGAAGCCCTGCAGCGCCACGCACGCGCCTTGCCGGAAGGCACGCTCACGCTGGTCACCCTGCCCGAGCTCGACTGGGCCACCCGCAAGACCGCCTGGTTCACCGCGCTGGCGCAGGCTGGCCACGCCCTGGAACTCAACGCCCCGGAGCGCGAGCGCCTGCCCGAATGGATCGCCAGCCGGCTGGCCACACAGGGCCAGAGCGCCGAGCGCGACGCGCTGGTGTTCATCGCCGACCACGTGGAAGGCAACCTGCTCGCCGCCCACCAGGAAATCCGCAAGCTCGGCCTGCTGCACGGCGAGGGCAAGCTGAACCTGGAACAGGTGCAGGATGCCGTACTCAACGTCGCACGCTACGACATCGACAAACTGCGCCAGGCCGTGCTGGAGGGCGATCCCGCGCGCTGCGCACGCCTGCTCGACGGCCTCGCCGGCGAAGGCGCGGCGCCGCCGCTGGTGCTGTGGGCACTGGCCAACGAGATCCGCACCCTGGCCACGCTGAAATCCGGCCAGGCCGCCGGCCAGCCGCTGCCCGCGCTGCTGAAGGCCGAACGTGTGTTCGACGAACGCCGCAAGCAGGCCATCAGCCGCGCCCTGCCCCGCCTCGGCCTGGGCGCATTGCGCGCCGCACTGCTGCACGCCGCGCGCATCGACCGCATCATCAAGGGCCTGGCCGCCGGCGATCCGTGGGACGAGTTCCTGCAACTCTCCCTGCGCCTGGTACGGCGCTGATCCTCGGCCCGGCATGCGCCGATGCCCACAAGCGCCACATTCGATGCTCTAATCGTTTCTTTGCCTTCCGCAAACCGGTTTTGACGATGGACGTCCAGCAACTCATGCAGACCCTGGGCCGCCAGGCCCGCGCCGCCTCCCGCCACCTGGCTGCCGCCTCTACCGAGGCCAAGAACGCCGCGCTGCTCGCCATGGCCGCCGAAATCCGCGCGCGCCGCGCCGAACTGCTCGCCGCCAACGCACGCGACCTGGAAGAGGCCCGCGCCGCCGGTCTGGAAGCCGCGCTGGTCGACCGCCTGACCCTTACCGAAAAGGGTGTGGAAGCCATGGCCGTGGGCCTGGAACAGGTCGCCGCGCTGCCCGATCCGGTCGGCGAGATCGACGGCGTCAAGCGCCGGCCCTCGGGCATTCAGGTCGGCAAGATGCGCGTACCGCTGGGCGTCATCGGCATCATCTACGAGGCGCGCCCCAACGTCACGGCGGATGCCGCCGCGCTGTGCCTGAAGTCCGGCAACGCGGCCATCCTGCGCGGCGGCAAGGAGGCCCTGCACAGCAATCAGGCCATCGCCGCCTGCGTGCGCGCCGGCCTGGCCGCCGCCGGCCTGCCAGAACACGCCGTGCAGGTGGTGGCCACCACCGACCGCGCAGCGGTGGGCGCGCTGATCACCATGCCGGAATTCGTTGACGTCATCGTGCCGCGCGGCGGCAAGGGGCTCATCGAACGCATCTCGCGCGAGGCCCGCGTGCCGGTCATCAAACACCTGGACGGCAACTGCCACGTGTATGTGGACGACGAGGCCGATCCCGCCAAGGTGGTGCCCATCGTCGAGAACGCCAAGACCCAGCGCTACGGTACCTGCAACACCACCGAGTCGCTGCTGGTATCGCGCACCGTGGCCGACCTCTTCCTGCCCGCCATCGGCCAGGCGCTGGCCGCCAGGGGTGTGGAGATGCGCTGCTGCACCGACGCCCTGGCGCTACTGCGCGAAGCCGGCATTCCCGCCGGACTGCTGCGCGCGGCGGTGGAAGAGGATTGGCGCGAGGAATACCTGGCGCCGATCATCGCGGTGAAGCTGGTCGACGGCCTGAGTGAGGCCATCGAACACATCAACACCTACAGCTCCGGCCATACCGAGGCGATCCTCACCGAGAACCACACCAGCGCGATGCGCTTCCTGCGCGAGGTGGATTCGGCCTCGGTGATGATCAATGCCTCCACCCGCTTCGCCGACGGCTTCGAATACGGCCTGGGCGCGGAAATCGGCATTTCCACCGACAAGATCCACGCACGCGGCCCGGTCGGCCTGGAAGGACTGACCAGCCAGAAGTGGATCGTCTTCGGCAATGGCGAGGTCCGCCGCTGACCAGACGATGAGCGCCGACGACGCCCTGCCGGCCACGGAACGTGCGGAACTGGATGCGTTCTGCGACGCGATGTGGCTGGAACACGGCCTGGCGCGCAACACCCTGGCCGGCTACCGCAGCGACCTCACCTTGTTCGCCGGCTGGCTGGTGCGCCGTGGCGGCAGCCTGCGTGCGGCCAGCTACGCGGAGCTGAGCGCCTATCTGGCCGATTTTTCCAGGCGCGCCAAGGCCACCAGCCAGCGCCGCCTGTTGTCCGCCTGGCGGCGCTATTACCGCCACCTGCTCGCCGGCGGACAGCGCGACGACGACCCCACCGCGCGCCTCGACCCGCCGCTGCCTGGCCAGCGCTTCCCGCGCACGCTTAGCGAAAAACAGGTGGAAGCCCTGCTCGCCGCGCCGGATCCCGGTACCCCGCAGGGCCTGCGCGACCGCTGCATGCTGGAAGTGCTGTACGCCACCGGTGTGCGCGTGTCCGAACTGGTCGGCCTGAAGACCTTTGCCGTCGGCCTGGCCGAAGGCGTGGTGCGCGTCATCGGCAAGGGCGACAAGGAGCGCCTGGTGCCGCTGGGCGAGGAAGCCGCCGACTGGATCGCGCGCTACCGCGCCGAGGCCCGCCCCGCCCTGCTTGCCGGACGCAGCTGCGACGAATTGTTCGTCACCCGTTTCGGCGCCGGCATGACCCGGCAGATGTTCTGGCGCATCATCAAACAGCACGCGGCCACCGCCGGCATCGCCGCGCAGGCGATCTCCCCGCATGCGCTGCGCCATGCCTTCGCCACCCATCTGCTCAATCACGGTGCCGATCTGCGCGTGGTGCAGATGCTGCTCGGCCATGCCGACATTTCCACCACGCAGGTCTATACCCACGTCGCGCGCGAACGCCTCAAGTCCCTGCACAAAACGCATCACCCACGCGGCTGAACGGAATTCCCAGTCCGCCGCGCCTGTCGAAAACCGATCACCGGATCACGAGCACGAACATGGCCAGACACGAATCGAACGGCCCGGAAACACCGGCCACGCGCTTTCTGCGCACGCATGGCGTGGCTTATTCCAGCCATCCGTATGCCTACGAGGAACACGGCGGCACGCGGGTTTCCTCGCGCGAACTGAATGTCGCCGAGCATGCGGTGATCAAGACCCTGGTCATGGAAGACGAAAAGGCCGCGCCATTGATCGTGTTGATGCACGGCGACCTCAAGGTTTCCACCAAGGAACTGGCCCGCCAGGCCGCACGCAAGCATATCGAACCGTGCAAACCCGAAACGGCCAACCGCCATACGGGTTATCTGATCGGCGGCACCTCGCCGTTCGGTACGCGCAGGAAAATGCCGGTATTCATGGAAAAAACCATCCTCGACCTGCCGCTGGTGTATATCAATGGCGGCCGCCGCGGCTTTCTGGTCGGCGTGCATCCGCACGACATCCTCCGGATATTGCAGCCAACGCTGGTTCTGGTGGGCCATTGAATGGCTGTTTTCAATTCTTTTGATATTTTTCTCCGATTTATTTTGTACTTCCGGTTTTTTTGATGGCAAAATGCGCGGCATCACGCCGATGAAATTTCTTTTTCACTGCGTGTCGACACCCGGATGAATGATCCCGATACGTATAAAGGAGAAATCATGGAACTTGCCAAACTGTCGCTGACCGAGCTGCGCCGCCTGCAATCCAAGGTGGAAACCGAAATCCGCCGCCGCAGCGACACCGCCCGCCGCGATCTGCTGAAGAAAATCCAGAAACTGGCCGCCGAGGAAGGCCTGTCGCTGTCCGACGTGATTCCCGGCGCGAATGTCGCGGAAAAGAAAGCCGCCGCACCGAAGGCCAAGCGCGTGGTCAAGGCAAGTGCCAAGAAGGGTACCCGTGTGCCCGCCAAGTACCGTCATCCGGAAGATGCCACGCTGACCTGGAGCGGCCGCGGCCGCAAGCCGCTGTGGGTGGAAGGCTGGCTGGGTGAGGGCAAACCGCTCGACGCGCTGCTCATCCAGCAGGCCGCCTGAACGCCGGCAGCACCAAACAAACGGGGCGCCAAGGCGCCCCGTTTTGCGTTCACCACCTCTGCGCTCAGGCCGGCGTGGGCGGCGGCGAATAACCGTTGCGGCCACGCTGGATATATACACCGACCCGGCGCACACCCTGCATCACGCCGATCTTGGCGATGCGGATCTTCACCCACGGCGCGCCGAATTCCTCGAACAGCAGATTCACCACAAACTCGCCCAGGGTTTCGATGAGATTGAAATGGCGCTCGGCCAGTTCGGCGCGGATGCGTTCGATCACCTCGGCGTAATTGATCGTGTCGGCAATGTCGTCGTGCTCGGCAGCGGCGTCCGGCACACCGAAGGTGAGATTCAATTCGACCATCTGCGGCGCGGCCTTTTCACGCGGGTAGATGCCCACCCAGGCACGCACGCGCAACTCTTCGATAAAGATGAAATCCATGTCGGCAACCCGTTGGCCCGTATTTCTCACAGCATCCCTACTGCGGCCGCCGATGCGCTCGCCGTGGCACGCCGTACTCCCTCACGCCGCTTCGACGTAGTGCCCACTACGCCTTCAGCGTCGTTCAGTCCGTGCGCCGCACCACAGCAACGCCTCGACGACCCCGCGACGGGACGCTGTGAGAAATGCGGGCTAGAATCGCGCCATTGTAGCCCCCGGACGCGGCGCCCCGCGTCCGTTTTCATTCCTTCTGGACATTCGATGACGCTGATTCTGCTGCTCGCCGCCGCCTACCTGATTGGCTCGGTGCCGTTCGCCATTCTTTCCAGCCGCCTGTTCGGCCTGGCCGATCCGCGCAAGTACGGCTCGGGCAACCCCGGCGCCACCAACGTGCTGCGCAGCGGCAGCAAGGGCGCGGCGGCGCTGACCCTGCTGGGCGACTGCCTGAAGGGCACGCTGGTGGTATGGCTGGCAGCACGGCTGGGCTTTTCCGCCGTGGAAGCGGCCTGGGCCGGGCTGGCGGCCTTCTTCGGCCACGTGTTCTCGCTGTTCCTGCGCTTCAACGGCGGCAAGGGCGTGGCCACCGCGCTGGGCGTGCTGCTGGGCATCGACGGCTGGCTGGCACTGGCCTGCCTGGGCGCCTGGCTGCTGGTCGCGCTGCTCACGCGCTATTCCTCGGCCGCCGCGCTGGCCGCCGCGCTGGCCGCCCCGGTGGTTGGACATCTGCTGATCGGCTCCATGCCGGTCACCGCCGCCCTGTTCATCATGGCCGCGGTGCTGTTCTGGCGCCATGCGGCCAACATCCGCCGCCTGCTCGCCGGCACCGAGGGGCGCCTCGGCGAAAAGCCGGCCAAAAGCGTCCAATAATCAAACGGGGGGACGCAACTCCACCAGCGGCCAGCGCGGCCGGATGGCGATCGCCCCGCCACCGCCCGGCATCGCTCCTGCGGCCAGACGCAGCGCGCCGGCAAAGGCAATCATCGCGCCGTTGTCGGTGCACAATTCCGGTTCCGGGTAATACACCCGCCAGCCGCGTCGTCTGGCCGCTTCGTCGAGCTGGGCGCGCAGACTGCGGTTGGCGCCCACGCCGCCGGCCACCACCAGGCGCTTCAGGCCGGTGCGACGCAGGGCGCCGAGTGCTTTCTTGACCAGCACTTCGACCACCGCCTGCTGGAAATCCGCGGCCAGATCGGCGGCATCCGCGGCATGCCAGCCCGGCGCCGAAACCACGTTGAGCACCGCCGTCTTCAAGCCGCTGAAGCTGAAATCCAGATCGCCGGAATGGAGCATCGGGCGTGGCAGACGGAAGCGCCCGGCGGTGCCGCCCTCGGCCAGGCGGGCAAGCTGCGGCCCGCCCGGATACCCCAGGCCGAGGAGTTTCGCGGTCTTGTCGAAGGCCTCGCCGGCGGCATCGTCGAGCGATTCGCCGAGCAATTCGTAATCGCCCACGCCGCTCACGCGCATCAGCTGCGTATGCCCGCCGGACACCAGCAGCGCGACGAAGGGGAATGCCGGCGGATCGGCGGACAACAACGGAGAAAGCAGATGGCCTTCCAGGTGGTGCACCGGCAGCGCCGGCACCGCCAGCGCCATGGCCAGCGCCTCGGCCGCGCCAGCGCCGACCAGCAGCGCGCCGGCCAGACCGGGACCGGCGGTATAGGCCAGCGCGTCCACCTCGCTCAATGCACAGCCGGCCTCAGCCAGGGTTTCGCGCACGAGGATGGGCAGGCGGCGGATGTGGTCGCGCGAGGCGAGTTCGGGCACCACGCCGCCATAGGCGGCGTGCAGGTCGATCTGCGAGTGCACGCGGTGGCCGCGCAGGCCGCGCTCGGTGTCGTAGAGCGCGACGCCGGTTTCGTCGCAGGAGGATTCGATGCCCAGCACCTTCATGGCGGCTACCCGTTCTTCAGCAGGCGCGCATTCTACCCGCGGTCAATCGCGCTGGATCAATTCGACCTTGTAGCCGTCCGGGTCCTCGACGAAGGCGATCACCGTGGTGCCGTGCTTCATCGGCCCCGCTTCGCGCACCACCTTGCCGCCGCGCGCGCGGATCTGCTCACAGGCCTGGTAGGCGTCCGGTACGGCCAGGGCGATGTGGCCGAAGGCGTTGCCCAGTTCGTAGGAGGGCGTGTCCCAATTGTGGGTCAGTTCGATGACCGCGCCGTCGGCTTCGTCCTGGTAGCCGACGAAGGCCAGCGTGAACCGGCCGTCCGGGTAGTCTTCGCTGCGCAGCAGGCGCATGCCCAGGATTTCGGTGTAGAAGGCGATGGAGCGTTGCAGATCGCCGACGCGCAGCATGGTGTGCAGGATACGCATGGGGTTCATTCCTCGTGCAGGTTGGGGACGGAGACATCGGCGCCGCCGATGTTCGGCAGGCCCGCGCCGGCCTCGCGCAGACGCGCGCGCGCGGCACGCCAGTCCGGATACAGGGACTCGACAAGCGACCAGAAGCGCGCCGAGTGGTTCATTTCGAGCAGATGGGCGACTTCGTGGGCGACCACGTAGTCGATCAGTTCCGCCGGCAGGTGGATCAGCCGCCAGTGCAGGCGGATGCCCCCATGGCGGCTGCAACTGCCCCAGCGCGTGCGCGCCGAGGTCAGGCGCACGGCCGGCGGCGGCAGGCCGAGGCGGTGGCAGTATTCCTCCACCCGCCCGGCGTACCAGTCGAGCGCGCGGCGGCGCAGCGCGCGCTCCAGCAACGCGGCGCCATCGCCCTGTGCCGGCAGCAGCAGTTCATCGCCGCCATCGGCTGCGACGCGCCAACGCACACGCCGGGCGCTCTCTTCCAGACGCAGGCGGCAATCGCGCCCCAGCAGCGGAAAGAGCGCGCCATCGTGAACCGCGAAGGCAGCGGGACGCGGACGCGCGGCCAGCGCGTCGAGCTTGTCGAACAGCCAGCGCGCGTGCGCAGCCAGGAAACGGTCGATCTCCTTCTGCGCGCAGGCATGCGGGGCGGATACCCGCACACCGCGCGCCTCGACCTGCAGGGCCAGCGTGCGGCGCGCGGAACGGCGCAGGGTGTAGGGCACCGCCCGCCCCTGGAGCAGCGCCTCCCGGCACTCTTCCGTGGGCGCGGGCGGCTTGCGGCGCAGCAGGCGGCCGATCAGTTGCGCGGCTCCCACGGGAAGCCACGGCGATCGAGTTCGGCCTGGATGCGCGTCATGGCCTCGGCCACCCGCGCGGCCGGCCCCTTCATGCCCAGCTCCAGGCTGCGCCGCTCGCCTTCGGCGGCCAGCGTGGGCAGGCTGAACAGGGTGGCATCGGGGAAATCGGCGGTGATCGCGTTCATCAGGTCGACCAACTGGCCCTCGAA
Organism: Pseudothauera nasutitermitis; assembly: GCF_004801295.1. Lineage (GTDB taxonomy): Bacteria > Pseudomonadota > Gammaproteobacteria > Burkholderiales > Rhodocyclaceae > Pseudothauera > Pseudothauera nasutitermitis. Next base: position 72,124 of record NZ_SSOC01000005.1, read on the forward strand.
GGCATCCCACACCGTCATCGCGCGTTCGACGTAATCCTCGGCGTGGTGCAGATGGGCGTAGTGCGTGTCCAGCGCCCATTCCACCATCGGCCAGGCCATCTGCGGAAAGCCCGGCACGAACCAGTGTCCGGCGATGGTGAAGCCGGGAATGCGGTTGTAGGGGTTGGGGATGATCGCCGAACCGACCGGATACACACCCATCTGCAAGCGCGTGGGCGTGGTTTCCGCGCCGAAGCGCGCGCGGATTTCGGCCTCCGCCTCGGGGTGCAGCGCCAGTTCCACGCCGAGCGCGGCGGCGGCGGCCTGGCGGGTGTGGTCGTCGGGCGTGGCGCCGATACCACCGAAGCTGAACACCGCGTCGCCGGTGGCAAAGGTCTGCCGCAGGGTTTCGGTGAGCGCGGCGCGCTCGTCGCCGGCGTAGCGCGCCCACGACAGGCGCAGCCCGCGCGCGGCGAGCAGTTCGACGAGGCGGGCGAGGTGCTTGTCGGCACGCCGCCCGGAGAGGATTTCGTCGCCGACGATCAGCGCACCGAAGGCCATCCGGTTTTCTCCGAGGAAGCCTCCGGCAGCGGGTCGAGCACGGACACGCCGCGCTCGGCGCGCTCGCGCCGCAGGGCTTCCAGCATGTAATGGACGAACGCCAGCCCGCAGAAGGCCGGCGCGACGAAATTGACGAAGGGCACATAGGCCAGCAGCGCGCCGATGCCGCCGAGCAGCAGCATCTGCGGCCGGCGCACGCTGCGCAGGGCGGCAAGTTCTTCCCGGTCGGCATGCAGCATCAGCGCGTCGTAGCCGAAGGCCTTCTGGTTGAGCCAGGCGGTGAGCCCCACCGAGACCACCAGACCGACGCCGGGAATCAGCCAGAACGGCAGCGAGAGCAACAGCCCGAGCACGAACAGCAGGCCGGCGAGCACGGAGTTCCAGGCGCTGCCCAGCGTGGTGCCGCCGCGGCGCTCCTCCAGATCGGCGTAATCGCGCCGCGCTACCTTTTCCAGCATCACCGGCAGCGCGACCACGGCCACCAGCAATGCGGCGGTGAGATAGATCAGCGGCACGAACAGCAGGAACACGGCGATCTTGGCGAGCACCAGCAGCGCGCCGCCGGCCGCCTCGGATTCGCTCACCCACGGGCCGACCCAGGCCCAGCCGCGCACCCAGTTCACCAGTGCCTCGACCAGTGTGGCCCAGGAGAACACCGCCACCACCACCCACAACACGGCGGCGGCCAGGCCCGGCCAGATCAGCTGCCACAGGATGCCGCGCTGCCCCAGGCTGCGCAGCGCGCGCGCGAGCGAGACGAAGATGGACTGCATGGCCGGCCGCGGAGACTCAGCGCATCATGCCGCCGGGCAGCATGCCCTTCAGGCCGCGCATCATCTTCTGCATGCCCCCCTTGGAGAACTGCTTCATCATCTTCTGCGTCTGCTCGAACTGGTTGAGCAGGCGATTGACCTCCTGCACGCTCACCCCGGCGCCGGCGGCGATGCGCCGCTTGCGGCTGGCCTTGAGGATTTCCGGCTTGGCGCGTTCCTGCGGGGTCATCGAGTTGATGATGCCCTCGACACGGCTCATGGCCTTTTCCTCCGCCCCGCCCTGCAACTTGCCGGCGGCCTGGGCGAACTGCGCGGGCAGCTTGTCGAGCATCGCGCCGATGCCGCCCATGCCGCGCATCTGGGCGATCTGCTCCTTGAAGTCGTTGAGGTCGAAGCCCTTGCCGGTCTTCAGTTTCTGCGCGAAGGCGCGCGCCTTGTCCTCATCCACGCCGCGGCGCGCCTCTTCCACCAGGCCGAGGATGTCGCCCATGCCGAGGATGCGGCTGGCCATGCGCTCGGGGTGGAATTCCTCCAGCCCGGAGAGCTTCTCGCCGACCCCGGCGAACTTCAGCGGCTTGCCGGTGACGTGGCGCACCGACAGCGCCGCGCCGCCGCGCGCGTCGCCGTCGAGCTTGGTGAGCACCACGCCGGTGAGCGGCAGCGCCTCGTTGAAGGCGCGCGCGGTATTCACCGCGTCCTGGCCGAGCATGGCGTCGACCACGAACAGGGTCTCCACCGGATTGACCGCCGCGTGCAGCGCGCGGATCTCGGCCATCATGGCCTCGTCCACCGCCAGCCGGCCGGCGGTATCGACCAGCAGCACGTCGAAATAGTGACGGCGGGCGTGGTCCAGCGCCGCCAGCGCGATATCCACCGGCTTCTGCTCGGCGGTGGACGGGAAGAACTCGATGCCCGCCTGCCCGGCCACGGTGCGCAGCTGCTCGATGGCCGCCGGGCGGTAGACGTCGGCGGACACCGCCAGCACCTTCTTCTTCATGCGCTCGGCGAGCAGCTTGCCGAGCTTGCCGGTGGTGGTGGTCTTGCCGGCGCCCTGCAGGCCGGCCATCAGGATCACCGCCGGCGGCTGCGCGGCCAGGTCGAGCCCGGCGTGGCTGCCGCCCATCAGCGCCTTCAGTTCGTCATGCACCACGCCAACCAGGGCCTGGCCGGGCGACAGCGAGCCGACGACTTCCTGGCCGACGGCCTTTTCCCTGACCCGGGCGATGAAGTCCTTGACCACCGGCAGGGCGACGTCCGCCTCCAGCAGCGCCATGCGCACTTCGCGCAACGCATCCTGGATATTGTCCTCGGTGAGGCGGGCCTGCCCGCGCAGCGTTTTGACGACTTTGGACAGGCGCTGGGTGAGATTGTCGAGCATGGATATGGGAGCTTGGCGCGTTGGAGTAAACTGCAGGGGCTATGGCCTCGATTCTACTTCATCTCGTTCCCGCCTCGCTGTACGGCGCCCTGGGCCTGTACTTCTGGCGCACCAGCTGGCTGAACAACAGCGCCGCGCCGCGCCAGTCGATGACCCGCCGCGAGCGCCTGCTGCTGCTCGCCGCCCTGCTGGTGCACGGCGCGGCGCTGCACACCGCGCTGTTCTCCGACGGGCAGATGCACTTCGGCTTCGGCGTGGCGGTATCGCTGATGATCTGGCTGGCGATCTGCTTCTACTGGGTGGAAACCCTCTACGCCCGCCTGGACGGCCTGCACGCGCTGGCCATGCCGGCCGGAGTGATCGGCGCCCTGCTGCCCATCCTGTTCCCCGGCGAACATGTGCTGACCAACGCCGGCTCGCCGGCCTTCCGCGCGCACTTCATCATCGCCATGCTGGCGTACAGCCTGTTCACCCTGGCGGCCCTGCACGCCATGCTGATGGCCGTGGCCGAGCGCCAGTTGCACCACGCGCGCTTCACCCGCGCGCTGTCCAACCTGCCGCCGCTGCTCACCATGGAGGCCCTGCTGTTCCGCCTGATCGGCATCGCCTTCGTACTGCTCACGCTCACCCTGGTGTCCGGCGTGGCGTTCTCCGAGTCGCTGTTCGGCCAGGCCTTCCGCATCGACCACAAGACGGTGTTCGCCTTCGTCTCGTGGCTGCTGTTCGGCATCCTGCTGGCCGGCCGCCATCTGTGGGGCTGGCGCGGGCGCATGGCGCTGCGCTGGACGCTGGCCGGTTTCGTCGCCCTGCTGCTGGCCTACGTGGGCAGCCGCTTCGTCATCGAGGTGCTGCTCGCCCGCGCGGGCTGAGCGCAAGGCGCGCCGGCCTTTGACCACGGGCCAAAGCGCAAACCTCGCCCTTCAGGGCGAGATCAAGCGAGGCAAACCCACCCTGGCGCCGAAGGCGCCCCCATTTCGTGGCGAGGAATCTCCCGCCTTCAGGCGGGAGTGACTCACAAGGCCACACGCGGCGTGCAAGATCGGGCGCACTCAGCTAGCATTGCGCCGATGGCAGCCAATCCCCAATCCGCCCTGAGCGGTCTCGCCCGCGCCCTGGTCCAGCACGGCCGGCTTTCCGAAGCCGACGCGCTGTCCTGTGCCGCCGGCTCGAATCATGGCTCCACCAACGGTTTCCTGGTCGAACTGGCGCAGCGCGGCCTGATCAGCACCCGCAACGTGGCCAGCTTCGCGGCCGAGACCTTCGGCTATCCGCTGCTCGACGTCGCCGCGCTCGACAAATCCTCCCTGCCGCGCGACGCGATCGACCGCAAGCTCACCGCCAAGCACCAGGTGGTCGCCCTGGGCAAACGTCAGAACCGCCTGGTGGTGGCCATCGCCGACCCGTCGAACATGCGCGTGCTCGACGAAATCCGCTTCCAGACCGGCCTGCAGGTCGATCTGGTGGTCGCCGAGGCCGACAAGCTCGCCAAGCTCGCCGAATCCCTGTCCGAATCTGCAGAACAGTCGCTCAAGGATCTGACCGGCGACGAATTCGACATGGACCTGCTGGACCAGGAAGGCGGTCCGGCGGAGGCGAGCGCGGACGATGCCGCCTCCGAGGTGGATGACGCGCCGGTGGTGCGCTTCATCCAGAAGGTGCTGATCGACGCGATCAACGAAGGCGCCTCGGACATCCACTTCGAGCCCTACGAAAAGTACTACCGCATCCGCGTACGCACCGACGGCGTGCTGCGCGAGGTCGCCCAGCCGCCGCTGGTGCTCAAGGAAAAGATCGCCGCGCGCATCAAGGTCATCTCGCGCCTGGACATCTCCGAAAAGCGCGTGCCGCAGGATGGCCGCATGAAGCTGGTGCTGTCCAAGACCAAGGCCATCGACTTCCGCGTATCCACGCTGCCCACGCTGCACGGCGAGAAGATCGTCATGCGGATTCTCGACCCCTCCTCGGCCATGCTGGGCGTGGACGCGCTGGGCTACGAGCCGGATCAGAAGAAGGCGCTATTGGACGCCGTCGAGCGCCCCTATGGCATGATCCTGGTGACCGGGCCGACCGGCTCGGGCAAGACGGTGTCGCTGTACACCTGCCTGAACATCCTCAACAAGGCCGGGGTGAACATCTCCACCGCCGAGGATCCGGCGGAAATCAACCTGCCGGGGATCAACCAGGTCAACGTCAACGACAAGGCCGGGCTGACCTTCTCCACCGCCCTGCGCGCCTTCCTGCGCCAGGATCCGGACGTGATCATGGTCGGCGAAATCCGCGACCTGGAAACCGCCGAAATTTCCGTGAAGGCCGCGCAGACCGGCCACCTGGTGCTGTCCACGCTGCACACCAACGACGCGCCGACCACGCTGGAGCGTTTGAAGAACATGGGCGTGGCGCCGTTCAACATCGCCTCCTCGGTGATCCTGATCACCGCGCAGCGCCTGGCGCGCCGCCTGTGCTCCTGCAAACAGCCGGTGGACATCCCCATCGAGGTGCTGCTGCAGGCCGGTTTCTCCGAGGCCGACCTGGACGGCAGCTGGCAGCCGCAGGGCCCGGTGGGCTGCGAACGCTGCAAGGGCTCGGGCTACAAGGGCCGGGTGGGCATCTACCAGGTCATGCCGATCAGCGAGGACATCGCCCACATCATCATGACCAACGGCAACTCCATGGACATCGCCGAGCAGGCCCAGCGCGAAGGCGTGCGCGACCTGCGCCAGTCCGGGCTGCTGAAGGTCAAGCAGGGCGTCACTTCGCTGGAAGAAGTGCTGGCCACCACCAACGAATAGGACAAGGAGTCCGTACATGGCCACCGTCAGCCAAACCAGCCGCGCCCCGCGCGCCGGTGATGCGCTGTTCAACTGGGAAGGCAAGGACAAGACCGGCAAGATCGTGCGCGGCGAGATGCGCGCCGCCACCGAGGCCGTCGTGCAGGCCACGCTGCGCCGTCAGGGCGTGCTGGCCACCAAGGTCAAGAAGCAGCGCATGTCGCGCGGGCGGCGCATCAGCGACAAGGACATCGCCCTGTTCACCCGCCAGTTGGCGACCATGATGAAGTCCGGCGTGCCGCTGCTGCAGGCCTTCGACATCGGCATCAAGGGCGCGGGCAACCCTGGTCTGGCCCGCCTGCTCAACGACGTGCGCAACGACGTGGAGACCGGCTCCAACCTGTCGCAGGCCTTCAGCCGCCATCCGGTGTATTTCGACAAGCTGTTCTGCAATCTGGTGGCGGCCGGCGAACAGGCCGGCATCCTAGACAGCCTGCTCGACCGCATCGCCACCTACAAGGAAAAGATTCTCGCCATCAAGAGCAAGATCAAGTCGGCGCTGTTCTACCCGGCCGCCGTGGTGGTGGTGGCCGCGCTGGTGATCTCGGTGATGATGCTGTTCGTCATCCCCGAGTTCAAGAACGTGTTCGACAGCTTTGGCGCGGATCTGCCGGCGCCCACGATGATCGTGATCGCCATGTCCGACTTCTTCGTCGATTACTGGTATGCGGTGTTCGGCATCCTCATCGGCATCGTGGTGGCCATCACGATGACCTACAAGCGTTCGACCGCCGTGCAGATCGCCACCGACCGCATCGTGCTCAAACTGCCGGTGATCGGCGCGATCATCCGCAAGGCCACCGTGGCCCGCTGGGCGCGCACGCTGTCGACGATGTTCGCTGCCGGTGTGCCGCTGGTCGAGGCACTCGATTCGGTGGGCGGCGCCTCCGGCAACCACGTCTACCTGACCGCCACCAGGCAGATCCAGAACGAAGTCAGCACCGGCACCAGCCTCACCGTCGCCATGCAGAACGCTGTGGTATTCCCCACCATGGTGGTGCAGATGGTGTCCATCGGCGAGGAATCGGGGCAACTCGATTCCATGCTCGCCAAGGTGGCCGACTTCTTCGAGCAGGAGGTCGACGACGCGGTCGCCGGCCTGTCGCAACTGCTTGAGCCGATCATCATGGTCTTCCTCGGCACCGTGATCGGCGGCCTGGTGATCGCCATGTACCTGCCGATCTTCAAGCTCGGCTCCGTCGTCTGATTCCTTCCGGCCGCCCACCGGCAGCGGTGGGCGGTACGCCACCCGCTCCCCCATGATCGAATTCCTTCACCAGCCGCTCGCCTTCACCGTGCTGGCGGCCCTTCTCGGCCTGTTCGTCGGCAGCTTCCTCAACGTCGTCATCCATCGCCTGCCGCGCATGATGGAACGCGAATGGCAGGCCCAGGCCGCCGAGCTGCGCGGCGAGGACGCCCCCGCCGCCTCCGAGCGCTTCAATCTCGCCACGCCGCGTTCGCGCTGCCCGCACTGCGGGCACCTGATCGGCGCGCTGGAAAACATCCCGGTGGCCAGCTATTTGCTGCAGCGCGGGCGCTGCCGGCACTGCCAGGCACCGATCGGCCGGCGCTACCCGGTCGTCGAACTGCTCAGTTCGGTGCTTTCGGGCTATGCCGCCTGGCACTTCGGTTTCGGCCTCGCGGCGGCCGGCGCCCTGCTGTTCCTGTGGGCAATGATCGCGCTGGCCTTCATCGACCTGGACACCCAGCTGCTGCCCGACGACATCACCCTGCCGCTGCTCTGGCTGGGCTTGGCGTTCAACCTGTCCGGCACGTTCACCAGTCTGCCCAGCGCGGTGATCGGCGCAATGGCGGGCTACCTGGCGCTATGGTCGGTGTACTGGCTGTTCAAGCTGCTCACCGGCAAGGAAGGCATGGGTTACGGCGACTTCAAGCTGCTCGCCGCCATCGGCGCATGGCTGGGCTGGCAACAGCTGCCGCTGACCATCCTGTTCTCCTCGCTGGTCGGCGCCGTGATCGGCATCGCGCTGATCGTCTTCGCCCGCCACGGACGCGGCACACCGATTCCCTTCGGGCCCTATCTGGCGGCGGCCGGCGTGCTCGCGCTGTTCTGGGGCGAATCGATCACCCGCTTCTACCTCGGCAGCTTCTGACCACGGGTCGCGTGCAAGCCCCGCCATGCATGGCGGGGCAGCGAGACCAGCGTACCTGGAGCCGAAGGCTCCACAAGCCCGTGGCGAGGAAACCCCAGCCTTCAGGCTGGGGGGACTCACATCGCCCCCGTGCACGGGGCCGGCGCTTGAAAGCGCCGCGCGGCACCCTCATCTGGGTCGCACGGCGGCACCGGCGCACGCCCTGCCGCTTCCTTTTCCCTGATGCTGCGTTGCGCTAGACTTACGCGCTTGCCTTGCCGGAGGTCATCATGCCCATTTACGAATATCGTTGCCAAAGCTGCGGGTTCCAGAAGGAACACATGCAGAAGATGAGCGATGCTCCGCTCACCAACTGTCCCTCCTGCGGCGCGGAAAGCTACACCAAGCTGCTGTCGGCCGCCGGCTTCCAGCTCAAGGGCAGCGGCTGGTATGCCACCGACTTCAAGGGCGGCAGCTCGTCCGCCAAACCCGCCGCGAAAGAAGCCCCGGCCACCGGCGGCTGCGGCGGTGGCTGCGCCTGCCATCCTTCCTGAACGCGCGTGAAGCGATACTTCGTCACCGGTCTGCTGATCTGGATTCCGCTGGCCATCACCTTCATGGTGCTGGCCTGGATCGTCGGCACGCTCGACCAGATTCTCGAATGGCTGCCCGACGGCATCCAGCCACGCGTCATGCTCGGCTTCAACCTGCCGGGCGTGGGCCTGCTGGTGAGCGTGCTGATCGTGCTGAGCACCGGGCTGGTCGCCGCCAACGTCATCGGCCAGCGCCTGGTGGCCTACTGGGAGGCCCTGCTGGCACGCATCCCGGTGGTGAAGTCGATCTACTACGGCGTCAAGCAGGTTTCCGACACGCTGTTCTCCAGTTCCGGGCAGGCCTTCCGCAAGGTGCTGCTGGTGCAGTACCCGCGCCACGGCTCGTGGACCATCGCCTTCCAGACCGGACGCCCGGGCGGTGACGCCGCCCGTCACCTGCACGGCGACTACGTCAGCGTGTACGTGCCGACCACGCCCAATCCGACCTCGGGCTTCTTCCTGATGATGCCCCGCGAGGACGTCATCGAACTCGACATGAGCGTCGACGAAGCGCTCAAGTACGTGATCTCCATGGGCGTGGTGGCGCCGCCGGCGCGCACGCCGCCGCAGCCCGCCCTGCTCAACGAATGAGCGCGCCCGCACGGGCGCCTGCTCTCTCGAATCCCTTACCGTTCTCAGCCGGAATTTCAACACCATGCGTACCCATTACTGCGGCCAGGTAACCGCCGCCGACCTCGACCAGACCGTCACCCTGTGCGGCTGGGTGCACCGCCGCCGCGACCACGGCGGGGTGATCTTCATCGACCTGCGCGACCGCGAAGGCCTGGTGCAGGTGGTGTGCGACCCGGACCGCCCGGAGATGTTCGCCATCGCCGAATCGGTGCGCAGCGAATTCGTGCTCAAGCTCTCCGGCCGCGTGCGCCGCCGCCCGGCCGGCACCGAGAACCCCAACCTGACCTCGGGCGAGATCGAAGTGCTGTGCCTCGACATCGAGGTGCTCAACGCCGCCGCCACTCCGCCCTTCCAGCTCGACGACGACAACCTGTCGGAAAACGTCCGCCTCACCCACCGCGTCATCGACCTGCGCCGCCCGCAGATGCAGAAGAACCTGATGCTGCGCTACAAGGTGGCGATGGCCTTCCGCCGCTTCCTCGACGCCGAGGGCTTCATCGACGTCGAAACCCCCATGCTCACCAAGAGCACACCGGAAGGCGCGCGCGACTACCTGGTGCCCTCGCGCGTGCATCCGGGCCAGTTCTTCGCCCTGCCGCAGTCGCCGCAGCTCTTCAAGCAGTTGCTGATGGTGGCCGGCTACGACCGCTACTACCAGATCACCAAGTGCTTCCGCGACGAGGACCTGCGCGCCGACCGCCAGCCGGAATTCACCCAGGTGGACCTGGAAACCTCCTTCCTCGACGAAACGCAGATCACCGCGCTGGTCGAAGAGATGATCCGCTTCGTGTTCCGCGAGGCGCTCGCCGTCGAGCTGCCCGCGCCCTTCCCGCGCATGACCTACGCCGAGGCCATGCGCCGCTACGGTTCGGACAAGCCCGACCTGCGCGTCACCCTGGAACTGGTGGACGTCACCGAAGACGTGTGCGACGTGGCCTTCAAGGTGTTCTCCGGCCCGGCCACCTCGGGCGGCCGCGTGGCCGCGCTGCGCGTGCCCGGCGGCGGCGCGGGCGACAAGGCGCTGACCCGCGGCGAGATCGACGAACTCACCAAGTTCGTCGGCATCTACGGCGCCAAGGGCCTGGCCTACATCAAGGTCAACGACGCCTCGCAGCCCAACGAACAGGGCCTGCAGTCGCCCATCGTCAAGAACCTGCACGAAAGCGCGCTGCGCGCCATCCTGGAGCGCACCGGCGCGCAGTCGGGCGACCTGATCTTCTTCGGCGCGGACAAGACCAAGGTGGTCAACGACGCCCTCGGCGCCCTGCGCGTCAAGCTCGGCCACGACAAGGGCTACCTCACCGGCGATGCCTGGAAGCCGGTGTGGGTGGTGGACTTCCCGATGTTCGAATACGATGAGGACGACAAGCGCTGGACCGCCTGCCACCACCCCTTCACCAGCCCCAAGGACGGCCACGTCGAACTGCTCCGGAGCAACCCGGGCGAATGCCTGGCCAAGGCCTACGACCTGGCGCTCAACGGCTGGGAAATCGGCGGCGGCTCGGTGCGTATCCACCGTGCCGACGTGCAGGCCCAGGTGTTCGAGGCCCTCAACATCGGCCCGGAGGAACAGCAGGTCAAGTTCGGCTTCCTGCTCGACGCGCTGAAGTACGGCGCGCCGCCCCACGGCGGCCTGGCCTTCGGCCTGGACCGCATCGTCACCCTGATGACCGGCGCCGAATCGATCCGCGACGTGATCGCCTTCCCCAAGACCCAGCGCGCCCAGTGCCTGCTCACCGACGCCCCGTCGGCGGTGGACGAAAAGCAATTGCGCGAGCTGCACGTGCGCCTGCGCCAGAAAGTGGAAACCCAGGTGGAAGTCACCGGGGGCTGAACACCCAACCCGTTCCCGTATGACGGGGCGGCAGGCGGCAGCGCCGGCCGCCACTGCCGCAATGTCCCGGGCGCCACGCCCGGGCAGCCGCCCCAAGCCCCTCCCGATCCGGCCGCCAAAGCGCCCCCGGCGGCCTTTTCCCGCCTCCACCGCCGCACCGCCACGAGAAAACCTCCGCAGAACTGCAAAAAGATGTTTCTCGTCATATCTCCATGTAGTACCTTTGGATCACCGAATTTCATCCGGCGTACCCAAAGACCATGCCCAAGACCATTTCCGGCAGCATGCCGGCACGAGTCATCCTTTCCCTGGGGTTCGCGCTCGCACTCGGCGGCTGCGCCACGTTCGAGCCCGTCGCCCTGCAACCCGCCGAAATCCGCGCCGCCGTCGACGCCGACCGGGCCGGGCTGAACCGCGACGTCGAACCACTGGCCGGCCCGCTCTCCCTGGAAGAGGCCATCGCCCGCGCCATCAAATACAACGCCGAACACCGCCTGCGCGCCATGGAAGAAGCGGTGGCCCACGGCACCTTCGAAGCCGGGCGCTTCGACATGCTGCCCAGCCTGGTCGCCTCCGCCGGCTACCGCTACCGCAACAAGGACCTGATCACCCGCAGCGAGGACTCCGTCACCGGCCTGCCCTCGCTCGCCAACCCCTACATCTCCTCCAGCCGCGAAGTCACCACCACCGACCTGGGCTTCTCCTGGAGCCTGCTGGACTTCGGCCAGAGCTACTTCGCCGCCCGGCAGAACGCCGACCGCGTGCTGATCGCCGCCGAGCGCCGCCGCAAAGCCATCCACAACCTGATCCAGGACGTGCGCACCGCCTACTGGCGCGTCGCTGCCGCACAGGCCCTGGGCGGCACCCTGCGCGCCACCATCCAGGAAGCGGACGCCGCCCTGGCCGACGCACGCAAGACCGAGGAAGAAGGCCTGCGCTCGCCCCTCGACCCCCTGCGCTTCCAGCGCCAGTTGCTGGAAAACCTCCGCCTGCTGGAAATCATCGAGGATGAACTATCCACCGCCCGCATCGAACTGGCCGCGCTGACGCAACTGCCCCTGTCCCAGCCCATCCAGGTCAGCGAACCGGCCGACGGCCTTCACGCCGCCTGGCTGCAGATGCCCGTGGAAGAACTGGAAACCCATGCCCTGCTGGCCAACCCGGACCTGCGCGAAAGCCTCTACAACGCCCGCATCGCCCAGCAGGAAACCCGCCGCGTCCTGCTGCGGCTGTTCCCCGGCCTGTCCTTCAACTACTCGCTGCGCCACAGCGACGACAGCTACCTGATCAACGACTCCTGGCGCGAAGCCGGCGCGCAGATCTCCTTCAACCTGCTCGGCCTGCTCTCCGTGCCGGCGCAGATGCGCCTGGCCGAGGCCGGCATTGCGCTCGCCGACCAGAAGCGCATGGCCACCCAGATGGCCGTGCTCGCCCAGTTGCACACCGCCCGGCTGCAGTATGGCAACGCCGTCCGCCAGTTCGAACGGGCCGACGGCATCGCCCGGATCGACCAGCGCCTCGCCGCCCATGTGGACAACCAGGCCCAGGCCGGCCGCCAGACCCGGCTGGAGCGGGTTTCCCAGCACACCGCCGCCATCCTCTCCAGCCTGCGCCGCTACCAGGCCCTGTCCAACGCCCAGGCCGCCGCCTCCCGCCTGCAGGCCACCCTGGGCCTGGAAACCGTGATCGACGGCAGCGACGACATGCCCCTCGGCGAACTCACCGCCGCGGTGGCGCTTGCCCTGCAGAACTGGGAAGCCGGCCACCTGCCGGCCCTGTCCGAAGCACCACAGGACTGAAGCACCCCATGCCCGCCGGCCGCCCCATCCGCGCCACCCTTTCACTGCTGGCCGCGTTGTTGCTCTGCGCCCAGGCGCCGGCCGCCGCGCAAACCGCGCAGCCACCGGCTGCACACCTGCCGGCCCTGGAACAGCGCGAAATCCGCGCCCAGCTCGCCCCCCGGCGCTACACCACGCTGGCCGCCGAAATCGGCGCCCGCATCCAGCGCATGCCGGTGCCCGAAGGCGGCACCTTCAAACAGGGGCAGAACCTGGTGCAGTTCGACTGCGTGCTGCAGCAAGCCCAGCTCGACCGCGCCCGCGCCGCCCTCGACGCGGCCGACAAGACCTGGCAGGCCAACCGGCGCCTGGCCGAACTGGGCTCCGCCGGCCAGGTGGAACTGGACATCTCCGCGGCGGAAACCCGCAAGGCGCGTGCCGAAGTCGCCGCCGGCAGCGCCGTACTGGGCAAGTGCAACCTCCCCGCACCCTACCCCGGGCGCATCGCCGAGCAGCGGGTACGGGAGCAGCAGTACGTCCAGCCCGGCCAGGCCCTGCTGGACATCATCGACGACTCGGTGCTGGAACTGGAATTCATCGTCCCCTCGCGCTGGCTGGTCTGGCTCAAGGCCGGCGCGCGCTTCGAGGTGCGCATCGACGAAACCGGCAAGACCTACCCGGCCAGCGTACAGCGCATCGGCGCCCGCGTGGACCCGGTCAGCCAGTCCATCAAGATCAACGCCGTCATCGACGGCAGGTTCGAAGAGCTCATTGCCGGCATGAGCGGTCAGGTTCTCATGGCGCCGCCCACCCACTGACTTTCGCTGTGCCCTTCCACTCCATGAAAGGAGACGCACCATGAAGCAACGCCATTCCAAACGCATCCGCACTCTGCTCCTGCTGACAGGCCTGGCCGGCGGCCTCGGCACCGGCACGAACGCTCTCGCCTGCGCTGCAGAGCCCTATATCGGCTCGGTCTGCATCATGGCAATGGTCCGAACCAGCTTTTACGGTTTCCTGCCGGCCAACGGTGCCACTCTGAACGTCGCCCAGTACCAGGCACTCTACTCTCTGGTCGGCAACACCTATGGTGGCAGTGCCCCCCAAAACTTCAAAATCCCCGACCTGAGAGGCCGGGTAGTCGTCGGGGCCGGCCAGGCTTCCAATAAAATCTATGCTCCAGGCGAATACGGCGGCGCCGCCGTCACCACACTCACCCTCAGCCAGATACCCCAGCACACCCACACGCTGGGCACTGGCGCGACGGCCACCGCCGGCATCGGCACCTTGGCCGCCAGCACCACACTGAGCGGGCTGAGCGGAACGGTGAATGGCGCATCCTTCTCGCTCCGGGGTTCCAGCGGCGGCACCCTGACCAACAACCCCAGCGGCAACTCTCTGGGCACTTCTGCTGGTACCGTCCGCGTTTACTCCGATGCCGCCCCCTCGGTCGACATGAAGAGCGGCAGCATCGGCGGCAGCGCCACCATCCAGTTCACCGGCACCCCCAGCACGACCCTCTCGGGTGCACCGGCCGTGAGTCTGGGAGGCCATACGGAAAGCACGGGCGGCGGCCAGCCGATTTCCATCATGCCGCCCTACCTAGCAATGAATTATTTCATCGCTACCTCTGGCACCTACCCGATGCAGGACTAAAAGGAAGCCGTGGGATGCCCCGGACAACCATACCCGTCCACGTCTCCGCCTCCATAAATGGAGGCGGAGGGGGCGTCCCTCTCCCCGGGGCGCCCATGACCCCGCACCTGTTTTCGTTTTACCGTTCTTCCGCGACCCGCTCCTTTTTCCGGCTCATGATCCTTTTCGGTCTCGCAGCCAGCCTCGGCCTGCTGGGCATAGCGCCATCGCGGGCCATCGCGGCCCCCGGTGACTGGATCGCCGACTTGGCGCCCGCCGAGGCCGCCCTGGCAAGCCGGGATTACCTCCAAGCCTATGCCCTTTACCAAACCCAAGCCGACCGCGACAACCCCCTCGCCCAGTTCAGCCTCGGCCTGTTCCACCACAACGGCTGGGGCATGAACGCGGACCCTGCTGCCGCCTGCGCCTGGTTCGAAAAAGCCGCCCGGCATGGCATCCCCGCCGCCCAGCACTACTGGGGCGACTGCCTGGCTCAGGGCATCGGCCGTCCGGCCGACATCCCCACGGCGCTCACGTGGTACGACAAGGCAGCCAGCCTCGGCCACCTGATCTCCTGGTGCTCGGTGGCCGACCACTACATTCAGGGCCGGGGCGTGGAACGAGATGTCCCCCGCGGCATCGAGCTATGCACGCGCGTGGCCCGGGCCCGCTCGCCGGTGGCTATGCTGCAGCTCGCCCACTATTACCGCGAGGGGCTGCACCTGCCCCAGAATCTGGCCCTGGCCCGGCAGTGGTATCAGGAAGCCGCCGCGTTCCAGGTGGCAGAAGCCCAATACTGGCTCGGACTCATGCTGGCCCAGGGCCTGGGCGGCCCTCAGGACAGCGGAGAAGCCCTGCGCTGGCTGGAGGAAGCCGCCGGCGCCGGCCATGCGCCGGCCTACCTGCCCACCGCGATCCTCTACGCCAACCAGCCGCTCCAGGAAAAAACCGGCGCTCTGGCGCCCGAACACCTTGCCCGCACCTACCTGTGGACCCGGGCGGCCAGGGGGCACAGCACCGATCCCAACGACCTGGCCGAGATCGGACGCATCGAGGACCTGCTGGCCCAGATCGTGCCCCCCACCTGGCGGCCGACCCTGGACCGGCAGGTTGACGAGCACCTGCGCCAATTCTCGGCAACAAGGGAGGCGGCCCATGCCTCCCACTCCCCCGACTGAAAATCCTCACGGGAGCAGACATCATGACGACCCACTCCGGCAATGCCCTCCCCCGCCTTCCCAGCAAAGGCCTTCTGTTCAGCGGCATCCGCCCCCTGGCCCTGGAGCAGCGCTTCATGTTCGACGGCGCAGCCGTCGCGGAGGCCGCGCAGGCCCTGGCCGGCGACGGTGCGGCCACGGCCGATGTCCCGCCGCTCCTTCCTCCGCCTCTCGAAAACGGCAGTGGCAGGGAAAGGCAGGAAGTGGTGTTCGTCGACACCTCCGTCAGCGACTACCGAACCCTGGTGGCCGGCATCCGGGCGGGCGTTGAAATCGTCATGATCGACGGCGGCCGCAGCGGCCTGGCGCAGGTTGCCGAATGGGCACAGGGTCGCAGCGGCTACGATGCCATTCACATTCTCAGCCACGGCAGTACCGCTGCCTTGTATCTGGGGTCGGACCGGCTGTCCACAGCGGACCTGGACGGGGAGGCGGTGCAAGCCAGCCTGGCGCAAATCGGCGCCGCCCTCACGGAAAGTGGCGACCTGCTGCTCTATGGTTGCGACATCGGCGCCGGCGAGGATGGGTTGGAATTCCTCGGCCGGCTGGCCGAAGCCACCGGCGCCGATGTGGTGGCTTCCGAGGATGCCACCGGCGCCGCTACCCTGGGCGGCAACTGGGTACTGGAACGGCAGACAGGCAGCATCGAAAGCCTGCTGGCCTTGAGCGCATCCGGTGTCGGGGCCTATGGCGGCCTGTTGGCAACTTTCGATCTGGAGGCCACTTCCTCGGACGACGCGCTGCAAATCCAGCAGACAGTCGGTGTCCACACCGTCACCTTCGCAGCAGAGAAGCATAATCTCCTGGTGGGCACCGGCGACGATCTACTGTCTTTCACCCCTGCCGGCATGTCGGGACGAATCATGCTGGCGGGCTTCGATCCAGATGCCACGGGCTCCTCGGAGTCCAAGCTGACCATCTCCGTGGATGGCGGCAAAATTTTCGACCTGGCCTCTTTCACTATTTCTGACCTGACCGGAGACAACCAGTATCTCACCATCACCACCGACAAGGGGAGCCAGACTTTTGATCCATCCTTCATCGGTAGCGATCTGGTATGGAACGTATCCCTTTCCGGCGAGCTATTCGAGAGCATCGCCTGGGCCGAGATCACCACCAGCACAAACAATACTGCTGGCGCCAAGGAGTTCTACTGGGCCTTCGACAACTTCATCCTGAACAACATCAATAACGCCCCCACTCTAACCGGGGCAGGCGTCGGCCAGAGTTTCACCGAAGGCGACAGCCCCACCAGCAGCCTATTTTCCGGCATCACCGCCAATACCAACGACGCGGGAGAGAACTTCACCGGCCTGACGCTGACCGTCACCAACGTGGGCAGTGGAGAAAGCCTGTCCATCGGCGGTACCGGCGTTGCGCTCACCAACGGCGCCAGCGGCGCCATCAGCGGCGGCGGCAGCTATGCCGTCAGCGTCTCCGGCGGCACGGCCACGGTGAGCCTCACCGGCCTGGACCGCGACAACGCGGCCATGCAGAGCCTGGTCGAGAGCATCACCTACAGCAATACCAGCGACGATCCGGGCAATGCCAGCCGGGTGGTCACGCTGACCGGAGTCAGCGACAGCCCCACGCACGCCAGCGGCGCCACGCCGAACATCGCCGCCACCGTCAGCATCACCCCGGTCAACGACGCGCCCACCCTGTCCGCCACCGGCACCAATCCCACCTACACCGAGAACGGCTCGGCGGTGGATCTGTTCAGCGGCGTCGGCATCAGCACCATCGAGGCGGGCCAGACCATCACCGAGCTGACCCTGACGGTGAGCAACCTTGCCAATGGCGCCAGCGAAATCCTGCGCATCGACGGCACCGACGTCGCGCTCACCGATGGCGCCAGCGGCACCACCACGGGTGGAAACGCCGTCGGCTACACGGTCAGCGTGAGCGGCGGCACCGCCACCGTCACCCTGAGCAAGGCGGGCGGCCTGAACGCGACAGACGCCCAGTCCCTTGTCGACGGCATGGGCTACCGCAACGACAGCGAGGCACCGGGCACGGCCAGCCGCGTGGTGACCCTGACCAGCATCACCGACAGCGGCGGCACCGCCAACAACGGGAGCGATACCGCCAACCTGTCGATCATCAGCACCGTCGCCGTGGTGGCGGTGAACGACGCGCCGACGCTCTCCGGCGGCCCCTTCAGCCTGCCCGGCACCGACGAGGACACCGCCAGCGGCGGCACCCCGGTATCCACCATCCTCGCCGGCCTGAGCGTCGCCGACCCGGACGGCGTCGCCGTGGCCGGCATCGCCATCACCGCCAGTTCCGGCAACGGCACCTGGCAGTATTCCACCGACGGCGTGTCCTGGAACGGCGTGGGCAGCGTGTCCAACGGTGCCGCGCTGCTGCTGTCGGCCAGCACACAGGTGCGCTATGTACCCGATGGTGCCAACGGCGAAACCGCCACGTTGACCTTCCGCGCCTGGGATGCGACCAGCGGCAGCGCATCGACGAACACCACGCGGGAAACCGCCGACACCGGCAGCAACGGCGGCATCACCGCCTTTTCCACCGGCACCGCGCAGGCCGGCATGACGATCGGCAGCGTCAACGACGCACCGGTACTGACGCCCGCCGCACCCACCCTGACCGGCCTGAACGACACCGACACCAACAACCCCGGCCAGACCGTCGCCAGCATCGTCGGTGCCAGTATCACGGACGTGGATACCGGCGCGCTGGAAGGCATCGCCATCACTGGGCTGGATGCCGGCAACGGCACCTGGCAGTACAGCCTGGACGGCAGCACCTGGACCGACATCGGCAGCGTGTCGGTTGCAAGCGCCCTGCTGCTGCGCGCCAGCGACCATGTGCGCTTCGTGCCCGACGGCGCCAACGGCACCACCGCCGGCATCACCTACAGGGCCTGGGACCAGACCGGCGACACCGCCGGCCAGCAGGGCACCAAGGTCGATACCGCGGGTTCCGGCGGCAGCAGCGCCTTCTCCACGGCCAGCGACACGGCCGGCATCACGGTCGTGCTGACGCCACCGCCGCAGGTCACGGGCGTCACCTCCGCCACCACCGACGGCACCTACAAGATCGGCGACACTATCTCGATCCAGGTGAGTTTCAGCGAGAACGTCACCGTCACCGGCACGCCGACCCTGGCGCTCGCCAGCGGCGGCACCGCCACCTATGCCGGCGGTTCCGGCACCAACACGCTGACCTTCACGTACACCGTCGCCGCCGGCCATGCCTCGGCTGACCTCGATTTCACCAGCACCGCAGCGCTGTCCGCGGCCGGTGGCAGCGTCCAGGGCAGCACCGGCAAGGATGCCGCGCTCACCCTGCCCAGCCCGGGCGACGCCGGTTCGCTGGGCGCCAACAAGGATCTGGTGGTGGACGGCATCGCCCCGGCGGTATCGGGCAACCTCTCGGTTCCGGCCAACGGCACCTACGGCGCAGGTCAGACGCTGGACTTCACCGTCACCTTCGACGACACGGTGACGATCACCGGCACCGGCTCGACCCTGACCCTGGACATCGGCGGCGTCGCCCGCCAGGCCACCTTCCTGTCCAAGACCGGCACCTCCGTCACCTACCGCTATACCGTACAGGTCGGCGACAGCGACGCCGACGGCATCGCCATCACCAGCATCGCGCTGAACGGCGACACCATCCGGGACGCCGCCGGCAACGACGCCGCCCTGAGCCTTGCCGGACATCTGCCCAGCCTGGCCGGCGTGCTGGTGGACGCCGCCCTGCCCGAGCTGTCCGGCAACGTGACGGTGGCCGACGGCAGCTACAAGGCCGGCGACGTGCTGAGCTTCACCGTGCCGCTGAACAAAGCCGTCACGGTGAACACCGGCGGTGGCTCTCCCACCCTGGACATCACCATCGGCGCCACCTCCCGTTCCGCGGTCTACGATGCGGCGGCCAGCACGGCCACGGCGCTGGTATTCACGTACACCGTGCAGGCCGGCGAAACCGACGGCGACGGCATCGCCATCGACGCGCTCAGCCTGAACGGCGCGGTGATCCAGGACAGCCACGGCAACCACCTCGACGCCACGCTGACCGGGCATCTGCCCCCGCTGGCCGGCGTGCTGGTGGACACCACGGCGCCGACAGTCGCTTCCGTGTCGACGCCTGCCGACGGCACCTACAAGGCCGGCGACACCCTGTCGTTCACCGTCAATTACGACGAGGCGGTGACGGTGGACACCACCGGCGGCACGCCGCGCATCGCCCTCACCCTCGATACCGGCGGCACCGTGTATGCGGACTACGTCTCCGGCAGCGGCACGACGGCGCTGACCTTCGCCTATACCGTGTCGGCGGGCAATTACGCCGACCACGACGGCATCACCGTCGGCGCGCTGTCGGCGAACGGCGGCACGCTGCGCGACACGGCCGGCAACGACGCCGCCCTGACGCTGAACAGCATCGGCGCCACCGGCAACGTTTGGGTGGACGGACGCTCCCCGGTGGTGACTTCGGTCGCGGTGCCGGCGGACGCCACCTATACGCAGGGCCAGGCCCTGTCATTCACGGTCAATTTCGACATGGCGGTAACGGTGGACACCACCGGCGGCACGCCGCGCCTCGCCCTCACGCTGGACACCGGCGGCACCGTGTATGCCGACTACGTCTCCGGCAGCGGCGGCACGGCGCTGGTGTTCAGCTACACCGTGGCCGGCGGCCACCAGGACCACGACGGCGTCGCCATCGGCGCGCTGGCGCTCAACGGCGGCACGCTGCGCAACGCGGCCGGCAACGACGCGGTACTGACACTCGGCGGCGTCGGCGCCACCGCCGGCGTGCTGGTCGATGCCAAGGCGCCCGACTTCGTTGCCGCAACCGTCGACGGCGCAACCCTGACGCTGACCTACGACGAGGCGCTCGACGCGGCGAACCCGCCCACGGCGGGCGACTTCACCATCACCGTGGCCGGCAATCCGGTCGCCGTCGCCGGCGTGTCGGTGAACGGCCCCGCCGTCACGCTGACCCTGGCCGTCCCCGTGACCGCCGGGCAGGCGGTGACGGTCGCCTATGTCGACCCCAGCGCGGGCGACGATCCCCAGGCCATCCAGGACCAGGCCGGCCAGGATGCCGCCTCCCTGGCCGCCACGGCGGTGGCCAATCTGACCCCGGCCACGGCGCCGGCGGTCGCCTCGGTGTCGGTACCCGCTGACGGAACCTACAAGGCCGGCGACACCCTGTCGTTCACCGTCAACTACGATGAGGCGGTGACGGTGGACACCACCGGCGGCACGCCGCGCATCGCGCTCACGCTGAACACCGGCGGCACGGTGTACGCCGACTATGTCTCCGGCAGCGGCGGCACCGCGCTGGTGTTCGCCTACACCGTGGCCGATGGCCACCAGGACCACGACGGCATCGCCATCGGCGCGCTGTCGGCCAACGGCGGCACGTTGCGCAGCGCGACCGGCAACGACGCAGTGCTGACGCTCGACGGCGTCGGTGACACCGACGGCGTACGGGTGGACGGCATCGCCCCGACGGTGAGCGCGGTGTCGGTACCCACCGACGGCACCTACACCGCCGGCCAGACCCTGGCTTTCACCGTGCACTACGGCGAGGCGGTGACCGTGGATTCCGTCGGCGGCACCCCGCGCATCGCCCTCGCGCTGGACAGCGGCGGCACCGTGTATGCCGACTACGTCTCCGGCAGCGGCGGCACCGCGCTGCTGTTCCACTACACCGTGCAGCCCGGCGATCACGGCAGCGTCACGGTCGGCGCGCTCGGCCTGAACGGCGGCGCCATCCGCGACGCCGCCGGCAACGATGCCGCGCCGGCCCTGAACGGGGTGGGCGACACCGACGGCGTACGGGTGGACGCCAGGGCGCCGGTCTTCGTCTCCGCAACCGTCAACGGCGCAACCCTGACGCTGACCTACGACGAGGCGCTCGACGCGGCGAACCCGCCCACGGCGGGCGATTTCACCGTCACGGTAGCCGGCGATCCGGTCGGCGTGAGCGGCGTGGCGGTGAACGGCCCCGCCGGCACCGTCACGCTGACCCTGGCTGCCCCCGTGACCGCCGGGCAGGCGGTGACGGTCGCCTATGCCGACCCCAGCATGGGCGACGATCCTCAGGCCATCCAGGACCTGGCCGGCCAGGATGCCGCCTCCCTGGCCCCCACCGCCGTGACCAACCAGACCCCCACATCGCCGGCACCGGAACTGGAGCCACCGCCCAGGCCCGACTCCACCCCTCCGGTTCCGCATGCCGGATCCATGCTCGCCATTGCGCTGCCGGTACCCCAGGCCGACCCGCTCCCGCCTTCCACAACCGTCTTCCTGTCCTCCACCGTGACCCAGGGGCTGTCCGGCATCCCCGCATTCGATTCTTCCGCCGCCAGCTTCGCCCTCGCTGGACTTGGCGCGCCCATGGCAGGAGCCGGCATGGCCGGCGACACGGCGGAGGCCCTGACGCCGCCCCAGCTCCCGGGCGGCTTCCAGGCCGTCGTCCTGCCGCGCCCGGCGGGCATGCCCGATACCCTGCAGGTGCTGCGCGGCATGGCCGACGTTCAGCTTTCAGCCGATGGTCCGGTTGAAATCGCCGTGCCCGTGGATGCCTTCGCCCACACCAATCCGGACGCCACCGTACAGCTCGCCGCCACCCTGGCTGACGGCAGCCCCCTGCCGGCGTGGATACGCTTCGACACCCTCACCGGCACGCTGTTGGTCGACGCGCCGGACGGATTCGAAGGCGAACTGCTCGTCCGGCTCGTCGCCCGGGACAACCAGGGCCGCGAGGCAGTCACCACCTTCCGCATCGTCGTCGCCCGGGAGAACCAGGAGCCGGCCGGCCGCGCCGGGCTGCATGAGCAGATCCGCCAGGCCGCACCGGCGCACGGGCTGTCCATCCATCTGGCGGCGCTCTCCCACAGTGCCGAGGCCGCCCGGCAAGCGCACGCATGAGTGCGGGCCCATCCCCCGCAGCGCCCCAAGGCGGCGGGGGGTCGCCGGCCAACCCGCTGCTCGTCCTCCTCGACCTCGGCCGCCGTGCGCGCACGGCGGCCAGCGCCGAGGAACTGGCCTTCCTGCTGGTCAACGACACCCGCCGCCTGCTGCCCTACCGCCAGGCCGCGCTGTGGTTTCAGGGCGAGGGCATCCGGACGCTGTCCGGCGTCATGCAGGTGGAAGCCAACGCCCCCTACGCCCAATGGCTGCGGCAGGCGTGCGCCCATCTGGCACAGGCGGACGAGGTGGACGAGAGGCCCGCCGCGCGCCGCATCGGCGCGGCCGATCTGTCCGGCGCCGATGCGACGGGAGAACTTGCCGCCGCCTGGGGGAATGGCTGCCCGCGCGGGCAGCCTGGGTGCCCCTGGCCGGCAGTGCGGAACACCCCGGGAGCAGTCCCGGCGGCCTGCTGCTGGCCGGCGAGAACCGTTTCGGCGACGGCGAACTGGCCCTGTTGAACGAGTGGATGCACATCTGGCGCCACGCCTGGCTGGCCCGCTTGCGGCCTTCTCCCTGGTCGCCCAAAGGCATGTGGCGGCGCCTGCGGGACTGGCGCGCGCGGCACAGGCAGGGCCGCTGGTGGCAACGGCGGCCCAACCAGATCCTGCTCGGACTGGTGGTGGTGCTCTGTCTGCCGGTGCGCCTCACTGTCCTGGCGCCGGCGGAACTGGTGCCGGCCGATCCGGCGATCATCCGGGCGCCGCTGGACGGCGTGATCGGCCAGTTCCACGTCAGCCCCAACGACATGGTCGAGGCCGGGCAGTTGCTGTTCAGCTTCGACGAGGCGGCCATCGCCAGCCGCCTGGAAGTGGCCCGCCTGGCCCTGGCGACGGCCGAAACCGAATACCGCCAACTGGCCCAGATGGCGCTGACCGACCCCCGGGCCAAGGGCCAGTTGGCCGTGCTGGTCGGCCGCATCGGCGAAAAGCGGGCGGAGGCGGAATTCCTCGCCGGGCAGTTCGAGCGCGCCCGGGTGCTGGCGCCGCAGGACGGCGCAGCGATCTTCGACGACCCCTCGGAGTGGATCGGCCGCCCGGTGCAGACCGGCGAGCGGGTGATGCGCATCGCCCGCCCCGAGGAAGCGGAAATCGAAGCCTGGATCCCCATCGGCGACGCCATTCCGCTGGCCGCGGACGCCCCCGTGGACCTCTACCTGGCGGCCAGCCCTTTCGCTGCCGTGTCCGGGCGCCTGCGCTACCTCAACCATGACGCGACGCCCCGGCCGGACGGCCACTACGCCTACCGGGCGCGGGCACGGCTGGATGCCGCCGCCGCGCAGCGCATCGGCCTGAAGGGCACGGCCAGGCTGCACGGCAGCCGCGTGCCGCTGGCCTACTGGGTGCTGCGCCGCCCGCTGGCCACCATCCGGCAGTTCCTGGCGCTCTGATGGCTGCGACCCGCCTGCCCGCGCTGCGCCAGGAACTCGATCTGCTGCCCGGCCCGCCATTGCCGGACGGACAGCCCACGTGGACCCTGCACGACCCGGTGCGCAACCTGTTCTTCCAGCTGGACTGGCCGAGCTTCGAGATCCTGCGCCGCTGGGAACTGGACGATCCCCAGGCCATCGCCGCCGCCATCGACCGCGACACGCCCCTGGAGATGACCCCGCAGGACGTCGAGGCGCTGCTGCTGTTCCTGCGCCAGCACCAGTTGCTGCAGCCCGAGCCCGGCTCGGCGGGCCTGCTGGCGGCCCAGCGCGCGCAGATGCGGGGCAGCCGGCTGAAATGGCTGCTGCACAACTATCTGTTCTTCCGCGTCCCGCTGGTCAAGCCGGACCGCTGGCTGACGCGCTGGGCCGGACGGCTGGATTTCCTCTTCAGCCGCGCCTTCCTGCGCCTCACCGTGCTCGCCGCCGTGCTCGGCCTGATCAGCGTATACCGCTCCTGGGAGAGCTTTTCCGCCACCCTGGTGGACCTGCTGAGCTGGGAGGGCCTGCTGGCCTACGGGGCCACCCTGGTGGCGGTCAAGGTGCTCCATGAACTGGGGCACGGCTTCACCGCCAAGCGCTACGGCTGCCGGGTGCCGACCATGGGCGTCGCCTTCATGGTGCTGTGGCCGGTGGCCTATACGGACACCAACGAAGTCTGGAAGCTCACCCGCCGCGACCAGCGCCTGAAGGTGGCGGCGGCCGGCATCGCCACCGAACTGACCATCGCCGTCTGGGCCACGCTGGCCTGGGCCTGGCTGCCGGACGGCACGCCGAAATCCGTCGCCTTCCTGCTGTCGACCACCACCTGGGTATCCACGCTGCTGATCAACGCCAGCCCGTTCATGCGCTTCGACGGCTACTTCCTGCTCTCCGACTGGCTGCAGTTGCCCAACCTGCACGCGCGCGCCTTCGCCCTGGCGCGCTGGGACCTGCGCGAACGCCTGTTCGCCCTGGGCGAGGAACCGCCGGAACATTTCCCCCGCGCGCGGGCCGCGGGGCTGATCCTGTTCGCCTGGGCGACCTGGCTGTACCGGCTGGTGCTGTTCCTCGGCATCGCCGTGCTGGTCTACCACTTCTTCATCAAGATGGCGGGCATCCTGCTGTTCGTGGTGGAAATCGCCTGGTTCATCCTCATGCCGCTGGCCAGCGAACTGAAGGCCTGGCGGGAACGCTGGCCCGCCATCCGGCGCAGCACACGCGCACGGCGCAGCGCCTGGATCGCAGCGGCCGGCGTGCTGCTCTTCGTCCTGCCCTGGCCGACCCCGGTGATGACCCAGGGGCTGCTGCAGCCGCGCCTGCAATGGGTGCTGTACGGCCCGGCGCACGCCCGGCTGAATGAACTGCCGCACGCCGAGGGCGCCCCGGTGGAAGCCGGCGCCACGCTGATGCGCTTCGACGCCCCCCTGCTGCAGGCCCGCGGCGCGCGCAGCGAGGCGCGCCGGGAACAACTCTCCCGCCAGTCGGCCGCGGCCGGCTTCGACCCCGACATGCGGCGCAACTGGCTGCTGCTCCAGGACCAGGAAGCCACGGCGGCGGCCGAACAGGCCACCATCGCCGCGGATGCGCAGCGTTACGCCCCACGCGCGCCCTTCGCCGGCGAGTTCCGCGACCTGGCCGCCGACCTGCGCGCGGGAGACTGGGTGGCCGAGAAGGAACTGCTGGGCCGGCTGATCGCGCCGGGCGCCCGGCAGGTGGTGACCTACGTGGAAGAGGCCGACATCCAGCGCATCGCCGTGGGCGACCGGGGCCTGTTCATCGCCGACGGCCTGGCGGGCCCCGCCGTCCGGCTGAGGGTGGCGAGCATCGACCGGGACGCCACCCGCATCCTCACCGAACCGGCGCTCGCCACGCCGTACGGCGGCCACGTGCTGGTGCGCGAGCAGCACGGCGGCCTGTACCCCGAACGGGCCATCTACCGCGTGCTGCTCGACGTGGAACAGGAGATGCCGGCCAGTGCCCAGCATACCTGGCGCGGCCGGGTCAGCATCGCGGGGCGCGGGGAAGCGCCCGGCCTGCGCTTCGCCAGGACCGCCGCCGGCGTGTTCTGGCGGGAAATGGGCTTCTGAAGGGGATTTCGGCGATGACGGCCTATTTGGCGAAGTACCGCGACTATCTGGAAGTACTGGCCTCCCCGGACATGGACGAACTGCTTGCCAGAACGCAGAAGCTGGTCAAGTTCCTCGATTTCGACCACTTCATGTTCGGCGGCCATATCCATACGGGCCATGGCGAACCGCAGGCGGTTCATTACGGCACCTATCCCGCGGCCTGGATCGAGCGCTACCGGAGCAACAACTATCACCTGGTCGACCCGTGCTTTGCGCACATGCAGCATCACGTGCATCCGGTTCCCTGGGCCAGGGAATCCTTCGTCGGCCCGGATGCGCAGGAAATGCTGGAAGAGGCGAGCTCCTTCGGCGTCGTTTCCGGCGGCTTCAGCCCCCTGCCCTGCCACGCGCTCGGGAACTTCGGCTTCGGCATCGCCCGCGGCGATTCCAGGCCCGGCGCATCGGCCCGTGCCGCCGCGCATCTGCCGGAAATGCACATGCTGGCCAGCTATTTCCTGGAATCCTTCAGGAGCATCCAGAAACATGCCTCGCAGCCCGTCGCACTGACGGCGCGCGAGCGGCAATGCCTGGTTCATGCCGCGAACGGCCTGCGCGATGGAGAAATCGCCGCGAAACTGCGGATTTCGACCCGCACCGTGTTCTTCCACCTGAACAATGCACGGACCAAGCTGCGCGCGGACAACCGCAGCCAGATGGTGGCAAAAAGCGTCATCCTGGGCATCGTAGCCCCCTGAAACCGCGGCAACCTGCGAGTTTTGACAGCTAGACGCCTCCCCCGGGGGCTGACGACAATCGTCGGCAGTTTGCGCACCCGGGGCATGGCGAGTGGGGCTGCCGCCGACGGCGCGACTCGCTGCGTTCGTCGTGATGGCGTGGCGATCTCCCCCATGGCCGGGGCGCAATTCTTCCGGACCTTCGACCGAGGAATCGTCCCGTCATGCAGACCTCCGCGAGCGCTGCCGCCCGGCACCCGAACGTCATTCAATTCGTGCATCCATGTCTCGCTTCGTTCATCCCATGGTTGCGGCAATCCGAACGGCCGCGCCTGGCGGATGCCATCTGCGGGCGCCTGCTCCTGCTGTTTTTCGTCACGGCCTGCATGTTCGCCGGGGCCAATCCGGCCCATGCCCAATCTGCCGGATGCACGGCGGTCGAGGCGGCGTGGACGAACTTCAATGGCAGTGGAAACCCATACAACGCCAGCAGCCATCCCGCGAGCTCTTTTCTTGCCAGCGATCAGATCGCCTTCACGGTAACCGGCGCCCCGTCGTCGGCAATGAGCTATTTCACCTTGATGGATGGCAACTACGACACATACGTTCATCTCATCCCCGGAGGTTATGCGGCAGGGAGTGCTTCGACGGTCGTTTCCGGCGCCCAACTGACGTCGCTGGGTCTTGAAATCGATGCCATCAGCTCGGGGGAGTTCGCGGTTTCGGTGTACTGCGTGTCGGCGACGCCGGCCCCCACCGTAACCTCGCTTTCGCCCACGTCCGGCCCCACGGCGGGCGGCACCTCCGTCACCATCACCGGCGCCAATTTCACCGGCGCGACGGGTGTGACCTTCGGCGGCACCGCCGGCACGGGCCTCGTCGTCACCAACGCCACCACGATCACGGTGGCGACCCCGGCCCATGCGGCGGGCGCGGTCAATGTCGCGGTGACGACACCCGGCGGGACGGCGACGCTGCCGAACGGCTATACTTACGCCGCCCCCTCGACCGATGCAACGCTGTCCAGCCTCGCGGCCAGCGCCGGGGCCCTCGACCCGGCCTTCGCCTCCGGCACCACCAGCTACACGGTGAACGTGCCGAACGCGACCACCTCCACCACGGTGACGCCGACGGTCACCGACGCCAATGCCACCGTCACGGTGAACGGCACGCCGGTCGCCTCCGGCTCCCCCTCCGGCGCGATCAGCCTCAGCGTCGGCGCCAACCCGATCACGGTAGTAGTCACTGCTCAGGACGGCACGACCACCCAGACCTACACGGTGACCGTCAACCGCGCCGCGCCGGCCTCGACCGAGGCGACGCTCTCGAATCTAGCGGCGAGCGCCGGCACCCTTGATCCGGCCTTCGCCTCCGGCACCACCAGCTATACGGTGAACGTGCCGAACGCGACCGCCTCCACCACGCTGACGCCGACGGTCACCGACGCCAACGCCACCGTGACGGTGAACGGCACCCCGGTCGCCTCCGGTTCCCCGTCCGGCGCGATCAGCCTCAACGTCGGCGCCAACCCGATCACGGTAGTAGTCACTGCTCAGGACAGCACGACGACCCAGACCTACACGGTGACCATCCATCGCGCCGCGCCGGCCTCGACCGAGGCGACGCTGTCCAGCCTCGCGGTGAGTGCCGGGGCCCTTGACCCGGCCTTCGCCCCGGGTACCACCAGCTATACGGTGAACGTGCCGAATGCCACCGCCTCCACCACGCTGACGCCGACGGTGACGGACGCCAACGCCACCGTCACGGTGAACGGCACGCCGGTGACCTCCGGCTCCCCGTCCGGCGCGATCAGCCTCAACGTCGGCGCCAACCCGATCACGGTAGTAGTCACCGCCCAGGACAGCACGACCACCCAGACCTATACAGTGACCATCCATCGCGCCGCGCCGGCCTCGACCGAGGCGACGCTGTCCAGCCTCGCGGCCAGCGCCGGCACCCTCGATCCGACCTTCGCCTCCAGCACCACCAGCTATACGGTGAACGTGCCGAATGCCACCGCCTCCACCACGCTGACGCCGACGGTCACCGACACCAATGCCACCGTCACGGTGAACGGCACGCCGGTCGCTTCCGGTTCCCCCTCCGGCGCGATCAGCCTCAGCGTCGGCGCCAACCCGGTCACGGTAGTAGTCACCGCCCAGGACAGCACGACCACCCAGACCTATACAGTGACCATCCATCGCGCCGCGCCGGCCTCGACCGAGGCGACGCTGTCCAGCCTCGCGGTGAGTGCCGGGGCCCTCGATCCGGCCTTCGCCCCGGGCACCACCAGCTATACGGTGAACGTGCCGAATGCCACCGCCTCCACCACGCTGACGCCGACGGTGACGGACGCCAACGCCACCGTCACGGTGAACGGCACGCCGGTGACCTCCGGCTCCCCGTCCGGCGCGATCAGCCTCAACGTCGGCGCCAACCCGATCACGGTAGTAGTCACCGCCCAGGACAGCACGACCACCCAGACCTATACAGTGACCATCCATCGCGCCGCGCCGGCCTCGACCGAGGCGACGCTGTCCAGCCTCGCGGCCAGCGCCGGCACCCTCGATCCGACCTTCGCCTCCAGCACCACCAGCTATACGGTGAACGTGCCGAATGCCACCGCCTCCACCACGCTGACGCCGACGGTGACGGACAGCAACGCCACCGTCACGGTGAACGGCACCCCGGTCGCCTCCGGCTCCCCCTCCGGCGCGATCAGCCTCAACGTCGGGACCAACCCGATCACGGTAGTAGTCACTGCCCAGGACGGCACGACCACCCAGACCTATACGGTGACCATCAACCGCGCCGCGCCGGCCTCGACCGAGGCGACGCTGTCCAGCCTCGCGGTGAGTGCCGGGGCCCTTGACCCGGCCTTCGCCCCGGGTACCACCAGCTATACGGTGAACGTGCCGACCGCGACCGCCTCCACCACGCTGACGCCGACCGTCACCGACGCCAATGCCACCGTGACGGTGAACGGCACGCCGGTCGCCTCCGGCTCCCCCTCCGGCGCGATCAGCCTCAACGTCGGCGCCAACCCGGTCACCGTGGTGGTCACCGCCCAGGACGGCACGACCACCCAGACCTACACGGTGACCGTCAACCGCGCCGCGCCGGTGACGCTGGCGCTTTCCCCGGCATCCGGCGCGCTTCCGGGCGGCACGACGGGATCCGCCTATTCACAGACCCTCACGGCCTCGGGCGGCATCGGCGCCCACACCTTCACGGCGACGGGCAACCTGCCTGCGGGGCTGACACTTGCACCGGACGGCACGCTGTCGGGCACGCCGACGGCGGCGGGTTCATTCAGTTTCACCGTGACGGCGGCGGACAGCGCAACGCCGGCCAATACCGGCTCGGCGAGCTATACCCTGACGGTGGTCGTGAGCCCGGTGGTGCTGACGTTTTCCGGTGGAGTGCTGCCGGAGGGGATGGCCGGCGAGGACTATTCCGCGTCGATCACCGCCAGCGGGGGGGCCGAGCCCTACACCTACAACCTGGCTGGCGGCACGCTGCCGCAAGGCATCAGCCTGAACGCATCGACGGGCGAGTTGGCCGGCCCGCTGGAGGCCGACGCGGCGGGCGACTACAGCTTCACGATCCAGGCGCAGGATGCCAACGGTGCCACGGCCTCGGTGGCGGTGACGCTGAAGGTGGCCGCGCGCGAGGTGACCGTGACCGACAAACAGGTGGAGGTTCCCGCCGGTGCGGTGCCCGCCGAGGTGGACCTGGCGGAGGGGGCGACGGGCGGGCCGTTCACCGCAGCGGAGATCGTGTCCGTTGCGCCGGCCAACGCGGGGACGGCGGAGATCGTCAGTGCCCTGGCGGCACAGGCATCGGTGCCCGGCTGGTACCTGAAGTTCGCGCCGAACCCGGCCTATGCTGGGCAGGCGGTGGTGCGCTTCCGGCTGACCAGCGCACTGGGGGTTTCCAACACGGGTGCCGTGACCTATACGCTGGGCCATGATGCGGATGCGGTTGCGTCCGAGATCGATACGCTGGTGCGCGGCTTCGTGCAGACGCGCCAGAACCTGATCGCCTCGACGATCAAGGTGCCCGGTCTGCTGGAGCGTCGCCGGATGCAGGCATCCACGGAACCGGTGAGCGTGCGCCTGTCGCCAGCGGCGGATGGCCTGACGCTGGGCTTCGCCACCGGCCTCGCGCAGGCGGAGGCGGCGCGCAAGGACGGCGCGCATGCCGCGCCGTTCAACGTGTGGATCGACGGCTCGCTGATGGTCCACAACCGCAGGCGAGACGGCAGTCGTTGGGGCCGTTTCGGCATGCTCTCCGCCGGTGCCGACTATCTGCTCACCGACAAGGCGCTGGCCGGCCTGTCGTTCCACTACGACCGGACGACCGATCCGACGAAGGAGGACGTGGAACTGACCGGCAATGGCTGGCTGGCCGGCCCGTATGCCTCGTTCGAGCTCGGGTCGGGCGTATTCTGGAACACCAGCCTGCTGTATGGCGGGTCGTCGAACAAGATTGATACGCTGTTCTGGGATGGCTCCTTCGACACGCGGCGCTGGCTGTTTGATACGTCGATCAGCGGGCAGTGGCAACTGGAAGGGGAGATGACGCTGACGCCACGGCTGCGCGCGGTGTATCTGAAAGAGCGCGTCGATGACTATGCCGTGGCCAACGCCCGGGGCGACGTCGTTGACGTCGGCGGATTCGCCACGGAGCAGTCGCGCGTGAGCCTCGGGGCCGAGCTTGCCCGGCGGTTCAGGCTGGACAGCGGCGCGACACTGACGCCGAAGCTCGGCCTGACCGGCGGCTTCAGCGGTCTCGATGGCTCGGGCGCCTTCGGTTCGGTTTCGGCCGCCATCAACTACCAGTCGCCGCGCGCCTGGACCCTCGATGCAGGCCTGCTTTTCAACTTCGAAGGCAAGGGCCGGCGGTCGGCGGGCGCCAAGGTGGGCATCGGGGCCATATTCTGAGCAGTGCAACTGCATGACGTTCGCCAAGTACCCGAGCCCCTCTCCTACGAGGGGAGGGCGTGACGCTCCCGTTTCATCGGCCGCGGGTGGCGCGCAGCGCAATGGATAACTGAAATAGCGGCGGTTGGGGCAAGGCCGGCAAGAGACGGCAATGGCCGGGCAGGGAAAACCCGGGCGGAAGGCGCCTCCGGCACGGATGTGGCAAGATGGGCGGGCCTGCAACCGTTCGCCCCGGCCACTCAAGCGCCTTGCCGCGCTGCCGATAAGACCAGGCATCACCCTCCATTCGCCGCACCGCGCTTTCCACCATGGCCGAACTCGCCACCGTCTCCGTGCTCGTCATCGACGCCAATCCCGGCATGCGTACCCAGCTGCGCGCCATGCTGGGCAGCTTCGGCGTCAACGGCGTGCAGTTCGCGGTCAGCGCCGCCAACGCGGTGCGCAAGCTGCGCGGCGCGCGTTTCGACATCGTGCTGTGCGAATTCAACCTCGGCGACGGCCAGGACGGCCAGCATCTGCTCGAAGACCTGCGCAGCCAGGAAATCATCCCGCTGTCCACGCTGTTCATCATGGTCACCACCGAGCGCAACTACGAGCGCGTGGTGGGCACCGCCGAACTGGCGCCCAACGACTACGTGCTCAAGCCGCTTGCCGCGCATGCCCTGCGCGAGCGCCTGCAGCGCGCACTCGACAAGCGCGAGATATTCCTGCCCGCCTACCTCCGCGTCGAGATCGGCGACCCGCTGGGCGCGGTGGAACTGCTGCGCCAGGCCGAGGCCGACCAGCCGCGCTACCTCACCGACCTGCTGCGCCTGCAGGCTGAACTGCTGCTCGCCACCGGCCACACCGACGATGCCCAGAAGACCTACCGCCGCGCGCTCGGCGAAAAGGATCTGCCCTGGGCGCAGCTCGGCCTCGCACGCATCCTGTTCCTGCGCAAGCAGCACGGCGAGGCGGAGGAGATGATCGCCACGCTGGTGGCCGAACGCGAGCACTACATCGACGCCTACGACCTGCTGGCGCGCTGCCGCGAGGAAGACGGCCGCCTCG
Organism: Pseudothauera nasutitermitis; assembly: GCF_004801295.1. GTDB lineage: Bacteria > Pseudomonadota > Gammaproteobacteria > Burkholderiales > Rhodocyclaceae > Pseudothauera > Pseudothauera nasutitermitis. Next base: position 104,586 of record NZ_SSOC01000005.1, read on the forward strand.
AGCTGGCGCGCGACGCCTTGCTGGCCGCCAGCGCGCGCTCGCCGCACCGCGTCTCCCGCCTGCGCCATCTCGGCGAGGTGTCCTTCCAGCTCGGCGAACACGAACGCGCCGAACGCGTGCTCGCCGAAGTGGTGCGCAAGGGCAAGGTCTCCGGCTTCCGCGAACCGGAGGATCACGTCCGCCTGCTGCAGGTCCAGCTTGCCCAGGGACGCGACGAAGCCGCGCGCGCCACCATCCGCGATCTCGACAACAGCATGGGCGGCCACCCCAAGGCATCGACCTGCGCCGCGCTGGCGCGCGGCCTGTACTACGCCGCCGACGGCGAGGACGAACAGGCCCGCGAGGCGCTGCGCACCAGCGCGCTGGCCGCCAGCGCGGATGGCGGGCTGCTGTCCGCCACCCTCAAGCAGGAATTGCTCAAGGCCTGCTTCGACAACGATCTGGAAACCGAAGGCAGCGAACTGGTGCTCGACATCCTGCGCAACGCCGCCGACGAACGCACGCTGGAGATCACCCGCGGCGCACTGCGCATGCGCGGCCGCGAGATGCTGGCCGAGGAGCTGGAGGAACGCACCCGCGAGGAAGTGCGCGGCCTGATCGCGCGCGGCGCGGCCAAGGCCAAGGCCGGCGACTACGACGGCGCGGTGAGCGAGATGATGAGCGCCGCGCGGCGCATGCCCGGCAACCCGCATGTGCTGTTCAACGCCGCGCTGGCCTTGCTGCGCCATATCGAACACCGTGGCTGGAACGAGCGTTTCGCCACGCAGGCCAGCACGCTGATCTCCCGCGCGCGCCGCTTCGATCCGGCCAGCCCCCGGCTGGCGGCCATTTCCGGCCTGCTGCACAGCCTGTTCAAGAAGTTCTCCATTGCCCCGCGCGGTGAAGGCCGGCGCCGCGGCATCGCCGTCTGAACCCAGCCCGGCAGCGTCCGCAGCCCATGTCCGCCCGGCGCATCCTGCTCACCCTGCTGCTGCCGGCCGCCGTATGGCTCGGCGGCTGCGCACCGGCCGGCGGCGACGCCGGCCTCCAGGCCACGGCCCTGCCGCCCGAGGCGCTCGCCACCCTGGCGCTGATCGACGCCGGCGGGCCCTTCCCCTACCGCAAGGACGGCACCGTCTTCCAGAATCGCGAAGGCCTGCTGCCCGAACGCCCGCGCGGCTACTACCGCGAATACACCGTGCCCACGCCGGGCGCGCGCGATCGCGGCGCGCGGCGCATCGTCACTGGCGGCCGCCCGCCCGAGGTGTATTACTACACCGCCGACCACTACCGCAGCTTCCGCCGCATCGACACCGCGCCCACGCCATGACCGCCACTCCCCTGTCCTTTCTGCCGGGCGTGCATGCGCCCCCCGTGTCCGACGTGGCGGCACTGCTGGAAGCCGCGCAGGCGATCGGCGCCCGCGTGGCGCGTGTCGATCTGTCCGCCGTCGCGGACAAGGCCGGCCTGCTCGACGCACTGGCCGCGGCGCTGGATTTTCCCGGCTGGTTCGGGCGCAACTGGGATGCGCTGGCCGACTGCCTGGGCGACCTGTCCTGGGTAGACGCGGCGCAGGTGGTGGTGCTGCTCGAACATGCCGAAACCCTGCGCGGCGCGGCGCCGGACGACTACGCCACGCTGCTGGAGATCTGCGCCGAGGCGGCCGATGCACTGGCCGGCGAGGGCCGTGTGCTGGCGGTGTTCACCGTGCCATCCGGGCACTGAGCAAGCACCGCCCCGCCGCCGGGCGGGACGCGCGTCCGGGTGCTTGAAATCCATCCGGGCACACCCATCTTGGTTGCACGGGCGGACAGCACCGCCCATTCACCGACCAAGGAGAATGCATCATGGCCAACATCATCAGCCGCGATCCGTTCGAAGATATTCTGCGCGGCTTCTTCGTCCGCCCGGTCGAATTCGGCAACACGCCGGCCGAGGCTCCGCAGATGCGTGTGGACGTGCGTGAGCACAACGACGGCTACCAGGTACACGCCGAACTGCCGGGCGTGGGCAAGGAAGACATCCACGTCAGCATCGACGGCGCGGTGGTGTCGATCAGCGCCGAGCGCAAGCAGGAAAAGGAAGTGAAAGAAGGCGAACGCGTGCTGCGCACCGAACGCTACTTCGGCAAGGTTTCGCGCAGCTTCCAGCTCGGTCAGGAAATCGACGAGGAACGCGCCAGCGCACGCTTCCAGGATGGCGTGCTGGAACTCGACCTGCCCAAGAAGCAGGCCGCGCAGGCCAAGCGCCTGAGCATCCGGTAAGCGTCCCCGTCCGTCGACAGGCCCGCCGGCTTCCCCAGCGGGCCTTTTTCCCTCATCGGCCTTCCAGCAGCGCGGCCTCGACGGCCCCCACCAGTTTGCTGTCGTCCGGCAAGGTATCCGGCGCAAAGCGGCGCAGTACCCGCCCGTCCCGCCCGATCAGGAATTTCTCGAAATTCCACAGCACCTCCGGGCTGGGCTGCGGATCGATGCCGTGCTCTTTCAGCCCCGCCTCCATGGCGGCCCGCCCTTCCGCTTCCGGCAATGCCTGTGTCAGCCAGGCGTAGAGCGGATGCTTATCCGGCCCAGTGACCACCAGCTTGCTGTAGAGCGGAAATTCGACCCCATACGTAGCCGTGCAGAATGCCTGGATTTCGCTGTCGCTGCCCGGTTCCTGCCCGGCAAAATCATTCGCGGGAAAACCCAGCACCGCGAAACCCCGCTCCCGGTAGCGTTCGTGCAATTGCACCAGCCCCGCGTACTGGGACGTCAGCCCGCACCGGGAGGCTACGTTGACGATGAGCAGAACCGAACCTCTGTAGGTTTCCAGCGTGGAATCGGTTCCATCGATCCGGCGCACTGGAATGGCATGAATGTTCTTTTCCATGGAAAACTCCGATGAACAACCGCACTGCGGAATCCGTCAGATGGGCTTGGCCGCCATCACATACGCCGCCAGCAGCAAGGCCAGGTTCTGCAGGATCAGGGCGGTCTTCGGCACCGCCTTCCGCCCGGACATGAGCGTGCGCCAGGCAGCGCCGGCCGCCAGCCCATGGCCGATGAAGGCCACCAGGCCGATATAGGGGAACAGCATCAGTTTCCACGGGCCGACCAGCGTCACCAGCAGGCCGCTCAGCCCCGCAAGGCCGGCAGCGGCCTGGTCCAGGATGTAAAACACCCGCACCTTGCCGGGCTGCCCACCCGGTGCGGACGCGGCTCGCCAGGCGGCCAGGGTCCAGACGAAGGCCAGCAGCAGTGAAAGGACTGCGGTGGCGAGGTGAATGTGCTTGAAGGCAAGGTACATGGATCGTGCGTCTCCACGGCAACGGGTTTCCACCCACTCTGCCAGACCGGAAACCTATCCGATCGGCGACATGAAAAATCAGGAACACACTATATTTCCCATGAAATACGCGATCTTGTAGAATTCGCCAGAGTTCATATACGATCGGCCAAAAAATGCTATGGAGTGCCAAGCTCCATTTGAACGCTTCCAGCGGCTGGCACCGCCATGACGTCTTCGAATGGATCTTTTGCCTGAGCGACGGCGGACGGCTGGAATTCCACGGGCAACGCGACGGGCAGCAAATCGGGTTCCGCAGCGGGCGCAGCATCTGCATCGCGCCCCAGGTCGAACACCGCTTCGCCTTCGCGCCGGGCGAATCCGCCCGGCTCAAGCTGATCTGCCTGGAGGCGGCCGACATCGGCACCTTCCTGTCCCTCACGCAGGCGGCTTTCCTGTCCAGCATCCGGACAGCAGGCGCGACCTTCGCCGATCACGATCAGGCCGCCGGGGGTGGAAACCAGGACGGCACGGGCGATGCGCACGCCCTGCTGGCGCACGTTCCGGACGACGTCGGCCAGACCGACGTTCCCGGACTGCAGGTCGCCTGGGGGGCCGTCAGCCTGCTGCTGGCACTGCATGGGCAGCGGCACGTCATGTGCGGCAATCCAAAGCCCGACCGTTACCGGGAGACGATCCGCAATATCCGCGAGTGGCTCGAACCCCGCCTGGACGACACCATCGACCTCGACCGCACCGCGCGGCAGTTCGGCCTGTCGCGCAGCGTGCTGACGCGGGAGTTCCGCCGCCACACGGGCAGAAGCCTGATCGATTACTGCAATGCGCGGCGGGTGGAAAAGGCGGCGCGCATCCTGGCGGCCAGCACCCGCTCGGTCACCGCCGTGGCGCTGGAGAGCGGCTTTGCCAACCTCAGCCACTTCCACCGCCAGTTCAAGGCCAGCTACGGCATGACCCCGGCCGCATTCCGCCGCATGGTAAACGCCGGCACCAACCTCCGGCGCCCCGGTTAGAATTCCTCCTTTCCCAAGGATCGCCCGCCATGACACACACGCCCCAGAGCAGCGACGTCACCCCCGCCCGCCAGGCCGCCATCCTCGCCGAGGCGCTGCCCTACATCAAACGCTTCTTCGACAAGACCATCGTCATCAAGTACGGCGGCAACGCGATGACCGACCCGCACCTGAAGGACTGCTTCGCGCGCGACGTGGTGCTGCTCAAGCTGGTCGGCCTGAACCCGGTGGTGGTGCACGGCGGCGGCCCGCAGATCGAGAACCTGCTGGCCCGCGTGGGCAAGAAGGGCGAATTCATCCAGGGCATGCGGGTGACCGACGCGGAGACCATGGAAGTGGTCGAAATGGTGCTCGGCGGCCAGGTGAACAAGGAAATCGTCAACCTGATCAACCAGCACGGCGGCAAGGCCGTGGGCCTCACCGGCAAGGACGCCGGCTTCATCCGCGCCAAGAAGCTGCTGATGCAGAAGAAGGACGCCCCCGCGGGCGACGTGGTGGACGTCGGCCAGGTGGGCGAGATCACCGGCATCGACCCCAGCCTGATCGCCTTCCTCGACCAGGGCGACTTCATCCCGGTGATCGCCCCCATCGGCGTGGGCGAGCACGGCGAAACCTACAACATCAACGCCGACGTGGTGGCCGGCAAGCTGGCCGAGATCCTCAAGGCGGAAAAGCTGGTGCTGCTCACCAACACCCCGGGCGTGCTCGACAAGGCCGGCAACCTGCTCACCGGGCTCACCCCGCGCCAGATCGACGAACTGGTGGAGGACGGCACCCTGTCCGGCGGCATGCTGCCCAAGATCGGCTCGGCGCTGGATGCAGCGCGCAACGGCGTGAAGTCGGTGCACATCATCGACGGCCGCGTGGAGCACTGCCTGCTGCTGGAAATCCTCACCGACCACGGTGTCGGCACGATGATCAAGAGCAAGTAGGCCGCCGGACCGCTCCCCCGGACCGCGCGCTCTCCGATGGCCGCCGCGTCCGCTCCGCTGAACCGCTGGCACACGCTGCTGGCGGTGCTGATCGCCTACGGCTCGCTGTATCCGTTCGACTTCGTCCTGCCCGCGCAGCCGCTCGATGCGCTGCGCGGCATGCTCGACGACGCCGCGCTGTGGTCCAACCGGGGCGACGTGCTCGGCAACATCCTGCTGTTCCTGCCCTGGGGGCTGGCCACCGGCTGGCCCCGCCCGCCGCGCGCCGCCGCGCTCGCCGCCAGCGTGCTGGCCGGACTGGTGCTGGCGGCCATCCTGCAGATCCTGCAGCTCACCCTGCCCAGCCGCGACGCGGCGCTCTCCGACGTGCTGTGGAACGGCGTGGGCCTGCTGCTCGGCCAGTTTCTCCTTGCCCCGCGCGTGGGCATGGCATGGCAGGGCACGCGGGCCGCCGCACTGCTGCCGTGGGCGCTGGTCGCCCTGTGGGTCGCCGCCCAGGCCCTGCCCTTCGTCCCCAGCCTGGATCTGTCCCTGCTGCGCGAGCACCTGCGTGCCTTCTTCGCGCCACGGCCGCTCGCGCCCGGCGTGCTCGCCGTTGCCTTCGGCAGCGTGCTCGCCCTCGGCCACCTGGCCCACGCGGCGCTGCCCGCGTATCGCGTGGCCACGGCGCTGGCGCTGCTCCTGCCGGCGGTGCTGCTGGCCCGCCTGTCCATTGCCGGCGGCGCCCCGCACTGGCACGAGGCCGCCGCGCTGACCGCCGGCTGGGTGGCCGTGGCGCTCTTGCGCGACCCGCGCAGACTGGCGCCGGCCGCCTTCGCCGTGCTGCTCGCCGGGCTCACCCTGAACGGCCTCGCGCCCTACCGCCTGGGCGGCCCGCCGGGCGCCTTCAATTGGCTGCCTTTCGCCGGCCATCTGCACGGCAACATGCTCGCCAACCTGCGCGAACTGCTCGACACCGCCTGGGTCTGCGCCGCGCTGCTGTGGCTGGCGCATGCCATGGGCGCGCGCCTGGCCGGCGTGGGCGCCTTCCTGGTCGCCTGGGTGCTCGGGCTGGAAATCGTCCAGCTCTGGCTGCCCGGACGCAGCGCGGACCTGACCCCGGCCCTGATCGTGCTGCTGGTCGCCCTGCCCACCATCCACCTGCTGCGCGACAGCCCGCCACCGCGCGCCGATCTGCCGGCGCCGCTGCTGCGCCCGCGGGTACCCTCCGACCAGCCGCCGGCGGCCCGGGTCGAGCGCAGGCGGGCGCTGCTGTGGGCCGCGCTGGCCTGGCTGGCCGCCAGCGCCGCCCTGGTCTGGCTGATCCGTCAGCCCGGCACGCCGTACAACGTGCGCGAGCTCTTCCTCGGCAACGGCCACCCGGCCGCCATCGCGCTGTTCGCCCTGGTGCTGCCCTGGCTGGGCGCCGGCCCGCGCCTGGCGCTCGACCAGGCCACGCGCTGGCGCGCCGGGGCGCTGCTCCTGCCCGTCCTGCTGTGCGCGGCCGGGCTGGCCACCCTGCTGATGCTCGCCGGCAGCGTCACCGCCGAAAGCCTGGACGACATCGCCGGCAGCAACAACCGCTACTGGTGGGTCACCGAACGGGAGGTCTGGGGGCCGTGGTGGGCGACGCTGTTCCGCGAAACCCTGAGCGCGGAGCGGGTCGCTCCCATCGAGCGCGCGGCGCGCTTCCTTGCCCTGTACTTTCCTCCCGCCGCGCTGCTGGCGCTGGCCCTGGCAGCCTTCGACCTGCGCCTGCCACCGCGCCGCCTGGCCCTGCTCGCAGTGCCGCTGCTGCCCCTGCTGTGGCTGGCCAGGAAGGTCGCCTTCGACTGGTCGTCCACCGACAATCTCAACGAGCTGATCGCCCCGGTCGACGCCCTCGGGCTGCGCGGCGGCGTGTATCTGTACCTGCTGCTGGCCCTGTTGTGCGTGCATGTCGCGCTGCTCGCCGGCGCGCGCCGGCGCCCCTGGCCGGCCGTGCTGTGCACGCTGGCCGCGCTGCCGCTGTCGTGGTGGCTGCTCAATCAGGGGCTAGCGACGGAAGTGCACAAGTACGGGCTGGTGTATTCCGGCGCACAGTTCCTGCTCGGCGCCGACCGCCAGGCGCTGCCCGGCGACAGTGCCCTGCTGATACGCTGGCTGGCGCTGTACCTGGCCGGCACAGCCTTGCTGGCCGCCGGTGCGGCGCTGGCGCGCCGTTCCCCGCCTAATTGACCCCGGTGGTCTCCACGGCCGGGCGCCATTGCCCGGCACGCTGGAGCTTGTCGCGCAGGCCGGGCAGCGGAAAGCCGCGCGCGTAGGCGCCGTGGGCGCTTTCCAGGGCGCGCTCGTATTCCTTCAGGTCGAAATAGGCCAGACCCAGGTTGTACAGCGCGTTGGCGTCGGCAGGCGCCAGGGCGCGCGCCTCATCCAGCTTGGTGCGTGCCTGGGCGGGCTGGCGGGTGCCGATCAGGTACAGGCCGTGGATGATCTTGACCATGGGGTCGTCCGCCGCGTAACGCTCGCCGCGGTCGAACCAGCATTCGATGGTGCGCGAGGACTCGCTCGGCCGCGCGCGCTTTTCGCGCAGCGCCAGCTTCATCATCGCCATCAGTGCGCGGTGATGGTTGGGATAGACGTCCAGCGTATAGCTCAGATCGCCCCCGGGCCCCATCGAGGTGTTGCCGCCGAGCAGGTTTTCCACGGTCGGCGTGAAATGCACGCGCTCCACGATCGCGCGCTGCTCCGCGCTGGTCATGCGGTAATCGTAGGGACCGTAGTGGTTCTGGAACGGATTGCCGCAGATCGGCTCACCCAGTTGCTGGGCCATCGCCCCGCCCGACAGGGCGAGCAGCAGCGCCGGGAGAATCCGGCGGAGCGTATCCGGCATGCACGTCATGTTTTTCCCCTGCTGATCCCTGAGAGTCGGGCAACTGGGCGGAAAGGGTACGCAACCAGCAGGCGGTTTGCCGTGCAACTTCATCACGCCAGGGCGCACTGGAAAAGGTGTGGTCGGCCTCCGGCAGGCGATGGATGGCGGAGGGCGGATGCAGCGTTCCCCAGGCCGCGCCGGCCAGTACCTGCTCGAACTCCTGCGCGACGTAGTCGCGCCCGCTGAGGATCAGCAGGCGGGGAAGCCCCCCCGTCCACAGGGCCGCGAGCATTCTTTCCGGCAAGGGCAGCGCGGCCTGGGCGACGGCGCGCGCCTCTCCCTGCGTGGCCGGCGCGGACCCGCGCAGCTGGGCGAGACGCTGGCGGATCTCGCCCAGCGCGCGCCCCAGCGCCACGCCGCCGCCCGCCAGCTTCTTCCAGAAGGCCACGGAGAACAGACGGCGCAGGTAGTAGTGCCACAGGTAGGTCCTGGCCTCGCCCGCCTCGGTGCGCACCCAGGGGTTGAGCAGCACCAGGCCGGCCACGCGGCGATCCGTCGGCGCGTAGAACGCCGCCGCGCTCGCCCCGTCGCACAGCCCCCACAACACCACGCCGCGCAATCCCGGCACCCGTTCGTGGAAGGTATCCAGCGCCGCGCGGAGATCGTCGTCGATCTCCTCGAAACCGCACGCCGCGCCGCTCGAATCGCCCATGCCACGGTAGTCGAAGCGCATGCAGGGGATGCCCTCCCCGGCCAGATGGCGGGCCAGCAGGGCGAACTGGCGATGGCTGCCCACGCGGTACTGCGGGCCGCCCACGACGATCAGCACGCCCAGCCCAGCGGCCCCGGCAGCCTCGTCGGCGGGCGTGCTGACGAGGCCGAGCAGGGATTCGCCCCGGCATTCGAAGAAAAAGGCGGACTCCCGCACGCTCATGCCCGCAACCCGTTCAGCGCGTCGAGGGAATGGTCCACCAAGGCCGGCGGCGCCTCGATCTCCTGCGTCTGCCAGAATGCCGCGCCCGGCACGACATGGCCCTGCACGGCCACGCCGGCCGCTTCCAGCCTGCCGCGCAGGGCGAGCAGGGCCGGGCTGAGTTCGGTACGCCCTTCGGCGCCCATTTCCAGCAGCACGACGGGGCTGATGTACCCAGCCGGCAGTTCGAAGGCGCTGGTTTCCATGCCGCGCGCCAACAGGGGAGACAAGGTATAGCCGGCGATCTCCACGCACTCGCCGCGTTCCAGCCCGGCGCGCACCGCCTTCATCGATGCCTGCGCGTCGGCTTCCGCCAGCATGTCCGCGGCTCCCCGCAGGCGCAGGAACTGGGTGAGATGCTGCCGGCCGCCGGACACGGGCTGCCACAGCAGCAGGGCCGGGGCTTCCGCCGAGGCGCGCAGCCAGTCCGCCGCCAGCAGGCTGCCCGCGCGCAGGGACCAGACCACGCGTATGCCGCCGGCGCGCGCGCACAGCCAGTCCCAGGCCAGTTGGAGATCGTCGAGCCAGTCCTGCCAGCGGGCTTCCGCCAGTTCGCCCTCGCTGTCGCCGCAGCCCATCAGGTCGGGCTGCAACACCAGCCAGCCCCGCGCGGCGAAGGCACGCGCGGCCAGCGCGGCCATGCGCCGCGACTTGTTCATTTCCTCGGCGAACGGGGGAGCGTAGAGAATGGTGCCCAGCGCTTGACCGGGCGGCCGGCTGGCAATGCAGAAACGCCGGCCGCGGGGGGAATCGAGGAAAAAGGCTTCGCGCGCGATCTCCACGATATCCGGCCTATGGGGCTGGCACACCTCAGCCCAGCTTGCCCTCGACGAAGGCCACCAGGGTGCCTACCGTGGCGAAGGTGGAACCATCGATTTCGTCATCCTCGACGATGAAATCGAAGCGTTCCTCGAGCAGGTTCAGCACGCCCACCACGGCCATCGAATCGAGTTCCGGCAACGCGCCGAGCAAGGGAGTGTCCGCATCGAAACCTGCTGCTCGGCCGCCCAGACTCAGCACTTCGTCGATGACGGCCAACACTTCCTGTCTGATATCCAATTCACGGCTCCGGGTGAAGTTCAACGACATGCCGTGACGGATTGTACTTTCGCCCGGAATGCTGGCCGCTATTATAAATCGGACACCGGCTCCCACCCCGGTACTATTGCCTTATCGATACCCGCCTGCCGATGACCGGACCCTCTCCCTCCCCCTCCCTGCGGCAACGGATGCGCCAGAACATCCGGCTTCTCGGCTGGGTGGACGGCCTGCTGCTGATGGCCTCCCGCCTGCTCGAACGCCTGTCCGGGGGGCGGGCGCGGATCGTCCGCTACCACCTGATCGCCCAGCCCACCCGCCACGCCCTGCCGTTCAAGGCGGCCGGCAGCCCGTTCAGCGAGACGGCCTTCTGCCACCCGGATTCTCCCGCCGTGGCGGGTTTCCCCAGGGCGGGGGAAGTCATCGCGGCGCGTTTCCGGCGCGGGCACGAATGCCTGTGCACCCGGGTTGGCGGCGAATTCGCCGGTTTCCTGTGGCTTGCGCGCGCGCAGTACGACGAAGATGAAGTGCGCTGCCGCTACCGGCTGCTCGCGCCGGAGCGCAGCGCGTGGGACTACGATGTCTACGTAGCCCCCGAATTCCGTATCGGCCGCAGCTTCTTCCGCCTGTGGGAACGGGCCAACGCGCATCTGGCGGCTCAGGGCATCGACTGGTCCTTCTCGCGCATCTCCGCCTTCAACGCCGATTCGCTGAAGTCCCACGCCCGCCTCGGTGCCCGGCGGCTCGGCAGCGTCAGCTTCCTCTGTATGGGAAGCGCGCAGCTCACCGTCGCGCGCGCGTTGCCGTTCCCCCACGTGCATCTCTCCCTGTCCGATCGGTCCCGCCCCCGCCTGGACCTGCGCCCCCCCGATCACGAGGAGTACTCCAGCGGATGGTTCCACCCCACCAGACTCCAACACCCGCCGTCGTAATCGGCCTGTGCGCGCACGGCCTGGGTCTGGTCCGCGACCTGGCCAGGGCCGGCGTCCCGGTCATCGGCCTGGAAGCGAACGCCGGCCTGCCGGGCATGCGCAGCCGGTATGGCGACTTCCGGCTGATCCCCGACATCAACGGCCCCGCCCTGCTCGACAGCCTGGACGACCTGGCCGACACCTTGCCCGCCGGCATCCGCCCGGTATTGATCCTGACCAACGACCGCATGGTCCGCACGGTGGGCGAGGCCGCCGCGCGGGTCGCCCGCCGTTACCGCTTGTCCTGGGCGGCGAGCGCCGAACGGCTGCTGCCGCTGCTGAACAAGGACGCCATCGAGGCGCGCTGCCTGGCGACCGGGCTCGCCTACCCGGCATCCCGCCTCGTCACCGGGCTGGACGCTTTGGCGAACGCGGCCGGCGAACTGGGCTTTCCGGTGATCGCCAAGCCCGTCCAGCCGCTCTCCGCGCTCAAGACCCTGGTCGCCGCCTCTGCCGACGAACTCGCCGCAGCCAGCACTCAACTGCGGGAATGCCTGCCGCTCTTGCTGCAGACCTACATCCCCGGCGGCGACGAACGGGTGCGCTTCGGCGCCCTCTACCTCGACCACGGCCGCATCGTCGCCCGCTTCGAAGGCCGCAAGCTGCACTCCCGCCCGCTGGGCCACACCACCATCGCGCTCTCCGAGCCCGACGACGCCATCCACGAACTCACCCGGCGCTTCTTCGACGGACTGGCCCTCTCCGGCCCCGTCTCGCTGGAAGTCAAACACGCGCCGGACGGTTCGCCATGGGTCATCGAGCCCACCGTCGGCCGTACCGACTTCTGGTCCAGCCTGTGCAGCGCCAACGGCGTCAACCTCGCGCTGATCGAATACCGTTGCACACTCGGGCAGCCCATCCCGCCCGCTACGCAGAGCGGTTCCCGCGTATGGATCAACGGCGAACGCTTTCCCGCCGCCCTGCCGTGGCTGGCCCGGCACGCCCCGCAGGCGCTGCGCCAGGGCGCGCGCGGCGTGTATCTCGACCTGCGCGACCCCATGCCCTTCCTGGCCTCCGCCGCCCTTGCCCTGGGCGCCCTGCCGCAACGGGCCGGCCGAAAGCTGCGCAAGCTGCTGGCGAATTGAGCCGGCCCGCGCCCCAGCGGACATTTTCCGCACGAATCCGCCCGTCTGTTCGCTAGACTCGCCCCTCTCACCGCGTCGAACCCGGACACCCCATGCCGATGAACGCCACCCACCTGCTGCACGACCTGATCCTGTCCGCCGCGCGGCGCGCGCCCGACGCCCCCGCGCTCACCCAGCCGGGCGGCACGCTCAACTACGGCGAACTGGCCGGCGCGCTGCGCGCCTTCGCCGACGGGCTGCGCGCCCTCGGCCTGGAGCGCGGCGAGCGCGTCGCGGTCTTCCTCGACAAGCGCTTCGAGACGGTCATCGCCAGCTTCGGCGCCAGCGCCGCCGGCGGCGCCTTCGTGCCGGTGAACCCGGTGCTCAAGGCCGAGCAGGTGGCCTACATCCTGCGCGACTGCAACGTGCGCGTGCTGGTCACCAGCGCGGAGCGCCTGCACGGGCTGCGCGCCGAACTGGCGCACTGCCACGACCTGCGCCACGTCGTGCTGGTCGGCGGCGGCGAACTGCCGCCGCTGCCGCCCGGTATCGCCATGCACCGCTGGGACGCCCTGCTCGACGCGCCCCTGCCGGCCAACGGCCACCGCGTCATCGACGGCGATCTCGCCGCCATCCTGTATACCTCCGGCAGCACCGGGCGCCCCAAGGGCGTGGTGCTCTCCCACCGCAACATGGTGGCCGGCGCCCAGAGCGTCGCGCAGTATCTGGAAAACCGCGCGGACGACACCCTGCTCGCCGCCCTGCCGCTGTCCTTCGACGCCGGCTTCTCGCAGCTCACCACCGCCTTCCATGCCGGCGCGCGCGTGGTGCTGCTCAACTACCTGCTGCCGCGCGACGTGCTCAAGGCCGTCGAACGCGAGCGCGTCACCGGCCTCACCGCCGTGCCGCCGCTGTGGATCCAGCTCGCCCAGTTGGACTGGCCGGCGGGCGCCGGCGAACACCTGCGCTACTTCGCCAACACCGGCGGGCGCATGCCGCTGGACACCCTGACCCGGCTGCGCGAGCGCCTGCCGCGCGCGCGCCCCTACCTGATGTACGGCCTCACCGAAGCCTTCCGCGCCACCTACCTGCCGCCCGGGGAAGTGGACTGCCGCCCCGACTCCATCGGCAGGGCCATCCCCAACGCCGAGGTGCTGGTGCTGCGCGAGGACGGCAGCGAATGCGCGCCCAACGAACCCGGCGAACTGGTGCAGCGCGGCGCGCTGGTGGCGATGGGCTACTGGAACGATGCGGAAAAGACCGCCGAACGCTTCAAGCCGCTCCCCGCCCAGGCCCCGGGGCGCCAGCCCGGCCTGATGCTGCCGGAGATCGCCGTGTTCTCCGGCGACACCGTGCGCCGCGACGAGGACGGCTACCTGTACTTCATCGGCCGGCGCGACGAGATGATCAAGACCTCCGGCTACCGCGTCAGCCCCACCGAGGTGGAGGAAATCCTCTACGCCACCCGCCTGGTGGGCGAATGCGCGGCCTTCGGCGTGGCCCACGACACCCTCGGGCAGAGCATCGTCGTGGTGGCCAGCGCGCCGCCCGGCGGTGTGCTCGACCCCGCCGTGCTGCTCGCCGAATGCCGCGCGCGCATGCCCGCCTACATGGTGCCCGCGCAGGTGCATGTGCGCGCAGGCGCGCTGCCGCGCAACCCCAACGGCAAGATCGACCGCAACGCGCTGCGTGCCGAACTGCCGGCCTGAATCCACGGACCCCGCACGATGAATACCCCCGGCAAACCGGCGCACGCGCCGATGAAGCACTTCCACAGCGCCGACGGCGAACTGCTGATCGGCGGCATCCCGCTGCGCCGGCTGGCCGCGCGCGTGGGCAGCACGCCCTTCTACGCCTACGACCGCGGCCTGCTCGACGACCGCGTGCGCACGCTGCGCGCCGCGCTGCCGCCCGAAGTGCGCCTGCACTACGCCATGAAGGCCAACCCCATGCCGGCGCTGGTCGGCCATATGGCCGGGCGGGTGGACGGCATCGACGTGGCCTCCGGCGGCGAACTCAAGGTGGCCCTGGACGCCGGCACCGATCCGGCCGAGATCAGCTTCGCCGGCCCCGGCAAGCGCGCGGCCGAACTCGAACAGGCGGTGGCCGCCGGGGTGCTGGTCAATGTGGAATCCTTCCGCGAACTGCCCCTGCTCGCCGCTGCCGCCGAGCGCCTGGGCCTGCCAGCGCGCGTGGCGGTGCGCGTCAATCCGGATTTCGAACTGAAATCCTCCGGCATGAAGATGGGCGGCGGCCCCAAGCAGTTCGGCGTGGACGCCGAACAGGTGCCTGCCCTGCTCGCCGAAATCGCCGCCGCCGGGCTGGCCTTCGAGGGCTTCCACCTGTTCGCCGGCTCGCAGAACCTGCGCGCCGAGGCCATCGTCGAGGCCCAGCAGAAAAGCTTCGAACTGGCCCTGCGCCTGGCCGCGCAGGCCCCCGCGCCGGTGCGCGTGCTCAACCTGGGCGGCGGCTTCGGCATCCCCTACTTCCCCGGCGAGGAACGCCTGGATCTCGCCCCCATCGGTGCCAACCTGCAACAACTCGTCGAGCGCGCCGCCGGGGAACTGCCACAGGCCGCGCTGACCATCGAGCTGGGCCGCTACCTGGTGGGCGAGGCCGGGGTGTACGTCTGCCGCGTGCTCGACCGCAAGGTCTCGCGCGGGCGCACCTATCTGGTCACCGACGGCGGCCTGCACCACCATCTGGCGGCCTCCGGCAACTTCGGCCAGGTGATCCGCAAGAACTACCCGGCCGCCGTCGGCACGCGCATGGACGCGGCGCCCGGCGAAGACGCCAGCGTGGTCGGCCCGCTGTGCACGCCCCTCGACCTGCTCGCCGAACAGATGCCGCTGGGCCACGCGCAGGAGGACGATCTGCTGGTGATCTTCCAGTCCGGCGCCTACGGCGCCAGCGCCAGCCCGGAACGCTTCCTGGGCCATCCGGCGGTGGTCGAGGTGCTGGTTTAGCCGCCGGGATCGCCTTCCTCCCGTCCGTGGAGGCGTGCCGAGGTGGGGGCGTGATGCAGGGCCCCGCCCCCACCGGTACAACTTTGCACCGGATGAACAATGTCACGGCCGGCGCCATGTCGGCGCCGGCAGGCGGGGGCCTTTTGCTAACCTTGCCCAGGCATCCGTTTCGCATCGCCTGCCGGGGTTTCCATGTCCGCATCCCTCGTCGGCCTGTTGCAGGCCGACGCCGCTCCACTTCCCACTCTGCCGCCGGCACTGACCCGTACCCTGTTCGGCGGCGGCGCGCTGGGCAGCGCCCCGGGCTACGACCTCCTCACCGACGGCCCGCTGATCTGCGCCGCGCGCGGGCAAGCTGAACTGCCCGGCATCGATGCCGCCGGCGGGCAGGCGGCCGGCTGGCTGGCGGCCTGGCGCCGCCATGCCGAAGGCGCGGCCGACGGTGCGCGCGGGCGCTTCGCCGTGGCGATCATCGACACCCGCGCCGCCTCGGTATGGCTGGCGGTGGACCGCTTCGCCACCTGGCCGCTGTGCCATGCCGCCGACGCGCACCACTTCGCCTTTTCCGACCGCGCCGACGCGGTGCCGGGCGAAGCCCGCGCGCTCGATCCGCAGGCCATCTTCGACTACCTGTTCTTCCACGTCATCCCCGCCCCGCGCACGGTATTCGACGGAGTGGCCCGCCTGCCGGCCGGGCACTGCGCGCACTGGCACGACGGCCGCCTGAACGTGCGGCGCTGGTGGATGCCGCGCTTCGAGGAACCCGCCACCGACGACTTCGCCGCGCGCCGCGCGGAATTCCTCGGCCTGGTCGAACAGTCCGTGGCGCACGCCGCACAGGGCGCCGAATGCGGCGCATTTCTGTCCGGCGGCACCGACAGTTCGACGGTCTCCGGCATGCTGTGCAAGGTGCTCGGCAAGCCGGCGCGCACCTGGTCCATGGGCTTCGACGCCGAGGGCTACGACGAGATGGCCTACGCACGCATCGCCGCGCGCCATTTCGGCACCGAGCACCACGAGTACTACGTGACGCCCGACGACCTGCTCGACGGCATCCCGCGCGTGGCCACGCACTACGACCAGCCCTTCGGCAACTCCTCGGCGGTGCCGGCGTGGATCTGCGCGCGGCGCGCGCGCGAAGCCGGCGTGCAACGCCTGCTGGCCGGCGACGGCGGCGACGAACTGTTCGGCGGCAACACGCGCTATGCCCGCCAACGCATCTTCGGCCTCTACGAGCACCTGCCCGCCGCGCTGCGCGGCGGCGTGCTGGAACCGCTGCTGGGCGGCCCGCTCGGCCGCCTGCCGCTGGCGCGCAAGGGCGCCAGCTACGTCGAGCAGGCGCGCGTGCCGCTGCCGGACCGCCTGCAGAGGTACAACCTGCTGCTGCGCCTGGGCACGCGGGAGGTGTTCGAGGCCGATTTCCTGGCCCGCGTGGACACCGACGCCCCCTTCGCCCGCCAGCGCGAGGTGTGGGCGCACAGCGCCGGGGCCGCGCAGATCAACCGCCTGCTGGCCTACGACTGGGTGTTCACGCTGGCCGACAACGACTTGCCCAAGGTAGTCGGCACCACCGCGCTGGCCGGCCTGGAGGTGGCCTTTCCGCTGCTCTCCGACGATCTGGTGGATTTCTCCCTGCGCCTGCCGCCGTCCTGGAAACTCAAGGGGCTGAACCTGCGCTGGTTCTTCAAGGAAGCCCTGCGCGGCTTCCTGCCCGACGAGATCCTCGCCAAGAAGAAGCACGGCTTCGGCCTGCCCTTCGGCGTGTGGGCCTGCCGGCACGACGGCCTGCGCCGCCTGGCCGCCGACGCGCTGGGCACGCTGGCCGGGCGCGGCATCGTGCGCCCGGCGTTCATCGACGAACTGCTCGCCCGCCACCTGCCCGCCCACCCCGGCTACTACGGCGAGATGGTGTGGATTCTCACCATGCTCGAACTGTGGCTGCGTGCCCACCCCGGCGCGGCCCTGCCCGGGCACCCCGCGCCATGACCTCGGTGCGCCGCGCGCTGGCCTTCTCGATGGCCGAGCGCTATGCGCTGATCGCGCTCTCGCTGGCCGGCAACATCCTCGTCGCCCGCCTGCTCACCCCGGAAGAGATCGGCCTGTTCTCGGTCGCCCTGGCGCTGATCGGCATCGCCCAGGTGCTGCGCGACTTCGGCGTGGGCAACTTCCTGATCCAGGAGCGCGAACTCAACGACGAACACATCCGCACCGCCTTCGGCTTCTCGCTGGTCATCGGCGCCGCGCTGTTCGTGCTGGTGTTCGCCGCTGCGCCGCTGGCCGGCGGGTTCTACCGCGACGCGCGCATCGTGGACACCATCCGCATCGGTGCGCTCAACTTCCTGGTGCTGCCGTTCTGCTCCATCTCCGTCGCCCTGCTGCGCCGCGAGCTGCAGTTCAAGCGCCTCGCGGCGGTCAACCTGGTGGCCGCGCTGGTCGGCTTCGCCGTCACCATCACCCTGGCGCTGCGCGGCTTCGGCGCCAACGGCCTGGCCATCGGCGCGCTGGCCGGCAACCTGGCCACCGGCGCGGGCGCCTGGCTGGCGCGCAGCGAGCGCCGCGTGCTGCTGCCCTCCTTCGGCGAATGGCGCAAGCTGCTGCACTTCGGCGCGCGCAGTTCGGCGGCCAACGTGGTCACCAGCATCTCCATGGACATCAACGACCTGGCCATCGGCCGCATCCTCGGCTTCGGCCCGGTGGCGATGATCAGCCGCGCACAGGGGCTGATGAACCTCTTCCACCGCGACGTGATGAGCGCGGTGCGCAACGTGGCCTATCCGGCGTTCGCCCGCGCCTTCCGCGAAAACGACGACCTGGAGGCCCGCCATGCCCACGCGGTGGCGGCGGTGACCGTGCTGGCCTGGCCGTTCTATGCCTTTGCCGCGCTCCACGCGCTGGAACTGCTGCGCCTGCTGTTCGGCCCCCAGTGGGACGCCGCCGCGCCGCTAGTGCCGTGGTTCTGCCTGGCCGGCGCGGCGGGCGCCACCTGCTCGCTGGTCATTCCGCTGCTCACCGCGCGCGGGCGCATCGATCTGGCCACGCGCATCGATCTGGTCATCCAGCCCATCCGCGCGGTGGTGCTGGTCGGCGGGGTGATCGCCTTCCAGAACATGCTGAGCTTCGCGATCCTGTTCGCCGCCTTCTTCGTGCTCTCGGTGCCCTACATCTACCGCGTCAAGGCGCGCGGCCAGGCCAACGACCTGCCGGCCCTGTTCGGCGGCCTGAAGAAGAGCCTGCTGGTCACCGCCGCCTGCATGCTGCCGCCGCTGCTGGTGCTGCTCGCCCCCCAGGGCGGCGGCATCGCCCGCCTGCTGCTGTCCGCCACCCTGTGCGCGCTGGCCTGGGTGGCGGCGGTGGCCCTTTTCCGCCATCCGCTCGCCGACGAGCCCCTGTTCCGCCGCGCGCTGCGCATGCTGCGCCCCGGATGGAACTGATCCCGCTTCGAGTCCCTGCAAATGAACAGCGCCCTGCTCATTCCCGCCTTCCTCGTCCTCAACCTCGCCCTGGCGCTGTACCTGCTGCACAAGCTGCGCAAGGTGCATCTGGCCAGCTACCGCATCGAAAGTACACTGAACGCGCTGAAGGACGAATCGGACGCCTTGTTCCACCAGTTCCAGGCCTATCAGGCCCTCGTACAGCTGATCCGCCCCGAAAAACCCCTGCCGCCGCTGCGCGGCTGGGCCGCCTCGCCGGACTTCCTGCAGCACGTCGCCAGCCACGTGCTGGCCGCGGCGCCGCGCACCATCGTCGAATGCG
The DNA here is from genome assembly GCF_004801295.1 of Pseudothauera nasutitermitis. Lineage (GTDB taxonomy): Bacteria > Pseudomonadota > Gammaproteobacteria > Burkholderiales > Rhodocyclaceae > Pseudothauera > Pseudothauera nasutitermitis. The sequence continues at coordinate 123,390 of NZ_SSOC01000005.1, forward strand.
GCGCCGGGTCGAGCACCGTGGTGCTGGCCTATTGCTGCCGCGCCAACGGACAGGGGCGCGTGTTCAGCCTGGAGCACGACCCGCGCCATGCGCGCCGCGTGCGCCGCCTGCTCGCCGCGCACGGCCTGGACCGCTGGGCCTGGGTGGTGGATGCCCCGCTGCAGGCCGACACGGAAGGCGGCGCGCCCTGGTACGCGCTGGACGCCCTCGAACTCGCCGAGCCCATCGACCTGCTGGTGATCGACGGCCCACCCGCCGCCATCGGCGCGCTGGCGCGCTACCCGGCGCTGCCCCGCCTGCACGGGCAGCTGTCCGCGCGCTGCCACGTCTTCCTCGACGATGCCGCGCGCCCCGACGAGCGTGCCGTGGTACGCCGCTGGCTGGCGGAATATCCCGGTTTCACCGCCCACGACCTGCCCGCCGAAAAAGGCTGCGTCCTGCTCTCGCCCACAGGGGCCGGAACATGACCGGCGCGACCGTCCTGCTCGCCACCTACAACGGCGCCGCCACGCTGCTGCGCGTGCTCGAAGCGCACACGCTGCTCGAAGCGCCGCGCGGCGGATGGCGGCTGGTGGTCATCGACAACGCCTCCACCGACGACACCCCGGCCATCCTCTCGCGCTACGCCGGGCGCCTGCCGCTCACCGTGCTGCGCACCGGGCGGCGCGGCAAGAACCTCGCCCTGAACCTGGGCCTGCAGCACGCCAGCGGCGATCTGGTCGTGTTCACCGACGACGACGCCCCGCCCGCGCCGGACTGGCTGGCCGCGCTGTGCCGCTGCGCCGCAGAGCAGCCGGACTACGACATCTTCGGCGGGCGCATCGAGGCGCTGTGGCCCCACGAGCCGCCGGAATGGATCGGCCGCCTGGTCAACCTGGGCGCCACCTTCGCCATCACCCCGGCCGGACTGGCCAGCGGACCGATCCCCGCCGCACAGGCCTGGGGCGCCAACATGGCCATCCGCCGGCGCGTGTTCGACCAGGGCCAGCGCTTCGACGAGGGCGTCGGCCCGGCCGCCGGCAACTACGTGATGGGCAGCGAGGTGGAATTCACCGGCCGCCTGGAGCGCCTGGGCCACCGCGCGTGGTTCTGCGCGCAGGCGCGCGTAGGCCATTTCATCCGCCCGCACCAGCTGTCGCGCGAATGGATCGTCGGGCGCGCCTACCGCCTCGGCCGCCACATGTTCCACCAGGAGCGCCCGGCCTTGCGCGCCGATGAGCGTCTGCTGCTCGGCGCGCCGCGCTGGAAGTACCGCCGCCTCCTCGACGAACAGCTGCGCCGCCTGCTTGCCCGCCTGCGCCGCGACCACGACGCCGCGTTCACCGCCGACTGGGAAGCTGCCCTGCTGCGCGGCTATCTCCACGAAGCCCGCCAAGCCACGCGGAGCGCGCCATGAAGATCGCCCTGCTGTGTTCCGGCCTGGGCCACGTGGCGCGCGGCCACGAAGTCTTCGCGCGCGGCCTGTTCGATCTGCTGCGCGGCGAGGTGGACATCACCTTGTTCAAGGGCGGCGGCGAGCCCGCCGAACGCGAGGTGGTGGTCGCCAACCTGCCGCGCCGCGCGGCCTGCCTAGAGCGCATCCACTTTACCGGCTCGCCGCACTGGGCCGAGGCCATCCGCGAACAGGAACGCTGCCGCATCGAGGCGCTCACCTTCGCCTACGCCGCGCTGCGCCCGCTGCTCGAAGGCGGCTACGACATCCTGCACTGCCTGGAGCGCGAGGTCTGCGAGGTGCTGTACGCCCACCGCCACCTGTTCGCCCGCGTGCCGCGCATCGTGTTCTCCAACGGCGGGGCCATCCCCGCCCGCAGCCTGCCGCCCTGCGACCACGTGCAGGAGCACAGCGCCTGGAACCTGCGCCAGAGCGCGCGCGGCAAGGCCTTCCTGATCCCCCACGGCGTAGACCCGCAGCGTTTCCACCCCGGCGTGCCGGCGGGCGATTTCCGCACGCGCCACGGCATTCCCGCCGACGCGCCGGTGGCGATCAGCGTGGGCACCCTCTGCTACTGGCACAAGCGCACCGACCACGTGATCCGCGAAGTCGCCGCGCTGCCCGGCTGGCACCTGATCGCCGCCGGCCAGGAAAACGAGGACAGCCCGGCGATCAAGGCCCTGGCGGAAAGGCTGATGCCGGGGCGCGCGCACTTCGTCACCCTGGCCCACGAGGACCTGCCGCAGGCCTACGCCGCCGCCGACGTATTCGTGCTCGGCTCGCTGTTCGAGACCTTCGGCATCGCCTACATCGAGGCGCTGGCGATGGGCCTGCCGGTGTTCTGCACCCGGCACCCCAACCAGCAGGCGATCGTGCAGGAAGGCGTGTTCCTCGACATGAAGCAGCCCGGCGCGCTCACCGCCGCGCTGCGCGACACCCCCGCCGCGCGCCTGGACGAACTGCGCGCGCGCGGGCCGCAGATCGTCCAGCGCGACTACGACCTGCGCGTGCTGCGCGCGCAGTACCTGCAACACTACCGGCGCATTGCCGCCACGCCCGCGCAACTGCCGGCCTGGACGCTGCGCCGGCGCATCGCCGCCAACCTGCGCAATCTGCTGGGGCGCGCGGGACGGGTGTTCGGGGTCTGAAGCGGGACGGGTTTTCCGGCGCCGTGTATTCCACGGGGGACTGCGATCCAGCCGGTTCCGGCGTTCATGGCACCGCCCGTCGGCTCATACGCGCCCGCCCCTCGGGTTCCCGCGCCGGAAACCGCTCCGCCGGCCGGGCCGGAACTCGGGCGCTGCGCGCCCTCAGACAGCCGGCCCGGACTTCCCCGGCAAAGCGGCTCCCGGCACGGCGGTCGCAAAATCGCCGACGAGCAGTGCCATGAACGCCTTGCATCGTCGCCCGCGCACGTTGGCGGACCAGGGCAACGGAAAGGCCGGGGCCTGCGTGCGCAGACAGTGTCTGCGCAATCGGCCACGCCAGGTAGAACTGGCGCATCTGCTCGATGTTGCGTCGAGAAAAGCCACGCCCGAATCGCTGCGTCAGATCTTTTGCCAGACGCTCGATCAACGATTCCCAATCGCCGGAATGGCACTACTGCACGTGGAGTTCATGGGTATGGACATCGGCGATTTCGCTCCCGCCGCGCCGGGGCGCTCTGCCGGAGAAGTCCGGGCCAGCTGTCCGAGGGCGCGCAGCGCCCGAGTTCCGGCCCGGCCGGCAGAGCGCCCCCCGGCGCGGGAACCCGAAGGGCGGGAGCGCATGAGCCGAGGGCCATGCCCATGAACGCCCCCTCGGACGACCTCCCACACAGGGCCGCCGTACCGGCGCACACCGGTCCAACCTGGCCGGCGAACGCCTCCGCAGCACGGGGTTCAGCGCCCGCCACCTCCACCCAGCGCCTTCAGACTCGCCGCCAGCCAATACACAGCGGCCCGCCAGCGCAGCGGATCGTGGCGCAAAGCGGTGCGATAGGCCTGTGCCGCCAGCCGGGGCGAGCCGCCGTGGTAATGGCCGTAGCCGAAATCCATCGCCAGCTTGGTCAGGCGCCGCGCCAGCGCGCGCGGCGCGACGCGGGTGCCGTCCGGCGCGGCCGCGCCCCATTCGCGCAGCGCGCGCTCGACCACCAAATACTCGTAATTGACCGGCTTGGGCCGGTTGGTCAGGCTGCCGGGCACGGCGCGGTAGAAGGAATACACCCCGGCCAGCTGGTCGATGCGGCACAGGCGCGAGGCGCACAGCCAGTAATGGTAGTCCTCGCCGTTCTTCAGTTCCGGGTCGAAGCCGCCCACGGCCTCGGCGATCTCGCGGCGGATCATCACCGTGGAGGTATGCACGATGCAGTCGAGCAGCAGTTGTGGATAGATCCAGCCGGAACGCGCCGCGTTGATCCCGCCGTCCACCACCTGCGGACGCGGCGGCGGACGATAGCCGCCGTCGGCGTCCGGCCGCCACACCAGCCAGCGGTGATACACCAGCCCGACTTCCGGGTGCGCGCGCAGGTACGCCACCTGCGCCGCCAGCTTGCCGGGGAACCAGCCGTCGTCGGCGTCCAGAAAGCAGATCAGTTCGCCGCGCGCCGCGCGCAGCCCGGTGTTGCGCGCGGCCGCCACGCCGGCGTTGTCCTGGCGGACGATGCGCACCTCGGGCGCGGCCGCGCGCACCAGTTCGGCCGTGCCGTCCTGCGAGCCGTCGTCGACCAGCACGATCTCCAGCGCCGCGTAGTCCTGCGCGCGCACGCTGGCGATGGCCTCCAGCACGTAATCGGCGGCGTTGTAGGCGGGGATCACCACCGACACCAACGGCAGGCCGGCGGCGGCCGTGCCGCGCGGTGCATCGGCGGGCAGATCGGCGGCGTTCACCGTTCCGGCTCCATGCCGCCGGACGGGCGCAGCGCCGCCAGCGGCAGCTTGGCGAGCGCCAGCAGGTTGCGCGCGCGCCGGCCGAAACGCAGCGCCTGCGCGTGGCGGCGCGCGGCCTCGCCCAGGCGGCGGTGCTGGCGGCAGCGCCAGCCCCAGTCGAACAGCACGCCGGCCATGTGGTCGCGGATGCACGCGCGCTCCGCGTCCGCCAGGCCGGGATAGTCCAGCATCAGGCGGTAGGCGGCCAGTTGCATGGGCGCATGCTCGGCGGCACTGGCCGAGGATTCGAAAGAGATGTTGGCGTCGTGCAGGCGGTAGCGGATGTGCTCGCCCGGCAGGCAGGCCGCCGGCCAGCGCCGCGCCAGGCGCACCCAGAACTCGTAGTCCTCGGCGATGCGCAGTTGCTCGTCCATCCGTTCGCGCGCGGCCTCGCGGCGCAGCACCACCGAGGACAGGTTGAAGTAGCAGCCGTGCTCCAGCAGATGGGCGAACCAGCCGGGGCCGTAGCCGCGCACGCCGCCGGCCTCGAAGGCCAGTGGGGCCTGCGCCAGCTTGCGCTCGAAGTTGGGGCCCATGTAGTCCACCGCCACGCCGTCCTGCTCATAGCGCGCGCGGCCGAACACCAGCCCGAGTTGCGCATGCGCGGCGAACGCGGCGGCGGCGGCGGCCAGGTGGCCGGGCAGGTAAGCGTCGTCGGAATCCAGCAGGGCCACCAGTTCGCCATCGGCGGCCAGCATGCCGGTGTTGCGCGCGCCGGCCGGGCCCTTGGCGCGCGCGTTGGCGAGCACGCGCACGGGTTTGCCGGCATACGCCTCGGCCAGCCATTCGAGCGTGCCGTCGGTGGACCCGTCATCGACCACGATCACTTCGACCTCCAGCCCCGGCTCGCCCTGCGCGAGCGCCGAGTCGATGGCCTCGCCGAGCAGGTGGCGGCGGTTGAAGGTGGGGATGACGACGGAGATCTTCATGCGTCCACCGTGACGGGCGCGCGCTGGCGCAGGTTGTCCAGCATGCGCAGGCCGAAGCGCCAGCGCGGGCGGTCCCAGGCGGTGAAGCGGGCGAGCTGGAAGAAATCCGCGCCGGCGGCATTCACCCCCGGCCGGGTGGACAGTGCGGCGTCGAAGCCCAGTTCGCGCACCATGTCCACGTGCGCGCGGCGGTAGTCCGCGCCGGGTTTGCCGTTGGGGTAGGCGAACAGCGCCACGCGCTCGCCCAGGATGTTCTCCAGCAACGCGCGGCCCTCGGCGATTTCGCGGCGCGCTTCGTCCGCATCGGTGCGTGCGAGGATGGGATGGGTGAGCGTATGCGCGCCGACGTCCATGCCGGCGGCACGCAGCGTGCGCAACTGGGTGCTGGTGAGCATCAGGTCGGTGGGCAGGTCGGCACCGCAACGCCCGGCCACGCGCTGCACCACGGCCGCGCGCTCGGGCGGCGGCAGGTGCTTCACCGCCGGGATCAGCCGGGCGAGCGCGGCGCGGCGGGCTTCCACGCCGTCCAGCGGCAATTCGGGCAGGTCGGCGATGCCGGCATCCAGCGCGGTCAGCCGGGTGGCGCGCACGGCCTCGATCAGCGTGTCGTTCCACATGCGCCCGCCGTCCAGGAAGCCGCTGGCGATGAAGAAGGTGGCGTGCAGGCCGTGGCGGCGCAGCAGCGGCACGGCCTGCAGCAGGTTGTCGGCGTAGCCGTCGTCGAAGGTGATCGCCGCGGCGCGCGCCGGCAGGCGGCCTGCGCGCAGGCGGACGAGCGCGTCGGCGAGCGGCAGCACGTTGAACCACTGGCGCAGCCAGCCGAGCAGCGCGTCGAAGCGGCGCACGTCGGGTTCGTCGGGGAACAGCGGGTCCGGCGCGGCCAGCACGCGGTGGAAGATCAGGATGCTGAGCGCGCCGCCCGGTCCCGGCGGCGCGGCCAGGCGCATCGCCAGGCGCAGGCTCATGAGGTACGGCTCCGCGCTGCCGTGCCGGCCGGAGAAGCGGGGGCCGGGGGCACGCGCCGGCGCAGGCCGGCGTATTCGAGCAGCGTGCCCGGCGGGTCGCGCTCCCAGCCGCGCGTTTCCACCCAGCGGCGCGCCAGCACCACCATCACCAGCATGTTGTAGGGCAGGTCGAAGTACGACAGGCTGAGGAAGGCGCCGCCCGCGGCGAAGCCGATCAGCGCCACCTGCACCATCGCGCCCAGGTCGGCGGCCCAGCGCGCCTGCGGCAGGTCGCGCGCGTTGCGGCGCAGCCAGCTCGCGCTGCGGTAGGTGGACAGCCACATCGCCAGATACAGGAACAGCCCGCCGAAGCCGTGATTGCCGAGGATCTGGAAGTAGATGCTGTGCGCGGCGATGACGAAGTTGTTGTAGGTGCCGTACAGATCGAAGAAGTGCTGGTGCTGATAGCTCATGCCGCCGCCGAAGAAATGCGCGCGCGCCACCTCGAAGGCGACGATCCAGCCGTTGATGCGGCCCATCGCCGATTCGTCCTCCTGGTACTCGGAGATGGTCGCCATGCGGTCCCACCACTCCTGCGGCATCATCGGCAGCATGATGAGCGCGACGAAGGCGATCAGCACGCCCATCAGCCCCTTCTTCTCACTGCGCCACCAGAACACCGCGCCCATGGCGATCATCGCCAGCAAGGCGCCGCGCGAATGCGAGCCGGCCGCCGCCGCCGCGCACAGCAGCATGGTCAGTGTGAGGCCGTGGCGCAGCCAGCGCGACTGCGCCTGCATCTGCAGGAAGTGCAGCAGCGGAATGGTGACGATGAGCGCCAGCGCGAAGGCGTTGTTGTCGTAGATGAAGGAGTCGATCGGCCCCCACACGCGATGGCTGCCGCCGGTGAGCACGGTGAACAGCCCGCCCTTGAGGCCCAGCAAAGCCAGCGAGCCGACGGTGACCCAGGCGAAGGCCATGATGTGGTGGCGGTTGTCGAGCAGCATCAGGGCGACGAAGGTCATCAGGTAGATCTTCATCACCTTGTCCCACTGCGGGTAGTCGCCCACCGGGTCCACGCCGAACAGCCAGGACAGCGTGACCCACACCGCGAAGGCGAGGAACCACCACACCGGCGCGCCCTTGAAGGGATGGCTGCGCTCGCGGGTGAACAGCAGGCCGATCAGCGTGACCAGCGCGGCCACCATGGCCACCGGCGCGGTGTAGGCGATGCCCCAGGCGTAGCGGTGCGGATTCATGATGCTCAGCCAGGTCCACAGCATCACGCCGATCCACGGCCGGCGCAGCGCCAGCAGCGCGGCGACGGCGACGATGGCGAGGATCAGCAGATCGCGCATGTCCGCTCCGGCTGCTCAGGCGGCCGCTGCGCCGCCGGCGGACGGCGCCACCTTGCTGACGATGTAGCGGAACTTGCCGGAGCGTTCGGCGGGAATCTCGCCGACCTCTTCCACCTGCACCGTGACGCCCTGGCCCAGGCGGCGGCGGAAGCCCTCGTCGATGGCGCGCCGCCCGCTCTCGCCGAAGCCTTCGCCCGGCACCACCAGCACGCGCACCCGATCCAGCGCTTCCTGCACCACCTTGAAGGCGCGCACGCCGGGCAGATCGCGCAGGATGTAGATCAGCGACAGGCCGTGCATCACCGTGCCGTCGGCGGCCACCACGAAGTCCGTGCTGCGCCCCTGGATCTCGCGCAGCAGCGGCAGGCCGCGCCCGCAGGCGCAGGGCGCGTCGTCGAGCACGCCGACGTCGCCGGTGCGATAGCGGATGAACGGGAAGTCGCGCGTGGCCAGATGGGTGACGACGATCTCGCCGGCCTCGCCGTGGGGCAGCACGCGGCCTTCGCCGTCGAGGATTTCCACCACCACGTCCTCGGCGCTCAGATGCATGCCGCCGGCCGGGCACTGATGGGCAATGAAGCCCGCGTCGCGCCCGCCGTAGCCGTTGGCCACCGGGCAGCCGAACAGGCGTTGCAGGGTTTCGCGCTGGTGATCGTAGAGGCGTTCCGAGGTGACGAACACCACGCGCACCCCCAGGTCGTCCAGGCGCTGGCCGCGCTGCTCGGCGTGCCGGGCGATCAGGCACAGCGCCGAAGGATAGCCGAACAGCATGGCCGGGCGGCGCGCGCGGATGCGCGCGACGAATTCGTCCAGGCGCGCGGCGGACATATCGAAGGCCGGCAGCAGCTCGGTGCGCAGCACGCGGTCGCGCAGCGCGCGCAGGCGATCCTGCGCACCCAGTTCGATGGGCGACCCCCACACGACGATTTCCGGGTCGCCGATGTCCACGCCCCACCAGCGCGTCGCCCGCCACTTGGCCGCCACGTCGCGTTCGACGCGTTCGCGGCCGATGTAGAACACCAGCGGCTCGCCGCTGGAACCGCCGGTGTTAAAGCGCGCCAGCGCGCGCGCGTCGTCGGCACGCAGGGCATCCACGTGCTCGCGCACCAACGCCTTGGTGAGCAAGGGCAAGGCACGCAGGTCGGCCAGCGTATGCAGTTCGCGCGGATCGAAGCCGATGCGCGCGAACACTTCGCGGTAGTAGGGCACGTGCGTGCCGGCCTGCACCAGCAGGGCGCGCAGACGCGCGACGCGCAGCGCCTCGATACGCTCGCGCGGCCACCACTGGGAGTCCTCCAGCGCGCGCCGGGCGCGCACGCTGCCGTGCCCCTTGAGGCGCTCGTGCAGCGGAAACAGCAGGCCGGAAACCAACCGGGTATACAACGACGCCGACATCCTCACTCCTCACCGACCGCCAGCGCATACTGGCGCAGCGCGGCGCGGTACACCGCGGCCCATTGCCCGCGCACGGCTTCCCAGCGGTAGCGCTGCGCCTCGGCCAGCCCGGCCTCGGCCAGGCGCCGGTGCAGGGCCGCATCGTCGAGCACGCGCAGCACGGCCTGCGCCATGGCCTGCGCGTCGTCCGCCGGCACCAGCAGCGCGGTGCGTTCGTGCGCCACCATCCAGGGCACGCCACCCACCGCGGTACTCACCACCGGCACGCCGCTGGCCAGCGCTTCGAGCACCGCGTTGGGCATGTTATCCACGTTGCTGGGGTTCACCATGAGGTCTGCGTCACGGTACAGCGCGGCCACCTGTTCGCGTTCCAGGCGCCCCGTGAAGCAGGTCGCATCCGCCACGCCGAGTTCGGCGGCCAGCGCGCGCAGTTCGGCGCCCTGCGGCCCCTCGCCGGCCACCGACAGGCGCGCGCGCGGGTAGCGCCGGCGCACTTCGGCGAAGGCGCGCAGCGCGGTATCGATGCCGTAGATCGCCTCCAGGTTGCGGGTGACGACCAGATGCGGCGCCTGCTCATCGCGGCGCCGCGCGGCGTCGGGGTGGAAGCGCTGCGGATCGACGATGTTGGGCACCACCCGGCCGGGCATACCGTGGCGGCCGAAGACCTCCAGCAGGAAACCGGAGGGCAGCACCAGCTGGGCGGCACGGCGCAGGGTGAAGCGCACGGCGGGCGCGGCCCCGGCGAGAAAGCCGGCGGCCTCGCCGCCACGGTAATTGACTACCACCGGCACACCGCGCAGCACGCCCAGCCACACCGCCGGCACGGCGAACAGATGCCAGGACCAGCCGGAATTGGCCATCACATGCGCCACGTCGGCGCGCCCGTAGGCACGCCACAGCGCGGCCAGATAGGGCAGCAGGCGGGCCAGCGCGCGCACTCCGCGCAGGCCGCCCAGCCACGCCGGGCGATACGGCGCATTGACCGCCACCACCTCCACCTCGGCGCCTTCGCCGCGCAGCAGTTCGGCAAGCTGGCGGGTCTGGTTGGCCATGCCGCCGGCCGGTGGCGGCAGCGGCCCGACCAGCGCCACGCGCAGCCCGTGCCAGTTCATGCGGCCGGCCCGCCGAGCACCCCGGCATAGGCCGGGCGGTAGGCCGCCACGCTGCGCGACCAGGTGCGCGCCTGTTCGACGAAACTGCGCCCGGCGCGCCCGAAGGCCGGCCATTCCGCGCGCCGCGCGAGCATCTCGCCGACCGCGTCGGCAAGCGCCTGCGGGCTGCCGGCGGCGAACAGGCGGCCGGTCTCGCCGTCGCGCACCAGCTCGCGGTGGCCGCCCACGTCGGAGGCGACGAACACGCGCTCCTGCGCCATGGCTTCGAGCGGCTTCAGCGGGGTGACCAGTTCGGTGAGGCGCATCGAATGGCGCGGGTACACCAGCAGGTCGATCAGATCGTAGTAGCGCCCCACCTCGGCATGCGGCACGCGCCCGGTGAACACCACGCGCCCGGCCACGCCGAGTTCGGCGGCCAGCGCGCGCAGCCTGCCTTCCGCCGGCCCGCCGCCGACCAGCAGCACGCGCAGCGTGGGATGCGCGGCGATCAGCGCCGGCAGCGCGCGCATCAGCAGGTCCAGGCCCTCGTAGGCGTAGAAGGAGCCGACGAAGCCCAGCACGATGGCGCCGTCCAGCCCCAGGCGTGCGCGCAGCGCCGGGTCCGCCACGCCGGCCGGCTGGAAGTCCTCCACATCCACCGCGTTGGGGATCACCGTGACCCGCTCGGCCGGAATGCCGCGCGCGAGGATGTCGCCGCGCAGGCCCTCGCAGATGGTGAATACGTGGTCCACGCGGCGCAGCGCCCAGCTTTCCAGCGCGCGCGTGGCGCGGTAGCGCGGGCCGTTGGCGCGCGCGGTGCCGTGGTCCACGGCGGCGTCCTCCCAGAACGCGCGGATCTCATACACCACCGGAATGCCCAGGCGGCGCCCCACGCGCAACGCGGGGATGGCGTTGAGCACCGGCGAATGGGCGTGCAGGATGTCCGGCCGCAGTTCTGCCGCCAGCGCCTCCAGGCGGCGCTCCAGCGCGCGCATCAGGCGCACTTCGTGGAAGCCCGGCGGCGCGGGCGGCGGCACCGGCGTGCGATGGAACAACAGGCCATCGACCTCGTCCACCTCCGCCGCGCAGGCGCCCTGCTTGGGCGAGGTGAGGTGGAAGGTCTGCCAGCCCAGCGCGCGCTGCTCGCGCAGGAGGGCCGCGCTGCGGAAGGTGTAGCCGCTGTGCAGCGGAATGGAATGATCGAGTACGTGCAGGATGCGCATGTTCAGGCCACCTCACCCAGGGCCGCGCGCGCCGGCAGCGCGCCGCTGGCGGCGCCGGCATTGCGCAGGAAGGCTTCGAACATCAACAGCGACCACAACGGCGCGCTGTAGTCGCGCGCGCCGCTCTGGTGCGCCTCGACCAGATGGCGCAGCTGGCGGGCGTCGAACCAGCCGGTGGCGGCCAGCGTCTCGCCCAGCACCGCATCGCGCACGCGCTGGCGCAGCGGGCCGCGGAACCAGCGCGCCAGCGGCACCGCGAAGCCCATCTTGGGGCGGTACAGCACCTCGTGCGGCAGCATGGGCTCGAAGGCGCGCTTGAGCAGGACCTTGCCCTCGCCGCCGCGCACCTTCAGCTCGCGCGGCAGCCCGGCCAGCCATTCGACCAGCGGGTGATCCATCAGCGGTTCGCGCACTTCCAGCGAGTGCGCCATGCTGGCGCGGTCCACCTTGGTGTTGATGTCGCCGACCAGATAGGTCTTCAGGTCCAGGTACTGCACCAGCGCAAGCGCGTCGTCGGTGTCGGCGCGCGCGGCGTGGCGGCGGAACACTTCCAGCGCGCGGTAGCCGCCCAGGCTGGCGCGCAAGGCCGGCGAGAACAGCGCGCGGCGCTGCTCCTCGCGCAGCAGCGAGACGGAATGGCAGTAGGCCTGCACCGAATCGCGCGCCAGGGCCTGGAAGGTGGTCTTGCCGCGCAGCACGCGCGGCGCCCAGTCGGCCTTGGGATACACCCGGCCGAGCAGGCCGAACAGCGGGCGGCGCAGGCCCAGCGGCAGGGCGCCGCGCAGGCGCTCTTCCATCAGGTGCAGGCGGTAGCGCCGGTAGCCGCCGAAGCTCTCGTCGCCGCCGTCGCCGGAAAGCGCCACGGTGACGTGCTTGCGGGCAAGCTGGCAGACCCGCCAGGTGGGGATGGCCGAGCTGTCGGCATAGGGTTCGTCGTACAGCGCGGCAAGGTGGTCGATGAGGTCGAAGTCGTCGGATTTCACCGTTTCCACGTGGTGGCGGGTGCGGTAGCGCCCGGCGACCTGGCGGGCGAACGCGGCTTCGTCGAACTGCGGGTCGTCGAAGGCGATGGAGCAGGTGTTCACCGGTTCATCGCTCAGCCCGGCCATGGTCGCCACCACCGCGCTGGAATCCACCCCGCCGGACAGGAAGGCGCCCAGCGGCACCTCGGAAATCATGCGCAGGCGCACCGATTCGCGCAGGCGCTCCAGCAGTTCGGCGCTGGCGTCCTCCAGCGAGGGCGCCGGGCCGTCCACGGCGAAGCGCACGTCCCAGTAGGCGCGCGGCTCGGGCAGCGCCTGGCCGCGCCGCGCGCACAGGGTTTCGCCGGGGCCCAGCTTGCGCGCACCGAGGAAGATGGTGCGCGGCTCGGCCACGTAGCCGAGGGCGAAGTATTCCTCCACCGCGCACGGGTCGATGCGCCGGTCCAGCCCGGGGTGGCACATCAGCGCCTTCAGTTCGGAGCCGAAGGCCAGCGTGCCGTCAGCCAGCTCGGCGTAGTACAGCGGCTTCACGCCCAGGCGGTCGCGCGCGAGGAACAGCGTGGCGCGCGCGCGATCATGCAGGGCGAAGGCGAACATGCCACGGAAGCGTTTCACGCACGCCTCGCCCCAGGCCGCCCAGGCGTGCACGATGACCTCGGTGTCGCTGCGCGTGCGGAACACATGGCCGAGGGCTTCCAGCTCCGCCGCCAGTTCGCGATAGTTGTAGATCTCGCCGTTGAACACCACGCCCACCGAACCGTCGGCGTTGAACAGCGGCTGCTGGCCGGTGGCCAGGTCGATGATGGACAGGCGGCGGTGGGCGAGCGCCACGCCGGGTTCGAAATGCAGTCCGCCCTCGTCCGGGCCGCGATGGAACTGCGCGTCGTTCATGCGCCCGACCAGCTCGCGCGGCAGCTCGCGCGTGCCGCGCAGGTCGAAGATGCCGGCGATGCCGCACATGGGGTGGGTCCTTCTCGTTGTCAGCCGGCCGCGGCCAGCAATTCGTCGTACAGCGCGGCGTAGCGCGCCACCATGCCATCCAGGCTGAAGCCTTCTTCCACCCGCACCCGCCCGGCCAGCCCCTGTGCGCGGGCGCGCTGCGGGGCGTGCAGCCAGCCGGCCAGCGCGGCGGCCAGCGCTTCTTCGTCGCCGGCCGGCACCAGCGTGCCGGTGCGTCCGGCGTCCACCAGTTCCGGGTTGCCGCCCACCGCGCTGGCGATCACCGGCAGGCCGCTGGCCATGGCCTCCAGCACGGTGTTGGAGATGCCTTCGGCGCGCGAGGGCAGCACGAAGCCGTCCAGCGCGCGCATGACCTCCGGCGTGTCGTCGCGCTCGCCGGCCAGCCACACCCGCCCGCCCAGCCCGGCCTCCGCCACCGTGCGTTCGAGGTCGGCGCGCAAGGGGCCGTCGCCGACGATGCACAGGCGCAGCGGCGCGGCCAGTTGCGGCTCGCTGCGCAGCAGGCGGGCGAAGGCGCGCACCAGCAGGGTCTGGTCCTTGACCGCCTGCAGACGGCCCACGGTACCGATCACGCGCAGCGCGGATGCGTTGAACGGCGAACCGGCGAGCGGTTCGCGCCCGCGTTCGGCGGGATGGAAGCGGCGCGCATCCACGCCGTTGCAGATGCGCGCAATGCGCGCCGCCGGCACGCCCACGCGGGCGTTCAGATAGCCCTCCAGCTGGGCGGAGAGCGCCACGTAGCGGGTGACGAAGGGCCGGTAGGCGCGCCGCACCCACTGGTAGCGCCGGCGCGTGCCCTGCGGGTCGCCGACGTCCCAGCCGTGCTCGCCGTGGATGCGCACCGGCACGCCGGCCATGCGCGCCGGCACCTGCACTTCCAGCGCGGCCAGGTTGCGCGTGTGCACCACCGCCGGGCGCAGTTCGCGGAACAGCGCGGCGAGCCGGCCGTACAGGCGGAAGCCGTGCCCCGGCGGCTTGCTCAGGTCGATGAATTCCACGTCCGCGCGCGCCACCCGCGCGCGAAAGCGCGGGCAGCTGTCGGTGAGCGAGAGCACGGCGTGGCGGTAGCGCGACTCGGGCAGGCCGTTGATCAGGTTGACCACGCCGTTCTCCAGCCCGCCGACGCGGAAGCCGTACAGCACGTGGGCGATCAGCGGACGCGGGTCGCTCATCGTTGCGCTCCCGCCTGCACGGCCGCGTCGTCGAGCACGCGCAGCAGGGCCGGGCCGGCGGCCTCGGCGAACGCCCGCGCGCTGCGCCGGGCGGCCTCGGGGTCGTCGCCCTGCGGCACCAGCAGGGCGATGTAGGCAGCATCGTCGGCGCGCCCGGTGAGGCGGTCGAGCGCCTTCAGCACCTTGGCGCGCACTTCGCTGGTGACCACCCGGCCGTCCATCCAGTACCACTCCCACACCGCCACGCGCAGGCGCTCGTCGGCGCGCGTGACGGTGGCGCGGCGCACTTCAACCGTGCCGCCGTCCGTACCCACCGGCAGGGTGTCGGCCTCGCGCGCATGGACCAGCCAGGCATTGCTCTCCGGCGCCACCAGCCGGTTGGACCAGGTGACCAGTTCATGGCCGGGACGCTGGTCGGCGAAATAGGCCAGATGCACGCTGACCACCTCGTCGCCGCGCCGCCAGCTGCGCCGCAGTTCGCCGCGCGCGCCGAGGTAGTGCGGGCGGAATTCGCTCTCGGCGGCCGGGTCTTCCACCCAGCCGGGCACTTCCGCCGGCCAGGCCAGCGCCACGCGGTAATCCGCCTGCGGCGCGTCCAGGTGCGCCTGCAACAGCGGGAAGAACGCGCTGGCCGCCGCCAGCACAGCGACCGCCGCCAACGCGCGGCCGGCAGGCACGGCGGCCTGTACGCGCGGCGCGGTGGGCACCGGCCCGGGCTGCAAATCTTCGCGCCAGCGCGCGCCGATGGCGAACATCAGCAGGATCACCACGCCGAAGAACACCCAGCCGTAGATCAGGTGGTCCACGCCGGCGGCGACGCGGTTGTCGGACAGATAGCCGAGCAGCACGATCAGGTAGGCGCGCATCCAGTTGGCGACGATGGGCACCACCGCCGCCAGGGCGACGAAGGCCAGCCGGCGGCGCAGGCTGCGGTAGTGCAGATGGGCGTACAGCGTGCCGATCATCAGCGAGGCGATCAGGTAGCGGATGCCGCTGCACGCTTCCACCACCGACCAGCGCCCGTTGGGCACGATGAAGTGCAGGCCTTCCTGGAACACCGGCACGCCGGACAGGCGCAGCGCGCCGACGGTGAAGGTGGCGGTATGCGCCATCAGCCAGGGCATCAGGAATTCGCCCAGCGGCACGCCGAAGAACAGGAAGCCGAGCGGGAAGGCCAGCACCCGCGCGGCCTGCCCGCCGAGCACGCCGGCCAGCACGGCGACCAGCATGGTGGCGAAGGCCAGGTGGGAGAGCGCGGCCACCGCGGCCAGTTGGCCGAGCATCCAGGCCACGCCCGCGCCCGCCACCACGGCCAGCGCCGGCCAGGCGCGCGGCGCGGGCCGCAGGCCGGCCAGCCGGGCGCGCTGGCGCCACACCAGCCAGGCGCACAGCGGCAGCACCGCCAGGCCGTGCGCAAAGGTTTCCGAACGCCACCAGATGCCGGCGATCTCGCGCGCGGTGGGCCAGTACCACCCGACCATCCAGGCGAAGGTGACGGCCAGCGCGACGCCGACCGCCACGGCCCCGCCCGCCGCGCGCACCGGCACGGCGGCGGACAGCGCGTCGCGTCTCATGCGGGCGCTCCGGCCGGGCACGGCGCGCCCGCCGCCCCCGCTGCCGGCAGGGCACCATCCCCATCGGCATCGAGCAGGCGGTCGAGCATGCCCAGGTGGGCGGACCAGCTGTAGTGGCCCTCCACCGTGCGGCGCGCGGCAGCGCCGATGGCCGCCCCGGTGGCCGGCGCGGCGAGCAGCGCAGTCAGGCACTCGCCGAAGGCGCGCGCATCGCCGGCGGCCAGCCAGTCGCGCCCGTGTTCGCCGGCCAGCCCGCTGGCGGCGGCGGCGGAAACCACCACCGCGCGGCCCATCGCCATGGCTTCCAGCACCTTGTTCTGGATGCCGCGCGCCACGCGCAGCGGCGCCACCACGGCGGACGCGTGGGCCAGATAAGGGCGCACGTCGGGCACCGCGCCGGTCACCACGACATCCGGCGCGGCCAGCGCGCGCACCGCCGGCGCCGGGTTCATGCCGACCACGTAGAAACGCACGCCGGGCACCAGCACGCGCAGGCGGGGCAGGACCTCGGTGGCGAACCAGCACACCGCGTCGATGTTCGGCCAGTAGTCCATCGCCCCGGTGAACACCACCGTGGGCCCGCCCTGTTCCCAGGGTTCGGGGAAGACGTGCGCGGGGGAGAAATACCCGGCATCCACGCCGTTCTGCATGACGCCGACGCATGCCGAGGTGTCGGGCGCGAGTTTGCGGAACAGTTCGGTCTCGGCGGCGGTAACGAACAGCGCCGCGCGCGCGCGCAACGCTACCGCGCGCTCGAAGGCCAGCAGGCGCTCGCCCTCGCGGCGGTACAGCCAGGCCATGGGGCCGCGCCGGTGCTCGGCGTACTGCGTCCATTTGGCCGAATCGACGTCGCAGAAGTCGATCACCGCGTTGCCCAGCCCGACGCGCGCCTCCAGGTACTGCGCCATCGGCCCGGAAAACACCATCGCGCGGCGGATGTCCGCGCGCTCGACCACCTCGCCCACCCAGCGGCGCATGGCGGCGCTGCGGTAGTACGGCAGGCTGAGCGCCTCGCCGGTCAACAGCCCGCGCAGGCTGGCCAGGCGCGCGGGCAGCGGGCGCAAACGCTCGACGTGGACCTCGGCGCACCATTCGCCCAGGTGCTCGGCGCCGGCCATATCTTCCGCGCGGTCGGCGAAGCAGCCCAGATAGACGCGGTGGCGCTCGGCCAGTTGGCGCAGGATGTTGAACGAGCGCAGCTTGTCGCCCTTGTTGGGCGGCCAGGGAATGCGGTGGACGAGGTAGAGCAGCGGCGGGCCAGGGTCTGTTGGCATAGGTTTCATGGGTCGCGCTCGGCCGAGTGGGTTTCCAGTGCAAGGCGCGGCGACGTGGATTGGGTGGTTCCCAATCGAGGAGCCGCAACGCGGCAATGGGAACCCACTCGGCCGAGCCCTTCGGGTTGTGTCCAAACGCCCCCGCTACGGCGTTGCGCTCCTTGTCGAGGGAACCACCCTCGACTGCGTCGCGCGCCTTGTAGCGAGAGCGTTTGGACACAACGCGGCCCATGAAACCTATGCCAACAGACCCTATCCATGGCGCGGCTCATCCCAGGTTGCGCACGATGTGCGGGCCCAGCGCGTTGGCCACCGGCAGCGGCAGGCGGCGCCACAGTGCGATGAAGGCACGGTAGCGCGGGTTGGCCGGGTTGTTCTGCGGCACCTCGGCGCGCTTGTACAGGCGGTATTCGTAGGCCAGCGGCCGGGGCTCGAACCCCCAGTTCTTCTTGAACGCATAGGGGCCCGTGCCCAGCTTGCTGCGCCCGTAGTCGAACAGCCGGTCGCCGCGCTCGCAGGCGTGGCGCATCAGTTCCCAGTACTTGAAGTCGTTGGCGGCCAGTTCGCGCGCGGCCACGTGGTCGCCGGCGTAATAGGGCAGCACCTCGCCGCGGAAGCGGAAGCCCAGCACCGAGGACAGCGCGCGGCCCGCCGGGTCGCTCACCGTGAGCACTTCGCAGGCCGGCCCGAAGGTTTCGCGCAGGCGGGCGAAATAGCGTCTGGGCAGGGCCGGCGTGCCGTGGCGCAGCACGTTGCCGGCGTACAGCGGGAAGAAGCGCGCCACGTCGTCGTCGAACTGCGCGCGCAGGCCGTTGGCGATGCCCTTGCGCACCATGGCGCGCTGCTTGCGCGGAATGGCCAGCAGGTTGGCCTCCACCTCTGGCAGGATGGCCTTGCGGAAGGTGGCGTAGAGCGGCTGGCACGGCCAGTCGGCATGGCGGGCCTGCAGATTGCGGTATTCCAGGTGCTGCACGCCCAGTCGCAGGGCGAGGGCCTCGGCCTCGGCTTCCAGCAGCGCGACGGCCTCGTCGTCCTCGCCGGCGATGCCGGCATACACGCAGAACGGCAGCGACACCAGGGCATGGCCGAACAGCCGGCTGTTCACCTCGGCGAGCGGCAGCACGGCGGCGATGGCGCCGGCGCGCTCGGCATAGAGGTAGTGCGTGCGGTGGCGGAAGACTTCTTCGATGAGGCCTTGCCAGGCCGACAGGTGGAAGAAGGTGGCCTGCGGGCAGGCGTGCACGAAGGCATCCCAGCGCGCGTGGTCGGCGCTGGTCAGGGCATGGACGCTGAGCACGGCGGCGCGCATGGGCGGTTCAGGCGGCGTCGCGGAACACGACGTCGGCGCGTTCCCAGCGAAAATCCGCGAGCAGGCGGGCAAGCCGGCCCTCGGTGCGGCGCAGATTGACGTAGTGGCGGAAACGCGCGCGGGCCTCGGCGCGCACGCGCGGCTGTTCGGGGTCCACCTCCCAGGGGTGGAAGTAGAAGATCGCCGGGCGCCGGTCGGCGCGGTTGACGCGGGCGATCTGCCAGCGCGACAAGGCGTAGGGCAGCAGGCGGAACCAGCCGCCGCCGCCGGCCGGCCAGTTGCGCCCCAGCCAGCGTACCGTGCTCACCGGGATTTCCACCAGGCCGTTGTCCAGCCGCCACGGGAAACGCGGCGCGTCCGGCATGCCGTAGTGGTCGTGGCGCACCGGATACACGCTGGAGCTGTAGCGGTAGCCGGCCTCGGCGATGCAGTCGTGCGCCCACGGGTTGCCCGCGCCGATGGAGAAGCTGGGGGCGCGGTAGCCGCTCACCGGCTGGCCGGAGATGTCCTCCAGCACCGCCTTGGCGAGGCGGATGTCGGCCAGGAAGACCTCCGGGGTCTGCGCGCTGGCGCGCTCGTGAGCGTAGCCGTGGCTGGCCACCTCGTGCCCGCCGGCGGCGATGCGGCGCACCAGCTGCGGGTAGCGCTCGGCCACCCAGCCCAGGGTGAAGAAGGTGGCGCGCGCGTCGTGGCGGGCCAGCAGGTCGAGGATGCGGTCCACGTTGCGCTCCACCCGGCAGGGTTGCGCGTCCCACTGCTCGCGCGGGAAGTGCGCGGCCAGCGCGGAGACCTGGAAGTAGTCTTCCACGTCGATGGTGAGGGCGTTGGCGATGGGTGCGGGGATCATTCAGCAAGCCTGTCCGTTGCGTTCCAGCCAGCCGGCCAGGTGGGCGGCGATGCGTTCGGCCGCCCGGCCGTCCCACAGTTCGGGCACGCGCCCGCGCTTGCCGCCGTTGGCGAGCACCTCTTCGGCGCCGGCGAGCAGCGCCCGCGGGTCGGTGCCCACCAGGGTGTTGGTGCCCTGCTCCACGGTAATCGGCCGTTCGGTGTTATGACGGATGGTGAGGCAGGGCACGCCCAGGGCCGTAGTTTCTTCCTGCATGCCGCCGGAGTCGGTGAGAACCATCACGGCGCGCGACATCAGCCCGAGCATTTCCAGATAGCCCTGCGGCGGCAGCAGGAAGATGCCCGGCGCGTCGAGCCTGCCGAGCAGGCCGAAGCGCTCCAGTTGCGCGCGCGTGCGCGGGTGCAGGGCGAACACCAGCGGCAGGCGGCGTGCCAGCGTGCGCAGCGCGTCGATCAACGGGCCAAGCACCTCGGCGTGGTCCACGTTGGACGGCCGGTGCAGGGTGACCACGGCATGGCCGGCGGCCAGCGGCGCCGGGTCCAGCCCGGCGGCGCGCAGCAATTGTTCGGGCGGCATGGCGCGCGGCAGGCTGGCGAGCAGGCTGTCGATCATCACGTTGCCGACGAATTCGACACGTCCGGCGGCCACGCCTTCGCGCAGCAGATTGTCCAGCGCGCCGCGTTCGGTGGTGTACAGCAGATCGGCGAGCTGGTCGGTGAGCACGCGATTGATCTCTTCGGGCATCGTCCGGTCGCCGCTGCGCAGCCCGGCTTCCACATGCACCACCGGCACACCGCGCTTGGCGGCCACCAGGGCGCAGGCCAGCGTGGAGTTCACGTCGCCGACCACCAGCACGGCACGCGGGTTCAGGCGTTCGACCAGCGGGTCGAAGCGCTTCATCACCTCGGCGGTCTGCTCGGCGTGGCTGCCGGAACCCACACCCAGGTTCACCGCCGGCGCGGGCAGGCCGAGATCGGCGAACAGGCGGTCGTTCATCGCCGGGTCGTAGTGCTGGCCGGTGTGCACCAGCAGGTGGTCGAGCGCCGGCCCGGCGGCGGCGAAGGCGCGCACGATGGGCGCCATCTTCATGTAGTTGGGCCGGGCACCCACCACGCACAGGATGGGGCCGCGCGCTTCAGCGTTCATGCCGTTCTCCGCGTTCGGCGTCCTGCGGGCGCGCGGCATCGGCGCGCGCAGCGCGCAGCAGCTGGTTGAGCACGTTCAGCGTGGCGGACACCGACTGCTCCAGCCGGGTCAGGCGGGCCTCGATGCGCTGCAGGTCGGTACCGGCGGCAAGCGCCTCGACCTGGCGGGCGAGTTCGGGGGCGACGCGCAGGCGGGCCGGATCCAGCGTGCGCGGGTCGAAGCCGGCGAGCGCGCCCTGCATCTGGCCGTTGCCACCCTCGCCGCGCGCGGCGTCCGGCGCGGCCATCTCGCGCTGCATTTCCTCGACCACTTCGCGCACGTCATCCTCGCCAACCCGGTGGCGCTCGGCCAGGAAGGCGGCGAGCAGCAGGCGGTCGCACAAAGTGTTGATGCGCCGGGGGATGCCGCCGGTGGCAGCGTAGATGGCGCGCAGCGCCTCGGGGGAAAACAGCGGATCGTCCCGCCAGCCGACATGGTGCAGGCGGTGCTCGATGTAGGCCTGGGTTTCGCCGGCGTCGAGCGGGCCGAGGTGGTAGGAGGCGATCACACGCTGGCGCAGCTGGCGCATGCGCGGGCTCTGCATGATGTCGCGGAACTCCGGCTGGCCGACCAGGAAGCTCTGCAGCAGGGCGTGGTCTTCCAGTTGGAAGTTGGACAGCATGCGCAGTTCCTCGACCGCCGCCGGGGTGAGGTTCTGCGCCTCGTCGACGATCAGCAGCGCGCGCTTGCCGGCGGCCGTGGTGGATACCAGGAAGGTTTCCAGGGCGAGCAGCAGGCCGGCCTTGTCCAGGCTGCGGAAGGGCAGGCCGAAGGCCGCCGCCACCATGCGCAGCATGTCGTCGGCGTCGATGTGGGTGCTGACCAGATGCGCGGCGACCACCTTGGCGGGATCCAGGCGTTCGAGCAGGCTGCGGGTCAGCGTGGTCTTGCCGGCGCCGACCTCGCCGGTGATGACGATGAAGCCTTCGCTCTGGTGCAGGCCGTAGTCCAGATAGGCCATGGCGCGGCGATGGCCGCGGCTGCCGTAGTAGAAGGCGGGGTCGGGATTGAGCTGGAACGGCTTGCCGCTCAGGCGGAAATAGGATTCGTACATCGGGGGTCCGGAGCCGGCCGGTGGGGCCGTGTGGCGGTTCAGAAGCGCATCAGCAGGGTCGCCACGATGGCGTTCTCGGTGAAGCGGCCAGTGCCGGAGACCTGTTGCCGGCGCAGCGTGAGATTGGAGGAGACGCTGGGCCCCAGGCGGGTGCCCAGCCCCAGGCTGTACAGGGTGCGGCGCACGTTCTCGGCGGCGACGCCGCTGCCGCGCGCGTGGCTGCGGGTGAGTCCGGCGGTGAGCGAGGTATCGGGCGTCAGGCGGTGGGAGAAGCTCAGCGAGGCGGTGTTCTCGCGCACCCGGTCGAAACGCGAGAAGTCGTCCAGCGGGTTGTTCATCACCAAATCGCCGATGCGTTCGCGGTCGGAGCGCAGCAGCGACAGGCTGAGCGAGTTGCGCGCGCCGATCAGCGTGACGCCGGCACTCAGGCGCTTGTCCAGATAGTGGTTGCTGGCCACCACGGTGTCGCGCAGGCCGGCGATGTTGTAGCCCAGGGCGCTCAGGATCTGCAGCACGGCGCGCTCGCGTTCGAGCGGATCGGGCACGGTGGCCGCCAGCGCGTCGTAGATCTGCCGGTACAGCGGGTCGTTGCCCAGCCCGGCGAAGCTCTCCAGCGAGGAGGTGATGTCACGCGACCAGCCCAGTTCCCACACCGAACGCGCGCGGCGGTGATGCACGCGCAAGTCGTGGCCGCGCCCGAACACGCGCTTCTCGGAGGTGGCCGAGACGTCGGTGCGCGCGCTCGGCCGCCAGTCGAAGCCGACGCCGGTGATGCTGCCGCTTTCGCCGCGCCGCGTGGCGTAGTCGTTGGATTCGTGCCCGCCGATCAGGCGTGCGCGGAACTGCGGGGTGACGTTGATGAACAGCGTGGCGCGGGAGACTTCCTGCGATACGTCGCGGCGCCCGGAACCGCCGTAGGCGGTGTCCGTGCGGCTGTAGTCCACGCCCCAGCCGAACAGTCCGAAAGCGGTGGCGTTGCCGGCACGCGCGTTCCAGCGTTCCATCTGCTGGCGGTCGAGCACGCCCTGCCCATCCATCCAGCGCGTCTGGTAGCGCAGCATGGCTTCGGTATCGCCGAAGCGCAGTTCGAGGCGCGGCGCGATGCCCAGCGCGCGCACTTCGTTGGCGCGCGCCGAGGACAGCGAATCGCCGCGCCCGCGCCCGGAGAACAGCGAGGGATTGTCGCGCGAGGCCATGGCGTCGAGTTCGACGAACAGCAGATCTTCGACCGCCTCGATCTCGCCGCGCCCGTTGAGCGCCAGGAAGGTGGTGCCGCGCCCGCTGTCGGAGGTGTCGATGCGGTTGCGCAGGCTCATGTCGAGCTGGCCGGAGATGCGCCCGCCACGCCGGCTGAGGGACAGCCCCGGCGAGGCTTCCAGCACGAAGCCGCTGCGCCGGTTGGACGAGGAGGCGTCGATGTTGTCCGACCAGGTCACGCCCAGTTGCAGCGTGGGCTCCACGCGCGCTTCCTGGGCGAGTACCGGCCCGCCCAGCGCCAGCGCCAGCAGCGCGGTGAGCGGACGGGCGCGCGGGCGCCGTTCAGGCCGCATCCGGGTGGGCTTCGTTGCCATGGCCGTGGCCGTATCCGTAGCTGTAGCCATAGTAGCCCGCCGGCCCGCGCTCGGCGGCCTTGTTGAGCACCATGAGCTTCACCGGGCAGTTCTCGATGGTCGCCAGCGCCTGCTTCACGGTGGCGTGGGTGGTGCGGTTGGCTTCCACCACCAGCACCACCTGGCCCATGTGGGTGGCCAGTTCGCGCGCCTCGGTGGTCACCAGCAGCGGCGGCGAATCGAACACGATGACGCGCTCGGCGTAGCGCGTGGCCATCTCTTCCAGCAGCGCGATCATGGCGTCGGAGGCCAGCAGTTCGGTGGCGCGCTGATGGGTGCGTCCGGCCGGCAGGAGGGTGAGCTTGTCGACGTTGGTGCGCAGCAGCACCTCGCCCAGTTCGGCGCCGCCGGTGAGCACGTCCATCAGCCCTTTCTCGGGCGGCAGGCCGAGGCGCTGCAGCACCGAGGGGCGCGACACGTCGGCATCGACCAGCAGCACGGTATGGTCGAGTTCCATGGCGATGCTGATCGCCAGGTTGATCGCGGTGAAGGACTTGCCCTCGCCCGGCAGCGCGCTCGACACCATGATCAGGTTGCCGTTGTCCACCGCCGCCGCGCCCTTGCCCTGCAGGTTGCGCAGCAGCGGGCGCTTGATCACCCGGTATTCCTCGGCGATCGGCGTGCGCGGCAGATCGGGCGTGACCATGCCGTCGCGCGCCAGTCCGGCCAGGTCGATGCGCACGGTCCGCGCGGAAGCTTGCGGGGCCGCTCCCGCCGCCGGCGCGGGCGCGGCCGGCGGTACCGCCGGCGATCGCACGGCGGGCGCGGGCACGGCGGCCGGCGTATCCGTGTTGCCGGCCGGCAAGGCGCCGGCTTCGCGGAGTTTCTCCAGCCGTTCGGCCGCTTTCTCGATCAGGCTCATCGTTCGTTTCCGTCTAGCCCTGCAGCATGTTCAACATCGCGGCGACCACCGCCACCGCGCCGGCATAGCCGGCCACCCCGCCGGCGAAGGCGATGCGCCCGCGGCGCGCGCGTGCATCGCGGCGCGGATCGCCGAGCAGCGACACCGTGCCGAGCACCGGGATGCCGGTGAACTCGCGCAGCGCACGGCTGTCGGCGAAGGTCGGGCGCAACTGGCTGATCAGGAAGGTGAGCGCCACCCCGGCGCCCAGCGCGCCGAACGCGGCGGCGATCATCAGCAGCACGCGGTTGGGCGCGGCCGGCTTGATCGGCAGGCTGGGCGGATCGATCACGCGGAATTCGGCGACGCCCGACTGCGCGTCCATCTGCACCGAGATGTTGGCCGACTCGCGGCGCTGCACCAGACTCTCGTAGTTGCGCTTGTGCACTTCGTAGTCGCGGTTGAGCTGGGCCAGTTCGGCCTCCAGCTTGGGCTGCTGCTCGGCGGTGGCGCGCAGCTGGGCCAGGCGCGCCTCGTACTCGCCCACGCGGGCCTGCAGCGAGGCCACGCGCGCCTCGGTTTCCGAGAGCACCAGCTTGAGCTGCTGATACACCGGGTTGGAGTGGATGGAGCCGAACTGCCCGCCGCCGGTCTGGCGGCGCGCCTCGATCTCGCTCACCTTCTGGGCCTCCAGATCCTCGATGACGCGGCGCGTGCCGATCACGTCCGGGTGGGATTCGGTGTAGCGCTGCAGCAGGCCGTCGAGGTTCTTGCGCAGCGCGTCGATGCGTCCGTCGATCTCCGGGATCGACACGCCGGAGCCGTTCGGCGTCTGCGGCAGCAGCACCGGGTCTTCGCCCTGCATCTGGCGCTGCAGCGCGTCGCGCGAGTTGATCGCCTCGCGCAGTTCCAGGCGCGCCTGTTCGAGCTGGGCGCGCACGCCGCCGAGCTGGCCGACGTAGTCCAGCCCGCCGGCATCCATCAGCGCCATGTTGCGCAGGCGGAATTCCTTGAGGCGGTTTTCCGCCTCGGTGAGCTTGATCTCGTAGTTGCGGATCTGCTCCTCGATGAAGCGCCGCGCGGCATCGGTATCCTGCCGCTTGCTGACCAGCCCGGATTCGACGAACAGCGACAGCAGGGCCTGCACCACGCGCTGCGCGCGCTGCGGGTCGCCGTCCTGGAAAGCCAGGGTGAACAGGTTGTCGCGTCCGGCCGCGCGCACTTCCAGGCGGCGGGTGAGCTCGGCGATCAGGCGCTCGCGCTCGGCGGCGCTGCGCACTTCGAGGTCCAGGTCGGCCATGCCGATGAGCTTCTCGACGTTGGGCCGGGTGATCAGCGTGCGGCTGAGGATGGCGATCTGCTGGTCCAGATTGGGCTGGATGGCCAGCCCGGACATCAGCGGCATCAGCACCGACTGGGTATCCACATACACCCGCGCGGTGGATTCGTAGCGGTCGGGCATGGTGTAGATGGCCGCCGCGGCGAGCGCGCCGACCACCCAGGTCAGCGCCAGCCCCCACCAGCGGAAACGCCACATGCCGCGCAGCAGGCCCAGTGCCTGCCGGATCAGATCTTCCATCGTTCAGTCCGCCTGCCGGTTTCGCTCTCCGCCCGGCGCACCGGGCCCCTCATCGCGCACGGCGCTCAGAACCAGCTCTGCGGGATGATCAGCACGTCGCCCGGACGCATCTCCACGTTGGCTGACACGTCGCCGCGCTTGATCAGGTCGCGGATGCGCACGCCGTACTGCTTGTTGCCCTCGCTGGTGCGCAGGATGGAGGCGCGGTTGCCGTCGGCGAACTCGGTCATGCCGCCCACCGCGATCATCACGTCGAGCAGCGTCATGCGCTGCACGTAGGGCAGGATCTGCGGCTCGGCGGCCTCGCCGACCACGCGGATCTGCTCGCTGTACGGCCCGACGAAGCTGGTCACCACCACGGTGACCACCGGCTCGCGGATGTACTTGGCCAGTTCCTTCTCGATGTCGCGCGCCAGCGTGGTGGCGTCCTTGCCGAGCGCGGGCAGATCCTCGACCAGCGGCGTGGTGATGCGCCCGTCCGGGCGCACCGGCACCGACATGGACAATTCGGGGTTGCGCCACACGACGATGTTCACCGTGTCGCCCGGGCCGATCACGTAGTTGTACTCGGCATCCGCGGCACTCACCGGCGCGGGCGGATAGCTCGTCGCGCAGCCGGCCAGCACCAGCCCGGCGACGGCCGCCAGCGCGATGCCGCGCAGACGGGCCGCGAACGTGGATATCATCATGGTCGTTCCTCCGTGGGCGGGCGGGGTCTTGCCAATGCCCCGCATACCGATTCATGCTACGAGGCTGAAAAGACCGAACCGAGGAACAAATACACAACAGGTAACAGCCCCCGAGCAGAGCGCTACGTAGAGTGAGGAATATTTCTGCAATTGCTTCCAATGGGGTCTGCCGGCAGACCCTGGTGTCCCGAGTCAAAAGTTCGTTGGAGACCTCGTTGAAGTCCATCCATGCCCGCAACCGGTACGCCCCCGCCTCCTTGAGCACGTTCTCCCGCCCATCGCACCCACCCCCTTCCACCAGCCCTCCCGGCGCCTTCGGCGAATATTTCGCGGTGGATTGCGCCGATTACCAGATCCTCCTCGCCGACCATTCCGAGCTGCTGCGCGCGCGCGTCGCCCAGCTCATCGAAAAGCTCTACGCCACGCGCGGCCTCACCGCCAGCCATGCGGACCTGCCCGCCCGCAACGGGCAGACCACGCTGGCGGCCTGCCGGGACGGCACCGACCACGTGTTCGGCACCGTCACGCTGGGCCTCGATTCGCCCGACGGGCTGTTCGCCGACGAGCTGTACCACGAGCAGATCGACGACGTGCGCAGGACGGGCGGGCGGGTCTGCGAGGTCACCCGCCTGGCGCTCGACCCCGAATTCGGCTCCAGCCGGGTGCTGGCGGAACTCTTCCACCTGGTGTTCATCCTCGCCCGCCTGGTGCACGGCATGACCGATCTGTTCGCCGAGGTGCACCCGCGCCACAGCAGCTACTACCAGCGCATGCTGGGCTATCGCGTGGCCGGGCCGGAACGCGTCTGCCCGCGCGTGGGCGCACCGGCGGTGCTGCTGCAGATCAGCCTGCGCGAAGTCGAGCAGCGCATCCGCCTGCGCGACGAGGAACGCTCGCTGTACCGCCAGTTCTTCCCGCTGGAAACGCAGTGGCGCCTGTTCGAGCAACTGCGCGAGTACCCCTGCGGCCTGCCCAGTTGAGCGTCCCGCGCGGGGCTCAGAACCAGCGGCGCAATTCGACGTAAACACGGTCGCGCTGGCCGTAGCGCCCGAAGATGCCGTCCGTGCGGCCGCCGAACACGTCGGCGCCGAACTGCGCGCGCCAGTCCGCGTCGATGCGCCAGACCAGCTTGGGGCGCAGCATGTAGTCGCTGCGCTCCAGGCTGCTGACATAGAGCACCTCGAACTCCAGATCGTCGCGCAGCTTGCGGTTGACCAGGAAGGTCATGCCGCGCTCGTGGCGCTCGTTGGGCATCCAGCGGTCGTGATCGTCGAACACGCGGGCGTAGTACTGCACGTTGAAGCGCCACACGTCCTGCACCGGCACGTCCAGGCCGAGCACGTAATCCACCGTGTCCGAGCGCTTCAGGCCGAAGCGCGCCGCCGGATCGCCGGTGAGGAAGCCACGCCCGTGGGTATGCACGGCCTCGCCCTTGAGCACCGCCACGCCGAGATCCTTGGAGAAGGTCAGGCCGGTCTGGCGGATGCGGTCATGGCGCGTTTCCAGCCGGGCACCGAGGCGGTACAGCGTGGGCGAGATGTCGCGGCTCTGGTAATGGAAGGCGGACAGGTCCCAGCCGTCGATCAGGCGCGACACACGCGCCCCCCAGTTGGTGTTGGACAGTTCCGCCGAGGGCTTGCGCTCCTTCACCCGCGTGCCAGCCGGCAGCGCAAAGGGGTAGAAATCCGCACCCGGCTTGCCGATCTCGTCGTAGGACGGGGCGGGAATCCACAGCAGTTCGAAATGCGTCTCGCCGGCGAAGTATTCCGCACGCGCGGCCCACTGCGGCGTGCGCAGGGCCTCGAACTCGGGCAGGTAGAACTCGCGCAGGTCGCGCGCCGAGACCACGTCGGCGAAGAACAGCCCGACCATCTCGCCCCACACCACGTGCTGGCGGCCCAGGCGGAATTCCCACTCGCCCGCGCCGAAATCCACGTAGGCCTCGCGGATCATCCAATCCGCGCGCTGGTTGCGCCGCACCGCGCCCGGGTAGTAATGGTTTTCCAGATCGAAGGCGCCATCCACGTCGGCGCGCGCCGACAGCTTGTAGCGCATGCGCTCGCCCAGTTGCCCGCTGCTGCCCAGTTCCACCCGCGCGCGCAGCTTGGACCAGTGCCCGTCGCGCGGCCAGGTGTAGGCCCCGCCGAACTCCGCATAGCCGGAAATGCGCGAGCGCTCCGGCGCCGCGTCGCCGCCCAGGTTGAACAGATCATCCGCGGCATCGGCGGCCAGCGCCGGGGCACCGCAGGCAGCGGCGAACAGCATGGGCAGCAATCGCTGGATGGGTGGCATGGCATGCGCCTCCGTCAGATTTCCGGGTCTTCGCCGGCTTCGCGGCGATCCTGCACGAACACCCAGCTCTTGCCCGCACGCATGCCGAGCGCGGAAATCTGCCCGTCCTCGATGCGCACCAGGCGGTCGGCCATGTTCATCACGCGGCGGTCGTGGGTGGAAAAGATGAAGGTGGTGCCGGACTTGCGGTTGATGTCCTTCATCAGCCGCAGGATGTCCTCGCCGGTCCTGCGGTCGAGGTTGGCGGTGGGCTCGTCGGCCAGCACCAGCTTGGAGTGGGTGGCCAGCGCGCGCGCGATGGCCACGCGCTGGCGCTGCCCGCCGGACAGCTGGTTGGGCCGGTGCGCGGCATACTTGCTCAGCCCCACCATGCCCAGGTAGTGGCGCACGCGCTCGCGGCGCTCGGCGCGCGACAGTTCGCGCAGCTGCAGCAGCGGGTATTCGACGTTTTCCTCGGCGGACAGCACCGGCAGCAGGTTGAAGGACTGGAAGATGAAGCCGATGGTGCGCGCGCGCAGGTCGGCGAGCTGGTCCGGGGTCTGCCCGGAGACCTCGCGCCCGGCTATGCTCACCCGCCCGGAGGACGGCGTGTCGATGCAGCCGATGATGTTCAGCAGGGTGGATTTTCCGCTGCCCGACGGCCCGGCGATGGCCAGGAACACGCCCGGCTCGATCGACAGATTGATGCCGGTGAGCGCATGAACCTCCTGTTCGCCAAGCAGATAACGCTTGCCGACATTTTCCACCTGTACGATCGCCATCCCACGGTCCACACTGGTGAAGAGACTGACATCAGGATAGCAATCCATGACGCCTCCCTCTTCTTCCCGCCGCCGTTTTCTGTCGCTCGCCGTGCTGGGTTTCACTGCCCCCGCGCTGTTGCGCGCCGCCGGCGCTGCCGAGGGCGACCTGGCGCGCGAACTGGTGGCGCGCGCGGACGAGATTCGCTTCCCGCGCGAGAGCTTCCAGACCGACATCACCGTGCGCAACTTCAGCGACGGCCAGCCCGGCGACCAGCGCGTGTACCGCGTGCTGTCGCGCGGCAACGAGAACACCATCGTACTGACCATGGAGCCGGCCTCGGAGCGCGGCCAGGCGCTGCTGATGCGCGGGCGCGACCTGTGGATCTTCATGCCCAGCGTGTCGCAGCCGGTGCGCCTGTCGCTCGCCCAGCGCCTCACCGGGCAGGTGGCCAACGGCGACCTGGCGCGCGCCAACTTCGCCGGCGACTACAACCCGGTGCTCAGCGGCACGGAAGAGATCGACGGCCAGCCCTGCCACGTGCTGGAACTCACCGCCACCGAGCGCTCGGTGACCTATGCGCGGGTGCGCTACTGGGTGCGCCAGGACGACGCCCGGCCGGTGAAGGCGGAGTTCTACGCGCTCTCCGGCCGTCTGCTGAAGACCTGTGCCTATCTGGACTTCCAGGAGATGGCCGGGCGTGTGCGCCCCACCCGGCTGGTGATGACCGACGCACTGAAGGCCGGCGAAAGCTCCGAACTCACCTACGCGGACATGAACCTGCGCGACCTGCCGGAACGCATGTTCACCCGGGAGTACCTGCGCCGGCTGAACTGAGCCCGGCGCCGCCGCCCCCGTCAGTCCGGCCTGCCGGCATGGCCGGCAAGCGCGCTCAGCACATTCGCCAGGCGCAGGACACAGTCATCCACCTGCGCGCCCACCACAAGGCCGCGCACCCTGAGGCCGTCCCAGAGGGCGAGCGCCAATTCGGCGGCGGCCGGCCCGCCTCGTTCCGCGGCATCCGGCAGGCATGGCGGATTCAGCAGCGTCCGTAGACGACGCAGGCAGGCAGCGTCGGCGTCCGCGAGCAGACGGGCGGCCAGCGGATTGCGGACGGCTTCGACGAAAATCTCCGCACGCAGCCTGGGGCCCAGCGGCAGCGTAGTGTCGCCGGCCGAGGCCGTCCGCGCGGGGGACAGCATCGCGGAGGCCAGTTCCGCGGGCCGCCGCAGGGCGGCAAGGATCCGCAGGCGGGCCTCCAGGTCGATGCGTATGATGTCCGCGACGATGGCGTCCTTGCCGTCGAAGTAGTGATACACATGGCCGATGCTCATCCCCGCCGCCGCGGCGATGGCGGCCATGCTGGCGCCGTGGAAGCCATCGCGCTCGAAACAGCCGCGGGCCGCCGCCAGAATCTGCGCGCGGCGAGCCTGCCGGCGCCGGGTCGCGGCGTCCGCACGGCTCATGGCGTGCTCCTCAGGCTTGCACGGTGCCCAGCAGACGTTCCAGCAGGGCGCGGGTCGCGGCCAACTCCTGCCTGAAGGTATCGACGCCGGCACGCATGCGCGCGGTGGGCGCCAGCACGCTCACCGCATAGGCGCCCCGGTAGGTGCCGATCGACACCGCCACGGCGCAGACACCCTCGGCGAGTTCCTCGTAGTCGTAGGCAAAACCGCTGCGGCGGATTTCCTCCAGCTCGGCCAGCAGTTCCGGCAGCCTCTTGCCCCGGCCGCTGTGCCGCGGCGGGTCGTCGCCCAGCCATTCCACGATCTTCTGCGGGTCCATGCGCGCGAGCAATGCCTTGCCGTCCGCGGCCAGCTGCATCGGCGCGGTCAGGCCGACCTGCGGCACGATGCGCAGAATCTGTTCGCCGACGGAAACCTCGACGATCTGCACCTGCCGGCCGCTGAGCCGCGACAGGCAGACGGTTTCCTGCAACGCCAGCGACAACTGCTCCAGGTGGGGGCGGGCGACCGGCACGATGTCTGCCTCGGTCTGGTAGAGCAACTGCCCCAGTGCCGGGCCAAGCCGGAAGCCGCCGGCCGCGCCGGCGGGTTCGACGAGATTCTCCGCCACCAGCGCGGTGATGATGCGCTGCACCGTCGAACGTGGCAGGCCGACCTCGGCGGCGATCTCCGCCAGGCTGAGGCCGTGCGGGCGCGCGCTCAGGGCGCGCATGATCCGGCTGGTGCGG
Source organism: Pseudothauera nasutitermitis (assembly GCF_004801295.1). GTDB lineage: Bacteria > Pseudomonadota > Gammaproteobacteria > Burkholderiales > Rhodocyclaceae > Pseudothauera > Pseudothauera nasutitermitis. The sequence goes on from NZ_SSOC01000005.1 coordinate 154,972, forward strand.
GCAATCACCTGGATGCCGCCCTGCTGCCGGTCGTCGGCGTCGTCGGCCGGTTCGGCCGCGGCGCGTTTGTGTTCGTTCATGGTACTGATCGGTCCGTGTCATGGCTTTTCACAGGCAGGCACTTTAACCCGTCCGCGACCGGCGAATCATCCATGGGCGTCGGCGCGGGGAGGGGGGCAGGGGGTTTACAAATTTCGGTACACTGTACCATGATGCGGTACAGAGATTCACGTACGGCATCGCGCAGGAAACCTCCCCCAGCGGGCATCCCCTCCCCCACGGACGGCGCAAGCGCTTTGCGCCCGCTTCCGCGGGCGGCGGGCATTCAGGAGAACACGGCCAAATGAAGCTTCCCCAATCCCTATCCCGGCGGATCGTGCCGCTCGCGCTTGCGGCGGCGCTGGCCGCCTGCGGCCAGCCACAGCAATCGGCGCCGCCGCCCGGTCCGGTCCAGGTCGGCGTCTATACCGTGGCGGCGCAGGAGGTCTCGCTGACCACCGAGCTGCCCGGACGCACCGCCGCCTACCGCATCGCGGAGGTCCGCCCGCAGGTGAGCGGCATCCTGCAGAAACGGCTGTTCGCGGAAGGCAGTACGGTCAAGGAAGGGCAGCAGCTCTACCAGATCGACCCGGCGACCTACGCCGCCAGGCTGCAGCGGGCGGAAGCCAACCTGCATGCCACGGAAAGCCTGGCGCGGCGCTACGAGGGGCTGCGCGCGACCAACGCGATCAGCCAGCAGCAGTACGACGACGCCCTGGCCGCCTGGCGCCAGGCCCAGGCCGACGTGGACGTGGCCCGCATCGACATGGTCTACACCAAGGTGCTCGCGCCGATTTCGGGGCGCATCGGCCGTTCGCTGGTCACCGAGGGCGCGCTGGTCACCAGCGGGCAGGCCGGCGCGCTCGCCACGGTGCAGCAGATCGATCCGATCCACGTCGACCTGACGCAGTCCACCGGCGAGATCCTGCGCATGCAGCGCGCCCTGGCCGATGGCGTGCTGGAACGCGCGGGCGAGGATGCGGCGAAGGTCCGGCTCAAGCTGGAGGACGGCAGCCTCTATGCGCTGCCCGGCACACTGAAGTTCTCCGAGATCAGCGTCGACCCGGGCACCGGCTCGGTGGTGCTGCGCGCCGTCTTCCCCAACCCGGACGGCAAGCTGCTGCCGGGCATGTTCGTGCATGCGACGCTGCAGACCGGCGTGCGCCAGGAGGCGATCCTGGTGCCCCAGCAGGCGGTGACGCGCGATACGCGCGGGCAGGCGATGGTCTGGGTGGTCGGGGACGACGGCGTCGCCAATCCGCGCGAGATCGAAACCGCGCGCACCGTCGGCAACACCTGGCTGGTGGACAAGGGCCTGCAGGCCGGCGAGCGGGTGGTCACCGAAGGCATGCAGCGCCTGCGCCCCGGCCTGCAGGTGCAGGCCGAGCCGGCGGGCAACGTGAGCATCGTGACGCAGTTCGCCGCGTCCGGCCGCGCAGGCTGAGGAGACCGCCATGTCGAGATTCTTCATCGACCGCCCGATCTTCGCCTGGGTGGTCGCCATCGTCATCATGCTGGCCGGCACGCTGGCCATCCTCGCCCTGCCGGTGAACCAGTATCCCAACGTGGCGCCGCCGGCGGTGTCGGTCAGCGTGACCTACCCCGGCGCCTCGGCGCAGACCGTGCAGGACACCGTGGTGCAGGTCATCGAACAGCAGCTCAACGGCCTGGACGGCCTGCGCTACATCTCGTCGGCGAGCAACGCCGACGGCAGCATGGAGATCATCGTCACCTTCGAGCAGGGCACCGATCCGGACATCGCCCAGGTGCAGGTGCAGAACAAGCTGCAGCTGGCCACCCCGATGCTGCCGCAGGAAGTCCAGCAGCAGGGCATCCGGGTGGCCAAGTACCAGCAGAACTTCATGCTGGTGGTCGGCCTGGTGTCGGAAGACGGCTCGCTGAGCAACTTCGACCTGTCCGACTACATCGTCTCCAACCTCCAGGACCCGGTGTCGCGCACCAAGGGGGTCGGCGACTTCATGGTGTTCGGCTCCGCCTACGCCATGCGCATCTGGCTGGACCCCGCCAAGCTCAACAGCTACCAGCTCACCCCGCCGGACGTGCTCGCCGCCATCCGCGCGCAGAACGTGCAGGTGTCGGCCGGCCAGCTCGGCGGCCTGCCCACCCGCGACAAGGTGCAGTTGAACGCCACGGTGCTCGGCAAGACGCGCATGAAGAGCGCCGCCGAGTTCGAGAACATCCTGCTGAAGGTGGACGCCAGCGGCGCACAGGTGCGCCTCAAGGACGTCGCCGAGGTCGGCCTGGGCGCGCAGAACTTCTCGATTGCCGGCAACTACAACGGCCACCCCTCGTCGGGGATCGCGCTGCGCCTGGCGACCGGCGCCAACGTGCTGGACACCATCGAGAACGTGCGCGAGACGCTCGCCGGGCTCGAACCGTATTTTCCGGCCGGGGTGAAGGTGGTCTATCCCTACGACACCTCGCCGGTGGTCACCGCCTCGATCCAGTCGGTGGTGGTGACCCTGTTCGAGGCCATCGTGCTGGTATTCCTGGTGATGTACCTGTTCCTGCAGAACTTCCGCGCCACGCTGGTGCCCACGCTGGCCGTACCGGTGGTGCTGCTGGGCACCTTCGGGGTGCTGTTCGCGGCCGGCTTCACCATCAACATCCTCACCATGTTCGCCATGGTGCTGGCCATCGGCCTGCTGGTGGATGACGCCATCGTGGTGGTCGAGAACGTCGAGCGCATCATGCACGAGGAGGGCCTGCCGGCGAAGGAGGCGACCAAGAAGTCGATGGGCCAGATCACCGGTGCGCTGGTCGGCATCGGCCTGGTGATCTCGGCGGTGTTCGTGCCGATGGCCTTCCTGGGCGGCTCCACCGGCGTGATCTACCGCCAGTTCTCAATCACCATCGCCGCGGCGATGACGCTGTCGGTGCTGGTGGCGATCGTGTTCACGCCAGCCCTGTGCGCCACCATCCTGCGCCAGAAGGACGTCGAGGCCGGCGAGCAGAACCGCTTCTTCCGCTGGTTCAACCATGTCTTCAACGCCAGCGCGGACGGTTACGAGCGCGGCGTCTCCGGCATTCTGGGGCGCAAGAAACGCTTCCTGGTGCTCTACGGCATCATGGTGGTGGTGCTCGGCGTCCTGTTCATGCGCCTGCCCACCGCCTTCCTGCCCGAGGAGGACCAGGGCATGATGCTCGTCCAGGTCCAGATGCCGCCCAACACGAGCGCGGAGCGCACCGAGGCGGTGCTCGCGGAAGTGCGCGACTATCTGCTGCAGGACGAGGCCGCCGCCGTGGAATCGGTGATGACGGTGCGGGGCTTCAACTTTGCCGGACGCGGGCAGAATTCGGGCATCGCCTTCGTCTCGCTGAAGCCTTTCGACGCGCGCAACGCCCCGGCGCTGCGCGTCCAGGCGCTGGCCGGACGGGCGTTCGCCCGCTTCAGCGCGATCAAGGACGGCACGGTGATCCCCATCGTGCCGCCTTCGATCATGGAACTGGGCAACGCCACCGGCTTCGACCTCTACCTGCAGGACAACGGCGGCGTCGGCCATGAAACGCTGATGGCCGCGCGCAACCAGCTGCTCGGCATGGCGGCGCAGGAGCCCGGCCTGCAACTGGTGCGCCCCAACGGCCTGTCGGACGAGCCGCAGTACCAGATCGTCATCGACGACGAGAAGGCGCGCGCGCACCAGGTCAGCATCGCCGACATCAACGACACCCTGTCGGTGGCCTGGGGCTCGGCCTATGTGAACGACTTCATCGACCGTGGCCGCGTCAAGCGGGTGTACGTCCAGGGCCAGACCGACGCGCGGCTGGCGCCGGAGGATTTCGACCAGTGGTACGTGCGCAACGCCGAGGGCAGGATGGTGCCGTTCTCGGCCTTCGCCAGCGGCCACTGGACCTTCGGCTCGCCCAAGCTGGAGCGCTACAACGGCGTGTCGGCGGTGCAGATCCTCGGCCAGGCCGCGCCGGGCTACAGCAGCGGGGAGGCGATGGCGACCATGGAACGCCTGGCCCGGCAACTGCCGCCGGGGGTCGGCCTGGCCTTCTCCGGCCTGTCCTATGAAGAGCGCCTGGCCGGGGAGCAGAGCACGTTCACGCTGGTGTTCTCGCTGGTGGTGGTGTTCCTCTGCCTGGCCGCGCTGTACGAAAGCTGGTCGATCCCGTTCTCGGTGATCCTGGTGGTGCCGGTCGGCATCCTCGGCGCGGTGATGGCCACGCTGGGGCGCGGGCTGTCCAACGACGTGTTCTTCCAGATCGGCATGATCACCACCATGGGCCTGGCGGCCAAGAACGCCATCCTGATCGTCGAGTTCGCCCGCGAACTGCACGAAAAGGAAGGGCTCTCGCTGTTCGACGCGGCGGTGCAGGCGGCGCGCATGCGGCTGCGGCCCATCATCATGACCTCGCTGGCCTTCGTCATGGGCGTGCTGCCGCTGGCCATCGCCAGCGGCGCCAGCAGCGGCAGCCAGCATGCCATCGGCACCAGCGTGGTCGGCGGCACGCTGGCCGGCACCTTCCTGGCGATCTTCTTCGTGCCGCTGTTCTTCTTCGTCGTCGCCAGCCTGTTCAAGAAGGACGCGGCGCCGGCCACGGCGCCGGACGCGCCTGCGGCGCTGGAGGTGAAGCCATGAGTACCGCAACCCTGCGAACCCTGAGTGCGGCGCTGGCCCTGAGCGGGCTGCTCGGCGCCTGCTCGCTGATGCCTGCCCATGAGCGTCCGGCGCTCCCGACCCCCGCCGCCTGGCCGACCGGGGAGGCCTATCCGGCCGACGGCGCCGCTGCCGCCCCGGACATCGGCTGGGAAACCTTTTTCCGCGCACCGGAACTGCAGCAACTGATCCGCACCGCGCTCGACAACAACCGCGACCTGAAGGCCGCCGCGCTCAACGTCGAGGCCTACCGCGCGCAATACCGCATCCAGCGCGCCGACCGCTTCCCCGCGCTCGACGTCGAGGCCAGCGGCACGCGCCAGCGCCTGCCCGCCGACCTGTCGGCGAGCGGCGAGGCCGCCACCACCGGCCAGTACAGCGTCGGCCTCGGCGTGGCCGCGTATGAACTCGACTTTTTCGGGCGCGTCCGCAGCCTGGAACAGCAGGCGCTGGAGAACTACCTGGCGCAGGAAGCGAGCCAGCGCGCCATTCGCCTGAGCCTGACCGCCGAAGTCGCCACCGCCTGGTTCACCTGGCGCAGCGACCAGGCGCAGCTGGCGTTGACGCGCGATACGCTGAACGCCTACGAGGCTTCGCTGGCCTTGATCCGCCAGCGTTTCGAGGCCGGTGCCGCGTCGGAGCTGGAGCTGCGCCAGGCACAGGCGGAAGTGGATGCGGCGCGCGCCCAGGAAGCGCGTTACGTACGGCAGGTGGCGCAGGACGCAAACGGCCTGCAACTGCTGCTGGGCGCCCCGCTGCCGCCACAGGCCGGCATGCCGGAGATGCCCGACGGCGAACTGCTCGCCGAACTGCCGGTCGGGTTGCCGGCGGACGTACTGTGGCGCCGTCCCGACATCGTCGCCGCCGAACACCGGCTGCGCGCCGCCAACGCAAACATCGGCGCCGCGCGTGCGGCCTTCTTCCCCGGCATCACGCTGACCGCCAGCGCGGGCACGGCGAGCAGCGAGCTCTCCGGCCTGTTCGACGGCGGTTCGGGCTTCTGGTCCTTCGTGCCGCAACTGCGCCTGCCCGTTTTCAACGCAGGACGGCTGGCCGCCAGCCTGGACCATGCCGAACTGCGCAAGGAAATCGCGGTGGCCGAGTACGAGAAAGCGATCCAGACCGCTTTCCGCGAGGTGTCCGACGGCCTGGCCGCGCGCCAGACCTTCCTCGCCCAGCTGCGCGCCGAACTGGATCTGGTGGACACCAACCGGCATTACCTCGACCTGGCCGGGCAGCGTTACCGCGCCGGGGTGGAAAGCTACCTCACCGTGCTCGACGCCCAGCGTGCCCTGTTCAATGCCCGGCAGCAGCTGATCGGCAGCTGGCTGGCACAGCTGTCCAGTGAAGTGGCCCTTTACAAGGCATTGGGAGGGGGGAGCCCAAGTTAGGAAAGCGTTGAACAAACCGCTGACCGGGGTCTGTGAATGTCCGTGGGAAAGCCCGGGGTTCCGGCAAAAACGGACTGAAACGGCCCCGGATAAAAAACGGCGCTCTCTTAACGGCTGGGGGAGGAGGCACGGGTACCTCCTCCCCCGATCCGTGACCACTCACAAGCTTCCGTGTCCAATCGGAGACGCTTCCCATGTTCAGACACATCCTCGTGCCGACCGACGGCTCCATGCTGTCCAACATCGCCGTCCGGCAGGCCGCGCAGCTCGCCGCCGAGACCGCCGCAAAGCTGACCGTGGTGTACGTCAAGCCCCCGTACCCGGATGTCCGTTATGGCGAAAGCGGCGTGATCGCGCCCATTACGCCGGCCAGGTTCCGGGAGTTCGAGGAAAAGGAGGCCCAGCGCATCCTCGGCCTTGCGCGCAACCTTTGCATGGAGGCCGGCGTGGCCTGCACCGCGTTGAGCGCGGAAGGCGATGAACCGTCGAGAACGCTCCTGCAGACGGCCAGAAATCACGATGTCGACCTGATCTGCATGGCCTCTCACGGCCGCAGGGGACTACGCAGGCTGCTGATGGGCAGCGAGACGCACAAGGTGCTCACCCACTCCGCCATTCCGGTCCTGGTCCTGCGCTCGAACGTGTGCTGAACAGGGCATGAGCACGCCCTCGGCCGCAAGGCACTCAGACCCCGTAATACCCGCGGTACCAGGCCACGAAGCGCGCCACCCCGTCGGCCACCGGCGTGGCCGGCGAAAAGCCGGTCCAGGCATTCAGTTCGGCCGTGTCGGCATGGGTGGCCGGCACGTCGCCGTCCTGCAGCGGCAGGAAGTTCTTTTCCGCCTTGCGGCCCAGCGCGGCCTCGATGGCCTCGACGAAGGCCATCAGCGCCACCGGATCGTGGTTGCCGATGTTGAACACACGGTAGGGCACGTTGCTGCGCGCCGGGTCCGGGCTGGCCGCGTCGAAGGCCGGGTCGGCCTCGGCGGTACGGTCGAGCACGCGCAGCACGCCTTCGACGATGTCGTCGATGTAGGTGAAGTCGCGCCGCATGCGGCCGTGGTTGAACACGTCGATCGGCCGCCCTGCCAGGATCGCCTTGGTGAACAGGAACAGCGCCATGTCCGGCCGGCCCCACGGGCCATACACGGTGAAGAAGCGCAGGCCGGTGGTGGGCAGGCCGTACAGATGGCTGTAGGTGTGCGCCATCAGTTCATTGGCCTTCTTGGTGGCGGCGTACAGGCTCACCGGGTGGTCCACGCTGTCGTGCTCGGAGAACGGCATGCGGGTGTTGCCGCCGTACACGCTGGAGCTGCTGGCATACACCAGATGCGCCACCCGGTTGTGCCGGCAGCCTTCCAGGATGTTGGTGAAGCCGACCAGGTTGCTGTCGATGTAGGCGTGCGGGTTCTGCAAGGAGTAGCGCACGCCGGCCTGCGCGGCCAGATGGACCACGCGGTCGAAGCCTTCCTCGGCGAACAGGCGCTCCATGCCGGCGCGGTCGGCCACGTCCAGCCTGACGAAGCGGAAACCCGCGTGCGGCGCCAGACGCGCCAGGCGTGCTTCCTTCAGGCGCGGGTCGTAGTAATCGTTGAGGTTGTCGAGGCCGACCACCTCGTCGCCGCGGGCCAGCAGACGCTCGGAAGCGTGCATGCCGATGAAGCCGGCGGCGCCGGTGACGAGGACTTTCATGCGCGTCGGTCTCGCGTGCGGAAACAGGCGCCGATTATCGCATGCCGCACTTTGCGCAACGCGGCGCGCGTATTACGCTTCCGTGAAAAACCGCGCGCAGGCGCCCCATGAGGAGACTCCCCTGGAAGCCACCGAACCGTCGCTGTACACCGTGATCGCCGGCACCTTCGGCGGCATCGGCCTGTTCCTGCTCGGCATGCACCTGCTCACCGACGGGCTCAAGCTGGCCGCCGGGCGCGCGCTGGAAGAACTGCTGGAGCGCTTCACCTCCACCCGCCTGCGCGGGCTGGGCGCGGGCATCCTGATCACCGCGCTGGTGCAATCCTCCACGGCGGTCACGCTGGCCTGCATCGGCTTCGTCAATACCGGCCTGCTGTCCCTGCGCAATGGCCTGTGGGTGATCTTCGGCTCCAACCTGGGCACCACCACCAACGCCTGGCTGGTGGCCTGGCTGGGCTTCGGCTTCAAGATCAGCGCCTTCGCGCTGCCCTTCGTCGGCATCGGCGCCACGCTGATGCTGGCCGCGCCGGGCATGCGCACGCGCGCGCTGGGCCGCGCGCTGGCCGGCTTCGGCGTGCTGTTCCTCGGCATCGACGTGCTCAAGGACACCTTCTCCGCCTTCGGCGAGGAGATGAACGTCGAGGACTACCTCGCCGGCGGCCTGCTCGGCCAGTTGCTGCTGGTGCTCATCGGCACGCTGATGACCGTGCTGATGCAGGCTTCCGGCGCGGTCATCGCCATCGTCATCACCGCCGCCTCGGGCGGCCTGCTGTCCATCGAGGCGGCCTGCGCGCTGGTCATCGGCACCAACATCGGCACCACCTTCACCGCCATCCTGGCGGCCATCGGCGCCACCTCCAACGCCCGCCGGCTGGCCGCCTCGCACGTGTTCTTCAATCTGATCACCGGCGTGGTGGCGCTGCTCATGCTGCCCGTGCTGATCGCCCTGCTCGGCCTGATCCGCGACTGGTTCGGCAACGCGGGCGACCCGGCCACCACCATCGCGCTGTTCCACACCGCCTTCAGCGTGCTCGGCGTGCTGCTGATGGTCCCGCTGAGCAACTGGCTGCTGCGCACGCTGGAAGGCCACTTCAAGAGCCGCGAGGAAGAAGTGGCCCGCCCGCAGTATCTCGACGCCAACTCCGCGGCGATTCCCGACCTCGCCCTGCGCGCGCTGCGCATGGAACTGAACCGCAGCCAGGCGATGGCCACCGCCTGCCTGCGCGGCGCGGCCGCCGAGCAGGCGGGCGAAGCCGCCATCCGCCGGCAGCGCGACACCTTGCAGACCCTGTCGGCGGCCATTGCCGGCTACACCGGCAAGCTCAACACCGAGCATCTGCCGCCGGTGCTGGTGGACCATCTGGCGCGCAGCCTGCGCGTGCTGCAGTACCAGGAGAACGCGGCGGAAAGCAGCCTGCAGGCCGCCGCCCAGGCCGTCAGCCTGACGCCGCTGACCCCCACGCTGCACGGCGCGCTGACCGCCTTCGCCACCGCGGCGGATGCCCTGGCCGATGCGGTGGACACCAGCCGGGAGGAATTCGGCAACGAACAGGTCAACCAGCGCCTGCGCGAAACCGAGGAGGATTACGCCCGCCTGAAGGAAGCCCTGCTGGTGGCCGGCGCGCACGCCCAAATGAGCATCCGTGACATGCAGGAGCACCTGCGCCACGCCAGCCTGCTGCGCCGCGCCGCCGAGCAGGCCGCCAAGGCCGCGCACCACCTGGCGGCCCTGGACGAAGGCGCGGCGGCGCCGCAGGACGCACCCGCCGGCGTCGATCAGGCGGAAGCCGGCGCGCTCTGAGCCTGGAAACCGCGGCTTCCGGGCTGAACGGACTGCTACAATCCGCGCCACCTTCCGCCCACACCGGCCGCCGCCATGGACTATCCCCGCCCCGCCTTCGAAGACAAACTGTGCCCGCCGCAGGCGCTTGCCGAGCGCGCTGCCGCGCTGCCGCGCCCGCTGGTGTTCACCAACGGCTGCTTCGACATCCTGCACCGCGGCCACGTCACCTATCTGGCGCAGGCCCGCGCGCTCGGCGCGGCGCTGGTGGTGGCGCTGAACACCGATGCCTCGGTGAAGCGCCTGGGCAAGGGCGACGACCGCCCGGTGAATCCGCTGGAAGACCGCCTGGCGGTGATGGCCGCGCTGGGCTGCGTGGATCTGGTGACCTGGTTCGACGAGGACACACCGCTCGCGCGCATCCTCGAATGTCGTCCCGAGGTGCTGGTGAAGGGCGGCGACTGGGCGCCCGAGCGCATCGTCGGCGCCGCCGAGGTACGCGGCTGGGGCGGCAGCGTGCATGCCATCCCGTTCCGCCACGAACGCTCCACCACGGCGCTGCTCGGCCGCATCCGCGCGCTTTGAGCGCGCGGCGCTAGACCATCGCCTGCGGCGGGCTTTCCGCTTCGTCCCGCTTGGGGTGCGGCGCCTCGCGCGGGATGCGCACGCGCATGCAGGTACCGCCGCCCGGGCGGCTGTCCACCACCACCGTGCCGCCGAGCAGGTTGCTCACCAGGTTCTGCACGATGTGCAGCCCCAGTCCGCTGCCGCCCTGCCCCATGCGGGTGGTGAAGAAGGGGTCGAAGATGCGCCGCTGCATTTCGGCGGGAATGCCCCGCCCGTCGTCGCGCACCTCGATGATCACCGCGCCGTCGCCATCGGCCCGTCCGCTCACCTTCACCGTGCCGTCCGCGCGCCCTTCGAAGGCGTGCACCGTGGCATTGGTGACCAGGTTGGCGATCACCTGACCGAGCGGACCGGGGTAGCTGTCCAGCCGCAGGCCCGACTCCACCTCGGTCTCGAAGGTCCACGGCTGATGCTTGAACGACGGCCGCAGGGTCAGGGCGATTTCTTCCACCACTTCGTCGAGCAGGAACGCCCGGCGCTGCGAGCTGGACTGGTCCACCGCCACCTGGCGGAAACTGGTGACCAGTTCGGAGGCACGCTCCAGATTGCGCTCGATGATGTGCGTGCCGGATTCGGTGTCCGCCAGGTATTGATCCAGCGTGGAACGGCGCAGGCCGCCCTCCAGTTCGCGACGCAGCGCGCGCGTATGGTCGGCCACCGTGTTGGCCGCCATCAGGCTGTTGCCCAGCGGCGTGCCCAGTTCGTGCGCCACGCCGGCCACCAGCGCACCGAGCGCGGCCATCTTCTCGGCGCGCAGCAGTTCTTCCTGCGCGCGTTGCAGTTCGGCGAGCGCGGCGCCCAGTTCCTCGTTGGAGCGGTGGAGGTCGGCGGTGCGCTCGGCCACCCGCGCTTCCAGCGTCTCGTTGAGTTCGCGCAGGCGCTCGGCGGCCTCGCGGCGGTCGGTGATGTCGATGTCCATCGACACGAAGTAGCGCCCACCCTCGCGCGCCGGAATGGAGAACGAGGTCATCAGCGTGTGGCGCTGCTCGCCGCCACGGGTACGCACCGCCAGTTCCATCGGCCCCTCGGTGGCGCCATCGGCGTCGAGGCGCTCGAGCATGGCGTGGAAGGCACACAGGACCTCGGCGTCGAACAGGCCGAGGGACTCCACCGTGCGGCCCAGCGCCTCGTCGGGGCGATAGCCGTAGAGCAGCGCAGAACCCGGATTCCAGTACAGCACGCGGCCCTGCGCGTCGTACCACTGGATGGCCACCGTGGTGGCGGCGTCCAGCGTGGCACGCAGGCGCTCCTCGCTGCGCCGCAGGGCTTCGCCGGCCTCCCAGCGGTCGGAAATGTCCCGGCCGATGGCACCGTAGCGCCGCGCGCCGCTGTCGTCGCGCCCGGTGTGCAGGGTCCACGCCACCCGGTGGGTCTTGCCGGTGTTGTCCTGCATCGGGCATTCGAACTGCACGCTGTCGGCGCCGGCGGACAGTTCGGCGAACAGGTCGCGCTGCCAGGATTCGTCGTCGAAGCACAGCCAGCGGCCCAGCGGCCGGCCGGTCAGGTCGGCCTCTTCGGCCCCCAGCAACCGGCACACCGCCGGATTGGCGTAGGTGAGCCGCCAGTCGGCATCCAGGCGCACGACCAGTTCGGTGGTGCTTTCCACCAGTTCGCGGTACGCCACCTGGCTGGCGGCGAGTTCCTGCTCGCGCGCACGGATGGACTGGCTCATGCGCTCGAACGAGGCCGCCAGTTCGTTCAGCTCGGTGACCCGCGACGGGTTCCAGGCCATTTCGTAGCGCCCCTCGCCGACCGCCCCGGCGAACGCGGAGAGGCGGCGGAACTGGCGGCCGAAGTAGCGCGCCTGCACCGCCGCGCCGAGCAGCGCGATGAGGATGGCGGCAACCAGCCCGCCCACCAGGATGACGTTGGCGATATGCACGGGCCGGTAGGCCTCGGCCTCCGGCCGCATGACCAGCACGCGCCAGTTCAGGTCCGGCACCGTGGCCACCGTACCGAGCATGGCCTCGCCCTCGAAATCGAAGTACACCACCTGCCCGGTGAAACGCGCGGGATGGCGGATGAACTCGTGCTGGCCGAAGTCCTGCTGGCGGGCACGCAGTTCGCCGCGCGAATCGGACAGGGTCCGCCCGCGCCGGTCGAGCAGCAGGATGCGCAGGCCGTTTTCACTGGGTTCCGCCCCGCTCAGGCGGCCGAACAGCGGGTCGAAGGCCAGTTCGCCGATCAGCGTGTGCCCACCGCTGCGCCGCGCGGCGGCCACGGTGAAGCCGCCTTCCACGGTGGACAGGAAGGCATCGGTCCAGATCAGCCCGGCCGACTCGTGCGCCGCCCGCCACAACGGATGGGCCGAGAGGTCCAGGCCGACCAGATCGGCGCGCATGCCGCGGCGCGCGGGCGGCAGGCCGGCGGCAATGACCCGTCCGCCGTCGTCGATCAGGTACAGCGAGGAAAAGCTGCCGGGATGCTCCAGAAAGCTGTCCAGCATGGCGTACACGAACGCCGGATCGCTCCGCCGGCCGGTGTCCAGCGCGCGCGCCATGCCTTCCAGCGTGAATGCCGGCCCGGCCAGATGAGCCTGCACCTGCTCGACGATGGCACGCCCGAGCAGGAGCTGGCGGTGTTCGATCTCGCGGTCGGCCTGCGGCATCAGCCACAGGATGACCAGCGGATACACGGTGACGAAGGTGGCCACCGCGGCCAGCAGGGAACGCACGAACAGCAGGCGGGACAGGCGCAGCGGCCTCATCGCATGCCCTCGCCGGCTTCCGGGTCGATCGGCACGAAGCGCCGGCTGCGCACCACGGTGAGGCGGACCGGCCGCGCCGCGTCGCCGTATTCGTCGAACTCGATGCGCTGCTGCACGCCGTCGAACACACGCTGCGCCTTCAGGCGCTCGCGCAGCGTGCCGCCGGGCAGGGCGAGCGCGTCGAGCGCCACCCGCGCGGCGTCATAGCCCGCCACGCTGGCGAAACCGGGCGCGACCCCGAAACGTTCCTCGTACTCCCGGCGGAAGGCGCGGTAGCGCGGCGAGACATCGTCGCGGCTGAAGTACTGCGGGGCGTACAGGCCCTCCACGGCCAGCCCGCCGAGCTCGACGAAGCGCTCGGTGGCCGCCCAGTCGCCGATCAGCAGGGAGATCAGCGGCGCACGCCGACGCACCATCTGCGCCAGGCGCGCGGCATCGACGGAGCCCGCGACGATGACCACCAGATCCGGTTTCGCATCCAACATGCGGGTGACCTGCGGCATCAGGCTGACTTCGCGCGCGGAGCTGAAACGCTCCACCGGCAGCGATTCCCCGCCGCTGGCCTCGAAGGCCTGGATGAACTGTCTGGCCCAGTCCTCGGTGTAGGCCGCGTTGTCCTGGTCGAGGATCAGCGCGGCACGCTCGGCGCCGCGGGTCCGGCGCAGGAACAGGGCCGCCGCGCTGGCGTACTCGCGCGTGGTCGACACCACCCGGAAGAAATGGTCGTCCTGCCCGGAAAAGCGCGTGCTGGTCACCGTGGGCGAGACCAGCACCACGCCGGCCTGGTTCGCCAACGGAATGATGGCCTCGGCCACGGCGCTGGTCATCGGGCCGACGATGATCTGCACGCCGGCCTGGATCAGTTCGCCGGTGACCTGTCTGGCCACCTCGGGATCCTGCGCGTCGTCGCGCACCAGCAGTTCGACCGGGCGGCCGTTCACCCCGCCGGCGGCGTTGGCCTGCTCCACGGCGAGCAGCGCGCCGTCCTTGCCCTCGCTGGCGAGATCGGACACCCGCCCGGAAAGGCCGCCGATGAAGCCGATACGCACCGGCTCGGGCGGCGCGCAACCCGCCAGGGAGACCCCCAGCAGCACGCCGGCGGCAAGGCTGCGGACATCCACGGCCGCCTCAGGTGCCGCCCGCGCCGGCGGCATGCGCGTCCAGCCAGGCGTGCAGGTCGTCCGCCGGCATGGGCCGGGCGAACAGATAGCCCTGGCCGAGCTGGCAGCCCAGGGCGAGCAGTTGCTCGGCCTGGACCTGCTCCTCGATGCCTTCGGCGATCAGTTCCATGCCCAGGCGCCGCCCCAGGCCGCAGACCAGCGAGGCGATCTCGCCGCCCCGGCCGCCCTGGCCGAGTTCCTGGACGAAGGAACGGTCGATCTTCAGGCGGTCCACCCGCAGGCGCTGCAGCTTGCTGAGCGAGGAATAGCCGGTGCCGAAATCGTCGATGGCCAGTTCCAGCCCCATCTCGCGGATGCGTCCGAACACCTCGGCAAGACGGGCCGATTCATCCATGGCCACCGATTCGGTGATCTCCAGTTCGATCTGTCCGGGCGACGCGCCGGATTCGTCGAGCGCCGCGCGCACCCGGTCGACAAAGCGTGGATCGCGGAACTGGGTGAGCGAAACGTTGATCGCCATGCGCACGCCGCCGTGGCCGCGCGCCGCCATCCTGGCGGCCTTGCGGCAGGCGCGCCGCAGCACCCATTCGCCCAGCGCGACGATCAGCCCGGAACGTTCGGCCAGCGGAATGAAGCGATCCGGCGGCACCATGCCGCCGTCGTCGGTGCGCCAGCGCAGCAGCGCCTCGACCCCGACGCAGCGCCCGGTGGCCAGTTCGACCTGCGGCTGGAAGACGAGGAACAGACGCTCGGCGGCGAAGGCATCGCGCAACTCGCGCAGCAGGTGCACACGATCACGGATTTCGTCTCCCATGCGCTTGGAGTAAGCGACGATGCTGCCGCGTTCCTCCTGCTTGGCCTGCTTGAGCGCCAGCAGGGCATCCTCGAGCGCCTCGCTGCCGGCGCCGCCAACCTCGGTGAGCGCCACCACCCCGCCGGTGACCGATACCGTGACGGCCTGCCCGTCGATATTCAGTGGTTCGGCGAACAGCCGATGCAGGCACTCGCCGCCGGACAGCCCCTGCGGCCAGAACACCGCAAAGATGTCGCTGCCCACGCGCGCCACCAGCCCTTCCCCGCAGCCGTCGGCCAGACGCTCGGCGGCGGCCTGCAGCAGATGGTCGCCATAGCGGTGGCCGAAGGCACCATTGATTTCGCCGAAGTGGTCGATATCGACCACCGCCAGCAGGCCGGGACCGTCCGGCGTGTGCGCCAGGTACTCGTCCAGGCGTTCGAGCAGATGGCGGCGGTTGGGCAGGCGCAGCAACTGGTCGTAATAGGAATAGCCGTTGAGGCGCTCCACCATCCCGGCGTTGTCCAGGCACATCGCCACATTGGTGCAGAACACTTCGAGCAGCCCGGGGTCCAGCGTATCGTCGGTGCATTCGGCATCGACCCAGGCCGCCAGGTTGCGCCCGTCCTGCCCGCCGAAGTACAGCGCCATGCCGCTGCCGCTGCGCGCCACATTCTCGCGCGAGGCCAGCGCACGCTCCAGCAGCTCGCGCACGCCTTCCTCGCGCAGGGCGTCGAGCGGCTGGCCGATGGCCGTCTGAAAGCGTCCGGCGGCGGCCACCACCAGCGGGCCGTCCGCACCGTCGCTGCGCGCACACACCAGCCCCTCCGGCCGCAGGCCGAGCAGGCCGGCGATCTGGGTGATCACCCCGGCGGCGAACTCGGCCAGGCCTTCCGTGCGCAGCAGGGCCGCGCTGCCGCGCACGATCTTCGCCAGGCCGTTGCGCCCGGCCTCGATGATGCGCAATTGCTGGTAGGTGCGCACCGCCGCAGTGAGCGCGGCGAACAGCCGGCTGCGCGACAGTTCGGACTTGTTGCGGTAATCGTTGATGTCGTAATCGCGGATCGCCTCGAGTTCCGGCGCGTAGCCCGGCTGCCCGGTGCGCAGGATGATGCGGCTGTCGCGCAGGCCGAAGCGGTTGCGGATTTCGTCGACCAGCACCAGCCCGGCATCCTGCGTTTCCATCACCACATCGAGCAGGATCACCGCGAGATCGGCTTCGGACCGGAAGTACGCGCGCGCCTCGGCGGCCGAGTAGGCGTGCAGGAAGCGCAGCGGGCGCCCGACCACTTCCACCGAGGCCAGGCCCAGCTCGGTGCTGCGGTGCACGTCCTCGTCGTCGTCGACGATGAGCACCTTCCAGACCGGACGTGGGCGCGCCAGCGCGTGCGCGGGAAGCTCGTCGGAGAATTCGAGCAGGTCGTCGTTCATCGTGTCTCCCCAACCGTTCGCGCGCCGCTCATGCGACGAGGCCTCGGCGGGAAGACTCCCACCACAACCACCTCGCGCTGTCGTCGAAGGCGGGGAAATCCCGATCATGCTCGACCAGCAGGGAAACGAGGGCGGAAGCGTGCTCGGGCGGAAATCCGCCGCGCGCTCCCCCCCGCGTATCGGTCATCAGCCGGTTGATGCGCTGGCGACACTCGCGCGTTCCCCAGGCACCGGAAATGTTGGCCAGGTGGGGAAAGGCGGCGATCAGCCTGCTGGTGTCCGTCTTCGGCATCACGTGTCTCCTCGCGTGCGTAGTGGATCGTCCTTGCCGCAAATATCGGCGTCATTTCCGCAACGGTCAAGGGGAACCCTCTCCTTCATCCCGGCACGCCCCGCCAGAACGGTACAATGGCGGCGATGAATGCCGTCCACCCCGCCCCGTCCGCCCGCCACGTCCTCGAACACGTCTTCGGCTACACCGCCTTCCGCGGTGAGCAGGAAGCCATCGTCGAGCAGGTCGCCGGCGGCGGTGACGCCCTGGTGCTGATGCCCACCGGCGGCGGCAAATCGCTGTGCTACCAGATTCCAGCACTCTTGCGTGAAGGCACGACCATCGTGGTCTCGCCGCTGATCGCGCTGATGCAGGACCAGGTCAGCGCGCTGGTGGAAGCCGGCGTGGCCGCCGCCTTCCTCAACTCCAGCCTGTCGCTGGACGAGGCGCGCGCGGTGGAGCGCGAACTGTTCGCCGGGCGCCTGGACCTGCTCTACGTGGCGCCGGAACGCCTGCTCACCCCGCGCTTCCTCGACACCCTGGACGAGTTGCGCGACACCCGCCGGCTGGCGCTGTTCGCCATCGACGAGGCGCATTGCGTGTCGCAGTGGGGCCACGACTTCCGCCCGGAATACCTGCAGCTCTCCATCCTGCCGGAACGCTACCCCGGCATCCCGCGCATCGCGCTCACCGCTACCGCCGACCAGCTCACCCGCGAGGAAATCGCCCGCAACCTGCGGCTGGAAAACGCCCGGCGCTTCGTCTCCAGCTTCGACCGCCCCAACATCCGCTACCGCATCGTGGACAAGGCGGACCCGCGCCGCCAGTTGCTCGCCTTCATCCGCGAGGACCACCAGGATGAAGCCGGCATCGTGTACTGCCTGTCGCGCCGCAAGGTGGAGGAAACCGCCGCCTGGCTGGCCGAACACGGCGTCGAGGCCCTGCCCTACCACGCCGGCCTGCCGGTGGAGGAGCGCGCCGCCAACCAGACCCGCTTCCTGCGCGAGGACGGCATCGTCATGGTGGCCACCATCGCCTTCGGCATGGGCATCGACAAGCCGGACGTGCGCTTCGTCGCCCACCTGGATCTGCCGCGCTCGGTGGAAGGCTACTACCAGGAAACCGGCCGCGCCGGGCGCGACGGCCTGCCCGCCGAGGCCTGGATGGCCTGGGGCGCGGCCGACGTGGTGCAGCAGCGCCGCATGATCGACGAATCCGAAGGCGGCGAGGACTTCAAGCGCCTGGGACGCGCGCGCCTGGACGCCCTGGTGGGCCTGGTGGAAAGCACCGGCTGCCGCCGCCAGCATCTGCTCGACTACTTCGGCGAGGCCAGCGGCCCCTGCGGCAACTGCGACAACTGCCTGGAGCCGCCGCGCACCTGGGACGCCACCGATGCGGCGCGCAAGGCCCTGTCCTGCGTGTTCCGCACCGGCCAGCGCTACGGCGCGGGCCATCTCATCGACGTGCTGCGCGGCGAACGCAGCGAAAAAGTGCTGGAACGCAGGCACGATGCGGTGAGCACCTTCGGCATCGGCGCGGACGTGGACGACAAGACCTGGCGCACCCTGTTCCGCCAACTGGTGGCGCGCGGCCTGCTGACGGTGGACCACGAACGCTACGGCGCGCTGGCGCTCGCCGACGCGGCGCGCCCGCTGCTGCGCGGCGAGGCCGAATTCACCCTGCGCCTGGTGCCGGAAAAGCAGCGCCGCACCAAGCGCCGCACCACCAGCCACGAGATCCCCGCCGGCATCCCCACCACACTGTTCGACCGCCTGCGCGCCTGGCGGGCGGAAACCGCCCGCGAACGCAACGTGCCCGCCTACGTCATCTTCCACGATGCCACGCTGCGCGAGATCGCCATCGCCCGCCCGCACAGCATGACCGAACTGGCCGGCATCAGCGGCATCGGCGACCGCAAGCTGGAAGCCTACGGCGAAGCGATCCTGAAGATCATCGCCGAGGCCGGCTGAACGCCCCCGCGAACACTCCTACAGCGCGTTCAGCGCATGCCCAGCAACTCCACCTCGAACACCAGCGTGGCATTGGGCGGAATCACGCCGCCGGCGCCGCGCGCACCGTAGCCCAGCTCCGGCGGAATGGTGAGCTTGCGCTTGCCGCCCACCAGCATGCCGGCCACGCCCTCGTCCCAGCCGCGGATCACGTAGCCCGCGCCCAGCGGGAATTCGAAGGGGTCGTTGCGATCCTTGCTGGAATCGAACTTGGTGCCATCGGTCAGCCAGCCGGTGTAATGCACGGTGACGGTATGGCCCTTGGCGGCGGCCTCGCCGGCGCCGGTTTCCAGTTCCTCGATGACGAGGCCGCTGGCGGTGGTGTGCTGGGACATCGCAACTCCTAGGGTCTGGCTGTGAATGAGGCCCGGATTCTAACGCGGAACGCCTGCCACACCGCACGGCACGATCATCTTCGCGCGCCCGTCCGCCCCTGCTCCGCAACCCGGGGCTTCGGCGCATAAAGCACTCAAGACTCCCCGCCGGACAGCCGATATTTGCTGCAGATCAATTCCCGCCGCCCGAGGCACCGGATTGGACAACACGCCTGCCATTCTGCGGACAGTGCCGGCCCGGGCTCCGCACGGCCAACTTCCTCAGGAAAGACGAACATGAGTATCGCTAAGCGCCTGGCCCTCCTGATCATTCTGGCCGTGGCCGGACTGGTCTCCATGGGGCTATTCGGTTTTCAGCAGATGAAGGGACTCAACACCAAGCTGGAGTACGCAAACAACCAGATCATCCCCAAGCTGGAGAAGATCAGCGACATCGAGGCGGCCTTCCTGGGCCTGCGCATCCAGATGCTGACCTTCGTGATGAGCAGCGATGCCCAGCGCTCGACCGCAGAGCAACGGCTCGGCGAAGCGCGCCAGACGCTCGACCGGAACATCCGGGAATACGAGACACAGGTGAGCAGCGACGAGGACCGCAAGTACCACGAAACCTCCAAGGCCCTCGTCCGGGATTACCTGGAAGTCATCGAACTCGGCGTGACCGAAACCAATGCCGGCCGGCCGGATGAAGCCATGCGCTACAGTTCGCGGGCCGCCGAAATCGGCGGGCGTCTCAGTGCCAACATCGGGGAACACATCGCCTACGGGGAGCGGGTCGCCGCACGCAGCACGGCGGAAGCCGCCGAAGCCTACGACCGCGCCAAGATCGTCTCCGTCCTCGCCGTCGTGGGCATCACCATCGTCGTCGCCGGCCTGGGCATCCTGCTCCACCGCCATGTCAGCAGCGCACTCAAGAACATGGTGGACACCTTCAGCCACATCGAGGCCAAACTCGATTTCACCGCCCGCCAGCCGGTCTCCGGCAACGATGAAGTGGCCCAGGCCGCAGCCGCCTTCAACCGCCTGCTCGACCGCCTGCAGAAGAGCTTCCACGAGATCATCGACAATGCCGAGGTCGTCCATTCCGCCGCAAACCGGGTCGCCACGGCGTCGGGGCAGATGTCCATCGCCTCGGGCGAACAGAGCGAGGCCGCTTCCAGCATGGCGGCCACGGTGGAAGAAATGACCGTCTCCATCAACCACGTCGCCGACCGCGCCGGCGAGACCAACCAGCTCTCGGCCAGTTCCGGAGAACTGGCCCAGCGCGGCAGGGACATCATTGGCGAAACGGTATCCGGCATCAACAGCATCGCGGAGACGGTGCGCCACGCCTCGGAACAGATCGCCACGCTCGAACAGCAGAGCGAACGCATCAACAGCGTGGTCTCGGTGATCAAGGACGTGGCCGACCAGACCAATCTGCTCGCCCTCAACGCCGCCATCGAAGCCGCGCGCGCCGGCGAGCAGGGCCGCGGCTTCGCCGTGGTGGCCGACGAAGTGCGCAAGCTCGCCGAGCGCACGACCCAATCGACCCAGGAAATCTCCACCACCATCACCGCGATGCAGGCCGGCGCCCAGGCGGCCGTGGATGGCATTCACGCGGTGGTGGAGCGCGTGGACCAGGGCGTGAGCCACGCCCGGCAGGCCAGCCACGCCATCGACGAGATCGGCGGCAGTTCCCGGCGTACGGTGGAGATGGTGGGCGACATCACCGATGCGATCCGCGAGCAGAGCATCGCCAGCACGTCCATCGCCCAGCAGGTCGAAAAGATCGCCCAGATGTCGGAGGAAAACAGCGCGGCCGTGCAATCCACCGCCGATGCCGCGGACGAACTGGCCACGCTGGCGCGCACGCTGCAACAGGTGGTGGCGCAGTACCGCATCTGAGCCGGCCCGCCACCGGCACCGCGCGTCAGCGCTGCCGGCGGCGCGCGGAGAAGCGTTCGCGGAACCTGGCCACCTTGGGGGCCACCACGTACTGGCAGTACGGCTGATCGGCATGGCGCACGAAGTAGTCGTGGTGCTCGGCCTCGGCGGGCCAGAAGCGCCCTGCGGGTTCGATGCGGGTGACGATGGCCGAGGGGAATGCCCGCGCTTCGCCCATCTCCTCGATCAGCTCGCGTGCGGTGCGCAGTTGGGCGTCATCCGTGACCAGGATGATGGAACGGTACTGCGTGCCGATGTCGTTGCCCTGACGGTTAAGCGTGGTGGGGTCGTGGATGGCGAAGAAGATTTCCAGCAGGTCGCGGAAGCCGATCACCGCCGGATCGAATTCAATGCGCACCACCTCGGCGTGCCCGCTGCCGCCCTCGCAGACCTCGCGGTAGGTGGGCAATTCGAGATGGCCGCCGGCATAGCCGGAAGTCACCGCGCGCACGCCTTCGACCTCGCGGAACACCGCCTCCAGGCACCAGAAGCATCCTCCGCCGAGGATGGCCACCGCGGTTTCGGGGGACTTCGTTTCGCTGTTCATGGATCGCTCTCCTGTGCGCGGACCGCTCCACGCACCATCAGACCACGCCCGCCGACGGACATTCCGCGCCGGGCGATCCGGCCATCCCAATGAAAGCACGCTTCAGCGGAAAGCGAGCGTGTAATAGATATCGACCGCGTTGTCGGTGCCGCCGCGCGCCACCAGGGACACCCGCCGGCTCAACTGGTAGGTGAGCTTGACCAGGCTTTCCGCGCCGCCCAGGCTCTGCTCGAAGGACAGGAACATGTCCGAGGACAGCCGCTTGCCCAGGGTGAGCACCTGGCCGCTCACGGTGCCGTCATCGACCACCGTGCCGCTGCCCACCACACGGCTGGTCGGCCGGCGCGACACCCCGCCGACCTCGCCCTGGCCGATGGTGAATTCGTCGAAGCCCAGGCTGCGCGAAAGCTGGTCGGTCATGCCGCCGCCGGGGCCACCCAGCAGAGCCTGCGCGGCCGGCAGCAGCAGCCCCATGTCGGCGCCGGCAGCGGCATCCGGCGCGCGGCCGAGCACGATCCACGAGAGTTTTTCCGGGTCCGGCACCGAGGGCTCGGACACCAGCCGCACCTGCGGGCGCCGCGCCGTGCCGCCGATGGCCACGCCGGCCTCCACCGCCAGCCCCTTGCGCAGCGCCACGACGTTGAGGCCGGGGTTGTCCAGCGCGCCCTGGAAGTTGACCAGGCCGCGCTCGATGGTGAGGTTCTGCCCGTAGCCCCGGAACACGCCGCCCGCGGTGGAGATGCTGCCGGTGGCGTTGAGCGGCAGCCCCTGGGCCAGACGCAGGCGCAGTTCGCCCGCCAGGCGGGTATCCACGCCGTAGGCGGAAAGGTACAGATGCCGGCCCAGGTCGACGCGCACGTCCGCGCTCAGCGCCAGTCCGGCGCCGCCGGCCTTTTCCCGGCCGAGCACCACCACGTCGTCCGACAGGCTGGGCGCCGGGGTGTCAGCCAGTTCCACATAGCCCGCGTCGGCGCCAAAGGCCGCCTCCAGCGCCAGTGTGGTCCAGGTCGAACGCGCCGTGCCCTGGCCGGAGAGGATCAGCCAGCGGTCGGTACGCTGCAGCAGCGGCAGGCGGTCCGCGCGGAAGTCGAAGCGCCCGGCGCCGCTGTCCAGTTCGATTTCTCCGCTGGCTTCCAGGCGGCCGGGCGTGGCGGTGAGGCGGTCGATGGGCAGGCGCGTGTCGCGCGGCCGCACGCGGTTGGGCGAGACGAAGTTCAGCCGGGTCAGACGCAAGCGATCGCGGTCGAACTCGGCCAGCAGTTCCCCGCCGGACAGGTGCAGCCCCTGATCCACCAGCGCGATCGCCAGCGCCTCGCCGCGGATCGTGCCGCTGGCCTGCGGATCGGCCGGCGTGCCGCCGAGGGAGAATTCCGCGCTCAGGCTGCCTTCGGTATCCACGCTTTCCTGCGCCAGCCGCCCCACCCAGGCGATGGACGGCATGTTCAGGCGCGCGGAGCCCAGCAGCGCGCCATCCGGCGCCAGTTGCCAGCCGCCTTCGGCGGTGCGCTCGGCCAGCGCGGTGAGCGCGGCCGACACCGTGCCCAGTTCGCTGCCGCGCGCGTCCACCGACAGGGCCAGGCGGTTGTCGCGCGCGGTGAGCCAGGCTTCGAAGTGTTCCAGGCCCAGGCGGGTGCTCAACTCGCCGCCCACCTCCAGATCGCCGGCCTCGCGGAACACGCGCAACTCGCCCTCGGCGCTGTCGTCCAGGCGCAGGTTCCATTCGGCGCCCAGCGTCAGCGGCCCCGGACCGCGCCGGGGGCGGCCGTCCGCGCGGGTCTCCAGGCCGAAGGCCAGGCCGCTGAGCTGGCCGCGCAACAGGATCTGCTCCGGCGTCCATAAGGTCTGGCGCAATTCGATGCGGCCGCGCTCGCCGGCCTCGATGCGTGCCGGCGCCAGTTCCACGCGTTGCGTGCCGGCGGTGAGCACCGCCGCCCCTTCCAGACGCGCCGGGAAGCGCCCCGTGCTCTCCAGCCTGCGCAGGACGCCGCGCCATTGCGGCCCATCCTGCGCGGCCGGGTCCAGCCCGCCTTCCAGCGCGAGTTCGAGCGCGTCTTCCGCGCGCGCGGCGGCCAGCTCCGCCTGGTGCGCGCGTCGCGTGCCCTGCACGGAGAGGTGGGCGGTTTCCAGCAGCGTATCGCCCGCCTGGCCATCCTGGCCGGCGGATTGCAGCGCGCTCAGGCCGGCGGCGAGCACGAACGGGCCGTCCAGGCCGGCATCCAGCTGGCCCTGGGCATTCAGCCCGCCCACCCGCCAGCCGCCGGGCAGGCGCAGGGCCTCCGCATAGGCGCGCAAGCGGCCGCTGGGCGCGGCCAGGGTGCCGCCCAGTTCGGCCTCCAGATCGGCCCGGCCACCCAGCCCCAGGCCCAACGCGTCCAGGCGCGGCGCGGCCAGCACGGCATGCAGGCGGTCTCCCGGCGCGCCCCAGGCGCCGTCGAGTGCCAGACGGTTGCCGCCCAGGGTGAACGCCAGATCCGCGGCGCGCAGGCGCTCGCCTTCCAGCGCCAGATGGCCGCCGCCTTCCAGCGCCTGCCCCTGCGCGCGCGCATCGACCAGACGCAGGCGCAGTTCGGCGTTCGGCCGCTCGGCGAGTACGCCCTGGGCGGCGATGTCCGCCCCCAGGCGGACGTCCGGCGCGGCGGCGAGCAGGCGCTGCACCGCCAGCCCGCGCAGGGTGGCGGTCAAATCGAAGCGCGGCGCGGCGGGGTCTGCGCTGTCCAGCGTGGCGGCGGCGGCCAGGCGGGCCTCCACGGCGCTCAGGTCGATGTTCACCGTCTGCCGGGTGCCGGCGGCCTGGGCATCGATGCGCCCGCCCAGGCCAAGCGGCGGCAGCGCGGCGTGCAGGCGGGCCGGGTCGACGGCGCGCAGTTGCAGCGCCGCTTCCAGCGTACCGGGCAGCAACGCGGCCGCCTCGGGTTCCGCATCCTCATCCTGCGGGGCCGGTCGCCAGGCCAGCCGGCCTTCGATGGCGCCGTCGCCGGGCAGGTCGATGCGCAGTTGCTCGACGCGGGTTTCGCTGGCGCGCCAGTGCAGCTCGCCGGCCAGGGTGGTGAAGGGCAGCAACTGCGCATCCATGCTTCCCGGCATGCCATTGGTCACCCGCAACGGCCCGGCCAGCGTCCATTCTCCGCTTTCGTCGCCGCCGTTCAGCTCGGCGGACAGCCGCAAGGCGGCCCGTGGCGCACCGGCCACGAAGGCGGCCGGATCGACTTCGCCCAGATCCACCCGCAGCTGGCGCAGCGGCATGGCCTCGAACGGTGCGGCGAGCACGTCGAGTTCGCCGTTCAAGCCCTCGCCCTGCGCCGCCAGCCGCAGGCGCGGCGCCGGCAGATCACCGGACAGGTCGAACTGCGCCGCGAACACGCGCTCTTCCACGCTGCCCTGCAGACGCCCGCTGCCTTGCAGGGCGAAAGGCGCCTCGCCGGACAGGGCCAGTTCATCGACCGTCAGCCGGACGCCGGGCAGCGCCAGCTGCAGCCCACCCAGATGGTGCTGCACGCCGTCGCTGCGCAGTGCCGCACGGATCTGCTCGATGGCGAACGGCTGAACGGGTTCTTCCTGCGCGTCCCAGGCTTCCAGCACCAGCCGTTCGAGGCTCAACTGGCCGATTTCGACGGCAAGCGGCAGACGCAGGGAAGCGGGCGCGGCAGGCGGGCCGCTGTCCTCCCCCGGGGCGCTGGCGACACGCAGTTCGGCGGCGGCCAGACGCACGACTTCCAGCCGCCCGGCCCACAGTGCGGCGGGTTTCCAGTCCACTTCGAGATCGCGCAAGGACAGGCGCAGGGAGGGTGTATCGAGGCGCAATTCGCCGAGGCGCGCGGCGCCGAGCAGACGGCCGCTGGCCTCGCGGGCGCTCAACTGCCCATCACTTGCCCAGGAGGCGGCGCGCAGACCGGCGCGCAGGCCGGATTCAGTGGCCAGCAGCCAGACCAGCACCGCCAGCAGCACGCAGGCCACGCCGGCCAGTGCACGCCAGAGCAGATGCGCGCCAGAAAGCGGCCAGCGACCGGCCATGCCGTGCTACCCGAACAACGCGCGCAAACCCTCGCCCGGATCGGCTGCGCGCATGAAGGCTTCGCCGACCAGGAAGGCGTGGACCGCATGGGCGCGCATCAGCGCCACGTCGTCGGCGCGCAGGATGCCCGATTCGGTGACCACGATGCGCCCCGGCGGAATGCGCGCCAGCAGGTCCAGCGTGGTCTGCAGGGTGACTTCGAAGGTGCGCAGGTTGCGGTTGTTGATGCCCACCAGCGGCGTACTGAGCTGCAGGGCCAGATCCAGTTCCTCGCCGTTGTGCACTTCCACCAGCACGCCCATTCCGAGGCGGTGGGCGATGGTTTCCATCTCGCGCATCTCGGCCAGCGACAGCGAGGCGGCGATCAGCAGGATGGCGTCGGCGCCCATCGCGCGCGCCTCGAACACCTGCCAGGGGTCGACCAGGAAGTCCTTGCGCAGCACCGGCAGGCCGCAGGCGGCGCGCGCGGCCTGCAGGTATTCCGGCGCGCCCTGGAAGAACGGGCGGTCGGTGAGCACCGACAGGCAGGCGGCGCCGGCGGCCTCGTAGGACGCGGCGATCTCGGCGGGGCGAAAATCCTCGCGCAGCACGCCCTTGGACGGGCTGGCCTTCTTGATTTCGGCGATCACCGCCGCGCGGCCCAGGGCGATCTTGGCACGCAGCGCGCCGACGAAATCGCGCGCGATCGGCTGCGCGGCGGCCAGGCGTTCGACCTCCACGCGCGGCGTGGCCGCCAGTCCGGCGGCGACCTCCTCGCGCTTGACGGCGTTGATGCGGTCGAGGATGTCGCTCATCGCGCCTGCTCCCGTCCGCAACCCATGACCGGCAGTCCAGCGTTCATGCCGCGCCCCCGAATTGCCGGGTGAAGCGCACGAATTCATCGACCCTGGCGCGCGCCGCGCCGCTGGCCACCGTTTCGCGCGCGCGCAGCACGCCGGCGCCGATGGAATCGACCAGATTGGCGGTGTACAGCGCCACGCCGGCGTTGAGGACGACGATCTCGCGGGCCGGGCCGGGCTTGTTCTCCAGCGCGCCGAGCAGCACCTGGCGCGATTCCTCGGCGTTTTCCACGCGCAGGTTGCGCGTGCCGGCCATCGCCAGGTCGAAGTCCTCGGGGTGGATGTGGTACTCGCGCACCTCGCCGTCCTTCAGTTCGCCCACCAGGGTGGCGGCACCCAGGCTCACCTCGTCCATGCCGTCCAGGCCATGCACCACCAGCACGTGATTGGCGCCCAGACGCTGCATCACGCGCGCCTGGATGCCGGCCAGGTCGGGGTGGAACACGCCCATCAGCGTGTTCGGCGCGCCGGCCGGGTTGGTCAGCGGACCGAGAATGTTGAACAGCGTGCGCACGCCCATCTCGCGGCGCACCGCAGCGACGTTCTTCATCGCGCTGTGGTGGTTGGGCGCGAACATGAAACCGATGCCGGTTTCCTCCACGCAGGCGGCGATCTGCTCGGGCATGAGGTTGAGATTGACGCCCAGTGCCTCCAGCACGTCGGCCGCGCCGGAACTCGACGACACGCTGCGCCCGCCGTGCTTGGCCACGCGCGCGCCGGACGCAGCGGCCACAAAGGCGGTCGCCGTGGAGATGTTGAAAGTGCTGGCGCCGTCGCCGCCGGTGCCCACCACATCGAGAAAATGCTCGTGCGGCGGCGCCACGCGCACCTTGGCGGACAGCTCGCGCATCACCGTGGCGGCGGCGGCGATTTCGCCGATGGTTTCCTTCTTGACCCGCAGGCCGGTCAGGATGGCTGCGGTCATCACCGGGGAAAGCTCACCCGCCATGATCTGGCGCATCAGCGACAGCATCTCGTCGTAGAAGATTTCGCGATGCTCGATGGTGCGCTGCAGCGCCTCCTGGGCGGTGATGGTCATTACGCGGGCTCCCGGGCCGATTCGAGGAAGTTGCGGAGCAGGTCGTGGCCGTGCTCGGTGAGGACGGATTCGGGGTGGAACTGCACACCTTCAAGCGGCACGCCTTCCACCGCCAGCGTCTTGTGGCGCACGCCCATGATCTCGCCGTCCTCGGTCCATGCGGTGACCTCCAGGCAGTCCGGCAGGCTGGCGCGCTCGATGGCCAGCGAGTGATAGCGTGTGCAGGTCAGCGGGTTGGGCAGGCCGTGGAACACGCCTGCGTCGAGGTGCTGTACCGGCGAGGTCTTGCCGTGCATCAGGCGCTGGGCATGCACCACCTTGCCGCCGAACGCCGCGCCGATGCTCTGGTGGCCCAGGCATACGCCGAGGATGGGAATCCTGCCGGCGAATTCGCGGATCGCCGGCACCGACACGCCGGCCTCCGCCGGCGAGCACGGCCCCGGGGAAATCACCAGATGGCGCGGCTTCATCAGCGCGATCTGCTCCAGGGTGATTTCGTCGTTGCGGTACACCTTCACCTGCTCGCCCAGCTCGCCGAAATACTGCACGAGGTTGTAGGTGAAGCTGTCGTAGTTGTCGATCATCAGCAGCATAGCGGCACACCCTGAGATTTGATGGCGGGCTTCCCGGAAGTCCCGCGGGGGCCATGCCCGCCTGGATACCCCGCGCCAAGCGAAGCATTTTCGCACGTATCGTCCGGCGCATAAACCGCCGGACACGCGGGAAAACCCGCCACGGCCGATGCTGCGCGCGGCTACGCGAACGGCCGTGCGAATCTCCCCTTGAGCCGGTGCGGCCGCAGCCAGCCGGCCTCGGCATAGTTGTCGACGAAGCAGATGTTCACATCGGCCATGCCCAGGCTGCACGGATAGATCCACACCGTCGCATCCTGCTTGTCGCGGGTGATGAACCACAGCGCATCACCACGTGCCAGGCCCCAGTTGCCGACGCGATGCACCAGCAGATCGGCCTGCCCGCGATCGCGCACGAAGGCCACGCGCACCTGGGCCTCGCCCATGGTCGCCGCCTGATAGACACGCGCCATCTCCGCTTCTCCATGCTTTGTGCCTTGCCCCGGCTCCGGCTGCCTTCCATACTTGCCGTACACCTCTGCGAGGGCATGCCCATGCTGCTCGAACTTCTGCTCCGCCTGCGCAACGGCCGCGCACGCGTCAGCGTCATCCGCCGCCCCGGCAGTACCCGCCCCGAACTGGGCACCGTGCTCCCCCAGGAAGACGACCGCCGCAGTTCACTGCCGCAGCGCTGGGGCTGGCAACGCAAGGCACCACGCAAGGAAGCGCCCGCCGGCATCGAGGAAGCCTTGCCGGTACGCACCCAGACGATTCTGTCGCACGGCGTGCCGGCCGAAGTGCGCGCGGCCATCAATGGCGAAGTGACGGATGCGATTCCGGCTTCGCGCAAGGATGCCAGCCGGGTCGACGTGAAGATACGCCTGGGCCCCTGAAGCCGTTGCCCGGCACCCCATCGCCTGCGCCGCGTTCACGCAGGTCATCCGGTTGGCGTTGTACTGGGTGTAACGTTCTGCGTTCACACTCTGACGCGGGCTTTACTGCGCCGCATCGTGACCTCGATGCCCTCCTGCTGGTTCACGTAGTGGGTACGCTTGATGGAGTTGTCCGGATTGGGCCCACGGAGCGTGTTCAGGTGACGAATCTTGTCATCCATGCCCGGATTCAAGGTGACTTTCGATGTGTATTGTTCAAGTGTCACCTTGCGGCTGGCAATGCCAAGTGCGGGCGTCAGACCGAACGTCTGTGTGAATGGCTGAAGCGGGATCAGGTGGGAATTCTGATGATCCAGATTGTGGAACTTCACTGTGGTCTGGAAATGTCGCTCATTCTCGGGAAAGCGCACCGGATTGGTGGAGTTGGTCGAGCCCCGGTAGCCGTGCACCGTATATGCCATGTTGGCGTCGCGATGCAGCAGTTCGCGACTCAGACGGCCAGCCGCACCGTGGCCGCCGGTCGGTTTGATTGCATTGTTTATGGTGTCGAACTCGTAACCGCCGCCACTCCCGCATGAGGTCAGACGCACATCGAGATGTTCCTGCCCCAGTTTGTCGCCGACACGCATTACGCCTGAGGCGACGTCCCGGATCTGATGCCGGACTGCGAGAGACTCCTTAACGAATTCCTGCTCATGTTGGGTTTTGGTCCGTGCAATGGTGCTGATGCCTTGATCGTTCGTTGCGCTGCCGTGGCCCTTGACGTACAGCTTGTCCTGAGGCCCGCGAAGGTGGACATTGGCATTCTGGTCGCTCAGGTCGACGAGATGCGCGGCGGCATGCCTCAGGTCCTGATATTTCTGGAAGGCCCTCGCATCCTGGGTGAACTGGTTCCAGGTTTTTCCAGCCCGCAATTTGCCCATTTCGTTGAATAGAATGGCGTTGGCCGTGTTCAGTGCCTGTGCGCTGTCGACGAATAGATGGCCTGCCTGGACGCCTTGTTTGTTCTTGTGCGCGCGTAATTCCGTTGCAGCGGCGACGACATGTTCACTTTCGCCGGCGAGGGTAGCGTGCAGGTAGGCATGACGGTATCGAATCGGGTTCATTCCGGGTTCTCCTTGATTGCTTCCGGGGACGGCTTG
The DNA here is from genome assembly GCF_004801295.1 of Pseudothauera nasutitermitis. Classification (GTDB taxonomy): domain Bacteria; phylum Pseudomonadota; class Gammaproteobacteria; order Burkholderiales; family Rhodocyclaceae; genus Pseudothauera; species Pseudothauera nasutitermitis. The sequence goes on from NZ_SSOC01000005.1 coordinate 184,760, forward strand.
TTCGTCGGGAACCGCTGTTGATCAGCGGCCCCGCTTATTCATGTGCTCCATGTGCTCCTTCATGCAGGTCTCACAGGAATTGGCCATGCTGGACACACTGTCGCGACGCGTCCGGTTGCCGATAGTGCGCGTGCCCTGAGGGGCCGGGTCAGGGTGTTGAGAACTTGACTGCACACTGAAATCGCTGAGCAGGTTGCCGCGCCCACTCATCGAGGGGCTCATCATTTCGACCAGCGTGTCTGGCGGAGGGACCCGGTGACGTTTCACCGGCTCCGTCGGGGCTTGATCGCCCAGTGACATGGAATGCGCGACATGCGCGGCGCGTTTGGCCGCGCAGACATTTGCGTTACTCTCGGCAACTACGTCGGATACGGCGATGCCTTGAAGCCGACCGCTCCAGTGGTCGGCACGCCCCTTTTGGTCGTAATGTTCCTGCAAGGCGAGCATGCGATCCTGGACCCGCTGTGTATGCGCCATTTCGGAGGACTTTCCGGAGAAACCAATCCCCATATGCCCATCCACTGAGGCAAGGCCGATCTGCCCTACCTGTTTAGGCTTCTGTCCCCGCTTAATGTCCTCACGAACCACCTCATCCTGGGCTTCTTCAGCCATGCTGGCCGCGAAACGGATCGCGCTTGCCTCGCGCATGCCGACCGGGCCTTTGGCGTTCATGTCAGGGCGTTCCATCTTGAGGAACTGGTGCTTGCTGGCCTGGACAATGTCTTGCCGGACCCCTAATTCCCGGATGGCCGCCTCCGCAATCTTGGAATTGGGATGGATAGTGGGAAGCGTCATGAGCGTCGCCACGGGTAATCGGCGAATGCTGTTGGAACGGCGCCGTTCCATGATGGCTTCGCCCAGCGGGTTGCCCTGTTTCCTGGAGGGCGCCGGTAACTCCGCATCCAGCGCTCTGCCGCGCAAGGTATAGGGTTGTGGCGCGTCGTCGCGTCCGCTATTCGACATGGGAGCCTCCTTGGTCAACTTGATGAATCGAGATGATTGACAATGCCTTGTTTGTTTCGCGTCACCACTGCGCCGGTGTTGATGACCGGAGACAACTGACCCTTGGTTTTCGTGGCGATCCCCAGCACGCCGGGGAGGTTCAGCTTTACCGCCCCCTTCGATTCCGGGAATGTACTCAAACCCGCATCGATCGCGATGGTGGTGTTTTTCGGTGGGGTCTCCGGTTTTCCAATACCGGCACCTTGCGACCGTAGTACCGACATCCGGCGGGCGAGATCAGCCATCAGGTTTGGCGACAGCACAGCGCCGTTATTGCCGTGAATCTCGGCGACGTGTCGATTTGCAAACTGTTTCGTAACGCCCAAAATTGCCGCTTCGTTGGCGGTATGCGGTCCCATGTGCGCCAGGCTCTGATTGCCAATGGCATCAGTGGTCACCATGAAGTGGTGCTTCCGCTTTTGGATCGTGGTCGTCGCAATCGGAGAGAACGCATTGGCGACGTGTTTGTTGCGCTTCGCTAGCTGTCGTAAAACCATCATATCGATATCTCCTCGCGTGGTTTCGCCGTGATGATTTCTGCCACCTGGGATGTGCTGGCCATACGCTGAAACAGAAAACGAAGCTCTTCCGGAACATCAAACGTGGGCACACGGCCTGGGGAGACGCGTCGAAAATGCAGCTCGTTGCCGCTCTCTGTGCGTACGTGAATGTTGAGCGGTTCGAATCCCAGCTTTGCCAAGCCCTTTCGCGAGGAGTGGTTGTCCGCGAAGCACTTCGCGTAGCAGACGCGCAGGCCCCAGTGGGTTTCGGCCAGTTCGAACAGCAAGCGGGCGGCCTTCGGGCCGAGCCCCAGGCCCTGAAAATCCGCCGCGATCCAGTAGTAGAAAAAGCCGATGTCCTCGGCCATGACCAGGCTCACCGAGCCGACGAACCCCCAGTCCCGGTGCCAGACGGCGAAAGTCATCTGGTCGCCGAAGGCACGGCAGTCGTCCACCCAGGCGTGCCATTCGGCGGCATCGGCGAATCGGGGCAGGCAGCAGCGCGCAGCGATTTCGGGGTCGTGATAGGCCCAAGCGAAATCGTCGCAGTGCGCATGATCGAGCGGCACCAGGCACAGGCTGGCGTCGCCCCAGGCCGGGCCCGGCATCGGGAAGCTCCAGGGCTGGCGCAGGGTTGCCAGGATCGCCGCATACAGGGCGGTACAGCGGGCTTCGTACGGATGGGTAAACAGCAGGCGGCGGCTGAGATCGAGAGCCGGTTCGAGTTCGCCGCTGCGCCAGCAGGCAATGACCAGGTCAAGTTCCTCGGCGAGGCTGGCCTCGCCGAGCGTGTGGCAGATTCCCCCGAGGTGGCGGACCAGCGGCAGGTCGTCGCAGGCTACGGCGACCGCGAGCAGGCGTGCACGGGTCTTGCTGTGCTCAGGGTGCCGGCCGAGGCTCGGATCGGCGTCCAGATAGTGGCGCAACGCCAGCAGCCAGGTGATGCGCGCCGCGGGTTGCGGGTGCCCCTCGGCCTCCCAGGCGTGAAGGGCCTGCGCGAGGGGCGGCAGCGGCGGATTCGTGAATGATTTCACTGATGCTTTCACGGTCGCTGGATGACATGTCGTTCTCCTTGGTGGTCGCCCTGCCTGCGCGCGCAGTCCCCCAGCCAGTGACCACGGACCCGGCGCCGCCAGCCTGTCGGCGGTGTGCATCTCTGTGTCGGAATCAATGTGGACCATCCCGTTCATATTCGTCTCATTTACGGCGCTGGACTCTGAACGGCTCAGTCACGTAGAGGGAGGTCGTCTGCGGATCAGCGTGCGGCGCCAAGCCGATCGAAGGCGCTCCGCTCGTACTCGAAAACGGGTCATATCCGCCGCCCTGAATGGGCGCGCCCACTGTGCCCTGGCGTTGTCGCCTCGGTGAACTCGGACGGGAAACCTCCAGCTTCCGTCCGCCTCCTATCTCAGCCGCAAAACGCCCCATGTGATGCATTACTCGCGCCTGCTCTGCGGGCGGCAACGATGCATGGGCAACAGCCAGACGCTCTTTGGCCTCATTGCGATCATCCTCCCAGGAAAACCTGGCCCGCTGATCCTTTAGCCTGGCGGCATTGCCAGCCTTGCTCGCGAGTTCACCAGGCGCCATCGAGAACAGTGTGGTGGCCGCTGCCAGAACACCGAATGCACGTGGCGTCATGTGCGGATCGCCGAGTGCCCGCATCGCCTGATCCCTCAGAACATCGTGCGCTGCAGCCTGGCCTGTCGTATCGATACCCGACCCGGAATGACCCGCGACCTTGCCTCCGGGGCCGCTCAGGATCGTGCGCGCCGTATCGGTGCGAGCCCCGTCGCCCGCGTGCAGCAGCGCACTCACATTGGCTTCCGGGAACGCTGTACCAGAGTGTTTTTGCCAATATCCGGAAGAGATTTGCGGCATTGCCGATCGTCCTGATGAAACCTGCGACCGGCGTGAGATCACATCCGTCATGTCGGTCACGACGAATGCCTCGTGATAACCGCTGCTGAAACCGTGCATTGTCGGATTTGACGGGAAGCGGAACGCCCCCTTGCCGATCTTGGCCCGCTTCACTATGCGATCCACGATGTCAGGACGAAATCCGCCTTTCGTCTGCATGACGGTCAGTGACAAGTCTTCCAGCAATTTGTACTTCAACATCTGTACAGCGGCTTGCCGTATCTGAGCCTGCCTGCGCCAAGGCTTAGTTATCTTCCCGGATATGGGTGGCAATGCTGGCTTCGCCTTCTTGGCGGATCTGGTTCGTGCCATTGGAATTCCCAATCAGTCAGTGAAAAAGCTTTGATTCCCCACCCAACAGATTCCACGCCCATGACAAGCCTTGCTACAGCTATTCCCCCCTGCCTGCCATCGATTCCTCCAACCCCAACAGCTCGAAAATGTTGATCTGCCCGCCGCAGCGGATGAACACTTCGTTGTAAAGCTGCGCGGTATCGAGCTGGCCCCAGGCCACGGCGCGCCGGATCAGGTAGGGCACCGGGCTGTGCGGCTCGATGCGCTCCAGCGTCTGCGCGATGCGCGACAACGCGGCATAGGCCGCGCGGCGCTCCGCCTGCCCCGGCGTCTCGCTGGCGGTATCGGCATGCGGCGGCGGGTTCGTATGCGCCACCGCACCGTCGTCTTCTGCCGGCACGGCCTGGACGCCGCGCCGCCGGCATTCGGCCTGCAGGACGACTTCGATGCGCTCCAGCAGGCCGCGCAGGGCGCCGAAACCCGGCGCGTCGTCCGGCATCTGCTCCACGAGCGTGGCCTCCAGCGCATCCAGCGCCCGCAGGCCAGCCGTGAGGCATTCGACGTGGAAGACGATGCGCGCCTGCGGCGTGCAGGCGAGCGCCGCGCCCACATCGGCGAGCGTGGCGCCTTCGATTTCCGCGTCCGCCTTCCTGCCCAGCGAGGCGCGCAGTTGTTCGTTGCGCTGCGCCTGCTCCCAGTCGTTCCAGGCGAAATCGTGTTCGTCGCCGGTCGCCGTCAGTGGCACGCGGCGCAGCGGCGGCAGGATTTTCTGGTTGATCCACTGCAGCAGGTTGATGCGATGCTCGCCGTCCTGCGGGTGCAGTTGCGCGCCGAAACGCCGGAACAGGCCGTCGATGAGCAGCAGGCAGGGCGCCACGGCCCGCAGGCCCGTACGCCCGATGAGCGCTTCGAAGAGCCAGGCCGCCAGTTGCAGGTCCTTGCTGCGCGCGGCCAGCGCCTGCGCCGCCAGTTCGCTGGCCGCCACCCAGTTGGCGCGCTTCAGTTCGCGCTCCCAGGGGCCGAGCGGCAGGCTGGCGTCCTCCTCCTCGCGCTCGACGCGGATGCGCCGGTAGCTTTCGTCCTGGGCGGCCGGATGGCCGGTGGGGCCACCCTGCGCGACGGGCGCCAGCAAGGCCGTGCCGCGCACGCCGACCAGTTCTTCGAAAAATGCGTCGATTGCCGTGGGCAGTTCAGCGGGCTGATTCATGTCCTCACCTCTTTCTTGCAGATCATCCATCACCACTCCTCCGGTGCGCTGCGCGGGAATTCCGCCGGCAGCTTCAGCGCCGCCGCCGTCTTGCTCTGCGGATCGATGCTGCGCATGCCGATGCTGACGAACAGGCGGGCGCGCCCTTGCGCCGCCTTGCCGTCGGCACCCGGCGCGCCGGCGAGCGGCACCGGGAATTCGAGCAGGCGCTGCGCCGGGTTGGCCGGGTCGAACTCGGGCAGCCCTTGCGGACGGTGCAGCGCAAACAGCCGCAGCAGCGCCCACGGGGCGGCCAGGTCGAAGCGCGCGCGGCGCGCCTCGACCCGCAGGCCGGCCTGCCGGGGGTCGTTCTGCGGCAGCCAGGGCGAGCGGTCGGCCCAGGTCAGTTCCAGCGCCAGGGGCTGGCCCGCGTACCAGTCGAGGGTGGTCGCGCGGTTCGGGAAACCGGCGTGCGCCGGGCCCGTGCCCAGTTGCCAGCCCACCAGTTGGTCGGCGCCGGACGCTGCCGCGGGCATGACGTTGAACGAAACCGTCAGATTCACGGGGCCGCCGTGCTCGCCGGCGAGCAGATTGCCGCTGAAGAACGCCGCCACGGCATCGAGCTGGGCGATGAAGCGGTGTTCCTCGCGCCACTCTTCCTTCGGCAGGGCGGCCATGGCGTCGCGCAGGGCGGCCCGCTGCGCGACGAAGTCGAGGAAGAAGGCGCGCACCGCCGCCGGGCTGGCGTCGCGCGCGTCCGGCTCGCCAAAGGGGTAGCGCCCGGCCAGGTCGCGGTTGAAGCGCACCGCCCAGCCCTGGTACACCTCGAAGGCCTGCGCCTGCACGCGGTCGACGCAGCGCAGCGACACCTGCTGTTCGAGCTGGCCGCGCCGCGCCGAGAACAGGTCGTTGCCGGGTTCGGGCGGGCTGTAGGCCGCCAGCCGCTCGTCGCAATTGGCATAGCTCAGACCGCTGAGCTGGCGGATGAAGTAGTCGTCGAGCGCGGCCACCTGCCCGTTCGGCTCCTTGGCCTGGGTGTAGCGGTTGAGTTCGGCGCTGGTGTTGGCCCAGTAGGTCTGCGTCTGCGCCGTGTCGCGCTGCGCCGCGTTGACCGCCGGCGCGGCCTCCATCACGGAGACGAAGGGCGAGGCGTAGCCCACCAGCACCTGCGCGCGCGCCACCTGGCGGGCGAGGTAGTCCTTGAGCACCGGCAGGCTGCCGGTGTCGAACAGTTCGTCGCCGCTGTTCGCTGCCTGCGGCGCGTACAGACGGCTGGCCGCGGCCAGCGCGCTGACGCGGCCGAGCTGGTCCGCGGCGAAATCGGCGAGGCACTGGCGCACCGTGCCGCCACCATCGGCAAAGCCGTACCCGGCATAGGCCTGCAGCACGGCCTGCAGGGCGGGCAGGGCCGGCGAGAGTTCGCTGGCGGTGCGCGCCAGATCGGTGTCGGCACGGCTCACCGCGTCGAAGCTGACCTGTGCAAGCGGCGAGCCGCCCGGCGGGCGCTGTGCGCGCCGCAGCGCATCGTCGAGCGCGCGTTCCAGCGCGGCACGCGCGAGGCGGTCGTAGAGCGGGCGCTCGGCCGTGCCGAGGGGCGGCAGCTTGCGGGCCTCGGCGAACTTCTCGTACTCGGCGAGATAACCGGCCGCCTCGGCCAGTTCGGCGGCATGCCAGCGCACGGTGCTGCCCGCGCAGCTGAAACCGAGCGGTGCATTCAGGTGCATGAAGCCCAGGGTCACCAGTTCGGGCAGGCCGTCCAGCTCGGCCTGCATGGCCGGGGCGAGATCCCTGCCGGCCTTGCCTTCGACGAACACCGGCCCGTAGGGCGGCAGCGTCATGCCGTCGAGCACGTTCACCTCGGGGTCGAAGCACTGTTCGGGGTCGAAACGGGTCAGCGTGTCGCGCAGGCTCCCGGGATAGCCATAACGGGTCTGGAGCGTTTCCAGGCCGCCGCGCACGCTGCGCAGGATGCGCCCGCAAGGGTCCGCCCCGGGGGCGACGGCAAACCAGGAGGCACTTACCCAGGCCAGCCAGCCGGCCAGTTCACGGGTGTTCTCCAGCACCTGGCCTTCGTCGTGCGACAGGACCTTGAGCAGGCGCCCGCCCTGGGCCACTTCCCTGCTCAGGGCGGCGCGCGCCGCCTCGCCCTGTCGGTCGATCCGCTCCGCCATGCGGATGCGCATCCGCGCGGGCAGATCCACGTTTTGCCAGGCCGCGGGCGTGCTCGGATTGGCCCGTTTGCTGAGCTTGCCGATGGCATTGTCGAGGATGTTGCCGGGGCGCTGGATTCCGTCCGGCATGGACGTGCCGAATGCGTAGCGGCCCAGGTCGGCGAGCATTTGCAGTTGCTCGCCCTCTTCCAGCGTATGGGCTTGCCAGGCCAGGGTGTGGAAGCGTGCGAGGTTTTCTTCGAGCGCCAGCGCTTCGGCCACGCGCTCGCGCAGCGCCGCTTCCTGGACGGCCAGCCCGCTGGCCGGCGCGGCGGCGGTGTCACTGGCGACGAGTTGGTGGGCCTTCACCTCGAGGTGGCAGGCCAGGGCCGGCATGAGCACGCGCGCCACCGTGGTGGCGCCGACGTGGTGCGCGCTGCGCCGGGCGATGCGCCCGTCCACCCAGGAAGCCGGCACGACCAGGTAAACGGTATCGGTGTTCAGGCCGGCCACCTGCTGCAGCAGCGGATACACCACCTCGGCGGGCAGGCAGCCGTCATTCTGCGCGCTCACCGGCGTGGCGCGCCCCAGCGCATCGATGGCGCCGACCAGCCCGTCGACCTGCCTGGCGAAACGCACGCCGGTGAAGCCCAGCGCCACGAACAGGCACAGCAGCGCCGCCACCGAACCGATCTGCAGCCTGCGGATCAGGCGGTTGCGCGACAGCAGGCCCTGGCGGGTCGGCCGCGCCAGCCCACGCTCGGCCAGCGCCTTGCCATGGACCAGCGTGTCGACGAAGGCGACGTCGCTGCACACGCCCTGCCGCAGGCTGCCATCGGCATCGACCGCGCCGGTGAAGTAGAAGCCGCGGAACCAGTGCCCGGTCTGCCAGGCCGTGGCACGGAACACCGTGTCCAGCCACAGCGCCAGCGGCTCGCGCAGGGCGATCAGATGGCGGGGGAAGAGGAAGAACTGGTCGACGTCGCCAATCTGCCGGGTGTGCGCGGCCACCTCCACCTGCAGGCTGCGCAAACGCTCGCCGAGCACGTCGAAGCCCGTTTCCGCCCACTCCGGCGGCGTCCTGCTCTGATCCTGCTGCGTGGCCGAGTAGCCGAACAGTTCCTGGCGCCGCGCGGCGGGCTGGCACTGCCAGAAGGCGCCGAAGCCGTCCAGCGCGTCGCACTGGGTCACCACCACGTAGACCGGCAGGGCGAATTCCAGCGCCTCCTGCAGGGCGGCGAGCTGGCGATTCACGTTGGCGGCGAGGTGTTCGCGCGCACGGGCCTTGCCGTCGCGCAGCGTGCGCGCCGACACGCACAGCAGCACCCCGTCGAGCGGCCGTTCGGGGCGCAGCGCGCCGAGTCCGGCAAGGGTCTGCTTCCAGGCGGCGCCTTCGTCGCTGCCGGGCTCGGCGGCGGGCAGCCTGCCCTCCACGTCGATCAGCACGCCGGCCTGGAAGAAGGCCCAGTCCGTGCCTTCCGCCTGCAGTTCGGCGGCGCGTTTCGGCGGTGCATGGCGCAAGTTTTCGGACACCGAGCCGACCAGGCTGCTCTTGCCGGCGCCCTGCTCGCCCAGCACCAGCATCCAGGGCTGTCCATAGCGCCACTTGCGCCGCGTGGTGAGGTAGTCGAGCGCATCGAGCACGCCGCGCAGGCGGGCGCCGATGCGCGCGCACAGGCCGCGCGGCACACCGGCCTCGGCGCATCGGGCGACGACGATCCGCGGCCTGCGCCAGCGCGCCGCCACGAGTGCCGCGAGCAGCGCGACGAGCAGAACCCCGCCGCCCGCCAGGATGGCCTGCGCGGGTTCCCATTGCGGCAGCCACGAGCCCAGGGCGGCGAAATCCATCACCCGGCCCCCACGCTCTGGCGGAACGGCTCCATCAGCGCCAGCCACACCGCGCTCGACACCAGCAGGTAGCACAGCGCGGCGATGCCGGCCGCCGTGTACCAGGGCGCAAGCGGCGCCAGGCGCGCGCCCTCGCCGCCGTCGAGCAACGGTTGCAGCGCTTGCGGAAAGGCCGGGGTGCCCGGGTGCGCGGCCGGATTGCGCGATGCCACGCGGAACAGGCGCTCGCGCGTGTCGTCCAGCATGGCTTCGCCCTGCCCGCCGCGGAAGCGCCCCTTGAAGCCCAGTTGCAGGGCGAGCACCAGCACCGCCGCCAGATCCCGGTGCAGCGCGCCGGGATTGCGCGTCTTGAGCAGTTCGTCGGTGATCTCGAAGAAGCGCACGGCGGCGTTGCGCGAGCGGAACAGCTTGTGTTCGAGCAGCACGCCGAGCCAGGCCTCGCGCCCCGCCCAGTCGATTTCCAGGACGAACAGTTCGTCGGCCAGCGCGGCCATGGCGTAGAGCGCCAGGCGGTGCGCCTTCACCTCGCCGGCGCTGCCGTTGCGCACCACCTCCTTCCACTGCGCATGCAGCAGGCCGGCCAGCCGCCCGCTGAGGCGCGCGGCCAGGTCGCCGGGCTCGCCGGGCGGCGGCTCGTCGCCCACGGCGAGCAGCGCGGCGAGGCGGCCCTCGGCGATGGCCTGCTTGATGTCCGCGAGCACTTCGAAGAACTCGGCGAAACGCGATAGCAGGAAGAAGGATTCGGCGCGTTCAGGCATGAAGCGGCACGGCCCCCCTGGCGGTCTGCTGCGCCGGCCGCGGCTGCTTGCGGTGGTGCAGGATCACCGCCGCGGGCGCCCCCGCGGCTTCCCCGTGCACCAGGATCGAGCGGCCGGCGCGGAAGCAGTCGGCGTCGCCGTGCTGCGCCAGCTCGACGCGCTGGTTGCGCAGTTCGCAGACGATGGCGTCGCTGCGCAGCCCGAGCGCGCCGGCGTCGCGCGCGCTGAGCAGGCGGCGCCCGGCGCCGGGATGCCGGCGCTCGCGCAAGGTGGGCTGCAAGTCCTCGCCGGCGATGTGCGCCTGCTCGATCCAGCCCTGCAGATCGCGGATCGTCTGTCCGTCGCGCGGGCGCAGTTCGATGTAGACCACGTCCTGCGTGTCGTCCGGCAGGCGGCGGGCGAACACCCCGTCGCGCACGCGGGCGAAGCTCAGGCTCTCCCAGTCGGTATGGATCAGGGCGAGCTTGCGCTGGACGAAATCGATGACCGCCTGGAACGGCTTGAAGCAATCGGCATGCGCATACGGCTCCATCACCGGCGGGCGGGGATTGCTGCCGATCGCGCTCATCTGGCCGGCGACCTGGGCCAGTGCCCGCCAGGCCTGGGGCGGCGTGCAGCGCGGGTCGACCAGCACGGCGTCGAGCAGCGGCAGGCAGGCCGACAGGCTGCGGGCCATCGCCAGGTGCGCGCGCGTTTCCGCGCCCATCACGGCAAATGCCTCGGGCGCATCGTCCTGCGCCGTGCCGACCAGTTCGCGCAGCTTGTCCCACATCGCCTCGCGCAAGGCCACGAAACGCCCCAGCAGCCCCTGTTCGCCGAGAAAGTCGGAAGCCCCCAGGCACAGCATGGGCGGATGGTAGGACGACAGCACGATCCCGCCCTGCGCGTCGCGCTCCACCTCCAGCAGCGGCACCGCCGGGTAGCCCGTGGGCAGCTGGTCGGCGGTGAACAGCCCGACGCGGGCACGGCCGCGCTCCACGGCCACGTCGCCGAATCCGGTCACCTCATCGAGGGTTTCCATGCCGGGCAGGCCCTCGTAGCGGCGCATCGAGGTGCTCGGCACGGCCAGCGCGCCGGTACGCGGCGGCAGCGCCAGATGGACGCGCACGGGCTTGCCGGCCTGCGTGCATTGCGCATTCACGTCGATGGCCCCGGGCGCGCGCCCGTCCTGGTCCGACACCACCAGCGGCAAACCATCCGGCATGATTCCCGCGAACTTCGTCACGCAGATCTCGCCGCGGGCCAAGCGGACCTTGTCGATCTCCAGGCAGCGCACCCCCCAGCAATGCGCGCTGACACCGAGCAGGCGCTGGTGCACCAGCGCCTGGGTGTGGATATCGTGCTGCTGGAAGTGCTGGGGCGAGAGCAACATGCCTTCCGACCACAGCACTGCATCGGGCAGGAAATCGTCCATGTCCGTCATGCGCGTTCTCCTCAATGTCCACTCACGGCGATGCCGTCCGGCTGCAAGCGCAGCGCGGCGTGCTTGTAGGGCGTCAGGGTGATGGCCGGCCAGCCCGCCTCATTCACGTAGTTGGCGAAGGCGATCACCGCCACCGCCTTGCGGGTCCCGGCCGGCAGGTCGACCTCGAACGCGGGGTAGGCCGCCGGCACCTGCAGGGACGTCACCTCGATGCCGGTGGCCAGCGCTTTCTGCAGCGCGGCGCGCTGGCGGAACCACTCCGGCCCCGTGCCCGGCAGCTTCGCCAGCGCGGCGGCGTCGTGGATCGCCACCACGTCGAGCAGGGTGGCGCTGCCCTGGTTGGCGCCCGCATCGGCCGACACCCGCAGCGTGCGCAGCGCGGCGTGCGGCGGGCCGAAGCCGAGCAGGCCCTTCACCGCGTCGACGGTGCCGCAGCCGCCCAGCAGCGCCAGGCTGGCCCACAGCAGGAATACGCGCACACGCCCGTTCATGAGAGATAGATCACCTTGAACTGCCCCGGCGTGAGCGAGATGCCGACGCAGTTGGGCAGCAGGCCGTTCTGGCCGTTGATGGAGGTCAGGCGCGACCCGAACACGCAGCACAAGGCCACCTTGAAGCTGCCCAGCAGCGAGCGCTTGGGGCCCATGCACATGCCCGAGGCCACCCCCACGCCCACGTCGCCCCCGCTCAGCGCGCTGATGGTCAGCAGGTTCTCGGCCAGCCCGCCGCCCAGGATCACGTTGAACACCGTCGGGATGTTGGTCACCGAGAAATCCAGATTCACCTGCGGCACCGGCAGCGGGCCGACCACGCAGACGTCCGGGAAGCCGAGGTTGAGCACGCCGAGATTGTTGTTGACGAACATCGCCTCACCCCATGCTGATGCGTTCTGCATCGGCCTTGAGGTCGCGCTCCGCGGTGAGCAGCGCATCCTGGGCATGCAGCTTGAAGAGATGGCGCACGTCGAGCAGGCAATGCCCGGCGCGGCTGAGCAGATGGCGCGTCTGCTGCACGAGGTTTTCCGCCACGGTGACGAACAGGTTGGGGGCCTGCAGCGTGAGGCTGCCGCCGAGCGTCATCAGGCGCGCCTCGCCGGCGCTCACCAGGGCGAGGCTGTCGACGGCATGCACGCTCACCTTGGCCTGGCGCAGCGCCAGGCTGCGGCAGCCCGGCACGCTCAGCGCCGCTTCCGCGCCGCCGCGCTCCAGCACGTGCAGCACATGGCAGGCCGCGCCTTCGCCCCGGCTGGCCAGCACCAGGTCGCCGGTCTGCAATTCGAGCAGGCAGCTCGCCGCGCGGCGCGCCTGGCGGCCGTTCGCCAGCAGGCAGGTGTCGGCGTCGAGCAGCATCGCCACGCGCGTCTCCTCCAGCCGCACGTCCTGCGCGCGTGCTTCCGCGGGCGCCGGGTTCACGGAATGCATGGCAGATCCTCCAGGGCAAGATTGGCTTGTTCGAGCGCCAGCAGGGCGGCGTCGGTGCCTTGCTGGCCGCGCCGCGCGGCGCCGCGCAGGCGCACCTTGTCCAGCGTGGCGCCGTGGAAGACGCTGCGTTCGAGCCGGGCGCCGGACAGATCGCTGTCGTTCAGGCGGGCATGCGCGAAGCGCACGTCGGAAAAATCCGCGCCCGCCGCCCGCAGGCCGGCCACTTCGCTTTTCTCCCAGCTGCCGCCGGCCAGGCGCGCGCCCTCGAAGCGGCAGTCGCGCAGGCGCGCGTTGTAGAACAGCGCGCCGGAAAAGTCGGCGCCGCGCGCGTCGCAGCCTTCCAGGCGCGCCGACAGCAGCAGGGCATTCGGCGCCTGCGCGGCGCGCAGGCAGGTGCCGGCGAAATGCGTCTGCATCAGGTTGCAGCCGGCGAGCACGGCGCCGGACAGATCGCTGCCCGCGAAGCGCCCTGCCTGCAACTGGCACAGCTCGAAGCGCAGGCTGCCCAGCGCCAGGCCGCGCCAGTCGTTGTTCATCAGCGCGCTGCGCTGCGCGCGCAGCCCTTCCACGGCGGTGGCGCGCAGGTCGGTATCGCTGAGCGCGGTCTGTGCCAGCGTGGCGCCGGCCAGCGAGGCCTGGCCCAGAGCGCAGCGCCACAGCACCGCGCTGTCGAGCCGGGCGCCGGGCAGCGCGGCGCCGTGCAGATCGCAGCCGGACAGCGCCACATGGCTCAACTGCGCGCCCTGCGCCCGTGCCGCCCGCAGGCTGCAATCGACCAGGGCCGCCTGCGACAGCGCCGCCGCCTCCATGCCCGCGCCATCGAGCATGCAGCGGATGAACTGGGTGTGCGCCAGCGTGGCGCCGGCGAAGCGTGCGCCCGCCAGGCGGCAATCGATGAAGGTGGTGCGCGCCAGCGCGGTGCGCGACAGATCCATGCCGCCCAGTTCGCATTCGCGCAGCACGGCGCCGGCCAGCGACGCGCCGCGCAGGTCGATGGCGCGCAGGTCGGCCTTTTCCAACGGACGCTGGCGGCGGATGTGCCAGGCGATGGCGTCCAGGTCCACGAGTGCCGGGGCCTTCATGGCAGCCTCGCTTGCTGGTCGATGAAGGCGCCGGAACGCGCCGCGCCGCTGAAGTCGGCCTCGCTGGCGTCCATCTGCGCGAGTACGGCCTGGCTCAGCATGGCCTGCGAAAAATCGGCCTTGCGGCACATGGCCTGGAAGAAATCGGCGCGCGCGCCGCGCACGCGGCGCAGGCGGCTCTTGAGGAACAGCGAGCGGTACAGGCGCGCGCCTTCGAGGCAGGCGTCCGACAGGTCGGCCTCGCCGAAATCGCTTTGCGCGAACACCCCGCCGCCCAGGTCGGCGCCGCGCAGCGTGGCGCCGCGCAGGCCGCAGCGGCGCAGGCGCGCGCCGCGCAGATTGGCCCCCTGCCAGTCGGCCTGGCCGCCGTAGACGCCGGCCAGTTCCGCCCCGGGCCACTGCGACGCGGCCAGCGCCGCATCGAGCAGCACCGCGCGGGACAGGCGCGCGCCGCTGAAATCCGCCCCGCCGAGTTGCGCGCCCTGGGCCACCACCTGCTCCCAATGTACCTGCCGCCAGCGGCTGGCCGGCGCCCGCATGCCGGCGAACACCGCGCGCGCGGCGCGGCTGTCGTCGAGGCAGGCGGCGCTCAGGTCGATGCGCAGCGCGAGCAGGTCGTCGAGCAGCGCGCCGGCCAGCTTCGCCTCGCGCCACACGGCGTCGACAGCCTTGGCGCCGCGCAGGCTGGCGGCGCCGAAATCCGCGCCGGCCGCGCTGCTGCCGCTCAGATTGGCGCCGTCCAGGCAGGCCCCGGCCAGCCACGCGCCATCCAGGCGGGCGGCGGTGAGCACGGCCCCGGCGAGGTTGGCGCCGTCCAGGCGGGCGCCGCGCAGGTCGGCACGCTCCAGTTGCGTTTCGCGCAGGTCGGCGCCGCGCAGGTCCGCGTCGCGCAGATCGGCGCCGGCCAGATCGCGGCCGGCGAGCACGGTGCCCTCGCTCAGCCATTGCACCACCTGCCGCCCCAGCGCGCGCGCCGCTGCGGCGGGCAGTTCCGCCGGCAAGGTCGTGGGCGTCAACGCGGCGGCACGGGCGGCGCGCTTGAGGGATGGGGCCGTTGCGAGCGAGCGGGCGATCTGCGCGCGCTGTTCCGCGCCCACGCTGCCGGGCTGCGCCGCCTCGGCACGGTCGAGCGCCTCGGCCAGTTCGGCGGGCAGCTTCAGGTCTTGCGGGGCGACCAGATCGGTGGCTTCTTCGCGCGCCTGGTCCAGCACCCTGGCGGTCACCGCTTCCACCGTGGGCGCGGCCGGCGGCTGTGCATCGGGGAACTGCTCGCGCAAGGTCTGCCGCAGGCGCTCCTGCTCCGCGGCCAGCCGCGCCTCGCCCTCGGCGCGCGCCTGCTCCGCCAGGGCCGTGGCCTGCGCATGCAGCTCGGCCAGATCGAATTCGCCTTCGGCCAGCGCATCGGGCGGAATGCCGGCGAGCGGGGGCGGCTCGACGCGCGGCGGGGTGTACCCGGCCGGCGGCATGAGCCCGCTGTGCGTCCAGAAATCGGCCATCTGCTCGTCGAGCAACTGCTGGCGTTCGGCCTGGCGCGCGGCGGCCTCGGCTTCGCGCTGCGCCATCCGGGCGGCGATCTCTCCGGCGCTGCGCGGCGGCGCCAGCTGCGCTTCGTTGAAGGCGTGCAGCGGCGCCGTCGCGGGGTCCAGGCGCAGGCCCAGCACGTCGCGGTAGTGGGCGAGCGGCCGCGCTTCGCCGATTTTTTCGTAGGCCACCATCAGCGCCTGCACGTCGAGCGCATCGCTGTCGTGCACCGGCGCTTCGCCGCGGAACACCAGCAGGCCGACGTCCTGGTCCGGGAAGAACCACACCGTGTCGCAGGCCAGGGCGATTTCCTCGGCGGCCTCGGCACCCTGCCCTTCGCGCAGCAGGAAGGCGCGCGCGCGCAGGCCCGGCAACTGGCCGCGCAGCAGCGCATGCCTGGGGTGCAGGCCTTCCAGGGTGTAGGGCTCGTCGCCGCGCAGCGCGCCGGCGAACTGCTGGTCGGCCGGCGCGCGGTTGAACAGGCCGCAGTCGAAGTCGCGCGGCAGGCCGGGAAAGTCCTCGGCCAGCCAGCGCTTGTCATAGGTGCCGCTGGCACGGCGCGCCTGTTCGGCATGCAGCAAGGCTTGCGGCGCGAAGCCGGCGGCGGGCAGCCGGCGGCGGCCCGGCATCACCGGCAGGCCGGGATACTCGATGTTGGGCATGGCGCCGGCGCGCGCGCGCAGCCAGGCGAGGCGTGGCAGGAAGGCACGGCCCTGCGGGTTGTCGTGCCCCGCGCCGCCGTAGGCGCGTTCCCAGGTAAGCGGCATTTCCTTGAAGGGCGCGGGCGCCTCCACGCACACGGCGGGCCAGAGGCGGCGCGTCCACGCGCGCTCGCCGATCACCTGCAGGCATTTGTCCACGGGGCCGCAGTGCAGGCGCACGCACAGCGCGGGCACCGCCTCGGCGGCATGGGCGCTGCCGCTGAGCAGCACCTCGCCGCGCGCCTTGGGCAGGATGTGCTCCAGCGCCAGGCCGGCGGGCAGCGCCGGCACCAGTTTGGCCCATTGCAGGTTGTCGGCGAGCAGCCGGTCGAGGGCGCCCGCGCCGAGCGGGAAGAAGCCCAGCGCCGCCACGGCGAGCCGGTGCGTGCCGCGGTACCGGTAGGGCCGGTCGAGCACGCCGAGGGTGAGCGGTTTGACGATCTTCATGGCCGCCTCACACCACCAGCATGACGACGGGAATCTGGATCGACGGCCCGCTGATGTCGATCCCCACGGTGCTCCCCCTGACCGACAGGGTGAGGCCCGAGCCCAGCACCTCGATGCGCGTCGACTCCCCGGTGACGTCCACCGAAGAGCTGTTGCCGGTGACGTTCACGTTGTTGCTGGAACCGGTGACGTTCATCCCGTTGTGGCTGCCGGTGATGTTGGCCGAGACCGCCGCGCCGGTGAGCGAGACGTTGTTGACGCTGCCCGACAGACTCACGTCCGCGGCCACGCCGAGCAGCGCGTTGGCGTTGCGCACGCCGGTGACGGAATTGCTGTTGCTCACCCCGATGGCATCGTTGCTGTTGCTCGCGCCGATGGCCGTGGAACTGCTCTGCGCGCCGATCGCCGTGAAGTTGTGGACGATCGCGTGCGTGCTGCGGTTGGTGGCCGTGCCGGTGACCGTGGAAGTGTTTTCCGAATCGGCATGGATCGTCGACACGCTGGTGACCTTGCCGGAATGCGTGCTGGTGTTGTCCGACGTGCCGGTGACGGTGGTCGTCGAGGCCACGTCGCCGTGGTGCTCGCTGCGGCTGACGACCTCGCCGTGGAAGGTGCTGACGCTCTTGGTCCGCCCGTGCGCCACGCTGCTGCTGTAGGTGTCGCCATACACCACGCTCTTGCTGGCCTGCACGGCGGCCAGCGCGTCGGGGTCGCTCTGCTCGGTGCTGGCGAGCGCGGGATCGCACTTGCCGGTGACCGATTCGTGATAGCTGCGCCCGGTGGCCGAGAAGCTCTTGCTCTCCTTGCCCCAGGCGTAGCTGTAGTTGGAACCGTAGGCCCAGGATTCGCCGAGCATGCCCTGCTCTTTGTGCTCGGACTCGGCATAGCTGTAGTTGCCGCCGCGCGCATAGCCCGCGTCGCGGAACACCCCGCGTGCGTAGGCTTTCTCCACCAGGCCCACCGCCGCATCGACGGCGGCGCGCGACCACGGCCGGCCGAAGCGCACGCTGCGGCTGTCGCCGTAGCTGGTGGAGTAGCTGTTGCCCACCTGGCTGTGCGCCGTCCAGCCCGAATCGGTGATGGTCCTGCTGCCGTCGGCCTGCACCATGTTCTGGATTTCCGGCAGTTCCGACTCGTCGTTCGCGCGCGTCACCCAGACGTTGCTGCCGACCTCCGGAATCGTCTGCATGTGTGCGGCCAGCTTCACCCACACCGGCGGCGTATCCGGCGTATCGGTGGAAAAGCGCACGTACACGCCCTTGGCATGCAGCTGCGCCTGCACGCCCTGGGTGTCGGTCAGGGTCGAGCGGCCGCTGCTGAAGCCGTCGGGCACGTAGTAGGGCCAATCACGCACGGCATCGTCGCCGGCGGCGCTGGTCACCGTGGCCAGCACCACCCCCTGCTGGGTGTCCTGCAGGCCCGCGCTGGAGAGCAGGCCACCGGCCACGGTGGCGCCGAACTGGTTCTGGTATTCGCCGTCGAGCGTGGAACTGTGCTGCACCTGGGTGAGCACGAAGGCGCGGCCGTCCAGTTCGGGGCGCACGCCGGGCTGCGCCGCCACCATGCTGAAACGGTGGCCGGCGCGCAGGAAGGGGCAGCGGCTGGCGCCGTCGAGCCGCAGGCTGGCGCTGCGCAGGGCCTGGTCGGTGGCCTGCGCGTAGTGGCGCACTTCGCTGTCGCAATAGCCGTACTGCACGATCTTGTACTGGTGGAAGGGCAGTTCGCCGGTATCCGGCCCGCTGTCGGCGCGGAAGTTCGCGTGGCCGGCGAGCGGTTCGGCGGGCTGGCGCGCGTCCCAGGCTTCGCGCTGCAGGGTGAACACGCCGCGCACTCCGGTGCTCGCCATCGACTGCTGGTAGGCGTATTGCGTGACGACGTCCGCTTCGTGCAGGCCGAGTTCGTCCTCGCCGCTGAAGGTGTAGCGCAGCGGTGCGTCGCCGGGACGCGCGGCGGGATAGACGGCGCGGTTGGCGAACACCATGCGGTGGCCGCCGGCGCGATGCTCGAAGTAGAAGAAGATGTGCGCCCTGGCCATCAGGCGGTGGATGAAATCCAGGTCGGATTCGCCGGCCTGCATCCAGTCCTGGGTGCGCGTGGAAGCCAGGTTGTCCTCGCCCGCCAGGCCGTCGAAGTTCGCCTCCACGCGGTGCTCGCGGCACAGGGTGGCGAGCGCCTCGCGGATATTCATCTGGCGCAGGATGCGGTAGCGGTTGGTGAGCGTCATGCGCCAGGCCATCGGCCGCATGGTGATGTGGTAGACGCCGGGCCGGTCGATGGCGAAGCTGGCGACGATACCGTTGAACAGCGCGAAGGATTGCGCTTCGCCGCCGCCGTCCAGCGCCTTGAGGAAGGCCTGGTGGGCGAGCTTGCGGTCGTCGAACTGCACGCCGGCGACGCCCACCGTGATGGGCCGGCCGATGATCTGCGAGAAGTCGATGGCCTCGCCCGCCGGATCGCTGTCGCCGTGCAGTTCGAGCTGGTATTCGAAAAGGTCGGAGACGCTTTCCTGCCCCTGGAAGCTCACCAGGCGGAAGACGTTCTCGCCCATCACCGTGCCCCGGGGCATCTCGATGCGGCAATGCTGGAACAGCAGCGGCTGGTCGAGCGGGGCGACGCGGGTGGTGGCGACGGCTTCGAGCGGGGCGTTCATGCGGCCTCCATCCGCGGTTCATGGGCGCCGACACGGAAACGCAGCGGCGCCGTGGCACGGCCGCTCAGCCGGGCGGTCTGGCCGAGGCGCAGCCCGGGGCCGTCGCCGGCGAGCCGGGCGGGCGGCACGCTGGCCGGGTCGACGTGCAGGTACACCTCGCAATCGAAGCGGCGATCGAGCAGCAGGCGGAGCATCGCCACGAGGCCGCGATGCGCGGGCCCCGGCAAGTCTTCGCCGGGGCGCGCCGGGCGCAGCGGCAGCAAGGCGCACACGGCGTCCCAGGGCAGTGCGTCGACCACCAGGCGCACCGCGGCGCGCGCATCCCAGGTACGCTGGCCAAGCAGGCTGACCTGGCCCAGCGCATGGTTGCGCCGGCCCAGCGCGAGGCGGTCGGCGTCCTCGATGGCGCGCCAGCTCCCCACCAGGGTTTCCAGCCGCGCGGCCACGCCCAGATGGGCGGACAGCACCTGGCCGACGACGGCGGCGCTCCTGCGCACGTTGGCGAGCTGGCCGGCGAGCCCCAGCCAGGCGCGCAGCGGCAGCGGCAGCTGGGCCTGCTGCGCCGGCAGCGCCAGGCCCATCAGCGCGGCGAGCTGGCCGGCATAGCGCGTCCTGTCCGGTTCGGCCGGATCGAGCGCGCGCAGCGCGCCGATCTTCAGTTCGTGGCGCAGCACATGCACGCGCTGGTTGAACACGTCGAAAAAGGCCGCCATGGCGCGCCCGCCCATGCGCTCCTGCTCGCGCACCCATTCGAGGAAGGGCCCTGGCAGCGGGCCCAGTTCGCTCGCCAGGCAGTAGTTGGGCGTGTGCACCTCGATGCGCACCGGCTTGCGCCCGTACCCCCCTGCGTTGCGGAAGGCCGGCATCGGACGCACCCTGAGCACCCGCGTGACCTCGCGCCCGGGGAAGGCGGCGCGCAGGTCGGCGCGAAAGCGCAGGCGCTCGCCGACCGGCCAGGCACCGCCGCGCCGCTGGCGCAGCAGGCGCACCAGCTGGAACACGTTGAAGCGGGCGTACTGCTCGCCCACCACGCGCTTCAGAGCAGAACCTGGTTGCCCGCCAGCGGAGGCCATTCCTTCACCACTCCTTTCACGTTCTTCATGTGCAGGCGCAGCTGCACCACGGTATTGACGCTGGCGTACAGCGCGAAGAAGTGCCGCAGCACGGCGGCGAACAACACGGCGCTGGTCTCCTCGAAACGGTCGGAATCCAGGGCCAGGTCAATCTCGCAGCCCTGCACGTAGCCGCGCCGCCCCATGCGGCCGTGCCAGCGCAGCAGCGGCCGCGAGTCGAGCGCGTGGATGCCGTCGATGGCGCGGCGACCGAGCGTGCTGGCCGGCCCCACGTGCATGCGCAGGACCTCCTTCAGCGCGGCCAGCGCCTGCGGGCCGCTGGTGAGCGACAGGTGATTGAGGGCGAGCTGCGAGGCCAGCAGCCAGGGCCGCGCGCCGGTCATCGGCGGCGTCTGGTGCGCGCTGGGCTTGCCGAGCACGCGCAGGGCGGTCACCGGGGCCGCGCCTTCGATCTCCAGCAGGTCGCCGATGCGCAGGCGTTCGGGCATGCGGCGGTTGGTGCACAGCGCGCTGCCGCCGATCACGTCGTCGGCGGGGGCGCAGAGTTCGAAGTGCGCGTCGAGGAAGGACACATACAGCTCGGTGCCGCCGATGCGCGCGCGCGGGGTCGCCTCGCGGCGGGTGAAATAGAAATAATCCTGCAGCTCGATGTGCTGGAAGCCATCCATGGAGAAATACGGCACCAGCCGGCGCGGCGCGCTGCCGGCGCGCACGGCGTCCAGGCGCTCGATGCGGTAGATCTCGCAATTGGCATGCTGGGTGGCGTCGCCGGTGAGGCGGTATTCGTAGCGGCTGTGGTCCAGCGTGAGCGGATCGATGCGCTGGCTGTAGAGATTGATCAGCGGCACGCAGTTGGTGCGCAGCAGCGCCGGCGACAGGCGCAGGCCCGGATCGGGCGGCACGTCGAGCAGGAAGAGCAGGTCGACGGCCGGCGCATCGGCCTGGATCTCCAGGGCGACGTCGAAGAACAGGAATTTCTCGGGGAAGGCGAAGTATTCCTGCAGGATGCGGAAGGCCGGATGGGCCTGCGGATGGGCGGGCAGCGCGGCCTCGTCGTCCTCGAAGCCCAGCCAGTGCAGCGCTTCGTCGGCCAGGGCGCGGACCTTGTACGAACCGCCCTCGCCCGGCTCCGCCACCGCCAGTCCGCGCAGGTGGGCGCCGAGCAGGTGATGCAGGCGATGCGCCGGGCCGCCCTCCGGGTTGAGGTGGAAACGCAGCTTCTGCGGCCGTGTCTGGTCGAGCAGCCCGTGCCCCTGCTTGAGCAGGCGCACCTTGAGCACGCCGCGCACCTCGCCATCCTTCCCGGCCAGCCCGGGATAATCGTCCGGCGAGACGATCGCCAGTTCGCCGACCTGCAGCGGCCACAGCGCGGTCTCGAAGCAGGTGCGCAAGCGGCAGGCGAACACGCCGCCCTGATCGCCCCGGACGTTGGCCCGCACGCTGCGGCCGCGCTCGATCACCGCCATGCCGTCGGGCTGCACCTCGAATTCGGCCACCATCATGCAGGGCAGCGGCGCTTCGAGATGCGGGTAGAGGTCGGCCAGCAGCGCATTGGGCAGGTCCGCCTGATCGACTTCGAGCTGGTGGCGCAGGCGTCCGGTGAGATAGGCGAAGGACTGCATGAGCAGCTCGACCTGCGGGTCCTGGGACCTGCCCCGGTGGATGCCCAGCGCCTGCGCCTGATCGGGATAGTCCTGGGCGAATTCGCTGGCCTCGTCGCGCAGCGCGGCGAGTTCCTGCTGGTAGGCATCCTGGAGGCGGCCGGCGGCGCTGTGCATCCTGGCTCCCCCTCAGCGCGGCGCCGCCAGGCGCACGCTGCGCGCCGGCCCGTCGCCGGGAAAGCAGGCGTTGACCACCAGGCAGAACGGATTGTCCGGCGAAGCGCCGCGCTGCGCCTGCGCTTCGACCGTGACGCGCACCTGCCGCAGGCGCGGCTCGTGGCGCGCGATGGCCCCGGCGAGCTCCTGCGCCAGCGCTTCGAGCCGTACCGAGGCGGCCTGGCCGATGTCCACCGGGCTGCACACGCCCCAGGGCACCACGGCGGCGGTGTCGCCGGCATGGCGCGCGGTGGCGAGGATGCGCTGCACCTGGGCGAGGATGGCCGCCTCCTCGTCGAAGGGCTCCGGCCGGCCGTCGGGGCCGGGCGGACGCACGCTGAGTCGTTCGAACAGAAACACGCGGGTTCTCCCGCTCCGCGCCGCGCGCCGCCCCGGCGGGCGGGCGCGCGGCCGCGGGGCGCTCAGGTGAAGTTGCCGATGGGACGGTTGTGCATGATGCTCCAGCCGCTGCGGATGCTGCCGGGACGCGAGACATCCACGTCCTGGGTAGTGAAGGTCCACAGAATCTCGGTGAAGTTGATCTTGAACTGCTCGGTCGGCATGTCGTCCGGGTGCGACTGGAACTGGATCTCGCTGATGATCGCGTCGCGCAGCTCCATGGTGATGATGTTGGCGGTCTTGTCGCCGGAGTTGCGCGCAATGTAGATCTTCGTCGGGTTGTCCTTGCCGATGCCCAGCGGCGCGGCGCGCAGGCAGTAGTCGTAGAACTTCACCGAGGTCTGGTCCACGTACTTCACGCAGGTGAACTCGGTGATGACCGGCCGGCCCGAGGTGCGCGCCCTGTTGCTCACGTCGGTGGTGATCTGCTGCTTCATGCCGTGGTGGATGGAAACCAGTTCCAGGCACTTGCCGAACTGCAGATTGTCGTCGCGCCACTCGGCATCGATGTGGGTCGAGCTGGACTCGCCGATGATGTCGTCGGCGTTGCCGGGTTGCAGGAGTATCAGGTCCATTGCTTGTCCTTCCTCAGGTCACATGCGGGTTCAGGCGGGCAGATCCGCCACCAGGCGGATGGAAGCGGTGAGTTCTTCGAGCTGGAAGTGCGGCTTGAGGAACACGGTGGCCTTGTAGGCGCCCGGTTCGCCCGGCACGTCGACCACCACGATGGACGCCGAGCGCAGCGGAAAGGCGGACTTGACGTCCTGCGAGGCGTTGTCGTCGAGCAGCACGTACTGCGAGATCCACGCATTGAGGAAGGTCTCGACGTTGGCGCGGGTCAGGAAGCCGCCCACCTTCTCGCGCACGATCACCTTGATGTAGTGGGCGAAGCGCGACGCGGCGAGGATGTAGGGCAGGCGCGAGGACAGCGCGGCGTTGGCGTTGGCGTCGGCGTTGATGTACTTCTTCGGCCTGTTGGTGGTCTGCCCGCCGAAGAAGGCTGCCTTGCCGCTGCCCTTGCAGTGGCACAGGGTGATGAAGCCGAGGTCGTTCAACTCCTTCTCGCGGCGGTCGGTGATCGCCACCTCGGTCGGGCAGAACAGTTCCTTGATGCCGTCGTCGCCGCCGCTGGCGAAGGTGTAGATGGGCAGGCCCTCGACCAGGCCGCCGCCTTCCACGCCGCGGATCGCCGCCGTCCAGCTGTACAGCGAGAAGGCGTTGGTGATGCGCTCGGCGAGGAAGTAGGCCGCGTTGCCCCAGAGGAAATGGTCGCTCTCGGGCACGTTGTCCGCGGCGAGCACCTGTTCCTCGAAACCGAAGCCCTCGGCCGGCAGGGTCTTCTCGCCGTAGGGCAGGCGCAGCAGCACGCGCGGCAGCGCCAGCGAAACGTAGCGCGAGTCCTCGGTGTCGCGGAATTCCACCCACTTCGCCAGATCGGCGCCTTCGAAGATCTTGGCCAGGTCGCGCGGCTTGGCCAGATCCGCAAAGCCCTTCAGGCCGAACAGTGCCGGCGAGGCCGCCGACAGGAACGGCGCATGCGCGGAAGCGGCCACCCCGGAAATCTTCTCCAGGAAGCTCATGTCGGACGCGCCCGGGCCGAGTTCGTAGCCGCCGAGCAGCAGGCTGTAGGGCGAACCGCCGTAGGTGCCGTACTCGGCTTCGTAGATCAGCTTGAACAGCTTGCTCTGGTCGAATTCCACCGCCTTGTCCATGTCATCCTGAAGCTCCTTCAGGGTGGCGTTGAACACGCGCAGCTTCAGGCGGGTACCGGTCTCGCTGCGCGACACCAGGTGGAACAGGCCGCGCCAGGTGGCTTCCATCTCCTTGAACTTCGGCGCATGCATGACGGCCGAGAGCTGCGCGCTCAGCGCGCGGTCGATCTCTCCCACGGCGGCATCGATGTACAGCGCCGCCCCCCTGCCCTGGACGCCCGCCGCCTTGATCACGGGCGCGACACGCTCGTTGAAGGCGGCGGCAAGGTCTTTCCCGAAATCGTCTCCCTTTTCCGGAAACCCACTCTTGAGCTTGGTGGCGAGATCATCCGCGCTCAGCGACTTCGAGGAATCCTCCAGGCTGCGGACCACCTCATCCAGCACCTGCGCGGCGTCATTGCTGACCTCCGCGCGGGCCTGCGCCTCCCGCAGCACCTTGCGCCGCCCGAACTCGGTACTGAGCACATCGACCTTGCCGACCACGCGGATCGGCTCGAAGTCGCCCAGGCTCTCGAACACGATGGCGCCCGCGAGCTTGCCCGTGCCGCCCGGCAGGACGTTGTCGACGTCCTTCAGGGCGACGCGCGGCGCGCTCTGCTTGAGCACCTCGTTGAAGTTGTCGCGGTCGATGTCGACGATCTTGCGTTCCTTGATGTCGGGAGGAACCGCCGGGCTGGCGTCCGCATCGCGGTCGCCGCTCAGGTCGGCGAAGATGCCGACGATGAAGGGCAGCTCGCGCTTCTCGATGGCGCCATTGGTATGCACGTCGTAGGTGATCCGCACACGCGGCGGACGCACCCGCAACAGCTTTTTCTGCACGCTTTCACTCATTTGCTCGCCTCACTCAAGGGTCCGGGGAGATCGCCCGGCGTCGAATCCGGACGGCTGCCATCCGCGGCAGCGTTCGAGAACTCCAGTGCGGCCGGCCTGATCGCCTGCGCTGCCCGGGATTGCCTCGGCATGCTGTTATCAATTCCCGTGCCAGCTTGGCATATTCATTCATGCCATTGAATTGAAACGATTTTTAACAAATCTGGGCAAACCGGTGTGCAGACCACCCAAAAACATGAAGAATGCCCGCGGACGATATCGGCATTCAGCGAAAATTCATTTCAAATCAATGCTATGCATCCATCCACAGGGAAGGACCGGACAAACACACACCATCGCCGGAGGCGGGTCGAATTTCTCCCACGGGCGAGAAAAAAACCTCCTCGCCGGCGATGCCCGGACGCATGCCGGCACGGCTCGCGGGCACGCGCGGCAGGAAGTCGCAAAGGGGAAAAATACGGGGGGAACGCGCACCGGGCGCGCCTGCCCGGCCGGCTCAGTCAGGCCGTGAAGCCTCGCGCGCGCGGCGCCACAGCACGGTGTTGCCGATCAGCAGGCGCTCCATCAGGCCTGCGGCCTCCAGGCGCTCCAGGGCGATGAGGGAGATCACCGGCGACTCCGGCAGGCCAGGCCACAGGATCCACCAGCGGTGGATTCCTTCGAGCGTGTCCGCGCTGTCCGGGCGCTGCGCCAGGAACTCGCGGATTGCTGCTTCGGCAAAGAGAACGACCTGTTCGTCGACCATGGCTCAAGGGGCTTCCGGACGGCATGCACGCAACGAACGTGCCCGCCGGACGAATCCCCGCAACGGGTTGATGCCATGGATTGGATACGCCTTGGCCGGTCCGCCCGCAAGGTGGAAATTCACCCGGCCATGGAAAAAACCACCCGGTGGCCATCCGCGGGCGCGGGCGGGACGGCCTCAGCCGGACCACACGGCCGTGCCGCCGTCCTCGCTGCCGACGCCGTACTTGCGCACCAGCTTGCCGAAGGCGCTGCGATCCTGGCGCGCCAGGCGCGCGGCGTGCGAGATGTTGCCCTGGGTACGCGAAAGCAGCGCGCACACGTAGTCGCGCTCGAACTCGGCCACGGCCCGCGCCTTGGCCTCGCGGAAGGCCGGCAGCTCCCCTTTGCTTTCATTGCGCGGCGCCTGGGCGGGCGCGGGCATCAGTTCGGCACGCGACTCACCCAGGCGCAGCTCGCTGTCCTCGCACATCAGGAATTCCCGGTGCATCACGTTTTCCAGCTCGCGCACGTTGCCGGGCCACGCGTAGCGCTCGATGAAGGCCAGCCCCTCCGCATGCAGCCGTTTGGGCGGCAGGCGGTACTGGTGGCTGAAGCGCTGCAGCATCGCACGCGCCAGCACTTCCGCATCCCCTTCGCGCTCGCGCAGCGGCGGCATGTGCAAGGTGATGACGTTCAGGCGATAGAGCAGATCCTTGCGGAACAGGCGCGCCTCCGCCAGGCCCTTCAGATCGGCGTTGCTCGCCACCGCCACGCGCACGTCCACCTGGCGCAGCGCGCCGCCGCCCACGCGGCGGTAGGTACGGTCCTGCAGGAAGCGCAGCAAGGCCGCCTGCGCCCTGGGGCTCAGCGCATCGACCTCGTCGAGGAACAGCGTACCGCCGGCCGCCTCGCCGATCAGCCCGGCGGACGCGTTCTTCGCATCGGTGAACGCGCCACGCTCGTGGCCGAACAGCTCGCTCTCCACCAGCGACTCCGACAGCGCCCCGCAATTGACCGGCACGAACGGGCGGTCGGAACGCGCGCTCAGATAATGGATCGCACGCACCGCGAGTTCCTTGCCGGTGCCGGTCTCGCCATTGACCAGCACGGTGGCGTCGAGGCGCGCCAGGCTGTGTATCCGCCCGACGACCTTCTGGAACTGGGGAGATGAACCGATCAGGTTGAAGCGCGACAGACTTTCCATCAGAGTTCCCTTGCGGACCGGCGCCGGGGCAGCATGCAAGCGCCGCCCGGCCAACCCGTGGCCATCCACTCAGCCTATTGAAACGCCGGAATCCGACTGCTGCACGGCACACCGGCATCGGAATTAAGCAGTAAAGAATAAGCCAGAGGCCACGTCAACCAACCAGATGGAATGAATGCCGCCTAGGTAACCCGCGTGCAAGCCCGCGTGCGGGGGCGCCGCTTCTCCGGCAATGGGGGGTGCGGAGCGGGCCGCCGGCCGGCACCGGGCACGGCATGCCCAAGTGATGCGCGCCGGCTGCGGCACGGCCCAGGCATGCGGGAAATCGTCTATAACCGCGGGGGCCGCGTGCCCCCGCCCTCCCCCTTCCCGCAGCGCAATATCGACAATCCGATGAATTGCCACCCATCACATCGACGCATCGATTGGCAACGATATCAGAATGCCGATATGAAAACCTTTGGTTCGCGGCTCAAGGCGGCACGCAAAGCGGCGGGATTGTCGCAGGTGCAGCTCGCCCGGATGGTCGGCATGTCGCAGGGCAACCTGTCGGACATCGAGAACGACCACGTGCCGACCTCCACCTTCACGCCCAAGCTCGCCGCCACCCTCGGCATCGAGGCGCTCTGGCTGGCCGAAGGGCGCGGGGCGCGCCAGCCGCAGGCGGCCCGCGCCGACCTCCATGCCGCAGAACCGCCCAGCCCGGGGTATTATCCCGAGCGGATTTCTCCCGTTCCCATGCATAATTTCCCGGTACTGTACGCCGAGGACATCATGGCGGGACGCAGCCCGGACGCCGACGAATTCATCTGGATCGCCCAGGAAACCCTGGCCGGCCCGGGCGGGCTGTGCGTGACCAAAGGCTTTCACGTGTGGCTCGACCGCCTCGCGGAGCATCGTGCGGGCGACCTGGTGCTGGTGCGCATCGCCGGCGGTCCGCCGGTGCTGCGACGGATTCTCGTCGTACAGGGCATCGAGTACCTGGCCACCGACGCGCCCGACGGCGCCCACCCCTTCGGCGACGACTGCGAGCGCCTCGGCGTTGCGCTGACCTGCTACCCGCCTCCCCTCAAGCGTCCGCGCCTCAGGGGCTAGGGCACACGCCTTTCACCTGCGGTAACCGGCATGGCATCCATCGATGTACCGATTGACATAATCAATCGTTTTATCGATATTTCGGTTTTCCGATTTCTGCCTGGCTCCTCCAGGCACTTCCGCCGATGCGAACCCTGTTCCTGCCTCCACCGGTCGGCCGCAGGCTGCAGCTGAACTTCCTGGATACCATCCGGCCGGAGTTCAAGCCGCCCGGCTACGCTCCGCGCGAACTGGTCAGCGACGAGGCCATCGGCACGCTCGACGCGCCCGATGCCATGCCTGCCGGCGCGGTGTACCGGGCACAGTCCAACGGCATCATCATGCAGCGTGTGGCGCACCGCCGGCGCTGGTAGCACCCTGTCCGGCAAGGCATGCAACCCGCAAGCCCGGTCGCGCCGGGGCGCCCGCGGCCGATCAGTCGATGCGGGTATCCAGCCCGCCTTCGGCGATTTCCGCCGCGCGCAGCACGGCGCGGGCCTTGTTGCGGGTTTCCTGCCATTCCGATTCGGGATCGGAATCGGCCACGATGCCGGCGCCGGCCTGCGTGTGGAGCTGGCCGTCCTTGATCACCCCGGTACGGATGGCGATGGCCAGGTCCATGTCGCCGTGGAAGCCGATGTAGCCCACCGAACCGGCGTAGATGCCGCGCTTGACCGGCTCCAGTTCGTCGATGATCTCCATGGCGCGCACCTTGGGCGCGCCGGACACGGTGCCGGCCGGGAAGCTGGCGCGCAGCACCGCCAGGGCGTTGAGGCCATCCTTGAGCCTGGCCTCGACGTTGGAGACGATGTGCATCACGTGGGAGTAGCGCTCGATGGTGAACTGCTCGGTGACGCGCACGCTGCCCACCTCCGCCACGCGCCCGGCATCGTTGCGGCCCAGGTCGAGCAGTTGCAGGTGTTCGGCGCGTTCCTTCTGGTCGGCCAGCAGGTCTTCTTCCAGGGCCAGGTCCTCGGCCGGCGTGGCGCCGCGCTTGCGCGTGCCGGCGATGGGCCGCACGGTGACGTTGCCATCCTCCAGGCGCACCAGGATCTCGGGCGAGGCGCCCACCACCTGGAAGTCCTCGAAGTTGAAGTAGAACATGTAGGGCGAGGGGTTCAGCGTGCGGATGGCGCGGTACAGCGCCAGCGGCTCGGCGCCGAAGGGTTTGCTCATGCGCTGGGAGAGCACCACCTGCATGACGTCGCCTTCGACGATGTAGTCCTTGGCGCGGCGCACGGCGTCCTTGAAGGCTTCTTCGCCGAAGCTGGAGACCGCGGGGCGCGATTCGCAGCGCACTTCCGGCGGAATGACGGCCGGCTCGCGCAGGCGGGCGAGCAGTTCCTTCAGGCGCTTCCTGGCACGCTTGTAGGCGCCGGGCACCTCGGGCTCGGCATACACCACCAAAGTGAGCTTGCCGGACAGGTTGTCGACGATGGCGATCTCTTCGGAGAGCAGCAGCACGATGTCCGGCGTGCCCAGCGTGTCTTCCTTCTCCGTCCTGGCCAGGCGCGGCTCGATGTAGCGCACCGTGTCGTAGCCGAAGCAGCCCACCAGGCCGCCGGCGAAGCGCGGCAGGTGCTCGCGCGGCGGCACCTTGATGCGCGCCATGAACTCGGCGACGAAGTTCAGCGGGTCGCCGTAGTCGCGCCGTTCCACCAGGCGGTTGCCGGTGAGCAGCAGGGCGGAGCGCCCATACACTTCGATGCGCGTGGGCGAGGACAGGCCGATGAAGGAGTAGCGCCCGAAACGCTCGCCGCCCTGCACGGATTCGAGCAGGTAGGTCCACGGCTCGTTGGCGAGCTTCAGGTAGATGGACAGCGGCGTGTCGAGATCGGCGAAGGTCTCGAGGGTGACCGGAATGCGGTTGTAGCCCTGCGCGGCGAGGGCGTTGAATTCTTGTTCGAGCATGGTGACTCCACGGAAGGCGGTTCGATTCGGACTTTCTGGGGCGGATGCGCGGCCGGCGTGGCGGCACCCGCGGGCGGGGGCGGTGGTCAGTGGCCCGCAGGCCAACGGCGCCAGCCGCGCGCGGGCGCGGCATGGGGGAACCCCTGTTGCGTGCAGTCCGAAACCCGGTTGGAGAGAGTCACGATTCGATCTGGCGAGAGCGCGGAGATGCGGGGTGGGAGAAGCCCGGAGACCTCAGCGGGGCTGCAGGTGGTCGAGCGTTTCAAGCGCGTTCGATAGTAGCCCATCGCAATCGATGGCGTCTACGGGCACACCCCCTTCGCTATAGCCATAGCGCACCAGCAGCACGGGCACGCCGGCGGCGCGCGCGGCCAGGGAATCGTTGATCGAATCGCCGATCATCAGGGCGCGGGCCGGTTCCACGTCGAGCAGCGCGCAGGCATGCACGACCATCTCGGGATCGGGCTTGCGGGTGGGCAGGGTGTCGCCGGACACCACGGCCTCGAAGAACCCGCTCAGGCCCATGTGCGCGAGCAGCGGATCGGTGAAGGCGGTGGACTTGTTGGTCACCACGGCCAGCCGGCGGCCCTGCGCACGCAGCGTGTCGAGGGTTTCGCGCACGCCGGGGTAGATCGTGGTGTTGCGCCCATTGACGCGGGCGTAGTGGCGGCGGAACACCGGCAGCGCGGCATCGATTTCCGCCTCGCTGGCGTGGGCGTTTTCGGTGAGGCTGCGGCGCACCAGGTTGGCGATGCCCTTGCCGACGAAGCTGTGGATTTCTTCGAGCGGGCGGACCGGCCTGCCCAGTTCGGCGAGCATGCCATTCACCCCGTCGGCCAGGTCGGCAATGGTGTCGAGCAGGGTGCCGTCCAGGTCGAACAGCACCGCGTCGGCGGCGTAGTGCGGCATGGTCAGCGTGCCTCCACGCCGGCCAGTTCGGCGCGCAGCGCGGCGATCACCGAATCGTAGCGGTTGGGGTCCTCGCTGCGCGCGGCGCCGAACACCGCCGAGCCGGCCACGAAGGTGTCCGCCCCGGCGGCGGCGATCTCGGCGATGTTGTCCACCTTCACCCCGCCGTCGATCTCCAGCAGGATGCGCCGGCCGCTGGCGGCCTCGTAGGCATCCAGCCTGGCACGCGTGGCGCGCAGCTTGTTGAGCGTCTCGGGGATGAACTTCTGCCCGCCGAAGCCGGGGTTGACGCTCATCAGCAGCACCACGTCGAGCTTGTCGAGCACGTGGTCCATCCAGTGCAGCGGGGTGGCCGGGTTGAACACCAGGCCGGCCTGACAGCCGGCTTCGCGGATCAGCCCGAGGGTGCGATCGACGTGCTCGGAGGCTTCCGGGTGGAAGGTGATGATGTTGGCCCCGGCGCGGGCGAAGTCGCCGACGATGCGGTCGACCGGCTTGACCATCAGGTGCACGTCGATGGGCGCGGTGACGTGGGGGCGGATCGCCTCGCAGACCAGCGGGCCGACGGTGAGGTTGGGCACGTAGTGGTTGTCCATCACGTCGAAGTGGATCCAGTCGGCACCGGCGGCGGTGACGTTGCGCACTTCCTCGCCCAGGCGGGCGAAATCGGCGGACAGGATGCTGGGGGCGATGCGAAACATGCGGAAGCTCCGGACGGACGGCAAGGCGGAATTCTAGCGCGAAGCGCGCCCGTCCTCCCTGCCGCATCAGAACTCCAGCGTCTGCCCCTGTTCGAGTGCGCTCGCACGCAGACGCCCCGGGTAGGCGGCCACCTGGGCCATGATGCGCTCGCCGACGCCGGGCTTGAGGTGGCTGATGTGCACCTGCGGGCTGACGGTGAGTTCGTCGAGCATCATGCCCAGCAGGTTGGGGCACAGGTGGCGGGAGACCAGCGCCAGGCCGTGCTGCTCGTCCGGGAAGGCGGTTTCGACGACCAGGTGGCGCAGCCGGGTGCAGGTGTTGATGGCCTCGATGAGCGCCTTGCTGTAGGTGGTGTCGCCGGTATAGACCAGTTGGCCGGCACCGCTGTCCAGACAGTAGCCGACCGCCGGCACGGTGTGATGCACCGGCAGCGCGGTCAGCGCGCGTTCGCCCAGGCGCACCGTTTCGCCGACCTTGATGGTCTGGAAGCGCAGGAAGGGGCGGTGGCGGTTGGGAATGGCGGTGAAATCCGGCCACACCAGCCAGTTGAAGATGTGCGAGCGCAGGATGCGGATGGTTTCCGGCGTGCCGTACACGGTGAGCGGGAAGCGCCGCGCCTCGCCCACCGAATCGACCATCAGCGGGATGGAGGCGATGTGATCCATGTGCGCATGGGTGAGGAACACATGGTCGATGGCGCGCAGGGCGTCCAGCGCCAGATCCCCGGCGCCGGTGCCGCAGTCGACCAGGATGTCGTCGTCCACGAGGAAGCTCGTGGTCCTGGACGCAGGCCCACCGATGCCGCCACTGCAGCCGAGTACCTTAAGCTTCATGCGGGAAGTCCACTTGCCGGCAGCCGGTCGTTCGAAAGGCGCTGCGCCATACCGGGGCAAAGCCTAACATCGCCGTCACGCGTCCCGGATTGCACAAAATCACACCCACCGGCATCTGCCACGCGCCCGTTCAGCCGCGCAGGAAGAACTCCATCTTGATGCCGGCGATCTCGATGATGTCGTGGTCCTCCAGGCGATGCGCCTGGGCATCGAGGGTGTGTCCGTTGACCACCGGGAAGTTCGTGCCTTCCACGTGGGTGATGTAGTAGCCGTGCGGGCGGCGGGTGATCACCGCCACCTGCGTGCCCGGCTTGCCGAGCGTGGTCAGCGACTTGGTGAGCGCCAGTTCGCGCCCGGCATTGGCACCGCTGAGCACCTGGACCACCCCGGCGGGCAGCTCCCCGGGCAGGCCGTTCTGGTCGAGCGCGTCGGGCGGAAACACCTGGGTGCTGGCGTGCGCGCGCTCGGACGGCACGAGGGCGTCCACCTCGGGCCGGCCGATGGCGCTGACCGCACCGGTTTCGATCAGATCGAAGGAGCCGGTGCCGGAAGGCACCGCGTCGACGAGGAACTTCAGGCGGTACTTGCCCAGCTCGATCACGTCGTGATTCTTCAGCACGTGCTTCTTGACCTGCTGGCCATTCACGTAGGTGCCGTTGGTGCTGTTGAGGTCTTCCAGGAAGGCATCGTTGAGGATGCACACGATGACCGCGTGGTGCCCGCTGATGGCGAGATTGTCGATCTGGATGTCATTGTCGGTCTTGCGCCCGATGGTCGTGCGTTCCTTCTTCAGGACGACTTCCTTGAGCACCAGGCCATCCATGCTGAGGATCAACTTCGGCATCGCCGTTCACCCATTCCTTCGTTCAGTCCGCGCGCGCAAGCACCACGGTGATATTGTCGCGTCCGCCGGCCCGGTTGGCACCCTGGACCAGCGCCGCCGCCTGTTCTTCGAGCGTGTCGCCCTCCGCCAGCAGGCCGGCGATGGTATCGTCATCCAGCATGTCGGTGAGCCCATCCGAGCATAGCAACAGCAGGTCGCCGGTGCACAGGTCAACTTCGCCGGCATCGGCTTCCACGCCCGGCATCACGCCCAGCGCCCGCGTCAGCATGCCACGAAACGGAGCCAGGCGGGCCTGCTCGGCGGTAATCATGCCGCCGTCGACCAAGTCCTGCAACATCGTGTGATCGCGCGTGAGTTGCGCCAGGCCGCCTGAACGAAAGCGGTAGAGCCGGGAATCGCCCACGCTGGCGTAGATGAGCCGCCCGGGGCGCAGCACGGCGAGCAGCAGCGTGGCCCCCATGCCGATCAGTCCGCGTTCCCGCTCGGCCGCCGCGAGCACGGCCAGATTGGCCTGCTCGGCCGCCTCGCACAAGCGCTGCGCCAGCATGGCGGCGGGGTCGGCCAGGCGGGGTTGCAGCCACGCACAGGCCTGTTCGACCGCGATGCGCGCGGCCACGTCGCCGCCCCGGTGCCCCCCCATGCCGTCGGCCAGCACGGCACAGGCCTGCTCCTCGAGCACGTGGAACACGTCCTCGTTGCGCGGGCGCTGGCGGCCGACGTGGCTCAGGCCGGCCCAGCGGATGGTTGGCGAAAAAGACTGCATGAGGGACTCCCGGGCCATGCCGACGCCGGTCGCAAGCCGGCCGCGCGGCCGCAGCATGCCAGCATTCTAACGCGCCGGCCCGATGATCGCCGGGCGGGTGCGCGAAGCCTGCGCGCACCTCTACACGCCCACGCAAAGAAAACGGGCGGCACACCGGCCTTGCCGGCATGCCGCCCGTTCGGGCGCGCCCTCAGGCGCGGATCAGAGCAGGCTCTTGAGCAGCTTGCCCATCTCGGACGGGTTGCGGGTCACCGTGAAGCCGCACTCTTCCATGATGGCGAGCTTGGCGTCGGCGGTGTCCTCGCCGCCGGAGATCAGCGCACCGGCGTGGCCCATGCGCTTGCCGGCCGGCGCGGTGACGCCGGCGATGAAGCCGACCACCGGCTTCTTCATGTGGTCCTTCACCCAGCGCGCGGCTTCGGCTTCGTCCGGACCGCCGATCTCGCCGATCATGATCACCGCGTCGGTGTCCGGATCGTCGTTGAAGGCCTGCATCACGTCGATGTGCTTGAGACCGTTGATCGGATCGCCACCGATGCCGACCGCCGAGGACTGGCCCAAGCCCAGCTCGGTGAGCTGCGCCACGGCTTCGTAGGTCAGCGTGCCGGAACGCGACACCACGCCGATGCGGCCCTTCTTGTGGATGTGGCCGGGCATGATGCCGATCTTCACTTCATCGGGGGTGATCAGGCCGGGGCAGTTGGGGCCGAGCAGCAGGGTCTTCTTGCCGCCGGCCGCTTCCTTGGCCTTCATCTTGTTGCGCACCACCAGCATGTCGCGCACCGGAATGCCCTCGGTGATGCAGATGGCCAGATCCAGGTCGGCCTCGACCGCTTCCCAGATCGCGTCGGCCGCGCCGGCGGGCGGCACGTAGATCACCGACACGGTGGCGCCGGTTTGGGCCGCGGCTTCCTTCACGGAGGCGTAGATGGGCACGTCGAAGATCTTCTCGCCGGCCTTCTTGGGGTTCACCCCGGCCACGAAGCAGTTCTTGCCGTTGGCGTACTCGATGCACTTCTCGGTGTGGAACTGCCCGGTCTTGCCGGTGATGCCCTGGGTGATGATCTTGGTGTCTTTGTTGATGTAGATGGACATGGAAGCTCTCCTTACTGAACCGCGGCGGCGATCTTGGTCGCGGCTTCCGCCATGGTGTCGGCGGAGATGATGGGCAGGCCCGACTCGGCGAGGATCTTCTTGCCGAGGTCTTCGTTGGTGCCCTTCATGCGCACCACGAGCGGGACGGAGAGCTTCACTTCACGGGCGGCGGTGACCACGCCGGTGGCGATGGTGTCGCACTTCATGATGCCGCCGAAGATGTTCACCAGGATGCCCTTGACCTTGGGGTTCTTGAGCATGATCTTGAACGCTTCGGTGACCTTCTCGGTGGTGGCGCCGCCGCCCACGTCGAGGAAGTTGGCCGGCTCGGCGCCGAACAGCTTGATGGTGTCCATGGTGGCCATGGCCAGGCCGGCACCGTTCACCAGGCAGCCGATGTTGCCGTCCAGGCTGATGTAGGCCAGGTCGAACTTGGAGGCTTCGATCTCGTCCGCGTCTTCTTCATCCAGGTCGCGGTAGGCGACGATTTCCGGGTGGCGGTAGAGCGCGTTGGCGTCGAAGTTGAACTTGGCGTCCAGCGCCTTCACGGTACCGTTGCCCTCGTGGATCAGCGGGTTGATTTCCGCCAGCGAGGCATCGGTTTCCATGTAGCAGGTGTACAGCTTCTTGAGGGTATCGACCGCCTGGGCGACCGAGCCGGCCGGCATGCCGATGCCGGTGGCCAGTTCGGTGGCCTGCGCGTCGGTCAGGCCGACGAGCGGATCGACGAACACCTTGATGATCTTCTCGGGGGTGTTGTGGGCGACTTCCTCGATGTCCATGCCGCCCTCGGAGGACGCCATGATGGCGACCTTCTGGGTGGCGCGGTCGGTCAGGGCGGCCACGTAGTACTCGTGCTGGATGTCGGCGCCTTCCTCGATCAGCAGGTTGCGCACCTTCTGGCCTTCCGGGCCGGTCTGGTGGGTGATCAGCTGCATGCCGAGGATCTGCGAGGCGTACTGGCGCACTTCGTCGAGCGACTTGGCCACCTTCACGCCGCCGCCCTTGCCGCGCCCGCCGGCGTGGATCTGTGCCTTCACCACCCAAATCTTGCCGCCCAGCTGCTCCGCCGCCTTCACCGCGTCTTCGACGCTGGTGCAGTGGATGCCGCGCGGCGTGACGACGCCGTACTTTCTCAGTACTTCTTTTGCCTGGTACTCGTGAATCTTCATGGTTGCCCTTCGATCAAAGCCGCGGCGCGAAACCGCCCGCGAACAGGTTGATGGGTCGTTCGGGGCACAGCCCCACGGCACGCGCCAGCCTCCCTCGCCCGACACGTACACCGTTTGCGGAACGGCCGCCGGGGCCGCTCCCTCCTTTGGTCCCACGGCAACCGACGCACTCGACGCAAGTGCAGCAGGACCGCGGGATTATAACCGGATTTGCCCGCCGTCACGGGGCGCGATGCCAGCGCCCCGGCGGGATTGGCGTCAGTCGCCGGCGTTTTTGCGGTGCCACTTCGGATAGTAGCGGCGCACCGTCTCGGAGCCCGTGTCGAGCGCGTGGCAGCGGTCGAGCTGGAACGGCTTCTCGCCATGGTCCGCGTTGTCGCGCTGAAAGGTGGCGTAGGTCTGGATCGCCGCGGTGGACAGGCTGTACAGCAGTTCGGTGATATGCGTACAGCCGCGCACGTCGGCGAACATCTCTCCCACGGTGCGGCGGAAGCCGCGCACCAGGTTGAGCCCGACCAGGCGGCCGTACGCCGGCCCGATGGTGTCGCACCCGCCCGGATACGGCACCCAGTCCGAACAGGCCTCGGCCTCGACGATGTTGAAAGCGGCATCGATCGCCACGCGCACCCGCATGGCGTGCACCGGATCGCCGGCGCGGCGCATGCCGGAGGCGATCTGGTAATCGACATCCTTCACATCGGTCAGGCTGGCTTCCAGTTCGAGCAGGCCGTCTTCGCGGCGGTAGCCCTCGACTTCGATACGCCGGACATGGACACGCTGGCGCGGGCGCTTGGGGGAGGAAAGCGGCATTCTTCTGAGGACGTACGGTAACGTATGGTCGGCGATCTTACCGCGATTCGACAACGACGCGCGCCCGGCCAGGCAAGCCCCCTTGTGCGGCGCAGCGTGAATTTATGCACATTGCAGATGCATGTCGGCGCACAAGCCCGTAGAATGGCGCCCTGCCAATACTTGTGAACATGACGGACTCCAGGCGCCCCCGGCCCTTGTCACCCGGATCATGAGAAGACCTCTTCCCGCACTGCCCCTTGTGGCCCTCGCCCTGTTCCTGTGCCTCCCCGCGACGGCAGGCGCGGTCCAGCTCGGAGAAGTGGTCGCCCAGTCGGCGATCGGCGAACCCCTGCGGGTAGAAATCCGCCTCGCCGGCGGCGATCCCGCGCAGGCCGCCGACTGTCTGCGCGTGCGCGCCGGCGCGGCCGCCGAAGGTCCGTGGATCCCCCGCGCGCGCATCTCCACCACAGGCAGCGGCAGCAATGCCCGGGTCGTGCTCAGCGACGCAAGCCGCGTCAACGAACCAGTCGTGCGCATCGGCGTGGAAAACCGCTGCGGTGCGCAACTGCGTCGTGAATACGTCCTGCTGCTGCCCTTCCCCGGCGAAGTCAGCCTGCCCGCCACCGCCACCGCCGCGCCGGCACTGGCCGCCACGCCCGCCCGCGCGCCTTCCCCCGCGCCTGCCGCGCAGCGGCGCAGCGCGCAATCCGCTGGCGCGCCGCCCATTCAGACCTGGTACACCGTGGAGGGAGAATCCCTCGACAGCCTCGCCAGCGCCATGTACCCGCGTGATCCCGCGCAGCAGCGCCGCTTCATCGCTGCCGTGGCGATCGCCAACCCCGCGCTGTTTCCGGACGCGGCCGCACGCGCACGGCCGCTGCCAGCCGGCACCGAACTGCGCGTGCCCGAACCCTCGCGCATCCCCGCCAGCACCCCGGCGCCCGCACCCGCGGCGCGTGCCGCAGTGCCCCAGCCGCCCCCCGCGCCGCCGCGCGGCGACTCGCCGGCCGCCGCGCCCAGGTCGGCCGCGCCCACCGCCGCCGGCGCAGTACGGCACGACCGGCTGGTCGTGGAGATGGCCGACGAAGCGCCCCCGCAAGGCACGCCCGAAAGCCCGCTGCATGCCCGCGAACGCGAACTGGTGGCCTCTGTGGACCGCAGCATCCAGGCGCAGCTGGAACTCTTCGAACGCATCCGCGAGCTCGAACGCATCCAGGCCGCGCTGATCGAACGCGCCAATCAGCTGGGCGTCGGCCTGCCCGGGCAGATCGCCGAGGCGCAGGCCACCCGCGCCGTCGCCGTACCGGTGGCACCGCCGCCCCCCGCCGTCGAACAGGCTACCGAACCGGTGGCGGCGGCGGCGGCGGCGGCGGCGGCCGAACGCCCCAACGACTGGCCGCTGTTCCTCGCCCTGTTCGTCGCCGTGGTCGCCACCTTGCTCGGCATCCAGCGCTTCCAGCGCCGGGCGCCGGCTCCGCGCGCCCTGCCGGTTGCCGCCGCACTCCCGCCGGAAACCGCGCCGGGCGTCTGGCCCGAGGAAGCGCGCACGACATCGGGCAGCGAACCGCTGCGCGGCGCCGACATCACCCGCCCGCCGAAAACGCTGGTGGAAGAGGAAGAGCCGCCGCAGCCGAACTACGACTGGGCCGCCCCCTCGCTGCCGCCCGAACTGCCCGCGCCCATCGTCGTGCATGACGAAGTGGTCGAGGAGCACGAATCGGCGGTGGAGCTGGCGGACATCATGATGAGCTTCGGCCGCATGCAGGGCGCGGCGGAAACCCTCGCCGAGTTCATCCGCAGCAATCCGCGCCAGGCCCTCCAGCCCTGGCTGAAGCTGCTCGACGTCTATCGCGCCGCCGGCATGCGCCCCGAGTTCGACGGCCTGTCGCGCCAGCTCAACAAGACCTTCAACGTCAGGACGGTCACCTGGGACAGCTACGACGAGGCCCGCGCCGCCGTCGAACGTGTCGAGGACATGCCCCATCTGGTCGAGCAGCTGTGCCGCGACTGGGGGACGGTGGAATGCCAGGCCTACCTGGAACACCTGATCCGCGACAACCGCGAAGGCACGCGCCAGGGCTTCCCCCTCAGCGTCATCGACGAACTGCTGACCCTGGCCACCGTGCTGGAAGCCGAACTGGGCCGCTACCGCCCGCCCGTGACCACGCACTCCCCGACCAGCACGCTGCACTGAGCCGGCCCCCGGCCGGGGCCCTCA
The DNA here is from genome assembly GCF_004801295.1 of Pseudothauera nasutitermitis. Lineage (GTDB taxonomy): Bacteria > Pseudomonadota > Gammaproteobacteria > Burkholderiales > Rhodocyclaceae > Pseudothauera > Pseudothauera nasutitermitis. The sequence continues at coordinate 223,738 of NZ_SSOC01000005.1, forward strand.
AACCGGGTTGTCGAGATCCACGAACTCGGCATCCAGCCCCAGCGTCTCGCGCAGATAGCGCGCCAGCGCCTTGGCGCCGTAGCGCTCGGTGGCATGATGACCGGCGGCCAGGTAGGGCACGCCGGATTCGCGCGCCAGATGCACGGTCTGCTCGGAGATTTCACCGGATACGTACAGGTCGGCGCCGGCCAGGATGGCCTGTTCGAAGTAGCCCTGCGCCCCGCCGGTACACCACGCCACGCGCCGCACCGGCCGGTCCGCGTCGCCCACCAGCAGCGGATCGCGCCCCAGCCGGGCGGCCACGCCGCGCGCCAGCTGGCCAGCGCTTTCCAGCTGTTCCGGCGCGCCCAGCCAGCCCAGTTCCTGGTCCGCGAAACGCCCCAGCGCCCGCCAGCCCATCAGGCGGCCGAGCTGGGCGTTGTTGCCCAGCTCCGCATGCACGTCCAGCGGCAGGTGGTAGGCCAGCAGGCTGATGTCGTGGCGCAGCAGCGCGCCCAGCCTGCGCTTGCGGATGCCGGTGATGCGCCCGTCCTCGCCTTTCCAGAAATAGCCGTGATGGACCAGCAGCGCATCGAAGCCATCGGCCACCGCGCGGTCCACCAGCTCCTGGCTGGCGGTCACGCCGCACAGCACGCGGCGCACTTCGGGGCGTCCTTCCACTTGCAACCCGTTTGGGCAATAATCGCGCAGGCGCGAGACTTCAAGCAGTTCGTCAAGGTGTGTGTGCAGCGCGTTGAGTTGCATGCCGTCTCCGTCCTTCTTCCCGATCCTCTCCGGCGGGGGCACACCGCCGCCGGTCTTAGAACAATATTATGCGCCGCCTCTGGCTCGTCTTTACCCAGGCCGTGACGATCAGCGTCGCGGTCCTGTTCGTCGTCAGCACGCTCAAGCCGGAATGGCTGCGCAGTGCTGCGCCCGCTTCGGTCGTGGCCATCTTCGAGGCCCCCGGCAACGGCCAGGCCGCCGAAGCACCGCACGCCCCGGGCTCCTACGCGCCGGCCGCGCAGCGCTCGATGCCGGCGGTGGTGCACATCTTCACCAGCAAGGAGGTCGGCGCGCAGCGCCATCCGCTGTTCGACGATCCCATCTTCCGCCACTTCTTCGGCGACCGTCAGGACAACGCGCCGCGCCAGCGCTCGGCCGGCCTCGGCTCGGGCGTCATCGTCAGCCCGGACGGCTTCGTGCTGACCAACAACCACGTCATCGAGGCGGCCGACGAGATCGAGGTCGCCCTCAACGACGGACGCAAGTTCCCCGCCCGCCTGGTGGGCCGCGATCCGGAAACCGATCTGGCCGTGCTCAAGCTGGAAACCGACGCGCAGTTCCCGGTGATCACCTTCGCCCAGCCGGACAACCTGCAGGTCGGCGACGTGGTGCTGGCCATCGGCAACCCGTTCGGGGTCGGCCAGACGGTGACCATGGGCATCATCTCCGCGCTGGGGCGCACCCAGTTGGGCATCAACACCTTCGAGAACTACATCCAGACCGACGCGGCGATCAACCCGGGCAACTCCGGCGGTGCGCTGGTGGACGCGCAAGGCAATCTGGTGGGCATCAACACGGCGATCTACTCGCGCTCGGGCGGCTCGCTGGGCATCGGCTTCGCCATTCCGGTTTCGCTGGCGCGCAGCGTGCTGGAGCAGATCGTCACCAACGGCGAGGTGACGCGCGGCTGGGTGGGCGTGGAAATCCAGGAGATCACCCCGGAACTGGCCGATTCCTTCGGCCTCGGCGAAACCAGCGGCGCGCTGATCGCCGGTGTGCTGCGCGGCAGCCCGGCCGAGCGCGCGGGCATCCGCCCGGGCGACATCCTGGTCGGCGTGGATGGGCGCGGCGTGCGCGACACCAAGAGCATGCTGGAGATGGTGGCCGCGCTGCCGCCGGGCAACGTCGCCACCTTCAGTATCCGTCGCGCCGAGACCGAACTGGAGTTGCGCGTGGAAGTGGGCCGCCGCCCTACCCCGCAGAACGTCCTGCAGCGCCCGCGCTGAACGGGTTTGCAAAAGCAGAAGGGGCGCGGATTCGCGCCCCTTCTGCTTTTTCACCGGCAAGCATGCTCAGCGCACGTCGCGCTCTTCGGCCTCCGCCCCCTCCAGGCGCTCGGCCGCCAATTGCCGGGCGGGGTCCGGTTTGGTGATGAGGCGCGCCAGCACGATGCCCAGTTCGTAGAGCAGACACATCGGCACGGCCAACATGAACTGCGAGATCACGTCGGGCGGCGTGACGATGGCAGCGATGATGAAGGCGCCGACGATCACATAGGGGCGCGCTTCCTTCAGCTTGTCCAGACCGACGACGCCGGTCTTGACCAGCACGATGACCACCACCGGCACCTCGAAGGTCAGGCCGAAGGCGAGGAACAGGGTCATCACGAAGGACAGGTATTGCTCGATGTCCGGCGCCGGCACGATGCTCTTCGGCGCGAATTCGGCGATGAACTTGAACACCGTGCCGAACACGAAGAAATAGCAGAACGCCATGCCGGCGAGGAACAGCAGCGTGGTGCCGAGCACCATCGGAATGGCCAGGCGGCGCTCATGGGCGTACAGCCCCGGCGCGATGAAGGCCCAGGCCTGGTAGAGCACGACCGGCAGGGCGAGCACGAAGGCCACCATCAGGGTGACCTTGACCGGCACGAAAAACGGCGTGACCACGCCGGTGGCGATCATGTGCGTGCCTTCCGGCAGCGTGTTCATCATCGGCAGCGCGAGCAGGTCGTAGATGTTGCCGGCCCATGGCATCAGGCAGACGAACACCAGGATGACCGCCACGATGGCGCGCAGCAGACGGTCGCGCAGTTCGATCAGATGGGAGATGAAGGTTTCCTGCACGGGCGAGTTCATGCCTTCTCCACCGGCGCCCTGGCGGGGGTGTCGACCGGGCCCAGGCCCAGTTCGAGTTGTTGGTCGGCGGCCTCGACGGCACGTCCGTCTTCCTCGGACGCAGGCGTGGTGCGCTCTTCGGCGGCAGCGACCGGGGCCGGCGCGGGGCTCCCGTCGGCCGCCGGCGTGCTGGCCGGGGCGGCCTCGTCGGAGAGCGCCGTGCGTTCCACCGACGAAACCGCTTCGCTCACCTCGGCAGCGGCCTTGTTCAGGTCGGTTTCCAGGCTGCCGACCTGGTCGCGCACGTTGCTTTCGAGGTCGCGCGCCTGCTGCTCGACCTGCTGCTGGAGCTTCTTCAGCTCCTCGAGCTGCATCTCACGCTGGATGTCGGATTTCACGTCGCTGACGTAGCGCTGCAAGCGGCCGAGCAGGTGGCCGGCGGTGCGCGCGACCTTGGGCAGGCGCTCGGGCCCGAGCACCACCAGCGCGACGACCGCGATCACCATCAGCTCGGAAAAACTCAAATCGAACATGTTCTATCGCCCGAACCACGAAAACGAAGGGGCGCACTGGCACGGCGCCCCTTTATCGGTCAACACATTGCGGCGTGCTTCAGGAACCGGCCTTCTCGACCTTTTCCTTGGCCTCGCCTTCGATGATCTGGCCTTCGGCGATCTTCTGCTGCGGCTTGTCGGCATCGGCGGCGGCGTCCGCTTCCTTCATGCCGTCCTTGAAGCCCTTCACCGCGCCGCCCAGATCCTGGCCGATGTTGCGCAGTTTCTTGGTGCCGAACACCAGCAGCACGATGACCAGCACGATCAGCCAGTGCCAGATACTGAAAGAACCCATTCCTGTCTCCTTAACGCTTCAACATCGCCGGAAGGATTTCCGGCCCACCGAGGACGTGGATGTGCAGATGATACACCTCCTGCCGACCCACCCTGCCGGTGTTGACGATAGTTCTGAACCCATCCGTGGCGCCTTGTTCCCGCGCAATTTTGCCGGCCACCACCATCGCGCGGCCCAGCGCGGCCTCGTGCTCGTCTTCCAGTTCGGCCATCGAGGCGACGTGCACCTTGGGGATCACCAGGAAATGCACCGGGGCGATCGGGTTGATGTCGTGGAAGGCGAACACCAGATCGTCTTCGTAGATCTTGCGGGAGGGAATCTCGCCGCGCGCGATGCGGCAGAAGATGCAGTCGTCGCTCATCGGGGGATGCCTCAGGTCGTGCCGCGCGACTTCTTCTCGTCGATGCCCGAGATGCCCTCGCGGCGGCGGAATTCGGCGAGCACGTCCTCCACCGACAGGCCGTGGTGGGCGAGCAGCACCAGGGAGTGGAACCACAGGTCGGTGACTTCCCAGACGATGTGCTTGAGATCCTTGTCCTTGGCCGCCATGATGGTTTCGGCGGCCTCCTCGGCGACCTTCTTGCAGATCGCGTCGGTGCCCTTCACGTACAGGCTGGAAACGTAGGAAGAGTCCGGGTCGGCCTTCTTGCGCTCGGCCAACGTGTCCGAGACGCGGCGCAGCACTTCGATGTCGATCATTTGTAGATATCCTTCGGGTCCTTCAAGACGGGATCGACGGCCTCCCAGCGGCCGTCGGCGAGATACTTCTGGAAGAAGCAGCTGTGCCGCCCGGTGTGGCAGGCGATGCCGCCCACCTGTTCGATCTTCAGCAGCACCACGTCATTGTCGCAATCGATGCGGATTTCCACCACCTTCTGCACGTGGCCGGACTCTTCGCCCTTGTGCCACAGCTTGCGGCGCGAACGCGACCAGTACACCGCCTCACCGCGCTCGGCGGTGCGCTGCAGGGCCTCGCGGTTCATCCAGGCGAACATCAGCACGTCACCCGACGAGGCTTCCTGGGCGATCACCGGCACCAGGCCGTGCTCGTCCCACTGGATTTCATTGAGCCAGCGCGCCGCGGAGGCATTCATAGACGGACCTCGATTCCCCGCGCGCGCATCAGCTCCTTGGCTTCGCGCACGGTGTGCTGACCGAAATGGAAGATGCTGGCCGCCAGCACCGCGTCGGCGCGCCCCGCGCTGACCCCTTCGGCCAGATGTTCCAGCGTGCCCACCCCACCGCTGGCGATCACCGGGATGCGCACCGCGTCGGAGACTGCGCGGGTCAGGCCGAGGTCGAAGCCGGCCTTGGTGCCGTCGCGGTCCATGCTGGTCAGCAGGATTTCCCCCGCGCCCAGCGCCTCGACCTGCTGCGCCCATTCGACGGCGTCCAGGCCGGTGTTGTTGCGCCCGCCGTGGGTGAACACCGCCCACTTGCCGGGGGCGGTCTGCTTGGCGTCGATGGCCACCACGATGCACTGGCTGCCCACCTTGCCGCTGGCCTCGGCGACCACCTGCGGGTTGTTCACCGCCGCCGTGTTGATGCTGACCTTGTCCGCCCCGGCGTTGAGCAGCCGGCGCACGTCGTCCACGCTGCGCACGCCGCCGCCCACGGTGAGGGGAATGAACACCTGTTCGGCGACCTGTTCGACCACGTGCAGGATGATGTCGCGCGCGTCGGAACTGGCGGTGATGTCGAGAAAGGTGATCTCGTCGGCGCCCTGTTCGTCGTAGCGCCGGGCGATTTCCACCGGATCGCCGGCGTCGCGCAGTTCGACGAAATTGACGCCCTTGACCACGCGCCCGGCGTTGACGTCGAGACAGGGGATGATGCGCTTGGCGAGCATCAGGCGGGGCCGCCGTTGAGCTCGTCGGCGCGCGCCTGGGCGGCGGCAAAGTCGAGGGTGCCCTCGTAGATCGCCCGCCCGGTGATTGCGCCGCTCACCCCTTCCGCTTCGACTGCGCACAGCGCGTCGATGTCCTTCAGGTCGGCAATGCCGCCGCTGGCGATCACCGGAATGCGCAGCGCGCGCGCCAGGCGCACGGTGGCTTCGACATTGACGCCGGAGAGCATGCCGTCGCGGCCGATGTCGGTGTAGATCACCGCCTCGACGCCGTAGTCCTCGTACTTCTTGGCCAGGTCCACCACGTCGTGGCCGGTCAGCTTGGACCAGCCATCCACCGCCACCTTGCCGTCCTTGGCGTCCAGGCCGACGATGATGTGGCCGGGAAAGGCGCCGCAGGCATCGTGCAGGAAGCCGGGGTTCTTCACCGCGGCGGTGCCGATGATGACGTAGGAGATGCCGTTGTCCAGATAGCGCTCGATGGTGTCGAGATCGCGGATGCCGCCGCCGAGCTGCACGGGGATGTCGTCGCCGACCTCGTCGCAGATCGCGCGGATGGCCGCTTCGTTCTTCGGCTTGCCGGCGAAGGCGCCGTTGAGGTCGACCAGATGCAGGCGGCGCGCGCCCTGGTCGAGCCAGTGCCGGGCCATTGCGGCCGGCTCTTCGGAGAACACCGTGGCATCGTCCATTTCGCCCTGCTTGAGGCGCACGCAATGGCCGTCCTTGAGGTCGATGGCGGGAATCAGCAACATGGCGGGAAGTGTGGGATCGCGTTATGGAACGGACGCCGCTCAGGGCGCCCAGCGGATGAAATTCGATAGCAGCCGCAGCCCCGCCGCCGCACTCTTTTCCGGGTGGAACTGGGCCGCAAAGATATTAGCCCGAGCCACTGCACTGGTAAAGCGCACGCCATAGTCGGTATGGGCGGCCGTCAGGCCGGCTTCCTGCGGGGCCACGTAATAGCTGTGCACGAAGTAGAAACGCGCGCCGTCCTCGATGCCTTCCCACAGCGGGTGCGGCCCGGCCTGCCAGACTTCGTTCCAGCCCATGTGCGGCACCTTCAGGCGGCTGCCGTCGGCGGCGACCATGCGCGCGTCGTCGAAGCGCACCACCTCGCCGGGCAGGATGCCCAGACCGGGCACATCGCCCTCCGCGCTGTGCGCGAACAGCATCTGCTGGCCGATGCAGATACCCAGGAAGGGTTTTTCGTGCGCAGCGTCGAGCACCGCCCGGCGCAGGCCGCGCGCGTCGAGTTCGCGCATGCAGTCGGGCATCGCCCCCTGGCCGGGGAACACCACCCGCCCGGCGGCGCGCACCACGGCCGGGTCGGCGGTCACGGTGACGGCTCGGCCCTCGGCGACGTGCTCGATGGCCTTGGCCACCGAGCGCAGATTGCCCATGCCGTAGTCGATGATGGCCACGTCGGTCATCACGAAACTCTCGCTGAAGGATTGGAATCGAGCCCCGTCCGACGCCCGCGCGTCAGAGGGCGCCCTTGGTGGAAGGAATGGTGCCCGCCGCGCGTTCGTCGCGCTCGGCGGCCATGCGCAATGCGCGCCCGAAGGCCTTGAAGATGGTCTCGCACTGGTGGTGGGCGTTGTCGCCGCGCAGATTGTCGATGTGCAGCGTCACCCCGGCGTGATTCACGAAGCCCTGGAAGAATTCACGCGCCAGATCCACATCGAAGTTGCCGATGCGCGCCCGCGAGTAATCGACGGAGTAGTGCAGCCCCGGCCGGCCGGAGAAATCCACCACCACGCGCGACAGCGCCTCGTCGAGCGGCACGTAGGCATGGCCGTAGCGGCGGATGCCCTTCTTGTCGCCCAGTGCCCTGGCGAAGGCCTGGCCCAGGGTAATGCCGACGTCCTCGACGGTGTGATGGTCGTCGATGTGGGTGTCGCCTTCCGCCTTGACGATCAGGTCGATGGCGCCGTGGCGCGCGATCTGGTCGAGCATGTGGTCGAAGAACGGCACGCCGGTGGCCAGTTCGGCCTTGCCGGTGCCGTCCAGATCGATGCGGACGGAGATACGGGTCTCGAGGGTATCGCGAGTGAGGTCGGCTTGCCGCATGGCGCTGCTGGACAGGGGGAAATGAACGGCGGTCATGATACCATCGACACACGATCCCGCCGCAAAAAGCGGCCGGACATCCCCCAACGACCCATCGCGAGAAATGAGCCGCTACTGGAGCGCCGTGGTCCACGGCCTGACCCCCTACGTGCCGGGCGAGCAGCCCAAGATCGACAATCTGGTCAAGCTCAACACCAACGAGCACCCCTACGGCCCCTCGCCCAAGGCGCTGCAGGCCATCCGCATGGAGGTCACCGACAGCCTACGGCTGTACCCCGACCCCAATGCCGACCGCCTGAAGGACGCGCTGGCCGAGCGCTTCTCGCTCGATGCGCGCCAGGTGTTCGTCGGCAACGGCTCCGACGAAGTGCTCGCGCACGCCTTCCACGCCCTGCTGCGCCACGAGCGCCCGGTCTGGTTCGCCGACATCACCTACAGCTTCTACCCGGTGTACTGTGGCCTCTACGGCATTGAGCACCGCCTGATCCCGCTGGACGAGAACTACGCAATCCGCCCCGAGGACTATCTACCGAACGGCGAGGAACGCGCCGGGGGCATCCTCATTGCCAACCCCAACGCGCCCACCGGCCGCCCGCTGCCGCTCGCCGACATCGAGCGCATCGTCGCCGGCAATCCGGAGGCGGTGGTGGTGGTCGACGAGGCCTACGTGGATTTCGGCGGCGAGAGCGCCATCGCGCTGATCAACCGCCACCCCAACCTGCTGGTGGTGCAGACCTTCTCCAAGAGCCGCTCGCTGGCCGGGCTGCGCGTGGGCTACGCGCTGGGCCACGAAGAACTGATCGCCGGCCTGGAGCGCGTCAAGAACAGCTTCAACTCCTACCCGCTGGACCGCATGGCGATCGCCGGCGCGGTGGCCTCGGTGGATGACGAGCCGCACTTCCGCGAAAGCTGCCGGCGGGTCATCGCCACCCGCGAACAGCTCGCCAGCGACCTGGCCGCGCTGGGCTTCCAGGTGCTGCCCTCGGCAGCCAACTTCGTGTTCGCCCGCCATCCGCGGCACGATGCCGGCGAACTGGCACTGGCGCTGCGCAACCGCGCCATCCTGGTGCGCCACTTCAAGGCGCCGCGCATCGACCAGTTCCTGCGCATCACGGTGGGCACCGACGCCCAGTGCGGACAACTCGTCCGCGTACTGGCCGAACTGCTGGGCTAGGAACCCATCCACGATCCTTTCCATGCAAAGATTGTGGATGGGCGATCTCAACCGCTTCATGCGTGTGGGGGGAGTGATCGTTCCGGCACGGTGGCGCAAGGCGAGCGCAAGGGCCGCAAGCCCGATCACGGCGTGGGATTCAAGGGTATCGGCGGGCAGGAAAACCGATTGGAACAATTTGCGCAGGAACGGGCGTAGAGCGATCGATTCCGCGCAGTCATGGCACAAAGCAGCAGAACGAGCATCCTCGCCGCTGGATCATTGGCGGCCGGGTTGTCATGGTGCTGAATCTGGCCGGCGGCGGCATGGATGGTGGCGAGGCAGCGCAGTGCGATGGCGCCGTTACCGCGTTGCGGCTCGTCGTCATCGGGTTGCCGGCAGGCCCAGCGCCGGAGCCAGTCCATTTGTTGTTCGTCGTTGCCCTCCATGCAGGAGGAGTATGCCGCCGACCCATGGTGTCGTGGCGGCGTCAAACGGCCCTCAAGCGGCCTTATTCTTTCCTTCTCCCACGCCTGTTGCGGTGATCAGGCGGTCGTCGAGCGCCCTGCGATAGAGCTGCACCGCACGGGCGGCGATGCGGTCGGCCTCTGCGCCGCTGTAGCGGGGGTCTTCGAGTACGCCAATGATGATGGCGCGCATGGCTGTTTCGTTAAGGGGTATGGCCTGGGCCGCCGCATCGAGATCGGCCTGCAGTTGCCCGGCCCGGGCGCGCCAGACGGCTGCTTCCTCCAATTCAGAGCGCAGCATCGGGCCTTCGCCGGTGAGCAGCCAGTTGGCGTTGACGCCCGCACGGACAAGCCCCTCGATGGCCTCACCTCCCGGCACGCTCCGGCCGTCTTCGTATCCCTGGTAGCCGCGCGGAGACACGCCTGATTGTGCTGCAAATTCTTTCTGTGTCAGTCCAAGGGCCGCACGCACGGCCTTCAGGCGCTCTGGAAGACTCATTCCGCTCTTTCCCTATGAAAGTGCGGAATTGGAAGTGCGAAACGCTGACCGTTTCCACACTTTCGTAATGCACTGAAAACAAAGAAACAAGCATAAAATCGCGTCACTTCCTGCGCCTCCATTAAGCGCAAAACGCAAAAATTTGCTGTCATCTCAGTTGACAGCAGCACAATTGCGCCGTGTAATGCCGCCTATCGCCAACTAACCACGGCATACACGCGATGGCACGCAATACCCCTAAAAAAGCCAGTCCAGAGGACTGACACCCGGCCGACATCGTGGCGGCCCTGCACAAGCGCGGCATCACCCTGCGGACGTTGACCAAGGAACACGGGCTGAAGGACAGCAGCACGCTCTCCAAAGCGACGCCGCAGTCGTATCCGGCCGGGGAACGGCGCCGGCGGATGCCGCAGGTGTGCCCGTGCAGGAGAGGTTCCCGACCCGGTATTACGCCACGGCACGCCTAAACCACGGGGCGTACATGGTGCGCGCGCGTACAAGTCTACCCGCACGGTCTGCCAACGCAATGGCAGTGAATGGGAAGCGGCGTAGACATGAGCACGACCACAACGCCCACCACCCTTGATGCGGTGAAGGCACGCCGGATGCAGACGGGGCACACCAGGTGCAATACGCACCCCTGGCCCTGTCTCAAAGAGACTGCGTGCCCGCTCTTCCTCCGCCCGCCCCCACTGGTTGGTTCATGCGCAGGCACCGGCCAATACCCGGTTCTGCCGACAAGCATCCGCACCGCCACTTGCCGCCGATGGAATCGACATATCGATATCCATCCGCAATACCCGTTCACCCCTGCCTCCCCGCACCGGAATTCATCGCGCCCGTTTCAAGGACAAACCGCGCAGAGCGTAGAAATCTGCAAACAACCTCCGGAAATGACACTCGACGCGCCACCCAATGTCTTTTTGGTGGACCATCCAGCGTCGAAAAAAGAAGAACCCTTGCTTTGGAGAACGACATGAACCTCTTTGACAACTTCAGCATGCGAACCAAGCTGTTCCTGCTCTCCGGCATGACCGCCGTTCTCTTCCTGATCGCCATTGCCTTCACGTTCTTCCAGGTCTCGATCCTGCGCCACGACATCGACACCATCGCCGAAGGCACCCTCCCCGGCATCGAGATGGCCGGCAAGATGAGTGAACTGAGGCTGCGCTATCGCGTGCGCAGCCTCGAACTCCTGCTCGAGGAATCGGAACAGGGCCGATCGAGGATGGAAGCCTCCCTGCGGGATCTGAGCCGCGAACTCCAGGAGCTGCGGCAGCAATACCGCAGCAGCGGCCGGCACTCCGCCGAGGAATACACCCTGCTCGACCGTGTCGACGCCAGCGTGGCCGCCTACGAAAACGCGGTCGCCCAGGCCGTCGGCCTGCTCCGGGCGGGCGACGTACAGGGCGCCCAGGTGCTGCGGCAGACCACCTGGGTGGAGCATGCCAATGCCGTCCGGGACGCCATCGGCGCACTGGTCGATGCCAACCACAAGAACGGGATGGACGCCGTGCAGGAAGCCAGGGAGGCCGCGCGCTCCATCATCACGGGGGATTCCGTGATCGTCCTGATCAGCGCCATCCTCGCCGTTGCGGGCACGCTATGGATTTCCTCGCGCATCGGCGCCCGGCTGGCCGACACCGTCGGCGTCGTCCAGCAGATCGCTGCGGGGGATCTGACCGTCCAGCCGCCTCCCGCCTCGAAGGACGAACTCGGCACGCTGATCCAATCCATGAGCGGCATGCAGGCCTTCCTGCGGCAAAGCATGGTTTCCATCCATGAAGGCGCCAATCAGGTCGCCAGCTCCGCCCGCCAGCTCAAGGAAAGCGCCGCGCAGATCGGCGACAGCAGCACGGCGCAGAGCAGCGCCGCGGCCAGCATCGCGGCAAGCATCGAGGAGTTGTCCGTCTCGATCTCGCACGTTTCCAGCAGAACGGACGATGCCAGCCATCTGGCCGGCGAGTCCGATCACAACGCGCGCCACGGCAAGAAGACGGTGGACGAACTGGTGGGCGGCATCCAGGACGTGCGCGACGTGGTGACCCAGGCCGCCACACAGATTTCCAGCATGCAGGCCCAGTCCGAAGGGATCACGCGCATCGTCGCGGTCATCCGGGACATTGCCGAGCAGACCAACCTGCTGGCGCTCAATGCCGCCATCGAAGCCGCGCGTGCCGGCGACACCGGACGGGGCTTCGCCGTGGTGGCCGACGAGGTGCGCAAGCTGTCGGAGCGCACCGCCCAATCCACCGCGGAAATCGCCACGATGGTGAACGAGGTGCAGTCCTCCACCCAGGAAGCCGTCGCCGGCATCGAGCACGGCGTGCATGCGGTACAGGAAAACTCCGCCAAGGCCGGAGAAACCGGGGAAACCATTGCCCGGCTGCAGGACGCCTCCCGACAGGTGGCGGACATCGTCGCCGAACTGAACGACGCGCTGCGCGAGCAGTCCATGGCTTCCACCGAGGTTGCCCGGCGCGTCGAGGAAATCGCCGCGCAGACCGAAGAGACCAGCAGCGCCTCGGTGCAGACCGCCGCTGCGGCCGAATCGCTGGATACCGTGGCCGACGACTTGCTGCAGGTCGTGCAGCGCTTCAAGGTATAGCGGGCGCACCGGCGCGCCCGGGCGGTTCCGGGCGCGCGCCGCACGGCGGCCTTCAGTCCTTCAGGCGCATCTCCGCCGAGCGCGCGTGCGCCTGCAGGCCCTCGCCGTGGGCGAGGATGGAGGCCACCTTGCCCAGCGTCTGCGCGCCCGCCGCCGAGATATGCACGATGCTGGAGCGCTTCTGGAAGTCGTACACCCCCAGCGGCGAGGAGAAGCGCGCGCTGCGCATGGTGGGCAGCACGTGGTTGGGGCCGGCGCAGTAGTCGCCCAGCGCCTCCACCGAGTGGTGGCCGACGAAGATGGCCCCGGCGTGGCGGATCTTCGCCACCCAGGGTTCGGGCGTTTCCAGCGACAGTTCCAGGTGTTCCGGCGCGATGCGGTTGGCGATGGCGCAGGCCTGTTCCAGGTCGTCCACCTGGATCAGCGCGCCGCGGCCGGCGAGCGATTTGGCGATGATCTCGCGGCGCGGCATGGTGGGCAGCAGGCGCTCGATGGCGGCGGCCACCGCGTCGAGGAAGCCGGCGTCGGTGCACAGCAGGATGGATTGCGCCAGTTCGTCGTGCTCGGCCTGGGCGAACAGGTCCATCGCCACCCAGTCCGGGTCGCCGCTGCCGTCGGAAATGACCAGCACCTCGGAGGGGCCGGCCACCATGTCGATGCCCACGGTGCCGAACACGCGGCGCTTGGCCTCGGCCACGTAGGCGTTGCCCGGGCCGACGATCTTGTCCACCTGCGGGATGGTCTGCGTGCCGTAGGCCAGCGCGGCCACGGCCTGCGCGCCGCCGATGGTGAACACGCGGTCCACCCCGGCGATGGCGGCGGCGGCGAGCACCAGCGGGCTCTTCTCGCCGCGCGGCGTGGGCACCACCATGATCAGTTCATGCACGCCGGCCACCTTGGCGGGGATGGCGTTCATCAGCACGGAGCTGGGATAGGAGGCGCGCCCGCCCGGCACGTACAGGCCCACGCGGTCCAGCGCGGTGACCTGCTGGCCGAGCACGCTGCCGTCGGCTTCCATGTACGACCAGGAATCGATCTTCTGGCGCTCGTGGTACTGGCGCACGCGGTCGGCGGCCACGCGCAGGGCCTCGCGCCGCTCCACCGTCAGGCCGTCCAGCGCGGCCTTGAGTTCGGCATGCGGCAGTTCCAGCCCGGCCATCGACGATACGTCCAGATGGTCGAAGCGGCGGGTGTATTCGATCACCGCCGCGTCGCCGGTGGCGCGCACCGCGCGCAGGATTTCGCTCACCGCGGCGTCGATGCGCTCGTCGGCCGCGGACTCGAAGGCCAGCAGGGCGTCGAGCGTGGACAGGAACTCGGGATCGCGGGCGTTCAGCCGGCGGATGGCGTTGCTCATTGGATCGCTCCGGCAAAGGCATCCAGCACCGGCTGGATGAGTTCGCGCTTGAGTTTCAGCGAGGCCTGGTTGCACACCAGGCGCGAACTGATCTGCATGATTTCCTCGACCTCTTCCAGGTTGTTGGCGCGCAGCGTGCCGCCCGTGGACACCAGATCGACAATGGCGTCGGCCAGGCCGACCAACGGGGCCAGCTCCATGGAGCCGTACAGCTTGATCAGATCCACGTGCATGCCCTTGGCGGCGAAATGCGCCTTGGCGCTGTGGATGTACTTGGTGGCCACGCGGATGCGCCCGCCCGGCTGGCTGGCGGCCGCGTAGTCGAAGCCCTTGGGCACCGCCACGCACAGTCGGCAGCGCGCGATGTCCAGATCCAGCGGCTGGTACAGCCCCGCCCCGCCATGTTCGAGAAGCACGTCGCGCCCGGCGATGCCCAGGTCCGCCGCGCCGTACTGCACGTAGGTGGGCACGTCGGTGGCGCGCACGATGACCAGGCGCACATCCGGGCGGTTGGTGCCGATGATCAGCTTGCGCGAGGATTCCGGGTTGTCCGCCGGCACGATGCCTGCAGCCGCCAGCAACGGCAGGGTTTCCTCGAAGATGCGGCCCTTGGACAGGGCAAGGGTGATACTCGACACGAATACGCCTCGGCACGGGGGAATGCGGAAGCCGTGGATTGTAACCCGGCGCGGCTTCTGTTAGCCTTGGCACCTCGGCTGAACCGCCCGACGGTTCGGCCGTTTTTTCTTTTTTTCAAACGTTTGCACGAGCAATGGATTCCTAGCGAGACTTGCAATGAAACCCGACATCATCGTTTCCTCGAACGACCTCGAACGCCTCGAAGGCCTGCTGCATGGCGCCAGCGCGCGCAGCCGCGCCGACCTCGACGCCCTGCGCGACGAACTGGCCCGCGCCGACGTGCGCGATGCGGAGGATCTGCCCGACAATGTCATCACCATGGGCAGCCGGGTGCGCTTCCGCGAGGAACTGAGCGGCAAGGAATACGTGCTGACGCTGGTGTATCCGCACGAGGCCGGTCAGGATGCGGGCAACAAGGTTTCCGTGTTCTCGCCGGCCGGCAGCGCGCTGCTCGGCCTGTCCACCGGCCAGGCCATCGACTGGCGCACGCCGGACGGCAACGCCATCCGCATCCAGGTCATCGAAGTCGAGCAGCCCGCGGACGCCGCCTGAAGCGCGGGCGCGGAGCGGGCCCCGCCCGCTCCCGCCGCATCATCTCGGTTCCAGCACGTCCAGCAGCAACTGCTTGTGCGCCTCGCGCACCTGCTCCAGCGGCATCGGCACGTCGTCATCCTGGCGCAGCATGCGCTGGACGATCCACATCACCAGGGGTGAGGCCGCCAGCATGAAGTGGCCGGTCAAGGCACTGCTGCGCATGGTTCCGCGCCGCACGTACTCATCCACCACCGCCTGCTCCCGGAGGCGGCGCGGCTCCAGCATCTTGTCGTACCAGCGCCGGATCAGCGCCGGCTCGCGCCGGCTTTCGGCGATGAGCAGCTGGAAGGTCGCCATGACGATCGGCTCGCCGAGACGGTCGTACATCTGGTCCACGTAGGACGATACGATCTCCGCCAGCGGCGCGCCCGCCTCCGGCGGCAGGATGCCGTCGGCCTTCACGGAAGGGCTCAGCGCCGTTTCCAGCAGGTCCTCGAACACTTCGTCCTTGCTCTTGTAGTGGGCATAGATCCCCGCCTTGGACAAACCGGCGCGCGCGGCGATGCGCTCCATCGTCGCGGCAGCATAGCCATGGTTGGAGAACTCGATGAGCGCGGCATCGAGAATTTCCCGTTTGCGCTCCACCGACGGCAGATAGCGACGACGCCCTCGGGCTGCTTTTTTCTCGCACGGGCCGGTGGTCAAGACAGATCCTCTCCTGGGCTGCGCTGCAGCTTCTCGCCAAAAGGGTTGATTGTACCCGCTCGCCACATGGCGGGTTCAGGCACCATCTCGCCCCTGGTCCGCGGCCGGTCGGGCGGTGGGCGACCGCCGGGGATCGTGCCGGCATGCGCTGACGCCGCTCCGCAAAAGCGAACAAGCGGTTGGTTTGATGTGCTAGCATCGACAAACCGACCGGATGGTTGTTTTTTACTTCCGACCCAATCCACGTAACGAAAGGGGAGAAGTCATGTCCGCAGAAAAGCCGGATGCTGCGCTGCCGTGGAAGGCGCTGGACAATAGCGTCCATGCCGCGTTGTCCCATGCCTGCCTGTCGCTCTCGCCGCACTCCATCCTGCTCGCCTGGATGGACTGGGCCACCCACCTGGCGGCCAGCCCGGGCAAGAACCTGGAACTGGCACGGCTGGCGTTCGAACAGGCGGGACAGTTGCAGTCCTATCTGTGCGAATGCCTGGCGGGCCTGCACGAAGGCGAGGAATCGACGGCCACGCCGCCGGTGGACGACCGGCGCTTCCGGGACCCCGCCTGGGACCACTGGCCGTTCAATCTGCTGCACCAGTCCTTCCTGATGCACCAGCGCTGGTGGGAAGCAGCCACCCGGGACGTGTGGGGCGTGGACCCGCACCACGAGCATGCCGTGGCCTTCGCTGCTCGGCAGTGGCTGGACATGTTCTCGCCGGGCAACCTGCTGCTCACCAACCCCGTCGTGCTGCGGCGGAGCTTCGCGGAGGGCGGCGCCAACCTGGGGCGCGGTCTGGCCTACTTCCTGGACGACGTCACCCGTCACCGGCACCGCCTGCCGCCGCCGGGTGCGGAGCAGTTCGTGGTCGGGCGCGACGTGGCCGTCACGCCGGGCAAGGTGGTGCTGAAGAACCGGCTGATCGAACTGATCCAGTACGCACCGGCCACGGAGAAGGTCCATCCCGAACCGATCCTGATCGTGCCGGCGTGGATCATGAAGTACTACATCCTCGACCTGTCGCCGCACAATTCGCTGATCCGCTACCTGGTGGAACAGGGCCACACGGTGTTCTGCATCTCGTGGAAGAACCCGGACGCGGACGACGCCGACCTGGGCATGGACGAGTACCTGGACCTGGGCTTCCGCGCCGCGCTGGACGCGGTGACCGCCATCCTGCCCGGGCGCAAGGTGCACGCCACCGGCTACTGCCTGGGCGGCACCCTGCTCGCCATCGCCGCGGCGGCCATGGCCCGCGACGGCGACGAACGCCTGGCCTCGCTGAACCTGTTCACCGCGCAGACCGATTTCAGCGAACCCGGCGAACTGGCCCTGTTCATCGACGAAAGCGAGGTCGCGCTGCTGGAGGCGCAGATGGCCGACACCGGCTATCTGCTCGCCGAGCAGATGGGCGGCGCGTTCATGATGCTGCGCCCCTACGATCTGCTGTGGTCGCGCCTGGTGGGCGAGTACCTGCTCGGCGAGCGCCGGCCGATGAACGACCTGATGGCCTGGAACGCCGACGCCACCCGCATGCCGGCGAAGATGCACGCCCAGTACCTGCGGCGGCTGTTCCTCAACGACGACCTGAGCGAAGGCCGCCACCCCGCGGACGGACGGCCGGTGTCGCTGGGCGACATCCGGCTGCCGGTGTTCAGCGTCGGCACCACCGCCGACCACGTGGCACCCTGGCGCTCGGTGTACAAGCTGCACTACCTGTCGCCGACGGAGATCACCTTCGTGCTCACCAACGGCGGCCACAACGCCGGCATCGTCAGCGAACCGGGCCGGCCGCGGCGCCAGTACCAGCTGCACACCCGCCCGGCAGGCGGCGGCTACATCGCGCCGGACGAGTGGCAGGCCACGGCGCCGGTGCAGCAGGGCTCCTGGTGGCCGGCCTGGACCGCATGGCTGCACGAGCGCTCGGGCGAACCCGTCGATCCGCCGCGCATGGGCACCCCTCGAGGCAGTTACCGCGTGCTCGGCGATGCGCCGGGCGAGTATGTGAAGGCGCAGTGAGCGGCAACCCGACTTTTCAAGGAGAGCACGATGAGCACCAATACCCCCCTGGACCTGTTCAAGGCCAATCTCGAACTCCAGCTGCGCGTCACCCGCCTGCTGCGGGAAAGCGGGCAGCGCTGGCTGGAAGCCGCGTCGCGCACCGGCACCGAAGACCTGGCCGAGGCCGAGGCGGAAATCGAAGACCTGCTGAAGACCGACAACTGGCAAACCCTGGCGACCCTGCCCACCCAGGTTTTCTGGCGCCAGTTCCAGCAGCGCGCGGAAGACTCGCAGAGCGCTTCCCGGTTCGCCGCCGACAACCAGCAGGCCTTTGCCGAAGGGCTTCAGCACGCCGTGGAGGACTGGCAAAAATCCGTCACCGCCGTCTTCGGCGGCGGCGCGCAGCCGTTCCAGGATCTGTTCAAACAATGGGGCGCCGCCTGGGCGGCGCCGCAGCAGGGCAAGACCGGCACGGCCAAGGGCAGTGCCCGTTCCTGAGGCCCCGACCGCCGGCCGCGCGGCACGCCGGGCGGGATGGCGCACGCAGCCCCCCTCGATGCCGCAAGGCTCGGCTCCCCGAACACTCACAAGACCCCATCGTATGAGCGACATCGCCATTCTGGCCGCCACCCGCAGCGCGATCGGCGCTTTCCAGGGCAGCCTGTCCGGGCTGCCCGCCCCCGCCCTCGGTGCCGCGCTGATCCGCAGCGTGCTCAAACGCACCGGCATCGCGCCGGAACGCATCGACGAAGTCATCCTCGGCCAGGTCATCACCGCCGGCGGCGGCCAGAATCCGGCCCGCCAGGCAGCGATCCTGGCCGGGCTGCCGTACACGGTGCCGGCGCTGACCCTCAACAAGGTCTGCGGCTCCGGCCTCAAGGCTGTACACCTGGCCGCCCAGGCCATCCGCAGCGGCGACGCCGAACTGGTCCTGGCTGGCGGCCAGGAAAGCATGAGCCAGGCGCCCTACGTGCTGCCCGGCGCGCGCACCGGTCTGCGCCTGGGCCATGCGCAACTGGAGGACAGCCTGATCCGCGACGGCCTGTGGGATGCCTTCAACAACTACCACATGGGCATCACCGCGGAGAACCTGGCCGAACGTTACGGACTGAGCCGCGAGCAACAGGACGCCTTTGCCGCCGCCTCGCAGGAGAAGGCCGCGGCAGCCATCGCTGCGGGCCGCTTCAAGGACGAGATCACCCCGATCGCCCTTCCGCAGCGCAGAGGGAGCCCGCAGATGTTCGACACCGACGAGCAGCCGCGCCCCGGCACCACCACGGAGGCGCTGGGCCGGCTCAAGCCGGCTTTCAAGCAGGACGGCACGGTGACGGCGGGCAACGCCTCCACGCTCAACGACGGTGCCGCGCTGCTGCTGTTGGCCGGCGCCGAGACTGCCTGGGGGCTGGGCCTGCCGGTGCTGGGCTGGATCAAGGCCTACGCCAGCGCCGGCGTCGATCCAGCGGTGATGGGCATCGGCCCGGTGCCGGCCGTCCGCCGCGTGCTGGACAAGGCCGGCTGGACGCTGGACGAGGTGGACCTCATCGAGGCCAACGAAGCCTTTGCCGCGCAGTCGCTGGCCGTGGCCCACGAACTGGGCTGGCACCCGGCCAGGGTCAACGTCAATGGCGGCGCCATCGCGCTGGGCCACCCGATCGGCGCCTCCGGCGCGCGCATCCTGGTTTCCCTGGTGCATGAACTGCGCCGCCGCGGCGCCCGCAAGGGCCTTGCCACGCTGTGCATCGGCGGCGGCCAGGGCGTGGCGCTGGCCGTGGAAGCCGCCTGAATCCGTCCTGCGTCCAACACACACTTCCATGCTTTCCAGAAAAACCAGTGCCTTTCTCGCTGCGCTGCTCTGCGCCGCCGTCATTGCCCTGCCCTCGCCCACCGCCACTGCGCAGACGCCGCCGGACAGCGGCCGGCGCTTCTATGCGGACCTGGGTTCCACCCTGGAGGGCGATGCCGCCCACACGGCGGCGGTGGGCGTGCTGCTTCCCTCGTCGCTGTTCACCGGGGTGCCGCGCGACGCCGGCCCGCTGTCCCTGCATTGGGATCTCTCCCTGACCCACTGGCGGGCACCGGGGGCACAGGGCGGCCACCGCAGCTTCACCCAGCTGGCCGCCATGGGCGTCTGGCGCCACCCGCTCGGCGGGCCGGGTGCGCCGCTGTTCGTCGATCTGGGGCTCGGCGTCAGCATCTTCGACCGGCTCTACGCTTCCGGCACGGACCGCTTCAGCACCGCGTTCCAGTTCACCCAGGCCATCGGGCTGGGCTACCGCTTTGGCGAAAAGCACGCCCACGAAATCTCCGTACGCTTCCAGCACGTCTCCAACGGAGGCATCAAACGGCCCAATCCGGGTGAAAACTTTGTACGCTTGCGCTTTGCCAGCAGATTCTGACCGCGGCGCCAAGGCCGCGGACTGATCGGAGTTCCACCCCATGCATGACAACCCGTCCGGCGGCCGCGCGGACTTCGCCGCCGCCAGCGGCGGCTCCGTGCTCCGCCTCAGCGGCGACTGGACGCTCGCCCACTACCGCCCGCTCGCCGGCCGGCTGGCCGCGCTGCGCGCGCAGCTGCGCGACGACACCCGGCTGGACGCCGCCGCCCTCGGCACGGTGGATACCGCCGGCGCCAGCCTGCTGTTCGAACTGCTCGGGCCGGCGCGCCTGCGCGCGCTGCTCGCCGACGCCACCCTGGCGCCGGAACGCCGCGCGCTGCTGCAGGCGGTGGCCGACGCCCTGGCCGCCCCCGCCGCCGAGGCGCCGCGCCGGAGCGGCTCGGCCATCGGCGACGTGCTGGAACACATCGGCATCACCACCGGGGTGTTCTGGCGCAACCTCACCGGACTGCTCGGCTTCATCGGCCTCACCCTGGAAGCCGGCCTGCGCACGCTGCTGATGCCCCGACGCTGGCGCGTCACCTCGCTCGCCGCCAATCTGGAGAAGACCGCCCTCGACGCGGTGCCCATCGTCGCCCTGCTCACCTTCCTGGTCGGCGCGGTGGTGGCCTTCCTCGGCGCCACCGTGCTCGCCGAGTTCGGCGCCAGCATCTTCACCGTGGATCTGGTCGCTTTCTCCTTCCTGCGCGAATTCGGCGTGCTGCTCGCCGCCATCCTGGTGGCCGGCCGCACCGCCAGCGCGTTCACTGCGCAGATCGGCTCGATGAAGGCCAACGAAGAGATCGACGCCATCCGCGTGCTCGGCCTGGACCCGGTGGAGCTGCTGGTGCTGCCGCGCGTGTTCGCCCTGCTGCTGGCGCTGCCCATGCTCACCTTCGTGGCAATGCTGTCCGGCATCGTCGGCGGCATGCTGGTGTGCGCGCTCACCCTCGACATCTCGCCGACCATGTTCCTGTCCATCTTCGAGAACGACGTGGGCCTGCGCCACTTCCTCATCGGGCTGGGCAAGGCGCCCATCTTCGCCTTCCTGATCGCGGTGATCGGCTGCCGGGAAGGCTTCAAGGTGGCCGGCAGCGCGCAGTCGGTGGGCGAGCACACCACCTCGGCGGTGGTGCAGTCCATCTTCGTGGTCATCCTGGTGGACGCGGTGGCCGCGCTGTTCTGCATGGAGATGGGCTGGTGAGCGCGGGGCAGGCAAGCAGCAACGTCATCGAGGTGCGCGGCCTGCGCAACCAGTTCGGCGCCCAGGTGGTGCACGAGGCGCTCGACCTGGACGTGCGGCGCGGAGAGATCCTCAGCATCGTCGGCGGCTCGGGCACCGGCAAGTCGGTGCTGCTGCGTTCCATCGTCGGCCTCAACCGGCCCGCCGCCGGCACCGTGCACGTGTTCGGCGAGAACCTGCTGGCCCTGCCGCCGGCGGCGCGCTCGCGGCTGGAGCGGCGCTTCGGCGTGCTGTTCCAGAAGGGCGCGCTGTTCTCCTCGCTCACCGTGGCCGAGAACGTCGCCCTGCCGCTGATCGAGCACGCCGGCCTGCGCGCTGCGGACGCGGCGCGCCTGGCCGCGCTCAAGATCGCACTCGCCGGCCTGCCCGCCAATGCCGGCGACAAGTACCCCGCCGATCTGTCCGGCGGCATGGTCAAGCGCGCCGCACTGGCCCGCGCGCTGGCGCTCGATCCGGACATCCTGTTCCTCGACGAACCCACCGCCGGGCTGGACCCCATCGGCGCCGCCGCCTTCGACCAGCTCATCCTCACTCTGCGCGACGCGCTGGGGCTCACGGTGTTCATCGTCACCCACGACCTGGACACCATCCACACCATCACCGACCGCGTCGCCGTGCTGGCGCAAAAACGCGTGCTGGTGAACGACACGCTGGAGGCCGTGGCCGCCACCGACGACGCCTGGATACGCGATTACTTCCACGGCCCACGCGGCCGCGCCGCACAAGCTGCAGCACACGCACCGGAGAACCCCTGACCTATGGAAACCCGCGCCCATCACATCCTGATCGGCCTGTTCACCCTCATCGTGGTCGGCGCCGCGCTGGCGTTCGCACTATGGCTGGGCAAGGCGGGCCACGACAAACAGTTCAACCACTACGACGTGGTCTTCGAGGAGGCCGTGGCCGGCCTGTCCAAGGGCAGCACGGTGGAATTCAACGGCATCAAGATCGGCGAGGTGAACGACCTGCGGCTCGACCCCCGGGACCCGCGCCGCGTGCTGGCACGCATCCGCGTCGACAGCAAAGCACCGATCCGCACCGACACCCGCGCCCGCCTCACGCCGGCCGGCATCACCGGCCTGTACACCATCCGGCTTTCCAGCGGCGACGACCCCGCCAGCCAGCCGCTGCGCCCGGCCGGCGGGGAGGTGCCGGTGATCGTCGCCGAGCCCTCGCCGCTTTCCAAGCTGCTGGCCGACGGCGGCGACGTCATGCTCAACGTCAATGAACTGCTGATTCAGGCCCGAACGCTCTTTTCCAGCGAGAACGCCGCCGCGATCGGCCGCACCCTGCAGCATCTCGAACAGACCACCGGCACGCTGGCCGCCCAGCGCGAGGACATGGGCCACACCCTGCGCCAGCTCGCGCTCGCCAGCGAGCAGGCCAATCTCGCCCTCGCCGAGGCTGCGAAGATGATGCAGGCCACCAACCGCCTGATCGACGGCGAAGGCCGGCAGACGCTGGAGAGCGCGCAACGCGCCATGGCCGCCTTCGAGCAGGCCGCGCAGTCCGTGGACAAACTGCTCGTGGACAACCGCGACCCGCTCGACAGCGGCCTGCGCGGCCTCGCCGACCTGGGCCCGGCGATCACCGAACTGCGCCAGACGCTGGCCTCGCTGCGCACCATCACCCGCCAACTGGAAAGCAGGCCGGCCGACTACCTGCTCGGCCTCGAACCGACCAAGGAATTTCAGCCATGAGCCCGACCTCCGACCGCCAGCGCCGACCGGCCGCCCCCATCGCCCTCCTCGCCAGCGCGCTGCTGACGGCCTGCTCCGTCCTGCCCAGGGCCGAGCCGATCGACCTCTACCTGCTGCCGGCCAGCGCGACGGCCGCCGCCGAGGCCGATCCCGTGGATTTCGCGCTGCGCATCAACCGCCCCGAAAGCAGCCGGCATTTGGCTGGCCAGCGCATCGTCGTGCAGCCCGAAGGCGATCGCGTCAGCATCTACAAGGGCGCGAGCTGGAGCGACCCGGCCCCCGTGCTGGTGCGCAACCGCCTGCTCGACGCCTTCCGTGCCGACGGACGCATTGCCGCGCTGTCCAGCGATGAGCGCGCCCTGTATGCCGATCTGGAACTCGACAGCGACCTGCGCGCCTTCCAGAGCGAATACCGCGACGGCACACCGGAAGCCGTGATCCGCCTCGACGTCCGGCTGGTGGCGCCCGCCACCCGACGCATCCTCGCCAGCCGCAGCTTCGAGGTACGCCAGCCCGCGGCCGGCACCGGCGTACCCGAGGTGGTGCGCGCGTTCGGCGAGGCCGGCGACGCGCTGTCGGCCCGACTGGTGTCCTGGACGCTGGAACAGGCCGCCGCGCAGCGCGGACGCTGAACGGACATCTTCCAGCGTCCACCGGGGCGGGCTTCGACGCCTTCCCCGAAAATGCGCCCCAATGAGTGAAACGTCATCGATCGGCCGGGCGTAACGCACCGCGCCGAGGACTGGCCCGCGCCGCGCCTCAGCGGCGATCGGACGCTCGCCCGCCACCGCGAACGGCGGCCGGCGTGCTCCCCTATTCCACTCCGCCGAGCAGGTTCTTGTGGATGCGTCCGTTCTTGACGATCAGCACGAGGGTGCGCTCGGGCTCGTCGAGCAGCGACAGATCGGCCGTCGGATCGCCATCGACCAGCAGCAGGTCGGCCAGCGCCCCTTCCTTCACGACGCCCAGCGGCGCCGGGTACGGGTAGCGCTCGCCGGCGAGGGCGATCAACCGGGCGTTGTCGCCCGTCGCCATCTTGAGCACTTCGCCCGGCGTATACCAGCGCGTCAGCGTGGTCAGGCGCCCGCTCTGGGCGCCGCCCAGAGAGCCGGAGAACAGGATGTCGGTGCCGAATGCGACCTGCACGCCGTGCTTCTTCGCCAGTTCGTAAGCCCGGTCGGTTCCCGCCGCCACCATCAACTGCTTGACACGCGACGCTCCGCTCCGCGGGTTTGCCGACTCGTCGTCGAGGAAGGGCTGCAGGCTCCACCAGATCCCTTTGCTCGCCATCAGTTTGACGGTCTCCTCATCCACGAGCTGACCGTGCTCGATGGACTTCACCCCCGCCTCGATCGCCGCCTTGATCGCCCGCGGCGTGTAGGCATGCACGGTGGCGTAGGTGCCCCAGTTCTCGGCCGCGGAGACGGCCGCGCGGAGTTCCTCGACCGTGTATTGCGTCACGTCGAGGGGGTCGTAAACCGATGAAACGCCGCCGCCCGCCATCAGCTTCAGTTGCGTCGCGCCGAGCATCAACTGTTCGCGCGCGCGGCGCAGCACCTCGTCCGCGCCATCGGCGATCGCGGCGGCACCGACGCGCTCGCTGTGGCTGAGGGGCGCGTTGTTGGCGCGGGGGATTTCATAGGGCAGGCGGAAATCCCCGTGGCCGCCGGTCTGCGAGATCATCGCGCCGGACGGGAAGATGCGCGGCCCCGCAATCACGCCGCTCTCGATCGCACGCCGCAGGCCGAAGGTCGGCCCGCCCATGTCGCGCACCGTGGTGAAGCCGCGCATCAGCGTCGCGTCCGCCACCTTGCCGGCCAGCAGGGCGATGTAGTGGGTGTCCGCGGTCAGCGCATCCACCTGGCTCGGCGCCACCAGCGCCGAATGCCAGTGCGCGTCGATCAGGCCCGGCATCAGCGTGCGGCCTTGCCCGTCGATCACCGTGGCACCGGCCGGCACTTCGATCGGCGTTGCGGCGATCTGCCGGATCGTGCCGTCGGCGACCAGCACGTCCAGCGTGCTGCGGGAGCGCGCAGTGCCGGTCCCGTCGAACACGTGGACGTTTCTGATGAGGATTTCCTCCGCCGCGTGGGCGGCGGTGAACAGGATGCCGGAAGCAATGGCTGCGAGCAGTCTGGCGGCATGTTTCTTCATGGAGGCTCCATGGTTTCGCGCCATCGCACGCAGGCATGGCGCCTGCCGTCACGGACCAGCGCAGTTTTTCTGCATATTGTCTTGCATATTCCAGAAGCACACAAGGCGAGCCACGGCCGGCCCGGCATGCCGCTCAGCGTGCGGACAGCCAGTCCAGCGCCCCCTGCCCGGCCGCCCGGCCGGAGGCGAAGCAGGCGGTGAGAAGATAACCGCCGGTGGGCGCTTCCCAGTCGAGCATCTCGCCGGCACAGAAAGTGCCCGGCAGGGCCTGCAGCATCAGGCGTTTGTCTAGCGCCTCGAAAGCCACGCCGCCGGCGGTGCTGATGGCCTCGTCGAGCGGCCGCGTGGCCGACAGCACGAGCGGCAGCGCCTTGATCGCCGCGGCCAGCGCAACCGGTTCGGCGGGCAGCCGGCGGCCCAGCACCTCGTACAGCAGTGCGGCCTTCAGGCCGGCCAGGCCGAGTTGACCCTGCAGATGGCTGGCGAGCGAACGGCTGCCGCGCGGACGGGCAAGCCGGGCCTGCACCCAGGCTGCATCGCGTACCGGCAGCAGATCGAGGCGGATCTCCACCTGCCCGGCTGCTTCCAGCGCATCGCGCAAGGGCGCCGACAGTGCGTAGACCAGGCCGCCTTCCAGCCCCGTGCGGGTCAGCAGGCATTCACCGGCACGGCTCCGCGCCTGCCCTTGCGCGTCGATAAAGGACAGCGCGATGTTTTTCAGCGGCTGGCCGGCGTGGCGGGCGAGCAGGTGGTCCGACCAGCCGCCGGTCACATCGAAGCCGCAGTTGGCCGGCCTGAGCGGCGCCACCGGCACACCGCGTGCGGCGAAGGGCGCGATCCAGCGCGCGTCCGCGCCAAAGCGCGCCCAACTGCCGCCACCCAGGGCGAACACCACCGCGTCCGACCGCTCGGTATGCTGCCCGGCCGGGCCGGCGAACAGCAGCGCGCCGGTTTCATCCCAGCCCTGCCAGCGTTCGCGCACGCGGATGCGCACGCCGGCCGCGTGCAGACGGGCGAGCCAGGCACGCAGCAAGGGCGCGGCCTTCATGCCCAGCGGAAATACCCGGCCGCTGGAGCCGACAAAGGTCTCGATGCCCAGCCCGTGCACCCAGTCGCGCAGGTCTTGCGGACCGAAGGCAGCCAGCAGCGGCCCGATCTCGGCGCGGCGCTCGCCGTAGCGGGCAAGGAAGTCCGCCGGCGCCTCGGCATGGGTGAGGTTGAGCCCGCCGCGCCCGGCGAGCAGAAATTTGCGCCCGACCGTGGGCATGGCATCGAAAAGATCGATCGCCACGCCGCCGGCCGCCAGCACCTCGGCGGCCATCAGTCCGGCCGGGCCGCCGCCCACGACGATGGCGCGGGGCGCGCCGCTTCGGCTCATCGACGGACTCAGTCCAGCCGGCGCACCTGCGCGCCGAGCGCGGCCAGCTTGTCTTCCAGGCGCTCGTAGCCGCGGTCGAGGTGGTAGATGCGCTCGATGACGGTCTCGCCTTCGGCCACCAGGCCGGCGATGACCAGGCTGGCCGAAGCGCGCAGATCGGTGGCCATCACCGTGGCGCCTTCCAGGCGCGCCACGCCCTGCACCACCGCGGTGTTGCCGTCGATGCGGATGTCTGCCCCCAGGCGCTGCAATTCCACCGCATGCATGAAGCGGTTTTCAAAGATGGTCTCGCGGATCATCGCCGCGCCTTCGGCCACGCAGTTGATCGCCATGAACTGCGCCTGCATGTCGGTGGGGAAGGCCGGGTACGGCGAGGTGCGGATGCTCACCGCGGTGAGCCGGGCGGGCGCCTTCAGGCGGATCGCGTCGCGCTCGGGGGTGACCTCGCAGCCCGCGTCCATCAGCTTGTCGAGCACCGCGTCGAGATAGCAAGACGAGGTGTTGGTCAGGCGGATTTCACCGCCGGTGGCCGCCGCCGCGCACAGGTAGGTGCCGGTCTCGATGCGGTCCGGCATGATGCGGTGGGTGGTGCCGGAAAGGCGCTCCACACCGCGGATGCGGATCACGTCGGTGCCCGCGCCGGTGATGCGTGCGCCCATCGAAACCAGGCAATTGGCCAGATCGACCACTTCCGGCTCGCGCGCGGCATTCTCGATGATCGTCTCGCCATCGGCCAGGCAGGCGGCCATCATCAGGTTCTCGGTGCCGGTGACGGTGACCATGTCGGTGAACAGCCGTGCCCCCTTCAGGCGCGGCACGCTGGCATGCACGTAGCCGTGCTCCACACGCACCTCGGCACCCATGGCCTGCAGGCCCTTGATGTGCTGGTCCACCGGACGCGCGCCGATCGCGCAGCCGCCCGGCAGGCTCACCCGCGCCTCGCCCAGGCGCGCGACCAGCGGACCGAGCACCAGGATGGAGGCGCGCATGGTCTTCACCAGTTCGTACGGCGCCACCGGATTGTCCAGCCCGGAGGCGTCCAGGGTCACGCGGTTGGCGGCGGCATCGCGCTCCACCTGCACGCCCATCTGCGCGAGGATCTTCAGCAGCGTGCCGATGTCGTTGAGTTGCGGCACGTTGGTGAAGGTGACCGGCTCACGGGTCAGCAGGGCGGCGCACAGCAGCGGCAGGGCGGCGTTCTTGGCGCCGGAGATGGCGGCTTCGCCGTGCAGGCGCACGCCGCCCTCGATCAGCAGCTTGTCCATCAGAGCCCCAGTTCCACGCGCGCCTCGGCCCATTTGGCCGGGGTGAAGGTCTGCAGTTGCAGGGCATGGATATCGTTGCCCATCAGCCTGCCCAGCGTGGCATACACCGTCTGATGCTGGCGTACGCGCAGCATGCCTTCGAAGACGGAGCTGACCACGATGCCGGTGAAGTGCACACCGTCGTCGCCCTGGATGTTCACATACTCGCAGGCCAGTCCGGCCTCGATCAGACGCTTGATTTCTTCCGCAGGAAACATGGGAATTCTCGGTTCAGGATTCAGGTACGCAGCTTGTAGCCCCTGGCCAGCAGGGCCAGGGTGAGCGCCGTGAGCAGCACGAAGGATACGCCCACCACCGCCAGGCTCAACCACGGCGAGACGTCCGAGTGGCCGAAGAAGCCGTAGCGGAAGCCGTCGATCATGTAGAAGAACGGGTTGGCATGGGAGATGCGCTGCCACAGCGCGGGCAGCGAATGGATGGAGTAGAACACGCCGGAGAGCATGGTCAGCGGCAGGATCAGGAAGTTCTGGAAGCCGGCGAGCTGGTCGAACTTGTCCGCCCAGATGCCGGCGATGACCCCGAGCGAACCGAGAATGGCGCCACCCAGCAGGGCGAAGACCAGAATCCACAAGGGGTGGACGAAGGGCAGATCGACCAGCGGCCAGGCCACCAGCAGCACGCCCACGCCGACGAGCAGCCCGCGCAGCACCGAGGCCAGCACGTAGGCCGCGTAGAACTCGCGGTAGGACAGCGGCGGCAGCAGCATGAAGATGATGTTGCCGGTGATCTTGCTCTGGATCAGCGAGGACGAGCTGTTGGCAAAGGCGTTCTGCAGCAGCGACATCATCACCAGCCCGGGCACCAGGAAGCTGCCGTAGCTCACTTCGCCATACACGGTGACGTGGCGGTCGAGCACGTGGGAGAAGATCAGCAGAAACAGCATGGCGTTGAGCACCGGCGCCAGCACGGTCTGGAAGCCCACTTTCCAGAAGCGCAGCACCTCCTTGTGCAGCAGGGTGCGGAAGCCGGTCAGCGCGGATTCGCGCGGCGGCGGCAGGAGTTCAGGCACGCTGCATGACCTCCACGAACACGCGCTCCAGATCCGGCTCGCCCAGGCGCATCTCCTGCAGGCCGGCACCGGCCTCGCGCAGGCGGGCGAGCAGGACTTCCACCTCGGCGAACTGGTCGAAGGCGAAATCCACCCAGCCGTCCTCGTCCGCGCGTCCGCCCAGCGCCACGCCGATCTGCGGCTGCGCCAGGCGGGTATGCAGCGTGTGGGTGGCGAAGCGCTCCAGCAGGTTGGCCGTGGTATCCAGCGCCACCACGCGTCCGCTCTTCAGCATGGCGATGCGCCCGCACAGGGTTTCGGCCTCTTCCAGGTAGTGCGTGGTGAGCACGATGGTGTGGCCGGCCTCGTTGAGCTTGCGCACGAACTGCCACAGCCCCTGGCGCAGTTCCACGTCCACCCCGGCGGTGGGCTCATCGAGCACGATCACCGGCGGGCGGTGCACCAGCGCCTGCGCCACCAGCACGCGGCGCTTCATGCCGCCGGAAAGCGCGCGCATGTTCACATTGGCCTTGGCGGTGAGGCCCAGACCTTCGAGGATTTCGTCGATCCACGCATCGGCGCGCAGGCCGAAGTAGCCGGCCTGGATGCGCAGCAGTTCGCGCACGCTGAAGAAGGGATCGAAGACCAGTTCCTGCGGCACCACGCCGAGTGCGCGGCGGGCCTGGCGGTAGTCGGCGACCACGTCGTGGCCCATCACCTCCAGGCGCCCGCCGTCCGGCCGCACCAGGCCGGCCAGCGCGGAGATCAGCGTGGTCTTGCCCGCGCCGTTGGGGCCCAGCAGGCCGAAGAATTCGCCCTGCCGGATCTCCAGATCCACGCCGGCGAGCGCCTGCAACCCACCGTAACGCTTGGTGAGCGCGCTGACGCGAATGGCGGGCAAGGACATCGAGCGGATAAGGGGGAAATCAGGCGTCGAGCGGCAGCAGGGCATCCACCCCGTACAGCGCGGCAAGGCTGGCCAGCCCGGCGGGCAGGCCACGCACCTTGAGTTGGTGGCCGGCGGCACGCGCGCAGCGCAGCCAGTCGAAGATCAGCGCCAGCGCGGCGGAATCGGCCGCGCTCACTGCCGAAAGATCGAGCACGCAGTCGCCAGCGGCCGCCAGGCTGCGGCCTTCGGCCAGCAGCGCGCCGGCGGTGGCCATGGTGAGGCCGCCTTCCAGGCGCAGGGTATCGCCCTCGACGCGGATCATGTGCGCGCGGCGCCCTGTTCGAGTTCGCGGTTGCGGTTCTCCAGCGAACGGATCAGCCCGTCGATGCCGCCGGCGCGAACCTCCTGGGCGAAGGTGCTGCGATAGTTGGTCACCAGGCTGACCCCGGCCACCACCACGTCGAACACCTTCCAGCCGGCATCGGTGCGCTCCAGCATGTAGTCGATGGGAATCGGCTGGGCGCCGCTCTGGCGCACCTCGGTGCGCACCTGCACGTTGGTGTCGCCGGACGCCGCGCGCAGCGGCAGGAAGGCCACGGTCTGGTCGCGGTACTGGGTGAGCGCGTTGGAGTAGGTGCGCACCAGCAGGGTCAGGAAGGCATCGACCAGGCGCTGCTGCTGCTCGGGGGAGGCCTCGCGCCAGTCGCGTCCGACCGCCAGCATGGTCATGCGGCGGAAGTTGAAATGCGGCAGTACCTTGTCGTGCACCAGTGCCATGACCTTGTCCGGGTCGCCGCTGCGCACGCCGCGGTCCTGGCGCACGATCTCCAGCACCTCGTTGGTGACGCTGCGCACCAGTTCGTCGGGCGGGGTGATCGAAGCCTGCGCCGGCAGCACGCCGGCAAGAAACATGCAGATACCGAATACAAAGGCTCTCATTGTCTTCATCGTCCGTGTTGGGGGAGCGGCGCGGCCGACAGCGGACCGACGCTGCCCGGTTCGACCAGTTCCAGCCGGCTGACCGCCGCCTCGGCGGCCACCGCGGCGATCCCGCCGGAAGTGCCCGGCGCGTGGGCGCCATCGAAATCCTCGTACTCGACCGGCGGGTTGCCGTCATGAATTTTGTAGCGGCGCTGCTGCAGGTAGAAGTCGCGCATGTAAGCGTACTTGTCGAGCGTGGCGCCTTCCAGCGCGCGTTCTGCCGGCAGCAGGGTGGCGCGCAGCTGCACCGCGTCCAGCGCAAGCAGGCTGTTGCGGGTGGGCACGTGGTCGATTCTGCTGACGCCGTTGGCGCTGAAGTCCAGCGGCGTGGCGGTGGCATCGCGCAGCGTGCGCGGACCGAAGAACGGCAGCACCACGTAAGCCCCGTCGCCCACGCCCCAGACCGCCAGGGTCTGGCCGAAATCCTCGTCGTGCTTGGGCAGGCCGGCCTCGCTGGCAATGTCGAACAGCCCGGCGATGCCGAAGGTGGTGTTGAACAGGAAACGCATCCAGTCGGAAAAGGCCTCGCCGGGTTTGCCCTGCAGCAGGTTGTTGAGGCCGATCCACGGATCGGTCAGGTTGCTGAAGAAGTTGTGTACGCCGGTCCTCACCGGCTTGGGCGTGGCCTTTTCGTACACCTGCGCGACCGGCTTGGCGATGGCCTTGTCCACGCCCTCGTTGAAGGAGAACATGGCGCGGTTGTAGCCTTCGAGGGGATCATCCGGATTGCGCGGCGTGCTGGCGCAGCCGCTGGCCAGGACGACGATACAGGCCGCGGCGGCAAGGCCGCGCGCGCCGCCGGAAACAAGCTTGAACTGCGCTGCATGCTTTGACTTCATGCTGCCCTCACTCCGCTGCGCGGTTGAACATGAACTGGCCGATGAGCTTTTCCAGCACCACCGCCGACTGGGTCATCTGCACCGTGTCGCCGCCCTTGAGCACCTCGACGTCGGCACCGGGTTCCAGGCCGAGGTACTGCTCGCCGAGCAGGCCCGAAGTCATGATGGTAGCGATGGTGTCGCGCGGGAACTCATAGCGCGCATCCACGCTGAAGTGGACCACGGCGCGATAGGTCTGGGGATCGAAGCGGATGTCCGACACGCGGCCGACCACCACCCCGGCGCTCTTCACCGGCGCGCGCACCTTGAGTCCGCCGATGTCGTCGAACGGCGCCTGCAGCACATAGCTGGGCGCACTGTTGAAGCCCGCGAAGCTGCCCACCTTGAGCGACAGGAACAACAGCGCGGCGGCGCTGATGACCACGAAGAAACCGACCCACAGGTCGAGCACGGTACGGCTCATGATTGACCCCGGAACATGAAGGAAGTGAGGATGAAGTCGAGCGCCAGGATGGCCAGCGCCGAACTCACCACGGTGCGTGTGATGGCGCGCGACACGCCTTCGGCGGTGGGCGCGCAGTCGTAGCCTTCGAACACCGCGATCAGCGACACCGCGACGCCGAAGACGACGCTCTTGATGACGCCGTTGACGACGTCGTAACGGAAATCCACCGCGGCCTGCATCTGCGACCAGTAGGCGCCTTCGTCGATGCCGATGAACACCACGCTGATCAGCCAGCCGCCGAGGATGCCCATGGCGGAGAACAGCGCGGCCAGCAGCGGCATGGAGATCACCCCGCCCCAGAAGCGCGGCGCGACCACGCGGGCGATGGGGTTGACCGCCATCATGTCCATGGCGGTGAGCTGCTCGGTGGTCTTCATCAGGCCGATCTCGGCGGTCACCGCCGAGCCCGCGCGGGCGGCGAACAGCAGGCCTGCCAGCACCGGCCCCAGTTCGCGCAGCAGCGACAGGGCCACCATGGTGCCGGTGGCCTCGCTGGAGCCGAAGCGCTGCAGGATCTCGTAGCCCTGCAGCCCCAGCACCAGGCCGACGAACAGGCCGGACACCAGAATGATCAGCAGCGACAGCACGCCGGAGAACCAGAGTTCGCGGATGGTCAGGTGCAGCCGGCGGAAGGACTGGCCGGAATACAGCAGCACCAGAAACAGGAAGCGCGTGGCGAAGCCCAGCCGCCATACGCCGTTGACCACGCGCGCGCCGATGCGGCGCAGCAGATTCGGCGCGCTCATCGTCCGCCCTCCCCGAGCAGGCTCTCGCCGATCGGCACGGCAGGATAGTGGAACGGCACCGGGCCGTCGGCCTCGGCATGGACGAACTGGTGCACGAAGGGGTCGGCCGACGCGCGGATCTCGTCCGGCGTGCCCTGGGCGACGATGCGCCCGTCGGAAACGAAATAGACGTAATCGACGATTTCGAGCGATTCGTGGATGTCGTGGGTGACCATGATCGAACTGGCGCCCAGGGCGTCGTTGAGCTTGCGGATCAACTGGCCGATCACGCCGAGCGAGATCGGGTCCAGTCCGGCAAAGGGTTCGTCATACATGATCAGCATGGGGTCGAGCGCGATGGCGCGCGCCAGCGCCACGCGGCGCGCCATGCCGCCGGAAAGCTCGCCCGGACCGAGCGCCTCGGCGCCGCGCAGGCCCACCGCGTTGAGTTTCATGCGCACCAGATCGCGGATCATCTCGGCCGGCAGGTCGGTGTGCTCGCGCAGCGGAAAGGCCACGTTGTCGAATACCGACATGTCGGTGAACAACGCGCCGAACTGGAACAGCATGCCCATGCGCCGGCGCAGCGCGTACAGCGCGTCGCGCGACAATCCGCCGAGCTCGTGGCCGGCCACGCTCACCTGTCCGGCAGAGGCGCGCAACTGACCACCGATCAGGCGCAGCAGCGTGGTCTTGCCGCAGCCGCTGCCGCCCATGATGGCCACCACCTGGCCGCGCCGCACGGTCAGGTCGATGCCGCGCAGCACCTCGCGTTCGCCGTAGGCGAAACGAACACCGCTCAGGCTCACCAACAGGTCGTCTGAATGTTCAGTCACGTGCGTATCTGGTCTTCTTCAGCAAGGGGCGAATGCCCCTGTGGCATATGCAAGCGGGAAAACAGAATCATCCGCCCGCACTCGTCGCAAGGCGCGAGTGTAGCAGAGAGCGCATACATCTTCCTGTAACCGATGTTGCATCGCACCGACTGCGCCCCACCCGGGCGCCGCAGGTGTAAACGCCGTGCGATATACTTTCCGCCCCGACTTTCCGCCCCGCGCATGCGAGGCACCGCCGTCTCCAGCCAGGTCACGATGAACCCAGCCCAGCCCCGCGCCCCTTCCCAAGCCGCCGAACTCGCACGCCGTGTGCTGCGCATCGAGGCCGACGCGGTGGCCGCGCTGGCCGAGCGGGTCGGTGCGGAGTTCGAACGCGCGGTGGAACTCATCCTCGCACGCAGCGGGCGGGTCATCGTCACCGGCATCGGCAAGTCCGGCCACGTCGCCCGCAAGCTGGCCGCCACGCTGGCCAGTACCGGCACGCCGGCCTATTTCGTCCACGCGGCGGAAGCCGCCCATGGCGACCTCGGCATGATCACCCCCGAGGACGTGGTGATCGCGCTGTCCAACTCCGGCTCCAGCGAGGAATTGCTCACCATCGTGCCGCTGGTCAAGCGCCAAGGCGCGCGGCTGATCTCGATGACCGGCAACCCGGCCTCGCCGCTCGCGCGCGAGGCCGACGTGCATCTGGACGCCGCCGTCGCCGAGGAAGCCTGCCCGCTCAATCTCGCCCCCACCGCCAGCACCACCGCCGCGCTGGCGCTGGGCGACGCGCTGGCCGTCGCGCTGCTCGACGCGCGCGGCTTCGGCGCAGAGGATTTCGCCCGCTCGCACCCCGGCGGCGCGCTCGGCCGCCGCCTGCTCACCCATGTGCGCGACGTCATGCGCCCGCCCGAAAAGGTGCCGACGGTCAGCGGCGCAGCCAGCCTGTCCGAGGCTCTGCTGCAGGTCACCAAGGGCGGCATGGGCATGACCGCGGTGGTCGACGACCAGGGCCGCCCGGTGGGCATCTTCACCGACGGCGACCTGCGCCGCGCGCTGGAAAAGGGCTGCGACGTGCGCAATGCGCGGCTGGACGGCTGGATGAGCCGCTCTCCGCGCACCATCCAGCCCGACGCCCTGGCGGTGGCCGCGGCCGAGATGATGGAACGCCTGCGCATCAGCCAGCTGCTCGTCGTCGATGCCGACGGTCGCCTGACCGGGGCGCTCACCACCCACGATCTGATGCTCGCCAAGGTCATCTGATGCGCACATCCCGCTCCCCCGCCAACCTGCGTCTGATGGGCTTCGACGTCGATGGCGTGCTCACCGACGGCAGCCTGTACTTCACACCCAACGGCGAGGAAATCAAGGTGTTCTCCAGCCTCGACGGCCACGGCCTGAAGATGCTGCAGGGCGCCGGCATCGAAGTCATCATCATCAGCGGCCGCGCCTCGCGCGCGCTGGAACTGCGCGCCGCCAACCTGGGCATCGCCGAACTGCACATGGGCATCGAGGACAAGCGCGCCTGCATGGACGCCCTGCTCGCCCGCCGCGGTCTGCAACGCGCGCAGGCCGGCTACATGGGCGACGACGTGGTCGACCTGCCCGTGCTCGGCATCTGCGGCTTCGCCGCCACGCCGGCCGACGGCCACCACTTCGTGCGTGCCCACGTGGACTACGTCGCGCGCCACAACGGTGGCCGCGGCGCGGTACGCGAGGTGTGCGAACACATCCTCGCCAGCCAGGGCCGCCTCGACGCCCTGCTCGCCGCCTACCTGGACTGAGCGGCATGCGTACCCACCTGCACCGCTTCTACCCCATCGCCGCCCTGGCGCTGCTGGCGGGCGCGACCATCTGGCTGGAACGCATCAGCGCCCCGACCGAAAGCCGTACCCCGATCGCCGAACGCGGCAAGGCGGATTTCTCCGCGGACAACACCCGCCTGGTCAGCTACAGCCCCCAGGGCCGGCAGCGCTATGAGTTGCTGGCCGACCACATCGTGCACTACCCGCACACCGACATCACCGAACTCACCCAGCCCCGCCTGCGCCACAACGCCGCCGACAGCGTGCTCTACCTCACTGCCAACAGCGGCGAGGCCTACCGCAACGGCGACGAGGTGCTGCTGCGCGGCGACGTGCGCGGACGCCGCAGCACGCCCGGCCAGGCCGATTCCACCTTCCGCTCCGAGTCGCTGACGGTCTGGCCGGACGACCACCGCGCGGAAACCAAGGACCCGGTGGTGCTCACCCGCGGCACCACCGTCATCCACGCGCAGGGCATGCGCGCCGACAATCTCTTCGGAACCCTGCACCTGCCCGGCAGGGTCAACGCCACCATGCCGCGCAGCGGCCGGAACCCGCCATGAACCGTCCAGTCAGCACCGCCCTGCTCTGTCTCCTGACGCTCGCCGCCATGCCGGCGCTCGCCGAGCGCGCCGACCGCGAACAACCGGTCAACATCGAGGCCAACCAGGTCAACGTGGATGACCGGACCAAGACGCACATCTTCGAAGGCGACGTCATCCTCACCCAGGGCACGCTGCAGATCCGCGGCGACAAGCTGGTCGTCACCCAGGGCGCGGACGGCTTCCAGACCGGCGTGGCCACCGCCCTGGACAACCGCCTGGCCACCTTCCGCCAGCGCCGCGAAGGCACCAACGAATACGTCGAGGGCGAGGCCGAGCGCATCGAATACGACAGCCGCACCGAGCGCGCCCGCCTTTTCGTGCGCGCCCTCGTCAAGAGCGGCGGCGACGAGGTGCGCGGCAACTTCATCGAGTACGACGCGATCAGCGAGAACTACGTGGTGACCAACGCCCCGGGCAGCTCGCCGCAATCCGGCGGACGCGTGCGCGCGGTGATCCAGCCCAAGGGCGCTGCCAGCCCCACCGCTCCCCAGCAGTAACCCGTAGCCCCACAACTCGAGGAGACCGCATGAGCTACACCCACATCCTGGTCGACACGCGCGGCCGCGTCGGCCTGATCACCCTGAACCGCCCGCAAGCCCTCAACGCGCTCAACGACGCGCTGATCGATGAAATCGGCCTGGCCCTCGACGGCTTCGAGGCCGACGAGAACATCGGCGCCATCGTCATCACCGGCTCCGAGAAAGCCTTTGCCGCCGGCGCCGACATCGGCGCGATGGCCGGCTTCTCCTACATGGACGCCTACAAGGGCGACTACATCACGCGCAACTGGGAACGCGTGAAGACCTGCCGCAAACCGGTGATCGCCGCGGTGGCCGGCTTCGCGCTGGGCGGCGGCTGCGAACTGGCGATGACCTGCGACCTGCTCATCGCCGCCGACACCGCCAAGTTCGGCCAGCCCGAAGTCAAGCTCGGCATCCTGCCGGGCGCCGGCGGCACCCAGCGCCTGCCGCGCGCCGTCGGCAAGGCCAAGGCCATGGACCTGTGCCTCACCGCGCGCTTCATGGACGCAGCCGAAGCCGAACGCGCCGGCCTGGTGTCCCGCGTGGTGCCGGCCGACAAGCTGCTCGACGAGGCGCTGGCCGCCGCCGAAACCATTGCCGGCTACTCCCTGCCGGTGGTCATGATGATCAAGGAATCGGTCAACCGTGCCTACGAAAGCAGCCTCGCCGAAGGCCTGCTGTTCGAGCGCCGGCAATTCCACGCGGCCTTCGCGCTGGAAGACCAGAAGGAAGGCATGGCCGCCTTCGTGGAAAAGCGCAAGGCGCAGTTCAAGCACCGCTGATCCAGGGCACCGCGGCCGGCAGGCCGCCCGCCCGAGCCGGCCTTCATGGCCGGCTTTTTCGTGCCCGCCAGCCTGCCCGGCACACGCAACGCCCACGCTGGATTGCGATACCCATTCTGGGGAATCGGCAGGCTTCCTGGCAGACAACCACAACATTGGTTAACCGTTTGAATCGACTCATTGAAACAGAGTGCTGCGACGCACCAGATGTCGCTTGACTTGGCAAGGGGTGCACCTATAATCGGATGCATGATGCACCGCAGCAATTCCATCCGGAATTGCAGGCGCATTGAAATCCACCCAAATCAATGAAGGAGATCCACATGGTTGCCACCCCCGAACAGTTCGCCGCCTACAACAAAGCCAACATCGAAACCCTGCTGACCCTGGCCAACAGCGCCTTCGCCAACGCCGAGCGTCTGGCCGCGCTGAACCTGAACACCGCCCGCTCCCTGCTGGAAGACGGCGTGTCCAACGCCAAGGCCCTGCTGGCCGTCAAGGACGCCCAGGAGCTGATCAGCCTGCAGACCTCGCTGGCCCAGCCGCTGGTCGAGAAGGCCGTGGCCTACACCCGCAGCGTGTACGAGATCACCTCGCAGAGCCAGGAAGAAGTCTCCAAGCTGCTGGAAGCCCAGGTCGCCGAACTGAACAAGGGTGTCGCCACCGCGCTGGACAAGGCCGCCAAGTCCGCGCCGGCCGGTTCCGACGTGGCCGTGGCCGCGGTCAAGTCCGCCATCGCCGCCGCCAACAGCGCCTACGACAGCCTGAGCAAGGCCGCCAAGCAGGTCGCCGAGATCGCCGAAGCCAACGTGGCCGCCGCGACCAACGCCACCGTGAAGGCCGTCAGCACCGGCACCAAGACCACCGCCAGCAAGAAGGCTGCCTAAGCCTTCCCTGCCGCGCGCTCCGGGCTCTCCGCCCGGATATGAAAAAGCCCCGCTCCGGCGGGGCTTTTCATTTTGTGCGACGCGCGCGACGCCGCCCGGCAAGGCGGCCGGACGCTCAGTCGGCTGCCGCGTCCCCGGCCTGCTGCGGCGCCTTTCCGTCCTGATAATGGTGCGGGAACAGGCGGTGCATTTCCGCCTCGATCCAGCGCTCCGCCTCGGCATTGATCGCCTCGGTCCGCCGGCCCGTGGTCTGGATCACCGGCCCGATGCTCACGGTGATCTCGCCCGGACGCTTGAAGAAGGCATTGCGCTGCCAGAACTCGCCGGCATTGTGCGCCACCGGCACCACCGGCACCCTGGCGCGCCGGGCCAGCAGCGCGCCACCCGGCTTGTAGCGCCGGGTGGCGCCCGGCGCCACCCGCGTGCCCTCGGGGAACACCACGATCCAGTATCCCTCCTTCAGGCGTTCGCAGCCCTGCTCGATCACCTGCGCCAACGCATCCTTGCCGGCGGCGCGGTCGATGGCGATGCCGGGCACCTGCGCCAGCGCCCAGCCAAAGAAGGGAATGCGCAGCAACTCGCGCTTGAGCACGAAGCACAACGGCGGAAAGATCTTCTGGAAGGCGATGGTTTCCCAGGCCGACTGGTGCTTGGCGAGGACCACCGCAGCGCCCGCAGGAATGTTCTCCCGCCCGATGACCCGGTAACGGATGCCCAGCACGTGCCAGATGAACCACTGCATGAGCGGCGCCCAAAAAGTGATCAGGCGGTGGCGCACACGCGCGGAAAACGGAAACAGCAGCGTGCCGAAGATGGCATACGGCAGCGTCACCACGACGAGGATCAGGGCGAACAGAACGGAACGGAAGACGAACACGGGCGGGAATTCCCAAAAAGCCGCCGGACGCGGCGGAGCACCGTCAGGCGGTGAGGTCGGCCACCAGCGTGGCCAGGTCGGGATAGATTTCGGTGCCCGGCGGCAGGTCCGGGTCCTCCCGGGTTTTCTGCCCCTTGCCGGTGAGCACCAGGTAGGGCTTGCAGCCCACCGCCAAGCCGGCCTGCAGGTCGCGCAGGCTGTCGCCGACCATCGGCACGCCTTCCAGGGGCACGTTGAAGCGCGCGCCGATCTCGCGCAGCATGCCGGGGCGCGGCTTGCGGCACTCGCAGGTGGAATCCGCCGCGTGCGGGCAGAAGAAGATCGCGTCCAGGCGGCCGCCGGCCTGGGTCAGGCTCTTCACCATCTTTTCGTGGATGGCGTTGAGCGTGTCCATGCCGAACAGCCCACGCCCCACGCCCGACTGGTTGGTCGCCACCACCACCCGCCAGCCCCACTGGTTGAGGCGGGCAATGGCTTCCAGCGAGCCGGTGATCGGCTTCCACTCGTCCGGCGATTTGATGAACTGGTCGGAATCGTGGTTGATGACGCCGTCGCGGTCGAGGATGATCAGCTTCACGGCATGCGCCTCAGGCGGACAGGCGGGAGATGTCGGCGACGCGGTTCATCAGCCCGGCCAGCTGGTTGAGCAGGGCCAGGCGGTTGGCACGGGTGAGCGGTTCCTCGGCCATCACCATGACCTCCTCGAAGAAGCGGTCCACCTCGGCACGCAGGCCGGCCAGCACGCACAGCGCGTCGGCGTAGTCCTCGTTGTCCACGTGCGAGCGCACCAGCGGCGCGACTTCCACGACGCGGTGGAACAGCGCCTTCTCGGCCGCCTCCTGCAACAGCGCAATGTCCGGCTCGCCCAGCGTGCCTTCCGCCTTCTTCAGGATGTTGACGATGCGCTTGTTGGCGGCGGCCAGCGCCTCGGCCTCCGGCAGGGCGCGGAAGGCGCGCACGGCATCGAGCTTCACCGGGACCAGGTCGATGCGCGCCGGGCGCAGGGCGAGCACCGCGTCGATCACGTCCGGCGCATGGCCGGGCTGCTGCTCGTCGCCGCGCAGCAGATGGCGCAGGCGCTCGAAGAGGAAATCGAGCAGTTGCGCGCGATGGCCCTCGACGCTCAGCAGGCCGGGCTTGAAGCCGGCGGCGGCCTCGTCGATGAGTTCGTCGAGAGCCAGCGGCAGCGGCGTTTCGATGAGGATGCGCAGCACGCCGAGCGCGGCGCGGCGCAGGGCGAACGGATCCTTGTCGCCGGTGGGCACCAGGCCGATGCCGAAGAAGCCGGCCAGCGCGTCCAGCTTGTCGGCCAGCGCCACGGCGGCGGCGATGTTGCCGGCCGGCAGCGCGTCGCCGGCGAAGCGCGGCTGGTAATGCGCCTGGATGGCATCGGCAACCACTTCGCCCTCGCCGTCGGCCAGCGCGTAGTAGCGTCCCATGATGCCTTGCAGTTCGGGGAATTCGCCGACCATCTCGGTGACCAGATCGGCCTTGGCCAGCCGCGCGGCGCGCCGTGCGGCGGCCTCGTCCGCGCCCAGGCGGGCGGCGATGCGGCCAGCCAGCGCTTCCAGGCGCTCGACGCGTTCCAGCACGCTGCCGAGCTTGTTGTGATAGACCACGTTGCCCAGGCGCGGCAGGCGGGAGTCGAGCTTGTGCTTCTTGTCGGTTTCGAAGAAGAAGCGCGCGTCCGACAGGCGCGGACGCACCACGCGGGCGTTGCCGGAGACGATGTTGGCCGGGTCGCTCACCCGCATGTTGGAGACGATCAGGAAGCGGTTCTGCAACTTGCCGGCGGCGTCGAACAGGGGAAAGTACTTCTGGTTGGCCTGCATGGTGAGGATCAGGCATTCCTGCGGTACGGCGAGGAATTCGGCCTCGAATTCCCCGACGTACACCGTCGGGTGCTCCACCAGCGCGCTCACTTCGTCGAGCAGGTCGGCATGCTCGCCCAGCTGCGCGCCCAGGCGCGCGGCCTCGGCCAGCAACTGGCGCTCGATGTCGGCGCGCCGCTCGGCGAAGTCCGGCACCACCTTGCCCTCGGCCAGCAGCGTGGGCTCGTAGGCTTCCGCCGTGGCGATGTCGATGTCGCCCCGGCTCATGAAGCGGTGCCCGCGCGTGGTGCGCCCGGCATCCAGGTCGAGCACGCGGCCCGGCACCACGTCGGCGCCGTGCAGCATCACCAGCTTGTGCACCGGGCGCACGAAGGTGGCCTCGCCATCGCCCCAGCGCATCACCTTGGGGATCGGCAGCGCCTTCACCGCGTCCTGCACGATGCCGGCGAGCACCTGGGCCAACTGCGCGCCAGCCACGGTGGCGGTGTGGAACAGCGCCTCGGCCTTGCCGTCGAGGCGGCGTTCGAAACCGGCCACGGCCTCGGCGGGAATGCCCTTGGCCTCCATCTTCTTCCGCAGCGCGGGCGTGGGTTTGCCTTCCGCGTCCAGCGCCACGGACACCGGCATCAGCTTCTCGGTGACTTCCTGCGCCTCCGCCTGATCCAGCACACCGGGCATCACGATGGCGATACGGCGCGGACTGGCGAACCAGCGGAAGCCGGCGCCGGCATCGGCCAGGCCGCGGGCCTTGAGGCCCTCGGCAATCTTGCCGGCAAAGGTTTCGCCCAGGCGCGGCAGGGCCTTGGGCGGCAGTTCCTCGGTGAGCAGTTCGACGAGCAGGGTGGCTTGCTTGCGGGCCGTCATTGCGCGGCCTCCTTGTTGTTCAGCATCGGGAAGCCGAGCGCTTCGCGGGATTCGAAATAGG
Source organism: Pseudothauera nasutitermitis (assembly GCF_004801295.1). Lineage (GTDB taxonomy): Bacteria > Pseudomonadota > Gammaproteobacteria > Burkholderiales > Rhodocyclaceae > Pseudothauera > Pseudothauera nasutitermitis. Next base: position 265,437 of record NZ_SSOC01000005.1, read on the forward strand.
CCTGGGCGACGGCGCGCGACAGGTTGCGGATGCGGCCGATGTAGGCGGCACGCTCGGTCACCGAGATGGCGCCGCGCGCGTCCAGCATGTTGAAGGTGTGCGCGGCCTTCAGCACCAGCTCGTAGGCCGGCAGGGCCAGGCCGGCTTCCATCACGCGCCTGGCCTCGGACTCGTAGTTGGCGAACAGCGAGAACAGGAATTCGACGTTGGAATGCTCGAAGTTGAACTTCGACTGCTCCACCTCGTTCTGGTGGAACACGTCGCCGTAGCTCACCCTGGAGCCGTCCGGGTACACCGCCCACACCAGGTCATAGACGTTTTCCACGCCCTGCAGGTACATGGCCAGGCGTTCCAGGCCGTAGGTGATCTCGCCCAGCACCGGCTTGCAGTCCAGCCCGCCGACCTGCTGGAAGTAGGTGAACTGGGTGACTTCCATGCCGTCCAGCCACACTTCCCAGCCCAGGCCCCAGGCGCCCAGCGTGGGGTTTTCCCAGTCGTCCTCGACGAAGCGGATGTCGTGCACGCCGGGGTCGATGCCCAGCGCGCGCAGGCTGTCCAGGTAGAGTTCCTGGATGTTCAGCGGCGAGGGCTTGAGTACCACCTGATACTGGTAGTAGTGCTGCAGGCGGTTGGGGTTCTCGCCGTAGCGCCCGTCCTTGGGGCGGCGCGAGGGCTGCACGTAGGCGGCGTTCCACGGCTCCGGGCCGATGGCGCGCAGGAAGGTGGCGGTGTGGCTGGTGCCGGCGCCCACTTCGAGATCGTAGGGCTGCAACAGCACGCAGCCGCGTTCGCCCCAGAATTGCTGGAGCGTCAGGATGACTTGCTGGAAGGTCGGTTTCTGAACGGACATGGTAGCGGGCGGCGGGAGCCGCGCGGCGGACGCAAAGACGTGGATTTTACTGGCATTTGCCGGCGTGCGGGGCGCGGCGGCGGCAGGCCGCGAACAGAACGCCCAACGCCCCCAGCGCCAACGCCGGCCAGTCGGCCCAGCGCGCATAGGGCGTCAGCCCCTGATGGCCGCGCACCTCGGCGTGCAGCGCGCCTTCGCGGAAGGCAGGCAGCACGGCCTGCACCGAGCCGTCCGGCAGCACCACCGCGGTCATGCCGGTGTTGGTGGCGCGCAGCATCGGCCGGCCGGTTTCCAGCGCGCGCGCGCGGGCGATCTGCAAGTGCTGGGGCTGGGCGAAGGAATCGCCGTACCAGGCCAGATTGGAGAGGTTGAGCAGCAGCGTGGCCTCGGGCAGGGCGTGCAGCAGTTCGGCGCCGAACAGGTCCTCGTAGCAGATGTTGATGGCCACGCGCTGCGCGCCCAGGCGCAGCGGCGGCTGCGCGGCGGGGCCGCGCGTCTGGTCGGACATGGGGATGTCCGCCAGGCGGTAGAACCAGCCGAACAGCGGCGGCGAATACTCGCCGAAGGGCACCAGATGGCGCTTGGCGTAGGACTGCACGGGCGAGCGCCCGGCGCTCAGCGCAGCGTTGAAGATGTTGCCCCCGGCATCGCGGGTGAACACGCCGAACACCACGTCGCCGCCGGCCGCGCGCATGCGCTCGCCGAACAGGTCGAGATAGCCCTCGGGCAACTGTTCGGCGAGCAGCGGCAGGGTGGTTTCCGGCAGCACCACCAGTTCCGCCGGGTTTTCCTCCAGCAGGCGCAGGTTGGTGCGCAGCCAGTCGAGCAGGCGCTCGGGCTGCCATTTCAGCCCCTGCTCGATGTTGGTCTGCAACAGGGCCACGCGCAGCGGCTCGCCTGCCGGCGCGGTCCACGCCACCCGCCCGAGCGCGGCGCCCGCCACGCCCACCGCCAGCAGCACGGCCAGCGCCGGCCCGGCGTTCGTCAGCCGGCGCCACGGCAGAAAGGCCAGCACGGCCGCGCACAGCGCCACCAGCCCGCCCACGCCATACACCCCCAGCACCGGAAAATAGCCGGCCAGCGGACTGGGCGGCAGCTGCGTATAGCCCACCGCCAGCCACGGGAAGCCGGTGAGTAGCCAGCCGCGCAGCCACTCGCCGAGCAGCCACAGACCGGCGAACAGCGCCGCAGGCGCGAGCACGCCGCAGGCGGGGCGCAGGCGCACGAACAGCGCACCGGCCAGCGCGGGAAAGAGCGCGAGATAGCCGCTGAACAGCACGATGGCGAGCCCGGCCAGCGGCGCAGGCATGCCGCCGTAGCGGTGGAGCGCGACGTACAGCCACGACACCCCGGCCAGGAAGGCGCCCAGCCCCCACAGCCAGCCGAGCAGGAAGCCCCGCTTCGCACCGTCGGCGCGCGCCAGCAGGGCGGCCAGCGCGGCGAGCGCCACGAAGGCGGCCGGAAACAGCTCGAACGGCGCATGGCCGAACACCGAGAAGGCGCCGGCGCCGAAGGCCAGCGGCAGGGAGAAGCGCGCGCGCATCAGCCGCCGACGATTTCCGGCGGCACGCCGGCGCGCTCCACCAGCAGGGTATGCACCCGCCGGGTGTCGGCGCGCAGCACCTGGATATGCAGGCCATCCACGGCCAGCGTTTCGCCGCGCTGCGGCAGGTGGCCGAAGCGGTGCATCAGCAGACCGCCGATGGTGTCGTATTCCTCGTCGGCCAGTTCGGTGGCGAAGGCGGTGTTGAAATCGGCGATCTCGGTGGTGGCCTTGACGCGGTAGCGCCCCGGACGCACCAGGCGGATGTTGTCGCCGCCGTCGTCCAGATCGTATTCGTCCTCGATGTCGCCGACGATCTGTTCCAGCACGTCCTCGATGGTCACCAGCCCGGCCACGCCGCCGTATTCGTCGACGACGATGGCCATGTGGTTGCGGCTGACGCGGAATTCGCGCAGCAGCACGTTGAGGCGCTTGGATTCCGGCACGAACACGGCCGGCCGCAGCATGGCGCGCAGGTCGAACTCGCGCCCGGCAAAGTAGCGCAGCAGATCCTTGGCGAGCAGGATGCCGGCCACGTCGTCCTTGTTCTCGCCGACGGCGGGGAAGCGCGAATGGGCGGTGTCGATGACGAAGGCGGCGATTTCGTCGATGGGGTCGTCCAGGCGGATCACGTCCATCTGGGCGCGCGGCAGCATCACGTCGCGCACCTGCATTTCGGAGATCTGCAGGGCGCCTTCGATGATGGAGAGCACGTCGGCTTCGAGCAGGTTGCGCTCGCAGGCCGCGTGGAGCTGCGCGATAAGCTGCTCGCGGTCTTCCGGCTCGCGCCCCATCAGGGCGGAGAGCCGTTCCATGAAAGTCGGTTTACTGGGGGGGCTACTGTCCATCTCGCATGGCAGGTAAGGAATCAGGGGTGGGCAGCCACCAGCACGCTCCGTGCTGCCCTGCGCACGCCTGACGCCTCACCGCGCGCACCGGCACCCTTCAGGCATACGGATCGGGATATCCCAAGGCGGCGAGAATCTCCGTTTCCAGCGCCTCCATGGCCGCCGCGTCGGTGTCGGCGTCATGGTCGTATCCCTGTAGATGCAGCATACCATGCACCACCAGGTGGGCGTAGTGGGCCTCCAGGTCCTTGCCCTGCGCGGCGGCCTCGCGCGCCACCACGGGCACGCACAGCACCAGATCGCCCGCCAGCGGGGCGCCGGCCGCGGCCTCGGCGGGCAGGCCCTCGCCGTAAACGAAGGTGAGCACGTTGGTGGCGTAGTCCTTGCCGCGATAGTCGCGGTTGAGGGCACGGCCCTCTTCCTCGCCGACCAGGCGCACGGTGACTTCGGCGTCGCGGCGCAGCGCGGCGCGCGCCCAGCGGCGGATGCGGTGCTTGCGCGGGGCGAACGCCTTGTCGGCCTCGCCGAGCGCTTTCTGCACGGTCAGCGCGAGTTCGGGTTCATGCGCGGGCGCAGGCAGTTCGCCGAGCTCCACCGGCGCGGCGTCGTGATGCGCATCGACGCGCAGGGTGAGCAGGTTGCAGGCGCCCGGCAGCACGCCGATGAAGGGCGTGCCCTCGTCGCTCTGCGCCTCGATGTCGAGGTCGCCCCAGGCCTGCGCAGGAAAGTCGATGACCACCCTGCGGCCGCGCCCCAGGTCGATTTCCAGGCGCTCGGCGGCGATGCGCCGGGGCTTGCCGTCGGCGTCGTAGGCGACGATCCGGGTTTCAGGATTCTTCGCCATGCGGGCGCTCCTTGTCGGCGGGACGCTGGGCGGCGCGCCGGTCGTAGGCTTCGACGATGCGCATCACCAGCGGATGACGCACTACGTCTTCCTTCTGGAATTCGGTGAACGCGATGCCGCGCACGCTGGCCAGCACCTCGCGCGCTTCCAGCAGGCCGCTGCGGGTGCCGCGCGGCAGGTCGATCTGCGTGGCGTCGCCGGTGACCACCGCCTTGGCGCCGAAGCCGATGCGGGTGAGGAACATCTTCATCTGCTCGGGCGTGGTGTTCTGCGCCTCGTCGAGGATGATGAAGGCGTGGTTGAGGGTGCGCCCGCGCATGAAGGCCAGCGGCGCGACCTCGATGGCGCCGCGCTCGAACAGCTTGGCGGCGCGGTCGAAGCCCATCAGGTCGTACAGCGCGTCGTACAGTGGACGCAGATAGGGATCGACCTTCTGCGCCAGATCGCCGGGCAGGAAGCCCAGGCGCTCGCCGGCTTCCACTGCCGGGCGGGTGAGGATGATGCGCTCGACCTTCTCGCGCTCGAAGGCATCCACCGCGCTGGCCACCGCCAGATAGGTCTTGCCGGTGCCGGCCGGGCCAATGCCGAAGGTGATGTCGTGCTCCTGGATGTTGCACAGGTATTCGACCTGGCGCGGCGTGCGGCCGTGCAGTTCGTGCTTGCGGGTGAGCAGCGTGGGCGCGGCGCTGGATGCGCCGGCGGCTGGTTCGGCACGCGTGGCGATCTCGATCAGCGCCAGTTGCAGGTCGTCGAGCGACAGATGGGTGTCGGCCTTGGCGTAGAAGCCCTTCAGCGCCTCCACGGCGCGCCCCACCGCGGCGGGTTCGCCGCCGAAGGTGAAACGCTCGCCGCGCCGGGCGATGCTCACGTCCAGCGCGCGCTCGATCTGCCGCAGGTTTTCGTCCAGCGCACCGCACAGATTGGCCAGGCGTTCGTTGTCCACCGGCTCCAGTACCAGCTCCACGGCTTCGCTCATCAGGACTCCCGCAGCAGGATTTCCCCGCGCAGGCTGTGCGGCAGCGCGGCGGTGATGGTCACGTCGACGAACTGGCCGATCAGCCGGTCGCGGTTCGGCGACAGCGCGGGGAAATTCACCACGCGGTTGTTCTCGGTGCGCCCGGCGAATTCGTCCGCGCTCTTCTTCGACGGCCCTTCCACCAGAATGCGCTGCACGCTGCCCACCATGGCCTGACTGATGGCCTGGGCCTGGTCTTCCAGCTGCTTTTGCAGGCGGGCCAGCCAGCGCAGCTTGGTCTCCTGCGGCACCGGGTCTTCCAGATCGGCGGCGGGCGTGCCGGGGCGCGCGCTATAGACGAAGCTGAACGAGGTATCGAAATTGAGTTCCTCGACCAGCTTCAAGGTTTTCTCGAAATCCTCCTCGGTCTCGCCGGGGAAGCCCACGATGAAGTCCGAGGACAGGGACAGATCCGGCCGCGCGGCGCGCAGCTTGCGCACCACCGACTTGAATTCGAGCACCGAGTAGCCGCGCTTCATCGCCGCCAGCACGCGGTCGGAGCCGGACTGCACCGGCAGGTGCAGGTGCGAGACCAGCTTGGGGATGCGGGCGTAGGCCTCGAACACGCGCGGCGTCATCTCGCGCGGATGCGAGGTGGTGTAGCGCAGGCGCTCGATGCCGGGGATGTCCGCCACGCATTCGAGCAGGAAGGCGAAATCGCCGGTTTCGTCGCTGTCGCGGGAAAGCGTGCCGCGCCAGGCGTTCACGTTCTGGCCCAGCAGGGTCACTTCCTTGACGCCCTGCCCGGCCAGCCCGGCCACTTCGGTGAGGATGTCCTCCAGCGGGCGCGAGACTTCCTCGCCGCGCGTGTAGGGCACCACGCAGAAGGTGCAGTACTTGGAGCAGCCTTCCATGATGGAGACGAAGGCGCTCGCGCCTTCCACGCGCGCCGGCGGCATGGCGTCGAACTTCTCGATCTCCGGGAAGGAGATGTCCACCTGCGAACGCCCGGAACTGCGCCGCGCCTGGATCAGCTTGGGCAGGCGGTGCAGGGTCTGCGGGCCGAACACCACATCCACATACGGCGCGCGCGCCACGATGGCCTCGCCTTCCTGGCTGGCCACGCAGCCGCCCACGCCGATGATCAGCTCCGGCCTGGCCTGCTTGAGGTGCTTGACCCGGCCGAGGTCGTGGAACACCTTTTCCTGCGCCTTCTCGCGCACGGAACAGGTGTTGAAGAGGATCACGTCGGCCTCTTCCGGGTTGTCGGTCTTTTCCAGCCCCTCGGCCACGCCGAGCACGTCCGCCATCTTGTCGGAGTCGTACTCGTTCATCTGGCACCCGAAGGTACGGATGTACAGCTTCTTCATCTAGGCTCGCACCACTATCGCGCCATCGCCCGCCGCTATTGACGCGTCAATTACAGAGCCGCTATATTAGCAGGCTTGATGGTGATGTAGCTCAGACGGTTAGAGCGACGGATTCATAACCCGTAGGTCGGCGGTTCGATTCCGCCCATCACCACCACACACCCGAAAAACCCGGTCCCTGGCGGCCGGGTTTTTCTTTTCCGCCGTGTGCCATTCAAGGCCGCGCGCGGTACTCCGTTACCACCCGCCCCGCCGCCACCACGCGCACACTGCGCGGACGGCGCGCTCGATCGCGCCCTGCTCACAACAACGAGGAGACGACGATGGGCAAGAAGATCCTGATGATCTGCGGCGATTTCTGCGAAGACTACGAAACCATGGTGCCCTTCCAGACCCTGCTGGCGGTCGGCCACACGGTGCACGCGGTGTGCCCGGACAAGAAGGCGGGCGAGGCCATCGCCACCGCCATCCACGACTTCGAGGGCCAGCAGACCTACAGCGAGAAGCGCGGGCACAACTTCACCCTCAATGCCAGCTTCGCCGACATCGACCCGGCGGACTACGACGCGCTGCTGATCCCCGGCGGACGCGGGCCGGAATACCTGCGCCAGAACGACGCCGTGGTGAAGGCGGTGCGCCACTTCTTCGAGGCCGACAAGCCGGTGGCCGCGGTGTGCCACGGCGCCCAGCTGCTGGCCGGCGCGCGCGTGCTGGAAGGGCGGCACTGCTCGGCCTACCCGGCCTGCCGCGCCGAGGTCGAACTGGCCGGCGGCACCTACGCCGACATCCCCATCGACCAGGCCGTCACCGACGGCAAGCTGGTCACCGCGCCGGCCTGGCCGGCGCATCCGGCATGGCTCGCGCAGTTCCTCGCCGTGCTGGGCACGCGCATCGCGCACTGAAGCGCCTGCGCGTGCGCCCGCGCGCCGGACCGTCCTCCCTTTCTGCGATCCGGCGCGCGGGCATCTACACTACAGGCATCGCCCGCCCCCACCGGAGCGCCCGATGTGCCAGATCTTCACCTCCGCCGACCCCGGGCTGTACGCCTCGCGCGCCCGCTCGATCCGCCTGCGCGGCGTAGCCACCAGCCTGCGCCTGGAAAACGTGTATTGGCAGGCGCTGGAAGAAATCGGCCGGCGCGACGGCCTGAGCGTGCCGCAGCTGGTCAGCCGCCTGCACGACGAGCTGGACGAAGCCGGCGCGCTCGGCGACGGCGCCAACTTCACTTCCTTTCTGCGCGTCACCTGCACGCGCTACCTGCAATTGCAGCTCGCCGGCTTGATCCCGCGCGAGGCAGGCGCGCCAATCCGCGCATTGGACGCGCGCGCCGTGCTCGCCGGCGAACGCGACTGGCGCGCGGCGGCCCGCGCCACGCAGGGCTGAACGGGCGGCCGGCTCAGGCCAGCGCGCCTTCCTCCTCGTCCAGTTCGTCGCCCAGGAAACCGCCACTCTGGTGCGCCCACAGGCGCGCGTACAGACCGCCACGCGCCAGCAGGCTGCGGTGGTCGCCCTCCTCGACGATGCGCCCGCCGTCCATGACGATCAGCCGGTCCATCGCCGCGATGGTGGACAGCCGGTGGGCGATGGCCACCACGGTCTTGCCTTCCATCAGGCGGTAGAGGCTTTCCTGGATGGCGGTCTCCACTTCGGAATCCAGCGCGCTGGTGGCCTCGTCGAGCAGCAGGATGGGGGCGTCCTTGAGCATCACGCGGGCGATGGCGATGCGCTGGCGCTGCCCGCCGGAGAGCTTCACGCCGCGCTCGCCCACGTGGGCGTCATAGCCGGTGCGCCCCTTCGGGTCGCTCAGCGTGAGGATGAACTCGTGCGCCTCGGCGCGCCGCGCGGCGGCGACCATCTGCTCCTCGGTGGCATCCGGGCGGCCGTAGAGGATGTTGTCGCGCACCGAGCGATGCAGCAGCGAGGTGTCCTGGGTGACCATGCCGATGGCCGCGCGCAGGCTTTCCTGGGTGACCCCGGCGATGTCCTGACCGTCGATCAGGATGCGCCCGCTCTCCAGATCGTGGAAGCGCAGCAGCAGATTCACCAGCGTGGACTTGCCCGCGCCCGAGCGCCCCACCAGGCCGATCTTCTCGCCGGGGCGGATGGTCAGCGAGAAGTCGTCGATCACCCGCCGCGCGTTCTCGCCCTGCGCGCCGTAGGCGAAGCCGACCTGCTCGAAACGCACTTCGCCGCGCGGCACAACCAGTGCCTGCGCGCCCGGATGGTCCAGCACAGTACGCGGACGCGACAGGGTGTTGATGCCGTCCTGCACCGTGCCGACGTTCTCGAACAGCGAGGCCATCTCCCACATCACCCAATGCGACATGCCGTTCAGGCGCAGCGCCATGGCGCTGGCCGCCGCCACCGCGCCCAGGCCCACCTCGCCCTGCGTCCACAGCCACAGCGCCACCCCGGCGGTGGCCATGATGAGCAGCATGGACAGGGTGTGATTGACGATCTCGATGCCGCTCACCAGACGCATCTGGCCGTGCACGGTGTGCATGAACTCCTTCATCGCCGAGCGTGCGTAGCCCGCCTCGCGCCCGGCGTGGGAGAACAGCTTGACCGTGGCGATGTTGGTGTACGCGTCGGTGATGCGCCCGACCATCAGCGCACGGGCGTCGGCCTGCGCGCGCGAGACTTTCGACAGGCGCGGCACGAACCAGCGCAGCGCCACCCCGTACAGCGCCAGCCAGCCCAGGAAGGGCAGCAGCAGCCAGGCATCGAAACCGGCCACCACGACCACCATGGTGATGAAGTAGATGATCACGAATACCAGGATGTCGGTGAGGATCATGCAGGTGTCGCGCACCGCCAGCGCGGTCTGCATGACCTTGGCGGATACCCGTCCGGCGAACTCGTCCTGGAAGAAGCTCATGCTCTGGCCGAGCAGCAGGCGGTGGTAGTTCCAGCGCAGGCGCATGGGGAAGTTGCCCGCCAGCGCCTGATGCTTGAGCAGGGTCTGCACCGCCACCAGCACGATGCTGGCGAGCACGATGCCCCCCAGCAGCAGCAGGGTGCCGCCCTCTTCCGCCCACAGGCGCGCCGGCTCCACGGCGGCCAGCCAATCCACCACGCGGCCCAGCATGGCGAACAGCAGGGCCTCGAACACGCCGATGGCGGCGGTGAGCAGGGTCATGCCGGCGATGAACGGGCGCATGCCCTCGGTGCCTGCCCACAGGAAGGTGAAGAAGCCGCGCGGCGTGGAGGCCGGCGGGCGGTCCGGGTACGGATCTACGCGGTTTTCGAACCAGCGGAACACAAGTTTCTCCTGCATGGGCTTCGGCCCGCAAACCCGCAAGTTTGCCTTGCCGGACGCCCAAAACAAAACGCCCCGCGCGCGGCGGGGCGAACGAATCGGGGGCGACGCGCGATCAGGCCGGCGCGCTGACCCGGATCAGGTGGTCGAAAGCGGACAGCGAAGCCTTGGCACCCTCGCCCATGGCGATGATGATCTGCTTGTACGGCACCGTGGTGCAGTCGCCCGCGCCGAACACGCCCGGCACCGAGGTCTGCCCCTTGGCATCCACGATGATCTCGCCGAAGCGCGAGAGTTCCACCGCGCCCTTGAGGAAGTCGGTGTTGGGCAGCAGGCCGATCTGCACGAAGATGCCTTCGAGCTCGACGCGCTTTTCCTCGCCGCTCGCGCGGTCCTTGTACACCAGGCCATTGACCTTGTCGGTGCCGGTGACTTCCAGCGTCTGGGCGTTCTTGATGACCTCGACGTTGGGCAGGCTGGCGAGCTTCTTCTGCAGCACGGCATCGGCCTTCAGCGAATCGGCGAATTCCAGCACGGTCACGTGGGCCACCACGCCGGCCAGATCAATGGCCGCTTCCACGCCGGAGTTGCCACCGCCCACCACCGCCACGCGCTTGCCCTTGAACAGCGGACCGTCGCAGTGCGGGCAGTAGGCCACGCCCTTGCCGCGGAATTCCTTCTCGCCCGGCACGTTCATCTCGCGCCAGCGCGCGCCGGTGGCCAGGATCACGGTCCTGGCCTTGAGCGCGGCGCCGTTTTCCAGTTGCACTTCATGCACGTCGCCCGGCACCAGCTTCACCGCGCGCTGCAGGTTCATCACGTCTACCTCGTACTGCTTGACGTGCTCTTCCAGCGCCATGACGAGCTTGGGCCCTTCGGTTTCCTTCACCGAGATGAAGTTCTCGATGGCCAGCGTATCCATCACCTGGCCGCCGAAACGCTCGGCGACGATGCCGGTGCGGATGCCCTTGCGCGCGGCGTAGATCGCCGCGGCCGCGCCGGCCGGGCCGCCGCCCACCACCAGCACGTCGAAGGTCTCCTTGCCGGCGATCTTGGCGGCGGCGCGCTTGGCGGCGCCGGTATCCACCTTGGCGAGGATCTGGCCCAGTTCCATGCGGCCCTGGCCGAATTCCTCGCCGTTGAGGAACACCGTGGGCACGGCCATGATCTTGCGTTCATTGACCTCGTCCTGGAACAGCGCGCCGTCGATCATGGTGTGGCGCACGCGCGGGTTCAGCGCGGCCATCAGGTTGAGCGCCTGCACCACTTCCGGGCAGTTGTGGCAGGACAGGGAAATATAGGTCTCGAAGACGAAATCGCCATCCAGGTTGCGGATCTGCTCGATCACGTCGGCTTCCACCTTGGGCGGATGACCGCCGACCTGCAGCAGCGCGAGGATCAGCGAGGTGAATTCATGCCCCATCGGCAGGCCGGCGAAATGCACGCCGAGGTCGGCGCCCGCGCGGTTGATGCGGAACGAGGGCTTGCGCTCGGCATCATCACGACGTTCGATGAGGGTGATCTTGTTGCTCAGTTCGGCGATGTCGCCCAGCATCGCCAGCATTTCGCGGGACTTCTCACCATCGTCCAGCGAAGCCGTGATCTTGAGCGGCTGGGTGACTTTCTCCAGGTAGGCTTTCAGTTGCGTCTTGATGTTGGCGTCCAGCATGGCGTGGTTCCCGGTAGGGTTGTTCAGACAAAAAAACAGCCGGCGGCGCCGGCTGGTTTCGCGCACCGCGCGGACCCTGCGGTCCGGCGCGGTGTTGCAGCGGCAGCGTGACGATCAGATCTTGCCGACCAGGTCCAGCGACGGAGCCAGGGTCTCGGCGCCCGGGGTCCAGGCGGCGGGGCAGACTTCACCGTCGTGGGTGGCGACGTACTGGGCGGCCTGGATCTTGCGGACCAGTTCCTTGGCGGAGCGGCCGATGCCCAGGTCGTGGATCTCGGCGACCTTGATCTGGCCTTCCGGGTTGATCACGAAGGTGCCGCGCAGGGCCAGGCCTTCTTCCTCGATCAGCACTTCGAAGTTGCGCGAGATCGTGCCGGTGGGATCGCCGACCATCGGGAATTGGATCTTCTTGATGGTGTCGGAAGCGTCGTGCCAGGCCTTGTGGGTGAAGTGGGTGTCGGTGGACACGGAGTACACCTCGACGCCGATCTTCTGCAGTTCAGCGTAGTAGTCGGCCAGGTCGCCCAGCTCGGTCGGGCACACGAAGGTGAAGTCGGCCGGGTAGAAGAACACGACGGACCACTTGCCCTTCAGGTCGTCGCTGGAAACCGGCACGAACTTGCCGTTGTGGTAGGCGGTGGCCTTGAAAGGCTTGATTTCGGTGTTGATCAGAGAAGCCATGTAGCAGTCCTCCTAGGGGTTTGACAGGGGTTGATCGAAACTCGATGGGTGAATGATACGGCAGTGCACAAGATCGTTCTAATTGATTATCGAGATGCTCTCGATTGTTGTAGCCTATCAAGCACCCTTCGTGCACGTAGCCCTTCATATATACCCCGCAGCTGCAGGATATGCCAAGAATTATTCTCAATATGCTCTGCTGGCCGCGAAAATACAGGGGAACGCGTATCAGCCGATGGACTCGCCGGCCAGATGCCGGCGCACCGAGATGGCGCTGCCCAGCCAGCCGAGGAACACCGCGAAGGCCAGGATGGCCCCCGCTTCCGGCCAGCCCGGACCGGCCAGATGGAACACTGCACCATAGGTCTGCGCCAACCCGGCGACCGGCGCGCGCAGCACTTCGACCACCACCCACACCGTGCCCAGCGCCACCAGCCCGCCGAGCAGGCCCTGCAGGCCGCCGAACCAGTAGAACGGCCGGCGGATGAACGGATCGGTGGCGCCCAGCAGGCGGCTCACGCCGATCTCCGCGCGCTGGGTGAGGATCTGCAGGCGGATGGTGTTGAAAGTGACGATGACCAGCGCCAGCCCGAGCAGCGCGGCAAGCACCAGCACCGCCGACTTGCCCAGCCCCAGCATGGCGTGCAGGCGCTCCACCCAGGCGGAATCGAGCTGTACGTGGGCCACCTTGGGCCAGCCGCGCATCTCCTTGGCGAGCGCCTCGAACAGTTCCGGCTCGTCGCCGGCCGGCACCACGATGTAGGCATCCGGCAGCGGATTGGCGGACAGCCCGCCCAGCACGTCGCCCAGGCCGCTGCGCTCCAGCTGCGCGAGCGCCTGGTCGCGCGGCACGAAACGGTGGCTGGCCAGGCGCGGCTCCGCGCGCAGCCGGGTGGCGATCGCGCGCACCTCGGCCTCGCTGGCGTCCTGCGCCATGAACACGCTGATCTCCGGCGCGCCGGACACCCCGCGCGCCAGTCCGGCCACGTTGTCGATCAGCAGATAGCCGCCGGCCGGCAGCGACAGCGCGATGCCCACCACCAGCGCGGACAGCAGGGTACCCAGCGGCTGTCCGGCGAGCCGGCTGCAGGCCTGCGCAAAGGCGCGCCAGTGCAGGTAGAACCAGTGGCTCATGCTTCCCCGCCCTCCACCAGCAGCCCCTTGTGCAGCACCAGCCGGCGCGGCCGGCTGGCGGCGAACAGGGTGGCGTCGTGGGTGGAGATCACCACGGTGACCCCGGCGCTGTTGAACGAACGGAACAACTCGGCGATCTCGTGGGCGTAGTCCGGGTCGAGGTGGGCCGTGGGTTCGTCGGCGATCAGAATCGACGGCCGGTTGACGATGGCGCGCGCGATCGCCACGCGCTGCTGCTCGCCGCCGGACAGCCCGGCCGGCAGCTCGCGCTCGCGCCCGGCCAGGCCCACGCGCTCCAGCGCGGCGGCCACCCGCCGAGCGCCGTCGCGCGGCGGATGGCCGGTGATCACCAGCGGCAGCATGACGTTGTCGAACACGTTGCGGTCGAACAGCAGGCGGGATTCCTGCAGCACCAGGCCAAGGTTGCGGCGCAGGTAGGGAATGGCGCGCGCGGGCATGCGCGAGACGTCCTGGCCGTTGATGGACACGCTGCCGGCGGTGGGCCGCTCGATCACCGGAATCAGTTTCAGCAGCGTGCTCTTGCCCGCCCCGGAATGGCCGGAGAGCACCACCAGTTCGCCGTGGCGGATCTCGAAGCTCACTCCGGCCAGCGCGGTGTAGCCGCCGGGATAGCGCTTGGCGACCTGGTCGAAGACGATCATGCGGCGCCGTCCCGCGTATCGGCCGGCGGGCCGAACAGCGCCTCGACGAATTCGCCGGCGCGGAAGGGCTGCAGGTCGTCGATGCCCTCGCCCACGCCGATGAAGCGCAGCGGTTTCGGGCACTGGCGGGCGATGGCCGCCACCACGCCGCCCTTGGCGGTGCCGTCGAGCTTGGTGAGCACCAGCCCGGTCACGCCGATGGCCGCGTCGAAGGCCTTCACCTGGGTGAGCGCGTTCTGGCCGATGTTGGCGTCGAGCACCAGCAGCACCTCGTGCGGGCCGCTGGGCTCCGCCTTGGCGATCACCCGGCGCACCTTGGCGATCTCTTCCATCAGGTGCAGCTGGGTGGGCAGGCGCCCGGCGGTGTCGGCCAGCACCACGTCGATGCCGCGCGCACGCGCCGCGTTCACCGCGTCGAAGATCACCGCCGCGGCATCGCCGCCGTCCTGCGCGATCACCGTGACGTTGTTGCGCTCGCCCCAGGTCACCAGTTGCTCGCGCGCGGCGGCGCGGAAGGTGTCGCCGGCGGCCAGCAGCACGCTCTTGCCCTGGCTCTGGAAATACTTGGCCAGCTTGCCGATGGAGGTGGTCTTGCCGGCGCCGTTGACCCCGGCGATCATGATGATGAAGGGCCGATGCCCGTCCACGCTCAGCGGCGCTTCCAGCGGCGCCAGGGTTTCCGTGAGTGCTTCGGCCAGTGCGCCCTGGAGTTCTTCGGCGTTCTCCAGCTTGTCGCGCTTCCAGCGCTTGCGCGCCTCGTCGAGCAGATGGGTGGTGGCCTCCACGCCGCAGTCGGCCATCAGCAGCGTGCTTTCCAGCTCTTCGAGCAGATCCTCGTCGATCTTGCGGCGGCCGAACAGGCCGGCCAGGCCGCCGCCGAACTGCTGGCGGGTACGCGACAGCCCGGCCTTCAGGCGCTCGCTCCAGGACGGGCGGGCCGCCTCGGTTGCGGGCGCGGCGGCCGGCGCCTCCTGGGCTTCGGCGCTCTCGGGCTTGCCGGACTTCTTCAGGAAACCAAACATGGGCACTCGGGTCAGATGGGGCGTTTGCGGCCCGGCGCACGCACTCGCCCGGATGGGCGCTATCATGCGGCGCCAGGCCGAATCCGGCGTCCCTCCAGGGCCGCCGCAACCGACGCGGATTCTATCAGATGCAATCCATTCCCATGTTTCGCAAGCCCATCTCACTACTCACCGGCGCGCTCGCCGCACTGGCCCTGCTGGCCGGTCCGGCGGCGGCCAATCCCTATGAAACCACGCTGGACAACGGCCTCAAGGTCATCGTCAAGGAAGACCGGCGCGCGCCCTCGGTGGTGCACATGCTGTGGTACCGAGCCGGCTCGATGGACGAGCCGGACGGCGTGTCGGGCGTCGCCCACGTGCTCGAACACATGATGTTCAAGGGCACCCCCACGGTGGGCCCGGGTGAATTCAACAAGCGCGTGGCCGCCGTGGGCGGGCGCGACAACGCCTTCACCAGCCGCGACTACACCGCCTACTTCCAGCAGATTCCGCCCAATCAGCTCGCAGCCATGATGGCGCTGGAAGCCGACCGCATGGTCAACCTGGTGATCACCGACGAAGAGTTCGCCCGCGAACTCGAGGTGGTCAAGGAAGAGCGCCGGCTGCGCACCGACGACCGCCCGCGTGCGCTGGTCTTCGAGCAGTTGATGGCCACCGCCCTGCAGGCGCATGCCTACCGCCGCCCGGTGATCGGCTGGATGCCCGATCTGGATGCCATGAGCGCCGACGACGCGCGCGCCTGGTACCAGCGCTGGTACGCGCCCAACAACGCCTGGCTGGTGGTGGTGGGCGACGTGGACCACCGCGAGGTGTTCGAACAGGCCCGCCGCCAGTACGGCGCCATCCCCGCGCGCGAACTGCCGGCCCGCCCGATCACCCGCGAACCCGAGCCGCGCGGGCCGCGCCAGACCACCGTGCGCGCGCCGGCCGAACTGCCCTACGTGGCGCTCGCCTGGCACGCCCCGGCGCTGCGCGACCCGGCTGCCGACCGCGAGGCCTACGCACTGGACATGCTGGCCGCCGTGCTCTCCGGCTACGACGGCGCCCGCCTGCCGCGCCGCCTGGTGCGTGACCAGCGCCTGGCGATTTCCGCCAGCGCCGGCTACGACGGCGCCAATCGCGGCCCCGCGCTGTTCTACCTGGACGGCGCGCCGGCCCCCGGCCACACCCTGGCCGAGCTGGAAAGCGCCCTGCGTGCCGAGATCGCCCGCATCGCCGAGGAAGGTGTGAGCGAGGAGGAATTGCGCCGCGTCAAGGCGCAGGCCGTGGCCGCAGAGGTATACAAGCGCGACTCGCTGATGGGCCAGGCCATGGCAATCGGCTACCTGGAAGCGGCCGGACTGTCCTGGCGCGACGAGGCCACGCTGCTCGAAGGCCTGCGCGGCGTGAGCGCCGAGGACGTGCGCGCCGTGGCGCGCAAGTTCTTCGACGACCGCACGCTGAGTACCGCCCGCCTGGAACCGCTGCCCCTGGAAGAAGCGCGCCCGCGCGCCAAGCTGCCCGCAACGAGACACTGAGCCCGCCATGTACAACCGATCGACTCCCCTTTCCCGCCTGCTGCACGCCCTCGCCGCCAGCGCCCTGCTGGCTGCCGGCGCCGCGCAGGCCGGCCCGCAGATCCAGCACTGGACCGCCGATACCGGCGCGCGCGTGTATTTCGTCGAAAGCCGTGCGCTGCCGATGGTCGACATCCAGGTCGACTTCGCCGCCGGCGGCATCTACGCGCCGCCCGAACGCGCCGGCGTGGCCGGGCTGACCCGCAGCCTGCTCGACGCCGGCACCGCCACGCTGGACGAACAGGCGATCGCCGAACGCAGCGCGGACATCGGCGCGATCCTCGGCGGCAGCGCGGACGAGGAGCGCGCCAGCCTGTCGCTGCGCACCCTGTCCTCGGCAACCGAGCGCGAGGCCGCCGTCGACCTGGTCGCCGAACTGCTCGCCCGCCCGACCTTCCCGGAAGCCGTGGTGGAACGCGAGAAGGCGCGCGCCATCGCCGGCCTGCGCGAAGCGCTCACCCAGCCCGGCACCCTCGCCGCGCGCGCCTTCGGTCCGGCCATCTACGGCGATCACCCCTACGGACGCACCAGCACCGAAGAGAGCCTGGCCGCCATCACGCGCGCCGACCTGGTCGATTTCCACCACCGCCACTACACCGCGCGGCGCGCCTCCATCGCCATCGTCGGCGACGTCTCGCGCGCGCAGGCCGCGGCCATCGCCGAACGCCTCACCGCCGGCCTGCCGGCCGGCGAGGCGCCCACGCCGCTGGCGCAGCCGGCACAGCCCGCGGCGCGCACCCTGCGCATCGCCCATCCTTCCGCGCAGGCCCACATCCTCCTCGGCCTGCCCGGACTGTCGCGCGAGGATCCGGATTATTACAGCCTGCTGGTGGGCAACTACGTGCTGGGCGGCGGCGGCTTCGTCTCCCGCCTGACCCGCGAGGTGCGCGAGAAGCGCGGCTTCGCCTACAGCGTGTACAGCCACTTCGCGCCGATGCGGGTCGCCGGCCCGTTCCAGATCGGCCTGCAGACCCGCGCCGACCAGATCGATGCCGCGCTGGGCGTGGTGCATGAAACCCTCAACGCCTTCATCCAGGACGGCCCCACCGAAGCCGAAATCCAGGGCGCGCGCGACAACCTCATCAACGGCTTCGGCCTGCGCCTGGACTCCAACGGCAAGATCCTCGGCTACGTGGCGATGATCGGCTTCTACGGCCTGCCGCTCGACTGGCTGGACGCCTACCCGGGCCACATCGCCCAGGTGAGCGCCGCCGCCGTGCGCGATGCCTTCGCCCGCCGGATACGCCCGGAGCATCTGGTCACCGTGGTCGTCGGCGGCGGCGCCCGGGAAGGCGCCGCCCCGTGAGCCGCGTGCGCATCGTCGGCGGGCAGTGGCGCTCGCGCCAGATCGACGTGGCCTCGGCCACCGGCCTGCGCCCGACCCCGGACCGCGTGCGCGAAACCCTGTTCAACTGGCTGGGCCAGCAACTGGACGGCCTGCACTGCCTGGACCTGTTCGCCGGCAGCGGCATCCTGGGCTTCGAAGCCGCCTCGCGCGGCGCGCAATCGGTCACCCTGGTGGAGCACGATGCGCGCGCCTTTGCCGCATTGCGGCAGGCCGCCACCGCGCTCCAGGCCGGGCAAGTGGAGTTGGTACGCGGCGATGCGGTAAAATTCGCCGAATCCGCGCCGCGCGGGTTCGATCTGGTCTTTCTCGACCCGCCCTACAAGCGGGGCTGGCTGGAACGCATCGAACCGCTGCTCGGACGGATTCTGCAACCGGACGGCTGGCTGTACGCCGAAGCCGAGGCGCCGCTCGAAGGCCTCGGCAACTGGCGCACGGTGAAGCAGGGCCGCGCCGGACAAGTGCATTTTCATCTCATGCGGGGGCACCCAGGTTGAGACACGGCAAGGTGGTGTATCCAGGTACGTTCGACCCGCTGACGCGCGGCCACGAGGACATCGTGCGGCGCGCGTCGGAGTTGTTCGACCAGGTCGTCGTGGGCATCGCGCAGAGCACGGGCAAGTCGCCCATCTTCACGCTGGAAGAGCGCGTGGAACTGGCCACCGAAGTCCTGGCGCCGTTTTCCAACGTGAAGGTGGTGGGCTTCGATGGGCTGTTGATGAACTTCCTGCGCGCGCAGGACGCCCGCCTGATCCTGCGCGGCCTGCGCGCGGTCTCCGACTTCGAGTACGAGTTCCAGATGGCTGGGATGAATCGCAAGCTCTTCCCGGATGTCGAAACGGTGTTCCTGACGCCCTCGGAGGAATACATGTTCATCTCCGCCACCATGGTGCGTGAAATCGCCAGGTTGGGGGGCGATGTGAGCAAGTTCGTGCAACCGGCGGTCGACGCCCGGCTGCGCCGAAAATTGAACCCTGAGCAATAGAGAGGTAGTGAAAAAATGGCCTTGATGATCACCGACGAGTGCATCAACTGCGACGTGTGCGAACCGGAGTGCCCCAACGGCGCCATTTCGCAGGGCGACGAGATCTATCAGATCGACCCCAACAAATGCACCGAATGCGTCGGCCACTTCGACGAACCGCAGTGCCAGCAGGTCTGCCCTGTGGACTGTATCCCGCTGGACCCGGAGCGCAAGGAAACCCGGGAGCAGTTGATGGAGAAGTTCGTCCGCCTGACCAACGGCTGACGAACGCCCGGCCGCGCCGGAAACACCGAGGGGCGGGTCCGCAGACCCGCCCCTCTCGCGTTTACCGCCTTTTGGCCGCGATGGCGCGGCACGAACGTTCAGGCCACCCGCGCCTCGGCAGCTGGCACGGACGGGATATCCGTCGTCGCCGCCCCCAGCGCCGCGCGGATATCGGCGGCCAGTTCGCGCAGTTCCTCGATCTGGCGCAGCAACTGCACCTCGGCCTGCTTCAGTTCTTCCACGCGGTCTTCCAGCGTGTCGGTGGCCTGGTGGATGCGCTTGACGCTTTCCAGCCGGCGCTTCAACTGCAACTGGTATTCGCGCACCTGGGTTTCCAGCGGCGACATCACCGCGCGCAGCCATTGCTCCACGTCGCGGTTGGCCAGCTCGAAGGTGCGCCGCGCCTGCATGGCCACGGTCTCGAAGAATTTCTGCGTCAGCGCGTGCTTCTCGGTGGTCACCAGCACCAGGGTGTTGTTGATCTGCCGGTTGAAGGCCTTTTCCAGGCGATCCAGTTCGCGCTCGTAGCGCAGCGTGGAGAACGCTTCCGGCGGCGACAGCTTCAGCCCGTGCTCCACGGCGAAGCGCTTGTACATCGCCTCCAGCATGCTGGTGATCTCGCCGATCTCGTCGGTGGACAGCTTGAGGTTGGCGCGCAGGCTGGCGAAGTAGCCTTCCATGGCGTGCTTGAGCCCGCGCGAAAAGGTGGACTCCAGCATCGCCGCGCGGGTACGCCGGGTTTCGTCGCGCAGCGCGTCCATGCCCAAGTGGGCGAGCAGATTGTTGGTCAGGCTGGTGAACACCGAGCGCACCGCGTAGTACTTCTGCAGGCCCCGCTCGAACTCGTCCTTTTCCGTGCGGATCTTGCGCATCATGTATTCGATGACGCTCTGGTTCTTGCCGCGCAGGTCGGTGAGCTCCTGCAGCTGTTCGCGCAGGCCGGCCAGGCGCGCCTCCAGCAGCGCTTCGGCCTGGCCGGCGAGGTCGTCGGTTTCGCCCAGCGTGCCGTCGCGCACGATCTCCTGCTTGGTCGGCAGCAGATCCTCGGTCAGCGCGCGCTCCAGCACCGGCAGACGGCTGCGTTCGAGCAGGCCGCCATCGTCCTGGATGCGCCCGACCAGCCCCTTCTGCGCGGACACCGGGAACACCGCGGCGGGATCGACCTCCAGCGTATCGGCCACCGAACGCACCTGGCGGTCGATTTCCTCGTCGATGCGGGCCTGTTCGCGCAGCCCGTCCCACAGGCCGTCGATCTTGTTGAGCACCACCAGGCGCCCTTTCTGGCGCCCCTGCCCACCCTGCACGTATTCGCGCCACACCGCCAGATCGCTCTGCGTGACGCCGGTATCGGCAGCCAGGATGAACAGCACCGCGTGGGCGTTGGGCAGCAGCGAGAGGGTGAGTTCCGGCTCCGCACCGATGGCGTTGAGGCCCGGGGTATCGAGCACCACCAGGCCCTGCTCCAGCAGCGGATGGGGAAACTGGATCACCGCGTGGCGCCAGCTGGGAATCTCCACCAGCCCGTCGGCCCCCGGACGCAGCCCGGCGGTGCCCGACGGATCGACGCGGAAGCCGAAGCGGCGGGCCTCGTCCTGCGTGGCCCGGCGCGTCTCGCCGACGCGCGACAGCGCGCTCTGCAAGGCGTCGGCGGACGCATCCTCCAGCGGCAGGATTTCCCATTCCTCGGGGTAGCGCTTCAACTCGCTCACGCCGGTGTGCGTGGCGCGCGTGGCGATCGGCAGCAGGCGGATTTCCGCGCGGTCGCCAGCGGACCATTTCAGCTCGGTGGGGCACATGGTGGTGCGCCCGGCGCTCGACGGCAGGATGCGGTCGCCGTAATCGGCAAAGAAGATCGCGTTGATCAGTTCCGACTTGCCGCGCGAGAACTCCGCCACGAAGGCCACGGTGAGCTTGTCGTCGCGCAGGCGGTCGAGCACGTACTGCAGACGCAGTTCGCCCTGCGCGTCGCCCACTTCGTTGCGCGCCAGCCAGGCGCGCAGGCGCCCGACCGCCTCGGCGGCGGTGGTGCGCCATTTGCCATACGCGGAAAACTGATCGACCAGATTCATGGACTGACCTCGAACGGCCCGCAACGACGGGCGGATGGAATCCGAAACTCCGTTAGCATAGCGCCGTTCCCGCTCCGGCGCCACGCCGCGCGGCCGTGCTCAGCCACGCCGCACCTGGCAGCGCGGGCAGAACCAGGAAGAGCGCTGCGCGCTGACGAAGCGCCGCACCGGCGAACCGCACACCCGGCAAGGCTCGCCCTCGCGGCCATAGACGAAGTAGCTCTGCTGGAAATAACCCGGCTTGCCGTCGCCGCCGACGAAATCGCGCAGCGAGCTGCCGCCGGCCTCGATGGCCTCGCCCAGGGTCGCGCGCACCTCATCGGCCAGCCGCTCGCAACGCTTGCGCCCCAGCGCGCCGGCGGGCTCCAGCGGATGGATGCGCGCGCGGAACAGGCTTTCGGCCGCGTAGATGTTGCCCACGCCGACCAGCTTGCGCGCATCCATCAGCAGATGCTTGATCGGCTGCGCCACCCCGCGCGTGACGCGGAACAGCCAGGCGCCGTCGAAGCCTTCCTCCAGCGGTTCGCGCCCCAGGTGGGCGAGCAGCGGATGGCTCTCCGCTTCGCCGGCCTGCCACAGCACCAGGCCGAAGCGGCGCGGATCGCGCAGGCGCAGCGCCTGTTCGCCGAACACCAGATCGATGTGGTCGTGGCGCTCCGCCGGCAATTCCGCCGGCACCACGCGCAGGCTGCCGGACATGCCCAGATGGACGATCACGCTGCCGTGGCCGAAATCCAGCAGCAGATACTTGGCACGCCGGCGCACCGCGCGCAGCGGGCGGCCGACGATCTCCCCGGCCAGTTCGGCCGGCACCGGCTGGCGCAAACGCGGCTGGCGCACGCGCACCTCGTTGGGCACACGGCCTTCCACATGCGGCTGGATGCCACGCCGGGTGGTTTCGACTTCGGGCAGCTCGGGCATGACACTCGCTTCGCTCGCGGCAGATGCAGGACGACCCCGCCCGGCCCTTCCGCGCTCGACTCTCCTCGCTCGACTGGTTAACATGGATGCGGCGAACCGAATTCTAATTCAAGCCTCCAATCCCGCGGCACGGCAAACCGCCGGCCGCGAGCGCCGGCACCGCCGCCGCCCTACCCGCACGGAGTTCCGCCGGAACGCAACCATGAACCGCAGCCCCACCCGCACGTTCTGCCGAGCCGCCTCGCGCCTCGGCCTTGCCCTGGCTCTCGCCCTGCCGCTTGCCGCGCACGCCCAGCACGCAGCCGAAGAACCCAGCCCCGGCGCGCTGCCCGCGCAGGAGCTCACCGCCGAGACGCTGTACCAGTTCCTGCTCGCCGAAATCGCCGGCGCGCGCGGCGAACTGGGCCTGTCGGTACGCGCCTACCTGGAAGTGGCGCGCCGCACCGGCGACCCGCGCATCGCCCGGCGGGCCGCCGAGATCGCCCTGTTCGCCCGCGACCTCGACGCCGCCACCCAGGCCGCGCGCATCTGGACGCAGGCCGACCCGCAGTCCGAGGACGCGCGCCGCCTGCTCGCCGGGGTGCTGGCCAGCGGCGGCGAACGCCTGGACGACGTGCAGATCCAGTTCGCCCGCGTGCTCGCCGAATCGCCCGAACGCCTGCCGCAGAATCTGATGAGCCTCAACCGCGCACTGGCCCGGGTACCGGACAAACTGGTCGCGCTGCGCATCATCGAACGCCTCACCGAGCCCTATCTGAACCTGCCCGAAGCGCACTTCGCGCGCGCCCAGGCCGCCGCCATCGCGCAGGACCCGGTCGAAGGCCTGGCGGCCATCGACGACGCGCTGGCCCTGCAGCCGGACTGGGAACCCGCCGTGCTGCTCAAGGCCCAGCTCTTCCAGCAGGCCGACGCCGTGGGTGAAGCTGCACGCATGCTGGAAGACTTCCTCACCCGCCACCCGGAAAACCGCAATGCCCGGCTGACCTACGCCCGCGCCCTGGTCGCGGAGCAGCAGTTCGAACCGGCGCGCGAACAATTCCAGCGCCTGCTCGCCGAAGCGCCCGGCGACCGCGACCTGGGCTATGCGGTGGGCCTGCTGTCGGCCCAGCTGGGCGACTACGAGCTCGCCGAACGCCTGCTCGCCGAAGCCCTGGCCGCCGGCCACCCGGAAGGCGACGCGATCCGCTTCAACCTCGCGCAGATCGCCGAACAGCGCGACAACGTCGAACGCGCGCTGGCGCTCTACGACGAGATCGCCGACGGCCCGCACGCCCTGCAGGCGCGCGTGCGCTCCGCCCAGTTGCTCGCCCGCGCCGGCCGCCTGGACGAAGCGCGCAGCCGACTGCACGCGCCGGATGCCGACGACGACACGCGCAAGCGCCTGCTGCTCGCCGAAACCCAGTTGCTGCGCGACGTCGAGCGCCCCGAAGAAGCCTTCCAGCTCATCGACGGCGCACTGCAGAAGTACCCCGAAGACACCGACCTGCTGTACGAATCCGCCATGCTGGCCGAACGCCTGGACCGCGTGGAAGTCATGGAGGCCCGGCTGCGCAAGCTGATCGCCCTCGACCCGGAGCACGCCCACGCCTACAACGCGCTGGGCTACTCGCTGGCCGATCGCGGCCTGCGCCTGGAAGAAGCCGAGGAACTCATCGCGCACGCGCTCGAACTCGCCCCGGAAGACCCGTTCATCCTCGACAGCATGGGCTGGGTGCTGTTCCGCCGCGGGCAGGCCGCCGAGGCCGTGGTCCATCTGGAGCGCGCCTACGCCATCCGCGCCGACCCCGAGATCGCCGCCCATCTGGGCGAAGTGCTGTGGTCGCTGGAGCGCCGCGCCGACGCCGAACGCATCTGGGAAGAGGCGCTCGCCCAGCATCCCGAACACGCCGCGCTGCGCGAGACGATCCGCCGCCTGCGCCCCTGACCACCCCATGCCCGCCGCCTTCCTCCGCACGCGCCTGCGCGCGCCGCTCGCCCTACTGGGCTGCGCGCTGCTGGTCGGCTGCGCGGCCCCCGGCCTGCGCCCCGCCAGCGAAACCCCGCACGCCCTGCGCAGCGTCGCGGCGAGCTTCGAGCTGGAAGGCCGCCTGTCCGCCACCGACGGCACACGCGCGGCCAACGGCCGGCTCGCCTGGCACCACGAAGCGCACAATGACCGCTGGACGGTGTATTCCCCCCTCGGCCAGATCGTCGCCCAGCTCGACCGCGATGCCGCCGGCGCACGCCTGACCACCGCCGACGGCCGCCGCTTCGACGCCCCCAGCGCCGACGCACTGCTGCCCGACCTGCTCGGCGTGCAGGCTCCCGTGGACCACCTGCCGGCCTGGGTGCAGGCCGTTCCCAGCGATCGCGCGGAAATCCGCCAGCGCGACGCCCTCGGCCGGCCGGCGCTGGTCATCGACGCCGGCTGGCGCATCGAGTACCCCGAATACGCCTCCGCCGCGCCGGACGCCGCGCCCCGGCGCATCGACCTGTCGCGCGGCGACGCCCGCCTGCGCCTGATCATCGACCAGTGGACGCCCGCGCCTTGAATCCCGCACTGACCGACTGCCCCGCGCCGGCCAAACTCAATCTGTTCCTCCACGTCGTCGGCCGCCGGCCGGACGGCTACCACCTGCTGCAAAGCGCCTTCCGCCTGATCGATCTGGGCGACCGCCTGCACTTCGGCACACGCGCGGACGGGCTGGTGCACCGCCTCGGCAGCCTGCCCGGCGTCGCCGCGGACGACGACCTGGTGGTACGCGCCGCCCGCCTGCTGCAGGCGCGCACCGGCTGCGCGCTGGGCGCGGACATCACCCTCGACAAGCGCCTGCCGATGGGCGGCGGGCTGGGCGGCGGCAGTTCGGACGCCGCCACCACGCTGATCGCCCTCAACCACCTCTGGCAGACCGGCCTGGACCGCACCGCGCTACAGGAAATCGGCCTCGCACTGGGCGCCGACGTGCCCTTCTTCATCTACGGGCGCGACGCCTTCGCCGAGGGCGTGGGCGAACAGTTGCGCCCCCTCGAACTCCCCCCCGCGTGGTACGTCGTCGTGTCGCCCGGTGTGGCCGTATCCACCCCCGAAATTTTCTCCGCGAGGGAGTTGACGAGGAATACCGAACCCATCACAATTGCGGCCTTCGCAGCGAGCACCACCCGAAACGACTTGCAGCCCGTGGCATGCAACCGTTATCCGGAAGTGGCCGCAGCAATCGACTGGCTGGCGCAGTTTGCGCCGTCGAGGATGACCGGCTCCGGAGCCTGTGTGTTCGCACAGGCGGCAGGCGAGGACGAAGCGAAACGCATCGTCTCGGACTGTCCGGCGCGCTGGCGGGCGTGGGCAGCACGCAGCCTTGCGCGACACCCGCTCTTCGAACTGGTCGATTGAGCTGTCGAAAAGGTTTCTTGGGGAGTCGCCAAGCTGGTCAAGGCACCGGATTTTGATTCCGGCATTCGAGGGTTCGAATCCTTCCTCCCCAGCCAGTTAAGACCGGGCAGGCCATGAGCCTGCCCGCGTCGTTTTCGCAGCAGCCATTCTATCGGCATCGGAGATTCGGACATGCCCCACGGCAGCCTGATGGTCTTCACCGGCAACGCTAATCCCAAGCTTGCCTCCGACGTAGCGCGTCGCCTCGGTATTTCCCTCGGTTCCGCCACGGTAGGCCGTTTCTCCGACGGTGAAGTCAACATCGAACTGCTCGAGAACGTACGCGGCAAGGATGTGTTCATCCTGCAGCCGACCTGTGCGCCCACCAACGAAAATCTGATGGAACTGCTGGTGCTGGTGGACGCCCTCAAGCGCGCCTCCGCCGGCCGCATCACCGCCGCCATCCCCTACTTCGGCTACGCCCGCCAGGATCGCCGCCCGCGCTCCGCGCGCGTGCCGATCACCGCCAAGGTGGTCGCCAACATGCTGCAGGCCGTAGGCGTCCAGCGCCTGCTGACCATGGACCTGCACGCCGACCAGATCCAGGGCTTCTTCGACATCCCGGTGGATAACGTCTACGCCGCCCCGGTGCTGCTGGCCGACCTGGACAAGCAGAAGTACGACAACCTGATGGTGGTCTCGCCCGACGTCGGCGGCGTGGTGCGCGCGCGCGCCTTCGCCAAGCGCCTGGAATGCGATCTGGCGATCATCGACAAACGCCGCCCGAAGGCCAACGTCTCCGAGGTGATGAACATCATCGGCGAAGTGGAAGGCCGCACCTGCGTGATCATGGACGACATCGTCGATACCGCCGGCACGCTGTGCAAGGCCGCCAGCGCCCTCAAGGAACACGGCGCCAAGCGCGTGCTGGCCTATTGCACGCATGCCGTGCTGTCCGGCGCCGCGGTGTCGCGCATCAGCGAATCCGAGCTGGACGAATTGCTGGTCACCGACACCATTCCGCTGCGTGACGATGCCAAGGCCAGCAACCGCATCCGCCAGATTTCGGTGGCCTCGCTGCTGGCCGATACCGTGCTGCGCATCAGCAACGAGGAATCGGTTTCCTCGCTGTTCACCGAATAATCCGCCTTCGCCCGCCGGACAATCGGCGGGCACAACCGGCTCCACCTGGTCGCGGGTGGGGCGTTTCAACCCTGGAGTATCACAATGACCATCGAGTTCAAGGCCACCCAGCGCGAAGGACAGGGATCGAGTGCGAGCCGCCGCCTGCGCCGCGCCGGCCAACTGCCCGGCATCATCTACGGCGGCGACGTCGCCGCCACCCCGATCACGCTGGATCACAACGAGCTGTACCACCTGCTCAACAAGGAAGCCTTCCACGCTTCCGTGCTGACCATCGACCTGGAAGGCAAGAAGCACACCGTGGTGCTGCGCGACGCCCAGTGGCACGCCTACAAGCCGCAGGTGCTGCACATCGACTTCCAGCGCGTCGATGCCACCCACAAGATCCACCTGAAGGTGCCCCTGCACTTCGTCAACGGCGAAACCAGCCCGGCCGTCAAGCTCGGCGGCGGCCTGATCTCCCACGTCATCAATGAACTGGACGTGCAGTGCCTGCCGGGCGACCTGCCGGAGTTCATCGAGGTGGACCTGGGCAGCCTGGAAGCCGACCAGTCCATCCACGTCTCGCAGATCAAGCTGCCGAAGGGCGTCGAGTTGGTCACCCACGGCGAAGGCGACCCGGTCGTCGTCACCGTGCTGAAGACCAAGGGCGAAGCGGCCACCGAGGAAGGCGCCGAGGGCTGACCGCCCCCGCCCGCCCGGATCGTGGAGACCGACATCCGATGACCGCAGCCGCTCCGCGCCTCATCGTCGGCCTCGGCAATCCGGGCAGCGAATACACCGAGACCCGGCACAATGCCGGGTTTTGGTTTTGTGAGCGGCTCGCCGACGAACTCGGCGCACGCTTCTCGCACGAATCGCGCTTCCACGGCTTGGTGGCCAACGCCCGCGAGGCCGGCGTCTGGCTGCTGATGCCGCAGACTTACATGAACCGCTCCGGCCAGGCCATCGGCGCGCTGGCGCGCTTCTACCGCATCGCCCCGGCGGAAATCCTCGTCGTGCATGACGAGCTGGACATTCCCCCCGGCCAGTTGCGCCTCAAGTTCGGCGGCGGCCTGGGCGGGCACAACGGCCTCAAGGACACCTCTGCCCACCTGGGCACCAACGACTACTGGCGCCTGCGCATCGGCATCGGCCACCCGGGCGACCGCAACGAGGTGGTCAACTACGTGCTCAAGCCCGCGCGGCGCGAGGAACAGGCGGAGATCGACGCGGCCATCGACCGCGCGCTGCTCGCCTGGCCGAAGATCGCCGCCGGCGACTGGAACACCGCCACCCAGCGCCTCAACGCCCGCCCGGCCGCGCCCAAGCCCCCGAAACCGCCCAAGGCGCCCGCCGCCCCCGGCCCCTCCAAGGACGAATCCAAGCCATGAGCCTGAAATGCGGAATCGTCGGCCTGCCCAACGTCGGCAAGTCGACCCTGTTCAACGCCCTCACCAAGGCCGGCATCGAAGCGGCCAACTACCCGTTCTGCACCATCGAGCCCAACGTGGGCATCGTCGAGGTGCCGGACCCGCGCCTGGCCGCGCTGTCCGAGATCGTCAAGCCGCAGAAGGTACAGCCGGCCATCGTCGAATTCGTCGACATCGCCGGCCTGGTCGCCGGCGCCAGCAAGGGCGAGGGCCTGGGCAACCAGTTCCTGGCCAACATCCGCGAAACCGACGCCATCGTGCACGTGGTGCGCTGCTTCGCCGACGAAAACGTGGTGCACGTCTCCGGCAACGTGGACCCGATCCGCGACATCGAGGTCATCGACACCGAACTGGCGCTCGCCGACCTGGCCACCGTGGAAAAGGCCATCAACCGCTACAAGCGCCCCGCCGCCTCGGGCGACAAGGAGGCCAAGATCCTCGTCGTCGTGCTGGAGAAATGCCTGGCCCAGCTCAACGAAGCCAAACCGGTGCGCGCGCTCGATCTCTCCAAGGAAGAACTGGCCAGCATCAGGCAGTTCTGCCTGATCACCCAGAAGCCGGTGCTGTACGCCGCCAACGTGGCCGAGGACGGCTTCGAGAACAATCCCCACCTGGACGCCGTGCGCGCCCACGCCGCCGCCGAGGGCGCCCAGGTGGTCGCCCTGTGCGCCGCCATCGAGGCCGAGATCGCCGACCTGGACGACGCCGACAAGAAGGACTTCCTGGAATCCATGGGCCTGGAAGAGCCCGGCCTGGACCGCCTGATCCGCGCCGGCTACACGCTGCTCGGCCTGCAGACCTACTTCACCGCCGGGGTGAAGGAAGTGCGCGCATGGACCATCCACGTGGGCGATACCGCCCCGCAGGCGGCCGGCGTGATCCACACCGACTTCGAGCGCGGCTTCATCCGCGCGCAGACCATCGCCTACGAGGATTTCATCCAGTTCAAGGGCGAGGCCGGCGCCAAGGAAGCGGGCAAGATGCGCGCCGAAGGCAAGGACTACGTGGTCAAGGACGGTGACGTGCTGAACTTCCTGTTCAACGTCTGACGCCGGCCACCGCCCGCCTCAACCGAGCCGCGGGCGGTCCGACAGTTCATTGACCCGGGGACCGTCCGCGGGGAATTCGCGGGCCAGGGCCTCGCCGACGGCGTCGATGGCGCGGGCGAGGCCCTCTTCATGGCGGCCGGCGCGGAAGAGTTCGCCCAGCCCGGCCAGCACCCCGCGCCAGTGGGCGTCCGGCACGCGGCGCGCCACGCCCCGGTCGGCAACGATCTCGATCTGGTGTTCCGCCAGTTGCAGGTAGATCAGCACGCCGTTGTTGTGCTCGGTGTCCCACACTCGCAGGCGGGAGAACTGGGCCAGCGCGCGCTCGTGCACGATGTCTTCGATGGGCACGCCGCGCCGCCAGTGGCGCCACAGGTAGCTGGCCGGCAGGCCGGCTTCCACGTGCAGGCACAGCTCCCCGCCGTGGCGCGCCTCGCTCGCGGCGATGCGCCCGGTCAGCCGCGTCAGCGCGGCCTCGTCCAGCACGCGTGCCACGTCGCCGGCATCCAGCCAGGCGTGGCGCAGCAGACGCACGATCGGGTTCATGCCCACCTCTCGTTCACCATCGCCCGGACGCCCCGCCGCCGCCGAAGCTGCCGCCCCCGCCGGAACGGAAGCCGCCGCCCGAGCCACCAAAGCCACCCCGCCGGCCGGTGATCACCGGACCACTCAGCCGCCCGCCCGGCCCGCCACCGCCGCCCCCTCCCCCGCCAAGCGCGGCGAGAAAGAGCGCGGCCAGCACGCCGCCGATGATACCGAGCAGCACGCTGCCGGCCACCAGCCAGATCAGCACGCCGCTGGCGCCGCCGGTGACGAGCAGGGCCGGCTTGCGGCCGATGGCGCTGGCTAGGAAGCCGCCCAGGGTGGGCACGGCGACGAACAGCAGGAGCAGGATGTCTTCCCAGGACATGTCGGCGGAAGACGTGCCGGCGGCGGGCAGCGGCAGATCTTCCCCACGAATCAGCGCGTCCAGCGCACCGACGGCGGCATCCAGCCCGCCGGCGAAGTCGCCCTGGCGGAAGGCCGGGGTGACGAGGCGGTCGATGATGCGGTAGGCGGCCAGGTCCGGCACCGCGCCTTCCAGCGTGCGCGCCACTTCGATGCGCACCGTGCGGTCTTCCTTCGCCACCACCAGCAGCAGGCCGTCGCCCACTTCGGCGCGGCCGATCTTCCAGGTGTCCGCCACGCGGTGCGCGTAGGCGGCGATGTCTTCCGGCGCGGTGGTGGCGACGATCAGGATGACGATCTGCGTGCCCCGCTCGGCCTCGAACGCCGCCAGGCGCGTCTCCAGCGCCTGGCGCGCGGCCGCGTCCAGCGTGGCGGTCTGGTCGATGACCCGCGCGCTCAACGCCGGCACGGGCTGCACGCCCTGCGCGGCAACCGTGCCGGCAAGGACGGCCAGCAGGCACGCGAGCAGCCACGTCAGCAAGCCGCCGACGCGCGGGCCGGACATGGCGGACAACACCGCGGCGCACCTCAGCGCCCGGACTGCCCGCCGAAATCGACGGTGGGCGGGCGGGAGATTTCCGCCTCGTTGGTCACGGTGAACCCGGCCTTGGGCTCATAGCTGAACACCATCGCGGTGAGGTTGGTCGGGAAGCTGCGCGCCAGCACGTTGTAGCGCTGCACCGCCTCGATGTACTTGTTGCGCGCCACGGTGATGCGGTTTTCCGTGCCTTCGAGCTGCACGCGCAAATCCTGGAAGCCCTGGTTGGCGCGCAGCGTCGGGTAGTTCTCCGCGACCATCATCAAACGCGACAGGGCGCTGCCCAACTGGCCCTGAGCCTGCTGGAACTGGGCCATGGCCTGCGGGTCGTTGAGCGCCTCCGGCGTGAGCTGAATCGCCGTGGCGCGCGAGCGGGCCTCGATGACCTGGGTCAGCGTGTCCTGCTCGAAATCCGCCTCGCCCTTGACCGTGTTGACCAGGTTGGGGATCAGGTCGGCGCGCCGCTGGTACTGGTTGAGCACTTCCGCCCAGGCCGCCTTGGCCTGTTCGTCGAGACGCTGGAAATCGTTGTAGCCGCAGCCGCTCAGGGAAACGGCCAACAGGGCCGTCAGGCCCATCGCAAGGAAGCGGGAGCGGATATTCGGGAACAGGCTGAACATGATGGGGATGACCTCGCTGAATCGGCTGAATCGCTGCATCGTTATCGCCCCGGATCGCCGGCCGGCGTCATCGGGATGTACCACTTTAGCAGGCCCGCGCGCAACGCCATGAGGGTGTCCGGCACGGACACACAATTCGCCAAACCCGCCACCCATACGCGTCCCACGCGGCCCCTGGGCACAGGCTTGGCCCACAGGACGCGATGGTAAGATCGGCCCCACCCATGAACACCCCCACCCCGCCCTACGTCGGCCGCTTCGCCCCATCGCCGTCCGGCCCGCTGCACTTCGGCTCGCTGGTCGCCGCCGTGGGCAGTTGGCTGGATGCGCGCGCGGCCGGCGGGCGCTGGCTGCTGCGCATCGAGGACGTGGATGCACCGCGCTGCGTGCCCGGCGCGGCGGACGGCATCCTGCGCACGCTGGAGCGCTTCGGCCTCGCCTGGGATGGCGAGCCGGTGTGGCAAAGCCGCCGGCACGCCGAGTACGCCGCCGCGCTGGCGCGCCTGCGGGCCGACGGCATGGCCTATCCGTGCGCCTGTACGCGGCGCGAACTGGCCGATTCGGCGCTGGCGCGCGACGGTTCGCGGGTCTATCCGGGCACCTGCCGGGATGGCCTGCCCCCGGGCCGGGCCGCGCGGGCCTGGCGGGTGCGCGCCGAGGGCAAGGCGGTCTTCGACGATGCCGTGCAGGGCCGCCAGGAGGAAGATCTGGCGCGCGAGGCCGGGGATTTCGTCGTGCTGCGCGCCGACGGCCTGTACGCCTACCAGCTCGCCGTGGTGGTCGACGACGCCGAGGCCGGCGTGACCCATGTGGTGCGCGGTGCCGACCTGCTCGAATCCACCGGGCGGCAGATCTGCCTGCAGCGCCTGCTCGGCCTGCCCACGCCGCACTACGCGCACCTGCCGGTGGTCACCAACACGCGGGGCGAGAAGCTCTCCAAGCAGACCCTGGCGCGCGCGGTGGATGCGCAGCCGCCGGGCGCCGCGCTGGTGGCGGCGCTGGCCTTTCTGGGCCAGAATCCCCCCGCCGGACTGGAACGCGCCACCCTCGCGGAGATCCGCGCCTGGGCGCTGGCCAATTGGGCGCTGGCGGCGGTGCCCCGACGCCGTGCCCTGTCCGGCCCCGCAATCGCATCGGAAGAGGCTTGAAGGATGATCGACGATATCGACGGACTGCGCCGGGTGCTGCTCGGCACCCGCAGCATCGCGGTGGTGGGCCTGTCGGCCAACTGGTACCGCCCCAGCTATTTCGCCGCCAAGTACATGCTGGAACATGGCTACACGATCATCCCGGTCAACCCGGCCTACGAGGAAGTGCTGGGGCAGAAGTGCTACCCCACGCTGCGCGACATTCCCGTGCCGGTCGACATGGTGGACGTGTTCCGCAAACCGGAAGACGTGCCGCCGCTGGTGGAAGACGCCGTGGCCATCGGCGCGAAGACGTTCTGGATGCAGCTGGGCGTGATCAATGAAGCCGCCGCGCACGCTGCCGAGGCCGCCGGCCTGCAGGTGGTGATGGACCGCTGCGTGAAGATCGAATACGCGCGCCTGTTCGGCGGGCTGAACTGGGCCGGGGTCAATACCGGGGTGATTTCCGCCAAGCGGCCGCTGCTGCCCGGCGCGCGCTGAACCGGGCGGAGGCGCGCACCGCATGATTCCACTCGACGTTCTGCTGCTGTTCACCGCGGCCTCGCTGGCCCTGGCCATCTCCCCGGGGCCGGACAACCTGTTCGTGCTCGCGCAGTCCGCACTGCACGGCCGCCGCGCCGGCCTGCTGGTCACGCTGGGGCTGTGCACCGGACTGTTCGCGCACATCGGTGCGGTCGCGCTCGGGGTCAGCGCGCTGCTGAAGACCTCCGCGCTGGCCTTCACCGTGCTCAAGGCGGTGGGCGCGGCCTATCTGCTCTATCTCGCCTGGCAGGCCTTCCGCGCCGGCGCCTCCGGCTCCACCGGCGCGGATGCGACGCCCCGGCCCGGCTGGGCCTTGTACGGCCGGGGTATCGTCATGAACGTCACCAACCCCAAGGTGGCGATCTTCTTCCTGGCCTTTCTGCCTCAGTTCGCCGATCCCGCGCGCGGCTCGGTGGCCGTGCAGATCGTCCTGCTGGGGCTGGCGTTCCTGCTTTCCGCGCTGCTGGTGTTCAGCCTGATCGCGACGGGCGCCGGCTATCTGGGCGAACGCCTGCAGCGCTCGCCGCGCGCGCAGATCGCCCTGAACCGGCTGGCCGGCACGGTGTTCGTGCTGCTGGCCGGCAAGCTGGCGCTCAGCCGGGCATAGCGCCCGCCCAAAAGACCGCGCGCCCCGGAGGGCGCGCAGCTTGGATCCACTTGCACCCGCTCAGCAGCGTCAGCACGGGCAACGGGTACCCGCGCGCTCCGCGCTGGGAAAGCGCGCTTCCAGACAGTAGCGGTAGAACTCCTCGCGCGTGAACGGCGTGGCCTCCGGATGGCGCGAGCGCATGTGGTCCAGGTAGTACTCGTAATCGTGGATGCCGATCACCAGCCTGCAGGTCTGCACCACCTTCTTCGCCACGTCCTTCAGGCCGGACAGCCAGCCCGAACCCAGGCTGTAGCGCTCGAAGTCCTCCGCCGACATGGCGACGCCACCCGGATTCTGCGCGCGCGCATCGGCCAGGTAGCGGGCATAGGCTTCGTCCAGCCCCGCCTCCGGGGCGGGGGCTGGCTGGTCCTTGCCGGCGAGGTAGGACAGGTCAAGCACGCGCGGGCTCCTCGCGGTAGACGGCCGGCACTTCCTGCGCGGTCGACTGCGGATTGGCGAGCGCCTTGCGGATGTTGATGATCACCGCCACCAGCATGACCACGGCCACGATCATGAAGAAGCCGCACAGCACCGCGTTGACCTGGTTGTTGAAGGCCACCCGGCTCATCTGCTCGATGCTCTTGGCCGGTGCCAGGATGGTGCCCTGGGCCGCCGCCTCGTTGAAGCGGTTGGCCAGCGCGAGGAAGCCGACCTTCGGGTTGTCACTGAAGATCTTCAGCCAGCCGGCGGTCATCGAGGTGATGAACAGCCACACGGTGGGCACGATGGTGACCCACGCGTAGCGCTCCTTCTTCATCTTGAACAGCACCGCGGTGCCCAGCAGCAGCGCCATCGCGGCGAGCATCTGGTTGCCGATGCCGAACAGCGGCCACAGGGTGTTGATGCCGCCGAGCGGATCGACCGTGCCCTGATAGACGAAGTAGCCCCAGCCCGACACCGCCACTGCCGTGCCGATCAGGTTGCCGGCCAGGCTGCGGGTCTGGCTCATGCCGGGGATGAAGGTGCCGGCCAGATCCTGCACCATGAAGCGGCACGCGCGCGTGCCGGCATCGACGGCGGTGAGGATGAACAGCGCTTCGAAGAGGATGGCGAAGTGGTACCAGAAGGCCATCATCGCCTTGCTGTTGAAGATGTCGGTGATGATCACCGCCATGCCCACGGCAAAGGTCGGCGCGCCGCCGGCGCGCGACAGGATGCTGTGCTCGCCCACGTCCTTGGCCATCTGGGTGAGCAGTTCCGGCGAAATCGCGAAGCCCCACCCGTTGATCACCTGCGAGGCGGATTCCACCGTGGTGCCGATGACGGCGGCCGGCGAGTTCATCGCGAAGTAGATGCCCGGATCGAGCACCGCCGCGCAGATCATCGCCATGATGGCGACCAGCGATTCGCCCAGCATGGAGCCGTAGCCGATCACGCGCATGTGGGTTTCGCGCTCGACCAGCTTGGGCGTGGTGCCGGAGGACACCAGCGCGTGGA
The DNA here is from genome assembly GCF_004801295.1 of Pseudothauera nasutitermitis. Classification (GTDB taxonomy): domain Bacteria; phylum Pseudomonadota; class Gammaproteobacteria; order Burkholderiales; family Rhodocyclaceae; genus Pseudothauera; species Pseudothauera nasutitermitis. Next base: position 300,226 of record NZ_SSOC01000005.1, read on the forward strand.
AGCCGGAGATCGCGCCGCACGCGATGGTGATGAACAGGAAGGGGAACAGGCTGCCGGAGAACACCGGGCCGGTGCCGTCGATGAACTGGGTCACCGCCGGCATCTTCAGCTCCGGCAGGGAGATGATGATGCCGATGGCCAGGCCGATGATCACGCCCAGCTTGAGGAAGGTGGACAGGTAGTCGCGCGGCGCCAGCAGCAGCCACACCGGCAGCACCGAGGCGACGAAGCCGTAGATCACCAGCGCCAGCGTGAGCTGCGGGCCGGTCATGGTGAAGAACGGGCCCCAGTATTCGTGGCGGGCGATGTCCTCGCCGAAGATGATCGCGGCCATCATCAGCACAAAGCCGATCACCGAAATCTCGGCAATGCGCCCCGGGCGGATGAAGCGCATGTAGATGCCCATGAACAGCGCGATGGGAATCGTCGCGGCGATGGTGAAGGTGCCCCACGGGCTTTCCGCCAGCGCCTTGACCACCACCAGGGCGAGCGCGGAGAGGATGATGATCATCACGCCCAGCGCGCCCAGCATGACGATCAGCCCGGCGAAGGAGCCCAGTTCCTGCTTGGCCATCTCGCCCAGCGAACGGCCGTCGCGGCGCGCGGAGATGAACAGCACGAGGAAATCCTGCACCGCGCCGGCCAGCATCACGCCGACCAGGATCCAGATGGTGCCGGGCAGGAAGCCCATCTGCGCCGCCAGAATCGGCCCCACCAGCGGGCCCGCGCCGGCGATCGCGGCGAAGTGGTGGCCGAACAGCACCCACTTGTTGGTCGGCACGTAGTCCAGGCCGTCGTTGCGGCGCTCGGCCGGCGTCAGGCGCCGGTCGTCCAGCTCGAAGACCTTCTCGGCGATGAACTTGCTGTAGAAGCGGTAGGCGATCGAGTAGCACGACAAGGCGGCCAGCACCAGCCAGGCCGCGTTGACGGTCTCGCCCCGGCTCAGCGCAAGCATGCCGAAGCCCGCCGCGCCGACCAGCGCGACGGCCAACCAGATGATCTTTTCTTTCACGTTGATCCTCTCCTGTTACGGTGCCCCACGAACGGAGGCACCATTCTTGTGCTGCGCGACGCCCGTTTACGGTGCGCACGGCCAGCCCGGATTCTATGTCCGGCCAGGAGACGAAAGTATCAGTAAAATCAATATGATGATAAGCCCAGTCTCTTGCTTGCGAGCCACCGGAAAGAGCGTCCGGCATTAACACCAAATGCATATCCATCAAGTATTAGAAAGGATTTTCTCCGGCATTGCGGGCGTGTTCGCGAAGCAAGCCAGGCAAGGCCCGCCAGCCGGTATCCTGGAGTTCGCTCAGTGCTTGCCGCCGTATCCGGCCACGCCGATGGCGAGGCGGACGAACTGATAGGCCAGCCAGCTGGCGGCACGGCGCAGCAGTCCCTGCCGGCGCCAGCCCGCCGGCGCCAGTTCGCGCGCGCCCTGCTCCATCGCACGCGTCACGCTGTCGTGCAGGCGGCCGGCGAACGCCTCGTCGGCCACCACCACGTTGGCCTCGCGCGCCAGCAGCAGGCTGAACGGGTCGATGTTGCTCGACCCCACGGTGGCCCAGCGCCGGTCCACCACGGCCACCTTGGCGTGCAGATAGCTGCGGTGGTACTCGAACAGGCGGATGCCGTGCCCGAGGAAGTACGGATACAGCGCACGGCTGGCGTGCGCCAGCACCGGATGATCCACCAGCCCCTGCAGCAGCAGCGTCACCCGCACGCCGCGCCGCACCGCTTCGATCAGCGCGCGGCGGAAACGCCGCCCGGGAAAGAAGTACGCGCAGGCGATCAGCACCTCCCCGCGTGCGTGGCCGATGGCCGCCAGATAGGCGTTTTCGATGTCGCGCCGGTGGCGCAGGTTGTCGCGGATCAGGAAGGCCGCGCGCAGCCGGCCGGCCCGTTCCGCGCGGGCGGGCACGCGCAGCGGCTCGTTGAGCCGGCGGCTGAAGTTGGCCCACGACACCAGTTGCCACAGGTGATGCACCGCCGCCAGCATGCGGGCGACGATGGGCCCTTCGGCACGCACCGCGTAGTCGTGGCGCGGATGGGGTGGGCCGCCGGCCTCGAAATCGTCGATGATGTTGATGCCGCCGACGAAGGCCACCCGCCCATCCACCACCACCAGCTTGCGGTGCATGCGCCGCAGACGGTGGCGGCGCAGGGACAGCGCGCGCAGTTCGGGCCGGTAGATCAGCACCTGCACGCCATCGCCTTCCAGCAGGGGCATCAGCTCGCGCACGAAGGCGCGTCCGCCGAAGCCATCGACCAGCACATGCACGCGCACGCCGCGCTGCGCCGCACGCCCCAGTTCGGCGGCCACGCGGCGGCCGGTGGCATCGTTCTCGAACAGATAGGTCTCGAGAAAGATTTCCTGCGCGGCCCGCTCGAGCTCCGCCAGCAGCGCGGGGAAATACTCCTGGCCGGTTTCCAGCAGGGTCAGCGCGTTGCCGGCAACCAGGCGGCTCACCCGGTCGGCTCCAGCTCGGCGGTCAGGGCTGCGTGGTCGGACAGCCCGGCCCAGGCCGGGCCGTGGTGCACCCGCGCATCGCGCACCTTGAAGCCGCGCACGTAGATGCGATCCAGGCGGAACATCGGCAGACGGCTGGGGAAGCTGCGTGCCGGCACGCCGCGCACGCCGTGAAAGGCCTCGGTGAGCCCCAGCCGGCGTCCGAGCAGATCGTCCGCACGATTGCGCCAGTCGTTGAAATCCCCGGCGATGATCAGCGGCGCGCCGTCCGGCGCCAGACGTTCCATGCGCTCAGCCAGCGCCTCCATCTGGCGCCGCCGGCTGCCGCCCATCAGGCCCAGATGCACGCATACGCAGTGCACCGGCTGACCGAAGGCCGGCAGTTCCACCTCGCAATGCAGCAGGCCGCGGCGCTCGAAACGGTGGTCGGAAACGTCCTGGTTGTCGGCGCTCAGGATCAGGTGGCGGCTGAGGATGGCGTTGCCGTGGTGGCCGTGGTCATACACCGCGTTGCCGCCGTAGGCGGTCTGCTGCCAGGCGTCCTCGGCGAGGAATTCATGCTGGGCCGAGGCCGGCCAGTTGTGGTGGCGGCCCGCGTGGCCCAGGTGCAGGCCCTGCACTTCCTGCAGGAACACCAGGTCCACGTCCAGGCTGCGCAGGCGGTCGCGCAACTCATGCACCACCATGCGACGGTTGAACTGCGAGAAACCCTTGTGGATGTTGTACGTGCAGATGCGCAGATTCATGAGCGGGCGGGTGCCGGGACGAAAATGGCGACAAGGCATAATAGGCAGTCCGAAGACTTAGCTTAAACCCTTTTCATGGATAGATTGCGGGCGACATACCGGGTTCGCGCCGGGGCCGGCGAGATCGAACGGCGCGCCGAGGCGCTGGCCGTGGAGCAGAGCGTGGAGATGCCGCCGGGCGCGGTGCGCGATGCGCGCGTGGCCGACGAGGTGATCGGCCGGGTAGAGGAGGTGGCGGCCGACGGTGACGGGCATTTCCGCGTCACTCTCGGGCTGGCGCTGGAAACCACCGGCTTCGAGGCCGGCCAGTTGATGAACATGCTGTTCGGCAACTGCTCGCTGCAGCCCGAGGTCGAGTTGGTCGACGTGGACCTGCCCGAACCCGCGCTGGCACGCTTCGGCGGCCCGCGTTTCGGCATCGTCGGCCTGCGCGCGCTGGCGGGCGCAGAGCACCGCCCGCTGACCTGCAGCGCGTTGAAACCACAGGGCAGCTCCCCCGAAGCACTGGCCGCGCTGGCCGGCGCGCTGGCCGCCGGCGGCATCGACCTCATCAAGGACGACCACGGCCTGGCCGACCAGGCCGCCGCCCCCTTCGCCCGCCGCGTGGAAGCCGTGCAGCGCGCCATCGACGCCGCCAACCGCGCCGGCGGCGGGCGCTGCGTGTACGCCCCCAGCCTCACCGGCGGCCCGCGCCGGCTGCACGAACAGCTGCGCATCGCGCGCGAGGCCGGCGTGGGCATGCTGATGCTCGCGCCGATGGTTTCCGGTCTGGGCGCGCTGCAGGAACTCGCCGAGGAGGCCGGCCTGCCCATCCTCGCCCACCCCGCGCTCGGCGGTGCGGCGCGCATCGCCCCGCCCGCGCTGATCGGCAAGCTGTTCCGCCTGGCCGGCGCCGACGCGGTGATCTATCCCAACCACGGCGGGCGCTTCAGCTACGGCCCGCACACCTGCCGGGCCATCGCCGGAGCCGCGCGCGAGCCCTGGGGCCCGCTGCGCGCGGCGCTGCCGGTGCCGGCCGGCGGCATGACGCCGCAGCGCGTCGAGGAGATGGTGGATTTCTACGGCCGCGACGTGATGCTGCTGATCGGCGGCGCCCTGCTGGAAGCCGACGACCCCACCGCCGCCGCGCGTGATTTCGTGCGCCGCGTGCACACCCTGGGAGAAGCGCGATGAACCCGCCCGTGTTCCGCAAGGCCCGCGCCGGACGGCGCTGGGACGACACCGAGGTGCTCGAATACAAACCGGAAGGCAGCGCGCCCTTCCGCGACATCCGCCGCCAGCTGCTGTTCCGTACCGATGCGCTGGGCTGCGAACTGCGCTACTTCGAGATCGGCCCCGGCGGCCATTCCACGCTGGAGCGCCACGAGCACGAGCACGCCGTGCTGATCCTCTCCGGCGGCGGCGCCTGCCTGGCGGGCGGCGAGGTGCGCGCGGTGGGCGTGCATGACCTGGTGCATATTCCGGCATTGAGCTGGCACCAGTTCCGCGCCAGCGAGGGCGGCCATCTCGGCTTCCTGTGCATGGTCAACGTGCAGCGCGATCGCCCGCAGTTGCCCGGCGAGGACGACCTGGCCGCGCTGCGCCGCGACCCGAAGGTGGCGGCCTTCATCCGCCCCTGAAGCGCGCCGGTACTCGCGCGCAGCGCACGCCCCTGGCAAGGCCCCGGCCGGTATTGCCCGCGCCTGGCGAAATTTGATTTAGCACAAAGTAATATTCACCCCGCCCGAACTATAGTGCGGCCGGCGAAGCAGCCTTCTCCGCGTCGGTCTTCCGCAACACTTGGCGATGTGCAGGCAATGCGCCCTTGCACGCCGGATCGCACCCGACGGGCCGTGGCACCATGCCTGTCCGGACTTTCTCCGCCATCTGCGCACCCCCGCGGATCGGTCGTCAAGGAGACAGTACCGTGACCGTTCCAGCCCACCCCTCCCACGTGGCCTCCCCGGCCGCATCCGGCCCGGCGCCGCACAGTTTCTGGCAGCGTTACCGGGTCATCATCGTCGCCGTCACCCTGTTCATCGTCATCGACCTCGGGGTGTTGATGCTGAACTTCTACACCTCGTTCAAGATCGCCGAGGACGCCGTCAGCGTGAACCTCTCGGGGCGCCAGCGCATGCTTTCGCAGCGCATGACCAAGGCGCTGCTGACGCTGGAACTGGAGCGCCGCGACGGCCGCGACACGGGGCCCGCCCGCGAGGAGCTCAGGTCCGTGGTCGACCTGTTCGACCGCACGCTGCACGGGTTCAACACCGGCGCCACCGTGCCCGGCGGCGACGGCAACCCGGTCTACCTGACGGCCGTCGCCGACGACGGCGGGCGCAAGGTGGTGGCCGACGCGCTGGCGCGCTGGGCGCCCTACCGCTTGGCACTGGCCCCGGTGCTGGAAGGCCGGGCATCACCCTCGCAGTTGGGCATCGCCGTGGCCTACGCGCGCAACGAAAACCTCCGGATGCTGGAGTTGATGAACGATCTGACCTCGGTGCTGGAGGTCAACGCCACCCGGCGCGCCGACTTCCTGCGCATGGTGCAGAGCGTCGGCATCCTGCTGGCATTGCTGAACTTCATCTACATCCTCTACAAGTTCCTCAGCAGCCTGCGGCGCGCCGACCAGGCGACCGAGGCGGTCAACGAGGAAAACCGCGAAATCCTCGACAGCGTGCGCGAGGGCCTGTTCCTGCTGCATCCCGACTTCACGCTGGGTACGCAGATCTCGCGCTCGGTCGGCACCCTGCTCGGCCGCGCGCCGCGCCCGGGCGACCGCCTGCCCGACCTGCTCGGCCCGCTGCTGTTCGAGAAGGATCTCAAGGACGCGCGCGATTACATGGAGCTGCTGTTCTCGCCCCATGTGCTGGAAAACCTGGTGCATAGCATCAACCCCCTCTCGTGCGTCGAGGTCAAGACCCTCAACGCGCTGGGCAAGGAGGAGCGCAAGTTCCTGTCGTTCTCCTTCAACCGCGTGCTCGACGACGGCCGGGTGCGCCACCTGCTGGTCACCATGCAGGACATCACCGCCCGCGTCGCGCTCGAACAGCAGATCGATGCGGAGCGCGGCCGCGCCCGTCAGGAGTTCTCCTCCCTCGTGCAGGCGCTGGGCGCCGACACCGGCGCATTGCGCCACTTCGTCGCGCGCGCGGAAACCCAGCTGCTGCAGGTCAACAGCCTGCTGCGCTCGCTGTCGGAGCAGGCCGGCACGGCGGAAGTACGCAAGACGCTGGAAAAGGTGTTCCGCCTGGTGCACACCTTCAAGGGCGAGGCGGCCGCGCTCCACCTGGACCTGCTGGCCGACATGGCACACAACTTCGAAGACGAACTGCAGCAGTTGCACAACAAGGACCGGCTCAACGGCGACTCGCTCATCCAGTTGCCGCTGCAACTCGAGGGCCTGCTGGAAAAAATCGCCGTGTTCAAGCAGATCCCCCTGAATCCGGGCACATCCGACGATCCGGCGCAAACCGCCGACCACGCGCTGGCACGGGCATTGCAACTCGCCAGCCGCGCGGCGGCGGACCTGGGCAAGCAGGTGCATACCCGGCTGGTATTCGAGGACGGCGCGCTGGAGCATCCCTGGGCGCAGGATCCGGAACTGGGCTCGCTGGTCATCCAGCTCGCGCGCAACGCCATCGCCCACGGTATCGAGACGCCCGCCGAGCGCAGCGCCGCCGGCAAGCCGGAAGCCGGCCTGCTGACCCTCACGCTCGCCCGGCGCGCCTCGGGCGAACTGGAAATACACCTGCGCGACGACGGGCGCGGCCTGCAACCCGCCGCGGTCCGTCAACGCCTGCTGGATCTGGGCTGGTATCCGCCCGCGGAGCTCGACCGGCTCTCCGATCTCCAGATCCTCGGCCAGATCACCAAGCCGGGCTTCTCCACCGCCGAACCGGGCGGCATCCACGCCGGGCGCGGGGTCGGCCTCGACGCAGTCCTGCAGGAAGTCGTCCGCCTCGGCGGCAGGCTGTGGGCACGCAGTTCGCCGGGCCGGGGAAGCACCTTCGGCATCGTGCTCCCCGGGGAGTCCCGCCGGGAACCCGCGAGGACACCGGCATGAGGCTGCTGATCGTCGACGACTCCAACCTGATCCGCACGCGCATCGCCCGCGTGGTCGAATCCACCGGCCTGGAAGAGATCTTCATCGTGGGCTTGGCGCGCGACGGGCGCGAGGCCCTGCAGATCGCCCGCGAAACCCGCCCCGACGTGGTCACCATGGATCTGACCATGCCCGAGATGGATGGCGTGGCCACCATCCGCGAACTCATGCGCATGCCCCATCCCCCCAGCATCCTGGTGGTCAGCGCGCTCAACGACAAATCCACCGCCATCACCGCGCTGCGCCTCGGCGCGCGGGGCTTCCTCAACAAGCCGTTCACCGACGATGAGCTGGGACTGGCCCTGCTCGACGTGTGCAAACCCCTCTGAGCGCTTTTCCACATGGCTACTTTGACCGAAGACGATCTGCAGCTGTTCGTAGACGCCGTCAAGCACTACCTCAAGGCCACCAGCAAACAGGAACCCGAGATCACCTCCGCGTTCCTGGGCGATTCCAGCGTGATCGCCCACGAATTCAACGGCATCGTCAGCTTCATGGGTGGCTACAGCGGCCAGATCCTGGTGTCGATGCCGGAGGGCATGCTGCGCGAACTGCTGGTGCTGCAGCACGAACACGACCTGAGCGAAACCAATCTGCTCGACGCGGTGGGAGAGGTCGCCAACACGCTGGCGGGCAACGCCCGCAAGGTGTTCGGCCCCGATCTGGAGATCTCGGTGCCGACCCGCCTGCGCGGGGCGCAGGGCATCACCGCGCGCGTGCGTCCGCGGCCCTACGTGATCACCTTCCGCTGGCACCGCCACCCGGCGCTGGTCTGCGTCGATCTGGAGCGCCGCTGAGCGTTCCGGAGCGCCGCGCGCTCAGCCGGCGCGCTCCCACGGCGGCACCGGCTGGAAGCGGCGCAGCAGCGCGTCGAGGAACACGCGCACCTTGGGCACGCGCACCCGGCTGGGGGTATAGCAGGCGTACAGTTCGCGCCCGTACACGATGTTGGGTTCGTAGTCGTCGAGCACCGTGCGCAGCGTGCCGGCGGCCAGTTCGCGGTGGCACAGGTAGGTGGGCAGGATGGCGATGCCGTGGCCGGCGAGCACGGCATCCAGCATGCAGTCGGCGTTGTTGAAGTGGATGCGGCTGCGCACCGGCACCGGCGTCTCCACGCCGCGCCCGTCGATCAGCCCCCAGGTCTTGTTGTCTCCCAGCACATAGCTCAGGCACTGGTGCTGCAGCAGATCCTGCGGCAGGCGCGGACTGCCGTGGCGCTCCAGGTAGGCCGGCGCGGCGCACACCACGCGGCGCAGGCTGACGATGCGGCGCGCCACCGCATCGTCCGGCGGCATGCGCGTCATGCGCAGGGCGAGGTCGATGCTGTCGCCCACCAGATCGACGATGTGGTCGGTGAGGATCAGTTCGATCTCCAGTTCGGGATACGCGGCGGCGATTTCCGGCAGCAGCGGGGCCACGCAGTGGCGGCCGAAGGTCACCGTGGCGCTCACCCGCAGCGTGCCGCGCGGGGTGTCGCCGAGGTTGCGCACGGCGATCTCGGTGCTGTCCACCGCTTCCAGCGCGCGCAGGGCGTGCTGGTGGAACACCTCGCCGGCCGGGGTGAGCGCCAGCCGGCGGGTGGAACGCTCGAACAGGCGCGTGCCCAGGCGGCGCTCCAGTTCGGCCATCTGCTTGCTGACCTGGGCGCGCGTGCAGCCCAGCGCGCGCGCGGCGGCGGCCATGCTGCCGCCTTCCACCACGCGGACGAAGCCTTCCCAGGCCGGCAGCCAGTTCATTGCATTCTCCCGAACAGATGACTGGCACGGAGGGGATCGATTCCCTCCGCGCTCTTCGATTGTCAATGTTTCGTTGACTTGATGGATCGGATTATGGGCTTCTCCGTGCCCGATCCGGAAACTATTCTCACCCGACGCATATCTGCGCCGCCGCCCGCACGCAACCCGTTCAATCCTCCCGTTCCAGGTCGTCCGCATGTTCCGCTCGCTGCGCCAGCCCGAAGTACTGGCCATCACCCTCGCCGCCGCCGGCATCCTCGCCATCACCATGGGCGCGCGACAATCGCTCGGCCTGTTCGTCAGCCCGCTCAACACCGCCACCGGGCTGGGCATCGCCTCGATCAGTCTGGCGCTGGCGGTGGGCCAGTTCACCTGGGGGGCCATCCAGCCCATCGCCGGCGCGGCGGCCGACCGCTGGGGGCCGCGCGCGGTGCTGGTGGCCGGCATTCTGCTGCTGGCCGTGGGCAGCGCGATCACGCCGTTCATGGATTCCACCTTCGGGCTGATCTTCTCGCTCGGCCTGCTGTCGGCCATCGGCTCGGGCGCGGGCAGCTTCTCGGTGCTGATCGGCGCCGCCGCGCAGCGCCTGCCGGCGGAGGCGCGTGGCACGGCCTCGGGGGTGATCAACGCGGGCGGATCGTTCGGCCAGTTCGTCTTCGCCCCGCTGCTGCAGAAGCTGATCCAGTTGTTCGGCTGGATGGGCGCGCTGTGGTCGCTCGCCGTGATGACCCTGGCCGCGCTGCCGCTGATCGGCAAGGTGGCCAAGGGCGGGAGCACGGCTGCACACCCGCCTGCGGCGGAAAAGGGCGGGCTGAAGCGCGCCGTCCGCGAGGCGATCACCGATCGCAGCTACCTGCTGCTGCACGCCGGCTTCTTCACCTGCGGCTTCCACATCGCCTTCCTGGTCACCCACCTGCCGGGCGAGGTGGACCTGTGCGGCCTGCCGCCCGCGGTGGCGAGCTGGTCGCTGGCCATCATCGGCCTGGCCAACATCTTCGGCAGCCTGTATGCCGGCTCCTGCATCTCGCGCTACCGCAGCCGCAATGTGCTGGCGGTGATGTACGCTTCCCGCGCGGTGCTGGTGGCCCTGTATCTGGTGGCGCCGAAGACGGAATGGACCTTCTACCTGTTCGCCGCCGGCCTGGGCTTCACCTGGCTGGCCACCGTGCCGCCCACCGCCGCGCTGGTCGGCAAGCTGTTCGGCGTGCGCTATCTGGGCACGCTGTTCGGCCTCACCCTGCTGTCGCACCAGATCGGCGGCTTCCTGGGCGCCTGGCTGGGCGGCCTCAGCATCACCGTGACGGGTGACTACACCTGGATGTGGTACGCCGACATCGCCCTGGCGCTGCTGGCCGCCGTGCTCAACCTGCCGATCCGCGAGGCGCCGGTGGCGCGCGCGCCGCAGCCGGCCTGACCAAGACCACCACAACGAGAGGAGACCCCGCCATGAGCGCTCTGCGCCCCGACTTCGACGCTGCTGCATTCAACGAACGCGCCGGCGAATACCTGCCCGGCTACCTGGGCATCGAAATCCTCCGCCTGGCGGAACGCACGCTGGAAAGCCGCATGCCGGTGAAGCGGCTGCACCTGGCGCCCAACGAGTTCCTGCACGCCGCCAGCGTGGTGGCGCTGGCCGACACCTCCTGCGGCTACGCCACCATCGCGCATCTGCCGGACGGCGCGCAGTCCTTCACCACCATCGAACTGAAGAGCAACCATCTGGGCACGGTGCGCGAAGGCGCGATCCGCTGCGTGGCCAGCGCCCAGCACCTGGGACGCACCACCCAGGTATGGGACGCGACAGTGAGCGACGAGGCCACCGGACGCACCATCGCACTGTTCCGCTGCACGCAGATGATCCTGTGGCCGAAGAACTGAGACGGCGCTGAACACGGAAGGGGGCGGTTTCCGCACGGGAAACCGCCCCCTTTCGTTGTGTGCCTCCGGATTCAGGACACCGCGAGCATGCGCTCCAGCGCCACCTTGGCCAGTTCGGCCTCGTGCGGCGGCACGCGGATGGCGTTGACCACGTTGCCGTCGGCCAGGTTTTCCAGCGTCCAGGCCAGGTGCTGCGGGTCGATGCGCTGCATGGTGGAGCACATGCACACGGTGGGCGCCATGAACTGGACGACCTTGCCCTGCGGTTTCAACTCCTCCGCCAGGCGGTTGACCAGATTCAGCTCGGTGCCCACCAGCCAATGCGTGTTGGGCGGCGCGGCGGTGATGGTCTTGAGGATGTACTCGGTGGAGCCGACGTAGTCGGAATGGATGCACACGTCCAGGTTGCTCTCCGGGTGGGAGATCACGAAGCCGTCCGGGTGCTGCATGCGCCAGCGGCGGATGTGGCTTTCCTGGAACATCTGGTGCACCGAGCAGTGGCCCTTCCACAGCAGGATCTTGGCCTTGGCGATCTGCTCCGGGGTGAGGCCGCCGTATTCCAGGTCCGGGTCCCACACCACCATCTCGTCGAGCGGGATGCCCTTCTTGTAGCCGGTCCACCGGCCCAGGTGCTGGTCAGGGAAGAACAGCACCTTGTCGCGCTGGGTGAAGGCCCAGTCGAGAATGGTCGGCGCGTTGGTGGAGGTACAGACGATGCCGCCGTGCTCGCCGCAGAAGGCCTTCAGGTCGGCGGCGGAGTTGATGTAGGTGACCGGGGTGATGATCTCGTCCGGCCTGCCGAGCACCTCGGTGAGTTCGCGCCAGCAGCGCTCCACCTTGGCGAGGTTGGCCATGTCGGCCATCGAACAGCCCGCCGCCAGGTCGGGCAGGATGGCGGTCTGTTCGGGCTTGGACATGATGTCCGCCACTTCGGCCATGAAATGCACGCCGCAGAACACGATGAACTCGGCATCGGTCTGCGAGGCCAGGCGGGCGAGCTTGAGCGAATCGCCGGTGAGGTCGGCGTGCTGGTAGACGTCCGCGCGCTGGTAATGGTGGCACAGCAGCACGGCCTTGTTGCCCAGGCGCGCGCGCGCGGCGCGGATGCGTTCCTGCGCCTCGTCGTCGCGCAGGGTGTTGAAGCGGTCGAAGGCGATGGTCGCGACTTGCATGGTTCTCTGGCTCGGTTGGCTCGGTTTGGAGTGGGCGCGGGTCTTCAGCCCTGCTGCCAGGGCAGGCCCGCGTGCCGCCAGCCGCCGACGCGGTTGCGCTGGCCGTTGGCGTCCTTGTCGCCCTCGAAGCCTTCGAGGACGTTGTAGCAGTTGGCATAGCCGGCCTGCACCGCGGCGCTCGCGGCGGCCTTGGAGCGCACACCGGAGCGGCACAGGAACAGCACCAGCGCTTCCGCATCGACCTGCTGGCGCAGCTGCGCGATGAAATTGGGGTTGGGCTGCATGCCGGGCCAGGTCTGCCACTCGATTTCCACGGCACCCGGCACGCGGCCCACCCAGTCCCATTCGGCGCGCGTGCGCACGTCGACCAGCCGGGCACCGGGTGCGAGCCGCCACACTTCCGCGGCTTCGCGCGGGGTCAGGGCGCCCTGGTAGGGCAGGTTCAGGTCGCGCGCGCGCTGGGCGGCAAGCTGCAGCAGGTCGGATAGGCTGGTCATGGTCGCTGTCCGGCTAGAATCGGGCTTTCAAACCCCGAAGTATACCCGCGGGCCGCGTCTCCATACATGGCAACCCTTTCCCCTCCCCCGCCCTCCGCCACGCCGGCACGCGCCGACGCCATCCAGCGCGTCACCCTGGTGGCCATCGTCACCAACGCCTCGCTGGCCGTCGGCCAGGTGCTGATCGGGCTGGCGGCCAACGCCTTCAGTCTGGTGGCCGATGCCGCGCACACCTTGTCGGATCTGTTCACCGACGTCATGGTGCTGTTCGCCGCGCGGCGCGGCGCCGAACCGGCGGATCAGGCACACCCCTACGGCCACGGACGCATCGAAACCGCCACCTCGCTCGCGCTCGGGCTGGTGCTGGTCTGCGTGGGCCTGGGCTTCCTGTGGAGTTCCGGCATCCGCCTGCAGGACATCGACGCGCTGCCGGAAGTGCACGGCGTGGCGCTCGGCATGGCGCTGTTCACCCTGCTGGCCAAGGAACTGCTGTTCCGCTACACCCTGCGCGCCGCGCGCCGCCTGCGCGCACCCATGCTCGAAGCCAGTGCCTGGCATGCGCGCTCGGACGCCGCTTCCTCTCTGGTGGTGGCGCTCGGCATCGCCGGCAGTCTGGCCGGCTATCCTTTCCTGGAACCGCTGGCCGCCGCGCTGGTGGGCTTCCTGATCGTACACATGGGCGTGCGCCTGGCCTGGCGGGCGCTGCGCGAGCTGGTGGATACCGGGCTGCCGGAAGAGGAACTCACCCGCCTGCGCGCGACCATCCTCGCCACGCCCGGGGTGACCGGCCTGCACGATCTGCGCACCCGGCGCATGGCGGACAAGGTGCTGTGCGACGCGCACGTGATGGTCGATCCGCGCATCACCGTGTCGGAAGGCCATCGCATCTCCGACGAGGTGTATGCGCGGGTGCGCGCCGCGCACCCGGACGTGCAGGAGGTGCTGGTGCACATCGACACCGAGGAGGACGGCACGCTGCAGGGCGTGCCGCCCGGCCGGCTGCCCGCGCGTGCCGAGGTGCTCGCCCAGGTGCGCGACCTGCTGGGCCCCGACGCCCCGGCGCTGCTGCGCGTGCAGATCCATTGTCTGGGCGAGCGCCTGGAGGTCGAAGTGCTGCTTGCCACGCCCCCCGGCCTGGGCGCGGATGCACTCAAAAGGCGCGTGGACGAACTGCTCCAGCGGACGCCCGCCTACCGTTCCCTGACGTTTTTCGTGCATTCCGCACCATAAGCGGGCATACGGTTTCAAGCGCGCACACAAATGGTGCATCAAGCCCGCCCGCCCGCGAAAAATCCCTTATGGCACAATGCCACACGGCCCCGGAAATGCATGGCACGGTTGCTGCTTCGTAGCGCCGCAACGGAGTGACCGTTACCCGAATTTCGCCTCATCTCACCAGGAGTGAATATGAACGCTCAAGAAGTCATGAAGCTGATCAAGGAAAACGAAGTGCGTTTCATCGACCTTCGTTTCACCGACACCCGCGGCAAGGAACAGCACGTCGGCCTGCCGGTCTCGGCGTTCGAAGAAGAGCACTTCGAGCACGGCCATCCGTTCGACGGTTCGTCCATCGCCGGCTGGAAGGGCATCCAGGCCTCCGACATGATCCTCATGCCGGACGCCGCCTCCGCCTACATCGACCCGTTCTACGACGAAACCACCCTGGTGCTGACGTGTGACGTGATCGAGCCGTCCGACGGCAAGGGCTACGACCGCGACCCGCGCTCCATCGCCAAGCGCGCCGAGGCCTACCTGAAGAGCACCGGCATCGGCGACACCGCCTTCTTCGGCCCGGAACCCGAATTCTTCATCTTCGACGCCGTCGAATGGTCCATCGACATGTCCGGCGTGTACAGCAAGGTGATCTCCGAGGAGGCCGCCTGGTCGACCGCCGACAAGTTCGAAGGCGGCAACATGGGCCACCGTCCGAAGGTCAAGGGCGGCTACTTCCCGGTTCCCCCGGTCGACAGCCTCAACGACATCCGCGCCGCCATGTGTCTGGCGCTGGAAGGCGTGGGCATCCCGGTGGAAGTGCACCACCACGAAGTGGCCAACGCCGGCCAGTGCGAGATCGGCACCAAGTTCAGCACGCTGACCAAGCGCGCCGACTGGACCCAGACGCTGAAGTACATCGTGCACAACGTCGCGCACCAGTACGGCAAGACCGCCACCTTCATGCCCAAGCCCATCGTCGGCGACAACGGCTCCGGCATGCACGTGCACCAGTCGATCTGGAAGGACGGCCAGAACCTGTTCGCCGGCAACGGCTACGCCGGCCTGTCCGAGACCGCGCTGTACTACATCGGCGGCATCATCAAGCACGCCAAGGCGCTCAACGCCATCACCAACCCGTCGACCAACTCGTACAAGCGTCTGGTGCCGCACTACGAAGCGCCGATCAAGCTGGCCTACTCCGCGCGCAACCGTTCGGCTTCCATCCGCATCCCCTACGTCGCCAACCCGAAGGGCCGCCGCATCGAGTCGCGCTTCCCGGATCCGGCCGCCAACCCCTACCTGTGCTTCGCCGCGCTGCTGATGGCGGGCCTGGACGGCATCCAGAACAAGATCCACCCGGGCGACCCGGCCGACAAGAACCTGTACGACCTGCCGCCCGAAGAAGACGCGAAGATCCCGACCGTCTGCTTCAGCCTGGATCAGGCCCTGGCCGAACTGGACAAGGACCGCGAGTTCCTGACCCGCGGCGGCGTGTTCTCCAACGACTTCATCGATGCCTTCATCGAACTGAAGACCGAGGAAGTGAACCGCCTGCGCGTGACCACCCACCCGGTGGAGTTCGATCTGTACTACAGCCTGTAATCCGGCATCCCGCCGGTTTCATGACGTTCGAAAGGGACGGGCATTGCCCGTCCCTTTTTTATGGAGTCTAATTCCTGCCAGACCGTGCGGTGAATCGATCGCGCGGATCACCGCCGCAACGTCCAGACTCCATACGGACCCATCCGATGCCTTTCCGACTCTTGCCCCTGCTGTTCGCCGTGCTGGCCGGCAGCGCGCATGCCCAGGTCTATAAGTGCGTGGACGCCACAGGGCGCGTCACCTACACCAACGACCGGGGCGCCTCGAGCGGCTGTACCGTGCTTTCGCAGGACCTGCCGATTTCCTCGGTACCCGCGCCCGCCGCCAGCGAACCCGCGGCGAACGATTTCCCGCGCGTCAGCCCCGGCTCGCAGCGCGAGCGCGACGACCGCCGCCGCGCCATCCTGGAAGAAGAGCTGGCCCAGGAGCAGCGCGCCCTGGAGGAAAGCCAGAGTGCGCTGGCCGAGCAGGAGGCCGTACGCCACGGCAACGAGCGCAACTACCAGCGCGTGCTGGACCGCCTGCAGCCCTACAAGGACAAGGTGGAACTGCACCAGCGCAACGTCGACGCCATCCAGCGCGAGTTGCGCGGCCTCAGATAAATGCTCCTGGCGCGTGTCTTGCTAGGAACTTCCGGCCAACCAAGACAGCGCCCATGAGCCGACATACCGCCCCCCTGGAAATGGCCAGCCCGTTCGCCGGGCTGGACTTGCTCTCTTCCGCCGTCGTACTGGTCGACGGCGAGCTGATCATCCGCTACCTCAACCCCGGCGCGGAGAACCTGTTCGCCATCAGCCAGCGCAAGCTGGTCGGCCAGCCACTCTCCCGCCTGCTCGGCGAACCGCCCGGCCTGTCGGCGGCGCTGTACAACGCCCTGCACAGCAGCTGGAGCTATACCGGGCAGGATCTGCGCATCCAGCGCCCCGGCGGCGAGGCCCTGCACCTGGACTGCACGGTCAGCCCGGTGGAAGCCGATGCAATCCGCCTGCTGCTGGAATTCCGCCCCATCGACGCCCAGCTGCGTGTGGCGCGCGAAGAGCAGCTGCTCCAGCAGCAGCAGGCCAACCGCGAACTGATCCGCAACCTGGCGCACGAGATCAAGAATCCGCTGGGCGGCATCCGCGGCTCGGCGCAGCTGCTCGAACGCGAACTGGCGGACCCGCAGCTGCGCGAATACACCGAGGTGATCATCGCCGAGGCCGACCGCCTGCAGGACCTGATGAACCGCCTGCTCACCTCGCACTCGATGATGCGTCCGGCCCAGCTCAACATCCACGACGTGCTCGAACGCGTGCGCCGGCTGATCCTCGCCGAGTTTCCCGAACTCAGCGTGCGGCGCGACTACGACACCAGCCTGCCGCAGCTCACCGCCGACCGCGAACAACTCATCCAGGCCATCCTCAACATCGTGCGCAACGCCGCCCAGGCGCTCGACGGGCACGGCGAGATCCGCCTGCGCACGCGGGTGGCCCGCCAGGTCACGCTGGCCAAGCGCCGCTTCAAGCTGGCATTGGAATTGCAAGTGATCGACAACGGCCCCGGCATCCCGGAAGAAATCTGCGACAAGATCTTCTATCCGCTGGTTTCGGGGCGGGAAGGTGGAAGCGGCCTGGGCCTTTCGCTGGCGCAGAGCTTCATCGAGCAGCACCAGGGGATGATCGAGGTGGAAAGCCGGCCCGGGCGCACCTGCTTCACCATCCTGTTGCCAATCACCGAGCGATCCTGACGGTCCTGCCGGAAGCGCTCGCACCACAATAGTGCATGCCTTATGAATACAGTCTGGATCGTTGACGACGACCGTTCCATCCGCTGGGTGCTGGAAAAGGCGCTCGGCCGGGAGGACATCCCCCAGCGCAGCTTCACCTCGGCCAGCGAGGCGCTGGCCGCCCTGGACGACGAGCCTCCCCCCAAGGTGCTGGTTTCCGACATCCGCATGCCGGGCGAATCGGGGCTGGACCTGCTGCAGAAGGTCAAGACGCGCTACCCGCAGCTGCCGGTGATCATCATGACCGCCTACTCCGACCTGGAGAGTGCGGTGGCCGCCTTCCAGGGCGGCGCGTTCGAATACCTGCCCAAGCCCTTCGACGTGGATCAGGCCGTCGCACTGGTTCGGCGAGCGATCGACCAGAGCGCGCACCAAGTTGGTGCAAACGTGGAGCCCACCTTCGCGCCGGAAATCCTCGGCCAGGCGCCCTCCATGCAGGAAGTCTTCCGCGCCATCGGCCGGCTCTCCCAGTCCCATGCCACCGTGCTGATCAACGGCGAATCGGGCACCGGCAAGGAACTCGTCGCGCGTGCGCTGCACCGCCACAGCCCGCGCCGCGAGGCCCCGTTCATCGCCATCAACACCGCGGCCATCCCGCGCGACCTGCTGGAATCCGAACTGTTCGGCCACGAGCGCGGCTCCTTCACCGGCGCCGCCACGCAGCGCCGCGGGCGCTTCGAACAGGCCGAGGGCGGCACCCTGTTCCTCGACGAAATCGGCGACATGCCCCCCGAACTGCAGACCCGCCTGCTGCGCGTGCTGTCCGACGGGCACTTCTACCGCGTCGGCGGCCACCAGCCGATCAAGGCCAACGTGCGGGTCATCGCCGCCACCCACCAGAACCTGGAAGACCGGGTGCGCCAGGGCCTGTTCCGCGAGGATCTGTTCCACCGCCTCAACGTCATCCGCCTGCGCCTGCCGGCGCTGCGCGAACGCCGCGAGGACATCCCCATCCTGGTGCGCCACTTCCTGCAGAAAAGCGCACAGGACCTCGGCGTGGAGCCCAAGCGCATCTCCGAAGTGGCCCTCAAGTACCTGCAGGCCCTGCCCTTCCAGGGCAACGTGCGCCAGCTGGAAAACCTGTGCCACTGGCTCACCGTGATGGCGCCCGGGCAGACCGTGGAAGTCGCCGACCTGCCGCCCGAGATGCGCGACCAGCCGCAGCAGGAAATCCCGGTGAACTGGACCGACGGTCTGGGCATCGAGGCCGACCGGCTGATCGCCACCCACCCCGGCGAAGTGTTCGACCGTCTCACCCGCGAATTCGAACGCACGCTGATCCGCCGCGCGCTCACCGCCACCGGCGGACGGCGCATCGACGCTGCACAACTGCTGGGCATCGGGCGCAACACCATCACCCGCAAGATCCAGGAACTGGGCATGGACGACGAGCGCGGCGGCGGGCACGAAAGCATGGACTAAGAGTCTGTTCCCGATCTTTTCATGGGGTCCGTTGCCCCGGCAGGCAGGCTGAGGCAAGGCGCAAACCGCAGGCGGGCTGGTGGCCCGGCGAGGATTTGCAACGCCGCAGCAGCCTGTCTGCCGGGGCAACCGGCAGGGCAGCCGCCCAAAGCGCCCCGCTCTGCGTTGCACGGCTTGCCAAGACACCCGGTATTGGCTGCGCCGCGCGCCTTGAGCGGAACACTTTGGGCGGCTGCGGACCCCATGAAAAGATCGGGAACAGGCTCTCAGGCAACCCGCGCGGGGGCGCATGGCCACCCCCGCAGGACATGCGCATCGCCCTCCTCCGGTCTTCCGCAAGAATCTGCCAGAATGCAGGCCGCCGACCCCGGCTCTTGAAGGAACGACCGACACCATGCCCCGCCACGATCCGATCCGGCGCCTCCTGCGCCGCCTGCTCCCCCTCGCCACGGCGCTGCTCGCCGGCCTTGCCGCGCCCCACGCATTTGCCCAGCCGGTCTGGCATGCCGAGCGCGACGGCATCGAGCTGACCCTGGTCGGCACCTTCCACGTGCTCCACCCCGGCTACGCGGGCCTGCCCGCGCCGCTGCCCGAACGCCTGGGCCGGGCCGATGCCGTGCTGCTCGAACTGGGGCCGGAGGAAGAAGCCCGCCTCGCCGCCGACCCCACGATCTTCCTGGCGCGCGACGGGGAGAGCGCGGCCGACAAGCTGTCCGCCGACACCCTCCGGCGGGTACACGCACTGCTCGTCCCCTTCGGCATGCCCGCCGAGGCGGTATCGGCCATGAGTCCGATGATGCTGGTCGGCATGCTCGGCATCCTGCCCTTCGCCGAAGCCGGCTTCACCATCGGTGACAGTGTGGAAAAGCGCCTGAGCGACGCGGTGGCGCCGCGCGGCGCGACGGTGGCCGGCCTGGAAAGCGTGGAAATCCAGCTCGCCGCCATCGAACGCTTCACCCCGGCCGAATTCGATGCGTTGATCTCCGCCACCCTGGACGACCTCGCCAGCGGCCAGGCCCGCGACGACGTCGCGCAGATGTGGGACGCCTACCAGCGCGCCGACCTCGACCACATCGCCCGCATCACGGAGCGCTCCGTCCAGCGCACCACCGAACTGCAGAGCGCGTTCCGCAAGCTCGCCACCGAGCGCAACACCCCGATCCTCGACCGGCTGGAGGCCTGGCTCGCCGAGCACCGGCCCGCCCATGCGGTGGTCGGCATCGGCGCCCTGCACTGGACCGGCGAGGACAACCTGATCGACGGACTGCGCGCACGCGGCTTCCGGGTCGAACCCCTGCGGCTCCAGACCACGCCGCCCCGGTGAAGCGGATCGCGGCAGCCTGCCCGCGCGCGCCAGCAATCGCAGATAATGCCGGCTTTTCGTCCACACGCCCTGCGATGACCGGCTCCATCCCCTGTCCAGCGCTCGACCTCGAACGCGTGCTCGCCCTGCTTGGCCACCGCGCCGCGCGCTTCGCGCCGCGCACGGTCGAAGAATGCACATCGACCAACACCGAACTGGTCGAACGCCCGCCCATCGAAGACGGCCGCATCCACGTGCTGATCGCCGAACGGCAGACCGCCGGACGTGGCCGGCGCGGACGCAACTGGCATTCCTGGCCGGGCGCCGGGCTCACCTTCTCCACGCTGTGGCGCTTCGCCCCCGGCAGCGCGGTGCCCGCCGGCCTGTCGCTGGCCGCCGGCCTGGCGCTCGCGCGCGCATTGGAAAAGCTCGACGTCGCCGGCATCCAGCTCAAGTGGCCCAACGACGTGCTGGTGCACGGGCAGAAGCTCGCCGGCATCCTCGTCGAACTGCTGCCCATGCGCGGCCGCCCGCCCGCGGCGGTGATCGGCATCGGCATCAACCTGCGCCTGCCGGCGCACGCCACGGTGCCCGACCAGCCCGGCGGCATCACCGATCTCGCCGGCCAGCTCGCCAGCCCGCCCTCGCGCGAGGAACTGCTCGCCCGCGTGCTTGCCGAACTGCACGACCTCTTCGAGGTGTACGCCAGCGCGGGCTTCCCCGCCCTGCGCGCGGCCTGGCAGCAGCGCAACGCGTTCGCCGACCTGCCGGTGCGCATCAGCGGCGAAGGTGTGGAAACGCGCGGCACCTGCATCGGCGTGGATGACGACGGCGCCCTGCTGGTCCGCGGCGAGGACGGCGTGCAGCGCATCCTCTCCGGCGAGGTTTCCCTGAGGGTGGACCCATGATCCTGCTGCTCGACGCCGGCAACACCCGCATCAAGTGGCGGCTGGTGGCCGCCGCCGCGCCCGCCGACACCACGCTCGCCGAGGGCGATCTCGAACACGCCGGGGCCGGCGGCCTCGCCGGCGTGGTGCGCGCCCATCCCGGCATCGTGCGCATCGTCGGCAGCAACGTGGCCGGCGCCGCGCTCGGCGAAGTGCTGCAGAATGCCGTGCGCGGCCTCCTGCCGCCCATCGAATGGCTGCTGCCCGGCGAATCCTGCGCTGGCGTGCGCAACGGCTACCTCGACCCCGCCCAGCTCGGCGCCGATCGCTGGGCCGCGCTGATCGGCGCGCGCCGGCTGCACACCGGCCCCTGCCTGGTGGTATGCGCCGGCACCGCCACCACGCTCAACCTGATGAACGCCGACGGCCTGTTCGAAGGCGGGCTGATCCTGCCCGGCATGGATCTGATGCTGCGCGCGCTGGCCGGCAACACCGCGCAGCTGCCGCTCGCCGAGGCGGCCTTCACCCCGGTGCCGCGCACCACCGCCGAGGCCATCGTCAGCGGCTGCCTGCACGCCCAGGCCGGCGCGGTGGAGCGCATGTTCGAACGCATCGCCGGCCAGCCGGACGCGCTCTGCCTGCTCTCCGGCGGCGGCGCCGGCCAGTTCGCCGATCTGCTGCGCGTCCCCCTGCGCCGGGTGGACAATCTGGTGCTCGACGGCCTCGCCATCTTCGCGCACAACGGCCCGCAGGCCACGTCGATGGGCTAATATCCATCCCGATTCTCCTGCGGCCCCGGACCACGCGCGGCCCGCGCAAGCATCCCGAGACAAACCATGACCGAACCCACGCGCATCCTGCTCGACGAAAACGAGATCCCCACCCACTGGTACAACGTGGTGGCCGACCTGCCCACCCCGCCGGCCCCGCCGCTGGGCCCCGACGGCAACCCGGCCACGCCCGAGCAGATGGGCGCGATCTTCCCCGGCGCCATCCTCGAACAGGAGATGAGCGCCGAACGCTGGATCGCCATCCCCGACGAAGTCCGCCAGATCTACCGCCTGTGGCGCCCCGCGCCGCTGATCCGTGCGGTGCGTCTGGAACGGATGCTGGGCACCCCGGCGAAGATCTTCTACAAGAACGAAGGCGTCTCGCCCGCCGGCTCGCACAAGCCCAACTCCGCCGTGCCGCAGGCCTTCTACAACCGGCAGGCCGGCATCCAGCGCCTGACCACCGAGACCGGCGCCGGCCAGTGGGGCTCGTCGATCGCCTTCGCCGGGCAGATGTTCGGCCTGGAAGTACGCGTGTACATGGTCAGGATCAGTTACCAGCAGAAACCCTACCGCCGGCTGATGATGCAGACCTGGGGCGCCGAGGTGTACGCCAGCCCCTCCGAACTCACCCAGACCGGCCGCGACGCGCTGGCGCGCGACCCGGACAACCAGGGCTCGCTGGGTCTGGCCATCTCCGAAGCGGTGGAAGAAGCCGCCGGGCGCGCCGACACCAACTACACCCTGGGCTCGGTGCTCAACCACGTGCTGCTGCACCAGAGCATCATCGGCCTGGAAGCCAAGAAGCAGTTCGACAAGATCGGCCTGTACCCGGACGTGATCTTCGGCCCCTGCGGCGGCGGCTCCAGCTTCGGCGGCATCGCCTTCCCCTTCCTGGCCGACAAGGCGGCCGGCGACAAGCGCGCGCAGAACCTGCGCTGCGTGGCGGTGGAGCCGACCTCCTGCCCCACGCTCACCAAGGGCCAGTACGCTTACGACTTCGGCGACGCCTCCGGCTTCACCCCGCTGATGAAGATGTACACCCTGGGCCACGACTTCATGCCGCCAGGCATCCACGCCGGCGGCCTGCGCTACCACGGCGATTCTCCGCTGGTCTCGCAGCTCTTCCACGAAGGCCTGATCGAAGCGGTGGCAGTGCCGCAGCTCGCCACCTTCGAGGCCGGCGTGCAGTTCGCCCGCGCCGAGGGCATCATCCCGGCGCCGGAATCCTGCCACGCCATCCGCGCGGCCATCGACGAAGCGCTGCAGTGCAAGGCCAGCGGCGAACCCAGGACCATCCTGTTCAACCTCACCGGCCACGGGCATTTCGACATGAGTTCCTACGACCGCTACTTCAGCGGCCAGCTGGAAAACTACGACTACCCCGCCGAGGCGGTGGCGGCCTCGCTCGCCCACCTGCCCAAGGTCGGCTGAACGGCCCGCCGGACGACGCCCCGCGCCATGTCCATCCTGCGCCTGCTGCTGCTCATCCTCGTCCTGCTCAACCTGCTGGCGCTCGCCGCGTCCACCGGGCTGCTGGGCGAGCGCGAGCGGCGCGGCGAGCCGGAGCGCCTGACCAACCAGCTCCATCCGGAACGCATCCAGCTGCGTTCCGGCGCGGACGCCGGCGACCCGGGCACGCCCCGGCCCTCCGCGCCCCCGGCCCCCAGCGCACCGGACACGCCCCCCGCGCCGGCCCCCGAAACGCCGGCAGCCCCCGCCCCGCAGCCCGTGGCGGCCGAGGCGCCCGCCGTTCCCGCGCCGGTGCCGCAGGCCTGCATGATGTTCTCCGGCCTCGGCGGCGATCTGGCCGACGCCGTGGTCCGCCTGTTCGACGCCCCCAACTTCTCGGTACGCCGCGAGGCCAGCGAAGCGGTGGCCGGCTGGTGGGTGCGCATTCCGCCCGACGGCACGCGCGAGTATGCCGAGCGCAAGGCGCGCGAACTGCGCGGCATGGGCGTCACCGACTTCTTCATCGTGCAGGAGCCCGGCCCCAACCAGTACGCCGTTTCGCTGGGCATCTTCAAGACCGAGGCCGCCGCCAACCAGCACCTGGAACAACTGCGCGCCCAGCGCGTGCGCAGCGCCAGCGTGGGCACGCGCAGCACCACCGTGTATCGCGTCGAAATCCGCGGCCCGCAGCCGCAGCTCGACGCGCTGCGGCGCTCCGGCAATCTGCCGGGCGCGGCCCTGGCCTCGGACTGCGCGCCGTGACCCGGCCGTGGACCGTCGGCCTCACCGGCGGCATCGGCAGCGGCAAGAGCGCGGTGGCCGAACGCTTCGCCGCGCGCGGCGCGGCCGTGGTCGATACCGACCTCATCGCCCATGCGCTCACCGCGCCGGACGGCGCCGCCATGCCGGCCCTGCGCGCGGCCTTCGGCGACGGACCGATCGCCGCTGACGGCAGTCTGGACCGTGCCGCCATGCGCGCGCTGGTGTTCGCCGACCCGGCCGCGCGCGCGCGCCTCGAAGGCATCCTGCATCCGCTGATCCGCAGCGAGAGCGCCCGCCAGTGCGCGGCCGCGCGCACGCCCTACGTGATGCTGGTGGTTCCCCTGCTGGTGGAAAGCGGCGACTGGCGCACGCGCTGCGACCGCCTGTGCGTGGTCGATTGCCCGGAAGCGCTGCAGATCGCCCGCGTGCAGGCGCGCAGCGGCCTCGCCGAGCCGCAGGTGCGCGCCATCATGGCCGCGCAGGCCAGCCGCGCCGAACGCCTGGCCGCCGCCGACGACGTCATCGACAACGCCGGCCCCCTGGAAACCCTCGACGCCCAGGTCGACGCCCTGCACGGCCGCTATCTCGGCCTCGCCCGCCGGTGATCCCGCCCGATGACGCGGCAAACCCTGTGCTATCATCGCGCGGACACCGAAAAACCACCCCATTTGCAGGCATCGCGCGGTGATTAGCTACGAGTATCCGCTGAACGAGCGTGTCCGGACGCTGCTGCGTCTTGAGGATCTCTACCGCAAGATCGCTCACTTCCTGCGCGGCCAGACGCCGCAGGAACATCACGTCGCCCTGCTCACCCTGTTCGAAGTCCTCGAAGTGGCCAGCCGCGCCGACCTCAAGGTCGACCTGGTGCAGGAACTGGAACGCCAGCGCCAGATCCTCATGAGCTACCGCAACAACCCGGCGATCTCCGAGGAGGCGCTGTCCGGTGCGCTCTACGAGATCGAGCAGGCCTCGTCCTCGCTGCTCGCCATGGCCGGCAAGATCGGCCAGTACCTGCGCGAGAACGAGTGGCTGATGGGCATCCGCAGCCGCGCCTCGATCCCCGGCGGGGTCTGCCAGTTCGATCTGCCGTCCTACCATTACTGGCTCAACCGCGACGCCGAGCACCGCCGCCGCGACCTGGAAGGCTGGCTGGGGCCGATGACGCCGATCCGCGACGGCCTGGACATCGTGCTGCGCCTGCTGCGCGCCAGCGGCCGCGCCGAACAGCAGCTCGCGCGCTGCGGCACCTACCAGCTCACCATGGGCTCGCGCAGCGCGCAGATGCTGCGCCTGAGCCTGGCCCCCGGCGAAGCCGTGGTGCCGGAAATCAGCGCCAACAAGTACGCGCTGAACATCCGCTTCGTCATGCCCGAAACCCTCGCACGGCCCCGCCTGGCCGAACGCGACGTGCATTTCGAACTGACCTTCTGCAGCCTCTGAGCCGCCCACCGGGCGGCCGGCGCGTCCCACGCCGCCGCCGCGCAATACCCCAGTAACCTCAACGTGCTGGAATACCGCCTCATCGAACTTCGACGAGGATTTGCGGCATGGCCGACGTCGGCGAACTGGAACGCCTGCTCAAGCCGGTGCAAGCGCTCACGCCCGAGGTCAACGTGGACGAGGTCGCCCGGCGCTTCCTGCTGGACGAACACCGGGCCTTCCTGTCGCTGCCGGTCGCGGACGCGGCGGGGCAGCCGCTTGGGCTGATCAGCCGCTATCGCCTGCAGGACATCTTCATGCGCCGCTTCGGGCGCGAGCTGTGGGGCACTCAGCCGGTCAGCGAGGTGATGAACCCCGCGCCCCTGGTGCTGCGCATCGACACGCCGTTCGAGGAAGCCGCCACGCAGGTCACGACCCGGCTGAGCTACCCGGTCACCGAGGATTTCATCCTGGTCGATGAAGCCGGCCGCTACCGCGGCATCGGCACCGTGCCCCAGTTGCTGAAGGCCATGGAAGACCGCCTGGTGCAGCGCAACCGCGCGCTGCACCGCACGCTAGAAGACCTGAAACGTTCGCAGGCCCAGCTGGTGCAATCGGAAAAGATGGCCTCGCTGGGCCAGATGGTGGCGGGCATCGCCCACGAACTCAACACGCCGCTGGGCTACGTCGGCAACAACGTGGAGCTGATCCGCGCGCTGAGCGAGCCGCTGTTCGCCCTCAACGACGCGCTGGCCCGCCTGGCCGCCTGCCTGACTGATCCGGCCGGCGACGAGGAGGCCGTGGCACGCGCCTTCGAAGCCGCCGAGCAGGCCCGCCGCGAGGCCGACGCCGACACCCTGGCCGACGACCTGCGCCAGTTGCTCGACGACACCGGCTACGGCCTGGAACAGATCTCCGAACTGGTGAAGGGGCTGAAGGACTTCTCGCGCCTCGACCGCGCCCCCAGCGACGACGTCGACCTCAACGACTGCGTGCGCGCCGCGCTGCTGATCGCGCGCAACAACCTGAAGAACCGCGTCGAGGTCCGCCAGCAGCTGCAGGCCCTGCCGCCGCTGCGCTGCGCGCCCTCGCAGATCAACCAGGTGCTGCTCAACCTGCTCAACAACGCCGCCCAGGCCATGGACGGCGACGGCGTCATCCTGATCAAGACCTGGGCGGAGGACGCGCGGGTGCTGCTGTCGGTCGAGGACAACGGCAAGGGCATGCCCCCCGAGGTGCTCGAACGCATCTTCGACCCCTTCTTCACCACCAAGCCGGTCGGTGAAGGCACCGGGCTGGGCCTGTCGATCTGCTACCGCATCATCCGCGACCACGGCGGCAGCATCCGCGTGGCCTCCCGGCCGGGGCGCGGCACCCGCTTCCTGATCGCCCTGCCGCTGCAGCGCGCCGCCCACACCGCCGAGGCGGATAGCCCCGTTGACGCCCCCTCTCCGCGCGAGGCCGAACATGTCTGAACCCCGCCCCCCGATCCGCCTGATGTTCGTCGACGACGAAAGCCGCATCCTGCGCAGTCTGGCCCTGCAATTCCGCCGCGACTACGAGGTGATCACCCAGAACGATCCGCAGCTGGCGCTGGAAACCCTGCGCAACGAGCGCATCGACATCCTGGTGAGCGACCAGCGCATGCCCGGCATGAACGGCGCCGAACTGCTCGCCCGCGCACGCACCCTGCAGCCGGCCAGCGTACGCATCCTGCTCACCGGCTATTCCGACCTGGACGCCGCCGTGCAGGCCCTCAACGACGGTGAGATCTTCCGCTACCTGACCAAGCCCTGGAATCCGCAGGAAATGGCGCAGACCATCGCCCAGGCCGCCGAGCAGAGCCGGCTGCAGCGCGCCGCGCCGCCGGCCAACGACGCCTCCGCCAGCGACGCCCCCACGCGCAACGTCGGCATCCTGCTGCTCGACAGCGACCCGGTGATCGAAGCCCGCGTGCTGGAACTGTGCGCACTGGGCGGCCACCACCTGTACCGCGCCAGCCGGCTGGACGAGGCGGTCGCCCTGCTCAACCGCGAGCACGTCGACATCCTCATCAGCGACCTGCGCCTCGGCGAACGCGCCCTGTCACCGCTGCTCAAATCGCTCGCCCAGGCCCGCCCGCAGGCGCTCACCATCGTCACCACGCCCTACCAGGACACCCAGGCGCTGCTCACCCTCATCAACCAGGCGCGCATCTTCCGCTACGTGCTCAAGCCGGTCAGCGTGAAGCTGTTCGAACGCGCGCTGCACGCCGCCGTCACCCAGAGCCGGCACTGGCAGCTGCAGCCGCACATCGCCGTGCCGCGCACCCCCGAGGCGCCGCGCGACGAACAGGAACGCGCCACGGTCAACGGCCTGGTCGGCATGCTCGGGCGGCTGCGCGAACGCTTCGCCTCGCGGCTCTGAGCCACTGCGCTGCACGCCGGTGGACCGGCGCAGTACGAGCGCGCGGCACGCCTCATGTACCATGTCGGACTCCGGCACGCGGGCGCGCAATGCCCCGGCCGCCTCACCCACCGCCGACCGGATGAAGACATGCCCGAACCCAGGACGCCCCGCACGGTGAAGTGCCCCAACTGCGGCAAGGCCATCGAATGGAAGACGGAAAACCGCTTCCGCCCGTTCTGCTCCGAACGCTGCCGGCAGATCGATCTGGGCGCCTGGGCCTCGGAGAGCTACCGGGTGGCCGCCGAAGCCCCGCCCGACGACGACGAAGGGCGCAGCTGAGCGCCACGCCGCGCCCCGCGCGCCGGATGGCTCAGCGCGCCGCGCCCCACACCCCGCGAATCGCCGCGATGCCATGCGCGCCCGCCGCGCGCGCGGCAGCCATGTCCGCCGCACCCAGCCCGCCCAGGGCGAGCACCGGCAGCGGCAATTCCGCCGCCAGCGCGCTGAAGCCTTCCCAGCCGAGCGCGGGCTGGTCCGGATGCGTGGGCGTCGCGCGCACCGCGCCGAGCACCGCGTAATCCAGCGCCAGCGCCGCCGCACGTTCCAGTTCGGCGCGGGTGTGGCAGGAAGCGCCCACCCAGGGCAGGTCCGGGCGCGCGCCGAGCGCGGCCAGTTGCGCGGCGGGCAGATGCACCCCGTCGGCGGCGCAGCGCAGCGCCAGTTCCACATCGCCATTGACCAGCGCCAGCGCGCCCGCAGCCTGCGCACGCCGCACCGCCTCGGCGGCGAACGCGGCCCGCGCGGCGGCGTCCAGCCCCGGTTCGCGGATCTGCACCAGGCGCAGGCCATCGGCCAGCGCGGCGTCGAGCGCGGCCAGCTGGGCGTCCACACCGATCTCGCCGGCGTGGGTGATGCCCATGGTGCGCGGCAGGCGCAAGGCCTTCAGGATCGGCCCGTTGGCCGGCAACATCGGCGCCACTTCCAGGTGGTCTGCGCGCTGCCAGGCCAGCGCGCTATGCACGTGGTCGTTGATTTCGCCCGACCACACCGGCACCTCGAAGAAATGCAGGCGCACGTGGGCGTGCTCATAGTGGTGCTCGCGCATCAGCCAGGGGTGCAGCACCTGCGCGCGGATGCCGAGCTCCTCGTCCAGTTCGCGCGCCAGCGCGGCGGCCGGGGTTTCGCCGGCTTCCACCTTGCCGCCGGGAAACTCCCAGTAGCCCGGGTAGAAGGTGCCCGGCGCACGCTGGCCGAGCAGGAAGCTGCCATCCGGCCGGGTAATCACCCCGGCCGACACGTCCACGACCTTCTTCACCGCCTCACTCCGTCAACCGGCCCGCATGGTCGCGGGCGAACTGCCAGGCCACCCGGCCCGAACGCGAGCCGCGCATCAGCGCCCATTGCAGGGCCTCCTGGCGGGCCCGCTCGATGGCCTTGGGCTTCAGGCCGAATGCGCGCAGCCAGTGCGCCACGATGGACAGGTACTCGTCCTGGCTGAACGGGTAGAACGATACCCACAGGCCGAAACGCTCGGACAGCGAAATCTTCTCCTCGGTGGCCTCGCCCGGATGGATCTCGCCATTGACGTGGCGCGCCTCCAGGTTCTCGGCGTGGTACTCCGGCATCAGGTGGCGGCGGTTGGAGGTGGCATACACCAGCACGTTGTCCGGCACCGCGGCGACCGAACCGTCCAGCACGCTCTTCAAGGCCTTGTAGGCGGCCTCGCCTTCCTCGAAGGACAGATCGTCGCAGAACAGGATGAAGCGTTCCGGCCGGCCGTTCAGCAATTCGACGATGTCCGGCAGATCGACCAGGTCGGATTTGTCGACCTCGATCAGGCGCAGCCCGCGTCCAGCGTACTCGGCCAGCACGGCCTTCACCAGCGAGGATTTGCCGGTGCCGCGCGCGCCGGTCAGCAGCACGTTGTTGGCACGCCGGCCGGCGAGGAACTGGCGGGTGTTGTCGTCGATGCGGCGCTTCTGGTCACCGATGTCCTGCAGATCGGCGAGCCGGATGGTGTGCGGATGGCTCACCGGCTGCAACTCGGCGCGGCCATGGCGGCGGCGCCAGCGGAAGGCGGTGGAGGCCTTCCAGTCGGGCGCCTCGGCAGGCCCCGGCAGGGTGGCCTCCAGGCGCGCCAGCACGCGTTCGGCACGCTCGATCAGACGCGCGAACTGCGCCATGCCGGCCGCTTCGGCCGGCGCCCCGGGTTGTTGCGATTTACTCATCTTCTGCCTGCTGATCCTGATCGTCGCGGTGTTTTCTCGGCCAGGTCGCCCACAGGACGATGGACACCAGCGCAAGCGCCAGACCCAGCTCCAGAAAAATCACCCACATTACCCTTCTCCGTGAAACGACGCCGTCCGTGGCCGTGCCTGCGCGCACCGGTATACTGGCGTTTCCGCCCCGAGTGTAACCCGACGAAGCCCCGTCCGATGACCTTCCTCCCCTCCCGTCCGTCCGGCCTGCCGCTGGCCGCGCTCGCACTGGCCGCCATACTCGCCGGCTGCGCCACCCAGCCCTCCACGCCGAGCGTTGCGGCGGTAGCCGGTGGCGCCGAGCCGCTGTCCTGCCCCAAGCCCACGCCCTGCCCGGCGTGTCCGGTCTGCCCCAGCGTCGAACCGCAGCCCCCGGCCACGCCCGCCGCACCCAAGCCCTTGCAGCGCGCCGAATGGAGCGCGCTGGCGGACTGGCGCGCCGACGATCACGCCGCCGCGTGGCCGGCGCTGCTGGCCTCGTGCGACGCGCTGGCGCGCCGCGATGGCTGGCAGGCGGTCTGCGAGGCGGCCCGCGCACTCGGCCGCCCCCCGGGCGCGGAGGCCGCGCGGGTGTTCTTCGAACGCCATTTCGTGCCCTGGCAGGCGGTCAACCCGGACGGCAGCGCGGAAGGCCTGGTCACCGGCTATTACGAGCCGCTGATCCAGGGCAGCCGCGAGCACGGCGCGCGCTACCGCTGGCCCATCCACGGCGTGCCCGGCGACATGCTCATCGTCGATCTCGGCGAGCAGTACCCGGAACTCAAGAACATGCGCCTGCGCGGCCGCCTGGAAGGCAACCGGGTGGTGCCCTACTTCTCGCGCGCGGAACTCGAACAGCGCGGCGACGCGCTGCCCGCGCCGGTGCTGCTGTGGGCGGAGGACGCCATCGACCTGTTCTTCCTGCAGGTGCAGGGCTCCGGCCGCGTGCAGCTGCCGGACGGCAGCCGGGTGCGCATCGGCTACGCTGACCAGAACGGCCACCCCTACGCCTCCATCGGCCGCTGGCTGGTGGCGCAGGGCGAACTGACGCTGGACAAGGCGTCGATGCAGGGCATCAAGGACTGGGCGCGGCGCAATCCGCAGCGCCTCTCGGAACTGCTCAACAGCAATCCGAGCTACGTGTTCTTCCGCATCCTGCCGCACGCCGAGGGCGGGCCGCTGGGCGCACTCGGTGTGCCGCTCACCGACGAGCGCAGCATCGCCATCGATCCGCGCTTCGTGCCGCTCGGCGCACCGGTGTTCCTGTCCACCACCTATCCGCTCTCCGAGCGCCCGTTGCACCGCCTGATGATGGCGCAGGACACCGGCGGGGCAATCAAGGGCGCGGTGCGCGCGGACTTCTTCTGGGGCTTCGGCGCGGAGGCCGGCGCGCGCGCGGGACGCATGCGCCAGCAGGGCCGCATGTGGGTGCTGCTGCCGCACGGCGTCACGCCACCGGCCCCGTAAACGCGGCAAGGCCCCCATCCGGGGGCCTTGCCTGTCGGCGGATACCGCCTGAAAAGCTCAGCGCGCGGAGGCCGCGGCCAGCAGACGCTCCAGTTCGGCCGGCGGCAGATAGCCGCCGATGCGCGAACCGTCGGCAAGGAACATCGTCGGCGTGCCGCTGATGCGCAACTGCTGGCCAAAGGCCACGTTGCGGTCGACGACGCTACTGTCGCACTCGGCCTGAGCCGGCGTCTTGCCATCGACGATCCAGTCGTTCCACGCCTGCGCGCGATCCTTGGCGCACCAGATGTTGCGCGACTTCTCGACGGAATCCGGACTCAGGATCGGGTACAGGAAGGTGTAGATGGTCACGTCGTCCATCTTCGCCAGATCCTTGCCAAGGCGCTTGCAGTAGCCGCAGTTGGGATCCTCGAAGCTCACCAGCACGCGCTTGCCGTCGCCCTTCACCTGCTTGATCGCCTGATCGAGCGGCAGGGTGCCGAAGTCGATGGCGGCCAGCTCGTTGAGGCGCTCGCGGGTCACGTCGCGGCGCAGCTTGGCGTCGATGATGTTGCCGTCGATGATGAAGCCGACCTTGGCGTCGGTATATACCAGTTCGCCGGAGGTCAGCACCACTTCATACAGGCCACCGTAGGGCGTGGCGGTGACGGATTCGACGACCGGCGAGCCGAGGAAAGTTTCCACGCCGGCCTTCACGGCATCGTTGGAGGCGTGCGCCAGCGTGCTGGCGAACAGGGCGGCCGCCAGCACGGCGGGACGGAACAAAGCGTGCTGCATCGAATTCTCCGGTAGGTTCTTTTCTAGAAACGCCCATTCACCGCATAGCGGATCAGCGCATTGCGTACGACTGGCAGGGCATTGGTGAGGTTCAAGCCGAAATTGCGCACGCCGGCCAGCAGGGGGTTGCGCTGGTTGAACAGGCGGTTCAGCGCATGGGTGGTGTATTGCATGAGCAGCGGCTCCTCGGCGCGCGCGCGGGCGTAGGCGCGCAGCGCGCCCAGTTCGCCGGGATCGCGCCAGGACGGCAGCGCGCCGAGCACCTCGGCCAGCACGCGGGCATCCTGGAAACCCAGGTTGATGCCGTGCCCGGACAGCGGGTGAATGGCGTGCGCCGCGTCGCCGACCAGCACCACACGTGGCGCCACGGGCTCATTCACGCGCATCAGGCGCAGCGCGAAGCCGGCGGCCGGGGTGATCAGTTCGAAATCGCCCAGCGCGTTGCCGCCGGCCTCGGCGACCCGGGCGCACAGCGCGGGACCGTCGAGCGCGAGCAGTTCGTGCGCATGCCGGTCGGGCGTGGACCACACCATGGACATGCGATTGTCCGGCAAGGGCAGCCAGGCCAGGATGCCGTCCTCGCGGAACCACTGGTAGGCGGTATTGCGGTGCGGGCGGGCGCACTGGAAATTGGCCACCACGCCCATCTCGTCGTAGGGCGTGAAGCGCGCCTCGATGGCGGCGGTCTGGCGGCGTACCCAGGAGTCGGCACCATCCGCGCCCACCACCAGGCGGGCGCGCAGCACGCGCCCGTCGTCCAGGGTCAGCACCGCGCCACCGTCCTCCACGCTGAGCGCGCGCGGGGTGGCCGGGCACAGCAGGGTGACGTTGTGCTGGCGCTTGAGGGTTTCCCACAGCTCCGCCCGCATCAGGCTGGCTTCGAGGATCCACGCCAACTCGCCCAGCCCGCTGTCGTAGGCGGAGAATTCCAGCCGGCCGCCCGCGTCGCCGTACACCGCCATGTCGTGCACCGGGCAGACGCGGCTGGCGTCCAGATGCTGCCAGACCCCCAGTGCGCGCAGAAACTCGGCATTCGCCGGGCTGACCGCATACACCCGCGCGTCCCAGCCTTCCGGGCGGCGCGGCGGGCGCGCCTCGACCACGGCGATGGACAGCCGGCTGGCGCGCAGGGCCACGGCCAGGCTGGCGCCGGCCAGCCCGCCGCCGACGATGACCAGGTCGAAGCGCTCGCTCACGCAGCCAGACCCGCGAACACCTTGCGCGCGGCCTCCACGGTGGCGTCGATCTCGGCCTCGCCGTGCGCCGCCGAGACGAAGCCGGCCTCGAAAGCCGACGGCGCGAAGTAGTGGCCGGCGTCCAGCATGGCGTGGAAGAAGCGGTTGAAGCGTTCGCGGTCGGAAGCCATCACGTCGGCGAACGAGGCCGGCACCGCAGCGCTGAAATACACCCCGAACATGCCGCCCACGGCATCCGCGCTGAAGGTCACGCCGGCCTCGCGCGCTGCGGCGGCGAGGCCCTCGGTCAACCGGCGGGTGTGCGCGGTGATGCCTTCGTAGAAGCCGGGCTCGCGGGTCAGGCGCAGCGAGGCCAGTCCGGCGGCCACCGCCACCGGGCTGCCGGACAGCGTGCCGGCCTGGTACACCGCGCCCAGCGGGGCGACCTTTTCCATGATGTCGCGGCGTCCGCCGAAGGCGCCCACCGGCATGCCGCCGCCGATCACCTTGCCCAGCGTGGTCAGATCCGGGGTGATGCCGTACAGGCCCTGCGCGCCCAGCGGGCCGACGCGAAAACCCGTCATCACTTCGTCGAAGATCAGCACCGCGTCATGCTCGGTGCACAGCCGGCGCAGGCCTTCCAGGAAGCCGGGTGCGGGCTTGATCAGGTTCATGTTGCCGGCCACCGGCTCGACGATGATCGCGGCGATCTCGTGGCCGCGCGCCTGGAACACTTCCTCGACGCCGGCCAGGTCGTTGTAGTCGAGCACGATGGTGTGCTTGGCGAAGTCCGCCGGCACGCCGCCGGAAGACGGGTTGCCGAAGGTCAGCAGGCCGGAGCCGGCCTTCACCAGCAGGCTGTCGGCATGGCCGTGGTAGCAGCCTTCGAACTTGACGATGGCGTCGCGCCCGGTGAACCCGCGCGCCAGGCGGATGGCGCTCATCGTGGCCTCGGTGCCGGAACTGACCAGGCGCACCATGTCGACCGAGGGCAGCAGTTCGCACAGCAGTTCGGCCATGTCCACTTCGGCCTCGGTGGGCGCGCCGAAGGACAGCCCGCGCGTGGCCGCCTCACGCACCGCCTCGACGATGGCCGGGTGGGCGTGGCCGGCGATCGCCGGGCCCCAGGAGCCGACGTAGTCGATGTAGTCCTTGCCGTCCGCGTCCCACACCCGCGCGCCCTCCGCGCGGGCCAGGAAGCGCGGCGCCCCGCCCACCGAGCGGAAGGCCCGCACGGGCGAGTTGACCCCGCCGGGGGTGGTTCGCTGGGCACGCTGGAAGAGGGCTTCGTTTCGGCTGTTCATGGTGTTCCGGTCGCTTGGTTGAAGGGGAAAGGCGTTATTGTCGCCGCCCGGCGGAAGCCGGTCCAGCGGCGAACAGGCGGGTGTAGGCGGCTGCGCGCGCGGCCGGGTCGGGGTCGCCGAACACGTCGCTGATCACCGCCAGCAGGCCGGCGCCAGCCTCCACCAGCACCGGCGCGTTGTCCAGGGTGATGCCGCCGATGGCAGCCACCGCCACGCCCAGTTCGCGGCGCGCGCGCTCCAGCAGTGCCAGCGGCGCGCGCACGGCGGCAGGCTTGGTGGGCGAGGCGAACATCGCGCCGAAGGCCACGTAATCCGCGCCGGCCCGCGCCCCGGCCTCGGCACGCGCCCATTCGTCGTAGCACGACACGCCGATCAAGGCCGCGCGCCCCAGGCGCGCGCGCGCCTCGGCGACGTCGCCGTCATCACGCCCCAGATGCACGCCGTCGGCACCGATCGCCAGCGCCAGTTCGAGGCTGTCGTTGATCACCAGCGGCACGCCCGCCGCACGGGTCAGCGCGAGCAGGCGCGCGGCCTGTTCGCGCCGGCGCGCCGCCGGCAGGGTCTTGTTGCGGTATTGCAGCAGGGCCGGGCGGCCTTGCAGCACGGCCTGCACGCGCGCGGCCAGGCGTTCGTCGTCGTCCTCGTCCGGCGTGACCAGATAGAGGCCGCGTTCAGGTCTCATCGCCGACACGCTCGCGGGCCCAGAACAGACGGTCCGGCATCGCCGGCCCCATGCCCGGACGGAAGGCGGCGGCCAGCGCCTGCCAGGTAAATTCCTGCGCCTCACGCGCCGCCTCGGGCACGCTCATGCCGTGCGCCAGGGCCCCGGCCGCGGCGGCCGACAGCGTGGCGCCCGCGCCGAGGAAGGGCCCCGCAAGACGCTCCCAGGCATCGCTGCGCACCACCCCGCCCGCGCCGAACAGACGGTTGAGCACCTGCGGCCCATGGTCGCCAAGGCCGGTCAGCAGCACGAACTCGGCGCCCAGATCGAGCAGGCTGCCCACCGCCTCCTCGGGCGCCAGCGCAGCCTCCGCGTCATCCTCGTCGTCGGCCAGCGCGCCCGCCAGGCGCAGCACCTCGTGGGTGTCGGCAACCAGCAGGGTGACCTGCGGCAGGATCAGTTCGGCCAGCGCCGCCGCCATGTCCTCGGCCTCGGCCTCGTCGGACGGCCCGCTGGCCAGCGCGGGCTCGAGCACCAGCGGCACGTCCGGATAGTCGGCGAGGATCTCGGCGATCGCGGCGACGTTCTCCACCCCGCCGCACATGCCCAGCTTGAACGCGCGCACCGGAATGTCCTCGAGCACCACGCGTGCCTGCACGACGAAGGCGTCCGGATCAAGCGCGAACAGATCCTCCACGCCGCGCGTGTCGCGCACGCACACGGCGGTCATCACGCCGAGCGGGTGGCAGCCCATGCTGCCCAGGGTGAGGATGTCCGACTGCAGGCCGCCCGCGCCAGTGGCATCGCCGGCGGACAGGCACAGAACGGCGGGAAGGGGTTCGGTCGGTGATACAGACATGACGCGGGGACATGACGCAGGAAATGGCGGACACCGGGACTCGGCGGGCCGAATGCGGTAAGATTCGGCGCATTCTACCGCCAATCCTCAGCCGAGCACGTCCGCCGATGTCCGACACCGGATACAAGACCTACATGTGCCTGATTTGCGGGTTCATCTACGACGAGGCCGCCGGCCTGCCGGCCGACGGCATCCCGCCGGGTACCCGTTGGGAAGACCTGCCGCCGAACTGGACCTGTCCGGAATGCCAGGCGCGCAAGGACGACTTCGAGCTGGTCGAGCTATGACGTCAGGGCGGCAAGGCGGCGCGCAATGATGTATGCTTGCGTCTTTGCCCGGCGGGCGTACGACGATACCGCGAGGACCTGATGCCATGGACCTGACCGGCCTGAAGGTAATGGTGATCGATGACAGCAACACCATCCGGCGCAGCGCCGAGATCTTTCTCGGCCAGGCCGGCTGTCAGGTCCTGCTCGCCGAGGATGGTTTCGACGCCCTGTCGAAGATCGCCGACCATCACCCTGATGTCATCTTCGTCGACATCATGATGCCGCGCCTGGATGGCTACCAGACCTGTGCGCTGATCAAGAAAAACCCCCGCCTGGCCTCCACGCCGGTGATCATGCTGTCCTCCAAGGACGGCCTGTTCGACCGCGCGCGCGGCCGCATGGTGGGCTCCGACGAATACCTCACCAAGCCCTTCACCAAGGACAGCCTGCTCAAGACGGTGGCCGAGCATGCACCGAAACGGGCCGGCTGATCCCGCCTCACACCGAACCGAAGACGGAAGGCCAGAACCATGCCGATCAAGAAAATCCTCGTGGTGGACGACTCCCCCACCGAACGCCTGGCGCTGAGCGAACTGCTGATCAAGCACGGCTACCAGGTGGTCACCGCCGAAAGCGGCGAAGAAGCCGTGATCAAGAGCAAGAGCGAGACGCCCGACCTGATCCTGATGGACGTGGTGATGCCGGGCATGAACGGCTACCAGGCCACCCGCACCATCTCGCGCGACGAAGCCACCCGCGCCATCCCGATCATCATGTGCACCAGCAAGGGGCTGGAGACCGACCGCATCTGGGGCATGCGCCAGGGCGCCTACGACTACCTGGTCAAGCCGGTCGACCACGCCGAACTGCTCGGCCGCATCCAGGCACTGGGCTGATCCCATGGCCAAGCGCATCAGCCTGCGCGAGTTCCAGGAAAGCCTGGTGCGCCGCCTGGCCGAGGCGCGCGCCGGCGACCGCCGCGCGCTGCTCGGCCTGCGCGTCGGCGAAGAGAACTGGCTGGTCGATCTCACCGACAGCGGCGAGATCCTGCCCGTCCCCCCGCTCAGTCCGGTGCCGCTGACCCGCCCCTGGTTCAGCGGCGTGGCCAACGTGCGCGGCACCCTGTACGGCGTGGTGGATTTCTCGGCCTTCCACCAGGGCGCGCCCATCGTGCCGGCCGGCCACGCCCGGCTGCTGCTGATCGGCGCACGCCACAGCATCAACAGCGCGATTCTGGTCTCACGCGCGCTCGGGCTGCGCAGCCCGGAGGATTTCGAGGCCGACCATGGCGAAGCCGACCCGCGTCCCTGGGTCGCCCAACGCCTGCGCGACACCCAGGACCGCCTGTGGTTCAAGCTGGATGCCGCGCGTCTGCTCGCGCACCCGGGCTTCCTCGATGCGGGCACAGAATGAACGGCAAGCGGGCCACGCACGGCCCGCACGGCATGGATACTTTGCGGCGGAGCACGCGACATGGCATTGAAGTTTCCCGAACTTTCCTTCGGTAAGAAGAAGTCCTCCCAGGCCGATGCGGCCTCCGAGACCACCATTCTCGACACCCACGACCCGGTGCCCGCCGCGCCCAACGCCAAGGGCGCGGGCGAGGCCGCCCGTCCGGTTGCCGAACGCCTGCGCAACCTCGGCATCATGCTCGCCGTGCTGGTCGCGCTGACCGCCGGCCTGCTGGTGCTGCAGACGCGCGATGCCGGGCACGCCACCACCTACGTGGCCGCCTCCGGTGAAATGCAGATGCTCTCGCAGCAGATCGCCAAGGCTGCGCAGCTGTCGCTGCAGGGCAACGAACAGGCCTTCGCCGAACTGCGCCAGGCCAGTACCCGCTTCACCAACCTGCTGCGCGCCCTGACTCAGGGCGGCGAAATCGACGGCAACAGCGTGCCGGCCAGCCCGGACTCCACCCTGCCCGCGCTGCAGGCGCTGACCACCGCGTGGCGCAAGACCGAGCAGGACACCACGCAGTTGCTGGCGCAGGACAAGAACCTGATCACCCTGAACCAGTCGGTGGACACCATCAACGCGGGCAACGCCGTGCTGCTCGACCTCTCCGAGCAGGTCGCCTCGCTGAAGCTGCTGTCCGGCGGCCGCTCGCAGGACATCGCCACCGCCAACCGCGCGGTGATGCTGACCCAGCGCATCGCCAAGAACGCCAACTCGCTGCTGGTGGCCGACGCCATCGACCCCGAAGTGGCCTTCCTGCTCGGCAAGGACACCAACACCTTCCGCGAACACCTCGCCCTGCTCCAGCAAACCCCCAGCGACCCCGAAACACGCGCACGCCTGGACGAACTCAACGAGGCCGCGCTCGACACCCTGGACGCGGTCAGCGGCATCCTCGGCAACATCCAGCTGCTGGTGCAGGCCAAGCAGGCCGGCAGCCGCATCTTCCGCGATTCCGGCCCGCTGCTGGCACGCACCAACGAACTCTCCGAAGCCTACAACCTGGCCTTCCGCGGCCTCAACCCGACCACCCTGGCGGTGGTCATCTCGGCGCTGGCCGGCATCGCCGTGCTGGTGTTGATGGCCAAGACCTACAACGACGACCTCGGCGCCCGCCGCGCCGAATCGGAACGCCAGCGCCTGCACGCCGAAGGCGAGCGCAACCAGACCCAGCAGGCCATCCTGCGGCTGATGAACGAAATGGGCGACCTCGCCGACGGCGACCTCACCATCCGCGCCACGGTGTCCGAGGACATCACCGGCGCCATCGCCGACTCGGTGAACTACACCATCGAGGAACTCTCCGTGCTGGTGCGCCGCATCAACGACGCCGCCACCCGCGTGACCGCGGCCACCCAGTCCGCCCAGCAGACCTCCAGCGAACTGCTGGCCGCCACCGAGAAGCAGGCCGAGGAACTGAAGAGCGCCGGCAGCACCGTGGAACAGATGGCCCAGTCGATGACCGAATCCTCCGCCCGCGCGCTGCAGTCCGCGCAGGTCGCCCGCCGCTCGCTGGATTCCGCGCGCAAGGGCGCGGACGCGGTGGAAAACACCATCCGCGGCATGAACGACATCCGCGAGAAGATCCAGGAAACCTCCAAGCGCATCAAGCGCCTGGGCGAATCCTCGCAGGAGATCGGCGAAATCGTCGAACTGATCTCCGACATTACCGAGCAGACCAACGTACTGGCGCTCAACGCTGCCATCCAGGCGGCCTCCGCCGGCGAGGCGGGCCGCGGCTTCACCGTGGTCGCGGAAGAAGTGCAGCGCCTGGCCGAACGCTCCGCCGAGGCCACCAAGCAGATCTCGGCGATCGTGAAGACCATTCAGACCGACACCCAAGACGCCGTGGGCGCCATGGAAAACGCCACCCGCGACGTGGTCGAGGGCGCCCAGCTGTCCGACGCCGCCGGCCAGGCGCTGTCCGAGATCGGCCAGGTGTCGATGGAAACCGCCCGCCTCATCGAGCAGATCTCCACCGACACCCAGCGCCAGGCCGCCACGGCAACCAGCGTTGCCCAGGCGATGAAGGGCATTCTCGGCATCACCGAACAGACCACGCGCGGCACGCAGCAGACCGCCGTGTCCATCGGCCAGCTGGCCGACCTCGCAGTGGAACTCAAGGGATCGGTGTCGGGCTTCAAGGTCTGACCGGCTCACCAGGCGAGAGACCGACACATGACGCACGCACCCGGACCGGATCTCGGCCCGCTCACCTGGGTCAAGGGCGAGATCGACAACGCGCTGGCGCGCGCCGCCGAGGGACTGGAGGAAGCCGCCGGCGCCGCCGAACCAGCGGCCCGCATCCAGTTCGCGCAGACTCACCTGCACCAGGCGCGCGGCGCGTTGTCCATCGTCGGCCTCGACGGCCTGACCCAGTTCGCCGACGCGCTCGACCAGCTGTTCGGCGCCGCCGCGCGCGGCGAAGTGCCCAGCGACGAGGCCTTGTTCAAGGTCGGCCGGCGCGGCCTCGCGGCCATCGCCAACTACCTCGACGAACTCGCCCACGGCGCCATCGACCAGCCGTTGCGCCTGGCCGGCCTGTACGGCGAAATCCAGACCCTGCGCGGCCGCGAATACTCGGCCGTGGACCTGTTCTTCCCCGACCTCGGCCGGCGCCCGCCCCGGCGCGGCGGTCAGGCCACGGTGCCCGAGGCCGCCCGGCGCGGCCACCTGCGCACCCTGCGCGCGCGCTTCGAGCGCGGCCTGCTCGGCTGGCTGCGCGTCCCGGCGTCCCCGGAAGGCCCGCAGGCCATGCGCGAGGCCGTGGTGGAAATCGAGCGCGTGCTCGCCGCCACACCCGCACGCACGCTGTGGTGGGCCGCCATCGCCCTGTTCGACACCGCAGAGGGGCAACCCCTGCCCCAGGACGACACCGCCCGCCGGCTGTGCGCGCGGCTCGATGCCCAGTTGCGCCGCACGCTGGGCGGCAGCACCGCAGTGCCCGATCGCCTGCTGCGCGAAGTGCTCCATCGCATCGCCGTCACCCCGGCGGTCACCGCCCACCAGCACGCCGTGCGCGAAACCTGGGCGCTCGACACCCTGGTTCCCGAAGCCGGCGCCACGGTCAGCGACGCACCGCTCGGCCCGCTGCTGCAAAACCTGCACGGCAAGCTCAACAACGCCAAGGAAACCTGGGACAGCTTCTGCACCGGCAACGCCGCCGCGCTGCAGCGCTTCGAAACCCAGCTCGGCGAACTCGCCCAGCAGGCCGCACAGCTCGGCCGGCCGCCGTTCTCCCGGCTGCTGGTCGGCCTGGACGGTTTCCTGCAGTGGCTGCGCAAGGATCCGCTGCAACTCAACGAAGCCCTCTCGCTGGAGATCGCCACCGCCCTGCTGCTCGGCGAATCCGCGCTGGACCGGGGCGGTCCCGACCCCGCCTTCTCCGCCCAGGTCGCCGACACGCTCAAGCGCATTGCCGCGCTGATGCGCGGCGAAGCGGTGGAAACCGCCGAACTGTCGCCCACCGCCCAGGGTGCCCGGCGCAACCAGGAACGCGACGCGCTGGCCCAGCTTGCCCGCGAAATCCTGGTCAGCCTGGCGCAGGTCGAACAGACCCTCGACGACTTCTTCCGCAACCACGAGAAGCGTGCCCCGCTGGCCGGCCTGGCCGGGCCGCTGCACCAGATCGAGGGCGCGCTCAGCCTGCTGGGCGATGAAGAGGCCCTTGCCCTGGTCCACGGCGCCGCGGAGGAAATCGCCGCCTTCGCCGCGGCCACCGACGAACCCGACGCGGAAGCCACCGCAGCCCTCGCCCATCGTCTTTCCGCGCTGGGTTTCTATATCCAGGCGCTGCAACACGGACCGGCCTCGCTGGACGCCTTCCTGAACCCGGGCGCGGCCGGGGAAGAGAGCGCAGAGCTCGAAGAGGCCGAGTACCCCCCACCCGAAGCGGCGGACGAAACCACGGCGCCGGCCATCGAACCCGCGCCGGCCCCGGCCCGGACGGCAGCACCGGCTGCCGCAGAGCCCCCTCCGGCCGAACCCACCGCGCCACCCGCCGAGGAAGAACCCGCGCCGCCGGAAGCCGCCCCCGACGAGTTCGATGCCGAGGATCTGCCGCCGCCCCCGCTGGAAATCCCCGCGCCGGCAGCCGAAACCCAACGCCTGATCGAGGCCAGCGACGCCGAGGTCGACGCCGAGCTGCTGGAAATCTTCATCGAAGAAGCCCAGGAAGTGCTTGCCTCGATCGGCGAGCATCTCGAACTGTCGCGCACCGAACCGTCCAACACCGAGTACTTCACCGCCATCCGGCGCGGCTTCCACACCCTCAAGGGCAGTGGCCGCATGGTCGGCCTGCGCGACCTGGGCGAAAGCGCCTGGGGCATGGAACAGACGCTCAACCGCTGGCTGCAACTCGAATGGACACCCACGCCGGCGCTGCACCACCTTGTCGATGCCGCCCACCAAGTATTCTCCGACTGGGTGGCGCAACTGCATGCCGGCGGCGCACACCAGCGCGACACCGCCGCGTTGCTCGCCGAGGCCGAACGCCTGCGCGACAGCGAAC
Organism: Pseudothauera nasutitermitis; assembly: GCF_004801295.1. Classification (GTDB taxonomy): domain Bacteria; phylum Pseudomonadota; class Gammaproteobacteria; order Burkholderiales; family Rhodocyclaceae; genus Pseudothauera; species Pseudothauera nasutitermitis. Next base: position 342,505 of record NZ_SSOC01000005.1, read on the forward strand.
AGCCGATCCACGATCCGTTGCCGATCGCCGATGCCGTCGTGCACAGCGCCGAAACGCCTGCCGAACCCGAGCGTTTCGAGTTCGACCTGTCGCTCTCGGAAGAAGGCGAAGTCCTGCCGGTGGCGCACACCGACGGCCCCCCGGCGGAGCAGGCGGCGGACGACGCCACCTCCACGGTACTCGGACTGGCCGACTTCAACGCACCGCCCGACGATACGGTCGAGGAAGCACTGGAGAGCATCGACCTCGAAATCCTCGGGGACGAATTCGACTCCGAAGAGGCGGAAGCGCCCCCCGCAGCGCCCGTCGACGAACAGGCCCCGCCCCCGCCTGACGCGGAGCAGACCGAAGCGGGGGCGGCTGAAGAGATCGAGCTCCAGCCTCTCGCCCCGATCGCCGAACAAGCGCCGCCCGCCACCGACACAGCGGAGGCCGAAGCGCCGCTGCTGGAGCACAGCGCCCCGGACGACGCGGACGCGCTCCCCGCCGCCGAAGCCGGCTCGCCCGCCGACACCTGGCCCGACGACGAGAACGCCGACTTCATCCGCATCGGCGACGCCGAGATCTCGCGCCCACTGTACGACCTCTATCTGGCCGAGGCGCGCCACCATCTGAGCACGCTGCATCAGGAAATCGTCCGCCTGCGCGCCAACCCCACGCAGCCGCCGCTCGAGGTGGCGGTGCGTGCCGCGCACACGCTGGCGGGCATTTCCGGCACCGCGCGCCTGACACCCCTGCAGGCCCTCGCCCGCGCGCTCGAATACGCCCAGGCGCGCTGCCGCGACAACCAGTTGCCGCCCAGCGCGGAACAGGTCGCACTGCTGCAGAGCAGCCTGGAAACCCTCGAGGCGATGCTCGTCGAAGTCAGCGCGCGCACCCTGCCGCTGCCCGTGCCGGAACTCATCGAGCAGCTCGAGACGGTCGGCCGGCGCCCCGCCGAGGACGAAACTCCGCCCCCGCCAGCACTCGGCGGCGACACGCCCGACGCGCTGCTCCCGCCCCAGGACGAAGCCCCCGCGCGCGAAGCCCCGCCGCCGGTGCATGACGAAATCGATACCCAGCTGCTGCCCATCTTCCTGGAAGAAAGCGGCGACCTGCTCGGCGAACTGCACGGCGCATTGCGCGCCTGGCGCAACGAGCCGGACAGCGACGAATTCGCCCAGCGCCTCGCCCGCCAGTTGCACACGCTGAAGGGCAGCGCGCGCATGACCGGGGCGATGAACCTGGGCGAGCACGTCCATCAGATGGAAACCACGCTGGAGGCCGCCCGCCGCGCGGGCAGCGATCCAGCCGCGATCATCGACGAGCTCGAAAGCAGCCTGGACCTCGCCGAACAGGCCATCGACGCGCTGGCCAGCGGCGACACCGGCGCCCCGCGGCCCCCGTCCGCCCCCCTCGCGGCAGCGCCCGGCGACGACGCCCCCCGGCCGGCGGCACCTGCCGCCGAACCCGTCGAAGTCGCCGCCGAACACGAAACCGGCTCGGGCAGCGCCACGCTGCGCGTGCGCGCCGACGCGGTCGACCACTTCGTCAACCAGGCCGGCGAAATCGGCATCGCGCGCACCCGCATCGAAGGCGAACTGCGCACCCTGCGCCGCTCGCTGCTCGACCTCACCGAAAACGTCATCCGCCTGCGCAACCAGCTGCGCGAGGTGGAAATCCAGGCCGAAGTGCAGATGCAGTCGCGCATCGCCCAGGCCGAAAGCCATCACGCGGAGTTCGACCCACTGGAGATGGACCGCTACACCCGGCTGCAGGAACTCACCCGGATGATGGCGGAGAGCGTCAACGACGTCACCACGGTGCAGCAGAACCTGCTGAAGAACCTCGACGGCGCCGACGTCGCCCTGCACGGCCAGGCGCGCATGTCGCGCGAACTGCAGCAGGCGCTGATGCAGGTGCGCATGGTGCCCTTCGAGAACCTCGCCGACCGCCTGCACCGCGTGGTGCGGCAAAGCGCCAAGGACCTCGGCAAGCGCGCCACGCTGGACCTGCGCGGCGGCCGCATCGAACTCGACCGCGGCGTGCTGGAGCACATGGTCGCGCCGCTCGAACACCTGCTGCGCAACTCCATCGCCCACGGCATCGAGGCGCCCGCCGCGCGCCGCGAGGCGGGCAAGGCCGAAATCGGCGAGATCACCCTCACCGTGCGCCAGGAAGGCAACGAAATCGCCATCGACCTGGCCGACGACGGCGCGGGGCTCGATTTCGCCCGCATCGCCGAACGCGCGCGCGCCAACGGCCTGCTGGGCGCCGACGAACAGGCGGACGAGAAGCGCCTGACCAACCTGATCTTCGTGCCCGGCTTTTCCACCGCCGGCTCGGTGTCCACGCTGTCCGGCCGTGGCGTCGGCATGGACGTGGTGAAGTCCGAGACCGCCGCGCTCGGCGGCCGCCTCGACGTTTCCAGCCAACCCGGCCAGGGCACGCGCTTCCGCATCTACCTGCCGCTCACCCTCGCGGTCACCCAGGCGCTGCTGGTGCGCGCGGGCAACCGCAGCTGGGCCGTGCCGTCCAGCATGATCGCCCAGGTGCTCGAGCTGAAGGCCGATGCCCTCGAACGCCTGCGCACCGAAGGCGGCACCGAATGGCAGGACGAGCATTACAGCTACCGCTACCTGCCCCGCCTGCTCGGCGACCGTCATACCCAGCCCGAGGTGCAGCGCTTCAACTGGATACTGCTGCTGCGCGCCGGCGCGCAGACCCTGGCGCTGCACGTGGACGGCCTGCGCGGCAACCAGGAAATCGTCGTCAAGAACGCTGGCCCGCAGGTCGCCCGCCTGGTCGGCGTGTCCGGCGCCACGGTGCTGGGCGACGGCGAGATCGTGCTGATCCTCAACCCGGTGGCGCTCGCCAGCCGTGGGCTGGGCGCGGGCCAGGACGCCGCCGGAAGCGACGGCGCGCTGGCCGCCGCCCCGCTGGCCGCACCGGCCCCCGCGCACATCCCCACCGTCATGGTGGTGGACGACTCGCTCACCGTGCGCAAGATCACCGGCCGCCTGCTCGAACGCGAGGGCTACCGCGTGATCACCGCCAAGGACGGCGTGGATGCGCTGGAAAAGCTGCTGGAAAGCGTGCCCGATGTGGTGCTCTCCGACATCGAGATGCCGCGCATGGACGGCTTCGACCTGGTGCGCAACATCCGCGCCGACGAGCGTACGCGTGCCGTGCCGGTGATCATGATCACCTCCCGCCTGGCGGACAAGCACCGCCGCTACGCGGAGGAAGTGGGCGCCAATCACTACCTCGGCAAGCCTTACCAGGAAGAGGAACTGCTGGCCCTGCTGGCGGGTTACACCGGCGCACACTGAAGCAGCTGCGCCCCCGCGCCGATCCGGCATTTCTTGCCGGATCGATGCTGCCCATGTCCGCCACCGGACGACGCCCCATCCGGAATCCCTGCAAAAACCGTAGATGGCATGAGCATTGCTATAAGGGACATGTCAATCCACCCGCATGGAGAACGACATGATCATCCAGTCTGGTTACGGCATACAGGCCTACGCTTCGTCCATCAGAACCGCCGTGCAGCAGCAGAACAGCGCCGCGCTACAGCTTTCCTCCACGGATTCGTCGAAGAATGCCGAAAGGGTGACCCTGTCCAGCCAGGGCAAGGAGCTTGCCGCGAGCGAGAACGGCGCCGCGGCCGCCAGAACGCCCGGCCAGGAATGGATGCTGCAGGCCGCCCGCTCCAGCCCGCAAACCGCCGCAAAGCTTGCCAGCGACATGGCATACATCCCGAGCGGCATCCTGTACGACATCCGCGACTCGGTCGAAAACGGCGGGCCGATCCGGCTGGCCGGCTCGGGGCGGGTCGTCGATGACGCCTTCAAGTCCCAATTCGAGAGCGAAGCCGCAGTGATCGATGCGCAGCGGCGCGCGCTATACGAGGCGGAAACCGCGAAAGGCACGGACCCAGTGCAGATCCTCACCATGATGATCGACTTCACCAACGCGCAATCCCAGAGCTACCTGGAGGGCTCCGGCTGGGGGTATCGGGGCAGTTCTGCACCGTGATCCATCGCCCGTGAATCGCGGCGTACCTGTCCAGACGGATCCGGACATAGGCAGCCCCCGTTTGTTCACCCTTTCACCGCCCCAAAACGCGCCAGCGTGCGCGCCCGCGCGGCGGCATGGTCCACCAGCGGTGCCGGATAGTCGTGGCCGATGCGCACGCCGGCGGCGCGCTGCGCGGCTTCGTCCATCTTCCACGGCGCGTGGATCCAGCGTGCCGGCACGCCGGCCAGTTCCGGCACGTACTTGCGGATGAAGGTGCCGTGCGGGTCGAAACGTTCCGACTGGGCCAGCGGATTGAAGATGCGGAAATAAGGCTGCGCGTCGCAGCCGGTGGACGCCGCCCATTGCCAGCCGCCGTTGTTGGCCGCCAGGTCGTAATCGAGCAGCAGGTCGGCGAAATGGCGCTCGCCGAGGCGCCAGTCCACCCCCAGGTCCTTGCTCAGGAAAGACGCGGTCAGCATGCGCAGGCGGTTGTGCATATAACCGCTACCCGCCAGCTGGCGCATGCCCGCATCGACCAGCGGATAACCGGTGCGCCCGGCCTTCCACGCCGCCAGCAGATCGGGCGCATCGTCCCAGCGCAGGCGGTCGTACTCCGGACGAAAGCAGTGCGTGAGCACCCGCGGGTGATGCCACAGGATCATCTGGTAGAACTCGCGCCAGATCAGTTCATCCACCCAGACACGCGCGCCCTCGCCGCCGGTTTCGCGTGCGCGGCGCACCAGTTCGCGCACCGACACGGTACCGAAGCGCAGGTGGGCGGACAGATAGGACACGCCCTTCACGCCCGGATAGTCGCGCGCCTCGTGATAATGCCCGATGCGCGCGAAGAACCCGTCGGCCAGCGTTCCCCCGGCAGACATGCCGGCCTGCTCCAGTGGCCCGCCCGCCGGCGGCGGCGCGAACCCCAGCTCGGCCAGCGTGGGCAGGTGCTCGCCGGGTGCCAGCGGCGCCAGGCGGCCGGCATGGGGTTCGACCGGCCAGGACGGCAAGCCCTCCGCCTCCAGCCTGCGCAGCCAGGCGTTGCGGTAGGGCGTGAACATGCTGAACGGCGTACCGCCCTGCGTCATCACCTCGTCGCGCTCGAATACCACCTGATCCTTGCAGTCGCCGAAGACGGTGCCCATGCGCGCCAGGGCAGCAGCCACCCGGCCGTCGCGCACGATGGCGTCCGGCTCGTAGTCGCGGTTGGCGAATACCGCCTCGACGCCCAGCGCAGCGGCCAGCCGGGGGATCTCCTCGTCGGCGCGGCCGTGGCGCACGATCAGCCCGGCGCCGGTCACCCCGGCAGCCGCGCCCAGCCGCGCCAGCGCGTCGTTCAGTTCGGCCACGCAGCGCAGGATGAAGGCGACCCGGCGGTCGGCGCGGTCCGCCAGGGTATCGAGGATCCGCGTATCGAACACGAAGACGCAATGCACGCGCTCGTGCGCGCTCAAGGCGCGCGACAGCGCGGCATGATCGAAACTGCGCAGATCCCTGCGGAACCAGACGAGGGCGGAGGACATGAACGAAGTTTTCCGGCGAACACGGCAACGACGGCGGCACGGCTCAGCTTCCTTCCGCCAGCGTGCCGACAAGGGCGTAAAATGATGCCATGAGCGGCCTGACTTCGAACCTCACCCATCACTTCCTGATCGCCATGCCGGGCATGGCGGATCCCAATTTCGCCCGTACGCTGACCTACATCGCCGAGCACACCGACCATGGCGCGCTGGGCGTCATCGTCAATCGCCCCATCGACATGACCCTGGGCGCGCTGTTCGAGCGCATCGAGGTGCCCCTGGAGGCCGAGGGCTTCGCCAACCAGCCGGTGTATTTCGGCGGCCCGGTGCAGACCGACCGTGGCTTCGTGCTGCACCGCCCGGCGGGCGACTGGCATTCCACCCTGAAGGTCGGCGAGGAGGCCGCGCTGACCAGCAGCCGCGACATCCTGCAGGCGCTGGGCAGCCAGGGCCAGCCGGAAGAAGTGCTGGTGGCCCTGGGCTACGCCGGGTGGACCGCCGGCCAGCTCGAACAGGAGCTCGCCGACAACGCCTGGCTGACCGTGCCGGCCGATCTCGCCATCGTCTTCGACCTGCCGCCCGAAGAGCGCTTCGCGGCGGCGCTGCAGCGCCTGGGCGTCGATTTCGCCAACCTCAGCGACGTGGCGGGACATGCCTGAGGCTGCGGCCCCCCTGCCCGCGCGCGGCACCCTGCTGGGATTCGACTTCGGCCTCGCGCGCATCGGCGTGGCCGTCGGCGAACTGGAAACCGGCCAGGCCAGCGCGCTCGCCACCATCGCCGGGGAAGCCAACCAAGCACGCTTTGCCGCCATCGAAAAGCTGCTCGCCGAATGGCGCCCGGTGGCCCTGGTGGTGGGCATTCCCACCCATCTGGATGGCAACGCGCACGAACTCACCGCGCGCTGCCGGCGCTTCGCCAACCAGCTCCACGGGCGCTACGGCCTGCCGGTTGCCGAGGTGGATGAACGCCTCAGTTCGGCCGAGGCCGAGCACGCATTACGCGACGCCGGCGTGCAGCGCTGGCGCGACCGCAAGGCGGCGGTGGATGCCGCCGCCGCCCGCATCCTCCTGCAAAACTTCCTGGACGCACGACGCCATGCCTAGTCTTGACGCAGAAACCCTGTGCGCGCAGCTCATCGAACAGATGCGCCCGCAGATCACCGCCGCCACCGCCCTGGTCGGCATCCACACCGGCGGCGTATGGCTGGCCGAACGCCTGCACGCCGCGCTCGGCCTCAGCCAGCCGCTGGGCGCCATCGACGTGTCCTTCTACCGCGACGACTACGGCTCCAAGGGCCTGCACCCGCAGCCGCAGCGCACCGAGATCCCGTTCAACGTGGAAGGCGCGCACGTGATCATCGTCGATGACGTGCTGTACACCGGCCGCACCACACGCGCCGCGCTCAACGAACTGTTCGACTTCGGCCGCCCCGCCAAGGTCGAACTGGCCGTGCTGGTCGACCGCGGCGGACGCGAACTGCCGATCGCCGCGCGCTACTGCGCCCACACCCTGCCCCAATCCCTGCCCGCCGCGCAGAGCCTGCAGCTCGAACGCGGCGACGGCGGCGCCCTTGCCCTGAGGTTGATCGATGCGTGACCCCCAACTCAACAAGCGCGGCGAACTGCAGCACCTGCTCACCCTGGACGGCCTGCCGCGCGACATCCTCACCGCCATCCTGGACACCGCCGCGCCGTTCACCGAGGTGGCCGAACGCGAGGTGAAGAAGCTGCCGCTACTGCGCGGCAAGAGCATCTTCAACCTGTTCTTCGAAAACTCCACGCGCACCCGCACCACTTTCGAGATCGCCGCCAAGCGCCTGTCTGCCGACGTGGTGAACCTCAACGTGTCCACCAGTTCCACCGCCAAGGGCGAAAGCCTGCTCGACACGGTGGACAACCTGTGCGCCATGCAGGCCGACATGTTCGTCGTGCGCCACGCCGCCAGCGGCGCGCCGGTGCTGATCGCCCAGCACCTGCAGGCCACCGGGCGCGAGCACATCCACGTGGTCAATGCCGGCGACGGGCGCCATGCCCACCCCACCCAGGGGCTGCTGGACATGTACACCATCCGCCACTACAAGCGCGACTTCACCAACCTGTCGGTGGCCATCGTCGGCGACGTGCTGCACTCGCGCGTGGCGCGCAGCCAGATCGTCGCGCTCAACACCCTGGGCGTGCCGGACATCCGCGTGATCGGCCCCAAGACCCTGCTGCCCACCGCGCTGGAGGGCCTAGGCGTGCGCGTGTTCCACGACATGCGCGCCGGCCTGAAGGACGTGGACGTGGTGATGATGCTGCGCCTGCAGAACGAACGCATGAACGGCGCCCTGCTGCCCACCCCGCAGGAGTTCTACAAGGTCTGGGGGCTCACCGCCGAGAAGCTCGCCCTCGCCAAGCCCGACGCCATCGTCATGCACCCCGGGCCGATGAACCGCGGCGTGGAAATCGACTCCGCGGTGGCCGACGGCGCGCAGGCGGTGATCCTGCCGCAGGTCACCTTCGGCATCGCCGTACGCATGGCGGTGATGAGCATGCTGGCCGGACAGTAAGGACAGACCCCCAATGAAGATCCGCATCGCCAACGGCCGGGTGATCGACCCGGCCAACCAGACCGACGCCGTCACCGACCTGTTCATCGCCGGCGGGCGCATCGTCGCCCACGGCACGGCACCGGACGGCTTCCAGGCCGAACGCAGCATCGACGCAAGCGGCCTGGTGGTCTGCCCCGGCCTCATCGACGTGGCCGCGCGTCTGCGCGAGCCCGGCTTCGAATACCGCGCCACGCTGGAATCCGAGATGGAAGCGGCGATGGCCGGCGGCGTCACCAGCCTGGCCATTCCGCCGGACACCGACCCGGCGCTGGACGAACCCGGGCTGGTGGAAATGCTCTGCTACCGCGCCAAGAAGCTCAACCGCGCGCACATCTACCCGGTGGGCGCGCTCACCATCGGCCTCAAGGGCGAACGCCTGTCGGAGATGGCCGAGCTGGTGGAAGCCGGCTGCGTGGCCTTCTCGCAGGCCAACGTGCCCATCGTCGACAACGCCGTGCTGCTGCGCGCGCTGCAGTACGCCGCCACCTTCGATTTCCGCGTGTGGCTGCAGCCGCTGGCCCCCTTCCTGTCGCGCGGCGGCTTCGCCCACGACGGCGAGTACGCCGCCCGCCTAGGCCTGCCCGGCATCCCGGTGGCGGCCGAGACCGTGGCGCTGTACACCTATCTGCAACTGGCGCAGGCCACCGGCGCGCGCCTGCACATCACCCGCCTGTCCTCGGCGGCCGGCCTGCGCCTGATCGAGCAGGCGCGCGCCGACGGCATGGACGTGACCTGCGACGTGTCGATCAACCACCTGCACCTGTGCGACCGCGACATCGGCCACTTCGACGCCAACTGCCACCTGGTGCCGCCGCTGCGCGACGCCCGCGACCGCGACGCACTGCGCACCGCGCTGGCCGACGGGCGCATCAATGCGCTGTGCTCGGACCACACCCCGGTGGACGACGACGGCAAACAGACCCCGTTCAGCGAATCCGAAACCGGCGCCACCGGCCTGGAACTGCTGCTGCCGCTGACCCTGAAATGGGCGCGGGAAACCGGCACCGCGCTGCCGGCGGCGCTGTCGCGCGTCACCGCGGACGCGGCGAAGATCGTCGGCATCACCAAGGCCGGCCATCTGGCGCCGGGCGCACGCGCGGATATCTGCGTGTTCGATCCGGCCGCCAGTACCCCGGTGAGCCGCCAGACGCTGAAGAGCCAGGGCAAGAACACGCCCTTCCTCGGCCAGGAACTGCCCGGCCGGGTCGTTCATACCCTGGTGGAAGGTCAGGTGATGTACGGCGGCTGAAGCCGCCACGCAACGCGCCGTCCGCCCCGGTGGGCGGCGCGCAGTATTCAGCCGAGACGGCGCAGGCGCAGCAGCGCCTCCTCGTCCAGGCCGTCGATGCGCACGCGCTTGGCGCGGGCACTCTCGCCGCTGACCAGACTGACGGCGACGCGCGGCACCTCGCAGAATTCCGCCAGATAGGCACACAGCGCAGCATTGGCCTTGCCGTCGACCGGCGGCGCGGCCAGGCGCAGCTTCATCGCCTCGCCATGGGGCCCGGCGAATTCGGTGCGCCGGGCGTTGGGCTGCACGTGCAGGGCCAGCACCACCGCATCGTCGCCCACCTGCTTCAGCCAGGAATGGCTCATCCGCCGAACAGCAGCGGCGCGAAGGCGCCGCGCAGCCCACCGATCAGCATCAACAGGATCTGCAGCACCAGCAGCAGCGCCAGCGGCGACAGGTCCACGTTGGCGACCAGCGGAATCAGCCGGCGGAATGGTCGCAGGAAGGGCTCCGCCAAGCGATGGAACAGCGGCGCGGCCGGCGCGTGCGGGCTCACCCAGGACAACACGGCGGAGATGAGCACGATGCCGAACACCAGATAGATGAGCATGCGCACCACGCCCACCAGCCCCCACACCCACAGGCCGAGCAGCACGCTGGCGGTATCGCCGCCCAGCGGCATGCCGCGCACGCTCAGTTCGATGAACACCAGCAGGGTCTGCAGCACCCAGGCCGGCAGCAGGCTGGCCAGGTCCATGCCGAACAGCCCCGGGATGAAGCGGCGCAGCGGACGCACCAGCCAGTCGGTGGCGGCCAGCACGAACTGGCCGATCTGGTTGTGGAAGGGCACGCGCGCCCATTGCAGCAGGAAGCGCGCGAGCAGCAGCAGGGTCAGCAGGCCGACCGCGACGTCGAGGATCAACAGCAGGATGTTGCCCAGCATGGCTCCGTCTCTCCCTCAGTCCTTGCCCAGTTCGGCGCCCAGCTCGCGCCCGCGCGCGGCGGCCGCGCGCGCCGCGGCCACCAGCGCATCGTGCCAGCCGGCGCTCGCCAGGGTACGCAGCGCAGCCTCGGTGGTGCCGCCCTTGGAGGTCACGCGCTCGCGCAGCACGCTCGCCGGCTCGTCGGCGGCGGCAGCCAGCCTGGCCGCGCCCAGCGCGGTTTCCACCGCCAGGCGGCGCGCCGTGGCTTCATCGAAGCCGAACTCGCGCCCGGCGGTCTGCAGCGCCTCGATGAAATGGAAGACATAGGCCGGCCCGCTGCCGGAGATCGCCGTCACCGCATCGATCTGCGCCTCGCTGTCCACCCACACCGTGCCGCCGACCGCCGACAGCACCTGTTCGGCGGCCGCGCGTCCGGCGGCATCGACCGTGGGATCGGCATACAACCCGGTGATGCCGGCGCCGATCAGTGCCGGGGTGTTGGGCATGGCGCGCACCAGCCGGCGATGCCCGCCCAGCCAGCGCGACAGGGCATCCAGCCCCAGCCCGGCGGCAATGCTGACCACCAGCTGCGTGCCCAGGCGCCCGACCATCGGCGCCAGCGCGGCCTTCATCTGCTGCGGCTTGACCGCCAGCACCAGCACGTCGGCGGCCAGCCATTGTTCATCCGCGCCTTCCACCGCGCGCACGCCGAAACGCTCGGTCAGGCGCGCGCGGTTGTCGGCCTGCAGGTCGACGACCTGTAGATCGGCGCCGGCAAAACCCTTGTCGGCCAGACCGCCGATCAACGCGGCGGCCATGTTGCCGCCGCCGAGAAAACTGATTTTCATGCCCATCGTCGTTGCTCCACTAAGGAGTGAGGGTTGAGTGGCGCTGCCGGGAAGGATGCTCAGGCCGGGCGCCTCGCGCCGAAGATCGCCGTGCCCACGCGCACGATGGTGGCCCCGGCGGCGATCGCCACCTCCAGATCGTGCGACATGCCCATCGACAGGGTATCGAGTTCCAGCCCTTCGCCGGCCAGGCGCGCGCGCAGCACGCCGAGCACGCCGAAGCGCGCGGCCAGCAGCGCAGCATCATCGGTCGGTTCGGGAATGCACATCAGTCCGCGCAGCCGCAGGCGCGGCAGCGCGGCCACCGTGTGGGCGAGCGCGACGGCCTCTTCCGGCGCCACACCGCTCTTGCTGTCCTCGCCGCTCACGTTGACCTGGATGCACACGTTGAGCGGCGGCCGATGCACGTCGCGCTGGGCGGACAGGCGCTCGGCGATCTTCAGCCGGTCGATGCTGTGTACCCAGTCGAAGCACTGCGCCACCGGGCGCGTCTTGTTACTCTGCAGCGGGCCGATGAAGTGCCATTCCAGCCCCAGTCCGGCCAGCTCCTCGGCCTTGGCGCAGCCTTCCTGCACGTAGTTCTCGCCGAACGCGCGCTGGCCGGCGGCGGCCGCTTCGCGCACGGCCGCCGCCGGCCAGGTCTTGCTCACCGCCAGCAGGGCAACCTCTTCCGCTCCCCGCCCGCAGGCCCGCGCGGCCGCATGGATGCGTGCGTTCACGGCTTGCAAGTTGGTGGAGATTGATGTCATATAGCGCCTGCCTTGGCCGCCGGAATGAGGCCGCCAGAGTATAGCACCGGGCCGCGCACGGCCCGGGCCGCCCGCCCCCGCCGCCAGAGCCCCGAGCCGCGCATGGACATCACCGAACTGCTGGCCTTCTCGGTCAAGAACTCCGCCTCCGACCTCCATCTTTCCGCCGGCCTGCCGCCGATGATCCGCGTGCATGGCGACGTGCGCCGCATCAACCTGCCGCCGATGGAGCACAAGGACGTACACGCGATGGTGTACGACATCATGAACGACGCCCAGCGCAAGCAGTTCGAGGAAACGCTGGAGTGCGACTTCTCCTTCGCGGTGCCCAACCTGGCACGCTTCCGGGTCAACGCGTTCAACCAGAACCGCGGCGCGGGCGCGGTGTTCCGTACCATTCCGTCCAAGGTGCTGACCCTCGAACAGCTCAACTGTCCGAAGATCTTCAAGGAGATCGCCGACCAGCCGCGCGGCATCGTGCTGGTCACCGGGCCGACCGGCTCGGGCAAATCCACCACGCTGGCGGCGATGGTCGATTACGTCAATGAAAACGAATACGGTCACATCCTCACCGTCGAGGACCCGATCGAATTCGTGCATGAATCCAAGCGCTGCCTGATCAACCAGCGCGAGGTACACCGCGACACCATGTCCTTCTCCAACGCGCTGCGCGCCGCGCTGCGCGAGGATCCGGACGTGATCCTGGTGGGCGAGATGCGCGACCTGGAAACCATCCGCCTGGCGCTCACCGCCGCCGAGACCGGCCACCTGGTGTTCGGCACCCTGCACACCTCGTCGGCGGCCAAGACCATCGACCGCATCGTGGACGTCTTCCCGGCGGCCGAGAAGGACATGGTGCGCGCGATGCTCTCCGAATCGCTGCGCGCGGTGATCTCGCAGACCCTGCTGAAGACCAAGGACGGCTCCGGCCGCGTGGCGGCACACGAGATCATGATCGGCACCCCGGCCATCCGCAACCTGATCCGCGAGAACAAGATCGCCCAGATGTACTCGGCCATCCAGACCGGCCAGAACGTCGGCATGCAGACGCTGGACCAGTGTCTGGCCGATCTGGTACGGCGCAACATCGTCTCCGCGGCGGAAGCCAAGGTGCGCGCGCAGAACAAGGACAGCTTCATGTAAGAGCCTCCTGTCTACGATTTTTCATGGACCCATGAAAAGATCGCACACAGGCTCTAAGTCGGCCGGCCGGGAAGCCGGCACGACCCCCGACCAATCCGCCGGAAACCCCGGCCGGAGGAAGGCACGATGGAACGCGACCAGGCACTCAAATTCATGCACGACCTGCTGCGGCTGATGCTGCAGAAGAAGGGCTCCGACCTGTTCATCACTTCGGGGTTTCCGCCGGCGATCAAGATCGACGGCAAGATCGTCCCCCAGTCCAACCAAGCGCTCTCGCCGCAGCACACCGCCGAACTGGCGCGCGCGATCATGAGCGACCGGCAGGCCGCCGAGTTCGAATCCACCAAGGAATGCAACTTCGCCATCTCGCCGGCGGGCATCGGCCGCTTCCGCGCCAATGCCTACATCCAGCAGGGGCGCGTCGGCCTGGTGCTGCGCACCATCGCCCAGCAGATTCCCACCTTCGACGATCTCGGCCTGCCCGCGGTGCTGCGCGACATCGCCATGGCCAAGCGCGGGCTGGTGATCTTCGTCGGCGGCACCGGCACCGGCAAGACCACCTCGCTGGCCGCCATGGTGGATTACCGCAACGAGCACTCCTACGGCCACATCATCACGGTCGAGGATCCCATCGAATACGTGCACACGCACAAGAACTGCATCGTTTCGCAGCGCGAGATCGGCATCGACACCGACTCCTGGGAACTGGCGCTGAAGAACACCCTGCGCCAGGCGCCCGACGTGATCCTGATGGGCGAGATCCGCGACCGCGAAACCATGGACTACGCCATCGCCTTCGCCGAGACCGGCCACCTGTGCCTGGCCACGCTGCACGCCAACAGCGCCAACCAGGCACTCGACCGCATCATCAACTTCTTCCCGGAAGACCGCCGCCAGCAACTGCTGATGGACCTGTCGCTGAACCTGCGCGCGCTGATCTCGCAGCGCCTGCTGCCGATGAAGGAGCGCAAGGGCCGGGTGCCGGCGGTGGAAGTGCTGCTCAACTCGCCGCTGATCGCCGACCTGATCTTCAAGGGCGAGGTGCCGGGCATCAAGGACGTGATGAAGCGCTCGCGCGAACTGGGCATGCAGACCTTCGACCAGAGCCTGTTCGACCTCTACGAGGCCGACCTGATCACCTACGAGGACGCACTGCGCAACGCCGACTCGATCAACGACCTGCGCCTGCACATCAAGCTCAACAGCCAGCACGGCGAGCGCGACCTGCAGTCCGGCATCCAGCACCTGGACATCGTCTGAGCGCCTGCCCGCGATCTTTGCGCAGGCAGGCTCCGGGCCGCCTCAACCGGCGTCGGGTGCCTCCCCCCGCCGGTTGGAGCCGGCCACCATGCGGTATTCGAACACCCGGCATTCCAGCGCGCCGTTGAACAGCGGCGTGCGCTTGCTGGCCTTCAGGCCGATCAGCTTGGGCAGCGCCGGGTCGGCCGACAGCAGATAGGCCCGCCAGCCGCTCCAGTTGCGCTTGAGCGCGTCCCCCAGCCTGGGATACAGCGCGGCCAGTTCCTCCTGCTCGCCGATGCGCACGCCGTACGGCGGATTGGCCACCAGCACGCCTTCCGGCGCGGGCGCCTGGCGTTCCAGCACGTCGGCGCGGTCGAGGTACACCGCATCCACCAGGCCGGCGGCCTCCAGGTTCACCCGGCTGCGGCGCACCTGCTCGCCGACGATGTCGGAGCCGTACAGCGCCAGACGGCGCACCGGCTGGCGGCGTGCCTCCGCGTCGCGGCGCAGCGTTGCCCAGACCGCGCGGTCGAACTGGCGCAGGCGCTCGAAGGCGAACCCGCGCCCCAGGCCCGGCGCGATGTCCAGGGCGATCTGCGCGGCTTCCAGCAGGAAGGTGCCGCTGCCGCACATCGGATCGACCAGCGCCTCGTCCGGCCGCCAGCCGCTCAGGCGCAGGATGCCGGCGGCCAGGTTCTCCTTCAGCGGCGCCTCCACGGCGGCGCGCTTGAAGCCGCGCCGGTACAGCGGCTCGCCCGAGGTATCGAGGTACAGCGTGGCGGTGTCGCGGGTCAGGAAGGCATGGATGCGCACCGCCGGATCGGCGGTATCCACGCTGGGCCGCCGCCCGGCCACGGTGCGGAAGTGGTCGCACACCGCGTCCTTGATGCGCAAGGTGACGAATTCCAGGCTCTTCAGCGGCGACTGCTTGGCGGTCACATAGACCCGCAGTGTGTCGTCCGGCGTGAACCAGCGCGCCCAGGTCGGCCCATAGGCGAGCCGGTACAGATCCTCTTCGCCACGGTAACGCCCGCCGGCCACGCGCCACAGCACGCGAGTGGCCAGCCGGCTTTCCAGATTGACCCGGTAGCAGGTCGGCCAGTCGCCGGCAAAGGCCACGCCGCCGGGCACGGCCGCAACGTCGGTGGCGCCCAGCGTGCTCAGCTCATCGGCCAGCAACGCTTCCAGGCCACGCGGACAAGGGGAGAAAAACTGCTCGGACATGGGATTTCCAGTAGGCGCGCCCGCGCGCAGGCGGAGCGGAACAAGGCGGAAGGAGCCGCTGCGGCCCGCCATTGTAGCGGGCCGGCGGCGCGGGTCAGAACGGCTTCAGCACGGCCAGGAAGACCACCACGAAGAGCACCAGCACCGGCACTTCGTTGAACACGCGGAACCACACATGGCTCTTCGTGTTGCGCCCGGCGGCGAAATCGCGCAGCAACCTGCCACAGTACAGGTGATAGCCCACCAGCCCGAGCACCAGCGTGGTCTTGACGTGCAGCCAGCCGCCCTGGAAACCGTAGCCCAGCCACAGCCACAGGCCCAGGCCGACCGCCAGGATGCCCAACGGGGTCATGAAGCGGTACAGCTTGTGCTCCATCAGCGTCAGGCGCTCGATGGTGGCCGCGTCCGTGACCATCGCGTGGTTCACGAACAGGCGCGGCAGATAGAACAGCCCGGCGAACCAGGCGACCACGAAGATGATGTGCAGGGACTTGACGACCAGCATGGGGATGGACTCTCCAGGAAACGATTCAGGCTGCGGGAAGGCCGGCATCCGCGAGCGCGGCGCGCAGACCGTCGCGCACGCTGGGATGGCGCAGGTGCGTACGCAGTTCCCGCCGGAGGCGCTGGTTGCTCAACACGCGCGACTCCGACATGAACGACAGGGTGGCCGGTGACAGGCGTTCGGCGATCTGCGCGCGCGGCAGGCGTGGCGGGCGCACCAGCCCAAAGGTATCGGCGACCAGATCGAAATAGTCGCCCATCTTCATGTGCGTATCGTCCACCGCGTTGTAGGCCCGCCCGCCGCGCGCGCGGAACAGCGCCACGCAGGCCAGCCAGGCCAGATCCTCGGCATGGATGTGGTTGGTGTGCACGTCCTCTCCGGCAAGCAGCACCGGATCGCCGCGCCGCAGGCGCTCCAGCGGCAGACGGTCGGCCGCGTAGATGCCCGGCGCGCGCAGCACGCCCAGGCGCACGCCGTGACGCCGGCCGAAGGCACGCAAACGGTTCTCCGCGTCCACGCGGCGGCGCGCGCGCGGGGTGCGCGCCTGGCGGGGGTGGGTCTCGTCGATCCGCTGTCCTGCGCAATCGCCATATACCCCGGTCGTACTGATGTACACGATGCGCTGTGGTATGCTGCGGCGGCGCGCCAGCGCGGCCAGCAGGTGCGCGGTACGCGGATCGGCGAGGCCTTCGCCGGGCGGCGGAGCGAAATGCAGCAGCATATCCGCCATTCCCGCCAGACGCGCCAGGCTGCGTGGCTGGTCGAGGTCGCCGAACAGGGGCCGCGCGCCGAGCGCGCGCAACGTGGCGGCGGTGGAGGGATCACGCACCAGGGCGAACACGCGGAAGCGGCGGACCAGCCACGGGATCGCGCGGCGCGCGACGTCGCCGCAGCCGACGATCAGGACGTTCTTCATAGAGTCAGGATTATCTCACGCAACATGGCTTTCCAGATTTCCCTGCAACCCGGCGGCCAACACTTCTCCGCCGAACCCGAACAGACGCTTCTCGACGCCGCGCTGGCCGCCGGCCTGCTGCTCCCGCACGGTTGCCGCAACGGCGCCTGCGGCGCCTGCAAGGGCAAGGTGCTGAGCGGCGAGATCGATCCCGGCGCGCCCGCTTCCGCAGTGCTGAGCGATGCCGAGCGCGCCGCCGGCGTCACCTTGCTGTGCCGCGCCATGGCACGCTCCGATCTGCAACTGGAGGTGCGCGGCGTGACGCGGGTAGGCGACTTCCCGGTGAAGAAGCTGCCCTGTCGGGTGCAGCGCCTGGAACGCGCTGCCGACGATGTGATGATCCTCGACCTGCGCCTGCCGGCCAGCGAGGCGTTCCAGTTCCGCGCCGGGCAGTACATCGATTTCCTGCTCGCCGACGGCGCACGGCGCAGCTTCTCGATCGCCAACGCCCCGCACGATGCCGGACACCTCGAACTGCACGTCCGCAAGGTACCGGGCGGACGCTTCACCACCCAGGTGTTCGAGAGCATGAAGGAGCGCGACATCCTGCGCTTCGAGGGCCCGCTGGGCAGTTTCTTCCTGCGCGAGGACAGCCGGGCGCCGATCGTGCTGCTGGCCGGCGGCACCGGCTTCGCGCCGCTCAAGTCCATCGTCGAACACGCCGCGCACCTCGGCATCGCCCGGCCGATGACGCTCTATTGGGGATCGCGTGACCGCGCCGGGCTGTACATGGACGCCCTGGCGCGCGAATGGGAACGCACGCTTCCCGGCTTCCACTATGTTCCTGTACTCTCCGGGACGGACGCCGATGCCGGATGGGAGGGCCGTCGCGGGCTGGCACACCATGCCGTCATGGAAGATCTGCCGGACCTTTCCGCCCACGAGGTGTATGCCTGCGGCGCACCGGGCATGATCGACGCGGCGCGCAAGGATTTCATCGAACGCTGCGGCCTGCCCGAGGACGCCTTCCTGGCCGATTCCTTCACTTTCTCGACCACCTGAACGCCATGAGCCAGACCACCATCCTCACCCGCGAGCCCGTGGTCAACAAGAGCCGCTCGATCACCGCCAACCGGCTCATCGCCCATGGCCCGAACGTCGGCGCGGTGGTCGACACCCTCAACGCCCTGGCCGATATCTGGCCCACGCGCCACACGGTGTTCGTCTGCCTCGGCCGCCTGGTGCCGACTCCCGAGCTGATGGGCTGGAACGCGCCGCCCAACGCCATGGTGGAAATCCCCGCGCAGACCCTGGCCCACCCCCAGACCCTGGCCCTGCTGCCGCAACTGCGCGAGGCCGGCATCAGCACCTGCCTGAGCTGGTACACCCCGGAAACCCAGCCGCCGGCCGACGCCGACTGGCGCTTCACGCTGCTCGACGCACGGCGCAACGCCAAACCCGGCGGCGCCCCCGGACTCAGCCTGGCCTGGGGGCTGGCCGACGTGCCGGCCTTCCGCGAGGCGGTGGGCGCGGGCTACGACGGTGCCTCCGGCTGGTTCTTCCTGCACGGCAATCCGCCCCCCAAGGCGCTTTCCCCGGCGCACGCGCAGATCGTCCGGCTGCTCAACCTGGTGCGCAACAACGCCGACATCAAGGAAATCGAGACGGTACTCAAGCAGGACGTGGCGCTGTCCTACAAGCTGCTGCGCTACATCAACTCCGCCGGCTTCGGGCTGATGTGCGAAATCCAGTCCTTCCGCCACGCGGTCAGCATTCTCGGCTACGACAACCTCAACAAATGGCTGTCGCTGCTGCTGGTCACCGCCAGCCGCGACCCCGGCGCCCAGGCCATGATGCAGACCGCGATCGCGCGCGGACGCTTCATGGAGGAAGTCGGTGCCGGTTTCTTCGACAAGTCGCAGCTCGACAACCTGTTCATCACCGGCGCCTTCTCGCTGCTCAACGTGCTGCTCGGCACCTCGATGCAGGCCCTGCTCGACGAGATGAACCTGCCTGCCGGCATCACCGAGGCCCTGCTCTACGAACAGGGGGAATACGCCCCCTTCCTCAAGCTCGCCGCCCTGTGCGAGAACTTCGACGGCGGCGCGCTCGCGGCCGCGGCCGCCGAACTGCACGTCACGCCCGAACAACTCAACCGTGCGCACCTCAGCGCACTCACTTTCGCCGACAGCCTGCAGGCCTGAAAGGCCGGCCCGCCACACTGCGCCCACGCAACAAAAAACCAGCCCGCGGGCTGGTTTTTTGTTGTCTTGCGGCGTGCCGCTTACTTCTGCGTCAGCACCCACTCGGCCAGCGCCTTGGCGTCGGCATCATTCACCTGCGGGTTGGGGGGCATCGGGATCTGGCCCCAATTGCCCACGCCACCCTTCTGGATCTTGGTGGCCAGCGTCGCAGCCGCATCGCCCTGACCGGCGTACTTGGCGGCAACGTCTTTGTAGGCAGGGCCGACAAGCTTCTTGTCCACCGCATGACAGGCCATGCAGTTCTTGGCCTTGGCCAGATCGGCGGAGGCGAAGGCAGGAGCGGCGGACAGCATACAGGCGCCAACCGCGGCGGCAACGAACAGCTTCATGGTGCGTTCCTCTGGGTGAGTGAAATAAAAAGGTGGGCGGATACTAAACCATGGTGGGCATCTTGCCTACCCGCCCGACCGCTAGGGCATATTCACGCTATCCGCGGCGGATCGCGTGGGTCTGTGTGGCTGTCTGGCAAGGCGCGCGAGGCCGTCAAGGGTGGTTCCCTTGACAACGAGCGCAACGCCGCCAGACGGCCACACAGACCCACCCGAAGGGCCGCCACCCAACCGGGCGCATCTCGGCGTTGCGGCTCCTTGCAAGGCTGCAGCATTGCCGCGTCGCCGCGCCTTGATCTGCGCCCGGTTGGGTGGCGGCGCGACCGCCGGGGATAGCGTGAACATGCCCTGGTCCGGTCAAGGACATAACGCACGAATCCATGGGCCGGTTGACAGCCCGGGCGGCCTATTGGCGTATTTCCATCGTATTAGCCGGCGGGGTCTCTCCGGGGGTGGCGCGCCATGGGTTGATGTCCAGCCCGCCGCGCCGCGTGTAGCGCGCCCAGACCAGCAGGCCGCGGGGGTTGCAGCGCGCCATCAGGTCGCAGAACACACGCTCCACGCATTGCTCGTGGAATTCGTCGTGCCCGCGGAAGGAGACCACGTAGCGCAGCAGGCCGGCGCGATCGATGGGCGCTCCCCGGTAGCGCACGACCAGCATGCCCCAGTCCGGCTGTCCGGTGACCAGGCAGTTCGACTTGAGCAGGTGGGAATACAGGGTTTCACCGACCTCTCCGCCCTCCGGCAGGCAATGCAGCAGATCGGGACGCGGCTGGTAGGCATCGATCTCGACGTCCAGGTCATCGATGCACACGCCCTGCGGCACGCCGAACACGCGCGTGGGCGCATTCCCCAGCGGTTCTACGGCCACCCCGACCGGCGCGCCGGCGGCCGCGGACAGATCCTTCTCGATCAATGCGCGCACCGCGTCGGCGTCCGGATAGCGGCTCTGGTTGAACGCGTTCAGGTAGAGCTTGAGCGACTTGGATTCGATCAGCCGGGGCGAATCGGCCGGCACGGTGAAGCGTGCCAGGGCCACCACCGGCTTGCCGCGCAGGTTGAGCCAGGACAGCTCGTAGGCATTCCACAGATCCGCGCCGACGAAGGGCGGCGCGGCCGGATCGACGCCGAGCTCCGCGCGCTTGAGGCGGCGTTCGATGGGAAACAGCAGCTCCGGCGCATAGGTATCGCGGTAGGCGACCGGACGGCCGAGCGGGGAATCCTCCGCGCCATGGACGGAAGGAGAGGTGGCGTGCGCGTTCATGGCGCGCGATTGTATGCGATGGCGCGCCCACGCGCGTGTCCCGGCCGGCCGGCGCTGCCCGGCGGGCCATTCACCCAGGCACGCACCCGGTTGCCCGGCGGCAGGAAACGCAGGCGGTCGAAATACAGCGCCGCGGCCAGCGCGATGCCGCGCCCGTTGGGCGCCGTGCCGCGCGTGGCGGCCAGATCCAGCCAGGGGCGCCAGTCGAAGCCCGCGCCGGCGTCGGCGATCTCGAAGCACCAGCCGCGCCCGCTGCGCCAGGCGCGCAGGCGCGCGTACCGGCGCCCGCGCGCCGATTCGGCCAGGCGGCGCTCCACCTCGGACGCCCAGGTGCCATTGGCCAGCAGACGGGCCTTGCACGCATGATCGATGCCCAGATTGCCATGTTCGACGGCGTTGACCAGCAGTTCCGTCAGGCCGGTCTCCACCGCGACCGATCCGCCGCATAGCGCCGCGCCGCGACGGGCCGCCTCGCGCGCCTCGGGCAGCGTACGTACGCTCAGGGACAGGGTCAGGGAAACAGGCATGCGGCACACGCTACCACGCCGGCGGCCCGTGTGGAATGCGCCCGGCTCCCCGCCGGGCGCGCGCCGATCACGCGGCCAATCCATCCTTGGGGCCACCCGCCGGTTGTCAGGAAATCCTGACAACCGCTTGGCGGGATCGGCCGATTCCACCGGCGCATGATGCACAGCATCATTTGCCTCACGACGCTGCCTCCGATGGGCAGTCCGCCGTCCCCACAAAACCTCATAACAACTATGGGATATAGGGAGAATCGCCATGAGCACCCAGAACATCCCTGCCACGCCGACACCCGACTGGTTTCGCGGTTCCGCCCCGATCTGGGCCAGTCTCGTGAATCTGGCCGAGGCCATGATCGCCAAGGAACATATGCGCCGCCGTCGCCTGTACACCGGCCTGCTGAGCACGGCGGGCGTCATCCTGCTGGTCGGCTTCGGCCTGTCGGGCGCGGTCATGGCGCAGGACACCACGCCGGTTGCCTTTCACCTGCCCACCGCCGTGCTGATGATGATCGTGTTCGTCGTCGTCGGCGGTTTCCAGACCCTGCGCTACCTGGAGCAGCACGCACTGGATGTGGAGGAAGAGCGCCTGTTCCTCCAGGAAGCCAGCCGCGCGCTGCGCGACGGGCTGATCGACCCTGCGCCGCATGCCAGTTCCGGCACGCCGGCGGAACGCCTGATCCGTCAGGAAGCCTGGAAGATCCGCAAGGCCGAGGAAAGCGCCCGCCGTCTGGCCCCCGCGCTGTGGGGCACCGGGTTGACCTCCTCCGGCGCCGGCAATCGCCTGCGCTGAGTCAGTCAGCCACCGCGGGCGCCGGCCAGCGCCCGCGCGGCCATTGCCGCGACCACGCCCTCATCCTCGCCCACCGCGGCACCGAGCATGATGCGCATGTCGGGATGGCGCGCGCCCGCGGCGGCGATCAACGCCGGCAGATCGCGCTTGAGGTGCCCGCCCTGGGCGAGGAACATCGGCACCACGGACACCTCGCGCGCGCCGTCGGCGGCCAGCCGGTCGAGGAGTTCGTCGAGCCGGGGTTCCATGAATTCTAGAAAGGCCAGTTCCACCCGCAGCCCGGGCGCTTCGGCCAGTATGCGCTCGCGGGTGCGCCGCATTGGCCCGGCCCATTCCGGATCGCGCGCGCCATGGCCGAACAGAATCACCGCATCCGCGACACCCATGCTCACCCCTCCTTGCCGCCCGCCGGCTGGGCCAGCAGGCGTTCCACCGCCCGCGCGGCGGCCGCCAGACCGACGGTGGCGGTCATCATCATGCTCGATCCGTAGCCCGCGCATGCCAGCCCCTGCGGACCTCGCCCCGGCCCACAGGCGGCCGGGGGGCGGCTCAACGGCTGGTCCACATAGACCGCCTCCACCCCGAAACGCTTGCGCGGTTCGCGCGGAAAACCGTATTCCTTGCGCAGCAGGGAGCGCAGGCGGGCGAGCAGCGGATCCTGCACGGTACGCGCCAGATCCTCCACGCGCACCGCGCACGGGTCGGTCTTGCCACCCGCGCCGCCGGTCAGCGTCAGCGGTATGCCACGCGCGCGGCAGCCCAGCACGATGGCCACCTTGGCGCGCACGTCGTCGATGGCATCGACGACGAAATCGAAATCGCGCAGCAAACCGGCGGCATTCTCCGGCGTGACGAAATCCTCCACCATGTCGACGCGCATGCCCGGGTGAATGGCCTTCAGGCGCCCGGCCATGGCCACCACCTTGGCCTGGCCCAGCGTGCCTTCCAGTGCGTGGGCCTGCCGGTTGATGTTGGATTCGGCGACGTGATCGAGGTCGATCAGCGTGAGCCGCCCGACGCCGCTGCGCGCCAGCGCCTCGGCCGTCCACGACCCCACCCCGCCGATGCCGACCACACAGACATGTGCGGCGGACAGACGCCCGAGCGCGCCCTCTCCATACAGGCGGGCGATGCCGCCGAAACGGCGGGCAGGGTCGATATCGGCGAGAACGGCGGCGGCCATCGAAGCTTCCGGGCGGCAAAGGACGGCATTCTACCCGCCCGGCGGGGCGCCGCGCTCAGACGGTCTCGACCTCGCGCAGGCTGTCCAGCCAGACGCCAAGCCCCTGGGCATTGAGCACCAAGTCGTCGCGCAGCACTTCGAGCGCTTCGTTCTCATCGACGGTCCAGCCCTGCCGGGCGGCCTCCTCGCGGACGATCTGCTCCAGCCCGGCGAGAATCTCGACGTGTCGCGCCACGCCCTCCCCGCGCGCCGCGCGGGCCACCGCCACCTGGGTGTCGAGCAGGCGGTGCAGGTCGGCGGCCAGACGCTCCACCTCGGTGACCCGGCTGTAGTGGGTGAGATACATCGCCGTGGGCGAATACGACATCAGCCGGTCGATGGAGGCGTGCATCGCGTCCGGGTCGAACTGGGTCGGCGTGGTGGTGGGGAACACGAAGGCACGGCCATCCACGTCCAGTTCGCGATAAGACAGGCCGAAGGTGTCACCGGTGAAGAAGGCGCGCGCGGTCTCGTCCCAGATGCACAGATGGTGGCGGGCGTGCCCCGGGGTGTCGAGGATGCGCAGGCGGCGGCCGCCCAGCTGCAGCACCTCGCCGTCGGTGGCCGGGCGGATGCGCTCCGCCGGCACCGGGACGATGCGCCCGTACAGGGCGAAGGCGCGCTCCGCGCCATACACCGCCGAGGTGCCTTCCCACAGCCGCGAAGGGTCCGCCATGTGGCGCATGCCGCGCGGATGGACCACCAGGCGGGCGTTGGGCAACGCGCACATCAGGCTGCCGGCGCCGCCGGCATGGTCCAGATGGATGTGGGTGAGCAGCACCCAGTCGACCGCGTCGGGCGCCACGCCGAGTCCGGCGAGCACCGCCAGCACGCGGGGCACCGAAGCGTTGGTACCGGTATCGACGATGGCCGCGCGGCCTTCATGGACGATCAGGTGGATCGCCGCGAGTTGTGGCCGGCCATAGCCGGAATCCAGGGCATGAATGCCGTCCGGATGGGTGATGACATCCTGCACGATGGTCTCCTCCTGCACGTTCCGGATGTTTTGGCGCAATTGTATCCGCAGGGCCGACGGGTCGGACAGCGGCAACACCGGGTTACACTGTGCGCCTCCATGGAGACGCGCATGACACGGTGTCCCGACTTTGACCGCATCATCGACCGAGGTTCGCTGCCCGGGGAGAAATGGGCACGCTACGCCGGCCGCGACATCCTGCCGCTGTGGGTGGCGGACATGGATTTCGCCGCCCCGGAGGTGGTGCTCGAGGCACTGCGCGCGCGCCTCGCCCACGGCGTGCTGGGCTATACCGACCCCTGGCCCTCGCTCGTCGAAGCGGTCATCGACGGCATCGCGCGCGACCACGGCTGGCGGGTGCAGGCGGACTGGCTGGTCTGGCTGCCCGGCGTGGTCAGCGGGCTCAACCTCGCCTGCCGGGCGACCGGCGAGCCGGGCGACGAAGTGTTCACCGCCACGCCGGTCTATCCGCCCTTCCTGTCCGCGCCGGAAAACAGCACGCGCCGTCTGGTCAGCCGCCCGCTGGTGCTCGACGGCGGGCGCTGGAGCTGGGAGCGCGATGCCGTGGAGGCCGCGATCGGCCCGCGCACGCGCCTGTTCCTGTTGTGCAACCCGCACAATCCGGTCGGCCGGGTGTTCGACCGCGACGAACTCTCCTGGATCGCCGATCTGGCCGAGCGCCACGATCTGGTGATCTGCAGCGATGAAATCCACTGCGGCCTGGTACTCGATGAGCAGCGCGCCCACCTGCCCATCGCCGCGCTCGACGCGGCGGTGGCCCGGCGCACGATCACGCTGATGGCGCCCTCGAAGACCTGGAACATTCCCTCGCTGTACTGCGCGCTGGCGATCATCCCGGACGCGGGGCTGCGCCGGCGCTTCCGTGCGCAGATGCGCGGCATCGTGCCGCATGTGAATCTGCTCGGCCTGGTGGCCTGCGAGGCGGCCTACCGCGACGGCGGTCCGTGGCGGGCGGCCCTGCTGGAAAAAATGCGCGCCAACCGCGCACGCGTGGCCGAGGCCGTGGCAGCCATGCCCGGTCTGCACAGCGTGGCGCCGGAAGCCACCTATCTGAGCTGGATCGACTGCCGCGCGGCCGGCCTGGAGAAGCCGGCTGCATTCTTCGAGGCCGGCGGCGTCGGCCTGTCGGACGGCGCGCCGTTCGGCGCACCGGGTTTCGTGCGGCTGAACTTCGGCTGCCCGCCGTCCATCCTGGACAGCGCGCTGGCGCGCATGGCGTCGGCACTGCACACACGGCGCTGAAGATTCACCCGATACCCGAAAACGGCCCACGGCTTCCCCGCCGCGGCCGTCGACACATCCCGCTCAACGCACGTCGAGCGGCAGGTAACTCTGGTGGGTGATCCAGCGGTACGCTTCCTCGGCGCTCTGCGCGCCGGCCAGCGCTTCCGCCATGCCGCGCGCCGCCAGCCCGGCGATGCGCGCGAGCACCAGCCGCCGGCCGGGATCGTCGCGCGGCCCCAGCAGCACCATCACCGCGCGCAGCGGCTGGCCATCCGGCGTGTCATAGTGCAGCGCTTCGTTGAGCACGACCACCGCCGCCAGCGCACCGACGCCGGAAACGTATCCACAGGGCACGGCGATCCCGCCGCCGATGGCGCTCGAGACCTCGGCCTCGCTGGCGCGCAGCAGCCGGGCGAGCGACACCGCATCGGTGCCCGGCAGGCTTTCCGCCAGACGCCCGGCGGCCAGATCGAGCACATCCTCCATGCTCGCACCGCTGAGGCCCAGCACGATGCGCTCCGGGGCCAGCAGATCGGCCAGCGCCGCGCCGCGCGGCAACCCGGCGGGCCTGGCCACGGGGAAGCGCTCGTCCAGCATCGCGCGCACCTCCGCCAGTTGCGCGGCATTCAGATTGCGGTGGGCAATTTCCAGGAACAGGGAACCGGCATCCGGCACCCGCTCCACATAATCGACGACCAGCGGGCTGATGCGCTGGGCGAGGTCCATCAGCAGCGTGGCCGGCACCTCCAGTTCCTTGGCCACATCGGCCAGGCGCGCGGGGGTGGGCGCGGCGTCGAGGCCCTTTTCGACACGGCTGAGGTAGGCGCTCGACACCCTCAGCCGGCGCGCCAGATCGCGCAGGCTGAGGCCCGAATCGATACGCAGCAGGCGGAGCGTGGCACCGAAATGCATGGGACTGGGAAACAGCTTCAGAGGGTTTGAGCGGCGGGCGGCTGGGGTACGGCTTCCTGCGCGGCGTCGGCGGCGGCGGGCGCCCCGGCGATCACCAGGAGCGATGCGGGCGACTCCGCCAGCATGTGCCGGCGCAGACCGAAGCGGCCGCCCGAGAGCCCCCACACGTCATGCTTGCCGATGACCACCAGATCATACCCGAGACGCGACTCGGCAAGCGCCGCAGTGGCCGGCGAAGGATGCACAACGGCCTTCACCTCGGCCTCCGGCCCCGCCAGTTCGAGCAACTCGGCCGGCACCTCGGCATCGGCCGCCCGTCTGGGCGGCCGGATGTACAGCAGACTCAGCCTGGCGTTGGGCGCGCTGCACAGCCGGGCTGCCAGGCGGACAGCCTCCCGGTCGCCCGGGTCTCCGGCGCAGGCCACCAGCACCCGTTGGATGCGCTCCAGGCCATGATCGATCAGCACGCCCACCGTGCCGGGCGCCTGTTCGATCACTTCGCTGACGGTACCGTCCAGGCTGCTTTCCAGCAGCAAGGGCTTGTGCGCCCCCAGCAGCACCATGGAGGCGCGCTTGGCGCGCGCGGTGCGGCAGATGTCCGCGGCCGGCTCGGACGACACGAAGCTCAGCGGACGCACGTCCAGGTTCTGCTTGCCCATGCGCCGCAGGAAGGGGCCCAGCGGTCCATCCTCGGTATCCGTATCCTTGCGCAGCATGGCGGATGGACTGTCGCTGGGCTCGCGCAGGTGCAGCGCGTAGATGTGCGCGTTCTGGCGGGCCAGCAGGGTACCGGCCAGCGTGGCCAGCGCCACGCCACGGTCGCTGTTCGAGATGCACACCATGGCGGTGACCGGGGCGGGCGCCTCTTCCTCCGCGGCGCGTCCATCCCTCAGGCGGTCGCGCGCCAGTTCCCGGTCCGGATATACCAGGGCCAGGATGGGGGTGGTGGCCACCGTGGTCACCAGGGCCATGATCACCATCATGGTGAACACCGTCGGCGAGATCACCCCGAGATCCAGGCCGATGTTGAGCACGATCAGTTCCATCAGCCCGCGGGTGTTCATCAGGATGCCCAGCGCGCTTGCCTCCCGCCAGCGCATGCCGGTGAGACGCGCCGCCAGCGTGCTGCCGCCGAACTTGCCGAGCGAGGCCACGCCGATCAGCGCGAGCGCCACCATCCAGTCCTGCGTGCTGTTCAGCAAACCGATCTCGGTGCGCAGCCCGCTGTAGGCGAAGAACAGCGGCAGCAGCAACAGTACCGCCACCGTCTCGAGTTTCTCGATCAGCATTTCGGCCAGACGGCCGCTCTTCGGCAGGATGGCGCCGAACAGGAAGGCGCCGAACAGCGCATGGATGCCGATCATCTCGGTCACCGTGCTGGAAATGAACAACAGCAGCAGCACCAGCACGACCAATGCGGACGTGAGCCCCTCGCGGCTCGCCACCCGTTCGCCCAGGCGCTCCAGGAAGGGGCGCATGAGCTTGAGCATCACGGTGATGAACACCAGGGCCATCAAGGTCGTCCACAGCGCCTGCTGCAGCCCCTGCGCACGCGCCACGGCAACCACGAAGGCCAGGATGCACCAGGCGGTGACATCGTCGACCGCCGCGCACGCCATGGTGATCGCCCCGACGCGGGAACCGAGCAGATGGCGCTCTGACAGGATGCGGGCGAGCACCGGAAAGGCGGTGATGCTCATCGCCACCCCGAGGAACAGCACGAAGGACAGGTAGGACACGCCCTCTTCGGCGTAGCCTTCATACAGCCACCAGCCCGCCACCGCGCCCAGCGCGAACGGCACGACGATGCTGGTGTGGCTGATGATCACCGAGGAGCGCGCATGCCCCTTGAGCAGGCGGGCATCGAATTCCAGGCCGACCAGGAACATGAACAGCACCAGGCCGACCTGGGCGAGCATCTGCAACACCGGCATGGATTGCGCGGGAAACAGGGCGACCGCCGCCTCCGGCCACAGCCAGCCCAGCAGCGAGGGGCCGAGGACGATGCCGGCGAGCACCTCGGCGATCACCAGCGGCTGGCCGAGGCGGCGCGTGATCATCCCGAGTGCCCGCGAAACGACCAGTACCGAGGAGATCTGCGCGAGCAGCAAGGTCAGGGCGTTGAATTCGAAATGCGGCACGATGAGGTTTCCTTCCCGGCACGAAAACGAGGCGTTTTCCCTGCCGGACCAAAATGTAAAGTGATAACTTATCACTTACCGGCAGTGCGCTTGTCAAGCCTTTCTCGCGCTCTCCACCCCCTGCCGTCACCCGCGCCGGGCCGGCGAACTCCGCTGCCGCTCAAGACACCCGGCCACGATGGAATGCGCCGGATCCGCGGATCAGACGAAGGGGGAAAATACCGCCATCACGTCCTGCCCGGCGCCAGGAAGCGCTCGCGGAACGCATCCGCGGGCAACGGCGGACTGCACAGATACCCCTGGAAGACGCCGCACCCCAGTTCGTGCAGCAGCCCGAGCTGGGCTTCGGTTTCCACGCCCTCGGCCTGCACCGAGATGTCCAGCGCACGCGCCACCGCGACGATGGCGGCGGCAATGGCGAGATCGTTGCGATCGTCGGCCAGGTCCTTGACGAAGCTGCGGTCGATCTTCAGCTTGTCGATGGAAAAGCGCTTCAGGTAGGCCAGCGAGGAGTAACCGGTGCCGAAGTCGTCGATGGCCAGGCCGACGCCGAGCGCCTTCAGGGCGGAGAGCAGGGTTTCGGCCTGATCGCCGTGCTCCATCAGGCTGCTCTCGGTGATTTCCAGTTCCAGCCGGTGCGCCGGCAGGGCGGTCTCGGCGAGCACGTCGCGCAGCAGGGTTTCCATGTCGCTGCGGCGGATCTGCTCCACCGACAGGTTCACCGCCACCGAACCGGCCGGGTAGCCGGCATCGAGCCACTCGCGCAACTGGGCGCAGGCGGTGCGCAGCACCCACTCGCCGAGCGGCACGATGAGCCCGGTTTCCTCGGCGATCGGGATGAAGTCGGCGGGCGACACCATGGGTTCGCCCGGCGGCAGCCAGCGCACCAGCGCCTCGGCACCGAGCAGGCGGCCGTCGGCCACTGCCTTGACCGGCTGGTAGTACAGCACGAACTCGCCGTTGGCCAGCGCCCGACGCAGGCGGGTTTCCAGTTCCAGCCGGCGGCTGGCCGAGCGGGTCAGGTCTTCGGTGTAGAAGCCGTAGGTGTTGCGCCCCTGCGATTTGGCGCGGTACATCGCCGCGTCGGCGTTGCGCACCAGCGCGAGGTGGTCGTCGCCGTCGTCGGGATACAGGCTGATGCCCACGCTGGCGTGGATGAACACTTCCGGCCCGCTGGACAGCGCGAAGGGCTCCGCCAGCACGCCGATCAGGTCATTGGCGACCACCGCAGCGTCCTCGGGCACTTCGAGGTCTTCCAGCAGCACCATGAATTCGTCGCCGCCCAGGCGGCCCAGGGTGTCTTCCTCGCGCAGCCGGCAGCGCAAACGGCCGGCCACCTCGCGCAGCAGCTCATCCCCCACCGAATGGCCGAGGCTGTCATTCACCGTCTTGAAGCGGTCCAGGTCGAGGAACAGCACCGCCAGGCGCTGCCCCTTGCGCTGCGCCACCTCCACCGCATGCTCGAGCCGGGAGATCACCAGCAGGCGGTTGGGCAGGCCGGTGAGCGGGTCGTGGTGCGCGAGGTGGGCCAGGCGCTCTTCGGTACTCTTCAGCTTGCTCAGATCGGTGAACACGCCGACGTAGTGCGTGCGCGCGCCGTTCTCGTCGCACACCGCGCTGAGGGTCAGCCACTCGGGATACAGTTCGCCGCACTTGCGCCGGTTCCACAGCTCGCCCTGCCAGTGCCCGGCCTCGGACAGCTCCGCCCACATGGCCTGGTAGAAGCCCCGGTCGTGCCGGCCGGATTGCAGGAAGCGCGGATTCTGCCCGATCACCTCTTCCTGGCTGTAGCCGGTGACCGCCGAGAATGCACGGTTGACCGAAACGATGTTGGCGTCGAGATCGGTGATCACCACGCCGTCGTGGGTGCTGTCGACCACCGCCGCGTGCAGGCGCAGCTTGTCGACGGCGTCGCGCAACGCGATGCGCTCGCGGGCCAGTTCGGCCTGGCGGAAGACCTTGTCGACCACCACCGGCAACTCGTGCAGATAGCCGGCGTGCTTGACGAGGTATTCGGAAACGCCCAGGCGCAGGGCCTGCGCGGCCACCTCCTCGCTGCCCTGGCCGGTGATCAGCACGATGGGCAGGTCCAGCCCGCGCTCCTGGCGCAACAGTTTGGTGAGATCCAGCGCGTCCATGCCGGCCAGCTGGTAGTCGAGCAGCAGCACGTCGTAGCGGCCCGCGCCTTCCGGACCGGCCAGGCGTTCGAGCACGGCGGCGGCACCATCCACCACTTCCAGACGCAGGTGCGGGGCGGTGGTGGCGAGATGGCGGCGGGTCAGCTCGATGTCGAAGCGGTGATGCTCGGCATACAGCACGCGCACCGGGCGGTGGCGGCTCAGGCGCTCCTGCCGGGCACGCGCGAGCGCCGCGTTGAGCGTGCTGGACAGGCGGCGCAGACTGCCGGATTCCTTGACCAGATAGTCGTCGGCGCCGCCCTTCAGCGCGGCCACCGCGGCGTTCTGGTCCCCCGAGCCGGTGAGCAGCACGAAGGCCACCGGCAGACTGCGCTCGCGCACCCAGTTGAGCAGTTCCAGGCCGGAACCGTCGGGCAGGCGCAGGTCGGCCAGCACCACGTCGGGCAGCTCGCCACCGGCCAGTTTCTCCACTCCCTCGGCCAGACTGGCAGCGAGTTCCAGCCGGGCGTCGGGCAATTCGCGCGCGAACGTGCGTGCGAGCAGATCGGCGTCGGTAGGATTGTCTTCGACGTACAGCGCCTTCATCGCACCCTCTTCAGTTGCGTGGCGGTACGTTGAGCGCGCACCAGTACAGTTCGATCTGCCCGGCGACCTGGATGAACTTGTCGAAGCCGACCGGTTTGAGGATGTAGGAGTTGGCGCCCAGCTGATACGCGGTGTCGATGTCCGCGTCCTCGCTGGAGGTGGTCAGCACGACCACCGGCACGCCCCGGCTGACCGGATTCTCGCGGTACTGGCGCAGCACTTCCAGGCCATGCACGCGGGGCAGCTTGAGATCGAGCAGCACCACCAGCGGCAGCGGCTCGCCGGCTTCCCAGCGCGGCACGAAATCGAGCGCTTCCTGGCCGTCGCGCGCGACCAGCAGCGGATTGACCAGGCGGCTGCGGGTGAATGCACGGCGGGTGAGATCGAGGTCGGCGGGGTTGTCCTCGACCAGCAGGATGGAGCGGGCGGGCGAAAGCGGATCGTTCATCGCGGCAGCTCCAGGTGGAAGGTGGCGCCTTCGCCGGGGGCGCTCTCGGCCCACACGCGCCCGCCCATGCGGGTCAGCGCGCGCCGCACGATGGCCAGCCCGACCCCGGTGCCGGCATAGTCCTCGGCACGCTGCAAGCGCTGGAAGATCTCGAAGATGCGTTCGTGGAACTTCATGTCGAAACCGATCCCGTTGTCCTGCACCCAGATATGGTGCGCGCGTTCCTCTGCGGCCGCGCCGATGCGCACCACGGGGTGCTCGGCGGCACGGGAATACTTGAAGGCGTTGTCGATCAGGTTGCGCAATGCCTGCGCCAGACCGTCCGGGTCGGCACGCACCACGAGATCCGGCACATCGACTTCGACCCGGGTGGCGCCGCCCTCCAGCTCGGCGGCGCGCTCGGCAAGTATGCCACGCACCATTTCGGGCAGGGGAATGTCGACAAATTGCAGGCTGCGCCGCTCGATGCGCGAATAGGCCAGCAGGTCGTCGATCAGCCGGCCCATCTGGGCCACGCCGTTGCGGATGTTGGCGATGAACAGGCGGCCTTCCTCGTCGAGTCGTGCGCCGTAGTCCTCCAGCAGCAGATGGCTGTAGCCATCGATGCCGCGCAGCGGCGCCTTCAGGTCATGCGACACCGAGTAGGCAAAGGTTTCCAGTTCCTTGTTGAGCGCGGCGAGCTCCTCGGTGCGCCGCGCCACGCGCTCCTCCAGTTCGGTGTTGAGCTGCTGGAGCGCCTCCTGCGCGGCATGGCGCTCGCTGATGTCGGTGATCAGCCCCGCGAAATGGGCCACCGTGCCATCGGCCGCGCAGTGCACGCTGACCAGATCCTCGACCCAGATGTATTCGCCGTCCGCCTTGCACAGGCGATATTCCTGCACGAATTCGTGCCGCCCTTCGGCCAGATGGGCCGCCACCTCCTCGCCGATGCGCACACGGTCCTCCGCATGCACGAGGTCGGTGAAGCGGAAGCCCTCCGCCATCATGTCCGCCGCGCGGTAGCCCCAGCGGCTGACGTTCTCCGAGACGTAACGCACCGGCTGGCCGTCTTCCGGCGCCCAGCGGAACAGCACCGTGGGGCTGGCTTCGACCACTTCGGCGGCCGCGGCTAGCGCGGCCTGCGCACGCTCGCGCTCGGTCACGTCGAGCATGGTGCCGATCACCGCCGGCCGGCCGTCGAGTTCGATCCTCGAACCGAATACCTCCACGGGAAATGCGCTGCCATCGCGTCGGCGCGCCCGGAAGGTGTAGTTCAAGTGCACCACGGCGCCTTCCATGCGTTGACGCAGCATCTCGCGCACCAGCATCAGATCGTCGGGCTCGACCAGCGACTCGACCCCCACGCCCTCGATCTCCCCCGGCGCATAACCGAACCATTCGGTCAGGCACGGATTCGCATACGTCAGACGGCCGCCCTGGATCACATACACGCCTACCAGCGAACGCTCCACCAGACCCCGGAAGCGCGCCTCGTTGGCGGCGATGCGCGCGGCCGCGTCCTTCTGCTGCTGCAGATCGAAACAGCTGCCGATGTAACCGATGAATTCCTGCGCACCGCCGTAGATCGGTTCGGCATGGTCGGCCATCCAACGATAGACACCATCCGCGCTACGCAGGCGGTACTCCGCCGCGAACGGCTGGCGCGCGGCAAATGCGGCGCGCCAGGCCAGCATGTAGGGGCCTGCATCCTGCGGATGCAGGCCCACCGTCCAGCCATCGCCCAGTTCCTGGTCGAGTTGGCGGCCGGTGAAGCGCAACCAGGCACGATTGACGTAATCCCGCTGACCATCGGCTGCCGCGCGCCAGATCGGATTGGGCATACCATCGAGCAGATGCACGTGGAAATCGCGCGACTCGACCAGCGAGCGGGTCAGTCCGGCCAGACGCTCGCCCAGTTGGCCGAGTTCGTCCTGCCCGCTGATCGGCGGCGGCAGATCCTGACCTTCGAGCAGGGAGCGCGTATAGGCCAGCAGTTGCTCGATCCGGTCGGTGAGCAGCACCTTGACCAGCACGCCGATCCCCAGCGACAGCAGCAGGATCGGCCCGAGCACCACCAGGGTCTGGCGCAGCGCGCGGCGCAGCGCCTCGCGCTGGATCACCGCGGTATCCGCGGCCAGCACCACCAGTCCGCTGCGCCCTTCCGACCCCAGGCGCACCGGAAACGCCGCCCACAGCATGTCGCGCTCAGCATCATCGACGATCTGCCCGGCCAGCCGCCGGCGCGCCTCGCCCAGCAGACTCGCCGGCGGCTGCAGATCGCCGGCGAGCGGCGCGCCGACCATCTCCTCCACGCTGGCAAAGCGCACCACCTCGCGTTCATCCAGATAGGCCGCATAGCGCAGGTGCGGCAGGGTATGCATCTGCACGACCATCTGCCTTGCGTGACGCTCGTCGCCATCCTGCAGGCCGGCTTCCAGATTGGCTGCCAGATTGTCGCCCGCGTGGCGCACCACCAGGCGGATCTCGGAGAGCACCTCGGTGGTGTAGGTATACATGATGAAGGTGAACTGCGCGCCGGCCACCAGCAGCCAGAACAGCGCCACGAAGCCAAGCATCAACTGGCGCAGCGAAAGACCGCGCTTCATCGCCGCCCCCCGCCGCGCAAGGCGTCAGGCATGCCGGACCATGGCCCTTCCCGGCGGACAAGCTGGATTCGGCATTGCCTCAAGGATTCCTCCCTGCACGCAGTGCGGCGGCACTCTCGCACCCGCCGCTCGTTGAAGCGGCCGGCCGGGCGTATGGCCAGGCCAACGGCCGCCCGTCCGGAGCGGAACAGACACCGCCGCTTGTCATGCGAGAAAGTGTAAAGCAAATGCCTGCCGCATCGCGCGTGGATTGCGCCATGGCGGCAGGAAAAGCAAAGGCCGCCCGAAGGCGGCCTGCAAGCCTGGCGAAAAGAACCCGCTCAGAACGGAATGTCGTCGTCGAACTCGCCGAAGCCACCGCCACCGGCAGGCTTGGACTGCAGGGCCGGGGCTGCCGCCGGAGCGCGCTCCTGGCGTGCCGGCGGGGCTTCGTATCCGCCGCTGTCCCGCATCGGCGCATCGCCGCCGCCCTCGCGGCGGCCGAGCATCTTCATCTCGTCGGCACGAATTTCGGTGGTGTAGCGCTCCTGCCCGTCCTTGTCCTGCCACTTGCGCGTCTGCAGGCGGCCTTCCACATACACCTGGCTGCCCTTGCGCAGATACTGCGCGGCGATTTCCGCCAGGCGGCTGAAGAACACCACGCGGTGCCATTCGGTGGCCTCGCGGCGCTCGCCGGTGGCCTTGTCCTTCCAGGTTTCGGTGGTGGCGATGGTCACGTTGCAGATCGCGTCGCCGCTCGGCATGTAGCGGGTTTCCGGATCGCGGCCGAGGTTGCCGATCAGGATCACTTTGTTCAGGGAAGCCATCCAGGTCTCCAGTATTTGCTTCGGTTCAACCGGCGTTCGCGGGCATCTGCGCGCGACGCGAGGGGGGATTCATCGTGGCCGCGGCAGCCAGCCACAGCAGTGCCAGCAGGGCACAGCTCAGGCTCACCGCGGCAGGCCCGAAGGCCTGCGCCAGCCAGCCGCCGAGCACGCCGCCGAGGAACAGGCCGGCCGACTGCAGCGTATTGTATACGCCCAGCGCGGTTCCCTTGGCATGCGCCGGCGCGATCTTCGAGATCCATGACGGCAGGGTGGCCTCGAGCACGTTAAACGCGACGAAGAACAGGGTCAACCAGAAGGCCAGCGCCCACAGGCCGTCGCCGAACAAGCCCAGGCCGAGCTGCACGCCGGCCAGCAGCGCGACGGCGGCAAGGAACACCTGCTTCAGCCTGCCGTGGCGCTCGGCGACGACCACCGCCGGCACCATGACCACGAAGGACAGCAGTACCGCCGGCAGATACACCTTCCAGTGTTCTCCCAGCGGCAGCCCCCCCTGGCCGGCCAGGGCGGCGGGCACCATGACCCACATGGTGGTCTGGATCAGGTGCAGCACGAACACACCGAAATTCAGCCGCATCAACTGGCCGTTGCGCAGCACCTCGCCGAAGCCGCCAGTGGCGCGCGGCACCGGCGGCGCGGCGGGCACCATGCGCAGCACCACCCAGATGGCGGCCACGGCCATGCCGGCGGTGAGCCAGAAAATGCCGTCCATGCCGATCGTGGCGTAAAGAATGGGCGCGGCCACCAGCGAGCCGGCGAACACCAGGCCGATACTGGAGCCGATCATCGCCATCACCTTGGTGCGGTGCTGGTCGCGGGTGAGGTCGGCGGCCAGCGCGGTGACCGCGGCGGAGATCGCCCCCGCACCCTGCAGCACCCGCCCGGCGATGATCCAGCCGATGTGATCGGCCAGCGCGGCCACCACGCTGCCCAGCGCGAACAACACCAGGCCGAAGACGATCACCGGTTTGCGCCCGAAACGATCGGATGCCGCCCCGTAGGGAATCTGCAACAGCCCCTGGGTCAGCCCGTAGGCGCCGATGACCAGCCCGACCAGCATCAGGTCGTTGCCGCCCGGCACGTGCTCGGCGTGCACCGCGAACACCGGCAGGATCAGGAACAAGCCGAGCATGCGCAGCGCGAAGATCGCCGCCAGGCTGATGCCGGCGCGGCGCTCCTGGGCGCTCATCGAGTCGGATTGGGCTGCGGACATGCGGGACGGACTGCGAACGGAAAGGGCTGGATTCTAACATCGCAATCAACTTGGCCCCGCTACCGCTTTACTCTTATAGTGCGCGGTTGGTCTGTCACTGTCAGAGCGGCCCCATGGACGAAATCCGCATTCGCGGCGCGCGTACCCACAACCTCAAGGGCATCCACCTGGATCTGCCGCGCAACCGCATGACGGTGATCACCGGGCTGTCGGGCTCCGGCAAGTCCTCGCTGGCCTTCGACACCCTGTACGCGGAAGGCCAGCGGCGCTACGTGGAATCGCTTTCCGCCTACGCGCGCCAGTTTCTGCAGTTGATGGAAAAGCCCGACGTGGATCTGATCGAGGGCCTGTCGCCGGCGATCTCCATCGAGCAGAAGGCCACCAGCCACAATCCGCGCTCCACGGTGGGCACGGTCACCGAGATCCACGACTACCTGCGCCTGCTCTACGCGCGCGCCGGCACCCCGCACTGCCCCGACCACCCCGAACACGCGCTGGAAGCGCAGAGCGTGGCGCAGATGGTGGACCACGTGCTGGCCCTGCCGGAAAACACCCGGTTGATGATCGTCGCCCCGGTGGTGGCCGGACGCAAGGGCGAGCAGCACGAGCTGTTCACCGAACTGCGCGCGCAGGGCTTCGTGCGCGTGCGTGTCGATGGCGAGGTGTATGAACTGGACGCCATGCCCGCGCTGGAGAAAGGTCGGCGGCACACCGTGGAAGTGGTGGTCGACCGTTTCAAGGTGCGCGCCGACCTGCGCGCGCGCATCGCCGAATCCTTCGAGACCGCGCTGACCCACGCCGACGGACGCGCCATCGCGGTGGAGATGGACGGAGGGCGCGAACATCTGTTCTCCGCGCGCTTCGCCTGTCCGGTGTGCAGCTTCGCACTCGCCGAACTGGAGCCGCGCCTGTTCTCCTTCAACAACCCGGCCGGCGCCTGCCCCAAGTGCGACGGCCTCGGGCAGGTGGACTTCTTCGACCCCGCGCGCGTGGTCGCCCATCCCGAGCTGTCGCTGGCCGCCGGCGCCATCCGCGGCTGGGACCGGCGCAACCAGTTCTATTTCCAGATGCTCGCCAGCCTGGCCGCGCATTACGCATTCGATCTCGAAACCACCTGGGAGGCGCTGCCGGAAAAGGTCCGCCAGGTCGTGCTGCACGGCTCCGGGCGTGAATCCATCGCCTTCCGCTATCTCTCCGACAACGGCCGCGCGGTACAGAAGAGTCATCCCTTCGAAGGCATCATCCCCAACCTGGAACGGCGCTACCGCGAAACCGATTCGCTCGCCGTGCGCGAGGAGCTCGCCAAGTACCGCGCCAACTGCCCCTGCCCGGCCTGCGGCGGCACCCGGCTGCGCAGCGAGGCGCGCCATGTGCTGATCGGCGAACGCTCGCTGCCGGAAATCAGCCGCATGCCGCTGGGCGAATGCCAGCGCTTCTTCGGCGATCTGCAACTCAGCGGCCATCGCGCCCAGGTCGCCGAAAAGATCGTCAAGGAAATCGCCGACCGCCTCAGCTTCCTGATCAACGTCGGGCTGGACTACCTCTCGCTCGACCGCTCCGCCGACACGCTTTCCGGCGGCGAGGCGCAGCGCATCCGCCTGGCCAGCCAGATCGGCTCCGGCCTCACCGGGGTCATGTACGTGCTCGACGAACCCTCGATCGGCCTGCACCAGCGCGACAACGACCGCCTGCTCGCCACGCTGGCGCAACTGCGCGACCTGGGCAACACGGTGATCGTCGTCGAACACGACGAGGACGCCATCCGCTCCGCCGACTACGTGGTGGACATGGGCCCCGGCGCTGGCGTGCATGGCGGCGAAGTGGTCGCCCGCGGCACACCGGCGGAAATCCTCGCCACGGAAGGCTCGCTGACCGCTGACTACCTTTCCGGCCGGCGGTGTATTCCGCTACCGGAAAAACGCCGCGCGCCGGGAGAACGCTGGCTGAAGCTGGAAGGCTGCAGCGGCAACAATCTGCGCCAGGTCGATCTGGATCTGCCGGTCGGCCTGTTCGTCTGCGTCACCGGCGTGTCCGGCTCGGGCAAATCCACGCTGATCAACGACACCCTGGCCGCGCTGGCCGCGCGCGAACTCAACGGCGCCGGCACGGAAGCCGCGCCATTCACCGACGTCGCCGGCCTGGAGCATTTCGACAAGGTCATCGACGTCGATCAATCCCCCATCGGCCGCACGCCGCGCTCCAACCCGGCCACCTACACCGGGCTGATGACGCCGATCCGCGAACTGTTCGCCGGCGTGCCGGAAGCGCGCGCGCGCGGCTACGGCCCCGGGCGCTTCTCCTTCAACGTCAAGGGCGGACGCTGCGAAGCCTGCCAGGGCGACGGGCTGATCAAGGTGGAGATGCATTTCCTGCCGGACATGTACGTGCCCTGCGACGTCTGCCACGGCAAGCGCTACAACCGCGAGACGCTGGAAATCCGCTACAAGGGCAAGACCATCTACGAGGTGCTGGAGATGACCGTGGAGCAGGCGCTGGAATTCTTCCGCCCGGTGCCCGCGGTCGCGCGCAAGCTGGAAACGCTGACCGACGTGGGCCTGGGCTACATCCGCCTGGGGCAGAGCGCCACCACGCTGTCCGGCGGCGAGGCGCAGCGTGTCAAGCTGGCCCTGGAGCTGTCGCGCCGCGATACCGGCCGCACCCTGTACATTCTCGACGAGCCCACCACCGGCCTGCACTTCCACGACATCGACCTGCTGCTGCGCGTGCTGCACCGCCTGCGCGATCACGGCAACACCATCGTGGTGATCGAGCACAACCTGGACGTCATCAAGACCGCCGACTGGATCATCGACCTCGGCCCCGAAGGCGGCGACGGCGGCGGCACCATCGTCGCCGCCGGCACGCCGGAAGACGTCGCCGCGCAGAACCGGGGACACACCGCGCGCTACCTCGCCCGCGCCCTGAGGCCCTGAACCGTCCCGGAGTTTTACATTTGGCGATGCACTGGCTCTTGCGGGCCATGTTCAAGGGCGCGAGCATAGCGCGAACTGCAACCGGGGAATCCTCATGGCCGAGCCATCCGCCGACCCGCAAGCCCGCTTTCTGGACCGCATCGACCGCCGCGTGCGCTATCTGAAATCCCTGCAATCCGCCGGACTGGGCGTCTACCTGCCCGCCGACGAGCGCCAGCGCACCCAGGCCATCGAGATGGTAGTGCGCCTGACCGCGCGTCAGAGCGAGCTGTCGCACCTCACCGCCGACACCCTGCGCATCGCCACCGAACGTGTGCGCGAGCACCTGGAAGCCATGCAGGCGGTACTGCCGCACGACGTGCAGTACCGCAACCGCATCAAACGCAACTGGTGAAGCCGGACCGGTCAGCCGTCCAACGCATAGGCACGCAGCACATCCAGCGCCACCACCTCGAGCGCGGCACGGTGGGTCGCGGCCAGGATCACCGGCGGCGCGGCACCGGCTTCGCAGGCTTCCAGCCAGTGATGCGCGCAAAGACACCAGCGATCCCCTGGACGCAGTCCGGCAAAACGCAGATCCGGACGCGGCGTGCTCAGGTCATTGCCACGTCGGCGCGAATACGCCAGGAAATCCTCGGTGACCTTGGTGCACACCACATGCCGGCCATGATCCTCCGAACCGGTTTCGCAACAGCCGGTGCGGAAAAAACCGGTCAGCGGCGCATAGCTGCACGCCAGCAGCGGGCCGCCCAGCACGTTCTTTTGATTGGTGACCAGTTGTTCGCTCACGCTCGTTCTCCCACGGCCCTTCTGTGCGTCGGACCACGGCGCGGGCGCCGAGTTCACCCCGTCGCAGCGTTGCGGTAACCGTCCGGATTGGCCGCCTGCCAGCGCCACGCGTCCGCGCATATGTCCTCCAGTCCACGCTGCGCGCACCAGCCCAGCAGACGCTGCGCACGCAGCGGATCGGCCCAGCACTGCGCGACGTCGCCCGGACGCCGCTCGACGACACGATACGGCACCGGGCGCCCGCTCGCGCGCTCGAAGGCGCGCACCACTTCCAGCACGCTGTAGCCCTGCCCGGTGCCGAGGTTGATCGCGGTGGCACCCGGCAGTTCCCCGATGCGCTCGAGCGCATGGAGATGGCCGGCCGCCAGATCGACCACGTGGATGTAGTCGCGCACGCCAGTCCCGTCGGGGGTCGGATAATCGTTGCCGAACACACGCAGCTCGGCCAATCGCCCGACCGCCACCTGGGCGACATAGGGCATCAGGTTGTTGGGCACGCCGACCGGGTCCTCGCCGATCCGCCCGCTCTCGTGCGCGCCTACCGGATTGAAGTAGCGCAGGGCCACCGCATGCCAGCGCGGGTCGGAAGCGGCCAGATCGGCAAGCATCTGTTCGACCATCCACTTGCTGCGCCCGTAGGGGTTCGCCGGCGCGAGTGTGGCATCCTCGGCCAGCGGAACACGTGCCGGATCACCATAGACCGTGGCGGAGGAACTGAACACGATGCGCCGCACCTCGTGCGCCGCCATGACCTCCAGCAGTACACGCGTGCCGCACACGTTGTTGTCGTAGTAGGCCAGCGGTCGCTGAACCGACTCGCCAACCGCTTTCAGGCCGGCAAAGTGAATCACCACCTCGATCTGGTGTGTGCGAAACACCGCTTCCAGCGCTTCGCGGTCGCGCACATCCACCTGGTGGAAGGCCTGGATTCCGCGCCCGGAAAGCTGTTCCACCCGGCGCAGGGATTCCGCGGAGGCATTCGAGAGGTTATCCACCACGATGATGCGATGCCCTGCCTGCAGCGCTGCCAGGCAGGTGTGGCTGCCAATGTAGCCGGCACCGCCGGTCACCAATACGCTTGCCATCGGATCCACCCTCCGAGTGATTCGCCTGGACGTAAAAAAACCGGACCTGGGTCCGGTTTTTCCTGGCGCAGCCGCGCAGCCTCAGGCCGCGGCGGCTTCGTTTTCCGCAGGAGCCTCGGCCGCCTCGTCCGGGCGATCGAGCAGCTCGATCAGCGCCATCGGCGCATTGTCGCCGTCGCGGAAGCCGAACTTCAGGATGCGCAGATAGCCACCGTTACGGTTGGCGTAACGCGGCCCCAGTTCGTCGAACAGCTTGACGACCATGTCGCGGTCGCGCAGACGGTTGAAGGCCAGACGGCGGTTGGACAGGCTGGGCTTCTTGCCCAGGGTGATCAGCGGCTCGACCACGCGGCGCAGTTCCTTGGCCTTGGGCAGGGTCGTCTTGATCACTTCGTGCTGCAGCAGGGAGTTGGCCATGTTGCGGAACATGGCCTGACGGTGGCTGCTGGTGCGATTCAGCTTGCGAAGACCGTTGCGGTGACGCATTTCATTACCTCACTTGACCGGCAACCCTCAACCGAGCTTCTCGAGCCCGGCCGGCGGCCAGTTTTCCAGTTTCATGCCGAGGGTCAGCCCGCGGGAGGCCAACACTTCCTTGATCTCGTTGAGCGACTTGCGACCCAGGTTCGGAGTCTTCAGCAGCTCGGTCTCGGTGCGCTGGATCAGGTCACCGATGTAATAGATGTTCTCCGCCTTCAGGCAGTTCGCCGAACGCACGGTCAGCTCGAGATCGTCGACCGGGCGCAGCAGCACCGGATCGATGGTCTGCGGCTTCGGCGCCTCGACGTCGGCCAGCGTGCCTTCCAGGTCGGCAAACACCGACAGCTGGTCCATCAGCACGCGGGCGGCGTAGCGGATCGCCTCTTCCGGATCGACCGCGCCGTTGGTCTCGATATCGATGACCAGGCGGTCCAGGTCGGTACGCTGCTCCACACGGGCGCTCTCGACCAGGTAGCTGACGCGACGCACCGGGCTGAACGAGGCGTCGAGCACGACGCGGCCGATGCTCTTCGACTCGCCGGACACCGGACGCACGTTGCCGGGCAGGTAGCCGCGGCCTTCCTCGACCTTGATCTGCATGTCGAGCTTGCCGCCAGGGGCCAGGTGCGCGATCACGTGGTCGGGATTGATGATCTCGACGTCGTGGCCGATTTCGATGTCGGCCGCGGTCACCACGCCTTCGCCGGACTTCACCAGGCGCAGGGTGGCTTCGCTGCGATTGTGCAGCTTGAGCACCACGCCCTTCAGGTTCAGCAGCAGGTCGACCACATCCTCGCGAACGCCGTCGAGGGTGGAGTACTCGTGCAGCACGCCCTCGATGGACACCTCGGTCGGCGCATGGCCGGGCAGCGAGGAAAGGAGGATGCGCCGCAGCGCATTCCCCAGGGTGTGGCCAAAGCCGCGCTCGAACGGCTCCATGGTCACGCGAGCCTGAACTGGCGAGACACTCTGGACGTCGATGATGCGCGGTTTCAGCAGAGCATTGCTTTGCATCAGCATTTCCTCGAATTAGGGAAGCTTCACCGTCGACGGATCAGCGGGAGTACAGTTCGACCACTAGGCCTTCGTTGATCGTCGACGAAAGCTCCGCGCGCTGCGGATAGGCCTTGAACACACCCTTGCCGGCCTTGGAATCCACGTCGAGCCACTCGGGGAAACCACGCGACTCGGCGGCTTCGATGGCGGCCTTGACGCGCAGCGAGGCCCGCGTGCGCTCGGTCAGCTCGACCACATCGCCCGGCTTCACGGTGTAGGACGGAATGTTGGTGCGCTTGCCGTTGACCAGCACGCCGTTGTGGCGCACGATCTGGCGCGCTTCGGCGCGCGAGACGCCGAAACCCATGCGGTAGGCGACCGAATCCAGGCGCCCTTCCAGCAGTTGCAGCAGGTTTTCACCGGTCTGGCCGCGACGGCGGTCCGCTTCGGCGTACACCTTGCGGAACTGACGCTCCAGCACGCCGTACAGACGGCGGATCTTCTGCTTTTCACGCAGTTGCACGCCATAGCCGGACAGACGCTGACCGGAACGCTGGCCATGCTGGCCGGGCGCATAGGCGCGGCGCTCGATGGCACACTTGTCGGTGAAGCACTTTTCGCCCTTCAGGAAGAGCTTTTCGCCCTCGCGACGGCACTGACGGCACTTGGGGTCGAGATTACGAGCCACGTTCTACTCCTTGCTATTGCGCCTTGTCAGATACGGCGCTTCTTGGGCGGCCGGCAGCCGTTGTGCGGGATCGGCGTGATGTCCGTGATGCTGGAAATCTTCATGCCCAGCGCGTTGAGCGCGCGGACAGCCGATTCGCGACCGGGGCCCGGGCCCTTGATGCGAACTTCGAGGTTCTTCACACCGCATTCCTGCGCGACCTTGCCGGCAGCCTCGGCCGCGACCTGGGCCGCGAACGGGGTGCTCTTGCGCGAACCCTTGAAGCCGGCACCGCCGGAAGTGGCCCACGACAGCGCATTGCCCTGACGGTCGGTAATGGTGATGATGGTGTTGTTGAAGCTCGCGTGAACGTGCGCGATGCCTTCCGCGACGTTCTTCTTGATCTTCTTGCGAACCTTTGCAGCAGTCTTAGCCATGATCAGTTCCTATCACTTCTTGCCGGCGATCGGCTTGCGCGGACCCTTGCGGGTGCGGGCGTTGGTGCGGGTACGCTGACCGCGCATCGGCAGGCCACGACGGTGCCGCACGCCCCGGTAGCAACCGAGGTCCATGAGGCGCTTGATGTTCATCGTGATTTCGCGGCGCAGGTCGCCCTCGACGACGAATTTACCGACTTCGTCGCGCAGCTTTTCCATGTCCGATTCGGTCAGATCCTTGACCTTGACCGAGCGGGCCACGCCAGCGGCGTCGCAAATCTTCTGAGCACGCGTACGGCCGATTCCATAGATGGCAGTCAGCGCGATCTCGGCATGCTTGTGGTTGGGAATGTTTACCCCAGCAATACGGGCCATCCGATTACCCCAAAAAGCGAAACATTAAATTTTAATACCCGGGTCTGTGTAGATCAACCCTGGCGCTGCTTGTGACGCGGGTCGCTGCAAATCACGCGAACCACGCCCTTGCGACGAATGATCTTGCAGTGGCGGCACAGCCGCTTGACCGAAGCCTGGACTCTCATGCTCTTGCTCCTGTTTCTCTATTCTTACTTGGTCCGGAACACGATCCGGCCCTTGGTCAGGTCATAGGGCGTCAGCTGTACGGTGACCTTGTCGCCCGGCAGGATGCGGATGTAGTGCATGCGCATCTTGCCCGAGATATGCCCGAGGACCATGTGGCCATTCTCGAGGCGGACGCGGAACGTCGCGTTGGGGAGGTTCTCGGTGACCTCACCCTGCATCTCGATTACATCTTCCTTCGCCATCGCTTACCTGAGCGGAAGACCCGCACCCTTGAAGTTGGCCTTCTTGAGCAGGCTCTCGTACTGGTGGGACATCACGTACGCCTGGACCTGGGACATGAAGTCCATGGTGACCACCACGATGATCAGCAGCGAGGTGCCGCCGAAGTAGAACGGCACGTTCCACTTCAGGATCAGGAACTCGGGCAGCAGACACACCAGGGTGATGTACACCGCACCCGCCAGCGTC
Organism: Pseudothauera nasutitermitis; assembly: GCF_004801295.1. Lineage (GTDB taxonomy): Bacteria > Pseudomonadota > Gammaproteobacteria > Burkholderiales > Rhodocyclaceae > Pseudothauera > Pseudothauera nasutitermitis. Next base: position 387,236 of record NZ_SSOC01000005.1, read on the forward strand.
AGCCGGGTCAGAATCCTGTCGATGTAGCGCGCGGTCTGGTCCCCCGGGCGGATGCCGGGGATGAACGCGCCGCTCTTCTTCAGGTTGTCCGCCGTGTCGCGGGCATTGAACACCAGCGCCGTGTAAAAGAAGCAGAAGAACACGATCGCCAGGGCGTACAGCATCACGTAGATCGGCTGCCCCGGAGACAGCGTCGCGGCGATGTCGCGCAGCCAGTACATGCCCTCCGAGGCGCCGAACCACTGCCCCAGCGTGGCCGGGAACAGGATGATGCTCGACGCGAAGATCGGCGGGATCACCCCCGACATGTTCAGCTTCAGCGGCAGGTGCGAGGACTGCCCGCCATACACCTTGTTGCCCACCTGGCGCTTGGCGTAATTCACCAGGATCTTGCGCTGACCGCGTTCGACGAACACCACGAAGGCGGTCACCAGCACCACCAGCACGCAGATGAACAGCGCAGTGAAGGGGTGCATGGCGCCGGTGCGCACCAGTTCGAACAGCCCGCCGATGGCGCTCGGCAGCCCGGCCACGATACCGGCGAAGATGATCAGCGAGATGCCGTTGCCGATGCCGCGCTCGGTGATCTGCTCGCCCAGCCACATCAGGAACATGGTGCCGGTGACCAGGGTCGCCACGGTGACGAAGCGGAACATCAGGCCAGGATCGAGCACCAGCCCCGGCTGCCCTTCCAGCGCGATCGCCATGCCCAGCGACTGCGCGAAGGCCAGCACCAGGGTGCCGTAGCGCGTGTACTGGGTGATCTTGCGCCGGCCGGCTTCGCCTTCCTTCTTGATCTGCTCGAGGGCCGGCACCGCCACGGTCATCAGCTGCATGATGATCGATGCCGAAATGTACGGCATGATCCCCAGCGCGAAGATCGTGAAGCGCGACAGCGCGCCACCCGAGAACAGGTTGAACACGCCCAGAATGCCGCCGGCCTGCGACTGGAACAGCTCGGCGAGCCGATCCGGATCGATGCCGGGAACCGGGATGTGGGCGCCGATGCGATAGACGATCAGCGCGCCCAGGAGAAACAGGATCCGGCGCTTCAGATCGCCGAACTTCCCCGTACCCCCGAGCGTGGCGGAAGGATTGGCCACAACCGACCTCTACGCTTACTCGCCGTCGGCGACCGAACCGCCGGCCGCTTCGATGGCCGCGCGCGCGCCCTTGGTGACGCCGATGCCGCGCAGGTTGACCTTGCGCTTGATCTCGCCCGACAGGACCACCTTGGCCGACAGCGAATCAGCGGGAATCACACCGGCCTGCATCAGCACGAGCAGATCCACGTCTTCCACCGGCAGCTTGTCCAGTTCGGACAGACGGACTTCCGCGTTGCGCGAGCCGGTCAGCGAGGTGAAGCCACGCTTCGGCAGACGACGCTGCAGCGGCATCTGACCGCCCTCGAAACCGGTCTTGTGGAAGCCGCCGGAACGGGACTTCTGGCCCTTGTGACCACGGCCGCAGGTCTTGCCCAGGCCGCTGCCGATGCCGCGACCCACGCGCTTGGCCGGCGCCTTGGAACCGGCGCCAGGTTTGATGTCATTCAGCCGCATTTAAGCCTCGCACTTCACCAGGTAGGACACCTTGTTGATCATGCCGCGCACTTCCGGCGTGTCCTGCAGTTCGACGGTGTGGTTGAGCCGGCGCAGACCCAGGCCACGCACGGTGGCGCGGTGAGACTGCTTGGTACCGATCACGCTCTTGACCAGCGTGACCTTGAGTTTCTTCTCGGACATCGCTTACCCCAGAATCTCTTCGACGGTCTTGCCACGCTTGGCGGCGATTTCCGACGGGGTGTTAACCGCCAGCAGGCCGTTGATGGTGGCACGCACGACGTTGTACGGATTGGTCGAACCGATGCACTTGCAGATGATGTCGGTCACGCCCATCACCTCGAACACCGCGCGCATCGGACCGCCGGCGATGATGCCGGTACCGCTGGGCGCGGGCTGCATCAGCACCGAGGCGGCGCCGTGCTTGCCGACCACGGTGTGGTGCAGCGTGCCGTTCTTCAGCGCGACCTTGGCCATCTTGCGACGCGCCTCGTCCATCGCCTTCTGCACGGCCACCGGCACTTCGCGGGACTTGCCCTTGCCCATGCCGATGCCGCCGTCGCCATCGCCGACCACGGTCAGTGCGGCGAAGCCGAGGATCCGGCCGCCCTTCACCACCTTGGTCACGCGATTGATCGCGACCATCTTCTCCCGCAGTCCGTCGTCGCGCTCCTCGGAGGCTTGCGGGCGCTTGGTTTGCTGCTTAGCCATTCGAATCCTCGCTTAGAACTTCAGACCGCCTTCGCGGGCAGCCTCGGCCAGCGCCTTGACGCGACCGTGATACAGGAAGCCCGAGCGGTCGAATGCGACCTGCTCGATCCCGGCAGCCTTGGCGCGTTCGGCGATCAGCTTGCCGACCACTTCCGCAGCCTGTTTGTTGCCGCCATTGGGCACCTTGGCGCGGACTTCCGGCTCCACGGTGGAGGCCGAGGCCAGCACGCGCGAGCCGCAGCCGGACAGCACCTGGGCGTAGATGTGCAAATTGGAACGGAACACGGTCAGGCGAACCGCCTTCAGCTCCGCAAGCTTGGCGCGGGTTTTGCGCGCGCGGCGAAGACGAACTTGTTTTTTGTCCATGACGAACCGCCTTACTTCTTCTTGGTTTCCTTGAGCACCACCACTTCGTCCGCATAGCGGACGCCCTTGCCCTTGTAGGGTTCGGGAGCGCGGTAGGCACGCACCTCGGCAGCGACCTGGCCGACTTGCTGCTTGTCGATGCCCTTGATCACGATTTCGGTCTGCGACGGGGTTTCCACCTTCACACCGGCAGGCATCTGATGCACGACCGGATGGGAGAAACCCAGCGACAGATTGAGCTTGTCGCCCTGGGCCTGCGCACGGTAACCGACGCCGACCAGAGTGAGCTTGCGCTCGAAGCCTTTCGACACGCCAGCCACCATGTTGGCGAGCAGCGCACGGATGGTGCCGGACATGGCGCGGGCATTCACGACACCCTCGCGCGCCTTGCACAGCAGCTCCGCACCCTCGCGCTCCACGGCGACGGCGGGATGCAGCGGACGGCTGATCGAGCCCAGCGGGCCCTTCACGGCGATTTCCGCAGCGTTGATGGTCACCTCGACACCTGCAGGGATGACCACCGGGTTCTTTGCTACACGAGACATGGCATCCCCCTTAAGCGACGACGCAGAGCACTTCGCCGCCGACTCGGCTGGCGCGCGCGGCGCGGTCGGTCATCACACCCTTGGGGGTGGAGACGATGGCGACACCCAGACCATTCATCACGCGCGGCAGATCATCACTGCCCTTGTAGATGCGCAGGCCGGGACGGCTGACGCGCTCGATGCGCTCGATGACCGGACGGCCGGCGTAGTACTTCAGCTCGACATCGAGTTCGGCCTTGCCGTCGTTGTCACGCACGACGTAACCCTCGATGTAGCCTTCGCTCTTCAGCACGTTGGCAATCGCAACCTTGACCTTGGACGACGGCATCGAAACGCGCCCCTTCTGGGCTTGCTGCGCGTTGCGGATGCGGGTCAGCATATCGGCGATCGGATCGGACATACTCATATCGTTCTCTCCTTACCAGCTCGCCTTGGTCATGCCCGGCACTTCACCGCGGAAAGCGATTTCGCGCAGTTTGTTGCGGCACAGACCGAACTTGCGATACACACCACGCGGACGCCCGGTGAGGCTGCAGCGGTTGCGGGTACGCGTCGGATTGGCATTGCGCGGCAGCTGCTGAAGCTTCAGACGCGCGGCCATGCGCTCTTCTTCGGACAGCTTGGTGTCCTGGATCTGCGCGATCAGTGCGGCACGCTTGGCAGCGAACTTCGCCACCAGCTTGCGACGCTTGTCTTCGCGATTGATCAGAGCAAGTTTCGCCATATCACCCTCAATTCTTGAACGGGAACTTGAACGCGGCCAGCAGCGCACGCGCTTCCTGGTCGGTCTTGGCCGTCGTCGTGATGCTGATGTTCATCCCACGGAGCGCGTCGATCTTGTCGTACTCGATCTCCGGGAAAATGATCTGTTCCTTGACGCCCAGGTTGTAGTTGCCGCGACCGTCGAAACCCTTCGCAGCGATCCCGCGGAAGTCGCGGATACGCGGCATGGCCACGCTCACCAGGCGATCGAGGAATTCGAACATGCGCGGACCACGCAGGGTCACCATGCAGCCGATCGGATAGCCATCGCGGATCTTGAAGCCGGCGATGGACTTGCGCGCCTTGGTGGACACCGGCTTCTGACCGGCGATCTTGGTCATGTCGCCGATGGCGTTTTCCAGGATCTTCTTGTCACCGACCGCTTCGCCGACACCCATGTTCAGGGTGATCTTGCTGATGCGCGGCACTTCCATCACGGACTTGTAGCCGAACTGCTTGAGCAGCTCGGGCACCACCGCTTCCTTGTAAAACTGTTGCAAGCGAGCCATTGCCACTCCTTACGCGTCCACCAGCTCGCCGTTCGACTTGAAGAAGCGGGCCTTGCGACCATCCTCAAGCACCTTGATCCCGACGCGATCAGCCTTCTGGGACGCAGGATTGAACAGCGCGACGTTCGAAACGTGAATCGGCATCTCCTTCTCGACGATGCCACCCACATCACCCTTGAGCGGGTTCGGACGGACGTGCTTCTTGACGCGATTGACACCCTCGACCACCAGGCGCTCATCATCCACGCGACGCAGCACGGTACCGCGGCGACCGCGATCCTTGCCGGTCAGCACGACCACCTCATCACCCTTGCGGATCTTGTTCATCTCAATGACTCCTCAGAGCACTTCCGGCGCCAGCGAGACGATCTTCATGAACCGCTCGGAGCGCAGCTCGCGCGTGACCGGCCCGAAGATACGGGTACCGATCGGCTCGAGCTTGTTGTTCAGCAGCACGGCGGCGTTGCCGTCGAACTTGATCAGCGAACCGTCGGGACGACGCACGCCTTTGGCGGTACGCACCACCACGGCGTTGTAGACATCACCCTTCTTCACGCGACCGCGCGGCGCGGCATCCTTCACGGTCACCTTGATGATGTCGCCAATGCCCGCATAGCGGCGCTTGGACCCACCAAGAACCTTGATGCACATCACCGAACGCGCACCGGTGTTGTCGGCAACGTCCAGCCTGGATTGCATTTGAATCATGAATTAAATCTCCAACTTATCCCGCCTCAGCGGTCAGTCTTGGAACCCGTCCGGGCACAAGCCCCGGATGAGTTCCGGAGCAAAGACGAAAAGTATAACAGCCTGGCAATTTCTTGCCAAGCTGTTTTTACCTAGGCGTCAACGCTCAGATGACCCGCGCCTTTTCGATGACGCGCGTAACCGTCCAGGTCTTGGTACGCGAGATCGGGCGGCACTCCTCGATCTCCACCAGGTCGCCCGCGGTGGCGGCGCCGTCTTCGACGTGCGCGTGGTACTTCGCCGAGCGGGTGACGATCTTGCCGTACAGCGGATGCTTGACGCGACGCTCCACCAGCACGGTGACCGTCTTCTGCATCTTGTCGCTCACCACGCGGCCGACCAGGGCGCGGCGAACCTTTGCGCTTTCTTCACTCATTGCTGACCTGCCTTTTCACGCAGAACGGTCCGCACGCGCGCGATGTCGCGGCGCACCTTCCCGAGTTGGCTCGTGTTGCTCAGCTGCTGGGTAGCCAGTTGCATGCGCAGGGAAAACTGCGCCTTCAGCAGATCAAGCAACTCCTTGTTCAATTCATCGCCGCTCTTCGCGCGGAGTTCACTCGCCTTCATGCCTTACCCCACTTGGCGAGTGACGAACACGGTGTCGATCGGAAGCTTGGCGGCAGCAAGCCGGAAAGCTTCGCGGGCGAGCGCCTCGTCCACGCCATCCATTTCATACAGCACCTTGCCGGGCTGGATCTCGGCAACCCAGTACTCCGGGTTGCCCTTGCCGTTCCCCATCCGCACTTCGGCGGGCTTCTTGGAGATCGGCTTGTCCGGGAAGATGCGGATCCAGATGCGGCCGCCACGCTTGATGTGACGGGTCATCGCACGACGGGCAGACTCGATCTGACGGGCGGTCAGACGACCGCGGCCAGTGGCCTTCAGGCCATACTCGCCGAAGCTGACCTTCGCACCGCGCGTCGCCAGGCCGGTATTGCGGCCCTTCTGCTCCTTACGATACTTCCTACGCGTAGGCTGCAGCATCATTCACTCCTGCTTTCTTCTTGCCGGCCGCCTTCGCGACGGGCAGGACGGCGGCCCGGACGGCCATCGTCATTGCGCGGCGCGCCACGACGACCGCGGCGGTTGTCGGCTTCCGGTTCAGCGGCCACTGGCTGTTCGTTGCGGCCGAGCTGGTCGCCCTTGTACACCCACACCTTGATGCCGATGATGCCGTAGGTGGTCTTCGCTTCGGAAACGCCGTAGTCGATGTTGGCGCGCAGCGTGTGCAACGGCACGCGGCCTTCGCGGTACCACTCGGTACGGGCGATTTCGGCACCGTTCAGACGACCGGAACTCATGATCTTGATGCCCTGGGCGCCGAGACGCATGGCGTTCTGCATGGCGCGCTTCATCGCGCGGCGGAACATGATGCGCTTTTCGAGCTGCTGCGCGATCGAGTCGGCGATCAGCTTGGCGTCGATTTCCGGCTTGCGCACTTCCTCGATGTTCACATGCACCGGCACACCGATGATCTTCTGCAGCTCGCGCTTGAGCAGTTCGATATCTTCACCCTTCTTGCCGATGACCACGCCCGGACGAGCGCTGTACAGGGTGATGCGGGCGTTCTTGGCCGGACGCTCGATGACCACGCGGCCAACCGAGGCGTGCGCCAGGCGCTTCTTCAGGAAGTCGCGGACCTTCAGGTCCTCGTGCAGCATGCGCGAAAAGTCGCGCTTGGGCGCGAACCAACGGGAACCCCAGTCACGCGTGACCGCGAGGCGGAATCCGGTCGGATGGATTTTCTGACCCATGAATACTCCTTATTCCCCGACCGTCACGTAAACGTGACAAGTGGGCTTGAGGATACGGTTGCCGCGACCCTTCGCACGCGCGGTGAAGCGCTTCAGCGACATGCCTTCCTCGACATAAATGGTCTTGACCTTCAGGGCGTCGATATCGGCGCCGTCGTTGTGCTCGGCGTTGGCGATGGCCGACTCGACCACCTTGCGGATGATCTTGGCGCCCTTCTTCGGCGAGAAGGCGAGAATGCTGAGCGCCTGATCAACCGGCTTGCCCCGGACGAGATCCGCCACCAGGCGGCCCTTCTGGGCCGACAGGCGAACCCCGCGGAGAATCGCTTTGGTTTCCATGTCTTCTTACCTCTTCGCCTTCTTGCTGGCGGCGTGACCCTTGAAGGTACGGGTCAGCGCGAATTCGCCGAGCTTGTGGCCGACCATGTTCTCGGTGACGTACACCGGAATGTGCTGGCGACCGTTATGCACCGCGATGGTCAGACCGACGAAGTCGGGCAGCACCGTGGAGCGGCGGGACCAGGTCTTGATCGGGCGCTTGTCGTTACCGCCGCGGGCCGCATCCACCTTCTTGAGCAGATGCGCGTCGACGAACGGGCCTTTCTTGATTGAACGTGCCATCTCTTACCCCTTAACGCTTGTGCCGACGCTGCACGATCATGGTATCGCTGCGCTTGTTGCGGCGGGTGCGGTAACCCTTGGCCGGTTGCCCCCACGGACTGCGCGGCACACCACCTTCGCCGGTACGGCCTTCGCCGCCGCCGTGCGGGTGATCCACCGGGTTCATCGCCACACCGCGGACGGTCGGGCGAATGCCGCGCCAGCGATTCGCGCCGGCCTTGCCGATCTTGCGCAGACCGTGCTCTTCGTTGCCAACTTCACCGATGGTCGCGCGGCATTCGACGTGTACGCGGCGGATTTCACCGGAACGCAGACGCAGCTGGGCGTAGATGCCTTCGCGGGCCAGCAGCTGCACCGAGGTGCCTGCCGCACGCGCCAGCTGGGCACCCTTGCCCGGGAACATTTCCACGCAGTGGATCGTGGAACCCACCGGGATGTTGCGGATCGGCAGGGCATTGCCCGGCTTGATCGGCGCCTCGGAACCGGAAACGATCGGCTGACCGACTTCCAGACCCTTCGGGGCGATGATGTAGCGGCGCTCGCCATCTGCGTACAGCAGCAGGGCGATGTTGGCCGAACGGTTCGGGTCGTACTCGATGCGTTCGACGCGGGCCGGCACGCCATCCTTGTTGCGGCGGAAATCGACGATGCGGTAATGCTGCTTGTGACCGCCACCCTGATGACGCACGGTGATGCGACCGCCGTTGTTGCGGCCAGCGCGCTTGCTCTGCTTCTCGAGCAGGCCGGCGAACGGACGGCCCTTGTGCAGGGAAGCGTTGACCACCTTGACCATCGCGCGACGGCCGGCGGAGGTGGGCTTCAGTTTAACCAGTGCCATGATTGATCACTCCCCAGCCGCAAAGTTGATTTCTTGGCCGGGCTTGAGGCTGACGAAAGCCTTCTTCCAGTCCTTGCGGCGACCGAAGCTGCGGCCGAAGCGCTTGACCTTGCCCTTCACGTTGGCGATCTGCACGGACTCGACCTGAACCTTGAAAAGCAGTTCGACGGCGGCCTTCACTTCCGGCTTGGTCGCGTCGGACGCGACCTTGAACACCACTTGCTCGTTCTTGTCGGCGATTTGGGTCGCCTTTTCGGAGATCTGCGGGGCGAGCAGCACCTGCAGCAGACGCTCCTGGCTGAATGCACTCATTGCCACGCCTCCTCCAACTTGGCCAGCGCAGCCTTGGTGACCAGCACCTTTTCGAAGCGCACCAGCGACACCGGATCCGCTTCCTGCACCTCGAGCACGAGCACGTCGTGCAGGTTGCGGGAAGACAGGAACAGGTTCTCGTCCAGCTCATCTGTGATGACCAGCACGGAAGCCAGCCCCATGCCCTTCAGCTTCTGGGTCAGCAGCTTGGTCTTCGGCGCCTCGACGCTGAAGTTCTCGACCACCGCCAGGCGGTCTTCACGCGCCAGCTGCGACAGAATGGAGGCCACGCCCGCGCGGTACATCTTGCGGTTGACCTTCTGCGAGAAATTCTCTTCCGGGGAGCTCGGGAAGATCTTGCCGCCCCCGCGCCACAGCGGGCTGGAAGCCATACCGGCGCGCGCGCGGCCGGTACCCTTCTGGCGCCACGGCTTGCGGGTCGACTTGGCGATCTCCGCACGGCCCTTCTGCGCACGGTTGCCGGAACGGGCATTGGCCATGTAGGCGGTGACCACCTGGTGCACCAGCGCCTCGTTGAATTCGCGACCGAACAGCACGTCGGACGCCTGCAGCGTGGCCGAAGGCTGACCCTGGTCGTTCAGTAGTTTCAGTTCCATTACGCCCTCGCTCAGTTACCGGCCTTGACCGCCGGACGGACGATCACGTCGCCGCCCTTGGAGCCCGGCACCGCACCCTTGACCAGCAGCAGCTGACGCTCGGCGTCCACGCGAACCACTTCCAGGTTCTGCGTGGTGCGCATCACGTTGCCGTACTGACCCGCCATGCGCTTGCCCGGAAACACGCGACCCGGATCCTGCGCCATGCCGATGGAGCCCGGCGAGTTGTGCGAGATCGAGTTGCCGTGGGACGCACGGTTGGAGCTGAAGTTGTGACGCTTGATGGAACCGCTGAAACCCTTGCCGATCGACGTGCCGGTGATATCCACCTTCTGGCCGACGGCAAAGAGATCGACGCCGACCACGTCGCCGGCCTTCAGGCTGGCGAGCTGGGCGGCTTCGACGCGGAATTCCTTGAGCACGTGACCGGCTTCGACGCCGGCCTTGGCGAGATGTCCGGCGAGCGGCTTGTTGACGCGGCTCGCACGGCGCTTGCCAAAGGTCACCTGAACGGCGGAATAACCATCCACCTCAGGCGTCTTGATCTGGGTCACACGGTTGTTGGACACGTCCAGCACCGTCACCGGGATGGAACGACCATCCTCGGCGAAGATGCGAGTCATGCCAACCTTGCGACCGACAAGGCCTAGACTCATTTTCTTCTCCTGATCCCCGGTTGCGATTGACCGGGCCCTTACAAAATATGTGCCAAAGGCACAAAGGCCGGGATTATACCGGCCTTTTCTCTACCCCTGCAAGTCTGCGACTTACTGGAGCTTGATTTCGACGTCCACGCCAGCCGGCAGGTCCAGCTTCATCAGCGCATCGACCGTCTTGTCGGTCGGGTCGATGATGTCCATCAGGCGCTGATGGGTGCGGATCTCCATCTGATCGCGCGAGGCCTTGTTGACGTGCGGCGAACGCAGCAGGTCGAAACGCTCGATGCGGGTCGGCAGCGGAACGGGACCGCGAACCACGGCGCCGGTGCGCTTGGCGGTGTCGACGATCTCGAGGGCCGACTGGTCGATCAGGCGGTAGTCGAAGGCCTTGAGGCGAATGCGGATTTTCTGGCTTTGCATGGTTTTATCCCAAAGAGCGGGATGCGGCCGACCGGCCGCATCCATGAACGAAATTACTCGATGATCTTGGCGACGACGCCGGCGCCCACGGTACGGCCGCCTTCGCGGATCGCGAAACGCAGACCTTCTTCCATGGCGATCGGGGCGATCAGCTTCACCGTGATCGACACGTTGTCGCCTGGCATCACCATCTCCGTGCCTTCCGGCAGCGCGATCGAGCCGGTCACGTCCGTGGTACGGAAGTAGAACTGCGGACGGTAGTTGTTGAAGAACGGGGTGTGACGACCGCCTTCGTCCTTCGACAGCACGTAGATTTCGCCGGTGAAGTGGGTGTGCGGGGTGATGGAGCCCGGCTTGCACAGCACCTGGCCGCGCTCGACGTCTTCGCGCTTGGTGCCGCGCAGCAGCACGCCCACGTTGTCGCCCGCCTGGCCCTGGTCCAGCAGCTTGCGGAACATTTCCACGCCCGTGCAGGTGGTCTTCACCGTAGGCTTGATGCCGACGATTTCGATTTCCTCGCCAACCTTGACGATGCCGCGTTCCACACGACCGGTCACCACGGTGCCGCGCCCGGAGATGGAGAACACGTCTTCGATCGGCAGCAGGAAGGGCTTGTCGATGGCGCGTTCCGGGGTGGGAATGTAGCTGTCCAGCGCGGCGGCCAGTTCGAAGATCGCCGGCTCGCCGATGGGCGACTGGTCGCCTTCGAGCGCCTTCAGCGCGGAGCCCTTGACGATGGGGATGTCGTCGCCGGGGAATTCGTACTTGGAGAGCAGCTCGCGCACTTCCATTTCGACGAGTTCCAGCAGCTCTTCGTCGTCCACCATGTCGCACTTGTTCAGGAACACGATGATGTAGGGCACGCCCACCTGACGGGCCAGCAGGATGTGCTCGCGGGTCTGCGGCATCGGGCCATCCGCGGCCGAGCACACCAGGATCGCGCCGTCCATCTGCGCAGCACCCGTGATCATGTTCTTCACGTAGTCCGCGTGACCCGGGCAATCCACGTGCGCGTAGTGGCGCGTTTCGGTTTCGTATTCGACGTGGGCGGTGTTGATGGTGATCCCACGGGCCTTCTCTTCCGGCGCCGCGTCGATCTGGTCGTACGCCTTCGCCTCGCCGCCGAACTTCTTCGACAGAATCGTGGTGATCGCCGCCGTCAGCGTGGTCTTGCCATGGTCAACGTGGCCGATCGTGCCTACGTTCACGTGCGGCTTGGTCCGCTCAAACTTGCCTTTAGCCATGAGTGTATTCCTCGTCGATGCTACTGATTACTTGCGATTGTTGATGACCGCTTCGGCGACGTTCTTCGGCGCCTCGGCGTAATGCTTGAATTCCATCGAGTAGGTCGCGCGCCCCTGGGTCAGCGAACGCAGCGAGGTGGCATAGCCGAACATTTCGGCCAGCGGCACTTCGGCCTTGATTTCCTTCATGCCGCCGGGAATGTCGTCCATGCCCTGGACGATGCCGCGACGACCCGACAGGTCGCCCATGACGTTGCCCATGTAGTCTTCCGGGGTCTCGACCACCACCGCCATCATCGGCTCCAGCAGCACCGGGCTGGCGCGCCGCATGGCTTCCTTGAAGGCCATGGAACCGGCCATCTTGAAGGCGTTTTCGTTCGAGTCCACATCGTGGTAGGAGCCGAATTGCAGGGTGACCTTGACGTCCACCACCGGGAAGCCGGCCAGTACGCCGTTCGGCAGGGTGTCCTGGATGCCCTTGTCCACCGCCGGGATGTACTCGCGCGGCACCACGCCGCCCTTGATGGCGTCGACGAACTCGTAGCCCTTGCCCTGCTCGGACGGCTCCAGGTTGATGACCACGTGACCGTACTGACCGCGGCCGCCGGACTGCTTGACGAACTTGCCTTCCACGTCGGTGACCGACTTGCGGATGGTTTCGCGGTAGGCCACTTGCGGCGCACCCACGTTGGCTTCGACGTTGAACTCGCGCTTCATGCGGTCGACGATGATCTCCAGGTGCAGCTCGCCCATGCCGGAGATGATGGTCTGGCCGGACTCCTCGTCGGTGCGCACGCGGAAGGACGGATCCTCCGCCGCCAGGCGCGACAGGGCGATGCCCATCTTTTCCTGGTCGCTCTTGGTCTTCGGCTCGACGGCGACGTGGATCACCGGCTCCGGGAAGACCATGCGTTCGAGGATGATCGGCGCACTCACGTCGCACAGGGTTTCGCCCGTGGTCACTTCCTTCAGGCCGACCACGGCGGCGATGTCGCCCGCCAGCACTTCCTTGATTTCCTGACGCTCGTTGGCATGCATCTGCAGGATGCGGCCGATGCGCTCCTTCTTGCCCTTGACCGAGTTCAGCACAGTGGAGCCGGACTCCAGCACGCCGGAGTACACACGCACGAAGGTCAGCTGGCCGACGAAGGGGTCGGTCATCAGCTTGAACGCCAGCGCGGAGAACTTCTCGCTGTCGTCGGCCTTGCGGGAGACTTCCTTCTCGTCCTCGTCGGTGCCCTGCACCGGCGGGATGTCGATCGGCGACGGCAGGAACTCGACCACGGCATCCAGCATGCGCTGCACGCCCTTGTTCTTGAACGCGGTGCCGCACAGCATGGGCTGGATCTCACACGCGATGGTGCGCAGACGCAGACCCTGCTTGATCTTGTCTTCGTCCAGGTCGCCGTTCTCGAGGTAGTCGTTCATCAGTTCCTCGGACGCCTCGGCAGCCGCCTCGACCATCTGTTCGCGCCACTTTTGGGCATCCTCCTGCAGTTCGGCGGGGATGTCCTTGTAGTCGAACTTCATGCCCTGGCTGGCCTCGTCCCAGATGATCGCCTTCATCTTGATGAGGTCGACCACGCCGGAGAAGCTGTCCTCGGCGCCGATGGGAATCACGATGGGCACAGGATTGGCCTGCAGGCGCACCCGCATCTGCTCATAGACCTTGAAGAAGTTGGCACCGGAACGGTCCATCTTGTTCACGAAGGCCAGGCGCGGCACCTTGTACTTGGTGGCCTGACGCCACACGGTCTCGGACTGCGGCTGCACGCCGCCCACGGCGCAATACACCATGCAGGCGCCGTCCAGCACGCGCATGGAGCGCTCCACCTCGATGGTGAAGTCCACGTGCCCCGGGGTGTCGATGATGTTGAAGCGGTACTCCGGGAAGGACATGTCCATGCCCTTCCAGAAGCAGGTGGTGGCCGCGGAGGTGATGGTGATACCGCGCTCCTGCTCCTGCTCCATCCAGTCCATGGTGGCCGCGCCATCGTGCACTTCACCGATCTTGTGGTTCACACCGGTGTAGAAGAGGATGCGCTCGGTCGTGGTGGTCTTGCCGGCGTCGATGTGAGCGGAGATACCGATGTTGCGGTAACGCTCGATGGGTGTCTTGCGAGCCACGGTGTATTCCTGCCTTTCCTGAATCGCGCGCAGCGCGATTGTTGAAGTGTTGCGTTACAAAACAATCGAGCCCTTCTCAGGGCTCGAATCACTACCGGTACGAGAGATCAGAACCGGTAGTGGGAGAACGCCTTGTTGGCTTCCGCCATGCGGTGCACTTCCTCGCGCTTCTTCATCGCGGCGCCGCGACCTTCCGCAGCCTCGAGCAACTCGCCAGCCAGGCGCTGGGCCATGGACTTCTCGGCGCGCTTGCGCGCCGCTTCGCGCAGCCAGCGCATGGACAGCGCCATGCGGCGGGAGGGGCGCACTTCCACCGGCACCTGGTAGTTGGCACCGCCGACGCGGCGGCTCTTCACTTCGACCACCGGCTTCACGTTGGCGACCGCGGCGGAGAACACTTCCAGCGGATCCTTGCCGGCCTTGGTGGTGATCTGCGCGAACGCGCCATACACGATGCGCTCGGCCACCGACTTCTTGCCGGCCTGCATGATCACGTTGATGAACTTGGAAACATCCTGCGAACCGAACTTGGGATCGGCCAGGATTTCGCGCTTGGGTACTTCGCGGCGACGTGGCATGACAACCTCTGCTTATTTATGTAGTGCCGACAATCAGGCTTTCTTCGGACGCTTGGCGCCGTACTTGGAGCGCGACTGCTTCCGGTCCTTGACGCCCTGCAGATCGAGGGAGCCGCGCACGATGTGGTAACGCACACCCGGCAAGTCCTTCACACGACCACCGCGGATCAGCACCACCGAGTGCTCCTGCAGGTTGTGGCCTTCGCCACCGATGTAGGAGATGACCTCGAAACCGTTGGTCAGGCGAACCTTGGCGACCTTCCGCAGCGCGGAGTTCGGCTTCTTCGGGGTGGTGGTGTACACGCGGGTGCACACGCCGCGCCGTTGCGGGCACGCTTCCAGGGCCGGCACCTTGCTCTTGGTGACGGCGATTTGCCGCGGCTTGCGGACAAGCTGATTGATTGTTGGCATAGCTTGAGAATTTCCCAAAAAACCGAGGCGGCCAACCATGGCCACCTCGGGCGGTTTATTCCGGCTCGGAACCGACTACGATTGGTCAGTCCACAAAAAGAGGCCGGATTTTAGTTCATCTTGAATCGCGGCGTCAACTGGCTTCCGCGTCCCGCCCTTCGACCGCGGTCGTTTCCTCCACGGGCGTCCAGGCATGCTCGGCGGCCAGATCCTCGCCCTCCTCCTGCGCGCGGCGGTTGCGGTGATAGGCCAGACCGGTCCCCGCCGGGATCAGGCGGCCGACGATGACGTTTTCCTTCAGGCCGCGCAGTTCGTCGCGCTTGCCCATGATCGCCGCCTCGGTCAGCACGCGGGTGGTTTCCTGGAAGGACGCCGCGGAGATGAACGAGTCGGTGGACAGCGAGGCCTTGGTGATGCCCAGCAGCACGTTTTCGTACTGCGCCGGCAGCTTGCCTTCGGCTTCCATGCGGTCGTTCTCGTCCAGCACCTCGGAACGCTCCACCTGTTCCTCGCGGATGAACTTGGTGTCGCCCGGATCGGTGATGACCACGCGGCGCAGCATCTGGCGGACGATCACCTCGATGTGCTTGTCGTTGATCTTCACGCCCTGCAGACGATAGACGTCCTGCACTTCGTCGATGATGTAGTGGGCCAGCGCCTCGATGCCTTGCAGGCGTAGGATGTCGTGCGGATCGGCCGGGCCGTCCACGATCAACTCGCCCTTGTTCACCACCTGGCCGTCGTGCACCATCAGGTGCTTGTCCTTGGGGATCAGGAATTCGTGCACCTGGCCGTCCGGCTCGGTGATCACCAGGCGCTGCTTGCCCTTGGTGTCCTTGCCGAACGACACGGTGCCGGTGTACTCGGCCAGCAGGCCGGCGTCCTTCGGCGAACGCGCTTCGAACAGCTCGGCCACGCGCGGCAGACCGCCGGTGATGTCGCGGGTCTTGGCGGATTCCTGCGGGATGCGCGCGAGCACGTCGCCCACGCCGACCTGCTGGCCGTCCTTGACGGTGATCAGCGAGCCGACCTGGAAGGTGATCGCCACCGCGTGGTCGGTGCCGGCGATCTTCATCTCCTCGCCGTTCTCGTCGAACAGCTTCACCTGCGGACGCACGCCCTTGGCGGTGGAGGAGCTGGAGCGGCGCTTGGCATCGATGACCACCAGCGTGGACAGACCGGTGACCTCGTCGATCTGCTTGGCGACGGTGACGCCTTCCTCGACGTTCTCGAATTTCACCGTACCGGCGTACTCGGTGATGATCGGACGGGTGTGCGGATCCCAGCTGGCCAGCTGGGTGCCCGCCTTGATGGCGACACCGTCGTCGACCAGCAGGGTGGCGCCGTAGGGCAGTTTATGGCGTTCGCGCTCGCGGCCCATGTCGTCGGCGACGACCACTTCGGCCGAACGCGCGATGACCACCTTCTCACCCTTGACGTTGGCGACGTAGCGCATGTTGCCGGCGAAGCGCACGGTACCGGCCGACTTGGCCTCGACGCCGCTGGCGGCAGCGGCACGGGAGGCCGCACCACCGACGTGGAAGGTGCGCATGGTGAGCTGGGTGCCCGGTTCGCCGATCGACTGGGCGGCGATCACGCCGACCGCCTCGCCGGCGTTCACCTGGCTGCCGCGGCCCAGATCGCGGCCATAGCACTTGGCGCACAGGCCGTAGCGGGTTTCGCAGGTCAGCGGGGTGCGCACCTTGACTTCGTCGATGCCCAGACTTTCGATCTGATCCACCCAGTCTTCGTCGAGCAGCGTGCCGGCCTCGATCAGCGTTTCCTGGGTATCCGGATTGACCACGTCCTCGGCGCACACACGGCCGAGGATGCGCTCGCGCAGCGGTTCGACCACTTCGCCGCCCTCGATCAGCGCCTTCATGTTGAAGCCGTCGCGGGTGCCGCAGTCGTCCTCGATGACCACCAGATCCTGGGTCACGTCCACCAGACGGCGGGTCAGGTAACCGGAGTTCGCGGTCTTCAGCGCCGTATCCGCCAGACCCTTACGGGCACCGTGGGTGGAGATGAAGTACTGCAGAACGTTGAGGCCTTCACGGAAGTTCGTGGTGATCGGCGTCTCGATGATGGAGCCGTCCGGCTTGGCCATCAGGCCGCGCATGCCGGCCAGCTGGCGGATCTGCGCGGCGGAACCGCGGGCGCCCGAGTCGGCCATCATGTAGATGGAGTTGAAGGATTCCTGCTTGGCTTCCTTGCCTTCGCGGTTCACCACGGCTTCGTGGCCGAGCTGCTCCATCATCGCCTTGGCCACCTGGTCGCCGCAGCGACCCCAGATGTCCACGACCTTGTTGTAGCGTTCGCCGTCGGTCACCAGACCGGAGGTGTACTGCTGGGCGATTTCCTTGACCTCGGCCTCGGCGGCGCGGATCAGCTCATCCTTGAGCTTGGGCACCAGCATGTCCTTGACCGCGATGGAGATGCCCGCGCGGGTCGCCAGCGCATAGCCGAACTGCATCAGCTTGTCGGCGAAGATCACCGTGGCGCGCAGCCCGCAGCGGCGGAAGGAGGCGTTGATGAGGCGGGAGATTTCCTTCTTCTTCAGCGGCTTGTCGATGACGCTGAAGGGCAGCCCCGGCGGCAGGATTTCCGACAGGATGGCGCGGCCCGCGGTGGTGTCGTAGCGGGTGATCTTCTCGCGGTGCTCGCCCTCGGCGGTCACCTCGATTTCCTTCAGGCGCACGGTGACGCGCGCGTGCAGGCTGATCTGCTTGGATTCGTAGGCGCGCTTGATCTCGCCCACGTCGGTGAACAGCATGCCCTCGCCCGGCGCATTCACGCCTTCGCGGGTAGCGTAGTACAGGCCGAGCACGATGTCCTGCGAGGGCACGATGATCGGCTCGCCGTTGGCCGGCGACAGCACGTTGTTGGAGGCCAGCATCAGGGTGCGGGCTTCCATCTGCGCTTCCAGCGACAGGGGCACGTGGACCGCCATCTGGTCACCGTCGAAGTCGGCGTTGAAAGCCACGCAGACCAGCGGATGCAGCTGGATGGCCTTGCCTTCGATCAGCACCGGCTCGAAGGCCTGGATGCCCAGACGGTGCAGCGTCGGCGCGCGGTTCAGCATCACCGGATGCTCGCGGATGACTTCTTCCAGGATGTCCCACACCACGGGTTCCTGGGATTCCACCATCTTCTTGGCCTGCTTGATGGTCGTCGCCAGACCCATCAGTTCGAGCTTGTTGAAGATGAAGGGCTTGAACAGTTCCAGCGCCATCAACTTGGGCAGGCCGCACTGGTGCAGCTTGAGCTGCGGGCCCACGACGATGACCGAACGGCCCGAGTAGTCCACGCGCTTGCCGAGCAGGTTCTGGCGGAAGCGGCCGCCCTTGCCCTTGATCATGTCGGCCAGGGACTTCAACGGGCGCTTGTTGGCGCCGGTCATAGCCTTGCCGCGGCGGCCGTTGTCGAGCAGCGAATCGACGGCTTCCTGCAGCATGCGCTTTTCGTTGCGCACGATGATTTCCGGCGCCTTCAGTTCCAGCAGGCGCTTCAGGCGGTTGTTGCGGTTGATGACCCGGCGGTACAGGTCATTCAGGTCGGAGGTGGCGAAGCGGCCACCGTCCAGCGGCACCAACGGACGCAGGTCCGGCGGCAGCACCGGCAGCACTTCGAGGATCATCCATTCCGGCTTGATGCCGGATTGCTGGAAGGCCTCCAGCACCTTCAGGCGCTTGGAGAACTTCTTGATCTTGGCTTCGGAGTTGGTGGTTTCCAGCTCGCCGCGCAGCTTCTCGATTTCCAGGTTGACATTGAGCGACCCGAGCAGGGCTCGGATGCCCTCGGCGCCCATCACGGCGTCGAAGTCGTCACCATACTCCTCGACCTTGGCGAGGTAGTCGTCCTCGGTGAGCAGCTGAGCGCGGTTGAGCGGGGTCATGCCCGGCTCGACCACCACGAAGGCTTCGAAGTACAGCACACGCTCGATGTCGCGCAGGGTCATGTCGAGCACCATGCCGAGACGGCTGGGCAGGCTCTTCAGGAACCAGATGTGGGCGACCGGGCTGGCCAGTTCGATGTGGCCCATGCGCTCGCGGCGCACCTTGGACAGGGTGACCTCGACGCCGCACTTCTCGCAGATCACGCCGCGGTGCTTGAGGCGCTTGTACTTGCCGCACAGGCACTCGTAGTCCTTCACCGGCCCGAAGATCTTGGCGCAGAACAGGCCGTCGCGCTCGGGCTTGAAGGTACGGTAGTTGATGGTCTCGGGTTTCTTGACCTCACCATAGGACCAGGAACGGACCTTGTCCGGCGAGGCCAGGCCGATGGTGATGGCGTCGAACTCTTCCTCGTTCGGCAAGGTTTGCTTGAACAGATCGGCGAGCAAGCTCTTCATCAATATCTCCAGCGAGGAGTGGGGCCGGGCCGGCGGCAGGAAACGCGCAGCGCCTCCAACCGCCGGCCCGTGGCCGGATTCTTAGTAGCGGTCCAGGTCGATGTCGATCGCCAGGGAGCGGATTTCCTTCACCAGCACATTGAAGGATTCCGGCATGCCGGCATCGATCTTGTGCTCGCCCTTGACGATGTTCTCGTACACCTTGGTCCGGCCAGTCACGTCATCCGACTTGACGGTCAGCATTTCCTGCAGCGTGTAGGCCGCGCCGTAGGCTTCCAGCGCCCACACTTCCATTTCACCGAAGCGCTGGCCGCCGAACTGCGCCTTGCCGCCCAGCGGCTGCTGGGTGACCAGGGAGTACGGACCGGTGGAACGCGCGTGCATCTTGTCGTCCACCAGGTGGTGCAGCTTCAGCACGTGCTTGTAGCCCACGGTGACCTTGCGCTCGAAGGCTTCGCCGGTGCGCCCGTCGTACAGGGTGACCTGGCCGCCGACCGGCAGGCCGGCCAGTTCCAGCATCCTCTCGATCTCGGACTCCTTGGCACCGTCGAACACCGGCGAGGCGAACGGCACGCCCTTGGACAGGTTGGAGGCCAGCTCCAGCACCTCGCCGTCGCTCAGAGCACCGATTTCCTCGGGGGTTCCGGTCTCGTTGTAGATCTGGCCGAGCAGCGCGCGCACTTCCTCGGTGGCGGCCTGGGCGCGCAGCATGCGGTCGATCTTGTTGCCGAGGCCCTTGGCGGCCCAGCCCAGGTGGGTTTCGAGGATCTGGCCGATGTTCATCCGCGACGGCACGCCGAGCGGGTTGAGCACGATGTCCACCGGGGTACCGTCTTCCATGTACGGCATGTCCTCGACCGGCACGATGCGCGACACCACGCCCTTGTTGCCGTGGCGGCCGGCCATCTTGTCGCCGGGCTGCAGGCGGCGCTTCACGGCCAGATACACCTTGACCATCTTCTGCACGCCCGGGGGCAGTTCGTCGCCCTGGGTGAGCTTCTTCTTCTTGATCTCGAAGGCACTGTCGAAGTCCTTGCGGGTCTTCTCCAGACCTTCGCGCACGGCTTCCAGCTGGGCGGCGAGGTCCTCGTTGGCCATGCGGATGTCGAACCAGTGGTAGGGCTCGAGCTGATCCAGGTAGGCGTCGGAGATTTCCGTGCCCTTGGCCAGCTTCTTCGGCCCGCCGTTGGCCTTCTGGCCGACGATCTGGCGGCGCAGACGGGCGAAGGCGTCGCGTTCGACGATGCGCATCTGGTCGGCCAGGTCGGTCTTGAAGCCGCGCAGCATGTCGTCGATGATCGACTGGGCGCGCTTGTCGCGTTCGATGCCCTCGCGGGTGAACACCTGCACGTCGATGACGGTGCCGACCATGCCGGCGGGCACGCGCAGCGAGGTGTCCTTCACGTCGGAGGCCTTCTCGCCGAAGATCGCGCGCAGCAGCTTCTCTTCCGGAGTCAGCTGGGTTTCGCCCTTCGGGGTCACCTTGCCGACCAGCACGTCGCCGGCCTCGACCTCCGCACCGATGTAGACGATGCCGGACTCGTCCAGGCGGCCCAGTTGGGCTTCACCCAGCGAGGCGATGTCGCGGGTGATTTCCTCGGGCCCCAGCTTGGTATCGCGGGCGACCACGGTGAGTTCCTCGATGTGGATCGAGGTGAAGCGGTCTTCGGCCACCACGCGTTCGGAGATCAGGATCGAGTCTTCGAAGTTGTAGCCGTTCCACGGCATAAAGGCCACCAGCATGTTCTGGCCCAGGGCCAGTTCGCCCAGGTCGGTGGAGGCGCCGTCGGCCACCACGTCGCCCTTGGCGATCTTGTCGCCGACCTTGACGATCGGGCGCTGGTTGATGTTGGTGTTCTGGTTGGAACGCGAGTACTTGATCAGGTTGTAGATGTCGACGCCGACCTGGCCGGCCTCGTTTTCATCGTCATTGACCCGAACCACGATGCGGCTGGAATCCACGTAGTCCACCACCCCGCCGCGCAGGGCCTGCACCGCGGTGCCGGAGTCCACCGCCACGGTGCGCTCGATGCCGGTGCCGACCAGCGGCTTTTCCGGGCGCAGGCAGGGCACGGCCTGGCGCTGCATGTTGGCGCCCATCAGCGCGCGGTTGGCGTCGTCGTGCTCCAGGAAGGGGATCAGCGAGGCTGCCACCGAGACGATCTGGCCCGGCGCCACGTCCATGTACTGCACCTGGTCGGCGGTCGCCAGCATGAACTCGCCCTTGTGGCGGCAGCTCACCAGTTCGCCGGCCAGCGTGCCGTTCTCGGCGATCTCGGCGTTGGCCTGGGCGATCACGTACTGGCCTTCCTCGATGGCGGAGAGGAAGTCGATCTGATCGGTGACCACACCGTCGTTCACCTTGCGGTACGGCGTCTCCAGGAAGCCGTGGCGGTTGGTGCGCGCATACACGGCCAGCGAGTTGATCAGGCCGATGTTCGGGCCTTCCGGCGTCTCGATCGGGCACACGCGGCCGTAGTGGGTCGGGTGTACGTCGCGAACCTCGAAGCCGGCGCGCTCGCGGGTCAGACCGCCCGGCCCCAGCGCGGAGACGCGGCGCTTGTGGGTGATCTCGGACAGCGGGTTGGTCTGGTCCATGAACTGCGACAACTGGCTGGAGCCGAAGAACTCCTTGATCGCTGCCGAGATCGGCTTGGCGTTGATCAGGTCGTGCGGCATCAGGTTGTCGGATTCGGCCTGGCTCAAACGCTCCTTGACGGCGCGCTCGACGCGCACCAAGCCGGCGCGGAACTGGTTCTCGGCCAGTTCGCCCACCGAACGCACGCGGCGGTTGCCCAGGTGGTCGATGTCGTCGATCTCGCCGCGGCCGTTGCGCAGCTCCACCAGCACGCCGATGACCGCCAGGATGTCCTCGTTGGACAGCGTGCCGGCGCCTTCCTCGCCACGCGGGCCGACGCCCTGGTGGAAGCGCTTCAGCCACTCGGGCGCCTTGTCCTCGACCTTCTCGGGATAGGCGCGGCGGTTGAACTTCATGCGGCCGACGGACGACAGATCGTAGCGCTCCTCGGCATAGAACAGGCCCTGGAACAGCGCTTCCACGGCATCCTCGGTGGGCGGCTCGCCCGGACGCATCATGCGGTAGATGGCGACCCTGGCGGCCCACTGGTCGGCGGTCTCGTCGATGCGCAGCGTGGAGGAGATGTAGGCACCGCGGTCCAGATCGTTCACGTACAGGGTCTGGATGTCGCGCACGCCGGCCTCGCGCAGCTTGGCCAGCAGTTCCTCGGTGATCTCGTCGTTGGCGCGCGCGATCAGCTCGCCGGTTTCGGCGTCCACCACGTTGCGCGCCAGGATGCGGCCCACCAGGAAGTCTTCCGGCACCGCCATGCGGGTCACGCCGGCCTGGTCCAGCTCGCGGATGTGCTTGGCGGTGATGCGCTTGTCACGCGCGACGATCGGCTTGCCATCCGGCGCGGTGATGTCGAAGCGCGCCACTTCGCCGCGCAGGCGGTCGGGCACCAGGGTGAACTGCACCGTCTCGGCGGACAGGTGGAAATCGTCGAAATCGTGGAAGGTTTCGAGGATCTCTTCCGGCGTCATGCCGATGGCGCGCAACAGGATGGTCACCGGCATCTTGCGGCGACGGTCCACGCGGAAGTACAGGTAGTCCTTCGGATCGAACTCGAAGTCCAGCCAGGAACCGCGGTAGGGGATGATGCGCGCGGAGAACAGCAGCTTGCCCGAGGAGTGGGTCTTGCCGCGGTCGTGCTCGAAGAACACCCCCGGCGAACGGTGCAGCTGGGAGACGATGACCCGCTCGGTACCGTTGATGACGAAGGAGCCGGTGGTGGTCATGAGCGGAATCTCGCCCATGTACACTTCCTGCTCCTTCACTTCCTTGATGGTTTCCTTGGGCGCGTCGCGATCCATGATCACCAGGCGCACGCGGGCACGCAACGGCGAGGCGAAGGTCAGGCCGCGCTGCTGGCACTCCTTCACGTCGAAGGCGGGCTCGCCCAGCATGTACTGGACGAATTCGAGGCGCGCGTTGCCGCTGTGGCTGACGATCGGGAAGATCGACGTGAACGCGGCCTGCAGACCCTGGTTGACTCGGGACTCCGGAGGCGTTTCGGCCTGCAGGAAGGAGGCAAACGACTCGATCTGGGTGGCGAGCAGGAAAGGCACGTCCAGCACGGCCGCGCGCTTGGCGAAGCTCTTGCGGATACGCTTCTTTTCGGTGTAGGAATACGCCATGGATGCTCCGGGTAGAGGTCAGACGTCGGACAAACAAAGGACAGAACACGGTACCCCGCGAGGCGTCTGATCCGGCCGCGGGGCGGTCGGGACACCGTGTTCTGGCCTCCTGCGTGCAGAAAGCACGAAAGGGCTGGCGCTCGAAATGAGCACCAGCCCCATGACAAGGCCTGATCTTACTTGATTTCGACCTTGGCGCCAGCGTCTTCCAGCTGCTTCTTCAGCGCGTCGGCGTCGGCCTTGGAGATGCCTTCCTTGACGGCCTTCGGCGCGCCGTCGACGACGTCCTTGGCTTCCTTCAGGCCCAGACCGGTGGCGGCACGCACGACCTTGATGACTTCGACCTTCTTGTCGCCGGCGGCGGCCAGGATCACGTCGAATTCGGTCTTTTCTTCGGCAGCCGGGGCAGCGGCGCCAGCGGCCGGACCGGCCACGGCCAGCGCGGCAGCGGACACGCCGAACTTCTCTTCGAACGCCTTGACCAGGTCGTTCAGTTCCATCACGGTCATCGAGCCGACGGCTTCGAGGATGTCTTCTTTGCTGATAGCCATTTTCAAATTACTCCAAAATCCAAACTAGTCAGAAAACCGTAGAGCCGGTGCCTCAGGCAGCCGCGCCTTCTTCTTCGCGCTTCTTGGCCAGCGCGGCCAGCGCGCCGGCGAAGCCGGAGACCGGTGCCTGCATGACGCCCAGCAGCTTGGCGAGCAGTTCTTCGCGGCTGGGAATCGAGGCCAGGGCCTTGATGCCGTCCTGGTCGAGTACCTTGCCCGCATAGGAACCGGCCTTCAGCACCAGTTTGTCGTTGCCCTTGCCGAAGTCGTTGAGCACCTTGGCGGCGGCCACCGGATCTTCCGAGATGCCGTAGATCAGCGGGCCGACCAGTTGGTCGGACAGGCCGGCGAACGGCGTGTCGGCGATCGCGCGGCGCACCAGGGTGTTCTTCAGCACACGCAGGTACACACCAGATTCGCGGGCCTTGGCACGCAGCACGGTGAGATCGCCCACCGCAATGCCGCGATACTCGGCCACCGCGATGGTCTGGGCGTTGGCTACCTGTGCCGACACCTCTGCCACGACGGCTTTCTTGTCATCGAGATTAAGACTCACAGGTCTTTTCCTCCTTTCAAGTCCACACGTGGAACACGAAACGCGCTCCACACCCACGGCGACCTGGATCAGGAGTTTGGCCGTTTCCGGCGGTATCCTGTTCTGGGTTCACCGTCTGCGCAGGCCAACCAGGGTTGCTTAAGCGGATCCGGAGATCCACACCTGCGGTCTTTGACGATCCGCCGCGCGGCGCGAACGCCACGCGACGTCCCAAAGTTCTGTTACCGCCCTCAGGCGGCGTTGATGCTGCCCGGCTCGACGCGCACGCCGGCACCCATGGTGCTGGACAGGGCGATCTTGCGCAGGTACACGCCCTTGGCGGCGGCAGGCTTGGCCTTCACCAGCGCGTCGATCAGGGCGTTGAAGTTCTGTTGCAGCGCCTCTTCGGCAAACGAGGCGCGGCCGATGGTGGCATGCACGATGCCGGCCTTGTCGGTACGGTACTGCACCTGGCCGGCCTTGGCGTTCTTCACGGCGGTGGCCACGTCCATGGTCACGGTGCCGACCTTGGGGTTCGGCATCAGGCCGCGCGGGCCGAGGATCTGGCCCAGCTGGCCGACCACGCGCATGGCATCCGGCGTGGCGATGCACACGTCGAAATCCAGATTGCCGCCCTTGACCTGCTCGGCCAGGTCGTCGAAACCGACCACGTCGGCACCCGCGGCACGGGCGGCCTCGGCCTTGTCGCCCTGGGCGAACACGGCCACGCGCACGCTCTTGCCGGTACCGGCGGGCAGCACCACGGAACCGCGCACCACCTGGTCGGACTTGCGCGCGTCGACGCCCAGGTTTACGGACACGTCGATGGATTCGTCGAACTTGGCGGTGGCCAGCTCCTTGACCAGGGTCAGGGCTTCGCCGACGGCGTAGTTGCGGTTGCGGTCAACCTTGGCACGCAGGGCCTGAACGCGCTTGGAAATCTTAGCCATGATCACAGGCCCTCCACGGTGATGCCCATGCTGCGCGCGGAACCGGCGATGGTACGCACGGCGGCTTCCAGGTCGGCAGCGGTCAGATCCTTCATCTTGGTCTTGGCGATTTCCTCGACCTGGGCGCGGGTGATCGAGCCGACCTTGTCGGTATGCGGCTTCGCCGAGCCCTTCTGTACCTTCGCCGCCTTCTTGATCAGCACCGAGGCCGGCGGAGTCTTCATGATGAAGGTGAAGCTCTTGTCGGCGAAGGCCGTGATCACCACCGGAATCGGCAGGCCCGGCTCCAGACCCTGGGTCTGGGCATTGAAGGCCTTGCAGAATTCCATGATGTTCAGGCCGCGCTGACCGAGCGCGGGACCGATCGGGGGGCTGGGGTTGGCCTTGCCGGCCGGCACCTGCAGCTTGATGTAGCCGATGATTTTCTTTGCCATTGCGGCATGCTCCTGTAATGAGTGCAAACGCGCCGGTCAAGCCGGCGCTCCTCTCGACGCCCGCGGTAAACGGGCAACAACGGCGGGCACCCGGGCGCCCGCCGCGATGCTCAGGTCTTCTCGACCTGGGCGAAATCCAGTTCCACCGGGGTGGCGCGACCGAAGATGGTCACCGACACCCGCAGCTTGCTCTTTTCGTAATTGACGTCCTCGACCGAGCCGTGGAAGTCGGTGAACGGGCCTTCCTTGACGCGCACCACCTCGCCGGTCTCGAACAGCACCTTGGGCCGGGGCTTCTCCACCCCTTCCTGCATCTGGTGCATGATCTTGTCGACTTCCTTGTCGGAGATCGGCGTCGGCTTGTTGGCCGTGCCGCCGACGAAGCCGGTGACCTTGGAGGTCGACTTGACCAGGTGCCAGGTCTCGTCGTTCATCTCCATTTCCACCAGCACGTAGCCGGGGAAGAACTTGCGTTCGGAGATGCTCTTCTGCCCGCCCTTCATCTCGACGACTTCCTCGACGGGCACGAGGATCTGGCCGAACATGTCCTGCATGCCGGCGCGATTGATCCGGTCCACGAGCGCCCGCTGGACGGACTTCTCGAACCCGGAATAGGCGTGCACCACGTACCAGCGCTTCGTCATGATCATTTCCAGCCCAGGATCAGGTCGTACAACACCCATTCCAGGGACTTGTCGGTCAGCCACAGGAAGATCGCGATCACCACCACGAAGGCGAACACGATCCCGGTCGTCTGCACCGTCTCCTTGCGGGACGGCCATACGACCTTCTTGGTTTCCACCACCGCCTCGCGGGCGAAATCCAAGAAACGGCGACCCGGCTCGGACAGCACGGCCACGCCGACACCGGCGCCCACACCGGCCAGCACGGACAGCACGCGCAACACCAGCGGCTGCTCGGACAGCAGGTAGAAGCCGACCACGCCGGCCGCAACCAGGGCGAGAGCCAGCGCAAACTTCAACTTATCGGCCATCGACGTTATCTGTATCCGGAAAGAGTGGCAGGGGCAGAGGGAATCGAACCCCCAACCTTCGGTTTTGGAGACCGACGCTCTGCCAGTTGAGCTATACCCCTGCAGCAGAGACTACGAAGCGCCCCCTCGCGGGGGCGCTTTCTTATCGGGCAACCCGGTCAGGGGTTACTCGATGATCTTGGCGACGACGCCGGCGCCCACGGTACGGCCGCCTTCGCGGATCGCGAAACGCAGACCTTCTTCCATGGCGATCGGCGCAATCAGCTTCACCGTGATCGACACGTTGTCGCCCGGCATCACCATCTCCGTGCCTTCCGGCAGCGCGATCGAGCCGGTCACGTCCGTGGTACGGAAGTAGAACTGCGGACGGTAGTTGTTGAAGAACGGGGTGTGACGACCGCCTTCGTCCTTCGACAGCACGTAGATTTCGCCCGTGAAGTGGGTGTGCGGGGTGATGGAACCCGGCTTGCACAGCACCTGGCCGCGCTCGACGTCTTCACGCTTGGTGCCGCGCAGCAGCACGCCCACGTTGTCGCCCGCCTGGCCCTGGTCCAGCAGCTTGCGGAACATTTCCACGCCCGTGCAGGTGGTCTTCACCGTGGCCTTGATGCCGACGATTTCGATTTCCTCGCCAACCTTGACGATGCCGCGTTCCACACGGCCAGTCACCACGGTGCCGCGCCCGGAGATCGAGAACACGTCTTCGATCGGCAGCAGGAAGGGCTTGTCGATGGCGCGTTCCGGGGTCGGGATGTAGCTGTCCAGCGCGGCGGCCAGTTCGAAGATCGCCGGTTCGCCGATGGGCGACTGGTCGCCTTCGAGCGCCTTCAGCGCCGAGCCCTTGACGATGGGGATGTCGTCGCCGGGGAATTCGTACTTGGAGAGCAGTTCGCGCACTTCCATTTCGACGAGTTCCAGCAGCTCTTCGTCGTCCACCATGTCGCACTTGTTCAGGAACACGATGATGTAGGGCACGCCCACCTGACGGGCCAGCAGGATGTGCTCGCGGGTCTGCGGCATCGGGCCGTCCGCGGCCGAACACACCAGGATCGCGCCGTCCATCTGCGCAGCACCCGTGATCATGTTCTTCACGTAGTCCGCGTGACCCGGGCAATCCACGTGCGCGTAGTGGCGCGTTTCGGTTTCGTATTCGACGTGGGCGGTGTTGATGGTGATCCCACGGGCCTTCTCTTCCGGCGCCGCGTCGATCTGGTCGTACGCCTTCGCCTCGCCGCCGAACTTCTTCGACAGAATCGTGGTGATCGCCGCCGTCAGCGTGGTCTTGCCATGGTCAACGTGGCCGATCGTGCCTACGTTCACGTGCGGCTTGGTCCGCTCAAACTTGCCCTTCGCCATGTCGAAACCTCTTGAATGTCAGTACCAGGAATTAGGAAACCTTCAACACCAGACGGAGAGAGGGGATGGTGCCCATGACGTGGATTGAACACGTGGCCTCTCCCTTACCAAGGGAGTGCTCTACCACTGAGCTACATGGGCACTGCAAAAACACCTGCAACTCTCACAACCTGGAGCGGGTGAAGGGAATCGAACCCTCGTCGTAAGCTTGGAAGGCTTCTGCTCTACCATTGAGCTACACCCGCGCACAACGCAGACGACCCGCACTCACCGCACGCACCAGACTTCCCACTACACCAGGAAGACCCGGCGCATTTCAGCTGCTTGGTGGAGGGGGAAGGATTCGAACCTTCGAAGGCTGAGCCGGCAGATTTACAGTCTGCTCCCGTTGACCGCTTGGGTACCCCTCCAAGCGAGAAGCGCCGCACTATAGTGCCTTCGTGGGCGACTGTCAAATACTTTGGCGCCTGTCCGGACGCGCGCCACTGCACACCTGCCGATCCAGTTGCCGGGGCCTGCGTGGACCGGCCGTTCGGCCGATAATTCCCGCTTCTTCGCCCGCAGTCCGGAGACCCTCCCATGAACTCCCCGCAGCCCGCCGCACGTGATGCATTGCCCACAGCCTTTGTCGATACCTTGCGCACCGCGTTCGGCGCGCGCTTCTCCACCGCCCAGGCGGTACGCGCGCACCACGGCCATGACGAATCGCATTTCCCGGACGCGTTGCCCGACGCCGTGGTGTTTCCGCACAGCACCGGGGAGGTCGCCGCCATCGTCGCGGCCTGCCGCGCGCACCGCGTACCCATCGTGCCTTATGGCGCGGGCAGCTCGCTGGAAGGCCACATCCTGGCCATCCACGGCGGCCTCTGCGTCGATTTCAGCGAGATGAACAAGGTGCTGGCGATCCACACCGAGGACATGGACGTGGTGGTGCAGCCCGGTGTCACGCGCAAGCAGCTCAATGCGGCGCTGCACGGCAGCGGCCTGTTCTTTCCGCTCGACCCGGGCGCGGATGCCTCCATCGGCGGCATGGCCTCGACGCGCGCCTCCGGTACCAACGCAGTGCGCTACGGCACCATGCGCGAGAGCGTGCTGGGGCTGACCGCGGTGCTGGCCGACGGCCGCGTGATCCGCACGGGCGGACGGGCCCGCAAGTCTTCCAGCGGCTACGACCTGACCCGCCTGCTGGTCGGCGCGGAAGGCACGCTGGGGCTGATCACCGAACTCACCGTGCGCCTGCATCCGCTGCCTGAGGCTGTTTCCGCCGCGGTCTGCGCCTTTCCGAGCGTGGACGCCGCCGTGCGCACGGTGATCCAGACCATCCAGCTGGGCGTGCCGGTGGCACGCATCGAGCTGCTCGAAGCGCTCACCGTGCGGGCCATCAACCGCTACAGCAAGACCACGCTGCGCGAAGCGCCCACGCTGTTCTTCGAATTCCACGGTTCGCCGGCGGGCGTGGAAGAACAGGCTGCCAGCGTGCAGGAAATCGCCCGCGAGCAAGGCGGCATGGACTTCGAATGGGCCACCCGCCCGGAAGACCGCAGCCGGCTTTGGCAGGCGCGTCACGACACCTATTTCGCCTGTCTCAACCTGCGCCCGGGCAGCCGCGGGGTGACCACCGACGTGTGCGTGCCGATCTCGCGGCTGGCCGAGGCCATCGCAGGCGCGCGCGAGGACATCGCCGCGAGCGGGCTGATCGCGCCCATCCTCGGCCACGTGGGCGACGGCAACTTCCACACGGTGATCCTGGTCGATCCGGACAATCCCGCCGAACTGGAACGCGCCGAGGCGCTCAACCGGCGCATCGTCGAACGCGCGCTGGCACTCGACGGCACCTGCACCGGCGAACACGGTATCGGCTTCGGCAAGCAGGATTTCCTGCTCGCCGAGCATGGCGAGGCGGCGGTGGATGCGATGCGCCTGGTCAAGCGCGCGCTCGATCCGGACAATCTGCTCAATCCCGGCAAGGTCCTGCCCGGGCTCTGAGCGGCAATCCGGCCGTTCGGCAAACGGCGGCCGCCATACAACTAGAGTCATACTACTCACCCACTGTTCATAAACGCCGGACGGACCGGGAGACGCCATGGGATTGTTCTCGGGTGGAAAGAGCGTACAGCCGTCCAGGGTCCTCACGCTGCAAGCCAGTTCCGCAGAACTGGCCGCGCGGCTCGCCGGGCTGCGCTGCAAACCGACGCTGGTGATCGGTTTCGTTTCACCGCACATAGATATCGACCGCGTCGCCAGCGAGGTGCGGCGGCGTTTTCCCGATGCCGCGCTGGCCCTGTGCTCGACCGCGGGGGAACTCTGCGCGGAGCACGGGCAACTCTATTGCGAAACCGGCGGACGCTGGGACCGCGTGGTGCTGCAATGCTTCGACGCCTCGCTGGTGGCGCGCGCCCGGGTGGCGACCATTCCACTGGGGAGCGAGGATCTGCGCCGCGGCGCGGTCGCCGTGCCACTGAAGGAACGGGTGGCGCGCCTGGCGCGCAATATCGAGGGCCTGCAGGTGGACATCGACATCGACCACCGCGACACCTTCGCCTACGTACTGTTCGACGGCCTGTCGGCATCCGAATCCTTCTTCATGGAAGCCCTGTACGACAGCGGCCGCTTTCCGTGCCTCTTCGTGGGCGGTTCGGCGGGCGGCACCCTGGATTTCAAGGAAACCTGGCTGCACGACGGCCGGCGCCGCCTGGAGAACCACGCGCTGGTGGTGTTCGTGAAGATGGCGCCGGGCGTGCGCTTCGGCGTATTCAAGAGCCAGAATTTCGAGCCGACCGGCATGAGCTTCAACGTGCTGTCGGCCTCCCTCGAACAGCGCTACATCAGCCAGGTGTTCGACCGGCAGGGCCGCATCGGCACCCTGGTGGATGCGTTGTGCGACAGCCTGCAGTGCGAGCCCGCCGCGCTGGAGGCCAAGCTCGCCGAGTACTCCTTTGCCATCCGCGTCGGCCAGGAAATCTACGTGCGCTCCGTGGCCAGGCTCGACCTCGATGGCGGGCGGGTGCATTTCTACTGCGACGTGGCGCCGGGCGAGGAACTGGTGCTGGTGCGCCGTACCAGCCTGGTAGATGCCACCCGGCGCGACTTCGCGCGCTTCCTGGAAGGCAAGCCGGGACTGCCGGCGGCGGGCATCTTCAATGACTGTATTCTGCGCCGCCTCTACAACGGGCGGGAATTGGCGGACATGGGCAAGGTCATCGAGGGCGTGCCGCTGACCGGCTTTTCCACGTTCGGCGAGATCCTGGGGCTCAACCTCAACCAGACCTTGACCGCCATCTTCTTCTTCCGCGTGGCCGGCACAGAGCGCTTCCGCGATGACTACGTGGACCGTTTCGTCGCCCATTACGGCGAATTCAAGGCCTTTTTCCTGCGCCGCCAGATCGCCAAGCTGGCCGGCCTGTCACGCGTGGTCGTACAGCAGATCGAGAACTTCGAAGCGCAGCACTTCGACAGCACGCTGGACGCCTCCGGACTGGACGAGTCGATGGCGCGGGTGTTCGGCGGCCTCAACGAACTGGGCCGGGTGCTGCAGGAATCGAACGCGCTGCGGGAGCACACCGCCAGGGAACTCGAAAGCTGCGCCGATGACCTGCACGGCTCCATGGACGCACTGTCGGCCCACATCGTCGAACAGGACGACGTCGTGCATCGGGCCGGGACCACCGTGAACGAGCTGGCCGAGCGTGCCGGCGAGGTGGCCTCCAGCGCGCGCGGGCTTGCCGATTCCAGCACCCACATCCAGAGGGTGGTGGAAGTGATTCAGCAGATCTCCGACCAGACCAACCTGCTCGCCCTCAACGCCGCGATCGAGGCCGCGCGCGCGGGCAAATGGGGCCGCGGCTTTGCGGTGGTGGCCGACGAAGTCCGCAAGCTCGCGGAAAAGTCGCGCAACAGCGCGGTGGAGATCAGTCACGACATTTCCCGGCTCGCCGGCGAGATCGGCAGCGTGGCCCGCGAGATCGAAAGCCAGTCCGCCGGCGTGGCGAATCTCACCGGACTGCTGGAAGCGATCGAACAGCTGAGCCAGCGTACCGCCGACACGGCGGTACGCACCAAGTCGGTCGCCGACAGCCTGCGCACGCTCACCAAGAGCGGCAGTTGAAGGCAGCCACCCCCGGCGGCCGCGCCCGCTGCGTTTCCCGGGGTACATCCTTCCCGCCGACCGAACGCCCCGGCCATTAGGGTATCCAAGGATTGAAACCAGCCCGGCCCACCGGCTAGGCTGGTTTCGCTTCGCCACTGCAGGCGCGCCCACAAGGCGCCTCGGCAGCACACAAAAAAACACGATTTTTGTGGAAGGAGACCCCACATGGCCACAGCCGACCCGCGCGCCAGCGGTGCGCACGCCCTTCGTGCCCCCAGCCTCGAAGACAAGTACACCACCGTTTCCGGCCGCGTCTATCTGACCGGCTACCAGGCGCTGGTGCGCCTGCTGATGATCCAGAAGGAGCGCGACGCGGCGGGCGGCCTGAACACCGCCGGCTTCGTCTCCGGTTACCGGGGTTCGCCGCTCGGCGGCCTGGACCAGACGCTGTGGAAGGCCAGGAAGCACCTGGCCGCGCACGACGTGGTGTTCCAGCCCGGCGTCAATGAAGACCTCGCCGCCACCGCCGTGTGGGGCACCCAGCAGGTCAATCTCGACCCCGGGGTGCGCTACGACGGCGTGTTCGCCATGTGGTACGGCAAGGGCCCCGGCGTGGACCGCTGCGGCGACGTGTTCCGCCACGCCAACGCCGCCGGCAGTTCGCAGCACGGCGGCGTGCTGGTGGTCGCCGGCGACGACCACGCCGCCAAGTCCTCCACCCTGCCGCACCAGACCGACCATTTCTTCAAGGCGGTGATGATGCCGGTGCTGGCCCCGGCCGGCGTGCAGGAGTACATCGACTTCGGCGTGCATGGCTACGCGCTGTCGCGCTACTCGGGCTGCTGGGTGGCGTTCAAGGCGCTGGCCGACACGGTGGAAACCTCCGCCTCGGTGGATGTCGATCCGTGGCGCGTGCAAGTACACATCCCCACCGATTTCGCCCTGCCGGCCGCCGGCCTCAACCTGCGCTGGCCCGACCCGCCGCTGGTGCAGGAAGAACGCCTGCTGCACCACAAGCTGTACGCGGCGCTGGCCTATGCGCGCGTCAACCGGCTCAACCGCGTGGTGATCGACTCGCCCGCGCCGCGCCTGGGCATCATCACCAGCGGCAAGAGCTACCTGGATGTGCGCCAGGCCTTCGACGACCTGGGGCTGGACGAAACCCTGGCTGCCGAGATCGGCATCCGCCTGTACAAGGTGGGCATGGTGTGGCCGCTGGAAGCCGACGGCGTGCGCCGCTTCGCCGAGGGCCTCGACGAGATCCTGGTGATCGAGGAAAAGCGCCAGCTGCTCGAATACCAGTTGAAGGAAGAGCTCTACAACTGGCGCGAGGACGTACGCCCGCGCGTCGTCGGCAAGTTCGACGAAAAGGGCGAATGGGCCCACGTGGTGCGCGCCGACGGCAGCATCGACCATGGCGACTGGCTGTTGCCGGCGGCCGGCGAGCTGACCCCGGCGATGATCGCCCGGGTGATCGCCGCGCGCATCGGACGCTTCTTCACCTCCGAGCGCATCCAGGCCCGCCTGGCCTTCCTGGAGGCCAAGGAACAGGCGCTGGAAAACCGCGTGTTCAAGATCGACCGCGTGCCCACCTTCTGTTCCGGCTGTCCGCACAACACCTCCACCCACGTACCGGAGGGCAGCCGCGCGCTGGCCGGCATCGGCTGCCACTACATGGTGACCTGGATGCCCGAGCGGCGCACCGGCACCTTCACCCAGATGGGCGGCGAAGGCGTGCCCTGGGTCGGCCAGGCGCCGTTCACCGCCACTCCGCACGTATTCGCCAACCTGGGCGACGGCACCTATTTCCATTCCGGCCTGCTGGCGATCCGCCAGGCGGTGGCCGCCAGGGTGAGCATCACCTACAAGATCCTCTACAACGACGCCGTGGCGATGACCGGCGGCCAGCCGCACGACGGCGAGCTGACCGTGCCCATCATCGCCCGCCAGCTCGCCGCCGAAGGCGTCGGCAGCATCGTCGTGGTCACCGACGGCACACCGCGCGCCTACGGCCCGGCCGAGCTGCCGCACGGCGTGCCGGTGCGCCACCGCGACGAACTCGACGCCGTGCAGCGCGAACTGCGCGCGGTGCCCGGCGTCTCCGCGCTGATCTACGACCAGACCTGCGCGGCCGAGAAGCGCCGCCGCCGCAAGCGCGGCACCTTCCCCGACCCCGCCCGCCGCGTGTTCATCAACGAAGCGGTGTGCGAGGGCTGCGGGGACTGCGGCGTGGCGAGCAACTGCATGTCCATCCTGCCGGTGGAAACCGAGTTCGGCCGCAAGCGGCGCATCGACCAGTCCTCGTGCAACAAGGACTACTCCTGTCTGAACGGTTTCTGCCCCAGCTTCATCACCGTCGAGGGCGGCCGCCTGCGCAAGGGCCGCGCGCTGGCCGACGACACCGCCGCCTTTGCCGCCCTGCCCGACCCCGTGCTGCCCGCCACCGCCCGGCCCTTCGGCATCCTGGTCACCGGCGTGGGCGGCACCGGGGTGGTCACCATCGGCGCGCTGATCGGCATGGCCGCCCATCTGGACGGCAAGGGCGTCACCGTGCTGGACATGACCGGGCTGGCGCAGAAGGGCGGCTCGGTGTTCAGCCACATCCGCCTCGCCGACCGCCCGGAGGATCTGCACGCGGTGCGCATCGCCGCCGGCGAGGCCGATGCGCTGATCGGCGGCGACCTGGTGGTCTCGGCCAGCGTCGAGGCGCTCGCCAAGCTGGCCGCCGGGCGCACCCGCGCGGTGGTCAATTGCGCGGAGACGCCGACCTCCGAATTCACCCTCAACCCGGACTGGCGCTTCCCGCTGGCGCGCATGCAGCAGGCCGTGCGCGACGCCGTGGACGCGGCCGATTTCCTCGACGCCCAGCAACTGGCCACCACGCTGATGGGCGATGCCATCGCCACCAACCTGTTCCTGCTCGGCTACGCCTGGCAGAAGGGCATGGTGCCGGTGTCCCACGCTGCGCTGATGCAGGCCATCGAGCTCAACGGCGTGGCCCTGGAGATGAACCGCGCCGCCTTCCTGTGGGGCCGGCGCGCGGCACATGATGCCGACGCGGTGCGCCGCCACGCGGGCCTGGAGAACGAGCCCGCCGCCCCGCCCGATCTGGACGCGATCGTCCGGGTGCGCGAACAGGCGCTCGCCGCCTACCAGGATGCCGCCTACGCCGCGCGCTACCGCGCGCTGGTCGACCGGGTGCGCGCCGCCGAAACACGCGTGGCCGGCGCCGGGACGACCGGGCTCAGCGAAGCGGTCGCGCGCAACTACCACAAGCTGCTGGCCTACAAGGACGAGTACGAGGTTGCCCGGCTGTATACCGATGCGGCCTTCTGGACCAAGGTGGAGGAGACCTTCGAGGGCGATTTCGCAGTGCGCTTCCATCTCGCCCCGCCGCTGTCCACGCGCCCCGACCCGAACACCGGACGCATCGCCAAGCGCAGTTACGGGCCGCGCATGCGCAAGGTCTTCGCCCTGCTCGCACGCCTGAAAGGACTGCGCGGCACGCGCTGGGATCCGTTCGGCCATACCGCCGAGCGGCGCGCCGAGCGCGCGCTGATCGCGCAGTACGAGCAGGACGTCGCCGAACTGCTGGCCGCCCTGTCCGCCGCGCGCCTGGCGCTGGCGACGGAGATCGCCGCGCTGCCGGACGGCATCCGCGGCTTCGGCCACGTCAAGGCGGGCAACATGGCGAAGGCCGCCGCGCGGCGCGAGGAACTGCTGGCGCGCTGGCGCCGGCCGGCGGACGCACCGGCGACGGAACGGGAAGCGGCCCGCGCGGCGGCCTGATCGGGCTATGATGCCCGCCCATGCCACCCGCCCTCAAAGCCCTTCTCGCCCAGCTCGGCGGCTGGGCGCTCGTCTGGTTCGCCGCGCGCGCGGGCATCCTGCCCGCCTCGCCGTGGTCGCTGGCCGCCGCGCAGGCGGTCGGCGCCACGGTGCTGGCCGCGCTGTTGCGCAGCGCGCGCTGGTGGCTGCCCATCCATCTGGCGTTCACGCCGCTGGCCTTCCTCGCCCATCGGCTGGATCTGCAGCCGGGCTGGTATCTGACGGCCTTCCTGGCGCTCGCGGCGGTCTATTGGAGCAGTTTCCGCACCCAGGTACCGCTGTATCTGAGCAATCGCCGCACGGTCGCGGAAGTGGCCCGCCTGCTGCCCGCCGACCGCCCCGTTGCCGTGCTCGACCTGGGCAGTGGCACCGGCGCCCTCCTGCGGCCGCTCGCCCGCCTGCGCCCGGACTGCCGGTTCACCGGCATCGAGTCCGCGCCGGCCCCGCATCTGCTCGCCCGGCTGCTCGGCGGCGGACTGCCCAACCTGGCCCTGCGGCGCGGGGATTTCTTCGCCGAATCCTGGTCTACCCACGATGTCGTATATGCCTTCCTGTCCCCGGTACCGATGGCGCGGGTGTGGCAGAAGGCCTGCGCGGAACTGGTGCCCGGGGCGCTGCTGCTCAGCAACAGTTTTCCGGTCCCCGGCGTCGAGCCGGCCTTCGTGGTGGACGTCGCGGATCGCCGCCGCACGCGGCTGTACGCTTACCACCCGGTGCCGGCGGACGCATAGAGGGCACGCAAGGCGCGGAATTGGGCGGCGTTCGCACCGCTTTTCCGCCTCTAGTCCGGGCGCCGGCCTGCCGATAATGGCATCGTGCGGTCAACGGACCGCGAGCTGGGGATTTGAAGTCATGGCTGAGATCATCTGCATCATTGGCAACAAGGGCGGAACCGGCAAGACCACCTTGTCGCACATGCTCTGCCAGGGGTTGGGGCTGCTCGGGCACCGGTCCGCATGCGTGCTGACCGACACCTCGCGCGAGCCGCTGACGCCGGAAGGACGGCGCTACATCACCGCCGACGCGCGCACCCGCGAGGCGCTCACCAAGGTGGTGGACAAACTGCGCACGCTGGAAAACTGGGTCGGCGTGATCGACGGCGGCGGCAACCGCACGGAAATGGACCGCAAGCTGTACGCCCTGTCCGACATCGTGCTGCTGCCATTCCGCGAATCGCACGAGGACATCCGCACCGTGCTGCGCGATCTGGAGATGTTCCCGCGCGCCTACGCGGTGCCCTCCCAGTGGCCGGCCAACGCCTGGCAGCGCGAGGCGGCGGACCGCAACGTCGCCCAGTTGATGGGCGCCTACCGCCACCGCATCCTCAAGCCGGTCGGCGCGCTGTCGTCCTCCAAGCTGCTGCTGCAGCGCCAGGTGCCGGACCAGTTGCCCACGCCGCTGGCCAACGCCTGCCGCGCGCTGGCCCGTCAGGTACTGCACGTGCTGGAGATCGATGCCGGCGAGGGCGGCGATTTCGTCGAGGAGGACGAGGACGAAGCCGTCCACATCCCCCCGGCGGAAATGCCGTTGCGCCTGAGCCAGCCGGCGCGCCGCTGACGGCCTGCCCGGCCCCGTGGGCGGGGGCTGCAGCCGGAAAGGATTACAGCCGGGTTCCGTGGCGCGAGATCACCACCAGCGCCTGGGCCCGGTTGTTGACCTTGAGGGCGCGGAAGATGGCCGACATGTGGACCTTCACCGTGCCTTCCGAAAGGCCGAGCAGATCGGCGATCTCGCGGTTGGTCTTGCCCTGGGACAGCAATTCCATCACCCGGGTCTGCGCGGGCGTGAGCCCGAAGCGCTCATTGACCGGCGCCGCGCCGCGCTTGCCGGCGGCGCCTTCCACGTCGGGCAGATAGACCCCGCCGTCGAGCACGGTGCGCACCGCCTCGCACAGCGCCTCACCCGAACTGGACTTGGAGACGAAGCCGGAAGCGCCGCCCTTGATCGCGCGGCGGATCGAGGTCGGGTCGTCCATCGCCGAGACGACGATGGCCGGCACGTCGGGGAAACGCTTGGCCAGCACGCCGAGCAGCGAGAAGCCGTTCATGTCGGGCAGCATCAGGTCGACGACGACGAGATCCCAGTCGGCGCCCTCCTCCAGCCGGGCGAGCGCCTCGCCGGCTCCGCTGGCCTCCACGCAATCCATGTCCGGCGCCAGTCGCGCCAGGGTCTGGGCCAGTGCCTCGCGCACCAGGGCGTGGTCTTCCACGATCAGGATTTTGGTCACGGTGTGCTCCCCAGATGTCTCCGGCCGAGGGGCCATTTTTGGATGCGTCAAGCATAGCACGCCGTTTCCCATTGCAAACAGCGAGGGTTCGCACGCTCGCCCCGAAAGCGGCAAAGTTAGCGATAATCTATCCCTTCACTTGCACGCCGCATAGCACGGGTGCGCCGCTCCCCCTCCCGTCCGAACAGCATGCCGCACCGACGATGACGCGTTGCCTTCGCCTGATTGCTGCCCTGTTCCTGGCGCTCATCGCCCAGGCCGGAGGTGCTTTCGGCGCTGCGCCGGTGCTGCTGGTGCTCAGCGAAGCCGACGCCATCCACCAGGAAGCGGCCGCGGCGATCACCGCCGGCCTGCCCCTCGAAGCCGAGGCGGAACAGCTCTTCGTCCAGGCCCTGGCCCCGGAAGCCCTGGAGAAGCGCCGCGTGGTGGTCACCGTCGGCAGCCGCGCGGCGCAGGCCGTCGCGGAACTGGCGCCGCCCACGCCGGTACTGCATGCGCTGATCGCGCGTGCCAGCTACGCCCAGCTGCCGCCCGCGCATCGCACCGCCGGGCGTTCGGCCATCTTTCTCGACCAACCCCCGGCGCGCCAGATCGCGCTGATCCGTCTGGCACTGCCGGAGATTCCCCGGATCGCCCTGCTGTCCAGCCCGGCCAGCGAGGAGATGGCCGACGAACTGGCGGCCGCCGCGCGCGCGCAGGGGCTCGACGTGGTCGGCGCCCGGGTGGACGCCGATCGCGAACTGTTCGTCGCGCTGCAGCGCGTGTTCGCCGAACCGGCGGTACTGCTCGCGACCCCGGACCCCGCGGTGTTCAACGGCTACACCGTGCAGAACGTCCTGCTCACCGCCTACCGCCGGCGCTCGCCGGTCGTCGGCTTCTCGCCCGCCTATGCGCGCGCCGGCGCCCTGCTGGCGCTGTATTCCACGCCGACCCAGGTCGGCCAGCAGGCCGCCGAGGCCGTACGCGCGGTGCTGCGCAACGGTAGTCTGCCGCAGCCCGCGGCGCCGCGCCGTTTCGAGGTGGCGGTGAATGCCAACGTGGCCCGCTCGCTGGGGTTGCGCCTGCCCGCCGCCGAGGCGCTGACCCGGTCGCTGCTGCGCCAGGAGCAGGGCGAATGATGAGCATGGTGCGCTGGGGCGTGCGCGCCCGCGTGATCGTCGCGGCAGTGCTGCCGATGCTCGCCATGGCTGCGGTGCTCACCGTGTTCTACACCGGTTCGCGCCTGGCCGATCTGGACGAAGCGCACGCGGCGCGCGCGCAGGCCCTCGCCCGCCAGCTGGCGGCGGCCAGCGAATACGCGGCCTTCGCGGGCAACCTCGACACCCTGCAGCAGCTTGCCAACGCGGTGCTCGCCGAAAGCGACGTGGCCGCAGTCAGCATCCGGGACCCGTCCGGCGAACTGCTCGTGCGCAGCGCTCGCGGCCAGCACCAGGGCAGCGGCGCGCCACCCTCCACGCATGATTCCGGCGGCCTGCTGCGGGTCACCGAATCCATCCTGCCGAGCAACATCCAGCTCGACGACGCCTTCACCCTCGGCACTGCCGACAGCGCGCAGGCCCCGCACATTCCCACGCTCGGCACGGTCACCGTCGAACTGTCGCTCGAGCGCGTAAAAGCCCGCCGCAACGAGTTGCTGCGCGTGGCGACCGTCTCCACGCTGCTGGTGCTGATCGCCAGCCTGCTGCTGTCGACCTGGCTGAGCCGCGGGGTGAGCGGGCCGATCCGCCGGGTGGCCTGGGCGGTCGCACGCATCGGCCAGGGCCGCCTCAGCGAAAGGGTGCCGGAACTGGGCGGCGGCAGCCTGCGCCTGCTCGCCGACGGGGTCAATGACATGGCCGAGCGCCTCGAGGAAATCCACGACAGCATGGCCCGCCGCATCATGGAGGCCACGGCCGAACTGCGCGAGCGCAAGGAAGAGGCCGAACAGGCCAACCTGGCCAAGTCGCGCTTCCTCGCCGCGGCCAGCCACGATCTGCGCCAGCCCATGCACGCCCTCGGCCTGTTCATCACCGAACTGTCGCAACTGTCCCACGCGCCGGAGGCCCGCCACCTGGTGCAGAAGATCAGCGCCTCGGCCGAGGCCATGGAAAACCTGCTCGACAGCCTGCTCGACATCTCCAAGCTGGACGCCGGCGTCCTCCACCCCACCATCGCCTCCTTCCCGCTGCAGCCCATCCTCGAACGCATCTCCGCCGAACTGCGCACCGCCGCCGCCGAGAAGGGGCTGCGCCTGAAGGTGCGCGCCACCGAGGCGTGGGGACGGAGCGATCCGGTACTGTTCGAACGCATCCTGACCAACCTTGCCAGCAACGCCATCCGCTACACCCAGCGCGGCGGCGTGCTGGTGGCCTGCCGCCGGCGCGCGGGCAAGCTGCACGTGGAGGTGCGCGATTCCGGCGTGGGCATCGAGGAGCACGAGCAGGAAATCATCTTCCAGGAGTTCGTCCAGCTCGATAACGCCGAACGCGCGCGCGACAAGGGCCTCGGTCTCGGGCTGGCCATCGTGCGGCGCCTCACCGATCTGCTCGGGCACCGCCTCTCCCTGCGCTCCAGGCCGGGCGTGGGCTCGGTGTTCACGCTGGAGATGCCCGCCGCCGAAGCGGACCGCGGCGCCCACGGCGCCGGCAACGAACGAACGCCCGGCGACTTGGCCGGCTGGCGCATCGTGCTGATCGAGGATGACCCGCTCGCCCGCAACGGCATGGACAGCCTGCTGTCCTCCTGGGGCTGCGTGGTGGAGTCCGCCGCCTCGCTCGAAGAGCTCATCGACGTCCGCGCGCCGGATGCGCCGCCGCCACAACTGCT
Organism: Pseudothauera nasutitermitis; assembly: GCF_004801295.1. Classification (GTDB taxonomy): domain Bacteria; phylum Pseudomonadota; class Gammaproteobacteria; order Burkholderiales; family Rhodocyclaceae; genus Pseudothauera; species Pseudothauera nasutitermitis. Next base: position 428,349 of record NZ_SSOC01000005.1, read on the forward strand.
GATCAGCGACTTCCGCCTGCGCAGCCCGGACAACGGCATCACCGCCATCGCCGCGATGCGTGCGCGCTGGGGCGCTGATCTGCCCGCCGTGCTGATCAGCGGCGACACCTGCGCCGATACCCTCAAGCTCGCCCAGGACTCGGCCATCCCGCTGCTGCACAAGCCGGTGCGTCCGGCACGTCTGCGCGCCCTGCTGCATCGCCTGTACAGCAACCACTGATGCGGCAACGGCCGCCGCCTCACCTGCGCGCAGCAGGCCAGGAAATCCCGCGGCATGACGGCCGTGCACCCGTCGCGGCACTCGGTTAAGATGAAGATATACCGTGCCGCCGGGCCTCGCCCAGCGTCACACCTGCACCGGGCCGCGCTCGTCGGCCGGGCATCCACCACCACGGGAGGACTCGCCATGTCTCAGGACCAAACCGCCCAGGATCCGCTCGATTTCGTGCGCGGCATGTGGAGCAACATGGGCTTCTCGCTGCCCGGCATGGTCACTCCCACGCTCGACGTGGACGAGCTGGACAAGCGCATCGCCGACCTGAAGGCCGTGGAAGGCTGGCTGAAGATGAACCTCAACATGCTGCAGATGACCACCCAGGGGCTGGAAATGCAGCGCGCCGCCATCGCCGCGGTGCAGGCCATGAGCCGCCACGCCCGCGAGTCCGCCGAGCAGGACGGTGGCGAGGAGGCCAATCCGTTCGTCAGCGCAGCGGCCATGTGGCCGTGGAATCTGATGACGGGCGGCGCCCCGCAGAGCACCCCCGCACCGGCAGCTGAGAAACCCGCCGACAAGGGCGCGAAGCCGCGCGGCGCGCGCAGAAGCACCGACAAGTGACGCCGGCCGGGGGGCACTCAGCCCAGCAGGTTCAGCCAGAAGCTGAGTGAGCCCACCGCCAGCAGCGTCGAGGCGGAGATCAGCCAGGCCACGCCCGGCCCGTCCCCGCCCATGCGCATCGCCAGGATGTAGGCCGAACTGGCCGTGGGCAGCGCGGCGAACAGCACCAGGATATCGAAGGCCACGCCTTCGATGCCCAGCGCGCGCCCCAGCCACCAGGCCAGCGCGGGCATCATCATCAGCTTCACCGCGAGCAGCCAGCACGAGCCGGCCAGCCGCCCGCCCACCTTGCCCCAGCGCAGCGCGGCGCCCACCGCCAGCAGGCCGAGCGCCACCGCCGCGTCGCCCAGGCGCTTCAGGAAGGATTGCACGGGATCGGCCAGTTCCAGCCCGCCCGCATTAAACGCCAGCCCGGCCAGCGTGGCGAGCACCAGCGGGTTGCGCGCCAGTTCGCGCAGCGGATTGCCCTGCCCGTGGCGCGCCAGCATGCTGACCGCGAGGATGTTGGCCAACGGCACCATCGCTCCGCCCAGCGCACCCATCGTCGCCACGCCCAGCGTGCCGTGCAGTTTGCCGGCGATGGCAATGGCGATGTAGGTGTTGAAGCGGTAGGCGCATTGCAGGCGCGAGGCGAAGGCGACGGCCGGCAGCCCCATCAGCGGGCGCCCCAGCCAGCCCAGCGCGAAGCCGGCGAGCAGCACCGCGAAGCCGCTGCCGAACAGGGGCAGCGCGCTGGAGAAGTCGATCGGCGCGCTGGCCAGCACGTTGAACAGCAGCGCCGGAAACAGTACGAAGTACACCAGCTTCTCGATGGCCGCCCACAGCTCGTCGGCGGTGAGCAGATGGCGGCGCAGCACGACGCCGAGCAGGATCAGGGAAAAGTCGGGAAGCAGCAGGAGCAGGCTTTGCATCCGGCAAGCCTACCGCAAGCAGCGGCGGGGCGGCGTACGTACGATTACTTATGCTGCGGGACGCCCGTTTGGGGGCGCGACGGCGTACCGGGGGAGGAGTTCATGGGCATGGCCGCCGGCTCATACGCTCCCGCCCTGCGGGTTCCCGTGCCGTGGGGCACTCCGCCGGCCGGGCCGGAACTCGGGCGCTGCACGCCCTCAAACAGCCGGCCCGGACTTCCCCGGCGGAGTGCCCCACGGCACGGCGGTCGCGAAATCGCCGGCGGCCATGCCCATGAACTCCTGGAACGGCTGCCTCCCCCCTACAGAGGGTTCGGCGTTTCCGGTGGTCTGCCGATCAGATCACACCCTGCCCGCGCAGCGCGGCAATGGCCCCGGCATCCAGGCCCAGCCCGCCAAGGATTTCATCGGTATGCTGGCCCGCGGCCGGCGCGCCGGCGGACAGGGCCGGCACATGGCCGGACAACCGCACCGGCGGGGCGAACTGGCGCACGCCGTCCACCTCCGCGACCATGCCGCGGGCGCGCAGATGTGGGTCGCGCAGGCTTTCCTCCATGCGCAGCACCGGCGTCACGCAGCAATCCACCTGGTCGAACACGGCCACCCAGTCGGCCAGCGTACGGCCACGGAAGATGGCCCCGAGTTCTTCCCGAGCGCGGCGGCCCGCCTCCCCGGTAGCCAGATGGGCGGGCCTGAGGTCGGGGCGGCCGAGGGTGTCGCACAGCAGGAACCAGAATTTCTCTTCCAGCGCGCCGACCGCCAGATGGCGGCCGTCGGCGGTCTCATACACGCCGTAGCACGGCACGCCGCCGTCGAGCAGATCCTCGCCGCGCGGGCGCACAGCGCCGTGGGCGAGCACTTCGCACAGCGGGAAGATGGCGTGGGCGAGCGTGGCGTCGGTCATTGCCACGTCCACGTGGCGCCCCTGCCCGCTGGCACGCGCGTCGATCACCGCGACCAGCAGGCCGAACAGGGCGCTCAGCGTGCCGCCGAGCAGGTCGCCGATCTGCAGGTTGGACAACGCGGGCGGACCGCCGGCGCGGCCGATCTGGTCGAGCACGCCGGCGTAGCCGATATAGTTGATGTCGTGCCCGGCGCGCTGGGCGTAGGGGCCGTCCTGCCCGTAGCCGGTGATGCTGCACATCACCAGGCGGGGATTGCGCGCGGCGAGCACCTCGTAGCCCAGGCCCAGCTTGTCCATTACGCCGGGGCGGAAGCCCTCGACCAGCACGTCGGCGCTTTCCGCCAGGCGCAGCAGCAGTTCGCGCCCCGCGTCCTGCTTCAGGTCCAGGCGGATGCTCTGCTTGCCGCGATTGACCACGCGGAAGAAATAGCTGGTATCGCCATGCAGGGCGCCCATGGAGCGTGCGTAGTCACCGGCGCCGGGGTCCTCGATCTTGATGACCTCGGCGCCGAAGTCGGCCAGATGCTGGGTGGCCAGCGGGCCGGGCAGCAGGCGGGTCAGGTCGAGCACCCGCAGCCCGGCCAGCGGGGCGGGACGCCCGCTCACTCGTACTTGCGCAGGTCGTCGATGACCTTGCCGTCGTTGGCCAGTCCGCCGGGGGCGCAGAAGGCCACCTCGCCGCGCAGCTTGGTGAGTTCGCGGATCGAACCGGCAATGGCGGCGGCCAGCGCGTCGCTGCCGGCGGCGCATTCGCACTGCAGGATCATGCGGTCGACCAGGTCCGGGTTGTCCACCACCAGCCGCGCGCGGCCGATCTCCGGATGGCGGCGGACGATCTCGGCGATCTGCGCCGGATGCACGAACATGCCCTTGATCTTGGTGGTCTGGTCGGCGCGCCCCAGCCAGCCCTTGATGCGCACGTTGGTGCGCCCGCAGGGCGAGGCGCCGGGCAACACGGCGGACAGGTCGCCGGTGCCGAAGCGGATCAGCGGATAGTCCGGGTTGAAGGTGGTCACCACCACCTCGCCGACCTCGCCGTCGGCCACCGGGTCGCCGGTGCCGGGACGGACGATCTCCAGGATGATGTCCTCGTCCACCACCAGCCCCTCGCGCGCCGGGGTCTCAAAGGCGATCAGGCCGACGTCGGCGGTGGCGTAGGCCTGGTAGGCCTGGATGCCGCGCGCCGCCAGGGCGTCGCGCTGGCTGGGCGGAAAGGCTTCGCCGGAGACGAAGGCCTTGGTGAAGCTGGGCGCCACCCCCAGTTCGTCCGCCTTGTCCAGGATGATGCGCAGGAAGGACGGCGTGCCGGTGTAGGCGTTGGGGCGCAGGTCCGCCACGGCAGCCACCTGCTGTTCGGTCTGCCCGACCCCGGCGGGGAATACGGTGCAGCCCACCGCGTGGGCGCCGGTCTCCATCATCGAACCGGCGGGCGTGAAATGATAGGAGAAGGTGTTGTGCACCAGGTCGCCTGCGCGGAAACCGGCCGCGTACAGCGCCCGGGCGAGCCGGTAGTAGTCCGCCCGCGCGCCTTCCGGTTCGTACAAGGGCCCTGGCGAGGCGAACACCCGGTGGCAGGCACGGCCCCAGTTCACCGCTGCGAAACCGCCGAACGGGCGCGCGGCCTTCTGGCGCTCCAGCAATTCGGACTTGCGGATCACCGGCAGGCGGGCGAGCGCCGCGCGCGAGGTGACCGTTGTCGGGTCCACCTCCGCCAGCGACTGCGCAAAGGCCGGCGCATGGGCCCTGGCATGGGCGATCTGTGCGGGCAGGCGGGCGAACAGGTCCGCCTCGCGCTCGTCCTGCGGGCGGGTTTCACGCGCGTCGTAGTAATCCATGGAGGTATCCTGTTCGCCGCCTTTCCTGGGCAGCGTGCCGAATGTCGGAAGCACGAGAGAGGGGCTGAATCCGTGCATGGTCTTCCTTCCGTTCCACACAGGCCCGCTTGACGGGCGGGCGGCCTCAGGACAGCCAGCGCTTGCGCCGGCGGTAGTGCTTGACGTCGCGGAAGCTCTTGCGCCCCTCGCCGGAGAGGCCGAGGTAGAACTCCTTGACGTCCTCGTTGGTGGACAGGTACTTGGCGTCGCCTTCCATGACGATGCGCCCGTTTTCGACGATGTAGCCGAAATCGGAGTAGCGCAATGCCACCATGGTGTTCTGCTCGGCGAGCAGGAAGCTCACCTTTTCCTTCACGTTCAGGTCCTTGACGATCTCGAACACCTCTTCGACGATCTGCGGTGCGAGGCCCATCGAGGGCTCGTCCAGCAGGACCATGTTGGGGTTCGACATCAGCGCGCGGCCGATGGCGCACATCTGCTGCTCGCCGCCGGAAGTATAGGCGGCCTGGCTGGTACGGCGCGTCTTGAGGCGCGGGAAGTAGGTGTACACCTTGTCCAGGTTGGCGGCGATCTCGCCCTTGTCGCTGCGCGTGTAGGCGCCGGTGAGCAGGTTTTCCTCGATGGTGAGGTGGGCGAAGCAGTGCCGCCCTTCCATCACCTGCACCACGCCGCGCTTGACCAGGTCGGACGGCGACAGGGCCTCGACGCGCTCCCCGCGGTACTCGATCAACCCCTTGGTCACTTCGCCGCGCTCGCCCTTGAGCAGGTTGGAGATCGCCCGCAGGGTGGTGGTCTTGCCGGCGCCGTTGCCGCCCAGGATGGCCACGATGCGGCCTTCCGGCACCTGCAGCGATACCCCTTTGAGCACCAGCACCACGTGGTTGTAGATGACCTCGATGCCGTTCACGTTCAGGAGGATGTTGGACTCGGGAGCCGGAGGCGCATTCGTCGTGGAGGTGTTCATCGTCTCATCCGCTGTTGATGCAGGCGCCGCCCTCGGGCGGCGGCCCGTTCTGATTCATGCCAACCCCGGCCCCGCTGGGGGGCCGGGGCGTCAAGGCTCAAGCCTTGCAGTCGTCGGCGCTGCGGCGCTGGATACGCTTCTCGGCGGCGTAACGGTCGGCCGCTTCCTTGACCAGCGGATCGATCACGCTCTTGTCACCCTCGTACCACTTCTCGCCCATTACCCACTTGCTGCCGTCCCACTGGTGGACGCGCGCCCACGACGAACCCATGTGGTCGTCGCACGAGGTCTTGATCGGGCGCACCACGCCGGCCAGACCCAGCTCCTGCAGGCGGGCCTCGTCGATGTCCAGGTTCTCGAAGCCCCAGCGCACCTGCTCGGGCGTCATCACCTTGCCCTTGCCGTACTGCTCCTGGGCGCGGCGGATGGCTTCCACCGTGAGCATGGAGATGAGCATGCCGCGGGTGTACAGCACGGAGCCCACCTCGTCGCGCGGACCGGAACCCTGGCCGGCGTCATGCACCTTCTTGAGGATGTCCTGGATCAGCGGATAGCCGGTACCGTTGGGGTTCAGCGCCAGGGCGTTGTAGCCCTTGGCGTTGGCGCCCACGTCCTTCACGTCCGGTTCGGCGCCGGCCCACCACACGCCGTACAGCTTCTCGCGCGGGAAGCCGGTGGCCACCGCTTCCTTCAGCGCGGTGGAGTTCATCACCCCCCAGCCCCACAGCAGCACGTAGTCGGGGCGGTCGCGGCGCACCTGCAGCCAGGTGGCCTTCTGCTCCACGCCCGGCGCGGTCACCGGCAGCAGGTTGAGCTGGAAGCCGTGCATCTCGGCGCGCTTCTGCAGCAGCGGGATGGGCTCCTTGCCGAACGGCGAGTCGTGATAGACCAGCGCGATCTTCTTGCCCTTGAGCTTGTCCAGCCCGCCTTCCTTCTCGCCCAGGTGCTGGATCAGGATGTCGGCCGCCGTCCAGTAGGTGCCCATCAGCGGGAAGTTCCACTTGAACACGCCGCCGTCCTGCGACGCGGCCAGGCCGTAGCCCAGGGTGATCAGCGGCACCTTGTCGATCGGCGCCTTGTCGGTGAGCGCGAAGGTGATGCCGGTGGATTGCGGATCGAACGACGAGGCGCCGCGGCCCTTCAGGCGCTCATAGCACTCCACGCCCCGGTCGGTGGCATAGCCGGTTTCGCATTCCTCGTAGGCGATCCTGACGCCGTTCACGCCGCCGTTGGCATTCACGTACTTCATGTAGTCCTGCTTGCCATTGGCCCAAGGGATGCCGTTGGGCGCATAGGCGCCGGTGCGGTACACCAGCAGCGGCACGTACTGTTCCTGCGCCTGCGCCAGCGTCGGCGTGGCCACACTCAGCGTCCCCAAGGTGGCGAGGGCCGCCGCCATTGCAAAAGGCTTGAACTTCATTCCAGTCTCCTCCTGTTTTAGTCTTGCTTCCAAGGCACCCGGGTGCCTGTTCCTACGACGCCACGGCGGACAACGCCCCGCTGCCGCAGCAATACCCCCTGCCCGCCCCGCTTCAGTGCGGGAACGGCCACAGGCGCAGCTTCTGTTTGCCCACGCTCCACAGCTTGGCCAGGCCATGCGGCTCGACGATCAGGAAGAACACGATCAGCGCGCCGAAGATGATGTGCACCAGGTGGGCGATGGTGGCGGTAGACATGGGGATCCCCAGCCAGTGCGGGAGCTGGTCCAGCACGATGGGCAGCAGCACCATGAAGGCCGCGCCGAGGAAGGCGCCGGAGATCGACCCCAGCCCGCCGATGATGACCATGAACAGCAGCTGGAAGGAGCGGTCGATGGAGAACGCCGCCGGCTCCCACGCACCCAGATACACGAAGGCCCACAGCACGCCGGCCACGCCGACGATGAAGGAGCTCACCGCGAAGGCGGTCAGCTTGGCGTACACCGGGCGGATGCCGATCACCGCCGCCGCCACGTCCATGTCGCGGATCGCCATCCACTGGCGGCCGATGGCGCTGCGCACCAGGTTCTTCGCCAGCAGGGCGAACACGCACACCACCACCAGGCAGAACAGGTACTTGCTCACCGGCGAATCGATGGGGATGCCGAACACGCTGAGGTTGCCCACGCTCACCGAACCCGAGGTGGAGTAGTTGGTGAACCAGTTGATGCGCAGGAAGGCCCAGTCGGTGAAGAACTGCGCGGCCAGCGTGGCCACCGCCAGGTACAGCCCCTTGATGCGCAGCGACGGGATGCCGAACAGCACGCCGATGATGGTGGCGCACAAGCCGCCCAGCAGCATGGCGGCGATCAGCGGCATGCCGTCGATGCGCACCATGAAGTTGTAGGCCGCGTACGCCCCCACCGCCATGAAGGCGCCGGTGCCCAGCGAGATCTGCCCGCAGTAGCCCACCAGGATGTTCAGCCCCAGCGCGGCGAGCGAGAGGATCAGGAAGGGGATCAGGATGGCGCGGAAGAAGTATTCCGAGCCCACCATCGGCATCACCACGAAGGCCACCACCAGCAGCAGGGCGATGGCCCAGCGGTCCTGCAGGATGGGGAAGATCTGTTGGTCGGCCGCGTAGCTGGTCTTGAACTGGCCGTTTTCTCTGTACAGCATGTGGATGTTCTCCCGGGAAGCGCGGCGCCGTCAGACGCGGTCGATGATCTTTTCGCCGAACAGGCCCTGCGGACGCACCAGCAGGAAGCCCAGCGCGAGCACGTAGGCGAACCAGATTTCGATGCCGCCGCCGAAGTAGGGGCCGATGTAGATTTCCGACAGCTTCTCGCCCACGCCGATGATCAGCCCGCCGATGATCGCCCCCGGCACCGAGGTCAGCCCGCCCAGGATCACCACCGGCAGGGCCTTCAGCGCCACCAGCGAGAGGGTGAACTGCACGCCCAGCTTGGAGCCCCAGATGATGCCGGCGATCAGCGCGGCGAAGCCCGCCACCGACCACACGATCACCCAGATCTTGTTGAGCGGGATGCCGATGGACTGGGCGGCCTGGTGGTCGTCCGCCACCGCGCGCAGCGCGCGCCCGGTCTTGGTCTTCTGGAAGAACAGCGCCAGCACGATCACCAGCAGCGCGGCGACGACCGCCGCCACCAGGTCTTCCTTGCTGACCATCACGCCGCCCTCGAACACGCTTTCCATGATGAAGGCCGGGTCCTTCGGCATGCCCACGTTGATGCTGTAGATGTCGCTGCCGAACAGGGTCTGGCCGAAGCCGTCGAGGAAGTAGGCGATGCCCAGGGTGGCCATCAGCAGGGTGATGCCTTCCTGATTGACCAGCTTGGACAGGCAGAAGCGCTCGATCGCCCAGGCCAGCACCACCATCATCGCCATGGCGGCGATGAAGGCCAGCAGGTTGGCGAGCAGCAGGCTCTCGAAACCGAACCACTTGGGGAACCACTCCGCGAAGCGCGCCATCGCCAGCGCGGCGAACAGCACCATCGCGCCCTGGGCGAAGTTGAACACGCCCGACGCCTTGTAGATCAGCACGAAGCCCAGCGCGATCAGCGAATACAACATGCCGGCCATCAAACCGCCGAACAAGGTTTCAAGAAAGAATCCCATGACTGTGTCCCCGCTCAGTGCGACGTGCCGAGGTAGGCACTGATGACGTCTTCGTTGTTGCGCACCTCTTCGGGCACGCCGTCGCCGATCTTCTTGCCGTAGTCGAGCACCACGACGCGGTCGGAGATGTCCATGACCACGCCCATGTCGTGCTCGATGAGCACGATGGTGGTGCCGAACTGGTCATTCACGTCGAGGATGAAGCGGCACATGTCCTGCTTCTCCTCCACGTTCATGCCGGCCATCGGCTCGTCGAGCAGCAGCATGGTCGGCTCCGCGGCCAGCGCGCGGCCCAGTTCCACGCGCTTTTGCAGGCCGTAGGGCAGCTGCCCCACCGGCGTCTTGCGCACGCTCTGGATTTCCAGGAAGTCGATGATCTCTTCCACCTTCTCGCGGTGGGCGATCTCCTCGCGCTGCGCCGCGCCCCAGTACAGCGCCATCTGCAGGATGTTGCTGTTCATCATCAGGTTGCGGCCGGTCATGATGTTGTCCAGCACGCTCATGCCCTTGAACAACGCGATGTTCTGGAAGGTGCGGGCGATGCCCTGGGTGGCCGCCATGTGCGGCTCCATCTTCTGGCGCTGCTGGCCGCGGAACAGGATCTGCCCTTCCTGCGGGTGGTACACCCCGTTGATGACGTTGAGCATCGAGCTCTTGCCGGCACCGTTGGGGCCGATGATGGCGCGGATCTCGTGCTCGCGGACGTTGAAGCTGATGTCGGTCAGCGCCTTCACGCCGCCGAAGCGCAGCGAAATGTTCTGCAGGTCGAGGATGACCTCTCCGAACTTGCGTTCCATGTTTCCTTTCCCCCTCAAGCGGCCTGGCGCTCGCCGCGCGGGGCGAAGGTCTTCACCTCCTCGATGCGCAGCGTGGCGGCGATCTTGCCTTCGCGGCCGTCTTCGTATTTCACCGGCGTCTCGATGTACTGCTCCTTGCGCCCTTCGTAGAGCGCGTCGATCAGCACCGCGTAGCGCTCGGAGATGAAGTTGCGGCGCACCTTGCGGGTGCGGGTGAGTTCGCCGTCGTCGGCGTCCAGCTCCTTGTGCAGGACCAGGAAGCGGCGGATCTGGCTGGCGCTCATCATCGGGTCGGCGGCCAGCTCGGCATTGACCTTCTCCACGCAGTCGCGGATCAGTTCGTACACCGCCGGCAACTGCGCCAGGTCGGTGTAGCCGGAATACGGCATGCCGCGCCGCTCGGCCCAGTTGCCCACCGCTTCCAGGTCGATGTTGATGAACGCGGTGACCATGTCGCGGGCGTTGCCGAAGGCCACCGCCTCCTTGATGTGCTGGAAGAACTTGAGCTTGTTCTCGATGTAGTTGGGCGCGAACATCGAGCCGTCGGTGAGTTTGCCCACGTCCTTGGCACGGTCGATGATCTTCAGGTGGCCGTCCTCGTCGAAGAAGCCGGCATCGCCGGTCATGAAGTAGCCGTCCGCGTTGATCGACTCGGCAGTGGCGTCCGGGCGCTTGTAGTAGGCCTTCAGCAGCATCGGCCCCTTCACCAGGATCTCGCCGTTGTCGGCCAGCTTGACCTCCACGTAGGGCGCCGGCTTGCCCACCGAATCGAGCTTGATCTGCCCGTCCGGCTGCAGACACACGTAGGCGCAGGTTTCGGTCTGCCCGTAGAGCTGCTTCAGGTTGATGCCGATGGAGCGGTAGAAGCGGAACAGGTCCGGGCCGATCGCCGCGCCCGCCGTGTAGGCCACGCGGATGCGGCTCATGCCCAGCACGTTCTTCAGCGGGCCGTAGATCAGCAGGTTGCCCAGCGCGTACTGCACGCGGTCGCCGAAGGACACCGGCTTGCCGTCCAGCAGGTCCGCGCCGCAGCGCCGCGCCACCTCCATGAAATGATGGAAGAGCTTGCGCTTGAACGCGCCGGCGTCCTCCATGCGGATCATCACCTGGGTCAGCAGGCCCTCGAAGACGCGCGGCGGGGCGAAGTAGTAGGTCGGGCCGATCTCGCGCAGGTCGGTCATCACCGTCTCGCCGGACTCCGGGCAGTTGATGGTGAAGCCGGCCACGATGGCCTGCGCGAAGGAGAACAGGTGGTCGCCCACCCAGGCCATCGGCAGGTAGGAGAGGATGTCTTCCTTCTCGGTGAGATGGTCGAACTCCACCGCCCCGCGCGCCGCCGAGATGAACGCCCCGTGGGTCTGGCACACGCCCTTGGGCTTGCCGGTGGTGCCCGAGGTGTACAGCATCACCGAGACGTCGTCGGAGGCGCCCTTGCCGATCTCGGCATCCAGGAAGCCGCGCTGGCTCTCGTCGTGCGCGCGCCCCATGTCCTGCAGCGCGTCCAGGGCCATCAGCATGCTTTCCGTGTACTGGCGCAGCCCGCGCGGATCGTCGTAGATGACGTGTTCCAGGAAGGGCACCTCGGGGTGGATCTCGAGCATCTTGTCCACCTGCTCCTGGTCCTCCACCACGGCGAAGCGGATCTCGGCATCCTGCAGCACATAGGCCATTTCCTGCGCCACCGCGTCCTGGTAGAGCATCACCGGAATGCCGCCCAGGCACTGGCAGGCGGCCACCGAGCAGTACAGGCGCGGCCGGTTGTCGCCGATGATCGCCAGACGGTCGCCGCGCCGGAAGCCGAGCTGCGCCAGCCCGCAGGCGATGGCGCGCACGCTCTCGGCCACCTCGGCCCAGGTGTAGGTCTGCCAGATGCCGTATTCCTTCTCGCGCATCGCCGGACGCCCGGGGCGCACCCGGGCGTGGTGCATCAGCAGACGCGGGAAGGTGTCGAGCGCGGATTGCCCGCTGGTATCGGACATGCCGGATTCCTCCTTTGGTTTTCGTACCGCTTGTCTCCGCACCCGGACCGAATCGTTTTTATGGGCTCCGGGCGTGGCCGCGCCCGCAGGCGACGGCTTCTTTTTTCACGGCCGCAGTCTGGCAAGCCATGTTTGCGCAACTGTTTGCGCAATGTATCGAATTGTGAAGATTGCGCTTCGGCGCACGCGGGCGCTCAACGCCCGGGGTGCGCGGCGCGTCCGCCGGCCAACAGGCGCAGCAGCGCGGCGCCCGCCTCGTCCAGCCGGCCGTCGTTGCGGATCACCCGCAGGCGCGAGTGGACGGGGCGCGGCACAGCGGCCGCGCGCGCCAGGCGAGCCTGGATTTCCGCAGCACTCTCGCGCCCGCGCGCCAGCAGGCGCTCGGCCAGGCGTTGCGGGGAAACCTCGATGAGCACCGGATGCAGCCGGCCGGGAAAGCGCGCCTCGGCATCGGCCAGCCCGGCGCGCGAGCCGTTCACCACCACCGTGGCGTCGGCCGCCAGCCAGTCGAGGATGTCCACGCCGATGCCATAGCGCAGCCCGTTGGCCGTCCAGTGCAGGGCGAAGCCGCCGGCCGCGCGCAAGCGCTCGAACTCGGCGGGCGTCAGCGCCACGTGGCGTTCGCCGCCGGCCCCGGCCGGGCGGGTGACGTAGCGCCGCGCGAAGCGCACCGGCGCGTCGCCGATGCGCGCGCGGACGTGGTCGATCAGGCTGTCCTTGCCGGCGCCGGAGGGGCCGATCAGGTAGATCAGCCGGCCGGCCGCGCCGCTCACGCGTCCGCGCCCCGGATCAGCTTGCGGCGCAGCCAGCCGGAGAAGCTGTCCATGACCATCACCAGGATCACCACCAGGACGATGTAGTAGGCCACCTTCTCCCAGTCCTTCTGCGAGTTGATCGCCTGGGTGAGGAACATGCCGATGCCGCCGCCGACGATGGCGCCGATGATGGTGGCCGAACGCGTATTGGATTCGAAGTAGTACAGCACCTGGCTCATCAGCACCGGCATGATCTGCGGGATCACGCCGAAGCGGCAGCGCTGCAGGGCGTTGGCGCCGGTGGAGCGCACGCCTTCCTGCTGCTTCTCGTCGAGGTTTTCCAGCGCCTCGGAGAACAGCTTGCCGAAGGTGCCGATCTCGGTGAGCAGGATGGCCAGCGCGCCGGTCATCGGCCCCGGGCCGAAGGCGCGCGACAGCACGATGGTCCAGATCAGCCCGTCCACGCCGCGCAGGAAGTCGAACACGCGGCGCAGGCCGAAGCGCGCCAGGCGCGCGGGCGAGAAGCCGCGCGCCGCCAGGAAGGCCAGCGGCAGCACGATCAGCGCCGCGCCGAAGGTGCCGATGAAGGCCATCAGCACGGTCTCGAACAGCGCCCAGGCCACTTCGCCGTGCTGCCACACGCGGTTGTACCAGAAGCCCTCGAAGATGCCGCGCAGATTGGATTTTTCCGGCTCGATGCGCTCGTCCGACAGCGCCAGGCGGAGCAGTTCCGGCAGGGACTTGCCGTAGTACGGGCTGTCCAGCGTGAACCAGAACAGCTCCCAGCCGAGGAAATAGCGGAACAGTTCGATGCGCGTGCGCGTCACGGTGAGCCGCGCGCCGTCCAGGTACACCACCAGCAGCGTATCGGACTGGCTGATCCGCGGCCCGTCCCCGCCTTCCGGGAGCTGCACGCGGATGCCGCGCAGCGTCGACTCGGCGCGGATCTCGCCGAAACCGGGCACGGTGACCGCCACGCTGCCATCGGCGATCTCGGCGATCTGCCCGTTGCCCAGATCGACGCGCGCATCGCGCCCATCGATGTCCACCCAGTCGGGCAGCATGCCGGGCGGATAGGCGCCCTTGGCATCGCCCTCGACGGCCACCACGATACGTCCGGAACGCGTGTCCTGGGTCACGTGGGTCTTGTAGGAGTAGCTGTCGGCCAGCAGGATGCGCGCGTTGTCCGGGTTCATGCGCGCGGCCAGGCCCGGCACGTCGAAGGCGAAGAACACGTAGGCCAGATAGGCCAGGATCAGCGCGGGAATGCCGATGCCCAGCAGGCGCCTGCGCGCGAACAGGCGGTCGGCCGCGGCGCAACGCGCGGCGAGGGGGTCCAGGGTGGCGGTGGCGCTCACGGCTTCAGTGCTCCACGTGGGCAATCTTGTTGCGGTAGCGCGCGGACAACTGGTCCACGGCGACGATGGCGACGAACAGCAGGATGAAGATGGCCGCCGCCTGGTCGAAGCGCCCCTGCCCCCAGGTCATGGTGTTGCGCAGGTCGTAGCCGATGCCGCCGGCGCCGACGAAACCGAGGATGGCCGAGGCGCGGATGTTGATCTCGAAGCGCAGCAGGGCGTAGCTGAGCAGGTTGGGGGCGATCTGCGGCAGCACCCCCAGCCACATGCGCTGCAGCCAGCCGGCGCCCACCGAGGCCAGCCCTTCCACGGGCTTCAGGTCGGCGTTCTCGGCCACCTCGGAGAACAGCTTGCCGAGTGCCCCGGCGCTGTGCAGCGCGATGGCGATCATCGCCGGCACCGGCCCGCCGCCGAGCAGGAAGATCAGCACCAGGGCGACGACGATCTCCGGCAGCGCGCGCAGCACGTCCATCAGCCGGCGCCACAGCGGCACCAAGCGCGGCCAGCGCGCCAGCCCACGGGTGGACAGCAGCGCCAGCACGATGCCGCAGAGCCCGCCGGTCAGCGTGGATACCGCGGCGATGTTGAGCGTCTCCACCAGCGAGGGAAAGTAGTTCAGCAGATTACCCGGCATGCGGTCCAGACGTTCCCAGGTCTCGGCGAGCAGCCCGGCGGGAAAATCCAGCACGCGCGGCAGCCCGGCCAGGAAGCCCCCCGCGTTGCGCGATTCGGCGACGTTGAAGGCCGAAACCAGCAGCAGCACGAAGCACGACAGCAGGATGCCGCTGTACAGCCGGCGCCGGTGGGTCAGGGCAAGATAGTCGGCGGCCGGGTTCGGAGGCGGCAGCGAGGCGGGCGGATGGGCCATGGGGGCTGGGCGGAGCGCCTTAGTGGTCAGGGCAGTCGTGTGAAGGGGCGGCCACGCGCCCTCTCCCCAGGCCCCTCTCCCGCAAGGGGAGAGGAGAGTTTTGCTCCCGGGACGTCCCGTGCGGGCATCGGTTTTCTCCCTCTCCCCTCGCGGGAGAGGGCCGGGGAGAGGGCGCGCCCCGCCTTCTTACTGGCTGGCTGCCTTGCGCGCCTCGATGATCGAATCGTAGGCCTGATGGTTGATCGGCTGCACGCCCAGTGCCTCGCCGGCGAGCACACCGTAGGCACACTTGGGGTCCAGGTAGGGCAGCGCGGTGAGCAGCGCCACCACGTCGAGCTTGACGCGTTCGGGCAGCGCCTTGCGCACCACGAACGGGCCTTCCGGAATGGTCTTGGAGCGCCAGATCTCGCGGATGGTGTTCATGTTCACGATGCCCGCGTCGGCTGCCTTGCGCAGCGCGCCGGAGTTGTAGCCGTCCGCCCAGTCGCCCATGCCGTCGGCCCAAGTCACCCCGGCCGCCACGTCGCCGTTGGCCACCGCGACGATGGTCTGCTCGTGGCCGCCGGTGAAGCGCACGTCGCCGAAGTATTCACCCGGCTTCATCGAATAGCCTTCCCTGGGGATTTCGATGGAGGGAATCAGGTAGCCGCTGGTGGAATTGGGGTCGCCGAAGGCGAACACCTTGCCCTTCATGTCGGCCAGCGAGCGGATGCCGCTGTCGGTACGCGCAAAGCCCACCGCGTAGTAGCCGTAGGAGCCGTCCACGTTAGTCTTCACCACCACCGGCTCGACCGCGTCGGGGTTTTCCAGATGGATCGCCGCGTAGCTCGACGGCCCCACCCAGGCGAAGTCCAGCGTGCCGCCCAGCAGGCCCTGGATCAGCCCGTTGTAGTCGGCCGGGGTGAACAAGCGGGTGGGCACGCCGAGCAGCTTCTCCACCTTGACGCGGAAGCACTCGTTGGAATTGAGCCGGTCCTGGGCGTTCTCCCCGCCCATGATGCCGATGCGGAACTCGGTGATGCCCTGCGCGTGCGCGCCGGCGGCGAGAAGGGTGGTCATGCAGAACGCGGCAGCAAGCTTCTTCATCGGTACTCCTTGGTGCGTGGTGGGCGCCCGGTCGGCGCGGGAAGGGTTGAAAAGCGGGAATGCGCGGCCGGCCTCTCAGGCGGCCACGCCGGCCAGCCGCGCGGCGCGCGGGCGGGCGTGCTCCAGCACGCTCAGGCTGGTCGAAGTGGCAGCTTCCGAAAAGCTCTCGTCGGCGCCGTAGATCTCGCGCGCCACCGCGGTGGTCAGCTCCTGCGGGCCGCCGTCGAACACCACGCGCCCGGCACGCATGCCGATCACCCGGTCGCAGTACTCGCGCGCGGTGTCCAGGGTGTGCAGGTTGGCGATCACCATGCGCCCGTCCTCCTCGTGGATGCGCCGCAGGGCGTCCATGACCACCTTGGCGTTGAGCGGGTCGAGGGAGGCGATCGGCTCATCGGCGAGGATGATGCGCGGCTCCTGCATCAGCGCGCGGGCGATCGCCACGCGCTGCTGCTGGCCGCCGGACAGCGCCTCGGCGCGCTTGGCGGCCTGCTCGGCAATGCCCAGGCGCTCCAGGATGCCGATGGCGCGGTGGATGTCCGCGCGCGGGAACAGGTTGAGCAGCGTGGCCAGCGTGGAACGGCGGTTCAGCGTGCCGTGCAGCACGTTGGACACCACGTCCAGGCGCGGCACCAGGTTGAACTGCTGGAAGATCATCGCGCACTGCGACTGCCAGGCGCGCTTGGCGCGGCCACGCAGCGCGAGCACGTCGGCGCCGTCGAACAGGATGCTGCCCGCGCTGGCCTCGGTAAGGCGGTTCATCATGCGCAGCAGGGTGGACTTGCCCGCGCCGGAGCGCCCGATGATGCCGATCATCGCCGGCCTGTCCACCGCGAAGCTCACCGCGTCCACCGCCACGTTGCCGCCGAACCGCTTGGTGACGCCTTCGATCTGGAGCGACATGCCCGTTCTCCTCGAACCGATCCCTTGATCCGTCCGATTCTGCGAGCCGCCGGTTAAGTCTCGTTTACGTCCGTATGACGATCGCACGGGAGGGATGCGGACCTTTGCGCGGGGTCATCGGCCGGCTCGCCGGCGTAGCCGCCGTATCTGCGCGCGAAGTCCTCCACCGGGCCGCAGAATTCCGCTAGACGTTCGCGCAACAGTTCGTGCGGCCAGTCCCACCAGGCGCTGCGCTCCAGCGCGGCGGCCAGCGCCGGGGAGAAGCGCCGGCGGATCAGGCGTGCCGGATTGCCGGCGACGATGGTCCACGGCGCCACGTCGCGGGTGACCACCGCGCCGCTGCCAATGATCGCGCCGTCGCCGATGCGCAGGCCGGGCATGACGATGGCACCGTGGCCGATCCAGGTGTCGTGGCCCACGTGCAGCACGCGCGCGCGGCGCGCGGCGAAGAAGGCCGCGTCGTCGGCCGCGTCCATGCCGTAGGCCAGCCGGCGGTAGGTGAAATGGTGCAGCGTGGGGCGGTCGAGCGGATGGGCGGTGGGTCCCAGGCGCACCATCGCGGCGATGTTGGCGAACTTGCCGACCTCCACGTTCTGCAGGATGCAGTTCGGCCCGCAATAGGAATAGGCCCCCATGCGCACGTTTTCCAGCGTGCAGCGGTCACCGATCTCGGTCCACGGGCCCAGTTCGGTTTCCGTCAGCGCAACCTGTTCGCCCAGCGTGGGCTGCGGGGAGAGTTTCTTCATCGTCGGGTCATCCTCGGTACGGGGAAAACGGTGGCGCGCGCCAATACAGTTCGGTCAGGGCCGGTCAAGCCCCTCTCCTGCGAGGGGAGAGGGGCTTTTCAGACGCCGGCCGGGGCACGCAGCGCGAAGCGCTCGACCAGTTCGAACGGTGCCCCGGCGCAGGGCTGGCGGAACAGGCTGAGCGCATCCACCGCCACCGGCCCGGCGAGCAGCGGGGCGAAATACGCGTCCAGTTCGGGCAGCAGACGCTCCAGCACCCCGTCCGCCAGCGTGTCGGTGAGCGTCATGTGGAAGCGGAAGCGCTCCAGCACCCACGGATAGCCCCAGCGCGCCAGCAGCGCCCGTTCGCGCGCGTCCAGCCCGGCGGCGGCGCGGCGCGCCAGCTCGGCGGCGTCCGGCGCGCGCCGCCAGGCGTCCAGCCCGGTCACGCAGGTGGCTGCCAGCGCGTCCAGTTCGGCCGCCGGTCCGGCCGGCACTAGGGCCAGGAAATCCCCTACGCGACCGACCCGCAGGCGCAACGCGAACGGCGCCAACTGCCCCGCCAGCCCCGCCAGCGCGGCGCGCAGGGAATCCTCGTCGCACCCCGCGCGCAGATGGAAGGGTGCCTTCAGCGTGGCGTGAAAGCCGTAGCGGCGCGGCTTGGCGGTGAAGGCGCGCACGGCGGTGGCGTCGAAGCCTTCCAGCGCCAACGGCGGCAGCTCGCCCGCGCCGCCCGCGGCGGCATCGCGCCCCAGCCAGGCACTGCCCGCCCGCCACAAGGCGCTGTGCGGCGGCGGGGCGAAATACACCGCATGGCGGACGGCGGACGCTGCCGCGGCGCTGGCCGGAGCATCCTCCGCCCAGCGCGCGGCATGCGCCCCCCGGGGAGGATGGGCGCCCCCTTCGGACGGCCGGACGGGGGCGCTCACTGGACTACCCTCCTGTCGCTGCGCGACATCCTCCCCAAGGGAGGGTGAGCGCCCCCTTCGGGCGGCCGGGCGGGGGCGCTCATGCGACACGCTCGCCCAGGCGCCACACCTGGCGCACCAGGGGTCCATGGGCGGTCGGCCGCACGCGCGCCAGGTCGGCACGCCGGCCCACGGCGATTTCGCCGCGGTCGTGCAGGCCCAGCGCGCGCGCCGGATTGGCGGACACCAGCGCCACCGCATGGGGCAGCGCAAAGCCGACGTGCTCCGCGAGCATCCACGCGGCCTGCATCAGGCTGGCCGGGATGTAATCGGAAGTCAGCATGTCGAGCAGGCCCTCGCGCGCCAGTTCGCGCGCCGAGACGTTGCCCGAGTGCGAAGCGCCGCGCACCACGTTGGGCGCGCCCAGGATGGTCGCCAGCCCGTGGGTGTTGGCGGCGCGCGCGGCCTCCAGCGTGGTGGGGAATTCGCAGATCGCCGCGCCGCAGGCGCGCGCCTCGTCCACGTGGGCGACGGTGGCGTCGTCGTGGGTGGCCAGGGTGATGCCGCGCCGGCGGCAGGCTTCCGCCACCAGCGCGCGCTGGCGCGGCGCCAGTGCGCCCTGGCGGCGCTGGCGCTGTTCGATCATCGCATCCACCTGGGCGTCGCTGAGGCCGTGCTTGCCCTTGTAATAGATGCGGAACTTGTCCAGATCGACGAACTGGCGCGCGCCCGGCGTGTGGTCCATGACCGACACCAGCCGCACCAGCGGATTGTCCACGTGCGCGGCGAAGCTCTCTTCCATGTCGTCGGCCACCACCTCGCAGCGCAGGTGCAGCAGGTGGTCGGCGCGCAGATGCCCGGCGGCCTGCGCCTGGCTTATGCCTTCCACGGTGTCGCGTACGATGTCCTTGCGCCATTCCTTGCCGTGGTCGCTGCCGCAGGCAATGGCGTCGAGCACGGTGGTGATGCCGGCGGTGGCCACCGCCGCATCGTGCGCCAGCACGCCCGGCAGGGTCGGCCAGCGCACGCCGGGGCGCGGCACCAGGTGGTGCTCGGCATTGTCGGTGTGGGCGTCGATCAGACCGGGCAGCAGATGGTCGCCGTCCAGGTCCAGCGCCGCCGGGCTGCGGCTGCGCCCTCGCCCCAGTGCAGCGATGCGCCCGCCGCGCAACACGACGTGGCCGTGCACGACCTCCTCGGCGAGGACGAGGAAGGCATTGTCGAGGATGATTTCGTTGCCGTTCATGCTGCGGCCTCCGTGTGCCCGACCGCGTAGCTGCGCTGGCCGACCGCCGCGCGCACTTCCTCGTCGTGGAAGATGCCGACGATGGCCGCACCGCGCGCCAGCGCATCCTGGATCAGTTGGATGACGATGCTGCGATTGTCCGCGTCCAGCGAGGCGGTGGGTTCGTCGAGCAGCATTACCGGATACTCGGCGATGAAGCCGCGCGCGATGTTGACGCGCTGCTGCTCGCCGCCGGAAAAGGTGGCCGGCGCCAGCGCCCACAGCGCGGGCGGGATGTTCAGGCGCGCGAGCAGGGCCTCGGCGCGGGCGCGCGCCTCGTCCGCCGCCACGCCGCGCGCGAGCAGCGGCTCCATGACCAGATCGATGCTGGCCACGCGCGGAATCACGCGCAGGAACTGGCTGACGTGGCCCAGCGTGGCGCGCCGCACGTCGAGCACGCGGCGCGCCGGCGCGCCGACCAGTTCCACCGGTTCGCCGCGGTGGCGCACGCGGATCGAACCGCGCTGCACCAGGTAGTTGCCGTACAGGCAGCGCAGCAATGTGGACTTGCCCGCGCCGGAGGGGCCGGCGAGGGTCAGGCATTCGCCGGCGCGCACTTCAAAGCCCGCGCCTTCGAACACCGGGATGCGCACGCCGCCCTGCATGTGCAGGATGAAATGCTTGTCCAGCCCGCGCACTTCCAGCATCGGCGGCCGCGCGGGCAGCGGTGCCGTAGCGGTGGCGGGCCGGGCGATGCACTGTTCCATGTTCCGTTCTCCTCGTGGTTCGAGCGCGCTCAGACGCGCAGGATCGACGACACCAGCAACTGGGTGTAGGGGTGCTGGGGATCGTCCAGCACCTGGTCGGTGAGCCCCTGCTCCACCACCCGGCCGCCGCGCATGACCAGCAGGCGCTGGGCGAGCAGGCGCACCACGCCCAGGTCGTGGGTGACCACGATGGCCGACAGCCCCAGTTGCGCCACCAGCCCGCGCAGCAGGTCGAGCAGGCGCGCCTGCACCGAGACGTCCAGCCCGCCGGTGGGCTCGTCCATGAACAGCAGGCGCGGGCGGCTGACCAGGTTGCGGGCGATCTGCACGCGCTGCTGCATGCCGCCGGAAAAGGTCGCCGGCAGGTGGTCGAGGCGTTCGGCGCCGATCTCCACCTGGGCCAGCCAATGCGCGGCCTGCGTGCGGATGCGCCCGTAGTGGCGCTCGCCCACGGCCATCAGGCGTTCGCCCACGTTGCCGCCGGCTGACACCTCCATGCGCAGGCCGTCGCGCGGATTCTGGTGCACCAGGCCCCATTCGGTACGCAGCAGCAGGCGGCGCTCGGCCTCCGAAAGCGCGAAGACCTCGCGCAGGCGGCCGTCGGCGCAACGGTATTCCACCGTGCCGGCGCTGGGCTGCAGACGGGTCGCCAGGCAGTGCAGCAGCGTGCTCTTGCCCGCGCCGGATTCGCCGACGATGCCCAGCACCTCGCCCGGATGGAGGTCGAAATCCACCTGCGCGCAGGCCGTGCGTGCGCCGTAGCGGTGGGTGAGGCCGCGCACGCGCAGCAGCACTTCGTCGTCGCTCATGGCGTGCATTCCTCCGCCGGCCGTTCCGCGCGGCGCGCGCCGCAGTGGTCGGTGTCCGAGCACACCAGCATGCGGGTGCCGGCGTCGTCGGTGATGATTTCGTCCAGATAGCTGTCGGTGGCCCCGCACAATGCACAGGGCTGGCTCCAGCGCTCCACGGTGAACGGGTGGTCGTCGAAGTCCAGACTGTTCACCTCCGTGTAGGGCGGCACCGCGTACAGCCGGCGCTCGCGCCCGGCGCCGAACAGTTGCAGCGCCGGGCTGCGGTCCAGCTTGGGGTTGTCGAACTTGGGGATCGGGCTGGGGCTCATCAGGTAGCGCCCGGCCACCATCACCGGGTAGTCGTAGGTTTTGGCGATGCGCCCGTGGCGGGCCACGTCCTCGTACAGCGAGACGTGCATCAGGCCGTATTCCTTCAAGGCATGCATGCGCCGCGTCTCGCGCTCGCTCGCCTCCATCCAGCGCAGCGGCTCGGGAATGGGCACCTGGAAGACGACGATCTGCCCCTCGGCCAGCGGCGCCTCGGGAATGCGGTGGCGGGTCTGGATGAGGGTCGCCTCCACGACGCGCGTGGTGGTCGCCACCCCGGCGGTACGCGCGAAGAAGCGGCGGATGGACACCGCGTTGGTGGTGTCGTCGGCGCCCTGGTCGATGACCTTCAGCACATCCTCGCGCCCCAGCAGCGCGGCGGTGAGCTGGATGCCGCCGGTGCCCCAGCCGTAGGGCAGCGGCATCTCGCGCGAGGCGAACGGCACCTGGTGGCCGGGAATGGCCACCGCCTTGAGCAGCCCGCGGCGGATCGCACGCTTGGTCTGCTCGTCCAGATAGGCGAAATTGTAGCCGGCCTCATGCATCCTCGGGTTCCTCCGCGGGCCGGCCGGCGGCGGCGCGCAGCGCGCGCACCATCTCCAGCTCGGACTGGAAATCGACGTAGTGCGGCAGCTTCAGGTGCTCGACGAAGCCGGTGGCCTGCACGTTGTCGCAGTGGTACAGGACGAATTCCTCGTCCTGCGCCGGGGCCTGCACCGCTTCGTCCAGTTCGCCGGCGCGCAGCGCGCGGTCCACCAGCGCCATGCTCATCGCCTTGCGCTCGCCGTGGCCGAACACCAGGCCGTAGCCGCGGGTGAATTGCGCCGGACGCTCGGCCGAGCCCTTGAACTGGTTCACCATCTGGCATTCGGTGACCGTGAGCGTGCCGATCTCGACGGCGAAGCCCAGTTCTTCCGGCACGAATTCCACCGCCACCTCGCCGATGCGCAGTTCGCCCACGAACGGATGGTTGCGCCCGTAGCCGCGCTGGCTGGAATAGCCCAGCGCGAGCAGGAAGCCTTCGTCGCCGCGCGCCAGCGCCTGCAGGCGCACGTCGCGGTCCACCGGAAAGCGGAACGGCTCGCGGGTCAGGTCGCCCACCGGCCGGCCGTCGTCGGCGGCTTCCGGCTCGATCAGCCCGTCGGCGCCGAGCAGATCGGCGACCCGCGGCATGGCCGGCGCCACCGGTTCGGCGGCGCGTTCGGCCGGCGGCGGCACGGCGCCGCCCGCAGCCAGTTGGAAGTCGAGCAGGCGGTGGGTGTAGTCGAAGGTCGGCCCGAGGATCTGCCCGCCCGGCAGGTCCTTGAAGGTGGCCGACACGCGCCGGCGGATCGCCATCTGCGCGGTATCCAGCGGCTCGGCGGCGCCGAAGCGCGGCAGCGTGCTGCGGTAGGCGCGCAGCAGGAACACCGCCTCGATCAGATCGCCGCGCGCCTGCTTGATCGCCAGCGCGGCCAGTTCGGGGTCGTACAGCGAACCCTCGGCCATCACCCGGTCCACGCTGCCGGCCAGCTGCCCGGCGATCTGCTCCAGCGACAGCTCGGCCACCGCCGGATCGCCCCGGCGCGCCTCCGCCAGCCAGCGGTGGGCGTTGTCGATGGCGCGCTCGCCGCCTTTCACCGATACGTACATGTCAGGCCTCCGCCGGCGCGCAGGGCGGCTCGATGCGGGTGGTGCGCGGCAGCCCGCACACGCGCTCCGCGCAGGTGACGAAAAGGTCCAGTCCGCACGGATACAGCGCGTGCAGCATGGCGCGCGCGGCCAGCCATTCGTCATCCAGGCCGCCAATGTGGGTCCGGCACTCGCCGGCGATGCCCGGCCCGCGCAGGCGCAGCGCCCTGCCCTCACCGAGCGCGGCGGCCTCGACCACCAGCGTGGCGGCGCGTTCCGGCTCCTCTTCCGTGCCCAGCGCGAAACGTTCCAGCACAGGCAGTTCGGCGAACCCGCAGGCAAACGCGAAGGCGGCCTGTTCGGGTTCGGTCACGATGGGGCAGCCGCAGTGGAAACGCAGGAAACCGGCGGCCGGCGCGCAGGACGGCGCCAGCCACACCGGCGTCTCGAAATCCACCAGGGTCAGCGCCAGCGCGGCGGCGGCAGGCCCCAGGCCGGGCACCGCGCGCAGCGGCGGCGGCAGGCGGTGGATGCGCCCCGGGCGGGCCAGCGCGTCGAGCAGGGCGCGGAAAGCACGCTGCGCATCGTGCACCGGATCGGCGAAGCCCGGCAGCGTCGCGGTGTCGTTCATGCGTCCTCCCCCCGCACCAGGGTGAAGAACTCGACGCGGGTGGCGGCGGCCTTGCGCGCCGCATCCTCGCGCGCGGCGTGCGCGGCCTCGGCCAGCGGGCCGATCAGTTCGCGCTCCAGCTCGTCGTGCAGTGTCGGCTGCTGCAGCAGGGCGTCGAACAAGGCCGCCAGTTCGGCGCGCCGGCCGTCGCGCCCGGCCACGTAGGCATGGCCCACCGCGCCGCCCTCCAGGCGCACGGCGGCGCGGGTCACGCACAGTTCGCCCAGGTTGAAGCGCCGGCCGCTGCCACCGGCGCGCCCGCGCGTCATCACCAGCCCGGTCTCGGGCCGGCGCAGCCATTCGAACGCGGGCGGCGCCGCGAAGCGCCGCCAGGCCCGTTCCAGCGTCTCGCGCGGGGCCTGCGCCAGCACGCCCATCCAGCGCCGGCGGCGGGCGATGGCGGGATCGTCGTGGGGGTTCTGCATCATCGGCACACCTGTCTATATGTCTAGACGAATTGTGGCAGTATGATGCGGCAGGCTCCGGACCCCGGACAAGATGGATCATGCAGCACATTGGTAGAGGAATCCGACATGGAACGGACCAACGGCATCGCCCTGTGGCGGCAGATCGAACGCACGCTGGCGGAGGAAATCCACGGCCCGGCCTACCGGCCCGGCGATCGCCTGCCGACCGAGGCCGAACTGGCCGCGCGCTTCGGCGTGAACCGCCACACCCTGCGCCGCGCGCTGAGTGCGCTGCAGGAGGCCGGGCTGGTGAGCATCGAACAGGGGCGCGGCACCTTCGTGCATGCCGACGTGATGGAGTATCAGATCGGCAAGCGCACGCGTTTCAGCGAGAACGTGCTGCATTCGCGCCGCCAGCCCGGTGGCCGCCTGCTGCGCGCGCAGGAGGTGCCGGCCGGCGCGGAGACTGCCCGCGCGCTGGGCCTGCGGCCGGGCACGCCGGTGCTGCTGCTGGAAATGCTGCGCGAGGCCGACGGCCTGCCGGTGAGCCTGGCCATCCACTACTTCCCCAAGGAGCGCTGCGCGGGACTGATCGAGGCCTACGAGCACAGCGGCTCGATCACCAGCGCGCTGTTCAGCCTGGGCATCAAGGACTACACGCGCGCGCAGACCCGCGTGACCACGCGCCTGCCGCTCGGCGACGAGGCACGCCTGCTGCGCCAGGCGCGCTCACAGCCGGTGCTGGTGTCGGAAGGCGTCAACCTCGATCCGGACGGCCTGCCGCTGGAATACTCGGTGGCCTGCTTCGCCGGGCAGCGCGTGCAGTTCGTCTTCGATACCTGAGAGCCTGTCTACGCTCTTTTCATGGGTCCCGTTGCCCCGCCAGGCCGGCCGATGCAAGGCACAAAGCGCAGTCGGGCTGGTGGCCCGGCGAGCATTTGTAACGCCGCGGCGGCCGGCCTGGCGGGGCAACCCGAAGGGCAGCCGTCCAAAGCGCCCCGCTCCGCGTTGCGCGCCTTGCCAAGACCACCGGTATTGGCTGCGCCGCGCGCCTTGAGCGGAACACTTTGGGCGGCTGCGGGACCCATGAAAAGAGCGTAGACAGGCTCTGAGCAGCGTCAGCGTTTGCGCGCGGGATGGCGCGCGACGTCGTCGATGATCAGCATTTCCGCCTGGGCGGCGGTGACCGGACGGGAGTACAGATAGCCCTGGCCGTACTCCACGCCCATCTGGCGCAGCAGGGCTTCCTGCTCGGGCAGTTCGATGCCCTCGCAGACCACCTCGCGGCCGAGCTTGTGGGCGAGGTTGACGATGGTCTCGACGAAGCTGCGGTCGTCGGCACGCTCATGCATGTGCATGACGAAGGAGCGGTCCACCTTGAGCGCGTCGATGGGCAGGCGGTGCAGGTAGGACAGCGAGGAATAGCCGGTGCCGAAGTCGTCGAGCATCAGCTTGAGGCGGGTGCGCTTGAGCGCTTCGAGCAGTTCGATGGCGCGCTCGGCGTTCTCCATCATCGCGCTCTCGGTGATCTCCAGCTTCAGATGGCGGGCGGACAGGCCGGTCTCGCGCAGGGTCTGGCGGATTTCCGTGAGGATTTCCGGATGCAGCAACTGGCGGGCGGACAGGTTCACGCTCACCGTGAGCGCCGGCCGGCGTGGGAAGGCGCGCTGCCAGCGGCGCATCTGCGCACAGGCTTCGCGCAGCATCCAGCGGCCGATGTGCATGATCAAACCGTTTTCCTCGGCCAGCGGGATGAATTCCGCCGGAGAGATCAGCCCGCGCTCCGGGTGGTTCCAGCGCACCAGAGCCTCGAAGCCGGTCAGGCGGCCGTCGCGCATGCGCACGATGGGCTGGTAGTAGGCTTCGAACTGGTCCTTCTCCTGCGCGCGGCGCAGGTCCAGCTCCAGGTCCAGGCGGCGCAGTGCCTCCTCGTGCATGCCGCGGTCGAACAGCACGTAGCCGCCGCCGCCCTGCCCCTTGGCACGGCGCATCGCCATGTTGGCGTCGCGCAGCATCACGTCGGCTTCCTCGTACTGCTCGCCGGACAGCGTGACCCCGGAGGACAGGCTGGAGAACACCTCGTGCTCGTGCAACAGGAAGGGCAGCACGAACTTTTCCTGCAGGCGCTTGATGACGCGCACCGGCGAGACCGCGTCGCGCACGTCCTCCAGCAGGATGCCGAATTCGTCGCCGCCCAGGCGGGCGACCATGTCGGTGGGCCGGGTGGTGCGCCGCAGCAGGTTGGCCACCTCGATCAGCAGCAGATCGCCGATGCGGTTGCCCAGGCTGTGGTTGATCACGCTGAAGCGGTCCACGCCGCAGTGGATCACCGCGAAGCGCAGATCCTTGCGGCGCTGCGCGCGCTGCATGGCATGGCTGACGCGGTCGAGGAACAGGCCGCGGTTGGGCAGGCCGGTGAGGCCATCGACGAAGACCTCGGGCAGGCGCGCCTCGTGCCGGGTGAGACGCACGCCGGTTTCGTGCGCGGAGGCGTAGAACAGGCCCTGGTCGGGGTCGTACGAAACGCTCCAGGCAAGGCCGACGTAGCTGCCGTCGGCCTTGCGACAGCGGCAGGAGAAACGCACGGTGGACAGGGCTTCGCCGATACAGCCGAGGCGGTCGATGACATCGCCGCGGTCGACCTCGTGCAGCAGTTCGGTAAACCGCCGCCAGCGCAATTCCTCCTGGCCGACGCCGAGCACCTCGCGCCACGACTCGCTCATCATCTGCACGACCCAGTCGTCGTCCAGGATCATCAGCAAGGCGCCGGGCAGGCGGAAGAATGCGCTCTCCGACGGCAAGACCTGCGGCGGCTTGCGGTAAATCTGCATCATCTGGTGGGGGCCTCGAAAGCCGGAAAAAACGCCATCACCCTGCTCCACCGGGACGGCGGCCGGGCACCAGCGACTTTATCGGGAGGATACTACCCTGCCATCGCCCCGCCGCCCAGCATGCGGCGCACCATTACCCAGAGTGGGAACCCACTCTCCATCAGCCCCGAACGCTGCTGCCACGGCCAGCCCGCCGGGTTTCGCACTCATGCGCGCGGGGTCCCGTACCGCCTCCAGCCTGCTGATCGGGTCACGCCGTTCCAGTGGCTCGGACTGCCAGGCGTGCCGCTGGACAGCGGACCAGCATGGCACGAGCTGGCACACACGAGGCCGCCGATTCGGGGCACAATCAGCCCAGCCCCCGTTTGCCGCGCCCGCCGGGCGCGCCATGCTCCACAAGCCTGCCCCCTCATGCGCCTGACCGATCTCGGCACCCTGCCGCTGACCCTGATCGCCTCGCTGGTCGTCGCGGTGGTGCTGCTGACCATCCGCATCGTCATCATGCAGCGCGTGCAGCAGCGGCGCCAGCGGGAGAACCGCCAGGAAACCGAACGCCTGAAGTCGCTGGTCGCCGCCTACCGCTCGCTGGCCGGCTCATTCACGCCGGCCGAGCAGGAACACGGCACGCAGATCGAGGAAACCCTGGCGGACATCGTGCTGTTCGGCTCCCTCGCCCAGGTCGAGTTGGCGGCGCGCGCGGCCACCGAGCTGAAACGCGGCGAGACGGTGGACTACCAGCCGCTCGTCGAGGCCCTGCGCGCGGACCTGCGCACGCAACTGGGGCTCGAAGCGATCCCGCCCAGCCTGGCACTGCCGCCCTCCGGCCCCGGCCGCACCCAGCGCACCGGGCGCGGCGATGGCGAAGGCGGCGGCCGCGGCGAAGGACGGGGCGGAGGCGGTGGTGGGGGTGGCGCAGGCGGTGGAGCCATCGGCGTCGGCGGGCTGGCGGCGGGCATGGCGGTCGCCGACACCGGCTCGCCGCGCGATCCATCCTGAACGGTCAATACGGCGGCCGGACAAACCACACCCTTCGCCCTGGCATCCGGGGCGCGGCAAATACAACCGAGGTGGTCGATGACGTCGCCGCGGTCGACCTCGTGTAGCAGTTCGGTAAACCGCCGCCAGCGCAATTCCTCCTGGCCGACGATATCGCCTTCCCCTTGCGGCTCGCGCGGCCCGCTCTGACGGGCAGTCCAGAGGGGATCCAGCACAAGCCGCCTTTTTTGATCTGCGTTATATCCATTCTTATATTGCGGTTATCAAATACGTGCTGGCGAGCGTATCGCTTGAACAAAGAGACTTAAGGCATACGTTCATCTTTCCGCCAGGATCGTTATTTCATCGAAGACATATCGATGTCCGGAAGAGGTTCGATGACGAACCGATTCGCAGCGCCCGCGCGGCCGCCGCAGCGCAGCCAAGTCTGCCGCCCCCTTGCCGTGCCGGCCGCCTGCCCGCGGCACCGATCCAAGCAGCACGCATCATGAGCCTCGCCGCCATCGACTTCGGCCGCCTCTACCGCGACCACCTCGCCGCCGCCAAGCGCAACCCGAAGCCCGCCAGTGTCTGGGACGCGCGCGCCGCCGAGCTGGGCCGCAAGGCGCTGAAGAGCCGCTACGTAGACGAATTCATCGGCCGCATGGATCTGGCCGGCGCGCGCACGCTGCTCGACGTCGGCTGCGGCCCCGGCACCATCTGCCTGCCGCTCGCCGGGCGGCTGGAACGCGTGATCGGCCTCGATTTCAGCCGGGGCATGCTGGACGCGCTGCAGGAAAACGCGGCCGGACTCGAGCTCGACAACGTCGAGGCCCTGCAACTCGCCTGGGAGGACGACTGGGCGGCGGTGCCGGCCTGCGACATCGTCGTCGCCTCGCGCTCGACCACGGTCGCCGACCTGGAGGTCGCGCTGCACAAGCTGAACGACAAGGCGAAGCGGCGCGTATACCTGACCCACCTGGTCGGCGGCCGCTTCATCGACGACGCCGTGATCGAGGCCGTCGGACGCGATCTGCCGGCGCTGCCGGACTACATCTACGCCGTGAACATCCTGCACGGCATGGGCATCCACCCGCGCCTCGACTACATCGCCAGCGAGGGCCGGCTGACCGGCGCGACGGACTTCGACGAGTTCGCCGCGCACGTGGCCTGGGCGCTCGGCGAACTCTCCGCCGCCGAACGCGAACGTCTGCATGCGTGGTACCTGCGCCAGCCGGCGCCGAGCCTCGGCGCCCCGATGCGCTGGGCCTTCATTTCCTGGGACAAGCAGCCGGATTGAATCCAAGCCGGAACACCTCATGAACCCCGACACGCGCACGCCCCTCGCGCCGATACCGCAGCATGGCTGAAGCGGCCTCCACCCATCCGCTGCCCGCCACCGCCCCGGCGGCCGCGCGCATGCGCTGGCTCGTCGCCCCCCTGCTGGCGCTGGCGGCCACGCTGGCCGCGCTGTCGTTCGGCCGCTATCCGCTGCCGCCCTGGGAGACCGTGCGCTTCCTGTTCGCCGCCGCCGGTTTCGTCTCCATGGAGCCGGAACGCTATGCCCTGCTCCACAACCTGATCGTCGAAATCCGCCTGCCGCGCGTGCTGGCGGCGATCCTGGTGGGCGCCTCGCTGTCGGTGTCCGGCGCGGCCTACCAGGCGCTGTTCCGCAATCCGCTGGTCTCGCCGGGGCTGCTGGGCGTGCTGGCCGGGGCCTCCGCGGGCGCCGCGCTGGGCATCCTGCTGGACGGCCACTGGCTGCTGGTCCAGGCCGGCGCCTTCGTCATGGGACTCGCCGCGGTCGGCATCGGGGTGGGCATCGCCCACCTGTTCGGCGGCGGCTCGATCATCATGCTGGTGCTCGGCGGCATTCTCAGCGGCGCGCTGTTCACCTCGCTGCTGACGATGGTGAAGTACCTGGCCGACCCCTACAGCCAGTTGCCGGCCATCGTCTATTGGCTGATGGGCAGCCTCGGGCAGGCCGGCATCGGCGACATGGCCTGGGCCGCCCCGCCCATGCTGGCCGGCATCCTGCTGCTCTGCCTGATGGGGCGCGCGCTGGACGCGCTGTCCATGGGCGACGACGAGGCGCGGGCGCTGGGCGTGCCGGTGACGGCGGTGCGCCTGACCGCCATCGCCGTTGCCACCCTGATCTCGGCGCTGACGGTTTCCATCGCCGGCATGATCGGCTGGATCGGCCTCGTCGTGCCGCACATCGCGCGCCTGCTGGTGGGGCCGGGCAACGCCCGCCTGCTGCCGGCGGCGGCGAGCCTGGGCGCCGCCTTCCTGCTCTTCGCCGACGGCCTGGCGCGCAATCTGTTCGCCGCCGAACTGCCCATCGGCATCGTCACCGAGCTGCTCGGCATCCCGGTTTTCCTGCTCGTGCTGCACCGCGTGCGGCGGGGGTGGACATGAGCATCGCCGCCCGCGACATCCACTTCGCCTACCACGGCCGCCCCGTCCTGGCGGGCGCCAGCCTGGCGCTGGCCGCCGGCGAACGGGTCTGCCTGCTGGGCGCCAACGGCGCCGGCAAGAGCACGCTGCTCAGAATCCTGCTCGGCCTGCAGCGGCCCGACCGGGGCAGCGTGACGGTGGACGGCACAGCGCTGGCCGGCTGGCACCGCCGGCAACTGGCCCGTCGGGTCGCCTACGTGCCCCAGGTGCACGTCGCGCCCTTCCCCTACACGGTGCGCCAGGTGGCGCTGATGGGGCGCCTGCCGGCCACCGGCCTCCTCAAGGCGCCCGGCGCCGCCGACCGGGCCTGCGTGGGCGACATCCTCGAACACCTGGGCATCGCCCATCTCGCCGAGCGCGCCTACACCGAGATTTCCGGCGGCGAGCGGCAACTGACCCTGATCGCCCGGGCGCTGGCGCAAGAGGCCCTCCTGCTGGTGATGGACGAACCCCTGGCCGGGCTCGACTACGGCAACCAGGTCCGCCTGCTGGAGCGCCTGGAAGGGCTCACCGGGGAAGGCTACGGCGTACTGATGACCACCCACGATCCCAACCAGCCGCTCACCGGCAGCCAGCGGGTCGCCCTGCTGATCGACGGGCGCATCGCCGCCGACGGCCATCCTCACGAGGTCCTCACCCCGGAAGCGATCCACCGGCTCTACGGCGTGCGCGTCGAACTGCTGCATACCGCCGACGGCCGGCGCCTGGCCTTCCGCCCGGCCGGCAGGAGAGCCGCATGCTGACCCGCCGCCCCCTCGCCACGGCCGCCCCGCGGCCCTGTGCAGCCCAAGGCGCGACGCCTTCCCGTCGCGCTTTTCAATCCGTCAAGGAGGAATACGTGATGCACTGTCTTCGACCCGTCATGGCAAGCTTGCTGCTGCTGCCCGCCGTATCCCTGGCCGAAACCGACAGCCCCAGGGTGTTGCCCGAAGTCGTCGTGAATCCCGCAGGCTTCACCGAGCAGGAGCGGGTGACCGCCACCAGCGCCTTCACGATCGCCGAAGAAACCATCAAGCGCTCTTCCGCGCAGAACCTGAGCGAACTGCTGATCGAACAAGGCTTGCCGGTGGAGGCCACCCCGACCGACCACGGCGAGAACACCACCCTGATCCGCGGCTTCCACACCGAGCACCTGATGACCGAGGCCAACGGCAAGGTGCTGATCCTCATCGACGGCCGGCGCTCCGGGGTCGCCAATACCCGGCAGATTTCCCTGTACAACGTGGAACGGGTCGAGGTGCTGCGCGGGCCCGAGATGTTCAAGTATTCCATGGGCTCCTCCGGCGGCATCATCAACGTCGTCACCAAGCGGGGCGGGCCGGAATACTTCAGCGGTTCGGCGCGGATCGGCTTCGGCAGCCACGACGCCTACCGGGCCGGCGTGGATCTGCACGGCCGCGCGGGCCAGTTCGACTACACCTTCGGCTACGAACACGGCACCGTGCGCCGCGACTACAAGGACGGCCGCGGCAACAAGGTCCACAACACCCGCACCGACGCCACCGAACGCCTCAACTTCAATCTCGGCTATACCTTCAACGAGCGGCACCGCATCGGCATCGACGGCTACCACTACAACGTGGACAAGGCGCACCGGCCGTCCTACGTCGATGAGGAAGGAGAAATCCGCAACAACAGCTATACGGACCGCAAGACCCAGTTGATCCACCTGAACTACGAAGGCGCCAACGCGGACGGCAGCCTGTCGTGGAAAGCCAGCCTCGGGCAGGGCAAGGACCTCTACGAAACCTACGAAGCCGCCTCCCGCTACCCGAAGGGGCAGGAAGTCGATACGGACCGCGCCCAGGGCAGCCTGACCTATGCTTCCACGCTGTTCGATCTCACCGGGGGGCTGGATTACATCAAGTACGAGGTGGAAAACTCCTCCACCGCACGCGGCAACTTCCTGCGCCCGGGCGGGCTGGATCCCCAATGGGCGGGGGTGGGCTATCCCATGCACCCCACCAGCACCACCACCCTGTGGGGCGCCTACCTGATCGGCACGCTCAAGCTGCGGGACGGGACGCTGAACCTTTCCGGCGGCCTGCGCTATGAACGCGCGAGCGCCAAGGACCTGTCCGTCGGCGACGAGCACTACGACCGGGTGCCCTACTTCACCAGCAGGGGAATCACCTCACGCGATCAACTGCCCACCCGCCGCAACTTCGAGCACGTTTCGCCGACCGTCGGCGTGTCCTGGCTGCCGGTGGATGGACTCAAGCTGCGGGCCAACTACACTCAGGGCTGGCGGGCGCCATCGGGACGCCAGCTGTTCGCCAGCAGCTTCTACGAGGACTACGGTGCACCCGGCGATCCCCGGCTCAAGCCCGAGTTCACCGACGCCTACGAAATCGGCTTCGACCTGGCGCGCACCGACTGGCGGCTGTCCGGCACCTACTTCTATTACGAAATCAAGGACAACGTCTATATCTACCCGGGCGTGCGGCCCGACGGCGGCACCCCGCAAGGGCGGGTGGTCATGAACGTCGACAGGCGCATCCAGGAAGGGGTGGAAATCCAGGTCAGCGCGGACGTGGCCGGCCTGCTCGGCTACCGCAGCGTGGAACTGCGCCCCTACCTCAACCTCACCCACATGCTCCGCAAGAAGGAAGTCATCGACGAGGGCGGGCCGGGGCTGCTGGGCAAATGGTGGCCCATCGCCCGCATGCCGGACACCACCGCGAGCTACGGCATCCGCTTCAGCCATCCGGCCTCGAAGTTCTCCGGGAACCTGAACTTCAACTTCTACGGCAAGCAGTACGGCGGACGCGCCAACGTCGGCGACGGTCCGCTGGTTGGCTTCGGCAACTTCACCGTGGCCAACCTGAGCCTGCGCAAGCGCCTGTGGGAAGCAGGGGAACGCAGCAGCGTGGACCTGAAGGTGGACATCAACAACCTGTTCGACGAAACCTACTCCTACCTCGGCCGGATCCCCCAGGATGCCTATGCCTACCCCGGCCGCAACTTCCATGCCACGCTGATCTACAACTTCTGAACCGATCTTTCCGGGGGAGGGCCACCCCGCCTCCGGAAGACAGGCTCTGAAGGGAGGGCTCAATGCTGAACGGACGCGGAAGACTGCGCCTGCGGATCGCGGCACTGGCGCTGCTGGCCTGGAGCCTGGGCTGCGGCGCGGCAGCGGCGCACGCCCCGTCGGCGTGCACGACGGATGGCGCGCACGCCCGCGCCGTCGTCGACATGGCCGGGCGGACCGTCGCCCTGCCCCCGGCGGTGAACCGCGTCGCCACCGTCGGTTCGGTGCCGGTCATCAACGGCTATCTGTTCGCCCTCGGCGCAGGGCGGACCATCGTCAACGGGCTGCCCGCGCGCTTCACCCAGTCGAAGCGCTGGTGGCTGCAGACCGCCATCGCCCCCTATCTGGCCGACCGCCCGGTGCTGCAAGGGCAGATCAACAGCGAGGTCGATCTGGAAACCCTCGTCCGGCTTGCCCCGGATCTCGTCATCACCATGGACCGGACCCG
The DNA here is from genome assembly GCF_004801295.1 of Pseudothauera nasutitermitis. Classification (GTDB taxonomy): domain Bacteria; phylum Pseudomonadota; class Gammaproteobacteria; order Burkholderiales; family Rhodocyclaceae; genus Pseudothauera; species Pseudothauera nasutitermitis. The sequence goes on from NZ_SSOC01000005.1 coordinate 462,277, forward strand.
GATCCGGGCACTCGAGACCGCGCGGATTCCCGTCCTGTTCCTCGAATGGAAAGATGCGTCCGACATCCGCGCCAACCTGCATCTGCTCGGCTGCGCGCTGGATCGCCGGCCCCAGGGCGAGGACTACCTGCGCTATCTGGACGACACGATGCGCCGCATCCGGCAGGCCCTGGACGGCGTGCCCCGGGCCGAACGGCCGAAAGTGCTGTACTTCAACCCGAACACCATGGCGACGCCCCTGGACATCGCCAACTGGTGGATCGAGGAAGCCGGCGGCCAGAGCGTCACCGCCGGGCTGGCGGGGGGCGGCACGGCGCACTACTCCCACGAGCAGCTATTGCTGTGGAATCCCGACATCCTGATCGTCAATTCGCCGGAGCAGAAGACGGCCATCTACCAGGACGAACGCTTCGCCAGGCTGCCCGCCGTGCGCAACCAGCGGGTCCACGTCACCCCGGTCGGCGCCCACGCATGGGGGCAGAGAACCATCGAACAGCCGCTGACCGTGCTGTGGGCCGCCCAGCTCTTCCACCCCGCCCGGCTCGCGGACATCGACCTGGTCGGCGAACTGCGCACCTTCTACCGACGCTTCTTCGACTACCCGCTCACCGAACAGGAGGCCCGCGCCATCCTGGCCAGCCACCCGCGCTGATGCATACCGCCCTCGAAACCGGAAACAGCGGCCCGCGCCGCCAGCCGCCGATCGAACCCACAGGAGTCTTCCATGGATACGAACACCGCCCCCGTTGATCTCGCCAGCCTCGCCGCGCCCACGGCCGCACGCACCATCCACCGCATCGTCGACGGCTTCAAATCCTTCCAGGTGCTGCACGCGGGCTTCGCCAGCGGCCTCTTCGACTGGCTGGACCAGCACGGCCCGGCGGAAAAATCCGCCATCTCGGCCGCCACCGGCCTGCGCGGCGCCCACCTCGGCGGCTTCCTGCAGGCGCTCGAAGACCTCGGCCTGCTCGCCCGCCGGCACGGCGCCTACAGCCTGGCCGCCGAACTACGCCCGGTGCTGGTTTCCGCTTCGCCCTGGTGCCGGGCCGCGGAAATCGAGGCCCTGTTGCAGCCGGCCCACGGCTGGCCGGACCTGCGCGCCTTCCTCAGCGAAGGCGGAGCGCCCCCGGCAACGCCGGCCGCCGCCCCGCCGCCCCTCGCCCTGCACCCCTTCCTGGACGAAGCCCTGCGGCTGGCCGGTACGCTCACCGCGCGCTGGCGGCAGCACGGCACGGCGCCGCACCGCCTGCTCTGCTTCGACGCCGGCGACGGCCTGGCCGCCGCCGCGCTCTGCCAGGCCCTGCCGGAACTCGGTGCCACGGTGGTGACCGCCCCCGCGGCCGTCCCTGCGACGCAGGCGACGCTGGAGGCCTGCGGCCTCGCCGGACGCACCGCCATGCAAGCCGGCAGCCCGCTCGACGTACCGGTGTCCGGCAGCTACGACTGCGTCCTGCTGTTCCACGCCCTCTACCCGGTACGCAAATCCACCGCCGACGCGCTCGCCGCCACCGCTGCGCGCCTCGCACCGGGCGGCGAACTATGCGCGGCGCACTGGTTCTGCCTGGAAGCCTGCGAAACCGCGCCGGGCGGCCTGCGCGACCTCGACAAGGCCGTGCTGACCGACAGCCACCCGCTCTGCCACCTCGAACAATTCAGCCAGCGCCTGGAACAGGCCGGCCTCGCCGACATCGAACGCAGCGACCTGCCCGGCGAACACGGCAACACCAAGCTGCACTTCGGCCGCCGGCCGCACAACGGAGAACACGCATGAACCCGGCTCCCGACTCCATCCCCGGCGCCATCGAACGCCCGCCCACCCTGCTCGCCGACCTCCATGCCAGCGTGCTCGCACGCCTTGGCCCGGAGGCCGGCCAACTCACCGTCGCGCGCGCCGTGCTCGGCATCTTCTTCACCGGGGTCAAACTCTCCAACGGCGCCGGCGGCCTGTGTGCCACGCCGATCAAGAGCGTGCCGGAGGCGGTGTGCTGCCCGAGTTCGGCGAAAGCCATGCCGACCCCCGGCAAGATCGCCGGACGCCCGGCCGCACAGATCCTGGAAGACCTGTACCGGCCGCAGGACCTGCGCCGCACCCTGGCCATCGCCACCCTCAACGCATTGGCCGAAACGCTGTGGCTGCGCGACGGCGCACCGGCCGGCGTCGAACTGCGCGACGGCGACGCCTTCGATGCGCTCACCATCGCAGCGGGCCAGCGCGTCGCGCTGGTCGGCGCCTTTCCGCCCTACCTGCGCGAGCTGCGCCGGCGCGGCCAGCCCTTCCATGTCCTGGAGATGGACCCGGCCACCCTCAAGCCGGAAGAACTGCCGTTCTACGCGCCCGCCGAACGGGCCGCGGAAATCGTGCCGCAGGCCGAAGTCTTCATCACCACCGGCACGACGCTGATCAACGGCTCGCTCGACGGCCTGCTGCGCCTGCTGCGCCCCGGCGCCCAGGCCGCGGTCATCGGGCCGACGGCCACACTGATCCCCGAACCCTACGCCCGCCGCGGCGTCACCGCCGTCGGCGGCACGCGCGTACTGGCCGCGGACGAACTGCTGGAAATCCTTGCCGAGGGCGGCTCCGGCTACCACTTCTTCGGCAAGACCGTGGAACGTGTGACGCTGCGGTTGTCACCGGCGGGCTGAAGTCCGGCCCGCCCGCCTCCGCGGGCGGCCGCTGCCCCATTCCCCAACGGCGCTCACATGCTGCGCCGGTACTGCCCGCCCACCTTGTACAGCGCCTCGGTGATCTGCCCCAGGGAGCAGTGGCGCACCGCATCCACCAGCACCTCGAAGACGTTGCCGTTGTCGATGACGGTCTGCTGCAGGCGGGCCTGCCACTTGGGCGTCTCCTTGGCATGGCGGGCGTGGAAGTCCTTCAGACGGGCGAGCTGGCCCTGTTTTTCCTCGTCGGTGGAACGCGCCAGCTCGATCTCCTGCTGGGCCTGCCCCTTCGGGTTCAGGAAGGTGTTCACGCCGATGATCGGGTAGGAGCCGTCGTGCTTGCGGTGCTCGTAGTACAGCGACTCTTCCTGGATCTTGCCGCGCTGGTAGCCGGTTTCCATCGCGCCGAGCACGCCGCCGCGGCTGGCGATGGCTTCGAATTCCTTCAGCACCGCCTCTTCCACGAGGTCGGTCAGTTCCTCGACGATGAAGCTGCCCTGGTTGGGGTTCTCGTTCTTCGCCAGGCCCCATTCGCGGTTGATGATGAGCTGGATCGCCATCGCCCGGCGCACGGATTCTTCGGTCGGCGTGGTGATCGCCTCGTCGAAGGCGTTGGTGTGCAGGCTGTTGCAGTTGTCGTAAATGGCGATCAGCGCCTGCAGGGTGGTACGGATGTCGTTGAAGTCCATCTCCTGCGCATGCAGGCTGCGGCCGGAGGTCTGCACGTGGTACTTGAGCTTCTGGCTGCGCTCGTTGGCACCATACTTGTTCTTCATCGCCACCGCCCAGATGCGCCGCGCCACGCGGCCGATCACGGTGTATTCCGGGTCCATGCCGTTGCTGAAGAAGAAGCTCAGGTTGGGCGCGAAGTCGTCGATGTGCATGCCGCGCGCAAGGTAGCTCTCCACGTAGGTGAAACCGTTGGCCAGCGTGAAGGCGAGTTGGCTGATCGGATTCGCCCCGGCCTCGGCGATGTGGTAGCCGGAGATCGACACGGAGTAGAAGTTCTGCACCTTGTGGCGCACGAAATACTCCTGGATGTCGCCCATCATCTTCAGCGCGAATTCGGTGCTGAAGATGCAGGTGTTCTGGCCCTGGTCTTCCTTGAGGATGTCGGCCTGCACCGTGCCGCGCACGGACGACAGCGTCCAGGCGCGGATCTTGGCGTATTCGTCCTCGGTCGGCTCGCGGCCGTTGTCAGCTCTGAATTTGGCGAGTTGCTGGTCGATCGCGGTGTTGAAGAAGAAGGCCAGGATGATCGGCGCCGGGCCGTTGATGGTCATCGACACCGAGGTGGTCGGGCAGCACAGGTCGAAGCCGTCGTAGAGCACCTTCATGTCGTCCAGCGTGGCAATGCTGACGCCGGAGTTGCCGATCTTGCCGTAGATGTCCGGGCGCGGGTCGGGGTCGCAGCCGTACAGCGTGACCGAGTCGAAGGCGGTGCTGAGACGGTGCGCCGGCATGCCTTCGGAGACCTTCTTGAAGCGCCGGTTGGTGCGGAAGGCATCGCCCTCGCCGGCGAACATGCGGGTGGGGTCCTCGCCCTCGCGCTTGAAGGCGAACACGCCGGCGGTATAGGGGAAGGAGCCGGGCACGTTCTCCTTCATCAGGAATTTGAGCGTCTCGCCGTCGTCCTCATAGCCCGGCAGCGCCACCTTGCGGATCTTGGTGCCGGACAGCGATTCGTGGGTGAGCCTGGTGCGGATTTCCTTGTCGCGGATCTTCACCACGTATTCGTCGGCGGCGTACAGCGCCTTTTCGGTCGGCCACTGTTCCAGCAGCTTTTTCGCCACCGGGGTGAGTTCGCCGTCCTTCCAGTCGATCAGTTCATCGAACGAGCCGATCTCCTTGCCGCGCTGTTCGAACAGCGCCTTGGCGATCTTCAGCGACTGGCGTTCGCGCGCCACGCGGGCCTGCTGCTGCACGTGCTTGTGGTAGTCACGCACGGTGTCGGCGATCTCGGCCAGATAGCGCGTGCGCTCGGCCGGCACGATGGCGCGGCCCTTGCTTGACGCCTTCACCGCCACCCTGGGCAGCGCGCCGGCCTCGGTCTTCAGCCCCTTTTCCTGCAGGCGCGGCAGCATCTCCTGGTACAGCGCGGTCACGCCGTCGTCGTTGAAGCGCGCCGCCATGGTGCCGAACACCGGCATTTCCTCGGTGCGCTGGGCGAACAGCTCGCGGTTGCGCTGGTACTGCTTGCGCACGTCGCGCAGCGCGTCCTCGGCGCCCTTGCGGTCGAACTTGTTGATGGCGACGAAATCGGCGAAGTCCAGCATGTCGATCTTCTCGAGCTGGCTGGCCGCGCCGAATTCGGGCGTCATCACGTACAGCGACAGGTCGACGAAAGGCACGATGGCCGCGTCGCCCTGGCCGATGCCGGAGGTCTCCACGATGACCAGGTCGAAACCGGCCAGCTTGCACGCGGCGATGACTTCCGGCAACGCGGCGGAAACTTCCGAGCCGGTCTCGCGGGTGGCCAGAGAGCGCATGAAGATGTGCTCGTGCTCGATGGCGTTCATGCGGATGCGGTCGCCCAGCAGCGCGCCGCCGGTGCGCTTGCGCGAGGGGTCGATGGAGACGATGGCGATCTTCAGGCGATCGTGCTGGTCCAGGCGGAAGCGGCGCACCAGCTCGTCGGTGAGCGAGCTCTTGCCCGCGCCGCCGGTGCCGGTGATGCCCAGCGTGGGCACCTTGGTCTTGGCGGCCGCCTCGCGCAACGCCTGCTTCACGTCCTCGCCACAGGCGCCGTTCTCCAGCGCGGTGATCAGGCGGGCGAGCGCACGGCGGTTGCCGGCGGCCAGCTGCTTGAGGGCCTGGGCGGCGGATTTCGGCGCGGCGCTGGTGAGGTCCAAGTCCGACTGCTCCACCACGTCGTTGATCATGCCCTGCAGGCCGATGGTGGCGCCGTCCTCCGGCGAATAGATGCGCGTGACGCCGTAGTCGTGCAGCTCCTTGATCTCGGCCGGCACGATCACCCCGCCGCCGCCGCCGAACACCTTGATGTTCTCGCCGCCGTGGGCCTTGAGCAGGTCGATCATGTACTTGAAGAACTCGACGTGGCCGCCCTGGTAGCTGGTGATGGCGATGCCCTGCACGTCTTCCTGCAGCGCGGCGGTGACGATCTCGCCCACCGAGCGGTTGTGGCCCAGGTGGATGACCTCCGCGCCGGTGGATTGCAGAATGCGCCGCATGATGTTGATCGACGCGTCGTGGCCATCGAACAGCGCCGCCGCAGTGACGAAGCGCACCTTGTTCTTCGGCTTGTAGGGCGCGAGTTTGTGCGCCACGCTCAGGTCGGTCATGGGGGTCTCCTCCACCTGCGTTCTTATATGCCCTGAATGGTAGAAGCGCCCCGGCGGGTTTGCCATTGCCGTTGCCGCCGCCTATCGTGCAAACTGCGCCAATCACCCACCGCCCCGCCCGACGCCGCCCATGCCCCCCTCGCCCGCCTCCCGCCGCCCCGCTCCGCCGCGCAACGGCGGCAGAAGCCGCGCATCGGTGGCGATGGGCTTCGTGGACGGGCTGCTCTCCGGGATGCTGCGCCAGGGCCTGGACCCCGCCACGCTGGTGCACGCGGCGAGCATCGACCTTGCGGATCCCGCCAGACGGGTCACGGCCGAACGCTACGCCGACCTGTACAACCGCGTCACCCTGGCGCTGGACGACGAGGGCTTCGGCCTGTTCGAGCGCAAGCTGGCGCCCGGCTTCTTCGAATTCCTCTGCCGGGCCATGCTGGGCGCGCCCACGCTGGGCGAAGCACTGGCGCGCGCGGCGCGCTTCCTGCGCCTGACCCTGCCCGACCTGCGCCTGGACATCGAGCGCGACGGCCAGCACGCGCGCCTGCTGCTGAGCGAGACGCGCGTGCTGGCGGAGCGCATGGACGACTCCGGCCGCGTGTTCGCCTTCGAATGGCTGCTGCGCCTGCTGCACGGGCTGGCCTGCTGGTTCGCCGGACGCGGGCTGGCGCTCGACAGCGTGGCCTTCCCCTACCCGCGCCCGCCGCACGCCGACGACTACACGCTGGTCTACACCGCCGATTCGCGCTTCCACGCCCCCCGGCTGGAGGCCACGCTGCAGGCCAATCTGCTCGACCTGCCGCTGCGCCGCGACGAGGCCGCGCTGGAGCGCTTCCTGGATGGCGCGCCGGGGCGCATCACCCTGCTCTACCGGCGCGACCGGGAGATGGTCGCCCGCGTGCGCGACAGCCTGCGCGCCGCCCTGCCGGAGGCGTTGAGCGTGCGCGCGGCGGCCGCGCGCCTGCACTTGTCCACGCGCACGCTGGAGCGCCGGCTGGAGGAAGAGGGTTCCAGTTTCCGCGCCATCAAGGACGCCCTGCGCCGCGACCTCGCCATCGCCCGGCTGACCAAGACCGCCCAGCCCGTCGGCGAACTGGCCGCCGATCTGGGCTATGCCGATCCGTCCGCGTTCTATCGCGCCTTCGTCGGCTGGACGGGCGTTTCCCCCGAGCAGTACCGCAACCGCCTGGCCTCGGCACGGCAGACGGTTGCCGTACCGTGAGACGCTTGAGCATCGAGCGGAGGGAACGCCTTTTCCGGGCGGAAGGCATACCGACAATGGTTCAGGCGTTCAGGGGTGTGGGCGGCGGCGATTTCGCGACAGCCACGCCCCTGAACGCCTCCCCCGCCTCTCCGCACACAGACAACCCATGCCCGCGCACAGGCCGCGCCCACACCACCCCGCGCGCTTGACGCCCGCGCCGATTCTGGCGACGATGCAGCGCCGCCCCGCGCTGTGCGCCGCCTTCCATGCCGCGCACAGCACCGGGCAGGCACCAATAAAACTGACCGGCAAACGGAGACAACCGACCCCATGGCGAAGCCGGCCGACCCCTTCGAGACGCACTCCGCCCTCACCCCGGAGCAGCGCCGACGTTATGACCTGCTGCTCGCCGGGCTGGACTTGCTCGACCAGGCCATTGCGGTATTCGACGCCACGCCCAAGCTGGTGACCTGGAACCAGGCCCTGCAGCGCCTGCTCGACTTTCCCGAGTCGCTGCTGCGCGTCGGCCTGCCCTTCGAGGAACTGGTGCGCTTCAACGCCCAGCGCGGCGAATACGGCGAGGGCGACGTCGAACAGCTGGTGGCCGAGCGCATGGCCTCGGCACGTGCCTTCGAACCGCACTACGTGGAGCGCGCGCGCCCCAACGGCCAGGTGCTGGCGGTACGCGGCGTGCCGATTCCCAACCTCGGCTTCATCTCGCTGTGGACCGACGTCACCGAACAGCGCCGCGCCGAGGCGCTGATCCAGCAGCAGAACGTCCAGCTCGAAGCGCGCGTGCGCGAACGCACCGCCGAACTGGAGCACGCCAACCGCGAAATCGACCAGATCGCCGGCGCGCTGCGCCTGTCCGAAGAACGCATGCGGCTGATCCTCGACGCCATTCCGGCGATGATCGCCCACATCGACGCCGGACAGCGCTACCTGTTCGCCAACCGCGCCTACGCCGAGTGGTTCGGCGAGACCAAGCAGGGCATCGTCGGACGCTCCATCGCCGAAATGTTCGGCGCCGAAGCCTACGCCACCATCCGCGCCCACCTCGAACAGGCCGAACAGGGCGAACGGGTGAGCTACGAATACGCCCGCAAGAACGCCGAAGGCCGCACCGTGCACGCACGCAGCGTGGTGGTGCCGGACGTCTCGCTGGAAGGCGGCTTCAAGGGCTACTTCGTGCTGTCCATCGACATCACCGAGCAGAAGGCCAGCCAGGCCGCGCTGATCCAGGCGCAGAAGATGGAAGCCATCGGCCAGCTCACCGGCGGGCTGGCGCACGACTTCAACAACCTGCTGTCCATCATCATCGGCAACCTCGCCGCCCTCAAGGAGCGCCAGCCCGCCGGCGGCGACCCCGGCGAATACCTCGACCCCGCGCTGCACGCCGCGCGGCGCGGCGCCGAACTCATCAAGCGCCTGCTCACCTTCGCGCGCGGACAGACGCTGGAGCCGCGCGCCGTGGAAGTCGGCGCCCTGGTGCTGAACATGAGCCAGTTGCTCACCCGCACGCTCACCGAGAACGTGCAGGTGAGCACCCGGCTGCCGGAACAGCCGCTGCATGCCTTCGTCGACCCGCACCAGCTGGAAAACGCCCTGCTCAACCTGGCGATCAACGCGCGCGACGCCATGCCGGCCGGCGGCGAGCTGCGCATCGCAGTGATGCCCCGGCACATCCCGGACAGCCTGTCGATGCTGGTCGAACTGCCGGTGGGCGACTACGTGCAGTTCGACGTCACCGACACCGGCTGCGGCATCCAGCCGGAAGCGCTCGCCCGCGTCTTCGAGCCCTTCTTCACCACCAAGCCCTTCGGCCACGGCAGCGGGCTGGGGCTGTCAATGGTGTATGGCTTCGTGCGCCAGTCCGGCGGCAACATCCGCGTGCGCAGCACGCCGGGCACCGGCACCACGGTCACCTTCGTGCTGCCGCAGACCGGCACACCGGCCGACGAACCCGCCGAGCCGGTCGCCCAGCCCCCCGCGCGCGTCCGCCACAGCGGGCCGGTGCTGCTGGTCGAGGACGAGGCCGAAGTGCGCCGCATCATCCGCCTGCAACTCACCGAACTCGGCTATCCGGTGATCGAGGCGCCGGACGGCCGCGAGGCTCTGGCCCTGCTGGAAAACGTCGCGGACATCGCCTTCCTGGTCAGCGACACGGTGATGCCCGGCGGCCTCGACGGGCGCGAGTTGGCCGCACGTGCGCGCGCCCTGCGCCCCGCGCTGCCCATCCTGCTGATCACCGGCTACGCGCGCGACGGCCACAGCGGCGAAAGCGCCGAACCGGACGTACCCGTGCTGCGCAAGCCCTTCGACCGCGCCGCGCTCGCCGAGGCGCTGCACCAACTGGAACCGGACACCGCGAGGGAAACCGCCCACCCATGAACCGCTCCGACAACGCGACCATTCTCGTCCTCGAGGACGAACCCGCCATCGCCCGGCTGATCTGCACCAGCCTCAACGAATACGGTTTCCGCTGCGACCACGTATCCACCGGCCAGCGCCTGCTCGCCCTGGCCCGCCAGGCGGCGCCCGACCTGTGCATCGTGGATCTCGGCCTGCCCGACATGGACGGCATGCAGGTGGTACGCGAACTGCAGGAAGGCAGCCCCTGCGCGGTGCTCATCCTCACCGGGCGCAACGACGTCACCGACCGCGTGCTGGGCCTGGAACTGGGCGCCGACGACTACATCGTCAAACCCTTCGAACCGCGCGAACTGGTCGCCCGCGTGCGCTCCATCCTGCGCCGCTACCAGCGCGCCGCACCGGCCGAGGAAAGCGGCGGCGCAGCCAATCTGGCGCGCTTCGCCGACTGGATCTTCGACAAGGGGCGCCATGCGCTGGTCGCCCCGGACGGCAACGAGATCGGCCTGTCCTCCGCCGAAGCCGCGCTGCTGCTCACCCTGCTGCGCCGGCCCAACAAGATCCTCAGCCGCGAACAACTGCTCGGCGAGCGCGACGTCGATCCGTTCGACCGCAGCATCGACGTGCGCATCTCCCGCCTGCGCCGCAAGCTCGGCGACGACCCGCAGAACCCGCGCCTGATCAAAACTGTGTACGGCGCCGGCTATCTGTTCGCCACCCCAGTGAGCTGGGAATGAGGCCGCCCGGCAAGCGGCTTGCGCGGACGGTGCCCGCGCACTCTATAATTATGAATTCTTAATCCACAACACCGGAGACAACCCCATGTCCGCACGTCCGTTCAAGATCCTCGGCATCCAGCAGATCGCCATTGGCGGCCTCAGCAAGGAAAAGCTGCGCACGCTGTGGGTGGACATGCTGGGCCTGCAGGTCTCGGGCACCTTCGCCTCCGAGCGCGAGAACGTGGACGAGGACATCTGCGCGATGGGCAAGGGCGCGTTCAAGGTGGAAGTGGACCTGATGCAGCCGCTCGACCCGGAAAAGAAGCCGGCCGTGCACACCACCCCGCTCAATCACGTCGGCCTGTGGGTGGACGACCTGCGCGCGGCGGTCGAATGGCTCACCGCCCAGGGCGTGCGCTTCGCCCCCGGCGGCATCCGCCGCGGCGCGGCGGGCTACGACATCACCTTCCTGCACCCCAAGGGCAACGAGGAATTCCCCATCGGCGGCGAAGGCGTGCTGGTGGAACTGGTGCAGGCCCCGCCCGAGGTCATCGAGGCCTACGCCAACCTGAAGGGCTGAACGGCACGCAAGAAGCCGCCACGCCCGGGCGAACGCTCAGATGATGGCGTGGCGCACGCGCGCCGACACCCATTCGCTGAGCACCACGGTGCCCAGGATGACGATGAAGATCAACGTGACCTGCGGCCAGGCCAGGGTGTTGAGCGAGTGCGACAGCTCCAGGCCGATGCCGCCCGCGCCCACCAGGCCGAGTACGGTGGATTCGCGGATGTTGATGTCCCAGCGGAACACCGTGATCCCGGCGAAGGCCGGCATGATCTGCGGAGCGATGGCGTAATCGAGCACCTGGGCGCCGGACGCGCCGGTGGCCGCCACCGCCTCGACCTGGCTGGCGTCGATCTCCTCGATGGCCTCGTAGAGCAGCTTGCCGATGAAGCCGATGGAACGCAGCGCGATGGCGAGGATGCCCGCCAGCAGGCCGGGGCCGAGGATGGACACCAGCAGCAGTGCCCAGATCAGCGAGTTGATCGAACGCGAAGCGACGATCAGCAGCAGGGCCGCCGGGCGCACGAAGCGCACGCTGGGCGTGGTGTTGCGCGCCGCCAGGAAGGCCACCGGCACGGCCACGAAGAGCGCCAGCAGGGTGCCCAGCGTGGCGATGTTGAGGGTGTCCCACAGCGGCTGCCACAAGCGCTCCATGTAGCCCCAGCGCGGCGGGAACATGCGCTCGCCGATGTCGGCGGCCTGGCGCGGCGCATCGGCGACGAAGGCCCAGATGGTGTCGCGCGTCATCACCTGCCAGGCGAACACCACCAGCGCCACCAGCGCCAGCCAGCCGAACCAGGCGATCAGCCGCTGCCTGCCGCTGCGGTGCTGCCAGGATCTGCCCGTGGCGGACTGGAGGACCGGCATCACTGCACCCACTTGCGCACGGCGCCGGAGACGTATTCCGAAACCATGACGATGGCGATGATGATCAGCAGCACGGCGGCGGCCGAATCGAATTCGTAGCGGTCGATGGCGGTGTTGAGCGTGGCGCCGATGCCGCCCGCGCCGACGATGCCGATCACCGCCGACTCGCGGAAGTTGATGTCCAGCCGGTACAGCGACAGGCCGATCAGGCGCGGCATGACCTGCGGCTGCACCGCGTAGTTCACCCACTGCAGCCAGCTCGCGCCGGTGGCGCGCACCGCCTCGACCTGGCGTTCGTCCAGATCCTCGATGTCCTCGGCGAGCAGCTTGGCGATGAAGCCGACGGTGGCGAAGCTCAGGGTGAGAAAGCCCGCCAGCGGCCCGAAGCCCACCATGGCGACGAACAGGATGGCGATGACGATTTCCTGGAAGCTGCGCGACAACGCGACGACCGCGCGGCACGCCGCGTACACCGGCGCGGGCGCGAGATTGCGCGCCGCCCCCACGCCCACCGGAATGGCGAGCAGGATGCCGGCCACCGTGGCGGTCAGCGTCATCGTCAGGCTTTCCTGCAGGCCCAGCCAGATGTCCCCGCCGCGCGAGGTGAAATCCGGGCTGAAGAAGGCGCTCAGGAAGGCCCAGCCGCGCGGGATGCCTTCCCATACCCGCGTCCAGTTCACCTCCACCGAGCCCAGCCCGACCACCAGGTAGGCCAGCACGGCGGCGTACAGGGCATAGCGCCACGCCGCGCTGGCGATGAAGGGCGGCCGCTTCCAGGTGGTCGGATAGCCCGGCGCCACGGCCAGCGCCGCCGTCTGGCGCGGGCCGCTCATTTCAGCGCGACCGCCAGCGCACCCGGCTCCCTGGCGAAGCGCACGGCCTCGCGGGCCGGCACGGGCGCCGGCGCCCCGGCCTCGGCGGCCATCTCGTCGCCCGCCTGGATGGTGCCGCTCCAGTCCTCTTCGCCGTAGATCTGCGTCAGCACGTCCGCGCTCAGGCCCTCCGGCGGGCCGTCATAGACCACTTCCCCCGCGCGCAGGCCGACGATGCGCTGCATGAAGCGGCGCGCCAGGGCCACGTCGTGGATGTTGATGATGGCGGCCAGCCCGCGCTCCTCGCACACTTCGGTGATCAGCCGCATGATCTGCCGCGAGGTCTTCGGGTCCAGGCTCGCGGTGGGTTCATCGACCAGCAGCAGGTCCGGGTTCTGCAGCAGCGCGCGGGCGATGCCCACGCGCTGGCGCTGGCCGCCGGAGAGCGCGTCGGCGCGCTTGTCCACATGGGCCGACAGGCCCACGCGGTCCAGCGTGGCGAAGGCCTGCGACACTGCCGCCGGCGGGAAGCGGCGCAGCAGGCTGCGCCAGAAGCCGACGTAGCCGAGCTGGCCGGAGAGCACGTTCTCCATCACCGTCAGGCGCTCGACCAGGGCGTACTCCTGGAAGATCATGCCCATGCGCCGGCGCGCGCGGCGCAAGGCCCCGCGCCGCAGGCCGGTGAGCTCCAGGCCCTTCAGCCACACGCAGCCGGCGGAAGGCTCCACCAGCCGGTTGATGCAGCGGATCAGCGTGGACTTGCCGGCGCCGGACGGGCCGATCAGCCCGACCACCTGGCCGGCGGGGATCTCGATGGAAACCGCCTTCAGCGCCAGGTCGCCGGTCTTGTAGCGCTTGGTCAGCGCTTCGAGGCGCAGCATGCTCACTTGCAGTCGTAGCGCACGCCCATCGCGGCGTCGATGGCGCGCACCACTTCCCAGTGTTCCTTGTAGGTGATCGGCATGAACTTCTCCTGCGGCGGCTCGGAACTGTTGAATTCCTTGGCCAGCTCGGAGCCTTCCCAGTCGTAGGTGAAGAAGGCCTGCTGGATCTTCTCCGCCAGTTCGGGCTTGAGGTTGTAGACCACGCCGTAGCCGGTGGTCGGGAAGGTCTGCGAGGTGTAGATCACCTCGAGCTGTTCGGGCTTCACCACGTTGCGCGACTGCATGCGCTGCTTCACCGAGTTGGCGATGGCCGCCGCCGGGTAGTCCTTGTTGGCCACACCCAGGATGGAGTTGTCGTGCTTGCCGGAGAACACCGGCTCATAGTCCTTGCCGGCCTCCATGGAGAACTCCTGACGCAGCAGCGCGGACGGCGCCTTGTAGCCGGAGTTAGAGGTTTCCGAAGTGAAAGCGAGCTTCTTGCCGCGGATGTCCTCCACCTTGGCGATGCCCGAGCCCGGATAGGTGATGATCTCCATCTCGTAGCCGTAGCGGTTGTCCAGCGAGGCCATCATGGCGAACGGGCGGAAACCCGCGCAATTGACCGCCAGCGGGTTGGAGCCGGTGTTGAAGCCCGCCACGTGCAGGCGCCCGGCGCGCATCGCCTCGAGCTGCGCGGCGTTGGACTGCACCGGGAAGAACTGCACCTTCTTGCCGGTGACCTTCTCCATGTGCTTGAGGAAGTCGTCCCACACCTTGGCATACACGGCGGGGTCTTCCACCGGCGTGTAGGCGAACACCAGCGTGGCCGGGTCGATCCACTTGGCCGGATCGGCCGGCACGTCGGCGAGCAGGTCGCCGTCCTTGTCCTCGAAGCGGGCATCGAGCGCCTGGGCGGCGTTCATCGCGAGCACCGCGCAGGCGCCGGCCAGGGCGCGCGTCAGCATGTTCAGGGTCATCGGGCTACCTATGTCGGCAGAAAGGATTGCCGCACGATAGGCACGCCCCGTTACGTACAGATGACGGTTCCTTGACGGCGCTCGCCGTCCCCGCGCAGCGTCATTACGCTCGCACGCGCTCCGCCCCGCCGCCTGCGGCGCTTCCGCGCCCCAGCGCCACCCACAGGGTCGCCGCGCACACCAGTCCGCCGCCCAGCCAGGCCAGTGCGGACAGGCGCTCGCCGACGAAGGCGATGGCGAACAGCGCGCCGAACAGCGGCTCGCTGCCCATCAGCAGCGCCGCGCGGGTCGGCGTGGTACGCCGCAGCGCGTAGTTCTGCGCGAAGAAGGCGAACACCGTGCAGAACAGCACCAGATACCCGGTGTACAGCCAGAACGACGGCGCCTCGGGCAAGGCGAACGCCCCGGCGGGCAGCAGCGCGAGCGCGGCGCACAGGCTGCCGATGCCTACCACCACGGTCTGCACGGCGGTCAGCGCGAGGCTGGAAAAGTGCTTGCCCGCCGTCAGCCGCCGCGTCAGCACGACCATGCCGGCGCGCAGCACGGCTGCCGCCAGGATCAGCGCGTCGCCCAGGTTCAAGGCATCCAGACGCGCCCCGCCGGTGAGCAGCCAGACCCCGGCCACCGACACGCAGGCCGCCAGGAATACCGTGCGCGCGGGCCGGCGCCCGAGCAGCAGCCATTCGGCGAACGGCGTGAGGATCACGCACAGGCTGATCAGGAAGGCGGCGTTGGACGCCGTGGTGCGGAACACGCCGAAGGTCTCGCACAGGAAGATGGCCAGCAGGAGCAGCCCGGTCGGCACGCCCACGCGCAGCAGCGCCGGCCATTGCGCCGCCCCCGCGCGCAGCACGGCCGGCGCCAGCAGCGCGCCGGTCGCCAGCATGCGCAGGGCCACGAAGGCGAGCACCGGATAGTGGTTCAGCGCCTCCTTGGTGGTGCCGTAGCTGGTGCCCCACACCACGGCCGCCGCGAGCAGCGCCAGATCCGCCAGCCAAACCTTGCGGCCGTCCATCCCCATCCTCCCCACATCCGCCTTCCCGTGAAACGGAAGAAGCCCCCACGGGCTCTGCAGCGCGGATTCTCGGCCTCGCGGACGGGCGGTAGAATCGCCGGCAACGCACATCACTTGTTCCCTCACAGCATGAATGACCCCGAGCGCCTGCACGCCCTGCTGCCCGATCTGGCGATCTTCACGCGCGCGGCGGAACGCCTGGGCTTTTCGGCGGCGGCGCGCGAGCTGGGCATGACGCCCTCGGCGGTCAGCCGACGCATCGCCCATCTGGAAGGCGCGCTGGGCGTGCGCCTGTTCGAACGCAGCACACGCAAGCTGCGCCTGAGCGAGGCCGGCCAGACACTGCTCGCCCACTGTCGGAGCATGCTGGAAAACGCCCGTGCCGCGCTGGACGGCGCCACCGCCTACCGGCAATCCCCGCACGGACGGGTGCGCATGAGCGTGCCGCGCGCCTTCGGGCGGCGGGTGATTCACCCGCTGGTCGCCCCCTTCCTGGCGGCCTACCCCGAGGTCGATGTGCAGTTGCTGGTCACCGACCGGGCGGTCGATCCTTTCGACGATGCGGTCGATCTGGTCGTGCGCATCACCGACGCGCCGCCCGAAGGACTCGCCGCCCGCCCGCTGCTGCGCGTGCGCCAGGTGCTGTGTGCCACGCCGGACTACCTGGCCCGGCGCGGCACCCCGGCCCATCCCGACGAACTGGCGGCGCACGACTGCCTGTTCCTGGGCGAGCAGCCCGCCGACCGCCAGTGGAAATTCCGCCGGGGCGAGGAACGCGCGACGGTGGGCGTACGCGGGCGCTACGTGGTCAATCACGCCGAGATGCGCCTGGAAGGCATGCTGAACCACCTGGGCATCGGCAGCCTGCCGCATTTCGTCGCCGCCGAGGACATCGCGCGCGGCCAGCTCGTGCCCGTGCTGGAAGATTGGGAACTCCTCACCGCCTACCAGGGCACGGCCTATCTGCTCTACCCCGCCAACCGTTACCTGGCGCCCAAGTGCCGGGTGTTCATCGACTGGCTGGCGGCGCAGCTGGGCAGTGGGCACGGCGGCCCGCCGGACCTTCCCTGACCACCGTCACGCGCGCACGGACGCACCGCTGAAACGCCGACGGCGGCCCGCAGGCCGCCGTCGATGGGGGGTTGACGGAACGCGCCGCGCTCAGTCGGCTGCCGCCAGCTTGGCGTCGCGGATCGCCGCGTACTCGTCCTCCCAGAACCACTTCCGTTCGCCGAAGGCGGGCTGCAAATGGTTCAGCCAGGTGGCCTCCTCGTCGTACCTGGCGAAGAACGGGCGCTGCACCCAGTCCGGGTTGCGGCCCTGGATGAAGCGCAGCGCGATGACCTTCTCGCCGGCCACTTCGGTGACGCCCTGGATTTCCACCTTGCCGGGGCTGGCCGACATGCTGGGGCCGCGCGCCGTGCGCGCCAGCCCGGAGACGCGCTGCATGGCCTCGCGGTAGATTTCCCAGGCGCGCACCAACGGCACCTCGAAGTAGTTGCGCGCGCCGGTGTCGCGCTCGACGAACATGTAGTACGGCACGATGCCCAGTTCCACCTGCTTCTGCCACATGCGCGCCCACACCGCCGGGTCGTCGTTGATGTGCGCGATCAGCGGGCCCTGCGCGCGGATCACCGCGCCGGTGCCGCGCACGCGGCGGATGGCGGCCTGCGCCACCTCGGTGTCCAGCTCCTTCCAGTGGTTGTAGTGCGCCATCACCGCCAGCTGCTTGCCGGATTCCACCACGCGCTCGAACAGGTGGATCAGCTCATCGGCGTCCTCGGCGGAGACGAAGCGCTGCGGCCAGAAGCTGAGCGCCTTGCTGCCGATGCGGATCGTGCGGATATGGTCGAACTCCGGCGCCAGCAGCGGCTCCAGGTAGTTCTTCAGGTGGGCGGTCTTCATCACCATCGGGTCGCCGCCGGTGAACAGCACGTCGGTGACCTCGCGGTGGGTGCGCAGGTAGTTGTGCAGCACCGCCGCCTCCGAGCTGGCGATGCGCAGCGCCTTGTCGCCGACGAACTGCGCCCAGCGGAAACAGAAGGTGCAGTAACTGTGGCAGGTCTGCCCCTGGCTGGGGAAGAACAGCACGGTTTCGCGGTACTTGTGCTGGATGCCGTCGAGGCGGTGGCCCTCCTCGTCGCGCGGCATGTTCATTTCCATCTGGTCGGCCGGGTGCGGGTTGAGTTCGTGGCGCACCGCATCGACCACGCGCGCCAGTTCGTCCTTGTCGGCCCCGGCGCGCAGCAGCGCGGCCACGCGCTCGTAGTGCGCCGGCGCGAGCATGCCGCGCTGCGGGAAGGTGAGCTGGAAGATGGGATCGTCCGGCACCCGGCGCCAGTCGATCAGTTCGTCGATGACGTACTGGTTCACGCGGAACGGCAGCACGGCGGACACCACCTTCATCTCGAAGCGCTGCGCCTCGCTCAGGCGGGCCAGCGCCTCGATGCGGTCCAGATCGCGCTGCGTGTAGACCTTGAAGGCGGCCGGTTCGACACGGCCGGCGTCGCCGCCGAGCGACCATTGCGGGGCAAGGCTGTGGGTGGATGCTTGCATGCTTGTCTCCTTTTCTGCACCGGCGCGCGCACCACCGGACCGCGCGGAACGCGGGGCGGAACTGGACTGCCGGATGACTGCTGCGGCGCGCGGCGCCGGAAGGAGGTCGCGTGGGGGGAGGCGACCGGCCGCACTCGCTCGGAAAGGCCGCCGGAAAGGACGGCGGCCGGGAATCAGTGCGGCAATGGTATTGCACGATTTAGTTTCGTGCAAATACGACAGGCCGCGCACGGGGAAGTTCCGGCCCGCGCGGCGGCGGTCCGTGGTCAGTGCGCCGGAACCTGCCCGCCGTCCACCGCCGCGCGCCGCCAGGCCCCACGCCCGGCCGCCTTGGCGCGGTACATGGCGCGGTCCGCTGCGCGCACCAGGGTTTCCACGCTGTCGCCATCCATCGGGAACAGGGCGACACCGATGCTGCCGCCGATGCGGTAGCCGTCGCCATCGACATTCACCGGGCCGTCCAGCGCATCCACCAGCTTGGCGGCCACCGCCACGGCATCGGCCTCGTCGCCGACGGGCTCGACCACCGCGACGAACTCGTCGCCGCCGATGCGCGCCAGCGTGTCCGAAGCGCGCATCAGCCCGCGCATGCGCTCGGCGGCGATGCGCAGCACGCGGTCGCCCACCGCGTGCCCGCCCCGGTCATTGACCTCCTTGAAGCCGTCGAGGTCCACCACCAGCACCGCGAAACGCACACGCTGCCGCGCGGCGCGCGCGATGGCCTGGCGCAGGCGGTCATCCAGCACCATGCGGTTGGGCAGGCCGGTGAGGGCGTCGTGGAAGGCCAGTTGCTGCAGGGCCTGCTCGTTCTCGCGCAGGCGCGCATTGGCCGCCTCCAGTTCGCCGGTGCGCTCGGCCACCCGGCGTTCCAGCGCCTGCTCGGTGACGCGCGCCGCCTCCAGCGCTGCCTGGCGGGCTTCCTCGCGCTCGCGGCGCATTTCGTTGATGCGGTCGGCCAACGCGAAGGAGAGCAGCAGCATCTCCAGCGCGGAACCGATCTGCATGGCGTAGATGGTCACCCAGTTGGTCGGCACCCAGCCGAAGTTGCGCATGGCCATCACCGCCACGCCAAGCAGCAGCAGGATCCAGGCGACCAGAAAATAGCGCGCCCCCGGATGCCCGGCCCACCACGCGCGCACGCCGCAGACCACCGCCAGCGGCGCGAAGCACAGCCCGGCCAGCGAAGTGAGCATGGCGGCCGCGCGATAGCCGATCAGCCAGTGCGCGAGGATGGCGAACAGGAAGACGAACACCGACAAGCGCAGCAGGCCGTCCAGCCCCGGCACGGATCGGGAGGACGCCAGAAAGGCGCGGGTGAACAACGCACCGAACAATCCGGCGGAGGCCATGCCGACCGGGAAGGAAATGTTGGCCCAGGCCGGCCAGGCCGGCCACAGGAACTGCGCGCCCAGGCCGTTCTGCCCGGCGAAGCCCACCGCCATGCCGGCGGCGAAACCGACGTAGTAGAGGAATACGCGCTCGCGCAGGGTGGCCCACAGCAACAGGTTGTACAGCGCCAGCGCGCTCAGCATGCCGAAGTACACCGCTTCCCCGGCATAACGGCGCTGGTCCTCGGCATGCAGGGCGGCGGGCGACCATAGCGTCACCGGCAGGGTCAGCGAGCCATGGGAGCGCACGCGCACGAACACCCGCAGTTGATCGCCGGCGCCGAAGTCGAGCGGAAAGACATGATTGATGTGCGCCAGCGGACGCGCGGAGAACGGCAGCAGATCGCCGGACCGCGCGCCCTTCCAGTCCCCCGTGGCGTCGGCCTGGAAGACCTCCACCTGGTCGAGCGAGGCAAAGCCGATTTCCAGCAGCCAGCGGGCCGGCGCATCCGGCGCGCGGCGCGGCTCCAGGTACAGCCAGACTGCCTCGTCGCGATAGCCGAAGTTGAGCGCGGCACGCCGAGTGGCGATCGATGGCGCGCTGAAGCGGCCGGCGGCGAACGCCTCAACGGCCTGCCGCAGATCCAGATCGCCGCCGGGATCTGCGAGCACGCTCACCCAGGACGCGGCATTGATCCGCGTGGCCGCCGCGTCCAGCCACGGCGCCCCGCCGGCACGTACCGGCGTACAGGCCCACAGCATGCACGACAAAAACAGCATGCTCCGCAGCAGGGCAAGGAACCGTGGCACGACCCGGGGATTCATCGCCCGCGATTCTGCCACCGTCCCGCACGGCGCACCGTGCACCATTTCAGTGTGGACGAAAAAGAACCGCCACGCTCCGCCGCTGCGCGGGTCGCTGTTCCCGAGGGGGGTGCTTTTGTCCTGGGGTGGCCCGGCGAAAAAAAAGGGCCCGCTCGCGCGGGCCCTGCCTCGACAGGCACCCGCCGTACATGCGGCGGGTCTCCCTCCCCATCGAACGAAAACGGGCTCGTCGTTTATTCGAACTCGACGATGACCTCATCCACCGCCAGGCTGGCGCCCGGCTTGGCGACCACTTTCTTGACCTTACCGTCCTGCTCGGCCTTGAGGACGTTTTCCATCTTCATGGCCTCGATCACCGCAAGCTTCTCGCCGGCCTTCACTTCCTGGCCTTCGCCCACGGCGACTTCGCGCAGCAGGCCCGGCATCGGCGACAGCAGGAACTTGGACAGATCCGGCGGCAGCTTCTTCGGCATCAGCGACAGCAGGTGGGCGGCATTCACCGTCATCACGATGGGCTCGACCTGCAGGCCGAAGTGCGAGATGCGGTAGCGCAGGCCACGGCGCTCGATCTGCAGGCTGAGCGGCTGGCCGTTCACCGTGCCGGCGAACAGCAGGTCGCCGAAGTGCCAGTCGGAAACGATGTCGTAGGTCTTGTCGCCGTGGGTGAAGGAATAGCCGCCCTCGATGCGCTTCACGCTCAGTGGGTATTGCTCGTCGCCGATCAGCACCACCCAGTCGACCGCCACTTTGCGGCCGTGGCCGGGCAACTGCCCGTCGATCTGCACCGCGCGCTCGATGTAGCGGCGGCGCGCGAACGCGGCCACGGCGGCGAGCAGCGCGGGGTCGTCGTGGGGCACCATCGAGGCGTCGAAGCCCTGCGGGTACTCCTCGGCGATGAAGCCGGTGTTGAAGGCGCCCGAGACGAAGCGCGGGTGCTGCAGCAGCGCGGCCTGGAAGGGGATGTTGGAGTTGATGCCGCGGATGACGAAGCCGTTGAGCGCGTCGCGCATCAGGCGGATGGCGTCGTTGCGGTCCTTGCCGTGCACGATCAGCTTGGCGATCATCGAATCGTAGAACATCGAGATCTCGCCGCCTTCATACACGCCGGTATCCACGCGCACCCCGTTGCCTTCGGCCGGCGGCTGGAACTTCACCAGGCGGCCGGTGGACGGCAGGAAGCCGCGGAACGGGTCTTCGGCGTTGATGCGGCATTCGATGGACCAGCCGTTGATGCTGAGGTCTTCCTGGCGGATGGAGAGCGGCTCGCCGGCGGCCACGCGGATCATCTGCTCGACCAGGTCGATGCCGGTGATGTTCTCGGTGACCGGGTGCTCCACCTGCAGACGGGTGTTCATCTCCAGAAAGTAGAAGCTCTTGTCGGCGCCGACGACGAATTCCACCGTGCCGGCGGATTCGTACTGCACCGCCTTGGCCAGCGCCACGGCCTGCTCGCCCATCGCCTTGCGGGTGGCCGGATCGATGAAGGCGCTCGGCGCTTCCTCGATGACCTTCTGGTGGCGGCGCTGGATGGAGCACTCGCGCTCGTGCAGGTACACCGTGTTGCCCTGGCTGTCGGCCAGCACCTGGATTTCGATGTGGCGCGGCTCGACGACGAATTTCTCGATGAACACGCGGTCGTCGCCGAAGCTGTTGCGCGCCTCATTGACGCAGGAGGCGAAGCCTTCGTGCGCTTCCTTATCGTCGTAGGCCACGCGCAGGCCCTTGCCGCCGCCGCCGGCGGAGGCCTTGATCATCACCGGGTAGCCGATCTTCTTGGCAATCTCGACCGCCTCGGCCGGGCCGGAAATGGCGTCGTTGTAGCCCGGAATGGTGTTGACGCCGGCTTCCATCGCCAGCTTCTTCGACTCGATCTTGTCGCCCATCTTGGCGACCGAGTAGTGCTTCGGGCCGATGAACTTGATGCCTTCCTCTTCCAGCCGGCGCGAGAAATCCGCGTTCTCCGACAGGAAGCCGTAGCCCGGGTGCACCGCTTCGGCGCCGGTCTGCTTGCAGGCGGCGATGATCTTGTCGGCGACCAGGTAGGAATCCTTGCTGGGCGCCGGACCGATGCACACGGCCTCGTCGGCCATGTCCACATGCAGCGCGCTGGCGTCGGCCTCGGAATACACCGCCACGGTGGCGATGCCCATCTTGCGGGCGGTTTTAATCACGCGGCAGGCAATCTCACCGCGGTTGGCAATCAGGATTTTCTTGAACATGTTGTGGTTTCTCCCCGGCACTTACAGCGGAATGTTGCCGTGCTTGCGCCACGGGTTGTCGAGCTGCTTGTCCTTGAGCATGGCCAGCGAGCGGCACACGCGCTTGCGCGTTTCGTGCGGCATGATGACGTCGTCGATGAAACCGCGCGCGCCCGCCACGAAGGGGTTGGCGAACTTGGCCTTGTATTCGGCCTCGCGCTGGGCGAGCTTCTCGGGATCGTTCTTTTCTTCGCGGAAGATGATTTCCACCGCACCCTTGGGGCCCATCACCGCGATCTCGGCGCTCGGCCAGGCGAAATTCACGTCGCCGCGCAGGTGCTTGGAGCTCATCACGTCGTAGGCGCCGCCGTAGGCCTTGCGGGTGATCAGGGTGACCTTGGGCACGGTGCATTCGGCGTAGGCGTACAGCAGCTTGGCGCCGTGCTTGATGATGCCGCCGTATTCCTGGCTGGTGCCGGGCATGAAGCCGGGCACGTCCACCAGGGTGACCACCGGAATGTTGAAGGCATCGCAGAAGCGCACGAAGCGCGCGGCCTTGATCGAGCTCTTGATGTCCAGGCAGCCGGCCAGCACCAGCGGCTGGTTGGCGACGATGCCCACCGGCGAGCCTTCCATGCGGGCGAAGCCGATGATGATGTTCTTGGCGTAGTCGGGCTGCAGTTCGAAGAAGTCGCCGTCGTCGACCATCTTGACGATCAGTTCCTTCATGTCGTACGGCTGGTTGGGGTTGGCCGGCACCAGCGTGTCGAGCGAGTAGTCCAGGCGGTCGGCCGGGTCCAGCGCCGGCAGGGTGGGCGGCTTCTCGCGGTTGCTGGCGGGCAGGAAGCCGACCAGGCGGCGCGTCATCATCAGCGCCTCGACGTCGTTCTCGAAGGCCAGGTCGGCCACGCCGGACTTGGTGTTGTGGGTGATGGCGCCGCCCAGTTCCTCGGCGGTGACTTCCTCGTGCGTCACCGTCTTCACCACTTCGGGGCCGGTGACGAACATGTAGGAGGAGTCCTTCACCATGAAGATGAAGTCGGTCATCGCCGGGCTGTACACCGCGCCGCCGGCGCAGGGGCCCATGATCAGCGAAATCTGCGGGATCACGCCGGAGGCCAGCACGTTGCGCTGGAACACGTCGGCATAACCGCCGAGCGAATCCACGCCCTCCTGGATGCGCGCGCCGCCCGAATCGTTGAGGCCGATCACCGGCGCGCCGACCTTCATGGCGTGGTCCATCACCTTGCAGATCTTCTCCGCGTGGGTTTCCGACAGCGAGCCGCCGAACACGGTGAAGTCCTGCGAGAATACGAACACTAGGCGGCCGTTGACCGTGCCGTAGCCGGTCACCACGCCGTCACCCGGAATGTGGTCGGCGTTCATGCCGAACTCGTTGCAGCGGTGCTCCTTGAACATGTCCCACTCTTCGAAGCTGCCATCGTCGAGGAACAGTTCGATGCGCTCGCGCGCGGTCAGCTTGCCCTTGGCGTGCTGGGAATCGATGCGCTTCTGACCGCCACCCAGGCGGGCTTTCTGGCGCTTCTCATCCAGCTTGCGGATGATCTCTTGCATTGATGGCCTCCTTACAGTTTTTCCGTGCCCGGCACGCCGGGTTTGTTCTCGTTGGTCTTCAGTTCAGATGCCGCAGCAGGCGCAGTGCGGCGGCGGCCGGGGTGGCCTCGCCGCGCTCCACCGCCCTGGACAGCGCGGGCAGTTCTCCGCGCACCGCCGGATGCTGGCGGAAATGCTGGCGCAGGCCGGCATCGATCAGATCCCACATCCAGGCCAGCGCCTGGCGGCGGCGTTTCCCGGCGAATTCGCCGCTGTTCTCCATGGCCACGCGATAGTCGCACACCGTCTGCCAGAAGCGTTCCACGCCGTCGTGGCGCAGCGCCGACAGCGTGAGTACCGGCACCGTCCAGTTCGGGCTGGCCGGACGCAGCATGTGCAGCGCGGCCTTCAACTGCGCCTGGGCGCGGGTCGCGGCGGCGGCGTCGATGTCGGCCTTGTTCACCACGATCAGGTCGGCCAGTTCCACGATGCCCTTCTTGATGCCCTGCAGATCGTCGCCGGCGTTGGGCAGCTGCAGCAGACAGAAGATGTCGGTCATGTTGGCCACGGCGGTTTCCGACTGGCCGACGCCGACCGTCTCGACGATCACCACGTCGAAGCCGGCCGCCTCGCAGGCCAGCAGCGTCTCGCGCGTCTTTTCCGCCACACCGCCCAGCGAGCCGGCCGACGGGCTGGGGCGGATGAAGGCCGCCGGGTTCTGGCTCAACCCTTCCATGCGCGTCTTGTCGCCGAGGATGGAGCCGCCCGACACCGACGAGGACGGGTCCACCGCCAGCACCGCGACGCGCAGCCCCTGCCCGATCAGATGCAGGCCGAGTGCCTCGATGAAGGTGGACTTGCCCACCCCCGGCACGCCGGAAATGCCCACCCGCATCGCTCCGCCGGTGTGCGGCAGCAGCGCCTCGAGCACAGCCTGGGCGCGCGCCTGATGATCGGCGCGGCGCGATTCGATCAGCGTGATGGTCTTGGCGAGCGGGCGCAGCTGGCGCGCGAGCACGCCGTCGACCAGCGCGCGGTCGGCGGCGTCCAGTTGCGGCTGCGGGGCCAGCGGTCCGTTCAAGACGGCGGTCTCAGCCCGCCGCCCGCGCGTCGCGGATCTGCTTCAGCACCACCCGGGCGGCCACCGGGATCGGCGTGCCGGGGCCGAAGATGCCCTTGGCGCCGGCGGCGTACAGCGCGTCGTAGTCCTGCGCCGGGATCACCCCGCCGACGAAGACGATGATGTCGTCCGCACCGAGCTTCTTCAGTTCATTGACGATCTGCGGCACCAGGGTCTTGTGCCCGGCGGCCAGGCTGGAGCAGCCCACCGCGTGCACGTCGTTTTCCACCGCGTGGCGGGCGGCTTCCTCCGGGGTCTGGAAGAGCGGGCCGATGTCGATGTCGAAACCCAGGTCGGCGAAGGCCGAGGCCACCACCTTGGCGCCGCGGTCGTGGCCGTCCTGGCCCAGCTTGGCGATCATCACGCGCGGGCGACGGCCTTCCTCGGCGACGAAGGCCTCGATGTCGGCCTTCAGATCCTTCCAGTCCTGCTGTTCTTCCACGACGGCTCCATACACGCCGGACACGGCCTGCGGGTTGGCGCGGAAACGGCCGAAGACCTTTTCCAGCGCGTCCGACACCTCGCCCACCGAGGCGCGCAGGCGGATCGCCTTCACGCTCAGGTCGAGCAGGTTGCCCTCGCCGGTTTCCGCACACCGGGTCAACGCGTCCAGTGCGGCCTGCACGGCGGCATTGTCGCGCGTGGCGCGCACCTTGGTCAGGCGGGCGATCTGCGCCTCGCGCACGGCGTGGTTGTCGATGTCGAGGATCTCGATCGGGTCTTCCTTGGCCAGCTTGTACTTGTTCACGCCGACGATGACGTCCTTGCCCGAGTCGATGCGCGCCTGCTTGTCGGCGGCGCATTCCTCCACCTTCATCTTGGCCCAGCCGGATTCCACCGCCTTGGTCATGCCGCCCATGGCCTCGATCTCTTCGATCAGGTTCCACGCCTTGTCGGCCATGTCCTGGGTGAGCTTCTCCATCATGTAGGAGCCGGCCCAGGGGTCGACCACGTTACAGATGTGCGTTTCTTCCTGGATGATGATCTGCGTGTTGCGCGCGATGCGCGCGGAGAACTCGGTGGGCAGCGCAATGGCTTCGTCCAGCGCGTTGGTGTGCAGCGACTGGGTGCCGCCAAATACCGCCGCCATGGCCTCGATGGTGGTGCGCACCACGTTGTTGTACGGATCCTGCTCGGTGAGCGACCAGCCAGAGGTCTGCGAGTGGGTACGCAGCATCATGGACTTGGGGCTCTTCGGATTGAACTGCTTCATGATCCGCCACCACAGCAGACGCGCCGCGCGCATCTTGGCGATCTCCAGGTAGAAGTTCATGCCCACCGCCCAGAAGAACGACAGGCGGCCGGCGAAGGTGTCCACGTCCATGCCGCTGGCGATGCCGGTGCGCACGTATTCCAGGCCGTCGGCCAGCGTGAAGGCCAGCTCGATGGCCTGGTTGGCGCCCGCTTCCTGGATGTGGTAGCCCGAGATCGAGATGCTGTTGAACTTGGGCATGTGGGCCGACGTGTACTGGAAGATGTCGGCGATGATCTTCATCGACGGCGTCGGCGGATAGATGTAGGTGTTGCGGACCATGAACTCCTTGAGGATATCGTTCTGGATGGTCCCCGAGAGCTTGTCCTGGCTCACGCCCTGCTCTTCGGCGGCGATGATGTAGCCGGCCAGAATGGGCAGCACCGCGCCGTTCATGGTCATCGACACGGAAATCTTGTCGAGCGGGATGCCGTCGAAGAGGATCTTCATGTCCTCCACCGAGTCGATCGCCACGCCGGCCTTGCCCACGTCGCCGGTCACGCGCGGATGGTCCGAGTCGTAGCCGCGGTGGGTGGCCAGGTCGAAGGCCACCGACACGCCCTGCCCGCCGGCCGCCAGCGCCTTGCGGTAGAAGGCGTTGGAAGCTTCCGCGGTGGAAAAGCCGGCGTACTGGCGGATGGTCCACGGCTTGACCGCGTACATGGTGGGCTGCGGCCCGCGCAGGAAGGGCTCGAAGCCCGGCAGCGTATCGGCGTGCGGCAGGCCGTCCGTATCCGCCTTGGTGTACAGCGGCTTCACCGTCAGCCCTTCCGGGGTGATCCAGTTCAGCTTGTCGACATCGCCGTCGGGCGCATGCTTGGACGCGGCCTTTTTCCAGGCTTCGAGATCCGGCTGCGGATAGACGGGCGGCTTGGCGTTGGACATGGCAAAACCTCGGTGACGCATCCTGTCGCGGAGCACGACGGCGCGGTCGTTGTATAACGGGGCACGGCCCGGATCGTCCCTTGCCGGAAGGCGGCGACGAAACCGCCCGCGGCCAATGCCGCGGGCGGCCGTCGACGCCCCGGCGCGCAGCGTAGCCCCTCTCTCTTCACCGGCGCCCGTGGGGCGCCGGACCTCCCATGCTACGCCGCGCGGGGAAGGTTGACTTGTTGCAATCCAGAAATAATACTTTATCCATAATTATGAATGCAACGCCACCTGGCCCCATTCTGGGTGTAGCGTTCGCTACCTTCACACCAAATACAAAAACACACCATGACCGCCTCCCGCATCGCGCCGCTCGCGCTGTACCAGGAAGTCGCCGAACGCCTGCGCCAGCGCATCTTCTCCCACGAACTGCCGCCCGGCACCTGGGTCGACGAACAGGCGCTGGCCGAGCAGTACGGCATTTCGCGCACGCCGCTGCGCGAAGCGCTCAAGGTGCTGGCCTCCGAAGGGCTGGTCACCCTGAAGCCGCGCCGGGGCTGTTACGTCACCGAGATTTCCGAGCGCGATCTGGACGAGATCTTCACCGTCATGGCCCTGCTCGAAGGCCAGTGCGCGCGCGCCACCGCGCAGCGCGCCTCGGACACCGG
This sequence comes from Pseudothauera nasutitermitis, assembly GCF_004801295.1. Classification (GTDB taxonomy): domain Bacteria; phylum Pseudomonadota; class Gammaproteobacteria; order Burkholderiales; family Rhodocyclaceae; genus Pseudothauera; species Pseudothauera nasutitermitis. Next base: position 489,997 of record NZ_SSOC01000005.1, read on the forward strand.
CCTGGCCCGCCTGCGGCAGATCCACGCCGAGCTGGAGCGCGCCGCGCGCACCGGGGACATCAACGGCTTCTTCGAGGCCAATCAGGCCTTCCACCACGAATTGCAGGAAATCGCCGACAACCGCTGGCTGCTGCAGGTGATCGCCGACCTGCGCAAGGTCATCAAGCTGTCGCGCCACCACTCGCTGTTCTCGGAGGGCCGGCTGGAGCAGTCACTGGCCGAGCACCGCGCCATTCTCGACGCGCTGCTCGCACGCGATGCCGACGCGGCCGAACTGCGCATGCAGGAGCATATCCGCGGCGGGCGCTCCGCACTCGCGCGCATCGCCCGCGCGCGCAGCCGGGCTGCCTGAACACCGGAAGCAACGCCCCCGGTGCCACTGCGCCCGGCCGCTCAGTCGCGCGTCTCGGCTGCCGCCGGTGTGCCGGCGCGAGTCACCAGCACCTGGTCGATGCGGTAGTTGTCGATGTCCACCACTTCGAACTTGTAGCCGGCGTACTCCACCGAATCGGTGCGCTTGGGCACCTTGCGCAGGCGGTACATCAGGAAGCCCGCCACCGTCTCATAGTTCTCGAAGCCTTCGAACACATCGATGTCGAGCGCCTGCATGACATCCTCGATCGGCGTCACGCCGTCGATCAGCCAGGAATGGTCGTCGCGCCGCACGATCAGCTCCTCCTGGAAGGGGCTGACCAGATCGCCCATCACCGTGCTCATGACGTCCTGCAGAGTCAGCAGGCCGACCACCAGGGCGTACTCATTGACGATGATGGCGAAGTCTTCCCTGGCGTCGCGGAAGCGCTCCAGCGCCTCGAACAGGCTCAGCGTGTCCGGCAGCACGAGCACCTTGCGCACGATGGGCTCGGTGCGCAGCGACAGTTTCTGTCCATTGACGATGCGCGGCAGGATGTCCTTGGAATCCACATAGCCGATCACCGAATCGATGCCGTCCTTCTCGCACACCGGGTACTTGCCGTGGGGGTGTTCGGCGATCTTGTTGCGTGTGCTCTCTTCCGGCTCGCTCAGCGTGAGGAAGACGATGCTCTCGCGCGCGGTCATTGCCGACGGGATGATGCGCGAATCCAGTTCGAACACGTTGGCGATCAGATGCTGCTCCTGGTTGAGCAGCACCCCTGCCTGCGCACCTGCGTCCGCCATCGCGACGATGTCGGCCGGGGTGATCTCCTCGCTGCGCACGCTGGGCACGCCCAGCAGGCGGAACAGCCGGTTGGCCAGGCCGTTGAACACCCACACCAGCGGTGCGAACACAGTGACGCAGAACTGCATCGGCCGCACCGTGGCGAGCGCCAGGCGCTCGGGCTGCACCATGGCCAGGCGCTTGGGCATCAGGTCGGCGAACAGCACGAACAGCGAGGTCACCAGCACGAAAGCGATCAGGAAACTGGCGGTATCCAGCCACGGCCCGCCGTAGATGCGCCCGAGCAGGTCGGCAACATAGGGCGAGAGGGCGGATTCGCCGACGACGCCGCCGAGGATGGCCACGGCATTGAGGCCGATCTGCACCACGGTGAAGAAATGCCCGGGGCTGTCCTGCAGGGCCAGCACACGCTTGGCGTTGGGGTGCCCGCCCTCGGCCAGCAGGCGCAGCTTGACCTTGCGCGAGGCCGCCAGGGAGATTTCGGCGATGGAAAAAAAGGCGCTGACCGCGATCAGCAGGAGAATCAGAAACAGATGGTTGAGCAACGACACGATGACTCCTCGCCGGCACGTTCGGACCGCTCATGACGGCCGGCCGGATGCTGGAGTCTAACACTGTGCCATGCGGGGCGTTCGATCAACGCCTTTGTCATACCCTCTGAATCCCATCCGCACCTGAATCCGCGGGAGCGAACGATCGGCGATTTTCGCCCCCGCGAACCCCATCCGGACGGCCCGCAGCCTCAACCGCCCGCGTGCGTCATCTCCAGCGGCACCACCCAGCGGTCGTAGTCCTGCGCGCTGACGAAGCCGGAAGCCAGCGCCGCCTCGCGCAGGCTCAGGCCCTCCTTGTGCGCCTGCTTGGCGATGGCCGCCGCGCGGTCGTAGCCGATGTGCGGGTTGAGCGCGGTCACCAGCATCAGGTTGGCCTCCAGATTCGCGGCGATGCGTTCCCGCGCCGGTTCGATGCCGCGCGCGCAATGGTGCTCGAAGGCCTCGCTGGCATCGGCCAGCAGCTCGATGCTCTCCAGCACGTTGTGCGCCATCACCGGCTTGTAGACGTTGAGCTGGAAATTGCCCTGGCTGCCGGCGAAGGCCACCGTGGCGTCGTTGCCGAACACCTGCGCGCACACCATGGTGAGCGCCTCGCACTGCGTGGGATTGACCTTGCCCGGCATGATCGACGAGCCCGGCTCGTTCTCCGGAATGCGCAGTTCGCCGATGCCGCAGCGCGGCCCGCTGGACAGCCAGCGCACGTCGTTGGCCATCTTCAGCAGCCCGCCGGCCAGCGTGCGCAACGCGGCGGAAGTCTGCACCAGCGCATCGTGCGCGGCCAGCGCGAAGAACTTGTCCTCCGCATCCACGAAGGGCTGGCCGGTCAATGCGGCGATGCGCGCGGCGGCCACCTCGCCGAAGCGTGGATGGGCATTCAGCCCGGTGCCCACCGCCGTGCCGCCGATGGCCAGCGCATGCAGGCCGGGCAAGGCATTGCGCAGCGCCGCCAGGCCGAAGTCGATCTGGCTCACCCAGGCGCCGATCTCCTGCCCCAGGGTCACCGGCGTGGCATCCTGCAAGTGGGTACGCCCGGTCTTCACCACGTCGGCGAAGCACGCCGCGCGCTCGGCCAGCGTGTCGCGCAGCGCGCCCACGGCCGGGAACAGGCGGGCGTGGATCTGCTCGACCACGGCGATGTGCATGGCGGTGGGAAAGGTGTCGTTGGACGACTGCCCGCGATTCACGTGGTCGTTGGGATGCACCGGCGACTTGCTGCCGCGCACGCCGCCGGCCAGTTCGATGGCGCGGTTGGCGATCACTTCGTTGGCGTTCATGTTGGACTGCGTGCCGGAACCGGTCTGGAACACCACCAGCGGGAATTCCCCGTCCAGCTGCCCGGCGATGACCTCGTCGGCGGCACGCACGATCAGCAAGGCCAGATCCACCGGCAGTTCGCCCAGTTCGGCATTGGCCTCGGCCGCCGCGCGCTTGAGCACGCCCAGCGCGCGGATCATCGGGCGCTGCCAGCGGAAGCGCGCCACGCCGATGGGAAAATGCTCCACGGAGCGCTGCGTCTGCGCGCCCCAGTAACGTTCGGCGGGTACCTCCACGCTACCCATGGAATCGGTTTCACTACGCGTCGCGCTCATTCGGCTCTCCTCGGCAAGGGGGGACGGATAGTTGGAGCGTGGCCCACGCGATTCGATCCGCCAAGAAAAACCCCGCCACAAATGGCGGGGTCCGGTCGTGCGGACGCGGGCGGTTTCCCGCCCGCGCGGCAAGGATCAATGCACCGCTGCGCTGGCCGCGCCCACGCCGGTCTGCGCGCGCACGTACTGGTCGCCGAAGGCCTCGCGCTCGCGCTGTGCCTCGGCGCTGTTGTCGAGCAGGGACACGACGATGGCCGACAGGAAGGCCAGCGGCATGGAGAACAGCGCCGGCTGCGTGTAGGGGAACAGCGGCTCGGCGAAACCGAGCACGTCCACCCACACCGACTTGGACAGCACCACGAAGCTGACCGCGCTGAGCAGGCCGAGATAGCCGCCGGCCAGCGCGCCGCGCGTGGTCAGGTCCTTCCAGTACATCGACAGCACCAGCACCGGGAAGTTGGCCGAGGCCGCCACGCCGAAGGCCAGCGCCACCATGAAGGCCACGTTCATCCTTTCGAACAGGATGCCGAGCAGGATGGCGACGATGCCCAGGCCGATGGTGGAGAACTTGGAGACGCGCAGTTCGTCCTTCTCCGAGGCCGTGCCCTTCTTGATCACGCGGGCGTACAGATCATGGGAGATCGCCGAGGCGCCGGCCAGCGCCAGGCCGGCCACCACCGCCAAGATGGTGGCGAAGGCCACCGCCGACAGGAAGCCGAGCAGCAGGTTGCCGCCCACCGCCTGCGCCAGGTGCATGGCGATCATGTTGCCGCCGCCGATCACCTTGCCGCCGACGTCACCGCCTTCGAAGAAGCTCGGGTCGGTGCCGACGATGACGATGGAGCACAGCCCCATGATGGCGATCACGTTGAAGAAGTAGCCGATGATGCCCGAGGCGTAGAACACCGACTTGCGCGCCTCCTTGGCATCGGTGACGGTGAAGAAGCGCATCAGGATGTGCGGCAGCCCGGCGATGCCGAACATCAGCCCGAGCGCCATCGACAGCGCAGTGACCGGATCGGCCAGCAGGCTGCCCGGTGCGAGCAGGCGGGTGCCCAGCTTGTGCACTTCCATCGCGCGGTTGGTCAGCTCCTGGAAGCTGAAGCCGAACTGGCTGAAGGCCAGCAGCATCACCGCCGTGCCGCCGATCAGCAGCATGCAGGCCTTGATGATCTGCACCCAGGTGGTCGCCACCATGCCGCCGAAGGTCACGTACACCATCATCAGCGCGCCCACCACGAACAGCGCGATGTTGTAGTCCAGCCCGAACAGCAGCTTGATGAGCTGGCCCGCGCCGACCATCTGCGCCACCAGGTAGAAGCACACCACGATCAGCGAGCTGATCGCCGCCATCGTGCGCACCTTGCCTTGGTTGAGGCGGTAGGAGGTGATGTCCGCGAAGGTGAACTTGCCCAGGTTGCGCAGGCGTTCGGCCATCAGGAAGAGGATCACCGGCCAGCCCACGAAGAAGGCCACCATGTAGATGTAGGCATCCACGCCCTGCATGTAGAGCATCGCGGTGAGGCCCAGCAGCGTGGCCGCCGACATGTAGTCGCCGGCGATCGCCAGCCCGTTCTGCCCGCCGGTGATGCCGCCGCCGGCGGTGTAGAAGTCGGCCGTGGACTTGGTGCGGCTGGCCGCCCAGTAGGTGATCCCCAGGGTGAGCAGCACGAACACGAAGAACATCGCGATGGCGTGCAGGTTGAGCGGCTGGCGCTCCACCTCGCCGAGCGCCGGCTTGGCCAGCGCGAGCGCAGGCACGGACAGGGCCAGCAGCCCCGCTCCCAGGCGGGAGGACAGCTTGAGCGCGTGCGTCATCATTGACCCTCCCTCCAGGCAGCGGTCACGATTTCCGCGTTGAGTGCGTCCAGCTCTCCGTTGGCACGCCGCACGTACACCAGCGTCAACGCCAGGAAGACGACGAACTGCAGGAAACCCAGCACAATGCCCCAGGTCAGGTTGCTGCCCTCGAACAGACGGGTGGCGATGAACTCGGGGGCAAAGGCCACCAGCAGCACGAAGCCGTAGAAGAACACCGACAGGATGCCCATCATCGACCAGACGAGACGGGCGCGCTTGTTCACCAACTCCGCGAAGCGCGGATTCTTTTTAATGTGCGCATACATCGAACTAGACACTTTTTCCTCCCTCCAGAGAAAAACAACGAAAAAAGCCGTTGCCTTCCTCCACCCTCCTCGTTGGCCGCCCCGTCTGCGCGCGGCGTGCCATGTGCCTAATCTTCGAATGATATATAACATTTATAAGACTCGCAGTTATATTTTCATGAACACATAAATTTTATTTATACAAATCCCATAACCTACTGTTTCCACTCATGAACAGCCGCATCCAGCACAGCCTCTCCGACGGCATCGCCACCGTCACCCTCGCCAATCCCGCCAAGCTCAACGCCATCGACGCCGCGATGTGGCGCGACCTGCGCCGCGTCATGGAAGACCTCGGCAGCAACGCCGAGACCCGCTGCGTGGTGCTGCGCGGCGCGGGCGAACAGGCCTTCGCAGCCGGCGGCGACATCGAGGAATTCCTCACCGTGCGCGCCACGATGGACGACGCCCTGCACTACCACGACGAACTGGTGGCGCGTGCGCTCGACGCCATCCGCGCCTGCCCGACTCCCACCGTGGCGGCGATCCGCGGCGCCTGCATCGGCGGCGGGCTGGAGATCGCCGGCTGCTGCGACCTGCGCATCGCTGGCGAATCCGCGCGCTTCGGCGCGCCGATCAACAAGCTGGGCTTCTCCATGTACCCGGGCGAGATGGCCGGCCTGCTCGATCTGGTCGGCCCGGCGGTGCTGCTGGAAATCCTGCTGGAAGGGCGCATCCTGAGCGCCCGCGACGCGTTGCAGAAAGGCCTGCTGACGCGCGTGGTGGACGACGAGAAAGTGTTCGACGAAGCGCAGGCCTGCGCCGCGCGCATCGCCGCCGGCGCCCCACTGGTGGCGCGCTGGCACAAGCAGTGGGTGCGCCGCCTGGGCAGCGGCGCGCCGTTGAGCGAGGCGGAAAAGCGCGCCGCCTTCGACTTCCTCGCCACCGAGGACTACCGCGAAGGGCTGGCCGCCTTCCTGGAAAAACGCGCGCCGCGCTTCAGCGGGCGCTGAAGCGCGCCCCGGTTCAGGCCGCCGCGCGCGCCGCCCCCCGGCGCGCGTTCAGCCAGTTGTGGCCCAGCACCGCGAAAATCACCGCCATGCCGACCACCTCGGGCCATACTCCGATCGCCAGGCAGGCGATGCCGGCGCCCAGCAGCGCCAGGCGCGACGGCCATCCCATCCAGGTGAACAGATAGCCTTCGAGCACTGCCACGAAGCCCACCAGTGCCACCAGCGCCACCACGCCGTTCCAGATCACCAGCAGCACCGGCCCGCCTATGATGATCTCCGGGTTGAACACCATGAACAGCGGGATCAGATACAGCCCCTTGGCGTACTTCCACGCATACACGCTGGTCTCCACCGGCCGGCTGCCGGCGATCGCCGCCCCCGCGAAGGCCGCCAGGGCGATGGGCGGGGTCACGTTGGAATCCTGCGAATACCAGAACACCACCAGGTGCACGATCAGCAGCGGAATGCCGAACTCCGCGCTCATCGCCGGCCCCACCAGGATGATCAGCACGATGTAGCTCGCCGTCACCGGCAGGCCGAAGCCGAGAATCAGGCTGGCGATCAGCACGATGAACAGCGCCAGCACGATGTTGCCGCCGGAGAAGGTCATCATCAGCGAGGAGAACTTCAGCCCCAACCCGGTCAGGCCGATGATGCCGACGATGATGCCGCCCACCGCGCACGCCAGGCTCACGATCAGCGCGCTGCGCGCGCCCACCTCGCAGGCCTGCACCAGCTTGCCCAGCCCCAGGCGCACGGCGGCCAGCGGCGTGGGCCGCAGTGCAGTCAACTCGCCGGCCGCACGCCGCGCCGGGTGCAGCGCCTCGAACAGATAGCGCGCCACGGCCACCGCGAGAATGGACAGGATGGCGTAGAAGCCCACGCGCATCGGCGACAGGCCCATCACCAGCAGGCCCACCAGGATCGCCAGCGGCAGCAGGAAGTGCCAGCCGGCGCGCATCACCTCGCGCACCACCGGCAATTCGCTCGGGTCCATGCCGCGCATGCCGCTCTTCATCGCCACGATGTGCACGAACAGATATACGGTGAGGAAGTACAGCAGCGCCGGATACACGCTGACCTTGACGATCTCCAGATAGGGCACGCCGGTGTACTCGGCCATCAGAAAAGCGCCCGCGCCCATCAGCGGCGGGGTGATCTGCCCGCCGGTGCTGGCCGCCGCCTCGATGCCGCCGGCCTGCGCCGGCTTGTAGCCCATGCGTTTCATCAGCGGAATGGTGAACGGCCCGGTGGTGGCCACGTTGGCCGGCGCGCTGCCGGTGATCGAGCCCATGCCCAGCGAGGCCACCACCGCCGCCTTGGCCGGCCCGCCGGGCTTCCTGCCGGTGGCGGCATAGGCCAGGTCGATGAAGAACTTGCCGGCGCCGGTCACTTCCAGCACCGCGCCGAACAGCACGAAGATGAACACGTAGGTGGCCGCCACCCCCAGCGGCAGGCCGAAGATGCCCTCCTGCCCCAGGTAGAGCTGCGCCACCAGGCGCTCCACGCTGTAGCCGCGGTGCGCCAGGATGCCCGGCATGAACTCGCCCAGCCAGGGCAGCGCGCCGCGCGGCCCGGCCAGCGCGTAGAGCACGAACACCAGGCCGATGATGGTGATGCCCAGGCCGACCACGCGCCGGCTGGCCTCCAGCAGCGTCACCACGGCGAGGATGCCCACCACGATGTCGGCGGTACTCCAGAAGCCGGCCCGCGCGATGATGTCGTCGAGGAAGATCGCCAGATAGAAACCCGAAACGACCGCCGCGCCGAAGAACAGCACGTCGAGCACGATGCCCAGCGGGTTGCCCGCGCGCCGCCGGCCGAACACCGGGAAGGCCAGCATGGCGATCATCATGATGAGCGCGAGGTGGATGCTGCGCTGGTAGAACAGACCCAGCGGCTGCACCCCGGCGGCGTACATCTGGAACACGCATAGCACCACCGACAGCACGGTGATGAGCAGCGCGACAGGCCGCCACGGCGCCCACGGCCGCGCGGGTTCGAAGGATGCCGGAGGCGTCCGGCCGGATTCGATGGACATGATCGGGTCATTCATCCTGAAGAGGGGGGACGACGCGCAGCCACACTGCCTGCCGGGCGGCGAGCACGCTCAGGTCGATGCGCTCGCCGTCGATCAGCACGCGGTGGGCCACCGCCGGGGCACCCACGCGCAGGCGCAGGGCGTTGCCGGGCACGGCTTCGTCGATGTGTTCGATCCAGTAGCCGCCCTGCCCGTCCGAACGCTGCACGCCGCGCCCGGCCAGATGGCCGAGGCCGGCGGCGAAGTCGGGCTGGTGGCTGCGTTCCAGCCACAGCGTGCCGTCGCGCCAGAGGTAGCAGTCATGTACGGCAAAGCCGGCCACCGAGTGGTTCCAGGCCACGCACCAGCGCGCCTGCCCGGCCAGCGGCCGGTCCACCAGCAGTTCGCCGCCGGCCACCGTGAGCACCTGCAGGCGCGCCGCCGCCCCGCCGGCCACGGCCGCCGCCGGAAGCACGGCGGCCGCGCACAGCAGGCCGGCCAGCGCGCGCCGCCGCGCGCGGAACATGGCCGTGGCGCCTTACGGACGCAGTTGCGCCGGCACGCTGGCGCCGATCTCCTGGTAGTAGCGCAGCGCGCCGGGGTGCAGCGGAATCGGGCTGGAGCCCAGGGTGAAGTCCACCGTGGTGTCGCGCGCCGCCGAATGGATGGCGATCAGGTCGTCCACGCGCTCATAGAGCAGCTTGGTGAGGCGGTAGGCCAGGTCGTCGGACATGTCGGCATTGACCACCAGCACGTTGGGAATGCCCACGGTGCGCACGTCCTCGGCCACGCCGTCGTAGATGCCCTTGGGCAGCGTGAACTCGGCGAAGATCGGCTCCGCCGCGCGCGCCTTGGCGACTTCTTCCGGCGACAGCGACAGCAGCTTGATGGAACGGCTGGCGGCCAGGTTCATGATCGAGCTGGTGGGCGGCCCCACGCTCCACACCCCGGCGTCGATGTCGCCGTCGCGCAGCGCGTCGGCGGTCTCGTTGAAGTTCAGGCGCTGGGCGGCGGCCAGGTCGGCGTAGGTGACGCCGTTGGACTCGAACAGCACGCGCGCATTGACCTCGGTGCCGCTGCCCGGCGCGCCCACCGACACGCGCTTGCCCTTCAGGTCGGCCAGCGAGCGGATGGTGGAATTGCCCGGCAGCACGATCTGCACCGCATTCGGGTACAGCGAGGCCAGCGCGCGCAGGCCGGGCGCACGGCGGTTCTGGAACTGCCCTTCGCCGCGATACGCCTGGCTCACCGTGTCGCCCAGGGCGATCGCCATGTCGGAGTCGCCGCTATGCACCAGCGCCATGTTCTCCACCGAGGCGCCAGTGACCTCGGCCACCGCGCTGTAGCCGTCGATGTGGCGGTTGATGAGTTCGGCGAAACCGCCGCCGAGCGGGTAATACACCCCGCCGGTGCCGCCGGTGGCGATCGACAGTTGCTGCTGCGCGGCCGCGGGCGCGGCGGAAATGGCCAGCGTGGCGGCCAGGATGGCCGACAGTCCAAAGCGTTTCATGAGTCGTCTCCGATGTTTTTGATTTATGTGCGGTACGCACGCGGCGTCCGCCCGGAAACGCCTGCAAGGAGCGCGCCAGCCCGCCCACAAGGGTGCAAGGCCGGCGAAAACGGGGATTGCGCGGCGACCCGCGATGGCATCTCGGCGGTTCTCCGCCGCTTGACCGAGCAGGCATCGGCGGATTTCCGCGCACACCCATGCCCGCGGCCGCACGCCGGGCCTCAGTGCTCGCTGCGTTCCGCTTCCAGGTAACGCGCGCGCTCCAGCCCATAGCGCGCCATCTTCTCGTTGAGCGTGCGGCGCGGCAGGTCCAGGTGCGCCATCACGTCGTGGATGCGCCCGCCGCACTCGGCCAGCGCGCGCTCGATCACCTGGCGTTCGAAGCACTCCATCTGCTGCACCAGCGAGGCACCGGCGGCGGACGGCCGCGCGTCCTCCGCGCCGAAGCCGGCCAGCAGCACGCCGCCCAGGCCCAGCGCGTGGCGCTCGGCGGCATTGCGCAGTTCGCGCACGTTGCCCGGCCACGGATGGGAGAGCAGTTCGCCGAGCAGCGCACCGCCCACCGGGCGCGGCTCGCGTCCGTGTGCGCGCGCCGCCGAGGACGCGAAGAATTCGAACAGCAGGGCGATGTCCTCGGGGCGCTCGCGCAGCGGCGGGATGCGCAGTTCCACCACCGACAGGCGGTAGTACAGGTCGGCGCGGAATTCCCCGCGCGCGCCGGCCTCGCGCAGGTCGCGCTTGCTCGCCGCGATCACCCGCGCATCCACGGCGATGGCGCGGTTGGAGCCGAGGCGCTCGATGCTGCGCTCCTGCAGCGCGCGCAGCATCTTGGCCTGCATCGCCAGGGGCATGCTCTCGATCTCGTCGAGGAACAGGGTGCCGCCGTGGGCGTGCTCCAGCTTGCCGCAACGGGCGCGCGCGGCGCCGGTGAACGCCCCCGCCTCGTGGCCGAACAGCTCGCTTTCCACCATGCTCTCGGGCACCGCCGCGCAGTTGATGGCCACGTAGCGCCCGTCGCGACGCGGGCCGAAATCGTGCAGGCAGCGCGCCACCAGATCCTTGCCCGTGCCGGTCTCGCCGACCAGCACCACGCCGACGTCGGCGGCCGCCAGCTCGGCCACCGCGCCGCGCAAGGCCTGCGCCGCCGTGGAGGTGCCGAGCAGCACGTGCTCCAGCTCCCGCGCACCCACCTCGCGGCGCAGGCGGCGGTTCTCCAGGGTCAGCCGGCGCTTCTCCGCCGCGCGCCGCAGCACCTCGACGAAACGCTCCGGCGCGAAGGGCTTCTCGATGAAGTCGTAGGCCCCCAGGCGCATCGCCTCCACGGCCTTCTCCACCCCGCCGTGGCCGGTGATCACCACCACCGGCAGATCGGCGTCGAGCGCCAGCGCCTGGCGCAGCAGGTCGATGCCGTCCATGCCGGGCATCTTCAGGTCGGTCACCAGCACGCCGTCGAAATCCGCGTGCAGCCGGGCCAGCGCCTGCGCGCCGTCGCCGCAGGCCTGCACGCGGAAGCCGGCCAGCCCCAGCCACTGCCCCACCGCCGCGCGCATCGCGGCCTCGTCATCGACGAACAACACCGTGGGCGATTCACTCATGGTTTTCCTCCCCTACGCCGGGCGGCGTGCAGCGCGGCAACAGCACCACCATCTCGGCGCCGCCCCCGGCGCGATTGGCCGCGCGGATGCTGCCGCCCCAGTCGCGCACGATGCCGTAGGTGATCGACAGGCCCAGCCCCAGCCCTTCGCCCACCGGCTTGGTGGTGTAGAACGGATCGAAGATCTGGCCGATCTGCCCGGCGGCGAAGCCCGGGCCGTTGTCGCGCACCTCGATGCGCACCCGCGCGGCGCGCTGCACCACCAGTTCCACGCGCGCGCCGGGCTGGCTGCCGACCGCGTCCAGCGCGTTGTTGAGCAGATTGACGACGACCTGCTCCAGGCGGATTTCACTGCCCGCCGTCCACGCGCCAGCGGCGATCTGGCGGACGATCTCCACCCCCGCATCGCGGGCGCGCGCCTCGACCAGTTCCAGCGCGCGTTCGGCCGCGCGCGCCGCATCCACCGCCCCCCCGGCGCCGGGGTCGTCCTTGCGCGCAAAGGTCTTCAGATGCGCGGTGATGCGCGCCATGCGTTCAGCCAGGTCGCCGATGGCGTGCAGATTGGCGCCCACCTCGCCAGCCTGCCCGCGCTCGAGCAGCACGCGCCCGCTGGCTGCGTAGGTGCGCATGGCGGCCAGCGGCTGGTTGATCTCATGGGCGATGGCCGCCGACATCTGCCCCAGCGCGGCCAGCCGGCCGGCCTGCAGCAGATCGTCCTGCGCACTGCGCAGTTCGGCCTCGGCACGCCTGCGTTCCTCGATCTCGCCCTGCAACTGCGCATTGGCCTCGCGCAGTTCCCGGGTACGCGCCACCACGCGCTCTTCGAGCTGCACGCGGGCACGGCGCTCGGCCGCGCGCGTGCGGCGGCGCTGGCGCAGATACAGGCCGATGGCGATCACCAGCGCGCTGGCGATGCCGCCGATCAGCGCACCGTCGCGGCGCGCTGCCATCACGCCGTCGAGATCGGTGAATTGATGCACCGTCCAGCCCAGTTCGGCCAGTTCGGCAGACTGCTCCAGGTACAGCCGGCCGTCGGGCGGATCGTCGATGCGCACCACCTCGCCCAGCGCGCCGCTGGCCAGCCGGGTGGCGGGCAGCAGGTCCAGCGCCGCGCCGGCGTACTGCTGGCTGCGTTCGATCTCCGCGCGCATGGCGTCGTCCAACGCGGCCAGCTTGCGGTACTTCCAGTGCGCTTCGCTGGCGAGGAAGACGATGCCGTGGCGGTCGGTGACCAGCACGTGTTCGCGGGCGCCCTGCCAGACCGCTTCCTGTTCGCCGAACTCGACCTTGGCGACGGCCACGCCGACCAGTTCATCGGTGACCACTGCGCGCGACAGGAAGTAGCCCGCGCGCCCGGTGGTCACGCCGATGCCGAAATAGCCCCCACGCCCGTTCGCCACCGCGTCGCGGAAGTACGGCCGGAAACCGTAATGCTGGCCGACGAAGCTGCCCGGCTGGTTCCAGTTGCTCGCCGCCACGGTGTCGCCGGCCGGGTCCATGACGTACAGCGCGGCCACCCCGGCGGCCGCGCCGATGGTCGCCAGCTTGCGGTTGAGCGCGTCGATGCGCGTGGCGCCCGGTTCGACCAGCGTGGCCTGCACGTCGGGGTCGAGCGCCAGCATCAGAGGCAGGTGCGCCTCGCGCGCGACGCTGGCGCGCAGGTTCTCCACCACGGCCACCAGGCGGTGGGCGCCGGTCTCGCGCACCTTGCGCAGTTCGGCCTGCTCCCAGGCGAAGCGCGCCGCCGCCGCGCCCGCCGCGATCACGGCAAGCACGGCCAGCAGCGCCAGGGCTCCCCGCCAGCGGCCGTCCACCACGCGGCGCGCAAGCGCCCCGGTGTACGGCCGCCAGGCGGAAAGCGCGACAGCGGTGATGGCGCGCACGGTAGGTCTCCTCGTTCTTGTCGGACCGCGCGCCATGCTGCGCGGGCGGCCACCGGCTTCCATGCGGAGCCGGATGCGGGCGCGGAGCGATCGGGCGTTCCGTCGCGCGCACCAGTCAGAGCCTAACCACGTAGCGCTGCCCGTGGCAATGGGCATTCGCCCCGATACGCTGGACGGGCGTCGGGGAAACGTGCGAAACGGGACGGATCAGGAGAAGAAGATGCCGTGCAGCATCTTCAGGCACAGCAGCATCAGCACGCCGGCGAAGATCTTCTTCAGGATGGCGACCGGCAGGCGGTGCGCCAGGCGCGCGCCGACGGGCGCGGTCCACATGCTCACCAGCGAAACCAGCACCAGTGCGGGCAGATAGACGTAGCCCAGGCTGAACGGCGGCAGCCCGGAGGCGCCCCAGCCGTTGATCAGGTAGCCGAGGGCGCCGGCCAGCGCGATGGGCAGGCCGATGGCCGCCGAGGTGCCGATGGCCTCCTGCATCTTCACGTTGCACCAGGTCATGAAGGGCACGGACAGTGAACCGCCGCCGATCGCCACCAGCGCCGAGATGCCGCCGATGCCCACGCCCACCGCGCCCATGCCCAGCGGACCGGGCAGGCCGCGCGACGGCTTGGGCTTGACGTTGGCGAGCATCTGCAGCGACACGTAGGCCATGAAGCAGGCGAAGAAGATCGCCAGCCCCTCGGTGCTCGCGCGCGCGGCCAGGAAGGTGGCGCCGAAGGTACCGACGAGGATGCCGGGGGTGATCGCGCGCACGATGTTCCAATGCACCGCGCCGTGGGCGTGGTGGGCACGCAGGCTGGAGATGGAGGTGAGCACGATGGCCGCCATCGAGGTGCCCAGTGACAGGTGTACCACGTGCTCGAGCGGAAAGCCCTGGGCCAGGAACAGCGTGGTCAGCATCGGCACCATGATGCCGCCGCCGCCGATGCCGAGCAGCCCGGCAAAGAACCCCACGAAGGCCCCGAGGGCCAGGTAGGTCAGCCACCATGCATCGAAACTCATCGTCTTTCCCCGCCCAGCGCCGACGGCGCGTGCAAAGGGTGAATTGTGAAGTCCTCCCCGGCCCGCTGTCACCCTTGCGGCGGTTGATCTGCAACATTTTCGGCGCTGATGCGCCGCCCTAGGATGGTTGCTGAAGCCGGAGCCGCACAATCACGACATACTACGTTCGGCCTATCGCGGACACACTGTCCGCGCAATAAAAAAGGGGGAGACCACGCCATGCTGTTCGCGCCATTCCGCAACACCTCGATCCGCACCCGCCTGCTCACCGCCGTCGCCTTGCTGGTGGGCGGCCTGCTGTACTTCGCCGTCGGCCAGATGGCCGAGCGCATCGCTGCCGCCCGCGCCCTGTCCACGGTGGAAACCCTGTCCGCCGTGGCCGTGCGCGCGAGCGCGCTGATCCACGAACTGCAGAAGGAGCGCGGGCTGTCCGCCGGCTTCCTGGCTTCGCGCGGGCAGCGCTTCGATACCGAACTTGGCGCCCAGCACACGCTCACCGACCGTTACGCTGCCGAACTGCGCGACCGCCTGGCCGGGCTCGCTGCCGGTTTCGGCGACCCTTCCTTCGCCGTCGCGCTGGGCGAGGCGCGCGCGGAGCTCGATCGTCTTGCCGACATGCGCGCCAAAGTGCGCGCGCTGGAAACCGACGGCGCCGCCAGCTTCGCCTACTACACTGCCGCCATCGACCGCCATCTCGCACTGATCACCGCCACCCACCGCCTCAGCGACCAGCAGTCCGTCTCGCAGGCCCTGCTCGGCTACCTGATGTTCATCCACGCCAAGGAACAGGCCGGCCGCGAGCGCGCCACGCTCAACGCGGCGTTCTCCGCCGACGCCTTCGATGCCGCGTTGTACCGCCGCTTCATCGCCATCGTCGCCGCGCAGGACACCTACCTGGCGGCCTTCCGCGATTTCGGCGGCGACGACGCACGGGCGCTGTTCCAGCGCCAGCAGGATTCGGTCGAAGCCCGCGAGGTGGCGCGCATGCGCGCGGTGGCGCTGGAACGCGCCGCCAGCGGCGGTTTCGGCATCGAACCGGCGGCCTGGTTCGCCGCCATCACCCGCAAGATCGACGGCATGAAGGAAGTGGAAGACCTGCTCTCCGCCGAACTCGACGCCCGGCTCGCCGCCCTGTCCGCCGAGGTCCGCGCCGGCTTGTGGGTGGCCGGCGCGCTCACGGCCGCCAGCCTGCTGCTGGCACTGTGGTTCGGCCTCACGGTGCGCGGCATCCTCGCTTCGCTGCGCGGCGCGGTTCAGGCCGCCGAGCGCATTGCCGGGGGCGACCTGCGCGTGCGCATCGAGGTCGACCGGCAGGACGAGGCCGGCCAGCTGCTGCTGTCGATGAAGCACATCGTCGAGCGCCTGTCGCGCACCATCGGTGAAATCCGCGCGGCCGCCGACCAGCTCACCGATGCCGCCACACAGGTCAGCGGCACCGCGCAATCCCTGTCGCAGAGCGCCAGTGAGCAGGCCGCCAGCGTGGAGGAAACCTCCGCCGGCATCGAGCAGATCTCCGCCGCCATCGACCACGCCAGCGAGAACGCGCGCACCACCGGGGAAATCGCCGGGCTCACCGCGCACGAGGCCAACGCGGGCGGCGAGGCGGTGCGCGAGACGGTTACCGCCATGCAGCAGATCGCCGCGCGCACCGGCGTGGTCGATGACATCGCCTACCAGACCAACCTGCTCGCCCTCAACGCCGCCATCGAGGCCGCGCGCGCCGGCGCCCATGGCAAAAGCTTCGCCGTGGTCGCCGCCGAGGTGCGCAAACTGGCCGAACGCGCCCAGGTCGCGGCGCACGAGATCGCCGAACTGACCGGGCACAGCGTGAACACTGCGGAAAGCGCCGGCGGGATGCTGGAGAAGATCGTCCCGGACGTGCGCCGCACCGCCGAACTGGTGCGCGAGATCGCCGCCTCCTCGGCCGAGCAGGCCAGCGGCATCGGCCAGATCAACACCGCCATGAGCCAGCTCAGCGAGGCCTCGCAGCACAACGCCAGCGCTTCCGAGCAACTGGCCGCCACCGCCACGCAGATGGGCGGACAGGCGCGCCGCCTGCACGAACTGCTGGAGTACTTCCACATCGCCGGCGAGGCTCAACCCTCGCCGGCGGCTGCCTCGATGGCACGCGCCAGATAGGCCAGACGCGGCCCCAGGTCCTTCTCGATGCGCTCGGCGGTGAGCGCGAAGGCCGGGCCGCTGGCCGACAGCACCAGCAGGTCGTGGTCCGGACAGCGCAAGGGCACCGCCACCGCGTTGGTTTCGCGCTTCCAGTCGCCCAGCGAGGTGCAGTAGCCCAGCACGCGGTGCTCGGCCATCGCCTTGCGGATGCCGGCCTCGGTGGCCGCCCAGTTGTCCGGCGCGCGCTGGCGGGCGTGCCCGAGCAGGTAATCGCGCTCCGCCGCCGGCAGCCCGCACAGGAAGGCGCGGCCGATGGAGGTGGACACGATGGGCAACTGCACGCCGGGATCCACCTTCAGCGTCACCAGCGCGCGCGGCCGGCAGTTTTCCAGATAGATCATGTCGAGCCGCTCACGGGTGGACAGCGCCACCTGCACCTGCGCGTACTCGGCCAGATCCTGCATCAGCGGGCGGGCGATCTCGCGCACCCGCGTGTTGCCCAGCGCGGCCTGCCCCAGCGCCAGCACCGCCGGCGTCACCCGGTAGCGCCCGGAAGCCTCGTCCTGGCGCAGGTAGCCCAGGCGCAGCAGCGTATGGGTGAGCCGCGACACGGTGGATTTGGCCAACCCGGTGCGCGCGGCCAGTTCGCTGTTGGACAGCAGCCGGGTCTGTGCCGAGAAGCAGCGCAGCACTTCCAGCCCGCGCGCCAGCGCGGTGACGAACTGGCGGTCGTCCTGCGCTTCGGCGACCTCTCCGAGCGGAGGCAAATCCCGGCTCATGTTCTGCATGGCGGAACAAAATTGCTGAAATTCCAGCTTTTTTTGTAGTGCATGACCCTGAACCTTCCGATGGAGGCGAATGTTTGCCAGCATAGCAGCACACATTCGATATGAGATTCCGCACAGCGGAACAATGCCACTCGAGGAGGCCGCACACATGGCAAACCATCCTTCCTTCCACTGGGACGATCCGCTGCTGCTCGAACAGCAACTCACCGACGAAGAGCGCATGGTGGCCGACACCGCGCGCGCCTACGCGCAGGACAGGCTGATGCCGCGCGTCACCGAAGCCTTCCGCCATGAACGCACCGACCCGGTGATCTTCCGCGAGATGGGCGAACTGGGCCTGCTCGGCCCCACCATCCCCGAGGAGTACGGCGGCGCCGGGCTCAACTACGTGAGCTACGGGCTGATCGCCCGCGAGGTGGAACGGGTGGATTCCGGCTACCGTTCGATGATGAGCGTGCAGAGTTCGCTGGTGATGGTGCCGATCTTCGAATTCGGCAACGAAGCCACACGGCGCAAGTACCTGCCAAAGCTCGCCAGCGGTGAATGGATCGGCTGCTTCGGCCTCACCGAACCGGACCACGGCTCCGACCCCGGCTCGATGGCGAGCCGGGGTCGGAAGGTGGACGGCGGCTGGCGGCTTTCCGGCAGCAAGATGTGGATCACCAACAGCCCGATCGCCGACGTGTTCGTGGTGTGGGCCAAGGACGAGGAAGGCCGGATCCGCGGCTTCGTGCTGGAAAAGGGCTGGCCGGGCCTCTCCGCCCCGGCCATCCACGGCAAGGTCGGCCTGCGCGCCTCGATCACCGGCGAGATCGTCCTGGACGAGGTGTTCTGCCCGGACGAGAACGCCTTCCCGGATG
Organism: Pseudothauera nasutitermitis; assembly: GCF_004801295.1. GTDB lineage: Bacteria > Pseudomonadota > Gammaproteobacteria > Burkholderiales > Rhodocyclaceae > Pseudothauera > Pseudothauera nasutitermitis. The sequence goes on from NZ_SSOC01000005.1 coordinate 508,210, forward strand.
TACGCGGCCTCAAGGGCCCGTTCACCTGCCTCAATTCGGCGCGCTACGGCATCGCCTGGGGCGCCCTGGGCGCGGCCGAATTCTGCTGGCACACCGCGCGCCAGTACGTGCTGGACCGCAAGCAGTTCGGCCGCCCGCTGGCCGCCAACCAGCTCATCCAGAAGAAGCTCGCCGACATGCAGACCGAAATCACCCTGGCGTTGCAGGGCTGCCTGCGCCTGGGGCGCATGAAGGACGAGGGCACGGCGGCGGTGGAAATCACCAGCCTGATGAAGCGCAACTCCTGCGGCAAGGCGCTGGAGGTGGCACGCACGGCGCGCGACATGCTGGGCGGCAACGGCATCTCGGACGAATTCGGTGTAGCCCGCCACCTGGTCAATCTGGAAGTGGTGAACACCTACGAAGGCACGCACGACATCCACGCGCTGATCCTCGGCCGCGCGCAAACCGGCATCCAGGCGTTCTGCTGACCATGGCCGACGGCGCACTCTCCCATCTGAAGGTGCTCGACCTCTCGCGGGTGCTGGCCGGCCCGTGGGCCTCGCAACTGCTCGGCGACCTGGGCGCGGAGATCATCAAGGTGGAGCGCCCCGGCAGCGGCGACGACACGCGCGCCTGGGGGCCGCCGTGGTTCGAGGCCGACGGCCGGCGCGAGGCGGCCTACTACCTCGCCGCCAACCGCAACAAGCGCTCGGTGGCCATCGACATCACCCGGCCGGAAGGCCAGGCACTGGTACGCCAATTGGCCCAGGAAGCTGACGTGGTGATCGAGAACCACAAGGTCGGCGGACTGGCCAAATACGGGCTGGACCACGCCGCGCTGCGCACGCTGAACCCGCGCCTGGTGGTCTGCTCGATCACCGGCTTCGGCCAGGACGGCCCCTACGCAGCACGCCCCGGCTACGACTTCCTGCTGCAGGCCATGGGCGGGCTGATGAGCCTGACCGGCGAGCCGGACGGCGCGCCGCAGAAGGTCGGCGTGGCACTCACCGACATCCTCACCGGGCTGTACGCCACCGTGGGCATCCTCGCCGCACTGGCGCACCGCGAGCGTACGGGCGAGGGCCAGTACATCGACCTCGCGCTGCTCGACGTGCAGGTCGCCTGCCTGGCCAACCAGGCGATGAACTATCTGGTCTCCGCCCGCGCACCCGCGCGCATGGGCAACGCCCACCCCAACATCGTGCCCTACCAGGCCTTTCCGAGCGCCGACGGCGATATCGTGCTGGCCATCGGCAACGACCGCCAGTGGGCCGCGTTCTGCCAACTGGCCGGGCGCGCGGAATGGACCGCCGACGCACGCTTCGCCACCAACGCCGCGCGCGTCGAGCACCGCCACATCCTGATTCCGCTGCTGCGCCAGACCACGGTGATGCGCAGCACCGACGAGTGGGTCGCCGCGCTGCAAGCCGCCGGCGTGCCGGGCGGGCCGATCAACGACCTGGCACGCGTGTTCGCCGATCCGCAGGTCGTGCATCGCGGCCTGCGCACGGAAATCGACGGCGTGCCGCAGGTCGCCAATCCGCTGCGCCTGTCGGCCACCCCGCCGGCCTACCGCGACGCGCCGCCACGGGTCGGCGAGCACACCGACGCGGTGCTCGGCACCCTGCCGGGCATGGACGCGGCCACGCTGGCAGCACTGCGCACGCGCGGCATCATCGGCTGAACGGCCATCGGAAAAGCAAAAGGCGCGATTCACATGAATCGCGCCTTGCTGTTTGGCCCCCCGCCTGTGCCGTGTTCACCGGGCATCCTGAACCTAGGGTTCAGGGTGGTCGCTTGCCAACCGCTTCAGGCTTCCCCAGTCGGGGCATGCACACCGCGGCGTTCAGGTTCGCAACCGAGTCTCTCGACTATTGGTTCAAGGAATCTACGGCTTCCACGAACACTGCAGGGGATTGATGGGCCGGCAACTCCTCGCTCAGAACAGCTTTTCCTGCTGGGCGAGCACCCCGTCGAGGCGTGCCGTCATAAGTCCGATTCTACGCTTCGCGGCAGGCAAGTCAAACCCGCCGCCGCGCTGTTGCTGAAGGTGCTCGTGGACGATGTTGAGCGCCGTCATGATCGCCAGACGCTCGCCCGAGGAGCCCGTGCGGCGGGCCACTTCGGCCAGCCTGTCGTCGAGCAGGGCCACCGCCGCGAGCAGCGCGTCGCGCTCCTCGGGCCGGCAGGCCACCTGGTATTCCTTGCCCAGCAGACGGATGTCGAGGGTTTCCATGGGTACGCGTTCTCCCTCGTTCATGCCACCGGCAGGCGGGCCAGCAATTCTTCCAGTTTGTCGCCGGCCAGGCGCAGCTTCTCGCCCTGCGCGCGGTTGTCCGCTTCCAGCTTGGCCACCCGGCTGCGCAGATCGCGGTTTTCCGCCTTGATGCCCTCGTAGAGGGTGACGAGTTGCTCGATGCGGTTTTCGAGCTGGGTGAGTTCTTCTTCCATGGCGGCGATGGTAGAGGTCGCCCTGGGGGTGGTCAAGCCAGCACCCGGATGGAATCGTCCGTGCGCAGCACGGCGCCCGCGCGGCCGCCCAGGCAGTCCGCCAGCCGGCCCAGATCGAGGGCTTCGGCCAGCACATCGGCCAGACGGTCGAGGTCGGCCTCGCGGCGCGCGGCCAGGTCCACATGCGCCGTCTCCTCCGCACCGGCCCAGGCCAGCAGGGCAGCGAGCCCTTCCGGACGGTCGAACAGGCCGTGCACATAGGTGCCGAGCACCTGCCCATCCCCAGACAGCGCACCGTCCGCGCGCCCGTCGGCCAGCCGCAGTGCGGGGCGCTCCAGCGCGGCACCGCGCGACACGCCCATGTGGATTTCGTAACCGGCCACTGCCGCGCCGCCGGGCAGGCATAGCTCGCCGCTCACGTTGGCCAACTGCTTCCCGGCCTCCAGCACGGTTTCCATGTCCAGCACGCCCAGACCGGCCATGCCGCCACGCGCACCTTCCAGCCCGGCCGGATCTTCCAGCCGGCGGCCGAGCATCTGGAAGCCGCCGCACACGCCGATCAGCTTGCCGCCGTAGCGCAGGTGGCGCTGGATGACGGCCTCCCAGCCCTGCACACGCAGCCAGGCCAGATCGGCCTGCACGCTCTTGGAGCCGGGCAGCACGATCAGGTCGGCGGGCGGAATCGCCTGGCCGGGACCGACCCAGCGGAAATCCACCTGCGGATGCAGGCGCAGCGCATCCAGGTCCGTATGGTTGGAGATGCGCGGAAAGGCCGGCGCCACCACGCGCAGGCGGATTTCGCCCTTGTCCGCGCGCGCGCTGCCCAGTGCATCCTCGGCATCGAGGAACAGGCCGTGCAGATAGGGCAGCACGCCCAGCACCGGCAGGCCGGTGCGCGCCTCCAGCCAGTCCAGCCCGGGTTGCAACAGGCCGATGTCGCCGCGGAAGCGGTTGATCACGAAGCCCTTCACCCGCGCGCGCTCGGACGGCGAGAGCAGTTCCAGCGTGCCGACCAGATGGGCGAACACGCCGCCCCGGTCGATGTCGGCCACCAGGATCACCGGACAATCGACTGCCTCGGCGAAGCCCATGTTGGCGATGTCGCGCGCGCGCAGGTTGATCTCCGCCGGACTGCCGGCCCCCTCGACCAGCACGCATTCGAACTGCTCCAGCAGGCGCCCCCAGGACTCCAGCACCGCTGCCATCGCCTTCGGCTTGTAGTCGTGATAGGCACGCGCGTCGAGGTTGGTCGCCACCTTGCCATGCACGATGACCTGCGCGCCCACGTCGCTGGAAGGCTTGAGCAGCACCGGATTGAAATCGGTGTGCGGCGCCAGCCCGGCGGCCAGTGCCTGCAAGGCCTGGGCGCGGCCGATCTCGCCGCCGTCGGCGGTCACCGCCGAATTGAGCGCCATGTTCTGCGGCTTGAAGGGCGCCACGCGCACGCCGCGGCGCGCGAGCAGGCGGCACAGGCCGGCCACCAGCGTGCTCTTGCCGGCGTCCGAGGTGGTGCCCTGCACCATCAGCGTGGCGGGTTGCGGCATCGCGTAGAATCCGGGGTCTGAAAGACGTCGATTATCCCATGGCCTTCGCCGTGTTCCCCGCCTCCATCGTGTTCCTCAAGCTTGCCGCCGGCCTGCTGGCCGACCGCCTGCTCGGCGAACCGCGCCGCTGCCATCCGCTGGTGGGCTTCGGCCATCTGGCGAACCGCCTGGAGGACTGGCTCAATCGCGGCCATCGCTCCGCCCGCGCGCGCATCGGTCTGGGCATGCTGGCCTGGACGCTGGCGGTGCTGCCCTGGGCGGCGCTGGCGCTGTGGCTACGCGGTGTGCATCCGCATGCCCACTGGATCGTGGACATCGCGCTGCTGTGGTTCGCGCTGGGCGCACGCAGCCTCACCGAACACGCCATGGCCATCGCCGCGCCGCTGGCTGCCGGCGAGCTGCCGCTGGCGCGCGAACGCGTAGGCTACATCGTCAGCCGCGACACCCGCGCATTGGATACAGAAGGCGTGGCGCGCGCCGCGACCGAATCGGTGCTGGAAAACGGCAACGACGCGGTGTTCGGCACGCTGTTCTGGTTTCTCGTCGCGGGCGGCCCTGGTGCCCTGCTGTTCCGCCTGGCGAACACGCTGGACGCCATGTGGGGTTACCGCACGCCGCGCTTCCTGCACTTCGGCCGTGCCGCCGCACGCCTGGACGACGTGCTGAACTGGCTGCCCGCGCGGCTCACCGCGCTCACCTACGCCCTGCTCGGCGACACCCGCCGCGCACTGCGCTGCTGGCGCGCCCAGGCCGCGCAGTGGGACAGCCCCAACGCCGGCCCGGTGATGGCCGCCGGCGCCGGTGCGCTGGCCGTGCGCCTGGGCGGCGCGGCAATCTACCACGGACGCACGGAAAACCGCCCGGTGCTGGGCGAAGGCCCTCCGGCGGATGCCGCCATCCTGCTGCACGCGGTGCGTCTGGTACGGCACGGCATGCTGCTGTGGCTGGCCGTCTGCGGCGCGGTGGCGGCACTGGTTTTCCTGCTCCAGGGGGGGCCTCCACATGCTTGAGCACGGCGGCCGGCTGCGCGCGGCAGCGCAACGCCACGGCATTCCCCTGGAACACTGGCTGGATCTATCCACCGGCATCAATCCCTGCGGCTACACGCCCCCGCCCATCCCGGCCGAGGTCTGGCAGCGCCTGCCGGAAGAGGATGACGGCCTGGAGGACGCGGCGGCAGCCTACTACGGCACGCGCGAACTGCTGCCGGTGGCCGGCTCGCAGGCCGCCATCCAGGCCCTGCCCCTGCTGCGCACGCCGTGCCGGGTGGCGGTGCTCGACCCCCTGTACGCCGAACACGCCCACGCCTGGCGCAGGCATGCCCCCACCGCCTGGCCGGCCGAACAGTTCGACGAAGCCGCACGACATTCGGACGTGCTGGTGCTGGCCAATCCCGCCAACCCCAGCGGCGTACGCTTCACCCGCGAACGCCTGCTGGGCTGGCATGCCGAACTGAGCGGACGCGGTGGCTGGCTGGTGGTGGATGAAGCCTTCATCGATGCGGAGCCCGGCGAAAGCCTGGCGGGCGAGGCCGGGCGCCCCGGCCTGGTGGTGCTGCGCTCGCTGGGCAAGTTCTTCGGGCTGGCCGGCGCGCGGGTCGGCTTCGTGCTGGCCGAGGCAGAACTGCGCAAACAGCTTGCCGAACATCTCGGCCCATGGACCTTGAGCGGCCCCGCCCGGCACGCCGCCCGTGCCGCACTGGCCGACACGAACTGGCAGCAGGCCACCCGCCGGCAGTTGGCCGAACAGGGCGAACGCCTCGCCACCCTGCTGCGCCGCCATCTGCCCGGCGAACCCGCCGGCCCGGCGCTGTTCCAGTGGCTCCCCCACCCGCGCGCCGCCGCCCTGCACGACGCATTGGCCCGCCACGGAATCCTGGTCCGGCTGTTCGCCAGCCCCGCCGCCGTGCGCTTCGGCCTGCCCGCCGACGAAGCCGCCTGGCACAGGCTGGACAACGCACTGGAAAACGTCACGCGCGAACTGCGCATCTGAACGCCCCCACCCCATGGACACCCGCCGCATGCACCGCCGTCTGCTCGCCTTCCTCGCCGCCTGCACCGCACTGCTCATCAGCGTGCCCGCCTTCTCCGCCCCCGTGCGCATCGTCGACGACACCGGGCAGGAGGTCGTGCTGCCCCGTCCGGCCCAGCGCATCATCGCGCTCGCGCCGCACGTCACCGAGGTGCTGTTCGCCGCCGGCGCGGACGAGCGCGTGGTCGGCGTGGTGGCGTACAGCGACTACCCGGAAGAAGCGACCCGCCTGCCGCAGGTGGGCGGCTACACCCAGCTCGACCTGGAAGCGGTGGCCGCGCTGCGCCCCGATCTGGTGGTGGGCTGGGCAGGCGGCAACCGCGCCGCCAGCCTGGACAAACTGCGCGCCCTGGGCGTGCCGATCTACCTGAACGATCCGCACAGCCTGGACGACGTGGCGCGCAGTCTGGAAGCCATGGGCATCCTGGCCGGTACCGAAGCTGCCGCCCGCGCGGCGGCCGAGGCCTTCCGCGCACGCCGTGCGGCACTGGCCGAACGCTATGCGTCCCGCCCGCCTGTGCGCCTGTTCTATCAGGTCTGGGACCGGCCGCTGATGACCGTCAATGGCCAGCATCTGATTTCCGACGCGATCCGTCTGTGCGGCGGCGAGAACGTGTTTGCCGATCTCCCGCAGATCGCCCCGACCCTCAGCACCGAGGCGGTGCTGCTGGCCGATCCCGAAGTCATTCTGGCCAGCGGCATGGACCAGGCACGCCCGGAATGGCTGGACAATTGGCGGAACTGGAAGGAACTGCTGGCGAGCCGCAACGACAACCTGTACTTCGTGCCGCCGCAACTGCTCCAGCGCCATACGCCGCGCCTGCTCGACGGCGCGGAACGGATGTGCGTTTTCCTGGAGGAAGCGCGCGCCAAACGGCCGGCGGGTTGAGCGGGATTCAGTCGTCGATCTGATCCCGCCGCGCCATGCGGTAGGCGCGCCGCCAGGTACGCCCGGCGCAACTCCACCAGTGGCGATCGAAGGCCCAGGCCAGATGGGGCAGCAGTTCGGCCAGATAGTGGTTGGCCGCGGATGGACCGGGACGCACCTCCGCGCCCGGCAATACGCGCAGCGCGCGCAAGCGTTCAGCCGGCGAGGGATGCAGGGAACCCGCCCCGCCGTCGCCGCAGAAACCGCCATGCACGCGGCCGCCGGCATGGAAACCAGCCGCCACGCCCAGGCCCATCTCGCGGAACGGACGGATGCGCGGCTCGGGCGCGGACTCGCACTGCGCCAGCACCTTGGGCCAGTAATCCTCGCGCAGGAAGCGGTCCTTGGCGGACACCTCGATCAAGGCCTCGCCCAGCAGCCGGCGCCCGACCACGCTGGCGGCCACCGCGTCGGCCTCGAATTCCTCGAGGCGGGCCAGACGCAGCATTTCCAGCGTGTAGGCACGGGAACGACGGTCCACCCAGGCTTCGAGGCGCGGATACAGTTCCACCGTGCGTTCGGCCACGCGCAGCCACCAGGAGCGCAGATGCGCGCCGCACGCGCCCAGCCCCCTGCGCTGCGCGACCAGGTGGCCGAACTCGTGGGCCAGCACGGCGAGGAACTGTCGGCGGGTCAGGCAGTGGGTGAGCGGCAGGCCGATCATCAGGTGGGTTTCGACCCCCCCCAGGCAGCCCAGGCGGGGGCGTTGCAGCACCGAGGCGTTCATCTCGTCGGTGACCCACACGCCGTCCAGGCGTGGCACCCCCATGCGGCGGACGACCTCGTCGATACGGTAATGCAGGGCGCTGGCCTCTTCGCGGCCCAAGGGAATGCCGTAAGGACCGGGCGCCGGGATGACGATCAGCGCAAGCAGCCGGCGGGCAACCAGCAGGCACGCCAGCGCCACCACCATCCATACCGCGAATTCCGGCGCCAGGCCGATCTGCACCGCACGCCAGACCGCCCACAGCGCACCACCCAGCGCGGCAAGCAAGGCGCCACCGAGCAGGCAAAACCCGCCAAGCGCCGAGAGCGTCAGACGGCGGGCCAGGCGGGCATGCACGGCACCCAGCCGGGAAGGCGCGGAAAGGATCTCGGACATGGGCGGCTCATGGAGGGGGACGCTGGCAACTTAGTCGATTCCACGGGGTGACTTTTTGCTTCAGATCAATTTCCTTGCATTTGGAGCAATGCACATGTCACGTTTATGGCTACCGGTTTGCGCACCGGCAGCGGGTCGACTAGAGTAACCGCCTCGCGCGGCGCGTTTTTCTCCGTCCAGCGCGTGTCGACCGGCGCGCCTTGCCGCGCGGCTCGCCGGGCCGCACACGTACAAATACACGAGCCGCCCACGGCCCCACGCCCCCATGCCCCCACTGTTCCGACGTGCTCTCGTGGCTTTCTCGGCCGCCATCCTGCTGGCTGGCTGCGAAGCCCCCGCCCCCACCTTCAATGCCACCGACGTCACCGGCGCCCCCTATGGCCGCCAGCTCGCGATGACCGATCACAATGGTCAGCCGCGCACGCTGGAGGATTTCCGCGGCAAGGTGGTCACGCTGTTCTTCGGCTTCACCCAGTGCCCGGACGTCTGCCCGACCAGCCTGAGCAACATGGCGGAAGTGATGCGCCTGCTCGGTCCGGATGCCGATCGCGTGCAGGCGCTGTTCGTCACCGTCGACCCGGAGCGCGACACCCAGGCCCTGCTGGCCGAGTACATGCCGGTGTTCGATCCGCGCTTCGTCGGCCTGTACGGCAGCCTGGAGCAGACCGCCGAGGTTGCCAAGGAATTCCGCGTGTTCTACCGCAAGAGCGGCGACACCAGCGGGATGAACTACACCATCGATCATTCCGCCGGCACCTATGTGTTCGACACCCAGGGGCGCATGCGGCTGTACCTCAAGCATGGAGAAACCCCGGAGAACATCGCGGCGGACATCCGCCAGTTGCTGGAAGGACGGTAGATCACCCCACGCGTGCTAGACTTGGTCCGCAGGTTAGCCAACCACTGGGAGTGACCGCATCATGCCCCTTACCGTGAATGTCCACGAAGCCAAGACACAGTTCTCCCGGCTGCTCGAACAGGCCCATGCGGGCCAGGAGATCATCCTGGCCAAAGCGGGCAAGCCTTATGCCCGCCTCGTGCCGCTGACGCCGGCCCGGCCGCAGCGCCAGCCCGGTCGTCTGAAGGGTCACATCGGCGACGCGTTTTTCGAGCCGCTGCCCGAAGACGAGATCAACGCCTGGGAACGCGGATGAACCTGCTCCTCGATACCCATGCCCTGCTGTGGTGGTTCACGGACGATCCACGCCTGTCCGCCGGGGCGCGGCGGGCGATCGCCGACGAATCCAACACCGTCTTCGTCAGCGCCGCAAGCGCGTGGGAAATTGCCACCAAGCACCGCCTAGGCAAGCTGAATGAAGCCATCGAAGCCATCGACCGCTTCGGCGAACTGGTAGCCGCTGACGGTTTCGAGCACCTGCCGGTCACCTACCTTCACGCCCTGAAAGCCGGCTCCTACCAAGTGGATCATCGTGATCCTTTCGACCGCGTGCTTGCCGCACAAAGCGCACTGGACGGCCTGACACTGGTTACCATCGACCCCGCCTTCAAGCGCTTCGGCACCGAGGTCGTCTGGTAATTGGAAAACTTCCGGCCCCACAAAGAACAAAGGCAGCCGCGGCTGCCTTTGTTCTTTGTGGGGCCGTCTCCGCCAGGTCACACTGCGGCGTCGAGCATCCCGCGCATCTTCTGCATGGCCTTGGCCTCAATCTGGCGGATGCGCTCCGCCGACACGCCGTACTCGGCGGCCAGTTCATGCAGCGTGGCGGAGTCGTCCTCGGTCAGCCAGCGGCGTTCGACGATGCGCCGGCTGCGCTCGTCCAAGCTGGCCAGCGCGTTCTTCAGGCCTTCGTCGCGCAGATGGGCAAGCTGGGCCTGCTCCAGCGCCTCGGACGGCTCGGCCTGCGGATCGGGCAGGTAGGCGATGGGCGCGAAGCGCTGCTCGTCCTCGTCGTCCGAGCCGCCATCCAGCGGCAGGTCGCGCCCGGTGAGGCGGGTTTCCATCTCCACCACTTCCTCGGGCTTCACCTTGAGCTGGGCGGCCACCGCCTCGACCTCGTCGGCGGAGAGCGTGCCGGTATCCTGCTTGAGACTGCGCAGGTTGAAGAACAGCTTGCGCTGGGCCTTGGTAGTGGCAATCTTCACCAGACGCCAGTTCTTCAGGATGTACTCGTGGATTTCCGCCTTGATCCAGTGGATGGCGAACGACACCAGGCGCACGCCGCGCGTCGGGTCGAAACGCTTCACCGCCTTCATCAGGCCGACGTTGCCTTCCTGGATCAGGTCGGCGTGCGGCAGGCCGTAACCCAGATAGCCGCGCGCGATCGCGACCACCAGACGCAGATGGGACATCACCAGCTTGCGGGCCGCGTCCAGATCGCCTTCCTCGCGAAAGCGGGTCGCCAGGTCCACCTCTTCATGCTCGGAGAGCATCGGCATCCGGTTCACGGACTGGATGTACTGGTCGATGCTGCCAGCGGCGGGAATAGGGAACGACAGGGCTTGGGTCATGTGCGGTTGTCCTCCTCGGTGCGATTTTAGCACTCGGCACGTGAGAGTGCTAAAGCGCCCGGAAAGTTCACCGCGTTGCGCGCGGCAAGCCCGGCGAAGGCGTTACCAGACGTATGCAGCAGGCGCTCAATCCAGCAGCAGCGCGTCATCGGACACCTTCTCGCCGCGCGTGCGCTCGAACATCTCCAACAGATGCGGCACGTCCATGCCCTCGCGCTCCTTGCCGCTGACGTCGAGCACCACCTGCCCCTGGTGCAGCATCACCGTGCGCGAACCATAGTCCAGCGCCTGGCGCATGCTGTGGGTGACCATCATCGCGGTGAGCTTGCTCTCCTCGATGATGCGCGCGGTGAGTTCAAGCACGAAGGCTGCAGTCTTGGGATCGAGCGCGGCGGTGTGCTCGTCCAGCAGCAGGATGCGCGACGGCTGCAGCGAGGCCATCAGCAGGCTGACGGCTTGGCGCTGGCCGCCGGAAAGCAGGCCGATGCGGTCGGTGAGGCGTTTCTCCAGCCCGAGATTGAGGATCGCCAGCTTCTCGCGGAACAGTTCGCGGTTCTGCCGGTTGAGGGCGAAGCTGAAGCCGCGCCGCCGCCCGCGCGCCATCGCCAGCGCCATGTTCTCCTCGATGGTGAGCGCCTCGCAGGTACCGGCCATCGGGTCTTGGAACACGCGGGCGACCAGGTCCGCGCGCTCCCAGGCATGCTTGCGGGTGACGTCGGTGTGGTCGATGGTGACGCTGCCCTCATCGACCAGCAGATCGCCCGAAATGGCGTTCAGGAAGGTCGACTTGCCGGCGCCGTTGGAGCCGATCACCGAGACGAACTGGCCGGTCGGGATGTCCAGCGACAGGCCGCGCAGCGCGCGGTTCTCGATGGGCGTGCCGGCGTTGAAGGTGATCTTGAGGTTCTTCGCGCTGAGCATGTCAGGCCTCCCGCCGGGCCGCCCCAAGGGAGGCCTGCGCCCCCTTGGGAGGCAGCGAATGTAATGAGCGTGGGGGTCGTTCCATCTTAGCCCCCTTGCCTGCCGCGCAGCCGCAGGTTGCGCTTGAGGATGGGCAGCACCAGCACAAAGGTCACAAGCAGGGACGCCACCAGATTGAGATCCTGCGACTTGAGGCCGATGAACTCGCTGTTGAGCGCCAGCGCGATGAAGAAACGGTACAGCACTGCACCGATGATCACCGCCAGCGTCATCCAGATCAGCCGGCGCGCCGGCAGCACGCTCTCGCCTATGATCACTGCGGCCAGGCCGATGACGATGGTGCCGATGCCCATGGAAATGTCCGAACCACCCTGGCTCTGCGCGAACAGCGCCCCGGCCAGCGACACCAGCGCGTTGGACAGCGCCAGCCCGGCCAGCTTGGCACGCCCGGTGGCCACGCCCTGGGCGCGCGCCATGCGCGGATTGGCGCCGGTGGCCCGCATCGCCAGGCCGGTTTCGGAAGAGAAGAACCAGTCCAGCGCGAACTTGATCACCAGCACCACCACCACGAGCAGCAGGGGCTTCTCGATATAGTCGGGCAACACGCCCGGCAGCAGCACGGAGAACACCGTGGGCTCGAAGATCAACGGCACGTTGGGCTTGCCCATGATGCGCAGGTTGATCGAGTACAGCGCGGTCATCAGCAGGATGCCAGCGAGCAGATCCATGATGCGCAGGCGCACGTTGAACCAGCCGGTGAGCATGCCCGCGAAGGCGCCCGCGGCAGTCGCGACCAGCGTGGCCGTGAAGGGATCGCTGCCGGACGCGATGAGGGTGGCCGCCACCGCCCCGCCGAGCGGGAAGGTGCCGTCCACCGTGAGATCGGGGAAATTCAGGATGCGGAACGAGATCAACACCCCAAGAGCGACCAGACTGAAGATCAAACCGATCTCCAGCGCGCCCATGAAGGAATACAAGGTCATCGGGTACGGGGCCTTTACTGTACCTGGCCGGTAAAGCCGATCTGGCGGATTCGGCGGGTGGCGCGCGGACCACCCGCCCTACGAACGAAACGCGGGGCATGAAGCCCCGCGCCCGGATCACTCAATGATGGAAGCGGCCGACTGGACGAATTCCGGCGACAGCGTCACGCCCTGGCTGGCGGCAGCCTTGGGGTTCACAAAGAGCTGCAGCTTGTCGCTGGTTTCGGAGGCGATCGTACCCGGCGCCTCGCCCTTGAGGATGCGCGCCACCACCTTGCCGGTCTGGCGGCCGAGATCCTTGTAGTCGATGCCCAGCGCGGCAATGGCGCCACGCTTCACGCTGTCGGTATCGGAAGCGATCAGCGGAATCTTCGCATCCGTCGCCACCTTCACCAGCGCCTCGTAGGCCGACACCACGTTGTTGTCGGTGTTGGTGTATACCACATCCACCTTGCCCACCAGGCTGCGCGCGGCCTGGCCCACATCCACGGTACGCGGCGCGGTGGCTTCCACCAGGGTCAGCCCCGCCGCCGGCAGCAGCTTCTTGAACTGCTCCACGACCACCACGGAGTTGGCCTCGCCCGGGTTGTACACCATGCCCACGCGCTTGGCGTTGGGCACCACCTGCTTGATCAGGTCGATCTGCTTCTGCAGCTCCAGCAGGTCGGACACGCCGGTCACGTTGGTGCCAGAGGCTTCCCAGCCCGCGACCAGCTGCGCGGCCACCGGATCGGTCACCGCGCTATACACGGTCGGGATGCTCTTGGTGGCCGCCACCACGGCCTGCGCCGACGGCGTGGCGATGGCGACGATCACGTCCGGCTTGTCGCCGATGAACTTACGGGCGATCTGCGCGGCCGTACCCGGGTTGCCCTGGGCGCTCTGGTACTCCCACTTCAGATTCTTGCCGGCCTCGAAACCCTGTGCGGCAAGTTCCTCCTTGACCCCATCGCGCACCGAATCGAGCGCCGGGTGTTCAACGATCGCGGTCACCGAAACCGCCTTGTCGGCAGCAACGGCGGGACCGGCAAACGCCGCGGCAACCAACAACATGCCGAGACAGCTTTTCTGCAGGAAGCGGGCGGGAACGCTGAACATCTGTGTCTCCTTTGAAGTGACTGGACGCACGCCGCGTTGTAACACGCAGGCAACACTGGAAAAGCGCGTATCTTAGCGTGGATAGCGTGTCGTTTGCGGGGACTTTGGCGCGTTTTCGGTGCTTCTCTCCCGAAAAGTGCGCCCCTCGGAATCGAAGCCCACCGCAGCACGCCACCCCCGCCGCTTTGCGGCCCCCGGCTTCATCGTCCCGGCAAAGTCCACGCTGGCAAAGGGCCGCAGAGGCCAACCGGTCGATCACAGTGGCCACCCATATTGTCAAGATTTGACAATTCCCGCCCGGAATGCGTCAAGAATGGACAAGCCGGAAGCCTGCATCTTCAGCAATTCCTCCGAAAAACCAGTATTTACGCGCTGGCACGGCCTATGCATTGGTGCTGTCCGAGCGGTACGGCTCAGCACACCGCACAACCAACCAGGAGAATTCCATGAAGAAGATGCAGCAAGGTTTCACCCTGATCGAACTGATGATCGTCGTGGCGATCATCGGCATTCTGGCTGCCGTGGCGCTGCCGGCGTATCAGGATTACACCGCGCGGGCCCAGATGGCCGAAGCAATGACGCTGGCCGGTGGCGCTCGTACTGCGGTCACTGAATTCAGAACATCGGAAGGTGATTGGCCTGCCGGCAACACTGAAGCTGGACTTTCGCCGGCCACTGATATTACCGGCAATTACGTTGCTTCCGTGTCGGTCCAGGCTGATGGAACCATCATCGCTGCGATGAAGGGCACTGGTGTTTCCACAGGAATTCGGGGAAAAACGCTGGTTCTTAGCCCAATCAGCCAAGCCGGGGCTATTACCTGGGTGTGCAAGCCCGGTGGCGACGATCCGGTCGATAACAAATTCGTGCCGACCTCCTGCCGCTCGTAATTTTTCCTGTCTGGTATGTAACTGCCCGCTAAAGCGGGCAGTTTTTTTTGGAGCCTCGCCCTGTCACGCTTAAAACAGCCTGCGCTGGCACTTCTCGCATTACTCATCTTGTGCTCAATCGTCTATTCCCCGGGGCTACAAGGTGGATTTCTATTCGACGACACGCCTAATTTATCCCCACTTGGTGCATATGGTGGAGTAAATAACCGGGACTCCCTCCAAAGCTTTGTTCTAGGTGGAAATGCAGGCCCAACCGGGCGCCCCGTTGCTTTGGCTAGTTTTTTACTGAATGACAATACTTGGCCCAGCCAAGCTAATTATTTCAAGCCTACCAACCTAGCCTTTCATCTCTTGACCGGCCTTGCGCTATGCTGGGCCACCCTGCTGCTGATGCGTCTGTGGGGCAAAAGCGAACGGACCGCCCAGTGGCTCGCTGTGCTCAACATGGGGCTATGGCTGTTGCACCCTTACATGGTGTCCACCACCCTGTACGTAGTGCAGCGCATGGCCCAGTTGGCCACCCTGTTCATGTTTGCGGGGCTTGCCGGCTACCTGCACGGCCGCCTGCTCCTGCCAACCCGCCCACGCGCAGCGTACGCATGGATGTCCTGCTCCGTGGCCTTGGGCACTTTACTGGCCGTATTGAGCAAGGAAAACGGTGCGCTCCTCCCGTTGCTGATCTGCATCGTCGAATTCTGCCAGCCTGTTTCCTACCCGTACGAGAACAAACCCGACTGGCGTTGGCGAGCCGTTTTCTTATGGCTACCCGCACTGGCCATCCTTTTCTACCTCGCCCAACGCATCAACTTCTCGCCCGATCTGTGGCCGACCCGACCGTTCAATCAGGTCGAACGGCTCATGACCCAGCCGCGCATCCTCTGGGAATACCTCTATCATCTATGGGTACCGCGCATTGAGGGACGCGGCCTTTTTCAGGATGGTTTCCTGATTTCGCGCGGCTGGCTGAGCCCTCCCGGCACTCTGGTTGCCACTATCGGGCTGGCGACTCTTGCCGCCCTGGCCATTGCATTGCGCCGTACCTGGCCCGCATTCAGCCTGGCCATCCTGTTCTTCCTCAGTGCCCACCTGATCGAATCCAGCGTCATCGGACTGGAACTGTACTTCGAGCACCGCAATTACGCTGCCGCGGCGTTCCTCTTTTTACCGATCGCCTGCGCCCTGGCCTGGACCGCCCAGCACATCCGCCCCACAGCTGCAATTGCGGCGTGCTGTGCGCTACTGATGCTGCTATCTTTTTTCACATGGCAAAGAGCCACGCTTTGGGGCGACACCAATAAATTGCAAACCTATTGGGCATTGGCCACCCCCGACTCACCACGCGCCCAGAATTACCTGGCAGTACAGTTGTTCAAGCAAGGGCGCACGGCCGAAGGCATGCATCATCTGGAACAGGCCGCCGAACGCCTGCCACACAGTTCTCTCCTAACCATGCAGTGGCTTTTACAGCGCGTATCGCTTGGCATAGCCATAGAAGCGGACTTCGAGCTTGCCAAGCAACGCTTGGCCGACCAGCAATTCGATGCACAGGCAGTGCTGGGCTTACGCATGATCACCGAGGAGCTCATCACGTCAAAGCAAAGCACGGCTTACCGCAAATGGACTCTTGGCCTGCTGGAAAGCATGGACGAATACCCCCACTACCGCAGGGTCGCTCTGTTCCGCAGACTTTCCCCTTACTTACGGGGTTTGCTGCTGCTTGCCGAACACGAGGCAACACAGGCTACCGAATTACTGAGCATCGCCATGCGCCGCTATGCCGACACCGACGCAGCCATGAGCATGGTTGCCCATGTGGCGAATTCCGGGTATCCCGCCGAAGCGATGGTGTTGCTGGCACAGGCACACGAAATTTATCTGGCTCAACCCGACAGGAAACTGAAACGCTCACGCCAAATCTACGACATGGAATTCGAGCGTGTAGAAAACATACTGAAGGAAGATCTGAAGGCCTCCAAGCAGCACACGCCATCCGTGCCCGGCATTTCACGGACTATTGACTAAGCCATGCCCCCCACGCCACCATGCCCAGCCTAAGCATCGTCATCCCCGCACGCAATGAAGCCAAAACGCTCGTACAGTTGCTCTCCCATCTGACCTCCATACTTCCGGGGGTCGAGATTATCGTGGTGGATGATGGCTCCACCGACGACACCGCAGTCATTGCTTTAACTCATGGCGCAAAGGCCGTTCGCCACCCATACTCCAAAGGCAACGGCGCGGCGATCAAGACTGGTGCCCGTACAGCCGGGGGCGAAGTCATCGTATTCATGGACGCCGATGGCCAACATGATCCGATGGATATTCCCCGCCTGCTGGCCAAGCTGGATGAAGGCTACGACATGGTGGTGGGTGCACGCCAGAGAGGCTCACAGGCCAGCGTGGGGCGTGGCCTAGCCAACCACTTCTACAACCGGTTGGCCAGCTACATGACGGGCCACAAGGTGGAAGATCTGACCTCCGGCTTTCGGGCCGTGCGCGCCGAAAAATTCCGCGAATTCCTATATTTGCTGCCCAATGGTTTTTCCTATCCTACAACAATCACGATGGCCTTCTTCCGCGCCGGCTATTCGGTGGCCTATGAACCGATTCATGCCGCCCGGCGCATCGGCAAGAGCCATATCCGATTACTGCGGGACGGGACACGATTTTTGCTCATTATCTTCAAGATCGGCACTCTGTTCTCGCCCATGAAACTGTTCGCGCCGGTAGCCTTGGCGATGTTTCTGCTAGCAACGGGGTGGTATGGATATACCTATCTATCCATTCGCCGGTTTACCAACATGAGCGCGCTGCTGTACACCGGCTCGGTCATCACGTTCATGATGGGGCTGATTTCCGAGCAGATCACAGCGTTAATGTACCGGGATGAGGAGCGTTGATTGCTCCCGTGGACTGCATACCATCCAGCGTTTGCCACAGACCAGACATCAAGGAGCGTTGCCCCCGCACTTGTGCCGCTTGTTGGCACACAAAGCATGGCAGTAGCCGTTTGCCAATGTGATCTGATCGAGTAAACATTAGACACGGAATAAACCGCGGCACGATGAAACCTGAAATGCGGCAGCCTCATGCAGCCTTGGACATGCATGGACGTTTGCGCAAGGCACAAAAAATTGCTGAATTACTGGCGCTGCGCCCATCAGATGGCCGACCTGTACGGGTGCTTGAAGTTGGTACGGGCTCTGGAGCAATTGCCCAATACTTCAGTGAATTGCTGAACGAGCGTGGCGTTGTCAATGCGGTAGATGTCTTAGACCAACGTGTAGTGAGCACCGGTTATCAATTTGATCTGGTCAAGAGCACGGCCTTGCCGTTTCCTGATGGCATGTTTGACGCGGTCATCAGCAATCATGTCATTGAGCATGTGGGAGCGACACAGGATCAAAGACATCACCTCCACGAACTGAAACGAGTCCTACGCAACGATGGCAGAGGCTACTTGGCCGTTCCGAGCCGCTGGCAATTGATCGAGCCACACTACCATCTCGCCTTTCTCAGTTGGCTGCCACACCGTATGCGCAGCCCCTATCTGCGCTGGCGTGGGCGCGGGTTTTACTACGACTGTGAGCCACTGGGAATGTATAGCCTGGAATCCTGCCTGCAAGCCTGTGGGCTGGTGTACGAAAACCAGTTCGCTCAAGCGGTCAAGGCAATGATCGACGCAGAGCACCAACCCCCCATTGCTGCCAAACTGGCGGCTCTGCTACCCATGCCGGTTTTGCAAATGTTTCGCGTGACCAGTCCAACCCACGTCTATTTGTTTGCCAAAAACCGGGCGGCGTTGGCCAATGTATAGACAAGAGCCCGACGGCAAAGCATGCCTGCTCATTCTTGCCTCCACCTACCCCCGTTGGCAAAACGACCCGGAACCCGGCTTTGTCCATGAACTGTCCAAACGCCTTACGGATCGGTTTCGTGTCATCGTGCTGTGTCCCCATGCGCCAGGCGCACAGCCGCACGAAGTACTCGATGGAGTGGAGATCATGCGTTACCACTATGCGCCCGAGCGATGGGAAACACTGGTCAACGACGGTGGCATCGTCACCAACCTGAAACTGCACCGCTGGAAGCTGCTACTGGTGCCCGGTTTCATCCTGATGCAAGCTTGGTGGGCCTGGCGGCTGTGCCGGCGAGAGAAGGTCGATGTGATCCATGCCCACTGGCTGATTCCGCAAGGTCTGATCGCTGCCTTGTTGCAAAGCCTGCCGGGGCGGAAAGTAGCTTATGTAGTGACATCGCATGGCGCCGATTTGTATGCATTGAAGGGTCCGTGGCTTGATAGGATCAAGGCTTTCGTCGCACGAAAAGCTTCTGCGGTAACCGTTGTCAGCAGTGCCATGCGCAAGCGGATCGCCTGCCTGAATGTGCCAAGAGATAAAATTTCCGTGCTGCCGATGGGCGTGGATCTTTCCGGTCTTTTTTTCCCGGACTCGGCAGTACCCCGTCGTGAGTACGAAATTCTTTTCGTTGGTCGACTGGTGGAGAAAAAAGGCTTGCGCTATCTCCTCGATGCGTTGCCTGCCATATTACGAGCCGTACCCGATGCCCATTTGACAGTGATCGGCTTCGGCCCAGAGGAAAAGACTCTCAAAGAACAGGTATCCCACCTTGGAATCGCATCGGCGGTTTCGTTTATCGGGGCAATGCCACAGGCCGAACTACCTCCTCTGTATCGTCGCGCAGCACTGTTCGTAGCGCCGTTCGTGCGAACTGACTCGGGCGACCAGGAAGGCCTGCCTGTCGCATTGATGGAGGCGGTGGCTTGTGGGTGTCCGATCATCGCTGGCGATGTTGCAGGTCTAGAAGACCTGCTGGGCGGAGCGGCAGATGCAGTGTGCCTCGACGTGCACGACGTACCCGCATTGGCCAACAAAATAATTGAGTCATTGTGTTTTCCTACGATGGCACAGACGTACGCAGATAACATTCGCGCGACTGCCACGCAACATATGGGCTGGGCAAGAATTTCTCAGGAATACGCACATATAATTTCAGAATGCCTCACGCCAATGGAAAAATAGGCGTGCTGTGGTCAGCCACAAAGGGGGATTTCAAAGGAAAATCGAAAATCGCACCAAATCTCGACGCCCCCCCCCCAATCACTACTTCAAAGATCAAAATTCGTCGAAATCTGGATTTTTGGAACATCCACAAAAAATGAAAATCAACAAGCGCAATCCAAAACACTGGCTATTACTGTTCGCATTCATGGGGCAAGGTATTCTTGGTTTGGTATTGCGCTGGGCTACCGGACATAAGCACCGGGATCAGAAGCGCCAAGCGGTTGTGAATGTCATCCTGTACGGCCACAAACTCAATGGTAATCTGCTGGCGCTACATGATTATTCGCGGAGCAATCCCAGTATTGGGTTGCGTCCGGTATTTCTGAGCATGGATGGCGCGTATTGCCAGGAGCTGGCCGCACTTGGAGTGGATTGTGTATGGGCCGGCGGCATGGGTTGTTCGCGCATCTTGGCCGGCGCTACAGCCTTGGTCAGCGATCACGGCCTGCATTCGCTGCAACCATTGCTTGGAGCCTACCAACGGTTGGGGCTCCGGTTCTTCGATGTCTGGCACGGCTTCGGCTTCAAGGGCTTCGACGCAGACGATTACCGCACCTTGCATCACTATGACGAGGTCTGGGTCGCATCGGAAACGCAGCGAGAACAATACGTTCGCATGGCGGAATTTGAGCCTGCCATCGTGCACCCGACCGGGTACGGGCGCACAGATGCCTTGGTTAATCGCAGCCACAATCCCGAAGGCATTATTCAGCACCTCGGACTGAACCCGTCGACCTGCGGCAAGCTAGTCATGTTTGCGCCGACTTGGGCGCAGGACGACCGCGGACGAAGCATTTATCCGTTCGGCTGCTCCGAACAAAAATTTCTCGGGGCGCTATCGGATTTTGCGTCCGGACACGGAGTGACCGTCCTTTTTCGCAGTCACATGAACAGCGGCGATGTGTCGGGCGGTGATTATCCCGGTATCGTTGCCCTGCCGGGTACGCGGTTCCCGAATACGGAGGCGCTTCTGTTCATCAGCGATGCACTGGTGTGTGACTGGTCGTCGATTGCATTCGATTACTTGGTCCTCGACCGGCCCACCTTCTTCCTCGATGTGCCGGCGCCGTTTGCGAAAGGGCATTCGCTCGGACCCGAGTGCAGGTTCGGCCCCATCGTGCATGGCATGGAAGAATTGCTGGAGGGTTTGCGAAACGCGTTGACCGACCCGCAGAGATACTGGTCGATCCATGGGGCTGCACACCTATCGACGAAGCAATATGTCTGGGGGCCTTACGCAGACGGCAACGCGACCAGTCGTTACGTTGAGCGGCTTCAGTTGCTCTGCGGCCATTGAGGCTCGCGAAGCTCGATTGCTGTCATCGGGTGCCGTTGCCCAATGTCGGATGCAGGGCTGGAATCCAACCTTGGTCGCGCATGAAACCGAGCAGGAGAATGCTGGAGTCAGCTTGGGGGTGGCCATCGAACGCAAGTTGACACAAATTAAGACGGCGCTGTTGCCAGTGAGCAGACTCTCCTTGGAGGATACCCCCAAGAAGGCCGTCCCAATTTTCGAATTTCGGACCCGGTGTCATCGACTCAAAGTCGAACTGGATTTCTCGGTCGCCAGACACGTATTGACGGAAGTCGGGCACAAGGAAATAAACCGGCCGATCCAGCAGCAGGTAGTCCATGTAGATCGACGAATAATCGGTGATCAGGCAGGACATGTACGGCAGCAAGGGATAGGCATCACTGTGCGGGTTAAGGACATGCAGGTGGCGCCCGGCAACAGCGGCTCCCCCTCGTTCATAGGGATGGAATTTGAAGACGAACTCGAATCCATGTAATTCACAGAATTCGTCCAGCTTGGTGATTTGTCCGGGATCAAGCCCGAGCGGAACTCCAGGGGTATGGCGATAGGTTGGCGCGACAAAAACAAGCTTCCTGTCTCCGCTCCGACAGACTTCCAGCTTGTCACGTGCGGTGATGTCCGCGTTGATCCAATCCAGCGGGTGTTCGTTGCGAAACCCGTTGCGCGGATAGCCGGTGATAGGCAAGTGCCTGCTGCGGAAGGCCTTTGCGAACACGTTGTCGCGATAGAAGACCGATGTGCAGACCACTGCGTCGAACCGGATGGCCCGGCCATACAGGTAACGCCGGGCCATGCGCGGCCATAACACCCACCTGCTCGACAGGATTTTTTTCCCAGGCGCTTCGTTGCGCCATTTGTCGAATTCGATTCGCTTGAAGCCGACGCCGTGCCAGAACTGCACAAGACGCGCTCGGATGAGAAAAAAACGCCGCCACTTCTGGTACCACTCGATGGAGTCCACCACTACACTGCCGCAACGCATCAGGAACCAGATAGCGCGAAGCGAGGGATACACCATAGCTTCGAAGCCCTGATCGAGGACTGCCCTTGCCACCTCGGGCAGCCCAGTAACGTGGACGATGCGCAAACCATTAGTCTTGTCCGTTGCCACGTCGATGAAGAAGTATTTGGTGTTGTCGACGAACTCGCCGGATTCGCGACCGATGACGGCGATCCAGTCAAGGCGCCTGGGAACCAGCGCCGCGACCGGCGCGATCAATATCCAGCCTGCGAGACCGGAGAAGATTTCGGCTATGTTCGTTTTTGTATCGTGCCAAAGGCTAGATGCGGACATCGATTACTTCGCCTGTTGCCGGGGAAAAGCAGGCGCTCAGGGTCGCTTTGGCAACCGTTTCGGGACTCAGCAGCTTCTCGGCTGGCTCGATGCCAAAATTCTCTGTTCGCATCGGCGTCGCCGTACGCTCCGGGTTGATTGCATTAATCCGTACGTGAAACGGAAGAAACTCCTCGCTCAATGCCTGCACAAGGTTGACGACCGCCGCTTTCGTCGCCGAGTAGATGCTGTAGCGTGCGCGTCCACGAGTATACGAGCTCGAAGTAAACAGGGCAATGCTGCCGCCGGATTCTCGCATTACCTCAAATGCTTCGCGGGCAACGACGATGCTCCCACGAAGGTTGATTGCGACCTGCTCATCAATGCACGCGTAGTCCTGCCCCGCGATCAAGCCCGTCCGCAAGATGCTGGCGGTCACAATCACGGCATCAATCCGACCGAAGGATTGCATGGTTTTACGCAACGTTGCCCGCACCGCATTCTCGTCGCAGATATCGACGCCGCTGGAGCGGGAAACCGCAACGACATTGGCTCCGGCTTCCGTGCCAAGCTGAAGGATACTCTTGCCGATGCCGCGGCTGGCGCCGAAAACAACGATGATCTTCCCTGGCAAGTCGGGTGTCTCTTTGTTGTTCCCATGTCGGGTACGAAGCTGGAAAATACGATCTGCCAAGTAAATGTCGGAAGGATAGGTAATTTTGATGTTGTTGATGTCGCCCGCGACTACTCCAACATCGCCGAGTCCAAATTGCAGAATCAGGCCGCAGTCGTCGGTAACCTTTAGATTATTTTCTTGGACCGCGAGTTGGTGTGCCTTGCGTAACAGGCCAGAACGAAAGGCTTGTGGTGTCTGTCCTAGCCGCAGACACGACCGATCGGGGATTTCATCGATCATGGAGTCGTCCTGTACGCGAATGATAGTGTCACTGGACGGAATCGCCGTATCCACAGCATCAACACGATCCAGTGCATCAAGGCAGCGGTCGATGGTCGCATGGTCGAGCAGCGGCCTGACCGCGTCGTGGACCAGCACCTTGTGGCCATCACCCACGACCGAAGCGATCCCGGCGGCAGAGCTTTGCTGGCGTGTCGCACCGCCTGATACCACCTTCGTGACTTTTCGATAGCCGGCGCGATTGATGATCTCGTTTATGAGAAGCAGGTTGCCTTCATGCCCCACAATGACGATTTCGTCGATTGCTGTATGTCGCTCGAAGATGTCGAGTGTATGTTCCAGCACTGTCTTCCCGGCAAGCTTGAGGAATTGCTTGGGGGTTGGTGCGCCGAAGCGAACGCCAGATCCGGATGCTAGGACGATGGCAATGTTCATGGCCTGCGCCTTCATGTTCTTTTTGCGTCGTCCGATATGGTTTGAATCGAGGCCGAACCAAGCCTCGTGTCGAGTATGACAGAGGAGAAATGTTTTGCCGATCTCTTGGATGGCGGGTGCGGTGTCATATATTCGTCTCCGTAAAAGACTCGCAAGACGCCATCTGGATTTTTGGGTGCAAAAAACTCGGAGCCCTCGAAGACAATCCTTTCGACTGGATAGATATGATCCCTCTTGAAAACTCTCGTCCATCGGACATCAAACCCATATCCGGGGTTTCCATTTCCGGACTCCCTGAATTTGCTTTTAATTAGGAATTTTCTAGAGAATGCACGAAATACCTTTATTGGTGTTTCCGCGGTAATGACAGGAGCAAGCAGTTGAAGAATTCTGTTGATGGCAATCGCAACTGGGCGAAATGCTCCACGGGAGGGAGGCATATATATCTTCAATAGATTTCGGTAAATAGATTTGCACATCAAATCCATCATAAGCATGGGGTTGCTTCGATGAAAATCATCGCAAGGCAAAACGTCGATGAATAAGCCTCGTTGCTCGTGCACAGGGCTTTGCGTATCAACAATCCGACTGTATTTGTCCCTGATTCGGCACGGAACACTGTAGTCACTTTCGATTATTCCCGTGGCAGGATCGATCTCTAGGTCAGATGGCAATTCCTTTCTTGCAACCTCCATGAAACGATCAAAATCCCGGCGCGGCATCACGATATCCACGTCGTCGTCCCAAGGGATGAAGCCACCGTGGCGGACGGCGCCAAGGAGTGTGCCGCCATCGAGCCAATAAACTAGACCGTGCTTGGTGCAAATATAGTCGACAATCTTGAGCATGCGCAGTTCGATGAATTGAATTCCACGCAGAGTAGAATTTTGAATATTCCTTTCGTCTGGAAAAATCATGCCGAGAGATGGATTTTTCATGTCGGCATTAATCAACGCTTTCCCCATACTATCGATTTAATCTTTCGGCGAATCGGCTGCTCGATAATGAAACTGTTTTGCTCCATCAATTTGAGGCCGGCAGATTCGAAGGTTGAAATATATAGAGCCTCGTTTCTAATAACACCACCAAAGGACATATAAATTTTTCTTTCGGATTCTGCTAGGCAATCCCTGGTTATTACGATCCCTCCTGACTTTGTCAGATCAGAGATTTTCCGAACAACTCGATCAAAAGCTTGATCGCTGGAGACATGGAGGAGCACGCCCAAGCACAGCACTGCGTCGTATTTCTTGCCGTCGTCGAAAGTGGCGATGTCGCCGCATTCGAATGTGAATGAAATATCGGAAAGATTCGCATAAAGATGTCTTGCAGCATCAAGCGATGACTGCGAAATGTCTTGAAGTGTGACATGGCATTTGCACGGAGCAAATTTTTTAGCCAATGCAATAGAGTGCCCAGTCGAGCTTCCGCCGATGTCGAGGATATTGACAGTATCGGACGCGGGTTGACATAAGCTCTCAAGAAGACGGAGGTAGTAATCTGTCTTGGTGTCAGTATGAAGGGAGTCGGAATGGTCTACGTATTTGTAGCGAAAATGCGCGCGCGCATCCGAGACTTCATCGAGGAAATCGGCTTCGTATTTCTGGTGATTTCTGGCCAGAACGGCATCGCCTGCAATTTCAAGGATGTCGATGATGTCCTCCTCGTGAACGCCGAATTCATGAAGGTATTGCTTGCAAAGGTGAAGGTCGGTGCAGGCGAGAAAAAATTTCTTGATTCCAAGTGCTTGGTAATCATCAAAAACTCTTTTCAAGAGTCGCTTTGGATGAGCGGCATAATTTTCGCCGAGTCCGGCATAGCCTCTTTTGACCGATGTGATAAGGTCGCCCATCTTTTCCGAATGACTGGAAAGTGTAACAAACCGATTGGTATCCTTCGGGAGGCATTCAAGCGTTCCGATGAACGCGATCCTGTCTTCATTGCCTTCGATGCGCTTGGCGACACTGTCCCAGAGATTGATGCATTTAAGCTTGGTGTTGAGCTTAGGAATGAGCTGGTGCGCTGTCAGGCACAGCAGCATGTAATGTCCATGGTTCGACTCGGCCTCCTTCAACTTCCGGTTGAAGATCGAGACCACCTCCGCGACCTTTCCCTGCCGGATGCTTTTTGAGACGGATGGTGTCTGTGTTAGGAAATCCAGCGTGTATTCGGGGAGGTCATTGTCCCAAAGAACTCCTCGCTGCTGGCACTTTTTCAGCATGTACGTCGCCAAGTCGACGCCGGCCACGGTTCCCTTTCCTGAAATGATGTACATGGACGTTCACCATGTCCGAACGAAATCTATTGCCCTCTTGTAGTCGTCGTATGTGTCGATGTCCATCGCGCGCACCTTCAGGCCTTTCATAGGAAGATATTCCTCGATTTGATTAAAGACGGTGCCGGATGTATAACGAACCTTGTCCCTCCGAAGGCAGGCAGGCCCGGTCCATTCATAATCGCCGTTTTCTCGCGAAAACATCACCACGTCGCCGTGCCTGTTCGTGCGAACGAAGACTGCTTCATCCGACGAGCGTTCGGCATAGGCAACATATTCAGATGGATGTTGGAGGCACATCTTGACGTCTTCGGGGTGTACCAACAAATCACCATCCCATTCGATGACGTACTCATTTGCGTCCCGGCTACCCAAATAGAAGCTTGCACCGGTCTGCGTGTTGAAATAGTTGTGGTTGTAGATGAATACGACGTCCCGCCGCTTTTCAAGAACCGCGCTGATGATCGAATTTGCCTCATACCCGACCACGATCCGCAAATCCTCGACATTCTGAAATAAATCCAGCTGCCAATGGATCAGCGGTTTTCCATTAATATCTATCAGCGCTTTGGTCTGCCCAAGCCCAAGTCTGGAGCCGATGCCGGCACAACTCAGAACAACTGATTTAGTTGACGGCATAGTGCCTCCTCGTCGAAAACGGCATAGTCTGCGATAGTAAGAACACTTCTGGCCGGGTAGTGCGTCAGCCCGCATGCGATGGAAACGTGGGCTTCGCGCATGGCTTCAACATCATTGTTTCCGTCGCCAATGAAGACGACTTTTTCGTTTCTATCCTTGTAATGTCTGACCACGTTTTCTTTCTTCAGGATGACCTTTATACGGTCTATCCTGTTATCGATAACTGTAGCTTCCGATCCAAAAAACCGGCAGTCCAGCTTTCTCGACAAACTGGTTGTCCAGCAGGTCAGATTACCGGTGGCGATGGCGCAATGCTCTGCATTGATTTTGATGAATTCCCGGATTTTCGGGTGCATGGCGACATCTCCCAGCAATTCGTCCACCTTATCGACTGGGAGTTTGCCGAGTATATGAACCCGCTTGATGAAGCTTTCGACGAACGGGATGTTTCCCTGGATCGTTTCCCTCGTCAGAGCTTCTATCTGCTCCGCGACCTGAAAATGTTCAGCAATCAACGGTAAAGTTTCCTGGGAAGTCACCGTTCCATCGAGATCAAAAATGAAAGTGGTCATTCTTACACTGCTTATTCGGTTGACAAGTGCTGGTTACTTCGTCCAACAGTAACACGTGCGGATCTCGATACGGGGTACGTCCGATGCCCTGCTCGTGATGCTGCATTTTCAATCCCCCATCCAGTTTTCCACCCGCATTCCCGCAGAACAAGTCAAAGTAGTTGTCGCCTGATTCATGCAACCAACGTCACTATGTTTTCAGCATGAAGTCACCGCGTATACCGTGCGGCGAGGGCGTCAGGGCAATCACCTGCGCACAGTCTTTCAAGCTCGCTTCCCGGTGCGCAATAACCACGATGGTCTTGCTGCCGGAAAGTGCCCGTACCGCCTCGTTGACCGCAGCCTCTGTCGCGCCATCCAGCGCGCTCGTCGCCTCGTCCATGAACAATACCAGTGGATCGCGATAGAGGGCGCGGGCAATGCCGATGCGCTGGCGCTGCCCGCCGGAAAGGCGTATGCCACGGTCGCCCACCGGTGTGTCGTAGCCCTGAGGCAGTTCGTTCATCACAAAGTCGTGGATTTGCGCGGCGCAGGCGGCGCGTTGCACGGCCTGCATGTCGATCTGATCGGCAGCGGTGCCGAAGGCGATATTGGCGGCCACGCTGGCATCGGCAATGTAGATGTGCTGCGGCACGTAACCGATGGCGGCCTGCCAGGCGGGCAGGTTCCGCGCGGTGACGGGCTGACCGTCCACGCTCAAGGTGCCGGCCTGCGGGCAGAGCAGGCCGAGCAGGATGTCCATTACTGTGCTTTTGCCGGCGCCGCTGGGGCCTTGGATGCCCACGCTGGTGTTGACCGGGATGACGAGGTCGAAGCTGTCGAGCACAGGCTTGCCGAGCGTGGCGGAGTAGGCGTAGCGGATACCGCTGAGGCGGATTTCCTGCCGGGGCACGATGGGTGGCTGATTGGTCGGCGCGGCGGTGGGTAGCGGTAGCGACATGTCGCGGTACAGGCCGTCCAACGTGGCGCTGACGAACTTGAGGCGGGCAAAGCCTCGGTACATGATCTGCGCGGCGGGCAGCATGCGGTAGGCGGCAAAGCCGTAAAGGCCCAGCGCGGGCAGCACGTGCGCCACGTCGCCGCTCTTGAGCAGCAGTGCCAGGGCGATGAGGATGAGGCCGGTGTAGCCGGTGGCTTCCACCAGGTAGAGCGGAGTCTGGCTCAGGGTTTCGTTGGCGGCCATGTGGCGCGCCTGGGTGCGCGAAGCCTGCTGGTAGCGCTGCTGATAGGCGGCTTCGGCATGGGTGATCTTGATGTCGCGGATGCCTTGCAGGGCTTCGTTGCAGGTCTGGTAGCGCTGGCGGTTGGCTTCCACTATTTCGGTGCCGATGCGCTTCAAGCGCCGGCGCACCAGCAGGTAGATGAGGCCGTAGAGCGTGCCCACTACGGCCACGATGGCCAGCGCGGTGAGTGGGTTGTAGGCGAACACCAGCGCCAGCATGGCGAGCAGCACGATGCCTTGCACGATGACTTGCGAAAACGGCTGGATGAGGTTGCCCATGACCATGTCCACCTCGGCCAGGATGCTTTTGGAGAGTTCCGCCGTGTTGCGGTGGATGAAGAATTCGTAGGGCTGGGCCAGGTAGCGGGCAATCAACCGGCTGCTGATGGAATGCCGCAGCAGGTGCACAAAGCGGTTGAGCAGGTGCTGGGTGATGGTCTTGAAGACGGACGAGGCCAGTACCAGCACGACGGAAGCCAGCCCCAGGGCGATGATGAATGTGCGGGGCTCGGCGAACCCCAGGCTGGCGTAGAGGGCGTGCAGCCAGGGGTTTTCTTCGATCACACCGGGCCGCGCCAGCACCGAGAGGAACGGCATGATGGAGATGACACCCACGGTTTCGGCCATGGCCATGAACAAGGCGAGCAGCAGCATCCACACCGCCTTGCGCTGCTCGGCGGGGGTGAAGAGTTGCCAGACTTTTTTGAGGGTGTCGTGCATCAGTCTTCCGTGCCTTTCAGCATGCGTCCGCCCCGGTCGGTAAGCCGATATTTTTGCAGCCGGCTCTGTGGTCTGTCTGGAAGGGTCATTTCGATGATGCCGAGTTCCAGCAGGCGGCGAACTTGCTTGTGTAGCTCGCCCGATACCGTGGCGTGGCCCAGGGCCTTGGCCAGTTCGGCTTTGCCGGCGGTTTGTTCGCGCAGCAGCAGCGCTACCTTGGCTGCTAGCCGTGACTCTAGCCGTGACTCTAGCCGTGACTCTAGCCGTGACGGATCGGCATGTTTATCGCCTGAGACTGGATGATCGTCGGATGTGGGCGGGCCTGGGGCATGATGCCGCCCCAAGTAAATGCTCAGCCGCAAGCCGGTGGCAATTTCCGCGATGACGGGTTCCGGCAGCCCCAGCCGGGCGGCTTCACCGAAGATGCGCCGGATGCCGCTACCCCATTGTTCGGTCAGCCCAAGTTCGCGGAACACGCGGGCGATGACCGGGTTGCGGATGCGGGAGACGCCGCTTTTCATGTCGTCGATGGTCATGCCCGGCAACAGCAGGCCGGGGCTTTCGATGTCGATGCGGTCGTCGAAGAAGGCAACCCGGATGGGCGCGCCGCGCTGGGCGTAGTCGCTGTGCACCAGGGCATTGACGATGGTCTCGCGCAGCATGGCCAACGGAATGCTCCAGACGTCTTCGCGTCGCATGGCGCCGAAGCGGGCGGTCTTGAAGGCGTGCTTTTTCAGGAACAGTTCGATCTGTTCCACGGCGTCGGGCAGGTGGGCATGCACTTCGTGCTGGTCGAAGATGTCCACCTTGTCGAGCCCGCGAAAGCGCCCGCACTGTACCCAGGCGTCGGGGAAGTGCTGTTCGCGTTCCTTGCCGAACAGCAGTACGGCGCCTTGCGTGGGCACCGGGCGACCTTGTTCGAGGCGCAGCAGCTTCAGGGTTTGCAGGGCCTTCTCGTCCACTGTCCGTTCGGGGCCGAACAGGCGCGCGATGGCTGCCAGGTCCAGATCGTCCGTGCCCAGGTCCGGCATGGGCTGTTCGTCGAACACCAAGCCGGCGGCTGCGCGGCGCGTCTCGGCAATCCAGTCAGGCCCAGCCTGCCGGTTGCTGGAGCCCAGACGCACGTAAACGCCTTGTGCGGGGCCCTGGCTGTTAAGGTAGTGCGGCCGGGCACTGCTGGGAAACACTTCCACCACCAACACCGTGTATTGGTTGACGCCCAGCAGTTCGACGCTGGGTACCAGGCGCGGCGAGATGCCGTCAGCAATCAGGTTACAGATGCGCTCTTCTGCGTCCAGCGGATCGGCCACTCCAACTACCTGGCGCGCATCGTCCACCCCGATGACCAGCCGGCCTCCCGCCGAGTTGGCGAAGGCCACCACCGTCTTGAGCACATTGCGCGGCGATGACAGGTCGCGCTTGAACTCCAGCGTCTTGCCTTCGGGCTGCTTGAGCAACGGATCCATCGGCAGTTTCATGGTTGGTAGCGGGGGCGGTGAAGCAGAGGTCCGGTATTTACGGCGGCGACCAGCATAGCCGCCACCTCATCCTGCTGCATTTCGCTCGGGCCCTGGCTTCCTTGTAATACCGCTCGGCCTCGGGGAAGTCGCCGGCCTTGAAGCCCAGGGCCTGGAAATACGGCTGCGTATGCACCGGAATGTAGCATCGTTTGTCAGGGCTATGCCGCCCTCGGCGATGGTGATGGTTTTGACGAACCGGGATGAACCGGCGTCATGGACTACAATGGCCGCCCTGTTTCCAGCCTATACTCGAAAAGCCGATGAGTACCCTGCCCTCCTGCCCCCAATGTAGTTCCGAATACACCTACGAAGACGGCACCAACTACGTGTGCCCGGAATGCGCGCACGAATGGCCGCAGACCGTCGCAGCGAGTGAGGAGGAAAGCCGCGTGGTGCGTGACGCCAACGGCAACGTGCTGCAGGACGGCGACACGGTGGTGGTGATCAAGGATCTGAAAGTGAAGGGCGCTTCTTCCGTGCTGAAGGTGGGCACCAAGGTGAAGAACATCCGCCTGGTGGAGGGCGACCACGATATCGACTGCAAGATCGACGGTTTCGGATCGATGGGGCTGAAGTCGGAGTTCGTGAAGAAGGCCTAAACCGGGCGATTGCCCCACATCGACCAGCACCATCCCAATCTTGGGGGTTGATAACCTACTCCATCCCCCACTTCTGCAGCCGATAGCGCAACTGGCGCAGGGTAAGGCCCAGGCGGCGGGCGGCGGCCGAGCGGTTCCAGCGCGTTTCGTCGAGCATGCGCAGGATGCGGATGCGCTCGTCGTCGGAATCGGCATCGGGGAGGTCGCAGGCATCCAGCGCATCGTAGCGCGGCAACGCCCGCATCAAGCCCTCGGTAGGATGCAGGTCGATGTCCTGCGGGCCGATTTCCTCGCCGTCGCACAGCGCGCAGGCGCGTTCCAGCAGGTTTTCCAGTTCGCGCACGTTGCCCGGGAAGAGGTGTTGGCGGAGCAGATCGACCGCCACGCGCGACAGGCGGCGCGGCGCGGTGCCTTCGCGCTCGGCGAGGCGGGCGAGGATGTGCGCGGCGAGATCGGGCACGTCTTCGGGGCGCTCGCGCAGGGGCGGCACGCGCAGGGTGATGACGTTGATGCGGAAGTAGAGGTCCTGGCGGAAACGGTTTTCCGCGACCAGTTGGGTGAGGTCGCGGTGCGAGGCGGACAGCACGCGCACGTCCACGGGTTCTTCTTCCTGCCCGCCCACCGGGCGCACGGCGCGTTCCTGGATGGCGCGCAGCAGCTTGACCTGCATGGCCAGCGGCAGTTCGGCGACTTCGTCGAGGAACAGGGTGCCGCCGCTGGCGGCCTGGAAGAGGCCTTGTTTGTCGTTGGCGGCGCCGGTGAAGCTGCCTTTCTTGTGGCCGAAGAATTCGCTTTCCATCAGCTCGGGCGAAATGGCGCCGCAGTTCACCGGCACGAAGGGCCCGGCGGCGCGCGGCCCCAGGCTGTGGATGAGGCGGGCGATGACTTCCTTGCCGGTGCCGGATTCGCCCTGGATGAACACCGGGGCCTGGTTGCGCGCGAGTTTTTCCACCTGCGCGCGCAGTTGCGCAAGCGCGGCGGAGCGGCCGACCAGGTCGCGCCCTTCCGCGCCGGCCGGCGGCGGGGCGGCCTGGCTGCGCAGGGCGTTGGCGACCAGTTCGCGCAGGCGCTTGAGTTCGACCGGCTTGGTGACGAAATCGAAGGCCCCGAGCTTGAGCGCGCGGATGGCGGTTTCGATGCTGCCGAAGGCGGTGATGACCGCCACCGGCAGGCCGGGGTGACGGTTCTGGATGTGTTCGACCAGTTCCAGCCCGTCACCGTCGGGCAGGCGCATGTCGGTAAGGCACAGGCGGTAGCGCCGGCTGTCGAGCAGGCGGCGGGCCTCGCCCACCGAGCCGGCGGTGTCGCAGCCCAGGCCCATGCGCAACAACGAGAGTTCGATGAGTTCGCGGATGTCGCTTTCGTCGTCGATCACCAGCACGTCGATCGCGCGGGCGCGGGATTCATCGCTGTTCATGATGTGCTCCGGCCGGTCAGGGTGAAATGCGCGCCGCCTTCGCCGGGGGCGAGTTCCAGCACGGCGCCGTTGGCTTCGGCGAGTTCGCGGGCGATGTACAGCCCCAGCCCGGTGCCTTTGGGGTGGGAGGTGAAGAAGGGTTCGAAGATCTTCGCGCGGTCGGCCTCGGACACGCCGGGGCCATCGTCGGAGACGTGCAGGATGACCACGCCCGGGGTGTCCGTTTCCGCACGGATCCGGATGGAACCCGGTGCGCCGCTGCAATGGCGGCGGGCATTGTCGAGCAGGTTCACGAGGATCTGCTGCAGATGGGTACGATCCGCGGAGAAGCTGACGTCGGCGGCGATGTCGATCTGGAAGATGCGGCGCTCTTCTTCGCCGCACCCCAGGCAGAGCTGATCCACCAGCCCGCCGACGAATTCGTTCAGCGGCACGGTGTCGGGCAAGGCCTCGTCACGCCGGCCGAGGGCCAGCACGTCGCGCACCATGCGTTCGATGCGCCCGGCATTGTCGTTGATGATGCGCACCAGGCGCGCCTGCATGTCGCGGCGGTTTTCGTCGAGCAGCAGTTCGGCGGCCTGCGAGACGGCCGACAGCGGGTTGCGGATTTCGTGCGCCATGCTGGCGGTGAGCCGCCCCAGCGCGGCCAGCTTGAGTTGCTGGATCTGGCGCTGGATTTCCTCGAAATCACTGAGGTAGATCACCGTGTAGATCACCGTGTCGCCATCGCCGCCGGCTTCCACGGTACGGCAGCGTAGGCTGCGCCTGGCGCGGCCGAGACGGGTCAGGCTGTCCTCACGGCCGCGCTCGACGGTACGCGCTGCCAGAAAGGCGTCCAGCTCGCTGAGCAGCGCGCCTTCGGGCAGATCGATGCCGAGCAGGTTGGAGGCCCGCGCGTTGGCGTGGCGGATGCGCCCTTCGGCATCAAGCACGATCACGCCATCCTGCAGGTCGCGGATGATGCGTTCGTTGATGGCCTGCTGGCTGGCCAGTTCGGCGCCCCGGCGGCGGGCCAGCGCTTCGTTGGCCTGCGCGCGGCGGGCGAGCAGGCGGGCGATGACGGCAATGGCGAAGAAGCCCGCGCAGGCGATGCCGACCTGGAAGAAGTCGGCGGGCCAACCGCCGGAAATGAACCGCCAGGTGTTTTCCGAGAGCACCAACACGGTCGCCAGCGCCGCGTGGAACAACACGGTGCGCTCGCGCGACACCAGCCCGGAGCCCGCCAGCACCACGGTCATCAGCAGCAGGGGCACGCCGCTGCGGTAGCCGCCGCTGGCCCACATCAGCACGGCCAGCGCGACGATGTCGATGACGCCCTGCAGGGCGGCCACGCGGTCGAAGCCCAGACGCTGGATGGCATCCGGAAAGCCCAGCAGCAACACGGCGGTGAGGTACACGACCGCCGCGCCGAGGAACACACGGGGCGATTCGCCGCCCAGGTTCAGTTCCTGCCCGGCGACGACGAACAGCCCGGCCAGGATCAGGCGGAATACGTTGAGATAGCGCAGGGAAACGCGGCGGGTCTGCTCCAAGCCGTCGAAAGCGGGCGCAACCGCGTTCATTCAGGGCCTTCCGCTGCCCAGCCTGCGATGCTCTTCGCTGCAGTAGAAGGCACCTTCGTGGCGCACGCCCTCGCTCTCCGGCACATGCACGCCGCAGTGGCGGCAGGCCAGCATGCGCTCGGCGGCGGCCTTCTTCGCCTTGCCGCCGGCCGGGCCCCTGCGCGCGCTCATCCTGCGCAGGGCGTTGCGCACCCACCAGACGGCGATGACGACGAGAATGAAGATCAGCAGAGTGCGCACGGCGACAGGCGAAGATGGGGAAGCGGGCCGGCGCAGTGTAGCACGCGGGCGGGGCGGCTCTCAGCGTGCCAGCAGGCGCTCGCCCTCGCGGCGGGCCACGCCGGCACGCAGCAGTTCGTCGACCAGCCAGATGGTCAGCGCATCCACCGACAGGCCGAGGAAACGCGTGTTGGCGATGCGGTACAGCGGCACTTCGGCCAGCTGTCCGGCCAGTTCATCGACCGTCATGGCGCGGCGCTCCAGCAGGGTGAAGGTGACGCAGGCACGCATGGCGTTGCGCGCGATGCGCGCGCCGTCCTGCTCGAAGGCGCGGATGCGGCCGAAGGCGCGCTCCAGCGCGTCGTCGAACTCCACGAAGGGCGATCCGTGGCCGGGAATCACCACCTCCACCGGCAGGCGGGCGATGGCTTCCAGCGTGCGGCGCGCCTCCCCCAGGCCGTCGCCGCTGCCCAGCACGTCGGCGAACAGGATGCCGAAGCCGTCGCGCCACAGGGCATCGCCGGAGATCAGCACGCGATGCTCGGGATTGTGGAACACCAGCGCGTCCATGTCGTGGCCGGGGGCGGCCAGTGCCTGCCATTGCAGCCCGCCGGCGACGAAGGATTCACCGGCGGCCAGCGCGTGGTCGGCACTGAAGCGTTCGCCGTGCTGGGCGGCCACGCTGAGCAGCAAAGCCTCCTCATCCCAGCGCTGCACGGCGTCGAACATGCCGGCGGGTACGGTGATCTCGCAGCCGAAGGCGCGGCGCAGCGCCGCGTTGCCGCCGATGTGGTCGGAGTGCGAGTGGGTGTTGATCAGCCGGGTGAGCGGCTTGTCGCCGAGGCCTGCGCGCAGCAGGGCGACGGTCTGCCCGGCATGGCTGAGGTAGCCGCTGTCGATCAGCGTGGCGCCGTCACCGTCGTCGAGCAGGATGTTGTTGGCCGACAGCCAGCCGCGTTCGAACACCCGCAGCCCGTCGGGCAGGCGCACCGGCGCGGTCAATCGCTGCCCTCGCCGAGCGCGGCGGCCACGTTGGGCGGCAGCGGGGCTTCCACCGCGGAAGGCTGCGAATGCGGCATTTCCGCCGCTGGCGGCTCGGCCACCGGCACGCCGTGGATTTCTTCCGACGTACGTCCGCAGCCCAGACACACGCCGGTGTCCCAGTCGATCATGCACACACCCACGCACAGCGCATCGCCACTCATTCCACATTCTCCAATCCATCCAGACCCCGCGCGGCACGCCGGCCGGCCACGGCAGCCAGGATGCGCCGCCGTTCGGCATCGTCCGCAGCGCCCCAGCGCGCGATCTCGTCCAGCGTGCGCAGACAGCCGGCGCACAGGCCGCTGTCCGGCTCCATGCGGCATACGTTGATGCAGGGCGAGGGGATGCCCTCCTTATTGATTCGAACCGGCACCGTGCTCCCCGGAAGATAGCGCCGACCAAAGGCCAAGATGCTCCACGAAGGGATCGAAATCCCGATCGCTGTACAGTAGCGGCAAGGCTGATTCGATGCAGCGCGTGGCGATCACGGTATCAATGGTCTTGCGCACGGTGATCCCCATCGAACGCAAAATCCGGTAATTCCGCGCCGCCTGGATGGCGATGTCCTGCCCACCCAGCTCGACGAGCTCCAGCGAAGTCATCAGTTTCCTGGCCTGGTTGAAATCCCGCTCATTGGAGAAACCCTGCAGTACCTCGGTCAGGATCAGGTCGCCGATCGCAATCAATTCGACACCCAGCAGGGCATCCAGCTTTTCCGTCTGGGGTGTCGGGACGCCACGGAAGTAGTCGATCCAGACACTGGAATCGACCAGGATCATCGGTCGGTTCTCATCGCATCCAGATCACCCTGCCACGCAAGCTTGCCGCGAAAGCTGCGGATTTCTTCCTGCTGGCGCAGACGCAGCAGAGTGCGCAGGCCCAGTTCGACAGCCTCACGCTTGGTTTTCAGCCCTGTGGCCCGCAAGGTGCTGTCCATCAGTTCGTCATCAATCAGGATGTTGGTGCGCATGATGTGTATCCTTTTGCAGTTTCATACACATTATAGGCAACCCCCACTGCCTCACAAGCGTATCGGCCGCTACACGCCAGCCTTGGCCCGCTTGGCCAGCACCGCGCGGGCCACGCGCGAGGCCGGCGCCCGGCCCAGTTGCGCGCTGATCCAGGCGGCCACGTCGACCAGCACGTCCAGGTCGACGCCGGTTTCGATGCCCATGCCGGCGAACAGCCAGACCAGCTCTTCCGTGGCCACGTTGCCGGAGGCGCCGGCTGCATACGGGCAGCCGCCCAGCCCGCCCACCGAGGCATCGAACACCGCCACGCCCATTTGCAGCGAGGCGTACACGTTGGCCGCCGCCATGCCATAGGTGTCGTGATAGTGGCCGGCTAGGCGTTCCACCGGCACGCGGCGCGCCACCGTTTCGAGCATGCGCGAGATGGACGCCGGGTTGCCGGTGCCGATGGTATCGCCCAGGGAGATTTCGTAACACCCCATGCCAAGCAGGGTTTCCGCCACCTCGGCGACCTTCCCGGGGGTCACCGGGCCCTCGTACGGACAGCCGGCCACACAGGATACGTAGCCGCGCACGCGCACGCCGGCCGCGCGCGCCGCCTCGGTGACCGGGCGGAAGCGCTCCAGCGATTCGGCGATGGAGCAGTTGATGTTCTTGCGGCTGAAGGACTCGCTGGCCGCGCCGAACACCGCCACCTCGCGAGCGCCGGCTGCCAGCGCGGCTTCGAAGCCCTGCAGGTTGGGGGTGAGCACCGGGTAGTCCGGCCCGGCCGGCGCCGCGCCGCCCAGCACGCGGGCGAGCACCTCGGCGTGGTCGGCCATCTGCGGCACCCACCTGGGCGAGACGAAGGCAGTGGCCTCGATGGCCGGCAGGCCTGCGGCGGCCAGCCGGCGGATCAGTTCGACCTTGGTATCGGCGGGCACCAGTTGCTTTTCATTCTGCAGGCCGTCGCGCGGGCCGACTTCGACGATGCGCACCTTTTGCGGCAGATTCATGCCAACGCCTCCTTCACTCCGCCAACGCTTCGAACTCGACCAGTTCCGCGCCGTCGCCGACCTGATCGCCCACGCCGAAGCGGAAGGCCTTCACCGTGCCGGCGGCCGGCGCGGCAATGGTGTGCTCCATCTTCATCGCCTCCAGGATCAGCAGCGGCGCGCCCTTTTCCACCCTGGCGCCCGCGCTGGCGACCAGGGCAATGACCTTGCCCGGCATCGGCGCCCTCATTTGCCACCCTCCTCCGCCTTCCGCGCCGCCGCCCTCGCCGGCATGATGCAGCGGATCGACGGCGGCCAGCACCCAGGCGCGGCCCTGCACGAACACGTGGCGGCGGCCGGCGGCGGCGATCACCGTGGCGTCCAGGCGGCGGCCGTCGAAATCCGCGCGCAGCAGGCCGCGCGGGTTGAGTTCGCCGTGGGCGCTCACCGCGCCTCCCGCGTATTCCAGCCGGTAGCCGCCCGACGGCAGGTAGGCCACGCTCACCGCCACCTCCTGTTCCTGCCAGCGGAACCGCAGCACGCGGCGCGCGGCGGCGTTGAGCCGCCAGCCGTCGCGCGCGTGCCACGGCGAGGCCGGGTGAGCGTCGCGGCGCGCGCGTTTTTCCGCCAGCGCGCGCTCGCGCAGCAGTTCGGCCAGCGCGGCGGCGAACAACACCTCGGCCGGCGCCGCCGTTTCGGCGGGGAACAGATAGGCGTGCTCGCGCTCGATCAGCCCGGTGTCCAGATCCGCGTTGGCGAAGGCCGGGCAGGCGGCCAGGCGGGCGAGGAAATCGACGTTGTTGGCCACGCCCACCACGCGGTAGTCGGCCAGCGCCTGCAGCAGACGGGCCAGGGCACGCTCACGGCTGGCGGCAGCATCCCCGCCCTCGTCCCAGACGATCAGCTTGGCGATCATCGGATCGTAGTGCGGGCTGATCTCGTCGCCCTCTTCCACGCCGGTGTCCACCCGCACGTGCAGGTTCTCGGCAGGCGGCGCCAGATGCACCAGCCGGCCTGTGGACGGCAGGAAGCCCTTGTCCGGGTCTTCCGCGTAGATGCGCGCCTCGAAGGCGTGGCCGCGAATGCGCAGTTGCTCCTGTGCCAGCGGCAGCGGCTCGCCGGCGGCCACGCGCAGCTGCCATTCCACCAGATCCAGGCCGGTGATCATCTCGGTGACCGGGTGCTCGACCTGCAAACGGGTGTTCATTTCCATGAAGTAGAAGGAGCCATCTTGATTGGCGATGAACTCCACCGTGCCGGCGCCCACGTAGCCCACCGCCCTGGCCGCATCCACCGCCGCCTGGCCCATGGCCGTGCGGCGCTCGGGGGTCATGCCCGGCGCGGGGGCTTCTTCCAGCACCTTCTGGTGGCGGCGCTGCACCGAGCAGTCGCGCTCGAACAGGTACACCACGTTGCCGTGGGCATCGCCGAACACCTGGATTTCGATATGGCGCGGGCGGGTGATGTACTTCTCCACCAGCACGTGATCGTCGCCGAAGCTGGAGGCCGCCTCGCGCTTGCACGAGGCCAGCGCGTCGGGGAAGTCCGCGCCCTTCTCCACCAGCCGCATACCCTTGCCGCCACCGCCGGCGGCGGCCTTGATCAGCACCGGGTAGCCGATGGCGTCCGCCTCACGTTGCAGGCGGGCGGGGTCCTGGTCGTCGCCGTGGTAGCCGGGAGTGAGCGGCACGCCGGCCGCTTCCATGAGTTTCTTGGCTTCGGACTTGGAACCCATGGCGCGGATCGCCGACACCGGCGGACCGATGAAGACGATGCCGGCCTCATCGCAGGCGTGGCAGAAGGCTTCGTTTTCCGACAGGAAGCCGTAGCCCGGATGGATGGCCTGCGCGCCGGTGGCCTTGGCCGCGGCGATGATGCGCTCGATGACCAGATAGCTTTCCCGCGCGGCGGCCGGGCCGATCAGCACCGCCTCGTCGGCCAGGCGCACGTGGCGGGCATCGGCGTCGGCCTCGGAATACACGGCGACGGTCCGGATGCCCATGCGGCGCGCGGTCTTGATGACGCGGCAGGCGATTTCACCGCGGTTGGCGATCAGGATCTTTTCAAACATCTCGTCTCCCCCAGGCTTTTTCAGCTCATGAAGTGGCCGGCCGCTGGCGCGGCCGGAATATCCGTTTGACGAAGCGCCACAGCAGCACGATCAGCGCCACCGCGAACAGCACGAAAACCAGCAGCCCGAGGGCGAACCACAGCGGGTTGGTGAACAGCAGCCACAGCCCGCCGAGGAACATGGCGTCCTCGCCGAAGGAGGCCAGCACGTTGCTGACCGGCTCCGGCGAGGTGTTGATCGCCGCGCGCGCGCCGGCCTTGGCAAGATGGGTGCCGGCCGCCAGCGAACCGCCCAGCAGGCCGGCGATCACCTGGGTGGCAGCGCCCTGGTCGCCCATCACTCCGGCGGCCAGCGCGGCGCCGGCAGGGATGCGGATGAAGGTGTGCAACCCGTCCCACAGCGAATCCAGCCAGGGCAGCTTGTCGGCGAAGAATTCGGCGAACAGCATCAGGCCCGAGAGGCCCAGCACCCAGGAATGGGTGAGCACCTCCAGCCCGCCGGGCAGTTGCACGCCGCCGAAGCGCCCCAGCGCGCCGAGCGCGAACACCAGCGCGTACAGGCGCAGCCCGCTCGCCCAGCCGAGCCCGGCGGCCAGCACGGCCAGCGAGGCGAGGTCGAGCGGCAGGCCGCTCCAGTCGAGCAGCGGGGCCGGGTCGGGCAGGCGGTCCAGCCAGTCCGTGGGGTTCATCGCGTGGCGCTCACGGCAAGGACATCAAACCTTGGACACCCAAGCCGGCGGACGTTTCTCCAGAAAGGCCCCCAGCCCCTCGCGCGCTTCCGGCGTGGCGCGCAGCCGCGCGATGCGCCGGGCGGTGTCTTCCACCAGCGCGTCGCTCAACGGACGGTTGGCCACTGCAGCGATCAGTTCCTTGGCCTCGGCCTGCGCGCGGGGGCCGCCTTGCAGCAGCGCCCGGGCGATTTCCGCCACCTTGGCGTCCAGCTCTTCGGTGGCAACGCACTCGTGCACCAGGCCGATGTGCACCGCGCGCGCCGCATCGATGCGTTCCGCGCTCTGGAAATAGCGCAGGGCCTGACGTGCGCCGATGGCGCGCAGCACGTAGGGGCCGATGGCCGCCGGAATGATGCCCAGGCGCACTTCGGACGTGGCGAACACCGCCTGCTCGCCGGCCACGCAGAGGTCGCAGGCGCTCGCCAGCCCCATGCCGCCGCCCAGCGCGGCGCCGTGCACGCG
Organism: Pseudothauera nasutitermitis; assembly: GCF_004801295.1. Taxonomy (GTDB): domain Bacteria; phylum Pseudomonadota; class Gammaproteobacteria; order Burkholderiales; family Rhodocyclaceae; genus Pseudothauera; species Pseudothauera nasutitermitis. The sequence goes on from NZ_SSOC01000005.1 coordinate 548,629, forward strand.
GGCGATGGTGGGTTTGCGCAGTTCCGCCAGCGTGCGCAGCATGCCTGCCAGCTTCATGGCGTCGGCGAAGTTGTCGGCCTCGCCCGCCTCGCCGGCGGCCTTCATCCAGTTGAGGTCCGCTCCGGCGGAAAAGCTCTTGCCCCGCCCGCCCAGCACCACCACTCGCACCGCATCGTCGGCGTCCAGCTCCTGGCACGCCTCCGTCAGTTCGGCGATGAGTTGCGTGTTGAAGGCGTTGTGGACGTCCGGACGGTTCATCCACACGGTGGCGATGCCTTTGTCGATGTCGATTTCCAGGGTTTCGTACATGCCGCGCCGTCTCCTCGCCTCTCCGGGGCATTCAATCCTTGTCAGGGGCAAACCAGTTTTCCAGGCGCAAGCCCTGGAAACATTCGAAATCGCGGGTGTTGCCGGTGACCAGCGTCAGGTCGCGGGTGGCGGCGGTGGCGGCAATCTGACTGTCCAGCGTCGGGGGCGGCCTGCCCTGCGCCAGCAGGCGTGCAAGCTCGTGCGCCAGCCAACGGGCCGCCTCGCGATCAAAGGGCAACACTTCCAGTCCCCCAGGTGCGAACAGGTTGCGGTAGCCGCCGCGCAGATATTTTCCCCGAGCTGTATCGCCCAGTTTCTCGACGCCCGCCCACAGCTCCAGGTACACGATGCTGGCGGTCACGCAATCACGCTCGCAGGCGCGCACCTTGGCGGCGACGGAAGCATCCGGCCGCGGACGCACCAGTTCGGACAGTATGTTGGTATCCAGCAGGTACTTCATGCGCTCTTCTTTCCTGCTTTGCGGCGCACGGGATCAGCCGGTGCAGCTTCCGCAGCGCGCAGGGCCTGCACGTGGGCATCAATGTCCGCGTAGCTGCTATCGCCGAAGTCGACCCGCGGAGCGAAAAGCTCACCGCCGCCCGCCGCCAGTTCATCCTCCCGCAACCCTTCCAGATCGGCCGGCACGTGGGCGCGCCAGCCATCCAGCCGCGCCAGCCAGGACGGCACACTGCCCTCCCTCCGTTGCAGACGGGCATATTCGTCCACGGACAGCACCACAGCCACCGCCTTGCCGCGTCGGGAAATGGTCACCGCCTCGCCCGCTTCGGCCTGGTGAATCAGGGCGGGCAGCCTGTTCTTCGCATCGGCAATCGAGATCATCACGCACCTCATAATAGCTATCTACATAGCTATTTTAGACCGCATTGCCCGGATTACATCCGGAACACGCCGAACCGGGTCGGTTGGATCGGCGCATTGAGCGCGGCCGACAGGCTGAGCCCCAGCACGCGGCGGGTCTGCGCCGGGTCCACCACGCCGTCGTCCCACAGGCGCGCGGTGGCGTAGTAGGGGTGGCCCTGAAGCTCGTACTGTTCGCGGATCGGCGCCTTGAAGGCTTCTTCCTCTTCCGCGCTCCAGGCGCCGCCCTTGGCGGAGATAGAGTCGCGGCGCACGGTGGCGAGCACGCTGGCGGCCTGCTCGCCGCCCATCACGCTGATGCGGCTGTTGGGCCAGGTCCACAGGAAGCGCGGCGAATACGCCCGGCCGCACATGCCGTAGTTGCCGGCGCCGAAGCTGCCGCCGATGAGGGTGGTGATCTTGGGCACCTGCACGGTGGACACGGCGGTGACCATCTTGGCGCCGTCCTTGGCGATGCCGCCGTTCTCGTACTTGCGGCCGACCATGAAGCCGGTGATGTTCTGCAGGAACAGCAACGGGATGCCGCGCTGGCCGCACAGCTCGATGAAGTGCGCGCCCTTCTGCGCGGATTCGCCGAACAGGATGCCGTTGTTGGCGACGATGCCCACCGGGTAGCCGTGCAGTTGCGCGAAGCCGGTGACCAGGGTGCTGCCGTAGCGCGCCTTGAATTCGTCGAAGCGCGAGCCGTCCACCACGCGGGCGATGATCTCGCGCACGTCGTAAGGCTTGCGCGTGTCGGTGGGCACGATGCCGTAGATTTCCTCGGGATCGTAGGCGGGTTCTTCACCCTCGCCCAGCGCCAGCCCCTGCGGCTTGACCCGGTTGAGGTTGGCGACGATGCGCCGCGCGATGGACAGCGCGTGGTTGTCGTTTTCCGCCAGGTGATCCGCCACGCCGGACAGGCGCGTATGCACGTCGCCGCCGCCCAGGTCCTCGGCGCTGACCACTTCGCCGGTGGCCGCCTTCACCAGCGGCGGGCCGCCGAGGAAGATGGTGCCCTGGTTCTTGACGATCACGGTTTCGTCGCTCATCGCCGGCACGTAGGCGCCGCCGGCGGTGCACGAGCCCATCACCACGGCGATCTGCGGAATGCCCTTGGCGGACAGGTTGGCCTGGTTGTAGAAGATGCGGCCGAAGTGGTCGCGGTCCGGGAACACCTCGTCCTGCTTGGGCAGGAAGGCGCCGCCGGAATCCACCAGGTAGATGCACGGCAGGTGGTTCTGCTCGGCGATCTCCTGCGCGCGCAGGTGCTTCTTGACCGTCATCGGGTAGTAGGTGCCGCCTTTCACCGTGGCGTCGTTGGCGACGATCATGCATTCCACGCCCTGCACCCGGCCGATGCCGGCAATCACCCCGGCCGAGGGCGCGTCGCCGCCGTACATGCCGTAGGCGGCCATCTGGCCCACTTCCAGAAAGGCCGTGCCGGGGTCCAGCAGATGATCGACGCGGTCGCGCGGCAGCAGCTTGCCGCGCGCGCTGTGCTTGGCGCGCGCGGCCTCGCCGCCGCCCTGGGCCACCTCCGCCGCCTTGCCGCGCAGGTCTTCCACCAGTGCCCGCATGGCGGCCGCGTTGGCCTGGAATTCCGCGCTTCTCGGATTGATGGCGGATTTGATCGTGCTCATGTCTCCTCGTCCCCCGTCGCCTGGAACCAGGCAAAAGACTACTCCCGATCAGCACGCCACAAGTGCCAACAAGGTTGCAATTCGTGCCACGGATGCGCAGGATCGAACTTCATGAAAACCCTGCTCCCCGCCCCCGCCGACCTCACCCGTGGCCGTGCCGAGACGCCGGTCGCCTTCATCCGCGCGATAATCCTGGGCTACCGCGCGCGGGGAATGGATCCGGCCAGCGCCCTGCGCCAGGCGCGGATTCCGCAGGCATCGCTGGACGACCCCGCCGCCCGCGTCACCGCCGCGCAGATGGAAACCATCTCGGCGCTGGCCATGCAGGAGCTGGACGACGAGGCGCTGGGCTGGTTCTCGCGCCGGCTACCGTGGGGCAGCTACGGCATGCTGGCGCGCGCCTCGCTCACCTCGCCGACGCTGGAAATCGCCCTCAAACGCTGGTGCCGCCACCACCGCCTGCTCACCGAAGACCTCACGCTGGAGTTCACCCAGGCCCGCCACGCGGCCACCCTGCGCATCCGCGAAGCGCGCGACTTCGGCGAGATGCGCGAGTTCTGCCTGGTTTCCATGCTGCGCAACCTGCTGGGCTATGCTTGCTGGCTGATCGACTCGCGCATCGCGCTGGCCGAGACCACCCTGCCCTTTCCCGCCCCGCCGCACGCGGACGCCTACCCCTACCTGTTCCCTGGCCCGCTGCGCTTCGACGCGCAGACCGCCGGCTTCAGCTTCGACGCCCGCTACCTCGCCCTGCCCCTGCGCCGCGACGAGAACGCCCTGCGCGCCATGTTGCAGCGGGCCCTGCCGCTCACCGTGCACCAGTACCGCCGCGACCGCCTGCTGGTGCACAGCGTCGGGCAAATCCTCGCCGCCGCCCCGGACGCCGCCCACACGGCGGAGGACGTCGCCGCGCGGCTCAACGTCTCGGTACGCACGCTGCACCGCCAGTTGAAGGAAGAGGGCCTTTCGCTGCAACGCCTGAAGAACGAGGTGCGGCGCGAGCAGGCCATCAAACTGCTGTTGCAGACGCAAAAGCCGGTGAAGCAGGTGGCGGCGGCCGTGGGCTTCGACAGCGAGAAAAGCTTCTCGCGGGCGTTCCGGGCGTGGACGGGCACCACGCCGAGGCGATTCAGGCGCCAGGACTGAGGGCCGCCACGGCGACCGGGAAACACCCGGCGCACCGTGGCGGGCAGGCGGGGCTCAGAACCCGCCCGTCTCCAGCCAGCGCTCGATCTGCGGAATGCGGTCCACGCCCCAGAAGGGCTCGCCGTCCACGAACACGAAAGGCGAGCCGAACACGCCGTGGGCGATGGCCTGGGCGCATTCGTCCTTCAGCCGCTGGCGGACCGCCTCCCCCGCCAGCGCCCCGGCCAGCGCGGCGCGGTCCGCCCCGGCGGCCGCGGCGATGTCCAGTACCAGCGTTTCCTGCGAAATGTCGCGGCCCTCGGCGAAGTAGGCGCGGTAGACGTCCTGGGCAAAGCGCCGGGCCAGCGCCGGGTCGCGCTCGTCCAGCCAGTAGAAGGTGCGCGCCGCCACCTGGGTGCCGATCGGGAAGACCGCCGGCACCGTCCACGGCAGGCCCAGGAAGCGCGCCGTGCGGTCGAAGTCCCGGTAGGCGTAGGGGCCCTTCAACTCGGCCGCGAGCATCGGCCCGCCGCCGGTCTGCTTGTATACCGCACCCAGCAGGAAGGGGCGCCAGCGCACCGCGCGGCCGTGGGCCGCGGCCAGGGCGTCGATCTTCTCGGCCATGAAATAACCGTAGGGCGAGGAGAAGTCGAAGTAGAAGTCGATCGGTTCGGCCATCGTTTTACCTCCGCCCGTGCGTTCAGCCGGCCAGTGCGCGGCCGATGACAAGGCGCTGGATGTCGCTGGCGCCCTCGTAGATCTGGCACACCCGCACGTCGCGGTAGATGCGCTCGACGGGGAAGTCGCTCACGTAGCCGTAGCCGCCATGCACCTGGATGGCGTCGGAGCACACCGCCTCGGCCATCTCGGAGGCGAACAGCTTGGCCATCGAGGCCTCCTTCAGGCAGGGCCGGCCGGCGTCCTTCAGGCTGGCGGCATGCCACACCAGCTGGCGCGCTGCCTCCAGCCGGGTGGCCATGTCGGCCAGGCGGAAGTTCACCGCCTGGTGCTCGAAGATGGGCTTGCCGAAGGCTTCGCGCTCCTGCGCATACTTCACCGCTGCTTCCAGCGCGGCGCGCGCCATGCCCAGGCATTGCGCGGCGATGCCGATGCGCCCGGCTTCCAGGTTGGACAGCGCGATGCGGTAGCCCTCACCTTCCGCACCGAGCAGGTTCTCCGCCGGGATGCGGCAGTTCTCCAGCAGGATCTGCGCGGTGTCCGAGGCCTTCTGGCCCATCTTCTCCTCGATGCGCGCGACGATGTAGCCGGGGTTGTCGCAGGGCACCAGGAAGCAGGAGATGCCCTTCTTGCCCGCGGCCTTGTCGGTGACCGCGAAGACGATCGCCACGTCCGCCTCGCGTCCGGTGGTGATGAACTGCTTGACGCCGTTGAGCACCCACTCGTTGCCGTCCTTCACCGCGGAGGTGCGGATGGCCGAGGCATCCGAACCCACATGCGGCTCGGTGAGGCAGAAGCAGCCCAGCTTCTCGCCGCGCGCCAGGGGCTTCAGCCACTGTTCCTTCTGCGCGTCGCTGCCGAAGCGCGCCGGGATGCCGCAGGCCAGCGAGTTCTGCACACTGACGATGGTGGAGGTGGCGCCGTCGCCGGCGGCGATCTCTTCCAGCGCCAGCACCAGGCTCATGTAGTCCATGCCGGCGCCGCCCCATTCCTCCGGCACCACCATGCCCAGCGCGCCGAGCCCGGCGAGTTCCTTCAGCGCCTCGTGCGGGAAGGTGTGGTCGCGGTCCCATCCGGCGGCGAACGGGGCGAGGCGCTCCTGCGCAAAGGCGCGCAGGGAGTCGCGGATCATTTCCTGTTCCTGGGTCAGGATCATTTTGTTCTGTCTCCTCCGCCCGCTGGATCAGGCGAGTTCCAGCGCCAGCGCGGTGGCTTCGCCGCCGCCGATGCACAGGCTGGCCACGCCGCGCTTCTTGCCGTACTGGCGCAGCGCGCCGAGCAGCGAAACAATGATGCGCGCGCCGGACGCGCCGATGGGATGGCCCAGCGCGCAGGCGCCGCCATGCACGTTGACGCGCTCGTGCGGCAGGTTCATTTCCTTCATCGCCGCCATGGTGACCACGGCGAAGGCTTCGTTGACCTCCCACAGATCCACGTCCGCGCTCTGCCAGCCGGCCTTGTCCAGCACCTTTTGCATGGCGCCCACCGGGGCGGTGGTGAACCAGCGCGGCTCCTGGGCGTGGGTGGCGTGCGCCAGGATGGTGGCGAGCGGCGCGAAGCCCAGGCGTTCTGCGGTGGAGCGGCGCATCAGCACCAGGGCTGCGGCGCCGTCGGAGATCGAGCTGGAGTTGGCGGCGGTGACCGTGCCGGTCTTGCTGAACGCGGGCTTGAGCGTGGGGATCTTTTCCGGCTGGGCCTTGAGCGGCTGCTCGTCATTCTCCACCAGCACGTCGCCCTTGCGGCCGGCCACCGTGACCGGCGCCACTTCCCACTTGAACAGCCCTTCCTTGATGGCCTTCTGCGCGCGGGTCGTGGAGGCGATGGCGAACTCGTCCTGCGCTTCGCGGCTGAAGGAGAAATGTGCCGCGCAGTCCTCGGCGAAGGTGCCCATCAGGCGGCCCTTGGTTTCGTCCGAGTAGCGGTCTTCCAAGCCGTCGAAGAACATGTGGTCCAGCGTCTGGCCGTGGCCCAGGCGGTAGCCGCCGCGCGCCTTGGGCAGCAGGTAGGGGGCGTTGGACATGGATTCCATGCCGCCGGCGACCATCACCTCGTTGCTGCCGGCGAGCAGCAGGTCGTGGGCCAGCATGGTGGCCTTCATGCCGGAGCCGCACACCTTGTTGATCGTGGTGCACCCGGCCGCCAGCGGCAGGCCGGCACCCAGCGCGGCCTGGCGGGCGGGGGCCTGGCCCAGGCCGGCGGGCAGCACGCAGCCCATGATGACTTCCTGCACCTGCTCGGCGGACAGCCCGGCGCGCTCGACGGCGGCACGGATGGCCGCCGCACCCAGTTGCGGGGCGAGGAGCGCGGCGAGTTCGCCCTGGAAGCCGCCCATCGGCGTGCGGGCGGCGGAAACGATGACGACGGGGTCGGTCATAGGTGGTGCTCCTAAATGGTGTACCGGCGGAGCGCGCGCCCCGCGCGGGACTTACAGGGTTTCGGCGAACAATTCCCGGCCGATCAGCATGCGGCGGATTTCCGAGGTGCCGGCGCCGATCTCGTACAGCTTGGCGTCGCGCCACAGGCGGCCCACCGGGTATTCGTTGGTATAGCCCACGCCGCCCAGCGCCTGGATGGCTTCGCCGGCCATCCAGGTGGCCTTTTCGGCGGTGTACAGGATGACCCCGGCGGCGTCCTTGCGCAGGCTGCGGGCGTGGTCCGCGCGGTCGCAGGCCTGGCCCACGGCATAGGCGTAGGCGCGGCAGGCCGACCAGGTGGAGTACATGTCGGCCACCTTGCCCTGCATGAGCTGGAATTCGCCGATGGGGGTGTCGAACTGCCTGCGCTCGTGCATATAGGGCACCACCGCGTCCATGCACGCGGCCATGATGCCCAGCGGGCCGCCGGCGAGCACCGCACGCTCGTAGTCCAGCCCGCTCATCAGCACTTTCACGCCGTTGCCCACGCCGCCCAGCACGTTCTCTTCCGGCACTTCCACGTCGTCGAAGAACAGCGGGAAGGTGTTGGAGCCGCGCATGCCCAGCTTGTCCAGGTGGGTGCCGTGGGTGAAGCCCTTCATGCCCTTTTCGATGAGGAAGGCGGTGATGCCCTTCGGGCCGGCGGCGAGGTCGGTCTTGGCATACACCACCAGGGTGTCGGCATCGCCACCGTTGGTGATCCACATCTTGGCGCCGTTGAGCACGTAGCGGTCGCCCTTCCTGTCGGCGCGCAGCTTCATGCTGACCACGTCGGAGCCGGCGTTGGGTTCGCTCATCGCCAGCGCGCCCACCTGCTCGCCGGAAACCAGGCCGGGCAGGTACTTGCGTTTCTGCGCCTCGCTGCCGTTGCGGCGGATCTGGTTCACGCACAGGTTGGAGTGCGCGCCGTAGGACAGGCCCACCGAGGCCGAGGCGCGGGAGATTTCCTCCATGGCGATGATGTGGGCCAGATAGCCCATCGCCGTGCCGCCGTATTCCTCTTCCACGGTCATGCCATGCACGCCCAGGTCGCCGAGCTTCTTCCACAGGTCGGCGGGGAATTCGTTCACCCGGTCGATCTCGGCCGCGCGCGGGGCGATCTCCGCCGCGCAGAATGCGCGCAGGGTGTCGCGCAGCATCTCGATGGTCTCGCCCAGGGCGAAATCCAGGCTGGGAATGTTCATGTAGTCGTCTCCTCCACGCGCGTATGCGCTGTCTTCTGTCTTGATCCGCCCGCCCTGTTCTCAGGCGGTGCGTTCGGCCTTGTCCGGCAGTGCCATGATGGTCTGCTGCATCACCGCGCACAAGTTCCAGCGCTCCGCCTTCACCGCGAACACGTCGGCGCGGGTGACGATCAGCGTGCGCCCGGGGCGGATCACCTCGCCACGGGCGATCAGGCGCTCGCCCTCGGCCGGGGCCACCAGGTTGAGCTTGTATTCCACGGTGAGCACGCTGGCGCCGGCCGCGACCAGCGAGTTGGCGGCGAATCCGCCGGCGTTGTCGGCGATCATGCCGACGATGCCGCCGTGGATGTAGCCGTGCTGCTGGGTGATGTCCTCACGGTAGGGCAGCTCGATCTCGACGAAGCCCGGCTCCACCAGCAGCAGGCGCGCGCCGATCAGCTCCATGGCGCGCTGGCGCTCGAAGCTGGCGCGCACGCGCGCCGCGTAGCCGGCGTCGCGTGGCTGGAAGATCGGTGCATCACGTCGCATCGTCGTGTCTCCTCCAGTGGGGTGCATCGGATCGTCGTGCCTGTTCCGTGCGCATTCTGTCGTTGTTATTACGTTTACGTCAACGTAAACTCAAGCGCAAAAAACGGCTCATCCACGCATGCGGCGCGCCAGTTCGGCACGCGCGGCGGCCGCGCCGGCGGCATTGTCGCCGAGCAGGGCGGAACACTGGCGTTCCAGCATGTCGATCTCGGCGAGCACCGCCTCGATATCCTCGCGCTGCTGCACCAGCGCCGCGCGGCGCTCGGCGAGCACGCCCTGGAAACGTTGCAACTGGGGCGCCGAGTTGCGCACGCCGTCGTACATGTAGAGCAGTTCCTTGATCTCGGCGAGCGACAGGCCCAGGCGCTTGCCGCGCAGGGTCAGGCGCAGGCGGGTGCGGTCGGCGCGGCTGTAGATGCGCGCGCGGCCGCTGCGCGCCGGGTTGAGCAGGCCCTGGTCCTCATAGAAACGGATGGCGCGCGCGGTGATGCTGAACTCGCGCGCCAGCTCGGTGATGGTGTAGGTTTGTTCGGTGGCCATGCCGGTGCCCGTGACAGCCGGCGCCCACATGCGCCGACCGGAATTATTAGCGCCTTGTTTTATAACAACAAAGCTTTTCAGAACCGAAAGAGTTAAGCAGATTTCCGGGGTTTGGGCAATGCGCGCCCGGCCCCGGCCAACGGAGAACCCGATGAATCCAAACCCCTCCCCCGCATCGACCGCCGAAGCGAAGCTAACCACCCCCTGGACCCAGGCACCCGCCGGCGGCCAGCGCTTCGCCGTGGCCGACGGTGTGTACTGGGTGCGCATGCCGCTGCCCTTCGTGCTCGACCACGTCAATCTGTGGCTGCTCGACGACGGCGACACCCTGGCCGCCGTGGATACCGGCTACGCCCTCGACGAGGTGCGCGCGCACTGGCAGGCCCTGCTGGGCGAAGACGGCCGCGCGCTGCGCCGCCTGGTGCTCACCCACTGCCACCCCGACCACCTCGGCCTGGCCGCCTGGCTGGCCGAACAGCATGGCGCACGCGTCCACATGACCCAGGGCGAATTTCTCGGTGCGCAGGCGATCTGGCACCAACTGCCCGGCCACCGGGTGGAGGACATGGTGGCGCAGTTCCGCACCCACGGCCTGGACGAAACCCGCCTGGACGCCCTCGCCGAACGCGGCAACGCCTACCGCCGGGGCGTGCCCGCGCTGCCGACCACCTATCGCCGGCTGATCGACGGCGACCGCCTGCGCATCGGCGCGCACGAGTGGGAAGTGATCACCGGCTACGGGCACGCGCCCGAGCATGCCAGCCTGTACTGCGCCGCACTCGGTGTGCTCATTTCGGGCGATATGCTGCTACCGCGCATTTCCACCAATGTCAGCGTTTACGCGGCCACGCCGGACGACGACCCCCTGGGCCGCTTCCTCGATTCGCTGCAGCGCATCATTAACTTGCCGGTCAATACGCTCGTGCTACCATCGCACGGAAGGCCCTTCCGTGGGATCCGCACGCGCATCGACCAGCTCGTCGAGCACCACCGCGCACGCTGTGCCGAGTTGCTCGCGGCTTGCGAGACGCCTCGCAGCGCTGGCGAACTGCTCAACACGCTGTTCCCGCGCGAGTTGGACACCCATCAAGTGATGTTCGCCATGGGAGAGGCCATCGCCCACCTGAACCACCTCGCGGCGCGCGGAGCGCTGCGTGGACAGGCCGGCAGCGACGGCATCATCCGTTTTGCCAGAAGAATCCTTTGAAAGAGGAGTGGAACAAGAAAATGGCTGCACCCGCGACCGACGAAAAACGCCCCGAGCTTCCCGACCCCCAGGAGCTCGCCAAAACCTACGCCGAAGTGGCCCAGCGCGCCTCGCACCTGATCAGCGAGCACGTGCAGCGCCAGTTGAAGAAAGGCGTGGCCGCGCCCGCCGATGAACTGGGCATCGCCCAGGCCTTCATGGACATGATGGCCAAGCTGCTGGCCAACCCCTACAAGCTCGCCCAGGCGCAGATGGGCCTGGTGTGGGATTACTTCTCGCTGTGGCAGCACTCCATGCTGCGCTTCATGGGCATGCATGCCGCCCCGGTGGCCGCCCCGGAGAAGACCGACAAGCGTTTCAAGGACGAGGAGTGGGAGCAGCACTTCCTGTTCGACTTCATCAAGCAGTCCTACCTGATCGCCGCACGCCACGTGCATGACACCGTGTGCTGCGTGGACGGCCTGGACGAGCACACGCAGAAGAAGGTCAACTTCTACACGCGCCAGTACATCGACGCGATGAGCCCGTCCAACTTCGCCGTCACCAATCCCGAGGTGTTCCGCGAGACCCTGAAGAGCAACGGCCAGAACCTGCTCAAGGGCCTGAACAACCTGCTGCGCGACATCGAGGACGGCGGCGGCAACCTGCGCGTCAAGATGACCGACACCACGGCCTTCGAGCTGGGCAAGAACGTCGCCACCACGCCGGGCAAGGTGGTCTTCCAGACCGACATGATGCAGCTCATCCAGTACACCCCGACCACCGAGAAGGTGTACAAGCGCCCGCTGCTGGTCATTCCGCCGTGGATCAACAAGTTCTACATCCTCGACCTGCGCGAGAAGAACTCCTACATCAAGTGGTGTGTGGACCAGGGCCACACGGTGTTCGTGATCTCCTGGGTGAACCCGGACGAACGCCAGGCCGAGAAGACCTTCGACTCCTACCTGCAGGAAGGCATCCTGGCCGCGCTCGACGCCATCGAGCAGCAGACCGGCGAGAAGGAAGTGAACGCCGCCGGCTACTGCCTGGGCGGCACGCTGCTGGCCACCACGCTGGCCTATCTGGCGGCCAAGCGGCAGAAGCGCATCGCCGCGGCGACCTTCTTCACCACCATGACCGACTTCGCCGACCCGGGCGAGCTGGGCGTGTTCATCGACGAAACCCAGGTCACCAGCCTGGAAAAGAAGATGTTCGAGCGCGGCTACCTGGAAGGCTCGGAAATGGCCGGCACCTTCAACCTGATGCGCGCCAACGACCTGATCTGGTCCTTCGTGGTGAACAACTACCTGATGGGCAAGGATCCGTTCCCCTTCGATCTGCTGTACTGGAACTCCGATTCCACCCGCATGCCGGCGAAGATGCACAGCTTCTACCTGCGCAAGATGTACATGGAGAACAAGCTGGTCGAGCCGGGCGGCATCGAGGTCGACGGCGTGCCCATCGATCTGGGCAAGATCAAGGTGCCGTGCTACTTCATCTCCACCATCGAAGACCACATCGCGCCGTGGAAGAGCACCTACGCGGGCGCGCGCCATTTCGGCGGACCGGTGCGCTTCGTGCTGGGCGGCTCCGGCCACATCGCCGGCATCGTCAACCCGCCGGTGGCCAACAAGTACGGCTACTGGCTGAATCCGGTCGCCAGGCTGCCGGAAACCGCCGGACAATGGTTCGACGGCGCCCAGCAGCAAGCCGGTTCGTGGTGGACCGACTGGCAGGCCTGGGTGGTGGCCCATGACGACGAACAGGTCGCCCCGCGCAACCCGGCCAAGGGCAAGCTGAAGGTGCTGGAAGAGGCGCCGGGCAGCTTCGTCAAGATTCGTCTGGACGCCCAGGCAGCCGAGTAAGACTGGCTTTCCGGGCCTGAGACACACAGCAGGGCGCACCGCGCGGAAACCGCCGGTGCGCCCTGTCTTTTCATGCCGGACGGCGCACAAGCCCAGGAAAACGCATGTCTTCCCCCCGCCTGGTGCTCGACACCAACACCGTGATGGCCTTGTGGCTGTTCGAAGACCCGCGCCTGGCGGCCCTGCGCGCGGCCGCCGAACAGCGCCGGGTCGGCCTGGTCGCGCGCGCCGACGCACTGGAAGAACTGCGCCGCGTGCTCGCCTATGCGCAGTTCGGCGTGACACCCGCGCGGCAGGCCGAACTGCTGACGTATTACCGCGACCTGAGCAGCGCGGCCCCGCAGCCCGGCATGGAACCGCCTTCGCTGCCGCAATGCCGCGACGCGGACGACCAGAAATTCCTGGAAATCGCCCGCGACGCACAGGCCGACGCCCTGCTCACGCGCGACAAGCTGCTGCTGCGCCTGGCCCGCCACCGCCTGGTGCGCGAGCGCTTCGCCATCCTCACGCCGGACGCCTTCATACCTCCGGCGAGTTGAGTCCACGCACCGCCAGACGCCGGCGCAGGGCCGCCAGATAACGCAGGCCGGCCACCGCCCGGCTGCCGTACCAGGAACACATTTCGCCATCGATCAGCTGCGCCGGACGCCCGCCGAGCGCCTCGACCTCGGGCAGGTGCCGCGCCGTGAAGCGATAGGGTTCGGACGACAGCAGCACCCCGGCCGCCCCGCGGATCTCCGCGGCACGCCAATCCACCTCCGGGTAGCGCGCCGCCGCGGAGGCCGGCACGGTCCGCCAGCCGACCTCCGCGAGGCAGGCGGAGATGTAGGTGTCTCGCGCCACGGTCATCCACGGTTCGCGCCAGATCAGGTACAGCACGTCCTCGGCCGGCAGTTCGGCTCGCAAGGCACGCGCCTCGTCGAGCGCACCGCGCAATGCTGCCTGCAGGCGCAGCGCCTCTCCGGAACAGCGGAACAATCCGCCGAACAGTTCGCAGAGCGCCAGATTGTCCTGCGGCGCGCACGGATGGGTGACGACCACCACCGGAACGCTGGCGGCCAGTTCCTCCACCGTCTCGCGGCGGTTCTCGTCGATATTGACGATCAGATGCGTGGGCGCCAGCGCGCGCACCGCGTCCAGCTTGACGTCCTTGGTGCCGCCGACCTTGGGAACCGCGCGCAGCGCCTCGCGCGGATGCACGCAGAAACCGGTGCGGCCGACCAGTTGCCCGGTCAGCCCGAGATCGCAGAGCAGTTCGGTGAGCGACGGCACCAGGGAAACGATGCGCACCGGCCCCTCGGCCGGGCGGTGCTCGCGGCCCGCTGCGTCGATGAGTTGTCCCATGGGCGCGGAAGTCATCCCGGCATCTCCGGATTCGGCGCACGGCCGACAACGCCCATGCTGACCGGCTCTTGGCCGCAGATCAAGCGCCCCCGGGACGACCGGCGGCCGTGGTGCTCAGATCAGCGACCCGCCGCTGACGATGTTGCGCGCGTCCTGTTCGGTGATGCGCACCGTGGCATTGGCGATCACATGGGCGACCAGCCAGTCGTTGAGGCGCTCCGCACCGTCGCCTTCAAAACTCACGAAGGCGCAACCGGCCTGTCCGCCACCGGCGTCCTGCAGATAATTGACCACCTGCGCGATGCCGCGGATCTCGTCCGGCACCCCGCTGCGCACCAGCACGAAGGGGAAATCGCGCCCGGACGCGGGGGCAGTCGAAGCCGGATAAGCGAAACCTTCCAGCGAAAGATCGTTGAGCGCCAGCTTGATGTCATCGACGATCACCCAGAAGCACGCCTGTCCCCAACGTGTCGCCAGGAAACGCTGACGGCTGCGCCGCTCCACGCTGTCCTGCTCTTCGCCCGCCGGTGCCTCGTCGTTTGCCGCCATCGCGCTCTCCGTCCTCATCTCGTGCCTGCCGGGCGCCGATCATAAACCATGCAGGGCGGATGGCAGAAGGTTCAGAGTGGCAAGCCGCGCGGCTTGCGCCCGGCGCGTGCGAACAGGGTGTCGAACAATACGCGCGGCAGCAGGCGCAGCAGGCGGGCGACGATGCCCATCTGCCAGGGCACGACCACCCAGCGCCGGCCGGCATCCACCGCCGCGGCGACGCGACGCGCGGCCTCGTCGGCCGGCAGCAGGAAGGGCATGGGATACGGATTCACTGCGGTCATCGGTGTGGCGATGTAGCCCGGCGCCACGGTGACCACGCGCACGCCGGAACCGTGCAGTTCCACGCGCAGGCTTTCCAGATAGCTGATCGTGCCGGCCTTGGACGCGCAGTAGGCACCCGCCCCAGGCAGGCCACGAATGCCGGCCACCGAGGCGATGCCGACCAGGCGGCCGCTGCCGCGCGCGCGCATCGGTGCGACGAAGGGCTGGAAGGTGGCCACCATGCCGAGCAGGTTGGTGCGCAGCACCCGCTCGAAAGCCTCGAGATCCGCGACGTGTTCGGTGAGCGTGCCGACCGACACGCCGGCATTGGCGATGACCACGTCGGGTACGCCGAAGGCCGCCGTGAAACGCTCGGCGACGGCGCGCAGGGCGGCCGGATCGCCGCAATCGGCCGGCAGCGCGAGCACCTCGCCGGGCAGTTCGCGCGCCAGTTCATCAAGCACCTCGGCACGGCGCGCCACCAGCCCCAGGCGCACGCCGAGCGCGGCGTAGTGGCGCGCCAGCGCCATGCCGAGGCCGCTGGAAGCTCCAGTGATCAGGACCGCGGGTAGTTGCGCCATGCCGCCCGGCGCCAGCCGGGAACTCAGCCCTTGCGGTCGGCGCGCGCGCGCGCGACCAACTGGTCGAGCATGCGGATGGCGCCTTCGTGGCCGCCGGCCATCGAACTGGAGGTCAGGTATTTGCCATCGACCACTAGCGTGGGCACGCCCTGGATCTTGAACGCGCGGGCGCGCTGGTCGCCGCGCTGCAGCATGGACTGCACGCCGAAGGACTTGTAGGTGTCCATGAAACGCTTCTCGTCGGCCACCTTGCCGGCGATCCAGCTGCGCACGCCGGCTTCGGTGTGCAGCGGCACGCGCTGCTGCTGCACGGCGGCGAATACCTTGTCGTGCAGCGCGCCGATGTCGCCGGTGGCCTCGGCGGTGTAGTAGAAACGCGCCAGCCCTTCGAGCTGCGGGTTGTTCCATTGCGCCGGCACATGGCGCAGAACCACGTCGTCGGCCTGCTGTTTGGCCCACAGGCTGAGCAGCGGCGCCAGGTTGGCGCAGTGCGAGCAGCCGTAATGGAAGAACTTCACCACCTCGATGCGCGCCGGCTCGTCGGTGGGCTGGGGCGGGTTGACGACGACGAAGCCGGCGTCCTGGGCCAGCGCGGCGGCGGCCGGGGAGGCGAGTACGCCCAGGGCGGCGAGTTGCTTGAGGGCGGTGCGGCGATTCATGGAGTTCTCCGGTGAGCTGTGACGGCACCATAGACGGTGCCGGGGTGAAAAACGTTCCGCTGCGCTCAAGGCGTGGCGCGCACCACCGTGGCGGTGAAACCGCCTTCGGCCAGGCGCGAGCGCATCGGCGCCATCTCGTCCGGACGCGCGAACGGACCGATGCGCACGCGGTGCACGATGCGTCCATCCGCGGTCTGCCCGCGCTGCGCGCTGGCCTCGATGCCGGCCAGGGCCAGCCGGGCCTTGAGATTGTCGGCCTCGCCCGGGTCCTCGAAGGCGCCGACCTGCAGGTACAGGCGCTCCGCCTGCGCCGGCGCAGGCTGCGGCGCGGGCGTCGGCTGGGCTACCGGTGCCCCGTCACCCTGCGGCAGGATCTGGTAGAACTGGAAATCCTGGCGCACCACCGGGCGGTCGCCCGGCTTGCCGGGCAGCGCCACCGGCGGCTGATCGCCGTTGGCCGCGCGCGGCATGTTCGGCGCGGCCTGGAAGGGATTGGCGCGGGTGAAGTACCAGGCCGCGCCGGCGGCGAACAGCGCGCCCAGCACCAGGCCGATGAAGATGCCAATGACGATGCCGCCGCCGCTGCGCGCGGGGGAACGGGCGGGCTTGCGCCCGGATTTTTGATCACGGCTCACGCGATTCTCCGCAGACTACATGGTTGCCGGCGCGGACACGCCGAGCAGGCCCAGACCGGTGACCAGCACCTGGCGCACCGCAGCGGCCAGGGCGAGGCGGGCGAGCTTGAGCGCCTCGTCTTCCACCAGCATGCGCTCGGCGTTGTACCAGCCATGGAAATCGGCCGCCAGATCCTTCAGATAGAAGGCGATCTGGTGCGGGGCGTAGTCCGCCGCCGCGTTCTGCACGAGCTCCGGCCAGACCGCCAGGCGGGCGCACAGGGCCAGTTCGCGCTCGCTTTCCAGGCGGCCCAGATCGGCCCCGGCGAGTTCCGCCGCCTCGCCGTTCCATTGGGCCAGCACCGAGCACACCCGCGCGTGGGCATATTGCACGTAGTACACCGGATTCTCGTTGCTCTGGCTCTTGGCCAGGTCGAGGTCGAAGTCCAGATGCTGGTCGCTCTTGCGCAGCACGTAGAAGAAGCGGCAGGCGTCGTTGCCGACCTCCTTGCGCAGTTCGCGCAGCGTGACGAACTCGCCCGAGCGCGTGGACATCGAGGTCTTCTGCCCGTTGCGGTACAGCACGGCGAACTGCACCAGCGCCACTTCGAGCTTTTCCGGCGGCAGGCCGAGCGCGGCGATGGCACCCTTGACGCGCGGGATGTAGCCGTGGTGGTCGGCGCCCCAGATGTCGATGATGCGGTCGAAGCCACGCTCGTACTTGTTGAGGTGGTAGGCGATGTCGGAGGCGAAATAGGTGTACAGGCCGTTCTCGCGCTGCACCACGCGGTCCTTCTCGTCGCCGAAATCGGTGGAGCGGAACCACTTGGCGCCATCCTGCACGTAGAGGTGGCCAGCCTGCTCCAGCTGATTCACTGCGCGCTCGACCAGCCCGGTGTCGAACAGGCTCTGCTCGGAGAACCATTTGTCGAAGCGCACGCCGAATTCGTCCAGGTCCTCGCGGCCGTCGCCGAGCTGCTCGTTCAGCGCAAAGCCATGCACCCACGGATAATCCTGGCCGAGCAGGCGCTTGGCGGCGGCGATCAGCGCGTCCAGATGCTCCTCGCGCTGCTGCTTGGCCTCGTCGTCCTTGCGTTCGGCCGGCGGCAGGCCGGGCGTGCCTTCCAGCAGCTGCTCGCGGGTCACGCGGGCAAAGCGGTCCTGATGCGCGTCGCGCAGCTCGCGCGCCATGCCGACCACGTAATCGCCTTGGTAGGCGTTGGGCGGAAAATCCACCTCGACGCCGAAGAAGGCCAGATAGCGCAGCCAGGTGGACAGCGCCAGGATGTCCATCTGCCGGCCGGCGTCATTGACGTAGTACTCGCGGGTGACCTCGTGGCCGGAGAACGCCAGCAGGTCCGACAGCGAAGCGCCGTAGGCCGCACCGCGCCCGTGGCCGACGTGCAGCGGGCCGGTAGGGTTGGCGGAAACGAACTCCACCTGCACCTTCACCCCCGTGGGCGCGCCGCGCCCATAGTCCGCGCCGCGCGCCAGCACCTCGCCCACCACGGCGGTCTTGGCCGCGCGCGCCAGGGTGAAGTTGATGAAACCGGCGCCGGCCACTTCGGCCTTGGCCACCAGCGGCGACGCGGGCAGCTCGGCGAGCAGCAGGGCCGCCAGTTCACGCGGATTGCGCTTGAGCGGCTTGGCCAGCTGCAGGGCCAGATTGGTGGCGAAATCGCCGTGGCTGGCCTGCTTGGGACGCTCCAGCAGGATCGCGGTATCGGCCTGATCGGGCGCCACGCTGTTCAGCGCGGCGCGCAGCAGGTCGGTGAGGAGGACTTTCGGATCGGCGCTCATGGCACTCGCAGGGACGAAAAGCGCTGAATTATAACGGATCGCCCCCGCCCGCCCGGTAAAACCGCGTAACGCGCCGGGGCAATCGCATGAACGGGCCGAGATGCGCGCTGGCGCGCTACCCCTGTTGCGCAGCCATGTCTTCGTCACGGCCGCCGCCTTCCCGGATGCGCCGGACGCGCCCAGACGCAAGCACGATGCCGAACATGCCTCCCAGCATGCCGCCCGCCACGACGCTCGCCACGGGAGCGAGCCGGCGCCGCCTGACTTCCACACCTTCCGGCGGCACCACGAACCGCATGCCGGACAAATAGGCGTCGCGCCATCCCTCGCGCTCCACGCCGAGCTCGTTCCAGGTATGTTCGACGATGTCCACGGCCATGTCCTGCCCCTGGAACACCGCAGCCTGGATATCCTTGAGCTGGTCGAGGAAGGCACGGCCGGTAGGCGCCCGATGCAACGCCTGCTGAGCCTGGCAGTAGTATTCGAGCTTCAGCGCGCCGGACAGACGGTCGCGCGTGTGGCGGGCCGCGGCGAGTTGCAGATCGGCGATCTGGATTTCCGCGGCCATCAATTGGACGGCGGGCCGCAGGAAATGCTCCGTGCCTTTCTGGTACCCCGCCGCGCCGGCCTCGGGATCGTGGGCAATGGCCGCGAGCAGACCGACGATTCGGCTTTCGGCCTGGCGGATGGCCAGTTCGTTCCGGATCCGGGCAGTGCGCAGTTCCTGCTCGCGTGCGCGAAAGGCGCTGCATCGGGCGGGCAGGATGGCCTCCATGCTTGCGCGGATGATCGATTCGCGGACGTATTCGGACAGCAGTACCACTGGAGCGCCACCGGTCGCTTCGCGGTGCTCGAAGGCGATGCGAATACCGAGCACGGCGGACGACGATTCATCGGCCTTGATGCCGGACCCTTCCCGATCCTCGTGGGCAGCAGCAAGCTCAAGTTTCAGTGTTCTTCCATAGCGCGCCGGGTTCTCCGCGAGTGCATGGAGGACCCTTCCGGCCGGCGTGCCGGCCTGGCCGCTGTCGTGCAGAAACTGTCGCAGGCGCATGCCGTCGGCCAGGCTGGCTTCATAAGGCTTGTAATCGCCCACCGAGCGGATCAGGGGGACGAGGAACAGCCCTTCGGTGACATAGCGGGTAGACAACAGGCTGGCCCCCAGGCCGAGCGCCATGCCAAGGATTATTCCGGCAACTGCGAACAGCCCCCTGTGCCGCCGCAGCGTGGAGGCCCATGGACGCAGATCGACTTCGTCTTCGGCATATGCCGGCAAGGCAGGCTGATTGTTCTGCATGGAGTGAAAGGAAGCGTTGCGGCCGGCGGTACGGAATTCGTGGGCAGACCGGCATCCGGCGCCGCCACTCCCTTTCCGGCTGGCATATGGGCGGAGTGTGCCGACAACTTTACTTTCAGTCAATTTATAACATATACCAATCAACGACGAGCCGGCTGCTAGCGTTGTGCTCATGCAGCCTTATCTCGAACGCGACGCCTTCAGTGCCCGCCTGCGCGAAGCCCTCGCGCGCGCCGCACCCGATGCGGCGCGACCCACGGCACTGGCACGGGAATTCAATCGGCGCTACCCAGGGGCTCCGGTAACGCTGCATGCCACCCGCAAGTGGCTGGAGGGCGAAGCCATCCCGGCGCAGGACAAGCTTCGCGTGCTCGCCGACTGGCTCGGAGTCACCGCAGAATGGTTGCGTTTTGGTCAAGGGCATGCACTGGCCGGCATGCGCGAGCAGAATCGACAGTTCGATTACCAATTGATGCGTGATATCGCCGCACTGACGGAGGCGCATCAACAGGTGGTGCGCGATCTCGTCAGATCGCTGCAGCGCTCGGAAACCCCTTGAGCGGTTTTCCGTCTCTTTCCCCTGCCCCGCTTTGCGGCTAAAGTCCGCGCTTTAGCGCTGCCACCATCCCATTCCCGTGCGTCTGCTCCGCCTCGCCAAGATTGTCTCCGTCGGCCTGCGTTTCGGCCTCGACCGCATGGTGCTCGACGCCGACGCCAGCGGCCGCCTGGCCCGCGTCTGGAACGTGCCGTTCTTCTGGCGGCGCTTCGCCGAGCCGCGCGCCGTGCGCCTGCGCCGCGCGCTGGAGTCGCTCGGGCCGATCTTCGTCAAGTTCGGCCAGATGCTGTCCACCCGGCGCGACCTGCTGCCGCCCGACCTCGCCGACGAACTGGCGCTGCTGCAGGACCGCGTGCCGCCTTTCCCCACCGAGCAGGCGCTGGCCGTGCTGGAAGGCTTCTACGGCAAGCCGGTGGACGAGGTGTTCCGCGACTTCGAGCGCACTCCGGTGGCCTCCGCCTCGGTGGCGCAGGTGCATTTCGCCCGCCTGCCGGACGGCACCGAGGTGGCCGTGAAGGTACTGCGCCCGGGCATCGAGCGCGTCATCGCCCACGATCTGGCGCTGATGGAAGCCGCCGCCATCCTGCTCGAAAAACTCTGGCCGGAAGGCCGCCGGCTGAAGCCGCGCGAGGTGGTCGCCGAGTTCGCCAAGTATTTGGCCGATGAACTCGACCTGATGCGCGAGGCGGCCAACTGCTCGCAGTTGCGGCGCAACTTCACCGATTCCAGCCTGCTCATCGTGCCCGAGGTGTATTGGGACTGGTGCGGGCGCTCGGTGATGGTCATGGAGCGCATGCGCGGCACGCCGATCTCGCAGATCGCCACACTGCGCGCGCAGGGCACGGATCTGTCGAAGCTGTCGCGCGCCGGTGTGGAGATCTTCTTCACCCAGGTGTTCCGTGACGGCTTCTTCCATGCCGACATGCACCCCGGCAACATCTTCGTGCATGCCGACGGGCGCTACATCGCGCTCGACTTCGGCATCATGGGCACGCTCACCGACGTCGACAAGAACTACCTGGCGACCAACTTCCTGGCCTTCTTCAAGCGCGACTACAAGCGCGTGGCACAGGCCCACATCGACGCCGGCTGGGTGCCGGCGAAGACCCGCGTGGATGAGTTCGAGAGCGCCATCCGCGCGGTGTGCGAGCCGATCTTCGACAAGCCGCTGAAGGACATCTCCTTCGGCAAGACCCTGCTGCGCCTGTTCCAGACCGCACGCCGCTTCGAGATGGAAGTGCAGCCGCAGCTGGTGCTGCTGCAGAAGACCCTGCTCAACATCGAGGGACTGGGCCGCCAGCTCGACCCCGAACTCGATCTGTGGAAGACCGCCAAGCCCTTCCTGGAGCGCTGGATGGACGAGCAGATGGGCTGGCGCGCGGTGCTGCGCGGCGTGCGCGAGGAAGCCCCGGCGTGGGCCGGCACCCTGCCGCAACTGCCGCGTCTGGTGCATCACGCGCTCACCGAACCTTCGCGCCAGCAGGCCGCGATCCGCGAGGAACTCGCCCGCCTGGCACGCGCGCAGCGCCGCCAGGGCCGCCTGGTCGCGCTGATCGGCGTACTGCTCGCCGTGCTCGTCGGCATCGAACTGGTCCGCCTGCTGGGCTGAACGAATCCCCGCACGCGCGCCTCTAACCGGCATCCGGGGCGCGGGCGCGCGCTGAGGTAGCGCAGGCGCCGGCCCGCAGACGAGAGGGCGGCCGCCATGACCACACCCACCCCGCTTCCCCACGGACCGCGCGGCACCATCCGGGTGGTATGCGCGGCCTCCTCGCTGGGCGCGCCACAGCCCGGCCCGGCCGCCGCACCGGAAGCCCTGCTGGCCGCCGGCCTGCTGCGCCGCCTGAACGCACACGGCGCCCCGGCCGAAGCCGATCCGCTACTGCGCCCCTTCGAAGCGCCGCCGCACGGCGCACCGATGGCCGAACGCCTGGAGGCCGCCGGCATCTATCTGCGCCGCCTGGCCGACCACGTCGCCGCGCTGCCGCAGGACTGCCTGCCGCTGATCCTCGGCGGCGACCATTCGGTGGCCGCGGGCACCTGGCGCGGCGTTGCGCGCCGCGTGCAGCCGCGCGGCACGCTCGGGCTGATCTGGATCGACGCCCACCTCGACAGCCACACCGATCTCAGCACCCACTCCGGCAACATCCACGGCATGCCGCTGGCCGCCCTGCTCGGCGAAGGCCACGAGGCGCTCACCGGCGTGCCCGGACCACGGCCGGACCCGAACCGGGTCTGCCTGATCGGCGCGCGTGCCTGGGAAGCGGAGGAATTGCAGCGCCTGACCCGCCTGGGCGCGCGCGTGTTCACCATGGCGGAGGTCCACCGGCGCGGGCTCGCCGCCGTGTTCCGCGAAGCGCTGGAGATCGTGCGCGACGGCACCGCCGGCTTCGGCGTGAGCGTGGATCTGGATGCCGTCGATCCGCTCGATATGCCCGCCGTGCTGTGCCCCGAGCCCGACGGCCTGCGCGCCGCCGAACTGGCCGATGCGCTGCACGCGCTGCGCGCCTGCGGCGATCTGGCCGCGCTGGAGATCGTCGAGTACGTACCGGAACGCGATCCGCGCGGCGAATCGGCAATCCGGGCGATGCGCTGCGCGGAAGCCGCGCTGGGCGCGGGCACCTATCTGCTGCGCACGCGCGAGCGCGAATTCGGCGCGCACAACTACGCGCCGCCGCCGGTGGTGTTCCAGCGCGGCGTGGGTGTCTGGCTGTGGGACGTGGAAGGGCGGCGCTATCTGGACATGATGGCCGCCTACTCCGCGCTGGCCTTCGGCCACGCCCACCCGCGCCTGCTCGGTGCGCTGACCGAACAGGCCGGCCGGCTCGCGCTGACCTCGCGGGCCTACGCCAACGACCGCTTGCCGATGCTGCTCGAACGCTTGTGCGTGGTGTTCGGCTATCAGCGCGCGCTGCCGGTCAATACCGGGCTGGAGGCGGTGGAAACCGCGCTCAAGGCGGCGCGCAAATGGGCTTACCAGGTCAAGGGCGTACCCGCCGGCACGGCGGAGATCATCGCCTGCCAGGGCAATTTCCACGGCCGCTCGATCGCCATCGTCGGGCTGTCCTCGGAAGCGCGCTACCGCCAGGGCTTCGGCCCCTTCCCGCCGGGCCTGCGCTGCATTCCGTACGGCGATCCGCAGGCGTTGGAAGAAGCCATCACGCCCCATACCGCCGCCTTCCTAGTCGAACCGCTGCAGGCCGAGGGCGGCATGATTGTGCCGCCCTCCGGCTACCTCGCGCGCTGCGCGGAGATCTGCGCACGCCACAACGTGCTGCTGATTGCCGACGAGGTGCAGACCGGCCTGGGGCGCACCGGCCGCCTGCTGGGCTGCGACCACGACGGCGTGCGTCCGGACGGGCTGATCCTCGGCAAGGCACTCGGCGGCGGACTGCTGCCGGTGTCCGCCTTCCTCGCCGACGCGGCGGTGATGGACGTCTTCCAGCCCGGCGACCACGGCTCCACCTTCGGCGGCAATCCGCTGGGCGCGGCGGTGGCCCTGGAAGTGCTCGACCTGCTGGCCGAGACGCGCATCTGGGAACACGCCGAACGCCTGGGCGCGGAGCTGCGCCGGCGCCTCGCGGCCAGCCAGGCACCCTGCGTACGCGAAATCCGCGGACGCGGCCTGCTGACCGGCATCGAACTGGCCGCCGACGGCCCCAGCGCCGCGCGCGCCGCCGAACTGCTGCTCACGCGCGGCATCGCCACCCGCGACGCGCGCGGCAACGTGCTGCGCCTGTCGCCGCCGCTGATCATCGACGACGCCGTGCTGGCCCAGGCGGCCGACACGGTCGGCGAAGTGCTGGGCATCCTGTCCGCCACGCACTGAAAAAGACACGCGGGCAGGCGCCGAAACACCCCTCACGCCGGCGGTTTCCCGGGCAGTTTTCCGGACGCTCGGAACGCGTCGTTTCCATGCGCACCAATGTTGTGCGCCTTTCGAGGCAGTTCCCGGACAATTACGCGCAAATCCGCTGAAATCCCCCCCACTCGGAGGATTTTCGTTGCTACACTTCGCCCCGAAAAATTCACTTACTTTTCGCGGAGAAAACCCTCCATGATGCTCTGGCTCGTCGTCGCCTATCTCGTCGTCTCGATCGGCATCGGCCTGATCGCGGCCGCCCGGGTGCACAACGCGCGCGACTACATCGTCGCCGGCCGCAATCTGCCCATGTACATCGTGCTGGCGATGGTGTTCGCCACCTGGTTCGGCGCCGAGACGGTGCTCGGCATCTCCGCCACCTTCCTCGACGAAGGCTTCCGCGGGCTGATCTCCGATCCGCTCGGCGCCTCGCTGTGCCTGGTGCTGTTCGGGCTGATCTTCGCCCGTCCGCTGTACCGCATGAACCTGCTCACGCTGGGCGACTTCTTCCGCGTGCGCTACAACCGCCAGACCGAGCTGATCCTGTCGATCTGCATCATCGTTTCTTACCTGGGCTGGGTGGGCGCGCAGATCACCGCGCTCGGGCTGATCTTCGACATCCTCTCCCAGGGCGCCATCACCCCCGCCCAGGGCATCCTCATCGGCACGGCGGTGATCGTGCTGTATACGCTGTTCGGCGGCATGTGGTCGGTGGCCATCACCACCTTCGTGCAGATGATCGTCATCGTCGCCGGCCTGCTCTACGTCACCTGGCTGGCCAGCGACATGGCCGGCGGCTTCACGACGGTGATCTCCAGCGCCGCCGCCGAAGGCAAGTTCGAATGGCTGCCGAAGCTGGACGCGCTCGACATCCTGGCGTGGACCGCCGCGCTGGTCACCATGGCGCTCGGCTCGATTCCGCAGCAGGACGTGTTCCAGCGCGTCAACTCGTCGAAGAACGAGAACATCGCGGTGTGGTCGACCGCGCTGGGCGGCATGGCCTACTTCTTCTTCGCCGCCGTGCCGCTGTTCCTCGCCTACTCGGCCACGCTGGTCGACCCGGCCATGGTCGAGCGCCTGATGGCCGAGGACACCCAGCGCATCCTGCCCACGCTGATCGTCGACTACATGCCGTTCACCGCCCAGGTGGTGTTCTTCGGCGCGCTGCTGTCGGTGATCATGAGTACCGCCTCGGGCACCCTGCTGGCGCCCTCGGTGACCTTCTCCGAGAACGTGGTGCGCGGCTTCTTCCCCGGCATGACCGACCGCCAGCTGCTGTGGACCACCCGCGTCACCGTGGCCGGCTTCGCGGTCATCGTCACCGCCTACGCGCTGTCCACCGACGCCACCATCCACCATATGGTGGAGAGCGCCTACCGCGTCACCCTGGCCGGCGCCTTCGTGCCGCTGGCCGCCGGGCTGTTCTGGAAGCGCGCCAACAACCTGGGCGCCGGGCTGGCGATCGCCTTCGGCCTAGCCACCTGGCTGCTGCTCGAATTCACCATGCCGGAAGGCGACATCGAACCGCAGCTCCTCGGCCTGTTCGCCGCCGCACTGGGCATGCTGATCGGTGGCTACGTCGGCCCGCGCAACCACCACCGCCCGCACGCCGGCCACCACCGCGCCGCCGCCGCCACCCACCACGCACGCTGAGCGTGCCGCCCCCTTGACCCCGGTCAAAGCACGGGGGGCGCACTGCAACTATGGTTGCGGGGCTTTCGAAAGCCCCGCAACCCCATGACCATTCCCCCAAAAAACGGACAACGCATCGAACTGGTGTGCCCAGCCGGCAGCCTGCCGGCCCTGAAGACCGCCATCGATCACGGCGCCGACTGCGTCTACCTCGGTTTCAAGGACGCCACCAACGCGCGCAACTTCACCGGCCTGAACTTCGACCCCGCGAGCATGCGCGAAGGCGTGGACTACGCCCACCGGCGCGGCCGCAAGGTGCTGCTGGCGCTCAACACCTACCCGCAGGCGCACAACTGGAGCGACTGGACCGCCGCCATCGACCGCGCCGCCGAGATGGGCCTGAACGCGGTGATCCTCGCCGATCCGGGGCTGATGGCCTACGCCGCCAAAACCCACCCCAACCTGCGCCTGCACCTCTCCGTGCAGGGCTCGGCGACCAGCTACGAGGCCATCAACTTCTACCACGAGCGTTTCGGCATCCAGCGCGCCGTGCTGCCGCGCGTGCTCTCGCTCGCCCAGGTGGAACAGGTGATCGGCAGGACACCGGTGGAAATCGAAGTGTTCGGTTTCGGCGGCCTGTGCGTCATGGTCGAGGGGCGCTGCGCGCTGTCGGCCTACGCCACGGGCGAATCGCCCAACTGCAACGGCGCTTGCTCGCCGGGCAAGCACGTGCGCTGGGAACAGACCCCCAAGGGCATGGAAACCCGCCTCAACGGCATCCTCATCGACCGCTTCGACGACGGCGAGCGCGCCGGCTACCCGACGCTGTGCAAGGGCCGCTTCGACGTCAACGGCGAGACCTACTACGCCATCGAGGAGCCCACCAGCCTGAACACCCTCGAACTGCTGCCCACGCTGGCGCGCGCTGGCGTCAGCGCGATCAAGATCGAGGGCCGCCAGCGCAGCCCGGCCTACGTCGCCCAGGTCACCAAGGTGTGGCGCGCCGCGCTCGACCGCGTGATGGCCGATGCCGACAACTTCGCCGTGCAGCCCGCCTGGATGGCCGAACTCAACAAGGTCTCCGAAGGTCAGAGCCACACCCTGGGCGCCTACTACCGTCCGTGGAAGTAAGCCGCCGCCCGCCCCAACCGGATTCGCCCGCACCATGAAACTCGCCCTCGGCCCCCTGCTCTACTATTGGCCGCGCCAGGCCACGCTCGACTTCTACGCCAACGTCGCCGACAGCGCGGCCGACATCGTCTACCTCGGCGAGACGGTGTGCTCGCGCCGCCACGAACTGCGCCTCGACGACTGGCTCGAAGTCGCCGGCATGCTGGCTGCCGCCGGCAAGGAAGTGCTGCTGTCCACCCAGGCGCTGATCGAATCCGAATCCGATCTCAAGACCCTGCGCCGCATCGTCGCCCAGCGCGATTTCGGCGTGGAGGCCAACGACATGGGCGCGGTGCGCCTGCTCGCCGAGGCCGGCCGGCAGGACTGGGTGGCCGGCCCCACGCTCAACGTGTTCAACCCGATCACCCTGGAACTGCTGCGCGAATCCGGCGCGCGGCGCTGGGTGATGGCCCCGGAGATGTCCGGCGAGGCCCTCGGCGCGCTGCAGGCCGGGCTGCCGCAGGCGCTGGAGACCGAAGTGTTCGCCTGGGGCCGCCTGCCGCTCGCACACTCCGCGCGCTGCTTCACCGCCCGCCACTTCAACCTGCAGAAGGACACCTGTGAGTTCCGCTGCCTGGGAATGAGCGAAGGCATCCTGCTGCGCACCCGCGAGGGCGAACCCTTCCTCACCCTCAACGGCGTGCAGACCCAATCGGCGCGCGTCTACAATCTGCTGGGTGATCTGCCCGCGGTACGCGAGCGCGCCCAGGTGCTGCGCATCAGCCCGCAGGGCGAACACACCGCCGCGGTGGTGGACACCTTCCGCGCCGCGCTCGACGGCAGGATCGACCCGGCCGGTGCCCTGGCCGCCAGCGCCCAATGGATGAACGAAGCGCCGTGCAACGGCTTCTGGCACGGCCGCCCCGGCGTCGAGCAGTACGTCGCCGCCTGACCTTTCGCACATTTTTCAGGACTGCCGCCATGCCCGCCCTGCCCACCTTGCCCAGTTTCAGCCGGCTGCAGGCCGCCGCGCGCCGCCTGCCCGCCTTCACCCTGCCGCCCGCCGTGGGCCGCCTGGTCGCCCGCCTGCCGCAGCAGCCGCCCGCGCTGGCGCTCAGCGTGGCACTCAATCTCGCCCTCGGGCGCATCCTGCCGCGCGACAACCTGCTGCCGCTGACCGGGCGCCGCCTGCGCCTGCGCGTCACCGACGCCGGCCTGACGCTGGATTTCGGCCTCACCGAACGCGGCTTCCGCCCGCAGCCGGCCGGCGGCCAGGCCGATCTCACCCTGTCCGCCACGGTGCGCGACTACCTCGCCCTGGCGCTGCGCGAAGAGGATGCCGACACCCTGTTCTTCAGCCGCCGGCTGATCATGGAAGGCGACACCGAACTCGGCCTGCTGGTGAAGAACACCCTGGACGCGGTGGATTGGGACGCGCTGGCCACCAAATGGTCGCCCGCCGCGCTGCTCGCCCGCCTGCCGCTGCCCGGCCGCGCGCGCCGGCCGGCCGACCTGTAGGCCCAAGCCGATAGAATCGGGCCTTCCTCCCCCCGGAACGGCCCGATGGCGCGCGCCTCCTCCAACCTGCCGCTGCATCTGGCGATCGCCTACGCGGCGCTGATCGCCTACGCCTGCCTGCACCCGTTCACCGGCTGGCAGGCCATCGGGCTGCCGCCCTTCGACTATCTCACCGCGCCCTGGCCACGCTATTACCGCGTCGAGGACATCGTCCTCAACGTGCTCGGCTATGTGCCGCTGGGTTTTGTTCTGGCCGCCGGGCTGGCCCGCCGCCTGGGGCCGTTCGGACGCATCCTGGCCACTGTGCTGCTCGCCGGCCTGCTCAGCCTGGCGCTGGAAACCACGCAGAACTACCTGCCCACGCGGGTGGCTTCCAACCTCGACCTGGGCTTCAACCTGCTCGGTGGCCTGATCGGCGCATTCTTCGGCAGCCTGTGGGGCAGCGCGCTGTTCGCCCCGCAGGGTGGGCTGCAGCGCTGGCGCGGACGGCGCTTCATCGGCGGGCACACCGGCGACGCCGGGCTGATCCTGCTGGCGCTGTGGCTGCTCACCCAGTTCACCGCGGACGGCCTGCTGTTCGGCAGCGGCGACCTGCGCCAGGCGCTCGATCTGCCCAATCCGGTGGCCTTCGCGCCGGAGCGCTTCATCCTCCTGGAAGCTGCGCACGTCGCCGCCACGCTGGTCGGCGTCGGCCTGTTCGTACGCTGCATCATGCTGGCGCCCAGCGTATGGCCCATCCTGCTGTTGTTCGCACTGGCGCTGGGCGCCACCACGCTGGCCACTTTCAGCTTCTTCTCGGCCGACGAACCCCTCGCCTGGCTGACCCCCGGCGCCCGCCGGGGGCTGGCGATCGGCGTGCCGCTGCTCGGCATCAGCCTGCTGCTGCCACGCGTGGTGCAGCACGCGCTGGCCGGCATGGCCATCCTGGCCGCCACCGCGCTGGTCAATCTGATGCCGGAAAACCCCTACCTGTCCTTCCGCCACCCGGCCGGCGGGCACTTTCTCAATTTCCACGGTCTGACCGGAGTGGCCGCCGCGGCCTGGCCCTTCCTCGCCCTCGCCTACCTGTCGGCGCTCGGCCTGTGGCGCGGCGAGCACCTGGCCGACGGACGGCGCATATAATCGGGCGGTTCCCCCGGAGTCCGCATGAGCTACTTCAAACACCACGTCTTCTTCTGCTGCAACCAGCGCAAGCCCGGCGAGACCAGCTGCAACGACCATCACGCCACCGAGATGCAGACCTACGCCAAGGACCGCATTGCCGCGCTCGGCCTCAAGGGGCGCGGCAACGTGCGCATCAACAAGGCCGGCTGTCTCGGGCGCTGCGACGATGGCCCGGTACTGGTGGTGTACCCCGACGAGACCTGGTACACCTACGTGGACCGCGAGGACATCGACGAAATCATCGAATCCCATCTGGCGAACGGCCGGGTGGTCGAGCGCCTGCGCCTGCCGGAGGCCCCATGAGCCGGCCCGCCCCCACCGAGAACGCCCTGCTGCGCGGCGCGGCCGGCGCGCTGGATGTGCTGATCGACGTGCCCGCCGAGGTGCGCGGCATCGCCGTGGTGTGCCACCCGCATCCGCTGTACGGCGGCGCCAACACCAACAAGGTCACCCATACGCTGGCACGCGCCTTCCGCGAACTGGGCTACGCCGTGCTGCGCCCCAACTTCCGCGGCGTGGGCAAGAGCGAGGGCAGCCATGACCTGGGCAATGGCGAGACCGAGGACACGCTGGCGGTGGTCGAATGGGCACGCCAGCGCTGGGGCGATCTGCCGCTGGCGCTGGGCGGCTTTTCCTTCGGCAGCTACGTGCAGTGCCGGGTCGCCAACCAGCTGGCCGGCGACGCGTACCGGGCGGAGCGCTTCGCGCTGGTCGGCATGGCCGCCGGCAACGCGGCCGACGGCGCCCGGCAGTACGACACGCCGCCGCTGCCCGCCGGCCTTTCCAGCCTGATCATCCACGGCGAGAACGACGAGACCGTGCCGCTCGCCAACGTGCTCGACTGGGCCCGGCCGCAGGAACTGCCGGTGGTGGTGGTGCCGGGCGCGGACCACTTCTTCCACGGCAAGCTGCATCTGATCCGCGACTTCGTCGCGCGCGTCTGGGCGCCGCGCTGAGCGCGGCCGCCCGCACCCGGAGGAATCCACGATGAAACTGTTCGCCTCGCTGACCAGCCCCTATGCCCGCAAGATCCGCATCCTGCTGGCGGAAAAAGCCCTGCTCTGCGAACTGGTCGTCGACTCCCCCTGGGAGGCCAACACCCGCATCCCCACGGTCAATCCGCTGGGCAAGGTGCCGGTGCTGATCACCGACGACGGCGAAACCTTTTTCGACTCCCCGGTGATCGCCGGCTATCTGGAGACCCTGGACGCGCCGCCCGCGATGCTGCCCGCCGACCGCCTGGAAGCTGTGCGCGTGCGCCAGAACGAGGCACTGGCCGACGGCATCACCGACGCGGCGGTGGCCGCGCTGCTGGAATCCAGGCGCCCCGACGGGCAGCGCAGCGGCGCGGAGATCGCCCGCCAGCAGGACAAGATCGAACGCTCGCTGGCCGAACTCGAACGCCGCCTGGACGGACGCCCCTGGTTGCACGGCGACGCCCTGTCGCTCGCCGACGTGTCCGCCGGCGTGGCGCTGGCCTATCTGGACCTGCGCCACCCGGATGTGGACTGGCGCACCCGCCACCCCGGCCTGCGAGCCTACGCCGAACGCCTGTTCGCCCGCCCGAGCTTCGCCGCCAGCGTGCCGCCGGTGGGCTGAGCGTGCAAGGAGAATCCGCCATGCCCGACCATGTCCTGCTGGTGATGACCAGCGCGCCCAATGCCGACAGCGCGCGGCAGATCGCCCGCGCGCTGGTGGATGCGCGCCTGGCCGCCTGCGTGAACATCCTGTCGCCCTGCCAGTCGATCTACCGCTGGCAGGGCGCAGTGGAAGAGGCCGCCGAGGTGCCGCTGGCGATCAAGACCACCGCCGCGCACTACACCGCCGTCGAAGCGGCGATCCGCCTCGCGCACCCCTACGAACTTCCGGAGATCGTCGCGGTCCCTGTGGAGCGCGGCCTGCCCGGCTATCTGGCCTGGGTGGCGGAAGAAACCCAGCCGCCGCGCACGGAAGACTGAAACGCACGCCCCCGACAACCCGCCGCTCCCGCCTGTATCCACAATGTTCCGCCTGCCGTTCCTCGCCGCCCTGGTCGCCCTGCTGACCGCCTTCGCCCCGGGTGCGCACGCCCAGGGCTCGCCCATCGAGCCGGAAAAGGCCTTCGCCATGAGCGCGCACGCGCTCGACCCGCACACCGTGCAGGTCGATTTCCGCGTGCACAAAGACTACTACCTGTACGGCGACAAGTTCCGCTTCGTCACCGACCCGCCCGAGGTCCGGCTCGGCGAGCCGGTGCGCGCGCAGGGCGAGATGAAGAACGACGAGTTCTTCGGCCTGGTCGAGACCCTGCGCGGCCCGGTGTCCATCCTGCTGCCGGTGGAAAGCGTGCCCGACGGCCTTACCGCCTTCCGCCTCACCGTCAGCAGCCAGGGCTGCTGGGACGGCGGCATCTGCTACCCACCCACGCCGCAGAGCACGCAGATCGATCTGGCCAACCCCGGTGGCGGAGGCGGCAAGAACCTGCTGCAACGCGCGCTGGGTGGCATCTCCGCCCAGGGAAGCCCGGCGCCGGCCGCCGCGTCCGCCGACGGCGGGGACGAAAGCGGGCGCATCGCCGGCCTGCTCTCCGGCGCCAGCCTGCCGCTGGTGCTGGCGAGCTTCTTCGGCTTCGGCCTGCTGCTGGCGTTCACCCCCTGCCACTTCCCGATGATCCCCATCCTCTCGGGCATCATCGTCGGCCAGGGCACGGACATCTCGCGCATGCGCGCCCTCGGCCTGTCGCTGGCCTACGTGCTGGGCATGGCGGTGACCTACGCCGCCGCCGGGGTGGCCGCCGGGCTGTCCGGCACCTTGCTGTCGGCGGCACTGCAGAACGTCTGGGTACTGGGCGCCTTTGCATTGGTATTCGTGCTGCTGGCGCTGTCCATGTTCGGCTTCTACGAACTGCAACTGCCCACTGCCCTGCAAAGCCGGCTGGCCGACCGCGCCACCCACCGCAAGGGCGGCAGCGTGGGTGGCGTGGTGGTGATGGGCGCGCTCTCCGCGCTCATCGTCGGCCCCTGCGTGGCCGCGCCGCTGGCCGGCGCGCTGCTGTACATCGCGCAGACCGGCGACGCGCTGCTCGGCGGCCTGGCGCTGTTCGTCATGGCGCTGGGCACCGGCGTGCCGCTGCTCGCCGTCGGCGTGGCCGCGCGCAGCGCGCTGCCCAAGGCCGGACCGTGGATGGAAGGCGTCAAGAAGGCCTTCGGGGTGATGCTGCTGGCGGTGGCCATCTGGCTGCTCACGCCGGTGGTGCCAGCGTTGTTCACCATGCTGGCGTGGGCCGCGCTGCTGCTGATTTCCGCCATCTTCCTGCATGCGCTGGACCCGCTGCCGCCCAACGCGCACGGCTGGCAACGCTTCTGGAAGGGATTCGGGGTGATCCTGCTGCTGGCCGGCGCGGCCCTGCTGGCAGGCGCGCTGGCCGGCTCCCGCGATCCGTTGCAGCCGCTCGCCGTGCTGCGCGCCGAGGCCGCCACGCGGACCGCCGCGCCGGTGTTCGAACGGGTGGATTCGGTGGCCGAACTGGATGCCCGCCTGGCCGCCAGCGACCGCCCGGTGATGCTCGACTTCTACGCCGACTGGTGCGTGTCGTGCAAGGAAATGGAGCGCTACACCTTTACCGATCCGGCGGTGGCCGCACGCATGGAGCGCATGCTGCTGCTGAAGGCCGACGTGACTGCCAACACCGACGAGCACAAGGCGCTGCTGCGCCGCTTCAGCCTGTTCGGCCCGCCGGGCACCATCTTCTTCGACGCCGCCGGACAGGAGCGCGACGGCCTGCGCGTGGTCGGCTTCATGAAGGCCGGGCCGTTCGGCGAGATTCTCGACCGCGCGCTGCGGTAGGAGCGGGCGAGCCCGCGATACGGCGGAGCTTTCCTCGCAGGCCGCATCGCGGCCAAGGCCGCTCCCACGGGCGCGGCACGCGCCGCGCGTTTGCCCTACAATTGCGCCTTCCCCAATCCGTACGGACCCCCCATGTTTTCCGGAATCGTGGCCGCCCTCGGCCGTATCGAACAGATCGAGCCGCTCGAAGATGGCGTGCGCCTGACGGTGGACGCCGGCGGGCTGGACCTCTCCGACGTCGCCATCGGCGACAGCATCGCCAACAGCGGCGTATGCCTGACCGTGGTGGCGCGCGACGGCGGGCGGGTCAACTTCGACGTTTCCCGCGAAACGCTGAACTGCACCGTGGGGCTGGAGCGGGTGGGCAACGAAGTGAATCTG
Organism: Pseudothauera nasutitermitis; assembly: GCF_004801295.1. GTDB lineage: Bacteria > Pseudomonadota > Gammaproteobacteria > Burkholderiales > Rhodocyclaceae > Pseudothauera > Pseudothauera nasutitermitis. The sequence continues at coordinate 582,115 of NZ_SSOC01000005.1, forward strand.
GAAAAGGCGCTGCGCCTCGCCGACCGCCTGGGCGGCCATCTGGTCACCGGCCACGTCGATGGCGTGGGCGAGGTGCTGAAGTTCGCCCCGGTGGGCGAGAGCCACGAACTGGTGATCCGCGCCCCCGCCGCGCTGGCCGGCTACATCGCGCGCAAGGGCTCGGTCACCGTCAACGGCGTGAGCCTGACCGTGAACCGGGTGGAGCGCACGGATTTCTCCATCAACCTGATCCCGCACACCGTCGCGGTGACCAACCTCAAGCACCTCGCCGCCGGCAGCCGGGTGAATCTGGAAATCGACCTGATCGCCCGCTACGTCGAGCGCATGCAGGCCTGGCGCGAGGAGGAAGCACAATGAGCGCGCTGTCGCCGATCACCGAAATCATCGAGGACATCCGTGCCGGGCGCATGGTCATCCTGGTCGACGAGGAAGACCGCGAGAACGAGGGTGACGTGGTGCTCGCCGCCGAGTTCGTCACCCCCGAGGCGATCAACTTCATGGTCACCCACTGCCGTGGCCTGGTCTGCCTGACGCTCACCGAGGAGCGCTGCCGCCAGCTCGGCCTGGAGCAGATGGTGCGCGACAACCGCACCCCGCACGGCACCGCGTTCACCGCCTCCATCGAGGCCGCCACCGGCGTCACCACCGGCATTTCCGCACACGACCGCGCGCGCACCGTGCAGGTCGCCGTGGCGCGCCACGCCAAGCCGGACGACATCGTCATGCCCGGCCACATCTTCCCGCTCACCGCGCAGAAGGGCGGGGTGCTGATCCGCGCCGGACACACCGAGGCCGGCTGCGACCTCGCCCAGCTCGCCGGACTGGAACCGGCGGCGGTGATCTGCGAGATCCTCAAGGAAGACGGCTCGATGGCCCGCCTGCCGGATCTGGTGCAGTTCGCCGGCACGCACGGCCTGAAGATCGGCGCCATCCGCGACCTGATCGAATACCGCGCGGCGCACGAGCATCTGGTCGAGCGCGTGGCCGACAAGGAAGTCGACACCCCGCACGGCCGTTTCCGCCTGTCCGCCTTCGAGGACAAGACCTCCGGCGACGTGCATTTCGCGCTGAGCCGCGGCGACATCCGCCCCGGGCGCGAAACCCTGGTGCGCGTGCATGAGCCGATCTCGGTGGTCGATTTCCTCGACCCCGCCAGCGGCCGCCACAGCTTCCCGGTGAACAGCGCGCTGGCGGCCATCGCCGCCGCCGAGGCCGGGGTCATCGTGCTGCTGTACCGTCCGCAGAGCGGGCAGGAACTGCTCGCCGGGCTGACCGGCGAGGCCAGCCCGCCAGCCAAGTGGGACCCGCGCCTGTTCGGCGTCGGCGCGCAGATCCTGCGCGCGCTCGACGTCGGCCGCATGCGCCTGCTCTCCAGCCCGCGCAAGATCCCCAGCATGGCCGGCTTCGGCCTGGAAATCACCGGCTTCGTCGACCCCGAAGCCTGAACAGAACCCACCCGGAACCCGAACCCATGTCCCGCTTCAACGACATCCACGAATACGATACCGACCTCGACGGCAAGGGCCTGCGCGTCGGCATCGTCATGAGCCGCTTCAACCAGGACGTCTGCGAGGGCCTGCTGTCCGCCTGCGTGGCCGAACTGGCCCGCCTGGGTGTATCGCCCGAGCTGACCCGCATCGCCACCGTGCCCGGCGCGCTGGAAATCCCGCTGACCCTGCAGGTGCTGGCGCGCAGCGGGCGCTTCGACGCGCTGATCGCGCTCGGCGCGGTGATCCGCGGCGAGACCTATCACTTCGAACTGGTTTCCAACGAAATGGGCGCGGGCATCACCCGCGTCACCCTGGACACCGGCGTGCCGGTGGCCAATGGCGTGCTGACCACCGAGGACGACGACCAGGCGCTGGCCCGCATGGCCGAGAAGGGCGGCGACTGCGCCCGCACGGCAGTGGAAATGGCCAACCTGCTGAAGGCCCTGCAATGAGCGCCGGCAAGTCCCCGCGCCGGCGCGCGCGCGAATTCGCCCTGCAGGGCATCTACCAGTGGCTGCTGTCGGGCAACTCGGTGCCGGTCATCGAGGCGCACATGGAGCAGGTCTCCGGCTTCGAGCGCGCCGACCGCGAACTCTTCGTCGCCCTGCTGCGCGGCACCCTGGACAACGCGGCCGACCTGCAATACGACTTCGCGCCCTTCATCGACCGCCCGCTGTCCGAGCTCTCGCCGGTGGAACGCGCGGTGCTGCTGCTCGCCACCCACGAGTTGAAGAACCGCCCGGAAACGCCCTACCGCGTGGTCATCAACGAAGCCATCGAGCTCACCAAGGGCTACGGCGGCACCGACGGCCACCGCTTCGTCAACGGCGTGCTCGACAAGCTCGCCGCCCAGTTGCGCGCGGCGGAGATCGAGGCGCTGCGCAACGAAGGGCGCTGAGGCCCCTCGCCAGTCAGTCCGCCACGGACGGGCCGGCCGCCTCCAGCACGCCCAGCAGCCCGGAGGTATCGTCGCGCCCGCCGCCGCGCGCCATCAGCGCGTTGAGTTGCTGCGCGGTACACGCGGCCACCGGCAGGGCCACGCCGAGCCGCCCGGCCTCGGCCAGCAGCAGGCCGAAGTCCTTGTGGTGCAGGCGCGATTCGATGCCGTTGGCGTAGTCGCGAGCGATCATCCGCCCGCCCATCATCTCCAGCACCCGCGAGGCTGCGGAACCGCCCATCAGCGCACGCTGCACGGCGGCCAGATCGACGCCGTGGGCGCGCGCCAGATGCATGGCCTCGGCGCAGGCCTGGATGGCATTGACCATGACCATCTGGTTGCACGCCTTGGCCACCTGGCCGGCGCCGGCCTCGCCCACATGCACGATGCGCCGGCCGAGCATGCTCAGCAGCGGGCGTACCTGCTCCAGCACGGCGGCCTCGCCGCCGGCCATGATGGCCAGCGTGGCCTCGCGCGCGGCCTGTTCGCCGCCGGACACCGGCGCATCCAGCCAGCCCACGCCGAGCGCCGCGTAGCGCGCGGCCAGTGCGCGCGCCATGCCCGGCGCGATGGTGCTCATGTCCACGTGCACCGAGCCGGGCGCGAAGCCTTCGGCCAGGCCGCCGGGGCCGAAAGCGAGCTGCTCGACGTCCGCGCTGCTGGTGACGATGCTGATCACCACCTCGCAACGCCCGGCCAGCGCGGCCGGCGTGGGGCACACGTGCGCGCCGCGCGCGGCGAGCGCAGCAGTGGATTCCGGCCGGCGCGCCCACAGCGCCAGATCGTGGCCGGCGTCGAGCAGCCGCCCGGCCATGGGCGCGCCCATGGTGCCCAGGCCGACGAAGCCGACCTTCACGCGCCTTCCCCGCCGCTCAGGCGTTCGAGCAGCTTGAGCACGGAAATCGAATCCTCCTCACCCAAACCGCTGCCCACCAGTGCGTTGAACATCTGCGCGGTGGCCGCCGCCGACGGCAACGCGAGGCCCAGGCGGTGCGCCTCTTCCATGACGATGCGCAGATCCTTCTGGTGCATCCAGGCCTTGAAGCCGGGCTTGAAGTTGCGCTCCAGCATGCGCTGGCCGTGGTTCTCCAGCACGCGCGAATAGGCGAAGCCGCCGAGCAGCGCCTCGCGCACCTTGCCGGCATCCACGCCGCTGGCGGTGGCGAAGTTGAGCGCCTCGGCGACCGCCGCCACACCCACGCCGGTGAGGATCTGGTTGCACGCCTTGGCGACCTGGCCGGCGCCGGAAGCGCCGATGTGGGTGATCGCCTTGCCCACCGCCTCGAAGGCCGGCAGTGCACGCTCGAAGGCCGCCGCCTCGCCGCCCACCATGATGGTCAGCGTGCCGGCGATGGCGCCCACCTCGCCGCCGGAGACCGGCGCGTCCAGCAGGCTCACGCCGCGCTCGGCGAGCCTGGCGGCGATGTCCTGCGCGGCGGCCGGGGCGATGGTGCTCATGTCCACATGCACGTGGCCGCTGCCGGCGCCCTCGGCCACGCCGTCCGGGCCCAGGGTGACCTGCTCCACGTCCGGCGCGTCGGCCACCATGCTGAGGGTCAGCGCGGCCCTACGCGCCACCTCGGCGGCACTGGCGCAGCCCTGTGCGCCCGCGTCGAGCAGCGGCTGCATGGATTCGCGCCGGCGGCTCCACACGAACACGCTGTGCCCGGCCTTGATCAGGTTGAGCACCATCGGGCGCCCCATCAGCCCCAGGCCGATGAATCCGACTTCCATTCCGTTCTCCTCTCTGTTCTCTGGCTTACACGGGGGTTCGGACGGATAATCGCCCGATGAACTACGCCCCAATCATCAAGGAAATCGGTCGAGGCGCCAAGGGCGCACGGCCACTCGACGCCGCGCAGGCCGAAGCAGTGTTCGGCGACATGGTCGACGGCAAGGTGCCCGAGCTGGAACTGGGCGCCATTCTCATGGCCCTGCGCATCAAGAGCGAATCCACCGAGGAACTGCTCGGCTTCAAGCGCGCGCTGGACGCGCGCACCGCGCAGGTGGCGGTGCCCGCCGGCCTGCGCTGCGTGGTGCTGCCGACCTACAACGGCGCGCGCCGGCAGGCCAATCTGATGCCGCTGCTGGCCCTGCTGCTGGCGCGCGAGGGCGTGCCGGTGCTGATCCACGGCCGGCACGATTTCGACAACCGCGTCAGCCCCTTCGAACTGCTCGGTGCGCTGGACATCCAGCCGGCGGCCGATCCCGCCGGCGCGGCCGCCGCCCTGGCCGCGGGGCGCATCGCCTGCCTGCGCCTGGACACCCTGCTGCCCGGCCTCGACCGCCTGCTCGCGCTGCGCCTGCGCATGGGCGTGCGCGGCAGCGCGCACACCATGGCCAAACTGATCGACCCCTGTCGCGGGCACAGCGTGCGCGTGGTGGCGGTGACCCATCCGGAGTACCTGGAGCGCATGCACCACTTCCTGCAGGCCGACGGCGGCCGGGCGCTGCTGCTGCGCGGCACCGAGGGCGAGGCGTTCGCCAACCCCCGCCGGCGGCCCGAGATGAAAGCCTACGTGGACGGTACGGCACGCATCGCGTGGCCCGGCGAGGAGGGTGGCGCCCCGCCGCTCGCCGACCTGCCGGACTGCCCCGCGGTGGCCGACAACGCGGCGCTGATCCGCGCGATGCTGGATGGCCGGCAACCCGTCCCGCGCCCGCTGCTCGAACAGGTGTCCACCCTCGCCGAACTGGCGCGCGGCTGAAATCGGCGGTAAATCCCGGGAAAACGTACGGGATTTACCCCGGCAGCCGGTCGACGGCCTAAAATGAGCAGTCTTGTTCGACCTCCACCGGAATCCCCTCCGATGCTTGCCCGCTTTTCCGCCCGCGCCTATTTCTCCGCGCTGTTCCTGCTTTGCGCGGGACTGCTCGGCTTCGGTCTGTATCTGCAGCACGCCGTGGGCCTCGAACCCTGCCCAATGTGCATCATGCAGCGCTACGCGCTGGCCCTGGTCGGCATCGTCGCGCTGATCGGCGCGCTGCACGGCCCCGGCTTCGGCGCAGCGCGCGTCTACGCAGGACTGGTCACCCTGCTGGCACTGGCCGGCGGCGGCGTGGCCGCGCGGCAGAGCTGGATGCAGCTGAATCCGCCGGAATTCCCCGAATGCGGACCGGGGCTGGAGTTCATGCTGGAGAGCTTCGGGCTCGCCGAGACGCTGCCGATGATCTTCCGCGGCGCGGGCGACTGCAGCGCGGTGGACTGGACCTTCCTGGGCCTGTCGATCGCCAACTGGTCGCTGCTGAACTTCGCGCTGATCGCCGTGGCGGGCCTGTTCCTGCTGTTCCGCAAGCAGCCCCGGCGCTGGTACTGAGCGCGGGCAGCACCGCCCCGCTCAGGCCTGTCCAGGTCTCAGCCGAGCACCTGGACGATGGCCCCGCCGATCTCGTAGCGCCCGCCACCCAAGGCGTGGCAGCGCTTGACCTCCAGGCGGGCGTGCAGCGGCGCCGCGCCATTCGGCGAACTCACCGACACTTCGATGGTTTCCGACTCGCCCGGCACGTAGGTGGAGTGCAGGGTCATGCCGCTGATGCTCAGTTCGATGCATTCCGCCTCGACGGTCACGCTGCCGGGCAGGTGAATGGCCGCCGCGCAACCCAGCGGGATGCGGCGGTCGAGTCGGCGTTCGGGAGGCGCGGAACGATCGTTCATGGCGGAGACCGAAACGGAAGTGGCAACGCCGCGATTGTAGCGCCCCCGGCAAGAATTCCGGCATGTTCGAACGGCATTTCTGTCACGCGGTGAACGCAGGAGGCGGCCCGCAGGCCGCCTCCTTGCACCAGGACGTGTGACGCTCAGCGGCCGTTGGCGCGCATGGCTTCGGCGAACACGGCTTCCTTGTCGATGCTGATCGGCAGCGGCGCTTCGGCCGGGCAGATGGTGTCCACGTCGGTGGCGCCGCCTTCGTAGCCCAGTTCGGTGGCCGAGGGCAGATCCTCGCGCGCCACTTCTAGAGTGCGCATCAACCGGCCCATGCCGGCCAGGGTACGCGCCTGGGCGATGATCTGGTCGGTGAGCGCGGAGGCGTAGGCACGGCGGGCCTGGAAGTACTCGTTCTCGGTATCGAGCAGGTCGAGCAGGGTGCGCTGGCCGATGTCGAACTGGCGGCGGTAGGCTTCACGCGCCTTTTCGATGGACAGTTGATGCTGGTCGAGGTACTGCAGTTGCTCGGACAGGCGCTGCACGTCGTTGTAGGCGATCGACAGGGTCTGACGCAGGTCGCGGCAGGCCTTCTCGCGCAGATCCTTGGCCTGGTTGAGCGTCTCGGCAGCCTGGCGCACGCGCGCCACATCCGAACCACCGCGGAACAGGTTGTAGGTGAACACCAGTTGGACCATGCCGTCGCGCGAGGTACCGCTGAGGTTGTCCAGATTGCGGTCCACCGCCTGGCTGGCGCGCAGTTCCAGGCGCGGATGGAAGGCGGCGCGGCGGGCATTCACCTGTTCCTGGCCGGCACGCACGTTCTCGATCGCCGCGCTGATCGCCGGACTGGCGGAAAAGGCCTCCTGCAGCGCGTCGGCAGCGCGTGCCGGCAGGGCCTCGGCGGTCAGGCGCACGCCGATGGCGGGCAGTTCGGCCGGCGGCGTGGTGCCCACGATGCGCTGGTAGCGCGCGCTCACGTCATGGAGGTTGGAGACTTCGGTGAGCAGGTTGGACTCGGCCAGCGCCAGACGGCCGGTGGCCTGCTCGAGATCCACCCGGCGGCCCACGCCGGCACCGGCGCGCTCGCCGATCTGGTCGTGGATTTCACGGTGCAGCACGTAGTTGTCCTGCGCCAGGCGCACCAGTTCGCGGTAGCGCAGCACATCCGCATAGGCGCGCAGAGCTTCCAGCGCGGCGCCTTCGGAGGCATCCATCAATTCGAAGTAGCGCGCCAGCTTGGCGTGATCGAGGCGGGAGACCTCGCTGCGCGTGTAGAAGCCGTCGTACACCATCTGGATCAGCGACAGCGTGGCGTTGCGATGGCTGAAGCTGTCCGTGCCCAGTCCGGGGCGGGTTTGGCGCTCACGGCCGGTGCTGGCGGTGAAGTCGAGCTGCGGGAAATAGCCGCCGCGCGCCACGCCCTGCTCCTCTTCCGCGGCGCGGAAGGCATGCCAGCTGGCCTGGACTTCGGGATTGCTCACGACGGCGGTGCGCGCGGCTTCGCGCAGCGCATCCGGCACCTGTGCGAAGACCGCCGCGGGCAGACTGGCCGCAACGGCCACCACGATCATTCGGCGAATCCTGTTCATGATGTTTCCAATGTAGTCAGATTGAATCGGCGCGCGGACGAAGCATACGCCCTCGCGTAATGGGCAGGCCGATCTTAGGGGAATCCCCCCCGGCCGAGTGCGAACTATTTGCCGCTTTCCGGGGGCTTTCTGCAAAATCTGGCAAACCCCTGCTGCGCATGGCGGATAATCCGGACTCATCCCCGCACGACAGGCCCGATGAGCTCAACCCGGCACTCTCCTGCAAGCAGCGCCCTGCGCCGGTTCGCCTGGGTGCTGTGCTGCGCCGGCGTGCTTTCATGGTGGATCGCGGGAGTCGCCGCGCCGGATTTCGACCGCATGCAGCGGCTGGCCGTGGAACGCTACGGACAACGCGCCGGCGAAACCGTGACGGCCTGGCGTGCGCTGCTCGCTGAGGCCGCCGAGACGGACGAGCGCACGCGTCTGGAGCGGGTGAATACCTTCTTCAACCGGCGCATCGCCTTCGACGACGACATCGTCGTCTGGGGTGAGCAGGACTACTGGGCCACCCCGCTGGAGACCATGGGCAAGGGCGCCGGGGACTGCGAGGATTTTTCCATCGCCAAGTACATGTCGCTGCTGCAACTCGGCGTGCCGGCCGAGCGCCTGCGCATGATCTACGTGCGCGCGCGCATCGGCGGGCCGCAGAGCACGATCAGCCAGGCGCACATGGTGGTGGGCTACTACGCCACGCCGGACGCCGAGCCGCTGATCCTCGACAATCTGATCGGCGAGATCCGCCCGGCCTCGCGCCGGGGCGATCTGTTCCCGGTGTTCAGCTTCAACAGTGAAGGATTGTGGGTCGGCGGCGCCAGCACTTCGTCGGCCGACCCCACCACCCGCCTGTCGCGCTGGCGCGACGTACTCGAACGCATGCGCGCGGAGGGGCTGCGATGACCCGTCCGCACGCGACGCCGCCCCACGAGGGCCTTTCCGGAGCATTCCGCCCATGTCCCTGATCAAGCAACTGTGGATTGCCATCGCGCTGGTGATGTCGCTGGCTTTCGGCGGCAGCCTGGTGGTCAGCACGCTGTCCGCGCGCCACTACCTCACCCAGCAGCTCACCGTGAAGAATCTGGACAATGCCACCTCGCTCGCGCTGTCGCTGTCGCAGCTGGACAAGGATCCGGTGGAGGTGGAACTGCAGATCGCCGCGCAGTTCGACGCTGGACACTACCGCCTGATCCGTCTGGTCGACCCGAGCGGCCAGGTGATCGCCGAACGCGTCAACAACGGGCCTGCCGGTGGCGCGCCGGAATGGTTCATCCGCCTGGTGCCCATCGCGCCGCAGGCCGGCGTCGCGCAGGTGCAGGACGGCTGGAACCGCTTCGGCACGCTCACGCTGGAAAGCCATTCGCGCTACGTCTATGAATCGCTGTGGTCCGGCATGCTGATGCTGCTCGCCTGGTTCGTCGCCGGCGGCGCGCTCACCGGCCTGGCCGGCACCTTGCTGATCAAGCACATCACCCGTCCGCTGGGACGCGTGGTGGAACAGGCCGAGGCCATCGGCGGGCGCCGCTTCGTCACCACCGAGGAACCCAACACCGCCGAATTCCGCAGCGTGGTGCGTGCGATGAATCTGCTCTCCGAACGCGTGCGCGGCATGCTCGCGGAAGAGTCACAGCGCATCGAACAGTTGCGCCGTCAGCATCAGCACGACGAACTCACCGGCCTGCTCACCCGAAACCAGTTCCTCAACCAGCTCGACACCGCGCTGGCGCGCGACGACGAACAGGCCGGCGGAGTACTGGCGATTGCCCGCCTGGGCGACCTGGAACGCCTCAACCGCCAGCTCGGCCGCCCGCAGGCCGATCGCCTGCTGCAGGATGTGGCGCTGTGCTTCGATGCGGCCGTGGGCGAACACGAAGGCTGGGAAAGCGGCCGCCTCAATGGCACCGACTTCGCCCTGTTGGCCTGCGGCGCGCAGGATGCGGGAGCGATCTGCCGGGATCTGCGCGCCCGCCTCGACGCCCTGCTCGACGGTACCGCAGTGGAGCCCGCGCCGCGTCTGCCGATGGGCGCCGCCGCCTTTACGCAGGGCGAAGCGCGTACGCATCTGCTGGCGCGCGTCGACGGCGCGCTGGCCTCCGCCGAGCAGACCGGCGAACGCGCGCTCTGCCTGGCCGACGCCGATCACGAGGCACCGCGCCACGCCGACCTGGCCGACTGGCGGCGCACCCTGCTCCACGCGCTGGACACGCACGGCGTCCAGCTGGGCGAGTACCCGGTGATCGGCAGCGGCGGGGAGCTCCTGCACCATGAGGCACCGATGCGCCTGCACCTGGATGGCGGCTGGCAGGGCGCCGGCTACTTCATGCCGTGGGCGGCGCGCCTGGGCCTGCTGGCCCGTCTGGACATCGCCGTGCTGCACGCCGCGCTGCGCAAGATCGGCGAAACCGGCCGGGCGCTGGGCATCAACGTTTCGGCGGATTCGCTGCGCGACGCGGCCTTCCGCAGCGAACTGTTCGCCAGCCTGCAGGCCCATCCGGCGCAGGCCGGACATCTGTGGATCGAGGTGCCCGAGTACGGCGTGCTGCGCCACCAGGCGGAATTCCGCGCCCTGTGCCTGGCGCTCAAGCCGCTGGGCTGCCGCGTCGGCATCGAGCACGCCGGACGCCAGTTCAGCCGCATCGGCGATCTGCACGATCTGGGGCTGGATTATCTGAAGGTGGATACCTCGATGGTGCGCGGCATCGATACCGACACGGGCAACCAGAACGTGCTGCGCGGCCTGTGCGTGGTGGCCCACGCCATCGGCCTGACGGTGATCGGCGAAGGCGTGAGCAACGAGGCCGAGGCGCGCACGCTGATCGGCCTGGGCGTGGATGGCCTGACCGGCCCCGGTATCCGCGGCGCCTGAGCGGCGGACGGGCAGCCGTCTAAAGCAGCCCGTTGTCGTCGTCGAGCAGGTTCAGCCGGCGGGAAGCACGCGCACCACGGCGCACGTTGAGTTTTTCCTGCGCGGCCGCGGGCAGATCGGTGAAGCGGATCACCGAACGCTCGACCAGCAGATCGATCACGTCCTCCAGCACGCGCACCAGGGACAGGTCGGTATCGGCCAGCCCGGCATCGCCACTGGTCAGGGCGCGCGCGAACACGGCCACGTCGGGCTCATCGCTCTTGGCCTGCGTCCAGCCCTCGCCATCCGGTTCGAGCGCCGCGGCGATCACCCGGCCCTGCTCGTCGCGTTTGATATAGACCATCGGCACTCCCCGCCCCACGCAAGAAAGCCCGTTACGCCCCGCCAGGGGCGCAACGGGCCCGAAATACCCGGCAAGCCGCCGGAGTGGGCGATCAGTCGATCTGGATCGCCTGCTTGTTGATCAAATCCTGGATGATCGCCGACTGGCTCGTCAAGCCTCCATCGATCAGCCCGGTCACCCCATCGAGAACGATCACCTGGTCATGCGACGCATTGACGTTGCCGGTGGTGCTGATGGTGAGCACCGTGTTGCCCGAACTTTCTTCGACCTTGAGGTAGTGGTCCAGGCTGCCGCTGTGTCCATCAAGGAGATCGCGCAGGTCCAGCACGTCGCCCTGGCCGAGGTTGAAATCGGTCACCCGATCGGTCGCCGGCTGGCTGTTGGTCCCCTGATCGCCCAGACGCCAGACGAACACATCGGCACCGAGGCCCCCGGTCAGCACATCATCCCCGGCGCCGCCAATCAGGATGTCGGCACCGTCGGTACCCACCAGCGTATCGTTGCCAGCCGTGCCACGCTCGATGTTCAGCGAGGTGCTGCCCTCTGCCGTGTCGGTTCCGTCGGCAGCCTTCGCCGTAACCGTCAGCGTCAATTCGCCGGAGAAGTCGCTCGGCACATTCATCGACAGGCCGCTGACCGACACTTCCTTGGTCACCGGATCCACCTGCACCGTGTAGGCGCCCGCGCCATCCAGCGGCAGCGTCCACTTGCCGGAACCGTCGTGCGTACCCGCCGAGAGCGTAATGCCGACCGGCACGACGACGACGAGTTCGGTGATCGACTCGGTGTGGTAGTTGTCCGTCGGGGTGGCCACGATATTCAGTTCGTAGCTCGACGCGGCCACGTAGCTGACCTGATACACCAGGTAATCGTTGTTGCCCGCGTAGTGCGCTTCTCCGACACCGGGGGTGGTGAATTCGATGGCAGCGATGAGCTTGCCGGCCGGCGCATTCCGGGTGATCACGCTGCCCACCTGGTCGTAGCCGCCCACCGCACTGTTGCCGTTCAGGATGACCGACTCGGACGTGCCGTCGGTGTAGATGAGCACGTACTTGGCATATTCGCCGGACGCCAGCCAGGCCAGGCGGAACGAGACCGATTCGGCGGCCGTCTGCAGCTGCACCCTGAGCACTTCGCCGTTGCCGATTTCCTCGCTCGCACCATCCGACGCACTCCCGGCCACGCCAAACCCGGTCGGCGAGCCGCTGCTGCGGACACTCAGCGTGGCCGGCTCGCCATCCTTGTAGGCGGTGACGGTGAATCCCGTCGGCGTACCGAGAACGTTCGCAGTGGTCAGGGTCTGCACGACGGAGCCGGCCACCTGCACATCCACGCTGACCTCCGGCTGGTCGGCCACCGGCGTGACCGTGATTTCCAGCGTGGAGGTGTCGGACTGCACACCGTTGGTGACGGTATAGGTCACCGTGGGCACCGGGCCGCTGTAGTCCTGCGCCGGTTCGAAACGGTACTCACCGTCCGCGCCGATGGTCAGCGTGCCCACACCGCTGATCGTCGCCGTGTCACCCGCATCATAGATCGCGGGATCGCCCGCCACGGAGAACGAACTGACCGCAGGCGTGCCGACGTTGGTATCCGTGTTGGCGAGCACGTTACCGGTCAACACGGCATCTTCAGCCGTGCTGATCACTTCGTTGCCGTCGGTGACGCTGGTATCCACCGGGACACCGGTACCGACCACCGTCACCGTCACCGTGGCGGTATCCTCGCCGCCCATGCCGTCGCTGATGGTGTACTGGAAGCTGTCGGTGGCCCATTCGCCTGCGGCCAGGTGCCCGAACTGGTTGTTGGTGTCGTAGCTGAAGCTGCCGTCGGCGTTGAGCATCAGCTTCGCACCGCTCGGCAGGGTGATCCACTCACCGACGGTAAGCGCGCTGCCATTGACCGCGACGATGCTCAGCGGGTCATTCTCAGGATCGCTGTCATTGGCAAGGATGCCCTCCAGTTCGGAGACATTCAGCGTATCCCCCACGGAAACCAGGTAGGTGCCATTGGCCACTTCCGGTCCCGTTCCCGCGAAACCGGTCAAGAAGTAGCCCGAACTGTCGCCGCTCGAATCCCCATTATGCACGGCTTCAAAGCGCACACTGTTGAACAGACGGCCACCGGTATCGATCGCGAACGTGCCGGAATGCGTGCTGTTGGTGAGATCGTTGAAACGGAATTCTCCGCTTGCAACCTCGACACCATCGAAATACGCCACCCAGCGCCCGATTTCGCCGTACCCGTTTTCATTGGAATACAGGTGGGAAACCGAGAACGTCGCCTGGTCGAGATTGCCGCTGAACTTCAGTTCGATCGCTTCGCTTTGACCACTGTTGTTACTCTGCAGTTGATCGGGTTCCTGATCAAGTGCACCACCGCGAGGGGAACCCTTCACACCCCGCATGTCACCGGACTGATACAACTCTCCCGCCGTACCGTCGGCCTTCCAGGCCGACAAATCCGTTAAGGAATGATTGCTGTCCGGGTTGCTCCAGCCACTGCCCAGGGAGCCAAGCGACACCGAATAGGGCTGGCCCGTGGGATCGTCGATGGCAACCGGCGGAGCGTTCAGGTCATAACTAGCAGTGTCGCTGCCGGTGGCGGTGTTGCTCGCGTTGTCCGTGGCCGTGGCGGTCGCCGTGTAGGTCACTTCCTCGTCGAAGCTCTCACCACTCAGGTCCACACTCCAGGTGCCATCCGGGTTCAGCGTCGCCGGGAACGGACCCAGATTGCTGCCGTCACTGCCGGTGATCGTCACCGACACACTGGTCGCGTGCTCACTGGTACCGGTCAGGGTGCCCACCCCCGCATCGCTGATCTCGAAGCTCACCCCGACCGTCGGCAGCAGGTCGTAGCCCGCGGTGTCCGTATCCGTCGCGGTGTTGCTCGCGTTGTCCGTGGCCGTGGCGGTCGCCGTGTAGGTCACTTCCTCGTCGAAGCTCTCACCACTCAGATCCACACTCCAGCTGCCATCCGGATTCAGCGTCGCCGGGAACGGACCCAGATTGCTGCCGTCACTGCCGGTGATCGTCACCGACACGCTGGTCGCATGCTCGCTGGTGCCGGTCAGGGTGCCCACCCCCGCGTCGCTGATCTCGAAGCTCACCCCCACCGTCGGCAACAGATCGTAGCCGGCCGTGTCGCTGCCGGTGGCGGTGTTGCTCGCGTTGTCCGTCGCCGTGGCCGTCGCCGTGTAGGTCACTTCCTCGTCGAAGCTCTCACCACTCAGGTCCACACTCCAGCTGCCATCCGGATTCAGCGTCGCCGGGAACGGACCCAGATTGCTGCCGTCGCTGCCCGTGATCGTCACCGACACACTGGTCGCGTGCTCACTGGTGCCGGTCAGGGTGCCCACCCCCGCATCGCTGATCTCGAAGCTCACCCCGACGGTCGGCAGCAGGTCGTAGCCCGCGGTGTCCGTATCCGTCGCGGTGTTGCTCGCGTTGTCCGTGGCCGTGGCCGTCG
>NZ_SSOC01000006.1 GCF_004801295.1 Pseudothauera nasutitermitis
ACGGCCAGTCTCATTGACGCCATGCACGGCAAATACGTTCTTGGCGAGATCGATTCCAGCGGTCACAATGCTCATGGACTTCCCCTGTCGGACGGATTGATGAGAGTTCGCACTTCCCATCGTGGCATTCAGGTGCCGATTACCGCAATGCGGTCAGGCCGGGACGGGGAAGTCCCTTTCATTCGTTAGAAATCTTATGCAACTGTCCATTTCATCAATAAGTCAAGCATTCTTCGCCTGGGCAGACCAAGCGTTATCTCAGCCAATTCCGAGCTCGACCGTAGCATTCCACTTCAATCTCTACGAGGGGCGGGAGTCAGTGCATGTCCAGCTCATAGGCATTGATTCCTTTGTTCTTGGCGATGTTTCAGAGCGGGACTACTGGCCCGGCTCGGAGACGTTTAGTACAGGAGAGAACATTTTCGAGATTCCGTTCTCCGTAGCTGGCGCTGGCTGGCAAGAATGGCAGCAAACCAGCATCGCGATGGCTCAGTCCTACATTATCAATGGCAACAAGTCGAACGTTCTCAAGATACACGCGGCGTGGGAATTGGCTTTGTCGATGGGGATATGTATGTACTCTGGCAATCATCAGCCATCTAATATGGTGCTCAACCACGCTCCCTTCGGTCGCTGGACGCTGCACCATAAAGCCGCGCAGCGCCAGCTAGATCTACGTTAGGCTTCATCAACAACCGGTTGCGGCCATATGGACTGGAAACCAAAAACAACCAATCCCGCAATACTTACGGCCTTGTCTGACTACCGCGACTTTCTCATGCGGATAGCAACTCTTTACGCAGGCACTAGGCTTGTCGAGTTAATCGATCTATTTGCACTCGGCGGCGAGACAAAGATTGCTATATCTGATGACTTTCCCGAAGGAATGACCACCATCCGGACAGTAGATCAGTTGTCCAAATCCATTCAATGCGGAGAGTATGGGCAACTTGCATTAGGGCTTGGAGTGATCCAGTTATGCACCGCCTTCGAGATATTCTTTGATAGTGCTGCAAGCTCCCACGGAGTCGCCGTCTCACAGGCTGACTCATTTGACGCGACCCATCATTCGATTGGCGGAACAGTCAAGCTGGGTAACAAGACGCTGATGCAGATTAGGAAGCTCCACCTCTCATTGGGAGTCAATAGTCCAATGAATTCCGACGAAGTTTTGATCAAACTCGCGTCGATCATCGAAGCACGGAACTGCTTTACTCACGCCGGCGGCTTGGTGAAAACTCTCAAAGCTAAAGAGAGACTGTGGGCATACCGAATCCCGAGCACCGTTGGGCAACCTTTGAAGCTCAAAGACAACCACCTCGATGACTTCTTGCATTACATGGCAATCAACACCTTGGCGTTTGTCAACAACGTGCCATGAAGCCTAACTCCTCAGTCAAGCAGACTGGGCGGTTCCTACGGTTTTGTGGATGCCCGGGACAAACGGCTTCGGAGTGTGCCTTGCTGCGTGGCCACAAAACTCTCGACACATCGTGCTGATTCATGGAGAGGCCACTTATATGGCTACCGTTCCTTTCTCATCCGACCCCGAGCAGGATCCCCGGGTCCGCGCGGTATTTGACGATATCCGCGCCACCCGCAAGACGGATTTCATCAACAACATGTGGCGGGCGCTGGCCTTCGATCCGGCGCTGCTGGAGCGCACCTGGGGCGAGGTCAAGGCGTTGATGGCCACGCCGACGGCGCTGGACCCGCTCACCAAGGAAATGATCTACATCGCGGTGTCCGTCGCCAATTCCTGCGGCTACTGCGTGCATTCCCATACGGCCGCAGCCAAAGCCAAGGGGATGACGGCCGAACAGCATGCCGAACTGCTGGCGATCGTCTCGTTGGCGGCAAAGACCAACCACCTGGCAACCGGCCTGCAGGTGCCGGTGGACGAGGTGTTCGACCTGGGACGCGGCGCATAGCAGCCGAACCCGTGCCTGCGCCGCTCGACTTCGGCGCGGCATCTTCGGGGATTGTGCAGCGTAGCTACGGCTGCGCGGCCACCGCCTGCCGTGGCGTGGCCTTCGCCGCCACGCCGATGCCCACCAGCCCGGCGGAGGCCACGCTCAGCACGAGCGCGGCCGCAGAGCCGTAGAAGATGCCGGAATCCAGGCCGGCATCCAGCATCGCGCCGAACACCGGCGCGGCCACGCAGAACCCCAGATCGAGGCCGGAATACACCGTGCCGTACACCCGTCCGGTGGCGCCCGGCGGCGCGGCGCGCTTGATCAGCATGTCGCGCGAAGGGCCGGCCAGGCCGGTGCCCAGGCCGGCCACTGCGGCGAGCGAGAGCGCCGCGATGCCGGGCAGCCAGCCGCTGCCGGCCAGTGCCAGCAATGTGGCGGAGGCGAGCAGGCTGACGCTGATGACCAGCTCCAGACGTGCCACCCGGCCGACCAAGAAGCCGCCCGCCACCATGCCGGCCGCGCCGAACAGCATGTAGCCGGTGACCACCATGGAGGTCAGCGCCAGCGGCAGGGCGTAGAGATGCTGAAGCGCCGGGCTGGCGAAATTCTGGATGACGCTGAGCGCGCAGGTGCTCCAGAAGAAGAACGAGAAGCACAGCCACACCGAGCGCAGCTTGAGGAAGGCGAGCGGGTGCTCGCGCGTCGGCGCCGCATGGGTGGCGGCCCTGTGCGGGGTAGCGGCGCGTATGCCCTGGCGGTCGTCCAGCGCGTCGCGGTGCCACACCATGATGGCCAGCACCGCGGCCGCCAGCAGTCCGCCGCACAGGCAGGCCAGGCGCCAGGAACCCGTGGCGGCGGCGATGCCGGCCATGAACACCGGCGCGGCGGCCCAGCCGAGGTTGCCGGAAATGCCATGCACGGAAAAACCGTGGCCCAGTCGCTGCGGAGAGACGCGCTTGTTGAGGATGGTGAAATCCACCGGATGGAAGGGCGCATTGCCCAGCCCGGCGATGGCCGAGGCCGCCACCAGCCCGAAGTAGCCGGTGGCCGTGCTGGCGACCAGGCCCGCGATGGCGAAGCAGGCCAGCGCGAAGAACAGCACCGGGCGGGCGCCCACGCGGTCCACGACGAAGCCGGCCAGCGCCTGCCCGACGCCGGAAATCACGAAGAACACCGACACCATCAGGCCGAGTTCGGAATAGCTGAAGCCGAATTCCGCGATCAGGAACGGAAACAGCGGCGGCAGCAGCATGTGGAAGAAGTGAGAAGAGCCGTGTGCCAGGCCGATCAGGCCGATGGTGCGGGCATCCTGTTTCAGTGTGTTGGGGTTGGGCGTGCTCATGAAGGCGATCATAGTCAGCGGCATGCCGTCCGATATACGATAGCAAGCCAACTACTGTCGCGATCATGCCAAGCCACGCCGTTGCCGATCCCTCCGCCCCGTCCCCGCGCCGCACGGTCCGCCCGTCCGCAACGCAAGGGCGTGGCGCGTGCGTGCCGGCGGTCACGCCGCATCTGTTCGTGCCCACCGGGCAGCGTCCGGTACGCGCCAAGGCGCGCCAGTTGAGCGCGGCCACGCAGGTGATCCCGCACAGCCACGCATGGGCGCAGATGTCGATTTCCACCACCGGGGTGATCCGCCTGAGCGTGCCCACCGGCACCTACATCGTGCCGCCTTCGCGCGCGGTATGGATTCCGCCGGAAGTGGAGCATACGGTGACCATGGTGGAAGACGCCGACCTGCGTACCCTGTACTTTCACCAGCCTGCGGGGTGCTGCGGGCCTGGCGTGCCGCCCGGTGAGGAGGAGCCATGGCGCCGCTGTCGGGTATTGCACGTCTCCGAACTGCTGCGCGCGCTGGTGCGCGAGATGCCCAGCGTGCCGGACGACGTGGCGCTGCCGGCGGAAGCGCTGCGCCGTGAAGCCTTGCTGAGTGCGTTGATCCTGGAAGAGATGCGTACCGCCCACGCGGTGCGCCTGGGCGTGGACCTGCCACGCGACAAGCGCCTGCGCGCGCTGTGCGAGGCGGTGCTGGCCGACCCCACGCGGCACGAAACGCTCGATGGCTGGGCGCGCGACACCGGCGCCAGCCCGCGCACCGTCGCCCGGCTGTTCCGCCAGGAACTGGGCAGCACCTTCTCCCAATGGCGCCAGCAGGTGATCCTGGCGAAAGCCGTGGCGCTGGCCGCCGGGCGGCGGCCGATCAACCAGATCGCCGCCGAACTGGGCTACAACAGCCCGAGCGCGTTCAGCGCCATGGTGCGCCGGGCGGTGGGCATGTCGCCGGCGCGCTTCCTGGGCGCGCAGCAGGGTTGAAGCGCCGGGCGCGGATCATGCCTTGCCCGGGATGCTTCGACTTCGCGCCCGCGCGCGGCTACCATTCGGCCGCCCCCGAAGGCGGCGGGCAAACGCAGGCCAAAACCCAAACCCCCGACCGACCGTGACCGGAGTTGCCATGACCCAGACCGAATCCCCCGCCCCGTTCCGCAGCCTGTGCGTGTATTGCGGTTCCGCCAACGGACGGCTCGACGACTACGCGGGTGCCGCCCGCGCGCTGGCCGCCGCCATGGTGGAGCGTGGCATCCGCCTGGTGTATGGCGGCGCCAGCGTGGGCATCATGGGCGCGGTGGCCGACGAGGTGCTGCGCCTGGGCGGCGAGGCGGTGGGCGTGATTCCCGAATCGCTGATGCGCAAGGAGCTCGCCCATGCCAAGCTCACCGAACTGCACGTCACGCCGTCCATGCATGCGCGCAAGACGCTGATGGCCGAACTGGCCGACGGTTTCGTCGCCCTGCCGGGCGGCATCGGCACCTTCGAGGAACTCTTCGAGGTGTGGACCTGGGGGCAACTCGGCTTCCACCGCAAGCCCTGCGGCCTGCTCAACGTGGCCGGTTATTACGACGGGCTCACCGGCTTCCTCGATCACGCCGCGCAGGAGCAGTTCGTGCGTGCCGAGCATCGCGCCATGCTGGTGGTGGAAAGCGATCCGGTGAGGCTGCTCGAGCGCTACGCCGCCTATCAGCCGCCCGCGCTGGCGAAGTGGGTGGAGCGCGGGCAGACCTGATGTTCTAGCCACCGCGCGGGCCCAGCGCTTTGGTCAGACGCACCAGCGGGAAACGCCCTCCCTGCGTCACCGCGCCATCCGTGGCGTAGCCGAGCTTCAGGTAGAAGTCGAGTACCTCCAGCTTGCCGGTGACCAGCGCTTCGCGCAGGCCGGTCTCGTAGGCCCATGTTTCCAGGCCCTGCATCAGCAGGCGGCCGATGCCTTGGCCCTGGCGATCCACCGCGACGGTGATGCGTTCGAACTTGGCCTTGCCTTCGTAGTTGCGCAGGCGGCCGGTGGCGGCCGGGGTCGGGCCGTCCATGATCAACAGATAGTCGACCTTTTCCCCCGGCTTCTCGTCGATTTCGCCTGCCACCGGAATGTCCAGGCTCAACGCCACTTGTATCCGCAGATAATGCACGGCGGCCAATTGCCAGGTCTCTGCGACCCGAATGATTTCCATGATGTTTGCCCTTTATGTCTGCCGGTCCGCGGCGAGGCGCCGCAGCACTGCGAAGACTCGCCGGTTTTCCTCGTCGTTGCCGATGGTGACGCGGATCCAGTTGGGCAGGCCGGTCTCGCGCCCCGAGCGCAATACGATGCCTTCTTCCAGGAATACCCTGGCCGCCTCGTCGCCGTCGCGGCCGAGATCGATCATCAGGAAATTGGCGAAGCTGGGGATGTAGCCCAGGCCCAGCGCGTCGCAGCAGGCGTAGTAGTCGGCGAGCCCTTGCCGCACCGCAGCGACCGAGCGCGCGAGGAAGTCCTCGTCGTCCAGCGCGGCGGCGGCGGCGATCTGAGCAAGATGATTCACATTGGGCGGCGTCTTGACCTTGTGCAGCAGGCGTATCGTCTCCGCCCCGGCGGCCGCGTAGCCGATGCGCAGGCCGGCCAGGCCATAGGCCTTGGAGAAGGTGCGCAGCACGATCAGGTTGGCATGCCGGCGTGCGAGCGCGATGCCGTCCGGGAAGTCCGGCGCCGCGGCGTACTCTCCGTAGGCTTCGTCGAGCACCACCGCCACCTCCGGCGGCACGCGCTCGAGAAATGCCCGTAGCGCCCCCGAGGCGACCACGGTGCCCATCGGATTGTGGGGGTTGCAGAGCCAGACCAGGCGCGTGCGTGGGCCGATGGCCGCCGCGACCGCGTCGAGGTCGATGGCGTATTCCCGCAGGGGAACCGTCACGACGCGTCCGCCGCTCACCTTGCTGGCGATCGTGTACCAGCCGAAGGAGGGTTCGGGGAGGACGACCTCGTCACCCTCGCCGACGAAAACCGAACAGATCAGCGACAGAATCTCGAAAATCCCGTTGCCGAACAGAAAACGCTCCGGTTCGAGATCGTGGCGGCGTGCCAGTTTGTTGCGCAGCGCGTCGCAGAAAGTGGCTGGGTAGCGCGAAGCCTCGCCGAGCGCTGCCGCCAGCGCCTCGCCGACCCGCGGCGAGTAGCCCAGGCTGTTCTCGTTGAGGGCCAGGTTGATCAGCCTGCCGTGCGCGCCGGATTCGTCCAGTGAGCGTGGAGGGTCGAAGCCACGGATGGCATCCAGGTGGTGGCGATACTTCATGGTGTGCATGCTCTCCCGTGCAGCCTCACGCGGCCGCTCCCGGTTCTCCCCAGCGCCACAGTCCGGCCGTGCCGGCCGCTCCCGGCCCCGAATTCAGCGCCGCGCCGCGCAGTTCTTCGCGCCCATGCGGCGCCAGCCAGGGCGCCAGCGGATCCTCGTCCAGCACCACTTCGGTCTCGAAACCGCGCCGGTACTTGCCGTTCGTGCCCGGCAGCAGGCCCAGGCTGATCTTCTCGCGCTCGTCGATGAAGCCGGGCGTCTGGAACAGATCGCGCGCATAGGCCCACAGGTGGGGGAAGTCGGTGATGCGCTCGACCGGCCCCAGTTCGGCCGGAAAGCGCGGCCGGTAGTTGGTGTCGTAAGAGGCCAGGGTGACGAACAGACGCACGTCGGCGTCGGTCAATTGCTCGCCGAACAGGTAGCGCCGGCTCTGCAGACGGAAGTCGAGATCGGCCAGGCGGGCCTCGAAGACCGTCTTGGCCGCCGCCGCGGCACCGGTGGAGGTAGCGAACAGCACCTTGTAGGGGCCGTTGTTGACGTCGTCGAAGAGTTGCTGGTTGAGCAGGTCGATCTGCGCACGCAAGGCCTGCGGATAAAGATCCGGCGCGCCCGGGCGGTGCAGCGGTGCCCAGGCGGTCTCCAGGTCGATGCTCAAGGTATGGTAGTCGTTGGTGACGACCCGCCCGCTCGCCACTTCGACCACGGCCGGTACGGTGCCCCGCCGGTCGTAGCCCGGCAGCGTGCGGCGGTACAGCTCATTGAGGCGGGCCACCTTGAATACCTCGTCCACGCCGCCGGGCTGGTCGTCGAATTCCCAGCCGTCGTCGCCGCGTGTCTTCACGTAGCCCACTGGGATCGCCTGCTCCAGCCCGAGCAGGCGGCGCACGATCAGTTGGCGGCGCGACCAGCCGCAGCCGGTGGATACGATCAGACGGTAGCGGCCGGCTTCGACCGGCAGTTGCGCAGGTCCGTCGCCAAAGCGTTGCGTGAACACGTTGCCCTGTCGTACGAAGGCGCCGTCGTGGCTTTGTTCCACGGTCTTTTCTGGATACACGGTTGCCATGTCATTTTCCTTGGAAGGGTTTTGCGGGTGCCTGGATGTTCGCCGCCTGGGCGTGCCGGGGCCCATGCCGGCGGAGCGCGGTGCGGCGCCGTTCTTTCATCCGCTCAGAATTTGTAGGTCAGGCTGACGCCGAAGGTGCGCGGATCGCCGTATCCGGTGGGGTAATGGCCGTTGCTTGCGTTGGTGCCCCCCTGGTAGAGCATGGCCTGGTTCTTGTAGCGTTTGTCGGTCACGTTGTTGACGTAGGCGCCGATGACGATCTGTTCGCCCGGCAGCGTGTAGTTGGCGCGGACGCTGCCGAGCCAGTAGGCTTTCTGCAGTGCGTACAGGTCGGTGTCGTTGGTGACGTTGAAGTGGTGCCTGCTGGTGTAGCTCCAGTCGGTACCGAGCGCCAGCGTGCCGCCGGCCAGCGGCGTGCGGTAATCGACGCCGAGCAGCGCGGTCGTTTCCGGGACGCGGGCAAAGCCGTAGCCCTTGTAGTTGGTGCCGCCGGCGATCAACTCGTCGAATTTCGTCCGCAGGCGGTTCAGGTTCGCGCGCAGGCGCAGTGCCTCGGTGAGCTGGAACTGGGCTTCGAGCTCGATGCCGTCGACCCGGCCGGAGCCGGCGTTCATCAGCGTCGGGTAGAACACGCCGTTCAGCACCTGGTTGACCACCAGTTGCATGTCGTCGTAGTCGTAGTGGTAGGCCGAGGCGTTGAACACCAGGCGTTTGTTCAGCCAGGTGCTCTTGTAGCCGACTTCGTAGGACTTCAGCTTTTCCGGATCGACGACCGAGAACTGCGATACTCCCGGCACGCCGTTGGGCGTGATGTAGGTGTTGTAGTTGCCCGAACGGAAGCCGCTGGCGTGGCGGAAATAGACCAGTTGGTCGTCGTCGATGCGGTACTCGGGGGTGATGTCGTAGCCGAGGTTGGACCAGCTATTCTTGATCCGGCCGCCGGTCGAGTAGTAGGTCGACAGCGTGGCCCCCGCCAGCGCGTCCGGCGACCACCAGTTGCCGTTGACGGTGAAGGGCGAGGCGCCGGTGGCGCGCACCGTGGTCAGGTCGATCCCGCTCTTCTCGTAGGTGTAGCGCAGGCCGCCGCTGAGCTTGAAGCGTTCGGTGAATTCGAAGCCGACGCTGCCGAACAGCGCGGCGCTGGTGGTGTCCTGTTCGTAGGCGGTGGCGTTGAAGGACTGGGTGGCGGCGTTGCCGGTGAGCTTGGCGTTGGCGCCGTAGGATTCGTTGTCGTCGCGGAACAGGTAGGTGCCGGCGATCCAGGTGAGACGCTCGTCCGTGGGCGAGGCCAGGCGGAACTCCTGGCTCTTCTGGGTTACCTTGTTGCGCGAGTAGGAGCGCGCGCTGCCGCCGGTCGCGTACTCGTACGGCGTGTAGTCGGAATCGACCAGGCCGGTGCGCCGGCCGTGGTCGATCGCGGTCACCGAGGTCAGCGTGAGGCCGCCGATATCCCAGTTGAAGGTGAGGCTGGCGCCCTCGGAATCGACCTTGAGCGGCAGATCGAAGTTGTAGGCGACGTGGTCGCGGTCGCCCCTGCCGGCGCCGATCGGGGCGACGTAGCCATTGACGTCCGGCGCGCCGTTGCGGGTGACCGAGTACCAGGGGTTCTGCGTGCCGTCGAGCCGGCGCACATGCACGTTGAGCAGGGCGTCGAGTTCGGGGGAGATGAGCGCCAGCAGCTGGAAGCGGCCGGCGAAGTCGTCGAAATCGCCGACGTCGTTGCCGGTGGTCGTGTTCTTGGCCAGGCCGCCGCGCTTCTCGTAGTGGATGGCGGCGCGGCCGGCCAGCACGTCGTCCTTGATGGCCCCGCCGACGGCGCCCTGGAACACGCGGGAATCCAGGTTGCCGATCTGTACCCTGGCATAGCCGTCGGTCTCGAATGCCGGCTTGCGCGAGATGAAATGGAAGGCGCCGCCGGTGGTGTTCTTGCCCCACAGCGTGCCCTGCGGGCCGCGCAGCACCTCGACCCGCTGCAGATCGAACAGCGGTCCGCCGGTGAACAGGTTGTTGTTGTAATACACCTCGTCGGCATAGAAGCCGATCGGGTTCACCGCGTTGTTGGTGGCTTCGTTGGAGCCGACGCCGCGGATGAAGAAACGCGGGCGCGCCCGGCTCTCGGTGTTCCAGCCCTGTGCGCCGGGGATGAATTTGGCGACGTCCTTGGTCGTCCGCAACTCGCCTTCCTCGAGGTCCTCGCTGCTGATCGCGGTGATCGCCGAGGGGACCTTCTGCAGGCTCTCGGCACGCCGGGTGGCGGTGACGATCACCGTGTCGAGCTGCTCCCTGCTCTCGGCGCCCTGCGCCGGGACGATTCCGGACAGGGTGGCGAAGAGTCCGCCGAGGGCGAGGATGAGCGGGCGTTTCCTGAAACGGATGGTGCTGGGGGAATGCTGCATGACGTTCTCCGGAAAGTTCTTTCGTCGGGGGGAAGGAAACCGAGGCCCGGTGCGCAGGCGGCGGGCCGGTGTGCTCAGGCCGGCTCTGCTGTCTGGCCGGGGCGTCCGAGCCAGAAGGCGAGGACGATCCAGATCAGCCCGGCGGCGGCATAGGCGACCGGCGCCACGAACACCGCCTGGGCCAGGGAGTGGGCGTCGGACAGGCGGCCGACGAGTTCGGGGCCGACGATGCCGGCGATGCCGGAGGTCAACACCACGGACAGCGCGGTCGCGCTGTTGCGCAGATAGGGCGGCACCGTCTCGACGATCAGCGTCGTCAGGGTGCCGGCGCTGAAGCCGAAGAGGGCGATCCCGGCCGCGATGGCGATCTGCGCGACCGTCAGATCGCGGCTGCCGTAGGCGATGGCGAAGGCCCCGGCGGCCAGCAGCGAGGTGGTCGCCAGAAAGGCGGGAAAGCCCCAGCGGAAAGGCCGCAGGAACAGGCTGGAGAAATAGCCGCCGAGCAGGCCCACCGGCAGGGTGTAGAGCAGGATCTGGGCGAGAAACCCGGAAGCCTGCTGGTTGCTCAGATCGAAGACGCGGTGCAGGTAGGCCGGAATCCAGATCTGCACCGACATGGCGGTGAAGAAGAACAGCAGCGCCAGCGAATGCAGGACGTAGCCCGGATAACGGAAAACGGCCAGGCTTTCGCGCACGCCGGGCCTGGCGCGGGCCGGCGCCTCGCCGGGCTGGATGTCGTCGAGCGCACCGATGGCCGGTTCCCGGACCCACAGCAGCAGGGCCGCGAGCAGCAGTCCGGGCAGCCCGGCGACGAAGAAGGCGGTCCGCCAGCCGTATTCGGCCGCCAGCCAGCCGCCGAGCGCCAGTGCGGCGGCGGTGCCGATCTTGTTTTTCAGCATGTACAGCGAGAACACCAGGTTGCGCCAGCGCGGACGGTAGAGGTCGGCCAGCCAACTCGGTGCGAGGGTGTTGTAGGCCGCTTCGCCGAAACCGGTGGCGACGCGCCAGAACAGCAGGCCGAGAAAGCCGGTGGCGAGGCCGGTGGCAATGGAGGACACGCTCCAGATGGCGACCCCGGTGAGCAATACGGCCTTGCGTCCGAAACGGTTGGCCAGGACGCCGAAGATTGGCGCGCCGAGGATGCCCGCCAGGGTAAACATCGAAGACAAACGCCCGATCTGCTCGTCGCTGAAACCGAATTCCGCTTTGATCGGCGTCAGCAGCGAGGCAATGATCATCGCGTCCAACACGCAGACGACGCCCAGCAGCCAGATCAGCGTCAGCGACGCATGGCTGTTGTGCTGCCAACGGGAAGGGCTTGGCAAAGGGGTGTCGAAAGAATCGGTGAGCGTGCTTTCCTGCGGGTTGGCCATGACTGTCTGCCTCGGATGATCGGGAGCGGAAATCCGAACGGCCTGGGGGCGTCCAGAAGGAGGCCTATTGTTCAATGCCGGGTGCAGGGGATCGAAGGACAATCCGTGTCACATATATACAAACATCTGATTAACTTAGATTTTTGATTGCCTTGCCATAAACCTGCGGCTTGATTAGCTTTTTTTGGAAGCATCCGTCAGCCATGCAAAAGAGCCGCCCGGAGGGGGCGGGTGCACGCATGAACGTTCGGGCAAAGCCGCCGGATTCGCCGCTTTGCGGGGCCGGCCTTCAAGGTGCCTGATCCGCGTGATGCCCGGTCCGACGCGCGGCGAGATGATGACGGTGATGGCCGCAAAGCCGTCCATCACCGCGCTGGCGGGCAACGATGAACGAAGTACAGGAAGAGCGAACCGATCCATGGAACATCCAGCAGCGGACAATTCGTGCCAGCCTCGCAGTGCCAACCCCGCTTCCGGAGCGGCGCCGGGGAGGTACCAGATCGGCCTCTACGACCGTGAATTCACCCTGTTCCAGGTATCCGGCCTGCTGATGTCGGCAATGGAGCAAAGTGTTTCGTTCGAAGGGCTGCGACGGGAGATCGATATCGATCTGCAGCAGGGCAGTTGGCCGGCCGCGACCGTCTCCTATGCCGAGATGCGGAGAATCTTCGAGCGTTTGTGGCTGACCGGAGATAAAGCGCAATCCCTGTTCAACCATGCCTCACGGATCAACTTTGCCAGTTTCGGTATCGTCAGCCTGGCGGCGATGGCGCTGGACAGCAGCGAGAAGGGCATCCGCTTTTGCGCCAAGAATCTCCGTACCCCCTGGAATGCGGTCCCGGAGGCCAATCGGAACGGCAGCATGAGCATGCTGCACATTCCCAAATTCTACGATCCGGAGTTGCGCGCGACGCTCGAGCATTTCCATTTCGTCAACTGCTTCGCGGTGTCCCGTTCCCGATCGCCTGGAATCCGGGTCGCTGATTCGGTGCGGTTTACACGCTCCTGCGGCATTTCCCGGTCGGCGCTGGAGGACTATTTCGGCTGTCCGGTTTTTTTCGACGAGGACATCGCACAAATCGATTTTTCCCGGCAGTGGCTCGACCGCCCCGTTCCGATCCTTGATCCTGGCTTGCGGACCAGGGTGACGCAAATGTTCGAGGACGTTCTGGCCGAAGAGGCGCTGCGCGGGCAGAGCATCCTCCAGTTTCTGAGTACGCACCTAGACGAAATCAGATCGTCCGAAGACATGGCGCGCCTGCTCGGCGTCAGCCGCCGTACGCTGGCTCGTCTCCTCGACCGGGAAGGGGTCAGCTATTCCATCCTGTCGCGTGAGGTGCGCCTGACCGCGGCCCGCCGCATGCTGCGGCACGGCGTGGGCACGGCGAGGATTGCCGAGAACCTCGGTTTTGCCGACGAACGCAGCTTCCGGCGGGCCTTCCGGACCTGGAGCGGGGTGAGTCCTTCCGAGTACCGGCGTTCCCAGGAGCGCTTTCCCGGGGGCCTGACACGGGCCTGAGCCGTCCGGTATTCCACCGGGAAAACCGAAGGCATGACTTGCTCGGCCGTTCGGCCCGATTCCGCAGACCTGCAAGGATCCATCGATTCATGAGTTACGCCACCCAGCAACGCGACCCGCGCCGGCACCTGATCGGCATCGTGTTCGTGATCGTGCTGCACGTCATCGTTGTGTACGCACTGATCAACGGTCTTGGGCGCGAGGTGGTCGAGGTCTTCAAGGCGCCGCTGGACGTGCGCCTGATCGAAGAGCTCAAGCCGCCCCCGCTGCCGCCACCTCCCCCGCCATCCGAGATCAGGAAGATCGTCGCCCGCCCGCGCCCCGCTCCGCCGCCCCCGGCCTACGTCCCGCCGCCCGAGGTGGTGGTGGAAACCCCGGCCGAGCCTGCCCCGACGATCATCGTGACCCAAGCCGAACCGCCGCCCCCGGCGCCCCCCGCGCCGCCCGCCCCCGCCCAGCCGGTGGCCGCGGCCATCGGCGTGGCCTGCCCCAACCACCTCGCCATCCGCAGCAGCGTGCCCTACCCGCGCCAGGCCCTGCGCCGCAACCTCGCCGGCGACGTGCGGGTGGAGTTCGTCGTCGATACCAGCGGCGCCATCGGCAACGTGCGCATCCTCGAATCCAGCAACCCGGTGTTCGACGACGCCGTGCTCGGCGCCGTGCGCCGGCTCAAGTGCGTCGGCCAGGGCCAGCCGGTGCGCGTCAGCGTGCCGTTCCGCTTCGCCCTGGACGGCTGACGGACCCCGACCATTTTCAGACCCCAGCAAGATGGAGAACCCCATGACCCGCCCATCCAACGCGCGCCTGCTGCGCGCCTATCTCACCGCATCGCTCCTCGCGCTGTCCGTGGCAGGCACCCCGGCAGCGTGGGCGCAAGACACGTCCGCGCCCGAGGCTGCCCCGGCCAGCACCGCCCCGGACCCGGCTCCGCCCAGCCCGCAGCCCCCTGCAGCGGAAAAGGTCCTCAACCCCTACGGCCTGGAAGCGCTGTGGGCGCAGGGCGACGCGGTCGCCAAGGGCACCCTGCTGATCCTGGTATTGATGTCGGCGGCCACCTGGTACGTGATCGTCACCAAGCTGTACGAGCAGCACAAGCTGCGCCGCCACGCGCGCGAGGCCAGGGAGAAGTTCTGGACCGCCGGCGGCGTGCAGCAGGCCACCGAGGCGCTCAACCCGCACGGCGCCTTCCGCTTCATCGCCCAGTCCGGCCTGGAAGCCAAGGAACACCACACCGGGCTGCTGGAGCACATCGACCTGAACACCTGGGTGGGCCAGTCCATCCAGCGCGCCATCGAGAACGTGCAAAGCCGCCTGCAGGATGGCCTGGCGCTGCTCGCCACGGTGGGCTCCACTGCCCCCTTCATCGGCCTCTTCGGTACCGTGTGGGGCATCTACCACGCGCTCACGGCCATCGGCATCGCCGGCCAGGCCAGCATCGACAAGGTGGCCGGCCCGGTGGGCGAGGCGCTGATCATGACCGCCATCGGCCTGGCCGTGGCCGTGCCCGCGGTGCTCGGCTACAACTGGCTGGTACGGCGCAACAAGGCTTCGCTCGACGAGGTGCGTGCCTTCGGCGTGGATCTGCACGCGGTGCTGCTGGGCGGGGGCAACGCGCGCACCGCGGCGGCGGCCGCGCAGGAGGCGCACTGATGGGCATGCAGGTGGGGGCTGCACAGGAAGAAGACGAAGCCATCTCGGCAATCAACACCACGCCGCTGGTGGATGTGATGCTGGTGCTGCTGATCATCTTCCTGATCACCATCCCGGTGGCCATCCATACGGTGCCGGTGGAGTTGCCGCGGGAGAGCAACCAGCCGCGCGAAACCAAACCGGAAAACATCAATCTCTCGGTCACCCGCGAGGGCACGGTGTTCTGGAACCAGGAGGCGATCGCAGGCGAGGCGCTGGTCGAGCGCCTGAAGACGGTGGCCGTGCTGCAGCCCCAGCCCGAGGTGCAGATCCGCGGCGACGGCGCCGCGCCCTACGAGCACGTGGGGCGGGTGGTGCTGGCCTGCCAGCGCGCGGGGATCCTCAAGATCGGCTTCATCACCGAACCGCCGCCGCGCGGCTGACGAGGGCACCCATGGGAATGAACCTGCAAGGCCCTTCGCCGGCCGGCGAGCCGGAGGTGATGATGGACATCAACACCACGCCGCTGATCGACGTGATGCTGGTGCTGCTGATCATGCTGATCGTCACCATCCCGATCCAGCTGCATTCGGTGGCGCTGAACCTGCCGCAGGGCAACCCGCCGCCGGTGGTGGAGCCGGAGGTGGTGCGCCTGCACATCGAGGGCGACGGTACCATCCTGTGGAACGGTGAGACGCTGGCCGGCCTGCCCGGGCTCGAAGCCCGCCTGGCCGCCGCCGCGGCCCAGGCCATCCAGCCCGAACTGCACATCCGCCCCGATGCCGCCGTCGCCTACCAGGTGGTCGTCTCGGTCATGGCCGCCGTCCAGCGCAACCGCCTCAACAGAATCGGACTCCTCGGCAACGAGCAGTTCCTGTGAGGCCTGTGCCGATGGCCCTATAACACCGCTTCGAACAGCTCCAGGCTGGGCGGCCCCAGGTAGATCTCGCGCGGGCTCTTGCCCGCGTTGGCGTGCGCCAGGCGGAAGGCCTCGGAGCGCGTCCAGGCCTCGAAGGCCTCGGTGGATGTCCACTCCGTATGCGAGGCGAACAAGGTGTATTCCTCGGTCTGCGGGCCTTGCAGCAGATGGAAGCGCACGAAGCCCGGCACCTGGTCGAGGTAGCTTTCGCGCTGGCGCCAGTGTTCGATGAAGGTCTGCTCGTGGCCGCGCAGGATTTTGAAGCGGTTCATGGCCAGAAACATGGTGGCTTCTCCACAACGATACGGGGTGCCTGCCATGGTACGCCGCCCGCGCCGTGCGTGGCGGGTGGAGCAGTCTCAGTCCAGTGCCGGACGCAGGCGGCGCAGCCATAATGCGGTGAGCAGGGCCAGCACGGTGCAGCCCGTCAGCATCGCCACCAGGCCCGCCCAGCCACCCGCGCTCCACGCCAGCCCGCCCAGCGCGCCCAGCACGCTGCTGCCGAAATAGTAGCTGCACAGGTACAGCGCCGAGCCCAGTGCCCGGCGCTCCTGTGCGCGCCGGCCGACCCAGCCGCTGGCGGCGGTGTGTACGGCGAAGTAGGCGAAGGTGAAGATGCCCACCCCGATGATGACCACCGGCAGCGCTTCGAACAGGGTCAGCAGCAGCCCCGCGGCCATCAGCGGCATCAGGCTCCACAGCACGTTGCGCCGGCCGATGCGGTCGGCCAGGCGGCCGGCCCAGGTGGACGCCAGCGTGCCCAGCAGATAGAGCAGGAACACCGCGCCCACCGCGCTCTGGCTGAGCAGGTAGGGCGCCTCCTGCAGGCGGAAGCCGAGGTAGTTGTACAGGCCGACGAAGGCGCCCATGATCAGGAAGGCCACGGTGAACAGCCAGGGCAGGCCGGGGTCGCGGTAGATGCTCAGCACGTCGGCGAACACCCGGCGCGGCGTGGCCGGGCGGGCGCGGAAGTTGCGCGAGGCCGGCAGCCAGCGCCAGAACGCCAGCGCGGCGACGGCGCCCAGCACGCCCAGCAGACCCAGTGCGATGCGCCAGGAAAAGAAGTCGGTGAGCAGCGCGGCGATGAAGCGCCCGCTCATGCCGCCCAGTGCATTGCCGGCGATGTACAGGCCCATCGCGCGGCCCTGCGCGGACGGGGAGATTTCCTCGCCCAGCCAGGCCATCGCGGCGGCCGGCAGCCCGGCCAGCGCCAGGCCGAGCAATGCGCGGAGCACCAGCAACTGGTCGAAGCCGACGACGAAAGCCGAGGCCAGCGCGCACAGCGCGGCCAGCGCCAGCGCGGTGTTCATGACGCGGGCGCGGCCATAGCGGTCGGACAGGATGCTGGCCGGGATCAGCGCGGCGGCCAGCGCGCCGGTGCCCAGCGACACGGTCAGGCTGGCGCGTGCCGGGCCGACGCCGAATTCGCTGGACAGCAGCGGCAGGATCGGCTGCGTGCCGTAGAGCATCGCGAAGGTGGCGAAGCCGCCGATGAACAGCGCCACGTTGGCGCGCTGGTAGGCGGGGGTGCCGGCTTCGAGCGGGGCCGGTTCGGCGCTTGGGGCGGGGGGGACGGGGGACATGGCGCGATGCTATTTGCCGCCGATGCGTCAGTCCAATATATTCGAATCGATCCATTGATACGTTGAATATATGGAATTGCGCCACCTGCGTTACTTCGTCGCCGTCGCCGAAACGCTCAGCTTCACGCGCGCGGCGGAACGCCTGCACATCGCCCAGCCGCCGCTGTCCATGCAGATCCGTGATCTGGAGGAGGAACTGGGCGCGCGCCTGTTCGAGCGCGGACGGCGCAAGGTGGCGCTGACCGAGGCCGGTGCGCGTTTTCTGGAGCATGCGCGGGCCATCCTGGCGCGCGCCGCGCATGCTGCCGACGAGGCGCGCCGCGCGGCGGCGGGGGAGTTGGGCGAACTGCGCATCGGCATCACCTCCTCGCTGCCGTATACCGAGATGCTGCCGGACCTGCTGGCGAGCTTCCGCCGGCGTTATCCGCAGGTGCGTCTGCAACTGCGCGAGTTGTTCACCACCGCGCAATTCCAGGCGCTGGCGGCCGGCGAGCTGGATATTGGTCTGGTGCGCGTGGAAGCCGGCGCGGCGCCGTCCGGCATCGAATTGCGCGAGATCGGCCGCGATCCGCTCAATCTGGTCGTGCCGGCCACCCATCGGCTGGCGCGCCGCGCGGCGGTGGGCTTCGCCGAACTGACGGAAGAGGAATTCGTCACCTTCCCGCCGGGCACCGGTACCGGCCTGCCGGACAAGCTGCGCCAACTCGCGCTGGCGGCCGGTTTCGAGCCGCGCATCGTGCAGACCGCGCGCGAGGCCACCACGCAGATCGGCCTGGTGGCCGCCGGCCTGGGGCTGGCGATGCTGCCCGCGCCGCTGGCCTGCGTACGCGTGCCGCGCGTGCGCTATCTGCCGTTGAGCGATGCGGGGGCGGATTTCCCGCTCGCGCTGGCCTGGCGCGCGCCGGCACCGGAGCCGGTGGGCGTGCGCTTTCTGGAGGTGGTGGAGGCGGTGCGCGCGGCGCGCAATGCGGTTCAGGGATAGCGCCGGTACGGTGCGCTGCTTTCCAGCCAGGCCGCTTCATCGGCGGCGGCCAGCGCATCCAGGTCGCCGGGTTCGGCAGCCGGATCGTCCACCCATTCGCGCAGCAACGGCGAGCCGTTGATCAGGTCGATGGCCAGGCGGTCGAATTCGTATTCGTAGGGGAAGTCGCGCCACAGCGGATAGTCCGGGCGCAGGCGGCGCAGGGCCTTGAAGGCCAGCGCCTGCAGGCGCCAGGGGCGGAAGGCGTGGTGGGCGTAGGCGCCGTCTTCCACGTGGAACTGCAGGCCGCTGCACAACTGGCCGGCGTGTTTGTGGAAGGTGGGTTCGAACCAGCATTCGCGCGGTCGGCAGCCGGCCAGCCAGGCGGGGGCGAGCGCCTGCATTTCGGCGAGCAGCGCGCGTGCATCCAGGTCGGGGGCGCCGAACAGTTCCAGCGGGCGGGTGGTGCCGCGCCCTTCGGAGAGCGTGGTGCCTTCCAGCATCACCGTGCCGGCGTAGCAGCGCGCCATGGAGAGGTTCGGGGCGTTGGGGCTGGGGTTGATCCAGGCGCGCTCATTCAGCGGCCAGCCATGGCCGGGCGCGGCGTCCGGCTGCCAGCCGAGCATGTCGATGACCTGCAGGTCCACGTCCAGTTGCAGCGTGCCGACGAACCAGTGCGCCAGTTCGCCCATGGTCAGGCCGTGGCGCATGGGCAGCGGCCCGGCGCCGACGAAGCTTTCCCAGCCGGGGCGCAGCAGGGTGCCTTCCACCGGCCGCCCGGCGGGGTTGGGGCGGTCCAGTACCCACACGCTCTGGCCGCGCGCGGCGGCGGCTTCGAGCACGTAGCGCAGCGTGGTGATGAAGGTGTAGATGCGGCAGCCGAGGTCCTGCAGGTCCACCAGTAGCACGTCGAAGGTATCGAGCATGGCCGCCGTGGGGCGGCGCACCTCGCCGTACAGGCTGAATACCGGAATGCCGTGCACCGGGTCGCGGTAGTCGGGCGATTCCATCATGTTGTCCTGCTTGTCGCCGCGCAGGCCGTGCTGCGGGCCGAAGGCGGCGGTGAGCCGCAGGTCGGGCAGTGCGGCCAGGGCGTCGAGGGCGTGCTGCAGCGTGGCGGTGACCGAGGCCGGATGGGCGAGCAGGGCGACGCGGCGGCCGGCCAGCGGGCGGCGCAGGGCGGGCTCGGCGAGCAGGCGGTCGAGGCCGAACAGGGTAGGGGTCATGGGTGCTCGGGGCGTGGAAAGTGGGGCGAGAGCGCCAGCGCGAAACCGCGCCGGTCGTGGAAGTCGGCCTGCACGGCGGGGTGGCGCAGCGCCCAGTAATGCAGGCCGCCGCCATCCTCGGTCACCGCGCTGAGGCCGAGCATCCACTGGCGTCCGGGCGGGGCGGCGGGCAGCAGGGCCGCGGGCACTTGAATGGCGAGTTCCAGGCGTTGTGGCATGGCGGTGACCAGAATCTGCGGGGCCGTGCCGGCGGGCGGAGCAGCATCGCTGCGCGCGCGGTAGCGGGCGAAGTCGTACACCGCCCATTGGCCGGAGGGGGAGAAGTTGAACTCGCGGTAGGCGGTCTCTCCGGCGACGGTGATGAAGGCTTCGCAGCAGGTGTGCCGCCAGAGTTCGTCGGCAGGGCCGGAGGGCTGGATGGCCGGGATCCGCAGGCCGCCGTCGTGCTCGACGGCGTAGCGCAGCAGCAGGCCGCCACGGGGGTGCAGGTCGATGTCCGTTTCGACGCGGGTGGCCGCGCCCGCTCCGGTGGCCGGATGGGGTTGCAGCTTGAGGCGAACGGGCAGGCGGACGGACATGGCGTCGGGCCGGGAAGCGGGACGCCAATGGTAGCGCCTGGGTGGGCGCGAGGCGAGGTATGGCGTGGGGGCGCGGCGGCCGGAGCCGCCGCGCCCTGCCGCGGGTCAGTGGTTGAGGATCTGCCCGAGGAAGGTCTTGGTGCGCTCGTTCTGCGGGTTGGAGAAGAAGGCCTCCGGCGGGGCCTGCTCGATGATCTCGCCCTTGTCCATGAAGATCACCCGGTCCGCCACGGTGCGCGCGAAGCCCATTTCGTGGGTCACGCACAGCATGGTCATGCCGCTTTCGGCCAGCTGGATCATGGTGTCGAGCACTTCCTTGACCATTTCCGGGTCGAGCGCCGAGGTCGGTTCGTCGAACAGCATGATCTTGGGCTTCATGCACAGCGCGCGGGCGATGGCCACGCGCTGCTGCTGGCCGCCGGAGAGCTGGCCGGGGTACTTGTTGGCCTGCTCCGGGATGCGCACGCGGTTGAGGTAGTGCATGGCGACCTCGTCCGCTTCCTTCTTCGGCATGTTGCGCACCCACATCGGCGCCAGCGTGCAGTTCTGCAGCACGGTGAGGTGAGGGAACAGGTTGAAGTGCTGGAACACCATGCCCACTTCGCGGCGGATCGCCTCGATGTGCTTGAGGTCGGAGGTCAGTTCCACGCCGTCCACGACGATCCTGCCCTGCTGGTGTTCTTCCAGGCGGTTGATGCAGCGGATGGTGGTGGACTTGCCCGAGCCGGAGGGGCCGCACAGCACGATGCGTTCGCCCTGGCGGACCGACAGGTTGATGTCCTTCAGTACGTGGAATTCCCCGTACCACTTGTTGACCCCGGAGAGCTCGATCATCATCTTGTCGCCCAGGGTGTGCTTGAGTGCGTTTTCAGTCATTTTCGACGCTCGTTCCTAACGTTTGTGCCCGGTGTGCAGGCGGCGTTCCAGCCGCATCGAATAGCGCGACATGCCGAAGCAGAAGATCCAGTAGACCAGCGCGGCGAACACATAGCCTTCAATGGCGAAGCCCAGCCAGGCGGGGTCCACGGTGGCCTGGTGGATGCTGTTGAACAGGTCGAACAGGCCGATGATGATCACTAGGCTGGTGTCCTTGAACAGCGCGATGAAGGTATTCACGATGCCGGGGATGACCAGTTTGAGCGCCTGCGGCAGGATCACCAGGCCCATCATCCGCCAGTAGCCCAGGCCCAGCGCGCCGGCGGCCTCGTACTGGCCCTTGGGGATGGCCTGCAGGCCGCCGCGCACCACTTCGGCGATGTAGGCGGCCTCGAACAGGATCACCGCGATCAGCGCGCGCAGCAGCTTGTCGATGGTGATCTGCTCGGGCAGGAACAGCGGCAGCATCACCGAGGACATGAACAGCACGGTGATCAGCGGCACGCCGCGCCAGAACTCGATGAAGGTCACGCAGATGACGCGGATCGCCGGCATGTCGGAGCGCCGCCCGAGGGCCAGCAGCACGCCCAGCGGCATGGCGCCGGCGATGCCCACCACGGCGATCACCAGGGTCAGCATCAGGCCACCCCACTGGCTGGTCGGCACCACTTCCAGCCCCGGGCCGCCGTGCAGCAGCCAGAACGCCAGCCACGGGTAGACCAGCAGGTAGGCCAGGCCATACACCAGCTTGCGCGGCATGGCCTTGACGAACAGCGGCGCCGCGCCGGCCACCGCGAGGATCACGGTGAGGTCCACCCGCCAGCGCAGCCCCTGCGGGTAGAAGCCGTACATGAACTGCGCGAAGCGGTTCTGGATGAACACCCAGCAGGCCCCGCCCGGCGCGCAGTCGCTGCGTGTGCTGCCGCTCCAGGTGGCGTCGAGGAAGGCCCACTGGATCAGCGGCGGCACCGTGACCCAGATCAGGTACAGGGCCAGCGCGGTGAGCAGGGTGTTGAACCAGTTGGAGAACAGGTTGGCGCGCAGCCAGCCCACGACGCCCACCGACAGGGTCGGCGGCGGAAGATCGGGTTTGAAGACGTGCGTGCTCATGGCCTCAACGCTCCACCAGCGCGATGCGCTTGTTGTACCAGTTCATCAGCAGCGAAATGCTGAGGCTGATCGCCAGGTACACCGACATGGTGATGGCGATGGTCTCGATGGCCTGACCGGTCTGGTTCAGCACCGTGCCGGCGAACACCGACACCAGGTCGGGGTAGCCGATCGCTGCGGCCAGCGAGGAGTTCTTCACCAGGTTCAGGTACTGGCTGGTCAGCGGCGGAATGATCACCCGCAGGGCCTGCGGGATGATCACCAGGCGCAGGATGTGGCCCGGGCGCAGGCCCAGCGAGCGCGCCGCTTCGGTCTGCCCGTGGCTCACCGCCTGGATGCCGGCGCGCACGATCTCGGCGATGAACGCCGCGGTGTAGATCGACAGCGCCAGGGTGATCGCCACCAGTTCGGGAATCACCACCCAGCCGCCGCGGAAGTTGAAGCCGGTAAGTTCCGGCACGCTCCAGTGGAACGGGCTGCCGGCCACCAGCGCGAACAGCGCCGGCACGACCACGAGGATGCCCAGGCTGGCCCACAGCACCGGGAAATAGCGGCCGGTGTTTTCGTGGCGGACCCGCGCCCAGCGTGCCAGCGCGACGCAGCCGGCGATGGCGATGACCAGCGCGACGATGAACGCCCAGAACCCCTCGGCCGGCGTCGGCGAGGGCAGATACAGGCCGCGGATGTTGAGGAAGACGGTTTCGCCCAGCGCATGGCTGTCGCGCGGCGGCGGCATGGCGCGCAGCACCGCGAAGTACCAGAAGAAGATCTGCAGCAGCGGGGGGATGTTGCGGAAAATCTCGATGTACAGCGCGGCCAGCCGGCTGATCAGCCAATTGGGCGACAGGCGCGCGACGCCGACGACGAAGCCGACGATGGTGGCGATGAAGATGCCCAGCACGGAGACCAGCAGCGTGTTGAGCAGGCCCACGACGAACACCCGCCCGTAGGTATCGCCCTCGGTGTAGTCGATCAGCGACTGCAGGATGCCGAAGCCGGCGGGATTGTTGAGGAAGGCGAAGCCGGAGGTGATGCCGCGCTGCGCCAGGTTGGCTTGCGTGTTGTGGAACAGATACCAGCCGATCCCCAGGACGGCGCCGATGGCAAGGATCTGGAAGACCCAGGCGCGCACCTTGGGGTCGGTCATCATCGAGCCGCGCCTGGACGGCTCGCTTGCCGGATTCTGCATGGCAGACCCTGTCAGGAAATGGAGAAAAGGGAGAAGCCCTGAAACGGGCGCCACCGCCCGGAGGCGGTGGCGTGTGCCGCGAATGCGGGCTTAGCGGACCGGCGGCGCGTACTGCAGGCCGCCCTTGTTCCACAGTGCGTTCAGGCCGCGCTCGATCTTCAGTTCGCTACCCTGGCCGACGTTGCGCTCGAACATCTCGCCGTAGTTGCCCACTTGCTTGACGATCTTGACGGCCCAGTCCTTCGGCAGGCGCAGGTCCTTGCCGTACTCGCCCTCGGCGCCCAGCAGGCGGCGCACGTCGGGGTTGGTGGAGCTCTTCGCCAGTTGTTCGACGTTGGCGGAGGTCACGCCCAGTTCCTCGGCGTTGATCTGGGCGAACAGCGCCCAGCGCACGATGGCGAACCACTCGTCGTCGCCGCGGCGCACGACCGGGCCGAGCGGCTCCTTGGAAATCACTTCGGGCAGCACGATGTAGCCATCCGGGTTGGCCAGCTTGATGCGCTGGGCGTACAGCTGCGACTGGTCGGAGGTCAGCACGTCGCAGCGGCCGGCTTCCAGCGCCTTCACGGTTTCGTCGGAGCGGTCGTAGGTGATCGGGGTGTATTTCAGGTTGTTGGAGCGGAAGTAGTCGGACAGGTTGAGTTCGGTGGTGGTACCGGCCTGGATGCACACTGCGGCGCCGTCGAGTTCCTTGGCGCTCTTCACGCCCAGCTTCGTGCTCACCAGGAAGCCCTGGCCGTCGTAATAGGTCACGCCGGTGAAGCTCAGGCCCAGGCCCGCGTCACGAGTGCTGGTCCAGGTGGTGTTGCGCGACAGGATGTCCACTTCGCCGGACTGCAGTGCGGTGAAGCGCTCCTTGGCGGTCAGCGGGGTGAAACGCACCTTGGCGGCGTCGCCGAACACGGCGGCGGCCACGGCGCGGCACACGTCCACGTCGATGCCCAGGAAGGTGCCCTTTTGATCGGTGTAGGAAAAGCCCGGCAGGCCGTCGCTGACGCCGCATTGCACGTAGCCCTTCTTGACCACCGCATCCAGGGTGGTGCCGGCGCTGGCCGGAACGGACAGGCCGAGGGCGGCGAGCGCGGCGACAGAAGCCAGCGTGGTCTTTACAGTTTTCATCGAATACCTCCAAGGGGTGTTGGACAGCAATGGAACAGTTACGGGCAATGACGAACGGGATAACCGTCCGCCGCCGATGACCAATGGCCGAACATGTCGCCATACTGGCGGGAACCGAGTATTCGCCCGAAAAACCCCGCGCGCAATGGCTTTAGGGAAAGCCCTAACATGTCCGATATTTTTCCGGAGTGAGCCGGAATGCGTTGATCTAGCAGGAGGCGTGCCAGCATGTTGCATCGCACGACGAATGGGGAAACGCGGGGCTATCGGCGACTTTCGCCGTACGCGGGCACCTGGATGGTGCCTGGGGTGTGCGCAACGCACCGCCACGGTTCGTTTTTCGCGAATCGGGTATTCCGCGGCCGCGCCGAGGCGAAGGACGCCGGAGAGGCGTCGGCGCCGCGTTGAGGGGGCCGGGTTGTGCCGTGCATCATCAGCCGGCCGGAAAAACCGGGACTGCGGCTTTCACCGAGCGCGCCTCCGGTGTGGATGGGGTACAGTGCGCCCCTTGTTCGTCGCACTGAGTTCCGGGTCGATGGAAGAACATCGCCAACACCCCCGCTATCACCTGCGCTGGGATGTCGCCCTGGCCTTCGAGAATGGAGGCCGCACCCAAACGGCGGTCGGGCGCACCCACGACATCTCGCTCGGCGGCCTGTCCGCCCTGGTGCCCTGTGATGTGCGCAGCACGGGCCTGGTCACCGTGCGCCTGGCGCCCGCGCCGCTGCATGCCGGCCATGAATCGCCGATGATCGACGCGCAGGCCCGTCTGGTCTATTCCATCCTGTCGCCGCGCGACGGCTGCTTTCGCGTCGGCCTGGCGTTCGAGCGCTTCACCGGGGACGGCCGGGCGCAACTGCGCCGGCGTCTCGACCAGCACCTGCCCGGCTTCGGCCTGCCCGGGGGCTGAAGAGGGCACCAAAAGAAAACGGGCCGTGCCGGGGAAACCCGGCACGGCCCGCGTGGGCAGCGTCGCGCGCTGGCTTGCTTACTTCATGTCGGCGATGGCCTCGTAGGTGCCGTTGGCCACCTTGAAGAGGGCGTAGGTGCCCGGCACGTCGCCGGCCTGGTCGAACTCGTGGTCGCCGCCGGCGCCCTTGTAGTCGATGTCCTTGCCCTCGGCGATCAGCTTCTTGGCCTTGGCCCACTCGCCCGGCAGGATCGGCTCGCCCGGGCCGCTGGCCACGGCGCGCAGCGCTTCCGACAGCTTGGCCTTGTCGCCGCCGGCCTTCTCGATGGCCAGTGCGACCAGGAAGGCCGCGTCGTACGCCGAAGTGGCGAACACGGCGTTGGGGTCGTGGCCGGCGGCGGCGAAGGCCTTGTTGAACAGTTCCAGCGCCTGGGTGGCTTCGCCCACCGGCGCGGAGGTGAAGAAGTTCGCCAGGTTCTTCTCGCCCAGGGAGCGGATGATGCTGTCGATCTTCATGCCGTCGGCGCCCACGTACTGCTTGAAGAAGCCGTTTTCCAACGCCTGGCGCAGGATGGTCAGGCCGGTGCCGTCGCCGTAGTCGAAGATCACCAGGGTGTCGGCGCCGCCACGGGCCAGTTGGGCCAGGTCGGAGCGGTAGGAGGCCTTGCCGCCTTCATGCCCGGAGTAGCCGGCCAGCTTGCCGCCCTTGGCTTCGAACTCGGCCTTGAAGGATTCGGCCAGGCCCTTGCCGTAGTCGTTGTTCAGATAGGCCACCGCCACCGTCTTGGTGCCGCGCTCCAGCAGGGAGCGCGCCAGCGCGCGGCCCTGGTAATCGTCGGACGGCAGGGTGCGGAACACCAGATCCTTGTCGTTGAGCTTGGTGATTTCCGGGGAGGTGCCGGACGGGGTCACCATCAGCACGCCGGCCGGGATGGTGACCGAGTTGGCCGCCGCCAGCACGGCGCCGGAGCAGCTCGGGCCGACGATGGCGACCACGCGGTCGATGTTCACCGCCTTGGTGGCCGCGTCGGTGGCGTTCTGCGGGTTGCAGGCGCTGTCGCCGATGGTGAATTCCAGCTTGCCGTTGTTGAGGATGCCGCCTTGCTCATTGACCTGGGCGATGGCCAGGCGCGAGGCGTCCAGCATGCCCGGGGCCATGGCCGCGATGGGGCCGGAGATGCCGGCGAGCAGGCCGATCTTGACGTTCTGCGCGTGCGCCGGGGCGGCCAGGACGGCCGCGCCCAGCAGGGAGCCGACGAGGGTTGCGATGGTCTTCTTGTTCACAGGGTCACCTCCTGAGAATGCCGTGTGGCATGTGATCGATGGAATGTTGTGGTTGTTTGTCCGCGATTTTCGCGCTCAGGCCCGGGGCGGCGCGGTGCCGCCGCCGTGCTGGCGCTCGGGCAGTATACCCTCGGGGCGGAAGCGCAGGACCAGTTGCAGCGTCAGGCCGATGATGAACACGCGGACGTATTTGGCCTGGATGGCGATTTCGGTGGGCAGGCGGTCGGTGAGCAGTTCGGAGACCGACCAGATGACCCAGATCACCGCCGCGCCGAGGATGGCGCCCCGGTTGTTGCCCGAGCCGCCGAGGATCAGCATGATCCAGATCAGGAAGGTGGCGATCATCGGATCGATGGCTTCCGGCGTGACCGAACGGTTGAAATGCACGAACAGCGCGCCGGCCAGGCCCATCAGCGCGGAGCCGAACACGAAGGCCTGCAGGCGCCGGTCGGCCACCCGCTTGCCCATCGCCGCGGCGGCGTTCTCGTTGTCGCGGATGGCGCGCATCATGCGGCCCCAGGGGGCCTTCAACTGGCGCTCGACGAGCAGATAGGCGGCCAGCAGCAGCACCGCGACGATGGCCAGATAGGCCATTTGCGACTCCATGTAGGGCAGGTCGCCGAAGGGCCGGGGAATGCCGGTGATGCCGCGCACGCCGCCGGTCAGCCAGTCCTCGGTGCGCACCACCAGGCGGATGATTTCCGCCACGCCGATGGTGGCGATGGCCAGGTAGTCGGAGCGGAAGCGCAGGCAGATCTTGCCGATCGGCCAGGCGATCAGCGCGGCGACCGCCATCGCGGCCAGCAGGCCGAGCACCATCGGCAGTTCGAAGCCGCCCACACGGCCGCTGGCCGGCAGGCTGGTGAGGATGGCCGAGGTATAGGCGCCGATGGCGAAGAAGCCGGCGATGCCCGCGTTGAACAGTCCGCTGAAACCCCACTGGATGTTCAGGCCGAGGGCGAGCAGGGCATAGATGCCCACCAGGATGGCCATGAAGACCGCGTAGTTGGCGAGGCCGACGATATCCATGAGCGTCCTCAGAGAACTTTGCCGTTGAGCAGGCCGCGCGGGCGGACCAGCAGGATGATCAGCAGCAGCGCGAAGGCTGTGGCCGCCTTGTACTGCGCCGGCACGACGAACACCGAGAGTTCCTCGGTGATGCCGACGATCAGGCCGCCCAGCACGGCGCCCTGCACGCGGCCGACGCCGCCCAGGATGGCGGCGGCGAACATCGGCAGCAGCAGCTGCCAGCCCATCATCGAATGCAGTTCGGTGTTGATGCCGAGCATGAAGCCGGAGGCCGTACACAGTGCGCCGACGATGGCCCAGGTGAGCATGGTGACCTTGCGGTTGTCCACGCCGGACAGGCGGGCCAGATCCGGGTTGTCCGACATCGCGCGCATGGCCTTGCCCCACTTGGACTTGCGCAGGAAGAGTTCCAGGCCGACGACGATCAGCACCACGGTAAGCAGGGTGTTCAGCTCGCGCGGGCGCAGCAGGATGCCGAAATACTCCTCCGGGCGCACGAT
Source organism: Pseudothauera nasutitermitis (assembly GCF_004801295.1). GTDB lineage: Bacteria > Pseudomonadota > Gammaproteobacteria > Burkholderiales > Rhodocyclaceae > Pseudothauera > Pseudothauera nasutitermitis. The sequence goes on from NZ_SSOC01000006.1 coordinate 27,785, forward strand.
GCCGGTGACGTAGGTGGTGGGGTCCACGCCCCATACCACCTGCACCACCGCGCGCAGCATCAGCGCCACGCCCAGCGAGGCCATCACGGTGAGGATCTTCGGACGGCGCGAGAGGTAGTCGTAGAAGCTGCGGTCCACGCCGATGGCGATCACCGCGGTGATCGCCATCGCCAGCGGCAGCGCGACCCACGGGTCCATGCCGCTGGCGGCCAGCGCCAGGGCGATGAAGGCGCCCAGCGTGGCCATGTCGCCGTGGGCGAAGTGGGCGAAGCGCAGGATGCCGAACACCAGCGTGATGCCGATGGCGCCCACCGCGTAGATGGCGCCGAGCACGATGCCCGGCACCAGGTAGAAGTTGAGGAAATCGAGCAGGGTCATGGATGGGATCTCTCAGCCGCCGAGGAACATCTCGGCCACTTCCCGGTCGGCGAGCAGCGCCTGGCCGGTGCCTTCGTGGCGGTTGGCGCCGGTGGCCAGCACGTAGCCGCGGTCGCAGAAGGCCAGCGCCTGCTTGGCGTGCTGTTCCACCAGCAGGATGGACACGCCGGCATCGCGCACGTCGCGGGTGATCTGGAAGATCTGCTCCATGTATTTGGGCGACAGGCCAGCGGTGGGCTCGTCGAGCAGCAGCAGCTTGGGGTCGAGCATCAGCGCGCGGCCCATGGCGACCATCTGGCGCTGGCCGCCGGAGAGGTCGCCGGCGAGGTTCCTGCGCTTGGCCTTGAGGTCGGGGAACAGCTGGTACACCCGGTCGTAGGCGGCGGACAGGTCGCCGCTGCGCAGGAAGCCGCCCATTTCGAAGTTCTCGTGCACCGTCATCTCGCGGAACACGTTGTCCACCTGCGGCACGTAGCACACGCCGCGCTGCACGATGCGGTTGGGCGCCCAGCCGGTGATCTCCTCGCCGTCGAAGACGATCTGCCCGCCGCGCACGTTGAGCAGGCCGAACACGGCCTTCATTGCGGTGGATTTGCCAGCGCCGTTGGGGCCGACGATGACCACGATTTCCTTCTCGGCGACGGTGATCGAGACGCCCTGCAGGATGTCCGCGTCACCGTAGCCGCCGCGCACGTCGCGCATGTCGAGCAGTGGCATCACAGGTCCTCCCGCGGCAGTTCTTGTTCTCGCATGTCTTCCACCCTGGGGTCGTGTTCCGCCTCGTTGCGCTCGATGGCCGACGCGGTCTCGCCGAGGTAGGCCTCCAGCACGCGCGTGTCCGAGCGCACGGTGTGGAAGTCGCCCTGGATCAGCACCTTGCCCTCGGCCATGCACACCACCGGGTCGCACAGCTTCTCGATCATCTCCATGTCGTGCTCGATGAGGATGAAGGTGTAGCCGCGTTCGCGGTTGAGGATCAGGATCTTCTCTTCGAGCTTGCGCAGCAGGGTGCGGTTGACGCCGGCGGCCGGCTCGTCGAGCAGCACCAGTTGGGCGTCGGTCATCATCGTGCGGCCCAGTTCGAGCAGCTTCTTCTGGCCGCCAGAGAGGTTGCCGGCGCGCTCGTGGGCGACGTGGCCGAGTTCCAGGAAGGCCAGCGTGTCCTCGGCCTTGCGGTGCACCTCCTCTTCGGCGCGGCGCACCTTGCCCCAGGCCAGCCAGTTGGCGAACAGGCTTTCGCCCGGCTGGCGCGGCGGCACCATCATCAGGTTCTCCAGCGCGGTCAGGCGGTGGAACTCGTGGGGAATCTGGAAGGTGCGCACCAGGCCCTTGTGGAACAGCGCGTCGGTGGGCAGGTGGGTGACGTCCTCGCCAAGGAAGCGGATGGTGCCCGAGGTCGGTTGCAGGGCGCCGGCGATGAGATTGAAGAGCGTCGTCTTGCCCGCGCCGTTCGGGCCGATCAGGCCGAGAATCTCGCCCTTGTTCACGCGCAGCGAACAGCCATCGACCGCGTGAAAGCCCCCGAACGCTTTGACCAGGCCGTCCAGTTCTAGCATGTTGTTGTCCAGTGGGCGCCGCCCCGCCGTGGGCGCGGCGCGGACCCCCGCCGGCCGCGCGGGCCGCCGGGGGTCGGTTATGTTTCGGTTATGGGGCGGGGAGATTACCGTATTGGGTGGCGTGCGGGAAGTTCGGGAGAACCAGCAGTCCCCGGCGCCCCCGGTTGGGCCGTTGCCTGGGGTGCGGCGGAAAGACTGGATGCGGCCGCCTCGGTGACCGCGTCGAGAAAGTCCTGCCCCCAGCGGTGGATGTCGTTGTGGCGGACCACGCCGAACAGTTCGCGCAGGCGCGCCTCGGCCTCGGCGCGGTTCATCGCGATGCCCAGATAGAGCTTTTCGCGCAGGTCGACGGGGTCGTGCGGGTTGGTCAGCAGCGCGCCGTGCAGTTCGGCGGCGGCGCCGGCGAATTCGGACAGCACCAGCACTCCGCGCCCTTCGGTGAGGCCCTGCACGGCCACGTATTCCTTGGCCACCAGATTCAGCCCGTCGCGCAGCGGGGTGATCCACATCACGTCGGCCATGGCGTACCAGGCCACCACCTCCTCGAACGGCAGCGCGCGGAAGAAGAACTGCACCGGCGTCCAGCCCACGCTGGAAAAGCGCCCGTTGATGCGCCCCACGGCCTGCTCGATCTGGTGCTGCAGGGTGTCGTAGATGGTCATCTCGCGCGCCGCCGGCACGCACACGGCGAGCAGCGAGACCTTGCCGCGCAGTTCCGGGTGGGTGTCGAGCAGTGCCTCGAAGGCGCCCAGCTTCTCCAGCGTGCCTTTGGTGTAATCCAGCCGTTCCACCGACAGGATCACGCGCTGCCCGGCCAGTTCGCGGCGCAGCGCGGCCATGCGTTCGGCGTTGCGCGGGTCGTCGAGCACCGCGCGCACGCGGCCCACGTCCAGCCCCACCGGGTGCGCGCCCAGGCCGATGCGCCGGCCATGCACCTCGATGGCCGTGGTGACTTCCTCCAGGCCCACCGCGCAGCCGTAGCTGAGAAAGCGCGGCGCGCAGCTTTTCGTCTCGAGCACCTTGACCGGCGCCACGCCGCGCGCCACGTCGACGAAGTTCTCCGCCTGGCGCGGAATGTGGAAGCCCACGTAGTCGCACTGCAGCAGGCTGCCGACGATCTCGCGCCGCCACGGCAGCACGTTGAACACGTCGGCCGAGGGGAAATAGGTGTGGTGGAAGAAGGCGATCTTCAGGTCCGGGCGCAGTTCGCGCAGGAAGGCCGGCACCATCCACAGGTTGTAGTCGTGAAGCCACACCACCGCACCCTCGGCGGCTTCCGCCGCGGTGCGTTCGGCGAACAGGCGGTTGACCTTGAGGAACACCACCCAGTCTTCGTCGCGGAACACCGCGCGTTCCCAGAAAGTGTGCAGCGTGGGCCAGAAGGCTTCCTTGGAGAAGCGCTTGTAGAACACGTCCACGTCTTCCTTGGAGAGCGCCACGCGGGCGGCCACCAGGTTGGGATAGCGGGCGCGATCCACGTCGGTGTGCGTCTCGAAGGGGATGGCGCGCTTGGGGTCGTGGATGGACCAGGCTACCCAGGCACCGCGCCGGCCGTCGCCGAAGAAGCCCAGCAGCGTCGGAATGATGCCGTTGGGCGAGGTCGGCCGGCGGCGCACGATGCGGCCCTCCTCGAAGCCCTCCTCGTAGGGCAGGCGGTGGTACACCATCACCAGGTCGGAACGCCCGCGCGCCTCCATGGCGCGCAGTTCGGCCTCCACGCCCTGCGGGCCGAGGAAGCCGAAATGGCCGATGGCCTCCAGGATGCCGCCGCAGCCGGTATGCGCGGAATGCAGCACGCGCGCGCGGTCGCGGGTGGCTTCGAGCAGTGCGGGTTCGGATTCGCCCACGCACACGCCCTTGAAGCCGGCCTCGAACATCGACAGATCGTTGAGCGTGTCGCCGGCCACCAGCACCTCGTCGGGGTGGATGGCCAGGTGGGCGACCAGCGCGCGCAGCGTGCTGCCCTTGTTCACCCCGCGCGGCAGGATGTCCAGATACATGTCGGCCGAATACAGCACGTCGCAGCCCAGCGCCTCGGCGGTGGCGCGCACCTCGTCATCGACCGCGCCGGCCGCGCAGAAGTACGAGCAGCGCCGCTGCTGCGGCACCTCCTGGCGTTCCAGCGCGGGAAAGCGTGCCATCGCGTCGGCCACCGCGCGCTCGCCCGGCCAGCGCTGTTCCACCTCGGTCTGCAGGGGCAGCACGGCCTGCCGGCTGTGGCCGTCGACCACGGTGGCGCCGACGTCGCAGACGATGTAGTCGGGCACCGGAATGGTGGGATCGGCGAGCAGCGGCAGCACCACCTCCAGGCCGCGCCCGGTGACGAACACCAGGCGGATTTCGGGGTGCGCGCTGATCAGTTGGTAGAGGCGCTGGCGATTGTCCGGATCGCCGGCGAGAAAGGTGCCGTCCAGGTCGGTGGCAAGCAGCATGTGCGTTTCTCCTGGGAAGGGTGAGCGCCGACATGGGATGCCGACAACGTGGGTGCGTGGTTCAGTCGGCGTGTGTGGCCGCCGGGGCTTCCGGCGGCGCGGCCTCGGGCGGGTTCATCATCTCCAGCACGGTGGGTGAGGTGCGCAGCATCGGCATGAACTGCGCGGGGTCATCGACGATCTCATCCGCGCCGCGGCGTGCCTGCAGCAGCGCGAAGGCGGCCGCCGGGGCGAACATCGCGGCGAAATACAGCGGCAGCGCGGCCGGGCCGATCCAGTCCATCAGCACGCCGGCCAGCGCCGGGCCGACGGCCGCCGCCGCGCCATGCACCAGCAGCAGGCCGGCGTTGCCGGAGAGGATCTCGTCGTGGTGCAGGTGGTCGATGAGGTGGGCGACCACCACCGGATACACCGCGAAGGCGGCCGCGCCGAAAATTGCGCAGCCCACCAGCACGGCCAGGCCGAAGTTGCCCAGGATGGCCATCATCACCCCCCCGGCGGCAGCCACCGCGGCCACCAGCGCCAGTGCGTAGCGGCGGTCCATGCTGTCCGACAGCCGGCCGATGGGCCACTGCAGCAGGGCGCCGGCCAGGATCGTCAGGCTGATGAACGTCGCCACGCCGTCCGCCGGCAGGCCGATGCGGCCGGCGTATACCGCGCCCAGCCCCCAGAACGCGCCCATCGCCAGCCCGGAGGCCAGCGCGCCGCCGATCGCCACCGGGGCTGCCTCCCACAGGCGGCGGATGGGCAGGCGCGGGGTATCGGTGAGCGGCGGCGGCGGCAGGCGGGTGGCCATCACCGGCATCAGCGCCAGCATCACGCTGATTGCCGCCACCGCGAACAGGGTGAACGCCGCCGGCGCGGCGAGATGGAGAAACTGCTGCGCGCCGGCCAGCGCGAACAGGTTCACCGCCATGTAGATGGCGAAGATCTGTCCGCGCCGCTCGCCCGGCGCCTGGCTGTTCAGCCAGCTCTCGATCACCGTGTAGAAACCCACCAGGGCGATGCCGGTGATCACCCGCAGCAGCATCCAGAACCACGCCTCGGCGAGCAGCGCGTGCGCCAGCACGCAGGCCGCCGTGGCCGCGCCGAAAAAGGCGAAGGCGCGCACATGGCCCATGCGGCGGATCAACGGCGGGGCCACGAAGGTGCCGGCGAAGAAACCGACGAAGTAGGCAGAGCCGATCAGCCCCAGGGTCTGGTCGCTGAACCCCTCCACGCTGCCGCGCAGGGCCAGCAGCGTGTTGAGCAGCCCGGTGCCGGTGAGCATCAGGGCGATTCCGGCGAGCAGTGCGCCGATGGGTAGCAGCAGGGGCAGCATGCGGTCGTGTTCTTCCGTTTCCGCTGCCGCGCGAGGGGGGCGGGCGGCGGGGAACCGGCGCCACGGTGTTCGCCGTCCGTCCGAAGGCGGATGACCCGTCGCGCCAATATATTTGCGCCAATATTCTAACGCAAAGCGACCCGGCCCGTGCGGCCCAGCAATGCTTGTTTGCACTGGGCTCCCTGGCGAGTTTGCCGCGCAGAGGAGAAATTTTTTGACATACTTTTTTTGGATAACTAAATTAGTTCTGTTGCATGACCAGATTGAACTTATTTTCCGTTGGCATTGAACGCTTGGCGAAGCATGCCTCAGGCAGGCTCGCGGCGTCCGCCGGCGATCTTTCCTCCATGCCTTTCCGGCCTCATCCCCCTTCGCCTGTCTCCCGCTCCGAGGCCCAGTCTCTCGTACGCCCGGACGTTCTGCCCGCCGGCGAGCACCCGCTGCACTTGCGCGTCGAACTCCTCCTCTGACCGAGCCGCCTTTCCCGCCATGAAGAACACCACCGCCTCTGTGCCGGAAACGCCGATGAACCTGCGCAGCCCGGCCAGCCGCAGCCTGGCCTGGGTGCTCACCGCCACGCTGACCCTCAACCCGATGGCACCCGCGCTGGCCCAGATCACGGTGGCAAACGGCACGACCACGCTCGGCCAGGCCGGCAACGGCGTGCCGGTGGTCAACATCGCCGCGCCCAACGCACGCGGGCTGTCGCACAACCGCTTCACCGACTACAACGTCGGCAGCCAGGGGCTGATCCTCAACAACGCCACCGAGCGCACCCAGTCGACCCAACTCGGCGGGATCATCCTCGGCAACCCCAATCTGCAGGGCAAGGCCGCCGGGATGATCCTCAACGAGGTAACCGGCACCAACCCCAGCCAGTTGCGCGGCTACACCGAGGTGGCCGGGCAGGCCGCGCGGGTCATAGTCGCCAACCCCCACGGCATCAGCTGCGACGGCTGCGGTTTCATCAACACCCCGCGGGCGACCCTCTCCACTGGCCGGCCGATCCTCGAAGACGGGCGCCTGGATCACTTCGACGTGGATGGCGGGCAGATCGCCATCGAGGGGGCCGGGCTCAACGCCAGCAATATCGACCAGTTCGACCTGATCACCCGCAGCGCGCGGATCAACGCCGAGATTCACGCCAACCGGCTGAACATCGTCGCCGGGCGCAACCAGGTGGACGCCGACAGCCTGGCCGCTACCGCCAAGGCCGGCGCCGGCAGCGCGCAGCCCATGCTGGCCATCGACAGTTCGGCGCTGGGCGGCATGTACGCCGGCGCCATCCGCCTGGTGGGTACCGAGGCCGGGGTAGGGGTGAAGCTGGCCGGCGATCTGGCGGCCAGCGCCGGCGACATCCGCATCGATGCCAGCGGCAAGCTGAGCCTGGCGCAGACGGCTGCCGCTGGCGATCTGGCGCTCAAGGCCGGCGACCTGGATCTGACCGGCAAGACCTACGCCGGCGGCGAGGCCGAGATCGCCGCCCAGGGCCGGCTCGACGTGCGGCAGAGCCTGGCGGCGGCGGGCACGGTCACCTTGCAGGGGGCGCAGGTGGTCAACCAGGGGGTGGTCGAGGCGGGTGTCCAGCCGGACAACGGCCGCGCCGCTGCCGACCTGCGGGTCAGCGCCCAGCAACTGCGCAATGCCGGCACCTTGATCGGCAATGGTCAGCTCGACGTCAAGGTCGAGCAGAGCCTGGACAACCGTGGCGGCACCCTCAGCGGCAAGAGCCTGGCCCAGGTCGAGGCTGGGCATCTGGACAACCGCCAGGGCCGGGTGCTGGCCGAGCAACAGTTGAAGATCGACGGCACGCACCTCGACAACGCGGGGGGCCTGCTGCAAAGCCAGGGGAGCGTCGCGATCAGCGTGCGCGAGGCGCTCGACAACCGCCAGGGCGATATCCACAGCCATGGCGACCTCCAGCTCACGGCTGGGCGGCTGGACAACCGCGAGGATGGCCTGATCCTCAGTCAGACCCGTCTGGACGCCGCTATTGGCCAATTGGACAACCGTGGCGGTGTACTCAGTGGCAGGCAGGCGCTGAGCCTGAGCGCACAAGGGGTCGACAACCGCGACCAGGGGCTGATCAACAGCGCCGGCGCCCTCGCCCTCGACGCCGACCGGCTCGACTCCTCCAATCGGGGCGAAGTGTCCGCCAAGGGGACGCTCGCCGTGCGTGTGGGCGAACTGGTGCAGCACGGCGGCCAACTGATCGGCGAGGGCAGCGTCAGCCTCGACCTGCGGAGCGGCACCCTGGACAACCAGGGCGGCCTGATCGCTGCCGGGGAAGATCTGACCCTGAGCCAGGTCGGCGAACTGAGGAACGGCGGCGGCGAGCTGTCGAGTACGGGTGATATGGCCATTGCCGGCCGGCAACTGGACAACAGTCAAGGTGGCCGGTTGATTGCTGCAGGGCAACTGGCGCTCGATGTCGACTCGGTGGACAACTCGGGCGCTGGGCTGCTCTCTGGCTGGAGCGGCATTCGTATCGACGGCGCCAGTCTCGACAACCGCGACCAGGGCACCGTCTCCAGTCGTGACGGCGCGCTGGAGGTGAACCTCAGCGGCACGCTCGACAACAGTGGCGGCGGGGCGCTGGTCAGCCAGGGCGCCCAGCGCCTTCGGGCCGGCAGCCTGGACAACCATGGCCAGGGCATCCTCTCCAGCGAAACCGGCATCGACCTGAACATCGCCGGCACGCTGAACAACGCCAGCCAGGGCCTGATTAGCGCCCCGGATCTCAGCCTCGAGGCCGGTCAGGTGCTCAACCAGGACGGCCGGATCGTCTCGGCGGGTGATCTGCTGCTCAGCGGCGGCGGCCTCGACAACAGCGGCGGCAGCCTGACCGCCGCCCGAACCCTGAGCGCCAGCCTGAGCGGAACCCTGCGCAACAACAGCGCCGGTCAGCTCGCCAGCGGCGGGCCGCTGGTACTGAACCTGGGCAGCCTCGACAACCGTGGCGGGCAACTGGCCAGCCAGGGCCCGCTGGAACTGTTCGCCGCCAGCCTGGACAACACCCAAGGTGTCCTGGCCGGCCAGGGTGACATGACGCTGAAGCTCAGCGGTGCCCTGATCAACCGCGCCGAAGGACTGATCTACAGTCGCCAGGGCGGCCTGACGATCGAAGCGGACAGCCTGATCAACGATGCCGGCACCCTGCAGGCCAGGGGCCTGATCGATGTCGTCATCGAGGCGGCCGCGAGCAACCAGAGTGGGCGCATACTCAGCGAAAGCGGCGACCTCGAGCTGAGCGCCGAACGCCTGGACAACAGCAATGGTGGCATCCTTGCCAGTACCCTCGGTGGCATCAAGCTGGCCCTGGCCAGCCTGTTCGACAACCGTGGCGGCACCACCCAGGCCAAGCAGGATATCGACCTGAACACCACGGCTAACGGCCAGGTGCTCAATGCCGGCGGGCACCTCTCCGCCGTTGCGGGCAATGCCCGTATCCAGACCGGCACCTTCGACAACCAGGGCGGCGGCCTGTACGCCGGCAGCCTGCTCAACCTGTACGCCGGCAGCTTCGCCAACCAGGGCGCGGCCGCCGGCCAGGGCGGCAAGGTCGCGGCGCACAGCATCGACTTCAGTCTGAGTGGCGCGCTGAACAATGCCCATGGCCTGATCGAGGCCGGGGATGCCCTGCGCTTCGGCGCCGCCAGCCTGGACAACCGCCAGGGTGCCCTGCGTGCCTTGGGCCAGGGCGGCGAGAGCCGCCTGACCACCAGCGGTGCGTTGGACAACCGTGGCGGCCGCATCGAAGTGGCCAATAGCGACCTTGCCCTGACCCCCGGCAGCCTGCTCAATGCCGACGGTTCGATCCTGCACCTCGGCAGCGGCAACTTCGGCCTGGCCAGCAGCAGCCTGGTGCAGGCCGGTGGCACACTGATCAGCAACGGCGCCCTGAGCGTCAATGCGGCCACCTGGAACCACAGCGGCACCCTGCAGGCGCGCGAGCTGACCCTCGACGTCGGCACCTTCACCCAGAGCGCCAGCGGTCAGTTGCTGGCGACGCAGCGCCTGAGCGCCCGCGGCGGCGACTGGAGCAACGCCGGCCTGATCGCCAGCGACGGCAGCCTCGAGTTGACCCTGAGCGGTGCCTACGGCGGCAGCGGTCGCCTGACCAGCCTGGGCGACCTCAGCCTACAGGGCGCCAGCCTCGACCTGGCCGACGCCGGCAGCATCGCCGGTGGTGCGCTCAGCCAGTTGACCTTCAGCGGCCAGGCCGTCAACCGTGGCCAACTCACCGCCGACGGCGACCTCACCGTGCGCGCCGCCAGCCTGATCAACTCCGGCACCCTGGGCAGCGCCGAGAACCTTCGGCTGTATGCCCCGACCCTGCGCAACGAGAACGGCCTGATCTTCAGCGGCGGGGACATGGCGCTGCGGGTGAACAGCTTCACCAACCGGTTTGCGGATGTGTACAGCCTGGGGGCCATCGACCTGGCGCAGGACGACGAGGGCCATGCGGGCGCTCTACTGGAGAACATCTCCGCCACACTGGAGTCGGCAGGCGACCTCAGTCTGGCCGTCTCGCAGTTGATCAACCGCAAGGACGTCTTCGCCGTCGAGTATGAACAGGCCTCGGGGCAGATCAGCGTCAGATGCTACGACTGCGGCGGCGATCACCATAACGTGGACTACATTGCCAGGGAGGTCTTCGAGAGCCGAGTCGTCGAAGACTCTCCCAGTGCCCTGCTGCAAAGCGGGGCCGATCTGAACCTGGTGGTTGGCAGCCTGGAAAACCGCTACAGCACCATCGCCGCTGCCGGCGACCTGCGCATCGAGGCAGAGCGTCTGGATAACCAGGGCGCCGCCACCGGACAGAGCGTGCGAATCCGCACCTGGAATACCGGCCGGGTGACCGACGGCACCGATGAGCGTTTCCGCTACAACCACATCAACCCCTACAATGCCCAGGCCCTGCCCAAGGAGGTGCCCGTCGAAGCCCTGTCGCGTTTCACCCTGGTGAGTGACATCACCGAGGTCACGCCGACCGGGGTGGCAGCCGCGGCCATCATCCAGGCAGGTGGCGCCGTTTCCGTCACCGTTGCGGGTGCTGTGGACAACGGCGTCGTGCTGCAGCAAGCCGTGGCGAGCGGTTCGGAGCGGGAGGCAGGTACTGCCGTGCATGGCTCGACCCAGCCCGTGGTCGTCACCCTCAACCCCCAGCTACCGCCTGATCTTTCCCAGCAGCAGGTCAACCCGCTTGAGCTGCCAGGCTTCAGCCTGCCTGTCGGCGATAACGGCCTGTTCCGCCTGAGTGGCCAGGGAGGCGAGCAGCAATCCGCCAGCGCCGGTCATGGCGACAGCCTGCCGGCCCAGCAGTTGCAGCATGCCCAGGGCTCGCCCATCGCCTCCCGTCCGGCAGGTGCCCACCCGTACCTGATCGAAACCAACCCTGCGCTGACCGAGCTGGCCCACTTCCTGGGCTCGGACTACCTGCTGGCCAACCTCGGCTACGACCCGGACCAGGCGCAGAAACGCCTGGGCGACGGGCTGTACGAGCAGCGTCTGATCCGCGAAGCGGTGGTGGCGCGCACCGGTCAGCGCTACCTGGCCGGGCTGAGCAGCGACGAGGCGATGTACCGCTACCTGATGGACAACGCGGTGGCGAGCAAGGACGCGCTGAACCTGTCGGTGGGGGTGAGCCTGACGGCCGACCAGGTGGCCGCGCTCACGCACGACATCGTGTGGCTGGAAGCGTACGAAGTGAATGGGGAAGAAGTGCTGGTGCCGGTGCTCTATCTGGCCCAGGCCGAGGGCCGGCTGGCGGCCAACGGCGCGCTGATCCAGGGCCGTGACGTGACCCTGATCAGCGGCGGCGCACTGAACAACCAGGGCACCCTGCGCGCCAGCGGCGAGCTGGATCTGAGTGCCCAGCACATCGCCAACAGCGGGCTGATCGAAGCCGAGGAGCGCCTGCAACTGCTGGCCACCGAGAGCATCCGCAACGTCCAGGGCGGGATCATCAACGGGCGCGACGTCAGCCTGATCGCCGGGCAGGACATCCTCAACGCGCGTACGGTGACGAGCTATTCCGCCGAAGGGCGGGGTTTCAGCCAGTATGGCAGCCTGCTCGACAACGCGGCACAGATCGAGGCGAGGGGGGATCTCAGTCTGTCGGCGGGTCGCGATATCCAGAATACAGGGGGGGCGCTGAGCGCCGCTGGCAACGCCGAACTTCACGCCGGCAACGACCTGGTGATTAGCGCCGCGCAAGCGCAAGAAGGCCAGATGCGCCAGGACAAGCGTCATTTCTGGAGCGCAGGACAGACCACCCAGCATGCCGCCGACGTGACGGTGGGCGGTCACCTGGAGGCCGCTGCCGGGCGTGACCTTGCGGTGATCGCCAGCCGGGTGCAAGCCGGCGGGGACGCGTTCCTGCTGGCCGGCGGCGACCTGACGCTGTCGTCGGCGGCCGACGTCTCGCACACGGACTACCGCTACCGGAGCAGCCGCAAGAAGATCCACGATGAAAAGCTCAGCGTGCGCCAGCAGGCGGCCGAGGTGGAAGCGGGCGGCAACCTGCTGCTGGCGGCCGGTGAGGACCTGACGCTGGTGGCCAGCGCGGCGCAAGCCGGGGGCGAAGCCTACCTGTACGCCGGCGGCGAGGTGGCGCTGCTGGCTGCGGAGGATCTGAGTTACAGCCTCTACGACAAGAAGAAAAAGGGCAGCTTCGGTCGCAAGAAGATGCGCCGCGACGAAGTGACCGTGATCACCCAGGTGGGCAGCCAGGTGAGCGCGGGCGAAAGCGTCACGCTGGAAAGCGGCGGTGACCAGACCTACCAGGTGGCGAAGCTGACCAGCGGCGGGGATCTGACCCTGGACAGTGGCGGAGAGATCGCCTTCGAAGGGGTGATGGACCTGAAGCAGGAAAGCCACGAGAAGAGCAAGAGCAGTTGGGCGTGGACCTCGGCCAAGGGCAAGGGCAAGACGGACGAGACGCTGCGCCAGAGCGAACTGGTGGCCGGAGGTGAGCTGGCGATCCGTGCGGCGGGCCGGATCAGCATCGACATCAAGGAAGTCAATGCGCAGACGGTGAGCCAGACGATCGACGCGCTGGTGCAGGCGGACCCGCAGCTGGCGTGGCTGAAGGAGATGGAAGCGCGCGGGGACGTGGATTGGCAGCGCGTGAAGGAAGTGCACGACCAGTGGAAGTACAGCCATTCGGGCATGGGCCCGGGGCTTGCGCTGGTGGTGGCGATCGTGGTGGCGGCGGTGACCGGGCCGATGATGAGCACCTGGATCGGCTCGGGCGCGCCGGCCACCTCGGCGCTGACGGCGGCGCTCCCGGCCACGGCGACGGCGGCGGCGATCCCGGCGGGCTGGGCCAACGTGGCGCTGACGGCGGCCATGAGCTCGGCGGCGAGCAACATGGCGATCAACACGATCAACAGTGGCGGGGACCTGGGCGAAGCGTTCAAGCTGACCTTCTCGGGCGATGCCATGAAGGGCTATGCAAGCGCCGCAGTAATCGCCGGCTTAGGAGCGTATACGGATATGTGGGGCCGTACAACGACTGAAAGCGGCAACACGATACTGACCGATCTGCCCGAACGTGCAAAGGCCTATGCACTGAATACTGCCGTCAAAGGTGTGCTTACCGGTGCCAGCAGTTCTGAGGAGTGGGCGACCGTGGCTGGTATCGGACTGATGGGAGAGGCGTACCAATACTGGGTAGGTCGAGAATCGGACCTACGGCCCGGTGTGGACAGGCCAGAGGGAGCAAAATTTTTCCCCATTCCAGAAGACGGTTTCTTCCGTGTACCCACAGTTATCGTTGAGGGAGTTGTGCGCGAAGGGAAAAACATTGGGCTGAATGATGTTTGCACGTCAGCTTTATCTATTTGCCATGGAATGCCGATCAGCAATGCCTTGAATGCAGTTCCAGGATTCAATTCATTTGCTACGCTCCACGATACTTGGATGAATTGGTTGGATGTAAATAAAATGACAAATGTGGCGACGAATATTGGATCCATGCCTCCTGCGCTAATATTGAATTATGGCAGCCTTGCCAACCAATACTATTGGCTCAAGCCGACGGTCGATCAATCTAGAGAGAATGATAGATGAAAATCAAAAGAGGTATATCAATTTCACTGACTCTGGCATGTTTTTTTATGGTGAGTGGGTGTTATCATGGTTACTGGAAAGAAAGCAAGGATAGGTTGATTGGAACAAAATTCGATCCAAGTAAAAACCGGGATGAAACAGGGGGTGGATATAGATTTTTTGTTCCAAAAGGGGAGGGGGTTTACTATCGTGTGGATCAAGAACCACCCAATACTCGCTATTTCATCAAATGGACTCCACATTGCCGGTATTCGCTACTGGTCGATCCGAACGGTACGATCCTTTCTTGGCGCTTCGAAGATACGGAAAATCCTAGCCGGTCTTGTACCATTAGCTGAAAAAACAAAAGAGATGACAGATTTATTTTTGCTCCACCCGACGCTCTTTAAAATAGGTAGATGATGCTGCTTGGCCGGGTGTACAGATTGTGTGTTTGTATGGCATAAATTTTGATCCAGTGCTCCTTCAAATCTCCCACATGCCCCATTTTCTGTAGTTTGCGATGAACCTCCGTACTTCGGCCAGTCGCATCCTTGTCTGGGCGCTCAGCGCCACGCTGATCTTCAACCCCATGCATCCGGCCCTGGCCCGGATTGCTGCTTTTTCCGACCTTTCGCAGCAGCAGACCAGCCCGCTGCCCCCGTCCGAGTCCGGCGCGCCGAAGCCCCCGTACCTGATCGAGACGAACCCTGCGCTGACCGAACTGGCCAATTTCCTGGGCTCGGACTACCTGCTGGGTCTGCTGGGCGAGGATGGGGACACGTCCTGGCGGCGGCTGGGCGACGGGCTGTACGAGCAGCGTCTGATCCGCGAAGCGGTGGTGGCGCGTACCGGGCAGCGCTATCTGGCCGGGCTGGGCTCGGACGAAGCGATGTACCGCTACCTGATGGACAACGCGGTGGCGAGCAAGGACGCGCTGAACCTGTCGTTGGGGGTGAGCCTGACAGCCGAGCAGGTGGCCGCGCTCACGCACGACATCGTGTGGCTCGAAGCGTACGAAGTGAATGGGGAAGAAGTGCTGGTGCCGGTGCTGTACCTGGCGCAGGCCGAAGGCCGGCTGGGCCCGACCGGGGCGCTGATCCAGGGCCGGGACGTGACGCTGATCAGCGGCGGCGAACTTTCCAACCAGGGCACGCTGCGGGCGGTGGGCAGCCTGGATGCAGGTGCTGCGAGCTGGCGATCCGCGCGGCGGGCCGGATCAGCATCGACATCCCGGAAGTCAATGCGCAGACGGTGGGGCAGACCATCGACGCGCTGGTGCAGGCCGAACCGCAGTTGGCGTGGTTGAAGGAGATGGAAGCGCGCGGGGACGTGGATTGGCAGCGCGTGAAGGAAGTGCACGACAGCTTCAAGTACAGCCATTCGGGGCTGGGAGCGGGGCTGAGCCTGGTGGTGGCGATCGTGGCGGTGGCGGTGACCGGGCCGATGACGAGCACCTGGATCGGCTCGGGCGCGCAGGCCGGCTCGGCGCTGGCGGCAGCAGTGCCAGCCACGGCCACGGCGGCGGCGATCCCGGCGGGCTGGACGAACGTGGCGCTGACGGCGGCGGCGACCTCGGCGGCGAGCAACATGGCGATCAGCACGATCAACAACGGAGGGGACCTGGGCGCGGCGCTCAAGGAAACCGATGCGCTTAAGGGCTATGCGAGTGCAGCAGCAATCGCCGGCTTAGGGGCGTATACGGATATGTGGGGCCGTACAACGACTGAACGCGGCAACACGATACTGACCGATCTGCCCGAGCGTGCAAAGGCTTATGCACTGAATACCGCTGCCAAGGGGATTCTTACTGGCGCGAACAGTCCGGAAGAATGGGCGACGGTAGCCGGTATCGGACTAATGGGGGAAGCGTACCAATACTGGGTCGGTCGAGAAACGGACCTACGGCCCGGCGTAGACCGGTCAGAGGGGGCGAAATTTATTGCCATTCAAGAAGATGGTTTCTTCCGCGTACCCACGGTTGTCGTTGAGGGAGTCGTGCGTGAAGGGAAAATATTGGCTTCAATGATGTATGACTATTATCGTTTTCTATTTGCCACGGAACACCGATCAGCAACGCGTTGAATGCCGTGCCAGGATTCAACGCCTTTGGTACCTTACACGACACTTGGATGAATTGGATCGATGAAAGAGGGATAAGTAGTACCGCAATCAACCTTGGTAGCATGCCACCTGCAATAATAGTGAACTATGGCGGGACCGCCAATCGATATTACTGGCTCAAGACCACCATCGAACAAGCCAAGGTTCGAGAGGAAAAGAAATGAAGAGGCTGAATTTTTCGATGACCGTCGCGATGCTTTCCATTTTCTGCGTGGGATGCGTGTCGCATAGCATGTGGGTGGATGAAAGGGACAAAATGGTCGGCACAAAATTTGATCCATCTTGGAATGTTGGTATGGCAAGAATTGGAGTAATGAATAGATATAAGGCTTCTGTCCATCAGGATGATGAGGTTGCTTACTATCGTATGGACCAAGAATCACCCAACATCCGCTACTTCATCCAATGGACTCCTCATTGCCGGTATTCGTTGCTGGTCGACCCAAACGGTACGATCCTTTCATGGCGCTTCGAGGCTACGAAAGACCCTGGCCGGTCTTGTGTCATTCATTGAAGAAGACAAGGAGGTGCGGAAATGAAGCGCCTGCGTTTATGGGTTTCCCAGCTTCAACGCCTTCGGCACATTGCACGATACCCGGATGATTAGTAATGTCTTGAACACGGTCCCGGGATTCAATTCATTTGCTACGCTCCACGATACTTGGATGAATTGGCTGGATGTAGAAGAAATGACAAATGTGGCGACAAATATTGGATCCATGCCTCCTGCGATAATATTGAATTATGGCAGCCTTGCAAACCAATACTATTGGCTCAAGCCGAAGGTCGATAAATCTAGAGAGAATGATAGATGAAAATCAAAAGAGGTATATCAATTTCACTGACTCTGGCATGTTTTTTTATGGTGAGTGGGTGTTATCACGGTTACTGGAAAGAAAGCAAGGATAGGCTGATTGGAACAAAATTCGATCCAAATGAAATTCGGAATGAAACAGGGGATGTATATAGAGCTTTTGTTCCAAAAGGGGAGGCGATTTACTATCGTGTGGATCAAGAGCCGCCCAATACTCGCTACTTCATCAAGTGGACTTCACATTGCCGGTATTCGCTGCTGGTCGATCCGAACGGTACGATCCTTTCTTGGCGCTTCGAAGATACGGAAAGTCCTAGCCGGTCTTGTACCATTAGCTGAAAAAAACAAAAGAGATGGCAGATTTATTTTTGCTCCACCCGACGCTCTTTAAAATAGGTAGATGATGCTGCTTGGCCGGGTGTACAGATTGTGTGTTTGTATGGCATAAATTTTGATCCAGTGCTCCCTCAAATCTCCCACATGCCCCATTTTCTGTAGTTTGCGATGAACCTCCGTACTTCGGCCAGTCGCATCCTTGTCTGGGCGCTCAGCGCCACGCTGATCTTCAACCCCATGCATCCGGCCCTGGCCCGGATTGCTGCTTTTTCCGATCTTTCGAAGCAGCAGACCAGCCCGCTGCCCTCGTCCGAATCCAACGTGCCGAAACCCCCGTACGTGGTGGAAACCAACCCGGCGCTGACCGAGCTCAAGCAGTTCATGGGCTCGGACTACCTGCTGGCCAACCTCGGCTACGACCCGGACCAGGCGCAGAAACGCCTGGGCGACGGGCTGTACGAGCAGCGTCTGATCCGCGAAGCGGTGGTGGCGCGCACCGGTCAGCGCTACCTGGCCGGGCTGAGCAGCGACGAGGCGATGTACCGCTACCTGATGGACAACGCGGTGGCGAGCAAGGACGCGCTGAACCTGTCGGTGGGGGTGAGCCTGACGGCCGAGCAGGTGGCCGCGCTCACGCACGACATCGTGTGGCTCGAAGCGTATGAAGTGAATGGGGAAGAAGTGCTGGTGCCGGTGCTGTACCTGGCGCAGGCCGAAGGCCGGCTGGGCCCGACCGGGGCACTGATCCAGGGCAGCGACCTGGCGCTGATCGCCGGGGACACGCTCGCCAACCGGGGCACGCTGCGGGCCGACGGAAACCTCTCGGCCACGGCCGGTCAGGTGGTCAACAGCGGCCTCATGGAAGCGGGCGATCGGCTGTCGGTGCTGGCGGTCGACAGCGTGCTCAACACCCGGGGCGGCATCCTCGCGGGGCGCGACGTGGACGTCACCGCACTCAGCGGGGACCTGATCAACGAGCGCACGGTGACGGAATTCACCAGCCAAGCCAGCAGGCTGAGTTTCGCCCACAGCCAGGTTCCTGCCCAGCAGCCCGTCGGCCTTGCCGAGCAGGCGCTGGATTATTGCAAGAGCACACCGGAGCAGCGCGCCCCGCGTTTTGTCGAACAGACAGCAGAGGACGTACTGGCTGCGATGGAGCGAGGCACAACACAGGGCTGCCGCAGCTATCCGCTTGAAACATTTTGACCGCCGGTGATGGGGACCAAGGAAGCCACCTCCCCGCGAAATCAGCATCAAGTCGCACAAAATCTGTGCAAATCGCTGCTGCCTTACACTGTTTGCACTGCGCGCCTTGCCATCGGACGGCTTCGCACCTATCGTAGCCGGCTTCATTCTCCGCATCGCCACCGCCGTGTCCGCCCACAAACCCAAGCTCCGTTCGTTCTGGGACCGTGTTCGCCAGATCAGTCTGTTCGAGGTGGGCGGGCTGCTGCTGATCACTCCGCCGTTCGCCTGGGCGAGCGGCGTGCCGCTGGCCGAATCGGCCGGACTGCTGGCGATCATCGCGCTCATCGCCGCGCTGTGGAACGCCAGCTACAACACCTGTTTCGACTGGTTCGAAGGGCGTCTCACCGGGCGCACCGCCGACCGCCGGCCGGTGCGCCTGCGCGTGCTGCATGCCTTCGGTTTCGAGATCGGCCTGCTGATGATGAGCCTGCCGGTCATCATGGGGTGGACCGGCATGACCTGGCTGGAAGCGCTGATTGCCGACATCGGCCTGGCGGCGGCCTACGTGGCCTACGCCTTCGTCTTCAACCTGACCTACGACCGGGTGTTCCCTATCCACGTGGAGCCGCTGGATGTCGCGCGCCAGGCCGACTGAGCCGTGCGTGGGCGCGCCGCCGGCGTTCGAGCACGACGTGGCGCTCGACCGCCTGAACACCTTCGGCCTGCCGGCGCGTGCGGCGCGGCTGGTGCGCATCGATTCGGTGGCCGGCCTGCAGGCCCTGGTGCGCACCCCTGCGTGGCGGGATGAACCGCGCCGGCTGGTGCTCGGCGGCGGCAGCAACGTGGTGCTCACCGGGGATTTTCCCGGGCTGGTGCTCAAGGTCGAACTGCGCGGCCGCCGCCTGCTCGGCGAGGACGGCGACGCCTGGCTGGTGGAAGCCGGCGGCGGCGAGAATTGGCACGACTTCGTGTGCTGGACGCTGGCCGAGGGCTGTCCCGGGCTGGAGAACCTCGCGCTGATTCCCGGCACCGTCGGGGCCGCGCCGGTGCAGAACATCGGCGCCTACGGGCTGGAAATGGCCGAACGCTTCGCCGGGCTGGATGCGGTGGATCTGCACAGCGGCGAACTGCGCGCTTTCGATGCGGCCGCCTGCGCCTTCGGCTACCGCGACAGCGTGTTCCGCCGCCAGCCGGGGCGCTGGTTGATCGTCGCGGTGCGCTTCCGCCTGCCGCGCCGCTGGCGGGCCAACGCGGGGTATGCGGAGCTGGCGCGCGAACTGGCCGCCGCCGGGGTCGTCGATCCGGCGCCGGAGCAGGTGGCCAGGGCAGTCATCGCAGTGCGCCGGCGCAAGCTGCCCGACCCGGCGGAAACCGGCAATGCCGGCAGCTTCTTCAAGAATCCCGTGGTCGACGCCGAGCAGGCCGCCGCGCTCGCCGAGCGCTGGCCGGACCTGCCGCGCTATCCGCAGGCCGATGGCCGCTGCAAGCTGGCCGCCGGCTGGCTGATCGAGCGATGCGGCTGCAAGGCGCGCGATTTCGGCCCGGTGGGCTGCCACGCCAACCAGGCGCTGGTGCTGGTCAATCGCGGCGGTGCCACGGGGGCCGACGTGCGGCGTGCGGCCGAGGCCGTGCGCAGCGAGGTGAGGCGGTGCTTCGGCATCGATCTGGAGCCCGAACCGGTATTCGTATGAACGTGCCACAGTGCCGTGGTGCACGGTGTTGTTTCAGTGCGTCGTGCCCGGGAAGCGCGCATGATGATAAAATTTCGGCCCAGGCGTAGCAGGCGGCTGCCATCCTGGACGGCCCATGCCGAAATCTTGCGGGAGTATTCAATGCGCATCAGCTGGTCGCGGGCATGTACATCCTTCGTGCGTTACCTGACGGTCTTCGGGCTGGCAGCGGTCGCCACGACGGCGTCATCGGCTGATCGGGCCGCCGATCTGGTGAACAAGTCGCGTTCGGATGCGGCGCTCCAGGAGACCCTGGTGGCCGAGGGGCGCAAGGCGGCGTTCTTCTGTGCCAACTGTCATGGCGATGCGGGCATCAGCCGGTTCACCAACGTGCCCAATCTGGCCGGCCAGCATCCGGATTACGTGCTCACGCAGATCGAGGCCTTCCTCTCCGGCGCCCGCAAGGACGAATTCATGCAGGGCCTGATGCGCGTGCTCAACGAGCGCGAAAAGGCCGCCATCGCGCTGATGTATTCGTCGATGCCGGTCATCCCGGCCACCGAGCCCGGCCCGCGCGCCGCCAGCGGCGGCCAGCACTTCCAGCAGCTGTGCGCGCGCTGCCACCAGACCGATGCCCACGGCGGCAAGGACTTCCCCCGCCTGGCCGGCCAGCAGCCCGACTACCTGCGCCTCAGCCTGAAGCGCTACCTGACCATGTCGGGCGAGCGCTTCTACCCGCCGATGACCGCCGCCGTGGCGCAACTCGGCGCGCAGAACATCGACGCCATGGTCGAGTTCCTCTCCAGCCAGCCCTGATCCGCTCCACACCCGGCGCTGCCCGCGCCGGGCCACATCACGCTAGACTCGGGTTCCGCAAAACCCGAATCTTCGCGACCATGACCGACATCCTGCGCCGGGGCACCACCGCCCGCTATTCCGATTCCGTCACCCACGCCGGCGTGGTGTACCTCGTCGAGGTGCCCGCCAGCGAGGACAGCGACATCCGCCAGCAGACCCGCGAGACGCTGGCGAGCATCGAGCGCCAGCTCACCGAGGCCGGCTCCGGCAAGGGCCGCGTGCTGATGGCCACCATCTACCTGACCGACATGGCCGACTACGCCGGCATGAACGAGGTGTGGGATGCCTGGCTGCCGGCGGGCAGCGCACCCTCGCGCGCCTGCGTGCGGGTGGCCGGTCTGGCGCGCCCCGGCTGGCGGGTGGAGATTGCCTTGACCGCCGCGGTGGGCTGAGATACACGGCGACTGCTATTCCTTTCCCAATGTCCATGCGGGTTTCAAGGGCTTGATTTTTGCTGCGGAGCAGCGTGCGCTTCGTTAGAATCGAGTGTTTCCCTGCAGCAGCTGTGCCCGGTGCGCCAATGACCCAACGCCTGCGAGAGATCCCCTACAACTACACTTCGTTCTCCGACCGCGAGATCGTCATCCGCCTGCTCGGCGCGGAAGCCTGGGGGATGCTGGACGAACTGCGTGCCGAGCGGGTCACCGGGCGTTCCGCGCGCATGCTCTACGAGGTGCTGGGCGACATCTGGGTGGTGCGCCGCAACCCCTACCTGGAAGACGACCTGCTGGCCAACCGCGAGCGCCGCGAGGCGCTGATCGGCGCGCTGGTGCACCGCCTCAACGAGGTGGACAAGCGCCGCCAGGGCAATCAGCGGGTGACCTTCCTGCTCGGCCGCGCGCGCGAGGCGGTGGCCGACTTCGAGCGCTGGTTCTCCGACACTTCGCGCCGCCGCAAGGCCGTGCTGAAGACGCTGGGCCGCCACACCAAGCGCGACAACGTGTGCTTCGACGGCCATGCGCGCGTCAGCCACGTCACCGACGCCACCGACTGGCGGGTGGAATACCCCTTCGTGGTGCTCTACCCGGATACCGAGGAGGAGATGGCGCCGCTGGTGCGTGCCTGCATCGAGCTCGGCCTGACCATCATCCCGCGCGGCGGCGGCACCGGCTACACCGGCGGCGCGGTACCGCTGGATGCGAACTCGGTGGTGATCAACACCGAAAAGCTGATCACTCTCGGAACGGTCGAGGACATGGTGCTGCCCGACGCCGACGGCAAGCCCATGGCCTCGCCCTACGCCACCATCCGCACCGGCGCCGGCGTGGTCACCGAACGCGTGGCGGAAGCGGCCACGGCCGCCGGGCGGGTGTTCGCCGTCGACCCCACCTCGGCCAGCGCCTCCTGTGTGGGCGGCAACATCGCCATGAACGCCGGCGGCAAGAAGGCCGTGCTGTGGGGCACCGCGCTGGACAACCTGGCGTGGTGGAAGATGGTCACGCCGGACGGCAACTGGCTGGAGGTCGAGCGCCTCGACCACAACTTCGGCAAGATCCACGAGCAGCACACCGCGCGTTTCCGCCTGCGCCGCTTCGACGGCCTGAGCTACAAGCCGCTGGGCGAGGAAATCCTCTCCATGCCCGGCGCCTACTGCCGCAAGGACGGCCTGGGGAAGGACGTCACCGACAAGTTCCTCGGCGGCATTCCCGGGGTGCAGAAGGAAGGCACCGACGGGCTGATCGTCGCCGCGCGCTGGGTGCTGCACAAGATGCCGCCGATCACCCGCACGGTGTGCCTGGAGTTCTTCGGCCAGGTGCGCGAGGCGGTGCCGGCCATCGTCGAGATCACCGACTACTTCAAGCCGGGCGGCCCGGGCAACCTGGCCGGCGTGCTGCTGGCCGGCCTGGAGCACCTCGACGAACGCTACGTGAACGCCGTGGGCTACACCACCAAGGCCAAGCGCCACGGCCGTCCCAAGATGGTGCTGATCGGCGACATCGTCGGCTTCGACGAGGACGCGGTGATGCGCGCCGCTTCCGAGGTGGTGCGCATGACCAACGTGCGCGGCTCGGAAGGCTTCATCGCCGTGTCTCCCGAGCAGCGCAAGCGCTTCTGGCTGGAGCGCAGCCGCACCGCGGCCATCTCGCGCCACACCAACGCCTTCAAGATCAACGAGGACGTGGTGATTCCGCTGCCGCGCATGGGCGAGTACTGCGACGGCATCGAGCGCATCAACATCGAACTGTCGATCCAGAACAAGCTGGCGCTGTGCGACGCGCTGGCCGAATACCTGCAGGGCGACCTGCCGCTCGACCAGGGCGACGCGGAGATCGACCAGGACGTGTTCATCGGCGACCGCCGTCAGGCCGCGCTGGCTTATGTGGCCACGGTGCGCCGGCGCTGGCAGTGGCTGCTCGACCACCTCGACCTGCCGCTCGCCGAGGCCGAGGCGCAGTTCGCCGAATACGGCGTCGAGGCCGGCGAACTCTCCAACCGTGCCGCCGAGCCGCGTCTGTTCCACCGCCTGCAGGACTACTCCATCCGTGTGTCGTGGAAGGCCGAGCTGAAGCCGCGCCTGGACAAGATCTTCGAGGGCGTGGTGTTCCGCCAGGTGCTCGCGCGCATCGCCGCCATCCACAAGGAAGTGCTGCGCGGGCGCGTGTTCGTCGCCCTGCACATGCATGCCGGCGACGGCAACGTGCACACCAACATTCCGGTCAACTCCGACCACTACGAGATGCTGCAGACCGCCAACCGCGCGGTGGACCGCATCATGGCGCTGGCGCGCAGCCTGGACGGGGTAATCTCCGGCGAGCACGGCATCGGCATCACCAAGCTCGACTACCTCACCGAGGAAGAGATGGCGAGCTTCTGGTCCTACAAGGCCAGGGTGGACCCGGAGGGCCGCTTCAACCGCGGCAAGCTGATGCGCGGCGGCAACCTGGACAACGCCTACACGCCCAGCTTCAACCTGATGGGGCACGAATCCCTCATCATGGAGCAGACCGAGATCGGCGCCATCGCGCACGACATCAAGGACTGCCTGCGCTGCGGCAAGTGCAAGCCGGTGTGCTCCACTCACGTGCCGCGCGCCAACCTGCTGTACAGCCCGCGCAACAAGATCCTCAGCACCTCGCTGCTGGTCGAGGCCATGCTCTACGAGGAGCAGACCCGGCGCGGCGTCTCGCTGGCCCACTGGGCCGAGTTCGAGGACGTGGCCGACCACTGCACGGTGTGCCACAAGTGCGAGAAGCCCTGTCCGGTGGACATCGACTTCGGCGACGTCTCGGTGAAGATGCGCAACCTGCTCAGAAAGCAGGGCAAGAAGTCGTTCAACCCGGGCAAGGCCGCCGCGATGGCCTTCCTCACCGTCAAGGACCCGGCCACCATCAAGCTGATCCGCACCGGCATGATCGAGTGGGG
The DNA here is from genome assembly GCF_004801295.1 of Pseudothauera nasutitermitis. Lineage (GTDB taxonomy): Bacteria > Pseudomonadota > Gammaproteobacteria > Burkholderiales > Rhodocyclaceae > Pseudothauera > Pseudothauera nasutitermitis. Next base: position 51,880 of record NZ_SSOC01000006.1, read on the forward strand.
CTACAAGGCGCAGCGCCTCGGCCACCGCGTCGGCAAGGCGCTCGGGCTGATCCAGCCGCAGCTCAAGGCGCCGCCGGCCACGCTGGGCAAGGCGCCGCTCAAGGCGCAGGTCATCCACTTCATCAACAAGCCCATGCCGGGCAACCTGCCCAAGAAGACCAGCCGCGCGCTGCTCGACATCGAGGACGACAAGGTCATCCCGGTGATCCGCGACCCGCGCCGCAACGGCGACGCCGAAGCGGTGTTCTACTTCCCCGGCTGCGGCTCGGAGCGCCTGTTCAGCCAGGTCGGCCTGGCCACCCAGGCCATGCTCTACCACGTCGGCGCGCAGACCGTGCTGCCCCCCGGCTACCTGTGCTGCGGCTACCCGCAGAGCGCCGCCGGCGAGGAAGACAAGGGCCAGAAGATCACCACCGACAACCGCGTGCTGTTCCACCGCGTGGCCAACACGCTGAACTACCTGGACATCAAGACGGTGATCGTGTCCTGCGGCACCTGCATGGACCAGCTGCAGAAGTACGAATTCGAGAAGATCTTCCCCGGCTGCCGGCTGCTCGACATCCACGAGTACCTGATGGAGAAGGGCGTGAAGCTGGAAGGCGTGGACGGCGTGAAGTACATGTACCACGAACCCTGCCACACGCCGATGAAGGTGCATGCCGGCATCAAGGTGGCCAACGAGCTGATGGGCACGCGGGTGGATCTGTCCGACCGCTGCTGCGGCGAATCCGGCACCCTGGCGGTGGCGCGCCCCGACATCTCCACCCAGGTGCGCTTCCGCAAGCAGGAAGAGATCGAGAAGGGCGCGGCCAGGCTGCGCGGCGACGATCCGACGGCCCGTGTGAAGCTGCTCACCTCCTGCCCGAGCTGCCTGCAGGGCATGCACCGCTACGCTAACGACGCCGGCGGCGTGGAGCCCGACTACATCGTCGTGGAACTGGCCCGCCACCTGCTCGGCGAGAACTGGCTGCCCGACTACGTCGCCCAGGCCAACAGCGGCGGCATCGAGCGCGTGCTGCTCTGATCCGCGGCCCGGCCCCCGCCCCGGTTACGGTGCGGGGGCCTTTTTGCTAGGATTGCATCCCATGCGCCGCACCCACGTTTCCTTCGTCCGCTATTACGCCTACCGCACATCACGGCGGTAGGGTTGCGCGCATCCCGGTCCGCCCAAGGCGGACGGGTCGGATGGATCGGCAGTTTTCCTTGGGCTTTTCGCCCCTTGTTCTCAGGAGACTGCCATGCCCCACCACGATCTTGCCGATGTCCTCCACCTCCTGGAGGAACGCGGCTTCATCCACCAGAGCACCGATCACGAAGGCCTGCGGCAGGCCTTGGCTCGCGGTGCGCTGAGCGCCTACATCGGTTTCGACGCCACCGCCGACAGCCTGCACGTCGGCCACCTGCAGGGCCTGATGCTGATGCGCTGGCTGCAGCGCGCCGGGCATCGCCCGATCCTGCTCATCGGCGGCGCCACGACGCGTATCGGTGATCCGAGCTTCCGCGACCAGAGCCGGCCGATGCTCGACGAGCCGACCATTGCCGCCAACATTCGCGGCATCCGCAGCGCGTTCGCGCGCTACCTGCGCCTGGACGACGGCCCGGGCGGCGCCCGGGTGGTCGACAACGCCGAATGGCTCGACGGGCTGGGCTACCTCGAATTCCTCAACCGGGTGGGCCGGCACTTCAGCGTCAATCGCCTGCTGAGCTTCGATGCGGTGCGCACGCGCATCGAGCACTCGCTGTCCTTCCAGGAATTCGGCTACACGCTGTTGCAGGCCTTCGACTTCACCGAGCTGGCCCGGCGCCACGGCTGCACGCTGCAGGTCGGCGGGGCCGACCAGTGGGCCAACATCATCAACGGCGTCGAATTGTCCAGGCGCCAGGGGGGCCTTCCGCTGTACGGCCTGACCATGCCGCTGCTGGTCACCGCCGACGGCCGCAAGATGGGCAAGTCCGCGCAAGGTGCGGTATGGCTCAACGCCGAACGCCTGTCCCCATTCGATTTCTGGCAGTTCTGGCGCAATGCGGACGACCGCGACGTGGCCCGCTTTCTCGCGCTGTTCACCGAACTGCCGATAGTGGAGGTGCGCCGCCTCGGCGCATTGCAGGGGGCGGAATTGAACGAGGCCAAGATCATCCTGGCGACCGAAGCCACGCGTCTGGCCCATGGCGCGGATGCCGCTGCGGCGGCGGAGCGGGCCGCCAGGGGCGTGTTCGGCGGCGCCGGCGAGGACGACGATGAAGGCCTGGCGGTACTCGCCGTCGGCAAGGCGCGTGTCGCGCTCGGCGTCACCTTTGCCGAGCTTGCGGTGGAGGGCGGGCTGGCGTCATCGCGCAGTTCGGCGCGCCGGCTGGCGGCCGGCGGCGGCCTGCGCCTGAACGGCCAGCCGGTGGAGCGCGCGGAGGACTGCCTGCCGCCGGACGGGATGGAGTGGCGCCTGTCAGCCGGGCGCAAGCAGCATCTGCGCGTGATTGTCACTGGCGACTGAAGCGGCGGTGCACAGGGCGGCGCTCGTCCGCCCGTCCGCGCTCAGTGTCCGGCGGGCGCGTCCGGATGCAGGCGCGCCCACAGCTTGCCCATCGCCTCCGCCGCGCCCAGGCGCAGGCGGTGGGTGACCAGGCCGCTCACCTCGCTGTCGCCCGGATTGATTTCCACGCTCGGGATACCTTCCTGGCGAGCCCACCAGACCGGTCCGGCGATGTAGGGGAACACGCTGGTGGTGCCGATGGAGAGCACCAGATCGACGCCTGCGGCGAGCACCCGTTCGAGCCGCTGGATGCCCTGCTCGGGCAGCATCTCGCCGAACAGCACCACGTCCGGACGCAGCAGCCCGCCGCATACCGGGCAGGCGGGCGGGATGTCCAGTCCGGTGAAGTCGGCCACGTCGCGCTCGTGCGGGCATTCCGTGCAGCACAGGTGGTGCACGGTGCCGTGGATCTCGATGAGCTTTTGCGAGCCGGCGGCGCGGTGCAGGCCGTCGACGTTCTGGGTGAGCACCCACAGGGCGGATTTCTCCTGCTCCAGCGCGGCGATCAGGCGGTGCGCGGCGTTCGGCCCGGCGCCCCGGCAGTTGCTTTCCAGCTCGGCGATGTAGCGCCAGCAGATGTCCGGGCGACGGGCCATCATCTCGCCGGACAGGGCCTGCTCGATGGTCAGCCCCTCGCCGGTCAGGCGCTCGTGGTACAGGCCGCCGATGCCGCGGTAGGTGGGCAGGCCGGAATCGGCGGAGATGCCCGCGCCGGTGATGATCAGGATGCGTTGGGCCTCGGCCAGCAGGCCGGCCACGGCGTCCAGGGTGGTGTCTTGGTTCATGCCGCTTCGGTGTCGACCAGGCAATCGTAGAAACAGGCGCCGCCGCCCAGATCGGTGAGCGCGTCGCTGGTCACCGCGTTGACGTTGTGGCCGTCGTCGGAAAGCTTCTGCCACCAGATCGACGGACAGACCACCACGCCGGGGCGGATGCGTTCGGTGACCACCGCGCTGGCGTGGAAGGCGCCACGGGTGTTGAACACGCGCACGCGCTGGCCGTCCGCGAGGCCGCGTGCGGCGGCGTCCTGTGGATGGATTTCCAGCTTCGGGCCGCCCTCGCCCTTGAGAAAGCGCGGCAGGTTGGCGAAGCTGCTGTTGAGGAAGTTGCGCGCCGGCGGGCTGATCAGCGCGAGCGGGTAGCGCGCGGCGAGGGCCGGATTGCTCGGCGCCGATTCGCGCGGCGGATGCCAGGCCGGCAGCGGGTCCAGCCCCTGCTCGGCGAGGCGCTGCGAGTAGAACTCGCATTTGCCCGAAGGAGTGGGGAAGCCACCCGCGGCGAAGGGCACGAAGGGGCTGGGCAGGTCGAGGCGTGCCCAGCCGCGTTCGGCGAAGCCCTCGGCCAGCCCGCGTGCGCGCGGATCGCCAGGCAGGAAGGCGCTGGCGGCGATGGCTTCGTCGTCCTCGCACAGCGCCGGGTCGTCGAAGCCCAGGCGCCGGGCCAGGCGGCGGAACACTTCGCTGTTGGGCAGCGCTTCGTCCAGCGGGGCGATGGCCGGGCGGTTGGTCAGCGCGTAGAGGTGGCCGTAGGCGGTGTGGAGGTCGTGGTGCTCGAGCTGGCTGGTGGCCGGCAGCAGGATGTCGGCGTAGTCGGCGGTGTCGGTCTGGAACAGCTCGTGTACCACGCAGAACAGATCCTCGCGCGCGAAGCCGGCGCGTACGCGGTTGCCGTCCGGGGCCACGGCGAGCGGGTTCGAATTGTAGACGTAGATGGCGCGGATCGGCGGGTCGTCGGCTTCCAGCAGGGCGCGGCCGATGGCGCTCATGTTGATGGTGCGCGGCGGAAAGCGTGCGGGCTCGGGGTAGAGGTCGGGGCGTTCGAGTGTGGCGCGGTCCACCGGGAAGTTGCCGGAGGCGGACAGCAGCGCGCCGCAGCCCGGCTTGCGCCAGGCGCCGGTGAGCGCGGGCAGGCAGGCCACGTTGCGCACCGCCATGCCGCCGCCGGCGTGGCGGTTGAGGCCGTAGTTGAGGCGGATCAGGCTGTCGTGACCGGCCTCGCCATAGTCGCGCGCCAGCTGGCGGATGGTGTCGGCGGGCAGGCCGACGAAGGGCGCGGCCCATTCCGGCGTGAAACCGCGCACGTGCTGGGCGAGTTCGGTGAAGCCCAGGGTATGGCGGGCGATGTAGTCGTGGTCGAGGCGGTCCTCGGCGATCAGCACCTGCATCATCGCCAGCGCCAGCGCGCCGTCGCTGCCGGGCAGCGGGGCGAGGTGCAGGTCGCACTTTTCTGCCGTCTGCGTGCGCCATGGGTCGATGCACACCAGGCGCGCGCCGCGCCGTTTCGCTTCCAGCAGGTGACGCCAGCCGTGCAGGTTGGAGACTACCGGGTTGGCGCCCCAGATGAGGATCAGGCGGGCTTCGGCCACGGCCTCGGGGTCGGCGCCCTGGGCGGCGCCCACGGTGGCCTTCCAGCCGGCCCCACCGGCGCTGGAGCAGATCGTGCGGTCGAGCAGCGATGCGCCCAGGCGGTGGAAGAAGCGCCGGTCCATGCCGGCGCTGTGCACCAGGCCCATGGTGCCGGCGAAGGAGTAGGGCAGGATGGCGCGCGGGTCGTCGGCGGCGATTTCGGCGAAGCGGGTGGCGATGGTGTCCAGCGCTTCGTCCCAGGAGATGCGCGCGAAGCGCCCTTCGCCCTTGCGGCCGATGCGCTTCATCGGATGGCGCAGGCGTTCCGGGGAATACACGCGTTCCAGGTAGTGGGCCACCTTGGTGCACAGCGCGCCATGGGTGAACGGCATGTCGGCCGCGCCGCGTACCTTCACCGCGCGGCCGTCGGCCACGGTGATTTCCATCGCGCAGGTGTCCGGGCAGTCGTGCGGACAGGCGGCGCGCACCACGCGGTTTTCTTGCATTGCGGTCAACGCCCGGGCGGGCTTCCCAGGGTGAGCTCGACGTAGCGCCGGCGGTCGTCGTCGAAGCGCGCACGCACGGCGTTCAACTCGCGGGTCTTGGCGTCGATCACCGCGCGCTGGGCGGCCACCTCACCCTCGGCGGCGCGCAGGTCGGCGGCCAGTTCGCGCGGCACCTTGTCCTCGTCGTAGAACTCGCGCTCCTGCTCCAGCTTGAAGCGGCGGTCGTCCAGCTCGGCCATGCGGGTGTTGAGTTCCTCGAGCTGGCGGTTCAGTTCGTTCAGCGCGCGGCCGCGCTGGGTGTCGAGGTCTTCCAGGCTGGCGTAGGTTTCCAGCAGGGCCTGGTCGAGCCGGCGCTGCTGCATCTCGCGTGCTTCCTCGAACCTGCGGCGGCGTTCCTCGGCCTGGCGGCGGGCGATTTCCTCGGCGGTCAGCGGCGCCGCGACGTGGCGGCGCACCGTGCCCTGCGGGCTGATCTCGCGATAGGCCTTGCCGTAGCAGGCCATCGGCAGCACGTCGCCGCACACCGGTCTGCCGCTGTTGTCCTCGCAGCAGTAGATGGTGCGTCCGCCAGCGCCCTGTGCCGCCGCGTGCAGCGGCAGCGCCAGTGCGGTGGCGAACAGGAGCAGATCAGCGCGGCGCGGTCGTCCCATAGCGTTCACGATACGCCATCACGGCGTCGAGATTGGCGACCAGTTGCGGCATATCGGCGAGGTAGCCGATGAGGTCTTCGAGGGTGGCGACGGCGATCACCGGGATGCCGAAGGTCTCGCGCACCTCCTGCACGGCGGACAGCGCGCCGGTGCCGCGCTCCATGCGGTCCAGGGCGATCACCACGCCGGCCGGTTCGGCGCCGGCGGCGCGGATGATGTTCACCGATTCGCGCACCGAGGTGCCGGCGGAGATCACGTCGTCGAGAATCAGCACCTTGCCGGCGAGCGGGGCGCCGATCAGCGTGCCGCCCTCGCCGTGGTCCTTGGCTTCCTTGCGGTTGAACGCGAAAGGCAGGTTCGTGCCGTCCTCGGCGAGGCGGATGGCGGCGCCGGCGACCAGCGGAATGCCCTTGTAGGCCGGGCCGAAGAGCATGTTGCAGGGCACGCCGGCGGCGCGGATGGCGCGCGCGTAGAAACCGCACAGCTGGCGGAAGGAGTCGCCGTCGTCGAACAGGCCGGCGTTGAAGAAATACGGGGATTCGCGCCCGGCCTTGGTGATGAAGCTGCCGAAGCGCAGGACGCCCTTGCGGCAGGCAAGGGCGATGAATTCACGGCTAAAATCCACGGGCTGCCTTCTGAATCGCTGGTTTTTCCGAGAGTCCGCCCATGTTACGCATCATCTCCATCAACCTCAATGGCATTCGCTCGGCCGCCAACAAGGGGTTTTTCGACTGGCTGTCCACGCAGGACGCGGACTTCGTCTGCCTGCAGGAACTCAAGGCGCAGGCCGCCGACCTGAGCGACGCGATGCGCGCGCCGGCGGGCTACACGGGCTATTTCCATTACGCCGAGAAGAAGGGCTACAGCGGGGTCGGGCTGTACGCACGGCGTACGCCGGAGCGCGTGGTGGAGGGCCTGGGCATCGTCGACATCGACGCCGAGGGGCGCTACCTGCAGCTCGATTACCCCGGGCTGTCGGTGATCTCGCTGTACCTGCCTTCCGGCTCCAGTTCGGAGGAGCGCCAGCAGGCCAAGTTCAGCTTCATGGAGCGTTTCCTGCCGCAACTCGCCCGCCTGCGCGCCGAGGGCCGCGAGGTGGTGATCTGCGGCGACTGGAACATCGCCCACAAGGAAATCGACCTGAAGAACTGGAAGAGCAACCAGAAGAATTCCGGCTTCCTGCCCGAGGAGCGCGACTGGCTCACCCGCGTGCTCGACGGGCAGGGCTGGGTGGACGTCTATCGCCGTTTGTATCCGGAGGCAACGGCGGAGTGCTACACGTGGTGGTCCAACCGGGGGCAGGCCTGGGCCAAGAACGTGGGCTGGCGCCTCGACTACCAACTCGCCACCCCGGGTATCGCCGCGGCGGCGCGCACGGCCTCGGTGTACAAGGAACAGCGCTTCAGTGACCACGCTCCGCTGAGCGTCGAATATGACTGGTCACATCCTCCGGGCTGAGTTGCCGGGAGGTTGTTTGCCTTCCCGTGGAATTGCGTTTAGCCTTGAAACGGCGCCACTTGCGGCGCATATGTCATTGTTGCCCCATCACGGAGATCATCATGCCTGCAGCCGCCAAAGCCAAACATAACGATGCCGCCAAGGAAAAGCTCGTCGCCGATTTCAAGACCGTGGTGGCCGACGCGGAAGAACTGCTCAAGCTCACCGCCGACCAGGCCGGCGACAAGCTCACCGATGTGCGTGCCCGCCTCGGCGACCGCCTGGTGATCGCCAAGCAGCGCATCGAGGATGCCGAGCACGCCTTGATCGAACAGACCCGCAAGGTTGCGCACGCCACCGACGATTACGTGCATGCCCACCCGTGGCAGTCCGTCGGCGTGGCGGCTGGTGTGGCCTTCCTGCTCGGCCTGCTCTCCGGCCGGCGCTGACCTACCGATGAGCGAAACGCGGAAACCGCGTCTGGCGGACAGCCTGCGCGGCTTCCTCGACGCCGGGCTGTCCACCGTGCAGACCCGGCTCGAATTGCTGGCCGTGGAGGTGCAGGAAGAAAAGCTGCGCCTCACCAGCCTGTTGTTCAACACCGTGCTGTGCGCGCTGATGCTCGGTCTCGGCGTGGTGTTCCTGGTGATCTTCCTGGCCGTGCTGTTCTGGGAGGAGCATCGCCTGCTGGTGCTCGGTCTGGCCACCGCGGCCTTCATCGGCGTGGGCATATGGACCGCCAGCAATGCCGCGCGCGAACTGCGGCGCGGCAGCCGGCTGTTCGCCGCCAGCCTGAGCGAACTGGCGCGCGACCGCGAGGCGCTGCGCCGCGAAGAGCGCGCAGAGTGAATCCCCGCCTGGTGGAATTCGCGCTGCGCAAGCAGCGCCTGCAGATCAAGGCCGAATACCAGCGCGCCGACATGGTGCACCGGCTGGCCGGCATCGAATCGGCGCTCGACACCGTCGATACCATCCGCGAGCAATTCACCTGGGCGCGCCAGCATGCGCCGCTGCTGTCGAGCGGCGTGCTGCTCCTGCTGTTCAGCCGGCCGCGCATGGTGCTGCGGCTGGCGCGCAGCGGCTGGGTGGGCTGGCTGTTGTGGAGCCGCCTGCGCGGCCGGGGGCCGCGGAGCCTGCTGACCCCGGTTGTCGCCCCCGCGCTGCGTCTGCTGCTCGGCCTGTTCCGGCGGCGGGCCTGAAGAAGCGTCCGCCGTACGTACTATAGGGGCGCTCAGTCCGCCTTGCGGCGGGCGGGCAGCACCAGGTTGAGCAGCACCGCGAACACCCCGCACAGGCTCACGCCCTGCAGCACGAAGCTGCCCACGGTGAAGCCGAAGCCGCCGATGCCGAGCACCAGCACGGTCGACACGATGACCAGATTGCGCGGCTCGTCCAGATCGGTGCGCGCGGCGATCAGCGTTTTCAGGCCGATCGCGGCGATGGAGCCGAACAGCAGGATCATGATGCCGCCCATCACCGGGGTGGGGATCGATTGCAGGATGGCGTTGAACTTGCCGACGAAGGCCATGGCGATGGCGAAGATGGCCGCCCAGGTCATGATTGCCGGGTTGAAGTTGCGCGTCAGCGTCACCGCGCCGGTCACCTCGGCATAGGTGGTCACCGGCGGCCCGCCCACCGCGCCGGCGAACAGCACGCCGAGGCCGTCGCCGGCCAGCGTGCGGTCCAGGCCGGGCGACTTGGTGTAGTCCTTGCCGGTGACCCCGCCGATGGCCACCACGTTGCCGACGTGCTCGATGGCCGGCGCCAGCGCCACCGGCAGCATGAACAGGATGGCGGCCAGGTTGAAGCTGGGCGCGACCAGATCCGGCAGCGCGATCCAGCGCGCTTCGGCGATGCGGGAAAAATCCACCCAGCCCATCGCCGCGGCCAGCACGTAGCCGACCACCACGCCGAACAGGATGGGCACCAGGCGCAGGATGCCCTTGGCGAAGATCGCCGCCACCATGGTGGCGCCCAGCGATACCGTGGCGAGCAGCAGCGCGTCGCTGTAGGGCATCAGCTCGGCGGCGCCGTCGCCGGTCTTGCCCATCGCCATGTTCACCGCCACGCCGGCCAGCGCGAGGCCGATCACCATGATGATCGGCCCGATCACCACCGGCGGCATCAGCCGGTGCACCACCTGCGCGCCATACACCCGCACCAGCCCGGCGAAGGCGAAGTAGGCCAGGCTGACCGCTGCCAGCGCGCCCATGGTGGCGCTCATGCCCCAGGTCTGCATGCTGTAGATGATCGGCGCGATGAAGGCGAACGAGGAGCCGAGGAAGATCGGCACCTCGCGACGCGTCAGCAACTGGAACAGCAGGGTGCCGACGCCGGCGCCGAGCAGCGCCATGCTGGGATTCAGCCCGGTGAGCAGGGGCACCAGGACGGTGGCGCCGAAGGCGACGAACAGGATCTGCGCGCCGGAAATGGCCTGGCGCCACACCGGATCGGGCGATTGGACGGGAATTTCACGCATGCGGGTTCTCCGCCGCCCTCGCGGGCGGATTCATGTTGTTGTTTGCAGGGGTGCTACGAAAAGCGGAACGGAAAGCGTGGACGGGGCGGCGGTGCGCACTCAGTTGTGCTTGGTGCCGAAGATCTTGTCGCCCGCGTCGCCGAGGCCGGGGATGATGTAGCCGATCTCGTTGAGGTGGCTGTCGATGCTGGCGGTGTAGACCTCCACGTCCGGGTGGCGCTCCTGCATCAGGCGGATGCCCTCCGGCGCGGCCACCAGCACCAGCGCGCGGATCTGCGTGCAGCCCTTGCGCTTGAGCATGTCGCAGGTGGCGGCCAGCGAGCCGCCGGTGGCCAGCATGGGGTCGATGATCAGCGCCATGCGTTCGCCCAGGTCGCCGACGAACTTCTCGAAGTACGGCGCCGGTTGCAGGGTTTCCTCGTTGCGCGCGATGCCCACCACGCTCACCTTGGCGCTGGGGATCATGTCCAGCACGCCGTCCAGCATGCCCAGCCCGGCGCGCAGGATGGGCACCACGGTGACCTTCTTGCCCTTGATCTGTTCGATGTCCACCGGCCCAGCCCAGCCCTGGATGGCGACGGTTTCCAGGGGGAAGTCCTTGCACGCCTCGTAGGCCAGCAGGCGGGCCAGTTCCGCGGTGAGTTCGCGGAATTTCTTGGTGCTGATGTCGGCTTCGCGCATCAAACCGATCTTGTGGCGGACGAGCGGGTGGGAGATTTGCTGGATGGGCATGGCGCGCTTCGCTGGATTTCGACGCGCGCCAGTGTACTACCGCGCGACCCGCCATAGGCAGGCTCTTCGGCTGATCGTTCGCCTTTCACAGGTAGCCGGCGCATGGGCGCCATCCGGGCTAAAATCCGCCCACGCAAAACCACGCCGGCCGGAGGGCGTTTCATGAATATCGACCTGCAGGAAATCATCCATGCGCGCGAAGAGGCCGACTGCCTCGCCGACGCACCCGCCGTGGAGGCTGCGCTGGATCGCATGGCCGAAGAGATCACCGCGCGGCTGCAGCACAGCAACCCGCTAGTCTACACGGTGATGAACGGCGGGCTGATTTTCGCCGGGCGCCTCCTGCCGCGCCTGCCCTTCCCGCTGGAAACCGCCTACCTGCACGCCACGCGTTACGGCCTGTCCACGCACGGCACGCTGCTCGACTGGCGCGTGCGCCCGACCCAGGACCTGCGCGGGCGCAGCGTGCTGGTGCTCGACGACATCCTCGACGAAGGCCATACCCTGGCCGCCGTCCTCGACCATCTGCGCGGCGAGGGCGCCAGGGAAGTGCTGTCCGCCGTGCTGGTGCACAAGCAGCATGAGCGCAAGGCCTTCCCCGGCATGCGCGCCGATTTCACCGGACTCGACATCGCCGACCGCTATCTCTTCGGCTGCGGCATGGACTACAAGGGCTACTGGCGCAATGCGCCGGGCATCTACGCGGTCAAAGGACTGTAAATCGCCAGGGAGATCCGCATGCTGATCGTATTCAAATCCGACGCCGCCGCCGACGTCATCATGTTCGGCGATGCCGCCAGGCCGCTCATCGCCGCCATGGGCAAGGATCCGGACGACGCCAAGGGCATCGTCACCGTGGAGCAGCTGCCGGGCGCCATCGCCCGCTTGCAGGCGCTGATCGAAGAAGAAAAGGCGCGCGCCGCCGCCAGCGCCGAGGAAGACGAAGAAGCCGCGCGCGAAGCCGGCCGCAGCGGCATGGCCGCCCCGGTCAATCTCGCCCAGCGCGCCTGGCCGCTACTCGACATGCTGCAATATTCGGCGAAGGAAGGCGTGCCGGTGGTTTGGGGGGTGTAGCGGCCGGTTGTCCGCCGCGCGGGCGCGGAATGGCCCGCATACGTTAGCCCACCGCATCGCTGTGGAATAATGCCGGCTCACTTCCTTGCGGGGCGGACGGCATGGATTCGCTTACCTCCACGGATCTGAAAACGATCCTCCACTCCAAGCGGGCCAATCTGTACTACCTGGAGCATTGCCGGGTACTGGTCAACGGCGGGCGGGTCGAGTACGTCACCGACGAGGGGCGCCAGTCGCTGTACTGGAACATCCCCATCGCCAATACCACGACCGTTCTGCTGGGCACGGGCACCTCCATTACCCAGGCGGCCATGCGCGAACTGGCCAAGGCCGGCGTGCTGGTCGGCTTCTGCGGCGGCGGGGGAACGCCGCTGTTCTCGGCCAACGAAGTGGATTTCGCGGTGGCCTGGTTTTCGCCGCAAAGCGAGTACCGGCCCACCGAATATCTGCAAGACTGGGTGCGCTTCTGGTTCGACGAGAGCCTGCGCCTGCGGGCCGCCAAATCCATCCAGTTGGCGCGCCTCGACCGCATTGCCGGCCACTGGACGAATAACCGGGCACTCGCCGATGCCGGATTCAGCGTCGCGAGCGGGCGCTTGCAGGCCGCGCTGGAGTCTTCCCGCCGGGCCATCATCGGGGCGCCGGACAATACGGCGCTGCTTACCGAGGAAGCCCGCCTCACCAAGACGCTGTTCAAGCTGGCCTGCGATGCCACCGATTACGGCGATTTCACCCGCGCGAAAGGCGGCAGCGGCGGCGATCCGGCGAACCGCTTCCTCGACCACGGCAACTACCTCGCCTACGGCCTCGGGGCCACCGCCACCTGGGTGCTCGGCCTGCCCCACGGCCTCGCGGTACTGCACGGCAAGACGCGGCGTGGCGGCCTGGTCTTCGACGTGGCCGATCTGGTCAAGGACGCGGTGATCCTGCCGCAGGCTTTCGTTTCGGCCATGCGTGGAGACAGCGAGCAGGAATTCCGCGAAGCCTGCATCGAAACGCTCGTACAGAGCGAAGCCCTCGATTTCATGATCGACACGCTCAAGGCGGTCGCCACCGGAACCGGGAAACCCGCCGCATGAACGTGCTGCTGATTTCCCAGTGCACCAAGAATGCGCTCACCGAAACCCGCCGCATCCTCGATCAGTTCGCCGAACGTCGCGGCGACCGGACCTGGCAGACCCCGATCACCCAGGCCGGGCTCGACACCCTGCGCCGCCTGCTGCGCAAGAGCGCCCGCAAGAACACCGCGGTGGCCTGCCACTGGATACGCGGCAAGGACCACAGCGAACTGCTGTGGATCGTCGGCGACGCGCGCCAGTTCAACGAACGCGGCGCCACGCCGACCAACGCCACCCGCCGCAACATATTGCGCCAGGGAGACGAAAACGACTGGCACACCGGCGAGGACATTCAACTGCTGGCGCAGATGGCCGCGCTGCTGCATGACCTGGGCAAAGCCAGCGTGGCCTTCCAGGAGCGCCTGCGCGGGCAGTTGCAGGCCAGGAACCTGTTCCGGCACGAATGGGTTTCCCTGCGGCTGTTCCTGGCCTTCGTCGGCACGGACGACGACGCAAACTGGCTGCGACGGCTGGCCGAGCCGGACGAGGCGGACAACGTTAGTTGGCTCGCGCCCGGGCGTTACCTGCGCGACGGGCTGGATTCCGATGCGCCGCCGCCCTTCAAAAACCTGCCGCCACTGGCCGCCGCCATCGGCTGGCTGATCCTGACCCATCATCGCCTGCCGGTGCTGCCTGTGCACGATGCCCTCAGCGGGCAGCAGGCGCCCCTCGGCAGGAAGTCCCCGACCTTCAATCCGGCGCACCTCCCCCATCTGCTCGATGCGGTCGCACACGACTGGAACGAGATCCGGCAACCTGCAACGGCCGCAGAAGCAGAAGCCTACTGGCGTTTCGCCGAGCAGTTGCCCGTGCTGCTCCCGAAATGGCGCACCCGGGCCACCAGGCTGGCCACCCGCCTGCGGGCCTTGCTCGGCAAGGCGGGCAAGGGGGCTTGGCTGGACAACCCCTACGTCATGCATCTGGCGCGGCTGAGCCTGATGCTGGCCGACCATCATTACTCCGCGCTGCCGCCTCACTCCAACGAACGAATGAAAGGGGACGCCGGCTATCGCCTGTATGCGAACACCGACAAAGACGGCAGGCTGAAACAGGCGCTGGACGAACACTTGCTCGGCGTCGCCCGGCTGGCCGGCAGTGTCGCCCATGGCCTGCCCGGCTTCGAGCGCCACCTGCCGCGCCTGGCACGGCATCGGGGGTTGCAGAAGCGCAGCGCCGACCCGCGCTTTCGCTGGCAGGACAAGGCGGCCGATGCGGCCGGGGCGCTGCGTGCAGCGGCACAAACCCATGGCGCCTTCATCATCAACATGGCGTCCACCGGCTGCGGCAAGACGCTCGCCAACGCCCGCATCCTTCATGCCCTGGCCGATCCCCGGCAAGGCATGCGCGCCACCTTCGCCCTGGGTCTGCGTACGCTGACCCTGCAAACCGGGCGCAGCTACCGCAAGGATCTGCACCTGGACGAGGACGAGTTGGCCATCCGTGTCGGCGGCAGCGCCAGTCGCGCGCTGTTCGAGTATTACGAGCAACAGGCCGAAGCCCACGGCTCGGCTTCCACGCAGGCGCTGATCGAGGAGGACGGCCATGTCCTCTACGAAGGGCAGTCCGAAGGCCACGGCCTGCTTTCCCGGGTGATGGCGGACGAGCGCATCCGTGCGCTGCTGGCGGCCCCGATGCTGGTGTGCACCGTCGACCACCTGACGCCGGCCACCGAGGCGCAGCGCGCCGGGCGCCAGATCGCGCCCATGCTGCGGCTGATGAGCAGCGATCTGGTACTCGACGAATTGGACGATTTCGACCTTGCCGACCTCCCGGCGCTGACCCGCCTGGTGTACTGGGCTGGCCTGCTCGGCAGCCGCGTGCTGCTGTCTTCGGCCACCCTGCCGCCGTCGCTGGTCGACGGCCTGTTCCAGGCCTACCGCGCCGGCCGTATCCACCATCAACGCAACCGTGGTCCGCATGGCGGAGGGGAACGGGCCTCGGGCATCGCCTGCCTGTGGGCGGACGAGTTCGGGGTACACACCGCTTGCTGCGGTGACGCCCCGGCCCATGCCCGGGAACACCAGGATTTCGTGCGCCGCCGCGTGGCGGCGCTCGATCGCGCCGTCGCGCGGGACGGCCCCAGGCGTTGCGGCGAACTGCTGCCGCTGCGCATCGAGGCGAAGCAGGAGCAGGCCGTGCGCCGCGCCTTTGCCGCCGAACTGCGCGCAGCCATCCTCCAGGCCCACGACCGTCATGCCGAAACCTGCCCGCGCAGCGGCAAGCGGGTCAGCTTTGGCTTGGTGCGCATGGCCAACATCGAGCCCCTGTTCGATGTCGCGCAGGAACTGCTGCGCCTGGGCGCGCCGGAGGATTACCGTATCCACCTGTGCGTCTACCATGCGCGCTTTCCCATGCTGCAACGCTCGGCCATCGAGCGCCGGCTGGATGCCTGCCTCGATCGCCGCGACCCCGCTGCCGTCTACCAGCGGGCGGACATCCGTCAGGCCATCGACGCCACTACGGAACCCAACCACCTGTTCGTCGTCCTCGCTTCGCCGGTCTGCGAGGTGGGCCGCGACTGGGACGCCGACTGGGCGGTGGCCGAACCCTCGTCGATGCGCGCGCTCATCCAGCTTGCCGGCCGCGTCCAGCGCCATCGCAACCAACCCTGCCAAACGCCCAACATCCTCATCTTCGATACCAATCTGCGCCACTTTTCAACGGACCGGGGGCGCGATGGACACCCGCTGGCCGCCTTCGTGCGCCCCGGCTTCGAGGATGAGCGTGGTCTGGCCGACACGCCGTTCCGCCTGGCCAGCCACCGCCTCGGCGCCCTGCTGCGCGAGGAGGAATACCGGACGATCACCGCCCGCCCGCGCATCCAGCCGCGTCCGCAGCAGGACTGGCAGCCCAAGCGCAGCCTGGTCGATCTGGAGCACGCCCGACTGGCCGCGCAAATGCAACCGAAACCGCGCGATGTGCAAAGCCAGCCCACGCCCCGTGGCGTCAAACCCCGGCATTTCGA
Organism: Pseudothauera nasutitermitis; assembly: GCF_004801295.1. Lineage (GTDB taxonomy): Bacteria > Pseudomonadota > Gammaproteobacteria > Burkholderiales > Rhodocyclaceae > Pseudothauera > Pseudothauera nasutitermitis. Next base: position 67,714 of record NZ_SSOC01000006.1, read on the forward strand.
CCTGGATGCCGCCTGCGCCTGGCAGTTTCCCCGTGCCGCGCTGACCTGGGCGCTGCCGCAGCAACAGGCCTTCCGCGACGACCCGACCCCCAGCTGTGAACTGCTGTTCCTGCCCGACGAGGACGAAGCGCGCCTGCTGCTGCACGCCATCCACGAGGAAGCCCGACACGGCAAACCAGCGATCTACACCAGCGCCGAAAGCCGCATCGAGCGCCTGCAACTGGCCTTCGGGCCGCGCATCGGCGCGTGGGGTGAGGACGATCTGATGGATTTGCTGCACGAGCAGGCCGAAGCGCGCGACCTGCCGCTGCGGCGCTGCGCGGAGCGTTTTACCACGGTCAGCGTGCCGGACAGTGCGCAGGGTTGGCGGTATCACCCGTTTTTGGGGTTTGGAAAGAAAAAGTAGAGCCGGGTAGATATCTACCCGGCCCAAGGCTGCCTGTTCGGCAGTTAAGTTGGCGAACGCCTGCTACGCCTAGATTTCCTGAGCTATTTGTGCAATAGTGGATTCACCATTTAAGCAGACGAGCAGAATGCCAGCTACGCTTAGATGGTTAAAACCCCTGCCGGCCGCTGCAACGACTGGCAGGGGAACAGCAGCAACTCGCCGGGTTGGCCCCGGCCCTACGCACGAAGCATGACGCGCAAGGAGGATAGGAATGTGTCTGACCAGCACATGATCTTATTAGTCGGATGAGGGCAAACACCCTCATGTTTACAACATCCCCACAGCGAATCGCTGTGGGGATTCTACAGGCTTGTTTTCCGCCAAGTCGATTGATCAGGAATCCTCCAGATGGCCGAGCCACCCAAACGCACTCCCCGTGCCCATACTTTCCAGCAAACCATCGCCGCGTTCATCGCCGAACGCCGAGATGCCAAACTGAAAGGCCTGAACGAAGAAGCCGCCGTGCAGGTCGCCGCCAAATACGACTACCACGAGTGGCTGACCGACGCCGCGCGGCGGGTCGCGCAGATTCAGGCGGTGACCCACGTGCTCAAGGCCACCCACCCCGATGCCCGCGGCACCAATCTCCACGTCGTGCCGGACAGTCTGCCCCGGCATGTCGAAGTCGGTACGCATCTACTGGGTAGCGACTTCGCCGACGACATCGTCGGCAACGCCGCCGCGCTGGACGTGTACAAATTCCTCAAGCTGGAAGTCGAAGGCCGCCGCCTGCTCGACTGGCTACAGGCCGACGATGCCGATCTGCTGCGCGCCCTGCATGAGGATGCGGCCACGGCCTGGCAGTGGGCCGCCGCCTTCAAAGGGCTGGTCCGCGAGCCCGTGGCCCTGGCGTCCCACGGTCTGGCCAAACAGGTCTATTGGTGCGTTTCCGGCGAGCCGGCCGACGATGGTGGCTTTCACCTGCTGCAACCGCTGTTTTCCAGCAGCCTCGCCCATACCGTGCACCAAGAGATCAACGAGGCGCGCTTCGGCGAGGCCAACAAGGCCGCCCGCCAGGCCCGGCGCGACAAAAAGGCGCATGACACGCCCTATCGTGACTACCGCAACCTGGCCGTCCGCAAGCTCGGCGGCACCAAGCCGCAGAACGTCAGCCAGTTGAACAGCGAGCGCGGCGGACTCAACTACCTGCTGGCCTCCCTGCCGCCGCGCTGGGACCAGGACCGGCCCCGGCAATTCCTGTTCATCGATTCGGCCCTGGCACGTTTCCGCCGCTTCGAAGGCGTCGGCGAGTTGCTGGAGGCCCTGTTGGCGCTGCTGAAAAGCAATCCTGCGCCGACGCTGGACACCCGCGTCAAGCGCGAACGCATCGAACGCGCCCTGGGCCAGTCGTTGGCCGCCTTCGGTCTGGCCAGCAGGGAGCTGTTCCAGCCCGGCTGGACGCGCGACCCGGCCTGCCGCCTGCCGCTGTGCGAACAGATCTGGCTCGACCCGGAGCGGGCCGAACTGCCGCTGCGCGAAGACGCGGAGCACAGGCTGGAGGACGAAACATTCAACGCGGCACTGGAGTGGAAAGACTGGCCGGACGAGGTGGCACACCGTTTCGGCAACTGGCTCAACGATATCCTGCGGCACCATGACCTGCCGGTGGGCGATGCCGAACACGCCCATTGGGCACGTCAGGCGATCATCGATGCCGAATGGCCCGCTCCCATGCAGCGCCGTGCCGTCAGCGGCGACAGGACCCGGGAGGCGACGCATGGCTGAGTGCCTCCACTTCGAGCATCTGCTGGTGCTGCCGCGCCTGCGGGTGCAGAACGCCAACGCCATCTCCAGCCCGCTCACCCACGGCTTTCCCTCGATGACCGCGTTTCTGGGGCTGATGTGGGCACTGGAACGCAAAACCCAGGCCGCCGGACTGGATTTGCAGTTCAACGCCGTGAGCGCGGTGGTCCACAACCATCAGGAACTGGTGACCGACGGCGGTTTCATCCACAGCCTCCGCCTGACCCGCAATCCACTCGACAAGGACGGCGGCAGCGCCGCCATCGTCGAGGAAGGGCGCATCCACCTGGATATCAGCCTGGTCTTCGCCGTGCAAAGCCAGGCATTGCTCGATGCGCAGGCCGCTCCCGCCATCGCTGCCCAGGTAGGTGATCTGCTGGCGGCGATGCGTATCGCCGGCGGCACCGTGGTCCAATCGCCCGTACCGCGCGGCCGGCGGCTTCCCTACGTGATGTCATTGACCGGAGATGCCGAAAGCCGCGAAAAACTGTTCGGCCAACTCACGCTGCGCCTGCTGCCTGGCTTCGCGCTGGTGGAACGCAGCGACTTGCTGGCGCAGCGCCATGCGGCCCTGCAAGCGCAACACCCTGGCGCCACGCGCCTGGATGCCTGGCTGTCGTTGTCGCGCATCAACTGGCATTGGCAGGAGGAGGGCGATGGTGGCCAATGGCGGCACGACCGCCAGAACCTTGGCTGGATCGTGCCGATTCCGCTCGGTTACGGCGCCTTGGGCGAGTTGCAGCCTGCCGGCAGCGTGGCCAACGCCCGCGACTGGGGCACGCCGTTCCGCTTCGTCGAGAGCCTTTACGGCATTGGCCAGTGGCTCAGCCCGCACCGCCTGTACAGCCCGCAACAACTGCTCTGGTACGCCGACAGCCATCTTCAGGATGGTCTCTACCGTTGCCGCAATGATTACCGGCAGACGCCGGTGCATGACTTCGACTTCGCCTGACTGCCCATAAGGAATTCACCATGTCCAAAGAACTCAAGACCGCCTCCGTTCTCGCCTTCGAGCGCAAGCTCGATCCGTCCGACGCCCTGTTCCATGCCGGCGCGTGGGCAGCGCGTGCAGCCGCGGCCGACTGGCCCGCCGTGGCGATCCGCGAGAAATCCGTGCGCGGCACGATCTCGAACCGCCTCAAAACCAAGGATCAGGACCCCGCCAAACTCGACGCCGCCATCGAGAACCCCAACCTGCAAACCGTCGACGTGGCCGCGCTGCCCAGCGACGCCGATACGCTCAAGGTGAGCTTCACCGTGCGCGTGCTGGGCGGTACGGGCAAGCCGTCCGCCTGCAACGATGCGGACTACCAGCAGAAATTGTTGGCAACGGTGCGTGGTTATGCCGAGCGCAATGGTTTTGGCGAACTCGCGCGGCGCTACGCTTTCAATCTGGCCAACGGCCGTTTTTTGTGGCGTAACCGGTTTGGCGCCGAGCAGGTGGAAGTACGCATCGCCCATCTCGTAGACGGTGCGGCACGGGATACGTGGGAGTTCGACGCGCTGAGCTTGCCGCTGCGCAGCTTCGAGGCGCCTGCCGGGGCGGCGGCCTCGCTCGACGCATTGGCCGGCTTGATCGTCGAAGGACTTGCCGGTGAGCGTCACGTTCTGCTGCAGGTCACCGCCTTCGCCCGTATCGGTGCTGGCCAGGAGGTGTTTCCCTCGCAGGAACTCATCCTGGATCGTGGACGGGGCGACAAGAGCAAGACGCTCTACGGAGTGGGTCCAAAGGAAAACCAGGTTGCGGCCATCCATTCCCAGAAGATCGGCAATGCCCTACGGACGATCGACACCTGGTACGTGGGCGCCGATGAGCTTGGCCCCATCGCGGTGGAGCCCTATGGTTCGGTGACGACCCAGGGCAAGGCTTATCGTCAGCCGAAGCAAAAGCTGGATTTCTACAGCCTGCTCGACAACTGGATTCTCAAGGATCAGGTGCCGCCTCTCGAACAACAGCACTTCGTCGTGGCCACGCTGGTGCGCGGCGGCGTGTTTGGCGAGGCGGGTTGATATGGACCACTACATCGACATCAAGCTGCTACCCGACCCGGAGTTCTCTGCCCCGGTGCTGATGAATGCGTTGTTCGCCAAGCTGCATCGGGGTCTGGTCGAGCATGGAGGATACGACATCGGGGTGAGTTTTCCGGATGTCGGCACAGCCGGCATCACCCTTGGCAAGCGGTTGCGTCTTCATGGCTCGTTCGCGAGTCTTGACCGACTCATCCGGATCGGCTGGATACAAGGCATGCGAGGCCATATCGACCTGACTCCGGCCCGCCCGGTTCCGGCAGATGCCGGTCACCGCGTCGTGTGCCGGGTGCAGGCGAAAAGCAGCCCGGAACGCCTTCGCCGTCGCCTCATGGCACGTAAGGGTATTGGGGAAAAGGAGGCGCGCGAGGCAATTCCAGATTCTGCCGCACGCCGGCTTCGACTGCCCTATGTGGAGCTGGCGAGCCATACGACAGGGCAGCGCTTCCGACTGTTCATCGAGCACCGGCCGATACAGCCCAGCCCAGCGCAGGGACAGGGACTCTTCAGCACATATGGCCTTAGCGCCACGGCCACGGTGCCATGGTTTTGACCCTTTTTTTCGGTAGCGTTTTGAGGGGTTGAAAAACAATGGGTTATGAGCAGGGCGAAGGAAAGGGGAAATACGGCGAATTCCGAGAATTTTTCTATTAATCAGTTGGTTGATTTGATTTTTTGCTAGTTCACTGCCGTGCAGGCAGCTAAGAAATCCACCAGGTTGCGGCCCTGATGGGGCTCTCAGTTCACTGCCGTGCAGGCAGCTAAGAAAAGTCTGAGCAGCAGTTGAAACCAGGCTGCCCGGTTCACTGCCGTGCAGGCAGCTAAGAAATTCTTGGGCAACAGCGAACAGTTGCCCACGCAGTTCACTGCCGTGCAGGCAGCTAAGAAAAGGAGCCGCAAGGCTGCGGCCGAAGCCGGGGCGTTCACTGCCGTGCAGGCAGCTAAGAAATGTGGCAGCTCATCGTGCGCAGCAAGCAGCCCGTTCACTGCCGTGCAGGCAGCTAAGAAAACGTTGCGGTAAAGCAGTCCGCCAGCCATGTCGTTCACTGCCGTGCAGGCAGCTAAGAAACAAGATCAATCTCCATTTCAGGGCTCCTCGCTGTTCACTGCCGTGCAGGCAGCTAAGAAAGGCGTGGCCTGGAAGGATCACCGCTGCGCGACGTTCACTGCCGTGCAGGCAGCTAAGAAAAAGTGGCTGCGTACGTCTTCGCCATCCAGGGAGTTCACTGCCGTGCAGGCAGCTAAGAAACTCGCGGCGATGGCGACTCATTCCCCACCAGACGTTCACTGCCGTGCAGGCAGCTAAGAAATGGACGTGGCGCAAGCTCACGCGAGTGATCTGGTTCACTGCCGTGCAGGCAGCTAAGAAATTCGATCCTGGCAAAAAGGTGCTCAGGGCTGGGTTCACTGCCGTGCAGGCAGCTAAGAAATGCGAAGGAGTGATCGTGTCGATGTTTGTGGTGTTCACTGCCGTGCAGGCAGCTAAGAAATGATCTGGTGCCTGCCGTCGGGCTTCGGGAACGTTCACTGCCGTGCAGGCAGCTAAGAAATGGTCTCGCCGCCGGCTCTCGGCCTCATACTGGTTCACTGCCGTGCAGGCAGCTAAGAAATGATCGCCCTGGGTATTTCTGTGCGCACTCAAGTTCACTGCCGTGCAGGCAGCTAAGAAATCGGGTCGATCTGCGGACGGCTCGACAGCTTCGTTCACTGCCGTGCAGGCAGCTAAGAAATTCTCGGCTTCGGTCATCTCTCCATGGACGTCGTTCACTGCCGTGCAGGCAGCTAAGAAACGAAATGGAGGCGGCATGAGCACCATTCTCCACGTTCACTGCCGTGCAGGCAGCTAAGAAATTCACGGCCTCCATGAGTACGCTGCCCTTGGGGTTCACTGCCGTGCAGGCAGCTAAGAAAGAAACGATTACGCGCCGGACGACGACGCCGATGTTCACTGCCGTGCAGGCAGCTAAGAAAAGGAGCAGCAGGGAATCATGATGCTGAGCGGCGTTCACTGCCGTGCAGGCAGCTAAGAAATTCAGCGCGCGCCGGCCGGTGGCCGGGTCGCGGTTCACTGCCGTGCAGGCAGCTAAGAAATGCCCCTAAAAAACTGATCGAGGCCGCCCGGCGTTCACTGCCGTGCAGGCAGCTAAGAAAATCACGGATGCACCGTTGCCCACGGTGAACCTGTTCACTGCCGTGCAGGCAGCTAAGAAAGGCACGCCCTTGATGGTGTCCAGGTCGCCCACCGTTCACTGCCGTGCAGGCAGCTAAGAAAACGCCGGGAATGCGGCCCTGGTGGCGGAAAGGGTTCACTGCCGTGCAGGCAGCTAAGAAAACCCCCCCCAGTCGGCCGGCGCGCTCGAAACCGTTCACTGCCGTGCAGGCAGCTAAGAAAGGGCACAAGCAGTACCGCTCCGCCGTCGCCGAGTTCACTGCCGTGCAGGCAGCTAAGAAAGTAGCCGCTCGATCCGATCTGCGCGCCGTAGCGTTCACTGCCGTGCAGGCAGCTAAGAAATGCCCGCGCCAGCGAGGTACTGCAACTGCTGCGTTCACTGCCGTGCAGGCAGCTAAGAAAATTGAGCCGCCGCGGCGCCGGCCGCGAGTCTCGTTCACTGCCGTGCAGGCAGCTAAGAAAATGCGGGGTGGGCGGCGGGCGGCGGCGAGAATGTTCACTGCCGTGCAGGCAGCTAAGAAACTCGGGGATGATCAGGTCGGGGGCGTTCATGAGTTCACTGCCGTGCAGGCAGCTAAGAAAGCCTCGGCCTGGGCGATCTGCCGCCCAGCACGGTTCACTGCCGTGCAGGCAGCTAAGAAACGTACGCGCCGCCGGCCAGGCCGCCAGCACGGGTTCACTGCCGTGCAGGCAGCTAAGAAACTGGCCGAACAGATCGAACGCGACGGCTGGATGTTCACTGCCGTGCAGGCAGCTAAGAAACTATACCGGAGACGGGTTCAGCGCGATGTGGCGTTCACTGCCGTGCAGGCAGCTAAGAAATACCGCCTCGCCCGCGACCGCCTGCTTTCCGTGTTCACTGCCGTGCAGGCAGCTAAGAAATTCTGCTGGGAAGTCGCTGACGGACGCGCTGCGTTCACTGCCGTGCAGGCAGCTAAGAAATACTCCAGTTGCGGCCCGAACGACTTGGCGCTGTTCACTGCCGTGCAGGCAGCTAAGAAAGCGCTGGCCGAGTCCGTCTCCAACCGCGAGCAGTTCACTGCCGTGCAGGCAGCTAAGAAATTTTTGCCAGGATCGAAGGCGAACGGACCGGAGTTCACTGCCGTGCAGGCAGCTAAGAAATGGCCGTGCTGGAACTGATTGCCCAGGTGTGGGTTCACTGCCGTGCAGGCAGCTAAGAAAAAGCCGAACTGGTTGGCGCTGACCTTCTCCGCGTTCACTGCCGTGCAGGCAGCTAAGAAAAAAGGAAAGCACGGCCCCGCACGAACACTGCGGTTCACTGCCGTGCAGGCAGCTAAGAAAAGGGGTTTTCCTCCTCTTCCCCCGGGTGCTTCGTTCACTGCCGTGCAGGCAGCTAAGAAAGACAAGACGGAACGCGCCGGCCGCGCGCACACGTTCACTGCCGTGCAGGCAGCTAAGAAATCGCAATACTCCCCGCCCTGCGGGAATTTCTTGTTCACTGCCGTGCAGGCAGCTAAGAAATTCAGAACCTCGACCTCCAGCTTCGTCTGTTCGTTCACTGCCGTGCAGGCAGCTAAGAAACAGGCCGGGCTGTCCAGTGCCACGCCCGGCGCGTTCACTGCCGTGCAGGCAGCTAAGAAAGTCAGCGCCACCCCGCGAGCGGGTGGCACCCCGTTCACTGCCGTGCAGGCAGCTAAGAAATACCGGGCGTATCTCTCCACCGATCTATCCGGGTTCACTGCCGTGCAGGCAGCTAAGAAAGCTGAGCCGGCGTGAACTGCTGAAGTTCGCCGGTTCACTGCCGTGCAGGCAGCTAAGAAACGAGCATCGCCACCATGCCTGAGCAACGCCTGGTTCACTGCCGTGCAGGCAGCTAAGAAAGGCTGCACCCGCCGCGACTACGTGCCCGTCCAGTTCACTGCCGTGCAGGCAGCTAAGAAAATGTAGCCCACGACCTCCGGCGCCAGGTTGTCGTTCACTGCCGTGCAGGCAGCTAAGAAATTCTTTCCCAGTCGCGGAACAGTTCGTGGTCGGTTCACTGCCGTGCAGGCAGCTAAGAAATGGAGGCGGACGGCCTGGCGCGCCACGAACAGGTTCACTGCCGTGCAGGCAGCTAAGAAATCACGCCGGCCGCCCGCGCGGAATACACGCTCGTTCACTGCCGTGCAGGCAGCTAAGAAATTTTTCGCGGGGGCAGGGGAGTCGGTAACGAGGTTCACTGCCGTGCAGGCAGCTAAGAAAGTCTCGGACACCGTGGTGCCCAACAGCGTGGCGTTCACTGCCGTGCAGGCAGCTAAGAAATGTCGGCGAATCTCTTGTGCGTGCCCTGCAGCGTTCACTGCCGTGCAGGCAGCTAAGAAATGAAGGAAGAGAAAACCGGCCGCGACTTCAAGGTTCACTGCCGTGCAGGCAGCTAAGAAAGCCCTGCGGAGTGCCGCCGACCTCACCGCCGGGTTCACTGCCGTGCAGGCAGCTAAGAAAATGAAGCTCACCGCGCGCACGTCGGCCGGCGTGTTCACTGCCGTGCAGGCAGCTAAGAAACGAGTTCTCGTAGCGGAAGATGCCGCGCTCGACGTTCACTGCCGTGCAGGCAGCTAAGAAAAATTACGTGTCGCAGTTCCCAGCTCGTGGGGGGGTCACTGCCGTGCAGGCAGCTAAGAAATCACCGCCGGCCACGACATGCCGGACGAAGCCGTTCACTGCCGTGCAGGCAGCTAAGAAATGGGACAACGGCTGCGGCGAGGGTTGCCATTGGTTCACTGCCGTGCAGGCAGCTAAGAAAACAGGATGGGCTGGCCTGTCCGGCTGAAAATCGTTCACTGCCGTGCAGGTAGCTAAGAAAAAAGCCGGTCCCCCGCTGCGGGCCGTGCACCGGTTCACTGCCGTGCAGGCAGCTAAGAAAGTGCGCGAGAAAAAATGGCGCGACGTGGTGGAGTTCACTGCCGTGCAGGCAGCTAAGAAATCGATGGAGCACGCCCGTGCATGTGACTCTGCGTTCACTGCCGTGCAGGCAGCTAAGAAAAGAATCCGCACATCAGGGAAGCAGCCAGCGAAGTTCACTGCCGTGCAGGCAGCTAAGAAACTCGCCGTACTGCGCCCCTTTCTCACGGGTATGTTCACTGCCGTGCAGGCAGCTAAGAAATCGAAATACATCCCCGCCGAGGTGCGCGAAAAGTTCACTGCCGTGCAGGCAGCTAAGAAAACTGCGCCACGGCGGCCGGCGTGCCCGTCTTCGTTCACTGCCGTGCAGGCAGCTAAGAAATGTTGATGACAACGGGAGAGGTATCTTGAGCAGTTCACTGCCGTGCAGGCAGCTAAGAAACTTCTATCGCCCCTCGTCCGATGCCGAGCAGAGTTCACTGCCGTGCAAGCAGCTAAGAAATTCATGAGACGCGCCGCGCGGGTGGGCGCGGCGTTCACTGCCGTGCAGGCAGCTAAGAAAAAGGCCCGGCGGATCGGCATCGAGGCCCGAGAGTTCACTGCCGTGCAGGCAGCTAAGAAAGCTTCGCCGGTGACGCGGCGCGCGCCTATGCCGTTCACTGCCTGCACGGCAGTGAACGAAGCCGCCAACGCGCTCGAAGAAGTGGTCAAGTTTCTTAGCTGCCTGCACGGCAGTGAACCCCATCACGAATTCCGGCACGACAATGCCGCATTTCTTAGCTGCCGTGCAGGCAGCTAAGAAAACCGGGCCATTGCGGGATGGATAGCGTGTCCCGTTCACTGCCGTGCGGGCAGCTATCGCAGTTCGAAGAACACCAGATCCCGTTCGACTTCATTGGCGGAGAAGCCACAGCCCAGACGGCCGGGGCCGTCCAGGGCGATCTCGCCTTGCTTGATGTACTTCTCTTTCTGGCCGTCGATGACCAGGTAGGTGCCGTTGGTGCTCTGGTCGACCAGGAAGAAGCCGCTGTCGCGGCGCTCTAGGCGGGCGTGCTGGCGGGAGGCGCGTGGGTCGATGATGACCACGTCGTTGCCTTGCTCGCGCCCCAGCAGCAGGACCGGGCGCTGCTCGTCGAGCCGCAGTTCGTCCTTCTGATGATGGATCACCAGGCTCTGGCGGAGATTGTCCGGGCTGGGCGGCGGGGCGACCACGGCCATGCGGTGGCCGATTTCGTAGATGGGGCCGTCTACGCCGTGGATGCTGGGGCCGCGCGAGTCGTCGGCGCTGGCGAAGTGGCGGGCGGGGGTAGAAAGCTGGGAAATGGCCGCTTCGCTGGCGAGGGCCTGGCCGGGCTGGGCGCCCGTGGCCAGGCGGCGGGCCACGCCGAGGCCGTCGCCACGCGGCGGGTGGCCGGATTCCAGGCCGCCGAAATGCACGCCGATGCGGGTGGCCAGTTGCACGCCGCTGGTGGGTGGCAGGCTCATCACGCGTTCTAGCATTTCACAGGCGGCCAGCACGGCGGCGTCACAGCGCGCGAAGCTGGCGGCCAGGCGCTGGGCTTCGCGGTCGATGCGGGTGCCGCCGTTGGATTCCACCACGCGGTCGATGCGGTTCAGGCAGCGGTCCACGGCGTGGCGGGCTTCCTCGGCGCTGAGGCGGCCGACCAGACGTTCGCCGCCGATGACTTCGGCGACCAGGATGCAGGCGTTGTTCCGCTCGGTCATGATGCAGGGGTTCCGGTACGGGCGCGGTGGGAGGCGGCGATTCCGGACGTCATGATGGGGAAATGCGGCGAACGATGCAAGTGCCCGGCCCGCCTAGTCCTGCACGCCGTCGAGCGGGGTGATGCGCACGATGTTGGCGGGTGCGCGGGGCAGCTCCGGCGGGTCGAAGGCGGTGTCGCCTTCGGCGACCTGGCTGTGACGGGTGAGGCCTTGGAAATCGAACAGGCGCTGGTCGGCCAGATGCGAGGGCACCACGTTCTGCAGCGCGGTGGCAAGCGATTCGATGCGCCCCGGGTAATCGCGCGCCCAGCCGGCCAGCATGGCCTTGATCTGCTTGCGCTGGGCGTTTTCCTGCGAGCCGCACAGGTTGCAGGGGATGATGGGGTATTCCATGGCGCGGGCGAAGCGCGCGATGTCGTTTTCGGTGCAGTAGGCCAGCGGGCGGATTACCACGTGGTTGCCGTCGTCGCTGACCAGCTTGGGGGGCATGGCCTTGATCTTGCCGCCGAAGAACATGTTGAGGAACAGCGTTTCCAGCATGTCCTCGCGGTGGTGGCCCAGGGCGATCTTGGTGGCGCCGATTTCGCTGGCCACGCGGTAGATGATGCCCCGGCGCAGGCGCGAGCACAGCGAGCAGGTGGTCTTGCCCTCGGGAATCTTGTCCTTGACGATGGAGTAGGTGTCTTCGGTGATGATGCGGTATTCCACGCCGATCGATTCGAACCAGGCTGGCAGCACGTCGGCGGGGAAGCCGGGTTGTTTCTGGTCCAGGTTCATCGCCACCACGCGGAAGTTCACCGGCGCGCGCTCGCGCAGCGCGAGCAGGATGGAGAGCAGCGAGTACGAATCCTTGCCGCCGGAGACGCACACCATCACCGTGTCGCCGTCCTCGATCATGTTGAAGTCGGCGATGGCTTCGCCCACGCCGCGTTCGAGCTTCTTCTTGAGGCGCAGGAAGGTGTTGGAAAAGCGGTTTTCCGCCGATTCGGCGGCTGGGGGCACGTTGCTCACGGTGATCGTTTCGGCAAGGGGAAAGAGCGCGCGGATTATACGCCCGTCGCGCGGCGGCAGGCCCTACAGGCGCGCGCTGCGCCCCCCGTCCACGGCGATGACCTGCCCGGTGACGTAGGGCGCTTCCAGCAGGAGGAAGCGCACCATGGCGGCAATGTCCTGCGGCGTGCCCTCGCGGCCGAGCAGGGTGTGGCGGATGATCTCGGCGCGCGCCTCGGGTGGGAACTGGCCGTCCTCCGGCCATTCCACGGGGCCGGGGGCCACCGCGTTTACGCGCACCTCGGGCGCCAGTTCCACCGCCAGCGCGCGGGCCAGGCCGAGCAGGCCGGCCTTGGCCGCGCTGTACAGCGGATAGCCGCGCAGCGGGCGTTCGGCGTGGATGTCGACGATGTTCACGATGGCGCCGCGCCGCGCGCGCAGATGCGGCGCGGCGGCCTGCGAGAGGAACAGCGGGCCTTTCAGGTTGGAGCCGATCAGGTCGTGCCAGGCGGCCAGATCGATTTCGCCCAGCGGCGTGGGGAAGAAGCTGGAGGCGTTGTTGACCAGTCCGTCCAGGCGGCCGGCCTGTTGCAGGGTTTGCTCCATCACCGCCTCGGGCATGCCGTCGGCGCCCAGGTCGCCGGCCACCAGCCAGGCCGAATCCGCCCGTGTGGCGTTGAGCAGTTCGGCCAGCGCGCGCGCTTCACCGGCGGAGTGGCGGTAGTGCAGCACCACGTCGGCGCCGGCGGCGTGCAACTGGCGGGCGATCGCGGCGCCGACGCGGCGGGCGGCGCCGGTGACCAGGATGGCGGGGCGTTCAGCGTGCATCGGCAGGGCCTCTAAACGACGGAAGAGTGGAGCGTGGCGTGCACCGAATGATGCCCGCCCGGCGGGCCGGGGGCCAGTGCGCGGGTAGAATGCGCGCTTCTCCGTGCCACCCGGGACCGCCATGAATCTTCCCCAGCCTTCCGCCGACGCCCTTGCGCAGAGCGCGCGCCTGGTCGATCTGCTGCGCGCGGAAATCCACGCGGCGGGCGGCTGGATCAGCTTCGCGCGCTACATGGAGCTGGCGCTGTACGCGCCCGGCCTGGGGTACTACAGCGGCGGCGCGCGCAAGTTCGGGCCGGCGGGCGACTTCATCACCGCGCCGGAACTCACGCCGCTGTTCGGCCAGGCGCTGGCCGCCCAGGTGGAGCAGGGCATGCGCGCGAGCGCGGCCCGGGTGATCGAGGCCGGTGCCGGCACCGGCCTGCTGGCCGCCGATCTGCTGCTCGAACTGGAACGGCGCGGCTGCGTGCCGGAGCAGTACGACATCCTCGAACTCTCTGCCGATCTGCGCGAACGCCAGTTCGACACTCTGGCCGCGAAGGTGCCGCATCTGGCTTCGCGCGTACGCTGGCTGGAAACCTTGCCGGAAACCTTCTCCGGCGTGCTGGTGGCCAACGAGGTGCTCGACGTGATGCCCACGCACCGCGTGGCCGTGCGCGCCGGCGGCGTGTTCGAGCAGGGCGTGGCGGTGGACGCGGCCGGCGCGCTGCGCTGGGCGGACCGCCCGGCCACGGGCGCGGTGCTGGACGCCGCGCGCGCACTTGATCTGCCCTGCCCGGAAGAGGGCGAATACGTCACCGAGATCTGCCTGGCCGCGCATGCCTGGGTGGGCGAGTGGGCACGCCGGCTGCAGACTGGCCTGCTCTTGCTGGTGGATTACGGTTATCCGCGCGCCGAGTACTACTTGCCGACGCGCTCCAACGGCACGCTGCTGTGCTATTACCGCCACCGCGCGCATGGCGACCCTTTCCTGTGGCCGGGGCTCAACGACATTACCTGCTTCGTCGATTTCACCGCAGCGGCCGAAGCGGCCTTCGACGCCGGGCTGGAGGTATACGGCTATACCTCGCAGGCCAGCTTTCTGTTCAACTGCGGCGTGCTGGAATGCCTGGAGCGGCGCGGGCCGCGCGAAAGCGCGGACTACATCCGCGCCGCGCGCGCGGTGCAGCAGCTGACCGCGCCGCAGGAAATGGGGGAGTTGTTCAAGGTGCTGGCGGTGGGCCGGGGGCTGCCGGCCACGCCGTTGGGCTTCGCGCGCGGCGACCGCCTGCACGCACTGTGAGTGGGCGTGGCGGGTGGGCGCGGCCGGATCAAGCCGCCGCCACCTCGCCCAGGCTGCACTTGGCCACGCCGAAGCGGGTGTTCACCAGCAGCGGATAGCTGGCCCCGCTGTAGCGTCCGTAGGCGCCGATGTTGTAGCCTACCACGCGGCCGGCGACGCGGCCGATGCGCACGCGCATGCCGACGCGGTAGCCGGCGCGGATGGCGTTGCTGACCGCCTGCTCCACGCCGCGCGGCGGGTGGCTGGAGGCGGCGTGCGGACAGCCGCCTTCGACGAGATCGAGATGTACCCTGTCCATGATGGTCTCCGTTGAGCGTCCGCCGGCGGCCGGTTTCGGCCGCGTGGGGCGCCTGTGAGGGCCATCATCGCGCCGAACGGCGGCGCGCGAAGGTCCGAGCAGGCGCCCAAACGCCCGCGAATTCGTTGCTTTACCGTGCCCGAAGGCGGGGAGGCTTATTCCTGGTTGCGATACACCGCGGCCAGAAAGGCTTCCACATCCATCGGCGGGGGCATGCGCGGTTCCCTGGCCGCTTCGGCCGCGTGTTCCTGCAGACGCGGCGCGATTTCCGGCCTGGGCAGCCAGCCGGCATCGAGCACTTCGTCGTCGTAGGGCGCCGGGTCGATGGCGGCGGGCTTGTTGTCTGCGCTCATGTCCATGACGATCACCATGATGGCCTCCGCAATGTGTGTGAAACGCGTTTTCCCTTGGTTGCATTAACGGCGCCGGAGCGCCGGACTTGAACCGGGCGCATTGCGGGCGGACGCCCGGGGCAGGCGTCCATGGGCCGATCATGGCGACGCGCGGTGCGCCGGACCAATCAGGGCAAACCCGGGGTGCGGGCGCATTTCACGCCCGCATGCGGTCACAGTTCGCGTTCGACCAGCCAGTCGGCGATGCGGGTGGCGGCGCGTTCCCAATCGCGTTCGAGCATCATGCCGTGGCCCATGCCGGGCAGGATTTCCGCCTGGCGGCCATAGGTGGCGGCGGTGGCGTGCACCTGGTCGGGCGGGATCAGCGTGTCGAACTCGGCGCCCAGAATCAGCATCGGCGGGCGGTGCATCAGGGTGGGGCGCGGCAGGTTGAATAGCGTCATGTCCCAGATCGCGCGGTGCGATTCGGGTTGGCAGAGGTTGTAGTAGCGCAACAAGATTTCACGATCGATGGCTTGGTGGAACAGCGCGTCGCGCAGGCTGTCGAGCTGTGGCTGGCCGCCGCCCATGATGCGGTTGAGATCGACGAGCAGGTTGGGCTTGGTGAACATCAACCCCATCGCCGAGCCCATCAGGCCCTGCGGCGGCACCGAGGAGAGCAGCACCACGCCCGGCACGTCGCCGCGTTCCAGATACTTCTGCACCACCATGCCGCCCATGGAGTGGCCGATCAGCACCGGCGGCTCGGGCAGGCGGGCGACCACCTCGGCCACGTCGGAGACGTAGTCGTCCAGCGAGAAGGAATCCAGCGGCGCGCGCCGGCGGCTGGCGCCGTGGCCGGACAGCGAGAGCGCATAGCTGGCCCAGCCGCGCGCGGCGAACCAGGGCAGGAAGTGCTCTTCCCAGCACCACGCGGCGGTGTAGGCGCCATGCACGAACAGCAGCGGGGCGGGGCGGGTCTGCGTGCCGACGGGAGTGTGGCAGAGTACTTCCAGTTCGCCGAAACGGCTCGTGTTCATCGCGGCACCTCCATGCCGCGCGCCACGGCCGGGCGGGCGGCGATGGCGTCGTACCAGCGCCGCACGGCGGGAAAGTCGTCCAGTTCCACGCCCTGCCATTCGTGTCGGGAAATCCACGGGAAGGTGGCGATGTCGGCGATCGAATATGCGCCGCCGGCCAGCCATTCGTGGCCGGCCAGGCGGCGGTCGAGCACGCCGTAGATGCGCCGGGTTTCGTTGGTGTAGCGCTCGATGGCGTAGGGAATCTGCTCGGGCGCGAAGCGGCGGAAGTGGTGCGCCTGGCCGAGCATCGGTCCCACGCTGCCCATCTGCATCATCAGCCACTGCAGGGCTTCGAGGCGGCCGCGCGGGTCGGCGGGCAGCAGGCGGCCGGTCTTTTCGGCCAGATAGATCAGGATGGCGCCGGATTCGAACAGCGCCACCGGCGCGCCGCCGGGGCCGTCCTGGTCGATGATGGCGGGGATCTTGTTGTTCGGGCTGATGGCGAGGAAATCCGGGGCGAATTGCTCGTCGCGGGTGATATCCACCGTGTGCACGCGGTATTCCAGCGCGAGTTCTTCGAGGGCGATGGAAATCTTGCGTCCGTTGGGGGTGCCCCAGGTGTATAGATCGATCATGCAGTGTTCACCTTTGCAGGCGGCAATGCCGCCGATGCCTCAGAGCCTACCACTTTCTGCTTACCGCTTCCGTGTCGCCTGCCCTGCGGCGCTCAGGCGTTCTGCCACAGCGGCGCCAGCGCGGCGTCGCGGATGTCGTTCTCGCGCTCGCTGAAGCGTGCGGCGTCGGCGTCGAACAGCAGCCAGCACAGGAAGCGTGCCACCGTGTCCGGGGTGGCGAGCTGGCCGTTGGCCTTGAGCTGGCGGAAGGCTTCGACGTCGGGAAAGTCGGCTTCGGCGAGCTTGCGGATCTGCGCCTGCATCGGCGTATCGACCACGCCCGGCCGCGCGCTGCCGACCAGGATGCCGCGCTCGCGCAGTTCCTCCCGCCAG
This sequence comes from Pseudothauera nasutitermitis, assembly GCF_004801295.1. GTDB lineage: Bacteria > Pseudomonadota > Gammaproteobacteria > Burkholderiales > Rhodocyclaceae > Pseudothauera > Pseudothauera nasutitermitis. Next base: position 84,428 of record NZ_SSOC01000006.1, read on the forward strand.
CACTGGTAGAGCATGTGCAGCGCGCTCTTGGAGACGCAGTACGGCCCCCAGCCGGCGAGCGGGTGGTGCGCGGCGCCGGAAGAGATGTGCAGGATGCGCGCGCCCGGCGCCAGCACCGGCAGCAGCGCCTGGGTGAGGAACAGCGGGGCGAGCAGGTTGGTCTGCAGGTGGGCGGTGAAGTCCGCGCGCTCCACCTCGGTCAGCGGGCCCGCCGGGGCGAGCACGCCGGCGTTGTGCACCACGCGTGCCGGCGCGCGGCCGCCGAGCGCGGCGAGCACGCGCTGCGGCGCGTCTTCGGCGCCCACGTCGAGCGCCAGCGTTTCGACCCGGCCGCGGTGGCGCTCGGCCAGGGCCTGCAGCGGCGCGGGGCGGCGGCCGATGGCGAGTACCGTGTCGCCGCGTTCGACCAGGCGTGCGCTGAGCGCTTCGCCGATGCCGCTGCCGGCGCCGGTGACGATGGCCAGCGCGCTCACTGGACGACCCTCCTGGCGCTGCGCGGAGGGTGGGTGGTCCCCTTCGGGCGGCCGGGCGGGGACGCTCATGCGCGGCCCCCCTCGCCCAGCGCCTGCAGGATGGCGGCGCCCAGCACGGCGGGTGATTGCGCGCCGGATACGCCCAGCTGGCGTGCGAGGATGAAGAAGGGTACCGCGCCGATGCCCTGCTGGGCGATGCCCTGGGCCATGCGCAGCACGGCCGCGCTGTCCTCGTCGCTTTCCAGGTATTCGAGGATGTCCGCGCGCCGCGCGCCGCCCGCGGCTTCCGCCAGTTCGGCGAGCACGGCGTTGTCGCCGATGTCGCGTCCATGCTCGAAGTAGGCGGCGAACACGCTGTCGGTGAACGCCTTCAGATGTTCCGGGCGGGCCCCGAGGCGCTGCGCGCGGTAGCACAGGCGGTGGGCCTTGAGGGTGTTGGGGCGCACCTTGATGCGCTCGAAGGCGAAGCGCGGCCCGCCGTCGGCGGCGGCTTCCAGCAGGCGCGCGTTGGCGGCCTCGACCGCCTGCGGGCCGCCGAACTTGGCTTCCATGTAGGCGGCGTAGGGCATGCCGCCGGCCGGCAGTTTGGCGTCGAGGAAGAAGGGCAGCCAGTTCACCTGCACCGGCAGGCTGGGATGGCTGGCGCGCAGGTCTTCCAGCGCGCGGTCCAGGTGGGTCTTGCCGAGGTAGCACCACGGGCAGACGAAATCGGAGACGAGGTCGATGGTCAGGGTCATGGAGTGGGTCCGCAGCGTGGTCAGTCGGGTTGGCGCAGGCGTTGCAGCAGGCGCTGGCCGGCGCGCCCGTCGGGCTCCCAGCCGAACTGGCGCTGCACCTCGGCGATGGCGCGGCGGGTGTTGGTGCCGAGCAGGCCGTCCACTTCGCCGATGTCGTGCCCGCGTTCGATCAGCAGGCGCTGCACCTCGCGGCGGTCGGCGCGCGACAGGCCGGGGTCGTCGGTGGGCCACGGCGTCCGGAAGCCGGCCGGCGCGCCGCGCAGGCGGTCGGCCAGATGGGCGATGGCCAGTGCGTAGCTTTCCGCCGCGTTGTAGCTGAATAGCGCGTCGAAGTTGCGCAGGGTGAGGAAGGCCGGGCCGTTGGGGCCGGCGGGCAGGATCAGCCCGGCCTGCGTATCGCCGCCGGGCAGCGCACCGCCGTCGGCGCGGGTGAGTCCGGCGGCCTGCCATTGGGCGAGCGAGCGCTTGGCGCGGCGGCCGGCCTGCGAAGCGTCGAAGCCGGCCGGCAGGCGTGCTTCGATGCCCCACGGCTGGTTCGGCTGCCAGCCGGCCTTGACCAGGAAGTTGGCGGTGGAGGCCAGCGCGTCCGGCACGCTGCCGACCAGATCGCGGCGCCCGTCGCCGTCGAAATCCACCGCCAGGCGCTGGTAGGTGGTGGGCATGAACTGGGTGTGGCCGAAGGCGCCGGCCCAGGAGCCGGTCAGATGGGCCGGATCCACGTGGCCTTCCTCGATGATCTTCAGCGTGGCGAACATCTCGTCGCGGAAGAAGGCCTGCCGGCGCCCGAAGCACGACAGCGTGGCGAGCGACTGCAGCAGCGGGCGGCGGCCGAAGTTGCGCCCGTAGTTGCTTTCCACCCCCCACACCGCCACCACGGTGGCCGGATCGACGTCGTAGCGCGCCTGCACGGCGGCCAGCGTGTCGGCCCATTCGCGCAGCATGGCCTGGCCGTCGGCCACGCGTTCGTCGTCCACCAGGCCGGCCAGGTAATCCCAGATGGCGGTGGTGAACTCGGGTTGTGCGTCGAGGAAGCCGACCACCGCCATGTCCGGCGCGAGCGGGGCGGCGTGGGCGTCGAAGGTGGCGGCGCTCAGTCCGCGGGTGCGTGCTTCGCCGCGCAGTTCCTGCAGGCAGGCGGCGAAGGCGGCTTCATCGTTGGCGTGGGCGGGCAGGGCGGCGGCCAGCGCGACGGCGGCCAGCAGGGAGGCGGGGACTGTGTTCATGGCGGTCATTCTACGGTGGAGTCGACCGTTCCGATGGCCTGCGGTTGCAACAGGCAGCCCGGAAGAACCACCGGGCCAGTTTGCCGCCGGCGCCGGAAACTGTACCGGTACGCGGGGCCGGGATTGTCCTAATCTGGCCGATCCTGCAGCTCTCGCCCGCACGATCCGCAGCCGCCATGCACATCGAGTTTTCCCGCCGCGCCCAGGCGCTCACCAGTTCCGCCATCCGCGAAATCCTCAAGGTGACCGAGCGTCCCGAGGTGATTTCCTTCGCGGGCGGGCTGCCGGCGCCGGAGAGTTTTCCGACCGATGCATTGGCGCGGGCGAGCGTGCGGGTGTTCGCCCGCATGGCCTACACCGCTTTGCAATATGGCCCCACGGAAGGCTACGCGCCGCTGCGCGAGTGGATCGCTGCGCGCCACGGCACCGACCCCGCCCGCGTGGTGGTGACCACCGGCTCGCAGCAGGGCCTGGACCTGCTCGGCAAGGTGCTGATCGACCCGGGCAGCACGGTGCTGGTGGAAACGCCCACCTATCTCGGCGCCCTGCAGGCCTTCTCGCTGTACGAGCCGGCCTTCCGCGCGCTGCCCTCGGACGACGACGGCCCGCTGCCCGCCGCGCTGGACGAGAGCACCGCGGGTGCGTGCTTCCTGTACGCCCAACCCAATTTCCAGAACCCTACCGGGCGGCGCATGCCGGTGGCGCGGCGCGCCGACCTAGTGCGGCGCGCCCAAGAACGAGGGCTGCTGATCGTCGAGGACGACCCCTACGGCGAACTGGCCTACGATGGCGAGCGCCTGCCCACGCTGCGTTCGCTGAATCCGGACGGCGTGGCCTATCTGGGCAGCTTCTCCAAGATCCTCGCACCTGGCCTGCGCCTGGGCTATCTGATCGCCCCGCCCGCGCTGGCCGCCAAGTTCGTCCAGGCCAAGCAGGCGGCCGATCTGCACACCCCCAGCCTGACCCAGGTGCTGGCCTACGAGAGCGTGCGCGACGGCCTGCTCGACGAGCAGATCGAGCGCGTGCGTGCGCGCTACGCCGCGCAGTGCGGCGCCATGCTCGACGCGCTGGCGCGCCACATGCCGGCGGGCGTGCAATGGAACCGCCCGCGCGGCGGCATGTTCATCTGGCTGACCTTGCCGGCCGGGCTGGATGCCGGCGCGCTGCTGGCCGAGGCGGTGGCGCGCAACGTGGCCTACGTGCCCGGCGCGGCCTTCTACGCGGGTCCGCAGGAGGCCAATACCCTGCGCCTGTCCTTCGCCACCGTGCCGCCAGTACGCATCGAACAGGGCGTGGCGGTGCTCGCCGGCCTGTTCGCCGAAGCCCTTGCCGGGGTCCGTTTCGTCTGAGCCGGAAGGCAAACCACCCCATCCGCCATACCTGCCGTTACAATGCCGCGGTGCACGGTACGCGCCTGCGGCATGACGCGTACGATGACGAATCAAACGGATCACGAAGGGAGCAAGGATGAACGCCATTGCCAACGCCCTGCCGACCGAGCAGGAAATGCTCGCGGCCCCGCCCGACGAATACATGTCGCCGGCGCAGTTGGCCTTCTTCCGCCAGCGGCTCGAGGACGAAATGCGCCAGTTGCTCGACAACGCGCACGAGACCGCCAGCCATCTGCAGGAAAACGAGGCCACCCCGGACCCCTCGGACCGCGCCAGCGTGGAAGAGGAACACACCCTGGAGCTGCGCGTGCGCGACCGCGAGCGCAAGCTGCTGAAGAAGATCGAGGAAGCCATCGCGCGCATCGACACCGGTGATTACGGCTGGTGCGAGGAAACCGGCGAGCCCATCGGCGTGGGCCGCCTGCTCGCCCGTCCCACCGCCACGCTCAGCCTGGAAGCGCAGGAGCGCCGCGAGAAGCTCAAGAAGATGCATGGCGGTTGAACCCCCGGCGTCCGCCGCCGTGGATGAGCACGGCGAAGGGCGCGCGCGCGTTCAGGGCGCCGGCGGCGAGCCGGCCCCGCCCGCAGGCCCCGGCGCCCCCGCCGGGGCCGCTGCGTTTACGGATGCCCCCGCCGACCGGCGCATCCCGGTCACCGTGCTCACCGGCTTTCTCGGCGCCGGCAAGACCACCCTGCTGAACTGGCTGCTGCGCGAGCCCGCTGCGGAGGGCGCCGCCGTGCTGATCAACGAGTTTGGCGAGGTCGGCGTCGACCACCTGCTGGTCGAGAAGGTCGACGACACCCTGGTGCTGCTCGATTCCGGCTGCCTGTGCTGCAGCGTGCAGGGCGATCTGGTGCGCGCGTTGAAGAACCTGTTCATGCGCGCGCTGCGCCGCGAGATCGGCCCGCTGCGCCGCGTGCTGATCGAGACCACCGGGCTGGCCGACCCGGTGCCGGTGCTGCACACGCTGATGGAAGAAGCCTTCATCGCCGAGCGCTACCGCTGCGACGGGGTGATCACCGCCGTTGACGCCACCCACGCCCTCGACCAGCTCGGCACGCACCGCGAGGCCGTACGCCAGGTCGCCATGGCCGACCGCCTGCTGCTCACCAAGTGCGACCTGGCCGAGGCATCTGCGCGCGCCGCGCTGGCGGAGCGGCTGGCTGCGCTCAACCCGTCCGCACCCTGCGTGGAAGTCTTTCATGGCGAGCCGGCCACCGGCGGTGTCCAGGCCCTGTTCGACTGCGGCTTGTACACCCCCACCGGCAAGCTGCCGGACGTGGCTGCCTGGCTGGGCGAGGAACGCGTGCGCCGGCAGGCCGCCGAGCACCGGCCCGCGCCGATGTGGCGCAAGGGCGGCGCCCCGGCGCCGGTCGCGGCGCATGCCCCGCGCCACGATGAAGGCGTCACCAGCTTCGTGGTCCGCTTCGATGAAGCACTGCGCTGGCATGAATTCGCCGATGCACTGGGGCTGATCCTGCAGGTCTACGGCCCGCGCATCCTGCGCGTGAAGGGCCTGCTCAACATCGTCGGCGATCCGCTGCCGCGCGTCGTGCAATGCGTGCAGCACACTGCCTACGCACCCACCAGCCTGCCCGCGTGGCCGGCCAGCGGGCCGTGCGCGGACCGCCGCAGCCGGCTGGTGTTCATCGTGCGCGAACTGCCGCGTGCCGAGGTGGAAACCATCCTCGCCAGCCTCACCGGGCAGGCGCCGCTCGACGAGGCCGAGGCGTGAACCCGCTGCGCGCGCTGCTGCGCGGGCTGATCCGCGGCTACCAGCTGTTCATCAGCCCGCTGCTCGGCCCGCGCTGCCGCTTCTACCCGACCTGCTCGCACTATGCCCTGGAAGCGCTCGACACCCATGGCGTGCTCAAGGGCTCCTGGCTCGCCCTGCGCCGCATCCTGCGCTGCCATCCGTGGAACGCGGGCGGCTTTGATCCGGTGCCGCCGCGCGCTGGCACGCGGGAAGGCGATTGCGGCTGCGGGCACGGGCACGAGCGGCCCCCATGGTAGGGATCTTTCCGGCGCGTCAATCTGGAATCGCCCGCGCGTCCGCCACCACCACCGCGAACACGTCGGCCAGCATCGCCAGCGCGGCGGCCTGCACGCCGGCAGCGCCGAGCACGCCGCCGTCCGTGGCCGGCAGGTCGCGCGTGGCGGTGGCCGACGCCGGCACGGTGATTTCGTAGCCCAGGTTGAACGCGCCGCGCGCGGTGGACTGGATGCACATGTGCGTCATGAAGCCGGCGATCACCAGCTTGCGCCGGCCCAGCGCCTGCAGACGTTCTTCCAGATCGGTGCCGAAGAAGGCGTTCGGGTGGCGTTTGACCACCACCGGCTCGCCGCCCTGCGGGGCTACCGGCTCGGCGATGGCGCCGATCGGTGCGCGGATGTCGAACGGTGAGGCCGGCCCGCCATCGTGCTGGACGTGGATCACCGGCGTGCCGAGGGCGCGCGCGCGGCCCAGCAGCACGGCGCATTCGGCCAGCGCGGCGTCGATGCCGGCCAGTTGCAGGATGCCCTGGCGGTAGGTGTTCTGCGCATCGACCAGGATCAGCACGGACTCGGACAGCGGCGCGGGCAGTTCCGGCTTGCCGGCCAGCCGGCGCAGGGTGGTGGGAGCGTTCATGGCGGAAACCTCGTGTGGGAAGGGACACCGCCAGCGTAGTCCGTATCCAGTCCTGCGAAAATGGACATTGATGCCGTGGAAAACTGCAAAAATGCAGGTACGAGCAGAGGAGTGCATGCGATGAACTGGGACGACCTGCGTTTTCTGAGCGTGCTCGGCCGCTGCGGCACGCTGACCGCCGCCGCGCGCGTGCTGGCGGTCGATCAGACCACCGTGGCGCGCCGCCTGCGCGCGCTGGAAGGCGCGCTGGGCACGGCGCTGTTCGTGCGTGCGGACGGCGCCTGGCGGCCGACCGCAGCGGGCGAACGGGTGCTCGAACGCGCCGCGCGCATCGAGGAAGACATCGCCGGGCTGGCGCGCGCGGCGCGCGAGGACGCGCAGGCCGTGCGCGGCACGGTGCGGGTGACCTCGGTGGGCGCCATCGTCGCGGATTATCTGGTGCCGCGCCTGCCCGCGCTGTACACGCGCCATCCGCAGCTGGACCTCGACCTGATCGCCAGCAACGACAACCTGAGCGTGGCGCGCAGCGAGACCGATCTGGCGATCCGCCTGGCGCGCCCGGCCAGCGGGGATTTCCTGATCCGCAAACTGGCCGATTGCGCCTTCGCGGTGTATGGTCCGGCGGGTGCCGGGCGCGCGCCCGCGCCGGGCGACTGGGTGGCCTACGGCGAAGACCTCGCGCATACCCCGGAGATGCGCTGGCTGGCGGAACACCTGGGCGACGGACGGGTACGCCTGCGCACCAACAGCCTGGCCGGGTTGGTCAATGCGGTGTTGGGCGGCATCGGCCGGGGTGTGCTGCCGTGCTTCGTCGGCGACGCACTGCCCGGGCTGGCGCGCGTGTCCAGCGCGCCGCCGCCGCTGCGCAGCTTCTGGCTGCTGGTGCACCGCGAGGCCCGCCGGCAGGCGGCGGTGGCGGCGGTGGCCGACTGGCTGGTGGATACCTTTCGCGCCGACGCGGCGCGTTTCGCCGGCGGGAAGCCGGCGCGCGCGGCGGATTGAACACGCCGCGCGGCCGATCGGCTGCTCAGTCGGCGTACATCGGCTTGTTGTCGTTCAGGCGCAGCCAGCCCTTGACGATGCGGTAGATGAACCACACCAGGGTGGCCAGCAGCACCAGCCAGCCCACCGCGATCGCCACGGTGATCACGCCGACCACCGACCACAGCAGGCCGAACCAGAAAGTGCGGATCTGCCAGCGGAAGTGGCTTTCCAGCCAAGTGCCGGCCACGTCGCCGCGTTTCACGTAGTTCATCACGATGGCCACCAGGCTGGTCAGGCCGATCAGCAGCGAGGCGGCGTACAGCGCGTAGATCAGCGTGGTGAGGGTCTTGTTGGCCTTGTCCCGGTCGTTGTCGAGGGTGGTGATCTCGGTCATGCGCGTTCCCCTTTCATGGTCGCTCTCGCCGGCCGGCGGCCGGCGGGTGCCTTTTCAGCACCATGGCATTCAACCCGAACTTGCCGCGCTGCACAAGCAAGCATTCCGGCTTCACAGCGCTGCGCCCATCGGGGATCATCCGGGCATGTTCGCCGTCGCCTTCTCCAACCGTTTCGAAGTTCTGCTCGATCTGCTGCTCGACCGCCTGGCCGAGGAGCGCCCCGGCCCGTTCGGGCGGCGCGAGCTGGTGGTGCCCAGTAGCGCGCTGCGCCGCCACGTGGAACTGGCGGTGGCCGGGCGCGAGGGCGTGGCCGCCGACCTCGGCTTCGACTTCCTCGCGCAATGGCTGTGGAAGCAGATCCGCCGCGCGGTGCCGGACATCGCCGAGCGCTCGCCCTACGCCCCCGCGCTGCTGGCCTGGCGCATCCACGCGCTGCTCGGCGAGGACGGCGCATGGACCGCCGCGCACCGGCGTCTGGCCGATTATCTGGCGGCCGCTGATGAGCGCATGCGCTATGAACTGGCCGTGCGCATCGCGCGGGTGTTCGACCACTACCTCACTTACCGCCCCAACTGGCTGGCTGCCTGGGGCGAGGGGCGCGGCGCGCTGCCGGCCGACGCGGGCGCGGCGCAGCGCGCCGACGAAGCCTGGCAGGCCGAACTGTGGCGCCACCTGCAGGCCAACATGCCGCGCCGCCAGGAGCACCCGGCGGCGGCCTTCGTGCGCCTGCTGCGCGGCATGGACGCGCGCCAGCTCGGCGAACTCGGCCTGCCGGCGCGCGTGCACGTGTTCGGCCTGCCCGCGCTGCCGCCGCTCTACCTCGACCTGCTGCGCGAACTCGGGCGCGTGGTGGACGTGCGCCTGTACCTGCTCAACCCCTGCCGCGAATACTGGTTCGACGTGGTGGACGCGCGCCGCCTGTCGTGGCTGGCGCGCCGCCAGGCCGATCTCTTCCTCGACACCGGCAACCGCCTGCTGGCCGCCTGGGGGCGGCAGACCCAGGCGCAGATCGACCAGTTGTTCGAAGGCGAGCACGAGGTGGCCGAAGAGGCGGTGTTCGTCGAGCACCCCGGCGGCCATCTGCTCGCCCGCGTGCACAACGCCATCCTCGACCTCGCCGAGCTGGAGCCGGGCAGCGTGGAACTGGACGCCGTCGACCGCAGCATCGAAGTGCACGTCTGCCATTCCCGCGTGCGCGAGCTGGAAGCCCTGCACGACCGCCTGCTCGGCCTGTTCGCCGCCGACCCCGCGCTGCGTCCGGCCGACGTGCTGGTGCTCACCCCCGACCTGGAAGGCTGCGCGCCGCTGATCGAGGCGGTGTTCGGCACCGCACCCGCCGCGCGGCGCATTCCGTGGCGCATCACCGGCCTCGCGGCGAGTGGCGAGAACGCCGTGGCGCGCGTGCTGGACACCCTGCTGGCGATGGCCGCCGGGCGCTTCCCGGCCAGCCAGGTGTTCGGCCTGCTGCAACAGCCGGTGGTGGCCGCGCGTTTCGGGCTGGACGCGCAGGCGCTGGAGCGCGTGCATGAATGGATGCGCGCATCCGGCATGCGCTGGGGCCTGCGCGGCGCGGACGCCGGCCACGCCGCGCCGTGGTCGCTGGAAGAGGGCCTGCATCGCCTGTACCTGGGCTGGGCGGCCGGCGGTGGCGTGGCCGCGCCGTTCGCCGGGCGCGTCGGCGCGCAGGGCCCGGAAGGCGGCGAGGCGCTCGCCCTCGGCCGCCTGTGGCGCTATCTGGACACCCTGAAGCAGTTGCGCGAACAATTGCTGCGCCCCCACGACGCGGCCGGCTGGCGGCGCGTGCTTAACGGCGTGCTCGACCGCTTGGTGGCCGACGGCGCAGACCGGGCCGACGACCTGCGCGCGGTGCGCGCGGCCATCGCCGCGCTGGCCGGGGAAATCGAAGCCGCCGGCGTGCGCGCCGAGGTGTCGCTGGACGTGGCGCGCGTGGCGCTCGCCGCACATCTGGACGATCCCGCGCGCGGCGGCGTGCCGGGCGGCGAGGTGACCTTCTCCGCGCTCTCCGCGCTGCGCGGCCTGCCCTGCAAGGTGGTGGCGGTGATCGGCCTGGACCAGGGCGCCTTCCCCGGCAGCGCGCGTGCCGACGAGTTCGACCTGATGGCCGCCTTTCCGCGCAAGGGCGACCGTCAGCGCCGCGACGACGAGCGCAACCTGTTTCTCGACGTGCTGCTCGCCACGCGCGAGGTGCTGCACCTGTCCTACACCGGGCGCGGGGTGCGCGACGGCGCCGAGCTGCCGCCCTCGGTGCTGGTCGATGAACTGCTCGACGTGCTCGCCGAATCCTGCGCCACCGATGCCGGCGACCCCGCTGCGCTGGCCGCCGCGCGCCGCCGGCTGGTGGTGGAACACCCCCTGCAGGCCTTTTCGGCGGAGTATTTCCTGCCCGCCGAGCGTTCCGACCTGCGCCTGCTCAGCCATCACGAGGAATACGCCGCCGCGCTGGCCGCGCGCCTGGCCGCCAGTGCGGCGCCCGTACAGCAGGATGCGTGCGCGTTCGCCGGCGATGGCCGCGAGGATGGCGATGAAGACGACGAAGACGATTCGCCCGGCCCGGGGGGCGATGCGCCGCCCTTCTTCAACGCACCGCTGCCGCCGCCCGAACCCGCCTGGCGCGAGGTCTCGCTGGCGCGCCTGACGCGCTTCTTGCGCAACCCCTGCCGCTACCTGCTGCGCGAGCGTCTCGGGCTGGAACTGCCGGAAGGCGGCGAGGAACTCGCCGACGTCGAGCCCTTCCTGCCCGAGCGTGCCGCCCGCCGCGCGCTGGCCGCGCGTCTTGCGCCGCTGCTGGAAGGCGGGCAAATCGCCGATGCCGATACCCTGCTGGCGGTGGCCCGCGCCGGCGCGGAATACCCGGCCGGCACGCTGGGGGACGACGCCTTGCGGGCGGAACTGTCGCAATTGAACGATTACGCCGAACGCCTGCGCGCCGCCCGCGCCGGGCGGGCGCTGGCCGCGCACGAGGCGCGCGTGGTCGTGCTTCTGGATGGCGAGGCATGGTCGTTGAGCGCCTCGTTCGCCGATCTGCGGGAAGACGGCTGGACGCTCGCGCGCTACGAGGACGCCGGCGTGGGCGACTATCTGGCCGCCTGGCTGGGCCACCTGCTGCTGTGCGCCGACCCGCCGGCCGGCGGCGCGTACCCGACCCGCGTGGTGGCGCGTGACGGCGATGCGCTGTTGCGTGTGTTGCCCGCCGACGAAGCGCGCGCGCGGCTGGCTGAACTGCTCGGCTGCTACCGCGACGGCCTGCGCCGCCCGCTGCCCTTCTTCCTGTGGACGGCGTGGGCCTACGTCATCGAAGGGCGCAAGCGCAGCGCCGCCCGCAAGCGCTGGGAGGGCGGCCCGCAGGCCAGCTACGCCGAATCGCGCGATGCGGCGATCCGGCTGGCCCTGCGCGGCGCGGGCGAGGTGTTGGACGACGCCTTCTTCGCGCGCGCCGAAGCGCTGCTCGGCCCCTTGCTGGACGCGCTGGCGCAGCCGGACGCGGGCTGATTCAGCTCACTGTGGCGGTGGCCATCAGGCCCTGCAGCCAGAGTCTTGTCTCGCGCCGCGAACGTTCCTCGGTCAGCCGCGTGCGCAGCGATTCGGCCACTTCCGCCCAGGGCAGCGTGCGTTCCGCGTGGATGCGCTCACAGAGCAGCACATGGAAGCCTAGTTCGGATTCCACCGGCGCGCTCACCTCACCTTCCCGCAGGGCGAACAGCACGGCCTCCAGTTCCGGGTACAGCTGGCCGCGCGGCATGTCGCCGAGCAGGCCGCCGTTGAGCGCGGTGGGGCATTCGGAGTGCTTCATGGCCTGCTCGCCGAAGCGCGCCGGCCTGGCGGCCAGCCGGCGGGCAATTTCGCCGATGCGCCGCTCGGCGGCCTCGCGACGGTTGTCCGCCAGGGTGTCGTTGATGGTGATGAGGATGTGGCGCGCGGTGCGCGTTTCCGGGCTGCGGAAGCGTTCCAGGTGGGTGTAGTAGAAGATTTCCGCCTCGGTCTCGCCCACCGGCGGCACGCGCGCGCCCACGCGCGCCATCACTGCTTCCACCAGCAGGCTGCGGCCGAGCGCGGTGCGCAGATCGCCGTGCCGCAGGCCGGCGTCGTCCAGCGCGTCGTCGAAGGCGGCGGGGTCTTCGTAGCGCGCGCGGATCTCCTCGAAGGCATCGTCGATGGCCTCGGGTTGCAGGCACACGCCGCGCGCCTCGGCGCTGCCCAGCACGGCGGCCTCGATCTCGGCATAGCGTTCGGCCACCGCGCGCACCTTGCGCGCCTCGCCTGCCTCCAGCGCGCCGGCCGCCTTGCCGAACAGGCTGTGGGCGGCCTGCAGTTCGTAATAGGCCAGCGGGTTCATGCGCCGGCTTCCTGCGTTTCGGGGACGAGGGCGGACAGCGAGGCCTCCGGCACGCACAGCACGCGGTCGCCGAAGATCACGTGGTAATGCACGCCGCCGGGCTGCTCGCGGATGACCTTGAGCACCTCGCCGATGCTGCCGCGCCCGGCGACGATCTGCCCGAGCAGGGCGAAGTCGCGTTCGGCGCGCACCTTTTCGCGCGATTCGAAGCGGCTGGGCGTCCATTCCTCGTCGGCACCGATCAGCTCTTCCTCGCGGCAGCCGACGATGCGCCCGGCGTCGAGGAAATGCACGGTGTAGATGATCTGGTCCTGCAGGAAGGTGCCGATCTCGATCACCGTGCCCACGCTGCCGCGGCGCATCAGCAGTTCGCCCATGTCCAGGCCGGGATAGGTGCCGTCGTTGCGTACGTTGCGGATCACCCGCACCGCGTCGCCGTAGTCGAACCGGGGAATCATCTTGCTTGCTCGTGCGGTGACGGGGCGGCTAGCGCTTGATCTCGGTCAGCGGCACAAAGGCCGTGCCGCTGGCCTTGCGCAGCACCGCGAAGACCTTCTCGGTGAGCGCGTCGGAGACGGTGAAGTCGTTGTAGGCGCGCACCAGGAAATCGCGGTGATGGGCGCGCGTGGCGGCTTCGTCGCCCTCGGGCGCGGGGTTGTGCGCCAAGTAGTCGTGGAAGCGCTGCAGGATGTGCAGGCGGTTGACCTGCACGACTGCCGGGTCGTACTCCACGCCGAAGAAATCGAGGAAATCCTCGGCAGAGGAGAGTTCTTCCAGGGCTTCGGCGAGACTGGGTTCTTCCATGGTCGGGGGCTCCGTGGCGGTTCAGTGTTCGGCGGCTGCTTCCGGCTGGCAGGCGCATTGCGGGCAGGCGGCTTCCTGATGGGCGTGGCAGTCGGGCGCGGGGTGCAGCGCGATCGTCCCGGCATCGGGCGCGCCGCGCAGGGCGTTCAGTTCGGCTTCCAGCGCGCGCACGCGTTCCACCAGACAGTCCAGCGTATGGCCCACCGGATCGGGCAGCAGGTGGTGGTCGAGGTTGATTTCCCGCGCGGAATCGAGCACCGGGGCGCCCCGGCGCACCACGTGGGCGGGAATGCCGACCACGGTGCGGTCCGCCGGCACGTTCTTGACCACCACCGAATTGGCGCCCACGCGCACCCGCGCACCGAGCGTGATGGGGCCGAGGATCTTGGCGCCGGCGCCCACCACCACGTGGTCGCCCAGCGTGGGGTGGCGCTTGCCGGCGTTCCAGGTGGTGCCGCCCAGGGTGACGCCGTGGTACAGGGTGACGTCGTCGCCCACCTCGGCGGTTTCGCCGATCACCACCCCGGCGCCGTGGTCGATGAAGAAGCGCCGGCCGATGCGCGCGCCGGGGTGGATGTCCACATTGGTCCACATGCGCGCGGCGAAGGCCAGCAGGCGCGCCGGGTAGCGCCAGCCACGCCGCCACAGCGCGTGGGCCGCGCGGTGGGCCAGGATGGCATGCACGCCGGGATAGGTGGTGAGCACTTCCCAGGTGGTGCGCGCGGCCGGGTCGCGGCCGAACACGCAGCGCACGTCCTCGCGCAGTTGGGCCAGCAGGCCGGGCGGAGGGGAATCCGTGCTCATCGTCAGGGCGTCGCCGTTCATCGTCGGGGCCTCCCGCTGCCGGATCAGGCGTAGGTGGGCGCGAAGGCCTTGTCTGGATCGGTGACCGGGCCATCGCCGTTCCAGTAGGGCGAGAGCTTGCGCAACTGGGCGATGATCGGCGGCACGGCGGCGATCACGCGGTCGATTTCTTCCTCGGTGTTCTCGCGCGACAGCGAGAAACGGATGGTGCCGTGCGCGGCGGTGTAGGGAATGCCCATGGCACGCATCACATGCGAGGGCTCCAGCGAGCCGGAGGTGCACGCCGAGCCGCTCGATGCGGCGATGCCCTGCTTGTTGAGCAGCATCAGGATGGCTTCGCCCTCGACGTATTCGAAGGCGATGTTGAGCGTGTTGGGCAGGCGGTTGTCCAGGTCGCCGGTGGCGAAGGCACAGGGCACGGCGGCCAGGATGCCGGCCTGCAACTTGTCGCGCAGCGCGCGCACCTGGGTGTTCTCGTAGGCCATGTGCTCCCTGGCGAGGCGGGCCGCCACGCCCAGGCCGACGATGCCGGGCACGTTCTCGGTGCCGGCGCGCCGCCCGCGTTCCTGGCCGCCGCCGCGCAGCAGCGGGCGGAAGCGCGAGCCGCGGCGCAGATAGAGCGCGCCGATGCCCTTGGGGCCGTGCAGCTTGTGGCCGGACAGCGAGAGCATGTCGATGGCCGATTCGGCCAGGTTGATGTCCACCTTGCCCACCGCCTGCACCGCGTCGGTATGGAACAGGATGTTGGCGTCGCGCGCCATGCGCGCCATCTCCTCCACCGGGAAGAAGGTGCCGGTTTCGTTGTTGGCCCACATCACCGAGACGATGGCCACCTTGTCGGTGAGCAGCTTGCGGTATTCGTCCAGATCCAGGCGGCCCTTGCCGTCCACCTTGAGCTTGTGGATGACGTAGCCGTCCTTTTCCAACTGATCGCACAGGTGCAGCACGGCGTGGTGCTCCACCATGGTGGTGATGATCTCCTTGCGGTCCGGCGAGGCCTTCAGCGCGGAGAGAATGGCGGTGTTGTCCGCCTCCGTGCCGCCGGCGGTATACACGATCTCGGAGTCGTACTCGGCGCCGATCAGCTTCTGCAAGGCCGCGCGCGCCGCCTTCACCTCGTGGCCCACCGTAGCGCCGAAGCTGTGCATGGACGACGGGTTGCCGAACTGCTCGGTGAAATAGGGCAGCATCGCGGCCACCGCCTCGGGGGCGCAGCGCGTGGTGGCGTTGTTGTCCAGATAGATCGGGGGCTGGGAATTCGGCATGCTCATGGTGCTCTCCGCGCAAACGCCGGCTGGTTCGGCCCGGCGTGTTTCAGGCGGCCCACCGGATCGCGGCGGACCACGGTCGCAAGATCGGTCAGCTGGGATTCACCAGCGGCTGGGGGGGCTTCACGCGCACCGGCACCACCTTCACCAGCTCGCCCAGCGCCTCGATCATCTGCTGCTGCACGCCTCCCAGGGTCAGCGCCTCCATCTGGCAGCCGGAGCAGGCGCCCTTCATCGCCACGTAGATGGTCTTGCCTTCCACGTCGATCAGTTCGATGTCGCCGTGGTCGCGCTGCAGGTTGGGGCGGGCGCGCTCGATCACCTGTTCGATGCGGCGGATGCGCTCCAGCGTGGACAGCTTGCCGGGGCGGGTCTTTTCCGGCGGCGGTGCGGGCGAGAAGGTCTCGCCGCGCTCGGCCATCACCTTGGCGAGGATTTCCTCGATGCCCTCATGGCAGGAAGAACAGCCGCCGCCCGCCTTGGTGTAATTGGTCACCTGTTCCACGCTGCACAGGTTGTTGGCGCGAATGGTCTCCTCGATCATCACCGAATCCACGGCGAAGCACTTGCAGATCAGCGCGCCTTCCTCGTGGTCGTCCTTCCATTCCTCGCCACGGTAGTTGGCCACCGCACTCTGCAGCGCCTCGCGGCCCATCACCGAGCAGTGCATCTTTTCCGGCGGCAGGCCGCCGAGGAAATCGGCGATGTCCTGATTGCTCACCGCCAGCGCCTCGTCCAGTGTCTTGCCCTTGATCATCTCGGTGAGCGCCGAGCTGGAAGCGATCGCCGAGCCACAGCCGAAGGTCTGGAAGCTGGCCTCGGTGATCTTCTCGCTGGCCGGATCCACCTTGAGCATCAGGCGCAGCGCATCGCCACAGGAAATCGAACCCACCTCGCCGATGGCGTTGGCCTCTGGCAGCGGGCCGGCGTTGCGCGGGTTGTAGAAGTGTTCCTTGACGGTATCGGAGTAATCCCACATGGCGGCGTCTCCCGGATCAGGCGGAGAAGGACTGCCCACAGGCGCAACCGCCCGAGGCATTGGGGTTCTCGAACTTGAAGCCGGAGCCGGTGAGCGACTCGACGTAATCCACCGTCACGCCCGACAGCAGCGGGGCGGAAAACGGATCGACCAGCAGGGTCACGCCGTCCAGTTCCACGGTGACGTCGTCGTCGGCCTTCTCGGCCTCCAGCTTCATGCCGTACTGCAAGCCGGAACAGCCGCCACCCTGTACATGGATGCGCAGCCCGGCCACCGGGTCGGCGGAGCCGCTGATGAACCGGCCAACGGCCTTCAACGCGGTAGGAGTCAGGGTAATCATGGTTATGTCTCTCCTGGGGAAGGGGCGAGAGACACGCTGCAAGCGGTGTGCCACGTTGCCTGTGCGGGTAAGTGGCTGATTTGACGAGGTTGTTCCGTTCGGTTCGTTGTCGGGTGCGGAACGTCGGCTGGGGGTTGTCGGGTTTGCGACAAGGGGTAGTTGCGGGGGGATGTGAAGGTGGTGCTTGGGCGGTTCGAAGGTGTGCCTTGGGGGAGGCGCTGAATCTCAGTTTAGTGTTGGGCTGGACGTTTGTTTATCCATTGCAATGTCCTTGCAGGCCACGTGCACGTTCTTTGCCAGATCTACGCAGACCGTCGTATTATTCATTATGATTTTCATTGACGCCCTTCAGATTGACATTGAGCGATGCAGTCTTGGCCGTTAGATGCAGAACCAAACCAGCTAATGGTGGAAGTGGGAGATCTCTTTGTAGCCTGTCAGGAGAACCCTGCACTGGCAGGTCGCTTCAACGATGCGCTCCACCACGTCAAACGTTGAATCGGTTCTATCCTAGATACTGCCGTTAGGAGTTTTTCATGAACCTTGCCAAAGACAGTATTGGCCTTCGAAAAGGCTGGATTGCAGAGCAGGCTTTGATCGGTGTGGGATTGTTTGTTGGTAGTCTCGTAGCTGCAAACGCCGGTGTAATTCCAATCTTAGGAGTATTTTTGGCATATTTTGTGCCTGATGCATTTCTGCTCGGGATCACAATTATCGGCGGTTCTGTGGCGGCGGCTTTGTTTCGAGGGACAGTTCCTAAGGTTTTTGCAGTGACACTCCTGATCGTCGTTGGTGGTCTCAACACGCGGCTGCCGCAGATCTGTTCGGATATTTTCAGCGCTAATATTTATAGCATCAACGTCTTTACTGAGCTTGCAGGGGTGGTTGGTCAGCCTATTCATCTGGATACGGAAGTTCCGGTAATTTCCGCGCGGCAGGATCAATACGGGCATGCGACGCCACGTTGTCGAGGTGACGGCTGTGTAATGACGCGTGGATTCAGGACCCTGTATCCATGGATCGAGAGTGACTATTGGCGGGAGAATGTGCGTGATGTGGTTCTCGCGGCCGGCTTTTCGATCGCCAGAGACGGAGAGCGGGCTCCGGTTCTGACCGTCCGACAGGAAAACCAGAACAGCTTGTCCAGGATTCGGTTCGAGTTGCGCGATGAGGATGGGAAGCTCTTGTCGTCGTATTCGGGACGATACAGGAACGGATTTTTATTTGAAGCCAGAGACGGCGCGCAGTCTGGGCATCTCTGGCCCTTGCTGACGGTGGAATATGTGTTGCACGGCAACTTCGTCAGCAAGCTTTTTGCCTACTTGGTGGAATTAGCGCCAAAGTATCCGCTGGCCAATTTCATGAAGAGTGCAACGCGTCTTTCCCATCCTCAGGGAACAGTTTCGTTGAGCAGACCGGCTGTTGGGATTGACGGGAAGCTTTATCCTTCCATGCGTGTCGCGTTGGAGGTCGTCGAGGTAAAGGACTACGATCCAGTATGGGTCATCAAGCGCGAATCGTCCTCAAACCGCTCGGAGTGGGCAGAAATTAGCTCGGATCCAGAACGTGCCAGCCGGTGCAGGATGTTTTTGAAACCGGAGGTCGCGGGTGCCCAGTCCATGAAGACGTGGCACTTGTTTGTTCATGATCCGACTGGGCGGAAAAAGGTCAAGATCACCGGCAATACAATCTGTGATCTGGATGCGATTTGGTTTCTGGACTATGTCGTTGAAAAGGGCAGAGTCACGCTAACAAAATTCTCAACTGGTGGCGATTTGATATACCGATTGAGTTTCGATCAACCAGATGGCGCTTCTGGATACGCCGGGGCAATCATGACTCCGACTTTTCGAACAGATGATGGATTTCTGACCTTTGAATGGTGGAATACTAAACAAGCCGGCGCCGATCGGCATATACGCCGGGCTATGAAGGTCAGGCTGAAGGAGCCCTCGGATGTTGTCGATTCACGTTAGGGATAGCGCTTTCGTTCCTGTTTGGCAAAGTAGCAAACTGTTCGCCGACTACTAGGTGTGAGGATTGGACACCCATTGCCCCCACTGCAGCCAAGACCTGCGCAAGCAGCGTGTACTTGCACCGGAACGCGACAATGCTGTCGCCGCCGGCGAGGCGACGCACTGGTGTCCCGTATGCCGGGGCGGGCTGGTCCTCAACACCCACCCGGCCGAACTGAAACAGTCCATCTGGCTCGATCCGGAAATCGCGGTGTATCTCTGCCTCGGTAGCGCGATCGCGGTTTCCATGATCCTGGCGGGTTGGGTGCCTCCGCTGATTTCCTTTTTCGTGGTCGTGGTCACCTACGTGGCCGGTGCCATTGCGCACCGCGCTTATTTCTATGAGGTGACGTTGGCGGACTGGCCGCGCTACCGGGCGGCGAGTCTGCGCTTCATCGAGCAGATTTCGCCAAAGTCCTGAGCGGCGCGGCGCACGGTATTCGGGACGTCAGATTTTCTCTTCTCCATCAAACGCGGATCAACCATGAAAACCATCGGCCTGCTGGGCGGCATGAGTTGGGAATCGACGCTGCCGTATTACCGCATCGTCAATCAGACCATCAAGGAACGCCTGGGCGGGTTGCATTCGGCGCGGGTGGTGCTGTACAGCGTGGATTTCCACGAGATCGAGCGCATGCAGCACGCGGGCGACTGGGAGTCCGCCGGGCGTTTGCTGGCGGATGCGGCGCGCCGGCTGGAAGGGGCGGGGGCGGAATTCATCGTGTTGTGCACCAACACCATGCACAAGGTGGCGCCGGCCATCGAGCAGGCGGTGGGAGTTCCGTTGCTGCACATCGCCGATGCCACGGCCGAGGCGATCCGCGCGGCCGGGCTGCGCAAGGTGGGGCTTTTGGGCACGGCGTTCACGATGGAGCAGCCGTTCTACAAGGACCGGCTGCGCGACGCGCACGGGCTGGAGGTGCTGGTGCCTGAGGAGGTGGAGCGCGTGGAGGTGCACCGGGTGATCTACGAGGAACTGTGCCTCGGCCGCATCCTGCCGGTATCGCGTGAGTTCTATCGTGCGGTGATTGCCGGGCTGGTGGCGCGCGGGGCGCAGGCGGTGATCCTGGGCTGCACGGAAATCTCGCTGTTGGTGACGCAGGAGGACGCCGCGGTGCCCCTGTTCGACACCACCTTGCTGCATGCGCGCGGCGCGGCGGAGTTCGCCCTGCGCTGACGCCGCGCGAGCTTCTGGTTCAGCCGCGCAGTTGCGCGGTGAGTTGTTGCAGATCCAGCGTGCGGGCGCGTTCCTCGATCTGCGGGCGGTAGCGCGTCTGCAGGTCGCGCGCTTCATCGACCAGTCCGGCGAACATCTGTTTGAGGCTGGCGGAATCCAGCTTGCGCCCGCCGCCGTAGTAGCGCCTGGCCACCTGGCCGAGCGCCCAGGTGCTGGCGAAGGAAAAGGCCGAGCCGGTGGCCGCGCTGCCGATGGCGCGCCCGGCCTTGCCCAGCACCTTGCCGAGCAGGCCACCCACCAGTTTGCGGCCGAACTGTTCCACGTACTGCGAGGTGAGGCCGACGCCGATGGTGGCGAGGAAATCCGTGATGTGGCCGCGATCCAGCTCGAAGCCGTGCGCCTTGCCAATGCGATACACCAGCCGGGTCTGCAGCGGGATGATGGCCCAGGAGGCGAGCGACTGGGGCAGCAGTTCCAGCGCGCCGTTGAGGATGGCGGCGTTGAGGATCATGCGGTCCAGTTCGGCCTGGTCCGGGCCGGGGGCTGCCGCGGGCGCGGCGCTGGCCGGCGCGGGGGCGGGCAGGTCGGCCGGCACGGGCGGCAGGGCGCCGTTTACCGGGGCGTCGGCCAGCGCGTCGGCTTCATCCACCAGCGCATGGGCGCGGCCGGCGTCCAGGCCGAGCAGGGCGGCGAGGCGGTCCAGGAAGGCGGTTTCTTCCGCGCCATGGTGGCCGTCGGCGTCGCACACGCCCACCGCGGTTTCGAAGGCGAGCTGGCGCAGTGCCGGCGCGTCGAGCGCGGCCACGGCGTCTTCCAGCTTCACGCGGCGCAGCAGCACGTCCTGGTAGAGGGGGATGAAGTCCGCGCCCGCTTCGCGCGAAAGGGATTCGGCGATGCGGCGCACGTGCTCGCGCTCGCGGCCGTCCTGGCGGCCGTCGGCAAAGGCGGCCATGAGGGCGATGGTGAGCAGGGCGCGGGTGTGTTCGGGGGTCATGCGGGCGTCTCCGTGCTGAGTGGGGCGGGTGGCACGCCTTCGACTGGCGCGCGGGCGAAAGTTTCCCCTTTTTCGCCGCGGGCAGGTGTATCGAACCGTGGCGGCGGGCCCGCCTAGCAGGCTTCCATCCGCCAGCCTTCCGGCGTTGCGTGCAGGCGATGGGTCAGAGCGACGCGGTCGAGGAAAACATCGTCGTGCGAGACGACGAGCAGTGCTCCCGGATAGCCGCACAGCATGGTTTCCAGCGCGTGTATCGAGGGCAGGTCGAGGTGGTTGCACGGCTCGTCCAGCAGCAGCAACTGCGGCGGGATTTCTGCGTAGAGCGCGCAGGCCAGGGCGGCCTTGAGGCGTTCGCCGCCGCTGAGCCGGGCGCCGGGCGCCGGGCGTGGCGATCTTCCGCGCATCCAGGCCCAGGTGCGCCAGGCATGTGCGCAGGGCGGCCTCTTCCATGCGGGGGTTGGCGGCGATCATCCGTTCGAGCACGGTACGCGGGTCCTGCGGTTCGCCGAGGCGCTGGTCGAGGTAGGCACTGGCGACCGCGATGCTGCGGCGCCCGGCCAGGGGCTGGAGTTGGCCGGCGAGTACTTTGAGCAGGGTGGATTTGCCGCAGCCGTTGGGGCCGACCACGCCCACGCGCTGCCGGCCGCTCAGATGGAGGCGGATGTGGCGTGTGGCGGGCGGCACGAAAGGCAGTTCCACCTCGTCCAGTTCGGCCACGCGGTGCTGTGCGGCCTGGGCAACGGGTAGCGCGTGCAGGGCAACGGGGGCGTGCTCTTCCACCCGCTGCGCGGCTTCGAGCACGCGTTGCGTGAGTTGCGCCCGCGTGGCGGCGTGCTGCCGGCGCAGCTTGCCCGCCGAGCTTTCGCTGCGCTCTTTCTGGCGGTCGAGCAGGATCCTGGCCTGGTTCGCTGCGCGTCCGTGGCGCTGGCCGCGCGCCTGCCGGCGTTCCTGCTGTTCGCGTTGCTCGCGCAGTGCCTGCAGTTCGCGCCTGCGTTCGAGCTTGTGCTGTTCGAGCTGCTGGACGGCGCTGTGCTGTTCGTCGGCTTTGATTTGCGCGTAATGGGTGTAGTTGCCGCCGTAACTGCGCAGGCCGAGTGATGACAGTTCCACGATGCGCGCCATGCTGTCCAGCAGTTGCCGGTCGTGGCTGACCACCAGCAGACCGTTCGGCCAGCGTTGCAGTTGCTCGATCAGCGCCCGCCGGTGGAGGCGGTCGAGGTGATTGCTGGGTTCGTCGAGAATCAGGAAATCCGCGCCCGAGAGCATGGCGCCGAGCAGCGCGACGCGGGTGGCTTCGCCGCCGCTCAGCCTGCCGGCGGGCGTCGTCGCGTCCAGGTGGCCGAGGCCGTGGCTTGCCAGTGCCTGTTCCAGCCGCTGGCGTACGTCCCAGCGCTGCGCCACGCTGTCGAAATCCTCGGGCGCGGTGCTGCCCGCCTCGATCCTCGCCAGGGCGTCCAGCGTTGCCCGGACGCCCGCGAGGCCGGCCACGGATTCGCCAGCGTGGCCGGATACCTGTTGGGACAGGTAATGCACGCTGCCGCTGCGCAGGCAGCGGCCGGCGGTAGGCTGGATCTGCCCCGCCAGAATGCGCGCCAGGATGGTCTTGCCGATGCCGTTGCGGCCGACCAGGCCGGTATGCCGCTGGTCGAAGCGTTCGTCGAGGGCGGAAAAAAGCGTTCTGCCGTCGGGCAGGGTGTGGGAAACGCCCGCGAGGGCGAGAAAAGGATTCGTCATGCGTCATTCCAGGGATGCCAGGTGCTCCCCCGCTCATCGGGGTGGGTGGAGACAGGCCGTCACGCGGACGGCGGCATCAATGGCGCATGGGTCGAATACCTCGGGCGGGCTTGGACGGGGCCGTACTGTAGCACCGGCGGGCCGGGCTTGATAAGTCCGCCGGGGCCGGCGTCACGGCGTGCCGGCCGGCTCAGCCCAGCACGTGCTCGTACACCAGCCGCAGCACGTCGCGCTCGGTATCCGGCAGGCCGCGGATTTCGGTGAGGGTGACGAAGCGTCCCGCGGCGCTGGCGACGGCGTCGAAGGGCGGGTCGATGGTGGTGAATTCGCCCAGGCGCACGTCCAGTGTGCCGCCGGGGGCGAGCAGGTCGGCCTGGAATTCGCCGTCCACGCGCACGGCGCCGGCGGGCAGGCCGAGGCGGCCGGTGGCCTGGGTGGCGAGCGGGGCGGGATGGGGCAGCACGCCGCCGCCGGCCGTGGCGTCGAGTCGCGCGGCGAGCACGGTGTCGCCGAAGCGGGCGAAGCGCACCATGCCGCTGGTGGATTGCTTGTGGTAGAGGATCAGGGCCAGGGCATTCATGGGCGGCGGGGTGCTATGCGGTGGGAGGCGCGGGGCGGCCCGGCGGAAGCTGCCCGCCGGGCCGGAGGAGGTTCCCCGCGTTCAGGCTTCTTCCGCCACCGGGAAGGATTCTTCCAGCGCCGCGAGCCAGCGCTCCAGGCGCTCCTCGGTCTTGTCTGCCTCGTTCACGTCGTCGAAGCCCAGGCCGACGAACTTGCCGTCGCGTTCGGCGAAGGAGTACTTGTAGGTGTAGCCCTCGGTGGAGATGCTGCCCACCAGGGTGGCGCCGCGCGCCTTGAACTTGTCGTGCAGGATGCCCAGCGCGCTGACGAACTGTTCGCCGTGGGCCTTGTAGTCGCCGGCGCCGAACAGCGCGATGGTCTTGCCGGAGAAGTCCGGCTTGTCGTTGTCCAGGTCCAGCAGCGGGTCGCGCCAGTCGTTCTGCACTTCGCC
The DNA here is from genome assembly GCF_004801295.1 of Pseudothauera nasutitermitis. GTDB lineage: Bacteria > Pseudomonadota > Gammaproteobacteria > Burkholderiales > Rhodocyclaceae > Pseudothauera > Pseudothauera nasutitermitis. Next base: position 107,742 of record NZ_SSOC01000006.1, read on the forward strand.
GGAGCCCCAGGTGGAGCAGCCCAGCAGCAGGTAGTCGTAGTCCAGCATTTCGTCGAAATCGACGAAGTCCTCTTCCATGCTGAACAGGTCGCAGCGCTCCTCGCCGAGCCGCTGGGCGATTTTTTCCGCGACGGCCTTGGTCACGCCGGAGCTGCTGCCATAGAAGATGCCGATGTTTGACATGGCTGATTTTTCCTCGTGTCTGATTCAGGGGCGGCGTTTCAGTTGGCCGCGCTGAGTTCGTTGAAGCGCTTGTTGGCGTCCGCCCACGCCTTGCAGGCGTCGTAGGTGGACTGGGCGATGGCGGGGATTTCCTCGTAGCCGGCGGGCAGGCGGTCTTCCACCAGGTCGTGCAGCTGGGCGGCCCATTCGCTGGAGATGCGCTTGAGCTTCTTCACTTCCTTCTCCAGCGCGCGGAGTTCTTCCTCGGTCATGGTGGTGCTCCTTACAGGCCGGCGACTTCCGGGTACTTGCCGATGATTTCCAGGGCGACGGCCAGATGCTTGTCGCAGTCGTCCTTCATCTTGGAGTAGCTGTCGAAGCCGAAGCGGTGCACGTCGCGCAGCGTGCGGTCCATCACCACCAGCTTGCCGACGGTGATCAGCGCGCGGCCGAAGCCTTCGTGGGTGATGTTGATCAGCGGCACGGCCATCAGCTTGCATTCCTTCTCGATCAGCGCGGCGATGGCGTTGTGGTAAGCCTTGACGCGCGCCAGGAGGACGTCGTCCGGGTCGCCGATCACCGGGATTTCTCGGCGCTGTTCCTTGGTGACGATGTAGGGCGCGAGCAGGCGGTCGACCGGCCAGCCGTCGTAGCTGCCGTAGCTGTCCACGGCGCGGGTCTGGCGCGACATTTCCTTGATGAAGTCGCTGTCGGCCAGTTCGGGGCTGATTTCCGGGACGATGGCGGTCGTGCTCATGGATGGATCTCCTCTGGGAATGGTGGGTTGCCGGTGTCGAGCAGCATGGGTTGCAGTTGTAATCCGGGGCGGCGCGCCAGGCGGCGCAGGGCGAGCAGGCCGCCGCCCAGCCCGCCCAGGCTGGCGGCGAGCACGGCGGCGTCCGGCAGGCCGAGCGCGGCGCCGAGCAGCATGGCCAGCACGAAGCCGGCCAGCGGAATCAGGTAGGCGGCCAGGGTGGCGCGCAGCGCGTTGTGTTCGGCGAGGCCGACGCGTACTTCGTCGCCGATGCGGTAGTGCAGACCGGGCGGGCGGTCCAGCTCGATCTCGCTGGAAGGCGTGTTGCCCGCGCAGGCCTTGGCGGCGCGGCAGCCGGCGCAGGCGGACTGGCGCTCGAAGCGCACGGTGAGGCGGTCAGCGTCCAGGCGGACGATGCGGCCGCTGCGCGCGATCATCGGTTCCGCGCTCATTCCCGCCAGCCCTCCGCTTCCATGGCGTCGAAGCGTGCGGCATCCACGCCGGCGCGCCCGCGCAGGGCCTTGGCCAGCCAGCCGGCGGGGCCGGAGGCCAGTTCGGCCTGGAGGTCGGCGATCAGCGCGTCGATGCAGGAACCTTCTTCCACGCGCACCGGCTGCACGCCGGCGGCGAGCAACTGCTTGACCGCCGAGGCGCCCACCGCCAGGCAATACACCGCGGCGCAGCCGGCCAGCGTGGCGATCTTGCCGGGCAGCTTGTTGTCGTTGCCGTCCTGGCTGGCGGTGTCGATGAATTCGCACACCTCGACGAGTTGCGAGGACGCCGCGCCGACCTCGAAGATGGCGAAGGCCTCGGCCGCACCGAAGTGCTGGTTGACCGTGCTGCGGTCGGTGCTGGCGAAGGCGATGCGTACGCCGTCCATTGCGCGCTCCGTGCCTTCAGTGCCGGCCACCAGCCGCAGCCTGCGGTTGCGTGGCATCGCGGTCGGTACGCACGACAAGCCGTGCGCGGTAGGGGGTGATGTGCTCATGGTTGTGCACCACCAGATTGGCCAGATCGAACAGGGCCTGCCGGGTACCCCGGTAGCCCACCCAGGTCTTGGCGTGGCCGCCGATCAGGTCGTATTGCGGAATGCCCGCGCGCAGCAGCGGCACGCCCAGGCGCCCGGCGCTGGCGAGAACGTGCGAGTTGCCCAGCAGCAGTTCGGCGCCGCCCGCGCGGGCGAGGTCTTCCAGGTCTTCCAGATCGCCCACATGCACCTGCGCTGCGGGCACGTCGTCGAGCACCGCCGCGCGGGCGGGCGACACGGCAGCGACGATCTCGCTGCCCATGCCGGCCAGCCAACAGCACAACTGGTGCAGCAGGTCGGGGTCGGCGGCCACGCCGATGCGCCGCAGGCCGGTCATGAAGTGGGTGTCGACCATGGCGTCCTGCAACTGCGCGCGTTGGCGTTCGAGTTTGTCCGGCACCTTGTGGCCGGACAGTTCGGCCAGCAGGGCGGTGAAGCGGTCGCAGGCCTCCAGGCCCATCAGGCCGTCGAAGCGCCAGTCCGGCACGCCGGTGCGCTCGCGCAGCAGGTCGGCGGCGGGCGCCAGCGAGCGGCCCACGACGATGGTGGCGGCGGCCTCGCCCAGCGTGGCGAGTTCGCCGGCCGGCGTGCCGCCCAGGGTGACGGGCAGGAAATCCTCGGCGATCAGGTGGCCGTCCAGCGCGTCGGCCAGGTCGGGCACCGCCACCGGGCGTAGGCCGAAGGCTTCCACCCAGTCCTTGATGGTTTCCACGTCGCCCGGCGTGAGATGGCTGCCGAGCAGCAGGTTGACCTGCTTCCTGCGTTTGCCGGCGTGGCGCGTGTGCGGCACGCTGACGTCGAGGATGCCGCGCAGCGCGGCGGCGTAGCCGCTTTCCAGGCAGCCGTTGAAATCCGGGGTGTTCACCGCCGCCACCGGAATGTGGGCGAATGCCGGGTGCTGCGCGCGGAACTCGCGCAGCAGGCGGGCGATGTCGGTGCCCTGGGTTTCCGACAGTGCGGTGGTGGCCAGCACCACGAGCCCCGGTTTGGCCTTGCCGCACACGGTGGCGAGCGCCTGCACGACGTTGTCGTCGGCGCTCATCACCGTGGCGACCTGGTCCATCGCCGTGGTCTGCAACGGGATGGGCTCGCGGAAGTGGCGCACGAAGAACACCTTGGCGAAGGCCGTGCAGCCCTGCGAGCCGTGCAGCAGGGGCATGCCGCGGTTGATGCCCAGGCAGGCCAGCGCGGCGCCGGCCGGCGCGGAGGATTTGAGCGGATTGACCGACAGGGCCTTGGGGTGGCGGACGATTTCAGCCATGTTGGCGCTCCTCAGGCGGCGACCAGCGGGTCGAGGGCGGCATCCCCCGCGCCCGCGGCGGCGGGTTCGTCGTCTTCCGCATCCGGGCTGTCGCCCATCTCCGGACCGGCCACCACCATCGCCTTGGTGGACCACGGCGCGGGGCGGCGCACCGCTTCCCACACCGGCGATTCGAGGGTCAGCGCGAGCTGGCGCACCAGCTCCTTCATGCCCTCGTAGCCGGCGTAGGCGAATTCGCGTTCCTGGTTGATGTCGAGGAAGGGTAGGCGGGCCTTCAGCGCGGTGTACAGGTTGCGTCCGCCGGCGATCAGCAGGTCGGCCTTCAGTTCATACACCGCGTTGAGCAGGTCGCGCGCGCCCTCGCTCTTCAGCATGATGGCGTCGTCGCCCATCAGTTCGAGGATGCGCGCCTTGTCTTCCTCGGTGGATTTCTTGGTGCCGCTGGCCACCACGTTCATGCCCAGATCCTGCAGCGCGGAAACCACCGACCAGCTTTTCACCCCGCCGGTGAACAGCAGCACGCGCTTGCCCTGCAGGCGCGGGCGCCAGACTTCCAACTCGGCGCGCACGCGGGTTTCCTCGCGGGCGATGACCGCCTCGGTGCGCGTGATCAGGTCCGTGTCGCCGATCAGGCGGGCGATGTCGCGCAGCGCCTGGCTGGTGTCGGTGATGCCGTAGAAGCTGCCCTCGAACCAGGGCACGCCCCAGCGTTCCTCGATCTTGCGCGCCACGTTGATCATCGCCTTGGCGCACACCAGCATGCTCACCTCGGCGCGGTGCATGGTCTGCACCTCGTGGAAGCGCGCGTCGCCCGACAGCGTACAGAGCACGCGGATGCCCAGTTCGTCGAACAGTGGCAGCACGTGCCACAGTTCGCCGGCGATGTTGTATTCGCCGATCAGGTTGATGCTATGGGCCCGGATGCCGGGCGGCACGGCGTCCGCCGGCAGCGGGTCCGGCTCGCGGGTGCCGATGACGTACTTGAACATGGCCTCGCCGGCGATGCGGTTGCCCAGGTTCTTGGTGCCGTAGAAGCCGGCCGAATCCACCGGCACCACCGGTACGCCCCAGCGTTCGGCGGCAGCCTTGCACACGGCCTCGATGTCGTCGCCGATGAGCGCCGGCACGCAGGTGTTGTAGACGAACACGGCGGCCGGCTCGTAGCGTTCGATGGCCTGCTTGATGCCGTGGAACAGGCGCTTCTCGCCGCGACCCATGATGATGTCCTGCTCCGACAGGTCGGTGGTCATGCCGATCCTGTACAGCGTGGGGCCGGATGAGCGCGTGCCGCGGTTGTCCCAGGAATTGCCCGCGCAGGCGATGGGGCCGTGCACGATGTGGGCGACGTCGGCGATCGGCAGCAGGGCGATCTGCGCGCCGTCGAAGGCGCAGCCGCCGGCCGAGGCGCCGGGCTTGGGGCGCGCGCAGCCGGCCTTTTCCTTCTTGTTGTGCGCACAGGCCGGCTCGTCCAGCAGGGCGGCGATGTCGGAGGTCTTCACGGGCGTGCTCCTGGGGCGGGGTCGGCGGTCCTGCTGCAAGCGCTGTGCCAGTGGGGGACGAGCACGTGGTTGCGCCATCTGGCGGATGTACATGGGGGTACACCCATGTGGGGAACCCGACAATTGCGTGCGGCGCTGTTGGGTTTGCGCGTTCCGCCTCGGGGCCGCAGCAGCCGGCCTCGACGATCCCTGCTGGATGCCGGGGGCCGTGGTCCTGCATGGCCGGTGCGCATTGGAAGGGATCCCTGTCGGGCAGCTAATGCGGCGCCAGCGGTTTGGCACCGGGTTTGCTTGAACACGCCTACATCCACCGTCCGTGGCCGCCGCTTGCGGCCGCGCGGTGCGCAAGCGATTGGAGTGCGACATGCCCAAACCGAAAAAACACATCCTGGTCTGCGTGCAGGCCCGTCCGCCGGGCCATCCGCGCGGCTCCTGTCAGCAGCGCGGCTGTAACGAGGTCTATCAGGCCTTTCTGGAAGTCTTCCAGGCGCGCAACCTGTGGAACGACTACGCGGTGACCAACACCGGTTGCCTGGGACCCTGTACGGCCGGGCCGAGCGTGCTGGTGTATCCGGAGGGCACCCTGTACGCCGGGGTGTCCACCGACGATGTGAATGCGATCATCGACGGGCACCTGATCGGCGATACGCCCGTGGAGCGCCTGAAGGCGCCCGCCGAACTGTGGTGAGCGCGATGGACGGGGCGACCTATCAATCGGGCGAGATCGTCTTCGCCGCCGAGGATCTGTACAACGACGGCAGCCTGCCGGATACGCCGGACGGCGCCTTGCTGGCCGGTGCCGGCACGCGCGGCGTGGTGGTCAAGGCCGGCCATCTGGACGGACAGCCGCAAACCGAAATCTTCGCGGTGCGCTTCGAAGGCGCAGACGACGTGCTCGGTCCGCCGGTGGGCTGTTTCGTGCATGAATTGACGCAGCAGGCCCTCCCGGCGCGGGAGGCGGGCGCATGAAGATCGCCGTGGCCGTGCGCGACGGATTCACGCGTATCGCCGGACATGCCGGCAAGGCCGCCGACTGGCTGGTGTTCGACTGGGAACCCGGCCGGGCGCTGGACGAGCCGGGGCGCGTGCATCTGGAAAAGGCCCAGTTGTTCCATTACCTCGGCGACGATGCCGGCGCGCATCCGCTCGACGGGGTAGCGCTGGTGGTGGCGGGCAGCGCGGGCGACGGCTTCCGCCGCCACATGGCCAAGCGCGGCGCCGAGGTGGTGCTGACCGGCGAGGAAGACCCGCGCGCGGCGGTGGACAAGCTGCTCGCCGGCGAGGAACTGGACGGCGTGCGCTTCGACCCGCTGCGCCTGGTGTGCAGCGTGCGTGATCTGTTCTCGCGCCATTGAACCTGGAAACCGCAATGGGCGCCGCGCCCGTCCGCCGCGGCGCTCAGATGCTGTACGGTGCTTCGACCCAGCCGCTGACCAGGGCAATGTCGCGCTGCGGCAGGTAGGCCAGGTCTTCCTGCAGGTCGGCATGCACCCTGGCCGGGAGGCCGCGCGGCACGCGTCGTCCGCTGACCATGTGGAAGTACCAGGCGAAGCCGTAGCCGGCGGCGCGGTCGAAGTCGTGCAGCTGCTGGGCCAGTTCGGTGCCGCGTGCGTCCTCGGTGCCCTGCCATGCCGGCGCGTGCGCGGCCACCGGCACGGCGCCGTGGCGCACCTGGCGGTAGCGGTCCAGGTGTTCGGAGAGCGCCAGCACCCATTTGTCGCAGAAGTGGCGCTGCTGGCCGGCGCTGGAGCGCGCCCATTCGTCCAGGAAGCGCATCACCGGGGCGGGCTTGCCGGCCTGCGCGCCGATGCGTTCGAGGTGCTCGGCGATGTCGGTGAGCCGGCGGAAGCTGTAGCGCGGCTTGCCGAGCGGGGCGAGCGGCGACTGGCCGTCCGGGCGGTCGAACAGGGCTGCGACGGATTCCGCTCCGCTGCAGGCGTCCAGCGGGTGGCTGAGCACCTCGCGCAGTTCCTCGATCTCCAACTGCAGATAAGCGGTGGGCGCATCACCACGGATCGACACCAGATAGTGGGTGATGCCTTGCTCGCGGGTGAGCTGGTAGCCGCGTCCGTGCAGGCGGTCGAGCAACGTGTCGCCATCCTCGCCGGCTTCGGCCCAGGCTTCTTCCAGCCAGGCCAGCGCGTCCTCGGCGATGCATTCGCCGCGGCCGTCGAGGATGCGCCCCGGGCGGTACCAGCCGCCGCGCGACAGGCGCGGGGTGAAGGCCAGGCCGCCTTCGCGCAGGAACGCGTCGAGCAGCATGGCGTGGCCGGGCATCGGCCGGGTGGCGGTGCACAGGCGGAAGGCCAGTTCGGCAAGGTCGGCGGGCGAGAGTGCGGTCATGGGCGCGGTCCTCGGTTCAGGATTCCTGTAAGCGGGCCAGCCGCTCGGCGGCCAGTTGGCGGATGTCGGGTTCGGAGTCGTCGAGCGCTGCACGTACGGCATCGATGCCGGCCTGGCCGAGCGCGGCGGCGCGTACTGCCCAGTCGGGATCGTCGACGAGCACGCGGGCGGCCTCGTCGGGCAGCAGGCGGCTCGCAGCCAGCGCGCGCACCTCTGGATCGGCGTCCCGCAGCATGCGGCCGAGCGCGAAGGCGGGCAGGCGGCGCGCCACTTCCTTGCGCACCGCCGGGTCGGGGTCGGCGGCCATGCGGGTGAGGCGGCCGTGAGGAAGCCGGCGGGCGACCTGCAGGCGTACCGCGTAATCGGCATCGTGCAGCAGTGTGTCGAGATGCTCGGCCGGCAGCCGGCTGGCCACGGTGACGCGTACTTCGCGGTCGGGGTCGCGCGCCAGGTGCAGCAGGGCGTCGCCGGACAGCCGGGTGGCGACCACGCGGCGCACGGTTTCGTCCGCATCGCCGATCAGCCGCGCGGCGGATTCGGCGGGCGCCCAGCGCGCGGCGATGGCGCGGCGTTCCCAGAACGGATCGTCCAGACAGGATTCGGCGAACTCGCGGTTGCGCGCCAGAAAGCGGTCGATCTGGCGGCCATTGTCGGCCACCAGACAGGCGTCGCCCGGTGCGCAGGTGCCGCGCGCCAGTGTGTCGCCGCGCAGCCGGCAGCGGCTACAAGCGTTCGCGGAGGAGGGGTGGTCGGGGCAGGAGTCGGCGTGGGCGGTGTTCAAGGCAGTAGTATCGACGAGTTGCGCGGCGCTGCTGCCGTGCAAGTCGCGTGCCCGCGCGTTGCGGCGGCCCGAGTGGGGCCGCGGGCGGATTTGTGTCGCATCTCCTACAAACGGCGGATGCCACAGTGATGAAACCCACACGGATAGGGGGTGAATCCGTGAGCTTAGTGTGAAATACTTCTCCCCAATTTGGGGAATGTTGTGTCGGGCATTTCCCGTGACCGCATGGGCGACGGCTGGCCGGCGTCCGGGAAAACGAGCGGCCGGCGCGCGAGCGGACGGCCTGCCAGGAGGTGAATGGTGGCGCTCGCGCAAATGGGCCTGCGGGCCAAGATGTCAGCCATCGTGGCAGTGGTGGTGGTGCTGGTGATGTTGCCCTTCGTGCTCGCCGGGGTGGCCTACCTCGACCGCCAGGGGCGCGCCGAGGCCGAGCGCCAGCTCAGCGTGATCAACCGGCTGGCGGTGGATCTGGTCGAGGCGCATCACGCCGGCGACGGCGACCTCGATACGCTGCGTGCGCGCCTGGACGAGTTCGTCATCGGCGACAGCGGCTACATCTTCATCCTCGACACCAACCCGGGATCCGGCTACGGGCGCTTCATCGCCCACCGCGCCGGCCCCGACGCCGGCTCGCTGGACGACGGCGAGGCGCGCGGGCGCGCGGTGGTGCGCAAACTGCTGGAGCGCCGCGATGGCGTGCTGGCCTACGACTGGCGCAATCCGGAAATCGGCGAGCGCGACTGGCGGCGCAAGCTGGCGGTGTTCTCCACCCATGCGGAACTGGGCTGGCTGATCGGTTCGAGCGCCTACGAGGACGAGTTCAACCGCGCCTCGATCACCTCGCGCAACTACATGATCGCCGCCGTGCTGGGCATGGCCGGGCTGCTCGTGCTGGTGCTCAATCTGTCCATCGGCGGGCTGGTGATCCGGCCCATGCTGCGCCTGCAGCGCACCCTGCGCACGCTCAGCCGGGGCAACGAGGCGCTGGTGCATACCGCCGACGAGGAGGCGCTGGTGCGCGGCATCTGCCGCGTGCTGGTGGATACCGGCGGCTTCCGCCTGGCGCGCATCTCGCTCGGCACGGCGGGCGGCGTGCTGCGCGAGGCGGCCGGCGCGGGGCGCGCGGTGCGCTTCTGCCATGCGCTGGCCGACCAGGGCACGGAGGACGAAGATCCCGCGCGGCTGGCCGTGGCGAGCGGGCGGGAAGTGCTGGTGGGCGGGCCGGAGGGTGCAGGCAACGGTTTGTGGCGCGCTGCGCAGGAGGCCGGCTGCCGCGCCCTGATTAGTTTTCCCCTGCTCGACGGCGAACGCGCGCTGGGCGCGCTGACCATCGGCGCCGCCGAACCGGGCGACCTGGACGAAGCCGGCGTGGCGCTGCTGCGTGAACTGGCCGAGGACCTGGCCTTCGGTATCGTCGGCCAGCGCACCGCTCGGGCGCGCCGCGCTGCGGAGGCCGCGCTGCAACTGCGCGAGCGCGCCATCGAGGCGTGCAGCGACGGCGTGCTGATCGTCGAAACCCGTCCCGGCGAAGCGCCCCGGTTGATCTACGCCAACCCGGCGGTCGAGCGCATCACCGGGCTGGCGCGCGAGGGGCTGGTCGGCGGTCCGCTGGAGGGCCTGTCGGGCATCGATCCGGAAGGGCTGGGCGCGCTGCATGCCGCGCTGGGCAGCGCACGCGAATCGGCGCTGGAGCTGTCCGGGCGGCATGCGGACGGCACGCCGTTCTGGTGCGAATGCTCGCTCGCCCGCGTGGGCGAGGACGAAGCCGGCGGCGCCTCGCACTGGGTCGGGGTGCTCAAGGAGGTCACCGAGCGCATGCTCTACCTGCGCCAGATCGAGCACCAGGCCAAGTACGACGTGCTCACCGGCCTGCCCAACCGCAATTTGCTGGAAGACCGCCTGGAACAGGCCCTGCACGCCGCGCGCCGGCATCGCAACGGGCTGGCCGTGGCACTGGTGGATCTGGATCACTTCAAGCTGGTCAACGACAACCTCGGCCATCGCCAGGGCGACGCCCTGCTGCGCGAGGTGTCGCGGCGGCTGATACAGGCGCTGCGCGCGGGCGACACGGCGGCACGGCCGGGCGGCGACGAATTCGTCATCCTGCTCCCCGACCTGGGCGGCGAGCAGGATGGCTACGCGGTGCTGCGCCGCGTGCAGCAGCAGCTGCTCGAGCCCATCGACATCGACGGGCGCAACTTCTTCGTCACCTGCAGCATCGGCGTGAGCCTGTATCCGCGCGACGGCGACGATGCCGAAACCCTGCTGCGCAACGCCGACATGGCGATGTACCGTGCCAAGGAAGCCGGGCGCAACACCATCCGCTTCTTCACCATGGAAATGGACCGCCAGGTGCAGGACCGCCTGGAGATCGAGCAGGAACTGCGCCGCGTGCTGGAGCGCGACGAGCTGTCGCTGGTCTATCAGCCCCAGGTCGATGCCGGCAGCGGCCGGGTGGTCGGCGTCGAGGCGCTGCTGCGCTGGCACCATCCGCGCCTCGGGATGGTATCGCCGTTGCGCTTCATTCCATTGGCCGAGGAGATCGGCCTGATCGGCCCGATTGGCGAATGGGTGTTGCGCGAGGCCTGCGTGCAGGCGCGCCGCTGGCGCGAACAGGGGCTGGACGAACTGCGCATCGCGGTCAATGTGTCGGCCCGCCAGTTCCGCGAGCTCGATCTGCCCGAGCGCGTGGCCGGCATCCTGGAGGAAACCGGGCTGGCGCCGCACCTGCTCGAGCTGGAACTCACCGAGAGCATGCTGATGGGCAACGTCGAGCGCACCGAGGAAACCCTCCACCGCCTCAAGCACATCGGCGTGGAACTGGCGCTCGACGATTTCGGCACCGGCTATTCCAGCTTCGCCTACCTGCGCCGCTTCCCCATCGATACCCTGAAGATCGACCAGTCCTTCGTCAGCGGCATGGTCACCGGCTCCAACACCGAATCCATCGTCTCGGCCATCATCGCCATGGCGCACAGCCTGGGCATGCGGGTGATCGCCGAAGGCGTGGAGAACGCCACCCAGCAGCGCCAGCTGTTCCAGCATGGCTGCGACCAGATGCAGGGCTACCTGTTCGGCCGTCCGCTGCCCGCCGACGAATTCGCCGTGCTGGCCGGCGAGCGCTGAAAAGGAAAAGGCCGGCGCTCAGGCCGGCCTTTTCAGGTGTTGGTGGGGGCACAAGGACTCGAACCTTGGACCAATTGATTAAGAGTCAACTGCTCTACCAACTGAGCTATACCCCCGTTTCTTCGCGGCCGATTCTACCGTATTGGAAGAGTGCCTGGTAGGCCGTGCTGGGCTCGAACCAGCGACCAACGGATTAAAAGTCCGCTGCTCTACCAACTGAGCTAACGACCCGTCGAAGAGGGGCGCATTCTAGAAGAACGCACCCAGGCCGTCAACCGGGTTTTCGCGGCGGATCAGCCTTCGCGCATCATCAGCCAGAGCTGCGCCTTCATGGTCAGCGCGCAGCCGAGGACGATGGCTACGGAAGTGAGGATGGAGCCCACCGCCAGCGTGGACAGCCCGCTGATGCCCTGGCCGATGGTGCAGCCCACCGCGGTGACGCCGCCGAAGCCCATCAGCACCGCGCCAAGCAGATGGCGGCCGAGGTCGGCGGGGTCGCGGAAGCCCTCCACGCGGAAGCTGCGGGTCAGCACGGCGTACAGCGCGGAACCGGCAATCACGCCGAGCGCGCTGGCGATGCCGAAGGTGACGATGCGGCTGGCGTCGCTCCACAGCATCAGCAGTTCCAGCGAGAACGCCATCGGCGCGATGAAGCTGAAGGATTCCGCGCGTCCGCTGTTGGTGCCGACGAAGGCTTCGTCCAGGGTCATGGGGTGTTCGGCGACGTAGCCGATGTGGCCGGAGACGTACCAGCCGGCCACCGCCACCAGGCCGATGCCGATGCCGCCCGCCAGCACGTCGGTACTCCACGCTTCGCGTTTGCCCAGTGCCAGGGCGAGCAGGGCGATGGCGGCGACGCCGGCGGCCAGCGGCAGGGCGGTGCCGCGCGCCGGGCCGGCGGCGGCGAGCAGCGAGGGGATGTCCTGCCCGCTGCCCAGGGTGACCGACACGCTGTCGAGCAGGCCCATGCGCCAGGCGCCGAACAGCCCGCGCATGGTCATGTAGGCCGAAATGCCGACGAACACGAAGACCACCAGCGACTTCAGGTTGCCGCCGCCCAGGCGGATCAGCGTCTTGCTGCCGCAGCCCGAGGCGAGCGTCATGCCGACGCCGAACAGCAGGCCGCCGACGATGTGCGACAGCCAGATCAGCCGGCTGCCGGCGTACATCGTTTTGGATACGTCGAGCAGGCCGCCCAGTTGCAGCACGGTGGTGCCCAGGATGGCCACCGCGATGGCCAGCAGCCACATGCGCATGCGGTTCCAGTCGCCGATGTTGAGCGCGTCGGAGACCGCGCCCAGCGTGCAGAAATTGGTCTTGCTGGCGATCAGGCCGAACACCAGGCCGAGGGCGAAGGCCAGCCAGGCGATGGTGGCGGCGGAGACGACGCTGTCTTCCATGACGTTGAATGGCGCGGAACGGGGGAAAGCCGGAATTCTATTGGAAAAAGCAGCCCGTGCCTGTGGACGGGCGGCTGGCCGTTCAGCGTTCGGGAATCTGGTAGGGCGTGGGATCATCCAGCCCGGCGGCCTGGAAGCCCGCGCGGCGCAGCCGGCAGGCTTCGCAGCGGCCGCAGGCGCGGCCCTGGTCGTCGGCCTGGTAGCAGGTCACGGTCATGCCGTAATCGACGCCCAGGCGGGTGCCCAGGGCGATGATCTCGGCCTTGGAGAGCTTGATCAGCGGCGCGTGGATGGTCATGCGCGCGCCTTCCACGCCGGCCTTGGTGGCCAGATTGGCCATGGCCTCGAAGGCCTGGATGTATTCGGGGCGGCAGTCCGGATAGCCGGAATAGTCCACCGCGTTCACGCCGACGAAGATGTCCTGCGCGCCCAGCACCTCGGCCCAACCCAGCGCGATCGACAGCATCACCGTGTTGCGCGCCGGCACGTAGGTCACCGGGATGCCGCCGTCGCCGCCGTCCTCGGGGATGGCGATGGTGGGGTCGGTGAGCGCGGAGCCGCCGAACTGGCCCAGATTGACCATCGCCAGGCGATGCTCGCGGGCGCCCAGTGCTTCGGCGACGCGCTTGGAGGCGGTCAGTTCGGCCGCGTGGCGCTGGCCGTAGGCCACCGACAGGGCATAGCTTTCGAAGCCCATGTTGCGGGCGATGGCGAGGCAGGTGGCCGAATCGAGGCCGCCGGAAAGCAGGACGATGGCGCGGCGGGTCTGGGTCATGATGCGCGGACTCACGGAAAAGCGGATCGGCTGGGGTGGCCGGGGGTTCGTTCTACTTGCCCCGGGCGTCGGCCCAGAGCACCTTGTGCAATTGCAGCTGGAAGCGCACCGGCAGGCGGTCGCGCACGATCCATTCGGCGAGGGCCGCCGGATCGAGCTGCCCGGCCACCGGGGAGAGCAGCACTTCGCAGCGTTCGGCCAGGCGCAGCGTAGCGATGCGCTCGAGCGCCCAGGCGTAGTCGGCCTCGCCGGTGAGCACGATCTTGACCTCGTCGCCGGCGCGCAGGTGTTCGATGTTCTCCCAGCGGTTTTTCGCTTCCTCGCCGGAGCCGGGTGCCTTCAGGTCCATGATGCGCGCCACGCGCGCATCGACCGGGGCGATGTCGAGCGCGCCGCTGGTTTCCAGCGAAACGGAATAACCCGCGTCGCACAGCGCGTTCAGCAGGGGCAGACAGTTTTTCTGTGCAAGCGGTTCGCCGCCGGTGACACAGACGTGGCGCAGGCCGTGGCTGGCGACTTCGCGCAATACCGCGTCGATGTTGGTGGCCCGGCCGCCGGTGAACGCGTATTCGGTGTCGCACCAGCTGCAGCGCAGCGGACAGCCGGTGAGGCGGACGAAGACGGTGGGCAAGCCGACTCGCGTCGACTCGCCCTGTACCGATGCAAAGATCTCGGTGAGGCGCAGCCGCACGGCGCGCCCGCCGCCGCTGGCGCCCATCGTGCTCAGCGGCTCGTGCCCAGGCGCTGTTGCGCGGCCTTCGCGGCGTTGCTGTCCGGATAACGCTCGACGACCTGCTGCAGCGTGCGCCGCGCGGCGTTGGCGTCGCCCAGGGCCTGCTGGCTATTGGCCAGGCCGAGCATGGCGTCCGGGGCGACCGGATCGGCCGGCCAGCGTGCCAGGATGGTGTTGAAATGATTGGACGCGGTGGCCACTTCCTTGGCCTGCAGTGCGGCGTTGCCGGCCCAGAAATACGCGCCGGGCAGGAAGCCGCTGGCCGTGTATTGGCCGATGAAGGCTTCGAAGGCGCTCAGGGCTTCGCGGTGCTGGCCGTTCTTGAGCAGGTTCAGGGCGTTCTCGTAGGCGGCCGATTCGGCGGCCGGATCGGCCGGGGCCTGCTCGCCGCCGGGCGATTCGATGCGCCGCAGGCGGTCGTCCAGATCGACGTAGAAGTCGCGCTGGCGCTGCTTGAGCGATTCGACCTCGTGCAGGAGCACCTCGATCTGCCCGCGCAGGCGGGCGACCTCGGTGCGCAGCAGCTCGTTCTGGCCGGCCAGCTCGAGCTGCGCGCGGTTGCTGGCCTCGAACCGCTGATCGACCTGCTCGCGCAGTTCGTTGACCTGGCGCTGGGCCTCGCCACCGCCGAACAGCTGGGCGGTGGCGATCGACGGCAGCAGGAGAAGTGCTGTCAGCGGGACGAGGCGCTTCATCAGAATTCGCCCGTGTACAGGATGTCGCCGCGGCGGTTCTGCGCGAAGCAATCTTCGCTGCGCTCGGTGCAGCGCGGCTTCTCTTCACCCAGGCTGACCGATTCGATCTGCGCTTCGGAGGCGCCCAGCAGGGTCAGCGCGCGGCGCACGGCGTCGGCACGCTTCTGGCCCAGCGCCAGGTTGTACTCGCGGCTGCCGCGTTCGTCGGTGTTGCCCTGGATCAGCACCTTGAGCTGCGGGTTCTGCACCAGGAAACGGGCATGGGCTTCGACCAGCGCGGTGTATTCGGGCTTGATCACGAAGCTGTCGAAGTCGAAGTGCACGCTGCGCTTGGACAGGATGTTGTTGGGATCGGTCAGCGCGGCGATGCCACTGCCCGAAACGCCCGGGGCGGTCACGGTGGCGACACCGGCGCCGCTGCGGTCGTCAACGGGCGCGCCGCCGGTCTTGTCGCTGGTGCCGGTGCTGCTGCAAGCGGCCAGCAGCGTGGCCAGGAGCGCGGGCAGGATCAGTTTCTTCATTTGATAACTCTCCGGTTTTGAATGTTTGAAACAGCAGTATGGGTACGACGATGTTATTGCCTCGGTAGCGGACCCCAGGCGGGTTCGCGCACGTCGGCCGCCTCTACCGACAGGCGCTGACGCACCCGCCCGTCCGCCGACACGGCCGCCAGCACGCCCCTGCCGCCACTTTCGGAGGCGTACAGGATCATGCGGCCGTTGGGGGCGAAGCTGGGCGATTCGTCACGTGCCGAATCGGTGAGGATCATGGTCTGTCGCGAGTTCAGGTCCAGGGTGGCGACCTGGAAGCGGCCGTTGTTGCGGGTGACGAAGGCCAGCGTGCGACCGTCCGGCGAGGGGCGCGGGGTCACGTTGTAGGGGCCATCGAAAGTCACCCGCTGGGCGTTGCCGCCGGCGACGGGAATGCGGTAGATCTGCGGGCTGCCGCCGCGATCGGAGGTGAAGTAGATCCACTGGCCGTCGGGCGAGAACGCCGGTTCGGTGTCGATGCCGGCGGAGGTGGCGATGCGCCGCACGCCGGAACCGTCGGCGTTGATCAGGTAGAGCTGCGACTGGCCGTCCTTGGTGAGCACCACGGCGAGCGTGCGGCCGTCCGGCGACCAGGCCGGCGCGGAGTTGGAGCCCTTGAAGTTGGCCACCACCTGGCGCTGGCCGGTGGTCAGCGTGTGGATGTAGACGATGGGCTTCTTGGCCTCGAAGGACACGTAGGCCAGGCGCTGGCCGTCCGGCGCCCAGGCCGGCGAGATGATCGGCTCGCGCGAGACCAGCGCGGCCTGCGCGTTGGCGCCGTCGGCGTCGGCGATCTGCAGTTCGTAGCGCGCGCCGCTCTTCACCACGTAGGCGATGCGCGTGGAGAAGTAGCCCGGCAGGCCGGTGAGCTTCTCGTAGATGAAGTCGGCGATGCGGTGCGCGGTGGCGCGGTTCTGCTGCGGACTCATGCGCAGCGACTGGGCGCCCAGCTCGACCTGCTTCTGCGTGTCGTAGAGGCGGAAGCGCACCTCGAAGCGGCCGTCGGACAGCGGCACCACGCTGCCGGTGAGGATGGCGTCCGCGCCGCGGCTGCGGAAGCCGGCCAGATCCGGCACCACGGCTTCGGGCAGGGCGATCGGGCCGATATCGACCAGGTTGAACAGCCCGCTGCGCTCCAGGTCGGCGCGCACCACGTCGGTGATGCCGCGCGGCAGCGCACTTTCGCTTTCGAAAATGGGGATGGCCACCGGGAAGCGCGTGGCGCCCGCACCGGTGATCTCGATGGAGAGCTGGGCCTGCGCGGCCATGGCGAAGGCCGCCAGCAGGGTGGCGAAGCTCAGGCGAAGGTAGGAAAGTGTCTTGATCATGGCGGCAATTGCGTCGAATTCTAAACCAATGGCGGATTTCGGGGGCGTTTGCGGCGTCTGCCGTTTTACTCGGCCAACGGCCTGAATTTGAGTTCCAGGGTGCGCTGGAAGAGCGCGCGGTTTTCCGGCAGCGGCAGGGGGCTGGAACGCCGGATGGCGCGCTCGATGGCTTCGTCCAGCAAGGGAATGCCGGACGAGCGCGTCAGCCGTACGTTGATGACCTCGCCGCTCGGTAGCTGGTCGACCATGAAAACGGCCTCCGGGTTGCCGGCCACGCCGGGCGGGGGCAGCAGATTGCCGCGCACCTTGGTGGCGATGGCGTTGCGGTAGGCATCGGCCGCCGCCGCGTTGCGCGAGGCGGCCAGGCGTGCCGCGTCCTCGCGCAGGACGCGGTCGAGCTGGGCCTGCTGGGCCTCCTGCGCGAGGCGCTCGGTCAGGTAGTCGGGCTGCGCCGGTTGCTGCGGTTGCGGCTTCGGTTCCGGTTTGGGCTGCGGCTTGGGCGCAGGTTTCGGCTCCGGCTTGGGTTCCGGTTTCGGCTCGGGCTTCGGCTGTGGCTTGGGTTCCGGCTTCGGCTGGGGTTTGGGCTCCGGTTTGGGTTCGGGCTTGGGCTTTTCCGTGCGCGTGGCCACTTCCGGCGGCGGCGTGGGGCGCGCTTCCGGCTGGGGCTTGGGGGGCTCCGGCTTGGGTTCGGGCCTGGGTTCCGGTTTCGGCTCGGGTTTGGGTTCCGGCGCCGGCTGCGGGCGCGGCTCCGGGCGGGTCACCTGGGGTGGCGGCGGGGGCGGCGGTGCGCCGACCAGGCTGACTTCCAGGCTGCCCGGCGGCGGATTCTGCCAGGACACCCCGAAGAACAGGAACAGCGCGAGCGCCAGGTGCACGCAGACCGTGAGGGCGAGCGAGGCCCATTTGCCGGGCGGCGGCGGACGGTGCAGCTGTGCCGGGCTCATCAGCCGCCGGACGCCGTCTGCAGGCTGACCTTGCGCACGCCGGCGGTGCGTACGGCTTCCAGCACGTCGATCACGGTCTGGTAGGGCAGGGTCTTGTCGGCAGCCACCAGGAAGGGCTGCTCGGGATTGGCGGCGAGCGCCTCGGTGATGAAGCGCTGCAGTTCGAGGTCGCTCACCTTGCGTTCGGGCGCGCTGCCCGATTCCTTCACCGACAGGCTGCGGTCGGCTTCCACGGCGATCACCATGGCCTCGGCCGGCGGCGCGGTGAGCTCGCCGGCGGTCGGCACGTCGATGTTGCCGGTCTGGATCATCGGTGCGGTGACCATGAAGATCACCAGCAGCACCAGCATCACGTCGATGTAGGGCACAACGTTGATCTGGTTCATCAGGCGGCGCTGGCGCATGTTCGGGCTCCTGCGTCCTCAGCGCAGCTGGCGCTGCAGGATGTTGGAGAACTCTTCCATGAAGCTCTCGCAACGGATGCTGAGGCGGTCGATGTCGTGCGCGAAGCGGTTGTAGGCCACCACCGCAGGAATCGCCGCGAACAGGCCGATGGCCGTGGCCACCAAGGCCTCGGCGATGCCGGGGGCGACGTGCGCCAGGGTGGCCGCGCCCACGCTGGACAGGCCGCGGAAGGCGTTCATGATGCCCCACACGGTGCCGAGCAGGCCGATGTAGGGCGACACCGAGCCGACCGAGGCGAGGAAGGCGAGATGGGCTTCCAGATCATCCACTTCGCGCTGATAGGTGGCGCGCATGGCGCGCCGCGCGCCTTCGATGATGGCATCGTGGTCGTGGCTCTTGGCGCGCAGCTTGGTGTATTCGCGGTAGCCGGCCTCGAAGATGCGTTCCATGCCGCCGGCGTGATGGCGGGCGGCGCTGGCCGACTGGTACAGGGCGTTGAGGTCGCCGCCGCTCCAGAAGTCGCGTTCGAACTCGGCGGTCTGGGTGCGCGCGGCACGGATCTGGAAGCCCTTGCGGAAGATCCAGTACCACGACACCAGCGACAGGCCGGCCAGCAAGGCCATGACGAGCTGGACGAGGACGCTGGCCTCGGAGATCAGGCTGAGAATGGAAAGGTCTTGATTGACGGTCATGCTGCGACGTGAGCGGAGAGTTGAGCCCTGACCTCGGCCGGCAGGGCGGTGGGTTTGTGGTGCGTGGTGCCGATGCAGGCCACCGAGACGCTTGCTTCGAACAGCAGTTCGTCGCCGCGCACGATGCGCTGCGCGAATTCGATGCTCGCGCGTCCCAGGCGTTCAATGCGGGTGAGCACGAGCAGGCTGTCGTCGAGCACCGCCGGGCGCCGGTACTCGGCCTGGAACGAGCGCACGACGAAGGCCAGCCCCTGTTCAGCCGCCATGCGCTGCTGGCTGAAGCCGGCGGCGCGCAGCCATTCGGTGCGCGCGCGTTCGCAGAAACGCAGGTAGTTGGCGTAATAGACCATGCCGGCCGCGTCGGTGTCCTCGTAGTACACCCGCAGCGCCCAGGGGAAGTCCGGGGCGGACGCGGCGGAGCGGGACTGGCTGGAGTTTTGCATCGCCGCATTCTAGCTGAGGACGCCGCGCCGGACGTGTCCGCGCAATGCTTTCGGCGCTTGTAAACACGCGCAAAAAGGTAAGTCGGTGTTACAACATCAAGGCTTCGGAGGGAAGGTGTCATGCACGGGTGAAGAAACGTGTCGATGGGTAAAATTGCATGGCACCCGTCCTGTGGGCGCGGGCGGGCCGTCCAATACACCGGATGAAGGTGCTATCCTTGCAGCCCGTTTCCGTCCGATGGTCGGGCGCCCATGCGCCTCGCGGACGAAGGCAAACGATCCGAACGTACAGGTCTGAGCGTGGTTCTCCCCTTCTTCGGCAAAAAACCAGCCCCCGGACAAGGCGACGCGGCTCCCCGCGACGCCGGTGGCGGGCGTGGCGACGACGATGATGTGCCGCCCCCGCAGTCGACAGAGTTGTCCACGCTGAATTTCGCCGGGGGCGATGCGTCCCATGCGCTCGCGCGCTGCGCGGGCCAGGTCGAAGTGCAGGAAATGGATTCCGGCGCCGGCGCGGTGTATGAGGAAGCCGCCGTGCTGTACGCCAACGGCAACGTGGGCGATGCCGAGAAGGTGCTCGACGCGGTGCTGGAAGACCCGGCGGCCAACGCCGGGGACGGGCTGTGGATGATGCTGCTCGATCTCTACCGGCTGACCGGCCAGCGCCAGCGCTTCGAATCGCGCGTGCTCGACTACGCCACCCGTTTCGAGCGGTCCCCGCCGCCGTGGGAAGACCTTTCCAGCCAAGCCGCGCGCCCGCGCGGCGACATCGCCCCGCTGGTCAACCTGTCCGGCAATCTCAACGGGCAGGCCACCGCACAGTTCCAGCAGGTCACCGTGATCGGCCGCAAGAGCGGGGCGATCCGCATCGACCTGAACCGCCTGCGTTCGGTGGATGACGCCGGCTGTGCGCTGTTCATGGGCCTGCTGCGCCAGTTGGCCGCCGACCGCGTCAAGGTTTCGGTGCTCAACGCCCGCCAGCTGGTGAATATGCTGGCCGGCCAGGTGGCGCCGGGGCGCGCGGAAAACCGCGATGCCTGGTTGTTGCTGCTGGAGATGCTGCAGTACAGCGGCGAGCAGGAACGCTTCGAGGAACTGGCGGTGGATTACGCCGTCACCTTCGAGGAGTCGCCGCCTTCCTGGGCGCCGCGCGAGCAGGCGGCGCTCACCGAGACCGCCATCGCCCGGCTGGACGCCAGCCTGCCCGGCGCCTTCCGCCTGGAGGGCGAAGTGGTCGGCTCCCAGGCCGAAGGGGTGCGCAAGCTGGCGGCTTTCGCCGCCGAGCGTCAGAATGTGGACGTGGACTGTAGCCAGCTGCGCCGCATCGACTTCGTCAACGCGGGCACCCTGTTCAACATCCTCGCCACGCTGCAGGCCGAGGGCAAGAAGGTGACCCTGCGCAACGTCAATGCGATGGTCGGCGCCTTGCTGCGGGTCATGGGCGTGGACCAGGTCTCGCAGATCATGCTGCGTGGCTGATCGCGGCGCGCGCCTCCGGGGGAGGCGCGGGCGGCACGGCGCCTTTCCGCGCAAGGTGGAAAGGGCTTCAACCGGGGCCGTCGGCCCCGACGGGAATCGAATACATGGAACAATATCGCGGCACCACCATCCTCTCGGTGCGGCGCGGAGAACGCGTCGCGCTGGGCGGGGACGGCCAGGTCACCCTCGGCAACATCGTCATCAAGGCCAGCGCGCGCAAGGTGCGCCGCCTGTACCAGGAGCGCATCCTGGCCGGCTTTGCCGGCGGCACGGCGGACGCCTTCACGCTGTTCGAGCGTTTCGAGGCCAAGCTGGAGAAGCACCAGGGCAACCTGCTGCGCAGCGCGGTGGAACTGGCCAAGGACTGGCGCACCGACCGCATGCTGCGCCGCCTGGAGGCCATGCTGGCGGTGGCCGACCGCGAGCATTCGCTGGTGATCACCGGCAACGGCGACGTGCTGGAGCCGGAGCAGGGCATCGTCGCCATCGGCAGCGGCGGCGCCTACGCCCAGGCGGCGGCGCGCGCGCTGCTGGAGAACACCGAGCTGGAGCCGGAGGCCATCGTGCGCAAGTCGCTGGGCATCGCCGCCGACCTGTGCATCTACACCAACCACAATCACATCGTCGAAACGCTCGATTGAGGCGCCGGAGAACGCACCGATGACCCAGATGACCCCGCCGGAGATCGTCTCCGAACTCGACAAGCACATCGTCGGCCAGGCGCGCGCCAAGAAGGCCGTGGCCATCGCGCTGCGCAACCGCTGGCGGCGCGCCCAGGTGGCCGAGCCGCTGCGCGCCGAGATCACCCCCAAGAACATTCTGATGATCGGTCCCACCGGCGTGGGCAAGACCGAGATCGCCCGCCGCCTGGCGCGTCTGGCGAATGCGCCGTTCATCAAGATCGAGGCGACCAAGTTCACCGAAGTGGGCTATGTTGGCCGCGATGTGGACACCATCATCCGCGATCTGGTGGAGATCGCCGTGAAGGACGGGCGCGAGCGCGCGATGCGCCTGGTACGCGACCGCGCGCTGGATGCCGCCGAGGACCGCGTGCTCGACGCCCTGCTGCCGCCGGCCCGCCCGGTGGGCTTCAATGCCGAGCCCGAGCCCACGCCGGATAACGCCACGCGGCAGAAATTCCGCAAGAAGCTGCGCGAGGGCGAGCTGGACGACAAGGAAATCGAGCTGGAAGTGGCGGCGCCCTCGATGCAGGCGGAAATCTTCGCGCCGCCGGGCATGGAGGAGCTCACCCAGCAGATCCAGGGCATGTTCCAGAACATGGGCGGCGGCAGGAAGAAGCTGCGCAAGCTGAAGATCGCCGAAGCCATGAAGCTGCTCGCCGACGAGGAGGCCGCGCGCCTGATCAACGACGAGGAAGTGAAGGCCGGCGCGGTGCGTGCGGTGGAGCAGAACGGCATCGTGTTCCTCGACGAGATCGACAAGATTGCCGCGCGCAGCGACGTGCAGGGCGCCGACGTGTCGCGCCAGGGCGTGCAGCGCGACCTGCTGCCGCTGGTCGAGGGCACCACGGTGTCCACCAAGTACGGCATGATCCGTACCGACCACATCCTGTTCATCGCCAGCGGCGCCTTCCACCTCGCCAAACCCTCGGACCTGATCCCCGAACTGCAGGGCCGCTTCCCGATCCGCGTGGAACTGGAGTCGCTGTCGGTGGACGACTTCGAGCGCATCCTCACGCAGACCGACGCCTGCCTGACGCGCCAGTACCAGGCCCTGCTGGAAACCGACGGCGTGCGCCTGGCGTTCGCCCCCGAAGGCATCCGCCGCCTGGCGGACATCGCCTTCCAGGTGAACGAGCGCACCGAGAACATCGGCGCGCGCCGCCTGTACACGGTGATGGAAAAGCTGCTGGAAGAGGTCTCCTTCGACGCCGGCAAGGCCGGGCTGGATCATGTGCACATCGACGCGGCCTATGTCGATGCGCGTCTGGAAATGCTCGCCCAGCGCGAGGATCTCGCCCGCTACGTGCTCTGAGCGCCGGCTGCGTGCGCGCTTTGTATCGGTCGGCGCGCGCGCAACTGTCTAGGGAAAGGGCGCGGCGCGGGCCGCTACACTGCGCGGGTCGTTCGTTGCCGGGCTGTCGCCGTCCATGCTGATCCGCATCGTCTCCATCCTCTTCCCGCTGTTCGCCATCACCGCGCTCGGCTACTTCGTCGGCAAGCGCCTCAAGCCGGACCTGTCGCACGCCAACAAGCTGAACATGGACGTGTTCGTGCCGGCGCTGGTGTTCGCCGCGCTGGCCAACAAGGAATTCCACATCTCCGAATTCGTGCCCCTGTCCATCGCCACGCTGGTGGTGGTGCTGGGCTCGGGCGCGGCCGGCTGGCTGCTGGCGCGCGCCGCGCGCGTGGAGGTGCGCACCCTGGTGCCGCCGATGATGTTCAACAACTGCGGCAACCTCGGCCTGCCGCTGGCGGTGCTGGCCTTCGGCGACATCGCACTGGCGCCGGCGGTGGTGATGTTCATGGTCTCCAACCTGCTGCACTTCTCCTTCGGCGCATGGATGCTGGACCACCGCATCAAGCTGTGGACGGTGTGGAAGGTGCCCTCGGTGCTGGCCACGCTGAGCGGCCTGGCCGTGGGCATCGCCGGGGTGGAGGTGTGGCCGCCGCTGATGATCGCCATCAAGATGCTCGGCGACATCTCCATTCCGCTGATGCTGTTCGCCCTCGGCGTGCGGCTGACCGATTCGCGCATCACCTCGGTGGGGCTGGGCGTGTTCGCCGCCGTCGCCCGGCCGCTCGCCGGCATGCTGCTGGCGCTCGCGGTGATCCAGGTGATTCCCCTGCCGCCGCGCGAGCAGGCCCTGCTGCTGGTGTTTGGCGCGCTGCCGCCGGCAGTGCTCAACTACATCTTCGCTGAGCGTTACCACCAGGAGCCGGACAAGGTGGCTTCGATGGTGCTGATCGGCAACGTCGCCGCGCTGATCTTCCTGCCGGTGGCGCTGGCCATGGGGCTCTGAGGCTCAGATGAGGATGTAGCGGTGCGCGAGGCTCTCGCGCCCGACCGCGGCGAGCGCTTCCGCGCGGGCGAAGCGGATCAGGCAGAGCGGCCAGCGCCGCCGGTCCGCGCCGACCAGCGCGGGGAGTTCGAGTTTCTGCAGGCCGCGCTGGCCGGGGTCGTCGAGCGGCATCACCACGGTGGCATCCTCGTGCCCCATTTCCAGGCGCAGGTGCTGCTGCGGGGCGTTCAGCCAGTCGATCAGGCTGTCGAGCAGGCCGGCGGGGCTGAGGTCTGTGGCCAGCATGTCGAGCGCGCCGTCGTCCTCCCCGGCGCTTTCCGCTCCGGTGGCGGTTTCGCGCAGCAAGGCGCGTTCGCTGTGCATCAGCTTTTCGCAGCGGCGCAGGTTCTGCACCTGGTTGAGAAAACCGTGGCGCAGGCTGTCGAAGGCGGCCGTGGCGAATCGCCGGCGTACCGCGTCCTCGCTGTTGCCGAGGCTGCGCAGGGTGTGGTCGGCGAAGCGCGGCTTGCGCCATCCGCGCGGCAGTTCCGGGTTGCCGGCGGCGGTCACGCGCTGGCGCATGCCGAGCAGGGCGTAGATTTCCCCGTTGCCGGCGTCGGCGAATTCGTGGATGCGGTCGCGCACCTCGATGCTGCGGCCCATGGCGATGCCGATGTCCTCGCGCTGGGGGAACAGGGCGTTCAGCAAGGGGTTGCTGCCGTGCTGGCTGCGGCTGACCACGTACGGGCCGGGTATGCCGGCCGCCAGATGGGCGCAGTAGTCGTGGGCATGCTGCGCGGCCGGCTCCAGCCGGGCGCGGTAGCCGGGCAGGGCGGCGATCCGGGGTTCGAGGATTTCGATGAAGCGGTCCATGTGCCAGGCCACGTCCGCTTCCGTCGGCCGGGAGCCGAGCAGGGTACGCAACTTGCCGATCATGTTCATGCGAGGGGTTTCCGGTTGCACGCCGGCGGATATGCTGGCGCGTGAATGTTGCCGGCATGGTGCGCCAGCCGTGCGGTGGCGTAAAGCCGGCGGCGCGGCGCTTCAGCCCTCGCGGAAGCGGTCGATGCGGCGGCGGTCGCGCTTGGTCGGGCGGCCGTGCAGGTCGGCGCCGGGCGGCGGGGCGACGCGCCGCTGTTCGCGCTGGAGCTCGCGCCGCGACAGGCTTTCCGCGCTTTCTTCGTACAGGGTCTGCGCCACGCTGGCGGGGCCGCGCTTTTCCGCGATGGCACGCACGGTGACGGTGAAGCGCTGCTCGCCCACGGTGATGTCCACCGTGTCGCCCGGCTTCACGCCGCGCGCGGGCTTCACCGCCTGGCCGTTCAGGTGCACTTTTCCGCCCTCCACGGCCTCGGTGGCGCCGCTGCGGTGCTTGAAGAAGCGCGCGGCCCACAGCCATTTGTCGAGGCGGGTGCCGGTGGATTCGGTCATGACTCGTTGAAACTTCCGCTCAGGGGTTGCCAGCGCCATGATACCTGCGCCCAGCGCCGCATCGGTGGGCCTGTGCAGGGAAGGTGGCCGGCCGTGTCTGTGCGGGGTCAGGCGGTGTCGTGGGGCGCGCCGTCCAGCCGCAGCACCGCGCGCAGCACCACGCGCAGCACCACGCGCGAATCCGCCCAGGGCTGGATCTCGAAGCCCAGCCGGCGGGCACAGGCGAGCATGCGCTGGTTGGTCGCCAGCACCCGCCCGGTCATGGTGCGCAGGCCGCGCCGGCGCGCGTCGTCCGCGAGTGCCGCGATCAGCCTGCGGCCCATGCCGCGGCCTTGCCAGGCATCGGCCACCACCAGCGCGAGTTCGCAGCCGTCGTCCGCATCGACGCAGTAGCCGGCGAGCCCCACCGCGGCCGTGCCGGTGTCGCCCTCGCAGGTGAGGATGTAGGCGACGCCTTCGCGCGGGTCCGGGCTGCACAGGCTGGCGATTTCGGCTTCGCCGAGCACGGCGTCGCCATGGCCGAAGCGGAAGTAGCGCGAGCCGTACGACAGATCCCGCAGGAATCGACCCAGCAGGGCCGTATCGGAAGCCGCTTCCGTCCGGCGCAGGGACCATGTACAGGCGGCCTCGCCGGGTTGCCGCCACATGCCGCGGCCGTCCGTTGTGGACAACTGTTCCGCAATCCCTCTCACGCGCTCCCCTTTCCGGATGTTCCCGCACCGCGGGCCAGGATGGGTGCAACGCTAGCAAGGGGGGATGTCGAGCATATTGCAGAAGGATGCGGGGGGCGGCGTGTTCAGGCGATCATGCCGGCGCCCACGGTGTTGTTGGTGCTTTCGTCGATGACGATGAAGGCGCCGGTGGCGCGGTTGTCGGCATAGGCGTCGGCGACGATGGGCTGGGCGAGCTTGAGGGTGACGCGGGCGATGTCGTTCATCGCCAGTTGCGCGGCCGGCTCGTGCGCCAGGGTGTTTACGTCCACGCGGTGGGCGATCTGCGCCACCTTGGCCTTCACCTCGCGCGTGGTGTGGCGCACGAGGTAGGTGCGCGCCGGCGACAGCGGGGCTTCCGACAGCCAGCATAACGTGGCGTCGATCTGCTTGACTGGCTCGGGCGCCTCGGCGGCCTTGACGATCAGGTCGCCGCGCGAGATGTCGATTTCGTCTTCCAGCAGCAGCGTCACTGACTGCTCGTGGATGGCGCGCTCCAGCCGCGCACCGCCCAGCTCGATGGCCTTGACCCGGCTGGTGGCGCCGGAAGGCAGCACGCTGACTGCGTCGCCCACGGCGATCTCGCCGGATTCCACCCGGCCCATGAAGCCGCGGTAGTCGTGCAGTTCGGGGTTGGCGGCATCCTGCGGGCGGCACACGTACTGCACCGGGAAGCGGAAATCCTCGGCGCGTTCGGTGTGCGCGGCCGGAGCGGCTTCGAGGATCTCCAGCAGGGTGGGGCCGGCGTACCAGCCCAGCCGGCTGCCGCGGTCCACGATCATGTCGCCGTTGAGCGCAGAGATGGGGATAAAGCGCACGTCGCGGATGCCCAGCTTGTCCGCGAAGGCCAGGTAGTCGGCGCGGATGCGCTCGAACACGGCCTGGTCATAGTCCACCAGATCCATCTTGTTCACCGCCACCAGCAGATGCGGGATGCCCACCAGGCTGGCCAGGTAGGAATGCCGGCGGGTCTGGGTGAGCACGCCCTTGCGCGCATCCACCAGGATGATCGCCAGGTTGGCGGTGGACGCGGCGGTGACCATGTTGCGGGTGTACTGCTCGTGGCCCGGCGCGTCGGCAATGATGTATTTGCGCGTGCCGGTGGAGAAGTAGCGGTAGGCCACGTCGATGGTGATGCCCTGTTCGCGCTCGGCCTGCAGGCCGTCGGTGAGGAGCGACAGGTCCACCGCGCTCATGCCGCGCCGCGCGGAGGTGCGCTCGATGGCGTTGAGGGTGTCGGCGAGGATGGTCTTGCTGTCGAACAGCAGACGGCCGATGAGCGTGCTTTTGCCGTCATCCACGCTGCCGCAGGTGAGGAAGCGCAGCAGGCCGTTGTCGATGTCGGGCAGGTGTTCGGGGGCGGACATGGTCGGTTTTCCTAAGGTTCTTGCGGTTCGGGGCGGCTCGGGCGGGCTTAGAAATAGCCTTCCTTCTTGCGCTGCTCCATCGAGGCTTCCGAGGTCTGGTCGTCCATGCGCGTGGCGCCGCGTTCGGTGATCGTGGTGGTGGCGGTTTCCAGCAGGATCTTGTCCACCGTGTCGGCGTCGGACTCCACCGGCGCGGTGCAGGTGATGTCGCCCACGGTGCGGAAGCGCACCTGCACGTCCTCGACCCGGTCGTCGGGCTGGGCCGGGGTGATCGGGGTCACCGGCTGCAGCAGACCGTTCCTGCGCACCACCGGGCGAACGTGGGCGAAGTAGATGCTGGGCAGTTCGAGCTGTTCGCGGGCGATGTACTGCCACACGTCCAGTTCCGTCCAGTTGCTGATCGGGAAGGCGCGGATGTTCTCGCCCTTGTGGCTGCGTGCGTTGTACAGGTTCCACAGTTCCGGGCGCTGGTTCTTCGGGTCCCATTGGCCGAATTCGTCGCGGAAGCTCATGATGCGCTCCTTGGCGCGCGCCTTTTCCTCGTCGCGCCGCGCGCCGCCGATGCAGGCATCGAAACCGAATTCCTCGATGGCTTCCAGCAGGGTCACCGACTGGTGCTTGTTGCGCGATTCGCCCGCGTGCTTGAGCACCACGGTGCCGCGCGCCATGGAATCTTCCACCGAGCGCACGATCAGCCGCTCGCCCAGTTCGGCGGCACGCTTGTCGCGGAATTCGGTGACCTCCGGGTAGTTGTGCCCGGTGTCGATGTGCAGCAGCGGAAAGGGGAAGCGCCCCGGGCGGAAGGCCTTCTCGGCCAGGCGCAGCAGGCAGATGGAATCCTTGCCGCCGGAGAACAGCAGCGCCGGGTTGGCGCACTGGCCGGCCACCTCGCGCAGGATGTGGATGGCCTCGGCTTCCAGCCAGTCGAGGTGGGAAAGAGTCTGTTTGGTCAGCGTGGACATGGTGTTCTCTGCGGCTCGGTTGTGTCGCGTATGCGTGCGCGACGGGCGGGATGCTCAGCCTTTCTTGACGTGCAGCCCGCATTCCTTCGATTCGGGGTTTTCCCACCACCAGCGTCCGGCGCGCACGTCCTCGCCGACGGAGATGGCGCGCGTACAGGGCGCGCAGCCGATGCTGGGGTAGAACTGGTCGTGCAGGGCGTTGTAGGGCACCTCGCGCAGGCGGATGTAGGCCCATACCTCCGCCTCGCTCCAGTCGGCCAGCGGGTTGAGCTTGTGCAGGCCGTTGCCGGCGTCGAACTCGCGTGTGGCGAGGCCCGAGCGGGTCACCGACTGGGCGGCGCGCAGGCCGGTGATCCAGGCCTTCTTGCCGGCCAGCGCGCGGGACAGCGGCGCCATCTTGCGCACGCCGCAGCAGGCCTTGCGCAGTTCGACGCTGTCGTAGAAGGCGTTGATGCCGTGCGTGCGCACGTAGTTTTCCACCGCCGTGGCGTCGGGGAAGTACACCTGCAGCCGGGTGGCGTAGCGCTTTTCCACCTGCTCGATCAGCGTGTAGGTCTCGGCCGGCAGGCGGCCGGTGTCGAGCGAGAAGATCTCGACGGGCAGGGCATTGGCGAGGATCAGGTCGGTGAGCACCATGTCCTCGGCGCCGAAGCTGTTGGCGAAGGTGAGTTCGCCCTGGGTGCCGAATTCGGCCACCGCCTCGCGCAGCAGGGCCAGCGCGGCGGCGGTCCTGGCTTCCACGCTGGCGCGCAGCGCGTCGGTGAGCGTCGGGCGGGTTGCCGGGTTGCCGGCCGCCGGGCGTAGTGGCGAGACGGTGCTCATGCCGGCGCCCCGCGCTGCGCGCGGCGGAACAGTGGTTCGCGGTCCACGGCGCCCTGGTAGGGCTCGCTGAAATCCCGCAGGCTGGCCAGCGCGGCGCGCAACTGCTCGGCGCTGTACCTGCCGGAGGGCGGCTGGAACACGTCGAAGCCGCAGCGCGCGTAGAAGAAGAACTGGTCGCGCAGCACGTTGCCGATGGCGCGCAGTTCGCCGCCATAGCCCAGCCGGCTGCGCAGCAGGGTGGCGATGGAATAGCCGCGCCCGTCGGCGAACTTGGGGAAATCCACGGCGATCAGCGCCAGGCGGGTGAAGTCGCCGGCCAGTTCGGCGGGGTCTTCGTCGCCGGCCAGCCAGACACCCAGCACGCCGGCCTCGGCGCGCGCGGCCAGCGCCTCGCGCTGCGCGCGCCACACGGCGAGCGGCACGATGCGGCGCCCGGCGGGCACGTCGACGGCGGCCGGATCCTGGCCCTCTTCCAGGCGCAGCACTTCCCAGTCGTCGGCATGGATGGCGCCGTTGCGGATGATCTCAGCCATGGGCCACCTTCCTTTGCTCCTGGCGGGCGCCGCGCTCGGCATACACCCGGGTCTTGAACGGTTCGGCGCCGGCGCGGCGCACGGTGTCGATGAAGCGCTCGCCGGGTTGGCGCAGCGCCACGTAGGTGTCGATCAGCGAACTCACCACGTCGGGCATTTCCTCGGCGGCGAAGGACGGGCCGATGACCTTGCCCAGCGCGGTATGGTTGCCCTGCTCGCCGCCGATGGTGACCTGGTACCACTCCTCGCCGTGCTTATCGACGCCGAGCACGCCGATGTGGCCGACGTGGTGGTGACCACAGGCGTTCATGCAGCCGGAGATGTTGAGTTCCAGATCGCCGATGTCGTGCAGGTAATCGAGATCGTCGAAACGCGCCTGGATGGCGTTGGCGATGGGGATCGACTTGGCATTGGCCAGATTGCAGAAGTCGCCCCCGGGACAGGAGATCACGTCGGTGAGCAGGCCGATGTTGGGGGTGGCCAGGCCGGCGTCGCGCAGCGTGCCCCACAGTTCGAACAGCGCGCGCTGCTCGACGTCGGCGAGCACCAGGTTCTGTTCGTGGGTCACGCGGATCTCGCCGAAGCTGTAGCGCTCGGCCAGATCGGCGACGAGGTCGAGCTGTTCGGCGGTGATGTCGCCGGGCGCCACGCCGGTGGGTTTGAGCGACAGCACCACGCTGGCGTAGCCGGGGCGCTTGTGGGCGCGCACGTTGCGCCGTGCCCAGGCGGCGAAGGGCTTGTTGCCGGCCTTGCGGGCCTCGAAGCCGGCGTCGGTGGCCGGCAGGTCGAGGTAGGTCGGGTCGATGAAATGGCCGGACACGCGGGCCACTTCGGCCTCGGTCAGTGTTGCCGGACCATCCTTCAGGTGGGCGAACTCGGCTTCCACCTGGCGGCTGAATTCCTCGACGCCCAGGGATTTCACCAGGATCTTGATGCGCGCCTTGTACATGTTGTCGCGCCGGCCGTGCAGGTTGTAGACCCGCAGGATGGCCTCGCAGTAGGACAGCAGGTGCTGCCAGGGCACGAAGGCGGCGACTTCCTCGCCGATGATCGGCGTGCGCCCCAGGCCGCCGCCCACCAGCACGCGGAAGCCCACCTCGCCGGCGGCATCGCGGACGAGGTCGAGGCCGATGTCGTGCGCCTGGATCACCGCACGATCCTCGGCCGCGCCATTCACGGCGATCTTGAACTTGCGCGGCAGGAAGGCGAATTCCGGGTGGAAGGTGCTCCACTGGCGGACGATTTCGCACCACGGGCGCGGGTCGATGCGCTCGTCGCCGGCCACCCCGGCAAAGGGGTCGGAGGTGGTGTTGCGGATGCAGTTGCCCGAGGTCTGGATGGCGTGCATCTGCACGGTGGCCAGCTCGGCGAGGATTTCCGGCACGACTTCCAGCGGCGGCCAGTTGAACTGCACGTTCTGCCGCGTGGTGAAGTGGGCGTAGCCGCGGTCGTAGGTACGCGCGATGTGCGCCAGCTTGCGCACCTGGGCGGCGCGCAGGTTGCCGTAGGGGATGGCGATGCGCAGCATCGGCGCGTGGCGCTGCACGTACAGGCCGTTCTGCAGGCGCAGCGGGCGGAACTCGTCCTCGCCCAGCTCGCCGGCCAGATAACGGCGCGTCTGCTCGCGGAACTGTGCGACGCGTTCGTCCACCAGGCGTTGATCGTATTCGTCGTACTGATACATCGCGGCTCTCTGTATGCCGGCGGGTTGAGCCGGGTTCTTGGGGATGGTGCGCCGCATCGTACGGGCGGGCGATAGGCGCAGGAAGCTGTTCTGCGTTAGACTCAAAGAACTTCTGGTTATTTATCGGTCGCCGCGATGAATCTTCAGCAATTGCGCTACGTGCATGAAGTGGCCCGCCACGGGCTCAACGTCTCCGAGGCGGCCGAGGCGCTGTTCACCTCGCAGCCGGGGGTGTCCAAGCAGATCCGCCAGTTCGAGTCCGAACTCGGGGTGGAGATCTTCGTGCGCCACGGCAAGCGTCTGGTGGATGTCACCGAGCCGGGCCGTGCGGTGCTGGAGATCGTCGGCCGCATGCTGCGCGACATGGAGAACCTGCGCCAGGTCGGCGAGGAGTTCAGCAACGAATCGGCCGGCAGCCTGTCCATCGCCACCACCCACACCCAGGCGCGCTATGCGCTGCCGGCGGTGATCCGCGACTTCATGCAGCGCTATCCGCAGGTCAAGCTCTCGCTGCACCAGGGCAGCCCGCGCCAGGTGTGCGAGATGGTGCTGTCCGGCGAGGCCGACATCGCCATCGCCACCGAGGCCATCGCCGAGTACGAAGAACTGGTCATGCTGCCCTGCCAGCAGTGGAACCGCTGCATCGTCGCCCCGCTGCGCCACCCCATCCTGCAGGCCAAGCCGCTCACGCTGGAAGAGATCGCGCGCTGGCCCATCGTCACCTACGACTTCGCCTTCACCGGGCGCAACCAGATCAACAAGGCCTTCCTCGGCCGCGGGCTGAAGCCCAACGTGGTGCTCACCGCCATCGACTCCGACGTCATCAAGACCTACGTGAGCATGGGCCTGGGCGTCGGCATCCTCGCCCGCATGGCCTACGACCCGGCGGTGGACAAGCACCTCGGCATGCTTGACGCCAGCCATCTGTTCGAGTCCAGCACCACCCGCATCGGCATCCCGCGCCGGGCGTGGCTGCGGGGCTATGTGTATGCCTTCATCGAGCAGTTCGCGCCGCATCTGTCGCGGCGCATCGTCGAGGCCGCGCTGGCGGGCGGGGGGACGGATCCGGGGCTGTGAGGGCGCCAAGGCCGCAGCTTTTCATCCTGGTTCCGGCGCTTCACCGCCACTTTTCCCGCCATGCCCGGTATTCCCCCGGCCGCAGCCGGTAGCGGGCGATGTTGCCCTCGTGCAGGCTCATCAGCTCGGTTTCGGCGATCTCGATGAAGCGCGGGCGATCCGGTTCCGGAATGTCGTTCGCGGCCCGCTGGCGGATGCGGGCGATGGCAGCCGCCTTGTCGAAACGGGCACGCACCACCTCGGCGACCGTCTCGCCAAGCAGGCGGCGGTAATGCAGGCGGAAAGGATCGGGCTCGCCCAGGGACTGGCGCACCGCAGAATAGCGCGCGCACGAACGCTTGTAGGCCCAGGCGAAAACGTCGCGCAGCAGTTCGATGCGATTCAGCTCGTAGATGCCCAGCGTGGCATCCACGTAGGTTTGCTGCGGTACATCGACGAAGGAAAGCGGGCACAGGTTGTGGCGGATCAGAGGGATGTTGGCCGCAAGACGCGAGACGCGCTTGTTCACATCCTCGAAGGGCTGCAAATAAGGCAGATGCACCATGACGAAGAAAGCCTGCTCGAAGGGTTCGGCAATGGCGGCCGCGGTGTCCAGCACCTGATCCAGGCACTCTTCGATGCGCTGTGGGCCTTCCAGCGGGTGGAACACCGTACCGCCGATGCCGACCGCGATGGTGCGCGGCCGGCCGCAGGCGGTGGGGTCGGCGAGCAGGTTGTCCGACAGCAGCGCGTGCAGGTTGAGGAGAGTGTAGCGGTCGAAGTCGATGTCGGCGGCGCCGTCCACCAGAAACTCGATGGCGCTCTTGTGGTTGAGGATCATCTGCGCCTCGAGGGCGCCCTTGCCGCCGGCCGTCTGGCCGGCCGCGAGCAGGAGCTCGGTTTCCAGCAGGGAGTAAGTGTTGCCTTCAAGGCGGCTGGAGTTCCACGACAGGTCGATCAGCAGGCGGTCGTAAATCTGGCGGGCGTAGGTGCCGGCGGGTGTTTCGGTCACGCTGGCCTGGCCGGCCGCGCGCAGCTCGTCGCACAGCTCGGGCGGCAGGTAGCGGGTGCGATTGGGCTGGTAGGCATCGAGGAAATCGCGCCGGTAGCCGACTGGCTGGCGCCGGCCGAGTGGCTGGCGGACGGCGGCTTCGACCTCGCGCGCGGCGAGCGAAAGCGGAATGACGACGGTGGCCTCCGCGACGCCGACGAAGTGGGCCGGTGGCACCGGGGCGGGTGCGTAGGCGAACATCCGTGCTTGATGGACGGCCGGAAAGTAGCGCCGGCCGCGTCGCTCCCCCTGCGCGCCCAGGCGGCCTTCCGCGACAAGCTGGGCGAGGCGCCGTTGCAGGGTGCGGCGCGGCGGTGCATCGGGCAGGGCGGCGGTAATGGCTTCGATGCTCGCCCCTTCGGGAAAGCGGCTGACCGCCGCGATGATGGCGGTGAGTTCGGCAGAGGCGGTGATGGAGGACATGGAGCATGCTGGCGCAAATTCGTTATGCGCCAATTTGCGCCAGTTTGGCGCAAATTGCAATCCGGGAACCTTATATGCGCCACCCACCTGGCGTCGAGGCGGCCGACGATGAGGCGTCGGAGCCGTCTTGAGCGTGCCGCCATGATTGTGGTCACGTGCGCTACAGGATAGCTTGTGCGCGAGTACTGCACCGGAGCGCCAAGGATGCCACCGCCGCCCGATTCACCGTCCGCCCGCTTCTCCGCCCTCGATCGCCTCGGCCTCAACCTCCACGCCGTTTTCGACGTGGACAGACTCCCCGCCGAACTGCTGGCTGACCTTCGCCGCCACTTCACCCCGGCGCACCCCGTCCGCCAGCTCATTCTCATCGGCAACGCCGGCCGCGCGTTGTGGGCCTCGGTGAAAGCCGCCGGGCTGGATTCAGCCGATCCCATCGACGATTTCAGCGTGCGTGCGGTTGCGCGGTGGTTCGCCGGGCAGTTGCCCGGCCACCGATACACCTTGCTGTACCCCGGCGACAGGCCCGTCGGCTTGCAGGCGCTCGGACAATTGGCCGGATGGCATCATGCCACACCCTTCATGGTAGGCATCCTGCCGGGGTGGGGGAGCTGGTTCGGCTACCGGGCGGCGCTACTGGCCGATACGAGCTTGCCGGTCACCGCGCCGCTGCGGGTGGAATCACCCTGTCTCGCCTGTGCGGCGCAACCCTGCATTGCCGCCTGTCCGGCACGGGCGATGGAGGGGGGCGGTTTTGTGCTGGAGAAGTGTCTGGCGTACCGGCGGCAGCCGGGTTCCCCGTGCCGGGCGCGCTGCCTCGCGCGCGATGCCTGTCCGG
The DNA here is from genome assembly GCF_004801295.1 of Pseudothauera nasutitermitis. Lineage (GTDB taxonomy): Bacteria > Pseudomonadota > Gammaproteobacteria > Burkholderiales > Rhodocyclaceae > Pseudothauera > Pseudothauera nasutitermitis. The sequence goes on from NZ_SSOC01000006.1 coordinate 141,955, forward strand.
TGGGGCGGGCGCATCGCTACGACGAGGATCACATGCGCCACACCTACGAGCACTCGCTGCGGATGATCGAGCGCCACTTCTGAATCTCCGGGCGCCGGCCCGTTCAGCCGGGCGTTTGGGCGACCGTTGCGAACAGGTTCGGGTCGCCGCTGGCGATGGCCAGCATCAGCAGCACACGCGCCTGCAGCGCGGAGCACCAGCCGGCCGCCTGCAGCGCCGGGTAGGTCCGGCGCGCGGTGACCGGGCCGGCGGCCACGCGGCTGGCGCGTACCAGTTGCAGGCCGGCACCGGCGGCGCGCTCGACGGCGGGCAGCCAGGTGTCCGGCAGGCTGCCGTTGCCGGGCAGGGCGAGCACTACGCCGGCGGCACCGGCGTGGATCAGGGCGTCGAGCAGTCGCGGGTCGGCACCGGCGGAGACGTGCAGCACTTCCACCCAGGGCAGGGCTTCCAGGCGGTCGAGTACGCCGCGCGGCAAGGCGGCGGCGCCGGGTGCGCTGCCGGTGCGCAGGCGGGTGGGCGGCGCGGCCAGTCCCAGCGGGCCGGCCTGCGGGGCGCGGAAGGCGGCCGGGCGGATGGTGTGGGCCTTGGCGAAGTCGTCGGCGCCGAACACCTCGCCGCCCAGCGCGAGCAGCACGCCGGGGCCGTGGAAGGCGGGGCTGGCCGCTACGCCCACGGCTTCCCAGAGGTTCATCGGCCCGTCGGCGGACAGCGCGGTGGACGGGCGCATGGCGGCGGTCATCACCACCGGTTTGTCACCGTGCACGGCCAGATGCAGGAACCAGGCGGTTTCTTCCAGCGTGTCGGTGCCGTGGGTGATCACGACGCCGCCGATGGTGGGATCGTCGCGCAGGGCCTGCACGCGGCGGGCGAGCTGCGGCCAGTGCGGTGGGCCGATGTCCTTGCTGTCCAGGTTGAACAGCTGTTCGGCGCGGATTTCCGCCAGTTCGCCGAGTTGCGGAACGGCGGCGAGCAGGGCATGCGCGCCGAGCGCCCCGGCAGCATAGCCAGTGGTGTCGGTGGCCGAGGCGGCGGCACCGGCGATGGTGCCGCCGGTGGCGACCAGCGCGACGACGGGGCGTGCGGGCAGGCCGGTGCTCATTCGCGGCGCGGGGCGGTGAGCACTTCCGGGCGCAGCACGCGTTCGAGCGCTTCCTTGTCCATCAAGCCCTTTTCCAGCACCAGCTCGGCCACGCTGCGTCCGCTGCGCAGCGCCTCGCGCGCGGCCCAGGTGGAATTCTCGTAGCCGATGTGCGGGTTGAGCGCGGTGGCGAGTCCCGCCGAGGTGCGCACGCGTTCGGCGAGCAGGTCGCGGTTGGCGGTGATGCCGCGCACGCAGTTCTCGGCGAGCGTGCGGCAGCCGGCTTCCAGGTGCTCGATGCTCTTGAACAGCGAGTGGCCGATGATCGGCTCGAAGGCGTTGAGCTGGAGCTGTCCGCCTTCCGAGGCCAGGGTGATGGTGACGTCGTTGCCGATGACCTCGTAGGCGATCTGGTTGACCACTTCCGGGATGATCGGGTTGACCTTGCCGGGCATGATCGACGAGCCGGCCGCGCGCTCGGGCAGGTTGATCTCGTTGAAGCCGGCCTGTGGGCCGCTGGACAGCAGGCGCAGGTCGTTGCAGATCTTCGACAGCTTGCAGGCGATGCGCTTGAGCACGCCGGAAAGCTGCACGAAGGCGCCGGTGTCCTGGGTGGCCTCGATGAGATTCTCGGCCGGCGTCAGGGTGACGCCGGAAAGCTCGGAGAGGAATTCGGTGGCCATCTTGGCGTAGCGGATGTCGGTGTTGATGCCGGTACCGATGGCCGTCGCCCCCAGGTTGATTTCCTGGATCAGCGCGATGGCCTCGCGCAGGCGGGCGATGTCCTCGCCCATCATCACCGCGTAGGTGGAGAATTCCTGGCCCAGCGTCATCGGCACCGCGTCCTGCAGCTGGGTGCGGCCGATCTTCAGCACGTCGGCGAATTCGGCGGCCTTGGCGGCGAAGGCCTCGCGCAGCGTCTGCATGGCCTCGAGCAGGCCCTGGATGGCGAACACCACGGCGAGCTTGAGCGCGGTGGGGTACACGTCGTTGGTGCTCTGGCTCATGTTGACGTGGTTGATCGGGTGCAGCTCCTTGTAGTGGCCCTTGGGCCAGCCGAGCTTTTCCAGCGCCAGGTTGGCGATCACCTCGTTGGCGTTCATGTTGGTGGAGGTGCCCGCGCCGCCCTGGATCACGTCCACGACGAACTGGTTGTGCAGTCGGCCTTCGGCGATTTCGTGGCAGGCATCCTCGATGGCCCGGTGGCGCGAGGCGTCGAGCTGGCCGAGCTGGTTGTTGGCGCGCGCGGCGGCCTGCTTGACCAGCGCCAGGGCGCGCACCAGTTCGGGGTAGGAGCCGATCGCCTTGCCGGTGATGGGGTAGTTTTCCAGCGCGCGCAGGGTGTGGATGCCCCAGTAGGCATCGGCCGGAACGTCGCGTTCGCCGAGCAGGTCGTGCTCCAGGCGGGTGGGTCGGTTCATCGTTCTTCCTCCTCGTGGTCGGGCGGTGTCGCCGCCCCGCTCGCAGTGTAGCGGAAGGTTTGCCGCGCGGCCCGTCGATGACATGGCCCTGACGGCGCGGGGGCGCCTATACAATGGCGCATCGCAATCGATGCCTTGGGGGGAAGGGGATGCGCGCGAGGTCGCGCCAGTCGATGGGCCTGGCCGTGCTCCTGGTGGTGGGGCTGGCGGCTGCCGCGCTGGGGCTGCTGGTCGGCACGCTGGCCAGTGAAAGCCTGCTGGAGCGCTGGCGCGCCGAACGCCTGAGCGAACTGGGCGGCATCCGCGCGCGGCTGGAGGGCGCGTTGAGCGGTGCGACCAACCTGACCGCCGGGCTGGTGGCCGACGTGGCGATGGAAGGCGGCATCGATCCGCACAAGTTCGCCCGCCATGCCCGCGAACTGATGACCGAGCGCTCCCTGCTGCGCAACATCGCCCTGGCGCCGGACAACGTGATCGCCATGATGTATCCGATGCAGGGCAACGAAGCCGCGCTGGGCCTGGATCTGCTCAACCATCCGCAGCAGGGCGTGTCGACCCGGCGCATGCTGGAAATCCGCGGCCCGGTGCTCGCCGGGCCGCTGGATCTGGCCCAGGGCGGGCGCGCACTGATCCACCGCGTGCCGATCTACCGCAGCCCGGCGGACGGCTTGCCGCGCAGCGGGGACTACTGGGGGCTGATGAGCACCCCGGTGGATTTCGACGGTCTGCTGCGCGAGGCCGGCTTGCTCGACCATCGCCTGTCCTACCGCATCGCCCTGCGCGGGGTGGATGGCCTGGGCGAGGGCGGCGCGGTATTCTGGGGCGACGCGGCCCTGTTCGACGATCCCGACGCCTTCCTGCTCGACGTGCGCGTGCTCGAGGGCAGTTGGCGCATGGCGGCCCGGCCGCTGGGCGCGCCGGCCGGGCTGGAAGGCATCGTCTGGGGTTCGCGCATCCTTTCCCTGCTGCTCGCCGTGCTGACCATCGCGCTGGTCTACAAGATCGACCGGGTGAATCGCCGGCTGGCCGATTCCGAGCAGTTGCACCGCGAAACGGCCGAGCAGCTGCAGGACGTGCTGTTCCGCACCGACGAGCGCCAGCGCGTGACCTACCTCAGCCCGGCGTGGACCCCGCTCAGCGGACGCGAGCCGGAAGACTGCCTGGGCGTGCCGTGGAGCACGCTGCTGCATCCCGCCGATTCGCCGCGTGCGCGGCGCACCTATACCGATTTCATCGCGGCGCGGGCGGGCGACTACGATGAATCCTTCCGCCTGCAGGACGGCGAGGGCCGCGTGCGCGAGGTGCAGGTGCGCGCCGCGCTGCACCGCGACGCCGGCGAAGAGGTGGCCGGCACGGTCGGGGTGATCATGGACGTCACCGAGCGCAAGCGCCTGGAGGCCCGCCTGGAGGTGGCCGCGCGCATGTTCGAGCGCAGCGGCGAGGGCATCGTGGTGTTCGACGGCGACGGGCGCATCCAGTCGGTCAACCCCGCGTTCACGCGCATCACCGGCTATGCCGCCGGCGAGATGATCGGCACCCGCCGCGACCCGTTCGCCCGGCCGGACGGGCAGGAAGGCGTGCTGGAGCCATTGCGCCTCGAATGGGGCGAGGGCGATTTCTGGCAGGGCGAGGTCGATGGCGTGCGGCGCGACGGCACGTGCTACCCGATGGCGCTGTCAGTGACCGCGGTGCGCGACGAAAACGGCGTGCTGACCGAACGGGTGGCGATCTTCTCCGACATCAGCGAGCGCCGCGCCACGCTGGAGCATGTGCGCCACCTCGCGCTGCACGACAGCCTTACCGGCCTGGCCAACCGCGTGCTGCTGGCCAGCCGCTTCGAGCAGGGTGCCGCGCTGGCGCGCCGCGAAGGGCACGGCATGGCACTGTTGTACTTCGACCTGGACGGCTTCAAGCCGCTCAACGACCGCTACGGGCACGAGGCCGGCGACCGCATGCTGCGCCACGTGGCCGCCCAGCTCACCGAGGAAGTGCGCCAGAGCGACACCGTGGCGCGCGTGGGCGGCGACGAGTTCGCCGTGCTGCTCGGCCGCATGGGTACGCTGGCCGATGCCGAGAAGGTCGCCGCCAAGGTGGTCGAGGCGCTCGCCCAGCCGCTGGTCTGGCACGGCGAGCAGTTGCGCGTCGGGGTGAGCATCGGCATCGGCCTGTATCCGCTGCACGGCGAGACGCTGGACGAACTGATGCGCGTGGCCGACCGTGCGATGTACCAGGCCAAGACGGACGGCAACGGCGGCTGGCGGGTGGCGCGCCCGGCATGAGCGGGCGTCGTGAAGACGACGCGTCAGTCCGGCCGGGTTTCGGCTTCCTGCTGTTGCAGCGCCCACATGCGCGTGTAGTGGCCGCCGCGTGCGAGCAACTGGAGATGGGTGCCGCGCTCGACGATTTCGCCCTGGTCGAGCACGAGGATTTCGTCGGCGTTCATCACCGTGGACAGGCGGTGGGCGATGACCAGCGCGGTGCGCCCGGCGGCGGCCAGTTCCAGTTGGGCCTGGATGGCTTTCTCGGTCTTCGAGTCGAGCGCCGAGGTGGCCTCGTCGAAGATCAGGATGGCCGGATTCTTCAGCAGCGCGCGGGCGATCGCCACGCGCTGCTTCTCGCCGCCGGAGAGCTTCAGCCCGCGCTCGCCCACGCGGGTGTCGTAGCCGTCCGGCAGGCGGGCGACGAAATCGCCGAGCTGGGCGGCGGCGGCCGCCGCCTCCACTTCCGCGCGGCTGGCCTGAGGGCGGCCGTACTGGATGTTGTAGAACAGCGTGTCGTTGAACAGTACGGTGTCCTGCGGGACGATGCCGATGGCCGCGCGCAGGCTGCTCTGGGTGAGTTCGCGGATGTCCTGCCCGTCGATGCGGATGGCGCCGCCCTGCACGTCGTAGAAGCGGTACAGCAGGCGGGCCAGGGTGGATTTGCCCGAGCCGGAATGGCCGACCACCGCCACCGTGTGCCCGGCCGGCACCTCGAAGCTTACGCCGTGCAGGATCGTGCGCCGGGGATCGTAGCCGAAGCGCACGTCGTCGAAGCGCAGCGCCGCCGGGCCGGGGGCCAGGGCGTGCGCGCCCGGCGCGTCGGCGACCTCGCGGTCCACATCGAGCAGAGAGAACATGCGCTCGATGTCGGTGAGCGCCTGGCGCAGCTCGCGGTAGATCACTCCGAGGAAGTTCAGCGGAATCGACAATTGCAGCATGAAGGCGTTGACCAGCACGATGTCGCCCAGCGTCATGCCGCCGTCGGCCACGCGCACGGCGGCCTGCCACATCATCACTGTCACGCCCACCGCCAGGATCACCGCCTGACCGAGGTTGAGCAGCGCCAGCGACTGCTGCGAGACGGTCTGCGCGTGGATCCACTTCTTCAACTGCTCGTCGTAGCGCGTGGCCTCGAAGGCCTCGTTGTTGAAGTACTTGACCGTCTCGAAGTTGAGCAGGCTGTCGATGGCGCGTGAGTTGGCCGCCGAATCGAGTTCGTTGGCGCGCCGGCGCAGCGCGGTGCGCCAGTTGGTGACCACCACGGTGAAGCCGATGTAGGCGCTCAGGGTGATCGTGGTAACCAGCGCGAAGATGCTGTCGTAATGGATCAGCAGGATGCCGATCACCAGCAGGATCTCCACCAGCGTGGGCAGGATGGAATACAGCGTGTAGCTGATCAGCGCGTTGATCGAGCGCGTGCCGCGTTCGATGTCGCGCGTCAGGCCGCCGGTCTGGCGTTCCAGGTGGAAGCGCAGGCTGAGCCCGTGCAGGTGGCGGAAGACCTGCAGCGAGATGGCCCGCACGGCTTCCTGGGTGACGCGCACGAAGACGAATTCGCGCAGTTCGGTGAACAGCGAGGAGGAAAAGCGCAGCACGCCGTAGGCCAGCAGCAGGGCGGCCGGCACCACCACGTAGGCCTGCCCGGTGGTCAGGCCGAGGGCGTCGATGAGGTGCTTGAACACCAGGGGCACCGAAACGTTGGCGCCCTTGGCGGCGATCAGACAGGCGAGCGCGAACAGTACCCGGCCCTTGTAGGCCCACAGGTAGGGAAACAGGCTTTTCAGGGTCTGCCAGTCGCGCCGCTCGGAGGTGGCCGCTGCGGGCGGCGGGAGGGAGGCGGCGTTACGCATGCGGCGATTCTACCTCCGCCGCGCGGGTCAGCCCTGCGGTTTCGGCAGCGGCGGCAGGCCGATGAGCTGCAGCCATTCGCGCAGTTCGGCCAGTCCGGCGCTGGTCAATTCCGCCATGTCCGCTTCTTCCAGTTCGAGCATCGCCGCGCGCAGATAGACGATGCCACCGCCCCCGGCTTCCGGCGCCAGCGCGGTGGACGCCACGCCGGCGGCCAGCTGCAGCACGCCGGCCAGCAGATAGGGGCGAGAATCGGGCTCGAAGCCGCCGCCTTCGGGGTCGCGCTGCCAATACACCACGTCGGCCAGTTCGGTGGGGACGCCCCAGTCGGCCAGCAGCACCGCCGACAGTTCGTGGTGGTCGAAACCGAAGGCCTGCTGTTCGAGCAGTTGCAGCGGTACGCCGCGTTCGGCGGCGCGTGCCAGCACGGTGCCGTACTCGTCCGGCGCGGCGGTGGCGAAGGCCAGCCGGCCGATGCCGGCGAGCAGGCCGAGCACGAAGGCCTCGCCCGGGCGGAACTGGCGGAAATGCGCGGCCAGGCGGTCCATCAGCACGGCGGTGTACAGCGATTCGGTCCAGAACATCTGGTAGTTGAAGTGCGTGCAGCGCGGCCGCGCGTGGTCGCGGATCATCGACAGCGCCAGCGCGTGTGCGCGCACCATCTGCATGCCTGCGCGCACCACCGCGCGCTTGAGGTCGAGGGTGCGCTCGATGCCGCCGAAGCGCGCGGCGTTGGCCGCGCGCAGCACGAAGCCGGTGAGCGCCGGATCGGTCTGGATGACGCGCACGGTCTCGTCGATGCTTGCCTCGGGGTCGCGCGCCAGTTCGATCAGGCGCAGCGCGGCGCCCTTCGGGCTGGGCAGCGCTTCGGCGTCGAGCAGGAAGCGGCGGATCTGGTCGCGCGTGACATCCGGGTCGCGCGGCGCGGAGGCGGCGGGTGTGCTCATGATCTGTTCTCGTGGCGTTCCAGCGCGTCGTCAACGATGCGGTCGAGCACTGCGTTGTGATCGGCGCGGGTGGCCTCGCCGGTGGCGAAGCGGCGCGCCAGTTCGTCCCGGGTCAGCGCCACGGCGCGTTGACCCTGGCGGTTGGCGAACAGGTACAGCGTGCGGGCGGGGCTGATCCAGGTGAGGCGCACGCGGCGCACCGCGCCGTCGGTTTCGCGCAATTCCAGCCAGTCGCCGCGCGCGAGCAGGCCGAGTTCCAGGCTGGTGTCGCTTTCCGGTTCGGGGGCCGCGTCGCCTTGATAGGCCAGCCGCCGTTCGGCGGCGGGCACCTGCGGCACCGGGGCGACGGCCATGCCGGTGCGCACGGCGGCGGCGTGCAGGCGGGCGAGTTCCCCCAGGAAGGCGTCGCGCGCGGTGGCCTGCGTACTGTCCGGCGGAAGGGCTTCGCGCAGGCCGCGCAGCAGCGGGTCGAGCAGGCGCGCGAGGCGTTCACGTTCTTCCGCGCTGTGCTTGGGACGCACGCTCCAGACCAGGTCCTGGAGCAGCGCACGGGCGTGGCGCCAGGCCGGCGCGTCGGGGCCGCCGTCCAGCCAGGCGCGGGTGAGAATCTCCGGCCAGGCGGTGTCGAGGAAGGTGCGCAGGCTGTCCGGCAGGGAGGCGTCGGTGACCAGCGGGGCCAGTTCCTGATCGGCGGCGCGGCGCGCGAGCTGCTGGCGTTCGCGCTCCTCGAGGCGTCCCGTGAGCGTGGCGGCGCGCTCGTCGGCATCGCGTTCCTGCCTGCTCAGCCAGCTTTCCAGCGCGTCATGGCAGGCGGCGAAGAGCGCCGGCGAGGCGTTCCGCTCGCGTTCGATGCGTTCGATCAGTGCGCTGGCCTCGCGGTACAGCGAGCTGTCCGGGGTGAGTTCCCCATCCCAGGTGGCGCCGGCGAGCGCCAGCAGGTTGAGCAGCCGGCGCGCGGGGTGGTCGCGTTCGGCGAAGAAATCGTGGTCGTTCAAGGCGAGCTGCAGCATCGGCAGCTGCAGGCGGCCGATCAGCGACTTGATGGCCGGGGGCAGCGATATGCTGTTGAACAGGTGCTCGAAAAGCGTGGCGACGACGTCGAGGACGATCCGGTCGGCCTCGGCCACGACCTTGCCCAGGCCGGCGCCGAGCAGCGCGCGGATCTGGTTGGCGGGAGCATGGGGGCCGTGTTCGAGCGCGAAGCTGCGGCCGCCGTATTGCAGCGCGCCTGCGCCGAGCCGTGCCTCCGCCAGTGCATCGGGCAGCGCGGCATCGCGCCGGTCGGAGCGCGGCGGCGCGGCGGGGGCCCCCTGCGCGGCGGAGGTGCCGGGAGCGGGACGGCCGCCGGGGCGCAGCGGCGGATCGGCTTCGCCGTCGCGGCTCGGATCGATGAGCAGGGCGTCGGCCTGGAAGAGCAGTTCGGGCAGCGCGGCGGCCAGGTCGGTGGCCAGCATGCGCACGATGCGCGCCCGGTTCTCCAGCGCGCCGCCCAGCGATGAACAGGCATCCAGCAGGGCCTCGCAGACGGCTGCCGGACCGAAGGGGTCGGCGCTCGCATCGAGTTCTTCCCGGCCGAGCAGCAGCGCCACGCGCGGACGCAGGCGCCCCAGCACGGCGGCACAGCGGGCTTCCAGCGGGGTGCTGAGGGCCTGCGTTTCGGGGGAAATTTCCACGCTGCCGGGGGCGAACAGCTGGAACGCGGGCAGCAGGCATTCCCCTTCATCGGCGCCGTCATCCGGCAGCGTGGAGCTTTCCGTGCGGCGCCGGTAGGCAGCCTCGAACGCGCTGGCGAACCTGGCCGGCAGGTCGCGCGCGAGCGCGCGAAGCTGGTACTGCGCTTCCAGCCATTGCAGCGAGGCGGCGAGTTCGGAGGTCGCCTTGCGCTGCGCGCCCAGTTCGGCGTCGATGCGCGCGGCGGAAGCCTCCAGCGTGGCCGACAACTGGCGGACGTAGCGTTCACGGCAGGCCGCGAGCAGTTCGGCGAACGACTTGAACGGCGTCGTGCGCGGTACGGCTGGAGGCATGCTGGGATCGGTCACTTGCCTGCTCGCGGAGGATCGGGCGCCGACGCGGAAATGCGCCGGGCGGCGGTGGAGGTGTGTGCAAGGTGAATATTGCCTGCCGTTCCATCCGGCGTCCACCGTGCGGGGTGTCGGGGGCACGGGTTATCCCGGCCTTGACATTCGCAAGACGTACGATCATATTCAAACGAACGTTCGAATCATGCTCCCGCGAACCATCCACGGGGGACATGGCGAAAGCGTTGCAACACCCGAAATCATACAAAAGACCTAAAAGCACACCTTCCGCCGGCACCAACCGGCATCACAGGAGGAGACAAATGTATCGGAACCCGCATCAACGGGCCGTTCCGCGGCCCTGCCTTCGTCCCGCCGTACTCGGTGCCGCGGTGGCGCTGGCGGTGGGCGGCACTGCACCGGCGCATGCCTTCGAGTTTTCCGGCGCCGATGGCGAACTCACCGGCAGCTTCGACACCACCCTCTCGATCGGCGGCCTGTGGCGCATGCAGGACCGCGAGAAATCCCTGATCAGCATCGCCAATGGCGGCACGTCGCGCGATCCGAACTCGGACGACGGCAACCTGCGCTACAAGAAGGGCGAACTGGTCTCGCTGGCCGTCAAGGCCACCCATGATCTGGAACTGCGCTACCGCAACTACGGCGCCTTCGTGCGTGCCTCGTACTTCTACGACGACGCGATCATGGGCAAGAGCGGCCTGCATTCGTCGGCGCGGCGCGAGGCGGGGCGCGATGCGGAAATCCTCGACGCCTACGTGCGCGGCGCCTTCGAGATCGGCGGGCGCAGCCTCAACGTGCGCGCCGGCCGCCAGGTGGTGAGCTGGGGCGAGAGCACCTTCATCCAGAACGGCATCAACGTGCTCAATCCGATCAACGTCACCCGCCTGCGCGTGCCGGGCGCCGAATTGAAGGAAGGCCTGATTCCCACCGGCATGCTGTGGGCCTCGCAGGAACTGACCGACAACCTGTCGCTGGAAGCGGTGTGGATCGCGGAGTGGAAGGAAACCAAGATCGAGCCGGTGGGTACCTTCTTCAGCACCAATGATTTCGTCGCCACGGGGGGCAACATCGCCTACACCGGCTTCGGGCGGAGAAAGGACGGGAATGCGGCACCCGCGATGTTCGGCCTGGACCCCACTGCGCAACTCTTCGCTCCCCGTTCGAAGGATCGGGAGCCCAGTGATGGCGGCGAATACGGGATTTCGCTGCGCTGGTTCGTGCCGGAGCTGAACAACACCGAATTCGGCTTCTATCACGTCAATTACCACAGCCGTACGCCCTATGTTTCGGGCTATCGCGGCGGTATCAGCGTCCATTCGACGCCGATTTCCGGCTGCACGGTGTTCGACGCGCCGCTCGCCTCTGTGGCGGGCCTTCCGACTGCTTGTGCCTTCGCGGCCGGGCGGGCGGGATCCTACTTCGTCGATTACCCGAAGAACATCAAGCTGTTCGGTTTGAGTTTCAACACGGAGGGGCCGGCCGGCATCGCCTTGCAGGGCGAGTACTCCTATCGCAAGAACCAGCCCCTGCAACTGCCTTCCGCCGATTTGCTGAACGCGGCCCTGGGCCTGGGCAACCAGATCACCACGACCAACCCGATCGATGCCCAGGCGGTGCCCTACGGCACCGAGATCAAGGGCTACCGCCGGGTGAAGATGCATCAGGTGCAATTCACCGGTACCAAGGCACTGCCGCGCGTGCTGGGCGCCGAGCAGATGGTGATGGTCGGCGAGGTCGGCTACACCTATCTCGATCTGCCCTCCAATCTCAAATTCGCCGCGCCGGGCTGCCATCTGCCCCAGGTTGGCTCGGAAGCCAGTTCGGCCTTCGGTTCGACCTCCGCTGGCTGCTTCATGACCCGCAACTCCTGGGGCTACCGTCTGGTCGGCCGGCTGGACTACAACAACCTGATCGACGGGGCCACCGTGTCGCCCCGGCTGGCGTTCTCCCATGACGTCAGCGGCCGCAGCCCGACCTTCAACGAAGGCGCCAAGGCGCTGACCCTGGGGCTGGGGGTGAACTACCGGCAGAACTGGCAGGCCGACATCGCCTACACCAGCTTCTTCGGCGGCAAGAAGATCAAAGGGACCGATCCGGGCGCTGCGTCGCCGCAGTTTCCCGCCGGACAGGCCGCCACCTACGCCAGCCACACCAATCCGCTCGTCGACCGCGATTTCCTCTCGGTCAGCGTGAGCTATTCGTTCTGACCGACGCACGGACACCAGGAGACAGGAACCATGCGCAATTCCCTCACGATCCTCGGCGCCGCGCTGGCGCTGGCTTTCGTACCCGCCGCCCACGCCGAGGTGAGCGCGGCGCAGGCCGCCGAACTGGGCAAGAGCCTGACCCCGCTGGGCGCCGAGCGCGCCGGCAATGCGGCGGGCACCATTCCCGCATGGGATGGCGGGCTGACCAAGCCGCCGGGGGCGCACACCTCCGGCGACCACTACGCCGACCCGTTCGCCGCAGACCAGCCGCTGTTGGAGATCACCGCAGCCAACGCCGCGCAGCATCAGGACAAGCTCACCCCGGGGCAACTGGCGCTGCTCAACACCTATCCGACCTGGAAGATAAAGGTGTATCCGACGCGGCGCAGCGCGGCCTTCCCGCAGGGGCATTACGACCAGACCGTAGCCAATGCCACCAAGGTCAAGCTGGCGGACAACGGCAGCAGCTTCAGCGGGACCACCGGCGGGATTCCCTTCCCCATCCCGCAGAACGGCATGGAAGCAATCTGGAACCACCTGGCGCGCTATCGCGGCGAGGCCTACGCGATGAACTGGAGCCAGGCGGCGGTGACCCGCACGGGCAGCTACACGCCGGTGCGCTTCGAGTACGAGTACGACTTCCACTACGGCAGCCTGACCAAGAGCGATGCCGAGCGCGAGCCCAACAAGCTGTTCAACTTCCTGCAGACGGTGACCGCGCCGGCCCGCCTGGCCGGGCAGATCCTGCTGGTGCATGAGTTCCTCGACTCGCGCCAGGCGTGGACCTACAACCCCGGCCAGCGCCGCGTACGCCTGGCGCCCAACGTGTCCTACGACAACCCGGGCACGGCGGCCGACGGCCTGCGCACCAACGACGACTTCATCATGTTCAACGGCGCCATCGACCGTTACGACTGGAAGCTCGTCGGCAAGCAGGAAATCTACGTGCCGTACAACTCGTACAAGCTGGTCGGCAACCAGGTGAAGATGGCCGACGTGCTGATGGCCGGCCACCTCAACCCGGAACACGCGCGCTACGAGCTGCACCGCGTGTGGGTGGTGGAGGCCACGCTCAAGCAGGGCACCAGCCACATCTACCACCGCCGCACGTTCTACATCGACGAGGACTCGTGGATGATCGTGGTGGCCGACAAGTACGACTCGCGCGGCCAGCTGTGGCGGGTGTCGGAGCAGCACAACATCAACTTCTACGACGTGCCGATGCAGTATCCCTCGCTGGAGGTGCACCACGACCTGCAGTCCGGGCGCTACATCGCCATGGGCCTGCGCAACGACGAGCCGCGCCTCTACCAGCAGGCGGATCGCCGCTCGGCGCGCTTCACCCCGGCCGGCCTGCGCGACCTGGGCACGCGTTGAGCCGCTGACCGCCATGCGCCCGCTCGTCCCGCCTCGGCGTTCTTCGACGGGGCGGGGCGCCGCCCGCCCGCCGACGCTGTCGGCGGGGAGGCCGACGGCCGGGCGCAAACCGGCGCCTTCCCGAGCGCAAGCCGCTGGCGATGCGCCGAGCAGATTTTCCCTTCCACGGTTTTCCATGAATCTCTATAAAGCCATCGGCGTACTGTTCGTGCTGTTCGTCGGCGCGACCGTCATGTTCGCCTTCTCCCCGCGCCACGGCGCACCCGTGCCGCCCACCGAAATCCGCATCGAGCAGTTGCTGATGCTTGATGCCGCCTTGCTCGAGGACGGCCGTCTGGTCGCGGCGGGCGAGCGCGGCCGCATCTTCTACTCCGACGATGGCGGCGCGTACTGGCAGACGGCGGCCAGCCCGACCGAAGCCACGCTGACCGCGCTGAGCTTCACCGACGCCCGGCACGGTGTGGCGGTCGGGCACGACGCGGTGGTGCTGCGCACCGAGGATGGCGGGACGACCTGGCAGTTGGTGGCGGAAGACCCGCAGGCCGAAGCCCCCTTGCTCGCGGTGCGCATGGAAGCCGACGGGCGCGGGCTGGCGGTGGGCGCCTACGGCAGCGCGCTGGCCAGCGCGGACGGCGGCGCGCATTGGGAGCCGGTGACCTTGGCGGACGACGACCGGCACTTCAACGCGCTGGCCGCGCTGCCGGACGGCACGCTGCTGCTCGCCGGCGAGGCCGGTCTGCTGATGCGCTCGGACGACGGCGGGGAGAACTGGGCGGCGCTGGAGTCGCCCTACAACGGTTCCTTCTTCGGCCTGCTGACGCTGCCCGGCGACGTGGTGCTGGCCTACGGCATGCGTGGCCACATCTTCCGCTCGGAAGACCGTGGCGAACATTGGGAAGAGGTGGATTCCGGCATCGAGGCTACCCTGTTCGGCGGCCGCGTGCTGGACGACGGGCGCGTGGTGCTGGCCGGCCAGGCCGGCACGGTGCTGGTCGGCGATGCGCAGGGGCGCGGCTTCGCGCCGGGCGGGAATGACGATACCGGTGTGTATGGCGCGGTGCTGCCGCGCGCCGGTGGATTGCTGCTGTTCGGCGAGGGCGGCGTGCGCCGGATGGCGATGGAAGGGAACGGGGGAAGCAAACAATGAAGGCCAATCGTCTCGTCCAGGCCTTCGGCCATGTGCTGTTCCGCCAGCGCAAGCTGTTCCTCGCGTTGTTCGTGCTGCTCACCGTGCTGCTGGGCTGGTCGGCATCGAACCTGAAGGTGGATGCCGGGTTCGAGAAGATGATTCCGCTCGAACACCCCTACATGAAGACCTTCATGGACTACCGCAGCACCTTTGGCGGCGCCAACCGCGTGCTGGTCGTGCTGCGCCAGAAGCAGGGCGACATCTACACGCCCGAATTCTTCAGCGCGCTGAAGGGACTCACCGACGACGTGTTCTTCCTGCCCGGCGTGGATCGCGCCACGGTGACCTCGCTGTTCACCCCCAACGTGCGCTACATCGAGGTGGTGGAGGAAGGCTTCGCCGGCGGCAACGTGATTCCCGCCGACTTCGCCGGCACCCCGGAAGACCTCGTGCAGGTGCGCGAGAACGTGCTGAAATCCGGCCGTCTGGGGCGCCTGGTGGCCAACGACCACAGCGCCGCGCTGATCAGCGCCGAACTGCTGGAAATCGACCCGACCACCGGTGCGCGCCTGGACTACCTGGCCGTGGCCGACCTCCTGGAAGAACTGCGCGCGCGCTACGAACAGGCGGGCTTCGAGGTGAACATCATCGGCTTCGCCAAGGCCGTCGGCGACATCACCGATGGCGCGCGCGGCGTGCTGGTGTTCTTCGCCGTCACCATCGTGGTGACCGGGCTGCTGCTGTACGCCTACGTCGGCTCGGCGCGGCTGGCGGGGCTGGGCGTGCTGTGCGCCCTGGTGCCGGTGGTCTGGCAACTCGGCATCCTGCCGCTGGTGGGCTTCGGCATCGATCCGATGTCCATCCTGGTGCCCTTCCTGATCTTCTCCATCGGCATCAGCCATGCGGTACAGATGGTCAATGCCTGGAAGATCGAGGCCGAACATGGCGCGGACGGGCTCACCGCGGCCAACAACGCCTTCCTCAAACTGTTCCTGCCCGGCGCCACCGCGCTGACCACCACGGCGCTCGGCTTCCTGGTGATCCTGTTCATCGACATCGCCATGGTGCAGGAACTGGCCCTGACCGCGGCGATCGGCGTGGCGCTGATCATCGTCACCAACAAGATGTTGCTTTCCGTGCTGCTTACCTGGGTGCCGGCCGAGGCGGTGCGCAGCGCGCGCCCGCGCGCCAGCGGAGAATGGCTGTGGCAGCGCCTCAAGCACTTCGCCGAGCCGCGCCGCGCGGTCTGGGTGCTGGCCGGTGCTGCGCTGCTGCTCAGCGTGGCGGCCTTGCAGGCACGCAGCGTGCAGACCGGCGATCTGGGCGACGGCATCCCCGAACTGCACGACGATTCGCGCTACAACCGCGATACCGCTGCCATCGTCGGCTCCTTCTCGATCGGCGTCGACGTGCTTTCGGTGATCGCGCAGACCCATGGCGTGGACGGCGCGTGCACCGACTTCGAGATCATGGACACGCTCGACCGCTTCGAGACGCAGATGCGCAACACCTATGGCGTGCAGGGCGTGCTCTCGCTGCCGGGCATGGCCAAGGTGGTCAACGCGGGCTGGAACGAGGGCAATCCGCGCTGGCGCGTGCTGTCGCGCGACCCCAGCGTGCTCGCCCAGTCGGTGACCCCCATCGACACCTCCACCGGGCTGCTCAACACCGACTGCAGCGCGATGCAGATCCTCATCTTCACCCGCGACCACGAGGGCCGCACCATCGCTCACATCGTCGAGGAGGTGAAGAAGTTCGCCGACGCGAATCGCTCCGAACGCCTGGATTTCCTGCTCGCCTCGGGCAACGTCGGGGTCATGGCGGCCACCAACGAGGCGGTCGACGCGGCCGAACTGAAGATCCTCGTGCTGCTGCTGCTGTCCATCGGCCTGGTGTGCTATCTGGAGTTCCGCTCGCACACCGCCACGCTGTGCATCGTGCTGCCGCTGTCGCTGGTCGCGGTGACCTGCAACGCGCTGATGGCCACGCTGGGCATCGGCCTGAAGGTGCCCACGCTGCCGGTGATCGCGCTGGGCGTGGGCATCGGCGTGGACTACGGCATCTATCTCTACGAGCGCATGCAGCACCAGCTGCGCCGTGGCGGTTCGCTGGTCAATGCCTATCTGGAAGCCCTGCGCCAGCGGGGCACGGCAACCTTGTTCACCGCCGTGGCGATGAGCATCGGCGTGGGCTCGTGGGCGTTCTCCGCGCTCAAGTTCCAGGCCGACATGGGCGTGCTGCTGGCCTTCGCCTTCCTCGCCAACATGCTGGCGGCGGTGCTGCTGCTGCCGGCGCTGGCCTCCATCCTGCTGGTTTCGCAGGATCGTCGCCGGCTGGCGGCGATGAAAAGGCTTGACGCGCGCAAATTCAAACGTACAATTAAAACGAACGTTTGATTCAGGCAATTCACTGAATCGGACGACCAGCAAGGATCCCCATGGACACTTCCTCCTCAGCCCGCCACACGCCGGAAACCCGCAGCCGCATCCTCGATGCGGCCGAGGGGCTGTTCGTCGAGCATGGCTTCGAGGCCACGTCGATGCGCATGATCACCAGCCAGGCCGGGGTCAACCTGGCGGCGGTGAATTACCACTTCGGCAGCAAGGATGCGCTGATCCAGGAAGTCTTCCGCCGCCGCCTCACCGACCTCAACCGCCAGCGCCTGGCCATGCTGGAGCGCCTGGAAAGCGAGGCGGGCGGCGCGCCGCTCAAGCCCAGCCGCATCGTCGAGGCCTTCTTTGGCACCGCGCTGGCCATGGCGGCCGATACCGAGCACGGCGGGCATACCTTCATGCGCCTGCTCGGGCGCACCTACACCGAACCCAACGCCTTCGTGCGCCAGTTCCTCGCGGAAGAGTACGCCGAGGTGCTGGAACGCTTCCTCGGCGCGCTGTACGGCGCGCTGCCGGACGTGCCGCGCGAGGAAATCCTGTGGCGCTTCCATTTCATGATGGGCGCGATGTCCTACGCCATCGCCGGCACCGACGCGCTGCAACTGTTCGCCGGCAAGTTCGACGACGCCGACCCGGCGCGCATGCTGCCCCGGCTGATGTCCTTTCTGCTCGGCGGCCTGCGCGCGCCGCTGCCCGATTACACCGGGCTGGCGGTCAAGGCGCGGCGCGGCGGCCGAGAGGCCGCATGAACGCAACCTAGATTTCGATTCGGACCACGGCGGATCGCGGCAGGAGATCGCGGCCCCGTCAAAAGGAGACAGCAATGATCTGGTGGATTCTCGTTTCCCTCCCTCCCTTGGCAGGCGCGCTCGCCTTCGGGCGAGCGCCATTTTTTGCCTGGGCGATCGCGGGTCTGGCCTGGCTGGCCGGACTGTCCTGGGCGGCTGGTTTCGTGCCCCTCACCACGGCGCTGGTGCTGGGCGCGTGGGTGGTTTTCTCGGCGCTCTTCCTGATCCGTCCGCTGCGCCGCGCGCTGATCAGCGCGCCGATCTTCCGTGCCTTCCGCAAGGCGCTGCCGTCCATGTCGCAGACCGAGAAGGATGCGCTGGAAGCCGGCACCGTATGGTGGGAAGGCGACCTGTTCGCCGGCCGGCCGGACTGGAAGAAGCTGCTGGCCTATCCGTGGCCGCAGCTCACCGCCGAGGAACGCGCCTTCCTCGATCAGGAAACCGAGGAACTGTGCCGCCTCACCGACGACTGGGACAGCACGCAGAAGCAGGATCTGGCCTCGCACGTGTGGCGCTACATCAAGGAAAAGGGCTTCCTGGGCATGATCATTCCCAAGGAGTACGGCGGCAAGGGCTTCTCGGCCTACGCCCACTCCCAGGTCATCACCAAGCTGTCCACGCGCTCGTCCGCCCCGGCGGTAACCGTGATGGTGCCCAACTCGCTGGGCCCGGCCGAGCTGCTGCTGCACTACGGCACGCCGGAGCAGAAAGCCCACTACCTGCCGCGCCTGGCGCGCGGCGAGGACATTCCCGCCTTTGCGCTGACCAGCCCGTGGGCCGGGTCGGACGCCGCGTCGATTCCCGATGCCGGCGTGGTGTGCAAGGGCATCTGGCAGGGCAAGGAAGTGCTCGGCATGCGGGTGAGCTTCGACAAGCGCTACATCACCCTCGCGCCGGTGTGCACGGTGTTCGGCCTGGCCTTCCGCCTGTTCGACCCGGAGCGCCTGCTCGGCGGCGCCGAGGATCTCGGCATCACCTGCGCGCTGGTGCCGCACGACCATCCGGGCGTGGACATCGGCCGCCGCCACCTGCCGCTCAACGCGGTGTGGATGAACGGGCCGGTGCGCGGCACCGACGTGTTCATGCCGCTCGACTTCATCATCGGCGGCGCGCAGATGGCCGGCCAGGGCTGGCGCATGCTGATGGAGTGCCTGGCCGCCGGGCGCAGCATCTCGCTACCCGGCTCCAACACCGGCATGCAGAAGCTCACCGCCCGCGCGGTGGGTGCCTATGCCCGGGTGCGCTACCAGTTCAAGACCGCCATCGGCCGCTTCGAGGGCGTGGAAGAAGCGCTCACCCGTATCGGTGCCAACACCTATCTGAGTGACGCCGCGCGCGTGCTCACCGCCGCCGCCGTGGATCTGGGCGAGAAGCCCTCGGTGGTCTCCGCCATCGTCAAGTACCACGTCACCGAGCGCGCCCGCCAGACCGTCAACGACGGCATGGACGTGATCGGCGGCAAGGGCATCTGCCTGGGGCCGCAGAACTTCCTCGGGCGCGCCTACCAGCAGATTCCGGTGGGCATCACCGTGGAAGGCGCCAACATCCTCACCCGCAGCCTGATCCTCTTCGGCCAGGGCGCGATCCGCTGCCATCCCTACGTGCTGGCCGAGATGCGCGCCGCGCAGCAGAACGATCTGGCCGCCTTCGACGAGGCTTTCTGGGGGCACATCGGCTATACCGTGTCCAATGCCGCGCGCGCGCTGGTGATGGGTCTGACCGGCTCGCACTTCGTCGGCGTACCGGCCGGCGTGGCGTCCGAGACGCGGCGCTACTACCAGCAGCTCACGCGCTTCTCGGCGGCCTTCGCGTTCATCTCCGACCTGTCCATGGGCACTCTGGGCGGTGCGCTGAAGCGCAAGGAAAAGCTCTCCGCGCGCCTGGGCGACATCCTCTCGCTGATGTATCTGGCCAGCGCCACGCTGCGCCGCTACGAGGCCGAAGGCCGCCAGGCCGCCGACGCGCCGCTGATGCACTGGGCGATCTGGGACTGCATGTTCCGCGCGCAGAACGCCTTCGAGGGCGTCATCGCCAACTTCCCCAACCGGCTGTTCGCCACCGTGCTGCGCCGTCTGGTGGTGTTCCCGCTGGGCAGGCCCTACGTGGTGCCGTCCGACCGCCTCGGCCACCAGGTCGCGCGCCTGCTCATCGAACCCTCGGCCACGCGCGACCGGCTGACCTCCGACGTCTATCTGCCGACCGATCCCGAAGAGCCGGTGGGGGCGCTGGAAGCCGCGCTGGCCGCCACCATCGAGGCCGAACCCATCGAGGCCAAGCTGAAGAGGGCGCAGCGCGACGGCAGCTTCCGGCCCGGCGTGGTGATCGGCGGCGTGGATGCGATGTGGACCACGGCGCTGGAGTACGGCGTGATCAGCGCCGACGAATTCGCCGTGATCGAACGCCGCAACCGCCTGCGCGACCAGGTCATCCGCGTCGACGACTTCGTCTACGACTTCGGCCTGCGCGCTGCGCTGCACGAGGCGCCGGCCACTGGCGAGCACGCCCGCCAGGCGGCGGAACGGGTCGCCGCATGAACCGCCCGGTCTACATCGTCGACGGCGCGCGCACGCCCTTCCTGAAAGCGAAGAACGCACCCGGCCCGTTCGCCGCCGCCGATCTGGCCACCGCCGCCGGCAGCGCCCTGCTGGCCCGCCAGCGCTTCGCCCCGGAGCAGCTCGACGAAGTCATCCTGGGCTGCGCCAGCCCCTCGCCGGACGAGGTCAACATCGGCCGCGTGGTGGCGCTGCGCATGGGCTGCGGGCAGAAGGTGCCGGGCTGGACGGTGATGCGCAACTGCGCCTCCGGCATGCAGGCGCTCGACTCGGCCATCGCCAACATCCAGGCCGGGCGTTCGCAACTGGTGCTGGCCGGCGGCGTGGACGCGCTGTCGCGCGCGCCGCTACTGTTCTCCGACGCCATGGTGCGCTGGCTGTCCGGCTGGTACGCGGCCAAGAGCACCGGGCAGAAGCTCGCCGCGCTGCGCCGCTTCAAGCTGGGCTATCTGGCGCCGGTGATCGGCATCATGAAGGGCCTCACCGACCCCATCGTCGGCCAGTTGATGGGGCAGACCGCCGAGAACCTCGCCCACCGTTTCGGCATTTCCCGCGAGGACATGGATGCCTACTCGATGGCCAGCCATCTGCGCGTGAAGACGGCGCGCGAGGCCGGCCATTTCGACGACGAGATCGTCCCGCTGATCGGCCGCGACGGCAGCGTGATTCGCCACGACGACGGCGTGCGCGACGATGCCTCGATGGAAGGGCTGGCCAAGCTCAAGCCCTTCTTCGACCGCAAGTACGGCCGGGTCACCGCCGGCAACAGTTCGCAGATCACCGACGGCGCGGCCTGGCTGGTGCTGGCTTCGGCCGAAGCCGTGGCGCGCCACGGCCTGAACCCGCTGGGGCGCATCGCCGACAGCCAGTGGGCCGGTCTGGACCCGGCGCAGATGGGTCTGGGGCCGGTGCATGCTGCAGCGCCCATCCTGCAGCGCCACGGCCTGGCGCCCAACGAACTGGATGCCTGGGAGATCAACGAAGCCTTCGCCGCCCAGGTCATCGCCTGCCAGCGCGCGCTGGCCGATGCCGACTACTGCCGCGATGAACTCGGCCTGCCCGACGCGCTCGGCGCCATCGACGCCGAACGCCTCAACGCCGACGGCGGCGCGGTGGCCCAGGGGCACCCGGTGGGTGCCAGCGGCGCGCGCATCGTGCTCCATCTGCTGCACCGCCTGCGCCGCAGCGGGGGACAGCGTGGCATCGCCTCCATCTGCATCGGCGGCGGCCAGGGCGGCGCGATGCTGGTCGAACGCATCGGCTGAACCATGCAACACAGGGGCGAGGCGCCCGCAGAGTGCGCCCGCCCCGCTGCTTACGTCCCGGTCCGGCTCCGCCTGGGGCCCCCTGCACCCCATCCGGGGCCGGGCATGGACGTATCCGCACCCCAAGAGAACAGTCGCCGCCGGCGACGACGCGAGGAGACATGGAGATCGGACTTGTGGTGGATGCCGCCTGCGACCTGCCGCCCGCCTTCCTGGCGGAGCAGGGCGTCGAAGTGCTGCCGATCGGCATCCGCCTGGGCGAGCGGCAGATGGAAGACGTGCGCGACCCCGAGCGCACCGCAGCCTTCTACCGCGAGCGGCTGGACCGGCGCACCGAACTGCACGCGCAGTCGCGCCCGCTGGAGCCGGCCGAGATCGAGGCGGTGGTGCTCGAACGCTGGGCCACCCGCTACGACCACCTGGTGTGCATGACCATCACCGCCAGCCGCAGCCCGATCTACGCCCACGCCACCCGCGCGGCGCTCACCGTCGGCACCCGGGCGCGCGAGGTGCGCAGGGCGGCGGGCCTGCCGCTGCGCTGGGGCGCGACCGTGGTCAACAGCCGCTCCATGTTCGCCGGGCAGGGCGTGCTGGCCTGGGAAGCCGCGCGCCTGCGCGCCGCCGGCAGCGGCCTGGGGGAACTGGAACAGCGCCTGCTCGGCCTGGCGGAGCACATCCATGCCTACCTGGTGGCCGATGACCTGTATTTCATCCTGCACCGCGCAGCGCGCAAGGGCGAGCGCAGCGTCAACTGGGCGAGCTACGCGCTGGGCAACCTGCTCGACGTGAAGCCCATCCTGCACTGCCACCGCGACAGCACCGAGCCGGTGGCCAAGGCGCGCGGCTTCGAGGCCGGCGCCCGACGCCTGTTCGACAACGTGCTGGCGCAATGCACGGCCGGGCTGGAAGTGCCCTGTGTGTGTCTCAGCTATGCCGGGGATCTGGCGCGCCTGGAGCGTCTGGAGGGCTATGCCGGTTTCCGCGCGGCCCTGCAAACCCAGGGTGTGGCGCTGCTGGTCAGCCAGATGAGCAAGACCGGCGCGATCAATGTCGGCATCGGCAGCCTGTGCGTGGCCTTTGCCGCCGCCCGGCACCGTTTCTCATGAGCGCGGCAGCCCATAGCCGCTGGAGTAGAAGAATGACCGTGAGCTACAAGAACTGGCGCATCGAGCGCGACGCGGAGGGCCTGGCCTGGCTGTGGTTCGACCGCGCGGAAAGCGCCACCAACACCCTGTCGGCCGAGGCGCTGAACGAACTGACGCGCATCCTGACGGCCCTGGAATCCTCGCCGCCGCGCGGGCTGATCATCGCCTCGGCCAAGCCGGCAGGCTTCATCGCCGGCGCCGACATCCACGAATTCACCGCGCTGGACAGCCCCACCGCGGCGCGCGCGCTGATCGAGCGCGGCTGGCATGCCTTCGAGCAACTGGCCGCCGTGCGCTATCCCACCCTCGCGCTGGTGCGCGGCCATTGCCTGGGCGGCGGGCTGGAGCTGGCGCTGGCCTGCCGCTACCGCGTCGCCGTGGACGAGCCCGGCACCCGGCTGGCGCTGCCTGAAGTGATGCTCGGCATCGTGCCCGGCTGGGGCGGCATGAAGCGCCTGCCGGCACTGATCGGTCCGGGCGCGGCGCTCGACCTGATGCTCACCGGCAAGGGCCTGGATGCCCGGCGTGCCGCGCGTCTCGGGGTGGTCGATGAATGCGTGCCGCCGCGCGTGGCGGAAAACGCCGCGCGCCTGCTGGTGGTCTCCGGCCGTCCGGCGCGGCGTGCACCGTTCGTGCAGCGTCTGCTCAACGGTCCGCTGAAGGCCGTGGTGGCCGGCCAGGCGCGCAAGCAGGTGGCTGCCCGCGCGCGGCCGCAGCACTACCCGGCGCCCTACGCCATCCTCGACATCTGGGCGCGCCACGGCGGCAACGCGCTGGCCGCCGAGCGCGAGATGGCGACCATCCTGGGTTCGTCCACCGCGAAGAACCTGGTGCGCGTGTTCTTCCTGCAGGAGCGCCTGAAAGGCTTCGGCAAGGAGGGCGAGTCCACCCCGCGCCGCGTGCATGTGGTGGGCGCCGGCGTGATGGGCGGCGACATCGCCGCCTGGTGCGCGCTGCGCGGCATGACGGTAACCCTGCAGGACCAGTCGGTGGAGCGCATTGCTCCGGCCGTCGTGCGTGCCGCCAAGCTGTACGACAAGAAGCTGCGCGGCGACGCGCGGGCGGCGCGTTTCGCGCTGGACCGCCTGATCCCGGACCCGCAGGGCCACGGCGCCGCGCATGCGGACGTGATCATCGAGGCCATCTTCGAGAACCTCGAAGCCAAGCAGGCGCTGTTCCGCGACCTGGAAGCGCGCGCGAAGCCGGACGCCGTGCTGGCCACCAATACCTCCAGCCTGCGCCTGGAAGACATCGCCACCGCGCTGGCGCGTCCGGAACGCCTGGTGGGCATCCACTTCTTCAACCCGGTGGCGATGATGCCGCTGGTCGAGGTGGTGCAGGGCGCGGACTCGGACGCCCAGGCGTTGGCGCGCGCGGCGGCCTTCGTGCGCGCCATCGACAAGCTGCCGCTGCCGGTGAAGTCGGCGCCCGGCTTCCTGGTCAACGCCGTGCTCGGCCCCTACATGCTGGAAGCCCTGCGCTGCGTGGAAGAAGGCATCGCGCCGGAAACCGTGGACGAGGCGCTGCTGGCCTTCGGCATGCCGATGGGGCCGGTGGAACTGGTGGATACCGTGGGGCTGGACATCGCCCTGGCGGCGGGCAAGGCGCTCGCCGGCGAGGCCGCTGCCGAGGCGCCGGGCAAGCTGGCGGCACTGGCGGCTGCCGGCCATCTGGGCAAGAAGAGCGGCCAGGGCTATTACCGCTGGGCCGCCGGCAAGGCGGTGAAGCAGGCGCCGGGCGCGGTGCCGGCCGGGCTGGCCGAGCGCATCGTCACGCCGCTGCTGCGCGCCGCGCAGGGTTGCGTGGACCGGGGCGTGGTGGCCGATGCCGATCTGGCCGATGCCGGGGTTATATTCGGTACCGGCTTCGCGCCGTTCACCGGCGGGCCGCTGCATTTCGTGCGCAACGGCGGTTTCCGCCGGGGCGCGGAAGCGCCGGCCCCGAGCACGGAGGCGGCCGGGGCCGTTCGCTGACCCCGCAATCTTCCGGAGCATCCAGATGACCGCCACCCCCGCCGAAGAACCCACCCGCCTGCCCGAGGGCAAGCAGCCCGCCCTGCGCGTGATGCCCATGCCGGCCGACCTGAACCCCGCCGGCGACGTGTTCGGCGGCTGGATCATGTCCATGGCCGATATCGCCGGGTCGATCCTGGCGCGCCGCCGAGCGCGCAGCCGGGTGGTCACCATCGCGGTGAATTCCTTCACCTTCCGGCAGCCGGTGTCGGTGGGCGATCTGGTGAGTTTCTATACCGAAGTGGTGTCCACCGGGAACACCTCGGTGACCGTGGACGTGGAAGTGCTCGCCGAGCGCGACCCGGAGAACCCGGTGGTGGTGAAAGTGACCGAAGCCCGCCTGACCTACGTGGCGGTGGACGACAAGGGGCGCAAGCGTCCGCTGCCGCCCGCATGATCCGCGCCGCCGCGAGGGCGGCGGCGCTGTATACAAAAGAGGAGGAGAACACAGTGAATCGACTCGACATCCGCAAGGTCGCCGTGCTGGGCGCCGGAGTGATGGGCGCGCAGATCGCCGCCCATTGCGCCAACGCCGACGTACCGGTGCTGTTATTCGATCTGCCGGCGCCGGAGGGCAAGCCCAACGCCGTGGTGGACAAGGCCCTGGCCGGGCTGAAGAAGCTCGACCCCGCGCCGCTGGCCACCAAGGACCGCCTGCAGTTCATCGACGCCGCCAACTACGGCGCCGATCTGGAAAAGCTGCGCGACTGCGACCTGATCATCGAGGCCATTGCCGAGAAGATGGAGTGGAAGCTGGACCTGTACGCCAAGGTCGCGCCCCACATCCGCGCGGACGCCGTGTTCGCTTCCAACACTTCCGGCCTGTCCATCAACGCGCTGGCCGAGGGCATGCCGGCCGCGCTGCGCGGGCGCTTCTGCGGCATCCATTTCTTCAACCCGCCGCGCTACATGCATCTGGTTGAACTGATCGCCGCGCGCGATACCGACCCGGCCATGCTCGACGCGCTGGAAACCTGGACCACCACGCGCCTGGGCAAGGGCATCGTGCGCGCCAAGGACACCCCCAACTTCGTCGCCAACCGCGTCGGGGTGTTCTCCATGCTCGCCGCCATGCACCACACCGCGCGCCTCGGGCTGGGCTTCGACGAGGTGGACGCGCTCACCGGACCGCGCATCGGCCGGCCCAAGAGCGCCACCTACCGCACCGCCGACGTGGTCGGCCTGGACACCCTGGCGCACGTGGTCGGCACCATGCAGGCCACGCTGCCGGACGACCCCTGGCACGCCCACTTCTGCGCGCCGGAATGGCTGTCCGCGCTGATCGCCAAGGGCGCGCTGGGGCAGAAGACGCGCGCCGGCATCTTCCGCAAGGACGGCAAGCGCATCCTGGTGCTCGACCCGCAGGCCGCCGACTACCGCCCGAGCGGCGGCGAGGTGGCGCCCGACGTGGAGGAAATCCTCAAGCTGCGCGACCCGAAGGAGAAGTTCGCCCGCCTGGCCGCCAGTCCGCATCCGCAGGCGCAGTTCCTGTGGGCCATCTTCCGCGATGTGTTCCACTACTGCGCGGTGCACCTGGGCGACATCGCGCACAACGCGCGCGACGTCGATTTCGCCATGCGCTGGGGCTTCGGCTGGGCGCAGGGGCCGTTCGAGACCTGGCAGGCCGCCGGCTGGCGCGAGGTGGCGCGCATGGTGGCCGAGGACATCCAGAACGGCCGCGCGATGGCCGACGTGCCGCTGCCCGCCTGGGTGTTCTCGCGCGACGGCGTGCATGAGCCGGCCGGTTCGTACAGCGCCACCACCAACGCGCTGGAGGCGCGCTCCACGCTGCCGGTGTACGAGCGCCAGCTGTATCCCGAACGCGTGCTGGGCGAGGCGCCCGCCGAGCGTGGCGAAACCCTGTGGGAAAACGACGGCGTGCGCCTGTGGACGCGCCCCGACCAGGACGCGCGCATCGGCATCCTGTCCTTCAAGTCCCGGATGCACGCCATCGGCGACGAGGTGCTCGACGGCCTGATCGAAGCCGTGGCGCGCGCCGAGCGCGACCTGGACGGCGTGGTGCTGTGGCACGAGGCGCCGTTCGCCGTGGGCGCCAACCTCAAGCAGGTTTCCGAAGCCTGCCGCGCCGGCCAGTTCGACCGCCTGGAGAGCACCGTCGCCAAGTTCCAGCAGGCTTCCATGACCCTCAAGCACGCCCGCGTGCCGGTGGTCGCGGCGGTGCAGGGCATGGCGCTGGGCGGAGGCTGCGAATTCGCCATGCACGCCGGACACCGCGTGATGGCGCTGGAAAGCTACATCGGCCTGGTGGAAGCCGGCGTGGGGCTGATCCCGGCCGGCGGCGGCAGCAAGGAATTCGCCCTGCAGGCGCACCGCCTGGCGCGGCGCGCGGCCGGCGGCGACGTGTTCCCGTACATCCAGACCGCCTTCCAGACCATCGCCATGGCCACGGTCGCCAAGAGCGCGCTGGAAGCCGTGCAGCTGGGCTTCGCCAAGGCTTCGGACGACGTGCTGTTCAACGCCCATGAACTGCTCTACGCAGGCATCCG
Organism: Pseudothauera nasutitermitis; assembly: GCF_004801295.1. GTDB lineage: Bacteria > Pseudomonadota > Gammaproteobacteria > Burkholderiales > Rhodocyclaceae > Pseudothauera > Pseudothauera nasutitermitis. Next base: position 168,924 of record NZ_SSOC01000006.1, read on the forward strand.
CCGCGCCCGCGCGATGTTCGAGGCCGGCTGGCGCGCGCCGCTGGTCGAGCGCCAGGTGGTGGTGGCCGGACGCAACGGCATCGCCACCTGCGAAATGATGCTGATCAACATGGCCGAGGGCGGCTTCATCTCCGCACACGACTACCGCGTCGCCAAGGCCGCGGCCACCGCCCTGTGCGGCGGCGAGGTGGATACCAACGCGCGTGTCGACGAGCACTGGATTCTCGACGTGGAGCGCGCGCAGTTCGTCGAACTGCTGAAGACCGAAGCCACCCAGCAGCGCATCGCGCACATGATGGAAACCGGCAAGCCGCTGCGCAACTGAGCGGCCCGCCCGAAAGGAGACCAAGCAATGAGCAAACAGATTCAGGACGCCTACCTCGTCGCCGCGACCCGCACGCCGGTGTCCAAGCGCAACGGCATGTTCCGCCACGTGCGCCCCGACGACATGCTGGCCCACGTGCTGAGCGCCGTGGTGGGCCAGGTGCCGGGGCTGGACGCCGGTGAGATCGGCGATGTGGTGGTCGGCTGCGCCATGCCGGAAGCCGAGCAGGGCATGAACGTGGCGCGCATCGGCCTGCTGCTGGCCGGCCTGCCGGACCGGGTGCCGGGCATCACCATCAACCGCTTCTGCGCCTCCGGTCTGCAGGCGGTGGCCGACGCCGCCAACCGCATCCGCCTGGGCGAGGCCGACGTGATGATCGCCGCCGGCACCGAGTCGATGAGCGCCATGCCGCAGATCATGGGCAACAAGGTCAGCCTCAACCCGGCCATTTTCGACAAGGCGGAGAACGTCGCCATCGCCTACGGCATGGGCCTGACCGCCGAGCGCGTGGCCGCCAAATGGCAGGTCAGCCGCGAGGACCAGGACGCCTTTGCCCTGCAATCCAACCAACGTGCCTGCGCGGCGATCGCCGCCGGGCGCTTCCGCGACGAGATCACCCCGTACACCGTGCATGCCCACCTGCCGGGCGAGGGCGGTACGGTGCGCGTCAGCGAGCGCCTGTGCGAGCATGACGAAGGCCCGCGCCCGGATGCCAGCCTGGAAGGTCTGGGCAAGCTGCGCCCGGTATTCGCCGCGCGCGGCTCGGTGACCGCCGGCAACAGCTCGCAGATGTCCGACGGCGCGGGCGCCGTGCTGCTGATGAGCGAGGCCGCGCTGAAGCGCTACAACGTCACGCCGGTGGCGCGCTTCGCCTCCTTCGCGGTGGCCGGCGTGCCGCCCGAGGTCATGGGCATCGGCCCGGTGGAAGCCATCCCGCGCGCGTTGGCGGCCGCCGGCGTGAGCCTGGGCGACATCGGCTGGACCGAGCTCAACGAAGCCTTCGCCGCGCAGGCGCTGGCGGTGATGCGCCAGCTCGACATGGACCCCGCCAAGGTCAATCCGCTGGGCGGCGCCATCGCCCTGGGTCACCCGCTGGGTGCCACCGGGGCCATCCGTGCCGCCACGCTGGTCAGCGCGATGCGCCGCGATCCGGCGCTGCGCTTTGGGCTGATCAGCATGTGCATCGGCACCGGCATGGGCGCGGCGGGCGTGTTCGAACGCGTCTGAGGCCGCGGTGCGACCGAGGATCCTCGACAGGGTGCCGCCGCGGTTCCGGGCGGCACTGCTGCGTCTGGGCTTCAACTTCTACCCCTCGTACCGCGCCACCGGCGGCCGGGTCATCCACGTCTCGGCCGACCTGCGCACCATCCGCGTCATGCTGCGCCACTCGTGGCGCACCGTGAATCCGGCGGGCGCGCTGTTCGGCGGCGCGCTGTACGCCGCCACCGACCCCATGTTCGCCATGCTGCTCGCCCTGCAACTGGGCGACGGCGTGGTGATCTGGGACAAGGCCGGCCACATCCGCTACCGCCGGCCGGGGCGCTCCCACCTGTACGCGGATTTCCACGTAGACGCGGACACCGTGGAGGCGGTGCGCCGCGACCTGGCGGCGCATGGAGAGACCGAGCGCGTGTTCCGGGTGGAGCTGCGCGACGGCCAGGGGCGGGTGCACGTGGAGTTGGAAAAGACCGTGTATTGCGCCACCAAGGCGCATTACCGGGCGAAGCTGGCGGGCGTGGATTGAGGGGCTCCGCTCGTGTGCCGTTCGCCCCAGGGTTGTTGTTGGGCTGTGGAATGGAAGGCCGTCACTTCTCTCCCTGCACCAGCAACTGCACCAGCGGCGCATTGATGAAGTACAGGTGCTTGCCCTGGCTGTGCTCCTGCACCAGCCCCACCTGGGCCAACTGGCGCAGATAACGTGCTGCCGTCTGCCGTGTGATGCGCAGATCCCGCTGTACGAACTCGATTCGTGTGTAGGGATGGCGGAAGAGGTTATTGAGCAGGTCCTGGGAATACAGCTTGGGCACGTCCGCGCGCATGCGGCGCTTGGTTTCGGCCATCAGATCGCGCATGCCGCCCACCAACTGGACGACACGCTGCGCCGTGTCCGCCACGGCATTCAGCATGAACACCACCCATGCCTGCCATGCAGCCACGTTCGGCATCTCGTCGCGCACCGTTTGCAGCAGGCGGTAGTAATCGCCCTTGTGCTGGTTGATATAGCGGGACAGGTACAGCACCGGCGTATCCAGCAGGCCGCTCCGCACCAGGTACAGCACGCACAGAATCCGTCCGATGCGGCCATTGCCGTCGCTGAACGGGTGGATGCTTTCGAACTGATGGTGGATCAGCGCCATCTTGATGAGCGGGTCCAGGTCGCAGGCGGTTTCATCGTTGATGAAACGCTCCAGCGCCTGCATGTGCGCCAGGATGCCAGCGCCATCCTGCGGCGGCACGAAGACCGTGGCACCGGTTCTTTCGTTCTTGAGCACCGTGCCCCCGCTGGTACGGAAGGTCTCGCTGCTGTTCTTGAGCAATTGGAACAGCGCGATCAGGGTGCCGTTGCTCAGAATTCCTCGCTGTTGCCGCATGCGTTCGAACCCATGCGTCAGCGCCTCGCGGTAGCGCGACACCTCCTTCGCCGCCGGCGACATCCATTCCGCAATATGCAGGTCGGCCTGGAACAGTTCATCCTGCGTCGTGACGTAGCTTTCGACTTCGGAGCTGGCCTTGGCTTCCTGCAAGGCCAGGGTGTTGATGAGGATGCCCTGGTTGGGGATGCTTGCGGCACATCCCTTGAGTTCTGCCAGATAGCGATGCGCCGACACCAGCGCGATCAGGAGTTCCGGCGTTTGGAAATCCACGCTCGTCGGCGGCAGGTCGGGGATGGCGTAGTTGGCTTGCAGGACCATGGAGAAATTCTATTTTCAGAGGTCGGATTTGACATGAGAAAAATCTCATGTTGAAAAGTTCGTTCTTTTTTAACATGAAAAATGCCTCATGTTAAAAAACTGTCTGGCCCCCACGGAAAGGCCGTTTGACCAGACGGTTGCCTTCTTGCGGAACCTGGCCATCGGTGGACTGGTAGCTCGTGCTTCCTATTGTGCTTTGGTGGAGCGCATGTTTGGTAATGCCGGGCAAACCAGCGCGGGCGGATCTGCCATGCCTGGTGCGTAATTCTGTATGCCATGGAAGTAGACGAACCTGTCTGGACCGGCTGTTGAGCGACCTCCCGCCCAAGCGCAAGACTGTGGAAAACCCTTAGAGCAAAAGACGTGCCCGAAGGGTCGGCAGATTTTCCGTTGCCTTTTATAATCCCCAGGTTTGTTCGTGCCGGGCGCGTGCCGCGCGGTGCGGAATCGCGCGCGGAAGTTGTCGCGTTTCGGGCGGGAAAGTGGAGGCAATTCCCGTCGTCACTCCATGAATGGGCCAAGCGGATGATTAGAATCAAACGTGGATTGGACCTGCCCATCGCCGGCGCGCCCGCGCAGCACATCGAGGCGGGGCGCCCGGTGCGCAGCGTGGCGCTGATCGGTTTCGACCATCACGGCATGAAGCCGACGATGGCAGTGCAGGTCGGTGACCGGGTGAAACTTGGGCAGGTGCTGTTTTCCGACAAGAAGACGCCGGGGGTCCAATACACTGCGCCCGCCGCCGGCGTGGTGAGCGCGGTTCACCGCGGCGAGCAGCGCGTGCTGCAATCGGTGGTGATCGACCTGGACGGCGGCGAGGCAGCCGAGGATGCCGTCGAGTTCGCGCGCTACGACGATGCCGAAATCGATGCGCTGGACGATGCTGCGGTGCGCGAGAACCTGCTCGCCTCCGGGCTGTGGACGGCGCTGCGCACGCGGCCGTTCGGCAAGGTGCCGGCGGTGGATGCCAGGCCGAATTCGATCTTCGTCACCGCCATCGACACCCATCCGCTGGCCGCCGATCCGCAGGTGGTGCTGGCCGGGTACGGCGAGGACTTCGTGCGCGGCCTGCGCGTGCTGGCGCGCATCGCCCGCGTGGTGGTGTGCCATGCCGAAGGCGCCCAGGTGCCGGAGGCCGGCGTGCCCGAGGTGCGCTACGAAGGTTTCGCCGGTCCGCACCCGGCCGGGCTGCCCGGCACCCACATCCATTTCCTCGACCCCGTCGGTGCCCACAAGAGCGTCTGGCAGCTGAACTATCAGGACACCACCGCCATCGGCAAGCTGTTCGCCACTGGCCGCCTGTGGGTGGAGCGCGTGGTGGCGCTGGGCGGGCCGCTGGTTGCCCAGCCCCGCCTGCTGCGCACCCGCCTGGGCGCCAATCTGGATGAACTGGTTGCCGGGGAGGTCAAGGTCGGTCGTGCCGCGCGGGTGATTTCCGGCTCGGTGTTCGGCGGGCGTACCTCGCGCGGTGCCTGTGCCTTTCTGGGGCGCTACCACCTGCAGGTGAGCTGCCTGGAAGAGGGCACCGAGCGGGAATTCCTGCATTACCTGCGCGCCGGGGTGGACAAGCATTCGGTGATGAACCTGTACTTGTCCAGGCTTTCTCCAGACCGCCTGTTCGACTTCACCACCAGCACCAACGGCAGCCCGCGCGCGATGGTGCCGATCGGCAACTACGAAGAGGTGATGCCGCTGGACATCCTGCCCACGCAACTGCTGCGCGCGCTGATCGTCGGCGACACCGACACGGCGCAGAAACTCGGCGCGCTGGAACTGGACGAGGAGGACCTGGCGCTGTGCACCTACGTGTGTGCGGGCAAGTACGAATACGGTCCCATCCTGCGCGACAATCTCGCGCGCATCGAGAAGGAGGGTTGAGCATGGGCCTGCGCTCCTGGCTCGACAGCATCGAGCATCACTTCGAAAAGGGCGGCCGCTTCGAGAAGTTCTACGCCGTCTATGAGGCCGTCGACACCGGTCTGTACAAGCCGGCATCGGTGACCCGGACCACCGCCCACGTGCGCGACGGCCTGGACCTCAAGCGCATGATGATCACCGTGTGGCTGTGCACCTTCCCGGCGATGTTCTTCGGCATGTGGAACGTCGGCTACCAGGCCAACAGCATCCTTGCCGGCAGCGCCGAGCTGATGGCCGCGCAGGACGGCTGGCGCTTCGCCCTGCTGGGCGCGCTGACCGGCTTCGACCCCGGTAGCCTGTGGGACAACTTCGTGCACGGCGCGGCTTACTTCGTGCCCATCTACCTGGTCACCTTCATCGTCGGCGGTTTCTGGGAGGTGCTGTTCGCGATGGTGCGCAGGCATGAGGTGAACGAGGGCTTCTTCGTCACCTCGGTGCTGTTCGCGCTGGTCTGCCCGCCGGACATGCCGCTGTGGCAGGTGGCGCTGGGCATCAGCTTCGGCGTGGTGGTGGGCAAGGAGGTGTTCGGCGGCACGGGCAAGAACTTCCTCAACCCGGCGCTCACCGGGCGGGCCTTCCTGTACTTCGCCTATCCGGCGCAGATGTCGGGCGACGCGGTGTGGGCGGCGGTGGATGGCTACTCCGGCGCAACCATGCTGTCGCTGGGCAACTCCGGCGGCATCGAGGCCATCGTCGGCAGCGGCATCAGTTGGATGGATGCCTTCCTCGGCACGGTGCAGGGCTCCATCGGCGAGACCAGCACGCTGGCCATCCTGATCGGCGGCGTGGTGCTGCTGGTGATGAAGATCGCCTCCTGGCGCATCGTGCTCGGCGTGCTCGGCGGCATGATCGCCACCAGCCTGCTGTTCAACGCCATCGGCTCGGACACCAACCCGATGTTCGCCATGCCGTGGTACTGGCATCTGGTGGTCGGCGGTTTCGCCTTCGGCATGATCTTCATGGCCACCGATCCGGTGTCGGCGTCGATGACCGATACCGGCAAATGGATCTTCGGCGCGCTGATCGGCGTGATGACCGTGCTGATCCGCGTGGTCAATCCGGCCTTCCCGGAAGGCATCATGCTGGCCATCCTGTTCGGCAACCTGTGTGCGCCGCTGATCGATCACTTCGTGGTGGCGGCCAACATCAAGCGGAGGCTCGCGCGCGATGTCCAATAAGGAATCCACATCCCGTACCCTGCTGGTGGCGCTGGCGGTCAGTCTGGTCAGTTCCGTCTTCGTCGCCGGGGCGGCGGTTTCGCTCAAGCCGCTGCAAATCCAGAACAAGCTGCTCGACAAGCAGCGCAGCATCGCTTCGATCGCCGGCATGGGCGGGCGCGAGCTGCCGGCCGCGCAGGTGCGCGAGCTGTTCGGCGAAACCATCCAGGCGCGCCTGGTCGATCTGGGCACCGGAGAGTTCAGCGATGCCTTCGACGCGGAAACCTTCGACGCCACCAAGTCCGCCCGCGATCCGCAACTGTCGGTGACCTTGCCGTCGGCCGATGACATCGCCTCGATCAAGCGCCGCGAGCGTTATGCCACGGTGTATCTCGTCGAGAACGCCGAGGGCGGCATCGAGACGCTGATCCTGCCGGTGCGCGGCTACGGCCTGTGGTCCACGCTGCACGGTTTTCTGGCGCTGGCGGGCGACCTGAACACCGTGGTGGGCCTGGGCTTTCACGAGCACGCGGAAACGCCGGGTCTCGGCGGCGAAGTGGATAATCCGCGCTGGCGCGGGCAGTGGGCCGGCAAGCGCCTGTTCGACGGCGAGGGCCGTCTGGCGGTGCAGGTCGTCAAGGGCTCGGTGGACCCGCAGGGCACCCTGGCGGCCTACCAGGTCGACGGCCTGGCCGGCGCCACGCTGACCAGCAACGGTGTCAACAATCTGCTGCATTTCTGGCTCGGCGAGCAGGGCTTCGGCCCCTTCCTCGCCAGGCTGCGTTCCAAGGAGGCGTGACCATGGCCAAGCCCACTGCTAGGGAAGTCCTGCTCAATCCCTTGTTCAACAACAACCCCATCGCCCTGCAGATCCTCGGCATCTGTTCGGCGCTGGCGGTCACCAGCAACCTGAACACCGCGCTGGTGATGTCCATCGCGCTCACGCTGGTCACCGGCTTTTCCAGCATGTTCGTGTCGATGATCCGCAACCAGATTCCCAGTTCGATCCGCATGATCGTGCAGGTGGTGATCATCGCCTCGCTGGTGATCGTGGTGGACCAGATACTCAAGGCGTTCGCATTCGGCCTCGCCAAGCAACTCTCGGTGTTCGTCGGGCTGATCATCACCAACTGCATCGTCATGGGGCGCGCGGAAGGCTTCGCCATGCAGAATCCGCCGGGCCTGTCCTTCCTCGACGGCATCGGCAACGGCCTGGGCTACAGCGCGGTGCTGATCGCCGTCGGCTTCGTGCGCGAACTGTTCGGCGCCGGCAAGCTGTTCGGCGTGACCGTCCTGCCGGCGGTCACCGACGGTGGCTGGTATCAGCCCAATGGTTTGCTGCTGCTGCCGCCCTCGGCCTTCTTCCTGATCGGCTTCCTGATCTGGGGGCTGCGCGCCTGGAAGACCCGCCAGGTGGAACACACCGAGTTCAAGATGGCCCCGCAGACGCACAAGGAGGCCTACTGATGGAGCATTACATCAGCCTCTTCGTGCGCACTGTGTTCATCGAGAACATGGCGCTGGCCTTCTTCCTGGGCATGTGCACCTTCATCGCCATTTCCAAGAAGGTGGAGACGGCGATCAGCCTGGGCGCCACCGTGGTGGTGGTGCAGACCATCGCGGTGCCGCTCAACAACCTCGTCTATCACACCTTCCTGGCCGAGGGTGCGCTGGCCTGGGCGGGGCTGCCGGAGGTGGATCTGTCCTTCATCGGCCTGTTGTCCTTCATCGGCATCATCGCCGCGACGGTGCAGATTCTCGAAATGCTGCTCGACCGCTACGTGCCGGCGCTGTACCACGCGCTGGGCGTGTTCCTGCCGCTGATCACGGTGCACTGCGCGATCATGGGCGGCGTGCTGTTCATGGTCGAGCGCGACTACACCTTCGGCGAGTCGGTGGTGTATGGAGTGGGTTCCGGGTTCTCCTGGGCGCTGGCCATCGCCCTGCTGGCCGCCATCCGCGAGAAGCTCAAGTACAGCGACGTGCCCGCCGGCCTGCAGGGCCTGGGCATCACCTTCATCACCATCGGCCTGATGTCGTTGGGTTTCATGTCCTTCTCGGGCGTGCAACTGTAAGGGGGCGGAGAAGATGAACGCAGAAATCATTCTCGGCATCGGCATGTTCACCGCCACGGTGCTGATCCTGGCGCTGATTATTCTGATCGCGCGCTCCGTCCTGGTGTCCTCGGGCGACGTCGTCATCGACATCAACGGAGAGAAGAAACTCACCGTGGCTGCCGGCGGCAAGCTGTTGCAGACCCTGGCGGAAAACGGCCTGTTCCTGCCCTCGGCCTGCGGCGGCGGCGGCACCTGCGCGCAGTGCAAATGCGTGGTCACCGAAGGCGGCGGCTCCATGCTGGCCACCGAGGAGCCGCACTTCACCAAGCGCGAGGCCCGCGAGGGCTGGCGCCTGTCGTGCCAGACGGCGGTGAAGCAGGACATGAAGGTGGTGGTGCCGGAAGAAGTGTTCGGCGTGAAGAAGTGGGAATGCACGGTGGCGTCCAACCCCAACGTCGCCACCTTCATCAAGGAACTCACCCTGCGCCTGCCCGAAGGCGAGGACGTGCATTTCCGCGCCGGCGGCTACGTGCAGCTCGAATGCCCGCCGCACGTGGTCAGGTACGCGGATTTCGACATCCAGGACGAATACCGCGGCGACTGGGACAAGTTCGACATGTGGCGCTTCGTCTCCAAGGTGGACGAGACGGTGATCCGCGCCTATTCCATGGCCAACTACCCGGACGAAAAGGGCCTGGTGAAGTTCAACATCCGCGTGGCCTCGCCCCCGCCGGGGCGCGACGACATCCCGCCGGGGAAGATGTCCTCCTGGGTGTTCGGCCTCAAGCCGGGCGACAAGGTCACCGTGTACGGCCCCTTCGGCGAGTTCTTCGCGCGCGACACCGACCACGAGATGGTGTTCATCGGCGGCGGCGCGGGCATGGCGCCGATGCGCTCGCACATCTTCGACCAGCTCAAGCGGCTCAACAGCCAGCGCAAGATCAGCTTCTGGTATGGCGCGCGTTCGCTGCGCGAAGCCTTCTACGTGGAGGAATTCGACCGGCTGCAGGCGGAGAACCCCAACTTCAAATGGCATCTGGCGCTCTCCGACCCGCTGCCCGAGGACAACTGGAACGGCCCCACCGGCTTCATCCACAACGTGCTGTACGAGCACTACCTGAAGGACCACCCGGCGCCGGAGGACTGCGAGTTCTACATGTGCGGCCCGCCGATGATGAACGCCGCGGTGATCAAGATGCTGTTGGACCTCGGCGTGGAGCGCGAGAACATTCTGCTCGACGATTTCGGTGGCTGAGCGGGCGACTGCTGGGTCACCTGGTTTGAACCTTGGCACCCGGAAGTGCGCATGATTTCTGGCATCACATGGGCGCGCGCTGTGAAGCCGCGGGCTATCCCCGATTCCGCACCCCATGAAAAAAACGGCGCCGGAGTGAGGCGCCGTATCGCGACAAGGGACAACGCGCTTCCCCGCTCGCCGACTGCCCGTACAGATCGTCAGGCAGACATTACAGTCCGTACTGCAAGGTCAGCAGGAAGGACCTCGGCGCGCCGTAGTAATTATTGTCGTAGCTGATGGACTGGAAGTACTTCTTATCCGTCAGGTTGTCGATATTGAGCGCGAGCGAAAGGTTCTTGCCGATCTGGTAGCCGATGCGCGCATCGAACAGCGTGTAGCCGCCCTGGGTGCGTCCGAAATAGGCGAAGTCCGAGGAATGGCTCTGGCTGCGCAGACCGCCGCCCACGGTCCAGCGGCTCCATTCGCCCGGCAGGCGGTAGTTGCCCCACACACGCGCGATGTGCTGCGGCACGCCGGTATTGGCCGAGATGTCGTAGCCCACCGAAGGCACGTCGTTGCTGCGGTAACGGGTGTGCGTATAGGTGTAGGACGCGGCCAGTTGCAGACCCCGTGCCACTTCACCGCTCACTTCGGCCTCGAAGCCCTGGCTCAGCAAGTGTGCCGACGAGGTGTAGCAGGTACCGCCGCAGCGGATATCGGCGATGTCTTGGGGAACCGAGCCGTCCTCGAACGCGACGTTCTTCTGCTTGGTCCGAAAGAGCGCAAATGCGGTGTTGACCCGTCCACCCAACAATTCCCCTTTCAGCCCCAATTCATAGCTGACGCCACTGACCGGTGCCAGGAAGCTGCCTGAAACGTCGCGCTGGCTTTGCGGTTTGAAGATTTCCGCATAGCTGCCATACACCGACCACTGTCCGTTGACCGCATAGGTCAGTCCGGCGAAGGGCGTGAGTTTCTTGCTTTCCTTGGCGGTGCTTGCCGAGTAGCCCCAGATGCCGTCCGACACATAGGTCTGCTCGAAGGACGACAGACGTGTGCCGAGAACCAGGGAAAGCGGTTCGGCGAGCTGATAGCGGCCCATGGCATACAAACCTTTCTTGTTGGAACGATAGCCGTCGTCCATGCGGTTTGCGGCCAGGATGTCGGCCATGCTGGGCTCGGGAGAAACGCTGGGCCGGTCATAGGCACCGCCCAGTTCTTCGTAGTTGCGGATCCAGCCCCAGAGGTCGGCGCTGCGCTGGCGCGAGAAGTTTGCACCCGCGGTCAGCGCGAGCTTGCGGCCGAGAACCGTGCTGTCGCCGGTGACGTGGAAGTCGCCACCGAGGTTCTTGGAGTACATGTCGAAGGCGTAGGCATCGCCGCGCACGGTGTTCGGTGGGCCGAGCCGGCCGGCGCGCAGCAGGTACTTGATGTCGTTGGACTCGCGTACTTCAACCAGTGATGCCTTGAACTTCCAGTTGTCGTTGAAGCGGTGGACAAGGTCGGCGTACCAGGTGTCCTGGGTCTTGTCGGCGTGGCCCCAGCGGGCGCCCAGATTGGTCGAGCGGCTGTAGTGCGGCATGCTGCCGTCCGCATAGCCGGACAGCCCACCCCAGTCGATCGTACCTTCCGGCTTTTCCCGACTGAAGCCGAACCCGAGCGTGGTGGCGGGGCCGAGATCGATGTCGAAAGCGCCATAGACGGTGCGTTCCTTCGAGTCGATGTGGTCGCGGAAGGAGTCTGCCTGTTCGTAGTTCACGATCAGACGTCCGCGGATGGTTCGGCTTTCGTTCAGCGGACCGGAAAGATCGACCTGGGCACCGTAGCGTTCCCATGAGCCGGCCTTGGCGGTGAGGCCGAGCTGCAACGCGTGTGTCGGGCGTTTGCGCACCAGATTTATGGAGCCGGACGGATCCCCCTCGCCTTCGAACAATCCCTGCGGGCCGCGCATGATCTCCACGCGATCGAATATCGACATGTCGCTGTTGAATGCCGAGCCGCGTGCGTACAACTGGCGTTCGAGCGGCACGCCGTTGAACTGATAGCTCTGGATGAAGAAGCCGCGCGAATAGAAATGGCCGCCGGGATCGTTGGCCACCGTGGTGACGCCGGGAGCGGTGAGCAATGCGCTGCGGATGTCGGTGACCCCCCGGTCGTCCATTTGCTGCCGGGTCAGGACGGATACCGCCTGTGGAATTTCGCGCAGGGACTGCTCACCTTTGCCGATGGTCACGACACCCGAGGTGTATGAGCCGGTGCCTTCAGTGGTGCCGCTGCGCTCGGCAGTGGCGGTGACGGTCACCGGTTTGAGCGAGGTTTCTCCGCCGGTAGCCGGCGGCGCGGGGCGCAGGGTGTAGGTGCCGGCGGTGGTTTTCACCAGTTCGAGGTCGCTGCCGGCGAGGGCGGCGTGCAGGGCCTGTTCCGGGGAGAGCGTGCCGCGTACCGGTGCGGCCCGGCGGCTGCCGACCAGTTGGCTGTCTACGGTGAGCGTCAGGCCGGCCTCGCGGCTGATCCGGTTGAGGGTGGCGGCCAGCGGCCCGGCGGGCAGGTCGTAGTTTTGCTGGCTGACGGTAGCGGCCGGCTGGGCGACGGCGCCGTGCGGGAGGGCGCCGGCCAGGGCAAGGGCGAGCGCCAGTGCGATGGGGCGCGGAGAGCAGTGTTGGGTCATCGGGCAGACTCCGGGAGTGGATGGGGAAAAGCGTCTTTCCCTGTCTGCCGAGCCAGTTCGAAAAAGCGATAGAGGGAAACGGAAAAATTATTCCTGCGCGTGCCGCGCTTCGATACGCACCAGCCAGCCGCCGTGCTGGACGATGCGTACCGGCAGCGAGGCGGCCAGCGCGGCCAGCGCCCGGTCGCCGTCGTCCAGCGGCAGCGTGCCGGTGACGCGCAGGTCAGCGACTTCCGGTGCCACGCGCAGCAGGCCGGGACGGTAGCGGGCGAGTCGGGCGGCGACGGCGGCGAGCGGCTCGCCGTCGAGGATGAGCATGCCGTCGGTCCAGGCGTCGGCTTCCGGTGCGGCGGGCTGGATTTCGCCGGTTGCGCCGTCGCCCAGGCGCAGTTGGCGGCCGGCTTCGACCCTGCGTTCGGCTGCGCAGGCGCTGGCGCGGTCGGGCGGGCAGGAGGCCGGGCGGGCGAGGACGGCGGATTCGGTGACGGTCAGCCAGGTGGTGTCGCCGTCGCGGCGGACGATGAAGCGGGTGCCCAGGGCATGCAGGCTGCCCTGCGCGGTCAGCACGACGAACGGCCGCTGTTCCGACGGGTCGGCGTGGGCGGTGTGGATGTGGATCTCGCCGTCGCGCAGCCGGATGGCGCGGGTGTTTTCGTCGAATTCGAGGTCGACCGCGGAGCGGGCGTTGAGGACGATGACGGTGTTGTCCGGCAGCGTCACGGTGCGCCGTTCGCCGGTGCCGCTGCGATAGTCGGCGAGCAGGCCGGCGACCGGCTGATGGCGGTCGAGCACGGCGGCGCCGAGGCCGATGGCGAGGAGCAGGGCGAGCGGGCGGGAGGCGGTTTTCCAGCCGGCCTTGCGCCGCGCCCGGCCGAGCGCGGCGCGGACCGGCGCTTGTGCGGGCAGGCCGACGAGTTCGGCATCGAGGCTGGCGAGCTGCCGCCAGGCGCGGGCGTGGTCGGGGTGGGCGGCGAGCCATGTGCGGTGGGCGGCGAGTTCGGCGGCGTCGTTGCCGTCCAGGCGCAGTTGCCAGTCGATGGCCTGGTCGAGCACGCGCCGGGAAACCGGCTGGTCGTCCGCGTTGGCCGTCATCGCTTCACTCGGCGGTGCCGAAACGCAATTCGTAGCAATGGCGGGCGACGGTGGCGAGGTATTGGCGTACGCGCGGCACCGAAACGCCCAGCAGGGCGGCGATCTCGCCATGGTTCAGGCCGTCGAGGCGGCTGTGCAGCCAGGCCCGGCGGGCCTTGGCGGGAAGCCCGTCGAGCAGGCGGTCGACTTCCATCAGCGCTTCCAGCGCGAGTTGCCGTTGTTCCGGCGAGGGCGCGGTGGCTTCTGGCTCGCCGGCCAGCGATTCGAGATAGGCCCGTTCGAGTTCGCGGCGGCGGAACTGGTCGATGAGCAGTCCGCGTGCGATGGTGGTCAGGTAGGCGCGCGGTTCGCGCAGGTCGGCGAGCTTGCCCTGGCGGCTGCCGAGAATGCGCAGGAAGGTGTCCTGGGCCAGGTCGGCTGCCTGGTGCTGGCAACCCAGCTTGTGGCGCAGCCAGCCGAGCAGCCAGCGTTGGTGTTCGGCATAGAGTTCGGCGACGGGATGGATGGCGGGCACGGGCCTCTCCGGAGACGGCGGGAGCGTTGGATGTCGAGAATCGTTCTTATTCTCTGGCGTCGATGCGGTTGGCGTCAATCGTCCGGAGTTTGGCCGGTTCTCCGCGGGATGGCTGGTCGCCGACACCGGCGCGCGGGGGCGAAGCGCGAGATGCCCGCCGCTGCCATGGTCCGGTAGACTGCCACGCACAACACAAACCGCCCGACAGGGCGGCTCACCGGAGACAAGCGCCATGACCGACACCGTTCTGCTCGACATCGACCAGGGCATTGCCACCCTGACCCTCAACCGCCCGGCGGCGCTCAACGCGCTGTCGGTGGAAATGATGCAGGATCTGCACGAGGCCACCGCCCGTCTGGCCGCCGCGACCGACGTGGACGTGGTGGTGATCAGCGGTGCCGGCGAGCACTTCATGGCCGGCGGCGACCTGAAGGATTTCGCCCGCAACCTGCATCTTTCGCCCGAGGAACGCCTGGAGGTGTTCCGCGCGATGATCGAGCGCTACATCAACCCCACCGTGCTGCTGCTGCAGGGCCTGCCCCAGCCGGTGGTCGCCAGGGTGCGCGGCGCCTGCGCGGGCTTCGGCCTGTCGCTGATGATGGGCTGCGACCTGGTGGTCTGCGCGGACGACGCGGTGTTCACCACCGCCTACTCGTCCATCGCGCTGTCCGGCGACGGCGGCGCGTCGTACTTCCTGCCGCGCCAGGTGGGCCGCCGCAAGGCTGCCGAACTGCTGCTGCTCGCCGAGCGCTTCGACGCGCAGGAAGCCCTGCGCCTCGGCCTGGTCAGCCGCGTGGTGCCGGCCACCGAGCTGGACGCAGAGACCGCCCGGCTGGCGGCCCGCCTGCGCGCCGGGCCGCGCCACACCTACGCGGAGATCAAGCGGCTGCTGGCGGATTCGCACGATGCGGCGCTGGAAGCCCAACTGCGTGCCGAAGGCGGCGCCTTCGCGCGCTGCGCGGCCAATGCCGATTTCGCCGAAGGGGTCACCGCCTTCCTGGAAAAGCGCAAGCCGTCCTTCGGCGCCGGCTGATCAGCGCGACAGCCGGTAGGCCAGCCGGCCCAGCCACTCGTGCGTGGCCATCCAGCTGGCGTAGGCAGCGCCGGCGCCGGGCAGGAGATCCAGTGCGCGGGGCGTGCCGCCGGGAAAACCCAGCCAGGCCGTGGGCGCGTCGATGACCTCCAGCCCGGCGGCCTCGAATTCCGCGCGGGCGCGCGGCAGGTGCGCGGCATGGGTGACCAGGGCGATGCGCCGCACGCCGGCCGCGTGCAGCAGCACGGCGGAGAATTGCGCGTTCTGCCGGGTATCCAGCGAGGCACGTTCGGCCCAGCGCACCGGCACGCCGAATTCCTCCTCCAGGGCCTGGCGCATCAGCGTGGCCTCGGGGATGCCGCCGCCCGGCGCGCCGCCGCTGACCAGTACCGGCAGCCCGCTCTGGCGGGCCAGGCGGGCGCCGTAGCGCACGCGTTCCAGGGTCAGGCGGTTGATCGTCTCGCCGCCGAAATCCGGCGCGTTGTCGCGCCGCCCGCCGCCCAGCACGACGATGGCCTCGGCGCGTTCCAGTTCGGCGGCGCCGATCGGCGCGCGCGCTTCCAGGCCGCCCAGCAGCAGCGCGCTGCCCGCCGGCAGGGTGAGCAGCACGGCGATGGCCAGCCCGCTCCAGGCCAGCACGCGCCCGGCGCGCGGGCGGCGGGCCGTCAGCAGCAGGCCGGCGGCGATCAGCAGCAACGGGCCGATCGGCGGCAACAGCAGCGTGGCGAGCAGTTTCTTGCTCCAGAACAGCAGCAGGGCGAAGTCCAGGCTCATATGCATTGTCGCGGGGGGAGGGCGCCAGTATTATCCCCGCAATCCTTTTCCCGCGCGCCGCCGCGCCCGTCTCATGCCCGATCATCGCTACGGCATCGAATCGCTCTGCCTGCACGCAGGCCAACAGCCCGACCCGGTCACCGGCTCGCGCGCGGTGCCGATCCACCAGACCACCTCCTTCGTCTTCGATTCGGCCGAACACGCTGCCTCGCTGTTCAACCTGCAGACCTTCGGCAACGTCTATTCGCGCATCTCCAACCCCACCGTGGCGGTGCTGGAAGAGCGCGTGGCCGCGCTGGAAGGCGGACGCGCGGCGCTCGCCACCTCGTCCGGGCTGGCGGCGCAGATGACCTGCTTCCTGACCCTGTGCCAGGCCGGCGACGAGATCGTCGCCGCGCGCACGCTGTACGGCGGCAGCCATTCGCAGCTTGACGTCAGCCTGCGCCGCCTGGGCATCGTCACGCGCTTCGTCGATCCGTCCGACCCGGCCAACTTCCGCGCGGCGATCAACGAACGCACCAAGGCCGTGTATGGCGAGACCATCGGCAACCCCAGCCTGAACGTGTTCGACCTCGCCGGGGTGGCCGCGGTCGCCCACGAGGCCGGCGTGCCGCTGGTCATCGACAACACCCTGGCCTCGCCCTACCTGTGCCGGCCCATCGAGCACGGCGCGGACATCGTCGTGCATTCGGCCACCAAGTTCATCGGCGGGCACGGCACCACGCTGGGCGGGGTGATGGTGGAGTCCGGCCGTTTCCCGTGGGACAACGGGCGCTTCCCGCAGATGACCGAGCCCTCCGAGGGCTACCACGGCGTGCGCTTCTACGAGACTTTCGGCGATTTCGGCTTCTGCATGAAGGCGCGCATGGAGGTGCTGCGTACCTTCGGGCAGAGCCTCGCGCCGTTCTCCGCCTTCCTGCTGCTGCAGGGGCTGGAGACCCTGCACGTGCGCATGGAGCGCCACGTCGCCAACACCCTGGCGGTGGCGGAATTCCTCGCCGCCCATGCGGGCGTGGTCTGGGTGAATTACCCCGGCCTGCCGGACACGCCGGACCGCGCGCTGGCCGAACGCTACCTGCCCAAGGGCGCCGGCGCGGTGCTGTCCTTCGGCATCCGCGGCGGCCAGCCGGCCGGCGAGCGTTTCATCGAGGCCCTGCAGATGTTCAGCCATCTGGCCAACATCGGCGATGCGCGCAGCCTGGTGATCCACCCGGCGTCCACCACCCACCGCCAGCTTTCCGAAGAGGAGCAGCGCGCCGCCGGCGTGCCGCCGGACATGGTGCGCCTGTCGGTGGGCATCGAAAGCATCGACGACATCCTCTGGGATCTCGAACAGGCCCTGGCGAAGGCGGCGGGCTGATGCGATGAGCCTGCGCACCGTCCTCGTCCTGCTGATTCTCGTTCTGGTCGCCTACGCCATCGTGCAGGCACGCCGCGCCGTGGCGGCACGCCGCGCGGCCAGGCGCGCCGCCGTGCCAGCGGCGCCGGAGCGCAACGAACCCGTCGAGGACGATGGGGACGACGACGAGGAGATCGACGAGGCCGGCTTCAACTACGCGCCCCGGCCCGCCGTCACGTCCGCGCCCGCCGCCCCGGTGGCGGCATCCGCCACGGCCGAATCGGCCGCCGCCGTGGCGGAGCGCTTCAAGCTGGAACTGGAGCTGCGCCAGTTGCGCGGCGACCTGACCCGCCTGCAATCCGAGCAGACCATGCAGCGCCAGGTCATCGACGATCTGGTGGACAGCGTGCGCACGCTGCGCGAGCAGCTGGAGGCCAACCTGAGCGGGCAGGGCGTATCGCCCGAGTATGACGAGGCGCTGGTGTTCGCCCGCCGTGGCCTGGATGCCGAGGCCATCGCCGAGCGCTGCGGCATCACCGTGGCCGAGGCCGAACTGGTGCGCTCGATGACCCAGCGCGGTGCAGGACAGGAGGACGCATGAAACGCAAACGGCGGGCGCCAGCCCCTGCGCAGGCCGATACGTCCCCCGGCGCCCGCGCACCACTGCGCAAGGCCCTGCTGGCCGCGCTGCTGGCCGGGGTGCTGGTGCTGATCCTGGTGTGGACGGGCAGGGAACCGGCGCCGCCCGCGCCGGCCTCGCCATCGCTGGCCGCCATGCCGGCGCCTGCGCTGCCCGCCGCGCAGCCGTTGCCGGCCGCCGAGGATCTGCCCGCGCAGGACGTGCCCACCGTGCAGGCCGCCGGCATGCCCGCCGCCGCGCCCGCGGAGGCCGCGCGCGAACCGATCCACATCGTCGCCTCGCCCGCCGGGCACGTGCTGCAGCTCGGCGTGTTCGGCGCCCAGCAAAATGCCGAACGGCGGCGCGACGAACTGGTGCGCGCCGGGTTCGGCGCGCGCATCGAGAGCCGCGTGGTGCTCGGTCCCTACCCGGACCGCGCGGCCGCCGAACAGGCCCAGGAAAAGCTGCGCGCCTCCGGGCTGGATGCCGGCATCGTGGTGCCGCCGCGCGCGCCCTGACGCAAGGCGGCGTTGCGCCCCGCGCGGGCGCTGCTATAGTCGACCATCGACCAATCGAACGCCATGCAAGGAGCAGGGATGAAAATCGAGAGCGCGCTGTTCGGCACCTTCGAGATCGCCGAAGACAAGATCATTGAATTCCCTGCCGGCCTGCCCGGCTTCGAATCCTGCACCCGCTTCGCCCTGGTGCACGAGGACGGCAGTGATACCTCGCTGGTGCTGCTGCAAAGCGCCGACGATCCGGAGGTAGCCTTCTCGCTGGCCGAACCGGCTTCCTTCGGCATCCACTACGAATTCTCCCTGAGCGACGACGAACAGGCGGTGCTGGGCCTGACCTCGCCGGACGAGGCCCTGGTCGCGGTGATCCTGCGCAAGGACGACGCCGAGCAGGGCACGCCGTCCACCGCCGGCCTGCGCGCCAACTTCATGGCCCCGCTGGTGCTCAACGTGGCGGCCCGGCGCGGCCTGCAGAAAGTGATCGGCAAGATGGACTGCGACATCACCCTGCGCGCCCGCTCCTGAGCGCCGTCTTCGCCCGTCCGCCGCCCGCCGCGCGCGGGCGGTTTCGTTCCGGGCGTCCCATTCCGCAACCCCGACTGGAGCAGCCATGACCCGCAGCATCATCTCCACCCCCGCCGCGCCCGCCGCCATCGGCACCTACTCGCAGGCCGTGCGTGCCGGCGATACCGTATACGTTTCCGGCCAGATCGGCCTGGACCCGGCCTCCATGCAGATGGTGGACGGCTTCGAGGCGCAGACCGTGCGCGTGTTCGACAACCTCAAGGCGGTCGCCGAGGCGGCCGGCGGCTCGCTGGCCGACGCGGTCAAGCTGAACATCTACCTGGTCGATCTGGGCAACTTCGCCAAGGTCAACGAGATCATGGCGCGCTACTTCACCGAGCCCTATCCTGCGCGCGCCGCGCTGGGCGTCAAGGAGCTGCCGCGCGGCGCACTGGTCGAGGCCGACGCCGTGCTGGTGCTCGGCTGAGCAAGCGGCCCCGCCGATTCCATGGCGCGTGATGCCGGACCGGACCCAGCCAGCGGCCGCCGGTCCGGCGAGCGTGCCGGGGAAAAGAAGGCGCCGGCCGGCGCCGGCTGGCCCGGCGTCGGCCCGCAACTCGCCGGGCGCCTCGCCAAGCTCGACCTGCGCGCGCCGCGCGACCTGCTGCTGCACCTGCCGCTGCGCTATGAAGACGAAACCCGGCTGACCGCCATCGCCGCCGCGCGCCCCGGCTTCAGCGCGCAGGTGGAAGGCGAGGTGGAGCGCTGCGAAATCTCCCCGCGCCCGCGCCGCCAGTTGGTGGCGCATCTGCGCGACGCCTCCGGCACGCTGGTGGCGCGCTGGCTGCATTTCTACCCCTCGCACCAGAAACTGCTCGCCCCGGGGCGCCGCGTGCGCCTGTTCGGCGAAGTGCGCGGCGGCTTCTTCGGCATGGAGATGGTGCACCCGCGCGTGCATCCGGTGGAAGCCGGCGAGGCCCTGCCCGAGGCGCTCACGCCGGTCTACCCGACCACCGCCGGGCTCGGCCAGGCCACCCTGCGCAAGCTCATCGACCGTGCCCTGGCCAGCGAGCCGCTGGACGAATGGCTGCCCGAGGACGCGCGCCGCGATCTCGACCTGCCCACCTTCGCCGAGGCCGTGCGCCTGCTTCACCATCCGCCGCCGGAGGTGCCCGCCAGCGTGCTGGAAGACCGCCAGCACCCGGCCTGGCGGCGCATCAAGTTCGAGGAACTGCTGGCCCAGCAGATTTCCCTGCGGCGTGCCTACCTGGCCCGCCGCGCCAAGCGTGCGCCGCGCCTGGAGGGCGACGGCAGCCTGCGCCGCGCCTTGCTCGCCGGGCTGCCGTTCGTGCTCACCGGCGCGCAGCGCCGCGCGGCGGACGAAATCGGCGCCGACCTGCGCGTGCCGCACCCCATGCAGCGCCTGCTGATGGGCGACGTGGGCAGCGGCAAGACCATCGTCGCCGCGCTGGCCATGCTGCAGGCCGTGGAGGCCGGCCATCAGGCCGCGCTGATGGCGCCCACCGAAATCCTCGCCGAGCAGCACTGGCAGAAGCTTGCCGCCTGGCTGAAGCCGCTCGGCCTGGAAGTGGCCTGGCTGGCCGGCAGCCGGGGCAAGCGCGCGCGCGCGGCCGAACTGGAACGCCTGGCGAGTGGCGAACTGGTGCTGGCAGTGGGCACCCACGCGCTCATCGAAGACCCGGTGGCCCTGCCGCGCCTGGGCCTGGCGGTGGTCGACGAACAGCACCGCTTCGGCGTGCGCCAGCGCCTCGCCCTGCGCGAAAAGGGCAGCGAGGGCGCGGATGGGCCGCACCTGCTGATGATGTCGGCCACGCCCATCCCGCGCACGCTGGCAATGAGCCATTACGCCGATCTGGACGTCTCCGTGCTCGACGAACTGCCGCCCGGGCGCAGCCCGGTGCTCACCAAGCTGGTCTCCGACGCGCGCCGCGACGAGGTCGTCGCGCGCGTGCGCGACGGCTGCCTGGAAGGGAGGCAGGCTTATTGGGTGTGCCCGCTGATCGAGGAATCCGAGGCCCTGCAGTTGCAGACCGCGCAGGACACCTACGCGGCGCTGTGCGAGGCTCTGCCCGAACTGCGCATCGGCCTAGTGCACGGCCGCCTGAAGGCCGCCGAGAAATCCGCCACCATGGCCGCCTTCGCCGCCGGCGAGATCCATCTGCTGGTCGCCACCACGGTGATCGAAGTGGGCGTGGACGTGCCCAACGCCAGCCTGATGGTCATCGAGCATGCCGAGCGCTTCGGCCTCGCCCAGCTGCACCAGCTGCGCGGCCGGGTCGGGCGCGGTACGGCCGAATCGGTGTGCATCCTGCTGTACGCCCAGCCCCTGTCGCAGACCGGGCGCGAGCGCCTGAAGGTGATCTACGAGCACCGCGACGGCTTCGCCATCGCCCGCGAGGACCTGCGCATCCGCGGCCCCGGCGAGTTCATCGGCGCGCGCCAGAGCGGCCTGCCGCTGCTGCGCTACGCCGATCTGGAAGCCGACGTGGATCTGCTGGAAGCCGCTCGCGCGCTTGGCGAAACCCTGCTGCGCGAACACCCGGCCGCCGCCGACGCGCTGCTGGCGCGCTGGCTGGGCGGGCGCGAGGGCCTGCTGCGCGCCTGATCGCGAGAGAGCGGGCTGGTATCATGCGCCCCGCACCCGCCCGTCACCTTCCATGCGTACCCGACTCCGCCGCGAAACCTGGCTTTCCCATCCGCCGCGCGCCACCGTGCCGGCCGCGCTGCGTCCGTGGCTGACCGATCCGGCCTCGCTCACCGCGCGCATCCGCGCGCGCAGCAAGGCGTTCTCCGTGCAGGTGCGCGCCCAGCGCCTGGGCCGGCCGAACCGTGACGAAGCGCGCCTGCTCGGCCTGCGCCGCGGCGAACTGGCCTGGATCCGCGAGGTGCTGCTGATCGCCGACGGCCGGCCGGTGGTGTTCGCGCGTTCGGTGCTGCCGCGCGCCGGCCTGCGCGGCGTGTGGCGCCTGTTTCAGGGCATGGGCAACCGTCCGCTGGGCGCGGCGCTGTTCGCCGACCCGCGCATCGTGCGCCAGCCGCTGGCCTGCATCGGGCTGGACCGCCGCGATGCGCGCTATCATCGCATCGCCGCCGGCCTGGCCGGGCAGGCGCTGCCCGCACGGGTGTGGGCGCGCCGTTCGGTGTTCCTGCTGCGCGGCCGCGCCCTGCTGGTCAGCGAAGCCTTCGCGCCGGCCATTCTCGATCTGCCCGCCCGACCACTGCGATGACCCTCACCCAGCGTTTCCCCCTCTACTGGCGCCTGATGCGGCTGGACAAGCCGATCGGCATCCTGCTGCTGCTGTGGCCCACGCTGTGGGCGCTGTGGGTGGCCGCCGAAGGCGTGCCGCCGGCGCATTTGCTGGTGATCTTCGCGCTCGGCACCGTGCTGATGCGCTCGGCCGGCTGCGTGATCAACGATTACGCCGACCGCGATTTCGACGGCCACGTCGAGCGCACGCGCAACCGCCCGCTGGCCACCGGCGCGGTGGGCACGGGCGAGGCCCTGCTGCTCGCCGCCGCGCTGGCGCTGGTGTCCTTCATGCTGATCCTGCCGCTCAACGCGGCGGTGCTGTGGCTGTCGGTCCCGGCGCTGTTCCTCGCGGTCAGCTATCCGTTCACCAAGCGTTTCCTCGCCATTCCGCAGGCCTATCTGGGCATCGCCTTCGGCTTCGGCATCCCGATGGGCTTCGCCGCCGTACTGGGCACGGTGCCGGCCATCGGCTGGCTGATGCTGCTCGCCAACATCTTCTGGGCAGTGGCCTACGACACCGAGTACGCCATGGTCGACCGCAACGACGACCTGAAGATCGGCATTCGCACCTCGGCGATCACCTTCGGGCGCTTCGACGTGCTGGCGGTGATGCTGTGCTACGCGGCCACCTTCGCGCTGCTCGGCGTGGTGGGCGCGCTGGCCGGACGCGGCGCGCCGTTCTTCGCCGGGCTGGCGGTGGCCGTGGGCTTCGCGCTCTACCACTACACACTGATCCGCGGGCGCGAGCGCGCGCCGTGCTTCAAGGCCTTCCTGCACAACAACTGGGTGGGCGGCGCGATCTTCCTCGGGCTGGCGGCCGACTACCTGCTGCGCGGCTAGCGGGCGAAACCGGGTGTGCGCCCACCGGTCCAAGCAGGGCGGGGATTGCCCCGCGCCCCAAGGAGAGACCGGAATGAAAACACGTGCGTTAATCGGTGCGGCGCTGCTGGCCTTGGCCGCGCCCGTGCTGGCCTTCCATTGCCCGGCGGACATGAAGAAGATCGACGAGGCCATGAGCAGGAACCCCGCGCTCACCAGTACCCAGCTCGACGAGGTGCGCAAGCTGCGCGCCGAGGGCGAGGAACTGCACAAGGCCGGCAGGCACCAGGAATCGGTGGATACGCTGGCCAAGGCGATGAAGATCCTCGGTATCTGAATCCGTCCGGCGCAGGCGCGGGGGGCCGTGGACGTGGCCCTCCGCGTCGTTGACCGCGTCGGCGCGGGCGCCACGGGCTATCATTCGCCCCGAACCAACAAGGACTCCCGCCGACGATGCATTTCATGACCGCCCTGAAGGCCGCGTGGCGGCAGCGCGATTCGCTGCTGTGCGTGGGCCTCGATCCCGATCCGGCCAAACTGCCCGCCCATCTGGCCGGCCAGCCGGAGGCCATCTTCGAATTCTGCCGCGAAATCGTCGATGCCACCGCCGATCTGGCGTGCTGCTTCAAGCCGCAGATCGCCTATTTCGCCGCGCAGCGCGCGGAGGATCAGCTCGAAGCGCTGATTGAACACATCCACCGCCGGCATCCCGAGGTGCCGGTGATCCTGGACGCCAAGCGAGGCGACATCGGCAGCACCGCCGAGCAGTACGCCATCGAGGCCTTCGAACGCTACGGCGCCGATGCGATCACCGTCAGCCCCTACATGGGACGCGATTCGGTGGAGCCCTATTTCGCCTACCCGGACAAGGGCGTGATCCTGCTGTGCCGCACCTCCAACGCGGGCGGTTCCGACCTGCAGTTCCTCGACGTCGGCGGCCCCGCCGGGCAGGAGCGCCTGTTCGAGCGCGTCGCCCGCCTGGTCGCCGAGGAATGGAACACCGGCGGCAACTGCGGGCTGGTGGTCGGCGCCACCTTCCCGGACGAGATCGCCCGCGTGCGCCAGCTCACCGGCGATCTGCCGCTGCTGGTGCCGGGCATCGGCGCCCAGGGCGGCGACATCGAGGCCACGGTGAAGGCCGGGTGCAGCGCCGACGGCAGCGGCCTGATGATCAGTTCCTCGCGCGCCATTCTCTACGCCAGCCGGGGCGAGGATTTCGCCGAGGCCGCCCGCCGCGTCGCCACCGCCACCCGCGACGCGATCAACGTCCATCGCCCGACCTGAGGCGCAGCGCCCATGAAATACCATGACCTCCGCGACTTCATCGCCCAGCTCGAAGCGCGCGGCGAACTCAAGCGCATCCGCGTGCCGGTGGACACCCATCTGGAAATGACCGAGATCGCCGATCGCGTGCTGCGCGCTGGCGGCCCCGCGCTGCTCTTCGAGAATCCGGTGACCCGTGGCGTGCCGCAGGCCATCCCGGTGCTCGCCAACCTGTTCGGCACGCCGCAGCGCGTGGCCATGGGCATGGGCGAGGACGTTGCCGACGGCGACTGGAGCACGCCGCTGCGCGAGGTCGGCAAGCTGCTCTCCTTCCTCAAGGAGCCGGAGCCGCCCAAGGGCCTCAAGGACGCCTGGGAAAAGTGGCCGGTGCTCAAGCAGGTGCTCAACATGGCGCCGGCGGTGAAGCGTTCCGCGCCCTGCCAGGAAGTGGTGTGGGAAGGCGAGGAGGTCGATCTGGGCCGCCTGCCCATCCAGCACTGCTGGCCGGGCGACGTGGCGCCGCTGGTCACCTGGGGGCTGGTGGTCACCCGCGGGCCGCACAAGAAGCGCCAGAACCTGGGTATCTACCGCCAGCAGGTGATCGGCCGCAACCGGCTGATCATGCGCTGGCTGGCGCATCGCGGCGGCGCGCTGGATTTCCGCGACTTCCAGCAGGCCAACCCCGGCCAGCCCTTCCCGGTGGCGGTGGTGCTGGGCTGCGACCCGGCGACCATCCTGGGGGCGGTCACGCCGGTACCCGACACGCTCTCCGAATACCAGTTCGCCGGCCTGCTGCGCGGCGCGCGCACCGAGCTGGTGAGCTGCCTGGGCGAGGCCCAGCGCGCCGCCGACCTGCAGGTGCCGGCCTCCGCCGAGATCGTCCTGGAAGGGGTGATCCACCCCGGCGACCTGGCGCCGGAAGGCCCGTACGGCGACCACACCGGCTACTACAACGAAGTGGCCGAATTCCCGGTGTTCACCGTCGAGCGCATCACCCTGCGGCGCGAGCCCATCTACCACTCCACCTACACCGGCAAGCCGCCCGACGAGCCGGCCATGCTCGGCCTGGCGCTCAACGAAGTGTTCGTGCCGCTGTTGCAGCGCCAGTTTCCTGAGATCACCGACTTCTACCTGCCGCCGGAAGGCTGCTCCTACCGCCTGGCGGTGGTCGCCATCCGCAAGCAGTACCCCGGCCACGCCAAGCGGGTGATGTTCGGCATCTGGAGCTTCCTGCGCCAGTTCATGTACACCAAGTTCATCATCGTGGTGGATGAGGACGTGGCCATCCGCGACTGGAAGGAAGTGATCTGGGCGCTGACCACGCGGGTGGACGCCACGCGCGACACCACGCTGGTGGACAACACGCCCATCGACTACCTGGATTTCGCCAGCCCGGTGGCCGGCCTGGGCTCCAAGATGGGCATCGACGCCACCAACAAGTGGCCGGGCGAAACCACGCGCGAATGGGGTACGCCTATTGTCATGGACGCCGAGGTGAAAGCGCGCGTCGACGCCATGTGGGACGAACTGGGGCTGTAGGCGGCGGGCAGCGCGGAGCAGACGGCGGGGCGGACCCCGCCGTCTTTCATTCCGGCAGCGGAATGAGGTCTTCGTGGTCGTGCGGCGGCAGCGGGAAGCGCCCGCTGCGCCATTCGTCCTTGGCGCGTTCGATGCGCTCGCGCGTGGACGCGACGAAGTTCCACCACACGAAGCGTTCGCCCACCGGCTCGCCGCCCAGCAGCATCAGCGTGGCGTCCTCATTGGCGCGCAGCGGCGGACAGGCGCCGGGCTCGAACACCGCCAGTTGTCCGTGCACGAGCCTGCAGCCGTCCACTTCCACGCTGCCGGCGGCCACGTACAGCGCGCGTTCGCTGTATTCGTCCGGCGGCGTCAGGCTGGCGCCGGCCGGCAGTTCGGCATGCGCGTAGAACAGCGGCGACAGCGTGCGCACCGGGCTGTGCCGCCCCCAGGCGGTGCCGGCGATCACCCGCACGCGGGCACCGTCCTGGTCGAACAC
The DNA here is from genome assembly GCF_004801295.1 of Pseudothauera nasutitermitis. Taxonomy (GTDB): domain Bacteria; phylum Pseudomonadota; class Gammaproteobacteria; order Burkholderiales; family Rhodocyclaceae; genus Pseudothauera; species Pseudothauera nasutitermitis. The sequence continues at coordinate 194,957 of NZ_SSOC01000006.1, forward strand.
GGGTAGCGCGTCGGCCGGATAGTGGTCGAAGGCCGGCTCCACCTCGGCGTGCTCGACGGGCAGCGCCACCCAGGCCTGCAGCAGTTCCAGCCCGCCGCCCTCGAAGGATTCCGGGTGGTGGAAGCGTTCCGAGTGCGAGATGCCGCGCCCGGCGGTCATCCAGTTCACGTCGCCGGGGCGGATTTCCTGGGTGATGCCCAGGCTGTCGCGATGCACGATCATGCCCGAGAGCAGGTAGCTGATCGTCGCCAGGCCGATGTGCGGATGCGGGCGCACGTCGGCGCGTGAGACCTGTCCGGGTGCCAGGCTGAGCGGCCCGGCGTGGTCGTAGAACACGAAGGGGCCGACCATGCGCCGGCGCGCCTGGGGCAGCACGCGCAGCACGTCCACCCCGCCGCCCAGCGAACTGCGGCGGCCGTCGAGCACCAGTTCGATCATCTCTCCTCCCGGTTCCCGCGGGATCTCAGCGCGGCGTGCCCGTGCCGCACGGGCGGCGTTCCTCGCCGCACACGTGGAATTCGCCCAGCGGGCGGTTGAAGGTGTATTCCAGCGGTGCGCCGATCCAGGCCTTGGCGGTATCGCCGGCGCTGCCGCTGGGCAGCGTGAACGGCAGCGCGACGACGAAGCCGACGGTACCCAGCACGGCGCCGATCAGGCCCAGCGGGCGCACCAGCACCAGATCCGCCGCCATGTCCGCGCCGCGATCGCCGGTCGGGCTCTCGGTTGCATCGGCGCTGGCCAGGCCGCTCCAGCCCAGGGTCAGCACAAAGGCCAGGGCGCCGGCACGGCGCCGTGTCGCAAGGTGTCGCATGGGGAAATCCTCCGTGACATTCACCATGTCAGTATGGACCGGGATGCGCGCGTGGGCCAACGCCGGGTGTATCCCGGTGTGCCCCGCGCGGGCGGATTGGCTACCATGACGGTTTTCCGCCTTCGCCCCGGCTCCTCCGCATGCCACGCTTCCTGCATACCGCCGATTGGCAGATCGGCAAGCTCTACGGCCAGTTCGACGCCGACGAGGCCGCGCTGCTCGCCGAGGAACGCTTCGCGGCCGTCGAGCGTCTCGCCCGCCTGGCCGTCGAGCACCGCGTGGATGCCGTGCTGGTGGCCGGCGACGTGTTCGACGCGCAGACCGTCGCGGAGCGCAGCCTGCACCGCCTGGCGCACGCCATGTCGGCGTATGCTGGCCCGTGGCTGCTGCTGCCCGGCAACCACGACGCCGCGCTGGCCGAATCGGTGTGGACGCGGGCCGCCCGCCTGGGCGCGCTGCCGGCCGGTGCGCGGGTGTGCGCGCGGCCCGAGCCGGTGCTGCTGGAAGGCCTCGCCACCGCCGTGCTGCCGGCGCCGCTGACCCAGCGCAACACCCACGCCGACCTCACCGAATGGTTCGCCGCCGCGCCTACGCCGCCCGGCTGCCTGCGCATCGGCCTGGCCCACGGCAGCGTGCAGGGCATTCTCGCCGAGGACATCGACTCGCCCAACCCCATCGCCGCCGGGCGTGCGCAGCAGGCCGCGCTCGACTATCTGGCGCTGGGCGACTGGCACGGCACGCGGCGCATCGACGAGCGCACCTGGTACGCCGGCACGCCGGAAACCGACCGCTTCCGCGCCAACGATTCCGGGCAGGCGCTGCTGGTGGAGCTTGCCGCGCCCGGCGTGCCCCCGGTGGTCACCCCGCTGCGCACCGGGCGCTACCGCTGGCGTTCCGGGGAATGCACCCTGCGGGTGCCCAGCGACCTCGATGCCCTGCTCGCCGAACTGGCCGCCCTGGGGCCGGACGACGTGGCGCAGTGGTGCATCGCCGGGCACTGCGACCTGGCCGCGCACCGCCGCCTGGAGGCCGCGCTGGCGCAGGCCGGGGGCCGCGCGCGCAGCCTGCTGGCGGATCTGTCCGGACTGCGTGTGGAACCCACCGCCGAGGACGTCGAGGCGCTCGCCGCGGACGGCTATCTCGGCGAGGTCATCGACGCCCTGCGCAGCGCCCAGCAGGGCCAGGACGCCGAAGCGGCCGGCCGCGCGCGCGACGCCCTGGTGCTGCTCGCCGGCCTGCTCGACCACCGCCGTGCGCAGGAAGCGGAGGTGCGTCCGTGAAGCTCACCCGCCTGCGCGTCGAGCAGTTCCGCCAGTTCCGCGCGCCGCTGGAAATCCGCGATTTCGCTCCGGGCATCAACCTGTTCGCCGGCCCCAACGAGGCCGGCAAGAGCACCCTGGCCGCCGCGCTGCGCGCCGCTTTCTTCGAACGCCACCGTTCGTCCAGCGTGGAATACCTGCGCCCGTGGGGCGACAGCGCCGCCGCGCCCACGGTGGAGGTCGACTTCGAACTCGGCGGCCAGTCCTGCCGGCTGGTGAAGACCTTCCTGGCGCGCAAGCGCTGCACCCTGCAGATTGGCAATGAGCTGCTCGACGGTGCGCAGGCCGAGGACCGCCTCGCCGAACTGCTCGGCTTCCAGCATGCCGGCCGGGGCGAGAGCCGCGCCGAGCACTGGGGCATTCCCGGCCTGCTGTGGATCGAGCAGGGCGGCGCGCACAGCCTGCGCGAGGCGGTGGGCCATGCCGCCGACCATCTGCGCGCCGCGCTCGATGCCTCGCTGGGCGAGGTGGCCGCCAGCGGCGGCGACGGCGTGCTGGCCGAAGTGCGCGCGCTGCGCGCCGAACTGCTCACCGAAGCCGGCGGCAGGCCGCGCGGCGCCTACAAGGAAGCGCTGGAACGCCAGGAGCGCCTCGCCGCCGAGCTGGAAACCCTGGATGCGGCCATCGAACAGTATCGGCAGCGCGTCGACGCCCTGGCCGTGTTGCGCCGCGAACAGGCCGCCGATGAGGCGCAGCGCCCTTGGGAAACCTTCCGTACCCGCCAGCGCGAGGCCGCCGCCAGCCTGGAGGCCGTGCAAGTGCTGGAGCGGGAGCGCGTGAACACCCTGCGCCAGCAGGCCGAAGCGGAACAGCGCGCAACCCTGTGGCGCAGTCAGGTCGAGGCGGATGCGCGTGAGAAACAGGCCCTGGCCGATCGCGCCGGTGCCGAAGAAGCGGCACGCGCGCGCTGGGCGAGTGCCCAGGCCGCCGTGGCGCCCTGGCAGGCGGGCGTGGACGCCGCCAACGGCGAATTGCAGCGCGTGCGTGCCGATCTGGCCCGGGCCCGCGGGCGCGATGCGCGGGCCCGTCTGGAACGTGAAGCGGCCGCCGCGCAAACCCAGGCCGAGGTGCTGGCGCGCCGGCTGAAAGAGGCCGAACAGGCGGATGAGGACGTGCGCACGCTGCGCCAGCGTGCTGCCGTGCTGGCCGTGCCGGCGGACCTGCTGGCGGCGCTGCGCCAGGGCGCGCGTGAACTGGCGGAACTGGACATCCGCCGCTCCGCCGCCGCCACCCGCGTGCGCTATGCCCTGCTGTCCGGCCAGCAACTGCGCCTGGGCGCGGAAACCCTGCACGGCGACGGCGAGCGCGAACTGCTGGAGGCCACCGCGCTGGAGCTGCCGGGCGTGGGCCGCGTGGACATCCAGCCGGGCGGCAGCGATCTGGCCGAACTGCGCGCGCGCATCGACCGTCTGCATGCCCGGCAAAGCGAGCGCTTGCGCACGCTGGGGCTGGCCTCGCCGGAGGCGGTCGAGGCGCGCGTGCTGGAACACGCCGGCCTGCTCAATGAACTGACCGGCGCGCAGGCCCGCCTGCAAGCCCTGGCGGAAAGCGGCATCGAAGCGCTGCGCGGGGAGTGCGCTGCCCAGCACGCCCGCGCGGACGAACTGGCGAATGCCCTGCACGCGTTGCCGCCGGCGGCGGAAGACGGCGCCGGGCCGCCCGTGGAAGAAGCCGAGGCTGCCGAGCAGGCGGCCTTGCGTGCCCTGGCCGGCGCGCAGGAGTCCTTGCAGCAGGCGCGCCTTGCCGAGGCCGATGCGCGTGCGCGCCTGGAAGCCGCCAGCCGCGAGCACGCTACCGCCCGCCAGGCCTACGAGGCGCCCGCACGCGCCCGGGCGCTGGCCGGCGCGCGCGCCGGCCTCACCGATGCGCTGGCGCAGGGCGCGGAACTGGCGCGCCGCGCGGAAGCCCTGCATGCCCGCATCGCCGAAGCCCATCCGGACATCCTGCGCCAGGACGTCGAGCGCTACCGTGCCAGCGCCGACCAGCAGGAACAGCAGTACCGCGCGCGCCGGGACGACATCCTGCGCCTGGAAGCCGCCCTGCAGGCCGAGGGCGCGCAGGGCCAGGACGAACGGCGCGCTGAACTTGCCCGCGATCTCGCCCAGGCCCGCCGCCGCGCCGACGAACTGGGCCGCCGCGCGAGTGCGCTGGACCTGCTGCACGGCCTGCTGGACGAACAGCGCCAGCGCCTCACCCGCCGACTGCGCGCGCCCTTGCAGGCGCGCATGGAGCATTACCTGCGCCTGCTGTTCCCGCAGGCCAGCGTGGACATCGGCGAGGATCTTGCGCCGGCCTCGCTCCTGCGCCCGGCGTCGGGTGACGTGCAAGGCGGCAGTGTCGATGAATTGAGTTTCGGCGCGCGCGAGCAGATGGGCGTGATCGGCCGTCTGGCCTATGCTGACCTGCTCGCCGAGGCCGGCCGGCCCACGCTGATCCTGCTCGACGACGCGCTGGTGCATAGCGATGACGAGCGTCTCGCGCGCATGAAGCGCGTGCTGTTCGACGCTGCCACCCGCCATCAGATCCTGCTGTTCACCTGCCACCCGGAAGACTGGCGCGACCTGGGCGTGACGGCGCGCGATCTGCAGGCGCTGCGCGCGGGCTGAGCGCCGCGATTCAATCCCCGGATGGCGGTGCCGCGCTGCTTCCCTGTGCCACTTCGTCCAGCAGCCAGGAACGGAATGCCGAGATCGACGGTTCATGCAGCGCTTCCGCCGGGGTGACCAGGAAATAGCCGAAGTTGCGGTTGATGGTGATGTCGAAGGGCGCCACCAGGCGCCCGGCGGCGATCTCGCCGGCCACCAGTGGCCGTGACAGCAGGGCCACGCCGAGCCCGTCGGCGGCGGCCGCGACGGCCAGGCCCGAATCGGTGAAGTGCGGGCCGGTGGAAGTATCCACGCCGTCCACGCCGGCGGTGCGCAGCCAATCCGCCCAGCTCGGCCGCTCGCGGGCGAACGGGATGGTGTCGTCGTGCAACAGCAGGTGGTGGCGCAGGTCGGCCGGTTCGCGCAACGGGCGCTTGGCGTGCAACAGCGCGGGGCTGCATACGGCGGTGTAATCCGGCATGAACAGGCGTTCGCTGCGCAGGCCGGGGTAATCGCCGGTGCCGTAGCGGATCCACGCCTGCGCGCCGTCGCCGCGCAGGTCTCCGGGCGAGGGGCCGTTGCCGCTGCCGTCGATCATGCGTATCGCCCCGGACAGATGCAGTTCGATGTCCGGTTCGCGGCGGGCGAAGCCCTGCAGGCGCGGCACCAGCCAGCGCGTGGCGAACGAGGGCGGGGCGGTCACCGCCAGGCGGGCGCGCGGGCCGGGCTTGCGCACCTGGGCGACCGCGGCGGCAAGGCAGGCCATGCCTTCGCGCACCTTGGGCAGCAGGGCCTCGCCTTCCGGGGTGAGGGCGAGCGCGCGGGTCAGGCGGCGGAACAGCATGCAGCCCAGGTAGTCCTCCAGCCCGCGGATCTGATGGCTGATCGCCGTGGGTGTGACCGCCAGTTCCTGTGCGGCCTGCTTGAAGCTGAGATGGCGGGCGGCGGCTTCGAAGGCGCGCAGGGCATTGAGGGGTGGCAGGCGATGGGGCATATGGATGAATTTTTCTGATTCGTCGACTGACAAATGATCGCTTGCTGCGGCGCAACGGCCACGGCTAGATTGCAGTCAGCCCGCACAACGGGCCATCAGCCAAGGAGCCACACAATGGACGCCCATCATATCTCCATCGAAGAACGGATTCGCATCGCCCAACGCCTGCACGACGAGGCCGTCGTCGACCTGTCCGCCGCCGGCTGGCGCGCCTTGCGCGACGCGGTCAGCCGCTTCGTGCGTGGGTGGAGCAGGCCTGCGCGCGCGCATCGCCCCCTGCCGCACTGAGCGCCTGTCTGCGATCTTTTCGCAGGGTCCGTTGCCCTGCCAGGCAGGCCGCTGCGGCGTTACAAATGCCCGCCGGGCCACCAGCCCGACTGCGCTTTGTGCCTTGCATCGACCTGCCTGGCGCGGCAACCCGTAGGGTGCCGCCCGAAGCGTCCCGCTCCGTGTCGTGCGGCGGTCGTTTTCAGCCCGTGCCGTCCGTCCAGGCGCGCGCCAGCAAGGGTTCGGCCAGCGCCGGGTCCGCCAGCAGGCCGGGCACCTGTCCGGCCGGCCGGCTGAAGCGGCTGGCGATGAAGGCATCGGCCACCGCCTGCGGCGCATGGCGGCGCAGCAGTACCGCCTGGGTCAGCAGCACCAGACGAGCCGCGCTATCGCGCGCCGACCATTCGTCGGGGGCGCCGTGCAGGCGTTCGCGCAATTCGTCGAGCGCGCCGCGCAACATGCGCTCGCTGGCGCAGCCCTGCGCCAGATCGTCGAGCAGCAGCGCCGTGCCTTCCGGCTCGCGCGCCACGGCGCGCAGCACGTCCAGGCACATCACGTTGCCGGAGCCCTCCCAGATCGAGTTCACCGGCGCCTCGCGCAGCAGGCGCGGCAGCGGGCTTTCCTCCACGTAGCCGTTGCCGCCGTGCACTTCCATGCATTCGGCGACGAAGGCGGTGGCGCGCTTGCACACCCAGAATTTGGCCGCCGGGGTGAGCACGCGGCGGCGGGCGCGGGCCAGCGCGCCGCGCGCGTCGCTGCGCCCTTCGTCCTCGACGGCGGCCGCCAGATGCAGCGCGAGGCGGGTGGCGGCCTCGCTTTCCAGCGCCAGATCGGCGAGCACGTTGCGCATCGCCGCGTGTTCGCCCAGCGCGCGGCCGAAGGCGTGGCGGTGGCGGGCATGGTGCAGGGCCTCGGCCAGCGCGCGGCGCATCAGCGCGGCGCTGCCCAGCACGCAGTCCAGGCGGGTCTGCGCGGCCATTTCGATGAGTACCGGAATGCCGCGCCCCGGTTCGCCGATCAGGATGCCCAGGGCGTCGTGGAACTCCACCTCGCCGGAAGCGTTGGAGCGGTTGCCGAGCTTGTCCTTGAGGCGCTGGATGCGCACCGTGTTGCGCGTGCCGTCAGGCCGCCAGCGCGGCACGTAGAAGCACGACAGGGCGTCGTCGGCGCGCGCGAGCACGAGATGGGCGTCGCTGGCCGGGGCGGAATAGAACCACTTGTGGCCGACCAGGGCGTATGCGCCGCCGCGTCCGCCGGCCCCCTGCGCGCGGGCATGCGTGGTGGTGCCGCGCAGATCGGAGCCGCCCTGCTTCTCGGTGAGCCCCATGCCCACGTTGAGGCCGCGCTTTTCCGCCAGCGGCAGATCGCGCGGATCGTATTCGCACGCACCGAACAGAGTGCCGAGCTGCGCCCACAATGCCGCCTCGCGGCGCAGCAGGGGCAGGGCGGCGAAGGTCATGGTGACCGGGCACAGGCTGCCGGCTTCGACCTGGCCGTGCAGGTAGAAGGCCGCCGCGCGCGCCACGTGGGCGCCGGGCCGCGCATCCAGCCAGGCCGGGCCATGCACGCCCTGCGCATGCAGCAGGGTCATCAATTCATGCCAGGCCGGGGCGTGGTCCACGCGATCCACGCGGTGGCCCCGCGCATCGTGGGTGATCAGCCGCGGGGCCTGCTGGTTGGCGGCCTCGCCCAATGCGAGGGTGGCGGCGCGGCCGAGCCGTTCGCCGTAGGCACGCAGTGCCGGCGCGTGCTCGCCGCCGCCTTCGTCGGCGAGCGCCTCGCGCAGCGCGAGGTCGCCGGAGAACAGGTTGTAGTCCGCCAGTGGCGGCACCTGGTTGAACACCTCATGGGTGGTCCACATGGTCTCCTCCTGTGTTGCGCCTCGTACCGATGGCCGGGCGCGGATGGTTTTTCCCGCAGTGTAGAGGGCGCGCGTGGCGCTTGCCACGGAGCGGTGCTTCAAGGCAGTTCGCGCATGCGCAGGAAGCGCGGAAAGCGCGGCAGGCCGTTGGGGGTGAGTTCGCGGTAGCGGTAGGTGACCAGACTGCCGGGCGGCGGCGGATCGCGGCGCTGGGCGTCGGTGAGTCCGCTGCCCAGGCGGAAGCGGCGGCCGTCCGGCGCTTCGACCAGCAGAGAGCCGGTCATGCCGGCCAGGCGGCCCTTGCCCGGCAGGTGGGCGATCACGCGCGCTTCGTCGTCCAGCCAGGGGGTGAGCTTGAGCAGCGCGGGACTGCGCCCGGCCGTCCAGTGCGCGTCGGCGCGATGCAGCATCAGGCCCTCGCCGCCGCCGCGCACCACCTCGTCGAGCAGGCCCTGCAATTCTCCGCGGCTGCTCACGCGGCGCTGGGGCACGGCCTGCAGCCAGGGCACGCCGGCGGCGTCGGCGATCCGGCGGATGCGTTCGATGCGCGCGCTGAAATCGCCGGATGCGCCGGGCAGTTCGAACACCATGTAGCGCACCGCACGCCAGGCGGGGTCGTCGGGTGCCTGGCGGCGCACCAGTCCGGACAGGCGGTCGAAGCTGCGCCGCCCCATCCACAGCTCGCCATCCAGCGTTTCGGCCGGCAGCGCGGCGGTGAACCAGTCGGGCGCGGCGATCCGGCCGCCGTTGCGCAGGCGCAGGGCATGGCCGTCCCAGCGTGCGCGCACGCCGTCGTACTTCTCGCTGACCCAGTAGGCGGTGGGGTCGATGCCCGCGTGGTGGCGCTCGGCGAGCATGGGCTGTGGCGCGGGCGTGCCCGCCGTGGCGGGCGGTGGCGCAAGTGCCAGTACGGCGGCGAACAGCAGGGGGAGCAGGAAGAGGGGGGCCATGCCGGCGCGGGAGGTGACAGAGAAATGATTATGTCATTCTATGCGCCTGCATGGCGTGCGCCATGGGCTGGTGTAGCCTGCCAGGATTTGAATAGAATGATAAGTATTATCATTCCGTGCGCTCTCGGGCGCTGCACCCGTGCTCTCTTCAGCCCCCTCCATCGCGGACCTGCTCGTCCACTACCGCGAACTGCGCCGTTTCCTCGCCCGCAAGCTGGGCAATCCGGTGGATGCGGAGGACATCGCGCAGAGCACCTATGAACAGCTCCTGCTGACCTTGCAGCGCAAGCTCGATGTTTCCGTCGAATCCCCGCGCGCGCTGCTGTTCCGCATCGCGCACAATCTCTGCGTGGATCATTACCGCCGCCAGCAGACCTCGCGGAACTGGGCCGGGCAGCAGGCGGCCACGGCAGCCGGCCAGACGGCGCCGGCCGCCGATTACCTCGTCGCGCAGCGCCAGATCCTCGAATTGGTGGTGGCGCAACTGCTGCGCCTGCCGCCGGCGCGCCGCCACGTCTTCCTGCTGTTTCGTGCGTACGGCATGAGCCGGGCCGAAATCGCCGCGCATCTGGGCATCGGCGAAAGCACCGTGGCCAAGCACGTCGTGCGCGCGACGCTGGACTGCGCGCGCATCTTTGCCGAGCTGCGCGCCAGCATGCCCGAACACATTGAGCCGTGGAACGGCTTGTCCGCCGAGTATTCCACCGGGCAGGAAAACGGATGAACGCCGAGCGCGCCGCCCTGTGAACACCACGTCCACACAGATCGATGAACGCCTGGTGGAGAAGGCCCTGCGCCTGATCGCCCGGGCGGCCGTGGAGCCGCCGGAATCCGCCTGCAGGGCGCAGGCGGAACTCATGCGCTGGCAGAAGCGCTCGCCGGAAAACGCCGCCGCCTGCGAGGAGGCGCGGGCGCGCTGGCAGATGCTCGGCACGCTGGCGCCCGAACTGCGGGAACAGTTCGCCCGGCCCGATGCGGTCCTGCCCAGACCGGGCCGCCGCCAACTGCTCGGCCTGCTGTTCACCGGCGGCGCGGTCGGCCTGCTCGGCGGCGGCGCATGGTGGTACCGGCAGCATGAAACGCTGGTCGCCCGGCACTACTTCAACGAGACCCGCGAGGCGCTGCTGGCCGAACTGCCGGACGGCGCCGGCGGCCTGCCCGGCAGCCGCGTCCAGCTCGCGCCCGCCACGCGTCTGCAGGTGAACCTCAGCCGCGCCCTGCGCGCTGCCGATCTGCAGACGGGCGAAGCCTACTTCGCCGTCGCCCGCGATGCCGCCCGCCCGTTCCGGGTGCGCACCCGCGCCGGGGACATCGAAGTCCTCGGCACCGCCTTCAGCGTCACCGATCGCGGCGGCGCCGTGGACATCGCCGTCGAGCACGGCCACGTGCGCTTCACCCCGCGTGCCGATGGCCTGAACCGCCTGCCCTTGCTGGGACCATCCGCCATCGATCTGTACGGCGGCCAGGCCCTGGCCGTGCGCGATGGCCGCCCAGGGGCCGTGCGTACCGTGCGGGCGGAACAGATCGCCCCGTGGCGCGACGGCTGGCTGATCTTCGACGATACCCGGCTGGCGGAGGCCCTGCCCACCATCAACGCCTACCGGCAGCAGCCCATCGTCCTGGCCGACGCGCGAGTCGGTGCGTTGCGCCTCACCGGCCGCTTCCGCGCGCAGGACCAGCGCGGCCTGCTCCAGGCGCTGCCGGCCATCCTGCCGCTGCACGTGGAAACGCTGGACGATGGCGGCGTCCGCCTGCGGGCGCGCTGAAAGCCGGGAGTCTTGCTGTGTGGGGCATTCCCCGGCAATCCGGAATTCCCTGTCTCCGTTTTCCCGCCTCAAACGTCTCCTGCTCTGAAGCGTGCTTTTCGGTTGAAGCGCGTATAACCCGGACAGGAGCCACCATGCCCCAGCGCAACAAACCCCGCAGCCGCCTGCTGCCCGTCGTCGCCGTCCTGTGCGGCGCTTTCGCCCTGCTTGCCGGCCTGCCCGCGCCGGCCCATGCGCAAACAGGCGCGCAACAGGCGGAACGCAGTTTCGAGATCGATCTGCCCGCCCAGCCGCTGGGCAGCGCGCTGAACGAACTCTCGCGCCAGACCGGCGCGCAGATCTTCGCCGCCGGTGAACTGGTGAGCGGCCATGCGGCACCGGCCGTATCGGGCAGATTGAGCCTGGAGCAGGCCTTGGGCAGGCTTCTGGCGGGCAGCGGACTGAGCGCGCGCAGGAGCGGCGCCGATGCCTTCAGCGTCGTCCAGGCCGGGGAGGCCGTACTGTCCACGGTGACCATCTCCGGCAAGGGGGTCGGTGCGACCACCGAGGGCACGGGCTCCTACACCACCTGGTCCACCAGCAGCTCCACCCGCCTGAACCTGACACCGCAGGAGACGCCGCAGTCCGTCACCGTGATGACGCGCCAGCGCATGGATGACCAAAGGCTCAACAGCCTGAACGACGTGCTGGACGCCGCCGTCGGCGTCACCATGAAGCCGCTCGGCCACGGCGCGGACGGTCCGCAGATGTGGGCGCGCGGCTCCAGCATCACCAACTTCCAGATCGACGGCGTGCCCGTCTCCTCGTCGATGAGCAACTACCTGCAAAGCACCGCGATGTACGACCGCGTGGAAATCGTCAAGGGCGCCACCGGCATCATGAGCGGCCTGGGCACCCCGGCGGCGACGATCAACATGATCCGCAAGCGCCCGACGAAGGCGCCGCAGACCCGTATCAGTGCCGAAGCCGGCAACTGGTCGCGCTACGGCGTGGGGCTGGATCTCTCCCGCCCGCTGAACGAAGATGCCTCCGTGCGTGGCCGGCTGGTGGTCGATTACAAGCGCGATGGCGCGTGGACCGACAACTACCGGCAGGACTACGGCGTGCTGTACGGCATCGGCGAGGTGGACCTGGGACCCCGCACGCTGCTGACGGCGGGCTTCAGCCACATCACCCGCAACACGGACTCGCCGATTCGATCTTTCGATGTGGTCTACACAAACGGCCAACCGACCGGAGCCAAGCCGTCGAACGGTGCATCGCCGGATTGGATCTACTACGACCACCAGGTGAACAGCGTCTTCGGCTCGATCGAGCACACCTTCGGCTCCGGCTGGAGCGCCAAGGCCGAACTGACGCACGGCCGCTACAAGTACGATGCGCTCATCGCCTCCCTGGTCGGCAATGGGGTAGACCAGGCGACCGGCCTCGGTGCCATGGCGCAGATCAGCTTCTGGGGCAGCACGACCGAGCAAACCAGCCTCGACGCCTACGTCACCGGGCCGTTCTCGCTGTTCGGGCGGCAGCACGAGCTGATCGGCGGCGTCACGCTGTCCCGCCTCGAACAGGACAGCCCCGGCTACCCGTCGCCAGCGCGGCAGAACATCACCGATCTGTTCAACTGGGCCAACGAGCTATCGGAGCCAACGCGCGGCGCCCAGACCAGCAAAACCACGTCCAAGCAGTACCAGGTCAGCGCCTACCTGAACGCCCGCCTGCAATTGAGCGATGCCACCAGCCTGCTGCTGGGAAGCCGCCTCATCAACTGGAAGCTCGACCGTGATGCCGTTACCTATTCCAGCGGCAACGTGGACGCGGCGCGCCTGCGGGAGAACAACATCTTCGTGCCCTACGTCGGCATCGTCCATGCGCTGAACGACACCTACTCGCTGTACGCCAGCTATACCCAGATCTTCAATCCACAGCCCTACTATGTGATCGACATCGATGGCAACCTGCTGGACCCGGAAGAAGGCACCAGCTACGAAGCCGGCATCAAGGCGAGCTTCAACGGCGGCGCGTTGACCTCCAGTCTGTCGCTGTTCCGTACCCGGCAAGACACCTTCCCGGTATGGGACGGCGTGACGCGAACCTATACGGCCATCGACGACACCATCACGGAAGGCGTGGAGGTCGAACTGGCCGGCGAACTGGCGAATGGCTGGCAGCTTGGCGCCGGCTACACCTACAGCGAAACCCGCGACAAGGACGACGTACGGCTGATGACACGCATTCCCCGCAATACGGCCAAGCTGTTCACCAGCTACCGACTGCCGGGCGAGTGGAACAGACTGACGCTGGGCGGCGGCGTCAACTGGGAAAGCGAGAGCGGGGAGGCCGCCTACACCCAAGACAGCTACGCCCTGCTCAACCTGATGGCGCGCTACCAGATCAACAAGCAGCTATCTGTCGCCGCGCACCTCAACAACGCACTCGACAAGCGTTACCTCATGGGCGTTGCGGGCACACGCGGCGTCTATGGCCCACCGCGCAACTTCATGGTGTCGGCGAAGTACAGCTTCTGACGAGGCGCCGGGCCTTTGTTCCGTAAGGACCTTGCGCCACGCGGGTGCGGCGCAACGCCCGGGAGGCTCGTCGGCCTTCCGGGCGTGCGGATCTGCCGCCAAGTCCGTCATGGGCGGTTCAGCGTTGTGGCGGATGTGCGAGCAGAGCGCCGCCCAGCTTGGCGGGGATCTCGCCGACCACGCTGTCCGGGGCCGTCTGCGCCTCGCCGGCGGCCAGCCGCAGCGGCACCACGCCGGCCCATACCGGCCATGCCATGTCCTCGTCGTCGTCCTTGGGGCCGCCGCTGCGCATCTTCACCACGGCCTCATGGAGCGGCAGGCGCAGGAGGGTGGTGGCGTACAGCTCCTTGGCGTTGATCGGCCGCAGTTGATCCCAGCGCCCCGGCGACAGGTGCTCGATGAAGGCGCGCAGACTGGCTTCCTTGGCGGCCTCCTCCAACTCGGCGAAGCGCCCGTAGATGACCGCCGAGCGGTAGTTCATCGAATGGTGGAAGGCGGAACGCGCATACACCAGGCCGTCCACGTGAGACAGGGTGACGCAGCATTCCCCGGCGGCCAGCGCGCGCAGCATGCGCGAGGCGCGCGCGCCGTGGATGTACAGGTGTTCGCCTTCTCGCCAGTGTGCGGTGGGCAGCGCATGCACGGAACCCTCCCAGTTGAAGGCGATGGTACAGATGGGCGCGCTGTCGATGACGGCGGCCAGCGTGTCGAAGTCGTAGCGCGCGCGGTCGGGCAGGCGGCGCACGTGGGTGCGCTTGCTGGGGGCGGGATGGCTCATGGTCGGGGTTTCCGTGGTGAATGGGGCGAGCCTCCATGCTGAGGGTTTCGTGGCACTATCCATAGAGCCAGATTCGCATGAATTCATGGAGCCACGATGCCGCCATCCCTTGCCCGCGATTCCTCTTCCACCGAGGCCGGCGACGCCGCCGGGGCCTTCCATTGGCTGATGGCCGAGCCGTTGCCGCCCGGCCTGGCGCGCCAGCAGCTGCTCTACCAGCGCCTGCGTGCGGCCATTGTCGAGGGCCGGCTGCCGGCGGGCACGCGCCTGCCGGCCAGCCGGGCGCTGGCGGTGGAGCTGGGCATCGCGCGCAACACCGTGCTGTACGCCTACGAGCAACTGGTGGCCGAGGGCTGCCTGACGGCCGGCCGCCAGGGCACGCGGGTGGCGCGCCTGGCGAGCGCCCGGCCGCTGGAAGGCATGCCGCGTGCCGGGCATCTGCCGGGGCTGGCCCGGCGCGCCGCGTCCGCGCTGCGCGTGGATGGCGCGGTGGAGATCGATACGCTGCTGCTGGCCCCCGGCGTGCCGGATCTGACGCTGTTCCCGTTCCGCGCCTGGCGGGCCTGCCTGGAGCGCGCCTGGCGGGCGGCCACGCCGCGCCAGCTCGGCTATGCCTCGCATGGCGGGGAACCGGGCTTGCGCGCCGCGCTGGCCGCGCACCTGTCGGCGGCGCGCGGTTTCGCGGTACACGCCGAACAGGTGGTGATCACCGCGGGCACGCAGGCCGGCCTGGATGCCTGCGCGCGCCTGCTGGCGGACGCGGGCGACATGGCCTGGGTGGAAAACCCCGGCTATCCGGCGGCCCGCGCGGCACTGGAACTGGCCGGCTTGCGCCTGCACGCGCTGCCGGTGGACGAGGCCGGCATGGCGCCGGCCGCGCGGGACTGGCGGGAGGCCATACCGCGCCTGATCCTGCTGACGCCTTCGCACCAGTACCCCACCGGCCGGGTGATGAGCCTGGCGCGCCGCCTGGAACTGCTCGACGGCGCGCGGGCCGCCGGCGCATGGATCATCGAGGACGACTACGATTGCGAGTTCCGCCGCGGCGGCCCGGCGTTGCCAGCGCTGTACGGCCTGCGTGCGGAGGCGCCGGTGGTGTATGCGGGCACCTTCAGCAAGACGCTGTACCCCGGCCTGCGCATCGGCTACCTGGTGGTGCCGCGCGCGCTGGCGGCGGATTTCGCGCGTGCCGCCGGGCAGGCCACGCGGCCAGGGCATGGGGTGGAGCAGGCGGCGCTGGCGGATTTCATCCAGCGCGGGCATTACACTGCGCATCTGCGCCGCGTGCGGCGGCATTACGAACAGCGCCAGCGCGCGCTGCGCGCGGCACTGGCGCGCCGGCCGGGCGCGGAAACGGCGGTCGGCGGCGGCGAGGCCGGGCTGCATCTGCTGCTGTGGCTGCCGCCGGACTGCCCGGACGTGGAGGTGGCGCGCCACGCCGCCGCGCTGGGCCTGGGCGTGCGTCCCCTGTCGCGCTACACCGTGCCACCGTTGCGCTGCAACGGGCTGGTGCTGGGCTACGGCAGCCTGGATGAGCGTCAGGCCGACGAGGCGGTGCGCCGCCTGCGCGTGGCGATGGCGCGCGCCGCCGGGTGAGCGGCGCGCGCCGGGGCTCAGGCCGCCAGCGTGCGCGGTGCCACGTCCAGGTCGAGACGGTTCACCCCGCCAAGGATGGCGCGGATCGACGCGGTGACGATGTTGGCATCCAGCGCCACGCCGTAGCGGTCGCCGCGCCCTTCGGCGCTGAGCTCCAGGAAGGCGCAGGCGCGCGCCTCGCCGGCGTCGCTGCTGGCGGCCAGCGAGCGTTCCTCGTAGCTGCGCACGGTGACGTGGATGCCGGCGCTCTGCAGGGCATGTACGGTGGCGTCGATGGGGCCGTTGCCTTCGCCGACCAGCAGGTGGCGGGTGCCGCCGATCTCCACGACCAGGCGGATGCCCTGCGCGGCGCCGTGCTCGAACAGATGGTGTTCGACGTAGCGCAGCGGTTCGGCGCTGTCCAGGTAGGTGGCGGAGAACAGCGCCCAGATGTCGGCCGCGCTCATCTCCGCGCCGGTGGCGTCGGTGACCTTCTGCACCTCGCGGGAGAATTCCACCTGCAGGCGGCGCGGCATGATCACGCCGTACTCGGTTTCCAGCAGATAGGCGATGCCCCCCTTGCCGGACTGGCTGTTGACGCGGATCACCGAGTCGTAGCTGCGTCCGACGTCCGCCGGGTCGATCGGCAGATAGGGAACGTTCCACGGAGCGCCGGCCTTTTGAGCGGCGAATCCTTTCTTGATGGCGTCCTGGTGGGAGCCGGAGAAGGCCGTGAATACGAGATCCCCCACATAGGGGTGGCGTGGGTGGATGGGCAACTGGTTGCAGTACTCGACGGTGCGCGCGACGGCGTTGATGTCGGAGAAGTCGAGTCCGGGCGAGACGCCCTGGGTGTAGAGGTTGAGCGCGAGGGTGACGATGTCCACGTTGCCGGTGCGCTCGCCGTTGCCGAACAAACAGCCTTCCACGCGGTCGGCGCCGGCCATCAGGCCGAGTTCGGCGGCGGCCACGCCGGTGCCGCGGTCGTTGTGCGGGTGCAGCGAGAGGATCACGCTGTCGCGGCGGGCGAGGTTGCGGTGCATCCATTCGATCTGGTCGGCGTACACGTTGGGGGTGGCGACCTCCACGGTGGCGGGCAGGTTGAGGATGACCTTGTCGGCCGGCGTGGCGCCCCATTCGGCGGTCACCGCGTCGCACACTTCCCGGGCGAATTCGAGTTCGGTGGCGGTGAAGGTTTCCGGGCTGTACTGCAGGACGATCTCGGTCTCCGGCATGCCGGCGGCGAGTTCCTTGATGAGCCGCACGGCGGAGACGGCGAGCGCGACCACTGCGGGCTTGTCGAGGTTGAACACCACTTCGCGGAAGGTCGGCGAGGTGGCGTTATAGACGTGCACGATGGCGCGCCGGGCGCCGCGCACCGATTCCATGGTGCGGCGGATGAGATCCTCGCGCGCCTGGGTGAGCACCTCGATGGTGACGTCCTGCGGCACGTGGCCGCCCTCGACGAGGTGGCGGACGAAGTCGAAGTCGGTCTGCGAGGCGGAGGGGAAGCCCACCTCGATTTCCTTGAAGCCGATGGCGCACACTGTGTTGAACATGCGCATCTTGCGTTCCACGTTCATCGGCTCGAACAGCGCCTGGTTGCCGTCGCGCAGGTCGGTGCTCATCCAGATCGGCGCATGGGTGATGCTGCGGCCGGGCCACTGGCGGTCGTGGAGCGGAATCGGCTGGAAGGCGCGGTATTTGGCGGACGGGTCGGACAACATCATGGCGGTGCTCCGGTGTGCGGCGAACGGCGATTGGATGTAGGGCATGGTACGCCGCCGGTCGCGGCGGATGATTGCGTTATCGCGATGCACAAGGGCAGAATTCGGAGAAATCGTGCATGGATTGTTTGTTTTGTGCACGAAAATTCTTACTGGGGAATTCAATGGCCAATATCGTGCAACTGGACCGCTACGATCGCCGGATCCTGGAGCTGCTGCAGCAGGACGGCCGGGTGAGCAATCAGGAACTGGCCGACCGCGTCGCGCTGTCGCCTTCGTCCTGCCTGCGCCGGGTGCGCGCGCTGGAGGAATCCGGGCTGATCGCCGGCTATCGTGCGGTGCTCGACGCGCGCCGCCTGGGGCTGACGCTGATGGCGCTGATCCACATTTCCATGGACCGCCACACGCCGGAGCGCTTCGACCACTTCGAGGCCGAGGTGAACGGCATTGCGGAAGTGCTGGAATGCCTGCTGATCACCGGGCAGGACGCCGATTACCAGCTCAAGGTGGTGGTGGCCGACATGGATGCCTACCAGGAACTGCTGCTCCAGCGCATCACCCGCATCCCCGGGGTCACCGGCGTGCATTCCAGCTTCGTGCTGCGCCGGGTGATCGAACGCGCGGCGTTGCCGCTGGAGCGCAACTGAGGAGAGGGGCTCAGCGGCCCGCCCACACCCATTCGAGCAGCGCATCCTGCGCGGCCTGGCTTTCCGCCGCGCGCGGGTGGTTCACCATCATCACCACGGCGTGGCGGCGGCCGTCGCGGTCGAGCACGTAGCCGGCCATCGCGCGCACGCCGTTGAGCGTGCCGGTCTTGATGTGCGCCATGCCGCTGGCCGGGCTGCCGTTGAGGCGCCGGCGCGCGGTGCCGTCCACGCCGGCCATCGGCATGGCGGCGATGAACTCCGGCATCCACGGGCGCCGCCAGGCGGTCAGCAGCAGCGTGCCCAGGCTGTCGGCGCGGATGCGCTCGACGCGCGACAGGCCGGCGCCGTTCTCGATCACCAGCCCGTCGGTGGGAATGCCGGCGCTTTCCAGCTGGGTGAGCGCGACCAGCGCGCCGGTGCTCGCCATGTCCGGCGATTCGCCGGCCGTGGCGCCCAGCGTGGCGAGCAACTGGCGGGCGACGACGTTGCTCGACCACTTGTTCATGTTGCGCACCACGTCGGCCAGCGGCTCAGAAGTGTCATCGAGCAGCGTGGGCGCGTTGGCCGGCGCCAGCCCCGCGCGCACCCGGCCATCCAGCCGGCCACCGACTTCCCGCCACAGCGCGGCAACCAGCGCCACGCCGAAGTCTTCCGGCGACAGGGGCGCGGCGCTCCAGTCGCGCCGCCCGCAACTGGCCGGCAGGCGGCCTTCCAGGGTGAGCAGCGGGCCGTCCGGCGCGATGCCCAGGCGGGCATCCAGTGCCTGGTACCAGACCCCGCAGGCGCCTGCGGCGGTGACGATGCGGTTGTCGATGCGCAGCCCGGTCAGCGGCGGATCGCTCGCCAGGACCACGGTTTCGCCGGCCTGCCGGCCCGGAACCAGGGTCAGGCGCAGGCTGTTGTAGTGCAGCAGCAGCCCGTGCGCGCCGCTGTTGTAGGGCCGCAGGCCGCGTCCGTCGAAGGCGTTGGGGTCGTGGGGCGGCAGGCGCAGCGCCGAGCCGTCGAGCACCAGATCGCCGGCGATGCGTTCGATGCCCAGTGCGCGCAGCTGGCGCAGCAGCTTCCACAGGCGCTCGTAGCTCAGCATCGGGTCGGCGCCGCCGATCAGGTACAGGTCGCCCTCCAGCACGCCGGCGCGCGGCTGGGCGAGGCTGGCGGCGCGCGTGCTCCAAGTGTGCGCCGGGCCCAGGCGGTCGAGCGCGGCGAAGGCGGTGACCAGCTTCATCACCGAGGCCGGGTTCATCGGCCGTTCGGCGTTCACCGCCAGCGTCGGTGTGCTGCCGTCCACCGGCTGCACCCAGATTGCCACGTCCGCGGCCGGAATGCCGGCGGCCTCGAGCGGGGCGAGCACGCTGCGCGGCAGGTCGGCGGCGCTGGCGGCGCCGGCCGCGAGGCAGACGGCGATGCGGAGCAGGAATCGGAACGGGCGGAGAAAGCGCATGGGGTGGGCGTGGGGCGGCCGGGGTAGAATTCCGCCGACGATGCCGGCGCAGGGGGATTCTACCTGTTCGGTGTTCCGACGATTTCCCCCAAGGAAACCCCGCATGATCCTGGTAACTGGCGGCGCCGGCTTCATCGGCGCCAATTTCGTGCTCGACTGGCTGGCCGCCGGCGACGAGCCGGTGCTCAACCTGGACGCGCTCACCTACGCGGGCAATCTGGAGAATCTGGCCAGCCTGCGTGGCGATGCGCGCCATGTCTTCGTGCAGGGCGACATCTGCGACCGTGCGCTGGTCGCCCGCCTGCTCGCCGAGCACCGCCCGCGCGCCATCGTGCATTTCGCCGCCGAAAGCCACGTGGACCGTTCCATCCACGGCCCCGGCGCCTTCGTGCGCACCAACGTGGAAGGCACGTTCACCCTGCTGGAGGCCGCGCGGGCCTACTGGAGCGTGCTGACGGGCGCCGAGCAGGAAGACTTCCGCTTCCTGCACGTCTCCACCGACGAGGTCTACGGCACGCTGGGCGCGGACGACCCGCCGTTCACCGAAACCACACCCTACGCGCCCAACAGCCCGTATTCGGCCAGCAAGGCGGCCTCCGACCATCTGGTGCGCGCCTGGCACCACACCTACGGCCTGCCGGTGCTCACCACCAACTGCTCGAACAACTACGGGCCCTACCAGTTTCCCGAGAAGCTGATTCCGCTGGTCATCGCCAACGCCCTGGCCGGCAAGCCGCTGCCGATCTACGGCGACGGCCTGAACGTGCGCGACTGGCTGTACGTGGGCGACCACTGCGCGGCCATCCGCGAGGTGCTGGCGCGCGGCCGCCTCGGCGAGACCTACAATGTCGGCGGCTGGAACGAGATGCCCAACCTGGAGATCGTGCGCACCATTTGCGCGCTGCTCGACGAGGCCCGGCCCGACCCCGCCGGACCATACGAACGGCTGATCACCTACGTGACCGACCGCCCCGGACATGACCGGCGCTACGCCATCGACGCGCGCAAGATCGAACGCGAACTGGGCTGGCGGCCGGCGGAAACCTTCGCCACCGGCATCCGCCGTACCGTGGCCTGGTATCTCGCCAACCAGGACTGGGTAGCGCACGTGCACAGCGGCGCCTACCGCGAGTGGATCACCGCCAATTACGCCGGGCGCGGGGCGCCGGCGTGAAGATCCTGCTCACCGGCGCCAGCGGCCAGGTCGGCTGGGAACTGGCGCGCAGCCTGCAGCCGCTGGGAGAGGTCGTCGCGCCGGCGCGCGCAGCCTGCGATCTGGCGCGCCCGGAAACCCTGGCCGCGCTGGTCGACCGCGTGGCGCCGCAACTCATCGTCAATGCCGCCGCCTATACGGCGGTGGACCGCGCGGAAAGCGAGGAAGCCCTGGCGACCCGCGTCAACGCGGAGGCCGTCGCCGAACTGGCGCGCGCGGCGCGCAGGCACGGCGCGCTGCTGGTGCATTACTCCACCGACTATGTGTTCGACGGCGGCAAGGCCGGCGCCTACCGCGAGGACGATGTGGTGGCCCCGCTCAACGCCTACGGGCGTGGCAAGCTGGCCGGCGAGCGTGCCGTGCTGGCATCCGGCTGCGACCACCTGATCTTCCGCACCACCTGGGTGTATGCGGCGCGCGGTGCCAATTTCCTGCGCACCATGCTGCGCCTGGGGGCCGAGCGCGAAACCCTGCGCGTGGTGGCCGATCAGGTGGGCGCGCCGACCTGGGCGCGCAACATCGCCGACGCCACCGCGCTGGCGGTCGCCCAGGCCCGGCGCGAGCGCGCCGAGGGGCGCTTCGAATCCGGCCTGTTCCACCTGGCAGGCGGCGGCGAGACGAGCTGGCACGGCTTTGCCGAAGCCATCTTCGCGCTGGCGCGCGAGAAACTGCCGGAGCAGCCCTTGAAGGTGGCCAGGGTGGAGGCGATCGGCAGCGCGGAGTATCCGACGCCGGCGGTACGGCCGCTCAATTCGCGCTTGAATCAGGATGCACTGGCGGCACGTTTCGGCCTGCGCCTGCCGCCCTGGCGGGATGCACTGGCGCGTTGCATCGAAGAACTCGGCACGCGCTGAGCGGCGCCGCACGACGGGAGCACGACGATGAGCGGATTCGGCCATTTCAGCCGCGATGCCGAGGAACTGGAAAGGGAGATCGTCAAGCGCGGCATCGTCCTGGGTATCGACTGGGACGACGCGGCAGCCCTGCGCGCGCTGGCGCGCGAGGCGCTGACCCGCGCGTCGGAAGACAATCTGCAGGCCCTGCGCGGGCAGGACCTGGGCGCGCGCACCAAGGCGGAGCTGTTCGCGCTGGCCGAACTGATGCTGCGCACCATGCGGCAGAGCGCCGAGTTCGGCGTGCACACGCATGGCGGCCCGGCCTGGAAGGCGCTGGGCCGTGCGTTGATCGAGGAAGCCGCCGCGCTCGGCGGGGGCGCGGCGGAATAGGCCGCGCCGGTGTCAGGCGAGCGGCTGCTCGCCGGCGTACAGCTGCTCGACCGTTTCGCGCGCGCGTACCAGATGCGCGTGCGCGCCATCGACGATGACTTCCGCCGCGCGCGGCCGGCTGTTGTAGTTGGAGCTCATCGTCATACCGTAGGCCCCGGCAGACAGCACCGCGAGCAGGTCGCCGGCTTCCACGCCCAGCGACCGGTCCCTGCCGAGGAAGTCGCCGCTCTCGCATACCGGGCCGACCACTTCGTAGCGGCGCACGCTTGCGCGCGGGGCCACCTCGACGATGTCGTGCCAGGCGTCGTATAGCGCCGGGCGAGCCAGGTCGTTCATCGCCGCGTCGATCACCGCGAAGTTCTTCTCCACGCCGGGCTTCAGGTATTCGATGCGGGTGAGCAGCAGGCCGGCATTGCCGACCAGCGAGCGGCCGGGCTCGAACATCAGTTCCTCGCGCCGGCCGTCGAACGGCGCCAGCAGCGGGGCCAGGTAATCGGCTACCGCCGGGGGTTCCTCGTCGCGGTAGCGGATGCCCAGGCCGCCGCCCAGATCGATGTGTTCCAGTTCGATGCCTTCGGCCGCCAGGCGGTCGACCAGGCCGAGGATCTTCTCGGCGGCTTCCAGGGCCGGCGCGCCGTCGAGCAACTGCGAGCCGATGTGGCAATCGATGCCGGCCACGCGCAGCGAGGGCAGGGCGGCGGCGCGCCGGTACAGGATGAGCGCCTCGTCGAAGGCCACGCCGAACTTGTTGTTGCGCAGGCCGGTGGAAATGTAGGGATGGGTCTTGGGGTCGACGTCCGGATTGACGCGCAGCGAGATCGGTGCAACCTTGCCCATGGCGGCGGCCACCTCGGCCAGGCGCTCCAGTTCGGCGGCGGATTCCACGTTGAAGCAGCGGATGCCGGCTTCCAGCGCCTGGCGCATTTCCGCCGCGTTCTTGCCCACGCCGGAAAACACTACCTTGTCCGCGCTTCCGCCGGCGGCCAGCACGCGGGTCAATTCACCGCCCGAGACGATGTCGAAGCCCGCGCCCAGGCGCGCGAAGGCGGACAGCACGCCGAGGTTGGCGTTGGCCTTGACCGCGTAGCACACCAGCGCGCGCCGTTCGCCCAGCGCGTCGCGCCAGGACTGGTAGGCGGCGGTGAGCGCGGCCAGCGAATAGACGTAAGTGGGCGTGCCGTGGGCCGCGGCAATGTCTGCCAGGTCGACGTTTTCAAGCGCCAGGCCGCGCGGGCCGCGGCGCAGCGTGGGAATGGGGAATTCTGACTTCATTGCTTGCGGGGGTTTCACTGAGCTTCGGGCGTGGTCGGGGCGGCTTTGCTATGATCGGCGCCCGTTGCCGGCGCGGGCGGTTGCCTGGGGACTTCGGGCAGGTACAGCGAGCCCTTGATGCCGCACGCGGACAAAAGGAGCGCGCCGGCCAGCGCGATGGCGGTGAGAGTGGGTCGCATGGCGCATGCCTGGCGGGAAAAGGCGAATCGTAGCAGAAGGAGGCAGCATGGAAGAATCGGCGTTCAACGCGCTGGCGGAGGCCGAACTGGCGCATATCGAGGCGGAACTGGAGGCCTGCGGCGCGGAACTCGACGTGGAGGTGATGCCGGGCGGCATCCTGGAGATCGAGTTCGACAACGGCAGCAAGATGGTCATCAACCGCCATACCGCCGCGCGCGAAATCTGGGTGGCGGCGAAATCCGGCGGTTTCCACTTCCGCCCGCAGGACGGGCGCTGGATCGCCACCCGCGACGGTACGGAACTGTATGCCCTGCTGTCGCGCGTGGTGAGCGAGCAGGGCGGCGAGGCGGTGACGCTGCGCCCGCCCGCGGCCTGAGCCCGGCTTAACGGCTGCCGAACGAGCGCTCGACCACCGGCGCGGGCGGTTCGGTGCGCGGCATGGCCGGCGGCACCGGCGGAATGGCTTCCTCGGTCGATTCCATCGCCGGAGAGAAGTCGAACGGCAGCAGCGGGCGCGGCGGCGGTTCGGGCGGCATGTTCTCACGGTAGATGAATTCTGCCTGGGCGCTGTCCGCCAGATGCAGTTCCACCAGGCCGTCGGGGCGCGGCCAGGGGTTTTCCGGTGCGCCCTTGAGCGCGCTGCGCATGTAATTGATCCAGATCGGCAGCGCGGCCGAGCCGCCGGTTTCGCCGCGCCCGAGGTTGCGCGGCTGGCTGTGGCCCAGCCAGGCCACGGCGACCAGATCCGGGTTGTAGCCGCAGAACCAGGCGTCCAGGTAGTCGTTGGTGGTGCCGGTCTTGCCGGCCAGATCGCTGCGGTTCAGGCTGCGCGCGCGGCCTGCGGTGCCGCGGCGCACCACGTCCTGCAGCACGGAGTTGGTCAGCCAGGCGTTGCGCGGGTCGATCACGCGCGGCGCGCTCTGCCCGGCCACCGGCGGGTCGACGCGGGCCACCACGCGGCCTTCGCCATCGATGATCTCCGACACCACGTAGGGTTCGACGCGGAAGCCGCCGTTGGCGAACACCGCGTAGCCGGCGGCCATCTGCCACGGCGTGACGCTGCCCGCGCCGAGCGCCATGGTCAGGTAGGGCGGGTGGCGCTCGGGTTCGAAGCCGAAGCGGCTGATGTAGTCCTGCGCGTACTGCGGGGTGATCGATTGCAGCAGGCGGATCGACACCATGTTCTTGGAGCGCGCCATGGCGTCGCGCACGGTCATCAGGCCGTCGAACTTGCCGTCATAGTTGCGCGGTGTCCAGTCCTGCGAGCCGGTGACCCCGGCGGGGAAATGCAGCGGCTCGTCCTCCACCAGGCTGCTGGGTGAATAACCGCGCTCGAAGGCCGCCGAGAAGATGAACGGCTTGAAGCTGGAGCCGGGTTGGCGATAGGCCTGGGTGACGTGATTGAACTTGTTGCGCGCGAAATCGAAGCCGCCGACCAGCGCGCGTACCGCGCCGGTGTGCGGATCGAGGGAAACCAGCGCGGCCTGCACTTCCGGCAGTTGCAGGATCTCCCAGCCCTGTTCGCCGGTGTGGCGGATGCGCACGATGGCGCCGGGGCGGATGCGCCGCGCCTGCGGGGCGTTGGCTGCCAGCATGGGGGCGACGAAGCGCAGGCCGTTGCCTTCCACCGTGTGGGTTTCGCCGCGGCGATAGACGCGCACGGCCTTCGGCGAGGCTTCCAGTACCAGCGCGCCGAGCAGTTCGCCGACGTCCTCGGTGTCGGCGAGCAGCTCATCGAAACGTTCGTCCTTGGTCTCGTCCATGCCGGACAAGTCCACAAAGCCTTCCGGGCCGCGGTAGCCGCGCCGCCGGTCGTAGGCCAGCACGCCTTCCTGCAGCGCTTGGCGGGCGGCGATCTGATCGTCGCGGCGCACCGTGGTGATGATGCGGATGCCCAGGTGGTAGGCGTCCTCGCCGAACTGGTCGACGGCGATCTGGCGGGCCATTTCGGCCACGTAGTCGCCCTGGATGGAAGCGTTGTTGCCGTTCTGGCGCGCGGAGGAGGTGCGCACCTGCGTGTCGAGCGCGGCGCGGTAGGCCACTTCGTCGATGAAACCGGCGTCCAGCATGCGGCGCAGGACATACTGCTGGCGTACCGTGGCGCGTCGCGGATTGACCACCGGATTGAACGCCGACGGGGCCTTGGGCAGGCCGGCCAGCATGGCGGCCTCGGCCAGGTTGATCTGTTCGAGCGGCTTGCCGAAGTAGGTGCGCGCGGCGGCCGAGAAGCCGTAGGCACGCTGCCCGAGGTAGATCTGGTTGACGTACAGTTCGAGAATCTGGTCCTTGCTCAGGTTCTGCTCGATCTTCAGCGACAGCAGGATTTCGTACAGCTTGCGGTTGTAGGTCTTCTCGCGGGTCAGAAAGAAGTTGCGCGCCACCTGCATGGTGATCGTCGAGGCGCCCTGGCCGCGTCCGCCGGAGGTCAGGTTGGCCAGCGCCGCGCGGGCGATGCCGACCGGGTCGATGCCATGGTGCTCGTAGAAGCGTTCGTCCTCGGCGGCCAGGATGGCCTGGCGGAGCATCGGCGGTACGTCGGCGATGCGCACCACCGAGCGCCGCTCCTCGCCGAACTCGCCGAGGAGGTGGCCGTCCGCGGTAAACACCCGCAGCGGAATCCGGGGGCGGTAATCGGTGAGGGTTTCCAGCGAGGGCAGGTTGGGCCAGGCCAGTGTCGCCGCGGTCGCCAGGGTGGCGATGCCGATGACGATGGCAACCAGGATGAAAGCCAGGGGGTAGAGAACCCAGCGCATCGGCAGTCCGCGTTTCCAAGGGATCGAGGGCGCGATTATAAGGGGGCTCCGGAGGGGGCTCCAGCCCGGTTTGTCAAGGGATGTTGCTTTACACTTGACAATGTTGTTGCTAGGATTTCACGAGCTTATTCAGCATGTAAGCCTAACCTAAAGAAATCTAAGGATTTTCCTTGTGATCGACTTCGCGATCTTCAGCCCTCGGGCGCGACAGTTGGCCGGTCTGGATATTTCATCTTCATCGGTCAAACTGGTCGAACTCGCGGGTTCCGAGAAGGAAGGCTTCCGGGTCGAGCGCTATGCGATCGAGCCCCTGCCCAGGGACGCGGTGGTCGATGGCAACATCGCCAACCTCGAGGCGGTGGGCGACTCGATCCGCCGCGCCGTGCGCCGCATGGGGTCCGGCCTCAAGAACGTCGCGGTGGCCTTGCCCGCCGCCGCCGTGATCACCAAGCGCATCATCCTGCCGGCCGGTCTACGCGAGCAGGAAATGGAAGTTCAGGTCGAATCCGAGGCCAGCCAGTACATCCCCTTCGCGCTCGACGAGGTCAATCTAGACTTCCAGGTACTCGGCCCGCTGGGCGAGGGCGGCGACGAGGTCGAGGTGCTGATCGCCGCGTCGCGCAAGGAAAAGGTCGAGGACCGCGTAGCCGCGGTCGAGGCCGCCGGGCTGAAGGCATCCGTGATGGACGTCGATTCGTTTGCCGCGCAGTCCGCCTTCGAACTGATCAGCCGCCGTCTGCCGGAACAGGGGCGCAACAAGATCATTGCGCTGATCAACATCGGCGCCAGCGTCACCAACGTCACGGTGTTGCGCAACGGCCAGCAGATCTACGGGCGCGAGCAGGCCTTCGGCGGCAACCAGCTCACTCAGGACATCGCGCGCCAGTACGGCATGAGCGCGGAAGAGGCAGAAGCCGCCAAGCGCTCGGGCGACCTGCCGGAAGACTACGCGCGCGATCTGATGCGCCCCTTTCTCGACAGTCTGGCGCTGGAAGTCTCCCGCGCCCTGCAGTTCTTCTTCACCTCCACGCAATACAACCAGGTCGATCACATCGTGCTCGGCGGCGGTTGCGCGGTGCTGCCGGGCCTGGCGGAAATGGTCGGCGGGCGCACGCAGATCTCCACCATCGTCGCCAATCCGTTCGAGGGCATGACGCTTTCCTCCAACGTGCGCTCCAAGAGTCTCGCGGCCGACGCCCCGTCGATGATCGTGGCCTGTGGTCTGGCCATGCGGAGGTTCGACGCATGATCCGCATCAATCTGCTGCCCCACCGCGAGATCAAGCGGCGCGAGCGGCGCCAGCAGTTCTATGTGATTTCCGGGCTGATGATCGTCGCCGGCGCGGCGATCGCCTTGCTCGTGCACACTGTGATCGACGGTTATATCGATCGCCAGCAGCGCAAGAACGAAATCTTCAAGACCGAAATCCGCAAGCTCGATCGCCAGATCGCCGAAATCCGCACGCTCCGCGAGCAGGTCGATGCCCTGCTCGCGCGCAAGCAGGTCATCGAAGCGCTGCAGGGCAACCGCGCGGAAACCGTGTATCTGCTCAGCGAAGTCACCAAGCGCATGCCCGAGGGCATCTATCTGAAATCGATGAAGCAGGCCGGCAAGCGGGTCACGCTGGTGGGCTATGCGCAGTCGAACGCACGGGTTTCCCACCTGATGCGCGCGCTCGACGAATCCCCCTATCTGGCCCAGCCACAGCTGGTGGAAATCAAGGCCGCCACGGCCGATGGGCGCCGGGTGGGCGAGTTTACGCTGAACATCTCCATTCAGCAGCCCAGGGCCGAAGAAGGCGAAGGGGCGAAGCAATGAACCTGAAGGAGATCGATTTCGAACGCCTGGGGCGCGATTTCCGTGGTCTGGACCCTAACGATCCCGGTGTCTGGCCCATGGCGCCCAAGGTGGCGGTGTTCATCGGCCTGTTCGTCGCGACCGTGGCGGCCGCCTGGTGGTTCGATTGGCGCGATCAACTGGATACCCTGGCGCGTGCCGAGAAGGAAGAGGTCACGCTGCGTGAGCAGTGGGTATCGAAGAAGCGCCAGGCGGTGAACCTGGACGAGCACAAGCGCCAGTTGGAAGAGATCGACCGCCAGTTCGGCGCCCTGCTGCGTCAGTTGCCCAACCGTGCGGAAATGGATTCGCTGCTCGCCGAAATCAACCAGGCGGGCCTGGGACGCGGGCTGCAGTTCGAACTGTTCAAGCCGGGCAATGACGTGGTGCGCGACTTCTACGCCGAGATGCCCATCGAGATCCGCGTGATTGGCGGCTATCACGACCTGGGCGCCTTCGCCAGCGACGTCGCGAAGATGCCACGCATCGTGACCTTGAACAACATCGCCATCGAAGGCGTGCGTGGCGGACAGCTCAAGCTCGAGGCGCGGGCGGTGACCTACCGCTACCTGGACGAGGAAGAGCTCGCCAAGCGGAATCAGGCAGCCCAGCAGGCCCAGAGGGGTAGGAGAAGATGAGGGGCAGGATCCGATTCGCGCCGCTGTGCGTCCTGCTGGCCGCCGCACTGCTCGCCGGTTGCGCCAGTGAGGAAGAGAACATCCAGGCCTGGATGGCCGAGCAGACCAAGGGTATGCGCGGAAGCGTCAAACCCCTGCCCGAGATTCGTCCGTTCCCGGTCGTCGAGTACGATGCCGAGGCCTTGCCGACGCCGTTCAGCACGGCTCGTCTGGTGCCTGAAACCCGGCAATCCGGTGGCGGGGCGCTGCGGCCCGATCTGGATCGCCGGCGGGAGCCGCTGGAAGCCTATCCGCTTGAATCCCTGACCATGGTCGGCGTGCTGATGCGTGGCAAGGACGCCGATGCATTGATCCGGGTGGATAACACCATCCATCAGATCAGAGTGGGCAATCACATGGGCCAGAATTTTGGTGTGGTGACCGAAGTGACCGAAACCGAGGTCATCCTCCGGGAACTGGTTGAGGACGTGAATGGCGATTGGTCCGAGCGGATCAGTTCGCTGCTGCTGCAGGAGCAGCAGGAGGCAAGAAAATGAAAGGTACGATCGCGACGCTGCTGTGCGCAGCGCTTGTCCTGGCGCCCGGTGCGGCGGCTCCGGTGTACGCGCAGGAGGCGGCGCACGCGCAGGCGCCGCTCAACCGCATCGAGAGCCTGGAGGTCGCCCAGCAAGGCGGTGCGGTTTACGTCAAACTCCTCATGCAGGAGCCGCTCGCCAGCGTACCCGCCAGTTTCAGCGTGGCGAATCCGGCGCGTATCGCCTTCGATTTTCCGGGCACGGCCAACGCGCTGGGACGCAATGCGCAGACCTTCAACCAGGGAGATCTGAACAGCGCGAACATCGTCCAGGCCGGTGAGCGCACCCGTCTCGTCCTCAACCTGACGCGCGTGACGCCATACGAGGCCCGCTTGGAGGGCGGCGGACGCGAACTGATCATTGCGCTGACGCCGATTGCCCAGGAAAACCTGACGGCGAGCGCCTCGGCCGAGCAGCCGCTGGTCAATTTCGCCGCCTCCTCGAAAGCTGCCGAAGTGGTCAGCAAGAGCATCCGCGACGTCAATTTCCGCCGCGGCAAGGACGGTGAAGGGCGGGTCATCGTCGAACTGTCCAACCCGGACACCGCGATCGACGTTCGTCAGCAAGGCCCCAATCTGGTCGTCGAGTTCGTCAAGACCTCGTTGCCCGAGCATTTGCAGCGCCGTTCCGACGTGGTCGATTTCGGCACGCCGGTGCAGAGCATGACTGCCCAGCAGCAGGGCGACAACGTCCGTCTGGTGGTCGCCCCCTCCGGCCTCTGGGAGCACAACGCCTATCAGAGCGACAACCAGTTCGTTCTGGAAGTGAAGCGCCTGGTCGAAGACCCGAACCGCCTGGTGCAGGGCACGCCGCGCGGCCAGTATGCCGGCGAACGCCTGTCGCTGAATTTCCAGAACATCGACGTGCGTGCGGTGCTGCAGGTCATCGCCGACTTCACCGACTTCAACATCATCACCAGCGACTCGGTGCGCGGCAATTTGACCCTGCGCCTGAAGGATGTGCCCTGGGACCAGGCCCTGGACATCATCCTGCAGGCCAAGGGCCTGGATATGCGCAAGAACGGCAACGTGATCTGGATCGCGCCGGGCGCCGAACTGGCCTCGCGCGAGAAGATGCAGCTGGAGGCCCAGGCGCAGATCGGCGACCTGGAGCCTCTGCGCACCGAGAGCTTTCAGATCAACTACCACCGCGCCAAGGAAATCTTCGACTTCCTGAACAAGAAGGATCAGACCATCCTGTCTAGGCGGGGCAGCGTGGTGGTCGATGACCGCAGCAACAAGCTGTTCGTCACCGACGTCGGCAGCCGCCTGGACGATCTGCGCCGCCTGATCTCGGAGATCGACCTGGCGCCTCGCCAAGTGTTGATCGAGGCGCGTATCGTCGAGGCCAGCAAGGACTTTACACGGGACATCGGTGTCCGTCTGGGCTACGGTGACCGTACGGCACGCAAGATCGGCAATGGCGGCCGGGTGGGTTTCGGCTCCTCCGAGTTCGCTTCGATCAACGCCGACGGTACGATCAACACCGGGGCCAATGCGCCGATCAACGGTATGATCCACCGTGTTGGTGAATCTGCGACTAGTGGCAGCTCCATCACTAACCCCTACGGCACGTTGAATCTGACCCTATTCAACAGTAGTTTGACGCGCTTCCTGAACCTTGAACTGACCGCGATGGAATCCGATCAGCGTGGCCGCATCATCTCCAGCCCGCGGGTGCTGACGGCCAACCAGGTTGAGGCCTCGATCGAGCAGGGCCAGGAGATTCCGTATCAGGAAGCGAGCAGTTCCGGAGCGACCAGTGTGTCGTTCAAGAAGGCGGTGCTGTCGCTCAAGGTCAAGCCGCTGATCACCCCCGATGGGCGCATTCAGCTGCAGGTGACGGTGAACAAGGACCAGCCCGTGTTTGATACTCGCTTCGCTGTCCCGGCGATCGACACCAAGAACATCAAGAGTGAAGTGCTGGTCGAGAATGGCGGGACCGTGGTAATCGGTGGTATTTTTGAAGAGGAGGAGAGCACCTCCATTTCACGCGTACCGCTGCTTGGCGAGATTCCGGTGGTCGGCGCGCTGTTCCGTAATACCAGCCGGATTTCCAACCGCCAGGAACTGCTGGTATTTATTACCCCGCGTATCGTGAACGACGCGCTGACGCTGCGCTGATCAGGGCAAACGGCAAATCGGGGGCCGGGACTCCGGAGCGGGAGTCCCGGCCCCTTGTGTTTCAACACTGCATGACACCACGGGCGTGGATCGAATCATACTGATCGGCATGATGGGGGCCGGCAAGACCACCATCGGACGTGAATTGGCCAAGCGCTGCGGCATGCGTTTCGTGGACTGCGATCACGAGATCGAGGCTCGCACCGGCGTCAGCGTGCCCACCATCTTCGAGATCGAGGGCGAGGAAGGTTTCCGCCGGCGGGAAACCCAGGTCATCGACGAACTCACCTGCACGCCGGGGCTGGTCATCGCCACCGGCGGGGGCGCGGTGCTCAGCCCGCTCAACCGTACGATGCTGGCCGAGCGCGGCGTGGTGATCTATCTGAATGTACCGCCCCAGGTGCTGTGGGAACGCACGCGGCACGACCGCAACCGTCCCTTGCTGCGCGTGCCGAATCCACGCGAGCGCATCTTCGCTCTGCATCGCGAGCGTGATCCGCTTTACCGGGAGATCGCCGACATCATCGTCGATGGCGGCCGGGGCAATCCGGGCGGTACCATACGGCAGATACGCAAGGCCCTGGAAATCTGCGGAAAGGCATGATGCACACACTGGACGTCGCGCTGGGCGAGCGCAGCTACCCCATCCATATCGGCCGGGGGCTGCTTGATGACCCCGCTCCCATTCTGGCGCGCTTGAAAACCCCGCGCGTCGCCCTGGTCACCAACGACCGGGTCGGGCCGCTCTATCTGGAGCGCGTTCAGCACGGCCTGGAGCGCGCGGGCGTGCGCTGCACCGCCGTGGTGCTGCCCGACGGCGAGGCGCACAAGGATTGGCCGACCCTCAATCTGGTCTTCGACGCGCTGCTCGGCGCGCGCTGCGAACGCTCCACCACGCTGATCGCGCTCGGCGGCGGGGTGGTCGGCGACATGGCCGGCTTTGCCGCCGCCACCTATCAGCGGGGCATGCCGTTCATGCAGATGCCGACCACGCTGCTGTCGCAGGTGGACTCCTCGGTGGGCGGCAAGACGGCGATCAACCACCCGCTGGGCAAGAACATGATTGGCGCGTTCTACCAGCCCCGCCTGGTGATCGCCGATACCGCCACGCTCGATACGCTGCCGGACCGCGAACTGAAGGCCGGCGTGGCCGAGGTCATCAAGTACGGACTGATCCGCGACGCGGCCTTCTTCGCCTGGCTGGAAGACAACCTCGAACGCATCCTCGCACGCGATCCGGACGTGCTTGCCCAGGCCATCGAACGCTCCTGCCGCAACAAGGCGGAGGTGGTGGCGGCCGACGAGACCGAACGTGGCGAACGCGCCCTGCTCAACCTTGGGCATACCTTCGGCCACGCCATCGAAACCGGCCTGGGCTACGGTGAATGGCTGCACGGCGAGGCGGTGGCAGCCGGTACGGTGATGGCCGCGCGCCTGTCGCGCGACCTGGGCTGGCTGGGGGAGGGCGACCTGGACCGGCTGGTGGCCCTGTTCGAACGTGCGGGTTTGCCGGTACAGGGGCCGAAGCTGGGCGCGGAGCGCTACCTGGAGCTGATGGCGCACGACAAGAAGGTCGAAGACGGCCGTCTGCGTCTGGTGCTGCTCGATGGCATCGGGGCCAGCCGGGTCAGCGATGCGGCCGCGCCCGAGCGCATCGCTGCCGCCATCGAGGCATGCTGCGCATGAGCGCGAACCTGTGTTCCGCGCCCGCGCTGGCATCCTACGCCGCCCGCGCGGAGACCTCGCGCGGCCGCCAGCATGCCGAACCGGCGCCGGCCGAACGCAGCGAATTCCAGCGCGACCGCGACCGCATCGTGCATTCCACCGCCTTCCGGCGGCTGGAGTACAAGACGCAGGTGTTCGTCAATCACGAGGGCGACCTGTTCCGCACCCGCCTGACGCACAGCATCGAGGTCGCGCAGATTTCGCGCGGCATCGCGCGCATTCTCGGGCTCAACGAGGATCTGGCCGAATCCATCGCGCTGGCGCATGACCTCGGGCACACTCCGTTCGGCCACGCCGGACAGGAGGCGCTCAACGATTGCATGAAGAGCCATGGCGGCTTCGAGCACAACCTGCAATCGTTGCGCACGGTGGATCTGCTCGAAGAGCATTACGCCGCCTTCGACGGGCTCAATCTCACCTTTGAGACGCGCGAGGGCATCCTCAAGCACTGCTCGCGCGCCAACGCGGAGCGTCTCGGCGAGCTGGGCGTGCGTTTTCTCGAAGGCACGCAGCCCACGCTCGAAGCCCAACTGGCCAATCTCGCCGACGAGATCGCCTACAACAACCACGACGTCGACGACGGTCTGCGCTCCGGGTTGATCACCCTGGAGCAGCTCGATGCCGTGCCCATCTTCGCCGCCAATCGCCGCGAGGTGGAGCGCACTTGGCCCGGCCTGGCCGGCCGCCGGCTGATTCACGAGACCATCCGCCGCATGATCAATCAGATGGTGCTCGACCTCAGCGCGCGCACGCGCGAGAACATCGCCGCTGCCGGGGTGGCGACACTCGCCGATGTGCGCGCCGCGCCGCGTCTGGTGGCCTATTCCGACGAGCTGCAGCCGCGTCTGCGCGAACTCAAGCGCTTTCTGCGCGACAACTTGTACCGCCATTATCAGGTGCTGCGCATGACCAACAAGGCGCGCCGCATCGTCACCGACCTGTTCGACGCCTTCATGGCCGAGCCGCAACTGCTCCCGCCGCAATACCAGGCGCGCGGGCGCGACGGCATGGCGCGCGCCATCGCCGACTACATCGCCGGGATGACCGACCGCTACGCCATCAAGGAGCATCGCCGGCTGTTCGCGGTCGGCGAAATCCACTGAGCCGTCATAGGCTTGCCGCAGCGCAAAAAAATCTTGAATGATGATCCCCACGGGGGGTATATTCGTCGACCGCTCTCCAGAAAGCAGAATGCGGGCGCCTGATTGCGCGCAAAAGACCAAAGCCGGTGCCTGAGGACCGGCGTTTTTTTGGCCTTTGCACTATTTTGGTGCGTATTTTGCTTGGGGTTGGCAACTGCTTGATTCGTGCCGGATCCGTCCGGTTGAACGTGTTGTTTCGAGGAAGAACGAGATGGATCTCCCCCAGAAGCAGGGCCTGTATGACCCGGCAAACGAACACGATGCCTGTGGCGTGGGCTTCATTGCCCACATCAAGGGCAAGAAGTCCCACGACATCGTCCTGCAGGGCCTCGAAATCCTGAAAAACCTGGATCACCGCGGCGCGGTGGGCGCCGACCCCTTGCAGGGCGACGGCGCCGGCATCCTGATCCAGATTCCCGACCAGCTGTACCGCGAGGAAATGGCCGCGCAGGGCGTGCAGCTGCCGGCCGCCGGCGAGTACGGCGTGGGCATGGTGTTCATGCCCAAGGAAGCGGCCTCGCGTCTGGCCTGTGAAGAGGAAATCGAGCGCGCGGTGCGCGCCGAAGGGCAGATCGTGCTGGGCTGGCGCGACGTGCCGGTCAACCGCGACATGCCGATGAGCCCCACCGTGAAGGCCAAGGAGCCGGTGATCCGCCAGGTCTTCGTCGGCCGCGGCCCGGACGTCATGGTCACCGAGGCGCTGGAGCGCAAGCTGTACGTCGCGCGCCGCCGCGCGGCCAACGCCATCGGCGCGCTGCAGCTCAAGCACGGGCAGGAGTTCTACATGGTCTCCATGTCCGCGCGCACGGTGAACTACAAGGGCCTGCTGCTCGCCAACCAGGTGGGCGAGTACTACCTCGACCTGGTCGATCCGCGCGCCGTCTCCGCGCTCGCCCTGGTGCACCAGCGCTTCTCCACCAACACCTTCCCGAAGTGGAACCTGTCGCACCCGTTCCGCTACATCGCCCACAACGGCGAGATCAACACCCTGCGCGGCAACTACAACTGGATGCGCGCGCGCGAGAAGGGCGTGCATTCGCCGCTGCTCGGCGCCGACCTGGAAAAGATCTGGCCGCTGATCTACCCCGGCCAGTCCGACTCCGCCGCCTTCGACAACGCGCTCGAACTGCTGGTGATGAGCGGCTACTCCATGGCCCACGCGGTGATGATGATGATCCCCGAGGCCTGGGAATCGCACACCTTCATGGACGAGCGCCGCCGCGCCTTCTACGAGTACCACGCGGCCATGATGGAGCCGTGGGACGGCCCGGCCGCGGTGGCGTTCACCGACGGCCGCCAGATCGGCGCCACGCTGGACCGCAACGGCCTGCGCCCGGCGCGCTACCTGGTCACCGACGACGACCTGGTGGTGATGGCCTCGGAATCCGGCGTGTTGCCCATCCCCGACAGCAAGATCGTCAAGAAGTGGCGCTTGCAGCCCGGCAAGATGTTCCTGATCGACATGGAGCAGGGTCGCATCATCGACGACAAGGAGATCAAGGAATCCCTCGCCGCCGCGCGCCCGTACGCCGACTGGCTGTCGCGCATCAACATCAAGCTGGACGGGCTGGAAACCCCGGCCAATGTGGCGGCGCCCGAGGCCGCCGCCTCGCTGCTCGACCGCCAGCAGGCCTTCGGCTACACCCAGGAAGACATCAAGTTCATCCTGGAGCCGATGGGCAAGGCCGGCGAGGAAGCCACCGGCTCGATGGGCAATGATTCCCCGCTAGCCGTGCTGTCGGGCAAGGAAAAGCCGCTCTACAACTACTTCCGCCAGCTCTTCGCGCAGGTCACCAACCCGCCCATCGACCCGATCCGCGAGCAACTGGTGATGTCGCTGGTGTCCTTCATCGGCCCGCGCCCGAACCTGCTCGAAATCAACGAGATCAACCCGCCGTTCCGCCTGGAAGTGTCGCAGCCGGTGCTGGACTTCGCCGACATGGCGAAGATCCGCAACATCGCGCGCTACACTCACAACAAGTTCCGCTCGGCGGAACTGGATGTCTGTTACCCGGCCGCCTGGGGCAAGGAAGGCGTGGAAGCGCGCCTGGCCTCGCTGTGCGCGGAAGCCGAGGACGCGGTGCTGCAGGGCTACAACATCCTGGTGGTGTCCGACCGCAAGGTGGATGCCGACAGCGTCGCCATCCCCGCGCTGCTGGCGCTTTCCGCCATCCATCAGCACCTGGTCGGCAAGGGCCTGCGCACGCGCGCCGGGCTGGTGGTGGAAACCGGCACCGCGCGTGAGATCCACCACTTCGCCGTGCTCGCCGGCTACGGCGCGGAAGCCGTGCATCCCTACCTCGCGCTGGAAACCCTGCAGAACCTCGCGGGCGACGCCGAAACCGGCGAGAAGTACGTCAAGCACTTCGTCAAGGCCGTCGGCAAGGGGCTGATGAAGGTGATGTCCAAGATGGGCATCTCCACCTACATGTCCTACACCGGCGCGCAGATCTTCGAAGCGGTCGGCCTGCAGCAGGCGCTGCTCGACAAGTATTTCACCGGCACCACCAGCCAGGTCGAGGGCATGGGCGTGTTCGAGATCATGGAAGAGGCCATCCGCCTGCACAAGAAGGCCTTCAGCGCCGATCCGGTGCTCGCCGCCATGCTCGACGCCGGCGGCGAGTATGCCTACCGCGCGCGCGGCGACGAGCACATGTGGACGCCCGACGCCATCGCCAAGCTGCAGCACTCCACGCGCTCCGGCAAATACGACACGTACAAGGAGTACGCGCGCATCATCAACGACCAGAGCAAGCGCCACATGACGCTGCGCGGCCTGTTCGAGATCAAGCCCGCCGGCGCGCCGGTGGCGCTGGACGAAGTCGAACCGGCCAAGGAAATCGTCAAGCGCTTCGCCACCGGCGCGATGTCGCTCGGCTCGATCTCCACCGAGGCGCATTCCACGCTGGCCATCGCCATGAACCGCATCGGCGGCAAGTCGAATACCGGTGAGGGCGGCGAGGATCCGATGCGTTTCAAGCCGATCACCAAGGCCATGAAGCTGTCGCAGATTATCGGCGAAGGCCGCATCGAGCGCGATCTGGAATTGTCCGCCGGCGATTCGCTGCGTTCGGCGATCAAGCAGGTCGCTTCCGGCCGCTTCGGCGTGACCACCGAATACCTGGTCAATGCCGACCAGATCCAGATCAAGATGGCCCAGGGCGCCAAGCCCGGCGAGGGCGGCCAGTTGCCCGGCCACAAGGTCTCCGAGTACATCGGCTACCTGCGCCATTCGGTGCCGGGCGTCGGGCTGATCTCGCCGCCGCCGCACCACGACATCTACTCCATCGAGGATCTGGCCCAGCTCATCCATGACCTGAAGAACGCCAATCCCAAGGCCGACATCTCGGTCAAGCTGGTCTCCGAGATCGGCGTGGGCACGGTGGCGGCCGGCGTGGCCAAGGCCAAGGCCGACCACATCGTCATCGCCGGGCACGACGGCGGCACCGGCGCCTCGCCGCTGTCGTCGATCAAGCACGCCGGTTCGGCCTGGGAGCTCGGCCTCGCCGAAACCCAGCAGACCCTGGTGCTGAACCGCTTGCGCTCCCGCGTGCGCGTGCAGGTCGATGGGCAGATCAAGACCGGCCGCGACGTGGTCGTCGGCGCGCTGCTGGGGGCCGACGAATTCGGCTTCGCCACCGCGCCGCTGGTCGTCGAGGGCTGCATCATGATGCGCAAGTGCCACCTCAACACCTGCCCGGTGGGCGTCGCCACGCAGGACCCGGTGTTGCGCCGCCGCTTCTCCGGCCAGCCGGAGCACGTGGTCAACTTCTTCTTCTTCATCGCCGAGGAAGTGCGCGAACTGATGGCCCAACTGGGCATCCGCAAGTTCGACGAACTGATCGGCCGCGCCGACCTGCTCGACATCAAGCAGGGCATCGAGCACTGGAAGGCCAAGGGGCTGGATTACTCGCGCATCTTCTACCGCCCCAACGTGCCGGCCAGCGTGCCGCGCCTGCACACCGAGACGCAGGACCACGGCCTGGACAAGGCGCTCGACAACCAACTCATCGAACTGGCCGGGCCCGCGTTGGAAAAGGGCGAAAAGCTCAGCATCGACCTGCCGGTGCGCAACATCAACCGCACCGTCGGCGCCATGCTCTCCGGCCGCGTGGCCGAAAAGTACGGCAACGCCGGCCTGCCCGCCGACACCATCCACGTCAAGCTCACCGGCACCGCCGGCCAGGCCTTCGGCGCCTTCCTGGCGCGTGGGGTCACGCTGGAACTGGTGGGCGAGGGTAACGACTACGTGGGCAAGGGCCTGTCCGGCGGGCGCATCGTCGTGCGCCCGCAGGCCGAGTTCCGCGGCGCCACGGCGGACAACATCATCGTCGGCAACACCGTGCTGTACGGTGCCACCGAGGGCGAGGTGTACTTCGCCGGCGTGGGCGGCGAGCGCTTCGCGGTGCGCAACTCCGGCGCCACCGCGGTGGTGGAGGGCGTGGGCGACCACGGCTGCGAGTACATGACCGGCGGCACCGTGGTGGTGCTCGGCCAGACCGGGCGCAACTTCGCCGCGGGCATGTCCGGCGGCGTGGCCTACGTGCTCGACGAGGCCGGCGACTTCGACAAGCGCTGCAACATGGCGCAGGTCGCCCTGGAGCCGCTGCCCGAGGAAATCGAGGCGCGCAAGGGTTCCGAATTCGGCGACGAGCTCGAATCCCACGGCCACGTGAAGATCAACCATCTGTCGATGGGCGACGAGCAGATCCTCAAGGGGCTGATCGAGCGCCACGCACGCTTCACCGGCAGCCCGCACGCGCGCCAGATCCTGGAAGACTGGACGACTTGGCGCGGCCGCTTCGTCAAGGTGTTCCCCAACGAGTACCGTCGCGCGCTGGCCGAAATGGCCGCGCAAAAGCAACAGCAACTGGAGGCCGCTTGAGATGGGCAAGCCAACCGGATTCCTTGAGTACCAGCGCCTGTCCGAAGCCTACAAGCCGGCCGCCGAGCGGCTGAAGGACTACCGCGAGTTCACCGTACGCCTGGACGATCAGCAGGCCGCCGTGCAGGGCGCGCGCTGCATGGACTGCGGCATCCCGTTCTGCAACAACGGCTGCCCGGTCAACAACATCATCCCGGACTGGAACGATTTGGTGTACCGCAACGGCTGGCAGGAAGCCATCCAGGTGCTGCACTCCACCAACAACTTCCCGGAATTCACCGGGCGCATCTGTCCGGCGCCCTGTGAGGCCGCCTGCACCCTCGGCATCAATGCGGACCCGGTGGGCATCAAGTCCATCGAGCGTGCCATCATCGACAAGGCCTGGGAACAGGGTTGGGTGCGGCCGCAGCCGTCCGCCGCCAGGACCGGCAAGAAGGTCGCCGTGGTCGGTTCCGGCCCGGCCGGGCTGGCCGCGGCGCAGCAACTGGCGCGTGCCGGCCATGACGTCACCGTGTTCGAGAAAAACGACCGCGTGGGCGGCCTGCTGCGCTACGGCATCCCCGACTTCAAGATGGACAAGGCGCTGATCGACCGCCGCGCCGAGCAGATGAAGGCCGAAGGCGTTACCTTCCGCACCGGCGTGCTGGTCGGCGCCAGGGAAGTGCCTGCCGGCATCATCAACGACGCCAGGGAAATCATCTCCGCCGAGGAACTGAAGAAGACCTTCGATGCGGTGATCCTCGCCGGCGGCGCCGAAGTGCCGCGCGACCTGCCGGCCCCCGGCCGCGAACAGGCCGGCGTGCATTTCGCGCTGGAATTCCTCATTCCGCAGAACAAGGAAGTGGCCGGCGACCGCGCCAACCCGATTTCCGCCAAGGGCAAGCACGTGGTGGTGATCGGCGGCGGTGATACCGGCTCCGACTGCGTGGGCACCTCCAACCGCCACGGCGCGCTGTCGGTGACCCAGCTCGAACTCATGCCGATGCCGCCCGAGCAGGAGAACAAGCCGCTGACCTGGCCGTACTGGCCCACCAAGCTGCGCACCTCCACCTCCCACAACGAAGGCTGCACGCGCGAGTTCGCCGTGGCCACCAAGGAATTCATCGGCGAAAACGGCCAGGTCAAGGCCGTCAAGCTCGTCCGGCTGGAGTGGAAGGACGGCAAGATGAGCGAGGTGGCGGGTTCGGAATTCGAACTCAAGGCCGATCTGGTGCTGCTCGCCATGGGCTTCACCAATCCGGTGGGCGGCGTGCTGGACGGCTTCGGCGTGGGCAAGGACGCGCGCGGCAACGCCAAGGCCACCACCGACGGCGCCGGCTGCTACGCCACCAACGTGCCGGGCGTGTTCGCCGCCGGCGACATGCGCCGTGGCCAATCGCTGGTCGTGTGGGCGATTCGCGAGGGCCGCCAGGCCGCCCGTGAAGTCGATGCGTATCTGATGGGTGAGAGCGTTCTGCCTCGCTGAACGGCGTATCGCCCACGCAGGGCGAGTTGACGAAAGCGGGCCGACCGGCCCGCTTGGCGAGGGCCGCCAGGCCACCCGTGAGGTCGATGCGTATTCGACGGGTGAGAGCGTGCTGCCGCGCTGAACGCGTCGGGCACGGACGATGTAAAAAGGGCGACCCGCGGGTCGCCCTTTTTGCTGCCGTCGGACCGGTTGGCCCCGGGTCAGAGCTCCAGCACTTCCGCCGTGTAGCGCGCGATCATGCCTTCCTCATTGGTCGGGATCACCGCCACGGCCACGCGGCTGCCCGCGCTTTCGATACGCGAGGCGTGCGCGGCGTTGGCCTGCGGGTCGATCTCGACGCCCAGCCAGGCGGACAGCGCGGCGGCCTTCTCGCGCACCGGCGCGGCGTGTTCGCCGATACCGCCGGTGAATACCAGCGCGTCCAGCCCGCCGGCGGCTGCCGCCAGCGAACCCAGTTCGCGGGCGATGCGGTAGCAGAACAGGTCCACCGCCTCCTTGGCTTCCGGGGCCTCGGAGTTCAGCAGCGTGCGCATGTCCTGGCTGATGCCGGATACGCCGAGCAGGCCGGATTCCTTGTACAGCAGGCGGGTCAGCGCCTTCAGGTCCATGCCCTTCTGCTCCATCAGGTAGAGCAGCACGCCGGGGTCCAGGCTGCCGGTGCGGGTGCCCATCATCAGGCCTTCCACGGCGGTGAAGCCCATCGTCGAGGCCACGCTCTTGCCGTCGCGCAGCGCGGTCATCGACGCGCCGTTGCCCAGGTGGGCGATTACCACCGCGCCGCTCGCGCGCTCGCCGATCACCTCCGGCAGCTTGCGTGCCACGTAGTCGTAGGACAGGCCGTGGAAGCCGTAGCGCTTCACGCCGGCGGCGGTGAGTTCGCGCGGGATCGCGAAGGTCTGCGCGACCGCCGGCTGGGTGCGGTGGAAGGCGGTGTCGAAGCAGCCCACCTGGGGGATTTCCGGCAGCAGCGCGGAAACCGCGTGCACCGCGCGCAGGTTGTGCGGCTGATGCAGCGGAGCGAGCGGGATCAGCCGTTCCAGCCGGCGCATGGTTACGCCGTCCAGCCGTGTGGGGGCGCTGAAGCGGATGCCGCCATGCACGATGCGGTGGCCGGCGGCGACGATTTCCAGGTCCGGATTGTGTGCGGCCAGCCAGCGGAACAGATGGGTGAGCGCGTCGCGGTGCTGCTCGGACTGCCCGCCGGAAGTGGTCACCGGCTCATGATGGCGCTCGCCGTTGGCGTCGCGCGCGGTCAGCTCCGGGTTGGCGCCGATGCCTTCCACCTGCCCCGAGAGCGCGGGCTTTTCGGCCAGCTGCGGTTCGGTGGGGAAGAGCGCGAACTTCAGGCTGGACGAGCCGGCGTTGAGGACGAGAATGGCCTTCATCCGAGCATTGCCTCCCGTTTCTTGTGGGCCATCAGTTGCACGATGGCGCAGGAGGCGGCGCGCGTCTCGGCGGTGTCGGCGCGGCTGGTCAGCACGATGGGCACGCGCGCGCCCAGCACCACGCCGGCCATCAGCGCGCTGGCGAGGTATTCGAGCTGCTTGGCGACCATGTTGCCGGATTCGAGGTCTGGCACCACCAGGATGTCGGCGTTGCCGGCGACCACCGAGCGGATGCCCTTGGTTTTGGCGGCGACCAGCGACACCGCGTTGTCGAAGGCCAGCGGGCCGTCGAGCAGGCCGCCCTTGATCTGGCCGCGGTCGGCCATCTTGCACAGCGCGGCGGCCTCGATGGTGGAGCGGATCTTCGGGGTGACGGTTTCCACCGCCGACAGGATGGCCACCTTGGGTTCGGGCAGGCCAAGCACGTGGGCGAGGTCGATGGCGTTCTGGATGATGTCGACCTTCACTTCCAGCGTTGGCTCGATGTTGATCGCCGCGTCGGTGATCAGCAGCGGATGCGGATAGGTCGGCACGTCGGCGAGGAACACGTGGCTGATGCGCCGCGCGGTGCGCAGGCCGCCCTCGCGGGAAACCACCGCGCCCATCAGCTCATCGGTGTGCAGCGACCCCTTCATCAGCGCCTCGGCCACGCCGTCGCGGCACAGGCCCACGGCGGTTTCGGCGGAAGCGTGGCTGTGCGCCACATCGACGATGCGGAAACCCTTGATGTCGATGTTGTGCTCTTCGGCCACCGCGCGGATCTTGGCTTCCGGGCCGACCAGGATCGGATCGACCAGCCCCGCCTGGGCGGCCTGCACCGGGCCGCGCAGCGATTCGCTGTCGCACGGGTGGGCCACGGCGATGGGAATCGGCGCCAGTCCGGTGCTGATCGACAGCAGGTGGCGGTAGCGCAGCTCGCGGTCGGAGATGGTCACCGCCGGCAGATTGACGCGCGCGCGCTTGATCTTCTCGGTGGGCGCCAGTACCTCGGCGTTGCCGTCGATCACCTTCAGGCCATCCTGGTTCACCGCCAGGCAGTCGAAGATGATGTGATGGTTGTGGTCGTGCTTCTCGCGGCAGGTCACGGTGATGGTCAGCGTGTCGCCGATGGTGATCGGCCGCCAGAAATTCAGCCCCTGCGACACGTAAACCGTGCCGGGGCCGGGGAATTCGGTGCCCAGCACGGTGGAGATCAGCGTGCTGCCCCACATGCTGTGGCCCACCACCTCGCGGAACTGGCTGGAACGGGCGAACTCCGGATCGACGTGCGTCGGGTTCACGTCGCCGGACATCACCGCGAACAGGTGGATGTCTTCCGGTTTCAGCGTACGGACGAGCTGGGCGATATCGCCCACCTGGATCTCGTCGAAGGTGCGGTTCTCGATGAATTGCTGGACGGCATGCTCCATGGCGGTTCTCGCTAGAGTGTTTGCATTTGCAACATGGCGATTCTAACCATGATCCGTGACATCCACCGCACAAACATGGTCATTTTGTGTGCGCTGCAACAACGTACGCGCTGTAACACCCACGCCATCCGGGCGCGGTAGGCCTGCATGCTAGAATCGCAGCCGATTCAAAGCTCATTCCCCGGGGTATCCATGGAAGTGGTCGTCTTGGCCGCCGGACAAGGCAGGCGCATGCGTTCCGCCTTGCCCAAGGTATTGCAGCCGCTCGCCGGCCGCGCGCTGCTCGCCCACGTGCTGGACACCGCGCGTGCCCTGGAACCCGGCCGCATCTGCGTGGTGTACGGCCACGGCGGCGAGGCCGTGCGGGCGCGCTTCGCCAACGAAACGCTGGACTGGGCCCTGCAGGCCGAACAACTCGGCACCGGCCACGCCGTGTGCCAGGCCCTGCCCGTGCTCACCGATGGCGAGCAGGCCCTGGTGCTGTACGGCGACGTGCCGCTCATCGGCGCTGCCACGCTGCGCCGCCTGGCCGAAGCCGCCGGCCGCGAGCGCCTCGCCCTGCTCACCGTGGAACTCGACGACCCCACCGGCTACGGGCGCATCCTGCGCAATGCAGAAGGGCAGGTCACGCGCATCGTCGAGGAAAAGGACGCCAACGCCGCCGAACGCAGCATGCGCGAGGTGAACACCGGCATCCTCGTCGCCCCGGTCGCCCGCCTGCGCGACTGGCTGGCGCGCGTCGGCAACCAGAACGCGCAGGGCGAGTACTACCTCACCGACATCATCGGCCTGGCCGTGGCCGACGGCGTACCGGTGGTCACCGAACAGCCCGCCGCCGAGTGGGAAACCCTGGGCGTCAACAGCAAGCCGCAACTGGCCGAGCTGGAACGCCTGCACCAGCGCAACATCGCACAGCGCCTGATGGAAGACGGCGTTACCCTGATCGATCCGGCACGCATCGACGTGCGCGGCCAACTGATCTGCGGGCGGGATGTGGAAATCGACGTCAATTGCGTGTTCGAAGGCCGCGTGGAACTCGCCGACGGCGTGCGCGTGGGCGCCAACAGCGTGATCCGCGACGCGCTTATCGGCGCCGGCACGCGCATCGCGCCGTTCTCCCACGTCGAATCCACTCGCATGGGCGAACACTGCGTGATCGGCCCCTACGCACGCACCCGGCCGGGCACCGAACTGGGCGCGGACGTGCATCTGGGCAACTTCGTCGAAGTGAAGAACAGCCGCATCGCCGACCACTCCAAGGCCAACCACCTGGCCTACGTGGGCGACGCCGACGTGGGCAGCCGGGTGAACATCGGCGCCGGCACCATCACCTGCAACTACGACGGCGCCAACAAGCACCGTACCATCATCGAAGACGACGTGTTCATCGGTTCCGACACCCAACTCGTCGCCCCGGTGCGCGTCGGCCGCGGCGCCACGCTGGGCGCCGGCACCACGCTCACCAAGGACGCGCCGGCCGAACAGCTCACCGTCTCGCGCGCCAGGCAGATCAGCCTTCCGGGCTGGCAGCG
This sequence comes from Pseudothauera nasutitermitis, assembly GCF_004801295.1. GTDB lineage: Bacteria > Pseudomonadota > Gammaproteobacteria > Burkholderiales > Rhodocyclaceae > Pseudothauera > Pseudothauera nasutitermitis. The sequence goes on from NZ_SSOC01000006.1 coordinate 239,565, forward strand.
CCCGGTGAAGAACAAGCAAGGAGCCTGACCATGTGCGGCATCGTCACCGCCATCTCCACCGCCGACATCGTGCCGGTGCTGCTCGAAGGCCTGCGCAAGCTGGAATACCGCGGCTACGATTCCGCTGGCCTGGCCATCGTCTCGAATGGCCGTCTCGCCCGCCTGCGCGCCGCCGGGCGCGTGGCCGAACTCGCCGCCCTGGCCGAACGCGAACACGCCAGCGCGCGCATCGGCATCGCCCACACGCGCTGGGCCACCCACGGTGTGCCGTCCGAACGCAACGCCCACCCGCACATCTCCGGCGGGCTGGCGGTGGTGCATAACGGCATCATCGAAAACTTCGAGGCTATCAAGAGCGCCCTGCAGGCACGCGGCTACGTGTTCGAATCCGACACCGACACCGAAGCCATCGCCCACCTCATCCACAGCAAGCTCGCCGCCGGCGCCGACCTCTTCGAAGCCGTGCGCCTGGCCACCAATGAATTGCACGGTGCCTACGCCATCGCCGTGCTGGCCGAGGCCGAACCGGAACGCGCCGTGGTCGCGCGCAGCGGCGCACCGCTGCTGCTCGGCGTGGGCGAACACGGCATGTACGCCGCCTCCGATACCGCCGCGCTGCTGCAGGTGACCCGCCAGGTCATCTACCTGGAAGACGGCGACGTGGCCGAACTGCGCCTCGCCAGCCACCGCATCGTGCGCCCGGACGGCAGCTCGGTGGAACGCGAAATCCACCTCTCCAGCCTGTCGGCGGACGCGGTGGAGCTCGGCCAGTTCCGCCACTACATGCAGAAGGAAATCTTCGAACAGCCCCAGGCCCTCGCGCAGACCCTGGAAATCATCACCGGCGGTGGCTCCGTCGCCCCGCAACTGTTCGGTGCGCGCGCGCTGGAAGTGCTGGGCGGCGTGCAGCGTGTGCTGGTGCTGGCCTGCGGCACCAGCTACCACGCCGGCCTGGTCGCGCGCTACTGGCTGGAATCGGTCGCCAAGGTGCCCTGCTCGGTGGAAATCGCCAGCGAATACCGCTACCGCGACTCGGTGCCGGATCCGGACACCCTGGTCGTGGTCATCTCCCAGTCCGGCGAGACCGCCGATACCCTGGCCGCCCTCAAGCACGCCATCGCCCAGGGCATGCAGCGCACCCTGGCCATCTGCAACGTGCCGGAATCCGCCATCGTGCGTGAAGCGAGCTTGCGCTTCATCACCCGCGCCGGCCCGGAAATCGGTGTGGCCTCCACCAAGGCCTTCACCACCCAGCTCGCTGCCCTGGCCCTGCTCACCCTTACGCTGGCCAAGCTCGCCGGCCGTCTGCCCGAAGAACAGGAAGCCCGCCACCTGCAGAACCTGCGCCACCTGCCGGTGGCCGTGCAGAAGGTGCTGGAACTGGAACCGGAGATCGAACGCTGGGCCCAGCGCTTCGCCGCCAAGCAGCACGCCCTGTTCCTCGGCCGTGGCCGCCACTGGCCCATCGCCATGGAAGGCGCACTGAAGCTCAAGGAAATCTCCTACATCCACGCCGAAGCCTACGCCGCCGGCGAACTCAAGCACGGCCCGCTCGCCCTGGTGGACCGCGACATGCCCGTCATCGCCGTGGCCCCGGCCGACGAACTGCTGGAAAAACTCAAGTCCAACCTGCAGGAAGTCCGCGCGCGCGGCGGCGAACTCTACGTGTTCGCCGACGCCGGCAGCGAAATCCCCGAATCGGAGGGCGTGCACATCCTGCACATGCCGGAGCACTACGGCATGCTTTCCCCGGTGCTGCACGTCGTACCGCTGCAACTGCTGTCCTACCACGCCGCGCTGGTAAAGGGGACGGATGTGGACAAGCCGAGGAATCTGGCGAAGTCGGTGACGGTGGAGTGAGGATGGGCATGTTGCGCTGATTCGTTGCTCCGATCCAGTAGAACCGAAGATTTCCCGCAAGATGAACAACGCCCGGCATGCCGGGCGTTGCTGTTTGTGTGTGGCCGGAAAGAGTGTCTCGATTGTGATGGTTCGCTACTGCTGTCGCTGATCGCGATTCAGGTCTGAATGGCAACGTCGGGAGTATCACCTGGACAGAAAGTCCGCAGCCCCTGCATACTCACTATGAATCAGCGTACGGTACGCCGCATACCGAGGAGGCTCCATGTTCATCCGCAAAGCTCAATGCGAACGTGCCCTGGCCCTTCAACGCGATGATTTCGAACATGAGATCGCACGCTATCGCGACGACCTGAACGCCATACGACAGAATCTCGCCTACATCGAGTTCACGCCGGAAGGCACCATCCTCGACGCCAACGACTGCTTTCTCGCGGCCACGGGCTACACCCTCGACGAAATCCGCGGCCAGCATCACCGCATGTTCTGCGAACCGGCCTACACGGCCAGCGACGAATACGCCGCCTTCTGGCGCAACCTCGCGCAAGGCCAACCCAACCAGAGCACGTTCGGGCGGCTCACCAAATCGCGCCGGACGATCTGGCTCGAAGCCTCCTACTTCCCGGTCCGGAACGCCAGCGGCCAGATCGTCAAGATCATCAAGATCGCCTCCGACGTCACGGACAACCACTTTTCGCTGCTCGACAAGACGGCCATGTTCACGGCGCTCAACAACTCCCTCGCCGTCATCGAGTTCAAACCCGACGGCACGATCCTCACCGCCAACGAAAATTTCCTGCGTACGATGGGCTACCCGCTGGAGCAAATCCAGGGGAAACATCACTCGATGTTTTGTACGGAGGCGTTTTACCGCGAGAACCCCGACTTCTGGAAGCGCCTGGCAGACGGCCACTTCATGTCCGACCGTTTCGACCGCCTCAACAGTGCCGGCGAGCGCGTATGGCTCGAGGCCACCTACAACCCCATCGTCGACGCCGACGGCAAGGTGTACAAGGTCATCAAGTTCGCGTCCGACATCACCAGCCGTGTCAATGCCAAGCTCGACGCCGCAACGGCCGCCACCGACGCCTCGCGCCAGACCTCGCAGATCGCGCACGAAGCCAAGGAGCAACTCGACGAAGTGGTCGCGCTTTCCGACGAAATCGCGCGTCACGCCAATGAGGCCGCTACCGTCAGCGCCAGGCTCGACGACCAGATCGAAAGCATCAACGAAATCGTCACCACCATCCAGAGCATCGCGAACCAGACCAACCTGCTGTCCCTCAACGCCTCCATAGAAGCCGCGCGCGCCGGAGAAAGCGGCCGAGGCTTCGCCGTCGTGGCGGACGAGGTGCGCAAGCTCGCCTCCAAAACCTCCGAAGCCACCGCCGAAATCAGCAATGTTGCCCACGCCAACACCGAACTGACCCAACTGATCGCACTCCAGATCGACCGCATCCATGAAATCTCGACCAGCAGGCAATCCAAGGTGCAGCACGTGCGCACGCGCATCGCCAGCGTTGACGATAGCATCGCGAACCTCCTCGACGTCGTCGCCCACCTGGAGGAGTGACGCGGCCGCTGCGGCCGAGTAGCAGTCAAACAGCCTTCACAGACGAGAACGCCCGGCTTGCCGGGCGTTCTTCATGAGGCGATCGTCTTCAGCCTCGATCCGGTCCGGAACACCGTTCAGGCCGGCCCCTCCGCCCGTCCCCCGCGCTCCCGCCACCACGCAACGACGATCGGCGTTACCGACAGCAGGACGATGCCGATGACCACCGCCGACAGGTTGTTCTTGACCACCGGCAGGTTGCCGAACCAGTAGCCCAGCATGGTCAGCGGGGCCACCCACAGCGCGGCGCCGAAGACGTTGAAGAACACGAAGCGGCGGTATTCCATGCGCGACATGCCGGCCACGAACGGGGCGAAGGTGCGGATGATGGGGACGAAGCGGGCGATCACGATGGTCTTGCCGCCGTGGCGCGCGTAGAAGGCCTGGGTGCGTTCCAGTGCGCGGCGGTTGATGAGGCGGCTGTTCCAGTGTTCGATGCGCCGGCCGAAGTATTTGCCGATGGTGTAGTTGACGGTGTCGCCGAGCACGGCGGCGACGAACAGCAGGCCGATCAGCACGGCCGGGTCCAGGCCGCCGCCGGCGGCCAGCGCGCCGGCCATGAACAGCAGGGAGTCGCCGGGCAGGAAGGGGGTGACGACCAGCCCGGTTTCGCAGAACACGATCAGGAACAGGATGGCGTACAGCCATGGGCCGTACTGGGCGAGCAGCTCGGCCAGATGCTGGTCGAGGTGGAAGAGCAGGTCGATGAAGAAGGTGATGATTTCCATGCTGGGGCGGTGTCTGGGCTAGGGGCCGGCCGGCGGTTCACTCGGCGGCGGGTTCGGACGGCCGGGGCGGTTCGAGCCGGTGGATCTGTACGGTGGTGATGCGGCGTTCGTCGATGCCGGTGATGCGGAATTCGAAGTTCTCGTGGATCAAGGCTTCGTCGACCTTGGGCATGTAGCCGAAGTTCGCCAGCAGGTAGCCGCCCAGGGAGGAATAGCTGCCGTCCTCGCTGAGCAGGCCTTCGGTGTGCAGGGCCTGTTCGAGCTGGTGGAGGTCGACGCTGCCGGAGACGGTCCATTTGCCCGGCCCGGCGGGCTGGATTTCCAGGGTCTCGTCCTCGTCGGGGAATTCGCCGGCGATGGCTTCGAGGATGTCGATGGGCGAAACGACGCCCTTGAACAGGCCGAATTCGTCGCTGACCAGGGCGATCTGCCCGCGTGCGTGGCGCAGGGTTTCGATCAGTTTGATGGCGATGGTGCTGTCCGGCACGTAGATGGGCGCGCGCAGGCTGGCTTGTTCGTCGATGTGCCCGAAGCGCAGCAGGTCGGCGAGCAGGTCCTTGGCGCGCGCCACGCCGACGATTTCGTCGAGCGAGCCGCGGCACACCGGGAACATGGCGTGCGGGGCGGCCAGCAGCTTGTCGCGGATCACATCCGGCGCTTCGTTGAGATCGATCCAGGAGATGTCGGAGCGCGGCGTCATGATGGAGCGCACGTCGCGTTCGGCCAGGGTGAGCACGCCGCCGACCATGCTGCGCTCTTCCGGGGCGAAGGCGGATGCCGCCGCCACCGATCCGCCCGCGGGTGCGGCGGCGGCCATTTCCGGCGCCGGGCGGCCGCCGAGCAGACGCAGCACCGCTTCGGCGGTGCGGTCGCGCAGCGGGATGCGCGCCTCCTCCCTGGCGAGGTTGCGCTTGGCGAGCTGGTTGAAGGTCTCGATCATCACCGAGAAGCCGATGGCCGCGTACAGATAGCCCTTGGGCAGGTGGAAGCCCAGGCCCTCGGCGACCAGGCTGAGGCCGATCATCAGCAGGAAGCTCAGGCACAGCACGACCACCGTGGGGTGGGCGTTGACGAAGCGGGTGAGCGGCTTGGAGGCGAGCAGCATCACGCCGATGGAGATCACCACCGCCGCCATCATCACCGGCAGGTGGTTGACCATGCCGACGGCGGTGATCACCGCGTCCAGGGAGAACACCGCGTCGAGCACGACGATCTGCGCCACGACCACCGAGAAGCTGGCATAGACCGCCGTGGCCGGCCCCTTGTGCGTCACGCCCTCCAGGCGCTCGTGCAGTTCGGTGGTGGCCTTGAACAGCAGGAACAGGCCGCCCAGCAGCAGGATCAGATCGCGCCCGGAGAAGCTGAAGCCGAACATGCTGAACAGCGGCGTGGTCAGCGTGACCAGCCAGGAGATCACCGAGAGCAGCATCAGGCGCATCAGCAGCGCCAGGCTGAGCCCGATGACGCGCGCCTTGTCGCGTTGATGCGGGGGCAGCTTTTCCGCCAGGATGGCGATGAAGATCAGGTTGTCGATGCCAAGCACGATCTCCAGCAGAACCAGGGTGGCAAGGCCGATCCAGGTGGCTGGGTCCGAGAGCAGTTCGATCATGTTGGTTGGAGTGGGTGCGGTGCGGGGAAAAAGTCGGGCGCCGGGGGCCAAAGACCCCGGGCGCCCCGCATGGTTTCATACGAACGTGACAACAACAAGCGACAACTGGGCAGTTGCCGGGCAGGAGCGGGCTGTCGCGGTTGCCGGATGAGGCGTGCGGACGGGCTTATGGCCGTGGTGCGCCGCCGTCGGCAGGGGTTTGCCGTTCGAGCGTGCGTGCGGTGTCGCGCAGGTCGATGAGGGCTTCCGAGGTGACTTTCAGCCTGCGGTCGTCCAATACCTCCGCCAGGGTCTTGCCGTGTTCCCGGGCATGGCGCGCCAGGGTTTCGGCGCGCGTCTGGAGCAGCGCGCGGATGTCCGCCTCGTACAGGCGCAGGATCGCCGAGACCCAGCGGTTGACCAGGTAGGAGGGGCGGTCCAACTGCACGTCGAAGCGGCCGAGCAGTTCGCCGGCGCGTTCGGGCTCGATGAAATCGTCGCCGGCCATCCACTGATTCACGGTGAACAGCCGGTAGGCCCTGCCGGCGGCATCCACGCTGATGCCCGCCAGATGATGGATGGGGCCGCCCTTGCCCGCGGGGCGGACGAAGCAGTGGAAGTGCCCGTGCTCGCGCTCGTCGCGGGCCGGCAGGTGGCAGTGGTAGTACCACAGCGAGCCGCTTTCCGGATCGAACACGTCGTCCGGCGGGTAATGCGCCCAGCCCTCGACGGCCTCGCCGTGGCCGAGCGTGGTCAGCAGCACGTTGCTGGCGGACTTGGCCAGCACGTGTTCGCAGAACAGCGCTTCGCGGGCGGCTTGCAGGCGCTCGGCGAAGGTGTCGGGCGGAGGCGTTTCGTCCATGGGTGGGGTCCGCTAGATGGCGCCGCAGGGCGCGTAGCCCTCGTCGTCGTCCTGGCTGGCGGATTCCGACGATGGCGCGCTGGCGCGCGCGGCCTCGGGGATTTCGGCGGGGGCGTTCGCCTGGTGGTCGGCGATCACCGCGACCGTGGCGGCCAGCAGGGCGGAGCCGAACAGGAGCGTGTTGCGGGATTTCATGTTGGCTTGTGTCCGTCCAGGCCGAAGAAGGGGCGCAACCGCATGCCCACGATGCTGCCGAGAAAGGCCAGGGCGAACCATACCCAGCCATGCACGCTGCCCGAGGCGATGCCGCCGAACAGCGCGCCGATGTTGCAGCCGAACGACAGGCGCGCGCCGTAGCCCATCAGCAGGCCGCCGAGGATGGCGGCCACCACCGGGGCCAGCGTCAGTTTTGCGCTGCCCTGGGCGAATTTCCCCGCCAGTCCGGCGGCCAGCGCGGCGCCGAGGATCACGCCGAAGTTCATCACCGAGGTGACGTCCGCCAGCACGCTGGCGTTCAGTGCGCGCTCCTGCATCGGCCAGCTCCAGAAGGTCCACTCGCCCACCGCGACGCCGGCCGCCTGGGCGATCTTGGCGCCCCACAGGCCGAAGGCGTAGGTGACCGACCACGGATGCCCGGCGGAGAACAGGGTGACCGCATTGAGCCCCGCCAGGATCAGCGCGGCGGCGGTGAGCGACCAGGGGCCGAACAGCCAGGCCCGCAGGGTGAGCGGGAAAGGCGTGCTGCGTGCTTCCAGCATGCCGTGGGCGCGCTTCTCCACCCAGATGCTCAGCAGCGCGACGAGGCCCAGGCCGCCCAGGGTGAGCGCCAGCGCCGGCACCCAGCCGAAGCTCTTGCTCAGGTTGATGGAGGACAGCGAGGGCTGCGTCAGCCACCACGGCAGATGGGCGGTGCCGACCAGCGAGCCGAGGATGAAAAAGGCCAGCACGACCAGCATGCGCGCCTGCCCGCCGCCGACGGTGAACAGCGTGCCGGACGCGCAGCCGCCGCCCAGCTGCATGCCCAGCCCGAACAGGAAGGCACCGACCACCACCGAGGTGCCCACCGGCGCGAACGCGCCCGCCAGCGGACGCCCCCAGGGGCTGATGTCGCTGGCCAGCAGCGGAATGAACAGGAGTGCGGCCGCCGCGACCATCAGCATCTGTGCGCGCAGGGAACGTCCGCGCCGCTCCTGCACGAAGCGCCGCCAGCCGCCGGTGAAACCGAAGGAAGCGTGGAACAGGGTCAGCCCGAAAGCGCCGCCGAGCAGGAACAGAAAGGCCTGCCGGGCGTCGATCGCCAGGCCGATGCCCAGCGCGGCGAGCAGGATGAAGCCGCCGACGAAGGTGACGAGGTAATGGTCGGCGGCAGCCGGAGGGGAAGTGGAAATGCGGGTGCTCATGTGCGAATGACGCTCACCCCGCGCACGGATGCGCGGGGTGAGCGTGGGAAAGGTTCAGAGAGGGCCCGGGGAGGGTCCGTTGCAGTATCCCTTACTTGCTCTTCCAGCCCTCGAACTTGCCGGTGAAGAAGTCGATGTTCTTGTAGCCGAGCAGGCTGAGGGTCGTGTAGGTGTGGGTCAGCTGGTAGCCGCCGCGCGCGTAGATGATCACGCGCTTGTCCGGCGTCACACCCGCGGCCTTGTAGAGCTTGTCCAGCTCGGCGGTGGATTTCAGCGTGCGGTCGGCGTTCAGCGTGGTGTCCCAGAATACGTTCACCGAGTTGGGGATGTGGCCCCAGTCGTAGTCGGCCGGCGCGCGCACGTCGATGATCACGCTCTTCTTGTCGTCGGAGGCCTTCTTCAACTCGTTGATGTCGATGAACTGCGGCACGCCGCTCTTGCCGCCGACGGGAATGCCATCCGCAGTGGTCTGCGCCGAGGCGCCGCCCGCGACGTTGAAGGTGTAGTTGTCGTAGGCGATGGACTGGCCGGCCTTCGGGTCGCGGCTCCATTCGTCCCAGCTGGCGTCGTAGAAGGCCACGTTCCGGTAGCCCAGGTTGCGCAGCGCCAGGTAGTTGTTGGCCGCGTAGACGCCGCTGCCGCAGTAGGAAACGATTTCGTCGTCCGGGTTGATCTGCTTGTCGGCGAGCACCTGGGCCAGTGCGGACTGCGGCTTGAGCGTGCGCTCGGCGGTCAGCAGCTTCGGCGCCGGCAGGCTCTTCGCGCCCGGGATGTGGCCGTCCAGATAGGCTTCCTCGTCGCGGCCGTCGATGATGGTCACGTCGGCCTTGCCCACCTTGCCTTCGACGAATTTCTTGTCGACGCGGATTTCCTTCTTCTGGCTCAACTTGAAGGCGCTTGGCTGCGGGGTGACGGCTTCGGTGGAGAGCTTTTCCTTCCACGCGCCGACACCGCCGTCGAGCACGTGCACCTTCTTGAAGCCGGCGTAGTCGAACACCACGTAGGCGCGGCCGGGCAGCGCGCTGTTCTCGTAGATCACCAGGGTGTCGTCATAGCTCAGGCCAGCGGCGGCGAGTTCGCGCTCGATCACCTCGTCGCTGGCGAACTCGTTGCGCACGCCGTCCACTTCGCGCTGGTTGAACTTGATCCACGGCAGATTGATGGCGCCGGGGATGTGGCCGGCGGCGTAATCCTTGGCGGGGCGCAGGTCGATGATCTTGGCGCCGGAGGCGGCCAGCTTCTTCGCCTGATCGGCGGAGATGATGATGTTGCCCTGCTGCGCGGCTTGCGCCGCGGCGGGGGTGGCGGCCACGGCGGCGCCGGTATGAGCGGTGGCCGCCAGGGCCGGCAGGCTCACGGCGAGCAGGACGGAGCGCAGGGATTTCTTCAGGGGGAATCTCGGGGACATTTTCGCTTCCTTTTATTGTGATGGACGGTCCGGGCAGGGGATGCGGCGGCATGCCGGACATGCTTCCAAGGGCGAAAATGTAAGACCTGGGGCGGTCATATCAAACGACGAATTACCGATATCTATATCACTTTCGTTGTATTTTTCCGTTGGACATATTTCAACTGGATGCCCCGGCAAGCGGCGTGCCCCCGGCGCTTGCCGGGGGCGGTCGGGCCACTGCGTGTTTCAGGCGCCACGCAGCGCCCGGGCGTGATGCGCGACGTGCTCGCCGATGAAGCTGGCGATGAAGTAGTAGCTGTGGTCGTAGCCGGGGCGCAGGCGCAGTTGCAGCGGATGTCCGGCGGCCTCGGCGGCAGCCTGCAGCAGTTGCGGGCGCAACTGGCTTGCGAGGAATTCGTCGCCCTCGCCCTGGTCGATCAGCAGCGGCAGCTTCTCCGGGGCCGATTTCACCAGTTCGGTGGCGTCCCAGGCCTTCCAGCTTGCGCGGTCCTCGCCCAGATAGGCGGTGAACGCCTTTTCGCCCCAGGGCACCTGTGTGGGCGCGACGATGGGCGAGAATGCCGAGACGCTGCGGTAGCGCCCCGGGTTCTTCAGGGCGATGGTGAGCGCGCCGTGTCCGCCCATGGAATGGCCGCTGATGGCGCGCGCGGCGGTGGCCGGAAAGTTCGCCTCGACCAGCGCCGGCAGTTCTTCCACGATGTAGTCGTACATGCGGTAGTGCCTGGCCCAGGGTTCCTGCGTGGCGTTGAGGTAGAAGCCTGCGCCCTTGCCCAGGTCGTAGCCTTCGGCATCGGCCACCTCGTCGCCGCGCGGGCTGGTGTCGGGCACGACGAGGAGGATGCCGTGCTCGGCGGCGTAGCGCTGCGCGCCGGCCTTGGTGATGAAGTTCTGCTCGGTGCAGGTCAGGCCGGACAGCCAGTACAGCACCGGCAGCCTTTCCTTTTCCGCCTGCGGCGGCAGGTACACGGCGAAGTTCATCGCGCAGCCCAGCACCTTCGATTCGTGCCGGTACACGTCCTGCCAGCCACCGAAGCAGGCGCGGTGTTCAATGCGTTCCATCCCCGTCTCCTCAGTAATGCACCACCGAGCGGATGGACTTGCCCTCGTGCATCAGCTCGAAGGCGGTGTTGATGTCGTCCAGCGGCATGGTGTGGGTGACGAAGGGGGCCAGTTCGATCTTGCCCTGCATGGCGTCTTCCACCATGCCCGGCAACTGCGTGCGGCCCTTCACGCCGCCGAAGGCGGTGCCCTTCCAGGTGCGCCCGGTGACCAGCTGGAACGGCCGCGTGGAGATTTCCTGCCCCGCGCCGGCCACGCCGATGATCACGCTCTGGCCCCAGCCCCGGTGCGCGCATTCCAGCGCCGCGCGCATCACGTTGACGTTGCCGATGCACTCGAAGCTGTGGTCCACGCCCCAGCCCGTCATGTCCACGATGACCTGCTGGATGGGCTTGTCGTGATCCTTGGGATTCACGCAGTCGGTGGCGCCGAACTGCCTGGCCAGTTCGAACTTGGACGGGTTGGTGTCGATGGCGATGATGCGCCCGGCCTTGGCCTGGCGCGCGCCCTGGATCACCGCCAGGCCGATGCCGCCGAGGCCGAACACGGCCACCGAATCGCCTTCCTGCACCTTGGCGGTGTTGTGCACCGCGCCGATGCCGGTGGTCACGCCGCAGCCCAGCAGACAGACGTGTTCGGGGTTGGCCTGCGGGTTGACCTTGGCTAGCGACACCTCGGCCACCACGGTGTATTCGCTGAAGGTGGAGCAGCCCATGTAGTGGTAGATGGGCTGGCCGTTGTAGGAGAAGCGCGTGGTGCCGTCCGGCATCACGCCCTTGCCCTGGGTGGCACGCACCGAGACGCACAGGTTGGTCTTGCCGGACTTGCAAAACAGGCATTCGCCGCATTCGGCGGTGTACAGAGGGATGACGTGGTCGCCCGGCTGCACGCTGGTCACGCCTTCGCCCACTTCCACCACGATGCCGGCGCCCTCGTGGCCCAGCACGGCGGGGAACAGGCCTTCCGGGTCGTCGCCGGAGAGGGTGAAGGCATCGGTGTGGCAGACGCCGGTGTGGGTGATCTTCACCAGCACTTCGCCCGCCTTGGGCGGGGCAACGTCGATCTCGACGATCTGCAGCGGTTCTCCGGGGGCGAAGGCGACGGCGGCGCGGGATTTCATGGTCTCGACTCCTTTTCTCTTTGTCGGGGCGGGGCGCGGCTGCGTGGCCGCGCGGGTCATTTGAGGTAGGAACGCAGCAGGCCGGTCATCTCTGCGATGCGCGCCTGCCGGTCTGTGTCGGACGTGGCCGGCTGGCCGAAGGTTTCGCGCAGGTGGGCTTCCATGACCTCGGACATCAGCCCATTGACCGCGCCACGGATGGCGGCGATCTGCTGCAATACCGGGGCGCAGTCGGCGCCGGCCTCCAGCGCACGTTCCAGCGCCTCGGCCTGGCCGCGGATGCGGCGCACGCGGGTGAGTACGCGCTTCTTCTCTTCCGGGCTGTGGGGCACGGCAGGCTCCTGTCCAATACTGGGGTATAGTATCAAGGCGGGTGTGCGGCCCGTCAATCCTCTGGCGCGGGCGTGTTGGGCCCGCTCCCCCGCCCTGCGGGACTGCCTATGGTTTCTGCGTCCGGGTGCCGTCGAGGAAGGCGCTTTCGATCAGCGCGGCCAGTCCGACGCGGGCGACGCGGCCCCGGCGTTCGGCGTCGAACAGGCCGATCAGGGTGCTGATGAAGATCTCGGTGAGCCCGGGCGCGCTGATGTCGATGCGGAACACGCCGGCCTGCTGCCCGCGCAGGAAGAAGGCGTCGAGCGCCTTGTCCCACTCGCAGTGCGCGCAGATGTCGGTGGAGGCGTCCTTCCAGTAGTACATCAGGAACACGGTCAGCTCGCGGTGTTCCAGGTGGCTGGCGATCAACTGCCGCAGCGCGTCCAGCGGCGGGGCGCTGTCCAGCCGGGCGGAGGTGATGACTTCGTCGAGCACTTGCCCGCTGTGCGTCGCGAGCCGGTCGATCAATGCCTGCCGGGTGCGGCAGAAGCGGTAGAGCGTGGCCTTGCTGATGCCGATGGCGCGGGAAAGCTCCTGCAGCGAAGCCCTGGGCTGTTCCACCAGTGCCAGCGCCAGCGCGACCAGGATGCGGCGGTCTTCGGCATCGGTGGTGGGCGGCGTGCTCGTCATCGACATTGCTTTATCCATGTCCGGAATGGGGTCGGCGAATCGTACTGGATTCGATTTTCCCTAACCACCCGTTTGCTACCCGGGTGGTGCTATTTTAGCATTTTGGTTCAAAATGAATCTAAATAGATTCAAAAGATGCTTCATGGTAGCATCGCTGTCTTGCCAAAAATTCACACGCACGGGTGTCGATGATGAAAGGTCTGCAAATGGGGTGGCTGCCGCCATCCGCGCTGGTTCTGGCGGTTCTGCTGACGGGCTGCGGGCGGGGCGGGGATGCGCCGCCGCCGGCCGAGATGGCGAAGGCCGTGGAGGTGGTGGCCGCGCAGTCGCGTGAACTGGCGCTGACCAGCGAGCTGCCCGGACGCGTCGAGCCGGTGCGCGTGGCCGAGGTGCGTGCCCGCGTGCCCGGGATCGTGCTGAGCCGCAGCTTCGAGGAAGGCGCGGACGTCAAGGCAGGCCAGTTGCTGTTCCAGATCGATCCGGCCCGCTTCAAGGCGGAGCTGTCGCGGGCGCGCGGCGAACTGGCGAAGGCCGAGGCGGCGCTGCTCGACGCCCAGTCGGTGGTGCGGCGGTATGCGCCGCTGGTGGAGATCGAAGCCGTCAGTCCGCAGGATTTCGATGCGGCGCAGGCCGCCCTGCAGAGCGCGCAGGCGGCGCGGCAGTCCGCGCAGGCCGAGGTGGAGACGGCGCAGCTGAATCTGGAATACGCCAGCGTGCGCGCACCGATTTCCGGGCGCATCGGCCGTGCGCTGGTGACCGAGGGGGCACTGGTGGGGCAGAACGAGGCCACGCCGCTGGCAGTCATCCAGCAGCTCGACCCCGTGTATGTGGACTTCAAGCAGCCCGCGGCTGATCTGCTGCGTCTGCGCGAGGCGCTGGAAGAGGGCCGTCTGGCGCGCACGGACGGCGCCGTGCCGATCAGCGTGAGCGTGGAAGGCGCCAGCCGCCCGCGCGAGGGCCGGCTGCTGTTCTCCGACGTGACGGTGGACCGCGCCACCGGGCAGGTGTCGCTGCGCGGCGAGGTGCCGAACGCGGACGGCCTGCTGCTGCCCGGCCTGTACGTGCGCGTGCGCATCGCCCAGGGCCTGGACCCGCAGGCCGTCGTGGTGCCGCAGCGCGCGGTGCGGCGCGCGGCCGACGGCAGCGCGAGCGTGCTGGTGGTGGGCGCGGACGGCGTGGCCGAGGAGCGCCCGGTGCACACCGGCGCGATGGCCGGCACCGAATGGCAGATCCGCGCAGGGCTGGCGGCGGGGGAGCGGGTGATCGTCGGCGGCAGCGCCGGCGCGGGCGAGCCCGTACGCATCGTCACGCCGGCCGCCGGCGGCGAACCGCGCTGAGCCGGCTGGCCGGCGCATTCCCGAGGACCACGACATGTCCAGGTTTTTCATCGACCGCCCAAACTTCGCGTGGGTGATCGCCATTTTCATCACCTTCGCCGGCCTGCTGGCGATTCCGTCGCTGCCGGTGTCCCAGTATCCGGTGGTGGCGCCGCCGCAGATTTCCATCAACGCCACCTACCCGGGCGCTTCCGCGACCACCGTGGTCGATTCGGTCACCAGCGTGATCGAGGAGGAACTGAACGGTGCCAAGGGGATGCTGTACTACGAATCCTCCAGCAGTTCGGCCGGCACCGGCGAGATCGTCGTCACCTTCGCGCCGGGCACCGATCCGGACCTGGCGCAGGTGGATGTGCAGAACCGCATCAAGAAGGCCGAGGCGCGCCTGCCGCAGGCAGTGATGCAGCAGGGCCTGCAGGTGGAGCAGGCCAGCGCGGGCTTCCTGTTGATCTACACGCTGCGCTACAAGAGCGGCGATGCCGACGTGGTCGGCCTGGCCGATTTCGCCGCGCGCAACGTCAACAACGAGATCCGCCGCGTGCCCGGCGTCGGCAAGGTGCTGTTCTTCGGCGCGGAGGCGGCCATGCGGGTGTGGCTCGATCCGCAGAAGCTGGTCGGCTACGGCCTGTCGGTGGACGACGTGAATGCCGCCATCGCCGCGCAGAACGTGCAGGTGCCGGCCGGCAGCTTCGGCAGCCGTCCCGGCGGCGCGCAGCAGGAGCTGACCGCCACCATCGCCGTCAAGGGCATGCTGGAGACGCCGGAGGAATTCGGCCGCATCGTGCTGCGCGCCAATCCGGACGGCTCGGCGGTCACCCTGGCGGACGTCGCGCGCATGGAGATCGGCCGGCAGGACTTCCAGTTCGACATCCGTGACGGCGGCCGCAAGGCCGTCGGCGCCGCGGTGCAACTGAGCCCCGGCGCCAACGCGCTGCAGACCGCGGAGGCCGTGCGTGCCCGCCTGGAGGAACTGTCCGCCGGTTTCCCGGACGACATCGAGCATTCGGTGCCCTACGACACCTCGCGCTTCGTCGAGGTGGCCATCGACAAGGTGGTGATGACCCTGATCGAGGCCGTGGTGCTGGTCGTCCTGGTGATGCTGCTGTTCCTGCAGAACCTGCGCTACACGCTGATTCCGACCATCGTGGTGCCGGTGTGCCTGGCCGGCACGCTGGCGATGATGTACGCACTGGGTTTCTCGGTGAACATGATGACCATGTTCGGCATGGTGCTGGCCATCGGCATCCTGGTCGACGACGCCATCGTGGTGGTGGAGAACGTCGAGCGCATCATGACCGAGGAGGGCCTGCCGCCGCGCGAGGCCACCATCAAGGCCATGGGCCAGGTGTCGGGCGCCATCGTGGGAATCACGCTGGTGCTGTCGGCGGTGTTCCTGCCGCTGGCGTTCATGAGCGGCTCGGTGGGGGTGATCTACCAGCAGTTCTCGCTGTCGCTGGCGGTGTCCATCCTGTTTTCCGGCTTCCTCGCGCTGACCTTCACCCCGGCGCTGTGCGCGACCCTGCTCAAGCCCATCCCGCAGGGGCATCACGAGCAGAAGAAGGGCTTCTTCGGCTGGTTCAACCGCGGCTTCGCCACGCTCACGGCGCGCTTCGAATGGCTGAGCGCGCGCCTGGTGCGGCGCACCGGGCGCTACATGCTGATCTACGCCGGCATCGTGGCGGTGCTCGCGTTCTTCTACCTGCGCCTGCCGGAATCCTTCGTGCCGGCCGAGGATCAGGGGTATTACATCGTCGACGTGCAACTGCCGCCGGGGGCCGCGTATGCGCGCACCGAGAAGGTGGCCGAGGCGCTGGAAGACTATCTGCTCAAGCGCGACGTCACCTCAGCCAACACGCTGGTGCTGGGGTGGAGCTTCTCCGGCACGGGACAGAACGCGGCCATCTCGTTCCCGATGCTGACCGACTGGTCGGTGCGCGAGCAGTCCGTGAACGACGAGGTGGCGGCCTTCGGCGCGCATTTCGCCGATTTCACCGACGCGCAACTGATGGCGGTGAACCCGCCGCCGATCGAAGGCCTGGGCAATGCCGGCGGCTTCGCGCTGCGCCTGCAGGACCGTGGCGGCCTGGGCCGCGCGGCGCTGGTCGAAGCGCGCAACCAGCTGCTGTACCGCGCCAACACCTCGCCGGTGATCGCCTACGCGATGATGGAGGGCCTGGAAGACGCACCGCAGCTGCGCCTCCACATCGACCGCGAAAAGGCCGAGGCGCAGGGCGTGGGCTTCGGCACCGTCAGCGCGGCGCTGTCCACCGCCTTCGGCTCCTCGGTGGCGGCCGACTTCGCCAACGCCGGGCGCCTGCAACGCGTGGTGGTGCAGGCCGACTTGGCGGAGCGCATGACGCCGGAGGGCATCCTGCGCCTGCACGTGCCCAACGCGCGCGGCGAGCAGGTGCCGCTGGCGGCCTTCGCCAGCGCGAGCTGGGAAACCGGCGCGGTGCAGATTTCGCGCTACAACGGCTATCCGGCCTTCAAGATTTCCGGCGATGCGGCGCCGGGCTACAGCACCGGCCAGGCGATGGCCGAGCTGGAGCGCATCATCGCCGAACTGCCGCCGGGCATCGGCTACGAGTGGACCGCGCTGTCCTTCCAGGAGCGCGCGGCCGGGGCGCAGGCGCCCTTCCTGTTCAGCGTCGCCATCCTGGTGGTGTTCCTGCTGCTGGTGGCGCTGTACGAGAGCTGGTCGATTCCCACCGCGGTGATGCTGATCGTGCCGATCGGCGCGCTCGGTGCGGTACTGGCGGTGACGCTGCTGGGCATGCCCAACGACGTGTACTTCAAGGTCGGCCTGATCACCATCATCGGGCTGGCGGCGAAGAACGCCATCCTGATCGTCGAATTCGCCCGCAGCCTGTACCTGCAGGGGCGGCCCGTGGTGGACGCGGCCATCGAGGCGGCGCGGCTGCGCTTCCGGCCGATCATCATGACCTCGATGGCGTTCATCCTCGGCGTGGTGCCGCTGGCCATCGCCAGCGGTGCCGGCGGCGCCAGCCAGCGCGCCATCGGCACCGGGGTGATCGGCGGCATGCTGAGCGCTACGCTGCTCGGGGTGATCTTCGTGCCGATCTTCTTCGTCTGGGTGATGTCGCACGTGCGGCGCGCCCGCGCCGATGCACCGGCGGATGCGGAGGTGGCGGAATGAACGGCAGACAAGGTGGAGGCGAATGCATGGGCGGCCGCAAGACACTCACCGCGCTGACAGTCGCCACCCTGCTGGCCGGCTGCTCGCTCGCGCCGGTCTACCAGCAACCCGAAGCGGCCCTGCCCGCGCAGTGGAAGCAGGCGGCCGACCGGGTGGGCGCCGCCACGGCGGAAACCGGCTGGCGGGATTTCATCCTCGACGAGGGCCTGCGCGAACTGGTCGTGCAGGCCCTGGCCAACAACCGCGACCTGCGCCAGACTCTGCTGGACGTCGAGGCGGCGCGCGCGCAGTACCGCGTGCAGCGCGCCGACCGTGTGCCGGGACTGGAGGCGCAGGGCGGCGGCACGCGCCAGCGCGTGCCGGGCGACCTGAGTAGCAGCGGCGAATCCGCCGTGCACAGCCAGTGGCAGGCCGGCATCGGGCTGAGCGCCTTCGAACTGGATCTGTTCGGCCGCGTGCGCAATCTGTCGCAGGCCGCGCTGCAGGAATATCTGGCCACCGAGGAGGGCGCGCGGGCGGCACGCATCAGCCTGATGGCGGAAGTCGTGCGTGCCTATCTGGTACGCGACGGCGCGCAGCGCCGGCTGCACCTGATCCGGCAGACGCTGGCATCGCGCGAGGCCTCGCTGGCGCTGATCGAGCGCCGCCGCGCGGCCGGTGCCTCGACCGCGCTGGATCATCAGGAAGCGCTCGGCCTGGCCGAACAGGCCCGCGCCGAGCTGGAGCGCGTGGACCGCGAGTTCCGCCAGGCCGGCAACGCGCTGCGGCTGCTCGTCGGCATGGCGGATCTGGCGCTGCCGGAGAGCACGAATGCGCGTACCGTGCTGGTGCAGGACATCGCCCCGGGCGTGCCTTCGGACCTGCTGGCCCGCCGCCCGGACATCCTCGCCGCCGAACACCGGCTGCGCGGGCGCAATGCCAGCATCGGCGCGGCGCGCGCGGTGTTTTTCCCGCGCATCGCGCTGACCGGCCTGTTCGGCAGCGCCAGCGCGGAACTGTCCGACCTGTTCGGTTCGGGCCAGCGCGCCTGGTCGTTCTCGCCGCAGATCACCCTGCCGATCTTCGACGGCGGGCGCAACCGCGCCAACCTGGACCTGGCGGCGGTCCGCAGAGACATCGCCGTGGCGGCCTACGAGCAGACCGTGCAGCAGGCCTTCCGCGAGGTGGCCGACGCGCTGGACGCCACTGCGACGCTGTACCGCGAGGAAGCCGCGCGCCGCACGCTGGCGGCGTCCAGCGCCGAAGTGCTGCGCCTGGCGGAAGCGCGCTACCGCGCCGGTGTGGACAGCCATCTGCGCTACCTGGATGCCCAGCGCAGCGCGCTCGCCAACGAGATGGCCCTGGCCGAAGTCGCCACGCAGCGCCAAGTCGCGCTGGCGACGCTGTTCAGCGCCCTGGGGGGCGGCTGGGAACGGGCGGAGGGCGTGGCCGGACGGTGAAAGGCAGATCATCCGGCGGCAGCCGCGACGGGGTGTTGTGGGCAAGCTCCTCGCCGGGCTAATGTCGGGGCTTCGTTCTCCGGATCCGCTCCCGCCGTGAAACCCAGGTTGTCCCCCAGCCGTGCAGCACTGATCGAACGCTACGGCGAACGCTACAAATGGATCGCGCTGTCCGTGGTCGCACTCGGCACCATCGCCGCGGTGCTGTCGACCACCAGCTTCAACGTGGCGATTCCCGCGCTGATGGCGCATTTCGGCCTCGGGCAGGAGCGCGTGCAGTGGGCCATCACCGGCTTCATGGGGGCGATGACGCTGGCCATGCTGCCCACGCCCTGGCTGCTGGACCGCTTCGGTTTCCGTACCTGCTTCCTGAGCGCCATCCTGGTTCTCGCGCTGGCCAGCGTGGCGGGCAGCCTGTCGCCGTCCTTCGGCTTCCTGGTGGCGATGCGGGTGATCCAGGGCGCGGCGGCGGGTTTGCTGCAGCCGCTCGGCGCGCTGGCCGTGCTGCGGCTGTTTCCGCCGCAGGCGCAGGGCAGGGCGGGCGGTGTGCTGGGCTTCGGCATCGTGCTGGCGCCGGCGGTGGCGCCGGCGCTGGGCGGAATCCTGCTCGACCTGTTCGGCTGGCCGGCGATCTTCTGGCTCAACCTGCCGTTCTGCCTGGTGGCCGGCGTGGCGGCGCTGTTCCTGCTGCCGGTGGCCGGCGAGCGCAGCGCCAGGCCGTTCGACTGGACCGGGGTGAGCCTGCTGGCGCTGGCCACCGTGGGCGCCATCGAGAGCGTTGCCGGCCTGCACCACAGCGGGCTGTTCAGCTTGTGGACGCTGGTGCCCGCGGCGGCGGCGCTGCTCGGCTTCGGCGGCTTCGTGGTGCACAGCCGGCGTGCGGCGGCGCCGATCATTCATCCGGGGCTGTTCGCCGACCGGGCGTTCGCCATGGGCAACGTGGTGTCCTTCGCCTACGGCTTCGGGCTGTACGCCTCCACCTACCTGATTCCGGTGTTCATGCTCAGTGCGCTGGGCTACTCAGCCACCGAGGCCGGCGCGACGCTGCTGCCGGCGGGCATCGCGCTGGCGCTGTGCATGCCCCTGGCCGGCCGCCTGGCTGACCGCTATCCGCCGCGGCGCGTGGCGCAGTGCGGGCTGGCGGTGTTCGGCGCGTCCTTCGCGCTGCTGGCGGTATATGGCGGTGACGTCACCCATGGCGAACTGATCGCCTTCACCATCCTCGGGCGCATCGGCCTCGGCCTGATCCTGCCCTCGCTCAACCTGGCCGCCCTGCGCGGGCTGGCGCCGCACCAGTTGGGGCAGTCGTCCACGGTGATTACCTACGCGCGCCAACTGGGCGGCGTGCTGGGCGTGGCGATCTGCGCGGTATTCGTCGAGTGGCGCATGGCCGCGATGCCGGCGGACGAGGCCGGCGCGTTCGCCCAGGGCTTTGTGCTGGTCGCGGTGGTGTTCGGCATCGCATTCCTGGCGGCCTTGCGGATGCGCCGCGCGGATGGCGCCTGAGTGCTAGACTGAAAAACCGCGTCCATCCAAGTGGAGTCCGCCATGAACATCGACCTCGCCGCGTTCCGCCTGAATGCACTGACCACGCTGACCGGCAGCGGCGCGAGCGCCGCCGGTGGCAGCGCGGGCAATACCGATTTTCTCAACATCCTGCTGCAGGCGCGCGGCGCATCCGGCACCCTGAACGCCGGTGGCGGCAGCGGAAGCGCGGTGGACGCGCTGCTGGGCGGCGAGTCCTCGCGGATGAACAGCGTGCTCTCGCAGCTTGAGGCGAGCAACGCTGCCTTTCTGCAGCGCTACAACGCCCGCGTGGAAGAGATCGGCGACGAGGCGGAGGTGCTCACGCAACTGCGCGAGCGCGTGGCCGAACTGGGCGCGGCCAGCGGGGCCATGGCGCAACTGAAGACGGACAGCGCGGACGACGAGATCCGCGCCGTGCTGCGCGAATTCATCGCCGGCTACAACGCCTGGGATGCCGAATTCGATCCCTACTTCGAGCGCGGCGGGCTGCTGGAGGACAACCAGGCCGGCGGCGTGGCGCGCTTCTCCCTGCGCCGCGAGGTGGGCTCGATCTTCCACGGCGCGGGCAACGGCGGCTTCGAACTGGGGCTGACCGACATGGGCGTGCGCTTCACCGCCGACGGGCAACTGGTGCTGGACGAAGCGGCCTTCGACGCCGCGCTGGCTTCCGACCGAGAGGGCGCGCTGGGCACGCTGAACAACGTGGCCCGCGCGTTCGGCCAGGCTGCCGAGATGCTGTCCGCCGACGGCCATCTGCTCGACCGCCGCATCGACAACGCCGAGCGTGCGGTGGCCTGGGCCGCCGACAACCAGGACGAGGTGGATGCGGAGTTCGGCCCCGGCGCGGTGCGTGCGCGCCTGCGCGGCCTGTATGGCTGAACGCTGATGCCGCCACCCGGCGCGCCGGCGGACCGGCGCGCGGGCCGGGCGCTCAGAACGGCTTGATGGCGACCTTCAGCACGCCGTCGCGCTGATTGGCGAACAGGTCGTAGGCCGTGACGATGTCGTCCAGCTTGTAGTGGTGGGTGACCAGCAGGCCGAGGTCCAGGCGTTCTGCGGCGATCACGTTCATCAGGCGGCGCATGCGCTCCTTGCCGCCGGGGCACAGCGCGGTGTTGATGCGGTGATCGCCCAGGCCGGCGGCGAAGGCATCCAGCGGAATCTTCAGATCCTGCGAATACACCCCCAGGCTGGACAGCGTGCCGCCGGGCTTGAGGCAGCGCAGCGACTGTTCGAAGGTGATCTGCGTGCCGAGCGCCTCGATGGCCGAGTCCGCACCGCGCCCGCCGGTGAGCTTCATCACCTCGTCCACCACGTCGCAGTTGCGGAAGTTGAGGCTGATGTCGGCGCCGAGCTTCTGCGCGATGCCCAGGCGGTGGTCGTTGCCGTCCACGGCGATGATGGTGGTGGCCCCCAGCAGGCGCGCACCGGCGGTGGCGCACAGGCCGATCGGCCCCTGGGCGAAAACCACCACGGTGTCGCCGATGCGGATGTTGGCGTTTTCCGCGCCCTTGAAGCCGGTGGACATGATGTCCGGGCACATCAATACCTGTTCGTCGGTAAGGCCGTCGGGAATCGGCGCCAGGTTGGCCTGCGCGTCCGGCACCAGCACGTACTCGGCCTGGGTGCCGTCGATCAGGTTGCCGAAACGCCAGCCGGCGGTGGCCTTGTAGCCGTGGCAGCCGCAGCGCCCGGAGGGGATCAGGTAGCTGCCGTCCTGCGACGGGGCGCCGTCCTGCGCGGCGTAGGAGCCGAAGTTGGGGCAGATGGCGCCGGCGATGACGCGCTGGCCTTCCTCATAGCCGGTGACCGCGCTGCCGAGCTTTTCAATGATCCCCACCGGTTCGTGGCCGACCGTGAGGCCCTTGGCGACCGGGTATTCGCCCTTGAGGATGTGGACGTCGGTGCCGCAGATGGTGGTGGTGGTGATGCGCACCAGCGCATCGTTGGGGCCGACGTCTGGGATGGGTTTCTCGGTCAGTTCGATACGGCCGGGTTCTAGGAAAACGGCGGCCTTCATTCTTGTTGCCATGAGTGCTCTCCTTCCTTGTATTGGTATTGCCGACGGTGGGCGGCAGTTCCATGCTAGTGGATCGCAGGGCGGAGTTCTTGTGCCAGATCATGGGACGGCAAGTTCGACGGGAAATGCATGAATCATGCTGGGCAGGCTGCGCCGGGATGTCCGCCTTCCGGTCTCGCCGGCGTGTCCGCCTGGCCGGGGGAGGAAGGTTCCGGCCTACCCGGGCTGTTTGCGGAAGCGTGCCGGCGACTGCCCGAAGCGTCTGCGGAACTGGCGCGCCAGCTGGCTGGTGTCGGCCAGGCCGATCTCGTCGGCGATCTGCGCCAGCGCGTGGCCGGAGTTGAGCAGCCGCCAGCGCGCGTGCTGCATGCGCATCTCCGTCCAATATGCGCGTACCGTCCGGCCGTGGCGCTGCAGGAACAGGCGGTCGAGCTGGCGGCGGCTGACGCCGATGCGCGCGGCCAGTTCGTCGGAGGTGGCGCGCGTGCCCAGCAGCGTGCGCATCAGCGCGATGGCGCGGCCGACGTGGCGGCCGGAGACGGCGGCATCGTCGAGCGAGCGCAGCGCGTGGGCGCTGCCGCGCGCCTCGTCCACCAGCATGTCGGGCAGGCCCTTCAGCGCGCGCGTGCGCCCGCAGGCGCCGGCCAGCAGTTCCACCGCCAGATCGATGGCCGCCATGCCGCCTGCGCAGGTGATGCGCGCGCCGTCCACGCAGTACAACTGCTCGCTCATCACTTCCACGCGTGGGTGGCTGGCGCGGAATTCGGCCTCGTGGCGCCAATGCACGGCCACCTTGTGGCCGTCCAGCAGCCCGCAGGCGGCCAGCAGGAAGCTGGCGTTGTCGATGGCCACCAGCTTCACGCCGTGGCGCAGCGCGCGGCGCAGCAGGGGGCGGTAGCGCGGCGCGAGGGCCTCGGTGGCACGTGCGCTGCGCCCGCCGAACAGCACCAGGTAGTCGTACTCGTCCCAACGCGCATCGGCCGCGGCCAGGTCGGTGTGCACCGCCACCCCGCTGCTCGCGCGCACGCTGCCGGCTTCGATGCCGAGGATGCGCCAGGCGCAGTAGCGCTGGCGGCTGTAGTCCTCCTCGTCGGCGGTGAAGCGCAGCTTGTCGAGGAAACCGCCGAAGGGCAGCAGGGCGAATTCCGGCAGCGGCAGCAGCAGGAAGCGCAGGTCCGGGGCGATGGGTTCGGTGGGCATGGCGGATGTCCGGATCAGACCGATCTGTGTCCGGATCATACCGTGCGCAGCATACGCCGCGCCCTACACTGGGCGCCTGTTCCCGGAGACCGATGATGGCGCTGCATGTCTGGCTGCTTTACACCCTGGCAGCGATCGGCCTGGCGCTCACGCCCGGCCCCAACAGCCTGCTGGCGCTCACCCACGGTGCGCTCTACGGCACCCGCCACACGCTGTACACCGTGGTCGGCGGCGTGCTCGGCTTCACCGTGCTGATCGCTCTGTCGATGTTCGGCCTGGGCGCCTTGCTGCAGACCTCGCAGCACGCCCTGCTGGTGCTCAAGTGGGTGGGCGGCGCCTATCTGGTGTGGCTGGGCGTGCAGTTGTGGCGCGCGCCGGCCATGCATCTGGCCCCGGTGGGCCACGGCGGCAGGCCGCGCGGCCGCGTGCTGTTCCGCCAGGGCCTTTTGTCGGCGTTGTCCAATCCAAAGGTATTGCTGTTCTACGGCGCCTTCCTGCCGCAGTTCATCGACGCGCAGCGCGCGCTGCTGCCGCAGTTCGTCATCATGGCGGCCACCTTCGCGGTGGTGGAGTTCGCCGTGGAGGTGGTGCTCGCCCGTCTGGCGCATGCCATCCGGCCCTGGCTGGAGCGCGGCGGCAAGCGCTTCAACCGGGTGTGCGGGACGCTCTTCGTGCTGATCGGCGCCGCGCTGCCGGCCACGCGTTAGAGCGCGGGCCTGGATTGAAGGCAGGTTCTGGCCGCATGGCCGCCGCGCTAGCCGTGTTGCTGCACATTCCCATAAAATAAGAAGCGTTCGCATTTGTTGTGCTGTTTTCGTACTTCAGCCCGGCAAGCCCGACCCGCCACGACAGGAACCCCCACGGTATGGACGCCTCCACTCCGCCGGACCGCATCGACGCGCTCTACATCCAGCACCACGGCTGGCTGGTCGGCATGCTGCGCCGCAAGCTCGGCAATGTGGACAACGCGCACGACATCGCGCAGGACACCTTCCTGCGCATCCTGTCCGCCAGCGAACCGGTATCGATCCGTGAGCCGCGCGCCTTTCTCACCACCGTTGCCAGCCGGCTGACGGCGCAGTACTTTCGCCGGCTGGCGCTGGAGCGCGCCTACCTGGAGGCCCTCGCCGCCCAGCCGGAAGCCACCGCCCCGTCGCCCGAAACCCGCCAACTGGTGGTCGAGGCCCTCACCGCCGTCAGCAACGTGTTGGCCGGCCTGCCGGCGCGCACGCGCGAAATCTTCCTGCTGTCGCAGCTCGACGGCCTGACCTATGGCGAAATCGCCCGCTTGCAGCAGGTTTCCGTCGGTACCGTGCAAAAGGCCATGACCAAGGCCCTCATGCACTGCTACAGCGCGGTGTACGGCGACGACGCATGAACCATCCCGCCGAATCCCTGCTCGGCCGGCAGCCGGATGGAATCCCGGCACTCGACCCCGCCGTGGTGGAACAGGCCATCGCCTGGCACGTCGCCCTGCTCTCCGGCAGCGCCGACGACGCCCAGCGCGCGGCCTGTCTGGCCTGGCGGCAGGCAGACGAAACCCATGAATGCGCCTGGCAGCGCATCGCCTCGCTCGGCCAGGGCATGCGCGCGGCCAGCGGCGAAGTCGCGCCGCCGCTGGCCCGCTACCTGCTGCGCAGCGCGGCAGGCGGTGCACGCCGCATCGTGCTGAAGAGCTTTGCCGGCCTCGGCCTGCTCGGCGGCGGCGTGCTGCTGGCCAACGAACTGCGCCTGCACGACGCCATCGGCGCCGACCACCGTACCGCCACCGGCGAACAGCGCTGGATCACGCTGGCGGACGGCACCCGCATCCTGCTCAACACCGCCACGTCGATCGACGTGCGCTACGGCGCCGAACTGCGCCAGATCCGTCTGCGCAGCGGTGAAATCCTCGTGGAAACCGCGCCGGACGCCGCGCGCCGCCCCTTCCTCGTCAGCACCGCGCATGGGGATGTCCTGCCCGTCGGCACGCGCTTTTCCGTCCGCCAGGACCAGGGCGACGGCCCCATTGCCGTCGCCGTGTTCGATGGCACCGTCGAAATCCGCCCCGCGCACGGTGCCGCGCTGCGGCTGCATGCCGGCCAGCAAAGCGCCTTCACCGCCCAGGGTACGGTTCCTGCCCATCTCCTGCATGCCGGGCAGGAAGCCTGGCGCGATGGCATGCTGGTCGTCGAGCGCATGCCGCTGCCCGACTTCATCGCCGAACTCGAGCGCTACCGCCCCGGCAGGCTGAGCTGCGACCCCGCCGTCGCCCACCTGCGCGTCAGCGGCGCCTTTCCGCTGCACGCGCCGGACGAAGTGCTTGCGTTGCTGGCCGAGACGCTGCCGATCCGCATCGAGCATTTCACCCGCTACTGGGTCACCGTCAGGCTGCGCACCTGAGCGCCGCCCATCAAAAAAATTTCGGATGGTGGGGTAGTTTTTTCCATCTCGCGCATCAAGCAGAACAGAGAGGCCGCAAATGCCCGCGCGCCTTCCGTTCAACGCCTGTCCGCGAAAGGAAAATCCGCATGCAGCACGCTCACCCGTTCCCCGTCCGCCGCCCGCTTGCCAGCACGATCCGCCTGATGCTGTGCGGCGCCCTCCTGGCCGGCGGCGCCATCCAGGCGCCGGCCCAGGCCCAACCGGCCGGGTCCGCCGGCGGCGCCCAGGCCTCGGCCAGCCGCGCCTACGACATTCCCGCCGGCAGCCTGGACCAGGTGCTCGGCCATTTCGGCCGCGAAGCCGGCGTAATGATCGCCATCGACCCCGAACTCACCCAGGGCATCCGCAGTGGCGGACTGCGCGGCACGCACACCACCGCCTCCGGCCTCGCCGCCATCCTCGCTGTCCATCGGCTGGAGGCCGTTCCCGGCGCAGGCGGCGGCTACCGCTTGCGCCGCCTGCCGGCGGCGGCGGACACCAGGCTGGCGCCGGTCACGGTGACGGCCCAGGCCGAGCGCAGCGGCACCACGGAAGGCACCGGCAGCTACACCACCCGCAGCATGAGTACCGCCACCAAGCTGCCGCTGTCCATCCGCGAAACGCCGCAGTCGGTCACGGTCATCACTTCACAGCGCATCGAGGACCAGGGGCTGACCTCGCTCAGCGACGTCGTGCAGGCCACGCCCGGCCTCACCGTGACCAAATGGGGCGGCGAGCGCTATCGCTTCACTTCGCGCGGCTTCCAGATCAACAATCTGATGGTCGACGGCATTCCGATCCAGTACGAGGAGGCCGCGCTGTCCACCGGCGCCATGTCGATGTACGACCGCGTCGAGGTCATGCGCGGCGCGGCCGGGCTGATGGAGGGCGAGGGCACGCCGGGCGGCTCGATCAACCTGATGCGCAAGCGTCCGACCCGGGAATTCCAGGGCTCGCTGACCGGCAGCGCCGGCAGCTGGGACAACTACCTCGGCTCCCTCGACGTCGGCGGCCCGATCAACGAGGCCGGCACCCTGCGCGGCCGCGCCGTGGTCAGCTATCAGGACAAGCAATCCTTCATCGACGATTACGCGAACAAGCGCACGCTGGTGTACGGCATCCTCGAAGCCGATCTCACCCCCGCCACCACCGCGACGCTGGGCTTCTCCTACAGCAACGAGGACAACCCCGGCGCGGACTGGAACGGCATCGGCACCTGGCCGGACGGCAGCTTTCTGCCCATCTCCCGCTCCACGCGCATGAGTCCGAGCTGGTCCTACTGGGACAAGAAAAGCACAACGGTGTTTGCCGATCTGGAACACCGGCTGGACAACGGCTGGAAGGCCAAGGTTGCGGTGAACGTGGTGGATAGCCGCATGGACATGCTCGGTACATTTCTCGGCGATACCGTCGTGGACAGCGCGGGCAACCCTTCCTTCACGCTGTATGGCGGGAGTACCGCCTATCGCTATGACCGCGAGCAGTACAGCATCGACGCTTATGCATCCGGTCCAGTGAATCTGTGGGGGCGCACACATGAATTGGCGATCGGTGCCAGTCACCGCAAGAGCACCTGGAAAGACGAAGGCGCACCGACCGATTTCACCTCGGTAAGCTTCAACCCGCTGAATTGGAACCCGCGTTCCGTCCCCAAGCCGACGATCACCGGCAGTTGGAGCCTATGGACCCGTGACGACGAACGGGAGCAGACCGGCCTCTACGGGTCTGGCCGTTTCAAACTGTCCGATCCGCTGACCCTGATCGCCGGGGCACGCCTGGATTGGTACAAGCATACGATTGCCCAGCAGTGGGGCGGATACGCCTATGGCGCGACGGATTTCAACATCGACCATGAATTCACGCCGTATCTGGGCGCGGTTTACGATTTGAACGCGCAGCACTCGATCTATGCCAGCTGGACGCGCATCTTCAATCCGCAGAGTTATTACACAGCCAATGGCGGCCTGCTCGACCCGCAGACCGGCAGCAACTACGAGATCGGCATCAAGGGCGAGTACTTCGGCGGCCGCCTGAACGCCAGCGCCGCGATCTTCCAGATCGACCTGGAGAACCTGCCGGATGGTTTGCCCGTGTCCCAATGCGCGACCGGGTTGACCAGTTGCTATCGCTCGGCCGGCGAAGTGCGCAGCCGTGGCGTCGAGTTCGAGCTGAACGGCGAACTGGCGCCGGGCTGGCAGATGGCCGCCAGCTACACCTATGCCTCGGCCAAGCGCCTGTCGGAGGCATCGGGTTACGATCCGATCGGCAGCCACAGCATCGGCAAGCGCTACGCGACCAACATCCCCCGCCACCTGTTCAAGCTCGCCACCACGTATCGGCTGCCGGGCGACCTGAGCCGCTGGAAGGTGGGCGGTTCGCTGCATGCGCAGGACGATATCGCAAGCCCGTGGGGCGTGAAGCAGGGCGGCTATGCCATCGTCGGGCTGCATGCCAGCTACGCGCTCACCAGGCAACTGGACCTGAGCCTGAATATCAACAACCTGTTCGACCGCGAATACTATTCGACCATTGGCTCATACTCGGATGCCAACTTCTTCGGTGATCCGCGCAACTTCCTGCTGACGGCGAAGTACCGCTTCTAGGCGCCATGCCGGGCGGCCTTAGCGGCCGCCCGCATTGCACCGCCCCGGAGAACGGGGGCGTCAGTGCGCGCCGAACACGTCGTCCAGCGTGCGGGCGTCGAGGATGTTGTCGGCCCAGTGTTCCAGTTCGGCGGAACTGGCCTTTTGCAGGCGTTCGGTGACGGCCGGATCGAGCGGACCGAAGCGGCGGGCGAGTTGGCGGGAGAGCACGGCGAGTTCGCCTTGCTGCATCCCCTGTTGCATGCCCTGCTGTCTGCCCTGGGTAAGCAAGCGTTCTGTCAATCCAGCCATTTTCCGGTTCTCCTGCGGGTAGCGTGCGGCGTACAGCCGCCGTTCATTATCGTCAAGGGCGCTGTAGATGTCGACGAAGTCCATGTATTTGAGGCGTTTTTCGACTTCCGGTTCAAGCGTCAGCAGGCCGCGGACGGCCTGGGCGTAGACCTCGATCTTCCTGTCCCTGGGCCAGTGCATGTTGGGCAGGTTGAGGCGGGCGACGAGGTTGCCGCTGTTCATGTGGGGGTGGGCCGGGATGTCGGCCAGAATGCAGGCGAGGTAGTCGAAGCGCAGGTAGGCGTGGCGTTCGCTGCCCAGTTCCAGCGAGCGGGGAATGCGCCGGCTGCCGCGCAGGAAGATGACCACCGGCACCACGCGCGCGGTCTTGCACAGTTCAGCCAGCGTGGCGGTGTAGGACACCAGCCGGTGGATGGAAAAGCGCGCCGGATCGCTTTCTTCTTCCAGCACGAAGAGCAGGGCTTCCCGGCGGCCGTCGGGCCATTCCACCAGCAGGGGCACGTCGAGTTCGTGGAAGCGGTCGCCGAGGCGGTTTTTCAGCTGTTCCTGGCGGATGGGCGTGATGAGCACCGCGTCGTCGAGGTCCCGCGCTTCTTCAGGGGCGAAGAATTCCAGCGCCTGGCGCGGGTAGTCGAGGATGAGGTTCTTGAAGTTCTGGTCGTGGCTGACGGGGGCGGACATGTGGAGGTTCCGGCAATGATGATGGAATCATCATTCGCCGTCCGGATCATGTCAATATCATCGATGCTGCGGCGCTTGCCTACAGCCCCAGCCCCTTGCGCAGCAACAGCAGCACGGCCATGCCGCCGATGAAGGGCAGCCAGGGGTTGCGGAAGCGGGTGCAGGCCAGGATCACCACGATGGCGGCGGCCAGCTTGGGGTTGAAGGGTTCGAACCCGCCGTCGGCGAGCAGCACGTCCGGCGCCACCAGCGCGGCCAGCGCGGCGGCCGGGGCGTAGCGCAGCGCGCGCTGCAGGGGGGCCGGCAGGCGGGCGCGTTCGCCGGGGATGATGAAGCTGCCGCGGGTGAGGATGGTGGTGCTGCCGATGGCGGCCAGCGTCAGCCACAGCCAGAAGCCTTGGCTCATGCCGGCCTCCCGCTGTTGCCTTGCCAGCGCTCGGCGGCGAAGCCCGCGGCGATGCCGGCCAGGATGCCGACGATCATGCCGAGCTTGAGCGGCAGGCCGCGCGCGAACACCGTGGCCAGACCGCCGACCAGCGCGGCGACCAGCATCGGGCGGGTGGCGCACATCGGCACCAGCATGACCATCAGCGCGATGGTGGCCATGAATTCCAGCGACCAGTCGCGCGGCAGGATGCCGGCGCCGAACACGCCGACCGCGGTGAAGATCTGCCAGAGCAGCCAGCACCACAGCGACGGCGCCAGGAAACAGCCCCAGCGCCAGCGCGCATCGTCGGCGCGCAGCAGACGCTCGGAGAGCACGGCGAACACGCCATCCACCAGCAGATAGCTGGAGAACACGCGGCGCGGGCGCGAGGCGTCGGCGAAGGCCGGGGCGAGCGCGGCGGAGAAGATCACGAAGCGCAGGTTGAGCACCAGCGCGGTAAGCACCAGCAGCCACAGCGGCGCGCCCACGGCGATCAGCGGCAGGGTGCCGAGCTGGGCGGTGCCGGCGTACACCAGCAGGTTCATGCCCATGGCTTCGAGCGGGCTCAGGCCGATGGAGCGCATGGCCACGCCGGTGACCACGGCCCAGGGGATCAGGCCCACGGACAACGGCAAAAAGGCGCGGAAGCCTTCTGCGGCGCCGCGCTTGAAGGAATCGTCGAACATCGGGATGGGAATCCTGCGGGTGTCGCGTCGGGGGCCGCGACCAGCCTTGGAGGATAGCAGTGCCGGCGGCCGGCGGAAATGCTCCCGTGGCGTTCAGCCGCGTCCGCCGAGCAGGCCGTGCTGGCGGAGGTATTGCTGGATGATCTCCAGCCGGCTGACCACGTCGTCGAGTTCCAGCAGGGCCTGGCGCGCGCGCGCCGGAATGGGCAGCAGCTCGGCGTAGCGCGCGCCCACCCAGGCGGCGTCGTCGAGGCGCAGCGGTTCGGGCAGCGGGTTGCCGACCTCGCCGGCGATGGCACCGAGCAGCGGCAGGATGTCGGCCTGCGCGTCGGGCACCGCCTGCGGCGGCGGTTCGTCCAGCCAGCGCACGGTGGCGGTGAGCAGGCCGTCGGCCTCGACCTCGTGGTCCTCGATGCGGAAGCGCCGGCGGCCGCGCGCGATGATGGACAGCACGCCCGGCTCGCCCATGTCCCAGTGCTCGATGACGGCCTCGGTGCCCACCGGATGCGGCACGGCGGGCTCGCCGACTTCCTTGCCGGCGGCGATCAGGCACACGCCGAAGGCCGACTGCTCGCGCAGGCAGCGCGCGCTCATGTCCATGTAGCGCGCCTCGAACACGCGCAGCGGCAGACGGCCCTCGGGGAACAGCACGGTGCCCAGCGGGAACAGCGGCAGGCGGGCGGTCTCAGCCGTCATCGCGCGGCTCCTCCCCCCAGCGCGGCCCCAGGTCGTGCTGCACGCCGAGCTGGTCGAGGATGCGCGCGACGACGAAATCGACCAGATCGTCGATGCCGCGCGGGTGGTGGTAGAAGCCCGGATTGGGCGGCAGGATGACCACGCCCAGGCGCGCCAGGCGCAGCATGTTCTCCAGATGGATGGCGGAGAAGGGGGTTTCGCGCGGCACCAGGATCAGCTTGCGGCCTTCCTTGATGGCCACGTCGGCGGCGCGTTCCACCAGGCTGCCGGCCAGCCCGGCGGAGATCGCCGCCAGCGTGCCCATGGTGCACGGGCACACTACCATGGCGTCCGGCGGATTGGAGCCGGAGGCCGGCGGGGCGAACCATTCCTCGCGGCCGAACACGCGCAGGCGGCCGTCGGCGTCGTGGAAACGCTCGCGCAGCACCGCCTGCACCTCGGCCGGGCGGGAGGGCAGGTCGAGGCCCATCTCCTGGCGGGCGACGATCTGCGCCACCTGCGAATACAGCAGCCACACCCGGTGGCCACCGGCCAGCAGGCGGTCGATGAGCCGCAGGCCGTAGGGCATGCCGGAGGCGCCGGTGAGGGCGACGGCGATGGTCTGGGTCATGGGTGTGCGCGGGCGGGGAACGGGGTGCTAGTGTTGCACGCCCGCCGCGTGAGGAAAAGCGGGCGCGTCGTGCCGGCGGCCCTCAGTGCAGATAGTCGGAAATCAGTTGCCAGCGCCCGTTGCGGATCTGCGCCAGACGGCCGCTGCGGTTGCCCAGGTGGTCGTCGGCACTGAAGCGGTAAACCGGCCCGCCGAAGATGTCCGGCCGGATCTGCAGGTTTTCCAGGGCGACGCGGAAGCCTTCCACGGTGAGTTCCGGGCCGGCGGCCTGCGCGGCCTGCACCAGCAGGTCGGCGGCGGTGTAGCCCATCACGCTCCATACGTTGGGCGCGGCGCCGAAGCGTTCGCGGTAGCGCGCCACCCAGGCCGCCAGTTCGGGCGTGGCGCCCTCGGCGTAGGGGTGGGGCAGCACCGACACGCCGTACAGGCCCTCCACCGCCGGGCCGCCGAGCGCGTGGGTCTGCGCCGAGTAGCCGGACGCGGTGACCAGCATGTCCACCTCCCAGCCCAGCTTGCGTGCCTCGGTCATCGCCGCCACGGTCTCGCGTACCACGGTGGCGAGCACCACCAGGTCGCAACCGGCCGCGCGCAGGCGCGCGATCTGGCTGGAAAAGTCGGTGGCGCCGCGCTTGTAGCTGGTGCGTTCGGTGAGTCGCCTGCCTTGCCGCGCCAGCCCGGCCTCCACGCCCTTCATCACTTCCAGGCCGTAATCGTCGTCCTGGTAGAGCAGGCAGGTGCGCGAATACTCGTGGGTCTTCACCATGTAATCGGTGGCCGCCGCCATGTAGTCCTGATATGGCGCGTAGATCTGGAATTTCAGCGGGTGCAGCGGCAGGTAGGTGGCTTCGTGCGGCGAGAACGGGAACAGGTGCGGGCGGCCGGCCTCCACGATCATCGGCATGCTGGCCATGACCACCGGGGTGCCCATGTTGGACAGGAAGGCGAACACGCGGTCGCGCTGGATCAATTTGCGCGCGGCCAGTACCGCGCGCTTGGGATCGTAGCCGGCGTCCTCGACGACCAGGCGCAGACGGCGGCCATGCACGCCGCCGCTGGCGTTGGCCTCCTCGAAGCGCATCAGCATGCCGTCGCGCACCGGTGCGCCGAGCATGGCGATCGGCCCGGAGAGATCCTGGATGCTGCCGACGGTGATCTCGTCGTGGCTCACGCCGGGGGTTTCGGCGCCGGCGGCGAGCGGCAGCAGGGCGAACGCGGCGGCCAGGAGGATGCGGGAGTGGAGCATGGAAAACCTCGAACGCATGGCTACCACTGAAGGCGTAGCACCAAATACTTCATAAAGTATGGCTGGCGGCACGCTTTGCGCAACCCCGCGCCGGCATCAGCGCTGTCCGGCGATGCCCTGCGGCCGCCACAGCACCACCGCCACCAGCACGCCGCCGAACAGCAGGGCTTCCAGGCCCGCGGTGCTGGCCAGCGCGTCGGGCAGCAGATCGCGGGCGAGCGCGATGAGCTGCGGAATGGCGACGATGACCAGCGCACCCCACAGCGCGCCGGCCAGGTGCCGCGCGCCGCCGATGAAGGCCAGCATGAGTAGTTCGAAGGACAGCATCAGGCCGAACTGCTCGGGGGTCAGGAAGCCGATCCAGTGGGCGTACAGCCCGCCGGCCAGGCCGGACAGCGCGCCACCGGCGACGAAGGCGGAGGTTTTCGCGCGGGCGGGGTCGATCGCGCAGGACTGGGCCGCCGCCTCGTCGGCGCGGATGGCCCGCCAGGCGCGCCCGAGCGCGGAATCCACCCAGTGTCGGCAGGCCAGCCAGGCCAGCGCAAGCACGAGCAGGCTGACCAGCGCCTCGCGCGCGGCGCTGTCCGCCGCCAGCGGGCCGACCGCGAAGGCCGGCACTGCCAGCCCGGCTGCGCCCCCGGTCAGCCCGTCCGCGCGTACCAGCAGTTCCTCGATGATCAGCGCGAAGGCCAGCGTGCTCATGGCGAAGTACAGCCCGCCCAGCCGGCGTGCCGGCAGACTGGCCAGCCAGCCGCCGCCGGCGCCCAGCGCCATGGCGAAGGGCAGGGCCAGCGGCGCCGGCACGCCCAGGCGCACGAGCAGGCACTGGGCGTAGGCGCCCAAGGCCATCAGCGCACCCTGGCCCAGCGAGATCTGCCCGGCTTGGCCGACGATCAGCACCACGCCCAGTCCGGCGATGGCGAAGGTGGCAACGAAGGCGAGCTGGCCGAGCGCGTAATCCGGCCCCATTGCCGCCAGTACCCCCAGCGCGGCGAGGGCCAGCGCGCTCCAGGCCACCCAGCGCAACGGCGTACGCATTACCGCGCGCGCTCCCGCCCGGCCGCGCTGCCCAGGCCGTTGGGGAACAGCAGCAGCGCACCCATCAGCAGCAGGTAGGGCACCATGTCCTTGGCGCCTTCGGGCAGGGCCAGCCCGGCGAGCGCTTCGACCACGCCCAGGAACACACCGGCGGCCAGCGCGCCGGACAGGCTGCTCATGCCGCCCAGTACGGCGGCGGGGAAGGCCTTCAGGGCGATCAGCCCCATGTTCAGATGGATGAAGGTGATCGGCGCCAGCAGCAGCCCGGCGAAGGCCGCCAGCCCGGCGCCGAGCGCCCAGGCCAGGGTGTGCATGGCGGCCACCGGCACGCCGCTGAGCGCGGCGGCGCGCGGATCCTCGGAGCAGGCGCGCAGCGCCAGGCCGAGGCGTGTATGGCGGAAGAACAGGGCGAGCGCGCCGGCCACCAGCAAGGTTGCGCCGATCACCATCAGGTGCGCGGGCGCCAGTGCCAGTCCGCCGAGGCGCAGCGCTTCATCGGCGGGCTGGCCGAGGCGGTGCATGGAGTGGCTGGCGGCGGGTACGGCGGTGAGCGCGCCGCGCATCATCAGGCCAAGGCCGAAGGTGAGCAGCACAGCGGTGAGATGCGGTTGGCCGAGTGCGCGGCGCAGCACGCTGCGCTCCAGCCCGGCGCCAAGGCCGACCATCAGGCCGAGGCCGAGCGCAATGGCCAGCCACAGCGGCAGACCCACGCCGGCGTTGAGCGCCAGCACCGTGAAGGCGCCCAGCATCAGTAGGTCGCCCTGCATGAAGCTGATTGTTTCGGTGGCCTTGTAGATCAGCACGAAGGACAGCGCCACCAGCCCATAGACGCAGCCGATGGCGATGCCGCTGGTGAGAACCTGCAGGAAGGTGAGCATGGGGCGCAAGGATAGCCGATCCGGCCGCCGGGCGGCGCCCCCGCCCCGTTCAGGTGTCTGCTCAGGTGGCCAGTGCCGGGCTGGGGGGCAGCGCGCAGGCGCTGCGGTATTCGGCGGCCAGGCGGTCGACCAGTTCGGCCACCGGCACGACGTCGTGGATGGTGGCCACGCCGTGGCCGGCGCTCCATACATCGCGCCAGGCGCGCGCCTCGTCGGCGATGCCGTGCAGCTTGCCCTTGCCGAAGTTCACGCCGAGCTGCTCGCGGTCGAAACCGGCACGCTCCAGGCTGGGCCACAGAAAGTTGGCGTTGGTGCCGGAGATGGCGTCGGTATATACCACGTCGCCCGGCCCGCTATCGACCAGCATGCGCTTGTAGTCGTCCTGCGCCATGGACTCGCGCGTGGCGATGAAGCGCGTGCCCATGTAGGCGAAATCCGCGCCCATGGTCTCGGCGGCGCGCACGCTGGCGCCGTCGGAGATGGCGCCGGCGAGCACCAGGGCGCCGTCCCAGAATTCGCGGATCTCGCGGATCAGGCTGAACGGGCTCTGCGTGCCGGCATGCCCGCCCGCACCGCCGGCCACGGCGATGATGCCGTCCACCCCGGCGGCCGCGGCCTTGCGCGCGTGGTAGGCATGGATGATGTCGGAGAACACCAGCCCGCCATAGGCGTGCACGGCCTTCACCACCTCGCCGGGATGGCCGAGGCTGGTGATCACGAAGGGCACGCGGTGCTCGACGATCAGCGCGAGGTCTTCGGGCAGGCGGGTGTTGCTCGGGTGCAGGATGAGGTTGATGCCGTAGGGCGCCACCGGCGCGCCGGGATGGGCGGCGCGGTGCTCGGCCAGCTCACGGTCGATGCGCGTCAGCCATTCGCCGAACTGCGCGGCCGGGCGGGCGTTGAGCGAGGGCAAGGTGCCGGCCACGCCGGCCTTGCAGGCCTCGATGACCAGATCGGGGCCGGACACCAGGAACATCGGCGCGGCGATCACCGGCACCCGCAGGGCGCCGCGGAATACGTTCGGTACGGACATGCTGTCTCCTCTGGATGGCGGAGGCTCGTGGGCGGCCTTCCTCGGACGGACTCTAGCACGCCGGGCAGTCATGTCAAACGACCGTTTGAATTGCGCCGGGCGGGCCGATTTCCACCGGGTCGGCGGCCATGGCCGGACCCGCGCGGGCGATGCTATGCTCCCGCGCCATGTCCATCGAAACCCTCATCTACGCCATGGCGCTGGGCGGCGTGGCGGTCAATGCCGCCGCCGGCGTGCTGGAAGCCGGACGCAAGCCCTTCGACCTGTTCGGCATGGTGGTGGTCGCCCTGGCCGCCGCCTTGGGCGGCGGCAGCCTGCGCGACGTGCTGCTCGACCGCACGGTGTTCTGGATCGCCGACCAGATCTACCTGCTCACCGCCGTGCTGGCCGGCCTGGTGACCTTCGCCCTGGTGCGCGTGGTGCGCCTGCCGCCGCGCCTGTTCCTGCTGCCCGATGCAGTGGGGCTGGCGCTGTTCACCGTGAGCGGCACGCAGGCCGCGCTGGCGATGGATGCGCCGTGGCTGGTGGCCAGCATGATGGGGGTGATCACCGGGGTGTTCGGCGGCATCGTGCGCGACGTGCTGTGCAACGAGGTGCCGCTGGTGTTCACCGGCGAGCTGTACGCCACCGCGTCCTGGCTGGGCGCGCTGCTGCTGGTCGGGTTGGTGGGCGGGGGCGTGTCCCCCGGCTGGTCGGCGCTGGCCGCCGCCGCGCTGGTGCTGGTGCTGCGCCTGGCGGCGATCCGTTTCCGCTGGCGCCTGCCGGTGTTTACCGCACGGCCCTGAGCTGGCGGTGGCGCGGCGGCCCGGCCGCGTTTCGTCCCGCAAGCAGGGAACCCGTTTCAGGGCAGGCGCAGCAGGATCTTCAGGCCGTCGGTGGCCGCGTCGGCCGGCAGGTAGCCGATGGCCGCCGGATTGGCCGCCACCCACTGGCGCGCTTCGCTGACGCTGCCGGCCTCGCGCGGTGGCAGCGCGCGCCCGGAGAACACCTGGCGTGACCACCAGGCGCGGATCTGCGCGGGATTCTTGCCGGTGAGCAGCAGGTAGAAGCGGTCGCGCAGATTGCCCGGGGGCAGGTCCACCAGCATCGCCGTGCGCCCGTCCGGCAGCGCGTCGCGGCGGCCCAGGTAGAGTTGCTCGGCCTGCTCGCGCGACAGCGCCGGCAGGGGATTGTCCGCGTGGCCGATCAGCACGAACTCCGCGCGAACACCGGCCACCCACAGCAGCAGGGCGCACGCGGCCAGCAGGGGGTGCAGTGGGCGGGGCATCAGAACACCACGTCCAGCGACAGGCTGAGCAGGTGCACCGTGCGCCCGTCCGGCGTGGTGCCGGGCGTGGCGGAATTCGGAAAGTACGATCCCCAGGCGCCCCGATCGACGCGTGCGCGGCTCCATTCCACCTTGAACGCGGTGTCGCGCGCGAAATCCCAGCGCGTGCCGACGGCGAGGCTGCGCTGGGCGTCGTTGCGTGAAGCGGCGAAGGCCTCCACCGCGGCGGCCAGCGGTGCGGGCAGGCCGTCGGCGCGTGCCACCGGGCGCTCCTGGCGCTGGCGGGCCAGGGTGAGGTAGGGCGTGAAGGCGCCGAAACGCCTGCCGGCGGTGAGGTACCAGGCGTGCGCGCTGTTGACGTAGCGGTCGGCGCGCCGGTAGACGAACTCGCCGATCAGCATGTTCCGGCCGTCGTCCCACTGGAAGCCGGCCGAACTGAAGCCGGCGTGCCCCTGCTTGCCGGACAGTCTTGCGGGCAGGGCCGCGGCGGCACCGCCGGCGAGATTCAGCGCGCCGACCAGCTGGTGGTAGGCGGGGTCGTTCCAGCGTAGCTGCAGGCGCCCCTCGCCATGGCCGGCGTGCAGGCTGAAGTGTTCCCCGACCAGGGCCAGGTTGAGGCCGCGAATCCGGCGCATGCGGGCCTTGCCTTCATCGAGCAGATCGATCCGGCCGGTGCCGTAGTAGGGCTTGATTTCCAGATCGAGCCTGCCGAGTGGCACCTGCCAGAGCAGATCGAAGCCGTCCAGATCGCTGAACGGGTTGAGGCTGTAGACCTCCTGCGGCGGACGTACCCACGGGTGGGCGTAGTTGACGTAGAGCGAGTCGGACAGCATGAAGAAAGGCGCGCGCAGGCGGCCGATGCGCGCGCTCAGCGTGGGGGTGGGGGCGAAGCGCCAGAATGCCCAGGTGATGCGTGGGTCGTAGGAGCCCAGCGGGGATTCGTGGGTCATCGCCTGCACGGTCAGGTCGCCCGCCTTGCCCAGGCGCAGGCTGCCCTGCACGCCCGCCAGGGTGTCGTTGCCGAAATCGACGCGCCTCTTGCCGGGTTTGTTGAAGCCGGAGCGGTAGAACCACAGGTCGCTGCGGTCGACGGCCGTGGCGCCCAGCGTGGCGAAGCCGGACAGATGCAGACCGGTGGCGCCGCCTTCGTCCTGTGCCCCGGCAGGGAGGGCGGCAAACGCCAGCGCCAATGCGCCGGCGAGGACGGCCAGCACGCGCGTCGCGCTCATCGTACGGTCTCCCCGGCGGCGAGCAGGGCGAAGGCGGCCTCGCCGTCGAGCGGGCGGTCGTACAGATAGCCCTGGCCGAAGTCGCAGCCCATCGCGCGCAGCAGTTCTTCCTGTTCGGTGGTCTCGATGCATTCGGCGACCACGCTCATGCCCAGGTCGTGGGCCAGTTCGATGCTGCGCCGGACGATGGCGCCCAGGCGGGCGTCGCCGGCCAGGTTGCGCACGAAGGAACCGTCCAGTTTGACCGTGTCGCAGGGAATGGTGTGCAGATAGCTGAGCGCCGAGTAGCCGGTGCCGAAGTCGTCGATCAGCACGCGGATGCCGGCGCGCCGGATGCGCGCGAGCATGGCCGGCGCGGGGCCGTCGGCCGCGGCCGCGGCGCTTTCGGTGACTTCCACGCGCACGGCCTCGGTGGGCAGGCCGTGGCGCTGGATGCAGTCGAGCACCAGCTTGGGCAGGTCGGGCTCGAGGAACTGGCGGGCGGAGAGGTTGATGCTGACCGGCGGAACCTGTCCGGCGCCGAGCCGGTGGCGCCAGGCAGCGAGGTCCGCGCAGGCGCGTTCGAGCACCTGCATGCCGATCTCGTGGATCAGCCCGAGGGTTTCGGCCAGTGGCACGAAGGCCAGCGGGCCGAGTACGCCGTGCTGCGGGTGCGGCCAGCGCACCAGGGCTTCCAGGCTGGTGACGCGCCGGTCGTCCAGGGCGACGATGGGCTGGTAGTACACCGCCAGGGCGCGGCGGGTCAGCGCGCCGCGCAGGTCGGCCTCCAGGCGCAGGGCGTGCAGGGTCTGGGTGTGCATGCCGGGTTCGAACACCACCACCGTGCCGTCGCCCCCGCGCCGCGCGCGGTGCAGGGCGTTGTCGGCGTCGCGCAGCATGGCTTCGGCATCGTCGTGGTAATCCTTGGAGAGCGCCACGCCGATGCGCGTCTTGGGGTACACCGCGTGCCCGGCCACGGTGGCCGGGCGGGCCAGCGCATCGCGCAGTTCCGCGGCGATGCGGCCGGCTTCGTCGGCGGCGGATACACCGTTGAGCAGCACGGCGAACAGGTCGCCGCCGATGCGCGCGGCCACGTCGCCGGCGCGCAGGTGTTCGCCGATGCGTTCCGCGACGCGGCGCAGCAGTTCGTCCCCGGCGAAGTGGCCGAAGCTGTCGTTGATCAGGCGGAAGCGCTCCAGGTTGACGGTGAGCACGGCGAAACGCAGCTTGTCGCTGTAGCGCTGGCGGCCGAGCGCGCTGTTGAGATGCTCGACGAACAGCGCGCGGTTGGGCAGGCCGGTGAGCGGGTCGTGCAGCGCGTCGTGCTGCAGGCGCTGCTGAGCCTGCCGGCGCGTATGCACGTCGGCCAGCGAACCGGCCATGCGGAAGGCGCGGCCGTCGGTGTCGCGCCGCGCCACGCCTCGGGTGAGCACCCAGCGGTAAGCGCCGTCCGGCAGGCGGATGCGGTGTTCGAGCATGAACTGGGTGCTCTCGCCCTTGAGGTGCTCGCGCAGTTCGGCGAGGAAACGCGCCGAGTCATCGGGATGCAGGCTGGCGGCGATGTCGCCGGGCGCCGCCTGGGTGGTGGTGGCGTCGCGTCCGGCGATCTCGAAGCAACGCGGTGACAGGTACAGCGTACCGGCGGCGATGTCCCAGTCCCACACGCCGTCGTTGGCGCCATGCACGGCCAGCGCGTAGCGTTCCTCGCTGGCTTGCAGGCGGGTGGCGGTGTACTCCAGTGCTTCGATGCGGTCCTGCAGGCGGTCGGCCATGCGGTTGAAGTGGCGCGACAGGCTGGACAGTTCGTCGTGGCCCTCTTCCGGCAGACGATGGTCCAGATGGCCTTCGGCGAGCGCTTGGCTGCCGGCCAGCAGCCGGCCGAGCTTGCGGGTGAGCAGATAGCCGATCAGCGAGAGCAGTACGCAGGTGAGGGCGATCTCGGCCAGGGCGATGGCCGCGCCCTGTTCGAGGATGGCCTGGCGGGCGGCGGTGAGCGTGGAGACCGAAACGCCGAACTGCAGGTAGCCGACCTCGTTGCGGTCGAGCAGCAGCGGCCTGCGCACGTGGATCAGGCCGTCGCGCGGCATGGCTTCGAGGCGGCCATCGCCCCAGCGGTGGGGCGGCGGCGTGCGGTCCATCGCGGGCAGGCCGGCGCTGACCAGCAGCCGGCCGTCCGGGCGGGCGATGCGCACGTAGACCAGGCCCTCGCCGGCATCGTCGAGCAGTTCCCCGAGCACGTCCTGCAAGCCTGCGTAGCCGCCGTGGGCGCTCTGCGTGGTGGCGGCCACGGCGTGCAGCATGGCGGCATTCTGTTCCACCAGCGTGCGCAGGCTGGCATGGGCGGCTTCGTCCATCAGCCGCACGCTGTTGGCCAGCAGCAGGGTGAGCAGTACGACCTGGACCACGGTGCTGGCGAGCAGCAGACGGATGCGGATCGAACTGGGCTTGAAAGGCAGCGGCAAGTCGTTCTTCCGGGTCGGGGCGCAGGCGGAGATGCAGAAGTGGTGGGCCTTTCGCCGAATTGTAAGTGAATTTCTTACTTCGGGTTGATGAATCGATATGCCGTTCTGCTTGCCGGGTCAGCGCCGGGCCTGTCGTCTGACCGCGCTGGCGGCATCGACCTTGCCGTCGCAGGCGAAGGCCTCCAGATTGGTTTCGATGCGATCCGGGTCGTACAGATAATTGACCATCATGCCCCAGGATTGCTCCAGCCCCTTGTGAGAAATGTCGGCCATCCAGTTCAAACGTTCCACGC
Organism: Pseudothauera nasutitermitis; assembly: GCF_004801295.1. Lineage (GTDB taxonomy): Bacteria > Pseudomonadota > Gammaproteobacteria > Burkholderiales > Rhodocyclaceae > Pseudothauera > Pseudothauera nasutitermitis. The sequence continues at coordinate 280,706 of NZ_SSOC01000006.1, forward strand.
GCGCGCCGTTGCCCAGGTGGAAGCGCGCCACCGGATCGGCGGCGCGGCCGTCGCGGCGGGCTTCGAGCAGATAGCGTGCGGCCAGGCGCAGCAGCGGGTCGCGCAGCGCGCGGGCGAGCGCGGGATCGTCCTGCCAGCCGGGCTGGCTGTCGAGGAAGGCGCGCAGGCGGGGCGATTCCGCGTCTGCCACGCCGGCGGCGGCCAGGCGCTTCCAGTCGGTGGCGGTGAACGCGGCGGCGATCTCCGCCGGATGGCGGCGTGCCCAGCGCGCCAGGCCGGGAATCGGCGACAGGGTGGCGAAGGTGTCGAGTCTGGGGAAGTCGCGGCGCAGGTCCTCCACCACGCGCTTGAGCAGGAAATTGCCGAAGGACACGCCGCGCAGGCCGTCCTGGGTGCTGCTGATCGAGTAGAAGATGGCGGTGCGCGCGTGCGCCGAGTCGAGCACCGGGGCATGTTCGTCGAGCAGCTTCTGCACGTTGTCGGCGAGTTCCTCGACCAGTGCCACTTCCACGAAGATCAGCGGTTCGAGCGGCATGCGCGGGTGGAAGAAGGCGTAGCAGCGGCGGTCGGAATCGAGACGGTTCTTCAGGTCGGTCCAGGAGCGGATCTCGTGCACGGCCTCGTACTCGACCAGCTTTTCCAGCAGTGCGGCGGGCGAGTGCCAGGTGATGCGCTGGAGTTCGAGGAAGCCGACGTCGAACCATGCGCTCAGGCGTGCTTCCAGCTCGCGGTCGAGCGGCTTGAGTTCCTTGTCACTGGTGAGAAAGCGCAGCAGGTCGGTGCGCAGGTCGACGAGGAATTTCACCCCCTGCGGAATGGCATTGAACTGGGTCAGGATGCGGATGCGCGACGAGCGCATGGCCGCACGCAGCTGGGCCTCGGCGTCCCACTGGCGCTCGCCGCCCACGGCATCCTGGTAGGCCTCGTGGGCCTTGGCGACGCGTTTGGGGTCGGGACCGAACTCGAGCGCGATGATGCGCAGGAAGGCGTGCCGGCCGGCGTCGTCCAGGCGCAGATAGGTTTCCGCCAGGCGCGCGGCGCGCTGCCGCGTGGATACCTCGCCGCCGCGCCCCTCGGCGCATTCGCGCAATTGCTGGCGGATGCGTTCGAGCGTCTGTTCGGAAGGTTCGGTCTTTTTTGCCGTGGCGCCGCTGACCATGGCGCGGACCTTGGACAGGCCGCGCGATACCAATCCTGTGGGCATTTTGTCTCCTCGTTCTGTCGGGTGAGCGGATAGTAGCCCGGGTAAGAGCCTGTCTACGATCTTTTCATGGGCCCCGCCGCCTCTATGTGCGGCGTGTGGGAAAGGTGAGTAAGATTGCCGTACGCGTAAGCGGACCACTCCTCCTCGCCCAGGCGCCCGCCATGCCCTACCGCAGCCTGCGCGCCAGCGCCCCGCCCGGGCGTCTGGCGCTCTCCATCGCGCTGATCTACGCTGCGTTGTCCACCGGCTGGATCATCTATTCCGACCGCTTGCTGGCGGTGTGGCTGCGCGACCCCGTCCAGCTCACCGAGATGCAGACCTGGAAAGGGCTGTTTTTCGTGTTCTCGACCACCTTGCTGGTGTGGGCGATGATCCGCTACGGTTTTGCCTCGCTGTGGTCGCTGCAGCAGCGCCTGGCCGACCGCGAGGCGGCTTTCCGCGTCGCCTTGCACGCGACCCGCCTGGGGTTGTGGGACTACCGGATCGGGCACGGGGCCGTCGATACCAGCGAGGCGGTGGCGCGCATGCTGGGCCATGCGCCGGAGACGTTCCGCGAAACGGTCGGCGCCTGGGTGGAGCGCCTGCATCCGGAAGACCGGGAACTGGCGCGCGCGCGTTTCCGCAATTACCTGGAGGGGCGCACGCGCGAGTACGCCAGCGAGTACCGCATGCGCATGGCCGACGGCAGCTATCGCTGGTTCCGCTCGGCCGGAGAGGTCATCGAGCGCGACCCGCAGGGCCGTCCGCTGCGGGTGATCGGCACCTATCTGGACATCCACGAGCAGGTCGAAAGCTTCCGCCGCATCGCCGAGAGCGAGGCGCGCGCGCGCCTGTACCTGGAGCGCATGCCGATCGGCTGCGTGATCACCGACACCGACTGGAAGGTCGTCGAATGCAACCCGGCCTTCCAGCAGATCTTCGGCTACAGCAGCGAGGAACTGGCGGGGCGCAGCGTGTTCGACACCCTCATCCCGGACAGCGCCCGGGCGCAGACCGAGGTGGTGCTGGAGCGCCTGCGCGCGGGCAACTTCGATGCCCACAACGTCAATGAAAACATTACCCGCGACGGCCGGCGCATCCTGTGCGAATGGTTCAACACGCCGATCCGCGATGCCAACGGGGAGGTCACCCAGTTGATCGCCATGGCCATCGACATCTCCGCGCGCGACGGCGGCGAACGCGCGCTGGCGGACAGCCATCGGCGCCTGTCCGAGTTGTCCGCGCGGCTGATGCAGATCCAGGAGGAAGAGCGCGGCCGGCTGGCGCGCGAACTGCACGACGAGATCGGCCAGCAGCTCGCCGCCGTGCAGTTCAATCTGCACGCATTGGCCCATGAAGCGTCCGGCGATGGCTCGCGCGCCCGCCTGGACGACTGCATGGGCATCATGGAAACCACCATCCGGCGTATCCGCGACCGCGCGCTGGACCTGCGCCCGTCCATGCTCGATGACCTCGGCCTCGGGCCGGCGCTGGCCTGGTACTGCCAGGGACAGGCCGAGCGCACCGGGGTGAAGATCGTGCTGAGCGGCGTGGAAGGCATCGGGCGGCTGGACGAACCGGCCGAGACGGCGGCCTTCCGCATCGTGCAGGAATCGGTCAACAACGCCCTGCGCCATGCCCAGCCCGCGCGCATCGGTGTCAGCCTCCAACTGACCGACGGCGTGTTGACCCTGCGCATCGAGGATGACGGACACGGCTTCGACCCCGGGGGCGGCCGTGCGCCGGGCGCCCACCTGGGGTTGGCCGGCATGCGCGAGCGCGCCGAACTGGCCGGCGGTTCGTTCGAGCTCGGCTCCGCGCCGGGGCGCGGCACGTACGTGCTGGCCCGCCTGCCGGCGACCGGCCGCAGCGGGGCGGCGGGTTGAAGCGGCGCGTGCTGATCGCCGACGACCACGCGCTGGTGCGCGGTGGGCTGCGCGCATTGATCGGCGCGCTGGACAGCTTCGAAGTGGTCGGCGAGGCGGCGGACGGCGACGAGGTGGTGGTGCGCGCCGTGGAGCTCGACCCGCAGATCATCCTGATGGATCTGTCCATGCCGCGCGCCGGCGGCATGCAGGCCATCGCGCGGGTGCATGCCGTGCGTCCCGCGTGTGCGATCCTGGTGCTGTCCATGCATGCCTCGGACTACTACGTCGGCGAGGCCCTGCAGGCCGGCGCGGTCGGCTACCTGGTCAAGGACTCCGCCCCCGAGGAACTGGAAAGCGCATTGCATGCCGTGGCGGCCGGCGGGCATTACCTTTCCCCGCGCCTGGCATCGCAGCGCGCGCGCGCCGGGGCCGATCTGCTCACCCCGCGCCAGCGCCAGATCCTGCGCCTGATCGCCGAGGGGCTGGGTACCCGCGAAATCGCCGAACGCCTGGAAATCAGCGTGAAGACCGTGGAAACCCATCGCGCGCAGATCATGCAGCGCCTGGATATCCACGACGTGGCCGGACTGACCCGGCACGCCATTCGCATCGGACTGATATCGCCCGAAGAGTGAGAAAAAAGTCACGCCGCAGCAAATATTTTTTTCCGCAAATTACGGAGCGCTTGACCGGAATCAGGGATTTCCTGATGCCAAACGGCTGATGATTCGGGCATCATTCAGACATCGTCCAAGGTCCTGTCCGTCATGTTCCCTGCTCCCGGTGCCGCTTCGCTTTCCGCCGCCGCCCCGTCGATCGACGGCAGCGGCGCCCTGCGCGTGCTGCTCGCTTCGCCCACCGACGTGCGCTGCGAGCGTCTGGAAGCCTTCCTGGCGAACACCCCGGATATCGAACTGGCCGGCTGGACCGACAGCGAAAGCCGCGCCATGCAGCTGTTCTTCCTGCTCACCCCGGATGTCACCGTGCTCGACTGGCGGGTTTCGGTGTCGCAGCCGGCGCGCTTCGTCGGCCTGCTTAAGCGGGTCGCGCCCTACGCGCGCATCGTCTCGGTGGTGCCCGCGCAGGATTCCATGCCGGCGCGCGCCGCGCGCGCGCTGGGTGCCGACGCGGTGGTCACGTCCGACGATCTGCAGGCCTGTCTGGAAGCCCTGGTCATCGACCGCGAGAGCGTGCCCGCGCGCTTCCGCTGAGCAGGGCGCGGGTCCGCGTCGTCCGCTGCAGCGCCGTTCAGGCGCGCGTGCGGGACACCGCCAGCAGCCACACCCCCACGACCATCATCGGCACGCACAGCCACTGCGCGGTGGACAGCCCCAGCGTCAGCGTGCCGAAGATGCCCGGATCCGGCGTGCGGAAGAACTCCGCGCCGAAGCGCAGCAGCCCGTAGCCCAGCAGGAAGGCGCCGGATACCGCGCGCAGCGGGCGCGGGCTGGCGGAGAACCACCACAGTACGATGAACAGCAGCAGGCCTTCGCCCGCCGCCTGATACAGTTGCGAGGGGTGGCGGGGCAGTTCATCCACCCACGGAAACACCATCGCCCAGGGCAGATCGGTGCTCGCCGGGCGGCCCCACAGCTCGCCGTTGATGAAGTTGCCGATGCGCCCGGCGGCCAGCCCGGTGGGCACCAGCGGGGCGATGAAGTCGGTGACCTGCCAGAAGCCCTTGCCATGCCGGCGGCCGTACAGCCACATGGCCGCCAGCACGCCGAGGAAGCCGCCGTGAAAGCTCATGCCGCCCTTCCAGATCGCCGGGATTTCCAGCGGATGGGCGAAGTAGTACGCCGGCTCGAAGAACAGCACCTCGCCCAAGCGCCCGCCGATCACCACGCCGAGCACGCCGTAGAGCAGCAGATCGTCGATCTGCACCGGCGTCCACCCCAGTTCCGGGCGGCGGCGTGCGTGCAGGCGGCCGAGCAGCATGAACAGCCCAAAGGCCAGCAGGTACATCAGCCCGTACCAATGCACGGAGAGCGGACCGAGGGAAATGGCGACCGGGTCGAACTGCGGATGGACGAGCATGGTGGTTTCCTGGCTGCGGGGATCAGTCGAACTGGGCGCGGAACTTGTCGAACTCGCCGCGCAGCCAGTCGATCTCCTGGCGCAGGCGGCGCACCTCGTCCTCCAGTTCGGCCAGGCGTCCGCGCGCGGCGGGCGCGGGGTCGGCCGCGCCTTCGGAAGCCAGCGCGCTCAGCACCGGCTCGCCGCCCAGCAGATGGGCCCAGCGCGTTTCCTTGGTGCCCGGCGCGCGCGGCAGGGCCACGGCCATGGGCGGATATTTTTCCGCCAGATGTTCCAGCACGGCCTCCACCTCGGCGATGTCGCCGAAGCGGTGCATGCGCTCGCAGCGGCTGCGCACCTCACCGGCGGTCTGCGCGCCGCGCAGCAGCAGGGTGGCCAGCACGGCCTGTTCGGCGGGCGGCAGCGAGTGGCGCAGACGGATCAGGTGCTCGTACTTGGCCACGCGCGCGCCGGCCTGGTCGCGGCGCGATACCAGCCGGCGGGCCAGCAGGCTGTCGAGCGCGCCCTGCACGGCTTCCTCGCCCAGTTCCATGACCGGCTCGCGGCCGGTGAGCTGGTTGCAGCCGCCGAGCAGCGCATTGACTGACAGGGGGTAGTTGTCCGGGGTGATGAAGCTCTTTTCGATCAGCACGCCGAGCACGCGCAGTTCGATGGGGTCGAGGTCGAAGGCCGCGTCGGTGGTGGAGGAATCGGCGTCGTGCATGGCGTGGGGCGCGGAAACGGCGGAAGGTGGGAAGCCGGCATGATAGCGCAGCGCGCCGCCGGCCCCCGCCTTGGGGCGTGCGGGCCGGCGCTCAGTTGGCCGGCTGGCGCTTGCCGCCGTCCGCCTTGGCGCGGCCGAACAGGCGTTGCAGCCACTGGGCGAAATCGTCGACGTAGGTGAACACCGCCGGCACCACCAGCAGGCTGAGCACGGTGGAGGTCATCAGCCCGCCGATCACCGCCACCGCCATCGGCGAGCGGAAGCTCATGTCGGCACCGCCCAGGGCGAGCGCCACCGGCATCATGCCGGCGCTCATCGCCAGCGTGGTCATGATGATCGGCCGGGCGCGCTTGTGGCAGGCGTCGAGCAGCGCCTCCAGGCGGCCCATGCCGTGCTCGCGGCGTGCGACGATGGCGTATTCCACCAGCAGGATGGAGTTCTTGGTGGCGATGCCCATCAGCATGATCAGGCCGATCAGCGAGGGCATGGAAAAGCTCTTGCCGGTGAGCAGCAGGCCGACGAAGGCGCCGCCCAGCGACAGCGGCAGCGCGGCAAGGATGGTCACCGGGTGCAGCAGGTCCTTGAACAGCAGCACCAGCACCACGTAGATGCTCACCACGCCGGCCAGCATGGCCAGGCCGAAGCTGGCGAACAGTTCGCCCATGACCTCGGCGTCGCCCACGTCGATGGGCCGCACGCCGGGCGGCAGGCCGGCGATGGCGGGCAGTTCGCGCACCGCCGCGGTGACCTCGCCCAAGCCGCGCCGGCCCAGTTCGATCTCGAAGTTGACGTTGCGCGCGCGGTCGTAGCGGCTGATCACCGCCGGGCCGCCGGCCATCTCCAGGGCGGCCACCTCGCCCAGGCGCACCGGGCCGCGGCTGCCCGGCACGGTCAGGCGTTCGAGCACCGCGAGGTCCTCGCGCGCGGCGTCGTCCAGGCGGACCACGATGGGTACCTGGCGGCGCGGCAGGTTGAGCTTGGGCAGGTACTGGTCGTAGTCGCCCACGGTGGCCACGCGCAGGGTGTCGGCGATGGCGGCGGTGCTCACGCCCAGGTCGGCGGCGCGCGCGAAGTCCGGGCGCACGGCGATTTCCGGGCGGATCAGGCTGGCGTTGGAGCTGACGTTGCCGATGCCGGGGATGGTGCGCAGGTCGCGCTCCACGGCGCGCGCGGCGTCGGCCAGGGCCTGCGGGTCGTCGCTGGCCAGGGCGAGGATGTACTTGTCGTTGGAGCCGCCCAGGCCGACCTTGACGCGCAGGCCGGGCAGGTCGGCCATGGACTCGCGCAGGCGCTGTTCCAGTTCCTGCTTGAGCGGGCGTTCGCCGCGCGCGCCGAAGCGCAGGGTGAGGGTGGCGCGGCGCGGTTCGGCGGTGGCGCTGCCGGCGAACGGGTCGCTGCCCGCGCTGCCGCCGCCGATGGCGGTGTAGATGCGCTCGACGTGGCCCACCGCCATGGCGCGCTGGCGGGCCAGTTCGGCCATCGCCAGGGTGTCCTGCAGGCGGCTGCCGGGCGGCAGTTCGAGCTGGATCTGCGTCTGCGCATTGTCGTCGGCGGGGATGAAGCCGGACGGCAGCAGCGGGATCAGCGCCAGCGAGCCGGCGAAGAACAGCAGCGCGGCCACCAGCGTGGCGCGCCGGTGGCGCAGGCACCAGGCCGACATGCGCATGTAGGCTTCCAGCCAGCGCGGCTCGCGGTCCGGCGCGACCATGGGCTTGAGCAGGTAGGCGGCCATCATCGGGGTGAGCATGCGTGCCACCACCAGCGAGGCGAACACCGCCAGCGAGGCCGTCCAGCCGAACTGCTTGAAGAAGCGCCCGGCGATGCCGCTCATGAAGGCGGTGGGCAGGAACACCGCGATCAGCGTGAAGGTGGTGGCGATCACCGCCAGGCCGATCTCGTCGGCCGCTTCCATGGCGGCCTGGTAGGGCGGCTTGCCCATGCGCAGGTGGCGGACGATGTTCTCCACCTCGACGATGGCGTCGTCCACCAGGATGCCGATGACCAGCGACAGGGCCAGCAGGGTGATGATGTTGATCGAGAAGCCCAGCAGGTACATGCCGATGAAAGCCGGGATGACCGACAGGGGCAGGGCCGTGGCGGAGACGATGGTGGCCCGCCAGTCGCGCAGGAACAGCCAGACCACCACCACGGCGAGCAGCGCGCCCTCGTAGAGCAGGCGCATGGAGCCGTCGTATTCGTCCTGGGCGATGTCGACGAAGTCGAAGGTCTGGGTGAGTTGCAGATCGGGATGTTCGCGTTGCAGGGCCTGCAGCGCGCGGGCCACGCCTTCGCCCACCTCGATTTCGCTGGCGCCCCGGCTGCGCGAGATTTCGAAGCCGATCACCGGCCTGCCGTCGAGCAGCGCCGCCGCGCGCACCTCGGCCACGGTGTCGCGCACCGTGGCGATCTGGTCGATGCGCACGCGGCGGCCGTCGTTCAGGGTGAGCTGCAGCGCGCCGATCTCGGCAGCCTCGCCCACCGTGCCCAGCGTGCGCATGGGCTGTTCGGCGCCGCCCAGGTCGGCGCGGCCGCCGGCACTTTCCATCTGCACCTGGCGCAGGCGCTGGGAGACTTCCGCCGCGCTCACGCCCAGCGCCTGCAGGCGCAGCGGGTCGAGCGCCACGCGCACCTCGCGGGTGACGCCGCCCACGCGGGTCACCGCGCCCACGCCGGGCACGGCCAGCAGGCGGCGGGTCAGCGTGTCGTCGACGAACCACGAGAGCGCCTCGTCGTCCATCTCCGGCGAGGCGATGGCGTAGGCCTGGATGGGCTGGGAGGACAGTTCCAGCTTGTTGACGATGGGATCGCGCAGGTCGGCGGGCAGGTCGGCGCGCACGCTGCTGACCGCCGAGCGCACGTCGTCCACCGCTTCCTGCACGGGTTTTTCCAGGCGGAATTCGGCGGCGATGGTGGCCGTGCCATCGACCAGCGTGGAGGTGATGTGCTTGAGCCCCTGGGTGGTGGCGATGGCGTTCTCGATCTTGCGCGCCACGTCGCTTTCCAGCTGCCCCGGCGAGGCGCCCGGCAGGCTGGCGGTGACCACCACGATGGGCAGGTCCATGTCCGGGAAGTTCTGCACCTTCATCAGGTGGAAGGAGAACAGCCCGGCCAGCGTGAGCAGCACGAACAGCATGGCTGCGGCCAGCGGATTGCGGATCGACCAGGCGGAGAAGTTCATGGCGCGGGTGTCGCCGCGGCGGGCGGCGCGACCACGCGCACCAGGTCGCCGTCGTTGAGGAAGGCACCGCCGCGCTCGACCACGCGGGCATCGGCCGGCAGGCCGTCGAGAATCGCCACGCGGTCGCCGTCGCGTGCGCCGGGATGCACGCGCAGCATGCGTACGCGCGACCCGTCGCCGACCACGAACACGTGGCTGAAGCCGTCGCGCACCACCACGGCCTGCTGCGGCACGGTCAGCGCGTCCTGCTCGCCGAGCAGGAACTCGCCGCGCGCGAACATGCCGGGCAGCAGCGCGGCGGGCGCTACGGGTGTTTCAGCGGCCAGCGCGGGCAGATCGACATAGACCAGGGCGTTGCGCGTGCGCGCATCGACCACCGGGGCGACCAGGCGGATGCGTCCTTTTACCGCTTGGCCGTCGGCGGTGGACACGCGTGCCGCCATGCCGGGGCGCAGGCGCGGGGCGTCGGCGGCGGTGAGTTCGGCGCGCCATTCCAGGCGGCCCTGGCGCAGCAGGCGGAACAGTTCGCCGCCCACGCCCGCCACCGCGCCCACGCTGGCCGTGCGCGTGGAAATCACCCCGTCGTCCGGCGCCAGCACGCGGGTGCGGCGCAGGCGCAGTTCCTCGGCCGCCAATGTGGCCTGGGCGGCTTGCAGGCGCGCCTCGGCGCTCTGTTCGGCACTCAGCATGGCGCTGATCTGCTGCTGCGCCAGCGCGCCGCTGTCGCGCAGCGCGCGGGCGCGGGCGGCGTTGTCGCGCGCTTCCGCCAGCGCGGCCTGGGCTTCGGCCTGCGCGGCCCGCGCGCGCGCCACGTCGGTGCGCACGGTTTCGTCGTCGAACACCGCCAGCACCTGCCCGGCGCGCACGCGGTCGCCCACGTCGGCACGTACCTCGGTGAGCCGCAGCCCGCCCACGTCGGCGCCGATTTCGGCCTCCTGCCAGGCGGCCACGTCGCCGTTGGCGGGCAGGGTGACGGGCAGACGCTGGGCGAGAGGCTGCACCACCGTGACGGTGAGTGCCGGGCGCAGCGTTTCCGCCGCGGGATCGGGGTCGGCGGCCTGGGCCGGCGGCGCCGGACGCAGTACGAATACCAGCCCCGCGGCGAGCAATGCTGCGGTCAGGAGGATGTGAGCGGCTTTCATCGTGTCGGAAAAAGGTCGGGGCACGGGTGTGCGACCGCCGTCGCGCAAGGGGAAGCCCGGAGGAGCCGGGTGGGGGTCGATTCTACCTGTCGCCGGGCGCGCCGCCAGCGGGTCCGTTACAGCGGTCGCAGTGGCGCACCTCGATCATCGGGTGATGGATGTCGGGCAGGTCGCGCAGACGGGCACGGAAGTCGTCCGGGGTGGCCGAAGCGTGGCTGACCACGCCGGCCACCAGGGTCCAGGCGCCCTGGCCCACCGACCACAGATGCAGGTCGGTGACGCGCGCGTCGCCCAGGCTTTCCAGACGCTCGCGCACCTGGGCGCGCAGGCTGTCCGGCCCTTCCGCGTCGAGCAGCACCGCGCCGGTCTGGCGCAGCAGGCCGATCGCCCAGCGCGCGATCACCAGTGAAGCAACCAGGGCAATCAGCGGATCCAGCCAATTCCAGCCCCACAGCCAGGCGGCCAGCAGGCCTGCGATGGCGGCCACCGAGGTGACCGCGTCGGCGATCACATGCACGAGCGCGGCCCTCAGGTTGTTGTCCTGGCGGACGTGGGCGTGCCCGCCGTGTGCATGCTCGTGGTCATGGCCGTGGTGGCCGGGATCGTGCTCGTGAGGGTGCGTGTGCCCGTGATCATGATGGTGGCCGTGCTCGTGGCTGCTCGCCAGCAGCCAGGCCGAAAGCAGGTTCACCGCCAGGCCGATGACCGCCACGCTCATCGCCTCCACCGCCATCAGCGGCTGGGGCGCCAGCAGGCGCTGGATGGATTCGGCCACCAGCCACAGGGTGCTGATGCCGAGGAACAGCGCGCTAGTATAGGCCGCCAGATCGCCGATCTTGCCGCTGCCCAGGCTCAGGCGGCGGTCGTTGGCGTGGCGGCGCGCCAGATAGTAGGCCGCGGCGGCCAGCCCGAGCGCCAGCGCGTGCCCGGCCATGTGGATGCCGTCGGCCAGCAGGGCCATCGAGCCGGTGATCCAGCCGCCGACCACCTCGGCCAGCATGGTCGCCAGGGTCAGCAGAGTGACCCACAGCGTGCGGCTTTCCGCCTTGTGGCGCGAGCCCTGGCCGAAGTCGTGCGGGTGCTGGTTGTGGCGCGCGGTTTCGCAGGAGTGGGCGGTCAGGGTCGGCTGGGGCATGGCGATCGGCTCCCGGTGAGTGGGGGAAGCATAATCCAGCGTCCGCCTGCGGGACACCTCTGGCGGCGATCTGCCGTATGGCCGTGGCCTTTCACGCGCCGCGGCGGGTACTTACGGCCCGGACGCATGGCGGTACAATCACCGGTTCCCCACGCAGACTTTTCGCGGAGTCCCGTCATGCCCCAGTACCGTTCCCGCACCTCCACCGCCGGCCGCAACATGGCGGGCGCCCGCGCCCTGTGGCGCGCCACAGGCATGAAGGACGGCGACTTCGACAAACCCATCATCGCCATCGCCAACAGCTTCACCCAGTTCGTGCCCGGCCACGTGCACCTGAAGGACATGGGCCAGCTGGTGGCGCGCGAGATCGAGGCGGCCGGCGGCGTGGCCAAGGAATTCAACACCATCGCCGTGGACGACGGCATCGCCATGGGCCACAGCGGCATGCTGTATTCGCTGCCCTCGCGCGACCTGATCGCCGACAGCGTGGAATACATGTGCAACGCCCACACGGCGGACGCGCTGGTGTGCATCTCCAACTGCGACAAGATCACCCCGGGCATGCTGATGGCCGCGCTGCGCCTGAACATCCCGGCGATCTTCGTATCCGGCGGACCGATGGAGGCCGGCAAGGTCAAGTGGGAGGCCAAGGTGATTTCGCTGGATCTGGTGGATGCCATGGTCAAGGCCGCCGACAAGAACTGTTCGGACGAAGAGGTGGACGCCATCGAGCGTTCCGCCTGCCCGACCTGCGGTTCCTGTTCCGGCATGTTCACCGCCAACTCGATGAACTGCCTTACCGAGGCGCTGGGCCTGTCGCTGCCGGGCAACGGCACCACGCTGGCCACCCATGCGGACCGCGAGAAGCTGTTCAAGGAAGCCGGCCGGCGCATCGTGGACATCGCCCGGCGCTGGTACGAGCAGGACGACGCCTCGGTGCTGCCGCGCTCCATCGCCAGCTTCCAGGCCTTCGAGAACGCCATCAGCCTGGACGTGGCCATGGGCGGCTCCACCAACACCGTGCTGCACCTGCTGGCGGCCGCGCGCGAGGCCGGGGTGGACTTCACCATGAAGGATATCGACCGCATCAGCCGCCGAGTGCCTTGCCTCTCCAAGGTCGCCCCGGCGGTGGCCGACGTGCACATCGAGGACGTGCACCGCGCCGGCGGCATCATGGGCATCCTCGGCGAACTGGACCGCGCCGGCCTGCTGCACCGCGACGTGCCCACCGTGCACAGCAAGACCCTGGGCGAGGCGCTGAGCCGTTGGGACATCATGCAGGCCCACGACAAGTCGGTGTTCGACTTCTTCCTCGCCGCGCCGGGCGGCGTGCCCACCCAGGTGGCGTTCTCGCAGAACCGCCGCTGGAACGAACTGGACATGGACCGCGCGCGCGGCGTGATCCGCAACAAGGCCAACGCCTTCACCACCGACGGCGGGCTGGCGGTGCTGTACGGCAACATCGCCGAGAAGGGCTGCATCGTGAAGACCGCCGGGGTGGATGAATCCATCTGGCAATTCACCGGCAAGGCGCGCGTGTATGAAAGCCAGGAAGACGCCGTGGAAGGCATTCTGGGCGAACAGGTGCAGGCCGGCGACGTGGTGGTGATCCGCTACGAAGGCCCCAAGGGCGGCCCCGGCATGCAGGAAATGCTCTACCCCACCTCCTACCTGAAGAGCCGCGGCCTGGGCGCGCAGTGCGCGCTGCTCACCGACGGGCGCTTCTCCGGCGGCACCTCCGGCCTGTCCATCGGCCATGCCTCGCCGGAAGCGGCGATGGGCGGGGCCATCGGCCTGGTGGAGGATGGCGACACCATCGAGATCGACATTCCCAAGCGCCGCATCCATCTGGCGGTGAGCGACGAGGAACTGGCCCGCCGCCGCGCCGCGATGGACGCCAAGGGCGCGCAGGCGTGGAAGCCGGCCAGCCGCCAGCGCACCGTGTCCGCCGCGCTGCAGGCCTACGCGGCGCTTACCACCAGCGCGGACACGGGCGCGGTGCGCGACGTCACCCAGATCCGGCGTTGACGCCGGATCCCACGGGCAGTGGGGCTCATCCCCTGCCCGTGGTCATCTTGAGCAGCGTCCTGTCCTCGAGCGTGTAGTGGTGATACAGGGCCGCCCCGGCGTGGCCCAGGATCAGCAGCCAGACCAGATAGGCGCCGCCGTTCTTGTGGATAAAATCCATCGGTTGCTCGAATTCCTTGAAGCCCAGCCCCATCCAGCCTTCGACCACCGTCTTGAACAGATACGTGTCCTCGAACTTCGGCACGTCGAAGAGAAAGAACAGCTCGGTGGCGACCCCCGTTCCCAGGTAGCCGGTCAGCGGCATGACGATCAGCACGGCGTACAGCGCCAGATGTCCGCCGTGCGCCGCCAGGTGTGCCAGCCTGCTGCCGGGCTCCGCACGCGGCCGCTTGTTCGCCAGGCTCCAGACGATACGCAGCAAGGCCAGCACGCCGATGCTGACGCCGAATGACAGATGCAGCTGCAGCGCCGTCCAGTTCTCCGGGGTTCGCGGTTCGGTGAACCAGTGGCGGTAATACACCGCGGCGTATGCGGTGAGGAATAGCAAGGCGGTGACCCAGTGGAGGGTTTTCGCTACCAGGCCGTAATTCAGATCGGAGTTCTTCAGCATCGAGGGGCTTCCTGTATTGGCGCTGCATGTCAGGAAAGTTGCGGTCCGCCAGTTTGCTGCGGCACAGCATGGACTCGCCGGTGCGGCGAATGTTCCGTGCATCGGCAGCGGCCGGCATGGAAGCGGCCGGTATCCGCTTGTCAAGAGCGCAGCGCGGCGATACGACAATGCGCGGGGCGTCAGGCAGGGGCCATGAGCGGTGCGCGGCTTCAGCCGGCCGGAGTGCTGAGCGCCGCCCGGCGGGCGGGAACGGGTGGGTGCCCGGCGGGCAGGCCGATGCCATAGACCGCCGTGGCCAGCCCGGCCACCAACTCGGCGCAGTCGCTGCCGTGGTCCCAGGGCAGCAGCACCGCCGCATCGGTGACGCCCAGGCTGGCCAGTTGGTGCGGCACGCCCCAGCCGTGGCGCAGGTGGCCGCCGCCGATCAGGCCGACCACCAGCGCGCCGGGCCGCTCGGCGCGCACGGCGGCGATGCCCTCGGCCATCGCGCGGTCCCACATCAATTGCGCTTCGACGAAGCGGCGGCGGGCCGCGTCGTCGTCCGCCGCGCCGTCCGGGTGGTGCGCGCGGCGGATGGCGTGCAGCCAATCCACATAGGCCGCCGCAGGCTCCGCCGGGCGGCCCACGCCCTCGCGCTGTTCGGCCGGCACGCCGTCGTAGCCGGCGCGTCCCACTGCGCGTACCAGTGTGCGTTCGACGTTGAGTGCGCGTAGCGGGATGCGGTGGTCGCGCGCGAAGCGGAAGATGTCCAGGTACAGCGCCGCGTCGTGATTCCATACACGGGCCCAGTCGCTGCGTTCCAGGAAGGCGGCCTCGTCCAGCTCGCCGGCCACCCAGGCATCGAGTGCCGGCTGTACCCGGCGAGGGAACATCTCCAGGCCGATCACCATGTCCTTGTGGCGGGCGTACAAGGCTGCCAGGGTTTCCAACTGCCAGCGGTGGTGGGCCATGCTGTCATGGCGTTCGCCGAGCAGCACCACGCCATTCCCTGTCAGGTCGCCGAGCAACGCATCGCGCTGCAGTTCCCCGCCGCCCGGGGCGACCCAGGCGGCGTCAGGCACACAGGCTGGCCCCGACGTCCGTCCACCGGCCGGGCCGGCGCTCATGCAGGCGGTCAGCAGCAGTAGTGCGAACAGGGCAGTCGCCTTCATGTCGATCTCCTTTCCCGGTCGCCAAGCCGTTCGCCCAGTCGGCGAGCGGCCTTGCGGACGTGCTGCACGCACGCTTCATGGTGTTCGGATTCGGTGGGGTGGGCTTGGTTCCTACCGCCTCTTGCGCGGCGCAGCGAAAGGCGGGATGCTCCTTTCCTTTAAGGAGTTTCATCGTGAGCTGGAGCCTGTGGGTCGCCTTTCTGGTCGCGGCCATCGTCATCGCCGTTAGCCCCGGCCCCGGGGCGGTGCTTTCCATGGCCACCGGGCTGCGCCATGGCTATGGCGGGGCCTTGCGCGCGATCGCGGGCCTGCAGATCGCACTGCTGATCCAGCTTGCGGTGGTGGCCCTGGGCCTGGGCGCGGTGCTGGCCACCTCGGCCACCGCATTCCTGGCGCTGAAGATTGCCGGCGCGGCTTATCTGGTGTGGCTGGGCGTGCAGAAGTGGCGCGCCCGCCCGGAGCCGCTGGACGAGGCCGGCGCCGCGCTGCCCGCGCGGCGCGGCGGCCTGCTGCTGCAGGGGCTGCTGGTCAATCTGACCAATCCCAAGGCGATCATCTTCATGGCCGCGCTGGTGCCGCAGTTCATCAATCCGCGCGAGCCGCAGTTCATCCAGTTCGTCATCATCGGCCTGACCATGACGGCGGTGGATACGCTGGTGATGTCCTGCTACGCGGGGCTGGCCACGCGGTTCCGCCCGCTGCTGCGCAATCCGCGCGCGCTGCGCCTGCAGAACCGCGTGTTCGGCACGCTGTTCGTCGGCGCCGGAGCGGCGCTGGCGGCTTCCTCGCGCTGAGGGTTCGGGCGGGGTGACTGCTCAGTCGGCCGCGAGGCCGGCGAGCAGGGTGGCGAGATTGTGGCGCATCATCGCCACATAGGTGGGCGCCGGGCCGCCGGCCGCCGACAGCGCGTCGGAATACAGCGTGCCGCCCAGGCGCGCGCCGCCCTCGGCGCGGATGCGCTCCACCAGGCGGCGGTCCACCACGTTTTCCAGGAATACCGCGGGCACCTTTTCCGCGCGCACCTGACGGATCAGCCGGGCGATGCCCTGGGCGCTCGGCTCGGCGGTGCTGGCCACGCCGCGCGCGGGCAGGAAGCGCACGCCGTAGGCGCGGTCGAAATAGGCGAAGGCGTCGTGCGAGCTGACCACCTTGCGGCGTTCGGCCGGCAGCGTCGCCAGCGCGGCGCGGATTTCGGCGTCGAGCGCGTGCAGTTCGGCCGTGTAACGCTCTGCGTTGGCGCGATAGTCCTGCGTGCCGGCGGGGTCGGCAGCGGCCAGCGCGTCGGTGATGTTGCGCACGTAGATCACCACGTTGCGCACGTCCTGCCAGGCGTGGGGGTCGAGGTCGCCGTGGTCGTGGTGGCCGTGCCCATGTCCATGATCGTGCGCTTCTTCCGCATGCAGCGCTTCGATGCCCTGCGCGGCAAGCACCAGCGGCGCGCGGCTGCCGGCGGAGCGCGCCAGGCGCTCCACCCAGTTGTCGAAGCCCAGCCCATTGGCTACCACCAGCGTGGCGGCGCCCACCAGGCGGGCGTCCGAGGGGCGTGGCTGGAAGCCGTGGGCATCCTGGTCGGGGCCGACCAGCGCGCGCACGCTGACGCGTTCGCCGCCGACCTGGGCGACCAGATCGGCGAGGATGGAGAAGCTCGCCACTACCTCCACGCGCTCGGCGCGCGCGGGTTGCAGGGCGGCGGCCAGCAGCAGGGCGGAGAGGGCGAGCAGACGGAGCAGGGGGCGCATGGGGAGCGTGACGGCAATCAGGATTCGAGGTGTTTGCGGATCGGCAGGCGGCCGGCGAGCAGGCCGTCCGGGGCGAGCAGCAGCGAGCCGAGGTAGGCCAGCCCGCACATCAGCACGATGGCCGGGCCGGCCGGCACGTCGGCGTGGAAGGACAGCAGCAGGCCGGCCAGTGCGCTGCCGAAGGCGATGCCCACAGCGATGGCCAGCAGCGGCCCCAGCGCGCGCGCCCAGACCCGCGCAGCGGCGGCCGGCAGGATCATGATGCCCACCGCCATCAGCGTGCCCAGGGCGTGGAAGCCGGCCACCAGGTTGAACACCACCAGCGCCAGAAAGCCGTAGTGCGCCAGCGGCGACAGCCGGCTGACCCCGCGCAGGAAGGCCGGGTCGAAGCATTCCAGCGCCAGCGGGCGCAGCAGCGCGGCGAGCGCCAGCACGGTGAGGCTGGCGATGGCGGCGATGAGCAGCAGCGAGCCGTCGTCGAGCGCCAGCACCGAGCCGAACAGCACGTGCAGCAGGTCGAGGTTGTTGCCGCGCAGGGAGACGATCATCACTCCAGCGGCCAGCGAGAGCAGGTAGAAGGTGGCCAGCGTGGCGTCTTCCTTGAGCACCGAGCTGCGGCTGACCACGCCGGCGGCCAGCACCACCAGCAGGCCGGCGGCGATGCCGCCCACGGTCATCGCGCCCAGGGACAGGCCGAAGGCCAGGTAGCCGAGCGCGGCGCCGGGCAGGATGGCGTGGCTCATGGCGTCGCCCATCAGGCTCATGCGGCGCAGCAGCAGGAACACGCCCACCGGCGTGGCGCCCAGGGAGAGCGCCAGGCAGCCGGCCAGCGCGCGGCGCATGAACTCGAATTCGATGAAGGGCTGGATGAAGAAGTCGATCATGCGTGGGCGTCTTCCGCGCGGTGGCACACTGCCGCGCTGTCGTCGAAGGCTTCGGACAGCGCGCGCGCGCGTTCCAGCAGCGGCTCGGTGAGCACCTGGGCGGTGGGGCCGAAGGCCACCGGCTCGCGCGCCAGCAGCAGGCAGGCGGGGAAATGGCGGCGTACCAGGTCGAGGTCGTGCACCACGGCGAGGATGGTGCGGCCTTCGCGCTGCCAGTCCAGCAGGATCCGGGTGAGATCGGCCACGGTGCGTGCGTCGAGCGCGGCAAAGGGTTCGTCGAGCAGGATCAGCGCGGCGTCCTGCAGGATCAGCCGGGCGAAGCGTGCACGCTGCAGTTGTCCGCCGGACAGCGAGCCCAGCGGCCGTGCTTCGAAACCGGAGAGGCCCACGGCCGCCAGCGCCGCGCGCACGCGTTCGTGGTGCGCGGCCGTGAGACGGCCGAAGGCGCCGATCTCGCGCCACAGGCCCATCGCCACCATCTCGAACACCGACACCGGAAAACTCAGGTCCAGGTCGCCGCGCTGCGGCAGGTAAGCCAGCGTGGCACGCCCGCCGGGGTCGAGGGCAATGCGCCCGCCGAGCGGGCGCAGTTCGCCGGCGATGCCCTTGAGCAGGGTGGATTTGCCCGCGCCGTTGGGGCCGACCACGGCGAGCAGCGTGCCGGCGGGGATTACGGTGCTGAGGTGATGGACCGCCGGGTGGCGGTCGTAACCCAGCGTGAGGTCGTCGCAGCGGATCATCCGGGCGTTTTCAACCGAGCGCCCAGAGCACCGCCAGCCACAGCACCGCCAACGCCCCGAGCGCCATCCCCAGGCGCGTGCCCAGGCCGGCCGACAGCAGACCGGCGGGGTCGCGGCGGCGCCGGGGGGCGTGGGAATGGTCGTGGTGGGCGTGGTTCATGGACGGCGGTGCGTCGGGCGGGGGTGGGATGATGCAACGCAGTTGCGTTAAAGGCAAGCGCCGTTCATGGCGTGGGCGGCGGGGCGGTACAGTCCGCACAGGCGCCGTGCAGCACCAGCTCGGCCTGTTCCAGGCGGAAGCCCGCCGGCAGCGCGCCGGCCAGTGCCGGTTCCACTTCGTCCAGGCACAGCACGCGGCCGCAGCGCTGGCAGTGGAAATGCGCGTGGCGGTGGCCCGTGTCGCGCACCAGTTCGAACTTCCACGCGCGGTCGCTGCCCGCCACGCGGGTGGCGATGCCCTGTTCCACCAGCCAGTCGAGGGCGCGGTACAGGGTGACGCGGTCGTGCTGCTCGCCGGCGGCTTCCAGCTCGGCGGCGATCTGGTCGTGGTTGAGCGGTCGCGGCGCGCTGCGCAGCACGTCGAGCACCGCCACGCGGGTGCGGGTGACGCGTCCGCCGCGCGCGGTGATCAGCTCACGGGCGGAAGGGGCGTCCGGCGCGGCGGGGTGGGAATGGGCAGTGTCGGGGTTTGCGATCATTTGTGCAACATTGTAGCATTTGCGTGATCCGAAGCATTCAGGATACCCCCGCCGCCCGGTGGGAGGGCGTTTTCTCGAACATGGAGCATGCAACCGATGAAAGGCGTGATCGCGGCATCTTTTCTCTTGGGTTTTGCCTCCCTGGCACAGGCGCATGGCGCGCACGAACACGGCGTGGCCGATCTGCGCGTGGCGGTCGAGGGCGGCGAACTGTCGATCGAACTGAGTACGCCGCTCGACAATCTGGTGGGCTTCGAGCATGCCCCGCGCACCGATGCGCAGCGCAAGGCGGTGGCCGAGGCCGAGGCACGGCTGCGCGACTTCTCCGCGCTGTTCGTGCTGCCCGCGGCGGCGCGTTGCGAGGTGAAGGACATCGAGCTGGAGTCGCCCTGGCATGAGGCGGAGCACGACCATGACCACAAGCACGAACAGGCGCATGCGCACGATCACAAGCATGATGACGGGCACGAACACGATGCCGGCCATGGCGACCTGCATGCGCACTACGAATTGAGCTGCGCCGTTCCGCAGGCGCTGAATGAAGTGCAGGTGCGCCTCGGCGAGGTCTTCCCGCGCATGACGCGGGTGCGTGCCGAGACCGCCACGCCGAACGGGCAAAACGCGGCCACGCTGGACAAGACGCGCAACCGGCTGCCGCTGTGAGCACTGCCGCGCCGGCGGTCGCCTTGCGCGGGCTGCGCTTCGCCTGGCCGGGCACGCCACGCCCCTGCCTGGAGATCGACGCCTTCGAACTGGCCGCCGGCGAGCGCGTCTTCCTGCACGGCCCCAGCGGCAGCGGCAAGACCACGCTGCTGTCGCTGATCGGCGGCGTGCTGGACCCGGACGCGGGCCACGTCGCCGTGCATGGGCAGGAACTCGGCGCGCTGCACGCCGGCGCGCGCGACCGCTTCCGCGCGGATCACATCGGTTTCGTGTTCCAGCTGTTCAACCTGATTCCCTACCTGTCCGCGCGCGACAACATTCTGCTGCCCTGCCGCTTTTCCAGGGCGCGGCGCGCGCGGATTGCCGCAGCGGGCGGCGATCCGGCCGCCGAGGCTGCCCGTCTGGCGGCGCGCCTGGATCTGCAGGCTGCGCTGCTCGACCACCCGGCCGCCGAACTGTCGGTGGGCCAGCAACAGCGCGTGGCCGCCGCGCGCGCGCTGATCGGCCGTCCGCCGCTGGTGATCGCCGACGAACCCACTTCGGCGCTCGATGCCGACCGCCAGCGCGGCTTTCTCGATTTGCTGCTGGCCGAATGCGCGCAGGCCGGCGCTGCGCTGCTGTTCGTCAGCCATGACGGGCGCCTTGCCGAACACTTCGACCGTGTGGTGGCGCTCGGCGAACTGAACCGCGTGGCGGGAGAGGCCGCATGAAATCGCCGATCTGGCAACTGACCTGGCGCAGCCTGCTCAACCGCCGCCTCACCGCGTTGCTCACGGTGATTTCGGTGGCCCTCGCGGTGGCCCTGCTGCTCGGCGTCGAGCGCCTGCGCCACGATGCGCGCGCGGGCTTCGCCTCGACCATCTCCGGCACCGATCTGGTGGTCGGCGCACGCGGCGGCTCGGTGCAGTTGCTGCTGTATTCGGTGTTCCATATCGGCAACGCCACCAACAACGTGTCGTGGCCGAGCATCGAGCGCATTGCCGCGCTGCCCGACGTGGACTGGCTGGTGCCGCTGTCGCTGGGCGATTCGCATCGCGGCTTCCGCGTGGTGGGCACCACCGCCGGCTTCTTCGAGCATTACCGCCACGGGCGCGGGCAGGCATTGCGTTTCGCGGACGGGCAGCCCTTCGGCGGGCTGTTCGAAGCCGTGGTCGGCGCCGAGGTGGCGGCGCGCTTCGGCTACCGCGTGGGCCAGCGCATCGTGGTCAGCCACGGCGCGGGCGGCACCGGCTTCGCCGAACACGACGACAAGCCGTTCACCATCGTCGGCGTGCTGGAGCGCAGCGGCACGCCGGTGGACCGCTCGGTGCTGGTCAGCCTGGAAGGCATCGAGGCCATCCATGTGGATTGGGTGGGCGGCGCCCGCCTGCCCGGGGTGAACATCGCTGCCGAGCACGTGCGCAAGTTCGATCTCAGCCCGAAGAGCGCCACCGCTGCGCTGGTCGGCCTGAAGTCGCGCGTGGCGGTGTTCCGCGTGCAGCGCCAGATCAACAACTGGAGCGAGGAACCGCTCACCGCCGTGCTGCCCGGCGCCACGCTGCAGGAACTGTGGAACGTGGTGGCGGTGGCCGAGCGCGCGTTGCTTGCGGTGTCCGCCCTGGTGGTCGCGGTGGGGCTGGCCGGGCTGGTGGCGGTGGTGATCGCCAGCCTGGGCGAGCGCCGCCGCGAACTGGCCATCCTGCGTTCGTTGGGCGCCAGCCCCGGCCAGGTATTCCGCCTGCTGGCGCTGGAAAGCCTGCTGCTCAGCCTGGCCGGCTGCATTCTCGGTATCCTTCTGCTTTCCGCCACGGTGGCCGCCGTTGGGCCGTGGCTGGAATCGGCGCACGGTCTGCCGCTTTCCGCGGACTGGCCGTCGCTGGCCGAATGGCGCCTGCTCGGCGCGGTGCTCGGCGCCGCATTGCTGGCCAGTCTGGTGCCGGCCTGGCGGGCCTACCGCCATTCGCTCGCCGACGGCATGACGATCAGGATCTGATGAGCATGAACCCGCGTATCACCCTGGCCGCCGTGGCGGCGGCCGGCGCCCTCGCCGCCTTGCCCTGGCTGCCGTGGACGGCCACCGAAGCGCAGGCTCAGGCCGCCAAGCCGGTACCCGTCGCACAGGACTACCAGGTTGGCGACCGCCTGGCGCCGCGCGGCGCGGCGGCCAAATCCGCCTACCCCGAAATCGAATGGGACGACCTGCTGCCGGCGGACTGGAATCCGCAGGCCCTGTTCGAGGAGGTGGACCTGGACTCCCTGAGCGACGCCGACCCGCGCGCCATCGATCTGCTGCGCCGCCTGCGCGAGGAGTGGGACCGCGCCCCGGTGGTGCAGGCCATGGACGGCCGGCGGGTGC
Organism: Pseudothauera nasutitermitis; assembly: GCF_004801295.1. GTDB lineage: Bacteria > Pseudomonadota > Gammaproteobacteria > Burkholderiales > Rhodocyclaceae > Pseudothauera > Pseudothauera nasutitermitis. Next base: position 302,800 of record NZ_SSOC01000006.1, read on the forward strand.
GCATCCCCGGCTTCGTGGTGCCGCTGGAGGGCGACGGCAAGACCATCCGCGAATTCCTGCTGGTACCGTACTTCGGCGCCTGCATCCACGTGCCGCCGCCGCCGGCCAACCAGCTCATCCACGTGCAGCCGGCCAAGGCGATCCCCGGCGAATGGAACATGGTGCCGGTGTGGGTGAATGGCGAGCTGAGCGTGGAGCGCGTCGATTCCGAACTGGGCAACGCGGGCTACCGCCTGCGCGCGGTGTCGGTGGAAGAGTACGTTGATACGGAGCCGTTGCCGGACTGAGTTCAGACCCGCCCTGCGGGCGGCGGCAGTGCGTTCAGGATGGCGCGCACCGGCGTGGGCAGCGGCGCCTCGGCAAGCTGATCGAGGTTCTGCCAGTACCACGTGCCGTCGTGGACGGCAGTGGGCGGGGCATCCAGTTCCACCAGCCAGGGCTGGATGTCCAGCACGAAGTGGGTGAAGGCGTGTGTCAGCGCGGGCAGTGCCACGGGCGCGCCGGGCTTGATGCCGAGATAGGCGCCCACCCAGTCGGCCACATCCCGCGCACCGCTTTCCGGGAGGGCCAGCAATCCGCCCCAGATGCCCGCAGGTGGGCGGCGTTCGAGCAGTACCGCGCCGTCGGCGCGTATCACCACCATGCTGCTCGCGCGGCGCGGCGGCGTCTTGCGCGGACGCGCGGTGGGCAGCTCGGCGGTGCGTCCGTCGCGCAGCGCGACGCAGCCATCGGCCAGCGGGCAGCGCGTACAGGCCGGGTTGGATCGCGTGCACAGCGTGGCGCCGAGGTCCATCTGCGCCTGGATGTAGCGCCCGACCCCGGCGGGCGGCAGCAACTCCCCGGCCAGCGCCCACAGGCGCTGCTCCACCGCGCGTTCGCCTGGAAAGCCTTCGATGCCGAAGGCGCGGCACAGCACGCGCTTGACGTTGCCGTCGAGGATGGGCACGCGCTCGTCGAAGCAGAACGCGGCGATGGCCGCCGCCGTGGAGCGGCCGATGCCCGGCAGTCCGGCGATTTCCGCGGCACTGCGCGGGAATTGCCCGCCATGTTCGGCCACCACGGCCTGCGCGGCGGCGTGCAGGTTGCGTGCGCGGGCGTAGTAGCCCAGGCCGCTCCACAGCCCCAGCACGGCTTCCTGCGGCGCGGCGGCGAGATCCGCGATGCGCGGGAAGCGTTCGAGGAAGCGCTGGTAGTACGGGATCACCGTCTCCACGCGGGTCTGCTGCAGCATGATCTCGGAGAGCCACACCCGGTAAGGGTCGCGGGTCTGCTGCCAGGGCAGATCATGCCGTCCGTGTTCGGCCTGCCAGGTCATCAGGCGGGCCGCAAAGTCTTGCTTCAAAGGGAATTTTTCCTGTTATTGCGGCGCAGCAGGGGGTCGACGCCGTGGGGCTTCGGCGCCATAATCCGCCGACCGATCACCCCGGCCCGGTCCTCTCGCCCGGTGCCGCCTACGCATAAATCCATGTCTGCCAACAACTATTCCAACACACACGAAGATTTCACCCGCAATTTTCGCAATGCCCTGGGCATGTTCGCCACCGGCATCACGGTGGTCACCACGCGCGCGGCCAATGGTGCGCCGGTGGGGCTTACGGTGAATTCCTTCAATTCCGTTTCGCTCGATCCGCCGCTGGTGCTGTGGAGCCTGTCGGCGCATCTGCCCAGCCTGCCGGTTTTCGAAGCCTGCGAATACTACGCCATCAACGTGCTGGCGGAGGATCAGCAGGACGTCTCCCAGCTGTTCGCCAGCCGGGTAGAAGACCGCTTCGCCGGGCTGGAGTTCGACGAGGGCCTGGGCGGCGCACCGCTGCTGCGCGGTTGCTGTGCGCGTTTCGAATGCCGCAACACCCAGCGCTACCCGGGTGGGGACCACGTGCTGTTCGTCAGCGAGGTGGTGAATTTCGACCGCGAGGATCGTCCACCGCTGCTGTTCCATGGCGGTGCCTACCGACGGCTCGCGCCCTGAAGTGGTGCGCGATCTCTGAATGCGAAGAGGTGGCCGAGGCCACCTCTTCGTTTTGGCGGGAGAGACCTGTTCAGGCGCCGAGGAATACCGCACCCGCGCCAGCAATGAGCGCGCCGGCCGCACGTTGTGTGCGCTGCGCCCACGGCGTGGCGGGCAGCCAGCGGCCGATCAGGTAGCCGGCGCCGTGCAGCAGGGCGGTGGCCAGCGCGAAGCCGACTGCGTAGGCGGCCAGCGTGCCGTCGCCCATTTCGGCGTGGTGGGCATGGCCGTGGAACAGCGCGAAGGCGGCCACCAGGACCACCGCGGCAGCCATCGGCAGGCGCGCGGCGAAGGCGATCAGCAGGCCCAGCACCAGCACCGATGCGGCGATGCCGGTTTCCACCGCCGGCAGCGCCAGACCCAGCGCGCCCAGCCCGGCGCCGGCCAGCATGGCCAGCACGAAGGCCGCCGGCAGCGCCCAGCGCTGGCGGCCGGCCTGGCGGGCGGCGTACAGGCCCACGGCGAGCATGGCCAGCAGGTGGTCCGGGCCGCCCAGCGGATGCGAGAAACCAGAGAAGAAGCTGGCGGTTTCGTGGCCGGGATGGGCCAGCGCGGAGCCGCTGGCGAGGGCGAGACCGAGGGGGATCAGGACGCGGGTCGAATACATGCTTGCTCCAGGAATGCTCGAATGGAATGCGCTTTCCCTAACAAGTTGCGTGCCAGCCGTGGGGCAGGCTCCCAGAGCCTGTCTACGATCTTTTCATGGGTCCCGCAGCCGCCCAAAGCGTTCCGCTCAAGGCGCGCGGCGCAGGCAATACCGGGCGTCTTGGCAAGGCGCGCAACGCGGAGCGGAGCGCTTTGGGCGGCTGCCCTGCGGGTTGCCCCGCCAGGCCGGCCGCTGCCGCGTTGCAAATACTCGCCGGGCCACCAGCCCGACTGCGTTTTGCGCCTTGCATCGACCGGCCTGGCGGGGCAACGGGACCCATGAAAAGGTCGTAGACAGGCTCTTATGCGTCGTCGCCGTCGGTGAAGCGGATGTCGAAAGGCAGGCCGGGATTCAGGCCGAGCACCAGCGCGGTGAGATGGCGGCGCGCGCTTTCCGGATCGGGCTCGCGCCAGCCGCTGCCTTCCAGGGCCAGGGCGCCGGCGGGGTGGAAGTTCCACGCGTCGGGCGTGATGATGGCGTAGTCGGCCAGTGTGTCGCCGTCCAGGCGGACGGCATGCAGCAGCACGCCGCGCGCGCTTTCGCAGCGTGCCAGTCCGGTGTGCGGACCGAGCGGAGCGGCATCCACCACGGCGGGCAGGTCGTCGGCCAGCGGGTGGCGCAGGCGGCTGGCCCAGTCGGACAGGTCGACCACCTGGGCGAACAGGCGTGCGGCGACGGGGTGGCCGTGGTCGACCAGCAGGCGTACCAGCGCGGAATCGCGCTGGCGTGCCAGTGCGCCGGTTTCCGCCGGGGCGCCGGCCCAGGTGGGCGCATCGCAGAACGCCATGTCCGGCACGCCGCCCAGTTCGGCGGCCCAGATGGCGGCGTCCATGCAGGGCAGCAACGCGGCCATGCCCTGCGGTGGGGCGTGGGTGCCCATTTCCAGCAGATCGGAGAGCGCCGCGCCGATGCTGCCGCCGCGCCGCGCGCGGCGGGCGAATTCTCCCAGGCTGGAGGGTTCGCGCGCCATGGTGAAGAAGCCGGAAAGCAGTTCGGCGGCCACCAGATCGAGCAACTGGCCGCCCAGGTCGCGCGCATTGGCGGCATCGCCGACGACGGCCAGGCGGGCGAGGCGGCGGTGCAGGTCGGTGAAGCGCGCGCGGCGCGGTTCGTGGTCGAACAGGGCCGGCCAGTCGAGCAGCAGGCGGGACAGGAGTTGCTGCGCGGCTTCGGCGGAGATCGCGCGTTCGACGGCGATCCGGGCGTCTTCTTCGGCGGCGGGCTCTCCGCGTGCTGCCGCGATAGCCGCCTGTGCGCACAACTGCTGGGCCTGCGCATCCGGGGCGCACAGCGCGGGCAGGCGTTCCAGGGCTTCGCCGGCGGGCAGGCCGATCAATTCGCGGGCGATCTGCGGGCTTTCGATGCGGGCACCCGCGCGGGGCACGCCGCGGCCGTCCCAGTGGGCATCGATGAACAGGCGGCCGGCGGCGTTCATCGCCAGCCGTCCGTGTTCAGGGGAAAAGCCCGCCGGATACGGCCTGCCGGCCGCGTCTCGGTGGTGAACGGGAGCTTCCTGCCCGGGTGCTTGTCTGCAAACATCGTTATGTCGTTGTCGAGACCTGTTCGCAGCGTAGCGGCCGATCTGCCCGGCCGCAACCTGGATCGGATGGCGGGGCACGGCAATGGGGCGGGCATGGGGCTGCACGGCGATTGCATTTTTATATGAATGAATCGAAAAAAATAGATATATGATTCGAAGAAAATCGATGTATAAATCGTTTTCGTTCGATGTTGTTCGCGCGTCGGACGACGACCCGGATACGCGGCGATGCCCATGGACCTCGACGAAATCATCAAGGCGCTTGCCCACCCGGTGCGGCGCGAAATCCTGCAGTGGCTGAAGGAGCCGGAAAAGCACTTCGCCGACCAGACCCACTCCTTCGACGTGGGGGTGTGCGCCGGCAAGTTCGAGCGCTGCGGGCTGTCGCAATCCACCGTGTCGACCCACTTGGCGGTGTTGCAGCGCGCCGGGCTGGTGACCACCCGGCGCATCGGCCAGTGGGTGTTCTACAAGCGCGACGAGCAGGCCATCGCCGCATTCCTCGAACGCATCGGCCGCGAGCTATGAACCCCGCGCGGGCCACCGCGCACCCTCAGGAGCATTGCCCATGACTTCCCTGTTCGATCCGCTCACCGCCGGCGAGCTGCGCCTGGCCAACCGCATCGCCATGGCGCCGCTGACCCGCAACCGCGCGCCCGATGCCGTGCCGGCGCCGATCACCGCCACCTACTACGCCCAGCGTGCCAGCGCCGGCCTGCTGATCACCGAGGCCACGGCGATCAGCCAGCAGGGTCAGGGCTATGCGGACGTGCCGGGCCTCTACGCGCCCGAGCAGATCGCCGGCTGGAAGCGCGTGACCGAGGCCGTGCATGCGGCCGGCGGCAGCATCGTCACCCAGCTCTGGCACGTCGGCCGGGTTTCGCATACTTCGCTGCAGCCGGGCGGCGGTGCGCCGGTGGCGCCGTCGGCGATCACCGCCAACACCAAGACCTATCTGGTGAACCCGGACGGCAGCGGCGCCTTCGTGCCGACCTCCACGCCGCGTGCGCTGGAGATCGGCGAGATTCCCGGCATCGTCGAGGACTACCGGCGCGCCGCGCGCGCCGCGCGCGAGGCCGGCTTCGACGGCATTGAGGTGCACGCCGCCAACGGCTATCTGATCGACCAGTTCCTGCGTTCCGGCAGCAACCGGCGCACCGACGCCTACGGCGGCTCCATCGAGAACCGTGCGCGCCTGCTGGTGGAGGTGCTGGAAGCGGTGACCGCCGAGATCGGCGCCGGGCGCGTGGGCATCCGCATCTCGCCGGTGACGCCGGCCAACGACGCCGCCGATGCCGATCCGCAGCCGCTGTTCACCTACGTGGTGGAGCAACTGGCGCGCTGGCCGCTGGCCTACGTGCACGTCATCGAGGGCGCCACCGGCGGCGCGCGCGACTTCCAGCAGGGCGAGCGGCCGTTCGACTACGCCGCGCTGCGCGCCGCCTACACTGCGGCCGGCGGCCGCGCCGCGTGGATGGTGAACAACGGCTACGACCGCGAACTGGCGCTGGCCGCGGTGGCCGAGGGACGCGCGGACATCGTCGCCTTCGGCAAGGACTTCATCTCCAACCCGGATCTGGTGCGCCGCCTGCGCGAGAACGCGCCGCTCAATGCGTGGGACAACACCACCTTCTATGGTGGCGGCGAGCGCGGCTACACCGACTATCCGGCGCTGGCCTGAGCGTCGTGCCCCACGCCGTTCCGCCCGCGGGCGCTCAGCGCGTTGCGGGCGGAACGGGGGTTTCCTCTTCCGCCACGTCCAGCCCCCAGTCGCCGTATTCGTACCAGTCCTCGCCGAGCATCTCGATGGGGTGGGGGGTGCGCTCCGAGCCGTTGCCGCAACCCAGGTCGGTGGTCGGGCAATACTTGTCGCAACCCCAGCAGATGCGTTCGGGGTGGCGCGGACGGAGGGGGAACTTCTTCGCCATGGCGCGGGAGACGGTGAAAGGCGGCGGACTCCGTCAGCCTAGCGCCCGGCGCCGGAAATGGCTTGATGCCGGTCAAGGGGAGGGCGCGTGGCCTTCGGGCGCGGGCACGCGCCGGGCGCATGTCGGCTTCGTTCAAGACCGCGCGCCGGGCGCCGTGCGAGCATGGCAGTCTACGATCGACACGCCCGGAGGGCGAACATGGAATTCGCTTATACCATCCTGTATGTGGACGACGTCGCCCAGGCACTGGCGTTCTACGAGAAGGCCTTCGGCCTGCGCCGGCGTTTCCTGCATGAGAGCGGCGACTACGGCGAGCTGGACAGCGGCGCCACGGCACTGGCTTTTTCGTCGCGCCGCCTGATGCGCGAACTGGGCAAGCACCCGGCCGCACCCGACCCGCACGCCCCCGGCTTCGAGATCGCCTTTGCCACGGCGGACGTGCATGGCGCCCTGGCGCGTGCGCTGGCGGCCGGCGCGACGCTGGAGCAGGAGGCCCGCGAGATGCCCTGGGGGCAGACGGTGGCCTATGTGGCCGACCCGCAGGGTTATCTGGTGGAGTTATGCACGCCGGTGATTCAGGCGTAACCCGGCTCGGCGATCTGCGCGGCGAACGCCGGATCGGCGCGCAGGCGCCCGGGCGGGCGGCCGAACCAGCGGCGCAGTTCGCGGCTCAGGTGCGCCTGGTCCGCATAGCCGTGGTCGGCCGCCAGCGCGGCCAGCGGCACCGTGGTGTCCAGCGCTCGGGCGGCGCGGCGGGCGCGGGCCAGGGCATGCCAGAAGCGCGGCGTACGCGCGTCGGCGCGGCCGCGCAGCAGGCGTTCCAGCGTGCGCTCGGAAACGCCCAGACGGGCGCAGGCCGCGGCCACGCCGCGTGCCTCGGCGAGCGCGGCGAGTGCCTCGGCGACGCGCGTGTCGATGCGGGCATGTTCGCCGAGTAGGCGCAGCGCCGTGGCCGGATCATCGTCGTCCGCGCGCCGCGCGGCATCCAGCAGTGCCCGCTCGTCGATGCGTGTGGCCGGATGAAGACGGAAGCCGGCGTAACGTTCGCCGCGCACACAGGACACCCGCATGACGCCGTCGGCGAGCGGGGAAACGAACCAATGCGGGCGGCCGTCGGCATCCACCCGCAGAATCAGGTCGCGGCATCCATCGGGGAGCACCGGCTCCACGCAAGCCGCGCGGACTTCCATTCCCCATGCGCGCAGCAGCACGCCGTCAGGATGGGGCATGGCAGTGCACCGCCAGCCACACCGTGGCCGGGCCGGTGGCCTCGACGCGGTGGCGCAGGCGGGCGGGGATGCGCACCCAGTCTCCGGGGGCAAGATCGAGCGCGCGGCCATCGTCGAAGGCCAGCCGGGCGCTGCCCTGCGCCAGCATCACCCATTCGTCGTCGGCCTGTTCGTACCAGAACCCCGGCGGGCTGGCGTGGCAGTGGGAAACGATGCGCTCGATGCGGCAGTGCGGGGTTTCCAGCAGGGTTTCGAAGGCTTCCTCGTCGCCGGGCGGCGGCAGGGCGGCGAGCAGGTTGCCGAAGGCCGGCGGGGCGTTCATCTCAATCGGCCTGGCGCACGTCGACCACGCGGATGCCCGGAATGCGGTGCAGGTCGTCGGCGGACAGGCGGAACACCGCGTTGGGCGTGCCGGCCGCCGCCCAGATCGGCTCCAGCGCCCACAGCGCGCGGTCGACCAGTACGGTCACTTCGCCCGCGTGGCCGACCGGGGCCACGCCGCCGATGGCGAAGCCGGTGCGCTGGCGGACGAAATCCGCGTCGGCACGGCCGACCTTCTCGCCCAGCTCGGCTGCCAGCCTCTTCTCGTCGATGCGGTCCGCGCCGCTGGCGATCACCACGATGCAGGCGTCGCTGGCCTTGCCGCGAAACACCACCGACTTGGCGATCTGCTCGATCCCGCAGCCGATGGCCGCGGCGGCTTCCGCGCTGCTGCGCGTGGGCATGGCGAATTCGACGATGTCGGTGGGCATGCCCAGCGCGCGCAAGGCGTTTTCCACGCGGATGCGCGAGGCGGAGACGGGCGGGGTGGCGGTTTCTGCGCTCATGAGGGGGCCTGGAGAGAGACGGTCGGCATCGGTACCGCGGCCGGAGCCGGCAGTCTAGAAGAACCCGGCGTCGCGTCAAGGCATGGGTTGGCCGCGACGCCGGCGCGCGGCATTCCCACGGCGCCCGGCAATGCCGATAATGGCCCGCCGTCCGTCCCCTGCGTCCACCCGAGGAGAATCCCCGCCATGAAGTCCGTCACCGCCGCGCTGGCCGGCATTGTCCTGCTCCATGCCGTCTGCGTACACGCCGAAGCGCCGGTCACCGTGGGCGTCAGCCTGTCGACGAGCGGCCCGGCGGCGGCGCTGGGGCAGGCGCAGCGTGCCGTGATCGATCTGCTGCCCGGATCCATCGACGGTCGCGCGGTGCGCTACGTGGTGCTGGACGATGCGGCGGACCCCTTGCTCGCCACGGCCAACTTCGCCCGTCTGGCGGGCGCCGAGCGTGCCGACGTGGTGATCGGTTCGACCACCGTGCCGGCCTCGCGGGCGATGAGCGTCGAGGCCGCCGCGCGTGCCACGCCGCTGATCGCCCCGGCCGCCGCCGAGGCGCCGGATGGCACCCGCCGCTGGGTGTTCCGCACCGTGCAGGACGATGCGCAGATGGCCACCGCGCTGGTTGCCCACATGCTTGACGCGGGCGTGCGCACGGTGGGCTTCATCGGTTTCGCCGATGCCTACGGCGAGGGCTGGCGGGCGCGTTTCGGCGCCATCGCCGAGGCACGCGGCCTGCGGGTGGTGGCCGACGAGCGCTATGCGCGCCTGGCGGATGAGGTGGACCGGCAGGCCGGCCGTCTGCGCACGGCCGGGCCGGACGCGGTGCTGATCGCCGGCGCCGGTTCGCCCGCCATGCTGCCTGCCCGTGCCCTGCGCGCGGGCGGCTATGGCGGGGCGCTCTATTTCACCCCCGGCGTGGCCCAGGCGGATTTTCCCCAGACGTGCGGGGCGCCGTGCGCGGGGGCGCTGGCGCCCGCCGGGCCGGCGCTGGTGGCGGAGCAACTGCCCGCCGGGCATCCGGCGCGGGCCGGCGCGCTGGTTTGGCGGCGGGCCTGGGAGGCCGCGCAGGGCGCGGCCGTGGCGCCGCCGCACGCGGCACACGTCTGGGATGCCGGGGTGTTGCTGCGTGCGGCGCTGCCGGCGGCCTTGCGCCAGGCCGAACCGGGTGGCGCGGAATTCCGCTCTGCCTTGCGCGAAGCCCTGGAGAACGTGCGCGAGGCGGCCGGCGCGCATGGCGTATTCACGCTGAGCGCGAACGACCACAGCGGCCTTGATCAGCGCGCGCAGGTGATGGTGCGCGCGGTGGATGGGGTCTGGCGCCTGGAGCCCTGAGCGCCCTCCGCGCTCTGGGCACAGGGCTCGCACCCACCCGGAGCGCTGCCGCTTTCAGCGCGCGGCGGCGGAAGCTTCCGCCTCGTCCGGCAGGCGGTACAGGCGTTCGCGGTACAGCCAGGCCGGCAGCAGCGAGTGGGCCAGCGCACGGCGTGCGAAGGCTTCGCCGTCGGGCGGCGGTGCATCGCCGGTCACCAGGCGCTTGCCGCTGCGCTCGTAGCGGCCGAACAGCGGCGGCTGGTCCGGGCGCAGCACCACCACGCGGTCGCCCTCCATCCAGGCGTAGTTCTGCTCGTACTGCATCATCGCGCGCCCCGGCACGTCCGCCGCTTCGGCGGACAGGTCGCGGCCGATCATCGGGTGCTCGGTGCGGATGCCCATCAGCGACAGCAGGGTGACCGGCAGGTCGACCTGACTGGCCACGGTGCGCAGGCGGCGCGCTTCGATATCGGCGCCGAGGATCAGCCCGGGGATGTGGAAGCGCTCGATGGGCACGGCGGTGTCGCCGCGCACGCGGATGTCGTGGTCGGCCACCACGAGAAACAGCGTGTCGCGCCAGTAGTCGCTTTGCCGTGCCTTCTCGAAGAAGCGGCCGAGGGCATGGTCGGCGTACTTCACCGCGTTGTTCTCGGTCGCCTTGTCGCTGTCGTACAGCTCGATGCGCCCGTCGGGGAACTCGAATGGCGCGTGATTCGACGAGGTGAACACCAGCGTGAAGAACGGCTTGCCTTCGGCATGGTGGCGGCTGATTTCCGCGTGCGCGCGGTCGAACAGATCCTCGTCGGAGACGCCCCAGCTGCCCTTGAACCTGGGTGCCGGGTAGTCGTTCTGGTCGACGATGCGGGTGAAGCCGTTGCCCTTGAAGAAGCTGCGCATGTTGTCGAAGTGCGACTCGCCGCCGTAGATGAACTCGGTGAGGTAGCCCCGGCGGCGCAGCGGCTCGGCCAGCGAGAAGAAGTTTTCCTGTGACAGGGAGAGCTTGACCACGCTTTGCGCCGGCGTGGGCAGAAAGCCGGCGGTGACCGCCTCGATGCCGCGTACCGAGCGCGTGCCGGTGGCGTACAGCTGTTCGAACCACCAGCCCTGTTCCTTAAGCTTTTCCAGTTCCGGGGTCACCGGCAGGCCGCCCAGGGATTCGACGAAGGTCGCGCCCAGGCTCTCCTCCAGCACGATCACCAGATTGAGCGGGCGTTCGCGCGGGCGGGTGGGTTCCAGCAGGGTCAGCGTCGGCAGGGGGCTGCCGGCGGGCGGGCGCTGCAGGCCGCGCGCGGCGAACACGGTGTCGAGGATTTCGTCCTCGCCCATCCTGCCGTAGATCTCGCTGGAGCCGGACTCGTGCTTGAGGTTGTAGATGGCGTGGGTGACCGACCAGGTGGAATTGAGGATCAGGCTGTTCACCATGGTGTCGGTGGTCAGCGCGAACAGCGCCGGGTTGGCCGGGCGGTGGTCGGTGGTCGAGCGGATGGCGAAGGCCGCCAGCAGGAACACGAAGGGCCAGGACAGCCACAGCTGCCAGTGGCGCCCGCGCCGCGCTTCGCCCAGCCACGGGCGCATCAGCGAGGTGAAGGCCCACGCGGCCACGGCGGTGAACACCAGGCCGGCGAGCAGATGGACGCGGAAGCCCAGCCACAGCATGGAAAGCACTTCGTTGGGGTACTTCAGGTATTCGACGAACAGGCGGTTCGGGCGCGTGTCGTATTCGCCGATGAAGCCCGGGGTGGCCAGTTCCAGGAACACCAGCAGGGTCAGGCCGAAGATGGCCCACGCCCAGGTCAGCCGGCGCCACAGCCGCCAGCCCGGCGCGGTGGCCAGCACGGGGGCGAGCAGCAGCGGCGGAACGACCAGCAAGCCCACCTGGATCAGGTCGACACGCACGCCCTGCAGCAGCATGCGTCCGGCGATGCCGGTGGCCGCCACGCGTTCCCACTGCCACAGCATCAGGCCGATGCGCGAGGCGCTCAGCACCAGCAGACCGGCGACCATCATCGCCACCAGCGGCGCATAGGGTCCGAATGGGCGCAGTGCTGCCCAGAAGCGCTGGAGCAGGGAGGGCGGCGGATCTTGTCGGGCGGAGGACTGGGCGGGTGCGGCGACGATGACTGCGGGCGGCATGGAGGAGCCTGGTGACGAGACGCGCGCAGTGGAGCATGGCAAACTTAAGGCGGGCTTAAGCCCGGGGATCGGCAAACGTAACGGAGCATTGCGCGCAGGCATGAGAGTGCTGCTGGTGGAAGACGATGCCGCGCTGGCCGCCGGGGTGCGCGCTGCGCTGCGCCCCGAGGGCTACGCGGTGGACTGGCTGGACGACGGGCTGGCGGCGCTCGGCGCGCTGCGGGGCGAACCGTACGATGTGGCCGTGCTCGATCTCGGCCTGCCGCGCCTGGATGGCCTGGAAGTCCTGCGCCGCCTGCGTGCCGCCGGTTCCACCATGCCGGTGCTCGCGCTCACCGCGCGCGACGCCACCGCCGACCGCATTGCCGGGCTGGATGCCGGCGCGGACGATTACCTGATCAAACCCTTCGACGTCGATGAACTGAAGGCCCGCCTGCGCGCGCTGCTGCGCCGGCGCGACGGGCGTCCGCGTCCACTCATCGAGCACCGCGGCGTGCGCCTCGACCCGGCCGCGCAGAGCGTGCATCTGCACGGACAGCCGGTGAGCCTGTCGCGCCGCGAGTTCGCCCTGCTGCACGAACTGCTCGCCCAGCCCGGCCGTGTGCTGACCCGCGAGCAGCTCGAAGGGCTGGTGTACGGCTGGGGCGAGGAACTGGAGAGCAATGCCGTGGAAGTGCACATCCACCATTTGCGGCGCAAGCTGTTCCCCGGACTGATCCGCACGCTGCGCGGCATCGGCTACGCCATCGACAAGGAAGCCGGGCCGGGCGAGGGCGCGCAGTGATCTCGATCCGCCGCCGCACGCTGGTGCTGGTGCTGGCGTTGTTCGTGTTCAGCAACCTGCTGATCTTCGTGGTCAGCGCGCGCGATGCGACGCATGAGGTGAAGGAACTGTTCGACGCCCGTCTGGTGCAGGGCGCGCGCCTGCTGCACGGCCTGGTGCGTGCCGATCCGGATTTCGACGAGGCGCGCCGCGCCCGCCTGGATGCCGCCTTCGCCGAGGCGCTCGATCAGTACGACGCGGATGACGGACACCGCTACGAGAGCATGTTGAGCTTTCAGGTCTGGCGCGGGGACACCTTGCTGATGCGCAGCGCCGGCGCCCCCGAGCGCGCGCTGAGCGCCATCGGGCGCGGTTTCGTCGATGCGCACGTCGGCGAGCACATTTGGCGTGTGTATGTGTTGTATGACAGCGTCCGGGATCTACGGGTGCTGGTAGGAGAACCGGAAGAGGCACGTGATGAGCTGATCAATGCCATCGTCTGGCAGACCCTGATTCCCGATCTGATCGGCGGACCGCTGCTCGCCGTGCTGATCTGGTCTGCCATCGGCTGGGGGCTGCGTCCGCTCGACCGTATGGCGCGGCTGATCCGCGCGCGCGAACCGGCCAGCCTGCAGCCGCTGGAACTCAGCCCGCTGCCCGAGGAACTGGCGCCGATGCAGCAGGCGCTGAACCGCCTGCTCGGCGAGGTCGCCCGGCTGCTGGAAAGCGAACAGCGCTTCCTGGCCGATGCCGCGCACGAATTGCGCACCCCGCTGGCGGTGCTGCGCGTGCATGCGCAGAACGCGCTCGATGCGCCCGATGCCGAGACACGCGAGGAGGCGCTACGCGAACTGCGCGGCGGCGTCGACCGGATCACCCGTCTGGCCACCCAGTTGCTGACCCTGGCCCGTCTGGAGACGGCCGGCGGCGGGGCGGCCCGCCAGCCGGTCGATCTGCTCGCCGAAACGCGCCGGGTGCTGGCGGAATTGATGCCGCTGGTGCTCGACGCGCAGGTCGATCTGGCGCTGGAGGCCGACGAAAGAATGGATTGGCAGGCATGCCTGGAGCCCGGCGCGCTGGACATGCTGGTGCACAATCTGGTCGGCAATGCCGTGCGCCACGCGGCGCGCGGACAGAACGTGGAAGTGGCGCTGCTGGAGGCCGATGGCGGCGTCGAATTGCGGGTGGCCGATCATGGCCCCGGCGTTTCGGCGGAACTGCGTACGCGCCTTGCCGAGCGCTTCCTGCGCACGGGCCCGGCGGCGGGGAGCGGGCTGGGCCTGTCCATCGTGCGTAGGGTGGCCGAACGCCACGGCGGAACCCTGGATTTCGTCGAGACGCCGGGTGGCGGGTTGACCGCGCGGGTGTGCCTGCCGCGCGCCGAAACGCTTGCCGGGAGCCGCTGACGGGCTGCGCGGCGCGCACGACCGTTTTCCTTCCGGGGGGTGGATCGTATATGCTCGCCCACTTTTGGTGCGCGTTCATTCCCTGCGCGACCCGGCCCTCGGCGCGCATCGCGCGCCAATCCTGCGAAAGCGATCCCACTCATGACTCAGCAACCCTCCAGCGTCGGCCACTCCGGTGAGCACGACCACGAACACCTGCGCCGAAATCTCAGCAACCGCCACATCCAGCTCATCGCCATCGGCGGAGCCATCGGCACCGGCCTGTTCATGGGTTCAGGCAAGACCATCAGCCTGGCTGGCCCCTCCATCGTGTTCGTGTACACCATCATCGGGGTGATGCTGTTCTTCGTGATGCGCGCGCTGGGCGAGCTGCTGCTCTCCAATCTGTCCTACAAGTCCTTCATCGATTTCTCCGACGACCTGCTCGGCCCCTGGGCGGGCTTCTTCACCGGCTGGACCTACTGGTTCTGCTGGGTGGTGACCGGCATCGCCGACGTCATCGCCATTGCCGCCTACACCCAGTTCTGGTTTCCGGACCTGCCGCAGTGGATTCCGGCGCTGGCCTGCGTGGGTCTGCTGCTGTCGCTCAACCTGCTCACCGTGCGGCTGTTCGGCGAGGTGGAGTTCTGGTTCGCGATGATCAAGATCGTCGCCATCGTCGCCCTGGTGCTCACCGGCATGGTCATGGTGTTCGGCAGTTTCGTGTCGCCGGCCGGACACACCGCCAGCCTGAGCAACCTGTGGAACGACCGGGGCATGTTCCCGCACGGCATGATGGGTTTCTTCGCCGGTTTCCAGATTGCCGTGTTCGCCTTCGTGGGCATCGAACTGGTGGGTACCACGGCGGCCGAGGCGCGCGACCCGATGCGCACGCTGCCGCGCGCGATCAACTCGATTCCGGTGCGCATCATCGTGTTCTACGTGCTGGCGCTGATCGCCATCATGGCGGTGACGCCGTGGCGCGAGGTGGTGCCGGGCAAGAGTCCGTTCGTCGAGCTCTTCGTGCTCGCCGGCCTGCCCGCGGCTGCCGGGGTGATCAACTTCGTGGTGCTGACCTCGGCGGCCTCGTCGGCCAACAGCGGGGTGTTTTCCACCAGCCGCATGCTCTACGGCCTGTCCCTCAAGGGCGACGCGCCGCCGGCCTTCGGGCGCCTGTCGCGCGCCAGCGTGCCGGCCAATGGCCTGCTGTTCTCCTGCCTGTGCCTGCTCGGCGGCGTGGTACTGATGTGGGCGGTTCCTGATCTGGTGGAAGCCTTCACGCTGGTCACCACCGTGTCGGCGATCCTGTTCATGTTCGTCTGGTCGCTGATCCTGCTCTCCTACATCGCCTATCGCCGCAAGCGCGCCGCGCTGCACCAGGCTTCCACCTACAAGATGCCGGGCGGGGTGTTCATGTGCGTGGTCTGCCTGCTCTTTTTCGCTTTTGTGCTGGTGCTGCTGTCGCTGGAAGCCGATACCCGCCAGGCGCTCCTGGTCAGCCCACTGTGGTTCGCGGCGTTGGCGGTGGGCTACCGGTTCAGGCGCAAGGCGGCGTGAGCGCCGCCTTTCTCCGGGTGTAGCCTTTCCCACAAGGGGAGGGAGAAAAACGGCGCGGAAGTCGCCGTTAATTGACAATGGAATTTTTGTTGATGACGATGGCGTTTCCGCGATCCGAGGCGCCAGTCATGACTGACCCGCCAGCTCATCCGCCGTTTCGGCCCACTCGATGCAGTGACCACCGAACGCCTGCAGAAAGCCACCTCGGCTGAACTGGAGCAATGGGCCGACAACATCCTCGACGCGCGTACGCTGGACGAGGTGTTCGGCGAAAGCTGAGCGCCGGTCGAGAGAAATCACGACGCCCTGCGCTTGCCCGCGGGAAACAGCACAACAAACGGCCCCGGCGGGTTTTCCGTCCGGGGCCGTTGCGTTTCGATTCTGGTGTGCCGTCAGAAGTCGTAACGCAGGCTGAGGTTGGCGCTGCGCGGTTCGCCCCAGCTGTAGTTGCTGTCGAAGATGGTGTAGTACTTCTTGTCCAGCAGGTTGTTGATCGCGAGGGTGGCCGACAGGTGTTGGTTGATCTGGTAGCGGGCCGTCGCATCGACCAGCCAGTACCCTTCGACAATATGTTTGGCCTTGCCCTGCGTGGGGTGGTTGACCATGGTCCAGGTGTCATCCTGCCAGCGTGCGCCGCCACCCAGCGTCAGGCCCTTGAGCTTGCCGCCCAGTTTGTAGCTGGTGTACAGGCTGAACTGTTTCTCGGGGGCCAAGGTGGAAACGCGCTCCCCGTTGAGGCGCGGCTTCTGCTGGTTGAGTCCGGCATGCAATTGCCAGTCCGGCGTCAACTGCCCGGAAACTTCCAGTTCGAAGCCTTTGGTCTTGACCCCGCTCACCGCACGATAGGCGGTCGTGCCGCTCGGCGTCAGGTTGCCGGTGCGTTCCGCGTAGTTGTCCTGCTCCAGATGGAAATAGGCCACGCTGGCATTCAGGCGTCCGCCGAAGAACGCGCCTTTCAAACCGACCTCGGCGTTGTTGCCCTCTAGCGGGTCGAGCGTGCGGCCTTGTTCGTTCTGCGCGGATTGAGGCTTGAAAATGCTGGTGTAGCTGCCGTACAGCGAGAGTTGCCTGTTCAGGTCATAGACCGCACCCAGGTAGGGGACGACGACGCCGGATTTCTTCAGGTCTTCCTTCTCGTAATCGGCGACGCGGCTGCCGACCAGCAGCTTGAGGTCGTCGCGCAGATTGAGGCGGGCGGCAAGGTAGAAGCCCTGTTCCCGCGTGGTTTCGTCCTTGCCTTTGGCGCGTGACCAGTTCGGTTCCGGATGGCTGCCGTTCCACTCGTAGAAATCCGCGATGGCGGTGGCGCCGGCCCATTGCCCTTCGTTGGTCCATTCACGCCTGGAGATACTGCCGCCGACCACCAGTTCGTGTTTGCGCCCGAACAGACTGAACGGCCCGCTGGCGTAAAGATCGGCGGCGTTGCTGACGGTCTTGCCGACGTAGCTGCCCAGCCAGAGGCTGGTGCCGGCACCGGTGGCCGGATTGGGGAAACCGCTGCCGATCGAGCCCATCCGGTTGTCGTAGCCGTTGATCTGGTGGTTCAGCTGTAGCTTGGCGACCCATTCGTTGTCGAAATAGTGCTCCAGCGTCGCGAAGGCCGTGCGGGTGTATTGCTCCCAACTGCTCCAGCGGGCCGCGGGATTGAAGGAGCGCGATGTCTTGTTGAAGTTGCCGTTGCTGTCGTAGACCGGAATCCCGCCCCAGGTGCTGCCTTTGGGATCGTTGTCCTGATAGTCGGCCCCCACGGTGAGCAGGGTATTGGGCGTCAGGTCGGCCTCCAGAATGCCGTAGAACACCGAAGTCTTGCGCTGGTAATGGTCCTGGTAGGAGTGTTTGTCCTGATATGCAGCCACCGCCCGGCCACGCAGGCTGCCGCTTTCGTTCAGCGGGCCGCTGAAATCGAGTTCGGTCCGGTAGTTCTGCCATGAACCTGCCCCCAGGCTTGCATGGCCCTGGAATTCGCGGGTCGGCTTCTTGCGGATCAGGTTGATCGTCGCGCCGGGGTCGCCGTTGCCGGTCAGCAATCCGGTGGCGCCCTTGAGCACTTCCACGCGGTCGTAGATCGCCATGTCGCTGAGCGTGTTGCCGGCAGAGTAGCCGGAGAAGCGTTCCATCGGAATGCCGTCGTACTGGAAATTGTTGATGGCGAAACCGCGTGCGTAGTACATCGTGCGCTCGCTGTCCATGGTGATGATGCCGATGCCCGGCGTGTGCTCCATGACCTTGTCGATCGAGGTCAGGTTGAAATCGTCCATTTCCTGCCGGGTGATGACGCTGATCGACTGCGGCGTCTCGCGCGGCGTCAGCACCAGCCGGGTGGCGGTGGCGATGGCGCCGGGCGTGTAGCTGCCGCTGCCTTCGGTGATTTCACCGAGCTGGTTGGCGGTGACGGTCATCACTGCCAGCGTGGCTTCGCGCGCTGCCGGGCGCCGCCGCAGCAGGTAATTGCCATCGCCCTGTACGCGGGCTTCCAGCCCGCTGCCCTCCAGCAGCCGGGCAAAGCCTTCGTCTACGCTGTAATTGCCCTGCAGGCCGCCGCTTTCCCGGCCGGCGGTGAGGGCTGCGTCGAAGGACAGCACGACGCCGGCGGCCCCGGCGAAGCGGCTCAGCGCGGTGCCGAGCGGGCCGGCGGGGATGTCGTAGACGCGCTGTGCGCTGTGCGGCGCAGGGTTTTGCGCGTGGGCGAGGACCGGCAGGATGGCCGCTGCGGTCAGGGCGAGGCCGAGGCAGGCATGGCGCAGGGCGGCGAGGATCGGGTTGAGGGACTGGCCGTGGTGGCACGGCGGACGGCTCGGGTGTCGCATGGGCATTCCTTTCGTCGTTCGAAGCGAGGGATTTCCTCTGGGGGTCGAACGAGATTTCAAAAAGGACAATGCCCGGCGGAATTTTTTCGGCACGTGATCCGGACTTGCCATCCGCAAGCCCTAATGCCGACCTTGTGCCTTTTGCCAGACCAGCAGAAATTCGGTCGGCGTATAAACCGGCATGCTTGCCGCTGCGAAGTCGCGCACGTTGCGCGTGACGATGCATTGGCATTCCGCATGGCGGGCGGCTTCGTGCAGGACGGCATCTTCGAAGTCGGCGAAGGCCGTGTCCAGCGCATTGGCCAGCACCATGCGATTGACCTGAGCAATGTCGAACAGCTTGAGCAGGGTTGCGATGTGGATGTGCGCCTGGCGACGGTCCAGGGTACGGTCACACAGGTAGAACAGCGTGGTGACCGTGGTGGCGCACAGGCTGCCGCCGATCTCGCCGCGCTCGACCAGTGCCAGCGCCTGAGCGCTGGCGTGGACGTGAGGCTCCCGATCCAGCAGGACGTCGAGTACGACGTTGGTGTCGAAAAGGACGTTCATCGGTGCTTGTCTTCCAGATGGCGGCGGTAGTCCTGCTCATCGGGCATGTCCTGCCGGCCGGCGCTGCCTTTCAGGGCGCCCTTGAGTGCGCGGATGACCGGCGGCAGCGGTTGCTGGAGCGGCGCCTCGCCGAGCTGCACGAAGTAGTCCGCAACCAGTTGCGAGAGCGACTTGCCGCTGAGGCGTGCCTGTTCCTTGGCCTGCTCGATCAGGTGCGCATCCAGCCGCAGGGTGAGTTTGGTCTGCATCATGAACCTCGCTTGACGTACATGTTCTGCAAATTGTACGTCACTGCGTCTGCGCTTGCACTGGCGCATCCGGAGGGTTTACACCCCCTCGATCCGCGTCCAGTAGCGGGTGAAGTGCCGGATGCGCACGGGCAGGGCCTGGGCGACGGCATGCAGGGCGCGTTCGGTGTCGTCGATGGGGAAGGCGCCGGACAGGCGCAGGTGGGCGACTTCCGGTGCGCAGCCGAGGTGGCCGGGGCGGTAGCGGGCGAGCTCGGCGGCGAATTCGCCGAGCGGCATGTCGGCGACCACCAGCATGCCGTTGACCCAGCCGCCCGGTTCGCTGGCCGGCGCGGCCAGGGGCAGGACGGCGGCGGCAGTGAATTCGGCCTGTTCTCCGGCTTCGAGCCGCTGGCGGATGGCCGGGGCGCCGGTCGGCTGCAGGAGCACGGCGTGCTGTTCGACGCCGACGCGGGTGGATTCGGGCAACTGGCGGACGATGAAGCGGGTGCCCAGGGCTTCGACGAGGCCGTCGCGGGTCTGCACGCGCAGGGGGCGCCTGGCGGCGTCGGGCGCGGATTGCACGAGGATTTCGCCTGCGTGCAGCTGGATCAGGCGCTGCCGGGCGTCGTAGCGCACGTCCACGCGGGTGCCGGTATTGAGGATCAACGTGCCACCGTCGGCCAGCGTGACGCTGCGGCGTTCGCCGAGCGCCGTGCGGTGGCCGGCGGCGAGTGCGGGGTACTCGCGCACGCCGAGCCAGCCGGCGCCGCCGGCGGCGATCAGCAGCGCCACGCCCTTGAGCGCGCTGCGGCGGCTGTGGCGGCTGGTGCTGGCGCGCGCCAGCGCGCTGGCGGCGGCGGGGCCGGGCAGGGCGTCGAGCTTGCCGCGCAGGGTCTGCAGCTGCTGCCAGGCCCAGCGGTGGTCGGCATGGGCCTGCAGCCAGCGCTCATGCGCGGCGCGGTCCTCGGGGCCGGCGTCGTCGGCGCACAGTTGGGCGTGCCATTCGGCGGCGGCCTTGATCGCTTCGCGGCTCATCGTCAGCGCGGCGCTTCCAGCATCAGCAGCAGGCAGTGCTCGGTGGCGCGGGCCATGTACTTCTTGACCGAGCTGACGCTGACTTCCAGCCGCCCGGCGATCTCCGCGTAGCCCAGGCCTTCCAGCTGCGACAGCAGGAAGGCCTGGCGCGGCCTGGCGCCGAGGCCGTCGAGCATGGCGTCGATCTCGAACAGGGTTTCCAGGATCAGTGCGCGGGTTTCCGGCGAATGGGCGACAGGTTCCGGCCATCGCGCCATCTCTTCCAGCCAGGCCTTTTCCAGCGCGCGGCGGCGCAGGTGGTCGACCACCACGCGGCGCGCCACGGTGACGAGGAAATGGCGCGGCTCGCGCAGTTCCTCCAGCTGCCTGCCCGCGGCGGGCGAGGCGAGCACGCGCACGAAGGTGTCCTGGGTCAGGTCGGCGGCTTCCCAGACGCAGCCCAGCTTGCGCCGCAGCCAGCCTTGCAGCCAGGTGCCGTGTTCGCGGTACAGACCGGAAACGGTGTCGGTGGGCAGGGTGGGGGGCACGGGCATCTCCGGCGTGCGGGCACGCTGGCTGGCCCGTGGGGGTGGGCTTGGCTGGCGTCAGAGGTTGAGAATTGTTCGCATTGTTGAGGCTTTGTGTGGGCGCGTCAATCGCCGGCATGGCGCTGCGCGGTTCATACACCGCGCCGAGTCAAGGGACGCCGCCCCTGGATTCTTGATGGTCCTGCTGCCTTGCGACAGCAGGATCCGCCTGCGGCCGATGGCGGCCGGGGCCGGACCCTCCGCCGGGGCGGGTACGCTTGGGCTCATGCCATGCGGCCCCGGGCGCGGGCCCCCGCGGCGTGTCAGAAGTCGTATTTCATGGAAAGCACGGCGCTGCGCGGTGCGGCGTAGTTGCTGTAGCTGCCGGGCCAGCTGTAGTACCTGCGGTCGAACAGGTTGTCCACGTTGAGCGAGACGCTGAGGTGGCGGTCGATCCGGTAGCGTGCCATCAGGCTGGCAATGGTCTGGCTGCCCTGCCAGACGCCGTAGCTGCCGGTCTTGCTCTGCCAGCGCAGGCCGCCGCCCACGGTCAGGCCCTGGAGGGCGCCGGGCAGGCGGTAGCTGGTGTGCAGCTTCACGCTGTTGCGCGGCAGGAAGGTGTTGAGGCGCTCGCCGTCCGCGTCGGTGGTGCGTGTATGCGCATAGCCGGCGGCGAGTTGCCAGCCTTCGGCCAGTTCGCCGTTGACTTCGAGTTCGATGCCCTTGGAGGTGGTGTTTTGTTCGGCGGAATAGATGAGCCCCACGCCCGTCCACACGGGGAGGTTGTCCTGCTTGGTGTGGAAGAGAGCAGCGCTGGACTGCAAGCGGCCGCCGAAGTGGCTGCCCTTGACGCCGATTTCGTAGCCCGTGCCTTCCAGCGGGTCCAGCACGCTGTCGTTCTCGTCCTTCACCCAGGAGCCTTGCGGGTTGAAGATCTTGGTGGCGCTGGCATAGGCCGACCATTCCTTGTTCAGGGCATACACGACGCCCACGTACGGCACGACGACGTTTTCGCGCAACGACTCCAGGCTCGCGCTGCCGTCGTTGCCCCAATTGCGTTCGTCCTGCTCCCAGCGCACGACGCGGGTGCCGAGGATGAGCTTGAGGTCGTCGGAGAGGTGGAAGCGGCTGCTCAGGTAAGCGGCGTTGTTGCGGGTCTTGGTGGACGAGCCGCCGCTGGCGGTGAAGGCCGGCGCGGCATTGCTGCCGTCCCAGGTGAACAGGTTGTCGATGGCGCCGGCGGCCGAACTGGCGTAGCCGTACTGCCAGCCGCCGTAGGACGGCCCGCTGGATTCATAGCGCGAGAGCGTGAGGCCGCCGATCAACTCATGTTCGCGGCCGAACAGCCGGAAGGCGCCGGTCAGGTACAGATCCAGGTTGTGCTGCGTGGGTTTGCCCTTCCAGCGTGTGGGCAGCAGGCTGAGGCCGCTGCCGTCGCGCTGTAGGGTTCCACTGAGGTAGGTGGCGACGAAATCGTAGTCGACCTCGGTGTAGGTGTACTCGGCCTTACCGCTCCAGCCGTTACGCCACTCCCGCTCCACGGAGACGAAGGCGCTCGCCGCTTCCTGGTCGTTGTAGGACCAGCGCGGCGCGGCATTCGTGGAGCGGGAGAGGCGGGTCTTGCCGCCGTCGGCATAGAAGGCCGGCAGGCCGGAGCGCAGCGGGGAGTCGATGTCCGTGCGCTGGTAGCTGAAGCCCGCGGTCAGCAGTGTGGCGTCGTCCAGATCGGCCTCGGCGATGCCGTAGAGCGTGCCCGACTTCTCCTTGTAGCGGTCCAGCCAGTTGTCGCTGCGCTTGGCGTCGCCCACCAGCCGGCCGCGCACACTGCCGCTGTCGTTGAGTGCGCCCGAGAGGTCGAAGGCGGCGCCGCGCCGATTCCAGTTGCCGGCCTCCACGCTGAGGCTGGCCTGCGGCTTGAGCGTCGGGCGCTTGCGGATCAGGTTGATGGTGGCCGCCGGGTTGCCCATGCCGCTGATCAGGCCGGTGGCGCCGCGCACGATCTCCACGCGGTCGTAGATCGCCAGGTTCTGGCTGAAGAGTTGCAGCCCGTTGTTCGTCGGCACGCCGTCCACCTCGAAATTGAGAATTTCGAAACCGCGCGCGTAATAGCCGTAGATCTCGTCGCCCACGCCTTCCTTGGCCACATGGACGCCGGGAACGGCGTCCAGCAGGGCGGTCAGCGTGGTCGCATTGCGGTCCTCGATCTGCTGGCGCGTGACCACGGTCAGCGACTGCGGCGTCTCCTGCGGTGCGAGGTTCAGGCGGGTGGAACTGCTCGAAGAGTAGGTGGTGTAGAGGCCGGTGCCCTCGGTGATGGCGCCCGGCGCCTTGCCGGAGATGACGACGGCTGGCAGTTGCGTATCGGGAAGCGGGGCGGTCGGGCTTGCCGCTTTGCGCAGCACGTAGTTGCCCTGGCCCCTGTGCTCGGCTTCCAGGCCGCTGCCGGC
Source organism: Pseudothauera nasutitermitis (assembly GCF_004801295.1). Classification (GTDB taxonomy): domain Bacteria; phylum Pseudomonadota; class Gammaproteobacteria; order Burkholderiales; family Rhodocyclaceae; genus Pseudothauera; species Pseudothauera nasutitermitis. The sequence continues at coordinate 325,695 of NZ_SSOC01000006.1, forward strand.
GAGCAGGCGGGCCAGGCCGCCGTCCGGAGTGTAGTCGCCATCCAGGCCGGTGGTGCTCAACGGGCGGACTTGCGCGGCTTCGAAGGAGAGCGTGATGTCCGCCTGGGCGGCGAAGGCGGTGAGCGCCGCATCGAGCGGGCCGGCCGGAATCCGGTAGTGGCGCGTGGCGCTCTGCGCCTGGGCCGGGGAACTCGTGGCGAATGCGACGGGGCCCGCGAGGGCGATGCCGAGCAGTGCGGCGCGCAGGGCGCGGACCAGCGGGCGCGGGTGCGATGGAACGGGGTGTGCCATGACGAACTTTCCTCTTTTCCGGGTTGGCCTTGGATGGATGCGGAGAACCGCTTCTATCCGGTTGGCCGTTTTCAACGGGAAAAGAGCAACCCCTGGATGAAAATAATTTTCAGCCGGCCTCGACCCGCACCCAGTAGCGGGTGAGGTAGCGCAGGCGGATCGGCAGCGAGGCGGCTAGGTTGTCGAGCACGGCGTCGGTGTCGTGCAGGCGGAAGGTGCCGGACAGGCGCAGGCCGGCGACTTCCGGCGCGCAGGCGATGTGGCCGGGGCGGTGGCGTGCGAGTTCGGCGAGGAAGTCGTCGAGCCGGCGGTCGATGGCAATCAGCTTGCCTTCGCTCCAGGCGCCCTCGCCGGGCTGGAGCGGGACGGGGGCGGAGGCTGCGCGTGTGGAGAAAACGCTTTGCTGGCCGGCTTCGATGCGCGCAGCCGGACCATCCTGCGGGCGGATTTCCACGGCATGCTCGAGCACCGCGACGCGGGTTTGCCCGTCTTCGTGGCGGACGCTGAAGCGTGTGCCCAGCGCGCGGACCGCGCCGTGTTCGGTGTGTACTTCGAAGGGCCGCCGCAGCGCCGGGTCGGGCGCGGTGCGGATGAGGATTTCGCCGCTCAGCAGGCGCAGGCGGCGCAGCGCCGGGCCGTACTCGATGCGGATCGCCGAAGCGGAGTTGAGATCCAGCACGCCGCCGTCGGCCAGCGCGATGCGGCGCCGTTCGCCGCTGCGGGTGCGGTGGTCGGCGCGGGCCAGTTCCCAGCCCGATTCGAGGCGCGGCAGCAACGCGCCCAGCGTGCCGGCGGACAGCAGCAGGGCGAGTGTTTTGACGGCGCGGCGGCGCCGGCTGCGGACCTTGGCGAGCGTGGGGCCGGCGAGCTCGGGCGGCAGCGCGCCGAGGCGCTCGGCGAGGGCCTGCATGCGTTCCCAGGCCTGCCGGTGGCGGACGTCGGCGGCCAGCCAGCGTTCCCACGCGGCGTGCTGCCGGTCTTCCGGCGCCGCGTCGTGCAGCTGGACGTACCAGTGGGCGGCCGCTTCCAGGGCTTCGTGGGGGAGTGCGGGGGGTGTGCCGGCCGGGTTCATCGCCTCAGGCTTCGCTCAGGATCAGGCACTGCGTGAGCGCGCGGGTGAGGTGCTTCTTCACGGAGGTGACCGAGATGCCGAGCCGTTCGCCGATGGCGGCGTAGGTGAGCCCTTCGAACTGGGCGAGCAGGAAGACCGCGCGGGTACGCGGGCCGAAATCGTCGAGCATGCGGTCGATGGCCAGCAGGGTCTCGATGATCAGCGTGCGCTCCTCGGGGGAGATGGCCGTCGGTTCCGGGCGCGCGGCCAGGGTTTCGAGGTAGGCCTCTTCGATGCTGCGGCGGCGGAAGCGGTCGACCACCAGGCTGCCGGCGATGGTGGCGAGGTACTTGCGCGGTTCGACGATGGCGGCGGCATTGCGGCCCGCCAGGATGCGCAGGAAGGTGTCCTGCGCCAGATCGGCGGCGTCGCTGCGGTTGCCCAGCTTGCGCCGCAGCCAGCCTTGCAGCCAGCCGTGGTGGTCGCGGTAGAGCGTGTCGAGCGTATCGGGCGGGACGGCGGTGCTCATGGGAAGATCGCGAAATCGGCAGCACTGGCTGGCCCGGGTGGGGTGGCTGGCTAGGGTTTATCGAGAATCGCTCTCATTCTTGCCGTTTCACCCCGGGGCGTCAAATGCATCAGGTGCCGTCCGCCTGGCGGCAGGAAGGCGCGCAACGGCCGGGTATGCCGGCCGTTGCGCGGCCGACTCAGGCGGATTGCCCGAGTTCGTGCACCAGCAGGTCGGCATCGATCTCGGCGATGGTCTTGGCGCCGGTGAGCACCATGGCCACGCGCATCTCCTTCTCGAACAGCTCCAGCAGGTTGCGCACGCCGGCCTCGCCGTCGGCGGCCAGGGCGTAGACGAAGGCGCGGCCGAGCATCACCGTGTCGGCGCCCAGGGCGAGCATGCGCACCACGTCCAGGCCGGTGCGGATGCCGGAGTCGGCAAGGATCTTCAGCTCGCCCTTCACCGCGTCGGCGATGGCCGGCAGGGCGCGGGCGCTGGACAGCACGCCGTCGAGCTGGCGGCCGCCGTGGTTGGAGACGACGATGCCGTCGGCGCCGAACTTCACCGCGTCGCGCGCGTCCTCCGGGTCGAGGATGCCCTTGATCACCATCGGGCCTTCCCAGAAGTCGCGGATCCACTGCAGATCCTTCCAGGAGATCGACGGGTCGAAGTTGGCGCCCAGCCAGCCGATGTAGTCGGCCAGCCCGGTGGGGTTGCCGCGGTAGGCGGAGATGTTGCCCAGGTCGTGCGGCTTGCCCAGCAGGCCCACGTCCCACGCCCAGGACGGGTGGGTGACGGCCTGCAGCACGCGGCGCAGCGGCGCGTTGGGGCCGCTCATGCCGGAGTGGGCGTCGCGGTAGCGTGCGCCGGGGGTGGGCATGTCCACGGTGAACACCAGGGTGGTGACGCCGGCGGCCTTGGCGCGCTCCAGGGCGTTCTTCATGAAGCCGCGGTCCTTCAGCACGTAGAGCTGAAACCACATCGGCCGGTCGATGGCCGGCGCGACTTCCTCGATCGGGCACACCGACACGGTGGACAGGGTGAAGGGCACACCCTTGGCCGCCGCCGCGCGGGCCGCCTGCACCTCGCCGCGGCGCGCGTACATGCCGGTCAGGCCGACCGGGGCCAGGGCCACCGGCATGGCCAGCTTCTCGCCGAACAGCTCGGTTTCCAGGCTCAGCTCGGACATGTTCTTCAGCACGCGCTGGCGCAGGGCGATGCCGGACAGATCCTCGACGTTGCGGCGCAGGGTGTATTCGGCGTAGGCGCCGCCGTCGATGTAGTGGAACAGGAAGGGCGGCAGCTTGCGCTGGGCGGCGGCGCGGTAATCGGTGGAGGCGGAGATGATCATCGGGTCGATTCCATGAAATCCGGGACGGGGCGGCGGCGCTACGGACACATTGGATCAGTGGTTGTGTAAATTGGTAATACCAATTGTCCGAAGGGTTTGCCCAGATTAAGGGAGTGCGTCGCGGCCGTCAAACTTGCCCTGTTGAACCAGCTCTGGTTGTTGCGGAACGGCGTGGCAGGCATAATCCATGTTTATTGGTCAGACCAATTTTGCATCCATGCAGATCGGGCAAATCCACCAGCGCCGGCTGGCCGACACCATCGTCGAGCAGCTGGAGTCCATGATTCTCGAAGGCGCCCTGCAGCCGGGCGAACGCCTGCCCGCCGAGCGCGTCCTCGCCACGCAGTTCGGGGTGTCGCGCCCGTCGCTGCGCGAGGCCATGCAGAAACTGGCGGCCAAGGGGCTGCTGGTCAGCCGGCAGGGGGGCGGGAACTACGTGGCCGAGACGCTGGGAAGCAGTTTCAGCGATCCCCTGGCGGCCTTGCTGGGGGACCACCCGGAAGCCCAGCGCGATTTGCTGGAATTCCGCCACACGCTGGAGGCGGACTGCGCCTACTACGCCGCGCTGCGTGCCACCGAGACGGACCGGCAGCATCTGCGCGCGGTGTACGAGGCCCTGCAGGCCAGTTTCGCCCTGGACGGGCGGGCCGGCCGCGCCGAGGCCGGGGCGGCGGATGCCCGTTTCCATCTGGCGATCGCCGAGGCCAGCCACAACGTGATCCTGCTGCACACCATCCGCGGCCTGTTCGATCTGCTCCAGCGCAACACGGTGACCAACATCGGCGACATGTACGAACTGCGCCCGGAGACGCGCGGGGCGCTGATGGGCCAGCACAGGGAATTGTTCGAGGCGATCATCGAAGGCCGCGCCGAGGACGCCCGCCAGTGCGCCAATCGGCACATCGGCTATGTGCGCGAGGTGCTGGCGGAACGGCGTGAGGAAGCAGGGCGCCAGGCCCGCGCGCGGCGCCGGGAGCGCGTGCTCGGGCGTTGACCTGGAAACTGCAGTTGTCCGTTTGTTGATGGCCCGCAAGCCAGATGAACACTGCGTTCCACGCCTTCGCCAGACCTCACCGATCCGATGGGCGCGTCCAACTGCGGTTTCTAGGTTGAAGCGCTGCGGCGGGCGATGGCGCTGCGGAATGGTAGTGTGTCAAATTGTATCTGTTGGTGCTTTTTCGCCCGCCTCAAACGACATAGCTATTGAGGGGCGCGCACGCGGCATTCGCCGCCGGCCGCGCCCGCCATGCCGCACGCCTCGGGCGTGCCCCCTATCCATGCCGGCCCTGGCGCCGGTGGCCGACCAGGAGTTCTCCGATGCATTGCTTCGCTGTTCCCCGTGCTGTTTCTCAACTGCTGCTCTGCGGCGCGCTCGTGCTGGGCGCGGCGGTCGCCAGGGCCGACTACGTTTGGCTGTCCCCCGGCGAAGCCGGTACGGCAGTGGCCGAGGCCGGCCTGCTCGACGGCGAGCGCGTACCGATGGCCGGGTTCGGCGAGGTCGACGTCAGCCAGGGCGGGGAGGCGCGCACCGCGCTGGCCGCGGACGGCGACCGCCTGCTGGTGTCCGGCCTGCAGGGCGATGGCGACCTGCGGCTGGTCGGGCACCGCGCCACCGCCGAGGGAGCGCTGATGTATTACCAGGCCAAACTGGGCCGGCAGGAAACCCGCGCCAGCCTGGATCTCGAACTGGTGCCGACCGAGCCCGGCGGCAACACCTTCCGCCTGATGTGGAAGGGCAACCCGGTGAGCGCCTCGCAGGTGAACGTGACCACCTCGGAAGGCTGGAGCCGCGTGCTGCGCCCGGCCAAGGACGGCACGGTCACGCTGAGCACGCCGTTTCCCGGGCTGTACGTGCTGGAGCTGACCGCCAAGGTGAACGGCTCCGCCACCGTGGATGGCAAGAAGTACGACGACGTCCGCCACACGACGACGCTGAGCTTCGTGGTCCAGCCCTGAGCGCCCATGGGCGCCGGCGGCAAGGCCAGCCGGGGGTTTCGGGGGTTGGGTGATTCCGTGTGCAAGCGGGTTTTTCCGCTACGCCGAAAGGCAGTTGCCGGTGCTTTGGAAGGCCTTTCGTCCCCCGGCGCGGGATGATGTAGGCGAAAGTTATCGATGACCCTGCCCGGAATTGAACAAAATCTGTATGCTTCGCACCACGCCTTGTGCATCGAATGCAGCCCGCAAGCCGCGACGGTGCTAGAATCCGGCGAAGAATTTTGTCCCGCTCTCTTACTACCAATCGAGGATTTAGCATGAACAAAGGTGAATTCGTCGAAGCCCTGGCCGACCGCCTGGACGTCTCCCGTGCTCAGGCCGACCGCGCCCTGTCCGGCGTGCTCGAGCTCGTGGCCGAGCAACTCGCCAAGGGCGAGAAGGTGGCTTTCACTGGCTTTGGCTCCTTCGAGGTCTCCAAGCGTGCTGCGCGTACCGGCCGCAACCCGCAGACCGGCGCCACCATCAAGATCGCCGCTTCCAGCGTGCCCAAGTTCACCGCCGGCGCCACCCTCAAGGCTGCCGTGAACGGCAAGTAAGCCCGTTCAGGTCGTACCGATGCAAACCGGCGCTGCGGCGCCGGTTTTTTTATGCCTGTCCGCCGGGCGGGTGCGCCGGATTGTCGGCGGGCTGGCCGTAGCCGTCGAAGCGTGCCAGCGCTTCGTTCATCTCCCCGGCGGTCAGCAGCGCCGGCCCGCCCAGCTGGACGGCGCGCCAGTAATGCTCGCAGAGCATCTCGAATTCCACGGCCATGCGCAGCGCGTGTGCGGCGTCGCGGCCGAACACCACCATGCCGTGGTTGGCGAGCAGGCAGGCGCTGCGCTCGTGCAGGGCTTCCAGCGCCAGGTCGGAGAGCGCCTGGGTGCCGAAGGTGGCGTAGCCGGCGCAGCGCACGGTGGCGCCGCCGAAGCGCGCGATCATGTAATGGAAGGGGGGGATCTCCACGCGCCGGCAGGCCAGCGCGGTGGCGAAGGGCGAGTGCGCATGCACGATGGCGCCGGCTTCCGGGCGCGCGGCGTACAGATCATGGTGCAGGCGCCATTCGGACGAGGGCGCGCGGCGGCCGTGCGCCACGCCGTCCGGGCTCATCTCCACCATGTCCTCGGCGTGACTGTCCTCGGGCGGCAGGCCGGTGGGGGTGATCAGGTAGCCACCGTCCGCGCCCAGGCGCAGGCTGGCGTTGCCCGCCGTGCCCACGCTCAGGCGCGCCGCACCCAGCGCGCGGGCGACGTCGAGCAGGGCTGCGCGCTGCGCTGCGCTGGCACGGTTCATCGGGCGCCTTCTTCGGCGGGGAACAGTTCGCGCAGGGCGCCGGCGGCGGCGATGCCGCGTTCGGTGATGATGCCGTCGATGAGGCGTGCCGGGGTCACGTCGAAGGCCGGGTTGAGCACCTGGGTATCGGCGGGCGCCTGGCGCAGCGTGGCGGGCTGGCCGTTGGCGTCCAGGCCGGCGACGCACAGCAGTTCGTCGGCGGCGCGGTCTTCGATGGGAATGGCGCCACCGTCCGGGCAGGCAAAATCCAGCGTGGAGAACGGCGCGGCGATGTAGAACGGCACGCCGGCATCGCGCGCCGCGAGCGCCTTCAGGCAGGTGCCGACCTTGTTGGCGGTGTCGCCGTTGGCGGCCACGCGGTCGGCGCCGGTGATCACCAGGTCCACTTCGCCGCGCGCCAGCAGCAGGCCGGCGGCGTTGTCGGCGATCAGCGCGTGGGGCACGCCGGCCTCGCGCAGTTCCCAGGCGGTCAGCAGTCCCTGATTGCGCGGGCGGGTCTCGCTGACCAGCACGCGCACCGCGATGCCACGCGCGTGCGCCGCATACACCGGGGCGAGCGCGGTGCCCGCGCCGCAGGTGGCCACCCAGCCGGCGTTGCAGTGGGTCATCACGCGTGCCGGGCCGGGGCGGCGCGCAGCCACGCTTTCGATCAGCGCCAGGCCGTGGGTGCCGATGGCCGCGCAGGTTTCTTGGTCTTCCAGGCGGATCGCCTCGGCTTCCAGCCAGGCCGCCTCGGCGCGCGCGCCGGGGGCCAGGGGCAGCAGGCGCGCGCCCATGCGGCCCAGTGCCCAGTGTAGGTTGACCGCCGTCGGACGGGTGGCGGCCAGCGTGTGCAGGGCGTGCTCCAGCGCATCGTCGCCGGCGTCGCGGGTCAGCGCGATGGCCACGCCGTAGGCGGCGGTGGCGCCGATCAGCGGTGCGCCGCGCACCTGCATGTCGCGGATGGCCGTGGCGACCTCGGCCAGGGTGGCGAGGCAGCGGGTTTCGGTGCGCTGGGGCAGACAGGTCTGGTCGAGGATGACGACGCCGTCGCCATCGCGGCGGATGGTGGGGATGGGCTGGATGAAGTGCATGGGCGGAATTCTATCAACGGACGGTGGTGTTGCAGGCGCTGCGCAGCGGCGCGGGCGTTTTCAAAGCGGACCGGGCTCTGCCACAATGGTTCGGTCGATTTTCCTGCCGCTGCTTCCGTCCATGCCTGCCTTTCCCGCGCCCGTCGTTTCCCGCCTGCCCTCGGTGGGTACCACCATCTTCACCGTGATGTCGAAGCTTGCCCAGGAATGCGGGGCGATCAATTTGTCGCAGGGCTATCCGGACTTCAATGCCGACGACCTGCTGTTCGAGCGCGTGGCGCACTGGATGCGCGCGGGAGCCAACCAGTACCCGCCGATGGCCGGCGTGCCCGCACTGCGGGAGGCCATCGCGCGCAAGGTGGAGGCGCTGTACGGCACCGCCTACGACGTGGACAGCGAGATCACCGTGACCGCCGGGGCCACCCAGGCGCTGTTCACCGCGGTGGCCGCGCTGGTGCATCCGGGCGACGAGGTGATCGTCTTCGAGCCGGTGTACGATTCCTACGCGCCGGCCGTCGAGCTGCAGGGCGGCAAGGTGGTGCGCATGCGCCTGTGCGCGCCGGATTACCGGCCCGACTGGGCGGCCGTGGCGGCGGCGATCGGGCCGCGCACGCGCATGATCATGATCAACTCGCCGCACAACCCCACTGCCACGGTGTGGGGGGCGGAGGACATGGCGCGGCTGGCCGAGCTGACCCGTGGCACCGGCATCGTGGTGGTGTCCGACGAGGTGTACGAGCACATCGTGTTCGACGGCGCATGCCACGAAAGCTGCGCCCGCCATCCCGAACTGGCCGCGCGCAGCCTGATTGTTTCCAGCTTCGGCAAGACCTATCACATCACCGGCTGGAAGGTGGGCTACGTGGTCGGCCCGCGCGAACTGATGGCGGAGTTCCGCAAGGTGCACCAGTTCAACGTGTTCACCGTGAACACCCCGGCGCAGCACGCTCTGGCGGATTACATGGCCGATGCCGCGCGCCACCTCAAACTGGCGGCGTTCTACGAAGCCAAGCGCGATTTCTTCCGCGACGCGCTGGGCGGCTCGCTTTTCGAGCTGCTGCCCTCGCGCGGCACCTACTTCCAGCTGGCGCGCTACCGCGCCATCGCCGACGAGCCGGACAGCGTGTTCTGCCAGCGCCTGACCCGTGAGACTGGGGTGGCAGCGATCCCGGTCTCGGCGTTCTTCGCCGATGGCCACGACGAGCGCGTGGTGCGCTTCTGCTTCGCCAAGAACGAGGATACCCTGGCGCGCGCCTGCGAACGCCTGCGCGCGCTGGCGCCGCGCGTGTAAGAGCCTGTCTACGATCTTTTCATGGGTCCCGTTGCCCCGCCAGGCCGGCCGCTGCCGCGTTGCAACCCGAAGGGCAGCCGCCCAAAGCGCCCCGCTCCGCGTTGCGCGGCTTGACAAGACGCCCGGTATTGCCTGCGCCGCGCGCCTTGAGCGGAACGCTTTGGGCGGCTGCGGGACCCATGAAAAGATCGTAGACAGGCTCTAAGACCCGCGGCGGCGCGCTGCGCTATAGTTACGCGGGACGCCAGGGCCCCGCCCGGCCCGGCGTGTGCCTTGTCTTCCGCCTTTCGTCCGATGTCCAGCACCATGCAGATCATCCTCATCAGCGGCCTGTCCGGTTCCGGCAAGAGCGTGGCGCTCGACGTGCTCGAGGACGCCGGCTATTACGTGGTCGACAACCTGCCGGCAACGTTGCTGCCGCAGCTCATCGACAACCTGCGCGAAGCCGGCCGCGAGCGCGTGGCGGTGGCCGTGGATGTGCGCTCCGGGGCCAGCATCGCCGCGCTGCCCGAGCAGGTCGCCAAGCTGCGCGGCATGGTCGACGACCTGCGCTTCATCTTCCTGGAGGCGCGCGACGACGCGCTGATCGCGCGCTTCTCGGAAACCCGCCGGCGCCATCCGCTGGCCAGCGAGGAGGTTTCGCTGGAAGAGGCGATCCGCCGCGAGCGCGACCTGCTCGCGGAAATTGCCGAACTCGGCCACCGCGTCGATACCAGCGATCTGCGCGCCAACACCCTGCGTTCCTGGGTGAAGGACTTCGTGCGCATCGAGGCCACCGAGGGGCTGACCCTGATGTTCCAGTCCTTCGGCTTCAAGTACGGCATTCCGCTCGATGCCGATCTGGTGTTCGACGTGCGCTGCCTGCCCAATCCGCACTACGACCCGCAGCTGCGCCCGCTCACCGGGCGCGACCAGCCGGTCATCGATTTCCTCGCTGCGCTGCCCGAAGTCGGCCGCATGGCCGAGGACATCCGCCGCTTCGTCGATGACTGGCTGCCCTGTTACGTGCGCGACAACCGCAGCTATCTGACCGTGGCGATCGGCTGCACCGGCGGCAAGCACCGCTCGGTGTATCTGGCCGAATGGCTGGCGGCGCGCTTCCGTGACCGCCTGCGCGTGCAGGTGCGCCACCGCACCGCCGCCGCGCGCGGCGAGGGTGGCGAGGGCGAGGCCCCCGGCCAGCTGTGAGCGCACGGGCGGCGCTGGCCGACTGGTTGTCCCTGTTGCGCCCGGGCGACTGGCTGGTGATCGCCGCCGGGCTGCTGCTGTGTGCCTATGCCGGTGCCACGCTGTGGCGCGGCGGCGCGCCGGACAAGGCGGTGATCCGCGCCGGCGGCGAGCTGTTCGGCGAGTATCCGCTGAGCGCGCGGCGCACCGTCGAGGTGCCGGGGCCGCTGGGCGTCACCCTGATCGAGATCGAACCCGGCCGCGCGCGCGTGGCCGCCGACCCGGGGCCGCGCCAGTACTGCGTGCGCCAGGGCTGGCTGACCCAGGCGGGCGCGGTGGCGATCTGCGCGCCCAACCAGGTCAGCCTGGGCTTGAGCGGGCGCGGAGGGCAGTATGACTCGCTCAACTATTGAACTGACGCCCACGGCGGAAGACCGCCGCATCGCCCGCCATGCGGCGGCGGCCATCGTGCTGACGGTGGCCGAGGCGGCCATTCCGCTGCCGCTGCCGGGGGTCAAGCCGGGGCTGGCCAACATCGTCACGCTGATCGTGCTGGCGCGCTGGGGGTGGCGCGAGGCGGCGTGGGTGGCGCTGCTGCGCGTGCTGGCCGGCAGCCTGCTGCTCGGCCAGTTCCTCGCGCCGGGCTTTTTCCTCAGCCTGTCCGGCGCGCTGGCCAGTCTGGTGGTGCTGGGGCTGGCCATGCATCTGCCGCGCCGCTGGTTCGGCCCGGTCAGCCTGTCGGTGTTCGCCGCGTTCGCGCATATCGGCGCGCAGCTGGTGGTGGCGCGGCTGTGGCTGGTGCCGCACGACGGCGTGTTCTATCTCACCCCGGTGTTCGCCGGCGCGGCGGTGCTGTTCGGCGTGGTGAACGGCCTGATCGCCGCGCGCCTGCTGCGCGCTCTGTCGGCGCGCTGAGCACTTGTCCGCGCGGGTGCTGCGGCGTCCCGGAACGACCGCCGGGCCGCCGCGTCCAACCGGCATCGGAATGCGGCGGGGTGGGGCATGCGCGCTTGGTTGAGGGTGATCGTGACCGCGATCGCCTGGATCGTCGGAGTGTTGTTCGGCTTGTGGGCGGGGCTGGCGGTGGTGCGCGCGGCCGTACCGTCGTGCGCGCCGGCGGTGATCCACGCCGTGGCGGACGTTCAGCCGCCGCGCGCCGACTGCATGATCGCTTCGGGGATGCGACCGAGCGGCAATACCTGAGCGGCACCGCCCAGGCGGATGGCTTCCTTGGGCATGCCGAAGACCACGCAGGTCGATTCGTCCTCGGCGATGGTGGGGGAGCCGGCGTCGAACATCTCCTTCAGGCCGCGTGCGCCATCGTCGCCCATGCCGGTCATGATGATCCCGGTGGCGTTGCGCCCGGCGAACTTGGCGCAGGAGCGGAACAGCACGTCCACCGACGGGCGGTGGCGATTCACCAGCGGGCCGTCGACCACTTCCACGGTGTATTGCGCGCCGCTGCGCGCGACCATCATGTGCTTGCCGCCGGGGGCGATCAGCGCGCGTCCGGGGATCACCCGGTCGCCGTGACGCGCCTCGCGCACCTCGATGGCGCACAGCGAGTTGAGGCGCTCGGCGAACATCGCGGTGAAGCGTTCCGGCATGTGCTGGACGATGACGATGGGCGGGGCGACCGCCGGCAGGCGGGTCAGTACGGCTTCCAGTGCCTGGGTGCCGCCGGTGGAGGTGCCGATGGCGACGAAGCGTTCGGTGGTGCGCACCATGCCGGCGCCGCTGCCCAGGCCGCCGCCCGGGCTGGCGGAGATGACCGCGTCGGCGCTGAGCTTGGGGCGCACGGCGGCCGCGCTGACGGCGGCCTGATTGGCGGCTGCCAGCCCGCCGCCGAGATGGCGGACGTTGGCGCGCGCGGCGGCCTTCACTGCCTGCACGATGTCGTTGGAGCTGTCCTCGAGGAACTGCTTGAGGCCCATGGTGGGCTTGGTGATGATCGACACCGCGCCGGCGGACAGCGCCTTCATCGCCGCGTCCGAACCGCGTTCGGCGAGCGAGGAGCAGATCACCACCGGGGTGGGGTGCTCGCTCATCACCTTGCGCAGGAAGGTCAGTCCGTCCATGCGCGGCATCTCGATGTCGAGCACGATCACGTCCGGCCACTGCTTCTTCATGTGCTCGAGGGCGAACAGCGGATCGGAGGCTGCGCCGATGACCTGGATGCTGGGGTCGGCGGCCAGCGCCTGCTTGACCACCTGGCGCACCACGGCCGAATCGTCGACGATCATCACACGTATGGCGGGCACGTTCATTGTCTCCTTTGTTGTTGGGCACCTAGATCCTGGAAGGCGATCCAGGCGTCGCCGCTGCCGACGTCGAACACCAGCTTGCGGTGACCGTCGCCGCCGAGGTGTTCGGCGACGATGCGTATGCCGCGCTCGGCCAGCAGGCTGTGCGCGCTCAGGATGTTGCGCTGGCCGACGTCCAGCGCGGGCGTCGGTCGTGGTCGGGTGGGGAACATGTTGCCACCACCGAACACCTTTGCGCAGTAGTCGGCCGGGCGCGTGCCGTGGCGGGCGATCTCGCGGTCGAACAGGGCCATCGCCTCGTCGCCGTAGCGGCCGTCCAGCGGTTCCTCGGGGCGTCGGTTGCGCGCCGGCAGCATGAAGTGGCACATGCCGCCCAGCTTGCGCGCCGGGTGCCACAGGGTGATCGACACGCAGGAGCCGAGCAGCGTGCGGATGCGTGCCGGCGCGCTGCAGAAATGCAGGTCGCCGATGCCCAGGAAAATGTCCAGCGCGGCACGCATCAGGGTTTCTTGTAGATGGTGGGGCGCACGGCGGCCAGGTGCTGCGGTTCGACGATACCGTTGAGGGTTTCGGAGTGGCCGACGATGAACCATCCGCCGGACTTCAGGCGGGAGAGCAGGTTGGTGACCACCTTGCGCTTGGTTTCCTGATCGAAATAGATCATCACGTTGCGCAGGAAGATCACGTCGAACGGGCCGATGGCCGGCGGTGCTTCGATCAGGTTCACCTGCATGAAATTGACCCGCTCGCGCAGCTCCTTGCCGACCAGGAAAGTGCCGGCCTGCTCGCGTACGCCCTTCAGACAGTACTTCTTCAGCAGCGCGGGCGGAATGCCGTCGATGCGTTCCATCGGGTAGTGGCCGCGGCGGGCGCGCTCCAGCACCTGGGTGGAAATGTCCGAAGCGGTGATCCGCCATGGGGCTTCGTTGAGCTGATCGGCCAGCACCATCGCCAGGGTGTAGGGTTCCTCGCCGCTCGAGCAGGCCGCGCTCCACACCTCGAAGGGCGTGCCGCGCGGGCGTTTCGGCAGGATTTCCTGGCGCAGGAAGTCGAAGTGCTTGGGCTCGCGGAAGAAATAGGTTTCGTTGGTGGTCAGCAGATCCACCATGGTCTGCAGTTCGGCGGGGTCCCCACCGCCGGAAACCAGCCGGTAATACTCGGCAAAGCTGTCCAGCCCGCGCGCGCGCAGGCGTTTGGTCAGCCGGCCGACCAGCAGCACCTTCTTGGATGGTGCCAGATAGATGCCGGCAAGTTTGTAGAGCAGGGCCTGAAAGCGGCTGAATTCCTGATCGCTGATGCCGCTGTTGATGCTGCCGCCGTCGGCGGAGGGTGACTGCATGAAGGCTCCGGGAAGGTGTGCGAGGGGCGGCCGTCAGGCTCAGAAGCGCTCGAAAGCCGCCTCGTCCGCGCTTCGTGCCACCGGCTTTGCCCGCTTGGCCGCGCGCGCGTTTCCGGCGGGCTGCACCACCGGCACGGCATGGTGTTCTTCGATATGGAAGAACTGCATCAGGCTCTGCAGCTGTTCGGCCTGCGAGCCCATCTCCTCTGCGGTGGCGGCCAGCTCCTCGGAGGCCGAGGCGTTCTGCTGGGTGGCCTGGCTCAACTGGCCGACGGCCTGGTTGATCTGGGTGATGCCGCCGGCCTGCTCCTCGGAAGCCGAGGCGATCTCCTGCACCAGATCGGAGGTCTTGCGGATCGAGGGCACCATCTCGTCGAGCAGGTGGCCGGCCTTCTCGGCCATCTTCACGCTGGAGCCGGCCAGTTCGCCGATCTCCTGGGCGGCCACCTGGCTGCGCTCGGCGAGCTTGCGCACCTCGGCGGCGACCACGGCGAAGCCTTTGCCGTGCTCGCCGGCGCGCGCAGCCTCGATGGCGGCGTTCAGCGCGAGCAGGTTGGTCTGGTAGGCGATGTCGTCGATGATGCCGATCTTGTCGGCGATGGATTTCATCGCATCGACGGTTTCCTTGACGGCCTTGCCGCCGTCGGCGGCCTCGGTGGAGGCCTTGGCGGCGATGCCATCGGTGACGCGGGCGTTGTCGGTGTTCTGGTTGACGCTGGCGGTGGTCTGTTCCAGCGTGGAGGAGATTTCCTCGACGCTGGCGGCCTGCTCGGAGGCGCCCTGGGAGAGCGACTGGGCGGTGGCGGAGACCTGTTCGGAGGCGGAGGAGAGGTTGTCGGCGGCGCCGCGCACCTCGCCGATGATCTGCGAGAGGCGGCCGACCATGTCCTGCATGGCGGCGAGCAGCTGGCCGACCTCGTCGCGCGAGCGCACCTGCACGCGCACGCTCAGGTCGCCCTCGGCCAGGGCGTTGGCCACGCCCACCGCCTCGCCCAGCGGACGGGTGATGGCACGCGTGATGAAGTAGGCGAAGGCCAGCGCCAGCAGCGCGGCGGCCAGCCCCAGCGCGGCGACGGTCAGGCGCGCCGAGTGGGCCTGCGCGGAAGCCTGCGCGCCGCTCTCGCTCATGCGTGCGGTTTCGTGTTCGATCAGCGCGTGCAGCGTGGCGATGTAGGCCGCCTGCGCCGGGCGCAGCTCGCGCACCAGCACGTCGCCGGCCTCATCCAGGCGGCCGGCGTTGATCGCCTCGATGACCTTGCCGCGCGGGCCGCGATAGGCTGCGCGCGCGGTTTCCACCCGCTCCAGCAGGGCCTTGCCCTCGGGGCTGCTGACCTGGGCCTTCAGTCTGTCGAGGTTCTCGGTCACCGTCGCGCTGGTTGCCGACAGGGGCGCCAGCACGCCTGCGCGCTCCTCCGCGGTATCGGCCAGCACGGCATCGCGCAGGCCGTTGCCGGCCTGGTAGAGGCGGTCGATGACGGTGTTGGACCACACGGTCATCGGGAAGCGCTCGTTGACCGTGGTGTCGATCTCGTCGCCGAGCGCGCCGAGGCGCACAAAGCTGGTGAGGACGGTGAGCAGCAGCATCAGGATGACGATGCCGAAGGCCAGGGCGAGTTTGGCGCCGATACGCAGATTGCCGAACATGGATACGGAGTTGGGGAAGGGGGAAAGCGTTGGCGGAGGGCTCAGGCGCCGTGTTTGTCGTTGCCTTCTTCGGTGGGCAGGCGGGCGCCGACCAGCGCCAGTTGAGCCATTTCATCGACCGACAATACACGGTCGATGTTGAGGATGATGACGAACTTGCCGGCCACCTTGCCCATGCCCTGGATGAAATCGGCACGGATGCGCGCGCCGAACGACGGCGGCGGTTCGATCTCGCCGGGCGGAATCTCGAGCACTTCGTTGACGCTGTCCACGACAATGCCGATGTCCTGGCGGATTTCCGCGTCGTCCACCACCTGCGCCATCTCCACGATGACGATGCAGGTGCGCCGGGCGACTTCGGTCTGCCGGCTGCCGAAGCGCGCCGACAGATCCACCACCGGCACCACCGCGCCGCGCAGGTTGATCACCCCGCGGATGAAGGCCGGCATCATCGGAATCTCGGTGAGCGTGCCGTACTCGATGATTTCCTTGATGTTGAGGATGCCGATGGCGAACACCTCGGCGTTCAGGGTGAAGGTGAGGTACTGCTGCGAGCCCTGGTCGCTGGTGGCGAATGCGAGCGGCGCGGCGGCCGGTTGTGCGACGACTTGTCCCATGTGCGTGCGCGTCCTGTCAGAAGCGTTCGAAATCCTGCTCGTTCAGCCCGGCGGGCACCTTTGGCAGTGGCTTGCCCGTCTTCGGCTGGGGCTTGCCACCGCCGCTGCGGCGGGCAGCGGGCGGCGGCGCCTCGGCAGCGGACGGGGGCGCCGGGCTGCGGGCCGGTGCGCGGGCCGTCACGGGAGTATGGCGGACATTCGTGGCTTCGTGCTCATCGACGCGGAAGAACTGCATCAGGCTCTGCAGTTGTTCGGCCTGCGAGCCCATCTCCTCTGCGGTGGCGGCCAGCTCCTCGGAGGCCGAGGCGTTCTGCTGGGTGGCCTGGCTCAACTGGCCGACGGCCTGGTTGATCTGGGTGATGCCGCCGGCCTGCTCCTCGGAAGCCGAGGCGATCTCCTGCACCAGATCGGAGGTCTTGCGGATCGAGGGCACCATCTCGTCGAGCAGGTGGCCGGCCTTCTCGGCCATCTTCACGCTGGAGCCGGCCAGTTCGCCGATCTCCTGGGCGGCCACCTGGCTGCGCTCGGCGAGCTTGCGCACCTCGGCGGCGACCACGGCGAAGCCCTTGCCGTGTTCGCCGGCGCGCGCAGCCTCGATGGCGGCGTTCAGCGCGAGCAGGTTGGTCTGGTAGGCGATGTCGTCGATGATGCCGATCTTGTCGGCGATGGACTTCATCGCATCGACGGTTTCCTTGACGGCCTTGCCGCCGTCGGCGGCCTCGGTGGAGGCCTTGGCGGCGATGCCATCGGTGACGCGGGCGTTGTCGGTGTTCTGGTTGACGCTGGCGGTGGTCTGTTCGAGCGTGGAAGAGATTTCCTCGACGCTGGCGGCCTGCTCGGAGGCGCCCTGGGAGAGCGACTGGGCGGTGGCGGAGACCTGCTCGGAGGCGGACGACAGGTTGTCGGCGGCGCCGCGCACCTCGCCGATGATCTGCGAGAGGCGGCCGACCATGTCCTGCATGGCGGCGAGCAACTGGCCGACCTCGTCGCGCGAGCGCACCTGCACGCGTACGCTCAGGTCGCCCTCGGCCAGGGCGTTGGCCACGCCCACCGCCTCGCCCAGCGGACGGGTGATGGAGCGCGCGATCAGCCAGGCCGAGCCGCCGGCCAGCAGGATGGCCAGCGCCGACAGGGCGATCATCAGCGTGCGCGAGGCCAGGGCGATCTCGCTGGCCTGGCGGCCTTCGCTTTCCATGATCTCGCCCTGGTAGTCGATGATCTGGTTGATGCCCTGCAGATAGGCTTCCTGGGCTCTCTGCATGTCGCCCAGCAGCAGGCTCAGCGCGGCCTCGGACTGGTGGTCGAGGATCAGCGTGTTGAGGCGGCCGATGGTGCTCACGTACTGCGTGCGCACTGCGGCCAGCTCGCGCAGCAGGGCCTGCCCGCGGTCGGTGTGGATGCTGTTCTGCAGGCGCTCCAGGTTTTCGTTGATGACCGGCGTGAGTTCGGCGGAGATGCGTGCGAGTTCGCGTTCGGAGGCCGCGCGGTCGTTCAGCAGCATGGCGTTGCGGGTGTATTGCGCGGCCAGGTTGATCTGGTCAAGCACGTTGTTGGCCCACACCGTCTTCGGATAGCGGTCCGTGACGATCAGGTCGATTTCCTTGGACAGCGTGTTGAGACGCACGACGCTGATGGCCGCGATGACCACCATCAGGGCGATGACGACCCCGAAGGCGATCGACAGGCGGGCGCCGATTTTCAGGTTGGTTAGCACGGTGACTCCCTCACAAAAGATCGATCGGTTGCTGCTTGTTTTTTGGTTGTCTGTGGATGTTCAGCCGGCCACGCCGCTCCGCCCTCCGGGGCTGTAGGACAGGCTGCGCTCCTCGTCGCGCGCGGCGATCTGCACGAGCGCCTGCACGTCGAGGATCAGCGCCACCTCGCCGCTGCCCAGGATGGTGGAGCCGCCGATGCCGCGCAGGTTGCGGAACAGGTGGCCGAGCGGCTTGATGACCGTCTGGAATTCGCCGAGCAGTTGATCGACGACGATGCCGGCCTTCTGCCCGGCGGATTTCACCACCACCACGTTCTCGCGGCGCGGCGGCTCGCCGGGGATCTCGAACAGCTCGCGCAGGCGGATGAAGGGCAGCACCTCGCCGCGCAGGTTGAGGTAGTTGCGTTCGCCGCCGCCGGCTTCCAGTTCCATGCACTCGACCACCATGTCGAGCGGGATCACGTAGCCGGCGCTGCCCGCGTCGACCAGGAAGCCGTCGATGATCGCCAGGGTGAGCGGCAGGCGGATGGAGAAGCGCGTGCCCCGGCCCTCGTGGGAATCCACCTCGACGCGGCCGCGCAGGCTCTGGATGTTGCGCTTGACCACGTCCATGCCCACGCCGCGCCCGGACAGGTTGGAGACCTGGTCGACGGTGGAGAAGCCGGCCTCGAAGATCAGCGCATAGACCTCCTGGTCGCTCAATGTGTGGCCGGGCTGGATCAGCCCGCGTTCGACGGCCTTGCGCGCGATCTTCTCGCGGTTCAGGCCGCCGCCGTCGTCGACGATCTCGATGACGATGCTGCCGGAGTCGTGATAGGCGTTGAGCTCCAGCCGGCCGCGCGGCGGCTTGCTGCGCTCCACGCGGACCTCGGGCGCCTCGATGCCGTGGTCGATGGCGTTGCGCACCAGGTGCATCAGCGGGTCGCCGATCTTCTCGACCACCGATTTGTCGAGTTCGGTCTCGCCGCCGCTGATGACCAGTTCGATGTCCTTGCCGAGTTCCTTGGAAACGTCCCGTACCACGCGGTTGAAGCGGTTGAAGGTTTCGCCGATCTGCACCATGCGCAGCTGCAGTGCGGAGTCGCGGATGCTCTCCACCAGCCGGCTGACGATGGAGGTGGCCTCGGTGAGGTCGGCGTGGCCGGCGCGGCTGGCCAGCAGGTTCACCCCGGCGCCGGCGATCACCAGTTCGCCGACCAGATCGATCAGGCGGTCCAGCTTGTCGGCCTGGATGCGGATCAGGCGCGCTTCGGCGGCCTTCTTGTCGGTGACCTGCTTCTGCTTGACCACCGCGGCTTCGACCAACTCGGGCTGCACCACGCGCTGCTCGACGAGAATTTCGCCGAGCGGCGCCGGCACGGCGTCTTCCTCGGCGTTCTCGCTGCCGGCGCTCTGCGCGCGCAGGCCCTCGTCCAGTTCGGCCTGGGTCAGCGCGCCGATGCGCACCAGGATCTCGCCCAGGCGCATGTTGTCCTCGGGCAGGGCCATCATCAGTTGGATGTAGTCGGCCAGCTTGCTGCGCGGCGGCAGGATGTGCAGCACGCACTCGTCGCGCACGAAGTCGAAGACCTGTTCGATGGCGGCCTTGTCGGCGCTGGAGGCGAAGCTGATTTCGAAGCCCAGGTAGCAGGCCTCGGGGTCCATCTCGTCGGCCGGCGGCATGGCGTCGGCCAGTGTCTCCAGGCGTTCGATGCGTCCCAGGGTGCCCAGATAGCGCAGGAAGGACAGCGGGTCCATGCCGTTCTTCAGCACGTCCGGGCCGAAGCGCAGCGAGATGTGCCAGCAGTCGGTTTCCACCGCGCCGCCGCCGCTGCTCTCCAGTGCTTCGTCGGGGGCGGCGACGGGGGGCGTGGCATCCTGCGCGCCCTCGGCGGACAGCCAGTCGCGCTGCAGGCGGGCAAGCAGCGCGTCGCCATCGGCGCGCAGACCGTCGTCCGGTGCGGCAGCGCCGGATTCCAGTACGCCGATCAGGTGGCCCATGTGGTCCGAGCAGGCCAGCAGCAGGGCGATCAGGTCGGCATTGGCGGCGATCTCGCCGTTGCGCAGCTTGTCCAGCGCGCTTTCCACCACGTGGGTGAAGGCCACCAGGAACTGGCATTCGATGACGCCCGCGCCGCCCTTGATGGTGTGCGCGGCGCGAAACACCGCGCCAAGGATGTCGGCGTCGGTGGGCTGGTCTTCGAGCTGGAGCAGGGCGGCTTCCATGGCCTCCAGCTGCTCGCGGCTTTCGGTGACGAAGACGGAGGTGATCTCATCCATCGCTCAACGCGCCTCCTGCGCGGGGACCAGCATCGGATCGCCGAAATGCGCCGCCATGTTGAAGAAATCCACCACTTCGCTGACCGCCGGGCTGTGCGCGACGATGCCGGCGCGCTTGCCGAGGCGGGCGGCCTCGCGCTTGATCAGCACCAGCAACTGGAAGCCGGCGGTGTCGATCTCGCTGACCGCCGACAGGTCGAGCTCCAGCTCCTCGCAGCCGGCCAGCGCCTCGACGAGGATCTGCTTCTGGTCGGCTGCGTGATAGATGGTCATGTCCTCGACGATGGACAATCGCTGCGCGCTGGTGGCGGCTCTGCTCTGCTTGCTCATGCTCCCTCCATGGACGCGCGCCCGGCGGGCGCGCCGTCCGCTAGAACAGCTCGATTTTGGAGCCGCTGGAATCGGACGATGTGGATGCCCCGCCGCCTCCGTTCAGGCTGGCGTCGTGCGTGTTGCGCTGGCTTTCCATGACGTAGCGCGCGTACAGCTGGTCGAGGTGCTCGTTGAGCGGCACGAAGCTGAACTCCGGGTCCTCGGCCTGCTGCAGGCGGTCGGCCAAGCCGACCATGTGCTCGTCGAGGCGTTCGAGCGCCTGCGCGGTGTGTTCGATCTGCTGGCGGGTGACGTCCTGGAACTGCACGCTGGCCATGGTATCCATGAACATCGACGCGAGTTCCGCGCTGCTGTCGCGCACCGTGTCGATGACGTTGGACTGGTGGCGGAGGATGTCCTCGTAGTTCGAACCGAGCTCTTCCAGCTGGTCGGCGAACTGGCCGAGCGCGGCCTTCTCGCGGTCCAGGTTGGTGGCCGAGAGCTTTTCCTGCAGCTGCGTCTCGATGGTGATGGCAACGCCCTGGATGCCCTGATTGATCGACTGCACGGCCTTTTCGGTTTCCGCCGAGAGCTTGCGCACCTCGTCGGCCACCACGGCGAAGCCGCGGCCCTGTTCGCCGGCGCGCGCGGCCTCGATGGCGGCGTTGAGGGCGAGCAGGTTGGTCTGCGCGGCGATGTCCTTGATCAGGCGGGTCAGCGATTCGAGCGAGCGCGCTTCATTGACCACCTGCACCACGCGCTCCTGGTCGGCCTGCGCGTCGGTGATGCGCGCGTCGATGTAGTGGCGCATCTCGCCGATCAGGCGCTTGTTCTGCGCGATGTTCTCTTCCGAATGCAGCACCATCTCGTCGGATTCGGAGGAACTGGCGGTGACGAAGTCGTTGAGCCGGCTGACC
Source organism: Pseudothauera nasutitermitis (assembly GCF_004801295.1). Lineage (GTDB taxonomy): Bacteria > Pseudomonadota > Gammaproteobacteria > Burkholderiales > Rhodocyclaceae > Pseudothauera > Pseudothauera nasutitermitis. The sequence continues at coordinate 346,757 of NZ_SSOC01000006.1, forward strand.
ACCTCGTCGATGCCCTGCAGGCGGCTGGTGATGTCGTAGGCGGCCTGCTCGGTCTGTTCGATCACGCTGGACAGCTGGTTGCGCAGCACGCCGTTGTAGGTGGGCACCGAGCGCAGCTCGTGCGACACCTCGTCGGTCACCGCCACCACGTTCTTGGTGGAATACTCCAATTGCTCCTGCACCGAGGTGAGGCCGAACATGTGGTCGCGGAAGAAGGCCAGCGATACCAGGCGCTGGGCGAAGTAGGCCACCGCGACGATCAGCGCCACGCCGACGGCGTCGCCCAGCGGCTGGGGTACCTCCATGCGGACGAGGAAATCCTCGTGGAACCATTCGTTGAGGAAGTACACCGTGGTGCCCGCCCCGGCCGCGACCACGAGGGCGACCAGGATGGAGCGTCGGAGCAGGGCGTGGAAGTCCATGGTGCGCATTCCGCAATCAACGCATGACCAGTTTGATGGTGCTCAGCAGCTGGTCGGCGGTGGCGGGCTTGACGATCCAGCCCGAGGCACCGGCGGCCTTGGCCTCTGCTTTCTTGGTCTGTTGCGATTCAGTGGTCAGGAAAAGGATCGGCAGGAAGCGGTAGGCGGGCAGCTTGCGCACTTCCTTGATGAAATCGATGCCGTTCATGCCCGGCATGTTGAGGTCGGTGATCAGCAGGTCCACCTTCACCCCGGCCTGGAACTTCTTCAGCGCTTCGAGGGCGTTGTTCGCCTTCTCGACGCCGTAGCCGGCCTTGGTGAGGATGCCGGAGATGCTGAGCAGGATCGTCGCGGAATCGTCGACGAGAAAGATGGTTTTCATGGGTGTGCGATGTCTGTGCCTGTACGTGGGAATTGGGCGGATTCACTGGGGTTTCCGGCATTCCGCCTGCCTCGCAGGAGTATATACGACGCAATGGGCGGGCGACTTTAGGCCGCACCGCCCATTGCGTGTAGGAAGTTGGGGAATTGTGTGTCGTGGTTTCGGAGCCAGGCTCAGGCGCCGTGGCGGCGCAGCCAGTCGAGCAGGCGGCGCCAGCCGTCGGTGGCCTCGGCGGCGCGGTAGCTCGGCCGGTAGTCGGCGTGGAAGGCGTGCGGAGCGTCCGGGTAGACGACGATCTCCGAGGGCTTGCCAGCCTGTTCGAGCGCCGCGCGCATGCGCTCCACGTCCGCCAGCGGAATGCCCTGGTCCTGCCCGCCGTACAGGCCGAGCACCGGCGCCTGCAGGTCGCCGGCCACGTCGACGGGGTGCAGGGGGGTGAGCGCGCCGGCCTCGCCGCCCAGCCGGCCGTACCAGGCCACCCCGGCGCGCAGCCGTGGGTTGTGGGCGGCGTACAGCCAGGTGATGCGTCCGCCCCAGCAGAAGCCGGTGATCGCCAGGCGCGCCGGGTCGCCGCCGTGCGCGGCGGCCCAGGCGGCGCAGGCATCCAGGTCGGCCATGACCTGGGCATCCGGCACCTTGGCGACGATGGTGCTCAGGATCTCGCTGATCTGTTCGATGTTCGCCGGGTCGCCCTGGCGGTAGAACAGCTCGGGGGCGATGGCCAGGTAGCCCTCATGCGCCAGCCGGCGGCACACGTCGCGGATGTGTTCGTGTACGCCGAAGATCTCCTGCACGACCAGCACGGTCGGCAGTTTGTCCTTGCCGGCCGGGCAGGCGAAATAGGCGGGCAGTGCATCGGCGCCGCTGGGGATCGTCGTGCTGCCGTGCTCCAGTCCATCGGCCGGCGTGCTGATCACGCTCTGCGCCAGCGCCGGGCGCACGGCCAGCGCGAAGCCAGCGGCGCTCAGCGTGGTGACGAAGGTCCGCCGGTCGATGCGGCTGGCCGGCAGTAGGCTGTCGAAATCGGCGGAGGTGGGGTGTTCGCGGTCGTTCATCGTGCTCTCCTCTGTGGGCTGCGCGGGGCGCGGTGGTACAAGCGCTGACCGATGGGCGGCGGCGACGTTCCGTGCGCGCCTTCAGCCGCCGGAGCGCGGCGCGAGCAGGCGTCCGGCGCGCCGCCGGGTGGTGCCGGCGAGCGCGCCCAGCCCCGCGCTGCCGTGTGCGTGGCAGATCGCGCAGGCCAGCGCGTCGGCGGCGTCCGGCCCGGGCAGGGCGGGCAGGCTGAGCAGGCGCTGCACCATGTGCTGCACCTGCTCCTTGTTGGCCTTGCCGTATCCGACCACCGACTGCTTGACCTGCAGGGCGGTGTATTCGGCCACCGGCAGATCGCACGATACCGCGCCGCAGATCACCGCGCCGCGCGCCTGGCCGAGCAGCAGGGTGGATTGCGGGTTGACGTTCACGAACACCTTTTCCACTGCGACCTGGTCGGGGGAATAGGTCTGGATGACCTCGCGCACGCCGTCGAGCAGGGTGCGCAGGCGGCCGGGCAACTCGCCGTCCTGGGTGCGGATGGTGCCGCTGGCGACGTAGCGCAACTGGTTGCCGAGCTGGTCGACGAGGCCGAAGCCGGTGATGCGCAGGCCGGGGTCGAGGCCAAGGATGCGGGTGGTGACGGAGCTGGCGGCGGTTTTCATGTGGGCATTCTAGGACGTGTTGCGTTCAGCTTCTGCGCGCCAGCCACACGCCGCAGACCGCCACCGCCATGCCGGCCATGGCCAGCGGGGCGAGGTGTTCGTCGAACATGGCCCAGGCGATCAGCGCGGTGGTCGGCGGGGTGAGATAGAACAGGCTGGCCACGTTGACCGCGCTGCCGCTGCGCAGCAGCAGGTTGAGCAGGCTCACCGCGCCGAGCGAGAGGACCAGCACCAGCCACAGCAGCGCGAAGATGAACTCCGCCTGCCAGTCGATGTGGGTGCTCTCGGTGCCCGCGGCCAGCCAGCCGGTGAGCAGCAGGCAGGGGGCGAACTGGAGGACCGTGCCGGTGCGCAGGTCGAAGCGCGGGCAGAAGCGCTTCTGGTACAGCGTGCCGGCGGTGATTGCCAGCAGCGCGGCGAGCGCCGGCAGCAGGGCCAGCCACAGGCCCTCGGCGAGCGCGTTGCCCGGGGCGGCCTTGCTGCCGACCACCAGGGCCACCCCGGTGAACCCCAGTGCCAGACCGCACCATTGGCGGGCCGATACCCGCTCGCCGAGCAGCCAGCCGGCGCCCAGTGCGGTGAGCAAGGGTTGCATGCCGACTACCAGCGCGGTCACCCCGGCGGGCAGGCCGCGGTCGATGGCGATGAACACGCCGCCCAGGTAGCCGGCATGGATCAGCACGCCGGTGGCACCGATGTGGAAGCACTCACGCGGGGTCTTCGGCCACGGGGCACGGGTGGCCAGCACCACCGCCAGCATCAGGCCGACCACCAGCAGGTAGCGCGCGGACAGGAAGGTCAGCGGTTCGGCGTAGGGCAGGCCGTACTTGGCGCCGATGAAACCCGTGCTCCACAGCAGCACGAACAACAGCGGATAGAGGGCGGAGGGGTCGAGTGAGCGCATCGGTGCAGCATGCCGCGCACGCGCCGCGAAGGAAAGGGACGCGTGTGCGCAGGCTGGCCGGTACGCCCGCGGCCGCCGCGCAAAAAGCAACGGGCCGCGCTGGGCGGCCCGTTCTGCCGGGAGTGGCGGGTAGCGTTCAGTCTTCCAGCACGGCGGAGGTATACACCTCCTGCACGTCGTCCAGCCCTTCCAGCGCGTCCAGCAGCTTCTGCATGCGCACCGCGTCGTCGCCGGCGAGCACGGTCTCGTTGAGCGGCTTCATGCTCACTTCGCCGAACTCGGCAGTGAAGCCGGCCTTCTCCAGCGCTTCCTTCACCGTGGTGAATTCCCACGGGCCGGTGAGCACCTCGATGGAGCCGTCGTCGTTGCTCACCACGTCCTCGGCGCCGGCTTCCAGCGCGGCTTCCATCAGCGTGTCCTCGTCGGTGCCGGGGGCGAACATCAACTGGCCGCAGTGCTTGAACTGGAAGGCCACGCAGCCGTCGGTACCCATGTTGCCGCCGTACTTGGAGAAGGCGTGGCGCACGTCGGCCACGGTGCGGGTCTTGTTGTCGGTGAGGCAATCGACCATCACCGCCGCGCCGCCGATGCCGTAGCCCTCGTAGCGGCCTTCCTCATAGGTCACGCCTTCGAGCTGGCCGGTGCCGCGCTTGATGGCGTTCTCGATGTTGTCCTTGGGCATCGACTCGCCCTTGGCCTTGTCCACCGCCAGACGCAGGCGCGGATTGGCGTTCAGGTCGCCACCGCCCATCTTCGCGGCGACGGTGATTTCCTTGATCAGCTTGGTGAAAACCTTGCCGCGCCGGGCGTCCTGGCGCCCCTTGCGGTGCTGGATATTGGCCCACTTGGAATGACCAGCCATGGGGATGTCCTCGATGCTGCCGTTGGTTGGATAGAGGGCGAGCATTATACAGGGGCCGGGAATCCCTGGCCGGTGTCTCGGTGGTATGCTGGGCGCGTACCGCCACGGAGACTCCCCCATGCGCATGCTGCTCGTCTGCCTGTTTGTCATGCTGTCCGGTGGCGCATCGACTGCGTTCGGCGCGCCCAGCTACCATGGCTGCGTCGATGCCGCCGGGCGCCCGGTGGTGTCCGCCGCCGATCCGTTCGCCACGGCGGTGGCACGCAGCGCCTTCGAGGCCGGCCGACCGGCCATTCTGTACAACCCGGGACTGCTGCCGCGCCTGAGCGATTCGGCCCGCCTGTTCTTCTACGCGCACGAATGCGCGCGCCACCACCTCGGCCTGCCGCTGGAGCGCCGGCTCACCGTGGAGGAAGCGCGCCGCGCCGATTGCCACGGGCTGGACGGCCTGCTGCGCTCCGGTCTGCTCGGCGCGGACGCGCTGGTGGTGCTGCAGGCCGAACTGCGCTTCGATGCCGGCGAATGGGGCGTGCTGCCGGGGCCGCCGCGCGGCTTCGACCTGCTCGGCTGCCGGCGGGCCAGCATGCTGGTCGTGCCGCCGGGTGGGCGGGAGCAATGGAACGCCTGCGCCCGGGTGTGCGCGGACACCCTGCGCTGGTGCCGGGGGGCGGATTGCCAGGCAGCCTACGACCGCTGCGCGGCGTTGTGCGATCATCGCTGAACGCTTGTAGAGAACCCTTGGAGCCCGCCATGACCGAAGCGCTGCGCATCGCCCGCGTTGCCGACCGAGACCTTCACCTGCTGCCGCGCCTGGCCAACCGCCACGGCCTGATCACCGGCGCCACCGGCACCGGCAAGACGGTCACCCTGCAGCGCCTCGCCGAGCAGTTCGCCGCCATCGGCGTGCCGGTGTTCCTCGCCGACGTGAAGGGCGACCTGGCCGGGCTGGGGGCGCCCGGGGTGGCTTCCGAGCGCCTGCTGCAGCGCCTGGCGGCGATCGGCATCCACGAATTCACGCCGAGTGCCAACAACGTGGTGTTCTGGGACGTGTTCGGCGAGGGCGGCCACCCGGTGCGCGCCACCGTCTCCGACATGGGGCCGCTGCTGCTGGCGCGCCTGCTCAACCTCAACGACACCCAGTCCGGCGTGCTGCAGCTGGTGTTCAAGGTCGCCGACGACAACGGCCTGCTGCTGCTCGATCTGAAGGATCTGCGCGCCATGGTGCAGCACGTCGGCGACAACGCGAAGCGCTTCACCACCGAGTACGGCAACGTCTCGGCGGCCTCCATCGGCGCCATCCAGCGCGGCCTGCTGACCCTCGAACAGGAAGGCGGCGAGCGTTTCTTCGGCGAGCCGATGCTCGATCTGGCCGACCTGATGCAGACTGGTGCGGACGGGCGCGGGGTCATCAACATCCTGGCCGCCGAGCGCCTGTACAACTCGCCCCGGCTGTACTCCACCTTCCTGCTGTGGATGCTCTCCGAGCTGTTCGAGCGCCTGCCCGAGGTGGGCGACCCGGACAAGCCCAAGCTGGTGTTCTTCTTCGACGAGGCCCACCTGCTGTTCAACGACGCGCCCAAGGCGCTGCTGGAAAAGATCGAGCAGGTGGTGCGGCTGATCCGCTCCAAGGGTGTCGGGGTGTATTTCGTCACCCAGAGCCCGCTGGACGTGCCGGACAGCGTGCTCGGCCAGCTCGGCAACCGCGTGCAGCACGCCCTGCGTGCGTTCACGCCGCGCGACCAGAAGGCGGTGAAGAGCGCCGCCGAGACCATGCGCGCGAATCCGGCGTTCAATGCCGCCGAGGCGATCACCGAACTGGGCGTGGGCGAGGCGCTGGTGTCCTTCCTCGACGACAAGGGTCGGCCCGAGGTGGTCGAGCGTGCCTTCGTGATCGCGCCTTCGTCGCGCCTCGGGCCGCTGGAGGCGGCCGAGCGCACGGCGGCGATCCGTGCCTCGGTGCTGTATGGCCATTACGAACAGGAAATCGACCGTGAATCGGCCTATGAACTGCTGCGCGCGCAGGCCGAAGCCGCCCAGCAGGCTGCCGGCGCGGGCAAGGCCGGCGCTCCGGCGGAAACGCAGCAGGGTTCCGCGGGCGGGCTGAACGACATCCTGTTCGGTTCCACCGGCCCGCGCGGCGGCAAGCGCGACGGTCTGGTGCAGATCGCCGCGAAGACGGTCACCCGCACCATCGGCAGTTCGCTCGGCCGGCAGATCGCGCGCGGCCTGCTCGGCTCGCTGCTGGGCGGCGGCGGGAAACGCTGAAAGCTCGGTGAAGTAAGCGCGCGGGCTGGGTTCAGGCGGCCGGCTGGGCGAGCAGGGTACGCGCGTCGAGCAGCCGGCAGGCGTCGTTCTTTGCCAGTTCGGCCAGGGCGCGGCGGGTCGCCACCAGCACCCGGGAGCTGTCCGGGTTGGCCAGCATGACCAGGCGCTGCGTGGCGCCGCTCCACACCAGGCAGCCGCGCATCGGTTCGCCTTCCGGCAGGTCCACCACCAGCCAGCTACCGGGGCCGGCGGTGGCTGCCGGGTGATGGCCGATGGCCGTGGCGGCGTAGCCGCCGTGGCTGAACAGGCGCAGGCCGTTGGGCCCCAGCGGCGCGCTCAGGCGGGCCGGATCGGGCGCTGGCTGAGGCTGAGCGGCCGGGCGCTGGCCGGCTATCAGGGCGCTGTGCAGGCTCATGCAGGGCGCCATCGCGGCCTGCCGGGCCGCTTCGTCGAGGCCCAATGCCGACAGCCCCTGATTGAGGTCGCGCACCAGCGCCGGCAGGCCGTTGAGCCAGCGCGAGCGGCCATGCGGATCCTGCGGCGGGTGGGCGCTGCGCAGCAGGCGGTCGGCCAGCTCGGCGGCGCTGCGCCATTGCGCATGGCCGTCGCCGTGGTGGTAGTGCAGACGGGCCAGCAGGGGCAGCCAGGAGCGCGTGAGGAACGTGCGGATCGCATCCGGGGTGTCGGTGCTGCTCAGGCGGTTGATCAGGTGGGTGGCCTGGATCAGCGAGTGCTCGCGGCGCTCGGCGCGTTCGGCGAGTTCCACGGCCGGAGGGCCGAGGGCGAAGGCGGCGGTGCGGCGTTCTTCCGCCAGCGCATCGGCCTCGCACAGGATTTCCTCGAGGTGCTCCGGTTGCTGCAGCGCCCGTCCGGCCAATGCCTGCAGGGTGAGCGCGGCGGGGTGCGTGGCCGGGCATTGCGGGCCGAGCGTGGCGCCCAGTGTGATCAGGCGTTCGAGCAGTGCGCGTGCCTTGCGCGTGCCCTGCACGTGGTCGGCCAGGATGCACTGGCGGAACGGTTCGCGCAGCAAGGCCAGCGCGGCGGCCAGTTGCGGGCTGATCTCCGTGCATTGCGGCAGCGCGTCGAACAGGCGATCCACGCTCTGCGCGGCGGCCTGCGCGGGCGGCAGGTCGGGTGCCGCTGGCGCGCTGGTGGGGGGCGCGACAGGTGCCGGCGGCGGAGCCGTTGGGGGCGGCGCGGGACGAGCGGGCGCGGGGGTGTTGAACGGCGCCGGGGATGCGTTGCCTGCGGGGGGGCGGGGGCGCTCCGTCTGGCGCGGCGAGATGCCGGCCGTCGACATGGTTTCGTTGAGTTCGCGGTACAGTGCGTGCAGGGTATGGCCCAGCGGTTCGGCGCAGCGTTCGAGAAAGCGCAGGCGCTGGGCGGCATCGAAACCGGCGGCGTCGGACAGCGCGCGCAGCGCGCTGCACACCGCCTCGGGGCCGACCGGGGTCTGCTCGGCGGCCGCGTCGCGCTGTTCCAGCAGGGTCATGTAGCGCTGGTGCAGGCGGACCAGCTCGGCACCGCAGCGTTCGCGCAGGCGGCGCGCCAGCGCGGTGAGTTCCAGGGTGAATTCGAGGTCGTTCTCGTGCACCAGGCTGATGCGCGAGGCGGTCAGCCCGTGTGCGCGTTCGAAGCCGCGCCGGTCGTGCAGGCCGGCCAGTTCGTCGTGGGCCTGGCCGGCGGCGTGCAGGAAGCGTTGCAGCCAGTCGCCGTGGTCGAACCCCATCGCGCGGGCGAACTGCTCCAGGCGGGCGAGCAGCGCGGTGCGGCATTGCTCGCGCAGGCGGGGCTGCAGCGGGAGGTCCTGCGCGGCGCGGGTGGGGTCGTTCATCGCGGCGGCGGTGGAATGTGGAAAAGTGTCAATTATGCCGCCAAATGCCTTTGGCGTGCCGGGTGGTCATGCCAACGCAGCGAGGGAGGAAAATGCCGATGGGGCAGGCGGTGGGTGGTTTCGGTGTCGGGCTGATGCTCGCCGTGGCGGGGGCCGCAGGGTTTTCCTTCAAGGCCATCCTGGTCAAGCTGGCCTATCAGTACCGGGTGGACGCGGAAACCCTGCTGGCGCTGCGCATGGCCTTCTCGCTGCCCTTCTTCCTGGTGATGGGCTGGCTGGCCGCGAAGCGGGCGGAGCGGGCCCTGACGGCGCGCGACTGGGTATGGATGGCGGGTCTGGGCCTGTTCGGCTACTACCTAGCGAGCTATCTGGATTTTCTCGGGCTGGACTACATCTCCGCGGCGCTGGAGCGCCTGATCCTGTTTCTGTACCCGACGGTGGTGATCGTGCTGTCGGCGCTGTTCCTCGGCAAGCCGGTGACGCGCGGCATGCTGGCGGCGATGCTGCTGAGCTACCTGGGCATCGCGCTGGCCATCGGCCACGATCTGGAGGTTTCCGGGCCCGCGCGCGAGGTGGCGCTGGGCAGCGTGCTCGTGTTCGGCAGCGCGGTGTGCTACGCGCTCTATCTGATGGGCAACGGCCAGGTGGTCGGCCGCCTGGGTTCGGCGCGGGTAACGGCGTACGCCAGCAGCTTCGCCTGTTTCTTCAGCCTGGCGCAGTTCGTCGCCCTGCGGCCGCTGGGCCTGCTGGCGGAACAGGCCTGGCAGGTATATGCCTACGCCGGATTGATGACCGTGTTCAGCACGGTGGCGCCGGTGTGGATGGTGTCGGAGGCGATCCGCCGCATCGGCGCCGGACCGGTCTCGCTGACCGGCATGCTGGCGCCGGCCATCACGATGCTGCTGGGCTGGTGGATCCTGGACGAGGCCATCGGCCCCTACCAACTGGCCGGCATGGCCATGGTGGTTGCCGGCATCGCGGTCATGGCGCGCGGACGCGGCTGACCGGGGGAAGGCTGGTTTGCGAGTGTTCGTGCGGCGCGGGGGCGTTCAGTGCCGTGCGCCCAGGCGGACGAGCAGGGCGCCTGCGCTGGCCAGCACCGCGACGCCGACCACGCCCGCCCAGCCCAGCCGGGCGAGTGCCAGCCCGCCGAGCGCCGAGCCGGCGGCCATGCCGGCGAACATGCCGGTGATCAGTACCGCGTTGATGCGGCTGCGCGCGTCCGGATCGAGGCCGTACACGATGGTCTGGTGGGCCACCAGCACGGCCTGGATGCCGAAGTCGAAACCGATCGCGCCGACCACCAGCAGGACCAGCTGGAGGTGCGCGGACAGCAGCGGCGCCAGCCACAGGATGGCGAAGGCGGTCAGGGTGAGGGCCGCGCCGAATACCGCGACCGGCCGTGGGCCGCGCCGGTCGGCCAGGCGTCCGGCCAGCGGCGCGGCCAGCGCGCCGGCGGCGCCGGCCAGGCCGAAGGCGCCGGCCGCCGCGCTGCCGAGGCCGAACTCGGCATGCAGCATGATCGCCAGCGTGGACCAGAAGGCGCTGAAACCCACCGACAGCAGCCCCTGGGCCAGTGCGGCGCGGCGCAGGGCCGGGTAGCGCCGCCACAGGCTGCCGAGCGAGCCGAGCAGGGAGAGATAGCTGGCCCGCGTGGTGGGGGCGATGTGCGGTAGGCGGTACCACATCACCACGCCGATGGTGGCCACCGGCAGCGCGGCGGCGAAGTACATCGCGCGCCAGCCGAACTGCTCGGCGACGAAGCCGCTGACCACCCGCGACAGCAGAATGCCCAGCAGCAGGCCGGTCATCACCGTGCCGACGATGCGTCCGCGCTGCGCGGCCGGTGCCAGGGTCGCCGCGGTGGGCAGGATGTCCTGCGCCAGGGTTGCGGCCAGACCCATGCCGAGGCTGGCGGCGAGCAGCAGGCCGATGCCCGGCGCGCAGCCGCTGGCGAGCAGCGCGGCGGTCAGCGCCACGGCCTTCAGCACGATGATCAGGCGGCGGTCGTAGCGGTCGCCCAGCGGGGCCAGCAGCAGGATGCCGAGGGCGTAGCCGAGCTGGGTGAACGTGGGGATCAGGCTGGTGTCGCCGGCCGTGGCGCCGAGGTCCGCGCCGAGCAGGCCGAGCATGGGCTGGCTGTAGTACAGCGAGGCCACGCTGAGGCCTGCTCCGCAGGCGAGCAGCAGGACCAGCGCGGGAGTCGGCCCGGCGTGTTGGGGAAGCGGACTGACATGCGCGCTTTGAATGTTCGACATGGGGTGAATGTGCGCCGTTGATCGGATGGTGCGATTTTTATCCGTAAATGTCTGGTGCTGTAGTAGCCTGCGGTGCAGCATTGATATACGTTGAAAGTATGAAAGAGCCGCCGATTTCGCAGGGTTCCGCCGGTGCCGACCGTGTCGAGCTGCTGCGCACCTTCGTGCGCATCGTCGAATCCGGCAGTCTGTCGGCCGCCGCGCCGCATCTTGGCACCACGCAGCCCACGGTCAGCCGCCGCCTGCAGGCGCTGGAGCGCACATTGGGGCTGGTGTTGCTGCAGCGTTCCACGCACGGCATGAAGCTCACCGGTGAGGGCGAGCGCTGCTATGCGCATGCGCGCGACCTGATCGAGCGCTGGCAGGCGATGGAGCTGGACTTGGGCGGCGCGCGGGACGAGCCGCGCGGCCATCTGCGCGTGCTGGTGCCGCATGCCTTCGGCCAGGATCAGTTGATGGCGCCGCTGACCGACTACCTGCGGCGTTATCCCGAGGTGTCGGTGGAGTGGCTGCTGCACGACCGCCGGCCGGATTTCGTCGCCGAGGGCATCGATTGCGCGGTGCAGGTCGGCGAGGTGGCCGATGCTTCGGTGGTCGCGGTGCGTCTGGCGGAGGTGCCGCGCATCGTGGCGGCCGCGCCGGGGGCCTGGGGCGATGGGGCGCCGCCCACTCGCATCGAGGAACTGGCCGCCATGCCCTGGCTGGCGCTGCGTACCTATTACTGCGACGAGGTGGCGTTGACGCGCGCGGACGATGGCCGGCGGGCGAGCTTCCCGATCCGCCCGCGCCTGAGCACGGACAGCCTGTATGCGCTGTGCGGCGCCGCGCGCGCCGGGCTGGGGGCCTGCGTGGTGTCGGCCTGGATGGCCGCCGAGGACGTCCGCCATGGACGCCTGTGCCATCTGCTGCCCGAATGGGAAGCGCCGCCCCTGCCGGTGTATCTGGCCTATCCGCACGCGCGGCACTATCCGGCCAAGCTGCGCGCCTTCAATGCCGTGATGCGCGCCTACATGCCCACCCTGACCGGCATGCGCGCGCCCACCCCGGCTTCGGCCGGGCAGGGTTGAGCGGGCGGGGTGCCCTGCCCGCGCGTGGCTCAGCCCAGCTTCAGGCGCCGGCAGATCTCGCTGGTCAGGCCGGCCTGGTTCATGCTGTAGAAGTGCAGGCCGGGCGCGCCGGCGGCGATCAGCCTCTCGCACAGCGTGGTGACCACGTCCAGGCCGAAGGCGCGGATGGATTCCGCGTCGTCGCCGTAGGCCTCGAACTTGCGCCGCATCCAGCGCGGCAGCTCGGCGCCGCAGGCGTCCGAAAAGCGTGCCAGCTTGGAGAAACTGGCGATCGGCATGATGCCGGGGACCACCGGCTTGTCGATGCCCAGCCTGCGCACCGCGTCGACGAAATGCAGGTAAGCGTCGAGGTTGTAGAAGTACTGGGTGATCGCCGAATCGGCGCCGGCATCCATCTTGCGCTTGAAGGCGGCCAGGTCGTCGGCCGGGGTGCGCGCCTGCGGGTGCCATTCCGGGTAGGCGGCGACTTCGAGGTGGAAGCGGCTGCCGGTCTCGGCGCGGATGAATTCGACCAGTTCGTTGGCGTAGCGGAACTCGCCCGGATCGCCCACGCCGGACGGCAGGTCGCCGCGCAGCGCGACGATGCGGCGGATGCCGGCGTCGGCGTATTCGCGCAGGATTTCGCGGATGCCCTCGCGCGTGGAACCGATGCAGGACAGGTGCGGAGCGGCCTCGCTGCCGGCGGCAGCGATGGCCCGCACGGTGGCGAAGGTGCGCTCGCGCGTGGAGCCGCCGGCGCCGTAGGTCACCGAGAAGAAGGCGGGCTTGAGTTCGGCCAGCTTGGCGTGGACCGCGCGCAGCTTGTCCGCGCCTTCGGCGGTCTGCGGCGGAAAGAATTCGATGGAGAGTTCAGTCTTGTGCATGTCGCATCCGGATGAAGAATTCGTGGTTGCCGTCGGTGCCGGTGATCGGCGAGTCGTACCAGCCGTGTACCGCCAGTGCGCAGGACTGCGCGGCGGCGCGCAGCTTGCGTTCGACCTCGCCGTACAGCCTGGTGTCGCGCACGATGCCGCCCTTGGCCAGCCCTTGCGGGCCGACCTCGAACTGCGGCTTGACCAGTGCGAGGATGTCGCCGCCGGCGGCGAGCAGCGCCGGCCATTGCGGCAGCAGCAGCGTCAGTGAGATGAAGCTGGCGTCGCAGACAATCAGGCCGAATCCGCCGGGCGGCAAGTGCTCGCCCAGATCGGTGGCGGCCAGATGGCGGGCGTTGAGGCCTTCCAGCGTGGTGTTGCGCGTTTCGCCGGCCAGGCGGGGATGCAACTGGCCGTGGCCGACCTCGACGCCGACCACGCGCGCGGCGCCGGCCTGCAGCAGGCAATCGGTAAACCCGCCGGTGGACTGGCCCACGTCCAGGCAGATGCGGCCGGCCGGGTCGAGCCCGCTGGCCGCCAGCGCCCCGGCCAGTTTCAGGCCGCCGCGCGAGACGTAGCGATCGGCGGCGTCCGGGGTGACCGTCAGCACGGCGGAATCCGGCAGCTCCTGCGCGGGTTTGCCCACCGCCACGCCGTCGGCCCGCACCCGGCCGGCCTCGATCAGCACCCGCGCCGCGGTGCGCGAGGCCGCCAGCCCCTGCTGCACCAGCAACTGGTCGGCGCGCGGCAGGCCGCGCGGGATCGTGGCGGGCGCCGTGGGGCGCTCGGCGGCGGGCCGGCTGCTGCGGCGGTGGAAGGATTTCATTCAGCCGAGGAAAGGATTGAGGACGGTGACTTTGCCGTATGCCTGGCCGTGGGCAAGGTCCTCGCTCACCACCGTATGGGCGCCGATGCGCTGCGCGGCGCACAGGATGGCAGCGTCCCAGTGGCTGATCTGGTGCCGTTCGCGCAGTTCCAGTGCTTCGAGTACCAGGTCCCGGTCCATGCCCTGAACGGGGCGCTGCCTGGCCAGTTGGGCGACGAGTTGCCGTGGCGCGGCGGGCGGCAGGCCGTGTCGGTGCTGGCGGGCGTTGGCGTAGAACTCCATCAGCACCTGGGTGGACAGGCCCCAGTCGTCCCGCGCGACCCAGCTGCGGGCGACCGCCTTCTTGCCGGCATGGTCGGCCGCAAGCGAGGTGGCATAGATCAGGATGTTGGTGTCGAGGAAGTAGGCGGGGTTCATCGGCGTTTGGCAGCATGCCCTTCCCGGGCGAGGTGGTCGATTTCCCGGATCAGGCCGCGATCGTTGGCCTGATCGCGGCTCAGGATGGGGGCGTCGCCCCAGCGGCTGCCCGCGACGATGCCGTCGAGTTCGGCGAGCAGGCCGGTTGGCTGGCCCCGTTCCCGGTCGGCGCGGATGATGTCGACCGCCCGCGGGCCATCGGCAAGTGCTGCGGGGTATCGCGCCTGATGCTCGGCGGCGATGCGGGCGACGGTCTTGCTGCCTGCCTCCGTTGCGTACCATCCGGCGGTCTCCGGCTGGGTGGGGGGCACGGCAGGGGCTTCCACCGCCTGTTCGATGATGGCCATTAGTTCACCCTGCAGCGAACGGTGGTTGAGCATGGCGCGCTGGCGCAGACGTTCCGCGAGCGCTTCCGGCACGTTCTTGATCGACAGGTTGGGCATGATGCTGCTCCACAATGGTTCCGCAATGGAACCATTGTGGAGCGCTTGCCACATGCGGGTCAATCAATAACGATAGTGGTCGGGCTTGTAGGGCCCCTTCACCGGCACGCCGATGTAATCGGCCTGGGCCTGGCTCAGGGTGGTGAGATGGGCGCCGATCTTCTTCAGGTGCAGGCGGGCGACCATTTCATCCAGCAGCTTGGGCAGCACGTACACACCCACCGGATATTCGCCGGTCTTGGTGTACAGCTCGATCTGCGCCAGGGTCTGGTTGGCGAAGGAGTTGCTCATCACGAAGCTGGGGTGGCCGGTGGCGCAGCCCAGGTTCACCAGGCGGCCTTCGGCCAGCAGGATGATGCGCTTGTCATCCGGGAAGATGATGTGGTCGACCTGCGGCTTGATGTTCTCCCACTGGTACTGGCGCAGGCTGGCGACTTCGATCTCGGAGTCGAAGTGGCCGATGTTGCACACGATGGCGTTGTTCTTCATCGCCTTCATGTGATCGTGGGTGATCACGCCGACGTTGCCGGTGGTGGTGACGAAGATGTCGCCGAGCGCGGCGGCGTCTTCCATGGTGACCACGCGGAAGCCTTCCATCGCCGCCTGCAGTGCGCAGATCGGGTCGATCTCTGTGACCCACACGGTGGCGCCGAGGCCGCGCAGGGACTGCGCGCAGCCCTTGCCCACGTCGCCGTAGCCGAGCACCACGCCGATCTTGCCGGCGATCATCACGTCGGTGGCGCGCTTGATGCCGTCCACCAGCGATTCGCGGCAGCCGTAGAGGTTGTCGAACTTGGACTTGGTGACCGAGTCGTTGACGTTGATGGCCGGGAACTTCAACTCGCCCTTGGCGTGCATCTGGTACAGACGGTGCACGCCGGTGGTGGTCTCTTCGGTGACGCCCTTGATCTGCGCCAGGCGGGTGGAGTACCAGCTCGGATCGGTCTTCAGCTTGGCCTTGATGGAGGCGAACAGCACTTCGGCCTCTTCGCTGTCCGGCTTGTCGAGCACCGAGAGATCATGCTCGGCGCGGGCGCCCAGGTGCAGCAGCAGCGTGGCGTCGCCGCCGTCGTCGAGGATCATGTTGCTGTAACCACCGTCGGTCCACTCGAAGATGCGGTGGGTGTAATTCCAGTAGTCCCCCAGCGACTCGCCCTTCACGGCGAACACCGGAATGCCGGCGGCGGCGATGGCGGCGGCGGCGTGATCCTGCGTGGAGAAGATGTTGCACGAGGCCCAGCGCACTTCGGCGCCCAGCGCGGTGAGCGTCTCGATCAGCACCGCGGTCTGGATGGTCATGTGCAGTGAACCGGTGATGCGTGCGCCCTTGAGCGGCTGCTTGGCCGCGAATTCCTCGCGGATGGCCATCAGGCCAGGCATCTCGGTTTCGGCGATGCGGATTTCCTTGCGGCCCCAGTCGGCGAGCGACAGGTCGGCGACCACGTAATCCTTGGTGTCAGCCACAGTGTTCATGTCGGATTCCTTGAACGTGTGGCCGGGAGGGGGTGCTGCGGTGGGCTCACCTCGTCACCCCGTGCCCGGCACGGGTTGTGTAAGGCGAGCGCGGTTCTGAAGAGGCCGAGCCTGGGACGGAATCGTCTCGCAGCGCTCCTCGGCGAACGGGAATTATAGCCGTGGCGATGCGTGCCGTGTCGCACGCATCGCCACGGTCGGACAGATCTTACAGTCCGGCAGCGGCCTTCAGCGCGGCGGCCTTGTCGGTCTGCTCCCAGGTGAATTCCGGCTCGTCGCGGCCGAAATGGCCGTAGGCGGCGGTCTTGGAGTAGATCGGGCGCAGCAGGTCCAGGGTCTGGATGATGGCCTTGGGGCGCAGGTCGAAGTGGGCGCGGATCAGTTCGACGATCTTTTCGTCACTGACCTTGCCGGTGCCGAAGGTGTTCACCATCAGCGAAACCGGCTTGGCCACGCCGATGGCATAGGCTACCTGCACCTCGCACTTGTCGGCCAGGCCGGCGGCCACCACGTTCTTGGCCACGTAGCGGCCGGCGTAGGCGGCCGAGCGGTCCACCTTGGAGGGGTCCTTGCCGGAGAACGCGCCGCCGCCGTGGTGGGCCGCGCCGCCATAGGTGTCGACGATGATCTTGCGCCCGGTCAGGCCGCAGTCGCCGTGCGGGCCGCCGATGACGAAGCGGCCGGTCGGGTTGATCAGGTAGCGCACCTCGCCCTGCATCAGCTCCTTGGGCAGCACCGGCTTGATGATTTCTTCGATCACCGCTTCGGAAAGCTGGGAGTGCGAGACGTCCGGGGCGTGCTGGGTGGATACCACCACGGTGTCGATGGCCGCCGGCTTGCCGTCCACGTACTTCACCGTGAGCTGGCTCTTGGCGTCCGGGCGCAGCCAGGGCAGGCGGCCGTCCTTACGCACCTCCGCCTGGCGCTGCATGATGCGGTGCGCGTAGTAGATCGGCAGCGGCATCAGGCTGGGGGTTTCGTTGGTGGCGAAGCCGAACATCAGGCCCTGGTCGCCGGCACCCTGGTCGAGATCCAGGCCTTCGCCTTCATTCACGCCCTGGGCGATGTCGGCGGACTGGCGGTTGATCGCCGCGAGCACCGCGCAGCTCTTGTAGTCGAAGCCGATGTCGGAATCGTTGTAGCCGATGCGGCGGATCACGTCCTGGGCAATCTCGCGGTAGTTCGGATGCGCGCTGGTGGTGATTTCGCCGGAAATGACCACCAGACCGGTGGATACCAGGGTTTCGCAGGCCACGCGGGCCTTCGGGTCCTCGGCCAGGATGGCGTCGAGCACGCCGTCGGAGACCTGGTCGGCGACCTTGTCCGGATGGCCTTCGGAAACCGACTCGGAGGTGAAGAGGAATTCTTTGGACATGCACTGCTCCAGAAACACAAAATCCCCGGTGACTCGGCGTCTTGGCCGGCTCCGGGGATTTCGTCGAGCAGCGGACGCTTTAGCAGAATTTGTGGTGCCGGATACGGCGCCGCCCTGCAAGTTGTCGTGTTAACTCGGCGGCTAGGGGATAATTATACGTTTTGAACCAGCCGGGTCAAACCGCATCCGGTCCGGAACGCCCGTTCGCGCATGTTCACTACCCTGTTGTTCCGTGTCCTCTCGCGTCTGCCGTTGGCCTGGCTGCATCGTCTCGGCGGCCTCGCCGGCTCGCTGGTTTATCGTTTCGATGCGACCTATCGCCGCCGCCTGGAGGCAAACCTCGCGGGCGCCCTTGGCCGCCCGGATCCGGCCCTGGCCCGCGAGGCCGCGCGCCAGGCCGGTTGCCAGGCGCTCGAACTGCCCTGGCTGTGGCTGCGCCCGGCCGCCGAGGTGGTCGGCGCGGTTCGCAGGGTGGAAGGCTGGGAACTGGTCGAGGAGGCGCTGGCCGGCGGTGGTGGCATGCTGTTCCTCACCCCGCATCTGGGCTGCTTCGAGATCACCGCGCAGTACATCGCCGCGCATGCGCCGATCACCGTGCTTTACCGTCCGCCGCGCCATGCCGCGTTGGGGCCGCTGATGCAGGCCGGGCGGGCGCGCGGGCAGATGAGCACCGCACCGGCGGACATCGCTGGGGTGCGCAAGTTGGTCAAGACCCTGCGCAGCCGTGAATCGGTCGGCATGCTGCCCGATCAGGCGCCGGGGGTCGGCGAGGGCGTGTGGGCGCCGTTCTTCGGCCGGCCGGCGTGGACCATGACCCTGGCCGCGCGCATGGCCGAGGTCAAGGGCGTTCGGGTGATCTACGTGTGGGCCGAGCGTCTGCCGCGTGGCGAGGGCTACGTGCTGCGCTTCAGTGCCGGACAGGAAGTGTTGCAGGGCGAACTGGCCGAGCGCTGCGCGACCATCAATCGCGAGATCGAGCGTCTGGTGCTGGCTTGTCCGGTGCAGTATCTGTGGGGATACGACCGCTACAAGCGTCCGCGCGGAGTGCCCGGGCCGGGCGAGGCGGAGGCTGCGGCATGAGCACGGATCGGGGCGCACCAGATGGTTCCGGCGTGTTGTCGCGTGCCGTCAGCCATGCCGGCGTGGCGGTGCTGTGGGCGTTGCACTGGTTGCCGCTGTCGGTCCTTGCTCCGCTCGGTGGCATGCTGGGGGAATTGCTGTTTCGCCTGGCCGGCGCTCGACGGCATGTCGTGCGCACCAATCTGCGGCTTTGCTTCCCGGAATTGGGCGAAGGCGAACGTGAAGTGCTGGCGCGCCGCCATTTCCATGTGCTGGGCCGCAGCCTGCTGGAGCGCAGCCTTGCCTGGTGGGCGCCGCGGGCGCGCATGGAGCGCATCGTGCGGCTGGAAGGGGAAGAGCGCCTGCGCGGCCTGCTGACCAGTGGTCGCCCGGTGATTCTGCTGACTCCGCATTTCGTCGGGCTGGATATGGCCGGTACCCGGGTCACGATGTCCTTCGACATCGTCAGCATCTATGCGAACCAGAACAATCCGGTGTTCGAGCGCTGGCTATGGCATGGGCGCAGCCGCTTTGGCAACCAGTTGCTGGTTGCGCGCGAAGAGGGCGTGCGCGCTGCGGTGCGCGGCATGAAGCAGGGGCGGCCGTTCTATTACCTGCCGGACATGGACTATCGCCGCAAGGACTCCATCTTCGTGCCGTTTTTCGGCGTACAGGCGGCCACCATCACGGGGCTGTCGCGCGTTGCGCGTTTGACCGGTGCGGCCGTGGTGCCCTGCGTGGCGCGCATGCTGCCGGGCGGGCAGGGTTACCGGGTCGAGCTGGGCGAAGCGTGGACGGATTTCCCGACGGCCGATGTCGAGGCCGACACCGCGCGGATGAACCGCTGGCTGGAAGAGGTGATCCGCACCATGCCCGAGCAGTATTACTGGGTGCACCGGCGCTTCAAGACGCGCCCCGAGGGTGAGGCAAAGCCTTACTGAGCCGGCGGTGTGCGGATGTCGTCGGCCGGGCGGTCCTGTTCCGCCAGGCGGCGCAAGGCGAAGGGAAACGCCGCGCTGCCCAGCAAGGCGATTGCCGACACCAGCAGCGCCAGTCCGGCGGCGGGACCGCCGAGCAGTGGGTGCAGCCGGGCGAAATCGCCGGCCAGCAGGATCAGGCCGAGGAGCAGGCAGCACAGGCCCGGCAGGCCGAGCAGCCAGGTGGCGAGTGGAAGGGCGGTGCGCGAGCGGGACATCGTCCGGCCATTCTCGCATACGGCGTCTGGCGCGGTGGACGCTGCGCGGAGGCTGGGGGAGAATGATTCATTACAGCCTCGCGGAAACCCCTCATGTCCCAGCGTTTCACCAAGATGCACGGCCTCGGCAACGACTTCGTCGTGCTCGATGCCACCCGCGCGCCGGTCGATCTGTCCGCCGAGCGGGTGCGCCGCATCGCCGACCGCCATTTCGGTGTCGGCTGCGACCAGTTGCTGGTGGTCGAGCCGGCCAGCCAGTCCGGTGTCGATTTCCGCTATCGCATCTTCAACGCCGACGGCGGCGAGGTGGAGCAATGCGGCAACGGTGCGCGCTGCTTCGTGCGCTTCGTGCATGAGAAGGGGCTGACCGCCAAGCGCGAGATCCGCGTGGAGACGCGCGCGGGCATCATCGTGCCGCGCCTTGAGGACGACGGACAGGTCACCGTGGACATGGGCGTGCCGGTGCTGGAGCCGGCGCGCGTGCCCTTCGTGTCCGACTCCGACGCGGTGGTCCAGCCGCTGCAGGTAGGCGACGCCACGGTGGCGATCACCGCCGTGTCGATGGGCAACCCCCACGCCGTGCAGGTGGTCGCCGACGTCGATGACGCGCCGGTCACCGGGCAGGGGCCGCTGATCGAACGCCACGAACGCTTCCCCGCGCGCGTCAACGCCGGCTTCATGCAGGTGGTGGCCCCCACGCACATCCGCCTGCGGGTGTACGAGCGCGGCGCGGGGGAAACCCTGGCCTGCGGCACCGGTGCCTGCGCGGCGGTGGTGGCCGGCATCCTGCGCGGCCTGCTGGACTCGCCGGTACGCGTGGATACGCGCGGCGGATCACTGAGCATCGCCTGGGACGGCCCGGGTACGCCGGTGCGCATGACCGGGCCCGCGGTCACCGTATTCGAGGGCGAGTTCGAACTCGCCTGATATCCCACCGGCCCCGGCCGGGGTGCAGGAGCTCATGCTGATGAATGCCGACGACGTCGTCCGTTATCTCAAGGATCACCCCGATTTCCTCGCCGAACATGGCGAGCTGTTCACCGAACTGACCGTACCGCACCCGCATGGCGGGCAGGCCATCTCGCTAGCCGAGCGCCAGTTGCACGCGCTGCGTGACAAGATCCGCCAGCTTGAGGGCAAGCTCGCCGAATTGATCCGCTTCGGCGAGGAAAACGACGAAATCGGCGAGAAAGTGCACCGCCTGTGCGTCGCCCTGCTGGAAGCGTCCGACTACGAGTCCCTGCGCCACGCCTTGTTCCACAACCTGCAGGAAGACTTCGCGGTGCCGCGCGTCGCGCTGCGCATCTGGAACAGTGTGATCACCCACGAAGGCGAGGATTTCTCCGAAGTCAGCGAGGCCGCGCGTTTCTTTGCCGGCGACCTGCGCCACCCGTACTGCGGCGCGCCGGGCAATATCGAGATCGTCGGCTGGTTCGGCGAGGGGGCGCCGCACGTGCGTTCGGTGGCCCTGGTGCCGCTGCACCGTGGCGCCCAGGTGTTCGGTCTGCTGGCGCTGGGCAGCGAAGAAGCCGAACGCTTCTACGCCGGCATGGGTACGCTCTACCTCGGCCGCATCGGCGACCTGGTGTCCACCGCCCTGCTGCGCCAGCTCGGCTGACGCGCCCTCGCCGTGGCGCCGCCCGACGATCCCAAGGCCTTGCCGGAGTGGGGTGAGGCCTATCTCGGCTGGCTCGCCACCCAGCGCCGGGCGGCCGGACACACGCTGGACAGTTACCGGGGCGACCTGCTGGCCCTGTGCAGGCTTGCCGAAGCCCGCCCCCCCGAAAGCCTGGGTACCCACGATATCCGCCGCTTCGTCGCCCGCCTGCATGCGGAGGGGCTGGGCGGGCGTTCGATCGCGCGGCGCCTGTCGGCCTGGCGCGGCCTGTTCAACTGGCTGGTGCGCCATCGCGGTCTGCCCGCCAACCCCGCCGAAGGCGTGCGTCCACCCCGTGCTCCGCGCCGTCTGCCCAAGGCGCTGACGCCGGATCAGGCTGCCGCCCTGCTCGATACGCAGCCCGTGGACGGGGCATTGGGCCTGCGTGACCGTGCGATGTTCGAGCTGCTGTATTCATCCGGGCTGCGTGTGGCCGAACTGGCCGCGCTGAATCTCGACGCTGCGCACGAACTGGGCGAAGGCATGCTCACGGTGACCGGCAAGCGCTCCAAGACGCGCACTGTGCCGGTCGGTGGAAAGGCGCTGGAGGCTTTGCGCGCCTGGCTGGAGGTTCGTCCGACCCTGGCGTGCGTGGATGAGACGGCGCTGTTCGTCAGCCGCCAGGGCGCCCGTCTGAGCACCGCCGCCGTGCGGACCCGCCTGGCGCGCTGGGCGCGCGAATCCGGGCTGGGCGTGCATGTCCATCCGCACATGCTGCGGCACAGCTTCGCCAGCCACGTGCTGCAGTCGAGCGGCGACCTGCGCGCGGTGCAGGAACTGCTGGGGCATGCCAGCATTCAGAGCACACAGGTGTACACACACCTCGATTTTCAGCATCTGGCCAAGGTCTATGACGCGGCCCATCCACGGGCACGCAAACGGGGGGGAGCTTAGCCGACTGCGGCCTGCACGCCATGTCGTTCGACTGGCAGGGGGTACAAGACGGAGGAGGCACGCCGGGGTGGCAGGACCGTGGTGTTTCGGGGTCTGCCCAAGTTGGGCATTGAGGGCTCTTCGGGGCGAATGGTCATCGGGTATTCTCGGCGCGATACAGCTGCCAGTGCCAGCCCCGGGGAGGCCTCTGCATGCAGGGGTATGGGAGCGCAAACAACATGACAACTACATTGACCCCAACAGATCGAGCAGACAAGCGATCGGACGATGCGACGCGGGCAGAGGCCCAGCGCGTGTTCCGTTCCGTCGCGTTGCTGCTGGCGCGCTACGAGGTGCGCAATCTCAAGCGCATCTTCGAGGAGTTCGAGCGCGACATTCTGCTGCCCATCCTGCTGGGGGAGATTGCCCTGCATAACCTGGGCGAGCTGGAGAACGGCAAGGAGGTCAGTGCCCGGCCGCTCGATCGCGACGAACCGTGCGATACCCGCAGCCTGCGGCCGTGCAACGCGTATTCCATCGCGGCGGCCACCGGATTGCCGCGCGAGACCGTGCGCCGCAAGATCGCCCGGTTGATCGAACTGGGCTGGATCAACCGTCGCCATAACGGTCATCTGTACGTCAGTTCCGAGGCCCTGGCCAAGTTCGGTGAATTGCTCTACTCGCGCGAATTGCCGGAGTTGCTCGCCATTGCCGACCGCGCACGACGCTTGATGGGACGCTGACGCGCCAAGGCCATGGAAACACGGGCCCGCCGCATCGTGCAGATACTCGAAAGCGAGGTGCTGGCCATCTGCGCGGACGCGGGACTGGCCTGCGACGACTTCAACCAGCTGCTGGAAAATCTGGAAAGCCACGACGAGACCACCCGGCACCTTTCCGCGCCGGTCGCCGAGGCCTTGCGCAGCCTGCTCGCCCTGCGCCGCGACATGCTGGCCATCCGGGTGCCGCCCCGGCACTGAGCATCTTGCCCTCGTCGTGCGTGACCGCAAGCCGCGAGAGCGGGTAGACTTCCGGCCCCGCCTTTTTTCCGTCCGATCATGGCCCGTCTCATCCTCAAAGCCGGCAAGGAGCGCTCGCTGCTGCGCCGCCATCCCTGGATCTTCGCCGGATCGGTGGAGCGTCTGGACGGGCGGGCGCGTCCCGGCGACACCGTCGAGGTGGTGAGTGCGGAAGGCCGCGTGCTGGCGCGCGCGGCCTGGTCGCCGGCCTCGCAGATCCGTGCGCGGGTGTGGAGCTTCGACGACGATGGCGCCATTGACCACGCCTTCTTCAAGCGCCAGGTTGCACGCTCGGTCGCCCGCCGCGCCACCCATCCGCTGCTCGTCGGGCAGGATGGCGTGCGCCTGATCCACGGTGAATCGGATGGCCTGCCGGGCGTCATCGCCGACCGCTACGGCGAGGTGGTGGTGGTGCAACTGACTAGCGCGGGCGCGGACAAATGGCGCGACGCCATCGTCGCCGCGCTGGTCGCGGCCACGGGTTGCCGCGCGGTGTATGAACGCTCGGATTCCGACGTGCGTGCGCTGGAAGGGCTGCAGCCGGTGGCCGGCTGGGCCTATGGCGAGGCGCCGGAAGGCACGCTGACCATCGTCGAGAACGGCGTCACCATGGAAGTGGACGTGGCCGGCGGACACAAGACCGGCTTCTACCTCGACCAGCGTGACAACCGCCTGCTCACCGGCCGCCTGGCGGCGGGGCGGCGGGTGCTGAACTGCTTCTGCTACACCGGCGGCTTCTCGCTGCAGGCACTGGCCGGGGGCGCCGCAGCGGTACTGTCCATCGATTCTTCCGGGCCCGCGCTGGCCGTCGGCGCGCGCAATCTGGCGCTCAATCCGCAACTCGATGCGGCACGCGCCGAATGGCGCGAGGACGACGTGTTCGATGCCCTGCGCGCGCTGCGCGCGGAAGGCCGGCGCTTCGAGCTGATCGTGCTCGACCCGCCCAAGTTCGCGCCGTCCGCCGCGCATGCCGAGCGCGCCGCGCGCGCCTACAAGGACATCAACCTGCAGGCCTTCCGGCTGCTCGAACCCGGCGGCATCCTGATGACCTATTCGTGCTCCGGCGGCGTCGGGCTCGAACTGTTCCAGAAGATCGTCGCCGGCGCGGCGGTCGATGCCGGCGTGGAGGCGCGCATCCTGCACCGTCTGGCCGCCGCTGCGGATCACCCGGTCGGGCTCGCGGTGCCAGAGGGCGAGTACCTCAAGGGGCTGGCCTGCCAGATCGGCTGAGGGCCCCGGCAAAGGAGCGTAGCCAGGCTCCGGGCGGCTGCAAATTCTTGTTCTGCCTCAAGGCGCGGCCGCATGCAGCTGCCTAGGATGCCCTCCAGCGACCACCCGGCCAACGGGTGGCGCACTCCCAATCCCAAGAGAGCGCATCCATGAACGAGTTGCCCCTGCTCAACGACACCTCCTTTCCCTTCGACGCGCGCGGCGTGGCCAAGCGCTTCCGCCACGCGGCGATCTTCGGCGCGCTGGAAGCGCTGATGGACGGCGAAACCATGCGCTTCGTGAACGATCACGATCCGCTGCCGCTGCTCGGCCAGATCCGCCAGCGTTACGGCGATCAGGTGAGCATCGAGTACATCTCGCGCGAAGCGGAGCGCGTGGTCATCGACTTCACCATCACCTTGTCCGCGCGCGCGCAGCCGCCGGCAGCCGAGGCGCCCGCGCCGGCCACCGGTGGCGGCTGCGGCGGAGGGGGCGGCGGCTGCGGATGCTCCGGCGGCTGAGCCGGCGGCCGGGGCGGATGCTCCGGTGGCTACGAAAAAATCGTAGACAGGCTCAGGGCCGCGTCTGGTGGTGCGGGCTGGGCATCGGCTCGCCCAGCTGATAGGCGGTCCCGATCAGCGCCAGGCTGAGCATCAGCATCGCGAAGTAGCGCCATTGCCAGGCGCTGGAAGGCGGCCTGCCGGTGCCTTGCCCGGCATGGCGCTTCACGCTGAGTCCGGCCGCGCCAATCAGCAGCAGCGCAAGGCCGAGCAACTGGGACGACAGGCCGCTGAACTGCACGCCATGCGACGGGTCGTGGCGCGCGGGCATGAAGAACTCCGGCCCGCTCAGCAGCCAGGCGCCGCCGAAGGCGCACAGCAGGATGACGAAGGCCTGGAAGGTGCGCATGGCGCGCGCTGCGCGGGGCCGTTCAGCTGCTGCCGGGCCACAGCTCGCCGCTGGCCGCGGCGCCGGGCGGGGTGAGGCCGAAGTGCCGCCAGATGGCCGGCGTGGCCATGCGCCCGCGCGGGGTGCGCTGCAGATAGCCTTGCTGGATCAGGAAGGGTTCCAGCACGTCCTCGATGGTGTCGGTGGATTCGCCCACCGAGGCGGCCAGGTTGTCCAGCCCCACCGGGCCGCCGCCGAACTTCTCCAGCATGGCGCCGAGCAGCTTGCGGTCCATCAGGTCCAGTCCGAGGTGGTCCACGTCCAGCATGGTCAAGGCCGCGTCGGCCACCTTGGCGGTGATGCGCCCGCCGGCCTTCACTTCGGCGTAATCGCGCACGCGGCGCAGCAGGCGGTTGGCGATGCGCGGGGTGCCGCGCGCGCGCCGGGCGATCTCGAAGGCGCCGGCGTCCTCGATGTCCACGTTGAGCAGGCCGGCCGAGCGGCCGACGATGTAGCCGAGTTCCTCGGCCGTGTAGAACTCCAGCCGGGCGACGATGCCGAAGCGGTCGCGCAGCGGGTTGGTCAGCATGCCGGCGCGGGTGGTGGCGCCGACCAGGGTGAAGGGCGGCAGGTCGAGCTTCACCGAGCGTGCGGCCGGGCCTTCGCCGATCATGATGTCGATCTGGAAATCCTCCAGCGCGGGGTAGAGGATTTCCTCCACCACCGGCGACAGGCGGTGGATTTCGTCGATGAACAGCACGTCGTGCGGTTCCAGGTTGGTCAGCAGCGCGGCCAGGTCGCCGGCGCGTTCCAGCACCGGGCCGGAAGTCTGGCGCAGGTTCACGCCCATCTCGGCGGCGACGATGTGCGCCAGCGTGGTCTTGCCCAGTCCCGGCGGGCCGAACAGCAGCACGTGGTCGAGCGCCTCGGCGCGCCCGCGCGCGGCCTGGATGAAGATTTCCAGTTGCTCGCGGATCTTCTGCTGGCCGACGTAATCGGCCAGGCGTTTCGGGCGCAGCGCGCGCTCGATGGCGTCTTCCTGGCGGTCGGCCGGCTGGGCGGAGATCAGGCGGGGGGCGGCGAGCTTGTCGGTTTCGATCATGGAGCGAAGTGTAGCCGAAGGCCGTGCCGGGCGAGCCGCCGCATGGTCCGCGGCAAAAACAAAACGGGGAGCCGAAGCTCCCCGTCGTGGCCGCCCGCAAGGGCGAAACCGGTCAGGCGCGGCGACGGCGCAGCACGCCCAGGCCGGCCAGGCCGATGCCCAGCAGCGCCAGCACGCCCGGTTCCGGCACTTGCAGCGGTTCGGAGGTGATGACGAAGGCGAACTGCGCGGGGGTGAAGGCGCCTTCCGGGGTCATGAAGCCGATGCAGGGCGCGGAAGTGCCGGCGGCGGCGCACGCCGCGGGCGGCAGCGGGTTGAGCGCGCCGGAGGCTTCGAAGATGCTGGCGTAGTAGGTGTAGCCGTCGTATTCGAACTCGTCGTTGAGCGCGCCGAAGGTCAGCACGAATGCGTCGTCGCACACCGTCGTGCTGCCCGGCAGACAGGTGCCGGCGCTGTTCGGGGTTTCGACGAAATAGATCTGGAACGGATTGACCAGCACCGGCAGGGCGGCGCCGGCCGGATCGTACGGCGTCAGCGTCACGTTGGCGACCAGGGTCGCGGTCTGCAGGGTGGCGTAGTTGCCGCCGATGGCGTTGTTGTAGTGGGTGACCGTGTTGGTCAGCGCCGGGCCGCCATTGGTGTCGACGAAGCCGGAAGCCGGCGAATTGGTGATCTGCAGGCCACTGCGGGAGTTCTCCGGCGTCTGACTGTTGTCGGTATGGTCGCCGCCGGTGGCGCCCCAACTGATCAGGGAACTGGTGATGGTCTGCGAGCCGCCGCCGCCGCTGAAGGTGGTCGCGCCCGGCGCGGTGGACCACGCCAGATCGATGGTGTAGCTCCAGGTATTGATGAAGGCCGCGTGCGAGGCCGAGGCGGTCAGGGCCAGTGCGCAGGCGGTGGTGAATTGGCGAAGTGTTTTGCTGTTCATGATAGGCCTCCCAGGGTTGTGAGGCCCATCAAGCAGGCTTCGTGCCTGCTGATTTTGAGATTGATTTATAAGGAGAAAAGATAAGTTTCCGGTGGGCGCTGTAAAGGCCGCCGACAGTGCGTGCCTTAGCCTTTCGACAGATGGCGCAGCGCGAGCCGGATGCCCTCGGAGACACCGACCCCGGCGTCCAGGCCTTTCATCGCGCCGAGCGCTTCGCGTTCGTTGTAGCCCAGTGCGAGCAGGGCGTTGAGGATGTCGGTCCTGGCGTCCGCCGGGCCTGTGGCGGGAGCGCCCGCGCGGATCGCGCTGCCGGCCAGTGTGGGCAGGGCGCCGCCCAGCTTGTCGCGCAATTCGAGCAACAGGCGTTCGGCGGTCTTCTTGCCGATGCCGGGCACCTTGATGAGGCGTCCGGCTTCCTGCAAGGCCACGGCCTGCGCCAGATCGCTCACCGACAGGCCGGAGAGCACCGCCAGGGCGGTGCGTGCGCCGATGCCGGAGACCTTGAGCAGTTGCCGGAAGGCAGCACGCTCCTCGGTGGTGGCGAAGCCGTACAGGAAATGCCCGTCCTCGCGGATGGCCAGATGGGTGTGCAGCACTACCGCCTGGCCGGTGGCCGGCAGGCCATAGAAGGTGCTCATCGGTACGTCTACTTCGTAGCCGACGCCGTGGGCGTCGATGAGGATTTGCGGCGGGTTCTTTTCCAGCAGGGTGCCGGTGAGTCGTCCGATCATGGGAAAGGGCAGTGGTGGAAATATTCGGCTGCAAGTCTATCAGGCTGGGCGCGCGGACACCGATTCCGCGGGTGTGCAGGCTGGCCGGGTTCCCCGCAAGCGCGGCACGCACGCTAGAATTCGGCGCTTGTGCGGCCGGCCAGCATTCGTCCTGCCCGGCCGACACCCACCCATCCACGAGGAAACCGCCATGCCGTCCATGAACAAGATCGCCGCAGCCCTGGCACTTTGCTGCGCCGCCACCGCCCATGCCGACACCATCAAGGTCGGCATCGCGCTGGATATCTCCGGGCCGTTTTCGGCCTTGGGCGCGGAGGCGCGCGACGGTTTCGAACTGGCCATCGAGAAGCTCGGCGGCCAACTCGGCGGCCAGCCAGCGGAATTCCTGCGTACCGACTTCGGCGGCAGCCCGGAGCAGGCCAATCAGTTGGTCTCCCGCTATTTGCAGCGCGACAAGATCAGCTTCTTCACCGGTCCGATCGGCTCGAACGCCGCGCTGGCGGTCGGCCCCGCGCTGTTCGCCGCCAAGGTGCCCTATCTGTCCAGCAACCCCGGCCCGAGCGTGTATGCGGGCGACAAGTGCAATCCCTACTTCTTCGCCCAGTACCAGAACGACACCTACGACGAGGCCGCCGGCAAGGTCGCCAACGAAAAGGGCTACAAGAATGTGGTGCTGATCGCGCCCAACTATCCGGCGGGCAAGGACCACCTCAACGGCTTCAAGCGCCTGTACGCGGGCGCGGTGAAGGACGAGATCTACACCCGCCTCGGCCAGATCGACTACGCCGCCGAGATTGCGCAGATCCGCGCGGCGCGGCCGGACGCGGTGTTCTTCTTCCTGCCCGGCGCCATGGGCATCAACTTCGTCAAGCAGTACGTCGGCGGCGGCCTGAAGGACATTCCGCTGATCGCGCCGGGCTTCTCCGCCGACGAGGACGTGATCCAGGCCGTGGGCGAACCGATGATCGGCGTGCTCAACACCGCGCACTGGACACACGACCTCGACCTGCCGGCCAATGCCGAATTCGTCGCTGCCTTCCGCAAGAAGTACGACGGCCGCTATCCTTCCGTGTATGCGGCGATGGCCTACGACACGCTGATGGCCATGGACGCGGCGGTGCGCGACGCGGGCGGCAAGGTGCAGGACCGCGAGGCCGTGCTGAAGGCGCTGCGCAACCCCAGCTTCCAGTCGGTGCGCGGTGAGTTCCGCTACGGCGCCAACAACTACCCGGTGCAGAATTACTACCTGCGCGAAGTCGGCAAGGACGCCGACGGCCGCCTGACCAACAAGCTGGTCGGCATCACCCTGGAACAGCACCAGGACGCCTACGTCGGCGCCTGCAAGATGTAAGGCGGCGGTCCGGCGCGCACCATTTCCCCCGTCCATGGACGCCATCTTCGTCTTCGAGCAGTTGCTCAACGGCCTGGGCTACGGCCTCATGCTGTTCCTGATCGCCGCCGGCCTGACGCTGGTGTTCGGCATCATGGACACCATGAACCTGGCCCACGGCTCGCTGTACATGGCCGGGGCCTACGTGGCCGCGCGCGTGCATGAGGCCAGCGCCAGCTTCGCCCTGGCGGTGCTGGTGGCCGTGCTGGTCACCGTGGCGGTGGCAGCGCTGCTGGAAGTGCTGGTGGTGCGCCACCTCTACCGGCGCGACCATCTGGTGCAGGTGCTGGCGACCTTCGGCATCATCCTCATCGCCGACGACGCGGTGAAGGCGATCTGGGGCGTGGCACCGCTGATGGCCTCCACGCCTGCGGCGCTCGCCGGGCCGGTGCAACTCATCGACGGCCTGCCCTATCCCGCCTACCGCCTGCTGCTGATCGGCGCCGGCCTGCTGGTCGCGCTGGGCCTGTACCTGCTGGTGAGCCGCACGCGCGTCGGCATGCTGGTGCGCGCCGGCGCGTCCAACCGCCAGATGGCGGAGTACATGGGCGTGCGCGTGGGCGGCGTGTTCGCCTTCGTGTTCGCCCTGGGGGCCGCGCTGGCGGCGCTGGCCGGCGCGCTGATGGCGCCCATCAGCGCGGTGCAGATCGGCATGGGCGAGGCCATCCTGATTCCCGCCCTGGTGGTCATCGT
The DNA here is from genome assembly GCF_004801295.1 of Pseudothauera nasutitermitis. Taxonomy (GTDB): domain Bacteria; phylum Pseudomonadota; class Gammaproteobacteria; order Burkholderiales; family Rhodocyclaceae; genus Pseudothauera; species Pseudothauera nasutitermitis. The sequence goes on from NZ_SSOC01000006.1 coordinate 376,577, forward strand.
CATCGGCGGCATCGGTTCGATTCGCGGCGCCTTCGTCGCGGCGCTGCTGGTCGGTCTGGTGGATACCGCCGGGCGGGCCTTCCTGCCCCCGGCGCTGCGCGCGGTGCTGCCGCCCTCGGTGGCGGCGGACCTGGGGCCGGCGCTGGCCGGCATCGCCATGTACGTGCTGATGGCGGCCGTGCTCACGCTCAAGCCGGCGGGCCTGTTCCCCGCCCGGGCGTGAGGCGGGCCGTGGCGAATCCCGTGTCCGATCCGTCGCGCGCTACCGTGCAAACCGCAGCCGCGCATCCGCAACCGCGCCTGGCCGTGCGCTTTCCCGGTCTGGTGCGCCGCCTGCCGTGGCTGGTGCTGGCCGTGCTGGCGCTGTTTCCCCTGCTGGCGCCGCTGGGCGGGCTGGAATACTACGTGGGCTTCGTGCGCCGGCTGCTGATCGTCGCCATCGCCGCGGCCAGCCTCAACTTCATCCTCGGCTACGGCGGCATGGCGGCGCTGGGCCACGCCGGCTTCGTCGGCGTGGGGGCGTATACCGTGGTCGCGCTGGTGGATGCGGGCTTCTCGTCCGCCTGGCTGGCCTGGGGCGCGGCCCTGCTGGCGGCCGGCCTGTGCGCGGCGCTGATCGGCGCGGTGTCGCTGCGCACGCGCGGGGTGTACTTCATCATGATCACGCTGGCCTTCGCGCAGATGCTGTACTACCTGGCGGTATCGCTGCGCACCTACGGCGGCGACGACGGCTACGGGCTGTACACCCCGCTGGCAATGGGCGCCTGGCTGGATGGCGCGCACCCCGACGTGTTCTATTGGGTGGTGCTGGGCATCGCCGCGCTGGTGTTCGCCGCCTTCGGTCGGGTGGCGCATTCGCGCTTCGGCTACGCGCTGCGCGGCATCCGCGACAACGAAACGCGCATGGCCGCGCTGGGCTATCCGGTGTATCGGCTCAAGCTGGCCGGCTTTGCCGCCGCCGGCGCGGTGGCCGGGCTGGCGGGCGGGCTGCTGGCCAGCCACAACGCCTTCGTCAGTCCGGCGATCATGCACTGGACGCAATCCGCCCTGCTGCTGGTGATGGTGATGCTGGGCGGCCTGGGGCGGCGCTGGGGCGCACCGCTGGGCGTGGCGCTGTGGCTGACGCTGGAAGAAATGCTCAAGCTGTATACCGACTACTGGCACTGGCCGCTCGGGCTGTTGCTGCTGCTCGTCGTGTTCCGTGCGCCGCAGGGGCTGGCGGCCCTGTTCGAGCGCCGGGACGGCCACGGAGGTGCGCGGTGAGCCTGTTCCGCGCGCAAGGGCTGGTGAAACGCTTCGGCGGCCTGCTGGCCGCCGATCATGTGGATCTGGCGGTGGAGCAAGGAGAAATCCATGCCCTCATCGGCCCCAACGGCGCGGGCAAGTCCACCCTGGTCAATCTGATCTCCGGCCTGCTGCCGGCTGATGCCGGGCGCATCGTGCTGGACGGTGTCGACCTCACTCCGCTGAGCGCCCAGCAACGCGTGCGCCACGGCCTGGCGCGCTGCTTCCAGATCGCCAGCGTGTTCCGCAGCGATTCAGTGCGCGACAACCTGCTGCTGGCGGTGCAGGCGCAGGCCGGCTCCAGTTTCCGCTGCCTGCGGCGGCGCGAATCGGAACGGGCCTTGATGGACGCCGCGCAGGCCCTGGCGGAGCGGCTGGCGCTCACCGAGGTGCTGGACCGCCCCGCCGGCGTCCTGCCCCACGGTATGCAGAAGCGCCTGGACGTGGCGCTGGCGCTGGCCGCACGCCCCCGCCTGCTGCTGCTCGACGAGCCGATGGCGGGCATGGGGCCGGAGGATTCGCGGCAGATGATCGAACTGATCGAAAGCCTGCGCGGTGAGATGGCCATTCTGCTGATTGAGCACGACATGGATGCGGTGTTCCAGCTCGCCGGGCGCATCTCCGTGCTGGTCAATGGCCGGGTGCTGACCTCGGGCGACGCCGCGCACGTGCGCGGGCACGCGGAAGTACAGTCGGTCTATCTGGGCACCGAGGTGCCGGCATGAGCGACGCCCCCCTGCTGTCCTGCCGCGGGCTGGAAGCCGGCTATGGCGCCAGCCGGGTGCTGTTCGGGCTGGATTTCGACATCCGTGTGGGCCAGGTGCTGGCCCTGATGGGCCGCAACGGCATGGGCAAGAGCACGACGATCAAGACCCTGGTGGGCGGCCTGTGCCCGCAGCGCGGCGAGATCCTCTTCGACGGCCAAGCCATCCACGGCGCGCGGGCGGACCATATCGCCCGGCTGGGCGTGGCGATCGTGCCCGAGGGCCGGCAGTGCTTTCCCAACCTGACGGTGCGCGAACACCTGGTCGCCTTCGCCGACCGGCGCAACCAGGCGGCCGAACCCTGGACGCTGGGCCGCCTGTACGAACTCTTTCCGCGTCTGGCCGAGCGCGCCGGCCACCTGGGCAACCAGTTGTCCGGTGGCGAGCAGCAGATGCTGGCGATTGCGCGCGCGCTGTCGACCAACCCGCGCCTGCTGATCCTCGACGAGGCCACCGAAGGGCTGGCGCCAGTGATCCGCGACGAGATCTGGCGCTGCCTGGCCGTGCTGAAGGCCCAGGGCCAGACCACGCTGGTGGTCGACAAGTACGTGGAAAAACTGCTGCCGCTGGCCGACCACAACCTGATCCTGGAGCGCGGGCGCATCGCCTGGCAGGGCAGTTCGGCCGAACTGGCGGCGCAGCGCGATCTATGGAGCCGTTATTTGGGGGTGTGAGCGTCAGGCGAAGGCCAGCGCGCCGGCGAGGATCAGCCCGTGCAGCAGGGCGGCGGCAATGGTGCGGCGGATCGCAGGCCCCAGTTCTGCGGGCGTGCCGGCGTGTTCGAGCAGTTCGCGCGCGGCGGAAAAGGACAGCACCAGGGTGATGGCCGCGGCGCCGCTCTTCTGCGGCAGCACGTCGGTGCCGCTCATGCCCACCAGCCAGCCATAGGCAACCAGTGCGATCAGCAGATAGCCCCACTTGGCCGTCTGCGGGCCCAGGCGCACGACCAGGGTGCGCTTGCCGGCGGCCGCGTCGCCCTGGTGGTCGGGGAACTGGTTGATGTAGAGCAGGTTGGCGACCAGCAGCGCATAGGACAGCCCGGCCGTGAACGGCAGCGCGCTGAATGCGCCGCGCTGCACGTAGTCGGTGCCGGCCACCACCAGCAGCCACGCGGCGACGATGCACAGCTCGCCCAGGCCGCGTCCGACCAGATAAAGCGGTGGCGCGGAATACGCCCAGGCCAGCAGCAGACCGGCTGCGCCGATGACCAGCAGGCCGGGGCCGCTCGCCCACGTCAGCCACAGCCCGCCGATCATGGAGACGCATAGCAGGCCGTAGCCCAGCGCGGCGATCTGCCGCGCATTCAGCACGCCGTTCTGGATGAAGCGGCTGCCGCCGGTATAGGGAAACAGGCGCTTCCGGTTGAGCGGGTCGGCGTCACGGTCGTGGAAATCGTTGATGACGTTGCCGCCCGCGTGCGCGAACAGGGCGAGCAGCACGCTGAGCACGGCGGTGAAGGGGTCGAGTGCGACGCCGCTGCCATGGGCCGCGCCGAGGCCGACCAGGCAGGCTGCCAGGGTGACTCCCAGGAAGGCCGGTCGGGTGGCGGCCACGTAGCGCCACGGCGAGGCGCTTGGCAGCGGTTCTCCGGGCTGAGGGGCAGGGGGGGAAGGATCGGTGGTGCTCACAGCAGCACGATGTCGAACTGTTCCTGGGTGTAGCTGGCCTCGGGGTGTAGCGAGATCTTCTTGCCGATGAAGTCGGACAGCATGGCCAGCGATTGCGACTCTTCGTCGAGGAACAGGTCGATGACGTTGGGCGCGGCGAGCACGCGGAATTCGCGCGCGTTGAACTGGCGCGCCTCGCGCAGCAGTTCGCGCAGGATTTCGTAGCACACCGTGCGCGCGGTCTTCACCTCGCCGCGCCCGCCGCAGGTGGGGCAGGGTTCGCACAGCAGGTGGGCCAGCGACTCCCGCGTGCGCTTGCGGGTCATCTCCACCAGGCCGAGCGCGGTGAAGCCGTTGATGCTCATCTTGGTGTGGTCGCGCGACAGCGCCTTGCGGAATTCGTCGAGCACCATGTCGCGGTGCTCGGGGGTTTCCATGTCGATGAAGTCGATGATGATGATGCCGCCCAGGTTGCGCAGGCGCAGCTGGCGGGCGATGGCCTGGGCGGCCTCCAGGTTGGTCTTGAAGATGGTGTCGTCGAAGTTGCGCGCGCCGACGAAGCCGCCGGTGTTCACGTCCACGGTGGTCATCGCCTCGGTCTGGTCGATGATCAGGTAGCCGCCGGATTTCAGATCCACGCGGCGCGCCAGGGCCTTCTGGATCTCGTCTTCCACGCTGTGCAGGTCGAACAGCGGGCGTTCGCCGGTGTAGTGCTCCAGCAGCGGCAGCACCTTGGGCATGTATTCCTGCGCGAAGGCAGAAAGCTTCTGGAAGTTCTCCCGCGAGTCGATGACGATGCGCGAGGTGTCGTCATCGACCAGATCGCGCAGCGCGCGCTGGCCCAGGCCGAGGTCCTCGTATAGCAGGCGGGGCGGGCGGGCACCCTCGGCGTGCGCGCGGATCTCGCTCCACAGCTTGCGCAGATAGCCGATGTCAGCGGCCAGTTCGTCGTCGCTGGCGGATTCGGCCATGGTGCGCACGATGAAGCCGCCCGGCTCGTCCTCGGGCACCAGGCGGGTCAGGCGCTCGCGCAGGGCTTCGCGGCCGGCCTCGTCCTCGATACGCTGCGAGATGCCGATGTGCTTCTCCTGCGGCAGATAGACCAGCATGCGCCCGGCGATGCTGACCTGGGTCGACAGGCGCGCGCCCTTGGTGCCGATGGGGTCCTTGAGCACCTGTACGGTGAGGTTCTGGCCTTCCGACAGGATGCGCTCGATGGGCTTGGCGGCCTCGCCGTTCTGGCGTTCGCTCCAGATGTCGGCCACGTGCAGGAAGGCGGTGCGCTCCAGGCCGATGTCGATGAAGGCCGACTGCATGCCGGGCAGTACGCGCACCACCTTGCCCTGGTAGATGTTGCCGACGATGCCCCGGCTGGCGGTGCGTTCGACGTGCAGTTCCTGGACGACGCCTTGTTCGACCAGGGCCACACGCGTTTCCTGAGGCGTGCAGTTGATGAGGAATTCGATGCTCATGGGTGCGAGAAGAATTTAATGAGAAATGCGCAATGGCGGACTGGCGGGCCGCCATTGCGCATTGCCCATCGGGCACCGCGCGCGTTCCGCCGGGCACGGGCGGGTGCGGCGGACTACAGGCAAGAATAGCCGAAGGCGTCGAGCAACTGGGCGGTTTCGAACAGCGGCAGGCCCATGATTCCGGAGTAGCTGCCGGAGATGTTCTCCACGAACACCGCCGCGCGTCCCTGGATGCCGTAGGCGCCGGCCTTGTCGAGCGGTTCGCCGGTGGCCACGTAGTTGCGCAGTTCTTCGTCGCGGATGCTGCGGAAACGCACCTCGCTCACGCTGATCTGGCTGCGCGTGCGTTCGCCGTCGGTCACTGCCACGGCGGTCAGCACCCGATGGCTGCGCCCGGACAGCCCGCGCAGAATGCGGATGGCGTCTTCCGTGCTGACCGGCTTGCCGACGATCCGTCCATCCACTGCCAGCGTGGTGTCGGCGGCCAGTACCGGGTGGCGCGGCAGCTTGCGCCACATCAGCCGGCGCATGCCGGCTTCCGCCTTGGAGAGCGCGAGGCGCTCCACGTAGCGTTCGGCGGCCTCGCCGTCCAGCGGGGATTCGTCCACGTCGCAATCCTCCCCCCGTTCGCCGCCCCGGAAGGCCAGTACGTCGAAACGCACGCCGATCTGGCGCAGCAATTCACGCCGGCGCGGACTGCGCGAGGCGAGGTAGATGCTGGGTGGGACGGGGCTCATGGCACGCTCGGGCGAGGTGGGCAGGCCCGTATTCTAACGTGTTCCCGGCACTGGCCGAATGCGTGCGGAGCCGGGCTGCACGCTCATTCCCGGTGATAGGGGTGGTTCTTCAGCACGCTCCAGGCGCGGTACAGCGCTTCCGCGAGCAGCGGGCGCACCAGGGCGTGGGGCAGGGTGAGGCTGGTCAGGCGCAGAGTCTCGTCGGCACCGGCCTTGAGCGCGGGCGCCAGGCCGTCCGGACCGCCGACGATCAGCGCGACGTCGCGGCCGTCGCCCTGCCAGCGTTCCAAGCGGTCGGCGAGCTTGCGGGTAGTCAGATCGTCGCCGCGTTCGTCGAGGATCACCCGCCGGCAGCGCGGCGGCAACACGGCTTCGATGCGTGCGGCTTCGGCGGCCATCATGGCGTCAACCGGCTTGCCGGTGCTGCGCGGCTCGGCCTTCACCTCGACGAGCTGCAGCGGCAGTTCGCGCGGCATGCGGCGGGCGAACTCCTCGTAGCCGGTATTCACCCAGTCCGGCATGCGGTGGCCGACCGCCACCAGCAGCAGCTTCACCGCGGGATCAGCCCGCGGCGGCGGCGCGGCGTGGCGCCGGGGCCTTGCCGGTGGCCCACAGTTCCTCGAGGTTGTAGTAGCTGCGGATGGCCGGCTGCATGATGTGCACGACGATGGCGCCCAGATCGACCAGCACCCATTCGCCGCTTTCCTCGCCTTCCACGCTGATGACCTCGCCGCCGGCTTCCTTGGCCTTCTCTTGCACGTTGCGCGCGAGCGCGCGGGTCTGCCGGTTGGAGTCCGCGCTGGCGATCACGATGCGTTCGAACAGGGCGGTGAGGCGGGTGGTGTCGATGACCTCGATGTCCTTGGCCTTGATGTCTTCGAGGGCGGAGACGACGATTTCCTGCAGGGTGGTGATTTCCATCAGCGCGTACGGTAAAGGTGGTGCAGCCCAATATAGTCGAGAACGGAATCGGGGAGCAAATAACGGGGGCTCGCGCCGCGCGCCAGCAGGGCGCGGATGTGCGAGGCGGAAATGTCCAGTGGCGTCATGGCGAAGGCGATCACCCGGCCGCTCGGGGAGCTTGCCAGTTCGGCCGGCTGTTCGGTCAGGCGGGCGCTGCAGGCTGCCGCGAGTTCAGCGGGCAAGCGGGCGACCCAGTCCATGTCCCGTGGAGCATGGCCGGGCCGGTTGGCCACCGCGACGTGGGCGAGATCGAACAGCTCGCCCCAGCGGTGCCAGCCGGGCAGGCCGTGGAAGGCGTCGGCGCCGAGGATCAGTACCAGCGGGCGGGCCGGGCCGAGTTCCGCGCGCAGGCGTTCCAGGGTGGGTACGGTGTAGCTGGCGGCGGCGGCGCGCACCTCGCCGTCATCCACTTCCAGTGCCGGGTTGCCCGCGGCGGCCAGGCGGGCCATCGTCAGACGGTGGTTGGCAGAGGCATGCGGCGCGTCGCGGTGCGCGGGCTGGCCGGCCGGCAGCAGGCGCACGCCGGCCAGGTCGAGGGCTTCGCGGGCTTCCTCGGCGAGGCGCAGATGGGCGAAATGGATGGGATCGAAGGTGCCGCCCAGCAGGCCCAGTGGCGCGGGCTCAGCCGTGCTCATCATCATCCACGACCAGCGGCGCGGAGTGCACCGCGTCGCCGGGCAGGCCGAACACGTCGCGCGCGTTGATGTAGAAACTGGCGAAGATGGTGGGCACCAGCACCAGCGGGACCAGGAAGCTGAGCAGGGTGGCACCCAGCGGGATCACCATGCCGATCACGGCGATGGCCATGCCCGGCAGCACCGCGCCGAACAGCATCAGGGAGATGGCGTAGGCCAGGAAGGGCCGCCAGTTGCGCAGGCAGGCGAAGAAGCTGAAGAACATCGCCTTGGGCGCGGGAATTTTCCACCAGCCGGCCAGCAGCGGGGCGAACCAGTAGGCCATGATGACCGGTGTGGACAGGGTGAGCGCGATCAGCAGCGCCAGGGTGAGGCCGGGCGACTGCGCGGTTTCCGGGTCCATCCTGGCGCCGCCCATGAGTTTGAGCAGCACGCCGCCGTCGGCCAGCATGGTGCTGGCGAGCACCAGCAGGCTGGCGATCAGGTAGATGCCGCCAATGGCGACCAGCGCCTGCAGATTGCTGCGGAAGCCGGAGAACAGCACGTCCGGCCCGGCGCGCCGGCCTTCGTCGATGGCCCGGCAGCCGTTGAGCACGCCCAGAGAGAGCACGGGCATCAGCAGTGAGGCGATGGGCTGGCCGATCAGCGGAAAGATGCTGACCACCACCAGGGTGAGCAGATAGCCGAAGGCCAGGAAGGTCATCAGCGCGGGGTTCTTGCGCCACAGCAGCAGGCCTTCCTTGAGCCAGGACCAGCCACGGTGCGCGGGGAGTTGTCTAGCTTGCATCGTTGGGGGGTGTTTCCGGGGTGGGGGCGGGCAGCGCGGGGGCGTTGCCGAAGACGTCCTGCCAGGCGGCGCGCAGCGTGCCGGCGAGGACGGGAACCAGCACCAGCATGCCCAGCCCGGCCGGCAGCATGGCGATCCACACCAGCACGTAGAGCAGCGCAGCGAGCACCAGGAAGGTGAGCGGGCTGGCCAGGCAGGCCTGCGCGGAGAGCTTCATGGCGTCCAGCGGGGCGACCTCGTCGTGCAGCACCAGCGGGGCGGCGAACCACAGTGCCATGATCAGCAGCGCCCACAGCACGGTGAAGATCAGCACGCCGAGCATGACGCCGCCGGCTGCCACCCCGGCGCCCGCGAAGGCGCCCAGCAGCATGCCGGTGAGCACCGCGCTGCCGCCGATGGCCGCGCCGATCAGCGCGGCGCCGAACGCGCCGACGAGATGGAACACGCCGACCAGCAGCAGGTTGCCGGTGTGGCGGCGCACGCCTTCGAACAGATGGTCGACGCGCAAGGCCTCGCCGCGCGCCTGCGCCAGCGCGCCGGTGACCAGACCGCCGGCCAGCACCGGCAGGGCGATGGGCGCGGCCGCCCAGCCGATCAGCGGCACGAAGCCGAGCGCGGCGAGAATGACGATGAACACCACGGCCTGGATGAGCCAGATGCCCGGGTTGGCGACGAAGCCACGCCAGCCTTCGGTGAGCCAGCGCAGGGTGTGGGCGGGGGCGACGTGGCGGGGCTGGGGCAGGGTCTTCATGCCGGGTCTCCGGGCAGCGGTGGCACGCCCTGCGCGCGTAGGCGCAGGATGTCGCGGTATTCGTCGGGGTTCTTGACCAGCACCATCTCGCCGGCGCGCGGCAGGTGGAAATCCGCCGCGCGCGACATCCAGAAGCGCAGCGCGGCGGCGCGCAGCATGGCCGGCCAGGCTGCGCGTTCGGCCGGGGTGAACGGGCGTTCGGCGTGGTAGGCGTCGAGCAGAGCGTGGTAGCGCGCGGGTTCCAGTTCGCCGTCCGCCGTGCAGCACCAGTCATTAACGGTAACCGCGACGTCGAACAACAGGGCGTCGCGGCCGGCGAAGTAGAAATCGATGACGCCGCCGATGTGTTCGCCGTCCCACAGGATGTTGTCGCGGAACAGGTCGGCGTGGATTACCCCGCGGGGCAGTTCGTCGATGCGCACGGCGGCCTGGAAGGCGAGTTCCGCATCGAGCAGGGCCTGTTCCGCGGCCGGCAGGAAGGGGCGCACCTGGGCGGCGGTGGCGCTGCGCCAGGCCGCACCGCGTGGGTTGTCCTGGCGGCGGCCGTAGGACAGGCCGGCCAGATGCAGGCCGGCCAGCATGGCGCCCACGCGCGCGCAGCGCTGTGGCCCGGGGGCCATGTCGGACTGGCCGCTGAGGCGGGCCACCAGCGCCGCGGGCTTGCCGGACAGGGTGCCGAGGTATTCGTTGTCGCGGTCGGCGATGGGGGCGGGCACCGGCAGGCCGTGGCGCGCGAGGTGGGCGGTGAGGTGCAGGTAGAAGGGCAGTTCGGCGCGCGGGATGGTCTCGAACAGCGTCAGCACGTAGCGCCCGAGCGTGGTGGTGACGAAGAAATTGCTGTTCTGCACGCCGGCCGGGATGCCCTGCAGATCGGTCAGCCGGCCGATGGCGTAGCGGCGCAGCCAGTCGGCGAGCGCCTCGGGCGTGACGGGGGTGAAGACGGACATGGGGCGTGCGGTCGGCCGGGCAGTGTGCGCCGCGCGGGGCTCACCAGCTGCGGATCACCCACATCGGCACGGACAGCACCGGGGCCGCGTCGCTATGGCGCACGAAGTTGCCGTCGCCCTGCGGATCCACCAGATAGTACGGCGTGCCATGCGGCGGGGTGACCTTGACCATGTAGAGCTTGCCGCGCAGGCGGTACTCTTCCACGGTGTCGCCGCCGCGCTGGACGATGGTGACCTCCGGCTCGAAATCGTCCTCGATCAGGCCGGGCGGCGGTGGGGGCGGCTCGGGCAGCGGCTGCAGGTCGGCGGGGCGCTGCTGGGCGAAGGCCGGCAGGGCGCAGGCGAGGGCAAGAACGAGCAGTTTGCGATGCATGATGGATTCTCCGCGGGAATGTGCCGATTCTATCAGGGGCGCGGACTTTCCCACGGGCGGGAATGCGTCCGTGTCGGGTGTCGGCTCAAAGATTCAGCATCAGTTCGTGTTCTTCGGGCAGCGGCAGGAAGCCGCGCGTTTCGTAATGCTTGAAGATGGCTTCCACCACTTCTTCCGGCTTGTCGATGACCTGCACCAGATCGAGATCCTCTGGATTGATCATGCGCTCGCTCACCAGCCGGTCGCGGAACCAGTCCAGCAGGCCCTGCCAGAACTGGCCATGCACCAGGATGATGGGGATCTTGCGACTCTTGTTGGTCTGGATCAGCGTCATCGCCTCCAGCAGTTCGTCCAGCGTGCCGAAGCCGCCGGGCATGACCACGTAGGCGCTGGCGAACTTCACGAACATGAACTTGCGTGCGAAGAAATGCTGAAAGGTCTGCGAGATGTCCTGGTAGGGGTTGGCGGCCTGTTCGTGCGGCAACTGGATGTTCAGCCCGATGGACGGGCTTTTGCCGAAGTAGGCGCCCTTGTTGGCGGCCTCCATGACGCCGGGGCCGCCGCCGGAGATCACCGAGAAACCGGCATCCGACAACTGGCGAGCGATCTTTTCGGTGAGCATGTAGTACATGTGGTCCGGCGGTGTGCGCGCGCTGCCGAAGATCGACACTGCCGGACGGATGGCGTTGAGCCGCTCGGTGGCCTCGACGAACTCGGCCATGATGCCGAAGATGCGCCAGGATTCGCGGGCGTTGGAATGCGGTTCCGCGTTCTTTGCCCTGCGGGGCAGTTTGTCTTTTGCGGTCATGAGCGGGCGGGGTGATCCGGATCGGGAAAAAGAGGTAAACGATAACCCAGAGCGTGCTCGCGGTACCATTCACAGCTTCCCGTACCGATTCTTTCCGCCCGCCATGCCCACGCTGCTGCTCGTCGATGGTTCCAGCTACCTGTACCGCGCCTTCCACGCCTTGCCAGACCTGCGCAACCGCGCGGGCGAGCCCACCGGGGCGATCCGCGGCGTGCTTTCCATGCTGCGCCGGCTGGAGTCCGAATACGCCGCCGAATACCGCGCCTGCGTGTTCGACGCCAAGGGCAAGACCTTTCGCGAGGACTGGTACCCGGAATACAAGGCCCACCGTCCGCCCATGCCGGACGACCTGCGCGTGCAGATCGAGCCGCTGCATGAGGCGGTGCAGGCCGAAGGCTGGCCGCTGCTGATGGTCGAGGGCGTGGAGGCCGACGACGTCATCGGCACGCTGACCCGCCAGGCCGTGGAGCGCGGCTGGCAGGTGGTGATCTCCACCGGCGACAAGGACCTGACCCAACTGGTCGCCCCCGGCGTGCGCTGGGTGAACACCATGAACGAGGAAGTGCTGGACGAAGCCGGCGTGACCGCCAAGTTTGGTGTGCCGCCGGAACGCATCATCGACTACCTGGCGCTGATGGGCGACGCGGTGGACAACGTGCCCGGCGTGGAAAAGTGCGGACCGAAGACCGCGGTGAAATGGCTCACCGAATACGGCACGCTGGACAACCTGGTGACCAATGCCGACAAGGTGGGCGGCAAGGTGGGCGAGAACCTGCGCAAGCACCTGGATTTCCTGCCGCTGGGGCGCAGGCTGGTCACCGTGGCCACCGACGTGCCCCTGCCGGTGACGCCGGAAGACCTGCCCGCGCGCGACGACGACAAGGCCGCGCTGCGTGCGCTCTATGAGCGCTTCGAGTTCCGCTCCTGGCTGCGCGATCTGGACGACGCCCAGCGCGGCATCGTACCGGCCGCCGCTGCAGATGATGAACCCACCGAACCGGGGGGGCATCGCGCCGGCTACGTCAGCATTATCGACTGGGCAACCTTCGACGACTGGCTGGCGCGCATCGAAGGGGCCGCACTCACCGCCTTCGATACCGAAACCACCAGTCTGGACCCGATGGCCGCGCGTCTGGTGGGCATATCCTTTGCCGTGAAGACGGGCGAGGCCGCCTACCTGCCGCTGGCCCACCGGGGCACCGAAGCGCCGGATCAACTGCCGCTGGACGAGGTACTGGCGCGCCTCAAACCCTGGCTGGAATCCGCCGCCCACGCCAAGGTCGGCCAGAACCTCAAGTACGATGCCCACGTGCTGGCCAACCACGGTATCACCCTGCGCGGCATCGCCCACGACACCCTGCTGGAATCCTACGTGCTGGAATCCGACCGCCCGCACGACATGGATTCCCTGGCCCGCCGCCATCTGGGGCTGACCACCATCCCCTACACCGAGGTGTGCGGCAAGGGCGCCAAGCAGATCGGCTTCGACGAGGTGGCCGTCGACCGTGCCACCGAGTATGCCGCCGAGGATGCCGACGTCACTCTGCGCCTGCACCGCAGGCTGTGGCCCCAGGTCGAAGCCGAAGGGCAACTGGCCGCTGTGTACCGCGACATCGAACTGCCCACCTTGAGCGTGCTGCTCGACATGGAACGCACCGGCGTGCTCATCGACCCCTTCCTGCTCGCCCAGCACGGGGAAGAACTCGGCCGGCGCCTGCATGAACTGGAAGGCCAGGCGCACGAACTGGCCGGCCAGCCCTTCAACCTGGGGTCACCCAAGCAACTCGGCGAAATCCTCTTCGGCAAGCTCGGCCTGCCGGTCGTCAAAAAAACCGCCACTGGCCAGCCTTCCACCGACGAGGATGTACTCACCCAACTGGCCGAGGATTACCCGCTACCCAAGCTGCTGCTCGAACACCGTGGCCTGGCCAAGCTGAAGAGCACCTATGCCGACAAGCTGCCGCGCATGGTCAACCCCAGGACCGGGCGGGTGCACACCAGCTTCTCGCAGGCTACGGCCGTGACCGGCCGGCTGGCCAGTTCCGAACCCAACCTGCAGAACATCCCCATCCGCACGGCGGAAGGGCGACGCATCCGCGCGGCCTTCATCGCGCCCCGCGGCCATGTCATCGTCTCGGCGGATTACTCGCAGATCGAACTGCGCATCATGGCCCATCTGTCGAGCGACGCCCGCCTGCTGGACGCCTTCGCGCGCGGCGAGGACGTACACCGTGCCACCGCCGCCGAGGTGTTCGGCATGGCGCCCGCCGAAGTCAGCAGCGAACAGCGCCGCTACGCCAAGGTCATCAACTTCGGCCTGATCTACGGCATGAGCGCACACGGCTTGGCCAAGAACCTGGGCATCGAGCGTGGCGCGGCGCAAGCCTGGATCGACCGCTACTTCGCGCGCTACCCCGGCGTGGCCGACTACATGGAACGCATCAAGGCAGAAGCGCACGACAAGGGCTACGTAGAAACCGTGTTCGGCCGCCGCCTGCACCTGCCCGACATCCGCGCCCAGCAGGTCGGCCGCCGCCAGGCCGCCGAGCGCGCGGCGATCAATGCCCCAATGCAGGGAACGGCGGCAGATCTGATCAAGAAGGCGATGATCGCCGTCAGCGCCTGGCTGAAGCGCGAACAGCTTGCTTCCCGCCTGATTCTGCAGGTGCATGACGAACTGGTGCTGGAAGTGCCGGATGGGGAGTTGGCACGCCTTCGCACGGAACTGCCCGTGCTGATGGGCGGCGTGGCGCAACTGGCCGTGCCGCTGCTGGTGGAGGTGGGAGCGGGGGGGAATTGGGACGAGGCGCACTAATGCGCCATCAGGCTTCGCCTGTCGTTCCGAACACACTCCGGCAGCGGCCCTGCCCAGACCCCGCCAGGTAGGTAATCCCCCGGAAATCAGGGATATTGCTTGTCGCGTGAAGCTGCGTGGCCTATCCGTGGGGAAACCGCTGCCATGCAAAAAGCCAGTGGAAGCCAGATGATGAACCAACTTTCGTTGGGGCGCGACAAGAAGTTGCCTCCTTCGGTTAGTCCTGCAGCAAGACCGAAGACAAGTAAACAGGAAGCCAGTACCGCCTGGGGAATGGCGCGCTGTTTGAAGCAGGCATAGAGTGCCGCAGCATGCATCGCGATCCAGATCGCCAAGCCGATCATCCCTAGTTCAAGTGCGACAGCCAAAGAGATGTTGTGGGGGTCGCGCCAACTCCTGTGCATCGCCTCAACCGTGAAATCGATGTTTCCGGCGAAGCCATGGCCAATCAGGGGATGATCCATGATTTTTTGGACCGCCGCGGACCATATCTCTGGCCGCCACGATACCCCTCTGGACGTAAAAATATCAGGCTGCGCTAGATAGGCAATTAATGCCAGAAGAGCCATCACGGCGACCATGCCGACCGTACGCGTGCTTGGCCGAATTACACAGAGCCAGCACAGCACTGCCGCAATGCCAACCAAAGGTGTGCGGGAACCTGTCATGAAGAGCCCCCATAGCAGCAACGGGCAGCAGATCAGGGAGATCCAGAAGATTGTGCGTTGACGTACGTCGGAAAGTAGCAGCGATACCAAACTGGCTGTGAACAGAAAACCCAGGACATGCGAGGTGAGGAGCGGATGCATCAGACTGCCTGGGCCGATGTAGCGACTTCCTGGCTTGAATGTTTCTATGAATTCGTGGCTGGTCAATATGATGAAGAAAGAAACCACGGCTGCGGAAATCAATATGATTTTTTGCAATGAAATTACAGCATGAACGCGGAAAAGGTAGATTATGCCGATAACCGCGAGTAATACATAAACCGGGCGTTTTGCCAGAGATAATGAAGACTGATCCCCCTCGGACCAGCTCAAGCTGATCAGCACCCAGATGATTAATGCCAAAAAGAACACTGCCGCTGGATGGCGCATGGAATCCAGTATTTCTTTTCGTGCCGTGAGAGCCCCGATGAGTGCGGGTAGTGCGAAAAGCGCATAGAACGTTTTTGGGTAGAGGCTGCGGTCTGGAAGCCAGAACAGTCCGGTCAATAGTGTAAACAGACCGATGCTGAGCCATGCGCCAAGCACAATCTGGATTTTCTTCTGATCGATCACTTCTTAATTTCCATAGGGTTCAGTATGCGTTCGGGTTGCGAAACCCTTTGAAGGTCGTCAGAAGAATGATCTTAAAATCCAGCCATAGCGACCAATTGTCGATATACCACAGATCATGTTCGACCCGTGCTTTCATCTTCTCTAGGGTGTCGGTTTCTCCACGCAGCCCATTGACTTGAGCCCAGCCAGTTATGCCCGGTTTTACCTGGTGGCGTTGCATGTAGGACTCTACCAAATCTTTATAGTATTCATTGTGAGCCAATGCATGTGGGCGGGGACCAACAATGGACATCCTGCCTTGTAGCACGTTGAAAAACTGGGGTAGTTCGTCTAGGCTCGTACGTCGTAAAAAAGCGCCGAGCTTGGTAATGCGTGGATCACCTAACTTGGCCTGCGTTACGGTGCCGGAAGATTCTTTGTGCACGATCATTGACCGAAATTTGTATACTTTGAAGCGTTGTCCGTTGATGCCGGTCCGATACTGCTTGAACAGTATCGGGCCAGGAGAGGTCAGCTTGATCGCAAGTGCAATCGCGATGCACACCGGAAGAATCAGTAAAAAAATAAGGCTGCCAAGAACGAGGTCTTCCGTGCGTTTCAAAATACGGGCCACGCCGTCCATCGGCGTCATGCTTAAATCGATGGAATAAAACCCAGCAATACGACTCACCTGGTGATTGAGTAAAGGGAGATCGTTCAGCTGCGGTAAAAATCGAATCGAAACAACATGGTGCCGTAGTGCGTATACTGCTGATTGGATATGCCCCCCTTCGCTCAGAGGCAGCATTAGCCATACTTCGTGCGCCTTGGATGCATCGGCCTGCTCAGGCAGAGTCCTAAGCCAATCGGCACCTTCATCACACTCCAAGATGCTGGCGATGGCGTACCCTTGGGCGCGTAGGGATAATGTGCTGGGTAAAATCTGGCCCCTTGCCTCAGTGGGCAAAACCGCCAAGATCTGCTTCAGGTTTCGACCGGCCCGCCGAGCTTGGCGCAGTGCTAAAAAAACCAACAAACGGAGACTGGTTCCTATTCCAATGGTTATAAGGACAGTGTAAACAGCCCAAAGACGGGAATAGCTGGTTGAGGTTTTTAAAAAGAAACTCAGCATCGACAAAACAGCCGCAGCCAGCAGCCAACCGCCCCCAACGCGTGCAACCTGTCGTAGAAAACTCTGCCCGCGCCACGAGCCATAAGCACCCACTATAAATAATGCAGATACCACTAGACTTGCCCAGGTAATGGCCCCCATCAGGTAAAACGAACTCAGATCAAATTTATCGAAGCGCAGAAAAAACGCCAGATACGCTGCCAGGATGGCAATGCCTGCATCAACCAGTGCCGTAGCGAGCGCGACAGGGTAGCGTTCGGCAAAGGTAGGGGTATAGTTCAGCGAGTGGGGCATAAAAACACGGAGGGGATGTTATTGAGAAAGTTATATAAAATCAGCTTTCCGATTGTTTGAGATCAACCTTGACTGTCTGCAGGCTTCAAGCTGAAGCGAGAATTCTCTAGTGTAAATGGATAAAGGCTGTTCGGGGAGCGTTTTCTCACCATCGCTCCGTCTCAAGTGAGTAATCAAGTCCGCCCGTATTTATCCTCGAAGCGCACGATATCGTCTTCGCCCAGATAGGCACCAGACTGAACTTCAATCAGCTCCAGCGGAATCACGCCGGGATTTTCCAGTGTATGCAACTGGCCAATTGGAATGTAGGTCGATTGATTCTCAGTGACTAGATAAGATTTGTCACCATTCGTGACTCTGGCGGTACCGCTGACGACGACCCAGTGTTCCGCGCGGTGGTGATGCAGTTGTACCGAAAGCTTGGCCCCCGGCTTGACAGTGATCCGCTTTACCTGATAGCGGTGCCCGCTGTCGATGGCTTCGTACATACCCCAGGGACGGTGTACCTTGCGATGGCAAATATGCTCTTGCCGGCGATCTGATTTGAGGCGGTCAACGATTTTTTTTACGTCCTGAACTTTGTCTTGATGCGCCACCAGTACGGCGTCCTGGGTTTCGACAATCACCAAATCCTCTATGCCTACAGTCGCCACCATGCTACTGTCTGCGTGCACGTAGGTGTTACGGGTGGCATACCCGAGCACGTTCCCCCTGAATACGTTGCCCTCGGCGTCCTTGGTGCTTACTCTCCACAGTGCCGACCAGGAGCCGACATCGCTCCAGCCTGAATCCAGCGGTACCATTACGGCTTCGGTGGTTTTCTCCATTACCGCATAGTCGATGGAGTCCTCCGGGCAGGCTGCAAAGGCGGCCGCATCGATGCGGGTGAAGTGCAGATCTTGTGTGCTGCCGGCTAGAGCCGTACGGCAGGCGGTGAGGATATCTGGCCGGAAACGTTCCAGTTCCTCCAGATAGCGGCTGGCGCGGAACATGAACATGCCACTGTTCCAGAAGAACCGACCGCTCGTCACGTAGCCCTCGGCAGTTGCAAGGCAGGGCTTCTCGACGAAGCGGGCGACTGTAAAGCCGCCGCTGTCGATCGCTGCACCTCGCTCGATATAGCCGTAGCCGGTTTCGGGATAGCTGGGTACGACCCCGAAGGTCACCAACTTGCTGTCGTTTGCGAGCGATAGCGCTGTCCGGATGTTGGAGTGAAAGCCACTCACGTCCTGAATCAGATGATCGGCAGCCAATACCAACAGTACTGCGTCACCATCTTCTGCAATCGCTTGAAGCGCCGCCAAGGCAACAGCGGGGGCCGTATTCCGGCCAACCGGTTCGAGTAGGATGTTGGCTTGGTCCATACCTAACTGGCGCAACTGTTCGGCGGCGAGGAAGCGGTGCTCCTCGTTACAGATCAGCCGGGGAGGGGCGATATCCAACCCCTGCAGGCGTTGGATGGTGGCCTGCAGCATCGACAACTGGGTATCACCGAGTGTCAGGAATTGTTTGGGATTGAGCTGGCGTGAAAGCGGCCACAGGCGCGAGCCTGTCCCCCCGGCCATGATGATGGGTAGAATCGTATGATTCATGCAGCCTCCTTTTATTAAACCGCCGTCAAGCATAAAGTATAGGCGTACGGGGGGTCGGTTATTTCAAGCAGGAAATAATCCATTGCACGCATGTCGTGAACCAGTTGGCCAATTTCCTGAATTCAAAGAAGTTTCTCGTATCCGGCCGTACTGCTTTACAGCTTTTTACCCGCTGTTGTGTTCACCCCTGCCCTGTGGCGTGTACGCGGCCGTGCAGGGAGCGCTCAACCACTTCTTCTCCCTGCTCGGGCAACGCATCCGGCTGCTGGCGTGATCAGCGCGCGGGTCTTTTCCAAGGCGTGCCACCGGATCCGTGCGGATTTCTTCGAGCAGATCAACCGCGCCCTGCTCGATATCGTCGGCGAGCAGATCGGTTGCGCGCGCGAGTGCGGGCTGCGCCTGGTGAGCGGCTATCCCCGTGCTTGGCTGGCCTTGCTCCTGACACGCAGTATCGACTCTTGCATCCACTGCGACATCGAGGGCTGCGGATTCAGGGCAGTACGCCGGCTTGTGCGTTCGGGCAGCCGCGACCATCGTCTAGCTTGCCCACCCTCAACGCCCGCGATGAAGCCCCGACCCGACTACGCGTGCCCCATCCCCCTCGTGCGTGCGTCTGAGCCATCAGGTCTAAGTTAAGAGGACTGTTCCAGCATCCAGCGCAAGGTGTTTTTCAGCGGCGGTGTTTCCCAGTCCCCGATCAGCGAACGGAGCCTCGAAGCGTCCCCGCACAAGGTTTTTACTTCGTTGGCGCGCACGAAAGCCGGATTCACCTCCACCTGGATCCTGTGACCAGTAATCGCCTCGGCCATCGCCAGCACTTCCCGCAACGAATGGGAGTGCCCTGAACACACATTCACGGTTGCCGCCATCGGGCGCACCTCCAGTAGCCGCCGATACGCGCATGCCACGGCGCGGACGTCGGAAAAATCCCGCCACACGTCGAGATTGCCTAGTTCAATCACCTCGGCCCCACGACGGAAATGCCCCACGATCTTCGGCAACAGAAAGGATTCCGACTGCCCGACGCCGGTGTAGTTGAACGGCCGCACAATCACCAACGGTAGCTTGTCCGACCACAAGCGCGCCATGTACTCCATCGCCAGCTTACTCACGGCATATTCATTGGCCGGATTGGCTGGCATCGTCTCGTCCAGCATACCTTCGGCCGAGTTGCCGTACACGTTCGCGCTGCTCGCCAACAGGACACAATCGGGTGTTTTCCCACTGCCCGCCAGTGCAGCGAGCAGGTTGCGGGTGCCGATCAGGTTGACCTTGTAGAACGATTCGGCGTCCCCATGTCCGACGAAGGAGATGGCCGCTAGATGCACGACGGCGTCTGGCCGTAGCTCGGCGAGCACGCTACGCACTGCTTCGGCGTCGGTGAGATCCGCGCGTCGGTAGTTCCCGTCACCGGACTCGTCGTGTGCCCCCATGCCCCATACTTCCCAACCATGCGCCTGCAACTCAGCAGCGACGTAGCGTCCGGTAAAACCTTTGATGCCGGTAATCAGCACCCGTTTCATCGCCTCGGGCCCTAGAATGAGAAACCGCACTCGTTGCGGCGGATGTCGGTCTCCACCATCATCTGGCACAACTGCTCCAGCGTCGTGGTGGGTGCCCAGCCGAGTTCCCGTTTGGCCTTTTCCGGATTGCCGATCAGCAGATCGACCTCGGCGGGACGGTAAAATCTGGGATTCACCCGTACCAGCGTGCGGCCCGTTGCGCGGTCTACGCCTACTTCCTTCTCGTTCCTACCTTCCCATTCCAGATCGAAACCTGCCGCCTTGCCCGCCATGGCCACGAAGTCGCGCACCGTTTCGGTTCTATTCGTCGCCAACACGTAGGTATCGGGCTTGTCCGCCTGCAGCATGCGCCACATGCCTTCCACGTACTCCTTGGCGTAACCCCAGTCGCGTCGCGCATCCAAGTTGCCCAGTTCGAGCACGTCCAGCTTGCCCAGTTTGATTTTGGCGACGCTGTCCGATACTTTCCGGGTAAGGAACTCGCGCCCCCGCAACGGGGATTCGTGATTGAACAGGATGCCACTGCTACCGAAGATGCCGTAACTCTCCCGGTAGTTCACTGTCATCCAGTGGGCGTACAGCTTGGCCACACCATACGGGCTACGCGGATAGAATGGTGTGGACTCCACCTGTGGAATCGCCTGTACCTTGCCGAACATTTCCGACGTGCTGGCTTGGTAGAAGCGAATCTCCGGATTCACGATCCGGATCGCTTCAAGCAGATTCACCACGCCGACCCCGGTGATTTCCGCCGTCGTGATCGGCTGCTCGAAGGACACGCCCACGAAGCTCTGCGCCGCCAGATTGTAGACCTCGGTCGCCTCGATCGTTTGCAGGAGGCGGATGCTCGCGGATAGATCGGTAAGGTCGTACTCGACCAAGTTCAAATTCTCGTGTCCAGCGATACCGAGTTCTTCGATCCGCCAGAAATTCACCGAACTGGTACGGCGATAGGTGCCATAGACCACATAGCCCTTGTCCAGTAACAGACTCGCCAGATAAGCACCATCCTGCCCGGTGATCCCGGTGATGATCGCCTTCTTCATGCCGTCTCCTTGTCTTTCGTATCAAATAACGCCTTTGTCGCCGAACTGTCGATCATGCCGAAGTCAGGCAGCACACCGGAAACTGCCGCATTGTAGTCGCTATCATGCTAACTACGTCCTCAGCCGCTTTGCCTGAAGTTCTTCTGCTAAGGCGCCGGTCCCGATGTGTCGTGATCAAGCCGGATTTCTTCTATTTCCCGGCTCAACGGATGAAAAGAATTCTGCGCATTTCTGTTCCACGAACGCTTGAAACTCCGATCGGAAATGCTCTGTCGAGAAGATGCAGGCATTTCTTCTTATGGCATCGGCGTCCGGCTGAAACTCCCTTTCGAAACGATCGACGGCCGCCATGATCGAGGCCTCCGTTTGCTCCGAGAAGAAGACCCCAGTCACCCCGTCCACCACGGTCTCGAGAGCCCCACCCTTTGCAAAAGCAATGACCGGGGTTCCGCAAGCCTGAGCCTCTACAGGAGCGATGCCGAAGTCCTCCTCGGCGGCAAAAACGAATGCCTTAGCTCTTTGCATGTAGTCCTTGAGCACTTCGAACGGTTGATAACCCAGAACCTCTACATTGGGGGAGGCCATTCTTTGCACTTTCTCGAACTGCGGCCCTTCGCCGATGACGACAAGTTGCTTGTCCCTCATCTTGGAAAAGGCGCGAACGATCAGGTCGACTTTCTTGTAAGGAACCAGACGGGAGGCTGTGACATAAAAATCCTCCTTTTCATGCACCAGAGGGAAATCGTCGACGGCGACGTTGGGGTAGATCGTGATTGAATTTCTGCGGTATGCCTTTTCTATTCGACGGCCGATATAGTTGCTGATGGCAACGAAGAAATCCACTCTGTTGGCAGTTCTGTGGTCCCACCCCCGCATTTTGAACAGGACATAGCGAGCCAGCCATCCCTTCAGCCCCTTATCCATTCCGGTTTCGGAAAGATATTGATTCTGCAGATCCCATGCGTATCTTATCGGGGTGTAGCAATAACATATGTGGAGTTGATCCGGCCCCACTATGACTCCTTTGGCTACGGCATGGCTGCTGCTGATGATCAGATCATAGTCTGACAAATCCAGTTGTTCGATGGCGAGCGGCATCAAGGGAAGATAAGCTTGATAGCGGGTGGCAGCCCTTGGCAATTTCTGGATGAATGTCGTCCTGGCGTGCTTGCCAAGTAAATTCTTTCTGTCCTCGTCTGAAAGGAAATCGATGACGGAAAACAAATCAGCCTGCGGCCAAATCCTGATTATTTCTGCCAGGACTCTCTCTGCCCCCGCGTAGGTAACCAGCCAGTCGTGAATAACAGCTATTCTCAAAATTTTGACCTCGTTGGAAACTTTAAATCTTTCGGCATCTTAAGCTAATGAACATTGAATTATCCTTGAAGCGCACCCATGCTGCGCATGGTGACGCGCGCAGTGAATTTTGAGCAACGGAAATGTGTGATGGAGAACTAATTGAACCTAGTGCTGTATGGCGGTCAATTTATAATTGAAATTTTCTTTAGTCCAAGGGTTTTCAAGACAGAGAAAGTGAAGATGTTTTCTATATTCATTTAGGTGTCGCGTGATGCGGGAGGTTTGCTCGGATGCTTGATCCACTTTAATGCAGGATAAGTGAGCAGCGCGACTAGCAAATATATCTGCCCGTTAATCACGGCTAGGATGTTCACCGCTGCGGCAAAGGGTAGCGCAGTGCATAGTGCTATGTAGAGTGGCAAGAGCTCTAATCTTCCTCTAAAGAGGTATTTGGATATTCTTCCGGAATAAAATCCGATGACGCATGAGGCAAATAATGCGTAATGGCCAAAATCGAAGAACAAAGGGCCAAAATATGTTGTGTACACATAAGCGCGGGGCATGGCTTCCTGCACACGTTCATCTGCTGATGGGTTTATATCAAAAAGCGTAACGACAATCTTGAATGGAATATAGAAAGAGTATGCCCCATCTGATGTGGTGCCGCCATGATGCTCTATCGCATAGAAAAACTCAAAGACGCCGTGAGAAAAATATTGGGCTATATGAACTAGACCGTAGATAAAGCCAGTTTGGTCTTTTCGGACAAAATCCTCCCCTTTTGGGGAAATCGGAGTAAACGCGGCATAAGCAGATTGTGTCATGGAGTCGATCGGGTCTATTCCTGACTGCGATGCTCTCAAGGTAAAAGTGTATCCCAGTGTCCATACAATTACCGGAGCTAGAGCAAAAAGCAAAAAGTTGCGTTTTAAAAATTTGCCTCTTTTGTAAAATAGTCCAGATGTTATCCAAATGCTGACGAGCTGGATAATGATCGGATACCGCAATCCAAACAACAGGAGGTCCGTCATGGGGTATAAGAAGCAAATTAATAGTACTAACTTATCGCTACTTTTTCTCTGCCCTCCTGCTTTCCTTATGGCGAGGAGTGTGGGTATTATGAGGGAGAAATGACAAAAAAGTAATGCAAAGAACGACACTGCACTTGTTTCGACTTCTGTAACAGCTAGCCTGTTGTCCATAAAGTTCGAAGTAAAGCTTGCGCCGCGCAGTGCGATACGATCTATTAATCTTAGTGCAACCCCGATCAATACAATAAACATAAGGGTATGTATAGTAATGCTCAGCCGATTGGGATTTATGTTAATATCGAAGCTTGATGGGGTTCTGCGTTGTCCGATTAAATAGAAAAGGGCGAAAGTAAGGGGGAATGAAACCCCAATTAAAATGCTCAGTGCGCTGAAATCGTTCTTGCTTTCGATTGGTGCTATAAGCAGGAGAGTCAGGAGGGCCAGATACGAGCCGACAAAAAGACGCAAAGGCTTGTTGTTAAATAATATAATTTGCATCTTTGGTTGAATGTGGGTGATTGTTAATCAATGGTCAAAGAGATAGCTGTTCTGTGGCCTATTCGGCAAATCGTTTGCTTGTGAAAAGTGCTGTGCCAATGAAAATTGTTTATGCAATTAATAAAAATTGAATTAAAAGAGAAAGTCGTTCCCTCGGGGGCAGGCTCAAAGTTGACTTGCGATGATAATCGCTAGGTCGATAATTCGAGCATAAGCAATACTATTGCCGCGCAATCTCCGCTCATCGCCCAGTAGTTAGTCCAGAGAAATCGAGATTCAGGCGCATTGTTCCGAAACCTCCAAGATGGTACGAGCCACAGTTTGTATATTCTGCTGCGTCATCACGACTGGCGAGTTTGCGGGGTCTGAAATCATTCCAGGGAAAGTCGTTTTGTAAAGGCGCTGAATCAGTCGTATACGATCCGCGTCAGACGCGGTGATGAAGAGATTTGTCTCGATTTCTTGAATGACATCCCTAATACGGCCGGTTTCGCTAAGCAGTGTGCAACCTCTTCCGCTGTCGACGATCCCTGGCCCTAGTTGAACCACTGGTTTCGAGGACAGAACACACTCGACGGCTACTGTTCCCGTGACAGTACAGACGAGATCGACCCGGTTAAGCGCATCGGCCATGCTATCAGTAAGCGATATCGGTGAAATCCGAGCATCCCTACGCAGTACGTCGATCAATTCAGCGCTGAGTTCATATTTCGCCTTCGGGTTGGCTTTCACAAGCAAGTGCCATCCCTGCTGTAGATTGTCCGCAAGGTCGCTGATGAGTTTTGTCTGATCCCGGAATTTCTGTCCCCAAACGTCTATATTGGCCTCTGGTTGCATCTGCAGAGGGTAGAGAACGAAGCGTGCCCCTCTCGGAGGCGCTTTGGCTGATGCGAGCTGCTCCCACGTCGATAAATACTTCTTGGTCTGCCGATCCAGTAGCCACTTTTTCAAAGGCGATGGTGTGTTGAAGCGCTCCCCCTGGAGGTAGCCACGCAAAATAGTCAAACGGTCCTTAAGCGAACCTGGCCGTGGATGGTTGCGCTCTGGTTCGCGCCCAGAGGGCAAAGTCATGTAGTCAGGAACCTTTTCGCGCCTTCGAATGGACTCGGCGATGGCCAAACACTCTTGTTCTGCGGGAATATCCTGGCTTTCTCCAAGAGGTTCCTTGGTGGCATAGGCATAAACAGAGAAACGCCCCCCTGGATATCCTGGTGTGCTCGGATGGAGATAGGGGATCCCCCTTGAGAGACACTCATCGATGACTAGAAATTCGTGAAACAATGTGCTCTCTCCAATTACTACATCTGGAGTTTGGTCATCGAGCCATTTTTTGATTTGAAGATGATAGTGGTAGTAGTGACGATCATTGCCACCGAAATAGTTGATAAAACGATCCCCGGCGCGGGCCCAATGCAAGCCATGCGAACGGCTATCAAGGTCCGTGTGCAAGTCGGTGCATCGAGGGAAAGGCGCTAAGAACACGGATTCATCATCCGGCGAAAACACTGGGTTCTGCACTAGCCAGGTAATGCGGTGTCCAAATGACCTTAGCTCTTTGGCTATGGCAGCCCAAAATATGGTCTTGTATCTGTTCTCTATAAATGCGAATTTCATTTTTTGCGAGATTTTGCAAATTTGAATTCTTCAAAATCCGTGTACATAAATGCGGCCCTTTCAGGAATTAGCGCCGATTTCGAATGCAGGACAGATGGGTCGTCTTGCCGGCGATCAACGTAAAAGCCTAACAACCATAAATGCTTCCGCGGCCACTACTCCAACCGTGTTGCCTCGATGCCTTGCCAAGGATTCCAAGTGCTTTAAGCTGCGAGAATGCGGCTCATCACGCATTTCAAGTTCATAAGCCTGGAGTGCTTGAAGCTTCACATCCAGGAAATCACTGATATCCACGTAGTGATTCGGCTGAAAAGGAGATTCCGATGGTGTGGCCCATTCTGTGCTGGACATGACTTCAAAAGCATAAATCTCGCGGACGCTGCATCCCGGCATCGGCCTGCAGGCAGTCAAGACGGCCGCGTGAGTGATTCTATGGTCAATGTTCAAATCGCCGTGGTGGTGCGTATAGATCACATCCGGTCGTACTTTTCGGACGATTGGCTCAAGGCATTGAACAACTTCGATCAGTGGTAAATAGTCAAGCCGGTTGTCAGGTAGACCCAGGTAGTAGGATTCTCGGATGCCTAACAGTTGGCGGGCTTTTTCTGCGGCCCCGGTGCGTTGCTCAAGCTCGACATTACCCGACGTCTCACGTGCACTGACCCCATCCGCCAGGAATACAGCATATACGATATCGCCTTCCGAAACATGCCGGGCGATGGTACCGCCGCAGCCGAGAGCTTCATCATCGGGATGAGCGGAAACGATAAGAACGGTTTTCATCCGATGTAATTCCAAGAAAAAGCCGTCCCCTTTTTTAAATCCTGGTTGACGCGTCGACCAAGAACAATTTCATAATACTTTGGAGCCAGTCCGAATCCAGGTCTTATGACACGAATATTATTTTCTGTCAGCACTTCTCCAGCGACCATGTCCCTGCTGACGTAGATAGATCGTCGAAATTTAAGCGAGTTTCGTTCATTTTTACTTCCCCCATACTCTACCGCGCCAAGCGCTTGCCATGCGCGTTCCGTTTCCTCGACCAAGATTTTCAGCTCATGGGGTTCCAGCGAAAACGCAGAATCTACTCCACCATCTGCGCGCGCCAAGGTGAAATGCTTTTCAATGACAGTCGCCCCCATTGCGACCGCTGCGCATGAAGCTCCAACTCCCATGGTATGGTCCGACAAACCAACTATGGTCTTGAATGCATCGCGTAAATGTGGAATGGTTAATAAGTTAGTGTCCGACGGTTTGGCTGGGTAGGTCGAGGTGCACTTGAGAAGAACAATCTGATCGTTGCCTTGATCGCGGACGGTGTTGACGGCCGTTTCGATTTCGCTGAGGGTCGCCATTCCTGTCGATAAAATGACCGGTTTCCCGGTCTTGGCTACGCGGCGCAATAACTGCGTATCAACCAGTTCAAATGATGCAATCTTGTATAGAGGGGCATCGAGTTCTTCAAGAAAATCTACTGCTTTCAGTTCGAAAGGGGAGCTGAAGACAATAATTCCCTTTTTTTGGCAATATTCAAAAATGGGGGCGTGCCAATCCCATGGAGTGATGGCTATTTCGTACAGTTGATAAAGATTCTTGCCATACCAGAGGCTCTCTTTATCCAGTATCTGAAAGTCTGGCGAATCGATGTTCAGTGTTAATCCATCAGGGCTAGCTGTCTGCAATTTAATGGCATGTGCGCCAGCGGAAATCGCTGCATCAATTATCCTATAAGCACGATCCAGGGATTGATTGTGGTTGCCAGACATCTCGGCAATAATGAAGGGTCGGCTCTTGAGTCCTATCGAAAAATCGCCAACTGATATGTTCTTCATAGGTATTTTTTCCTTTTGATCTCAATCGGCCTAGCGGGATTCCCGATAACCGTTGTGTTGCTTTCAACGGACTTTGTTACGACTGCGCCCATCCCGATAATGGCTTCATCTCCTAAATCAATCCAGTCGCGTATTGCACTGGCTGGCGCGAGCCAGCAGTTTTTCCCAATGCGGGTGCTGCCTCCAATAATTGAAAGTGCTACTATACGTGTCTCATTTCCGATCTTGACGTTATGGCCAATGTGGCAAAGATTGTCAATCTTCACATTGTCACCAAGGATAGTTTCGCCTATAGACGCCCTGTCAATGCATGTGCATGCTCCCACGCGGACGTTGTCCCCCATTCGCACTGTGCCGATATGAGGAAAATCGATGATTTCCCCTGTCGCGGGGTCTTTCTCGAAGCCAAATCCTATCCCACCAATTACGGCGTTTGCGCCGATGCTGCATTTATTGCCGATCATGGCGTTTTCGATAACTGCGCCCGGGAAAATAACTGTATCGTCACCTATTGACACATTTTTGCCGATAATCGCGCCTTTCATGATTTTTGCGCTATTAGAGATTCTGGCCTGAGGGTGCACTAAGCCGCCATGCCTATGATTGGTGTAGGCTGAGTCGGAATCGAGTTCGATCCAAAATCTCTTGAGGAAGTAGGCTAGTTCCAGCCTAGGTGTTTCGCATGCCAAATACATCAATCCATTGTCGTTGCGCGCGAGACGATCAGCCTCCTCTAATAGTGAGAACGGTATGAACAATAGGCCTGCTGACGAATTCTTTATCAGGGATACCCCCTGTTCGCCCTCAAATCGACAAAAGGAGACGTCTTCTGGCTTCGCCAGTGCTATGGGCTTTATGCTTGTGAATTTCTTACTTGGATGCGCCTTTCCGATGATTGTTATGCATCTTTCGCTGGAAAAGGACTCTATGTCGTGAATTGTAATGTTTAGCATGATTGATAGAAATTCGATTGGGGTTTGCCGTGCCAGGGGTCGATTATTCCTATTCTTGCGCTGGAATTCCAAGGAAAACAGGGCTGCAATGGCTGGAGTTTATAAAGTAATGTTCTATCAAAATCCCTTCCTGATGGATTGCAAGTTTTTATGAGCTCTCAGTGATGCTTGGTTGATGCACAATACTATTCCCGTAGTCTTGCTAAAAAAGTGCGCTGGTTGCCGTATATCCGATTCGACTGCGTGACAGGGCTTCGGTGTCTGAAGAGCATGCGATCTATATATAAGGGCTTTCCTGGGCGGACGCATGGAACACAGCGCAAGTTTCTTCATTCGCTCGAACTCTTTAATGATACTGTGCTCTAGCAGATTGATACAGAGTCTGCTGAGTGCACCAAAAGTCGGTAGCCATAGAACTGTCCCCAAATTTTCCGTCCTGACAGCGATGCGAGACCAACCCAATCCCCTGCAGTCCTTAATGTTCCACTATTTCTCGCTGGAGTCGCGCATACCGGCCGAACACTGAGCGCGATTTCGTCGGATCTGGATGCGCTGCACTCGGCAACGCAACGGGGCGGCCGTCGATTCCGTTCGACCGCCCGCTC
Organism: Pseudothauera nasutitermitis; assembly: GCF_004801295.1. GTDB lineage: Bacteria > Pseudomonadota > Gammaproteobacteria > Burkholderiales > Rhodocyclaceae > Pseudothauera > Pseudothauera nasutitermitis. Next base: position 405,198 of record NZ_SSOC01000006.1, read on the forward strand.
AATGGTCAGTTGCTGATTGCGCTGTACTCGATGCGCTCGGCTAAGCAGTTCTGCGGGTAGTTGGACTACAATTTTCCGTTCCGCAGGTTTCTCGACATGGATCTGGAGAGTGCGGACCTGGGTCAGTCCAATTTCATCTGGTTGTGCGAGTGTCTGATAGTGATCGACATCGCGCGACGTTTCTTTGACGAAGTGGTGAGCCTGGTCCGTCGAGACAGTTTGCTGTTCTCGGATCATTTCACAGCCGATGGCACCTTGATCGAGACGTGAGCCTCCTTCAAGAGCTTCAGGCGCAAGGACGGCGAACTGCCGAAAGACGGTGGCGGCTGCAGCGAAATGGTCAACTTCGAGGGCGGGAAGCGCTCGAACGCCACGCACCAAAGCTCCACCGATCCGGACTCGCGGCTCATGTGCAAGGGCAACGGACAGCCGGCGAAACCGAGCCACGGCGGGTATGTTCTCACGGGGAACCGCAACGGGCTGTGCGTCGACATTCTGGTGACCGAATCGACGCAGGCTGAATATTATGCCGCACACTCGATGCTGACGCGCGCCCGTCGGCGGCGGATTCATCCAAAGACGCTGACCACCGACAAGGGTTACCACGTCCAGGATTTCGTGGCACACCTGCGCGATCAGTGAATTCGTCCGCATATCGCCCGAATCGAGGGCCGGAAGACGCCGGGCCTCGATGGTTAGACGCGTACCGAAGGCGATCGGATCAGTCTGCGTAAACGAAAGCGGGTGGAGGAAATCTTTGGGCGGTTGAAGACAGTCGGTGGTATGCGCAAGACGCGTTTCACTGGCTAGGCGAAGACACAGAGGGCAGCCTTTATCTCTGGAGCCGCATACAATATGTTGAGAATCGCGAAATTGAGCGATTGGAAGATGGCTGTGTGAGCCGAACAGTCGAAAGGCGCGGCGACGCACCTTCGGCGAACCACTTGGGAAATACAAGTCGAATTGAAGGGGCAATTCTCGCAACGAAGTCACCAGGGAGGTCAATTCGAATCCTTTGGTTGGAGTGGTGCTCGGCACTTTTACATCAACCTGTCAATCGCCACTTTTGGATTCGACTTTAAATAGTTGTACTGTATAAACCCGTCCTTCCATCTCGAAATAAGCAGGATATCGTTCATTGTCGACTATCCGAAACAAATTAAATTGTTCTCGCAAGGATTTGTCGACATCAAGCCGACTATCGGCAGGAATACGGCGGGAATAGTAAGAAGGCTCGCCTCCTTGTTGCTTAACTGGTTTGAGTGTTGGATAGGCACTCACGAACTTCAAACACAGCTCTACGGTCTTTTGCCCTTGAAGCGACCGCCACTCGTCGCACAGCTCGGTTCCATCAAGCTCGATGACGTCGCTTAGCCAGATATCGCCGGCATCGACCTCGTCAGTTGCCTCGATCAGACATATCGGGATGCTGCGTTTGCCTTCGAGAATCTGCCATGCCATGGGCGCAAAACCCCGCCCTTTAGGCAGGTCACTTTCATGTACGACCAGGTTATGTTGGTTGCGCTGCAGCACTTCACTTCTGATGATACGCGTGCAGCCCAGAATGAAATTGACCCAGCCTGGATATACTTTGTCAGCACTATCGACAAACTCAGCGTCGAACCCTTTTTTCTTTAGGGCCTGCACAAGGTGATGGGCGTAAGGAATGATCCAAGAATCATTGTCCACCAGAACAGTGATTGAGTTATTTTCCAAGCAGTATTCTCCCGACACGTTCAGTACCTGATCCATCACAGATCGAAGCTGCTATCTGGGCGCTTTCCCTAAGCCGGGCTGGTGTGCGATAACTGTCTATTACCAACTTTAGCTGGGAGGCTAACGTTCCTGCCTCCAGGATGATCGTCTTGGCAGCGCCAGTTCGGTTCAGCTCAGACGAGATGAATCGCTGGTTTTCAGCCAATACCAGCACGATGCTAGGCAAGCCCAGACAGCAACGCTCCCACGAGGTACTGCCAGCAGCTCCTATGGACAGGTCACTGTTCGTCATCAGGAGGCCCATGTCAGCGACGTTGACCAGCACCTGAGTTGGCCAAGGCATCCCTTTGGCGATTTCCTGCACCTGTTCAAGCCATAGCGCTTTCGATCCCATCACTACGGTTATTTCGCAGTCGCTCGGCAAGGAGCAAACCTGCAGCGCCTGCAAAACCATGCTGGTGGCGTTGGGCCCGTCTACTCCACCCATTGAAATAAGCAATCTGCGCAAACGAGGTGCGGCGCGTCGACTCAGGCTAGCCTCACGCAACGCGGCAAACTCGGGGCGTAGCAACGCATAGCGCGGCCCGGTAAGAACGGTGCAATGCTCCGGCACCAAGCTTTCATAGTCGACAGCCTGCCGCCCTAAATTTTGATCGAGCAGCAGATCGCACTGATGGTGCCGATCAGCTAGGTCATCAATGACCATCAAATGTGGGCAGCAATTGCGTAGAGCCTGTTCCCAGTGAATTTCCAACGCATAGTGGTCAACAATCAGCCAGTTGGGGCGCTGTGCCGCCAGAATGGGGGCGCAGGCCTCGGCGTCCTGCGCCTGGGGGGCGCCGAGCCAGTGACCGTGGGCGAGGTTGGGGTGCGTAGCTGTTTGCTCGGTTGCAAGCGACCCAGTCCTCGCAGCGGGTGGCGGCAGGGTGTGCACGATATGGCCTTTGCTGCGAATGAGTTCAATCAAGTTGCCGGGGTGCTCGCGGCAAATGAAGTGGCAATAGGCACCACGTTCGGTAAGCGCATCGGCTAGCGTCAAGCAGCGCATGACGTGACCGGTGCCGATCTGCAGTGAGGCGTCTGTACGGAAGGCAAATTGCATCGTAGTCATCAGTTCAGGCGTTTGAACCCTCCGTGACACACTGGGCCATTGAGCAGGCTGGCGATATCGCGGCCTTCTTCGCACTCCTTGATCAGACCGAATACCGGATCAAGTACCGAAAAATAATCCTGGACGATTTGGGGGGTGTGATCGATGCACACATAGACGCTGGTGCCGCCGAGATAACCCTTTGCGAGCATTTCCTGCGTGATCAAGGTTTTGTAGGCCAGGGCGTTGTCACTACGGAAGGAGAAACCGGTGAGGGCGGGAAGGCCCCAGTGATCGATGACCAGACCGTGTTTGTCGGCGAGCTGCTGCCAGCATTCGCGAATCTGTAGCCCGGTGGCTGTAATGGTTTCCCAGGAGTGGAGACGTTGCATGACTTCGAGCGTCTTGAGGGCCGCGCTGGGGCCTATGCGCTCGGTCCAGAATGTGCTGCTGATGAAGGTGCTTTGTGCGGCTTCCATGATTTCGCGTTTGCCGATGGTGGCGGTAATCGCGTAGCCATTGCCGAGTGCCTTGCCGAACATGGCCATGTCTGGTTCAACTCCGTAAAGTTGATGCAGCCCGCCAAAGCTTTGTCGGAAACCGGAAGTGCATTCGTCGAAGATCAGCACGATGCCGCGGTCGGTGGCGAGCTTGCGTACTTTGTGGAGAAAGTTGTCTTCAGGCCCTTTGTTGCGCACGACCTCCATCTTGATGACGCCGATGTCGTGCGTATTGACCAGGGATTCGAGCTCGGCAAAATTGTTGTAGCTGAAGGGGAAGACGGTACCTCGCAGGTTGCGTGGCACGCCGTTGGGCTCCAGCCCGGGCAGCAGATGCCCCGCGAGGCTTTCATCGTCGCCCAGGTTCGCCGACAGATACCAGTCGTGCCAACCGTGGTAGCCACACACGGCCACTTTGTCCTTCCCGCTGGCTGCACGGGCGATACGGATTGCGATGGCGTTGGCTTCTCCGCCGGAGCGGGCGAAGCGTGCCATATCGGCCCATGGATGGAGTTCGATGAGCTTTTCCGCGAGATAGACTTCCTCGGGGCAGTTGAAAGTGGACATGTTGCCCGCGCTGACGGTTCGCTGCACGGCTTCGTCTACTTCCGGGTGGCCGTAGCCAAGCGTGTTGGTACCAATGCCCATGATGGACATGTCGATGTACGCGTTACCGTCCAGATCCCAGACCGTGCAGCCTTTGGCCTTGCTGAAGTAAGCGGGCCACTGTTCGGGGAGGAACATTTCCGCGCGTTTGGACAACAGCATGTTGCCGCCAGGAATGACGCGTTTGGCGCGTTTCCAGAGTTTCTGGCCGGTTCCCATCGAGGCTCCTTCGTTGCGAATCAGATGGTGGTTGGTGGCGAAAAGAGCCGGGCGTATCTGTTGCAGCGCCAGCACGTCCCGCCAAGAGAAGTGAATGTTGGGGGCGAAGTGTGCGAACACTGCCGTGACGACGTCGAAATCCGCCTGTTCATCAACTGTCCAGCGCAGTGTGTCGTGATTTTCTTCGGCCTGCAGGGATGCTTGGCTGAAGCGTCCCGATTCTCGTAGATAGGGTGTCACATGTTCGCGGTCGTGCGGGCGGGCTGTTTCCGCCGCAGCGCGTTCGAGTGCCGCCATGCTGAAGACCTCGGTATCCAGCCCGTCGGGGTAGGTGGGAGGGGATATGTTGCTGAAATAATTCACCCCGCTGGCTTTGAAGCCGCGAATGACCTCGTCAACCAACTCGGGGTCGATCAGTGGGCAGTCTCCGGTCACGCGCACCACGACGTCCGCACGGTGTGCGCGTGCGGCCTGCAGATAACGCGCAAGCACGTCTGTTTCGCTGCCCATTTCACATGCATAACCGAGTTTGCGCACATGCTCGGCAAGCACTTGGTTGCGGGGATCGATCGAGGTGGCGACGACGATCTGGTCGACTTCGCGTGCGCGAGAGAGCCGGGTGAGCAGCAGTTCGATCATCGGCACGCCGCCGATGGGCTTCATCACCTTGTTCGGCAGGCGTGTCGAACCCATGCGGGCTTGGACGATGGCAACGACTTTCATGTTCTGTTCCAAAGAGCGGGATTGAGCAGCGCGGGGTCATCGGTGTCGAGGCTGGCCGGGCGTGCGGGCAGGACACCTTGCGCAGCAGAAAGAATGCCCTCCAGATGAGCTGTGCTGTCAACACCGATCACCACTCGTTTGACATCGGCTGTCCGCAGCGCATGGCGCACGCAGAGCTGAAGGGGGGACAGGTCGGTTTCGACAAGCCAATTTTCCCACCTTCTCCAAATTACATCCCATCTGGAAAAGTAGGCTGGTCGTGCGGAGGCGGACATCAGGAGTAAACCTTGCAAAAAAATAGATCGTGCGTGCAACTCACAGCCCGTTTCCGCCAATCGCGCAGCCCAGCCGGAGCGGACGATGCGGGTATCGAGGACGTTCAGCGGGGCCTGGACAATGTCGAATGTCATTTCCGATGGCAACTGCGCGAGTTCTTCTGGGTCGTAGATCGAAATACCGATTTTCCGGACATGTCCCAGATCGCATTGAGTGCGCAATGCACGGTATAGGGCCGCCCCCTCGGCGGTACGCAATTGCGCTGGCCGATGGAGTAGCAACCCGTGCAGAACGGGTACCCGGAGCCTTGTAAGCGATCCCTTCACCTGTGCCTCGACCCACGCGGCCACGTGATCCGCGCCGGGCAGTGCGGGCATTTCCGGCAGCTTGGTGATGATTTGCCAGTCGGCGACGTTCAAGATCCCCAGTGTCGTCTCGCTATCGCCGTAGGCAATGGCCGTATCGAGTGTCCGGATACCGGCTTGGCGGGCAAGTGCAAGTATCCCGGCGCCTTGCTGGCGAGAGACTTGTCCCTGGGTGTTCGAAATGCCGTAAGGCAAGCCAAATTGCACGGTGCCCAAGATGATTTTATCGGGGTCGCTATTGCCATTCATCTTTCAACACCCCCAACCAAAAGCAGCCCTGGCGGTTACCGTCCAGCACGACGTTTTTTCTGAAAAAACCTTCGACGGTATAGCCGGATTTCATGAATGCCTTGAGGGATGCCAGATTCTCGTTGTAGCAGCCTGCTTCGACCCGCAAGAGACCGAGATCCTCGAAAGCGTGGCGTGTGGCGAGGCGGATTGCCTCAGTAGCATAGCCCTTGCCCCATGCCTGCTTGCTGCCGATGAAAAGGCTGAGCTGAGCGGTGCTGTACCGCGAGTTGATAAAACCAATCTTGATGTTGCCGATGTGTTCGTCCATTCCAGCCAGAAAGATGCCGAAAAGGTGATGTACAGGGTTGTTATTCATGCTCTCGATGAATTGGCGGCAACTTTCGACGGAATGGTGCTGATGCCGAATTTCGAGAAAACGATTGACTTCGGGGTCATTGAGCCAGGCCGCATAGGAGGGACTGGCGTCGCTTGGGCAAAGCGGACGTAGGTAAAGTCGTTCAGAATTCAAAAAGGGCATTTGTTTCATCCTGCCTGATGTGGTGTCACGCCGTATGTTTGATGGGTACGTCCGGTCTGATCGTCGAGTATTGACGGCACGATAGTGGCAATTGTATCCACTTGTTGTTCGCTCAGCCCGATCCACAGAGGCAGGCGCACCAGTCGCTCGGCGACGTCCCGTGTCACCGGCAGATGCCATGGGGTCGACCATAGCGCAGCCCGGCTGGAGCGGTGTGCAAGGGGATGTAATGGAATACGGCATGGACACCGCGTTGCTGCAGGCCGTCGATGAACGCCGTGAGTTCGTGCGGGGCCAGTGCCTGATGGTAGCGCTGCCAGGTTGTCCGGCAAGCCGTGATGATGTCGTCGGCCGCTTCCATCTGGGCCCACAGGAAGGTCGCGATCAGTTCGCCGGGTAGGTCGTTGGAGCCCAAGTCGCACCACGTGTACTTGTCCGCCGGGCCGCGGAAAAAGGCGCTGTCGCAGGCGAGGCATTGTTTCACGGTCGGGACTCCACGGCGGGATGGCGAAAGAAGAAGCACCTGAACGCGATGAACAGAAAGCTTGCCACCATGAACACCGCCACGGCTTGCGCCCCTCTTGATAGGGATAGCCCAGCAAGTCCCCGGACAAGGCCCGGAATCTACGGCGTTTCATTTCTTGACGATATTCGTCTTGTAAATGGTAATGGCATTTTATAGGCGATTATTTTGGAGGACCAATGTTGGTTTTCAACGTAAGTGGATGCAAATTTGGAAAGCAGGACGCATGCGGCCAGCACACAAAGCATGACGGTGGTCGCGGTGACCAGGCCGTTGCCGAGATGGGACCTCATCAGGCTATGCGTGAACATGAGTACCGGGAAATGGATCAAATAAAGGGTATATGAAAAGGTCGCTGCTTGTTTTCCTATATGGATTTTTATTCTATTTGAATTTATCATCAGGAAGAGTGCGAAGGTGAAGGCCAAGCCGATCCGAACGTTGTACTGGATGATATCGTCGTTCTTCTTGGTGGTGGCGAAAGTGGTTAACGGATCGAGTGCATGGAAGGCCAGGGAGATCGATGCAAGAAGCGCAGCCCATTTAATGATGCGATGGATGTTCCGGCCTTGCACGAAACACAAAGCGAAGCCGGCCGCCCACACCTGCGAGTAGGGATAGAAGAAGGGGTTTGACTGGAAGCCGATCCAGAACAGCAGGACTCCAATCAACATGAGGAAGGGGCGAGCAGTGAAAAGTAGCCCTGCGACCGCGTAGTACCAGACTTCGATTGACAAGCTCCAGAGAGGACCATTAATTCGGACTCCCGGAGTAAAGAAACCGTTCAGAAAAAACAGGCTGCCGAAGATCTGTTGGTACGTAGTTTGGAAAGCTCGAGTCGCGAACTCTTTCGGCACAAACGCCCACGATGCCTCGATGATCAGGACCGTCAGGAGCGTAGCTAGTAGCAGAGGGGGGTAAATGCGTAGTGCGCGGCTCCGCGCATATTGAGCCAGGCTAAATGCTCTGCTGTTATTCTTGATGTTGTTTTGGATGGATGTGCCAATGAGAAAGCCGCTTAGCACAAAGAAAACCATGACGCTGGCTTGAGCGAATCCAGCTATGTACGTGTTTATCTTCAGGTCCGGGGCAGCAGGCTCCACAAAGATATGTAACCCGTGCGCGAGCGCAACGACAAGTGCGGCGCAACCTCGCAAAGCGTCCAATGTGTCGAAGTGGTGGTTTTGTGGTGAGCGCATTTTACAAACTGCGGGAATGGTCAGATTACAGGTAAGTGGATATCTGCGGAAAACCGCCCAGGCGCGCATGGCTGGATGCTACTGCGCCGGACGCAGCACGTGTGCGAGGGCCGTCACGACCTGTTCGAGCTGGGCGTCCGTCATGCGCGGGTACAGCGGCAGGCTGATCGCCTCGGCGTAATAGCGCTCCGCTTCGGGGAAGTCGCCTGCCTGGAAGCCCATGGCCTGGTAATACGGTTGGGTATGGACGGGAATGTAGTGCAGATTCACGCCGATGCCCTGCTCGCGCAGCGCTTCGAAGATCTGGCGGTGGTTTCTGCCGATGCAGTCCAGTTGCAGACGGATGATGTAGAGGTGCAGGCCGGAGTAACCGTCCGGGTGCTGCCACGGCGTGGTCACCGGCAGGCCGGCCAGCAGTTCGTCGTAGCGGCGGGCCAGTTGATGGCGGCGGGCGACGTAGTCGTCGAGCCGTGCCATCTGGCTCGTGCCGAGCGCGGCCTGCAGTTCGGTCATACGGTAGTTGAAACCGAGTGCGATCTGCTGGTAGTACCACGGGCCGCCGGCGTCGTGGGTCATACGCGCCGGGTCGCGGGTGATGCCGTGGCTGCGCAGCAGGGCCATCCTGTCGGCGAGCACGTCGTCGTTGGTCAGCGCCATGCCGCCCTCGGCGGTGGTGACGATCTTGACCGGGTGAAAGCTGAACACGGTGATGTCGCTGTAGCGGCCGCTGCCGATGTATTCGCCTTGGTATTTGCCACCGATGGCGTGCGAGGCGTCCTCGACGATCTTGAAGCCGTAGCGCTGCGCCAGCGCGTGGATGGTCGCCATGTCGCAGGGCTGGCCGCACAGGTGCACCGGCACGACGATTTTCGGCAGACGGCCTTCGCGTTCAGCCTGCTGGAGCCTGCGTTCCAGTGCTTGCGGACACAGGTTGTAGGTGCGCGGATTGATGTCGACGAAATCGATCTTGGCACCGCAGTACAGTGCGCAGTTGGCCGAGGCGACGAAGGTGATCGGGCTGGTCCACAGCCAGTCGCCCGGCCCCAGGCCGAGCGCCAGACAGGCGAGGTGCAGCGCCGAGGTGGCGCTATTGACCGCGACGGCGTGCTTTGCACCGACATGCCGGGCGACCTGCTGCTCAAAGCGCGGCACCTGCGGGCCCTGGGTCAGAAAGTCGGAACGCAGCACCGCGACGACGGCGTCGATGTCTGCCTCGGTGATGTCCTGGCGGCCGTAGGGGATCATGGTTCAGATCTTCCCGATTTTCTCTTGATTGGCGGCGACCCAGGCCTGCAAGGCCTCTCGGGACATCCAGTCGGGGTTGTTGTCGCTGGTGTAGCTGAAGCCTTCGGTGACGCGCTGGCCGTTCTTGATGCGTTTTTCGCAGCGATGCCAGTCGTTGATCGCCGGAAGAATCTTGAAGTGCTCCTCGTATTCGTAGGTATAGAGGGAATCTTCCGCACTGATCATTTCTTCATGCAGCTTTTCGCCCGGGCGGATGCCGACGATTTCCTGTTGAGCCTCGGGCGCCACGGCTGCGGCCAGGTCGGTGATGTTCATCGATGGAATCTTCTTGACATAGATCTCGCCGCCTTCCATGTCGTGGAAGGCATGCCAGACCAGTTCCACACCCTGTTCGAGCGAGATCATGAAGCGCGTCATGCGCGGATCGGTGATCGGCAGCACGCCCTTGTCCTTGATCGACAGGAAAAACGGGATCACCGAACCGCGCGAGCCCATGACGTTGCCGTAGCGCACCACGGCGAAGCGGGTGTCGTGGGCGCCGGAATAGGAATTGCCGGCGACGAACAGTTTGTCCGAGGCCAGTTTGGTGGCGCCGTACAGATTGACCGGGCTGCTGGCCTTGTCGGTGGATAGCGCGACGACGCGTTTGACACCCTTGTCGATGCAGGCGTCGATGAGGTTCATCGCACCGTTGATGTTGGTCTTGACGCATTCGAAGGGGTTGTATTCGGCGGTCGGTACGATCTTGGTGGCCGCCGCGTGGATCACGTGGTCCACGCCGTCGAGCGCGCGGTACAGGCGGTCCTTGTCGCGCACGTCGCCGATGAAGAAACGCACGCGGGGGTCGCCCCGAAACTGCTTGGCCATTTCCCATTGCTTCATTTCGTCGCGCGAGAAGATGATGATTTTCTTGGGGTTGTACCTGGCGAGCGTCATCGGAACGAAGGTGTGGCCGAAGGAGCCGGTGCCGCCGGTGACGAGAATGGTCTGGTTGGTGAGCATGGGAACAATCCGTGAAGCAGAAGAAAGCGGGGTCAAAGGGGCACGGCGAGGGGGCCGCAGCGCTTGAAGGCGCCGAGCTTGGCGAGCAACAGGAACAGGAAGGCCGAGGCCATTGCCGCCGGAACGGCGGCAATGCCGAGCAGCGGGCCCAATGCGAGTGTCGCAATGCAGAAGAGCGGCAGCGAAGCCAGATGACTGAGGATGATAGGTCGATCCTTGCGGCGTGCGTAGAGTCCGTAATGGGGAACCATACTGAGCCCGAAGAGCGCGGCGGCCAGGACGGTCCAGTACAACAGGGTGAAGTGCTGCGAGTAGCTAGGACGGTCCAGCCAGTCGATGACGGGGCCGGCACACAGGATTGCGGCGACCGACAGGCCCGCGGTAACCGCCAGCGTATGCTGGCCAAGGCGGCGCATCTGCCCATCGAAGGCAGTCTGGTCGCCCTTGCCCGCGGTGGCAATCAGCGCGGGGTAGGCGAAGGTGAAGACCGCGGCATCCAGGAAGCTCATGATGGCGTTGGCGATGCCGACGAACAGCACGTAGGCCGCGAGCACCTCAAGACCGCCCAGCGCTTCGATCCAGTAGCGGTCGACGGTGTACAGGGCGCGTAGCGACAAAGTGGCGAGGACGAAGGGAAAAGCGATGCGGATTCCCTGCCGGATCCACTGCCAATCGATCGCACGGCGCAGTGAGGCGGAGTCGAGATTCCGCATGCGCCATACTCCGAGCCCACAGGCGGCGAACACGCCGGTCGTCCACGCCGCAAGCACAAACGCCAGCGAGCGCTGCCCGGGATCGAGCCACATCCAGAGTGTAGCCACGACGGCCCAGGCTCCTGAACGCACGAACAGTACGGCGCTCGCCCAAAGCGGCTCGGAGATGGCCACGAGCAGCCGGTTGAGCTCCTGTGCCAGATGCTCGAGCGCGAGCAGCGGGAAGAACCAGACCGCCAGATGCCAGGGCAGCAAGCCAAGCCAGAAAAGCAGCAGGCAGAGCGGAAACAGGGCGGTGTAAGTAATCCCGTAGAACACGCCCTGGTCGCGCAACATGCCGGCCCAGTTGCGGCGGTCGGTGACGATCAACTCGCGCGTGGAGAAGGTGTAGAAATCGAAGCCGAGCGCCATCAGCACGTAGAGCACCGTTGCGGCAAGCAGGCCATACAGGCCGACTTCCGCAGGTTCGAGGAACTTTGCCAGAACGAAGATGAGCGCAAACTTGCTTACCAGTGTGGCGGCACGCAGGATGAGGTTGAGGAGGCGCTTGGCGGGGGCTGGCACGGGAAGGGGAGATCAGGCGACAACTTGGGTGGTGTCAAGCCTTGCCGGTAGTCTCATCTTGATCGCTCCGCCACCAGGCGCGTACCAATGCGATGAACATGCCGAGCATGCCGCCCAGAAGGCCCCCCAGCACGATGCCGAGTTTCAAGCCAGGCTTGCGCTCCTTGACCTCGGCACCTTCCGGCGATGCGATGAAGCGCATGCCCTGAAGATAGGTATTGGCCCAGTTTTCGCGCTTGACGTCGAGCTCGTTCCAAGTCTGCTCGACAATGTCGATGGTCTTGTCCTGATTCTGGAACACGGCGGCCTGAATGCGTTTCAGCTCCTCCAGGAACGCGCGGCCCGTAGTGGGCTTCTGCAGGGTTTGCTGAGCCTGACAGTAGTAGTCGCGCTTGAGTGCGCTGGTGATACGGTCGCGTTCGCGGCGGATTTCGGCGAGCTTCATGTCGGCGATCTGTATTTCGGCAGCGACCAGTTGTGCCGCTGGCGACAGGAAGCGTTCGCTACCCTTTTCGAGGGAGACGATCTGGCGGTTGTCGCTGGCGGCGGCGCCCGGGTTGCGGGTGATGATGTCGCGCAGGGTGGCGGCGCGCTTTTCTTCCTGGGAGATGGCGAAGTCATTGGCAATTTGGGCATTGCGCAACACTTGTTCGCGGCTGCGGTGTCTTGCGCACTGCTCCAGAGTGACGGTCTCCATGTCGACGCGGATGATGGTGTCACGTACGTACTCGGCCAGCAGCACCACGGGCATGCTCCCCGAGGGTTCACGCGCTTCGTACCGGAGCCTGATACCGATCAAGGCGTCGGAGGGAGTGCCCTTGACTCCGAATACCCTGGCGTCCTTGTCCGTGAAGGCAAACTCCGGCCGGATGGCCCCGCTGAGTCCATCGGATGCGTCACCCAATCGCAGCAGTGCGGTCACGGCTGAACCCTGGGCATCTGCGTACTCTTGCAGGAACGCAGTCATCCGCGGCATGTTCGAGAAGGCGCTTTCGTAGCGCTTGAACGCGTCCACAGTGATACTCTGCGCGACCGTGACATCCTGGTTATAACTGTCGGTGCTGACGGTCCGCGGAATCAGGAACAGTCCTTCGGAGACGTATTTTGCAGACAGGAGGCTTGCACCAGCTCCGAGCGTCGCACACGCCAATGTGCTGACCGCGATGATGCCTTTCTGGCGCCACAACACCCCGACCAGTTGGCGCAGGTCGATCTCGTCGTCGTAAGTTTGGGCGGCCGGCCGGGTGTTCTGCATGGGGTGGGGTCGTTCGGAAAAGCCCGGATTGTCTCACATGATTGTGGGCTCTTTAATTGGGCAAACGTAATAGTTCCTGCCGCGCAGGGCAGGGCCAGCAGCGTTGGCGCCATGCAGGAGTTTTTCCGGCAATCTGACCAGGGCGGGCCTGGTTGTATAATTCGCCCTGTACATGCCTGAGCTGCGGCTCGGCGTAACTTCTCGTTGCAAAAGGTACTTCCTTGTCCCTGATTATCCTCGGTTTGTCCGGTGCGCTGACCCACGACCCTTCCGCCGCGCTGTATATCGACGGCAAGCTCGTTGCCGCGGCGGAAGAAGAGCGCTTTGTGCGCGACAAGCATGCAAAGAACCGCATGCCCTACGAGTCTGCGCGCTTCTGTCTGGATTTTGCCGGCATCAAACCAAAAGACGTTACGGCCGTTGCCATCCCCTTCGCGCCGATCAGCATCTTCGACAAGGCACGCTGGCACTACGCCAGGCGCTACTGGTATGCGCCGGACCGCGGGCTGGACGCCATCCTGACGGGCAACCGACGTTTCCACCGCTACAGGAAGCGCATCGAGTGGTGCCTGCAGCAACTGGGCTTCGAGCTGGCGAAGACCGAGATCGTCCCGGTCGAGCACCATCTTGCCCATGCTTCCAGCGCCTATCACTGCTCGGGTTTCGCGGAAAAGACCGCCATCCTCGGCATCGACGGCAAGGGCGAATACGCCACCACTTTCTTCGGCTGGGGTGAGAACGGCCGCATCCACAAGATCAAGGAGTTCTACGACCCCGACTCGCTGGGCGGCCTGTATGGCGCGCTTACCGAGTACCTCGGCTTCGAGATGCTCGACGGCGAATACAAGGTCATGGGCATGGCGCCCTATGGCGACCCGGACAAGTACGACTTCTCGCGCCTGGCCCGGTTCGAGAACGGGGAACTGGTGGTCAACACCGAACTGGCCAACGTCATCGGCCTGCGGCGCTACAAGGAAAACGGCAAGGGCTACTACTTCTCGCCCAGACTTGTCGACTGGCTGGGCCCGATGCGCCACGGCGACGTGGCCGACGAACCCTACGTCCACTACGCAGCGAGCATGCAGAAGCTGTTCGAAGATCTCGCGCTGCAGATGATGGACTACTATCTGGGGGACGTCCTGCGCGAAACCGGCAAGCTTGCCTTTGCCGGCGGCGGTGCGCTCAACGTCAAGCTCAACCAGAAAATCATCGCGCGGCCGGAGCTCAAGGAACTCTTCGTGCAGCCGGCCTCAGGCGATTCCGGTACCGCGGTGGGCGCGGCCGCCTATGTGTCGGTGGCGCGTGGCGTGCCGGTGGACAAGATGGAGCACGTCTATCTCGGCCCCGCCTACAGCAACGAGGAGGTGATCGCCGCCTGCGTGCGCCACCCTGCCAAGCCGCATTGGGAACGCATCGAAGGTGGGGATGCCGCAGTGCCGCAACGTATCGCGCGGATTCTGGCCGACGGCAATCCGGTGGCCTGGTTCCAGGGGCGCATGGAGTTCGGTCCGCGTGCGCTCGGCGGGCGTTCCATCCTCGGCTGTCCCAGTGCGCCCGGCGTGGCCGACCGCATCAACGAGCAGATCAAGTTCCGCGAGCGCTGGCGGCCGTTCTGCCCCAGCATGCTCGACACCGTCGGCCCGCAGATGCTGGGTACCGACCATCCAGCGCCGTTCATGACCTTCACCTTCGAGGTCGCGCCGGGCTGGAAGGACCGCGTGCCCGAGGTCGTGCATGAGGACGGCACGTCGCGCGCCCAGGTGCTCAGGCGCGAGCACAACCCGCGCTACTACGATCTGATGAAGGAACTGGAAGCGCTGACCGGCAACGGCGTGGTGCTCAATACCTCGCTGAACCGCCGCGGCGAGCCAATGATCTGCTCGCCCACCGATGCGTTGAACATGTTCTATGGGTCGGATCTGCAGTATCTGATCATGGAGGACGTGCTGGTGGTGAAGGGGCAGGGCGACGCGTAATGCCTGTTACACGGCGGGAAGATCATGGAGCCTTTGCCGCCGTGCGGGTTGCGGCCTGGGCGTACGGAGCGCCGGCAAGCTCTCGATCGCGAACATCGGCCGATAGTGCCCGCGATTCCGGTTGCTTCTATGAGTCGATTTCGTATGCGTGAAGTGTCTGCAGGATGGAGTGCCAGGCCGTTGGAGATTGACCGCCCATGGTAAGCACGCATGTTACGGGACCCGAGGCCGGGGGATATCCGCTTATCAAGGTGCTCATTCCGTATTTTGGTGCCTGGCCGGTGTGGTTTCGTTTCTTCCTGGAAAGCTGTGCATGGAATCCACACTACCGCTGGGTAATCTTTACCGACTGCGGGGCGCCGGCGGAGTTGCCCGCCAATGTCCGGATCGTTCAGCTGTCCTTTGCCGAGTACTGTGCTCATGTCTCTGGGCAGCTAGGTATTAGCTTCGCTCCTTCATCCCCCTACAAGCTCTGCGATATCAAACCCGCGTTGGCGGAAGTTCATGCGGACGAACTCGAAGGGGTGGATTTTTGGGCGTTTGGGGACATCGACGTCATTTATGGTGATCTTGCTGCATATTTCACCGCGGAGCGATTGGCGGGTCATGATCTCTACTCGACGCACGCCCGGCGTGTGTCAGGGCATTTCACCCTGCTTCGCAATCGGCCCGACATGAATTCGGCGTTTCGGCGGGTTGATGGCTGGCGGGATGCCTTCGAGTCGAAGGAGCATCGCGCTTTCGACGAGCGTGCGTACTCGAAGGTGTTCCTGCGCCACAAGAATTCTCCGGGATTCGTGCGTACGCTTGCCAAGGCGCTGGATCCCTGGTTGAGGCGGGCCGAGTTCGTCGAGGCATATAGCACGCCCAATGCGGGCATACCCTGGCGTGATGGATCGAGTGGTTTTCCGCAAGTCTGGACGTGGAACCGCGGGCGTTTGAGCAACGATCTGGATCGGAACTCCATCTATCCATACTTTCACTTCATGACCTGGAAGCACGAGTGGCGGAAGTTCGTGTGTATGGCTGATGCGAATGCGGAGGGTTCTCTTGGGGATTTTGAGTGGTCGATTTCCTGCAATGGCATCGATCTTGTGGAGTTGGTCAGCATGGAGCGCGTCTAGTGGAAATGCGCAGATTGAAAATCCTTCTGCTTCAACCCGACTATCACGAGAACTCCCACAACTGGTCGGATCTTGTCGAGCAGATTGTCCAGGCATTCGATCCTGTGCGCTACGAAATGGTGACGGCCTTTCTGCATGGGCATCCTGATCCCGGTGATCCGGAGACCCGTGCTTCGAGAGCCGTTTACTTTGATTTTCCGCCGGACTGGTCCAGGGGGCTGCGTCTTCGCATGGGGGCTCGGCTACGTGAGTTCTTGGCGGAAGAGAAGTTCGATGTGGTGATTTGCAACCGATACAAGCCGGTGAATATGCTGATGGGGCTGAGCCTGAAGCTGGAAATCCCGCTGTGCATCGGAATTTCGCATAGCCTTGGGGAATATGACAGGGTGTGGCGGCGCTTTCGTTTTCGCCGCCTTGTTCGCCCGAATTGGCGTTTCGTTGGCGTGTCGGATGCCGTGAAAGACTATCTGATCGGTCTGAACTGTGGATTCAGCGCGGACAATACGGTAGCCATCCAGAACGCGATCGACATCGATCGGGCCGTCTCGGAGCAGTTCTCCAGAGAAGAGGCACGAGAGCGCCTCGGGCTTCCCGCACATGCCCGGATCGTGGGCGCTGCGGGCCGCCTGGTGGCGGTGAAGGCGTATGACGTGTTGATCCGTGCGTTTGCCAGCGTCGCCGAGGATTACCCGGATGCTCTCCTGGCCATTGCTGGAGAGGGAAAGAAGCGCGGCGAGCTGGAGGCGCTGATTGTCGAACTGAATCTGCAGGAACGCGTACGGCTGCTGGGCTTCATCGCTGGCGTGAAGCGCTATACCAAGGCATTCGATATATGGACGATGCCGTCGTACAAGGAGGGGCTGGGACTTGCCTTGCTCGAGGGCATGGCAGGTGGGCTGCCCGTGATAGCCAGTGATGTCCCGGCGATGCGCGCGCTTGTGGAAGGAGCGCGGGGCAGGCTCGTTCGCCCTGGGAACGTGGACGATCTGGCTGCCGCGCTCGATGCGTACTTGAGAATGTCCGACGATGAGCTTCGCACGGCGGGGGAGCTAAGCTTCAGGTACGTTTCCGCGGCACATCCCATTGACCGTTACCGCTCGCAGTATCGTGCACTGGTCGAGGAAGGGCTTGGTCCTGCTGAACGGGGATCGCTCTGATGGTGGTGAGGAAATGAGTGTGCAGAAGGGACTGGTAAGCGTCGTCATTTCGTCCTACAACCACGAGCCCTATATCGAGGAGGCGATTCTGAGCGTCCTTGGCCAGAGCTATCCGAGTGTCGAGCTTCTGGTCGTCGATGATGGGTCGACGGATAACAGTGTAGAGCGTATCCGCAGGCTGCAGGAGCGTCACGGCTTCGATTTTCGCGTCCAGCAGAACAAGGGGCTGACCCGGACGCTCAACGAGGCGTTCGCGCGGGCGAAAGGGGAGTTCTTTGCCCCCTTCGGCTCTGACGACATCATGCTTCCCGACCGGCTGGCGGTTCAGATGGCGCATATGGAGGGCAAGCCCGAGGTGGGCATCTGTTCGGGCAACATGCAGCTGATCAGGGCGGATGGCTCCCGATATTCCAATGCCGACCCTGGAGAGCATGCGCCCTATCGCCGGCTGCAATTTGATGACCTCTTTCGAAATCGCAAATCCGGGATTTCGGCACCAACCATGCTGATCCGCAGAGAGGCGTTCGAGAAGGCGGGCGGGTTCAACCCGGATATCAGGCTGGAAGATCTGTACATTCAGCTCAAGATCACTCGGTTGGGCTATTGTGTGGATGCACTGGGTGTGCTGATGGCGAAGTATCGCAAGCATGAGACGAACGCCCATAAGAACATCCGTTTCATGACTGAGAGCATTCTTCGGATCTATGCCGAATACTCGGATCACCCGGATTATGATCGTGTCCGTTACCGGTTCATAAATTCCATGTTCGCCAAATCCGCGAAGCGTGATCATCAACTCGCGCGCGAGCTGCTGGCCATGCTGCCACTGCGCGAGTGGACGCCGAGAACGCTGAAGAGTCTGATTCGGTACGTTTTTTCCTGATCCTTTTAGCGAGGCGTGTCGTGTCCCGGGGCGACCATATTCTCCAGTTTTGTCATTGCTATTACGGGCCCTTTGGCGATGTGGCGCGTCAGTATGCGGAACTGTTCCGTGGAACACCCTATAAGGTGACCACTGTTTATCTCACCGAGCCTCCAAGTGCGGAAGTGGCGGAGCAATCCGCATCGGAGAGGGTGGTTTTTCTGAACTACTCTTCGGACGACGTGGGCGGCCTCAAGCTCGGGCCGATCCGCGCCTTGCGGAAGATCGTCGCTGAGCATGATTTCCGCCTGGTTCTGGCGCATCGGTTCAAACCGATTTATATCGCGTGCTGGGCTACGGGGCTGCCGGTCATTGGGGTGCATCACGCCTTTGGCGATTACGACCGCTTGTCCCATAGGCTTTTCGCCCGATTTTTCAGCAATCGGCTTGGCTTGCTCGGCGTGTCCGACTCAGTGCGGGACGATATCCGGAGAAATCTGCCCGGCTGGCCTGCGACACGCATCGAGACACTGCATAATCGTATCGATGTCGACGCCGTGCGTTCCGGCCTGTATTCCCCGCAGGCGGCGCGTGAGGTTCTCGGGTTGCCGAGCGATGCATTCATCGTCGCGAATGTCGGTCGTTTGCATCCGGACAAGGATCAGGCGACCTTGCTGCGCGGCTTTGCCCGCGCGCGGGCACATCTGCCTCCTGGGGCCCTGCTGGTGATTCTGGGAACGGGGCGGCTTGAGCGCACTCTCAAGGCGCTTGCCAATGAGTTGGGCATAGCGGAGTACGTGCGCTTCCTTGGGCAGGTCCCTGACGCCAGGAGATTGTTTGCCGCGTTTGACCTGTTTGCGCTGAGCTCGGATCATGAACCCTTTGGCATGGTCTTGCTGGAGGCCATGGCGGCAGGGGTGCCGGTCATCGCGACCAATTGTGGTGGTGCTCCGGAAGTGGTGGCCGATGTACAGGCTTTGTTTCCCCTCGGCGACGATGAGGCGTTGGCGCGGTTGATGGTCGAGCGGGCAAGCTGGTCTGTAGAAATCCGGGCACAAACCGCCGAACACAACCTGAAGCGGCTCTATGAGCACTTCTCCGATGAAGCCGTGCGCAGTGCATTCTTTGAGCTTTCGATGGTCCGAAAGGTGCTGGGCAACGCCCTGGCATAGCTGCGTACTTGGCCGGTGAGGGATGGCACCTGCGGCCGTCTTCACCTGGACCGCGGGCTGGTACAACCCACGCTGCCGTCATTCCGCCCTCGGCTATTCGTCACCGATGAACTTCGAGGAGACAAGCCAACCCTACGCCGCTGTAACGCCGTGCTCCGAACACGGGTTACCCACCGGGCCGATCGCCTCCGGGCTGAGAGGGGCTGGCGGCGGCCCCGTGGATGACCCCGCTCTGGGGTACGACCACACCGCTTGGGATTCAAGCGCCAACTTGTCCACGGGAAGGGGGTAACTCCATTCCCAGATAGCTTGTGGGAATAAAGCAACAGAATGTAAAATCTGAGCTGTCCGCGGATAAGAACCGAGCCTCGAAGCGGCTCACTGCGCGGGCATGAATACGACAAGAGCTCGTCATGCATTTCGGGGTGTAGCCAATCAAGGGGGGGAGTGGTGTTGCATCTGCGCCAGTTCGTGCAGGGGCTGGACAAGGTCGTCTACCCGGGGCATGTTTTTTACCTTTCCCCCGAATTGTCTGACGAACGGCGGCAGATAGCCGATTTTCTTGATGGGAAGCGTCGCTTGACAAGCTTGTACTTCAAGGAAAACATCCGCGCGGTTTACCTGCTTGATGGCAATGCATACGTTCTGAAGCACGGCTTCCTGAAGGGGTGGAAATATCGCCTCAAAAGGCATCTTGGTGTAACCGGCCACGGTGGTCTGTGCAGCGAATTCATCAATCTGAGACGGCTGGGCAGCAGCGCACTGGCACCCAATGTCTATGGGGTCGGGTATCGGCGGTATGGGATTCTGAGGGAAGAGTTCCTGGTGGCCGAATTCCATGGGGGCATGCTCACCATTGATGCCTTCCTGAAAATGAATTCATCATTGGCAGAGTGGGTGTTGGTGCGAGTGGTGGGACTGTTCCGCCGGATGCTCGATGACGGCTTCGTGCATATGGACCCGAATCCCATGAACATTCTTGTGAGCGATGAAGGGGAGATGCGCTTCATCGATTTCGAGTTCTGTTCGTTCGAGGCATCGGATCGGGGGTTCGTGCTGTCGTTTGCCCTGGGTTATTTCTATCATTTCTGGTTTCGGCGCTTTCTTGGGGAAGAGCATTATGACCATCTGGTGCTGGGGGTCTTGGTGCGCGAAGAGCGTGGAATGGTGGATGAAAAGTTTCTGAACGTTTACCGGCGTTTCAAGCAAGGCAAGATCGGCCGCAAGGAAAGCCACGCTTACTTGCTTTCTCCCGCCCGCAGGCAGGCGTTCGTGGGTGCTTGCCAAATTGCAGCGGGCGAATTCTAGGATGAGGCTTGGCACTCCCGTTGTGATACCGGCTTTGCGTGAGCCGCGTATCCCCCGGTTCTGCCACGACGGCCCCTCTGCCGATGTGGCGAGGCAGTACGCCGGTTTCTCGGACGCAGTCGTACGCAAGTGCTGCTTCGCACTGTCCATGGTGCAGGCGGCGCTGGGCGGAGCGTTGCCATGATGGTGGAGGCTGCTGCTGCGCCCAGCCTGTGTTTCGTCATCCCGTATTTCGGCAAGTGGCCGTTCTGGATGCCTTTCTTCCTCGCCAGTTGCCGCGCCAACCCCACGGTGGACTGGCTGTTGTTTTCGGATTGCGGCGAACTGCCGGACTGTCCGCCCAGCGTGCGCATGGTGGGGACGAGCTTTGTGATCTCAAACCGCCTGCGCAGTCCGCGCTGCGTGAATTGGCCGCGTCCGGCCGCTGGATGGTAGACGAACATGGATTTCATCCAGCCGCCACCCGGCTGCTGGCCACTGAGGACAAAGGATGAAGATTCTCCTGCTCGTTCAGAAGGAGCAGCGCGTCATACTCGATCGCCTGTATGACGGTATCGCCGCCCATGCCGATTGCGACCTGCGTTGGCTGGGCAGGGCCGAACAGGCCAATCTCCGGCGCTACTTCCGCCACGCAGTCGATGTCTGCGCATACGATCGTATCGTGTTCTTTTTGCGTTTCAAGCAGGAGATACGCCAGGTTCCATTCATCCGCACCGTCCCCAATCTTGTCATCCTCGAACACGACGCCTGTCAGAACTACTTCCCCGGCAAATACCAGGGGAAATTCAGCCGCCACTATGCCCAGTTGCCATGGGTGCGCATCATCAGTTCTGGCCATGTGGTGGCCGAGCGCCTGCGTGCGGAGGGGTTCGACGCGCTGTTCGTTCCCAAGGGCTATGATCAGGCAACCCTGCGCAACCTGGGGCTGGAGCGGGATGTCGAACTCGCCTTCGTCGGCAGTACCAAGAGTTCCGTCTATACCGGTCGCCGTCGCCTGCTTGAAGAGATCGCCGCGCGTGAAAATCTGCTGATCACGCGCACCGAGTCCGGTGACGAATATCTGCGCATGCTCAACCGCATCCGCTTCTTCGTCAGCGCCGATGCCGGCATTGGCGAGTACATGATCAAGAATTTCGAAGCCATGGCCTGCGGCTGCGTGCTTTTTGCCTACGACCAGGGTGAGGCCGAGAATGAGGCGCTCGGTTTTCGGGACATGGTGAACGTGGTGCTCTACCGCGACGTGGAGCAACTCCGCGTCAAACTCGCGCAACTCCGTGCGGACCCGGCCCTGGCAGAACGCATCGCGTGTGCAGGCCAGGCCCTGGTCGAGCGCGAGTATCGCTTCGATGTGCTGGGCCGGCGCGTTGTGGAAGCCATGCAGGCGCCTTTGCGCCCTCATCCGCCGCTCGGCTGGCTGGATCGTCTGCGCTTGCGGCTGGGCGTGCGCCTTTATGCGGATTTCACTGAAATAGCGGATGCTCGTGGGTAGGTTGGGTATGGTGTTGAAATTGTATTGGTGCCGTGGGAAGGGACGCGATGACCCGGGGCAGTGCAACTTTGGTGATTTCCTGTCCCCCCTGATCGTCGAAATGGCCGCCGGGCGGGCGGTGGAATATGCACCCATCCACAAGGCGGACATGATGGCGATCGGTTCCATCATGAACCGGGAGGTGAAGGCCAGGCGCCTTTTGCTGCCCCGTCGGCTGCACGTATGGGGCAGCGGAACCGATGCCCCGGGAAGAGCCTTTTCTGCGCGGCACCATTATCACGCCGTGCGTGGGAGCCACACCCGCGATCAGATCACAGGGGAGGGGTTCAGCGCGGTGGCACTGGGTGATCCGGGCCTGCTGGCGAACGAATGGTGGAGCGGGCGGCCACGGCCGGGCAAGCGCTACACACTGGGCGTCATTCCACATTACGTAGACCGCGACGATGCCGCGGTGCAACGGGTGGCGATGCAGCCGGGTGTGCGCATCATCGATGTCTATTGGCCGGTGGAGGATGTGCTGAAGGCCATCCAGGAGTGTCACTTCATCCTGTCTTCGAGTATGCACGGGCTCATCGTGGCGGACGCCTTCGGCATTCCAAACCGTCGGGTGGTACTGTCGCAGGGAATGATCTCGGACTTCAAGTTCGTCGATTACTACTCGGCCTTCGGGCTGGCGGAGCCGGCCAGCCTGACTGCCGGGGATCTCGCGGGAGCGACGGCGGCCAGTGCCGAGCGGTTGGTCGGCGAATACCTCCGGCCCGGACTGGATGGGATCAAGCGCGGCCTGCTTTCAGCTTTCCCGTCTCTCTGACCACGGGTCGAGCGCAATCTCCGCCATTCATGGCGGGGGCAGCGAGACCAGCGTGCCTGGAGCCGGTTCGTGGCGAGGAGGCCCCAGTTTCAGGCTGGGGCGACTCACAGCGCAGGCACCGTTGAACAGGAAGAGGGCCGTGCGCCCTCCTTGCAGGCCACGGTTATATCAAGTCCGATGCGGTTCGGTTGTAAGCGTCATTCCGAGACTGCATCGACGAGAAGGGCTTGATCTTATAATCCCCCTCGCGGCGGCCTCGTCACCGTGGATGTTCGCTGAGGCTCCGAGGCCGCGCAGAGGCGGGTTCGCACTACCTGCGGGCCGGATCGCCTTCAACGAGACCGATCTCACCATCCATAAAGGGTAATCATGATTCCGGCAGGGCTTCGGGTGGCGATCGTGCCGTTCCCGGCATTGGGCGATCTGACCATTTATCTGAGACTGGCCCAGGCGTTCAGTGCCGCCGGTGCCTGTGTGACCTACTATTCGGACCACTTGTCTGCGGCAGCATCGCGGTTTGACTGGTTGCAGGTAACCGCTCTGGGCCAGACGGGCGTCCGCGCACTGCTTGCCGAGTTCGACCTGGTTATCTGGGATGCCGGAGCCCCGCTGGGGCGAGACCGTCGGGAGGATGGTTTTGTGCTGGCCGAAATGGTCGATGCACATGCGCATCTTGCCGTCGTGACGGCCAAGAAACTTCCCCAGCCCCTGAGTGACTGCCGGCTGCCGCTGACGATCGGGGGACGTGAGTTCGGGCCCAAGTGTGCGACGTTCTGCCAGGATGGGAAGGCGGGCCTGACGATGGTCGACTGGGTCGATCGATATGCCGCCGAAACGTTCGGACTTGCCGTGCCGTCGACGCCGCCGGGGGTGACGGGCGAAGGCTCCTCCCGAGCCGTCGGACGGAAGGCAGTCATTTTCCCGACGACGCCCAATCCGCGGAAAAACTACTGGCCGCAGGGCTTCAGACGGATCGCGAATTCGCTTGCGGCCGCGGGCTGGGATGTGTCATTTGTCGTCATGCCGGCCGAGCATTCGCGTCTTGAGGGCGAATATCCGCGTTTTCCCGTGGTGACCTTTCCTGACCTCGATCAGTTGATCGCCTATCTGCAGGATACCTGCATCGTCATCAGCAACGACTCCGGCGGCGGGCACCTTGCGTCCATGATGGGCCTGCATACCGTCACCATTACGCGCAAACCCCCGAACTTCGTCTGGCGGCCAGGTTTCAATGGGCACAATACCGTGCTTTCTCCATTGCTCACCTTCAAGGGCTGGGGCGGGCATGTCTGGCGGCCGTTCGTGCCGTACTGGCGAGCCCAGACCTGCGCGGAGGAGGCTTTACGCCGATTGGTCGGATGCCGACGTGCGTAACATGGCGAACGCGGCACCCTGTCGGTCCTTGGAGGACAGTATGGGGTCGATGCCGTCCAGGGGCCAGGCGATTGCCAGCTTTGGGTCATCCCAGGCGATACAGCGTTCGTGTTCGGGTGAGTAGAAATCGGTGGTCTTGTACAGGAACTCGGCATGCTCCGTCAGTGTGAGAAAGCCGTGTGCGAAGCCTGGAGGAATCCACATCTGCTTCTTGTTATCGGCGGACAGGGTTTCGCCGACCCACTGGCCGAAAGTGGGGGAGTGCGGGCGGATGTCCACCGCCACGTCGAACACCGCCCCCAGGCTTGCACGTACCAGTTTGCCCTGGGCGTGAGGCTCGATCTGGTAATGCAGGCCGCGCAGCACGCCCCGTGCGGAGCGGCTGTGATTGTCCTGGACGAAGCGCGTTTCGAGTCCGGTGGCTTCCTGGAAACTATGCTCGTTGTAGCTTTCGAAGAAAAAGCCGCGCTCGTCGCCGAATATCCGGGGAGTGAACACGAACACGTCTGGAATGGCGAGTGGGGTTGCCTGCATCAGAACACCTTTGTCTGCAGCAGACTCAACAGATACTGCCCGTAGCGATTCTTCGCCAGGGGCTCGGCAAGCGCGCGCAGCGCCGCGTCGTCGATCCAGCCGTTGCGCCAGGCCACCTCTTCCGGGCAGGCGATCTTCAGCCCCTGCCGGCTCTCCAGGGTGGCGATGAACTGGCTGGCATCGAGGAGGCTCTCGTGCGTGCCGGTGTCCAGCCACGCGTAACCGCGCCCCATGATCTGCACGGAAAGTTCGGCACGCTCCAGGTAAAGGCGGTTGAGGTCGGTGATCTCCAGTTCTCCCCGGGCGGAGGGCGTGAGTTGCCGGGCGAACTCGACGGCGCGTCCGTCGTAGAAATACAGGCCGGTAACCGCATAGTTGGATTTGGGGCGAACCGGCTTCTCTTCCAGGGAAAGCGCCTTGCCGGCGGCATCGAACTCGACTACCCCGTAACGTTCCGGGTCATGCACGTGGTAGGCGAATACGCGAGCGCCGTGCTGCAACCGGCTGGCTTCGTGCAGCAGCAGGTGAAAGTCATGGCCGTGGAAGAGGTTGTCACCCAGCACCAGCGCGCAGGGCTCTCCATCGATGAATTCCTCGCCGATCAGGAAAGCCTGGGCCAGTCCATCCGGGCTGGGCTGCACCGCATACCGGAGGTGCAGGCCCCAGTGCGCACCGTCGCCCAGCAACTGCCGGAAGCGGGGGGTGTCCTGGGGTGTGGAGATGATCAGGACGTCGCGGATGCCCGCCAGCATCAGGGTGCTGAGCGGGTAATAGATCATCGGCTTGTCGAACACCGGCAGCAACTGCTTGGAAACGGCCAGGGTGGCGGGGTGCAGGCGGGTGCCTGCGCCGCCGGCGAGGATGATGCCTTTCATGGTTCTGTGTTCGCCGAAAAATCCTATTCTGGGCGAAATCTTCGAGTGCAGAAATAAAAAACGGGCGCCGAAGCGCCCGTTTGCCGTTCAAAACGTCCGGAGACGATCAGAACTTGTGGCGCAGACCGATGTTGATGCCACGCTTGTAGTTGCTTTCGTTGCGGAACACGGAGTCGAATGCCAGATCATCGCCCACCTTGTCGCTGCTCAACTTGGCGTAGGCGGCGTACAGGTTGGTGCGCTTGGACAGGTCGTGGGTGTAGCCGATGGAGAACTTCTTGGCATCGCGGTCCTTAAGACCGGTGGAGGAGCTGTAGTCCAGTTCGGTCTTGATGTAGGACACCAGCACCTTGCCGGCTTCGCTGACCGGGATGGTCGCACCGACCAGCCAGGAGGTCTGGGTGTTCTTGATGCCAAGGGTATCGATAGCGTCGCCGGACAGCTTGCTCTTGCCGTACAGGGCGCTCAGGCGAACCGCACCGAAGTCATACGCACCGCCCAGATCCCAGACGCTGTTCTTCGCGTCGTTGTTGGAGGTGCCATCGAGGCTGTCGATGGTGATGCGGTGGTAGTTCAGACCGACCAGCAGCGGGCCGTTCTTGTACACCGGGTTGATCGCCCAGACCTTGGCGTCGGTGCTCTTGGTGTTCTTCTCGGTAGCGCTTTCGTCGGCGAGACCGTTGGCGGTGTAGGCCGCGGTCACGGTCAGGCCGCCGAAGTCCGGAGAAACGTAGGCGACCACGTTGTCCAGGCGGATCGCGCCAGCGCCAAGGTCGGCGCCAACGGCGGAGTTCACGCCGGTGGCGTACAGGTTTTCGACGTTACCCACGGTGCCGGTGTTGAACGGATCGATGGAATCGAAGAAGGTGTGTTGCGGGGTGTACTGACGGCCGAAGGCAAAGGTACCGAAGTTGCCGACCAGGGCCAGGTAGGACTGGCGGTTGGTGCTGCCGCCGAGCAGGCCGCCGCTGGTGTTGCGGTCGACGTTGAGGCCCTGTTCCAGCACGAAGGCGACCTTCAGGCCGTTGCCCAGGTCTTCCACGCCGCGGAAGCCGATGCGGCTGCCGGACTGCAGGCCGGAGTCGATGCCGCTGCGGTTCTTGTGGGTGCTGGAGCCGCCCAGGTTGGAGAAGCCGACGTCAACCAGGCCATAGACGGTGACGTTGGATTGGGCGAAAGCCGGAGCGGAAACCAGGCCAGCGACGGCCAGCGCGATCAGTTTCTTCTGCATGTAATTCTCCTCTTGCATGAAGTGGAGGTCGCGGTTGCCCGCGGCCTGTGGACCTCTCTAACGAGGGGTTGGGGCGATTCTGCAAACCTCGGCCACGGGAGACAAGTTTTCGACACCGAAAAGTCATGGGGTCTGAAAAAAACTGTAGCGTTCACGCAACGTATTGCAGATCGCATATGCAAGAGGGGGCAAAAAGCGAAAACGGGCGCCTGGGCGCCCGTTGGGTCAAGGCCGTACCACCGGTGCTCAGAAGCGGTGGCGGATACCCACATTCAGGCCATTCTTGTAGCCGGTGTTGTTTTCCACCACGCCCGAGCCGCTGTTGGTGAAGCGCATCTCGTCGGAGCGCTTGGCATAGGCCGCGTAGAGATTGGTGCGCTTGGACAGATCGTGGAAGTAGCCGACGGCGACCTGCTTGCCCTCGATGTTGTTGCCGGCGATCTTCTTGTCGTATTCGGCGTTGACATAGGAGACGGCCACCTTGCCGGCGGCGCCGACCGGAATGCTGGCGCCGAGCATCCACTGCTTGCGGTCGTTGTCACCGTAGGTGGCGTGGTTGTCGTAGTCGATCTCGCCGTACAGCACGCTCAGGCGCAGCACGCCGAAGTCATAGGCGGCACCCACTTCCCAGGTGCTGGACTTGTTGTCCTGGGTGGCGGTTTCGGCCTTGGTGCGGATGTAGTTCAAACCGACCAGCAGCGGCCCGTTCTTGTACACCGGATGCAGGGCGAAGACTTTCAGGTTGGTGTCCGGCGTGTTCTTGGGGATGGCGGCCTCGTCCGCCGTGCCATTGGCCGTGTAGGCGGCAGTCAGGCTGAAGCCGCTGAAGTCGGGCGTAACGTAGGCGATGACGTTGTCGAGCCGGCTGGCGGTTTTCGCATATACGCCGTTGGCCTGGCCGACGGTGCCACCGCCAAACGGGTCGACGGCGTCGACGAACTTGTGCTGCGGGGTTTCCTGGCGACCCAGGGCCACGGTACCGAAGCCGCCGGAGAGGGCGAGGAAGGATTGGCGGTTGGCGTTGCTGCCGAGCAGGCCAGCAGTGGAGTTGCGGTCGACGTTGATGCCCTGTTCCAGTACGAAGGAAGCCTTCAGGCCGTTGCCCAGGTCTTCGACGCCGCGGAAGCCGATGCGGCTGCCCGATTGCAGGCCGCTGTCGAGGCCGCTGCGGTTCTTGTGGGTCTTGCTGCCGGAACGGTGGTCCAGGCCCATATCTACGACGCCGTAGACAGTGACGTTGGATTGAGCGAACGCCGGGGCGGCAACCAGGGTGGCGACGGCCAGTGCGATCAGTTTTTTCTGCATGTGAATCTCCTGTGCATGATTGGGACGCGCTGATCTGCGCCCGGAGAGCCTCTCGAAGCGAGAAGTCGGGCCGATTCTGGAAGCCGTTTGCGACCCCAATGTGACGGTGCAGGGGCGAAAGGGGAGAATGGGTTTTTCAGGTGAATTGTGTTGTATTGGCGCAACATTTCGGGTGTGCCGATCCGGTGAAAACACTGCTGGCCGGGCCGGTACTGCGGATGTCGCGAACTGGAGTGCCGCGGCAGGCGCCACGACTGACCCTTGTTCCCGGAGAAGTTATACTTCGTTGTGTAACTTGAAGGAGGTGCCATGGAAGCGACGACCAGGGACTTGCGCCTGCATACGGCCGAGGTGCTGGCGGCGGCGGACCGCGGGGAGCGGGTGGTGATCACCTACCGGGGACGTTCGCGCGCCGTCCTGACCCGTTGGGAAGGCGCCGAGCGGGCCGCGGGCGCCGCGCGCAACCCCGCTTTCGGTTTGTGGTGCGACAGCGGTGAGGCAGTCGACGATCAAATCCGGCGCCTGCGTCAGGGCAGGGAATTGCCGTGATGCTGGTGGATACCGATGTGCTGATCTGGAATCTGCGCGGCAATGCCAGGGCTGCAGACTTGCTGGATGCTGCGCCGGGGTTCTCGATTTCCGCGGTGACGTATATGGAACTGGTGCAGGGCATGCGCGACAAGCGTGAACTCAGGGCGATCAGGCAGGCGCTGTCGTTCTGGTCGGCACGCATCGCGCAGATCGATACGGCGGTGTCGGCGCGTGCGTGCTTTCTGGTGGAACAGCACGCGTTGTCCCACGCGATGCGCCTGGCCGATGCCTTGATCGCGGCGACCGCGCTCGAATTGGGGGCAGTCCTGCTTACGGCCAACGACAAGCACTACAAGGCGGTGGATGGGCTGGAACTGAAGGTGTTCCGGCCGTAGCCGGCTTGGTGCAAGGTCGTGGAGCCGCAGGAAAACGACCAGATCAGCGCTTGAGTTTGCGGTAGAGCGCCGTCCCTCGCAGGCGGCGCTTGAGGGCGGCCTTGAGGTCGTAGAAGGCGAAGCCGGCGCGCTGCAAGGGCGTGAAGCGGCGCCCGAGGCCCTGCAGGTAGAGCGCCATGAAGGCTTCCCGGCCTTCCGGGTGCAGCTTGTGGCAGGCGCGCGCGAGGTCGGACAGGCGCCGGCGCAGCGGTACGCCCTGCGGGTAGAGGCGGATGCGGGCGGTGTCGATGAGGGCGAATTCCAGTTCGCCCGGTGCGGCGGGCTTCACCAGAATGTTGCCGCCGGACAGGTCGCGGAAGAAGATGCCGCGCCCGTGCATGCGCAGCAGGAAGGCGGCGAGCTGGGCATACACCGTTTGTGCCGCGAGGCCGGCGTGGGCCTGTTCGCCGCGTGCATAGGCGGAGAACAGCTGGCCCACCGAAGTCTGGCCTGTCACGTACTCGCAGGTATACCAGTTGAGGGTGAGGTCGCGGCCGCTGCGCTGTTCGAACCAGGCCACCGGCGCGGCGGAGCCGAGCCCGCGGCGCAGCAGTTCACAGGCGCCGTTCCAGCTTCTGCGCGCCTTGGAGGGTTTGAGGCGGTCGAGCAGTTTCTTGTGCAGGTGGTGTTTGACCGGCTGCTTGACGGCCAGCCGGGCTGCGGGGTTGCGCGGGTCGGGCAGCGTCCAGATGGCATTGCGCGCGTGGCGCAGAGTGTCGGCCTCCCGCGGGCCGCCGACGTGTTCGGGATGCAGGGCGTGGATCAGGGCATCGGCTTGCGGGCCGTCGGCCGCGCGCACCATGCCGTGCCAGGCGGCGTCGCGGTAGTAGTAGTGCAGGCCGCCGCCGTGGGCGTGTACGGCAAGGCCGGGCAACGGGGCGGCGGCAGGGGAAACGGCGGGGGCCTGGTCCGCCGGCCAGGCGAGATAGAGCGGCTTTTCGGTGACGGCGAGCGTGGCGAGGCGGGTTTCGAGGGCCGGGGTGCCGCTGAGTTCGCCACCGTCCCGGTCGAAGATGCGCACGGTGGCGAGGGCGGCGGTGTCGTAGAGGTCGGGCAGTGCCGCCGCGCGGGCATTGGTGGTCCATACCACGTGGATCTGGCGCGTACCGTTCTCGAAGGCGTGTACTTCCAGTTCCTGCCCGTGGTTCAGGCGGCCGCGGTAGATGCTGCCGGGAATCAGGCGGTTGAAGGCCGCCAGAGCATGGAAGGCCGGGCGCGGACGGTATTCCGGGCCGGTGACCGAAGCATAGTGGGTGATGCGTTCGAGCGCCGGATAGGGTTGCGCACCGTCGTCGATGAGACCTTCGCGGTGGCAGGCCAGCGGACCCCAGCCAGCATGTTCCAGCGCGCCGGAGGCGGCGCACAGGACGAAGTAGCGGGTGAGGTAGTCGGCCTGCTTCTGTTCGCTGTCCGGCAGGCGGCGTTCGATGCGCGGCAGGGTCCAGAACGCGGCGGGCGACACCAGCCGCGGTACACCGGCCTGGGCGCCGATGCGTGCCAGCAGGCGGGCTTTCTTGACGAGGTTGAAGCGGATCAGCGGGGCGAGGCGGCGGCCGAGAATCTTGTGGTCCCAGCGCTCGGGGCGGATGGCGCGCTCGGCGAACAGGTTGTCGGTGTGGATGTCCGGCAACTGGCCGCAGTCGCGCAGCAGGGAGAGCAGGCCGACGTTGTAGATGGGTTCGAAGTCGGTGATGCTGGGGCCGGCCAGGGTCAGGCCGCGGCGGCGCACTTCGTCGTGGGCGATGCGCCAGGCGTCGAGCAGGCCTTCCAGGCGGTAGCCGGCCCAGCGCCGACGGTTGACCGTGGAGGTGATCTCGACGATGTCGGCAAGCGTGCCATAGCGGTCCAGCGTGTCGGCGAGGAAGCTGCGCCAGCGTTCCGCGGCGTCCGGGCCCGGCATGCGGCGGGCTTCGTCGAAGGGCTGCAGCAGGTGCAGGTTGATACGGTAGCCGGCCGCGGCGAGCTTGGGACACAGGCGCCCGGCGGGGCCGTCGGCGTCGCCGTAGGTGAAGTCGATGCGCACCCGGCGTACGCCCAGACGTGCGAGGTGTTCGAGCTGCAGGTCGTCGTGGGCCGGATCGGCTGCCGCGGCGACGCCGACGCCGGTGAACGCGTCGGGCACGTGGTGGCCGGCGGGCGGCAGGTGGCCGCTGCGGTACAGGAAGCCGCCGCGCAGCAGGGCGCGCAGCACGGCCAGGCCGAAACGCGTGCCGGTGCGCAGGGTGCTCACTGGACTACCCTCCTGTCGCTGCGCGACGCAGGGCCGGCTTTGCACAGCCAGCCCGCTGCGCGAAACCCCTGCTCCGCCCTCCCCAGGGGAGGATGAGCGCCCCCTTCGGGCGGCCGGGCGGGGGCGCTCATGCGACTGGAGTCTCCGGGGCCTCCTGTTCGCGGAACTGCATGGTGTGCAGGCGGGCGTAGTGGCCGCCCGCGGCGAGCAGTTCGGCATGGGTGCCGCGTTCTACCAGGCGGCCCTGGTCCATGACCAGGATCAGATTGGCTTTTTCGATGGTGGACAGGCGGTGGGCGATGACCAGGGTGCTGCGGCCCCGCATGACGTGGTCGAGGGCGGCCTGGATGTGGCGCTCGGATTCAGTGTCCAGCGCAGAGGTGGCTTCGTCCAGGATCAGGATGGGTGCATCCTTGAGGATGGCGCGGGCGATCGCCAAGCGCTGGCGCTGGCCGCCCGAGAGCAGGACGCCGTTTTCCCCCACCAGGGTGTCGAAGCCTTGAGGCAGGCGGTCGATGAATTCGCGCGCGAAAGCCGCTTCGGCGGCACGTTCGACGTCGGTGCGCGGTGCGCCGGCGAGGTCGCCATAGGCGATGTTGTTGGTGACCGTGTCGTTGAACAGGGTGACCTGCTGGGTGACCAGTGCGATGTGCCGGCGCAGGTTGCGCAGGGTGTAGTCCTCCACGTCTACGCCGTCGATCAGGATCTGGCCTTCGGCATGATGGTAGAAGCGTGGAATCAGGTTGGCGAGGGTGGATTTGCCGCTGCCGGAGCGGCCCACCACGGCCACCATCTGGCCGGGCTCGATGGTGAAGTTCAGTCCGTCCAGCACCAGCTGGTCGCTGCCCGGGTAGGCGAAGCGCAGGTCGCGCACTTCGATGCGGCCCTGGACCCGTGCCTTTTCCACCGTGCCGCGGTCGCTTTCCGGCGCTTCGTCGAGCTGGGCAAAGATGCTTTCCGCGCCGGCCAGGCCTTTCTGGATGTTGGTGCTGACCTCGGAGAGCTGGCGGATGGGCTTGGGCAGCAGGCCGGCGGCGGTGATGTAGGCGACCAGATCGCCGGCCGAGGCATCGCCGCGCAGCCACAGCACGAGGAAGAGCAGCACCGCCATGGCCGAGTAGGTGACCAGCTGCAGCGAGGGGGTGAACACCGCCCCGGTCTTGACCATGCGCAACTGCCGGCGGGTATTGTCCGCGCTGGCCTGCCCGAAGCGGGCGGATTCGTAATCCTCGCCGCCGAAGCTGCGCACCACGCGGTAGCCCTGGATGGTTTCCGAGGCCACGTGGGTGAGGTCGCCCATGGCCGCCTGGATCTTGTGGCTCTGCTTGCGGAACTTGCGGTTGACGCTGCCCACCATGACGCCGATCACCGGGAGGATGGCCATCATGACCAGCGTGAGCTTCCAGTTCATCCACAGCAGGTAGCCGAACAGGAAGAGCACCGAGAGCCCTTCGCGCACCACGGTCTTGATGGCGTCGGTGGCCGCGCTGGTGACCATGGTCACGTTGTAGGTGATGCGCGAGATCAGGTGGCCGGAGCTGTGCTGGTCGAAGTAGCGGTTGGGCAGGTGCAGCAGGCTGTCGAACAGCGCGCGGCGCAGGTCGTGGATCAGTCCCAGGGAAACCCGCGACAGGTAGTAGTTGCCGAAAAAGGAGCCCATGCCCTGCCAGGCGGCGATGAGCACGAGCATGACCGGCACGCCGTACATCAGTTCCATGCCGTCGAGCAGCGGCACGCCGCGCAGGACGGCGTGCTCGGGATCGTTCAGGCCATCGACGAAATACTTCATGACGCCGGCCAGCATGGGCTGAGCCGAAGCGAAGATCATGTAGCCGAGCAGGCTGATGGAGAAAGCGCCGGCATAGGGGCGCACATAGCCCAGCAGGCGCAGGTAGATGCGCAGGGAGCTTTGCGGGGTGTTGCTGGATGCCTGGCCGGCTTGCATCGGGTGTGCGGGGGAGGAAATTCGACGGCGGATGTTACCACGCCGCCTGTGGGGGGGCTGGCTATGCGGCCGGCGGCAGGCGGGCGTCCAGCCAGCGGTGCAGCACGCAGTCCGCCGGCCAGTTGCGCAGCAGGCGGGCGCGGTCTTTCGCCCAGGCGCGCGCGTGGCCGGTGGGCGAGGCGTGCTGGCGCATGGTGTCCAGATCGATGAGCTGTACCGCCTGACCGTCCCACAGCAGGTTGGTGGCCTTGAGGTCGCCGTGGCTGACGCGTTCCCGGTGCAGGGTGGCGAACAGCGTCGTGAGCGCCGCTGCGATGGCGGGTGGCGGTTCGCTGCCGGCATCGAGCAGGGCGAGGAGGTCGGTGCCGGCGCAGTATTCGCTCACCAGCCAGGCGCGGCCGCGCAGGGGGCCGCGGCGCTCCTCGACCAGTGCCAGCGGCGCCGGCGTGGGAACGCCGAACAGGTGCAGGCGATGGCCTTCGCGCCAGGAATGCCAGCCGCGGCTGGGCCGCCACAGCCGCGAGAGGGCATGGCGGGCGTTCTTGATGTTGTAGCGCTTGACCACCAGCGGACGTCCGTCCAGGTCGACCCGGGCGACGGTGCAGGTGTTGCCGCGCTTGAGCAACTGCCCTGCGTCGATGAACCGGTCCGGTTCGGCCAGCAGCGCCGCGAGCGTATCGGCTTCCGTGCGGACGACGGCGGTGAAGTGGTCGAAGTGCCGCTCCATCTTGAACAGGGTGCAGTCGCGTCCTGTTTTGGAGAGGTAGTCGCGCAGCCGCCAGGCGCGCTCGCGGGCAAGCGCGCGCGCCAGGGCGGCCTTGCCTGGCGGCTGGGGGTTGGTCTGGCGGTAGGCGGCCAGCAGGGTATCCAGGTGGCCGTCCCAGGTGCGCGGCAGTTGCGCGAGCAGCATCGCCAGGTCGCGGGCGGCGGTCTTTTCGGCGAGCGGGCCGTTGCCGTGGCGGCGCACTGCGTCGCCGTCGATCAGCAGCAGGCGGCCGTCGTGGCGCAGGAAGTTGCCGAAGTGCAGGTCGTCGTGGCTGAGGCCGGCGGCGTGTACCCGGCCGAGCAGGGCGAAGGCCGGCGCCAGCAGTACGGTGGCGCCGGCGTCGCCGGGAGCGGAGCCGGCCAGCGGCTGCCAGCCGTCGAGCAGAGTGTCGGCGCCGTCCAGGAAGGCGGTCAGCAGCCCGTGACCGCCGCCGGCCAGCGGCTGGGCAGCGACCAGGGCCGGGGTCGGGATGCCGGCGGCGGCCAGCAAGCCGATGCCGGCGCATTCCCGCTGCCAATGGCGTTCGCTGTGCCGGCCGATGAAGAGCTTGACCAGCCGGCGCTCTCCGTTTGCGTCCGTGCCTGCGCCTACCACCCGTTTGCCCGGCAACACCCGCAGCAACTGGTGCAGGACGAGTTCGCTTCCGCCGGCGAGGCGGATGCGGAAGGGGGCGGGCGGCCTGCGGCCCGCGGAGGCGAGGGCCGCGGCGTCGAGCAGCGGGGCGGCGGCGGAAGGGGCATTGCTCATCACAGTCTGCCCTTGCGCCGCAGCCTGTGCTCGAAGGCATGCATGATGCGGCGGATCGCCGCCTTGTCGGCCGCATCCAGCCGGGCATGGCCAGCGTAGTGGAGGTAGAACCTCAGCCTTTGGGTACGGCGCAGGATCCTGCGCGCCGTCTTGTCCAGGGAGGCGAGATCCTTGGCGATGCGGTATCGCAGGAAGGGGCCGTACCAGAAGCGTCCGGTGGGGCAGTCGATGAGGAAAACCTCGCCGCTATCCTGCCGGTAGAGCAGATTCCGCCAGTGCAGGTCGTTGTGGGTGAAGCCGTGGGCGTGCAGGGCGCGGGCGATGCGGGCGGCCTGTCGGCTGATGCGTTCGAAGGTTTCCCGGTCGTGAAGGAGTCCGGGGCTGTGGGCTGCGAGCGTTTCGAGGTTCGTGCTGTCGGGAATTTCGGCGGTGATGAGTGCGCCGCGGTGGAAAGCGCCGTGGCGCCGTTCCAGCCCCCAGCCGACCAGCGTCGCCGTGGGGATGCCCCAGGCGGCGAAATGCTGCAGATTCTCCCATTCCGCCTGCGCGCGGGAGCGGCCGAACCAGCGCCGCAGAGGGTTCTTGGCCGCGCGGTGGTAGCGCTTGACGTAATAGCGGCGCCCGCCGACGGTCACCCGCAGCACCCGGCTCAAGGGATCGCTCGCCACCGGTTCGCCTTCGAGCGCGAACACGGCATCCAGCGTGGCGAAGGCGGCGGCCGCCGCGTCGTCGAGTTGGGTGCGGGCGGGGGTCCAGTGTGTCATCGCTGCAGGGCGGGGCGGTTGGCGAACTTGCGTTCGTAGCGTCGCTTGAGGCGGACCGCTTCGCGTTCCAGGTGGCGCAACAGGGCCGCCTCGCGCTGCAGCGTGGCGCGCAGCGGGCTAGGGAAATAGTGGCGCAGGAAGCGCAGTTTGTCGCGCTGGGTGAGTCCGATGTCGAGTGCCGAGAAGTATAGTGCGGAAAGATCCTTGTCGCGCCAGCGTCGCGGCGTGGCTGGCCGTATCTGGGCGCGGTGCAGGTCGATCAGCGCGAGTCGTGGCGCGTCGCCGGGGGCGTCGGTGCACAGCAGGAAGTGGCAGAGGTAGAGGTCGCGGTGGTTCATGCCGCCTTCGTGCAGGCGGCGGGTGATGCCGGCCACCGCCGCGATCAGCGCGCGTTTGTGGTTCGGCGGCGGTGGCGTGTCGCGCCACGTGCGGGTGTGGGCGTCCAGGTCCTCCGCCGGTTCGATGGCTTCGGTGACCAGGAAGGATTCGCGCCAGGCCGGGCCGCGGCCGCGCTCGCCATAGGCGACTGCGGTCATGGTCGGTACGCCGAGCGCGTGGCAGGTCTGGACAGCGCGCCATTCGCTGCCGGCGCCGAGTACCGGGCGGCGAAGGTGGATCAGTTCTTCGACGATGCGGCCCCAGCCGATGCCGTGCTGGTGCTTGAGGTAGTAGCCGCGGCCGTCGATCTCGAAGCGTAGCGTGCGCCGGCCTTCCAGGTCGCGCACAACAGCCCCGCCAGTGGCGTTGCGGGCGAGTTCGGCGGCCGCGGCGAAGGCATCGCGCCCGGCCCACAGCGTCGATAGCGGCGGGGTCAGCTCCAGCCTGTTCATCCGCGCCAGCCCAGAATGACGTCTGCCGCGCGTTCCGGCAGGCTGTAGAGATCGGCCTGGCCGGCGAAGGCGAGCGCATTGCGCTGCCAGCGCGTGCGTGCCTGATCATCGCCGAGCAGTTGCGCCAGCGCGTCGTCGAGTGCCGATTGGGTGAAGGGCTCGCCGATGATCAGGCCGGCGTCGGCGTCACTGATGTAGTGCGCGTAGCCGCAGGCGGCGGTGGCGACCACCGGCAGGCCGGCGACCAGCGCTTCGAGCAGCACCGTGCCGGTGTTCTCGTGGCGGGCCGGGTGCAGCAGCGCATCGGCGCCGAGCAGGAAGGCCGGCACGTCGTCGCGTCCGCCGGGGATGAAGACCCGTTCGCCGATGCCGAGTTTGTGCGCCTGTTCGAGGAAGGGGCGGGGGTCGTCGGCACCGATCGCCACCAGTCGGGTGCGGCGCTTGAGTGTTTCCGGCAGTGCGGCCAGGGCCGCGATGCTGCGATCCAGGCCCTTGCGCGGAAAGTCGGAGCCGATCTGCACCAGCAGCAGGTCGTCGGCGTGCAGGCCGAACTCGGTGGCGAATTGCGCGCGTGCGGCGGTACGGCGCTCGGCCGCATCCGGCGGCGCGCGGCGGTCGGGTGCGATGCCCGGCGGAAGCAGGTGGAAGCGCCGCGCCGGCGTGCCGTAATACTGGGCGAAGAGCGGCTGCTGGGTGGTGGAGATCATCAGGATCTCCGTCTTGCTTTCGGGCGCGAATACCGCTTGTTCGTAGGCGGCGAAGTGGCGGTAGCGCCAGCCGTAACGGTAGAGGGGTTTTCTCAGGGTGCGCGCTTTGTGTTCGAAGCAGGGATCGGCGGCGTAATAGACGTCCAGCCCTGGCATCTTGTTGAAGCCGACGACCCGGTCCACCGGCCGGCGGGAGAGGTCGTCTTCGACCCAGCGGGTGAATTTCGCATAGCGGCGGTGGTTGGCGAAGGCTGCCACCGGTACCCGCAGCAGTTCGAAGCCCGGCGGCACCTCGCCTTGCCATTCCAGCACATAGACGCGGATGGCGTGGCCGCGCGCCTGGCAGGTCAGTGCGATGCGCAGGAAGTCGCGCTGCAGGCCGCCGTAGGGAAAATACTTGTAAAGGCAGAAAGCGAGTTGCATCAGAGTGGTGATTCCGGATGAAGCGTGGGCTGCAGTGCCTGCCAGACGCGTTGCGGATTCGCCCGGGTGAAGCACAGCGGCCATTCGCGTTCGGTATCGAAGCGCTGTTGCTCCGCTTCCGTGGGGCGGTAGGCGCAGGTCCTGGACAGGCAGGGTGCGCAGGGGAAATCGCTGGGCAGATGGATCTGGCCGGGGCCCCAGGCGCCGGTGAAGCCGGGGTTGGTGGGACCGAACAGCGACAGGGTGGGAACGTCGAGCGCGGCGGCGAGATGGCCCAGGCCGGTGTCGACCGCCACGCAGGCGCGCGCGCCGGCCAGTTGCGTGGCCATGCCGGCGAGGGGCAGGCGCGGGAGTACGTGGGCGTCGGGCAGGCCTTGCGCGAGGCGTTGGGCGCGCTGGTGTTCGGCGTCGCAGCCCCAGGGCAGGCGCACCGGCCAGCCGGCGGCGGTGGCGGTTTCCAGCAGTTCGCGCCAGTAGGCTTCCGGCCAGTGCTTGGTGGGCCAGGTGGTGCCGTGCAGGAAGACCAGGTAGGGGCGCGGATCGGCCGGCGCCCCGGCGCCCGCTGCGCCGGTGAGCACGCGGGCGCGGTCCAGGCCATAGGCGCCGGCGTCGGTCGGCACCGGATAACCCAGCGTATGGGCGAACAGTGCGCGCGTGCGCGCCACCGCGTGCTGGCCGCGCGCCACGTGGTGGCGGTGGGTGTAGAAGCGTGCGGCCAGCGCTTCGCGCGCGGAATTGCGGTCCAGGCCGTGCACCGGGGTGCTGGCGTAGCGGGTGAGCAGGGCGCTTTTCAGCAGGCCCTGTGCGTCCAGGGTGAGGTCGTAGCGGGTGGCGAGCAGTTCGCGGGTGAAGCGCCGCCATTCCCCGCTGGCCCATGCGCGCAGCGGGGCCTTGCGCCAGCGCCGGATGGCCACCGGGATGACGCGGTCCACCGCCGGGTGCCAGGCGGGGATTTCCGCGAAGGCTTCTTCCACCACCCAGTCGAAGCGGATACCCGGCCGCGCGCGCGCCGCATCGGTGAGTGCCGGCAGGGTGTGGATGATGTCGCCCAGCGAGGACGTCTTGACCAGCAGCACGCGCATTCAGCGCGCCTCCAGGTGGATGCGGCGGGACAGTGAGCCGAGCTGGGTGAGCGCCTCGACCACGCTGTCCGGGGTGATCTCGTGCAGGCAGCGGGTGTGGCCGAGCGGACAGGTGCGCTTGAAGCACGGCGAACAGTCCAGCCGCAGGTAGCGGGTGACCACACGTTCGGCGAGCGGCGGGGTGTGGTCCGGCGTGGAAGAACCGTAGAGGGCCACCAGTGGAATGTCCAGCGCGGCGGCCACGTGCATCAGCCCGGAATCGTTGGTGACCGCGGCACGGCTCATGGCGAGCAGATCCACCGCGTCGCCGAGCTGGGTGCGGCCGCACAGGTTGAGCACCGCGCTGCCCATGCCGGCGGCGATCACCTCGCCGACTTCGCGATCCTTGCCCGAGCCGAGAATCCAGATCTGGAAGTCGCGGCGCACCAGTTCCTCGGCCAGCGTGGCGTAGTGGGCCAGCGGCCATTGCTTGGCGGGACCGTATTCGGCACCGGGCATGAAGGCGATGGCGGGCCGGTTGGTCAGGCCGAGTTCGGCGCGCAGGCGGGCCTGGTTGGCAGCGTCCGGCACCAGGGCGGGGCGCGGGAAGGGTTCGGGCAGCGGGGCGCCGGCCACGCGGCCGAGCGCGACGAAGCGCTGCACGGTCATCGGCAGCGCCTGCTTGTCGAGGGCGCGCAGATCGTTCAGCAGGCCGTAGCGCATTTCCCCGCGAAAGCCAGTGCGGCGAGGGATGCGCGCGAACAACGGCACCAGGGCGGATTTGAGCGAGCCGGGCAGCACGATGGCCTGGTCATAGCCTGTGGCGGCGAGCTGGCGCCCCAGCGTCCAGCGCTTGCCCAGGCCGAATTCGCCGTGACCCAGCGGCATCACGATGCCCTGGCGCACTTCCGGCATGCGCGCGAGGATGGGCAGCGACCAGGCCGGGGCGAGCACGTCGATGTCGCACGGCGCGCCGGCTTTCAGCGTCTTGAACAGGCTCTGCGCCATGACCATGTCGCCGACCCAGGAGGGGCCGACGACGAGGATGCGGCGCGCGCGCGCGCCCGTCGCGTCCATCACAGTCCGCGTGCGGCCAGCCAGTCGAGGTAGCGCGGCACACCCTGTTCCACGGTGAGGAAGGGGCGGTCGTAGCCGGCGGCGCGCAGGGCGCCCATGTCGGCCTCGGTGAAGCTCTGGTAGCGGCCCTTGAGGTGTTCGGGGAAGGCGATGTAATCGATGCCGCCGCGCTCCTTGTCGCCGCTCTGCGCGCGGAACCAGGTGATGGCGGCACGCGCCACGTCGTTGAAGCTCTGCGCGCGGCCGGTGCCGACGTTGAAGATGCCGGAAACCTGCGGGTTGTCGAGCAGCCACAGGTTGACCGCCACCACGTCGTCCACGTGGATGAAGTCGCGGCGCTGTTCGCCCGGGCCGTAGCCGTCCGAGCCTTCGAACAGGCGCACGCGGCCGGCGTCGCGCAGCTGGCCGTTGAAGTGCCAGGCCACGCTGGCCATGCTGCCCTTGTGCTGTTCGCGCGGGCCATACACGTTGAAGTAGCGCAGCCCGGCGATCTGCATCGGCAGCTTGCCCAGTTGCGGGCGCAGGTGGCAGTCGAACAGGAACTTGGAGTAGGCGTACATGTTGAGCGGGTGCTCGTGCTCGCGCGCCTCGCGGAACACCGGGCCCATGCCGTACACCGACGCGGAGGAGGCGTAGATCAGCCGCGTGCGCTGGTGCGTGGCCCATTCCAGCAGGGCCTTGGTGTATTCGTAATTCACGCTCATGACGAAGCGCCCGTCCCACTCGGTGGTGGCGGAGCACGCGCCTTCGTGGAACACCGCCTCGACCTCGCCGAAGGACTTGCCGGCGCGGATGTGCGCAAGGAAGTCATCCTTGTCCAGGTAGTCGGCGATGTCCGCGTCCGACAGGTTCAAACATTTGCGCCCGTCGCTGAGGTCGTCCACCACCAGGATGTCGCGGATGCCGCGCGCGTTGAGGCCCTGCACGATGTTGCTGCCGATGAAGCCGGCGCCGCCGGTGACGATGATCATGGCCGTTCTCCGTTCGATTCGATGGCGCGCGCCGCGGCGCGCAGTTCTTCCGCACTGACGGTGGCGGTGCCCAGCTTGCCGACCACCACGCCGGCGGCCAGGTTGGCCAGCGCGGTGGCCTCGGCCAGCGCCAGCCCGCAGGCCAGCCCGGCGCCCAGCACGGCCACCACGGTATCGCCCGCGCCGGTCACGTCGAACACGTCGCGCGCGCGGGTGGGCAGGTCCAGGGGGGACTGGCCGCGCGCCAGCAGGGTCATGCCGCGCTCGGAGCGGGTGACCAGCACGGCCTCCAGGTCGAGCGCCGCGCGCAGCGCCTCGCCGCGTTCGCGCAGTGTGGCCTCGTCAGTGCAGTGGCCCACCACGGCTTCGAATTCACCCATGTTCGGGGTGATCACCGTGGCGCCGCAATAGCGCCCGAAATCCGTGCCCTTGGGATCGACCACCACCGGCACGCCGCGTTCGCGCGCGGCGCGGATCAGGCTGCCGGCCTGCGCCAGCGTGCCCTTGCCGTAGTCGGACAGGATCACCGCGCCGCAGTCCGGCAGGGCGGCCTCGAAGGCCTGTTCGATGCCGGCGGATTCGAGCACCGCGAAGCTGTCCTCGAAATCCAGGCGGATCAGTTGCTGGTGGCGGCTGATCACGCGCAATTTGGTGATGGTGGGGTGTTGCGGGGCTTCCAGCAGCCGGCAGCTCACGCCGCCGGCTTCCAGGCGTTCGCGCAGCAGGCGGGCGGCCTCGTCGCGGCCCACCAAACCGACCAGCGCGGCCCGGCCGCCCAGCGAGGCGGCGTTGAGCGCCACGTTGCCGGCGCCGCCGGCACGGAATTCGTCGTTCTCGACCTTGACCACCGGCACCGGCGCTTCCGGCGAGATGCGGTGGGTGGCGCCATGCCAGTAGCGGTCCAGCATGACATCGCCGACCACGACTACGCGGCCGGCGGAAAAATCGGGCAGGGGAGGCAGCATGAAGCGTGCGTGAGCCTGGGTGTGGAAAGAGCGCGATTATCCCATGAACGCCGCCAGGGAGCCTGTTTGCGCTTATTTCAACGGGGCGGACAAATTTAGCGGTTGAACCACTTCAGTACCGTGCCCCAGGGCTCCACGTCCAGCCGGGTCACCTGGCCGCAGGCGAAGTCCAGCCCCAGCCAGTGTTCGGCGGGCACATTGAGCAGGTGGCCGGCGATCACCCGCAGCGGGCCGCCGTGGGCGACGATGACCACCGGCCGCGCGGGTGGCCCGGCGCGCAGTGCGTTCAGCCAGTCGAGCACGCGCACACTCATGTCGCGCACGGATTCGCCCTGCGGGGCGCG
Organism: Pseudothauera nasutitermitis; assembly: GCF_004801295.1. Taxonomy (GTDB): domain Bacteria; phylum Pseudomonadota; class Gammaproteobacteria; order Burkholderiales; family Rhodocyclaceae; genus Pseudothauera; species Pseudothauera nasutitermitis. The sequence continues at coordinate 446,976 of NZ_SSOC01000006.1, forward strand.
GAAGCCGAGCGGATCGTCCGCCCAGAGGTTCATCACGTCGCCCAGTTCGGCGAACGGGCGGCCTTCCCAGTCGCCGAAGTGGATTTCCTTCAGGCGCGCGTCCACCCGGGGCGTGCCGAACTGCTCGGCGAGCAGGCGGGCGCGCTGCAGGGGGCTGGCGTGCAGGTCGAATTCGGCCGGCAGATGGGGGCGCAGGCGCTCGGCCACCTCGGCGGCGGATTCGGCGATGCCGAGGTCGAGCTGCCCGTAGCACACGCCGGGTTCGACGTCCGGGCGGGGGTGGCGGATCAGGTGCAATTCCATGCGATCAGGATTCCCAGATAGATGCCCAGTTCGCCGGCCTGCTGGGCGGCACCCAGCAGATCGCCGGTGTAGCCGCCCAGGCGGCGCAGGAAGAGGCGCGCGGCCCACAGCGCCACCGCGCCGGCCGCGAGCAGCGCGGCGAGCGCCTGGGCGAAACCCAGCAGGATGAGTGGGACGAGCCCGCACAGCGCGGCAATGGCCAGTTCGCCGGGGCGCAGGGCGTGCGCCAGTGGTTTGGATTTGCTGCTGTCGTCCTCGCGCGCATAGGGCAGCCAGTGGATCAGCGCGGTGGCGCCCAGCCGCGACAGCGGATGGGCGGCCAGCAGCGCCAGGGCCACGGCCGCGTTGCCGTGGGCGGCCAGTTCGATCAGTGCGAAGGCCTTGGCGAGCAGCATCAGCACCAGTCCCACGGTGCCGTAGCTGCCGATGCGCGAGTCCTTCATGATGGCGAGCACCTGGGCCTTGTCCCAGCCGCCGCCCAGGCCGTCGCAGCTGTCCGCCCAGCCATCCTCGTGGAAGGCGCCGGTGAACCGGATGGTGACCGCCATCGACAGGATCACCGCCAGCGACGCCGGCAGCACCTGCGCGAAGCCCAGCCAGGCGGCCGCGCCCACACCGCCCACCACCCAGCCGACCAGCGGGAAGTAGCGCGCCGCGTGGTTCAGCCGCTGCGTCGACCACGGTACCCAGGCGGGTACCGGAATGCGGGTGAAGTAGCCCAGCGCGGTAAGGAAGAGTTCGAGTTGGTAGCGCATGGGCGCAGGATGGCAATGGCGGGGCAATGAACTAGAATGCGCATTGATGATGCGCGTTGTGAGTGTGAGGTCAAAAATGGGTGTTTCAGCAACGAAGCCAAAGCGTGCGACCAATCTGACGCTCTCCACCGATGTCCTGGCGGAGGCCAAGAGCCTGGACATCAACATCTCCCAGGTCTGCGACGAGTTTCTGAGAGATCTTGTGCGGCGGGAAAAGGCCCGGCGCTGGAAGCGGGAGAACGCGGAATTCATCGCGGAATACAACCGCACCGTCGATGTCGAGGGGCTCCCCTTGGCCGAATGGCGGACATTCTGACATGGCGCGCTTCGATGTCTATCGCAATCCCGCGAAGAGCGCACCGCAAACGCCCTATCTGCTCGACGTGCAGGCCGACCTGCTCGATGGGCTGGATACCCGGGTAGTCATTCCGCTGCGCCGGCGTGACAGTCTGGCGGCGGACAGGCTTCCGGCGGAGCTGATGCCGGAAGTCATGGTCGAGGGCGTGCGCTGCGTGCTCGAAACCCCCAAGCTGGCCGCGGTGCCCCTGCGTGTGTTGGGTTCCCCCGTGTGTTCAATGGCCGAGGGGCGAACCGAGATTGTCGGTGCGCTGGACTTCCTGTTCCAGGGATATTGAGATGCAGGGCCGGTCGCTGACGCCGGCCGAGGCGAAGCTGGCCATTTCGTCGAGGAAGTTCACCGCCGCCTGCACCAGCGGGAAGGCCAGTGCCGCGCCGGTGCCTTCGCCCAGGCGCAGGTCCAGATCCATCAGTGCCTCGACGCCCAGGTGGGTGAGTTGCAGGCGGTGGCCGGGCTCCTGCGAACGGTGGGCGAACACGCAGTAGGGCAGGATGGCCGGGGCGATGGCCCGCGCGGCGAGCAGCGCGGCGGTGACGATGAAGCCGTCGATCAGCAGCACCATGCGGCGCTCCGCCGCGCCCAGCATGGCGCCGGCCATCATGGCGATCTCGAAGCCGCCGTATTCGGCCAGCGCGGCGAACGGATCGCGCGGCTGGCCGCCGCGCGCCACCGCCCGTTCGAGCAGGGCCAGCTTGCGCGCCAGGCCGGCATCGTCCAGGCCGGTGCCGCGCCCGGTCACCGTGGCCAGTTCGGCGCCGGCGAGGCAGTGGGTGAGCAGCGCGGCGGCGGCCGTGTTGCCGATGCCCATCTCGCCGAAGCCCACGCAGTTGCAGCCGTTGGCGGCCAGCGCGTGGGCGAGTTCGCGGCCGCGCTGCAGGGCGGCGCGCACGCTGTCGGGCGTCATCGCCGGTTGTTCGAGGTAGTTGGCCGTGCCAGGACCGAGCTTGGCGTCGAGCAGCCCGGGGCGACGGCCGAAGTCGTGGTTCACGCCGGCATCGACCACCGTGATGCCCAGCCCGCCCTGGCGGCAGAACACGTTGATCGCGGCCCCGCCGGCGAGGAAGTTCTCCACCATCTGCCAGGTGACTTCCTGCGGAAAGGCCGAGACGCCTGCGCGCGCTGCGCCGTGGTCGCCGGCGAACACGCAGACGTGCGGCTGGCGCAGTGCCGGCGCCAGCGTGCCCTGGATCAGCCCGATCTGCGCGGCGAGCGCCTCCAGCCGGCCGAGCGCGCCGGGCGGCTTGGTCTTCTGGTCGATCTTGCGTTGCAGGGCGGGGGCGAGGGCGGTGTCGGGCGGGAGAATGTCGAAATGCATGGCGAAAGGCTGAATGGAAGGTGCGTCGCGGCGCAGTTTAGCCGCCCTTGAGCGCCAGCGGCAGGCCCGCGGCGACGAAGGTGACCGTGTCGGCCAGCGCGGCGACGCGCTGGTTGAGGCGTCCGGCCTCGTCGCGGAACAGGCGGCCGAGCGGGGTGTCCGGCACCAGGCCGAGGCCCACCTCGTTGGCCACCAGCACGACGTGGCCGGGCAAGGTGGGCAGGGCGGCGAGCAGCGCGTCGCGTTCGGCTTTGAGCTGCGGCAGCGCGTCGGCATCCGCGCCGGGGGGCAGGCGCTCGGCGCCGTCGAGCAGGTTGGCCAGCCACAAGGTCAGGCAATCGACGATCAGCCAGCGCTCCGGCGCGGCTTCGGCGCGCAGCGCGGCGGCCAGCGCGCGCGGGGCTTCCACGGTGCGCCAGCCGGCCGGGCGTTCGGCGCGGTGGCGGCGGATGCGTTCGGCCATTTCGCCGTCGAGCGCCTCGGCGGTGGCGATCACGACGACGGGCGCGCCGGATGCGGCGGCGCGGGTTTCGGCCAGACGGCTTTTGCCCGAACGGGCGCCGCCGAGAATGAGTTCGATCGACATGGGAAAGTGGCGACGCGCGCTGCACAAGGGAAGACGGAAGCGCTATTATCCGCCCCGCGCCCGCAAGGGGCGCAAAGCGTTTCAGGTGCCCGCAGGCGAGTCCCGCCGATGGGTTGAACGGGAAACAGGTGCGCGGTGAATCCGCCGCAAGGCCTGTGCTGCCCCCGCAACGGTAAGTGAACACAAGGCGCGTCCTCACGCCACTGGGCCATCCGGCCCGGGAAGGCGATGCGCCCGGTCCGGCTGCTTTCTGCCGGTACGGTTCATGAGCCCGGATACCGGCCTCGAACGCACAGGCGGATGTGCCGCGGGGTGGCGGTGCCGGGCGTTTGCTGCGCTCCACGGATCTCCCCGCGTCGCATCGTTTCGACGATCGACGCGGCGTGCGGGGACGCTTGCCGGGTCGCAGGCAGGAGCTTCCTGACAATGACCATCCGACTTTCCGCGCTGGCCTCGGCGTGCGCGCTCGCTTTCTCCGGCCAGGCCTTCGCCGACGCGGCGCAGGACGCGCACGAACTGGCGCAGGTGACCGTTTCCGCAACCCGCATCGACGTGTCCGACACCGCAGCGACCTACGCCTCCGAAGTGCACGGCCGCGAGGAAATCGAACGCTCCGGCGCGACCACGCTGGTCGATTACCTGTCGCGCCACACCTCGCTGCAGATGCTGCCGAGCTACGGCAACCGCTTCACCCCGTCGCTCAACATGCGCGGCTACGGCTTCACCGACGGCTACCAGAACGTGGTGATCTCGGTGGACGGCCGCCGCATGAACAACATCGACATGGTGCCGCAGCTGCTCGGTTCCATCATGCTGGCCGACATCGAGCGCATCGAGATCACCCGCGGCAGCGGCGCGGTGATGTTCGGCGACGGCGCCACCGCCGGCACCATCCAGATCCATACCCGCGCGCGCACCGGCGTGAATGCCGAACTGTACGGCGGCAGCCACGGCACGCGCGGCGGGGTGTTCAGCGCCGGGCTGGCGCAGGAGCGTTTCTCGCTGTCGGCTTCTGGCGAGCGCAGCCAGTCCGACGGCTTCAGCGACAAGGACCCGTCCGGCCACCGCGACGAATCGCGCATCGATACCTGGCGCGTCGCGCTGTCCGGCAAGCCGGTGGATGCGCTGGAGCTCAAGCTCGACGCCGGGCGTTCGCGCATCGACACGCGCTATCCGGGCTGGCTGACCCTGGCGCAGTTCAAGGACGACCCCGCGCAGCACCGGCCGGGCAGCGGCAACTACACGCACCAGAAGTTCGACGCCGAATACTGGAGCGTGGGCGGCGAATACGACTTCGGCGCCGGCTGGAAGCTGTCGGCCAACCACCACGACGAGAGCAAGAACTCCGAGTTCTCCTCCGGCTGGTCTTCCGACTACCGCTCGCTGTCGGACGAAGTGGCGGTGCAGTACCGTGGCGGGGCCTTGTCGGCGGTGGCCGGCGTGCAGCATTTCGATGGCCTGCGCAAGGGCGCGGACAACAAGACCTCCAAGCGCAACACCGGCTGGTTCGCGCAGGGCCAGTACGCATTCGACCGCCTGACCCTGTCCGCCGGCGTGCGCACCGAGCGCGTGGAGTACGAGTACCGGCCCACGGCCGGCGTCCGGCTCAAGGACGACGACCGCCTGTCCTCCTGGGACGTGGGCTTCAACTACCGTGTGGATGCGGCGCTGTCGCTGTTCGGCAACTACAACGCCTCCTTCCAGGCGCCGGACATCGACCGCTTCTTCTCCACCGACTGGATGACCGGCGTGACCCACTTCAACGGCTTCATCGAGCCGATGAGGGTACGCACCGTCACCCTCGGCCTCAACCACGTCACCCCGGCCAACCGCCTGAAAGTGGCGGTGTTCCATGCTGATCTGAAGAACGAGATCTTCTACGAGCCGTTCTCCTTCCAGAACACCAACATCGATCGCTCCCACAAGTACGGCCTGGAGCTGCAGGACACCTGGCAGATCACCCCGATCCTGACCGGCCTGTTCAACTACACCTGGACGCGCGCCATCATCGACCGCGACGATGCCGGCGGCGGCGCCTTCGACGGCAAGGAACTGCCCGGTGTGCCGCGCCACGGCGTGGTGCTGGGCCTGAACGTCAAGGTCGGCGACCACGGCAACCTGCATCTGACCCACACCTGGCGCAGCAAGGCCTGGGCGACGGGCGACTTCGACAACAACAACCTGCAGAAGCAGCGCGCCTACCAGTCCACCGACCTCGCCTACCGCCACCGCATCACCAAGGACGTGGAGCTGTACGGCACGGTGAGCAACCTGTTCGAGCGCGAGAACGGCGTCTGGACGCGGGACGACCGCATCTATCCGGTGGATTTCGAGCGCACCTGGAAGCTGGGCGCGCGGGTCTCGTTCTGAACGCGGGCGGGCCCGGCGCGCCGGGCCGCTGCGTTGCTTGTCCGGCCACGGCCGCCCCGCCACGACGCCGGGCGGCCAATCGTTTTTTCTGGATGCCGCACGCGATGCTCCTCATGACTGCCGGATCGGTCGCCGCCGTGCTCCTGATGGCGCCGGCGCCCGTGCGGGCGCAGACCGAACCGACACTCGCCCCCCAGGTGGTCACGGCCAGCCGCCAGGGCCAGCGTGCCGAGGATGCGCTGGCCAGCGTGGAGGTGATCGAGCGGGTGGACATCGAGCGTGCCGGTGCCGCCTCGCTGATCGACGTGCTGCGCACCTTGCCGGGCGTGCGCGTGACCGCCAACGGCGGGCGCGGATCGAACGCCAACGTGTACATCCGCGGTGCCGAGGCGCGCCACACCCTGCTGCTGGTGGATGGCCTGCGGGTGGGCTCCGCGACCTCCGGCGCGCCCACGCTGGAGACCATTCCGCTCGACATGATCGAGCGCATCGAAATCCTGCGCGGGCCGGCCAGCGCGCTGTACGGCTCCGAAGCCATCGGCGGGGTGATCCAGGTGTTCACCCGCAAGGGCGAGACCGGCTTCCATCCCGAACTGTTCGTTGGCTACGGCAGCGAGGACACCTTCAAGGGTTCCGCCACGCTGTCCGGTGGCACCGGGCGCCTGCGCTACAGCCTGAGCGCGGGCAAGGAGCGCACCGACGGCTACGATTCCAAGCGCGACCCGGCCTACTGGGCCGGCAGCGGCGGGCGCAGCTCGTGGTGGGGCGACCGCGACGGCTTCCGCAGCGACCTGCTCAGCGGCTCGCTGTCCCTTGGTTTCCGCGAGCGCGACGAGGCCGGCGTGAGCTTCACCCGCACGGATGCGCGCAACGAATACGACGCTTCCGGGCTGACCTACTTCAATTCCTGGATCGACAAGAAGAGCCGGACCCTCGGCTTCTTCCTGCGCAACGAACTCGCCGCCGGCTGGACCAGCACGCTGCGCCTGGGGCGCAGCGAGGACCGCTCGCTGACCCAGGCCAGCGCGGCCTTGCCCAGCCGTTTCGACACGCGGCAGGACCAGTGGGGCTGGCAGCACGACGTCGATCTGCCGCTGGGCCGCCTGCTGCTCGCCTACGAATCCGTCACCAGCAAGCTGGACAGTTCCAACCAGTACCGGCGCAACAGCCGCCGGGTCGATTCCGTCGTCGCCGGATGGACCGCGCGCCTGGGCGCGCACGACGTGCAGATCAACGCGCGCCACGACGACAACTCGCAGTTCGGCGGCAAGACCACCGGCCTGCTCGCCTACGGGTATGATCTGTCCCCCGCCTGGCGCGTGCGCGCCAGCCTCGCCAGCGCCTTCAACGCGCCCACCTTCAACCAGCTCTACTGGCCGATGACCTCGCCGACCAGCTACCACGGCAACCCGGACCTCAAACCCGAAGAAGCGCTCAACCGCGAACTCGGCGTGCGCTGGCGCGGTGGCAATCACGTGGTCGAGCTGAGCGCCTTCGACAACAAGGTCACCGGGCTGATCGCCAACAACCCGGAGCCCGCCCTGCGCGGCCAGCAGATCAACCTGGGCGAGGCGCGCCTGCGCGGCCTGGAACTGGCCTACACCCTGTCCGCCGGCGCCTTCGAATTCATGGCCGGCGCCGATACCCTGAGCGCCAAGGATGCGCGCAGCGGACTGCACCTGCCGCGCCGCGCGCGCCATGCGGGCTTCGTGCGCCTGCTGCGCAAGGGCCAGCGCGTGGATTGGGGCGTCGAGTTCGATGGCGCCGGGCGGCGCTACGACGATGCCGCCAACAGCGCGCGCCTGCACGGCTACGCCCTGGCCGGCGCCTGGCTGCACTACCGCGTGGCGCGCGACTGGCGCATTGAGGCGCGCGCCGACAACCTGCTCGACAAGGACTACGAACTGGCGCGCGGCTACCGCACGCCGGGGCGCAGCGCCTTCGTCGGCGTGCGCTACGCGCCGCGTTGAACGGGCCGCCCATGCGCAAGCCCCTGCACGTTCTGACGATCCTCCTCGCGCTGGTTGGCGCGGGGCTGGGCGTGTTCGCCTGGGCCCTGTCCGCCGGCAGCCTGCCGATCGGCGTGGGGGAAGTCTGGGGCGCGCTGTTCAGCGGTGATGCGGGCATGGCCGCCAGCGTGGTGCGCGAACTGCGCCTGCCACGCGCGGTGGCCACCTTCGCCGCCGGCGGGCTGCTCGCCACGGCCGGCGCGCTGATGCAGGTGCTGCTGCGCAATCCGTTGGCGGACCCCTACGTGCTGGGCATTTCCGGCGGCGCGGCGGTCGGCGCGCTGGCCTGCATGATGCTCGGCCTGGCGCCGCTGGCGGTCGACGGGGCGGCCTTCGCCGGGGCGCTGGCCGCGATGCTGGTGGTGTTCGGCCTGGCCCACGGCGACGGTTCGTGGACGCAGACCCGTTTGCTGCTCACCGGGGTGATCGTCGCCGCCGGCTGCGGCGCGGCGATTTCGCTGATGCTCGCGCTGGCGCCCGATTCGCGCGTGCAGCCCATGCTGTTCTGGCTGATGGGCGACGCCAGCAGCGCTACCCGGCCGTGGCCCGCGCTGGTCGTGCTGGTGGCCGGCCTGCTGGTCGCCCTGCCGTTTGCGCGCGATCTGAACGTGCTGGCGCGCGGGCAGACCGCGGCCGCCGCGCTCGGCGTGCGGGTCGGGCGGCTGCGCGTCGCGCTGTACCTGCTGGCCTCGCTGCTCACCGCCTCGGCGGTGACGCTGGTGGGTTCGGTGGCCTTCGTCGGCCTGGTGGTGCCGCATCTGGTGCGCCTCGCGCTGGGCAACGACCAGCGCGTGCTGCTGCCGGCCGCGGCGCTGGCCGGCGGCGTGCTGCTCACCGCCGCCGATACCCTGGCGCGCACGCTGATCGCCCCCCTGCAACTGCCGGTGGGCGTGTTGACCGCGCTGATCGGCGTGCCGGTGTTCCTGTTCCTGCTGGCGAGGCACCCGCGATGAAGCATCCGGCCGCGCCGCTGTTGGAGGCCAGCCATCTCGCCCTGCGAGTGGGCGGGTGCCGTCTGTGCGGCGATCTCGACCTGTGCCTGCGTGCCGGCGAGTGCTGGGTGTTGCTCGGCCCCAACGGCGCGGGCAAGACCACCTTGCTGCACACCCTGGCGGGGCTGCGCGCGCCCGATGCGGGCGAAGTCCGCCTGGACGGGCGGCCCTACGCGGCCTGGCGCGGGCAGCAGGCCGCGCGCTTCCGCGGCCTGCTCGCGCAGCAGCAGCCGGACCAGTTTGCCTCGACCGTGCTGGAAACCGTGCTGGTCGGCCGCCATCCGCATCTCGGCCGTTGGGGTTGGGAAGGCCCGGAGGACGAGCGCATCGCCCGCGCCGCGCTGGACAGCGTGGGCCTCGGCGAACTGGCCGCGCGCGACATCCTGAGCCTGTCCGGCGGCGAGCGCCAGCGCGTGGCGCTCGCTGCGCTGCTCGCCCAGTCGCCGCGCGTGCTGCTGCTCGACGAGCCGACCAACCACCTCGACCTGCGTTACCAGATCGCCGTTCTCGACCTCATCCGCGCGCGCGCGGACAGCGGCCACGGCGTGGTGATGGTGCTGCACGACATCAATCTCGCCGCGCGCTACGCCGACCGCATCGTGCTGCTCGACGGGCGGGGCGGGGCGCAAGCCGGCACGCGCGACGAAGTGCTGCGCGCAGACCTGCTCGGCGCGGCCTTCGGGCACCCGCTGGTGCGCCACGAGATCGACGGCCGGGCCGCCTTCCTGCCCGCGTGAAAGGCGTACGGGGCGTGCCGGGCGGCGCGCTACACTAGGGTCTGTTGACATACGTTTCATGGGCCGCGTTGTGTCCAAACGCCCCCGCTACGGCGTTGCGCTCCTTGTAGCGTGAGCGTTTGGACACAACCCGAAGGGCTCGGCCGAGTGGGCCCCCATTGCGGCGTTGCGGCTCCTTGATTGGGGGCCACCCAATCCGCGTCGCCGCGCCTTGCACTGGGAGCCCACTCGGCCGAGCGCGGCCCATGAAACGTATGTCAACAGACCCTAGCGCGATGCAACTGCCCGATACCCCAGAATTCCCCGCGCGTTCCGGCCCCCGGCCGGGCCACGTCTACCTGGTCGGCGCCGGCCCCGGCGATGCGGAACTGCTCACCCTGCGCGGCGCCCGCCTGCTGGGCGGCGCCGACGCGGTGCTGTACGACAATCTGGTCAGCCCCGTGGTGCTCGACTTGGCGCCCGCCGCCGCCGAACGCCTCTACGTCGGCAAGAAGGCCGCCGACCATTCGCTGCCGCAGGAGGAGATCAACGCGCTGCTGATCCGTCTGGCGCGCGCCGGGTGCAAGGTGGTGCGCCTGAAGGGCGGCGATCCGTTCATCTTCGGGCGCGGCGGCGAGGAGATGGAAGCGCTGGTGGAGGCCGGCATTCCCGTCGAGGTCGTGCCCGGCGTGACGGCCGCCGCCGGCATCGCCGCGTATGCCGGCATCCCGCTGACCCACCGCGACCACGCGCAGTCCGTGCTGTTCGCCACCGGCTTTCTCAAGGATGGCACGCTGGCGCTGGACTGGCCGACGCTGGCGCGCCCCAACCAGACCCTGGTGATCTACATGGGCCTCTCGCGCCTGGCGGAAATCTGTACCCGCCTGACCGAGCACGGCCTGCCGGCCGATACCCCGGCCGGCGTCATCGAGCGCGGCACCACCGCGCGCCAGCGGGTCGCCGTGGCCACGCTGGGCACGCTGGCCGAGCGGGTTGCCGAGGCCGGCATCCGGCCGCCCGCGCTCACCGTGGTGGGCGGCGTGGTCGGCCTGTATCCGCGCCTGGCGTGGTTCCGGCCGGCGGATGCGGCGGAGGGGGGCGAGCCGTATGGCGGCCATCCCGCCACGCCGGCGGATGGTGCGGGCGGCGATGGGCGCTGAGCCGGCCGTGCGCCATTGCCCCGCGCTGTTCATCGGCGCGCCGGCCTCCGGCCAGGGCAAGACCACGGTCACCGCCGCGTTCGCCCGCCTGCATGTACGTCTGGGCCGGCGTGTACGGGTGTTCAAGTGCGGCCCGGATTTCCTCGACCCGCAGATCCACGCGGTGGCCAGCGGGGCGCCGGTGTACAACCTCGATCTGGGCATGTGCGGCGAGCACGATGCTGCCTGGCGCCTGTACGCGGCGGCCGGCGAGGCGGACCTGATCCTCGTCGAAGGCGTCATGGGGCTGTTCGACGGCACACCCTCGGGCGCCGATCTGGCCGAACGCTTCGGTTTGCCGGTGCTCGCGGTGATCGACGCGCGCGCGATGGCGCAGACCTTCGGCGCCGTTGCCCACGGGCTGGCGAGCTTCCGCGCGGGCCTGCCGTTTTCCGGCGTGCTGGCCAACCGCGTGGGCGGCGCACACCATGTCGAACTGCTGCGCGCGGCGCTGCCGCCGGGGCTGCGCTGGCACGGCGCCTTGCCGCGCGAGGCCGGCGCCGCGCTGCCGGAGCGTCATCTGGGCTTGCTGCAGGCCGCCGAGATCGCCGACCTGGAAGAACGCCTGGAGCGCATGGCCGACGCGCTGGCGGAGAGCGGCGCGGGGGAACTGCCGCCGCCGGTGGCGTTCCGCCATGCGGCCGCCCCCAGTGTGCCGCCGCTGCTGGCTGGCCGCCGCGTGGCCATCGCGCGCGATGCGGCCCACGGTTTCATCTATCCGGCGAATGTCGATACGCTGCGCGCGCTGGGTGCCGAGCCGGTGTTCTTTGCGCCGTTGGAGGGCGAGTCCTTGCCGTCCTGCGACGCGCTATGGCTGCCGGGCGGGTATCCGGAACTGCATGCCGAGCGGCTCGCCGCCAATGTCGGGTTCCGGGATGCTCTGCGCGCCCACGTGGCGGCGGGCAAGCCGCTGCTGGCCGAATGCGGCGGCATGATGGGCCTGTTCGACTCGCTGGTGGACAAGGCCGGAACGGCGCATGCCGGCTGTGGCCTGTTGCCCGGCCGCGCGGTCATGCAGGCGCGCCTGGCCGCCCTCGGCACCCAGGAGGTGGAGTTGCCGGAAGGACGGCTTGCCGGGCACACCTTCCACTATTCCCGCGCGCAGACCCCGCTCGTGCCGCTCACGCATGCGCGCACCCCGGACGGCAGGGAGGGCGAGGCGGTGTATCGCCGCGGACGGCTCACCGCCTCCTATCTGCATCTCTACTTCCCTTCCGCGCCCGCGGCGCTCGCCCGCCTGCTGTCGGGCGCGACCGCCAGGGATCGCGGCAACACGGCCTGACCCCGTAGGAGCGGGGCCAGGCTGCTGCGATCCGACGCGCCTTAGAGCAGCTTGAGCTGGCGCGCGGCGTCGCGCAGTTCGGCGCGGAAGTCCGGGTGGGAGATGCCGATCAGCGCCTCGGCGCGCTGCCGGGCGGTCTTGCCGCGCAGCTGGGCCACGCCGTGTTCGGTGACCACGTAGTTGATGTCGTTCTTGCTGGTGGTGACGTGGGTGCCGGGCGACAGGGTGGGCACCACGCGGGAGATGGTGCCGCCCTTGGCGGTGGACGGCAGCACGATGAAGGCCTTGCCGTCCTTCGAACGGTTGGCCGCGCGCACGAAGTCCACCTGGCCGCCGGTGCCGGAATACGGCAGGTGGGCCAGGCTCTCGGAGCCGCACTGGCCGAGCAGGTCGATCTGCAGGGTGGCGTTGATGGCGCACAGCTTGTCGTTGCGCGAGGCCAGGTAAGGGTCGTTGGTGAAATCGACCGGATGCATCTCGAGCGTCGGGTTGCGGTGCATGAAACGGTACAGGCGGTTGGAGCCGAGCGCGAAGGTGGCGACGATCTTGCCGGGCATGAAGGTCTTGCGGCGGTTGGTGACCGCGCCGGATTCGACCAGCGAGAGGATGCCGTCGCCGATCATCTCGGTGTGGATGCCGAGGTCGCGCTTGTGCTTGAGCTGCATGACCACCGCGTCCGGGATGCCGCCGTAGCCGATCTGCAGGGTCGAGCCGTCGTCGATCATCTCGGCGACCTGGGCGCCGATGGCTTCCTGCACCGGGCCGATCTCCGGCAGGCCGACCTCGAAGAGCGGGTCCTGGCTTTCCACCAGCCCGCTGACGCGGGAGACGTGTACGTGGCAGTTGCCGTTGGCGAACGGCACGTTGGGGTTGACCTCCAGCAGCAGCACGCGCGCCTTCTCGATTGCCGCCATGGTGTAGTCGGGCGCCAGCGAGAGGGAGAAGTAGCCGTGCTCATCCATCGGCGAGGCCATGCTGACCACCACGTCGGCCGGGGTCAGGCCCCTGTCGATCAGCATCGGCAGTTCGGAGAAGTACGCGGGGATGAAATCCACCCAGCCCTCATGGCCGCCCGTCCGGTTCGCGCCGCTGAAGAAATAGGCGTCGTGGCGCACGTTGTCGCGGGTCTGCGGATCCAGATAGCCGTACTTGCGCAGCGGCAGGATCTGGCTCACGGCCACGCCGCGCAGGGTGTGGCGCCGTTCGGACAGCGCATGCAGCAGGGCCGGGGCTTCCCCCACGCCGGTCGGCACGACGATGGTGTCACCGTCGCGCACCAGCCCGATGGCATCGCTCGCGGACATGCGGCGTTCGGCGTACAGCGCTCGTGGATTCTGCATGGTGTTGTCTCCTCGGATGAATTGTTGAGCCATGGCATCCGGCTATTATCGCCCATACGGCTAGGTATGGAACCGGCAGGATCTCATCTGTCCGCTCGACCGTGCCGCGAGCGGAGTACACTTTTGCCGGAGACGCGGAGCGGGTGCTTCCGTGCCGTGCAGGAAAAACTCATCAAAGGCTTGCAGATCCGAATGACCGAAAACGACATGGAGCGCCATGGCGCCGCCGCCCGGCACGCGTATTCCCCCACCGAACGCGCGGCTGTGTATCGCGCCATCGCCGAACGCCGCGACATGCGCCATTTCCTGCCCGATCCGGTGGCGCCCGAAGCCTTGCATCGTCTGCTGTGGGCGGCCCACCATGCCCCCAGCGTGGGCTACATGCAGCCGTGGCGTTTCATCCGCATCACCACGCGCGCCCTGCGCGAGGCCATGCATGCGTTGGTGGAGGAGGAGCGCCTGGCCACCGCGCGGGCGCTCGGCGAGCGCGCCGAGGAGTTCATGCGCCTGAAGGTGGAAGGGGTGCTGGATGCCGGCGAGGTGCTGGTGGTGGCCCTGGCCGACGATCGCGAGCGCCACGTGTTCGGACGCCGTACCCTGCCGGAGATGGATCTGGCCTCGGTGGCCTGCGCCATCGAGAACATGTGGTTGGCGGCGCGGGCGGAAGGCCTGGGGCTGGGGTGGGTGTCGCTGTTCGATCCGCAGCGCCTGGCCGCACTGCTGGGCATGCCGGAAGGTGCGAAGCCGGTGGCCATCCTGTGCATCGGCCATGTGGAGGACTTCTATCCGCGTCCGATGCTGGAGATCGAGCAGTGGGCGGAGCGCATGCCGATCGACGAGGTGCTCGGCGAGAACCGCTGGCCCGGCAGGGCCTGAACGGACGCGCACTGCGCGTCCGCTCCAGGGGGGATCGTCCTAGGGTTTGGATGCGGTTGCGGGTTTGGCGGCCGCCTTGCGCGCGGCCGGCGCGCCGACGGTGACCTGATCGCCGATCTGTTCCAGCGTGCGCGTGCCGATGCCCGGTACCTTGGCGAGATCGGCGGTGCTGGCGAACGGACCATGCTGCTTGCGGTAGTCGAGGATGGCCTGGGCCTTCGCCGGGCCGATGCCCTTGACGCTCTCGAGCGTCGTGGCGTCGGCGGTATTGATGTCCACCGGCGTGGCGAGCACGGCGGCCGGGGCAAGCAGTGCGGCCAGGACGAGGGTACGCAGGAAACGCTTCATGGTTGACTCTCCTTGGTTGATGACATCCGTATTATGTTTATGGCATTGTGGCGCGTCAATTGAGCGAATGTCATATTTCGAAGGGCAAAGGGTGCTTGAAATATATAAGTTTTAGCTTATATACTGATGGAAACTTCCCGGAGAACCCGTCATGCTGCGTTTCGACATTCCCCCCGTGTGTTCCAACGCCTACCGCTTCCAGGCCACGATGACCTTCATCGTGAGCGCGATCTATCTGTTCACGCCCTACCAGTGGGCGGCCCTGATCATCGCGCTGGGCGGTCTGCTGCGCGGCTTCGTGTCGCCGCACAAATGCCTGTCCTACCGGCTGTTCGCCAGCCTCACCCGCAAGATGGGCAAGAGCAAGATGGTCAATGCCGGCTCGAAGATGTTCGCCGACAAGATCGCCGCGATCGCCGGCACGGCCATGGTGGTGAGCTGGCTGATGGGCGCCTCGTTCGGCGCCATCCCCGCCGTGGCCCTGCTGGTGTTTTCCTTCATCGACCTCAGTACCGGCTTCTGCGCGGCATGTTGGGTCTACGGCTGGTGGTACCGGGTGCGTCAGCCCGGGTGAGGGTTTGCACGGCTCCGTCCTCCGGAGCCGCATGGGGGTGGCGCACGCACCACCCCTTTCTTTTCAGCGCTTGCCGCTGTTCGAACGCGGGGAGAACAGCGCGGCGCGCGGCTGCTGCGGCGCGCGGCGGCCTGATTCCCCGCGCGGTTCGGCCGCATGGCCGCCGCCGTTGCCGCGTTTGCCGTTGCCATTGTTACCACTGCCATTGCCGCCACTGTTGCCACGGCCGCGCGGCGCGGCCGGACGGCCGCTGTCGGCGCCGTGGCGCGGGCGGGCGTGGTCGTGACGGCCGCGCGGCGCATGGCGGGGCGGGCGCTCGGGTTCTTCCTCGGGGTTGGCACTGGGCACGAAGCCTTCCGGCATGGGCGCGCGGTCAATGCGCCGCTTGATCAGGCGTTCGATGCCGGCCAGCAACTTCATCTCCTCGCCATCGACCAGCGACACGGCCGCGCCGCTGGCGCCCGCCCGGCCGGTGCGGCCGATGCGGTGCACGTAGTCTTCCGCCACGTTGGGCAGTTCGAAGTTGACCACCTGGGGCAGTTGGTCGATGTCCAGACCGCGCGCGGCGATGTCGGTGGCCACCAGCACCGGCAGCTTGCCGTCCTTGAAGTCGCCGAGCGCGCGGGTGCGCGCCGACTGGCTCTTGTTGCCGTGGATGGCGGCGGCCGGAATGCCGTGCTTGGTGAGGTATTCGGCCAGGCGGTTGGCGCCGTGCTTGGTGCGCGTGAACACCAGCACCTGCTCCCAGGACTGCGCGCGGATCAGCCAGGCGAGCAGTTCGCGTTTCTGCTTCTGCGCGATGGCATAGACCGATTGCTCGACCAGTTCGGAAGCGGTGTTGCGCCGTGCCACCTCGACGCAGCCGGGGTTGTGCAGCAGGCCGTTGGCCAATTCACGGATCTCGTCCGAGAAGGTGGCGGAGAACAGCAGGTTCTGGCGCTTCTTGGGCAGTAGCGCGAGCACCTTGCGGATGTCGCGGATGAAGCCCATGTCGAGCATGCGGTCGGCCTCGTCGAGCACCAGGATTTCCACACCGGAAAGGTCCAGGGTCTTCTGCGAAACGTGGTCGAGCAGACGGCCGGGCGTGGCGACCAGGATGTCGACGCGCTTCTTCAGCGCGGCGATCTGCGGATGGATGCCGACGCCGCCGAACATCACCATGGAGGTCAGCGGCAGGTGCTTGCCGTAGGTCTGCACCGATTCCTCGACCTGCGCGGCGAGTTCGCGCGTGGGGGTGAGGATCAGGCAGCGCGGGCGCCCGGTGGCGCGCGGATGGACCGGGTTGGCGGCCAGGAGGTGCAGCACCGGCAGGGTGAAGCCGGCGGTCTTGCCGGTGCCGGTCTGCGCGGCGGCGAGCAGGTCGCCGCCGGCGAGCACCAGCGGGATGGCCTGGGCCTGGATGGGCGTGGGCGTGTCGTAGCCGGTTTCGGCGATGGCGCGCAGCAGGGGTTCGGCCAGCCCGAGGCTGGCGAAAGCGGATTGGGTGTTCATGTAGGGAAAGGCTCCAGCGACGGCCTGTCGCACGCGGGCGACGCCAATCGAGGCTGGCGGGACAGGGGCCGGAGAGTCCGGCCACGGTGATCCGGGAGGTGCGCGCAGCGATTGGCGGCTGCGGCGAGCGGCGGATTGTACGGGAATCGCGCCGCGGCGGGGAAAAAACGCGGTGATCGGCTGGCGGGCGCGATAATGCGGGTTTTCGGCGCGGGGGCGGCATGAGCGAGGACGGACGGGGGAAGGTCGGCGCATGCGTGGCCGGCTGGCTGGCCGGGGCGCGCCGGGTGCCGTCGCCCAACCACGATGAACGCCCGGCGGACGCCGTGGTGCGTCTGCTGGTGGTGCATGCGATCAGCCTGCCGCCGGACGAGTTCGGCGGCCCCGGGGTGGAGCAGTTGTTCACCAACCGTCTGGATGCGGACGGGCATCCGTACTACCGGGAAATCCACGGGCTGCGCGTGTCCGCGCATTTCTTCGTGCGGCGTGACGGCGAACTGGTGCAGTTCGTGCCCGTTGGCGCGCGTGCCTGGCACGCGGGTGTGTCGTCCTGGCGGGGCTGCGAGCGCTGCAACGATTTTTCCGTGGGTATCGAACTGGAAGGCTGCGACCGTCTGCCCTTCGAGGAGGCGCAGTACCGCCGGCTCGCCGAGTTGATCGATGCGCTGCGCCGCGAACTGCCGATCGAGGATATCGTCGGCCATTCGGACATCGCGCCGGGGCGCAAGACCGACCCCGGTCCCTGCTTCGACTGGACGCATCTGCACGCACTGCTGGCGGAGCGCGCGGGGCGTGGTTGAGCGCGCGTGTGAGGGGCTTGTTTGACAAACTCCAACATAATCAATACCATCACGCGCTCTCTGCATTGCAGCAAATGTTGTTTCGTAGGTTTCCTGGCGCTGCGCCGGGCCGCCAGCAGGCGTAACCCGGTGGTTTTCGAAGGCGTCGAGCGTGTCGCAGCGAAGCGCGCGCCGAGGTCTCCGCGTTGGCCATGCCCCGGCCGCGCGGGTGCGGGAAACCTGGAGCCGAGCGGCTCCACCCCGATTGTTTGAAATCTTTCCGGCGCGGTCGGCCGGCGAGTTTCACGAGCAACCGAACACCCCCGCCGCCGGCCTGCCTGGCCGTGCCGGCAGAGGCTTCCCCCTCTTCGACCCCTTCCGCGCAGCGCGGGGCACAGGGGTGGGTGGCATGGGGTGTCCGGCGCCGACACGGAGGAACCGATGTACGCAAGGCGCTTTTCCGCGCTCGCCGGCAAGGCGGGCGGTATATTGATCCACGCCGCCCATGGCGGCCTGCTGCTCGCCGGTCTGGTGGCGCTCGCCGTGTTCGCGGCCAGTCTGCTGGAACAGGGGCCGCTGCGCTTCTTCGACGGCAGCCTGGCCGAGGCGCATGCGCAGGCCCCGTCGCGCTACGACTTCGGCACGGTCAGCAACGAACCCGAGCCGCCCGAGCTGTCCGAGGAGATGGAGCGCGTGCGCGACTACGTGGCGCGCCGCTATCGCGTCTCGCCGGTCGCCCTGGAGCCGGTGCTGCTGGCTGCCGAGGACAGCGCGCGCGCGGTGGGCATCGACCCGCTGCTGGTGGTCGCGGTGATCGCGGTGGAATCGAGCTTCAATCCGTTCGCCCAGAGCCATGTGGGCGCGCAGGGACTGATGCAGGTGATTCCGCGCTTCCACATGGACAAGATCGGCGACGAGGCAGGCGAGGATGCGCTGTTCGAT
The DNA here is from genome assembly GCF_004801295.1 of Pseudothauera nasutitermitis. Taxonomy (GTDB): domain Bacteria; phylum Pseudomonadota; class Gammaproteobacteria; order Burkholderiales; family Rhodocyclaceae; genus Pseudothauera; species Pseudothauera nasutitermitis. Next base: position 465,211 of record NZ_SSOC01000006.1, read on the forward strand.
CCCATGCTCAACGTGCGCGTGGGCACGCTGGTGATCGAGGAGGGCCTGCGCCGCTTCGGTTCGCTGCAGGCCGCGCTGCAGTATTACGGCGGCGCGCGCGACGATCCCACCGCGGCCTACTATCGTCGCGTGATGGCGATGAAGCAGCGCCTGGCCGGCGAGGCCGGCCGCGCGGCCACGGTGATTGCCGGCGCCTGAGGGCGCCGCGCCGTTTTCCTAGCCGAGCAGCGTGCGGATGCGCTCGCAGGCTTCCAGCAGACGCTCCCGCCGGTTGGTGTAGGCGATGCGCAGATGGCGGCGCGGCAGGTGGTCGCCGAAATCCAGGCCGGGCGTGGTGGCCACCCCGGCTTCCTCGATCAGGCGGCGGGCCAGCGCCTCGCTGTCGTCGGTCAGTCCGCTCACGTCCGCATACACGTAGAATGCGCCGCGCGGTTCGGTGGCGATGCCGAAGCCCAGTTCGCGCAGGGCGGGCACCAGCACGTCGCGGCGCAGGGCGAATTCGTCGCGGCGCGCTTCCAGCAGATCCAGCGTGGCCGGCCGGAAGGCCGCCAGCGCGGCGTGCTGGGCGGGCGTGGAGGGTGAGATGAACAGGTGCTGGGCGAGCTTCTCCACCTCGCGCGTCCAGCATTGCGGCACCACCAGCCAGCCCAGGCGCCAGCCGGTCATGCCGAAATATTTCGAGAAGCTGTTTACCACGAACAGGTCGTCGGCCGCCGCCAGCGCGGGTTGGGCAAGCACCGTGGAAGACGGCACGCCGTAGGTCAGCCCCTGGTAGATCTCGTCGACCAGCAGCAGACCGCCGCGCGCGTGGGTGACGGCGTGCAGCGCGGCCAGTTCGCCGGGCGCCAGCAGGGTGCCGGTGGGGTTGCTCGGCGTGGCCACCATCAGCCCGCGCGTGGCGGGCGACCAGGCTTCGCCGACCTGGGCGGCGGTGGGCTGGTAGCGCGTGGCCACATCCACCGGCAGGGCGCGCGCGCGCCCTTCCACGCTGCGCACCAGATGGCGGTTGGACGGATAGGTGGGATCGGGCAGCAGCCATTCCTCGCCGGGATCGGTGGACACCGCCAACGCGAGCATCAGCGCGCCGGAGGCGCCGGGCGTGACGACGATGCGCTCCGGCGCCACGTCGGCGCCGAAGCGTTCATGGTAGAAGCGCGCGATGGCCTCGCGCAGCGCCGGCAGGCCGAGCGCCGGGGTGTAATGCACGCCGCCCCCGGCGATGAAGCGGGTGGCTGCCTCGATCATCGGTGCGGGAGTGGGGAAATCCGGCTCGCCGATTTCCATGTGGATGATGTCGCGGCCCTGGGCTTCCAGCTCGCGCGCGCGGCGCAGCAGTTCCATGACGTGGAAGGGGGCGATGTCGGCCATGCGGCGGGCGGGGCGCGGGGGCATGATTCGTCCTCGGCGGGCTTAAAAGAAAGGGGCCCCCACGCTCACCGTTGCGCGGCTCGCTGCCCCCCGAGGGGGCGCTTTTTGCCTTGGGGTGGCCCGGCGGCAAAAAAGGCGCCGGCGTTTAGGCCGGCGCCCGTGGAGCGGGCCGGCCCGTGGGGCCGGCGGAAGGGTTCAGTGGTCGAGCGCCAGTTCGAACAGCTCGCGCTTCAGCACCAGTTGGCGCGGCAGGCGATCCTGCAGCTTGTCGAACCATTCCTTGTGCAGGGCCAGTTCCTTCTTCCAGGCTTCGGCATCGACCTGGGTGAGGGCTTCGAACTCTTCGCGGGTGACGTCGGCGCCGGTCCAGTCCAGATCCTCGAAGCGCGGCATCCAGCCCAGCGCGGTTTCCTTGGCGGAGACCTTGCCCTTGACGCGGTCGACGATCCACTTGAGCACGCGCATGTTTTCGCCGAAGCCCGGCCACATGAACTCACCCTTCTCGTTCATGCGGAACCAGTTCACGCAGAAGATCTTCGGGGTCTGCTCGACCACGTGGCCCATCTTCAGCCAGTGGTTGAAGTAGTCGCCCATGTGGTAGCCGCAGAACGGCAGCATGGCGAACGGGTCGCGGCGCACCACGCCCTGCGCGCCGAAGGCGGCGGCGGTGGTTTCCGAGCCCAGCGTGGCGGCCATGTACACGCCGAAGTTCCAGTTGAAGGCCTGGTACACCAGCGGCACGGTGGTGGCGCGGCGGCCGCCGAAGATGAAGGCGGAGATGGGCACGCCGGCCGGGTCTTCCCAGGCCGGGTCGATGGACGGGCACTGGCCGGCCGGCGCGGTGAAGCGCGAGTTGGGGTGGGCGGCCTTGCGTCCGGTCTCCTTGGCGATCTCCGGCGTCCAGTCCTTGCCCTGCCAGTCGATCAGGTGGGCGGGGGCTTCCTTGCTCATGCCTTCCCACCACACGTCGCCGTCGTCGGTGAGCGCGACGTTGGTGAAGATGATGTTTTCCTTCAGCGTCGCCATGGCATTGAAATTGGTCTTCTCGCTGGTGCCCGGGGCCACGCCGAAGAAGCCGGCTTCCGGGTTGATGGCGTAGAACTTGCCGTCCTTGCCCGGCTTGATCCAGGCGATGTCGTCGCCTACGGTGGTGATCTTCCAGCCGCCGAAGCTCTGCGGCGGGATCAGCATGGCGAAGTTGGTCTTGCCGCAGGCCGACGGGAAGGCGGCGGCCACGTAGGTCTTCTCGCCCTCGGGAGATTCCACGCCGAGGATCAGCATGTGCTCGGCCAGCCAGCCTTCGTCGCGCGCCATGGTGGAGGCGATGCGCAGCGCGAAGCACTTCTTGCCCAGCAGCGCGTTGCCGCCGTAGCCCGAGCCGTAGGACCAGATTTCACGGGTCTCGGGGAAGTGCACGATGTACTTGGTGGTGGGGTTGCACGGCCAGCGGCTGTCCTGTTCGCCGTGGGCGAGCGGGGCGCCGACGGAGTGTACGCAGGGCACGAATTCGCCGTCGCTGCCGAGCACTTCCAGTGCGCCCTTGCCCATGCGGGTCATGGTGCGCATGTTGGTCACCACGTAGGGGCTGTCGGAGATTTCGATGCCGATGTGCGCGATCGGGCTGCCCAGCGGACCCATGGAGAACGGCACCACGTACATGGTGCGGCCGTGCATGGCGCCCTTGAACAGGCCGTTCAGGGTCTCGCGCATGGTGGCCGGGTCTTCCCAGTTGTTGGTCGGGCCGGCGTCGGCCTGGTCCTGGGAGCAGATGAAGGTGCGGTCTTCCACGCGCGCGACGTCGGAAGGGTCGGAGAAGGCGAGGTAGGAGTTCTTGCGTTTCTCCGGGTTCAGCTTGATCAGCATGCCGGATGCGACCATCTCGGCGCACAGGCGGTCGTATTCTTCCTGCGAGCCGTCACACCACACCACGCGGTCGGGTTCGGTGAGCGTGGCGATCTCGGCGACCCACTTCTTGAGGCCTTCGTGACGGAGGTAATCGGGAGCGGCGGCCAGGGCGGCCTCGGCGAAGCGTTGAGTCATGGCGGATGGTTCTCCACAGGTTGCTGGTGCTGGACCGGTCTCCGTCGGTCGGGCGGCACTGCGTGCGGCCGGCGGTCTGCCGGACGGTCTCCTTTTCGTCCGGCGTCGCCACTGCGGAAATCACTAGGGTAAACAGCAGTCGGCGAAAGCCTAATATTATGCCATGTCCCGGAAGGCGGCGGAAAGGCCGCTACCCGGTGGCTTCCTGCCCACCCACACGCTCAGAACGGATCGAACATGGATGAACTGATACGCGCCGCCGCCCTCGATTACCACCGCAATCCGCGCCCCGGCAAGATTTCGGTGATGCCCACCAAGGTGCTCACCAACCAGCGCGACCTGTCGCTGGCGTACTCTCCCGGCGTGGCGGCGGCCTGCGACGCCATCGTCGAGGATCCCGGCCAGGCGGCCGAACTCACCGCGCGTTCCAACCTGATCGGCGTGGTGACCAACGGTACCGCGGTGCTCGGCCTGGGGAACATCGGCCCGCTGGCGGCCAAGCCGGTGATGGAAGGCAAGGGCGTGCTGTTCAAGAAGTTCGCCGGCATCGACGTGTTCGATCTGGAGATCAACGAGCCGGACGCCGACAAGCTGGTGGACATGATCGCCGCGCTGGAGCCCACCTTCGGCGGCATCAACCTGGAGGACATCAAGGCGCCGGAGTGCTTCTACATCGAGTCGAAGCTGCGCGAGCGCATGAAGATTCCGGTGTTCCACGACGACCAGCACGGCACCGCCATCGTGGTCGGCGCGGCGGTGCTCAACGGACTGCAGCTGCAGGGCAAGGATCTCAAGCAGGTCAAGGTGGTCACCTCCGGCGCCGGCGCGGCCGCGCTGGCTTGCCTGGGCCTGCTGGTGAAGTTGGGCGTACCGGTCGAGAACATCTGGGTGACCGACATCGAAGGCGTGGTCTATGAAGGCCGTACCACGCTGATGGATCCGATCAAGGCGCGCTACGCCAAGAAGACCGAGGCGCGCAGGCTGACCGAGATCATCGAGGGCGCGGACGTGTTCCTCGGGCTGTCGGCCGGCGGCGTGCTGAAGGGCGAGATGGTGGCGAAGATGGCCGCCAGGCCGCTGATTCTGGCGCTGGCCAACCCGACTCCGGAAATCCTCCCGGAAGAAGTCAAGGCGGTGCGCGACGACGCCATCATCGCCACCGGGCGTTCGGACTATCCGAACCAGGTCAACAACGTGCTGTGCTTCCCGTTCATCTTCCGCGGCGCGCTGGACGTGGGCGCCACCACGATCACCGACGAGATGCAGCTCGCCGCCGTGCGCGCCATCGCCGACCTGGCGCGCGTGGAGCAGAGCGACATCGTCGCCGCCGCGTACGGCGAGAAGGTGGGCGGCTTCGGCCCCGAATACATCATTCCGCGCCCCTTCGACCCGCGCCTGATCGTCAAGATCGCCCCGGCGGTGGCCGAGGCCGGCGTGAGCTCCGGCGTGGCCACGCGGCCGATCACCGACTGGGACGCCTACCGCGCGCAACTGAACAACTTCGTCTGGCATTCCGGCCTGATCATGAAGCCGGTGTTCGCCGCCGCGCGCAAGAATCCGAAACGCATCATTTTCGCCGAGGGCGAGGCGGAGAAGGTGCTGCGCGCGGTACAGCAGGTGGTCGACGAAGGCCTGGCCCGCCCCATCCTGATCGGCCGCCCCGATGTGGTGAAGCACAACATCGAGCGCTTCGGCCTGCGCATGTGCGTCGATCGCGACTACGAACTGGTCAATCAGGATTCCGATCCGCGCTACAACGAACTGTGGAAGCATTATCATGAGTTGATGGAGCGCAGCGGCGTGTCGGTCGAATACGCCAAGAAGGAAGTGCGCCGCCGCACCACGCTGATCGGCACCCTGCTGCTCAAGTTCGGCTACGGCGACGGACTGATCTGCGGCACGCAAGGCATCCACCGCCTGCACCGCGAATTCGTGGAAACCGTGCTGGGCCGCCGCGAGGGGGTCAAGCATCTGTATACGGTGAACCTGCTCAACGTGCCGGGCCGCACGCTGTTCCTCGCCGACACCTACGTGAATTACGACCCCACGCCCGAGCAGGTGGTGGAGATGACCCTGCTGGCCGCCGAGGAGATGCAGCGTTTCGGCGTGGAGCCGCGCGTTGCGCTGCTGTCGCATTCGTCCTTCGGTTCCGCTGATTCGCCGACCGCCGAGAAGATGCGCGTCGCGCTGCGCCTGCTGCACGAGCGCCATCCGGAACTGCAGGTGGAAGGCGAGATGCACGGCGACTCGGCGCTCGACGCCAAGCTGCGCCTGCAGATCTTCCCCAACGCCACCATGCGCGAGGATGCCAACCTGCTGATCTTCCCGACCCTGGACGCGGCCAACATCTCCTTCAATCTGCTGAAGAACGCGGCGGGCGAGGGCATGACCATCGGCCCCATCCTGCTCGGCGCGGCCAAGCCGGTGCACATCCTCACCCCGTCGACCACCGTGCGGCGCATCATCAACATGACCGCGCTGACCGTCGTCGAGGCCGCCCAGGAGGACTGAGCGGCCGGCCGGCGGCGGGCGTTCCCAGCCCGCCGCCGGCATCGTAGGATGCGGCATCACACGGAGGGGAGGCGGGCATGGGCCAGCAGACGGAGCGCGCGGCGCTGGTGCTGACCGGGGGCGGTGCGCGCGCGGCCTACCAGGTCGGCGTGCTGGCGGCCATCCGCGAACTGCGCGGAGGGCAGGCCACCGGCAATCCCTTCCCGATCCTGTGCGGCACCTCGGCCGGCGGCATCAACGCCGCCGCGCTGGCGGTGTATGCCGACGACTTCAACGCGGCGGTGCGCCGGCTCACCCGGATCTGGCGCAACTTCCACGTCGAGCGCGTCTATCGCACCGACCCGGCGGCGCTGTTCGGCACCGGGCTGCGCTGGGGCGGTGCGCTGACCCTGGGCTGGGCGATCCGCCAGACGCCGCGTTCGCTGCTCGACAACAGCCCGCTGCGGGCCCTGCTCGAACGCGTGCTGGATTTCTCCAGGATCGGCCGGGCCATCGATGCCGGCCATCTGTACGCCGTGTCGGTGACCGCCTCCGGCTATACCTCGGGGGAAAGCCTGGCCTTCTTCGAGGCCGTGCCGGAAGTCCAGCCCTGGCGGCGGGCGCAGCGCGTGGGCGTGCGCGAGCGGCTCGGCGTGGATCATCTGCTGGCCACCAGCGCGCTGCCCTTCGTGTTTCCCGCCGTGCGCATCCACCGCGAGTACTTCGGCGACGGTTCGATGCGCCAGCTCTCGCCGATCAGCCCGGCCATCCACCTGGGCGCCGAGCGCATCCTGGTGGTCGGTGCCGGACGGCTGGCCGAGGAGGGGCGCCAGCGTACCGACAACTATCCGTCGCTCGCGCAGATCGCCGGGCATGCGCTGTCGAGCATCTTCCTGGACGGGCTGGCGGTCGACCTGGAGCGCCTCGCGCGCATCAACGCCACGGTGGGCGCGCTCAGCCCGGCGCAGCGCGCCGCCGCCGGCATCGCCCTGCGGCCCATCGAAACGCTGGTGATCTCGCCTTCGCGCCGGCTCGACACCATCGCCGGGCATCATCGCGGCAGTCTGCCGCGCCTGCTGCGCACGCTGCTGCGCGGCGTCGGCGCGATGCGCCGCGATGGCTCCACGCTGCTTTCCTATCTGCTCTTCGAACCGGGCTTCACCCGGGCATTGATCGAGCTGGGTTATGCGGACACGCTGGCGCGGCGCGGCGAAGTGTCTGATTTTCTGCGCCTATGAGCACTTCCGGGGGAATGGGCGGGGGATTCCGTGCGGATAAGCGGGCCGCGCGCACGCGGGTCTTTTGCGAAGTGTTTCGTGAACCAACTTCAAAAAAGCTTGATATCTGTCTATTTTCATTGAAAATAACGAAAAACACCTTCCGCCCGGGTCCGCCATGATGTTTCGAACCGTTGCCGCCGTTCTCGGCTTCGCGCTGCTGCAGTTGCCTGGCGCCCCCCAGGCCCTGGCCGGGCAGAGCATCAAGACCTCCATCCGCCAGGCCCCGCTGCCCAGCGCCACCGCCAGCGATCTGCGCCTGGGTTCCAGCGCCTTCGCCATCGCCCATCAGGAAACCGGCGAGATCCTCGTCGAGCGCCGGGGCGAGGTGGTGCTGCCGATTGCTTCGATCACCAAGCTGATGACCGCCATGGTGGTGCTCGACGCCGGGCAGAGCCTGTCGGAGACGCTCACCGTCACCCGCGCCGACATCGATACGCTCAAGGGCACCGGTTCGCGCCTGCCCATCGGCGCGCGCATGACCCGCGAGCAGATGCTGCTGCTCGCGCTGATGTCCTCGGAGAACCGCGCGGCCTCCGCGCTGGCCCGCCACTATCCGGGCGGCGAGAAGGCCTTCGTCGCGGCGATGAACGTCAAGGCGCGTCTGATTGGCCTGGACGCCACGCGCTTCTACGACAGCACCGGGCTGGACCCGCGCAATGTCTCCAACCCGCGCGATCTGGTGCGCATGGTGTCGGCGGCGTCCGCCTATCCGCTGATCCGCGAGTTTTCCACTTCCGACGACCGTCAGGTGCGCATCGGCAAATCCACGCTGCAGTACCGCAACAGCAACAGCCTGGTGCGCAGTCCGGAATGGCAGATCGGCCTGTCCAAGACCGGTTTCATCCGCGAGGCCGGGCGTTGCCTGGTGATGCAGACCTGGCTGAAGGGCGAGCCGGTGATCATCGTGCTGATGAACGCCAACGACCGCTCCACGCGCAGCACCGACGCGGTACGCGTCAAGCAGTGGCTGGAAACCGGCGGCCTGTCGCGGGTCGCCCTGTCCGCCGGGCGCCGCGACGGCTGAGCGGGACGCGCGCGGGCGCTGCGTTCAGCGCCGCACGTAGCCCATCGCGCGGGAAATCTCGTCGGCGGTTTCGCGGATCAGCGGCGCCCAGTCCGGATTGAAACGCTCCGAAGGCGTGGACAGCGACAGGCCGGCGATCAGTTCGCCAGTGTCGTCGCGAATGCCTGCCGCGATGCAGCGCACCCCGTTCTCGATTTCTTCCAGGTCGTAGGCCACGCCATGGCGGCGCACCTTGTCCAGTTCCTTTTCCAGCACCGGCAGTGCGGTGATGGATGCCGCCGTGGAGGCCGGCAGGCCGGTGCGCCGCGCATAGTCGCGGGTCCGCTCGCTACCGTCCTCCACCAGGAACAGCTTGCCGGTGGCGGTGGTGTGCAGCGGCGCGCGCGCGCCGACGATGTGCACCACGCGCACCGCCGAGCGCCCGCTGGAGGTGCGCTCCACATAGACGATCTCGTCGCCGGCGCGGATGCCCAGGTTGACGCTTTCGCCGGTGGCTGCGTGCAGTTTCAGCATGAACGGCATGGCCGTCTCGCGTAGCGAGATGCGCGACTTCACCAGGCTGCCCAGCTCCAGCAGGCGGATGCCCAGGCGATACACGCCCGGTTCGGTACGCTCGACGAAGCCGCTCTGCGTCATCGCGCCGAGAATGCGGTGGGCGGTGGACGGATGCAGGCCGGTGTCCAGCGCGAGCTGCTTGAGCGCCACCGGGTCGGGGTGGCGGGCAAGCGCGTCGAGCAGCTTCATCATGCGCTCGATGACCTGGATCGGATTCTTCGCCTCGGCGCCGGCGGCCGGGCTGGCTGGGGTTTTCGGGGGCACTTCGAACCTGTGGGGATTGTGTAACCCGCGCATGGTAGCCGGCGGCGTTGATTTCGCCTAGTGAAATGCGATGACGCTTGCTGCGCAAGCGCAAAGCGGTAATCTGCAATGGCCTGCCATCCACCGTATGCTGAACGCCTGAAGAGGTTTTGCGATGACGACCACACCCACCATTGCCTGCCTGGAACGCGATTCGATCGATGCGCCTTTCCGCGCGCCCGCCACGGCCCATCGCTGGGTCGAGTATCCGCACAGCGCGCCGGACGAAGTGGTCGCCCGCCTGCAGGGCGCCGACATCGCCATCGTCAACAAGCTGCGCCTGGGTGCCGCGCAGATCGCCGCACTGCCCGCGCTGCGCATGGTCGCGGTGTCGGCCACCGGCGCGGACAACGTCGACCTGGCCGCCTGCAGCGCGCAAGGCATCGTGGTCTCCAACGTGCGCGGCTACGCCGTGGATACCGTGCCCGAGCACGCCATGACGCTGATCCTCGCGTTGCGCCGCAGGCTGCTCGACTACGTGGCCGACGTGCGTGCCGGGCGCTGGGAGCGCAGCGAGAACTTCTGCTTCTTCGACCATCCCATCGCCGATCTGGCCGGTTCCACACTGGGCGTGGTCGGCTACGGTGACCTGGGGCGCGGTGTGGCCCGCCTGTGCGAAGCCTTCGGCATGCGCGTGCTGCGCGCCGAGCAGCGCGGCGCCGCGCAGGTGCGCGAGGGCTACACGGCCTTCGAGCAGGTGCTGGCGGAAGCCGACGTGCTGTCGCTGAACTGCCCGCTCAACGCCAGTACCCGGGGGCTGATCGGCGCGGCCGAACTGGCGCGCATGAAGCCTTCCGCGATCCTGGTGAATACCTCGCGCGGCGGGCTGGTGGATGAAGCCGCGCTGGCCGCCGCGCTGCGCGTCGGCCGGATCGCCGGCGCGGCCACCGACGTGCTGAGCAGCGAGCCGCCGCGCGAGGGCAATGCGCTGCTCGTGCCCGACATCCCCAACCTCATCGTCACCCCGCACGTGGCCTGGGCCTCGGCGCAGGCCATGCAGCGCCTGGCGGACCAGGTGATCGACAACATCGACGCCTTCCTCGCCGGCGCGCCGCGCAACCGGCTGGCCTGAACGCCGGGGCGCCTGTCGCGGCGCAGCCGGATCGGGGATAATGCGCGCTTGCGCCCGGCATCCGCCGGGCATCTCCAGGTATCCCCGCCTTGAACACCGTACGCAGAAGACCTCCCGAACCGGCGCCGACGCGCATTGCCGGCACCCTCAAGGCACGCCCGAAGGCACCGGCCGAGGAAGAAGCGCCGCGCGGGACGCCCGCCGCACAGGACGCCGGGCGTCCCGCGCGGCGGACGGAATCGCCGGCAGGGGCGCGCAAGCCCACGGCTTCCACGCCGGCGAAGGCGGA
>NZ_SSOC01000007.1 GCF_004801295.1 Pseudothauera nasutitermitis
ACCAAGCACCCACACTTATCGGTTGTTCAACTTTTTAAAGAACTGCTGCACCAGCAGCGAAGAAGCGAGATTGTGGGGCAATCCAGAAAACTCGTCAACCCCCTCAAACCAACCAACCCCGGACAACTCAAACCAACAAATCGCCCGAAAGCCGCTTCTGCGCTCGATCAGAGGGCCGGAAAACACACCGCCCTGCAGCAAAGAGCCGCGAATTATAGGCACAGAAAAAAAACTGTCAACTCGCCGCGCGCGCCATGCGGAAATCCGCGCAGCGCACGTTCAGCCCAGCACAACCGAGGCGAACTTGCGCTTGCCGACTTGCAGCACGACCGTTCCGCCCGACTTGAGCAACAAGCCTTTGTCCTCCACGCGTTCGCCGTTGAGGCGAACCCCGCCCTGATCGATCATGCGGATCGCCTCGGAGGTGCTTCCGGTCAGGCCTGCCTGCTTGAGTACCTGGAACACCGGCATGCCCTCTGCGCCGACCGACACGACGACCTCGGGCAGATCGTCAGGAATGGCGCCGCGCTGGAAGCGGGCCTCGAAGTCACGCAGCGCATCTTCCGCGGCGGCGGCGCCATGAAAGCGCCCCACGAGTTCCTGGGCGAGCTGGACCTTGGCGTCGCGCGGATTGCGGCCGTCCTCGATCTCGGTGCGCAGCCGGGCGATCTCAGCCTGGGAGCGGAAGGACAGCAGATCGTAGTAGCGCCACATCAGCACGTCGGAGACCGACATGACCTTGCCGAAGATTTCGCGCGCAGGTTCGGCGATGCCGATGTAGTTGCCGAGCGACTTGGACATCTTGTTGACGCCATCGAGCCCTTCGAGCAGTGGCATCATCACCACGCATTGCGGCGACTGCCCTTCATGCTTCTGGAGTTCACGCCCCATCAGCAGATTGAACTTCTGGTCCGTACCGCCCAGTTCGACGTCTGCACGCATGGCGACCGAGTCGTAGCCTTGGCAAAGCGGATAGAGGAACTCATGGACCGCGATGGGCTGTTCGTTGGCATAGCGCTTGGCAAAATCATCGCGTTCGAGCATGCGTGCAACCGTGCTGCGTGCAGCCAGGCGGATCATGCCGGCAGCACCGAGATCGTTCATCCACGTCGAGTTGAAGCAGATTTCGGTACGCTCGGGGTCGAGGATCTTGAACACCTGCTCCTGATAGGTCCGGGCATTTTCCAGAATCTGCTCGCGGGACAGCGGAGGACGTGTGCTGTTCTTGCCGGAAGGGTCGCCGATCATTCCGGTGAAGTCACCGATCAGGAACAGCACCTGGTGCCCCAGTTCCTGGAAATGGCGCATCTTGTTGATCAGCACCGTATGGCCGAGATGCAGGTCCGGCGCGGTGGGGTCGAAACCGGCCTTGATCCGCAGCGGGCGGCCGCTTTTCAGCTTCTCGGCAAGCTCGGCTTCGATCAGGATTTCATCTGCGCCGCGCTTGATCAGCGCCAGCGCGGAGACAACTTCGCTCATTTACAAAAAATCTCCCTGCGCATTTCACGGGAATGCCACAGTTTTTGATAGACTCGCGGGAGTTTTTTTGCCCCCGAATGAGTCCCATGCAGGCCCGAAGAAACAAGATTCTAGCCGATCTACCGGCTCATCTTCCGTCCGCTCGGCGCACCTGGATCCTTGCCTCGCTGTTCGGTGTTTCGCTTTTTGGCGTCATGGCCGCCACGGCGACCTCGCCGGATGCGCCGCCCCCCTTCCCGCTCGAAACCGTCGTCGAACGACTCGATGTCGCCGCGCAGCAGACCAGCGCGGCCGACGGACTGCCATTTGTTTACGATGAGCGCGTGCAGCCCGGGGACACTATCCAGTCGATCTTCCGGCGCCTCAACATCGCCGACCAGGAAGCCCTTTCCTTCCTGCTCAACGATGCCCAGGGCAAGACCGTGCTGCGCCAACTGCGCTCCGGCCGCTCGGTCACCGCGCTGGTCCGCCCTGACGGACAGTTGCTGACACTGAGCCTGCCGGTGGCCCAGGGCGGCGGACGGTTCACCATCGAGCGCGACGAGAACGGTATCCGCGCGCGCGAAAGCAGCGCCGCAGCCCTGTCCACCGTGGTCGAGATGCGCAGCGGCGTGATCCAGCACTCGCTGTTCGGCGCCACCGATGCGGTCGGACTGCCGGACAGCGTGGCCACCAAGATGGCGGAGATCTTCGGCACCGAGATCAACTTCCACACCGATCTGCGCCGCGGCGATTCCTTCAGTGTGGTGTATGAAACGCTGTACGACGAAGGCTCCCCGGTACGCGCCGGCAAGGTGCTCGCGGCCGAATTCGTGAACCAGGGCAAGCGCCACGTGGTGGTGCTGTTCCGTGGCGAGGATGGCCGCGAGCAGTACTACACCGCCGACGGGCGCAGCCTCCGGCAGGCCTTCCTGCGCTCTCCGCTGGAATTTTCACGGGTGACCTCCGGATTCGGCCGCCGGCTGCATCCGATCCACCGCAACTGGCGCACGCACGCCGGCGTCGACTTCGCCGCGCCGACGGGCACGCCGATCAAGGCCACCTCGGACGGCACGGTCTCCTTCGTGGGCACTCAGCGCGGCTACGGCAACATCGTCATCCTGCAGCATCGCGACCGCTATTCGACCGCCTACGCGCACATGAACGGCTTCGCCCGCGGTCTGCGCAAAGGGGACCGCGTGTCCCAGGGCGACGTGATCGGCTATGTGGGCATGACCGGCTGGGCCACTGGCCCACACCTGCACTACGAGATTCGCATCAACAACGTCGCACACGACCCGATGCGTATCGCTCTGCCGACCGCACAGCCGCTGGGCAAGGGAGAGCTGGCGCGCTTCAATGCGCAAACCACCCCCCTGCTGGAGCGCATCGCACTGCTCAACCGCACCACGGTGGCCGCGCTGCGCTGAGGCGCATCCAGCCCCAGAGAGCTGAACGAACAAACGGGGCGCCTCGGCGCCCCGTTTTCATTCCACCGACAGCGCCGCATCGCGGCGCCGGATTTCCGTCAGGCCGAGAACGACGAACCGCAGCCGCAGGTACTTGTGGCGTTGGGATTGCGAATGACGAACTGCGAGCCTTCCAGCCCTTCGGTGTAATCGATCTCGGCACCCAGCAGGTACTGGTAGCTCATCGAGTCGATCAGCAGCATCACGCCGTTCTTCTCGAACGAAGTGTCGTCCTCGTTGATCTCTTCATCGAAGGTGAAGCCGTACTGAAAGCCGGAGCAGCCGCCGCCGGTCACGAAGACACGCAGCTTGAGCGCCGGATTGCCTTCCTCGTCGATCAGTTCCTTCACCTTGTTGGCCGCACTGTCGGTAAAGACCAGCACTTCCGGGGTTTCAACCACTGCGTTCATTGTTCTCTCCTCTCTGCGGGACGGGCCAATGATGCGACATTTGGCCCGCACGGGTGAAAATGGATCGTAACAGCCTGCGAAGGTTCCCGTCAGGGACTGACCGGCACGAGGTCCAGACCCAGACTTTCCTCAAGACCGAACATGATGTTCATGTTCTGCACGGCCTGCCCGGCCGCACCCTTGACCAGATTGTCGATGACCGACAGGACCACCACGACGTTGCCGCCCTGCGGGCGATGCACCGCGATGCGGCACAGGTTGGAGGCGCGCACCGAGCGGGTCTCCGGATGGGCGCCGGCGGGCAGCACATCGACGAAAGGCTCGCTGGCATAACGCTGCTCGAAGAGCGCCTGCAGATCGACCTCCGTCTTCAATTGTGCGTACAGCGTGGCATGAATGCCACGGATCATCGGCGTCAGGTGCGGCACGAAGGTCAGCCCCACCGGCGCACCGGCGGCACGCGCCAGCCCCTGGCGGATTTCCGGCAGATGGCGATGGCCCGGCACGCCATAGGCCTTGAAGCTGTCCGCAGCTTCGGAGAACAGCGCATGCACCTCCGCCTTGCGCCCGGCACCGGACACGCCCGACTTGGCGTCCGCGATCAGGCTTGCGGTATCCACCAGGCCGGCCTCGACCAGAGGCAGGAAGCCCAATTGCACCGCGGTGGGATAACAGCCCGGATTGGCCAGCACACGCGCCTTGCGGATCTGCTCCCGATTCACTTCAGGCAAGCCATACACTGCCTCGGCGACCAGCTCCGGCGCGGCATGCTCCATGCCGTACCACTTCTGCCATTCGGCGACGTCGCGGATGCGGAAATCGGCTGCCAGATCGATCACCCGCACGCCAGCAGCCACCAGTTCCGCCGCCTGCTTCATGGCGATGCCGTTCGGCGTGGCGAAGAACACCACGTCGCATTCGGTCAGCGCAGCATCCTGTGGGGCGACGAAGCGCAGATCCACCCGCTTGCGCAGACTGGGGAACATGTCGGCCACCGGCAGGCCCGCCTCGCCACGCGAGGTGATCGCCGTCAGGCTCACTTGCGGATGCAGCGCCAGCAGGCGCAGCAACTCGACGCCGGTATACCCCGTACCCCCAACGACACCAACCTTGATCATCTCGACTCCTTGCCGGAAAACCAGCCACCGGGACGATTATCGCACCACGGACGGACGCTTTGCTGCCAGAAAACACAAAGCCGCCTCGCGGGCGGCCTTGTACAAGCGGATCGTGAAACGGATCAACGCTTGGAGAATTGCTTGCGGCGACGGGCCTTGTGGAAGCCGACCTTCTTGCGTTCCACTTCGCGGGCGTCGCGGGTCACGAAACCGGCCTTGCGCAGTTCGGCCTTCAGCTCGGCATCGTAGTCGATCAGCGCACGGGTGATGCCGTGGCGCACGGCACCGGCTTGGCCGGACTCACCGCCGCCATCCACGTTCACCAGGATGTCGAAGCGGGATTCGTTGCCGGTGAGCACCAGCGGCTGACGCACGATCATGCGGCCGGTTTCACGGGAGAAGAACTCGTCGAGCGGCTTGCCGTTGACGACGATGTTGCCGGAACCCGGCTTGATGAACACACGCGCCACAGCGGTCTTGCGGCGGCCGGTGCCGTAGTTGTAGGTCACAGCCATGGATCGGCCTCCTGTCAGATCTCGAGAACTTTGGGCTGCTGAGCGGTATGCGGGTGCTCGGCACCGGCGTAGCACTTCAGCTTCTTGAGCATGGCGTAACCCAGCGGACCCTTCGGCAGCATGCCCTTCACGGCCTTTTCCAGCACGCGGGCCGGGAAACGCTGTTGCAGCTTGGTGAAGTTGGTCTCATAGATCCCGCCCGGATAACCGGTGTGGCGGTAGTACTTCTTGTCCAGCGCCTTGTTGCCGGTCACACGCAGCTTGTCGACGTTGACCACGACGATGTAGTCACCGGTATCGACGTGCGGCGTGTAGATGGGTTTGTGCTTGCCGCGCAGGCGACGGGCCACTTCGGCGGCGAGCCGGCCAAGCACCTTGTCCGTGCCGTCGACAACGAACCAGTCGCGCTGTACCTCGTGCGGCTTGGCAGAAAACGTTTTCATTCGAATCCTCGATCTTTGTCAGGCCTGGCGAAAACCGGCCACCAAACGGAAAGCTCATAAGCTTAATGCGAAGAAGGGTGCCATGTCAATCGCGCCCGCGGGCGGATGCAAGCAAAAAAAACGCAGTCCGCTTGGGACTGCGTTAAATCCACACCAAAGGAGGAGGGTGGAGGAGACACCGTTTGGACCGCCGAACATTCGCGATCCGACTGAGATGGATTACACCAAACCGGAAAACCCCATGCAAGCACTTTTTGTGCATTGCACTATAAAAGTTTTGATTGGTATATCAGCAAATTTTATGTGTTTGCAAATTTATGTTTTATATAAGATTAGCCGATGCAGACGGCCTTTCCCAAGCACGAAAACCCGCTCTCCAAACCCTCTGGCGAGGCGCCGAAAAGCACCGTTTTCGATGCGCCGGAACCTAGCCTTTCGTCAAACCGCGGCCCCCTGGCGACTCCGGTAGAATGCCCCGACGGACGGCGGACGCACACCGGTCTGCCGCACCGCAACAAGGAGACCAATCTGATGGAATGCAGCGTGAAATGGGTGGGTACCGACGGCATGAGCTTTCTGGCGGAAACCGGCAGCGGTCACCTGGTGACCATGGACGGCGCGCCGGAAGGTGGCGGCCGCGATCTGGCTCCCCGCCCGATGGAGTTGATGCTGGCCGGCGCCGGGGGCTGCACGGCCTACGACGTGGTGCTCATCCTCAAGCGCGGACGCCACGACATACGCGGCTGCGAGGTAAGACTGAACGCCGAACGCGCGGACACCGACCCAAAGGTGTTCACCCGCATCGTATTCCACTACACCGTGAGCGGTCGCGGCCTGAAGCCCGAAGCGGTCGAGCGGGCCATCCATCTGTCCGCCGAGAAGTACTGCTCGGCATCCATCATGCTCGGCAAGACGGCGGAAATCCGCCATGAATGGACCATCGTCGAAGCCTGATGGCCGATGCGGACGCTGACCGGCGTCCGCGTTCCTGCCGTCACACCCAGTAGGCCGTCCGGGTCATCACCCGCGAGGCGAGCTTCATCGCCCCCTTCACCGGCGCCGGCAACTCGTGGGCGCCCAGCGCCACGGCGGTATCGGCGTGCTCGGCCTCGTCAATCTTCATCTGCGCAACGATGGCGCGCGATTTCTGATCGGTTTCCGGCAAGGTGTCCAGGTGCCCTTTCAGGTGCGCCTCGACCTGCCGCTCGGTTTCCGCCAGGAAGCCCAGATTCCAACGGTCGCCGAAACGGCCGGCCAGCAGGCCGATGGCCAGCGCGCCGCCGTACCACAACGGGTTGAGCAGGCTCTTGCGGCCCCCCAGTTCGGCGATGCGCTGCTCTGTCCACGCCAGATGCTCGGTCTCCTCGTCGGAGGCCTGACGCAGCGCATCGCGGATCGCGGGATCGCGGGACATCATCGCCTGCCCCTGGTAAAGCGCCTGCGCGCAGATCTCGCCGCAATGGTTGATGCGCATCAGCGCGGCGGCGTGCTGCTTCTCCTCGTCGGCCAGCGCCGTATCGGGCAACTCGCCGCCGGGTACCGGGCGCACGCTGTGGGCAGGCGCGAAGACCGTGCGCAGGGCGCGGTCGAACTGGAGGATGAACTGGTCGATCATCGCACGATCCCCTCATGGAGATGGCGGAACCCCGGCTGACTGGTCTTCAGCAGCTTCAGCGCCGCGGCGCGATTGCGCGGCGGCGCGGGGCCGTCACACAGATAATCATAGGCCAGCGCGGCACGCGGGCGGTCATAGGAGTTGTCGACGATCGGCTCCCACGCGCTGTTGCGCGCCGGCGACCATTCGCCGTTCGCACGCCCCGAAGCATAGAGGCGGCGCTCACCGGTGACGCAGCGGATGCCTTCGAAGGTGACGTTGGTGGCCCCGCCCGCGCTGCGCACGACCAGCACGAAACGCACCACCCCATCCTCGCCCACGCTCAGGCTGTCCTCGTCCACATAGAAGCGGTGCGGCGTGGTGGCGGATACCGAGAACTCCCGCAGCGCGGCCTCCCTGGGCGCCGCGGGCAGGGTGTACTCCTCTTCCTTCCAGTTCTCGTTGGGATCGCTGAGCAGTTGGGCGGACGAGGGCGCGGACAGGCAAGCGAGAGCCAGCAGGCCCCCGCGCAATGTGATGGACAGGATATTCAACGCAGATCTCCACACAGGCGGCCGGACCGCTGACGCCCCGGCTCAGGAAGGCCCCACCGAGGTCAGGTATTCGCGCGGCAGTTCGCGGGGGCGACTACGGAACAGCAGACGGGACAGTTCGGTGAGCGCCTGCTGATAGACGCCACGCTTGAACTCGATCACCGCATCGAGTGGTACCCAGTATTCGCTCCAGCGCCAGGCATCGAATTCCGGATGGCTGCTCGCGCGCAGGCTGACGTCGCTGTCGCGCCCCACCAGGCGCAGCAGGAACCAGATCTGCTTCTGCCCGCGGTAGGTGTTGCGCCACTCCCGTTTGATCCAGTGCTTGGGAACGTCGTAGCGCAACCAGCCTCGCGTGCGGCCGAGAATCTTCACGTGCTCGGGACGCAGTCCGACTTCCTCGAACAGTTCGCGATACATGGCCTGCTCGGGTGTTTCACCGTGCTTGATGCCACCTTGCGGAAACTGCCAGGAGTGTTCTCGGATGCGCTTGCCCCAGAAGACCTCGTTGCGTGCATTGACCAGAATGATGCCGACGTTCGGGCGGTAGCCTTCACGGTCGAGCATGGTGAACCTTCAATTTTTCATGGACTGTGGCAGATTTTTCCACACTTGCCCAAGCTTGGAAAGCGAGCCCGCCGGGAACGTTCCGCCAGCGGGCGGCCATGCGTCCTGCCCCTTGCGCTAGAATCGCCGGCTCCGTCATCGTCCGTTCGTGGATTCCAGCATGCGTGCCTCCCAGTACTTCGTCTCCACCCTCAAGGAAGCTCCGTCCGACGCGGAGATCGCCAGCCACAAGCTGATGCTGCGCGCCGGGCTGATCCGCAAGGTCGCGGCGGGCATCTACACCTACATGCCGATGGGCCTGCGGGTGATCCGCAAGGTGGAGAACATCGTGCGCGAAGAGATGGACCGCGCCGGCGCCATGGAGCTCGCCATGCCCATGGTGCAGCCCGCCGAGCTGTGGCAGGAAACCGGACGCTGGGACAAGATGGGCGAGGAACTGCTGCGCTTCAAGGACCGCCACGCACGCGACTTCGCCCTGCAGCCGACCTCCGAGGAGGTGGTCACCGACATCGCCCGCCAGGAGCTGAAGAGCTACCGGCAGTTGCCGAAGAACTTCTACCAGATCCAGACCAAGTTCCGCGACGAGCGCCGGCCGCGTTTCGGCGTGATGCGCGGCCGCGAATTCACCATGAAGGACGCCTACTCCTTCGACCGCGACGTGGAAGGCGCCGGCAGGAGCTACGACATCATGTACGCCGCCTACTCGCGCATCTTCGACCGCCTGGGGCTGGCCTACCGCGCGGTGGCCGCGGATACCGGCGCCATCGGCGGCGACCGTTCGCATGAATTCCAAGTCATCGCCGACACCGGCGAGGATGCCATCGTGTACTGCCCGCAGTCGGACTACGCTGCCAACATCGAACTGGCCGAGGCCGTCTCCCTGCTTGCCGGCCGCGTCGCGCCCGCCGCCGCGCTGACCAGGACGCCCACGCCGGGCAAGGCGACCTGCGCCGACGTCGCTGCCCTGCTCGGCGTGCCGCTGGAAACCACCGTGAAGTCGCTGGTGCTGGCCACCGACGACGTCGATGAAAAGGGCCAGCCCGCCGGCGTCACCGTGTGGTTGCTGCTGGTGCGCGGCGACCACGATCTCAACGAGGTCAAGGCCGGCAAGCTGGAAGGCCTGAAGAACGGCTTCCGCTTCGCCACCGAGGCGGAGATCGTCGAACACTTCGGCTGCAAGCCGGGCTACCTGGGCCCCATCGGCCTGAAAAAGCCGGTGAAGGTCATCGCCGACCGCACGGTCGCCGACATGGCGGACTTCATCTGCGGGGCCAACGAGGCCGATTTCCACTTCACCGGGGCGAACTGGGGCCGCGACCTGCCCGAGCCCGATCTGATCGCCGACCTCCGCAACGTGGTCGAAGGCGACCCCAGCCCGGACGGCAAGGGCACCCTGGCCATCCAGCGCGGCATCGAGGTGGGCCACGTGTTCTACCTGGGTACCAAGTATTCGAAGGCAATGAACGCCACCTTCCTCGACGAGGACGGCCGCCCCAAGCCCTTCGAAATGGGCTGCTACGGCATCGGCATCACCCGCATCCCGGGTGCGGCCATCGAGCAGAACCACGACGAGCGCGGCATCATCTGGCCGGACGCCATCGCCCCCTTCCAGGTGGTGATCTGCCCGGTGGGCTGGAGCCGTTCCGAAGCCGTGCGCGACACCGCCACCGCCCTCTACGAGACGCTGCGCGCCGCCGGCGTGGATGCCATCCTGGACGACCGCGACGAACGCCCGGGCGTGATGTTCGCAGACTGGGAACTGATCGGCGTGCCGCACCGCGTGACCATCGGCGATCGTGGGCTGAAGGAGGGCCAGGCCGAATACCAGGGCCGGCGCGACGCGGAAGCCGCCAGGATCGCCATCGACGGCCTGGCCGATGCCGTTCTGGCTAGACTTGGCGCGCGCCGGGGTTTATAACTCCGTCATGAGCCCCACCGCCCGCACGCTCCGCATCCTGGCCGCAACCGCCGCCCTGCTCGGCAGCGCAGCCGGCTGGGCGGGCAACCAGATGTACGAGCCCATGGCCGCCAGCGTGCGTGCCGCGCTGCACGCGGCGGTTTCCGACGCCGGCGCGCCGCGCCTGATGATCGCTGACACGGCGGAAGCCGAACGCTGGCTGGCCGACATGTCGCGCCGGCTGGAGCGCCGCATCCCCGACGCCAACTACCGCCGCGAACTGCTCACCACGGTGCATTACGAGGCCACCCGCGCCGGCCTCGATCCACAGCTGGTGCTCGGGCTGATCCAGGTGGAAAGCAACTTCCGCAAATACGCCGTATCCACCGCCGGCGCACGCGGCTACATGCAGGTCATGCCGTTCTGGACGGAGGTCATCGGCACCTCCGCCGACAACCTCTTCCACCTGCGCACCAACCTGCGTTACGGCTGCACCATCCTGCGCCACTACCTGGATATCGAGAAAGGCGATCTGTTCCGCGCCCTGGGCCGCTACAACGGCAGCCTGGGCAAGGCGCACTACCCCAACCTGGTGCGCACCGCCTGGGAGCGCGACTGGTCTTGGACGAACCCGCAGCTGGTCGCCAACATCACCTCACCCCCGACCCAATGATCGCGCCAGGGAGCCTGCCGTCCATGGACAACCGCCTATTCCGCCGCCGCTCCATCTCCATCAACTTCCGCACCTTCGACCAGGCGGACGACCGCTTCCTCGGCCGTCTCGGCGACCTCAGCCCGGGTGGCTTCATGCTGTACGGCACAGAGCGGATTCCACTCGACAAGCTGTACGACCTGCGCGTGGATTACCCCGACGAAGCCGGCAAGCCGCGCAGCGCGCACTTTTCCGCCAAGGCCGTGTGGTCCGGCGTCGACCTGAATCCGGATCTGCTGATCACCGGCTTCCGCTTCTACGACCTCGACTCCCCCACCACCCGCGCAGCCCTGCATGAACTGCTGCACCGCTTCACCGTGGGCGAGGAACACGAAGAGGATTAGGGCATGCCGCCGCTATCCGCGGCCGGTGTGAGCACGTCCTGATCCGGAAAGCGCCGACCAGGGACACCCCGGCCGGCGCCCCGCTTCAACCGGCGGCGGCCACCACGCGCGGCGGCGCGGCAGCCTCGCGCTCCGGCGTACGCCCGGTCTGCTGCGCGGCGGACAGGGACTGCACGTCGCCGGAGATCTCTCCACCTTCCTCGATGAAGATCTTGCCGTAGCGGATCTTGCCGCTGACCCGTCCGGTGGCATGCACGATGAGCTGCTGGCGGGCGGTCAGCTCGCCGTCGAAACGTCCGTGGATTTCCGCCACATCGATGCCCACCGTGCCGGCGAACGCGCCGTTCTCGGCGATACGGATCACCCGGCTGTCCATCGTCGCCTCCACCCGGCCTTCCACCACCAGGGTGTCGCAATCGAGAATCTCGGCGCCCTTGAGCTTGACCTCGGGGCCGACGATCAGACGATTGCCGCCGGTCTGCACGGCCGCCTCACTGCTCTTCGGCGCCTCCGCCGGTTCGGGCGCCGGTACGGGATCGCGCGCCACCGTGGTCGAGGAAGCCCCCGCCAGATGCGCCGGCGTACCGCCCGAAGGCGTGGACACGGTACGCACGCCGCGCGCGGTCTGGGGTTCCGGGGTCTTGGGGAACAGAGCGGGCTTGTTGAACATGATCTCTCCTGAAGGTGTGTCCGGCGCCCGGAGCGCGCGCCGCGAACCGCTTTCCCATGGCAAGGGCCATGCCACCCAGGAAATTTCCTTTGCATTCATGGTTTTGCCCAAACACATCGAAGCCAACAGACGGCCCCGGATGCTGAAACCGTCGCCCAGTCGCGACAAAGCACTTCAAATAAAATCTTCAAAGCAATGAAAATAAACGATTTTTTGAATGTCTCCAAACAGCGACAAGTCGTTTCAGGGAAACATTGCCTTGCACTTGCTTACCCAGTCGCGTAGGTGCTCCACCTACACTGCTCCGCACCCTTCCCCCACCCGCAGCACGCCCATCGCCCCTATTCCCATGATCGATTCGTCCGTCCGCCCGTCTCCCGCGCACCTTCTGCTGGTGGACGGCGGCCACGAACCGGTCGCGGCACTCGCCGCCACGCTCGTCGCGCACGCATACCGGGTCGATCGCGTCACCGACGCCGGCACCGCGCACACGCACTTGGCGGCCCGCCACTACGACCTGCTGCTCAGTGCCACCCGCCTGCCCGCCGGGCACAGCGGGCTGGCGCTGTTCGAAACGGCGCGCGCCCGCCATCCGGCCCTGCCGACCATCCTGCTGGCCCAGCCGGGCAGCATCGCCGAAGCGGTGGATGCGGTATCGCGCGGGGTCTCCGGCTATCTGCCCGCCCCCTTCGAACCGGCCGCACTGCTCGCACAGCTTGCCCAGGCCCTGCGCTGGCGCGGCGACGGCGGCACGCAGCGGGACGCCTGGCGCACGGACATCGTCAGCCGCAGCACGCACATGGCCCGTTTGCTGGAAGAAGCCCGCCTGGTGGCTGCCACCGAGGCCAGTGTGCTGATCCATGGCGACAGCGGCACCGGCAAGGAACTCCTCGCGCGCGCCATCCACCGCGCCAGCGCACGGGCAAACGGCCCCTTCATCGCGGTGAATTGCGCGGCGATTCCGGAGCAGTTGCTGGAATCCGAACTGTTCGGCCACCGGCGCGGCGCGTTCACCGGCGCGGTCAGCGACCAGCGCGGGCTGTTCCGCCAGGCACACGGCGGCACGCTGTTCCTCGATGAAATCGGCGACATGCCGCTGCCCCTGCAGGTCAAGCTGCTGCGCGTCCTGCAGGAGCGCGCGGTGCGCCCGGTGGGCGCCGGCAGCGCCGAGGCGGTCGACGTGCGCATCCTCTCCGCCACCCACCGCGATCTGGAACGCGCGCTGGCCGAGGGGCGCTTCCGCGAGGATCTGTACTACCGCCTCAACGTGGTCGGCCTGCATCTGCCGTCCCTCGACGAACGCCGCGAGGACATCCCGCTGCTCGCCGCGCATTTCCTCGCCCAGGTGGCGCAACGCTACGGCCGTCCGTGCCGCGCGTTCGCCACCGATGCGCTGGAACTGCTGGCCACCGCCGCATGGCCGGGCAATCTGCGCCAGTTGCAGAACGTCGTGGAACAGGCCTGCGCGCTCAGCACCTCAGCGCTGATTCCGCGCGCCCTGGTGGAGCGCGCGCTGCAGCGCAGCGGCGCGGTCTCGCTGAACTACGCGGAGGCCAAGCAGCAGTTCGAGCGCGACTATCTGGTCGGCCTGCTCAAGCTCACCGCCGGCAACGTCTCCGACGCGGCACGTCTGGCCGGGCGCAACCGCACCGAGTTCTACCGTCTGATGCAGCGCAACGCGCTGAGCGCGGAGCTGTTCCGCCCCGCCCAGGCCGGCGAAGGCAGCGGGCTGGCGTGGCACTGAGATGTTCAGCGCAGCAGGCCGCGCAGGCGGCGGTTGAGTTCTTCCTTCAGAGCGTCTTCGGGACGCGCATCGGCGCCGGATTCACCGCCGCCCAGGCGCTCGTTGAGGCGTTCACTCAGGGCGCGCCGCGCGGCCTCGCCGGCCACCTCCGACCACAGCACCTGCGTGGCCGGCGAGGCCAGCGGGCCGCTGATGCGCACCGGCACGGTCAGTCCGCGCAGCTGGTCCAGCCCCGCGCCGCCCTGCCCCTCGGCACTGGCCACCACGCTGGCGCGCAGGGTGTAATCGATGCGTTCCTGGCCGATGTCGATGGCCCCCGCGCCCCCCACGCGCAGCAACGGGCTCAGCAGCGCCAGGTCGTCGTTGCGTGCCACCCCGCCGGCGATGCGGAAACTGGCGTCGAGCGCGCTGAAATCGGTCTGTTCGACGCTGCGGAACTGGTGAGACTGGTCGCGCCGCGCGCTCAGCAGGGCCTGGCCGTCGCGCAGGATCTGGCCGATGTTGACGCCCTTCACCGCGCCATCGCGCAGGGCGAGCGCGGCATTTCCGGCCAGGGCACGCTTCAGCTCGCCGACGCTGCGGCCGCGGGTGTCCAGTTCCAGCTGCAGGCGGCCGCGCCCTTCGAGCACGTCCTGGTCGGCCAGATCGCGCAGCAGCGGGCCGATCTGGATGTCGGTATAGGTCTGCCGGGTACGTACGCGGCTGGCCTCGCCATCGATGCGCAGTTCGCCTTCCACCCGGCCGCCATAGCCGTTCGCCGAGAACGGTGCGAGTGTGAGCGTGCGCCCGTCGCCCTGGATGGCGGCGCTGAGCATGCTCAGGCGCAGGCCGGCGGCCTGCAGTTCGCCTACTTCGAGGCGCCCTGCCAGCGGCTGGCCGGCGGCGAAGGACAGATCGACCGGCGGATCGGCGGCATCGCGGCCTTGCGGAGCACCCGGGGCGCCTTCGCCGCTCGCGTTTTCACTTGCCGGACGGGCGGCCGCGGAAACCTGCGTGCCGGCGGCGTAGCGGTCCACATCCAGACGATCGAGTTTCAGTTCGAAACGCAAGGGCTGGCCGCCGGCCGCCTGGAAGCCGCCTTCCAGGCGGCTGCCGTCCAGCGTGCCGTTGAATGCGCCGCGCGTGGCGCTGGCGGCGCTGTCGTGGGCCAATTCCCCTCGTAGTGCGAGCACGACGGGCGCGGCGCCCGCCGGCTGTAGGTTCAGGTCGACCGCCAGACCGTCCAGCGCAATCCGGCCGCCCTGCACCCCCAGATCGCCGCGCAGCGCCAGGGTGCCACGCAGTGCGGGGCGCGTGAGGGCGAAGGCGCTATCCAGGGTCAGCGGCGCGGCCACGCCGGGGGCCAGACGGCCGAGTTTCAGGTCCAGCGCGCCGATCTCGCCCTGTAAGCCTGCCTGCGCATCATCCGCGAGAATGCGCGCGCCGCTGAGTTCGATGCCCTGGATGTCGAAGACCGGTTCCCGCCCGCCCCCCTGGTTTCCAGCCCGTTCGCCGGCGGGCTTGTCCGCGGGCTCCTGCGAGGAACCTGCGCCCGCCGCAGCGCCCAACAGATCGTCGAAATTGCTACGCCCGTCGGCCGTGCGGCGGTAATGCAGCACAGGCTGAATCAGGCGCGCGCGCTCGACCTCCACCGCGCCGCGCAGCAGCGGCAGCACGCGCACGGCCAGTTCCACTTCCTCAATGGCGGCGAACGGCGTGCGGCCATCCGGGTCGCTCAGATGCAGGCCGCCGGCGGTCAGCGCCAGGCGCGGGAACAGGGCGAGGCCCAGATCGCCTTCGATACGCAGTTCGCGGCCGGACTGCTCGCGCACCATGCGCACCAGTTCGTCCTTGTGCCGGTTGGCATCGAAGGTGGCGAGCAGATAGGCGGCCACGCCGCCCACCAGCAACACCACGACGAGCACGGCCAGCAGGCCGATGCGGATTGCCTTCATTCTTCCCTCCCTCGCGCCGCCGTGGGCGCCCGGGCGGGCGGCGCCGAACAGAGCCCCTCTCCGCTCTCAGGCCGTGCCGCCCACCGTCAGGCCGTCGATGCGCAGGGTGGGCTGGCCCACGCCCACCGGCACGCTCTGGCCGTCCTTGCCGCAGGTACCCACGCCGGGGTCGAGCGCCATGTCGTTGCCGATCATCGACACGCGGGTCAGCGCGTCCGGACCGTTGCCGATCAGTGTGGCGCCCTTGACCGGGCGGGTGACCTTGCCGTTTTCGATCAGATAGGCCTCGGCGGTGGAGAACACGAACTTGCCGGAGGTGATGTCCACCTGCCCGCCGCCGAAGTTCGCCGCGTACAGCCCCTTCTTCACCGATTTGATGATTTCCGCCGGATCACGCTCGCCGTTGAGCATGTAGGTGTTGGTCATGCGTGGCATCGGCAGGTGGGCGTAGGATTCGCGCCGGCCGTTGCCGGTGGGCGCCATGCCCATCAGGCGGGCGTTGATCTGGTCCTGCATGTAGCCGGTGAGGATGCCGTCCTCGATCAGCACGGTGCGCTGGGTGGGATGGCCTTCGTCGTCGATGGTCAGCGAGCCGCGCCGGTCCGGCAGCGTGCCGTCATCCACCACGGTGACGCCCTTGGCGGCGACCTGCTGGCCGATGCGCCCGGAAAACGCCGAACTGCCCTTGCGGTTGAAATCGCCTTCCAGCCCGTGGCCGATGGCCTCGTGCAGCAGGATGCCGGGCCAGCCGGGGCCGAGCACCACGCTCATGGTGCCGGCCGGCGCGGGCGCGGCGTCGAGGTTGGTGCGCGCCTGATGCACGGCGGCGCGCGCGTAGTCGCGCAGCAGTTCATCGGAAAAATGGCCGTAGTCGAAGCGCCCGCCGCCGCCGGCGCTGCCCTGCTCGCGGCGGCCGCCGTCTTCCAGGATCACGGTGATCGACACACGCACCAGCGGGCGCACGTCGGCGGCCAGATGGCCGTCGCTGCGCGCCACCAGCACCACTTCCCAGGAGCCGGCCAGGTGCGCCATGACCTGCGCGACGCGCGGGTCCTCGGCGCGCGCCAGGCCCTCCAGGCGTTCGAGCAGCTTGACCTTGGCGGTGTCTTCCAGCGAATCGAGCGGATCGTCGTCGCGGTACAGGCGGCGCGGGGAGCGCGCGGCGGCCACGGCCACCTTGCGGCGCGCGCCGGCCGCGGCGATCGCGCGGGTGGCGGTGGCGGCGTCGAGCAGCGCGTTCAGCGAGATGTCGTCGGAGTAGGCGAAGGCGGTCTTTTCGCCGCTCACCGCGCGCACGCCCACGCCCTGCTCGATGTCGAAGCTGCCGGACTTGACGATGCCCTCTTCCAGGCTCCAGGCCTCGCCGCGGTGGTACTGGAAGTACAGGTCGGCATGGTCGATGTCGTGGCGCATCAGCTTGCGGAAGACCTTCTCCAGACTGGCGGAATCCAGCTCATAGGGCTTCAGCAGATAACGGTCGGCGACTTTCAGCGCATTCTGGGTCTTGCTCATGAAAAATCCTGTCGGGTGTCCGGCGGGTTGGACCCCGCGCGGGCGGAAAGGGTCAATCGAGACGGCGCCTCACAGGCGGCGGTGGCGCAGCGCGGGCAGGCTTTCGCGCACCGCGGCGATGCGTTCGGGATCGAGTTCGGCCACCACCACGCCGGGGCCCTCTGCGCGGCAGGCCAGCACCTCGCCCCAGGGGTCGGCGATCAGACTGTGCCCCCAGGTCACCCGGCCGCCGGGGTGGCGGCCGCCCTGCGCGGGGGCCAGCACGTAGCACTGGTTTTCGATGGCGCGCGCACACAGCAGCACTTCCCAGTGCGCGCGGCCGGTGGTGTGGGTGAACGCGGCGGGCAGGACGATCAGATCCACCTCGCCCATGGCGCGGAAAAGCTCGGGGAAGCGCAGGTCGTAGCACACCGACAGGCCAGTGCGCCCGGCGGGCGAGTCGAACACCACCACGTCGCCGCCGCGCTCGATGGTGGCGGCTTCGTCGTAGCGCTCCTCGCCCTTGCGGAAGCCGAACAGGTGGATCTTGTCGTAGCGCGCGATGCGCTCGCCGCGCTCGTCATACACCAGCGTGGCATTGCGCACCTTACCGTCGTCGTCCGCCACCAGCGGAATGGTGCCGCCCACCAGGCAGATGCCGTGGCGCCGCGCGCACGCGCGCAGGAAGTCCTGCAGCGGCCCTTCGCCATCGCGCTCGCGGATGCGCACCTTGGCGGTTTCGTCGGGAGAGATCAGCGGAAAGTATTCGGGCAGCGCGACCAGGCGCGCGCCCTGGGTGGCGGCCTCGGCGATCAGTTCGCCGGCGATGCGCAGGTTTTCCGCCACGTCCGGGCCGGAGACGGTCTGCACGGCGGCAATGCGCACCGGGGCGGAAATCGGTGAGGTCATCGGCGGGGAGGTTTCCTTGAAGTCATTCGATGGGGGTTGTTGCGCGCGCCTCGCGTCCGGTGAGTTTCTCGACCTTCGGCTCGCTCCACGGGCCGCTGACCGCGTAATCGAAGGCCAGCAGCTTCTCGATCGGATCGCTGAGCGCCTTCTGGGCGATGTAGGTCACCACCCCGGCCACCGGGTTGATCAGCCCCGCCGCCGCGCCGATGGCGATCGATTCGCTCAGCGTGGGCTGCACGGTGACCCGCAGATCCTGACTCTCAGCCTGCAGATCGACGCTGCCGCGCAGGGCGATGCGCGCCGCCGGCCCGCGGATCAGCAGGTCTTCGGTACGCATCACGCCCGCATCCACGGCGATGCTACCCGAAACCCGGTCGAAGGCGAATCCTTCAGAGAATACGTCGCGGAAATCCAGGTTGATGCGGCGCGGCAGCGATTGCAGGCTGAGCACGCCGAGCAGGCGGCCGACGCCCGGCTCGAGCTTGTTGAACTGGCCGCTTTCCGCCTCCAATTTCATCTCGCCGGACAGCGAGGGGTAATCCACCGTGAGCGGATGGCCGCGCCAGTCGAGCTTGCCTTCGAGCCGCGCGCGGCCGTCGCGCACCGCGTCGGGATAGCCCAGGCGGCGCAGCAGGCGACCGACGTTGTCCGCTTCCAGGTTGAAATCCATCCGGGTGACCGGACGCAGCCCCGGACGCCAGGCGCCCTGGCCGCTCAGACGTCCGTCGGCATTGCGCACGCCGAGCGTTTCCAGCAACCACTCTCCACTGCGGTTGACCGCCTTGACTTCCAGCTCGCCGAAATCCCGTTCGCCAAAGGTGAACGCATCGACCAGCAGATCGACCGCCGGCAGGCGGCGGGGGCCTTCCTCGGCGGCGGAGGCATCCTCCACCCGCGCCGACGCTTCCGCCTCGGCCGGGCTCAGATGCAGACGCGCGAGCCGGGCACGCAGGGCGCCGGCCCCGGCGCCCAGCCAATCGAACTGCCCGGCGGCCTCGCGGCTTTCCAGCGTGCCCTGCCAGTCGGCTGCGTGCGCGCTGGCGCGCAGTTCCAGATCATGCAGGGTCCGGCCAAAGGCCAACAGGCGCCCCGTGCTCAGATTCACGCCGGCCAGCGGCAAGCCGCCCCCCGCCGACTCCCCTTCGCCCAATGCGCGGCGCCAGGCATCGACATCCAGTTCGTCCAGGCGCGCATCCACCTGCACCCCGCCAGCCACCGGACGCGCCGGGCGGAACACCCCCAGCCCGCCACGCTCGACCGCCCAGCCCAGCGGCGTGGACTGGCGTTCCAGCATCAGCGCGAGGCGCTCGCCCAGCGAGGCGGTGACGCGCTGGCGCTGGCCGCCGGCCAGCGAGTCGACCTCCACCTGGAGCGGCCAGCGCTCCGTCGCGGATTTGTTCAGCGGTGCGGGCAGACTGGCGGACAGCCCGACCAGTTCGGACTGCACATGCACCCGCGTACCGTCCTTGCGCAACTGGATGTCGGTCTGCCAGGGGGTGACGCCGGACACGTGCTCCAGCACCGGCCAGCCCAGTTCCTGGCGCAGCGCGGCGGCATTCAGCATACCGCTGGCGGAGAACCCGACCACGCCGTCGGCGCCGGTGCGCGCGCTGAGGGTCAGCGGTTCGCCGAGCAGGCGCGCGCGCGCCTCGGGAATGGCCAGGGTATCGCCGGTGAAGCGCAGCTGCCCGCTGGCGGATTCCAGCGGGGGCAGGCCGTCCACCACCCAAAGGCGGTTGTCGGCGAAGCGGAAGCTGCCTGCTACCGTGGTGTTGATGGCCTTGCGCAGCGGCATCACCAGGGTCAGGTCGAGATCGCCGTTGCCCTCGGCGCGCATGGCGTCGGTGAACCGGTCGATGCGCCCGGCCACCGGGCTGTTGGCGACGAAGCGCAGGAAATCGGCGGTGGGACCCGCCGCGTGCCCGCGGATGGTCATGGTCTCCTCGCCATGGGCTTCCAGATCGGGCAGATCGGCGCTCACCCCGGATAGGTGCACGCCGTAGATGCTGCCGCGCTCGGCGGTGATGCGCATCGAGGCGCCTTCGAAGCGCAGTTCGCCGTCGATGCCCTCGATGGACGGCCAGCCCTCGGCATAGTCCAGGCGCGCGCCGGCCACCTTGGCGGTCACCAGGAACTGCCCACCCACCCCGTCGCGGAACGGAAACCTGGCCAGATCGCCATGCAGGCGCAGGCGCGCTTCCGGCGCGCTGCCGCCGACGATGCCGTGGCGCAGCCAGGTGCGCGTGTCCTGGTTGACCACCAGCGGCATGTAGCGCCACACCGCCGGGCCGTCGGCGCGCGTCAGACGCGCGTTCAGGTCGATCTCCCCCGGCCCGCCGGCCGCCGGCCAGTAGCGCCCGGAGGCGCTGCCGGCCGCATCCGGATTCTCGAACACGGCGGAATCCAGTTCCAGTGTGAATCGCCCGTTGCGCCGCGTCCAGCCGCCTTCCGCGCGCAACATGGAAAAACTCAGGCGCGGTTCGGGAAACACCTTGGGCAGATCGAGCCAGGCATCGCTGCCGGCGATGCGGTAGCGCCCGCCGCGCTCGTCGCCATCCACCTCGCCGGACAGGCCGCCCAGACCGGGCAGCACGCCCTGCGCCGCCAGCCCGATGCCGTCGAAACGGCCTCGCAGGCTCCAGCGCTCTGGCGCCGCCACATCTCCCTGCCAGCCCACGTGCACCCCGTTCGCCATGCCGCGCGGGTCGAAGGCGGCCAGCCGCGCGCGGGTACTGTCGTCGAGCGGCAGATGCGCCGCCAGGCGCGCCAGCGCGGCGAAATCGAGCTGGCTGGCCTGGAACTCCCCGCCCTCGCCGTCCGCCGCGCCGGCGTCGCGCAGCGTCAGATCGAGATCGACCGGCGCGAGCGCCACGCCGTCGCCGGTCTGCAGGCCCAGTTCGCGTGCCTGCAACGCCAGCGTGCCCAGGCCCCGGCGGACATCCAGACGGCCGCGCAGGCTGGCCAGATCGAGTACCGGCAGTTCGGGCGCCAGGCGCGTGCTCACCCCGTCGAGCGCCAGATTCACCGCCAGGCTGTTGCGCTCCGCGCCCTCCAGGCCGATCCAGGCGCGCACCCCGCCGCTGCCGGAGAGCTCCACCGGATAATCCAGCCACGGGCGCCAGGCGCCCAGTTCGGCGTGGTCGAGGGCCAGGTACAGCTCGCCCCGCCAGTCCGCCGGATCCTCGCCGCCCGCGGCCGCCAGGCGGCCGCGCAGATCCAGGCGCGAGGCCAGGCCGGCGGGCGGCTCGGCGGTGAGGCCGAAGCGGTGGCGCCCGACGCGCCGTTCGAGGCGGAAGGACACCCGTTCCAGGCGCAGTTCGGGCGCGCCGCGCAACTCGTCGGTCCACCCCAGCACGGCGTCGCGGATGAGGATTTCACGCTGTGCCAGCAGCCAGTCGAGCGCGCCGCCGTCGCTGTCGCCGGCCCCCGGGTCGACCTCCAGGCCGGCGACGAAGAAGCGCCCCTGCGCGTCGCGGCGGATCGCCAGTTCGGGGGAGAACAGTTCGAGACGGTGGAAATACGGCCCCAGACGCAGCAGCGAAGACCAGGCCAGCACCGCATCCACGCGTTCGAAGCGCAGCGCGGCGCTGCCGTCCGCCTCGCTGATCTGCAGCCCGCCGATGTGCAGGCGCGGGCGCAGCCCGGACCAGTCCGCGCTCAGTTCATCGATGCGCACCGGCAGGCCGATGGCCGCGCCCAGCGCCGCCTCGATGCGCGGCCGGTACTCCGCCACGCGGGGCACGGCGACCTCGCGCACGAACAGGAACAGCCCGCCGGCGATGAAATACAGCAGCACCGCCAGACGCAGCGCGAAGCGCCCGAGCCTCCGCGCATCGCGCACGGGCGAGGCGGCCGGCGCGGCGGTCGGAGGCGGTACGGGCGAATCGCTCATCGATGGCGGAAAGAGATGGATGGCAGGGCGGACAAACCGGGCGAAAGGCCGTGGCAGGGCCCGGGCCCGGCCAGCTTGGCTACAATCATCGTCGCGTCCGCTGTGCGCCGGCAATCTCAAAATGCAACGGGCGACGGATTCTAACAATCTTGGAGCACCCGCCACCCATGTCCAGCGAGCTTTCCGACCTGCCCGACGACCTCCGCGAAGCCGCCACGCTGTCGCGCTTCCTGCGCCGCATGCTGGCCTGCCGCCCGTGGCTCGGCGAACGCCTGGCCGCCACGCTGGATCGTCCGGCGGACGCTGCCGCCATGCAGGCCTTCCTGGACGAACGCGAACCCGGCGCGGACACCCTCAAGGCCGCACTGCGCGACCTGCGCACCTGGGTGATCTGCCACATCATGACGCGCGACCTGAACGGCCGCGCGGATCTCGCCGAAGTCACCGAAAGCATGACGGTGCTGGCCGAGGTCGCCGTGCGCAGCGCGCACGACGTGCTGCGCGAGAACCTGGTGCGGCGCTACGGCCTGCCGCTGTCACCCACCGGCTGGGAGCAGGAACTGCTGGTGATCGGCATGGGCAAGCTGGGCGGGCGCGAACTCAACGTGTCCTCCGACATCGACCTGATCTTCGTCTACCCGGAAGACGGCGACACCGGCGGCGAAAAGGTCATCAGCAACTTCGAGTTCTTCGAGAGGCTCGGCAAGCAGCTCATCCAGGCGCTCGCCGAGGTCACCGAGCACGGCCAGGTGTTCCGCGTGGACATGCGCCTGCGCCCCAACGGCGATTCCGGCCCGCTGGTGGCCAGCTTCGACATGCTGGAGAACTACTTCATCACCCAGGGCCGCGAGTGGGAACGCTACGCCTGGATCAAGGCGCGCGTGCTCAACGGCGAACGCTGGCGCGAACTGGAGAACATCGCCCGCCCCTTCGTGTTCCGCAAGTACCTGGATTTCGGCGCGATCAACGCCATGCGCGACCTGCACGCGCAGATCCGCCGCGAGGTGGCACGGCGCGACCGCGCGCACAACATCAAGCTGGGGCCGGGCGGCATCCGCGAGATCGAATTCATCGCCCAGGTGTTCCAGTTGATCCGCGGCGGACGCGACAGCGGCCTGCAGGTGCGCCCCACCCTGCGGGTGCTCGCCGGCCTGGCCGAACGCGGCCTGCTGGCGCCCGCCTCGGTCGAGGCGTTGACCGCGGCCTATGTCTTCCTGCGCCGCCTGGAGCACCGCCTGCAATACCTCGACGACGCGCAGACCCACGACCTGCCGGAAAACCCCGAAGACCGCGCGCTGATCGCCCGGTCCATGGGCCACGCCGACTGGGACGCGCTGCTCGCCGAACTGGACGGCCACCGCGCCGTGGTCGGCCGGCACTTCGACGAAGTGTTCGGCGACCCCAGCGAGGAAGGCCACCGCCTGGACGACGTGTGGGCCTGCGCCGGCGACGCCGAACGCTGCACCCCGGATCTCGCCGAACTGGGCTACCGCCACCCGCGCGCCGCCGCCGAGCGCCTCGCCGCCATCCACGCCGGCCCGCGCTACCGCCAGCTGCCCGACCACATCCGCAGCAGGCTCGACGCGCTGATGCCACGCGTGGTGGAAACCGCCGCGCGCTGCAAGGGCCCGGACGAAACCCTGGCGCGCTGCCTGGACCTGATGGAAGCGATCAGCCGGCGCGGCGCCTACCTGGCCCTGCTGCAGCAGTATCCCCAGGCCCTGCGGCGGGTCGCCGACCTGATGGGTGCCTCGCGCTGGGCCGCGCAGTTCCTCACCCGCCACCCCATCCTGCTCGACGAACTGCTCGACGACCGCAATCTGGAAACCGCCCCGGACTTCGCTGCCTTCCGCGCGCAGTTGGCCGAACAGCTCGACGCCGTCGAACCGGACATGGAGCGCCAGATGGACCTGATGCGCGAACAGCACCACGCCCGCGTGTTCCAGCTGCTCACTCAGGACATCGCCGGCCTGCTCACCGTGGAAAAGCTCGCCGACCACCTCTCCGAGCTGGCCGACACCCTGCTCGCCCTGACCCTGCCGGTGGTCTGGCGCAAGATCAAGATCCGCCACCGCGACGACCCGCGCTTCGCGGTGATCAGCTACGGCAAGCTGGGCGGCAAGGAACTGGGCTACGCCTCCGACCTCGACATCGTCTACCTCTACGACGACGATGCGCCGGAAGCCGCCGAGGTGTACTCGCGCCTCGCCCAGCGCACCAACAGCTGGCTGTCCAGCCAGACCGCCGCCGGCATCCTGTTCGAAACCGACCTGCGCCTGCGCCCCAACGGCGACGCCGGGCTGATCGCCTGCTCGCTCGAGGCCTTCCGCAAGTACCAGCTCGAATCCGCCTGGGTGTGGGAGCACCAGGCCCTCACCCGCGCGCGCTTCTCCGCCGGCGACCCGGCGCTCGGCGCGGCCTTCGAGCGCATCCGCGAGGAAGTCCTGCGCCTGCCGCGTGACCTCGCCGAACTGCGCCGCGAAGTGCTCGCCATGCGCAGGAAGATGCGCGACGCGCACGCCGGCAAGAGCGAGCTGTTCGACCTCAAGCATGACGAGGGCGGTCTGATCGACGTGGAATTCCTCGTGCAGTACCTCGTGCTCGGCCACGCCCACGCGCACCCGCGCCTCACCGGCAACCTCGGCAACATCGCCCTGCTGCGCATCGCCGCGGAACTCGGGCTGATTCCCGCCGGCCTGGCCGCCGCCTGCGGCGACAGCTACCGTCTGTTCCGCCGCCTGCAGCACCGCCAGCGCCTCAACGACCAGCCCTCGCGCGTCGATCCCGACGAAGCCGAGGCCGCCCGCGCGCCCGTGCGCACGCTCTGGGCCCAGGTATTCGGCACCGATTGAACCAAGCGCGCGCCGATATAACCAAGGATTCAAAGGACAACACCCCCGGGCCCTTCCGGCCCGGGACCGAACCCCGGACAATACCGTCATCAACCCGAACCGGAATCCCATGAACCGACGACGTTTCCTCCACCACTGCGCCGCCCTCGGCGCCCTGCTGGCCGGCGGCCTGCCGCTCGCCGCGCGGGCCGCCGGCCTTGCCGCGCGCCCGCCGTTCGAGGCCAAGACCCTGGCCGCCGCCCTGCAGGCACTCGGCGCCAGCGAAACCCGCAGCAGCGCCGACCTGCTCCTCGAAGCGCCGGACGTCGCCGAGAACGGCGCCAGCGTGCCGCTCGACATCACCAGCAAGCTGCCCGACACCCGGCGCATCTCCGTGCTGGTGGATGACAACCCGCAGCCGCTGGCCATGCAGCTGGAGTTCTCCCCCGGCGTGCAGGCGCGCTTCCACGGGCGCGTCAAGCTCAACCGCAGTTCCACGGTGCGCGTGCTGGCGGAAGCCGGCGACGCCAAGTATCTCGTCTCGCGCCCGGTCCAGGTCACCATCGGCGGCTGCGGCGTCTGAGGAGGAAACCACTGATGAGCAACGAAATCCGCATCCGCGCCATGGTGCGCAACGGCGCCGGCGAGATCCGCGTACTGATGCCCCACCCGATGGAATCCGGCCTGCGCCGTGGTCCCTCCGGCGATCTGATCCCCGCCCACTACATCCGCGATCTGCTCGTCGAGCACAACGGCAAGGTGATCGTGCGCGGCCAGCTCGGCCCCGCCGTGTCGCCCAACCCGCTGTTCGCCTTCTATCTCGACAGCGCCAAGGCCGGCGACCGCGTCAAGGTCAGCTGGACCGACAACCAGGGTCAGCAAGCCAGCCAGGAGGCCGCTTTCGGCTGAATGCCCGGAGCATTGCCCGCTGTAATGTGACATGTAATATTTCCGAGCATGACGCGCGGGCAGCGGACGGCTAGAATCGGCTGCATGAGCGAGGAAATTGAACTCAAGCTGAGTCTGCCGCCCAGGGCCCTCGCGGCCCTGCGCCGCCACCCCCTGGTCGCCGGTGCCGAGAAGCTCGGCAACGCGGTCACCCTGGACAACACCTACCACGACACCGCCGACCTCGCCCTCAAGGCGCGCAAGGTCGCCGTGCGCATCCGCCGCCGTGGGCGGGTCCTGCTGCAGACCGTCAAATGCGCCGCACAGTCGGCCGGCGGCCTGTCCAGCCGGCCCGAGTGGGAACAGCCCTACCGCGACGCCTTCGATTTCTCCCAGGTCGACGACCCCGCCACCGCCAAGCTGCTCGCCCGCCACGCTGCCACCCTGGTGCCGGTGTTCAACACCCGTTTCCGCCGCGAGACCCGCCTGCACCGTGCCGCCAACGGCGCCGAAATCCTGCTGATGATCGATCGCGGCGAAGTCATCGCCGGCGATCGCCGCGCGCCGATCTGCGAACTGGAACTCGAACTGCAGTCCGGCCGCGCCACCGACCTGCTCGAACTGGCCTGCGAACTGGCGCGCGGCGTGCCGCTGATGCCCAACGACATGTCCAAGGCCGAGCGCGGATACCGCCTGTTCCTCGACCAGCATGCCCGCCCGGCACGCGCGGAAGCCTCAACGATCAACGCGCGCATGGACCCGGTGGAAGCCTTCCGCACGCTGGCCTTCTCCGCCCTGCGCCAATGGCAGGCCAATACCCACGGCGCGGCCGGGCACAACGACGACGCCCCCGAGTTCATCCACCAGCTGCGCATCGCCACCCGCCGCCTGCGCTCCTTGCTGCGCCTGTTCGAACCGGCCCTGCCGGCCGGCTTCACCGACACCTGGGGCGAGCGCCTGCGCGAAACCGCCGAGCGCTTCGGCAGCGCACGCGACCTCGACGTGCTGAACACCGAACTGCTCGACCCGCTGGTGCCCGACTGGCTCACCGAGGGCGACGCCCTGCCCCGCCTGCTGGAAGTGGCGCGCGCCGCGCGCGCCGAAGCCCGCCAGGCCGCCGTGCGCGGCCTGGACGCCGCCGGTCAGGGACGGCTGATGCTCGAATTCACCCTGGCGCTGCACTGCCTGCCGACCAATCCGCTGATCGATTCCGCCGATCTGGTCACCTTCTCCCGCCTGCGCCTGAGCCGCCTGCGCAAGCGTGCGCGGCGCCGCTTCGAAGCTTCCGACAGCCTCATCCCGGCACGCCTGCACGCCCTGCGCATCGCCCTCAAGCAACTGCGCTACGGCGTCGAATTCTTCGCCCCGCTGCTGCCCGCCAAATCCACCGCGCGCTACCTGGACACGCTGGTGCGCGCGCAGGACACCCTGGGCTTCCTCAACGACGTAGACGTGGCGCGCGGCCGCCTGGACAACTGGGCGGAGGAAGACGAAAGCCTGCGCCCGGCCACCGCCTTCGTGGCCGGCTGGCACGGCCCGCGCTATGCCCGCCTGCGCCGGCGCACGTTGCAGGAAGTCCGCCCGCTGCTGTGGGGCCGCGCGCCCTGGCGGACCTGAGTGGCTGCGGGCGCTTCATCGCCATGTAATATCGCGCGCCCAGACTATGCGCCCTGCCAAACGGAGGAATGCATGGATCTGTTGTTGTGGCGTCACGCCGAAGCCATCGAAGGCATGCCCGATCTCGCCCGCGAACTGACCGAGCGCGGCCGCAAACAGGCCCGCGCGGTGGCGCAATGGCTGCACGCGCACCAACCGAAACGCCTGCGCGTGCTGAGCAGCCCCGCCGTGCGCACGCGGCAGACCGCGAAGGCCTTCACCGACAACTTCGAAGTGGCCAACGGACTGGGCCCGGACGGCAACGTCGCCGACCTGCTCGCCGCCACCGGCTGGCCCGATGCCGGCGGTTCGGTGCTGGTGGTCGGCCATCAGCCCGCGCTCGGCCACCTGGCCTCCCTGCTGCTGGCCGGCACCGAGGCCGACTGGACCATCAAGAAAGGCGCGCTGTGGTGGTTCACCAATCGCGTGCGCGATGGTGAAACGCAGACCGTGCTGCGCGCGGTGATCCCCGCCGATTTCGCCTGAACACGCCCCGGCCACGGGCACTTCCACCCCCATCCGCTGGTCTACGTCGGCGTCGGGCACGCACCCCGGCCCCACGGGCTCGACATTGCACTGCACAAACGGGGCTTTATTAGCCTACACTTGCCCAACATGAAGGCAAGGAAGACGCTCTCAGCAATGGAAACGCCCATCGCCAATGGCACCGTCCGCGACATCGACGGGGTTCAGCGCGTGTATTACGACGGCTACTGGATCAAGACCTACGACCCCCCGGCCGACACCCTGCAGGCCAAGAAAGCCTTGATCGGCGCGCTCACGCGCCGGCTGTTCAACCACGTCGAGCACGGCATCAACATTCCCGGCCGGCGCGTGGGCGAAGCCCGCGCGGCCTTCGAAAGCGAAGTCGACCCGGCGCGCAAGCGCGTCATGGGCGCGATGCTGGCCGGCGCCTTGTTCAACCGCGCCACCGACATCTTCACCAAGCTGGTCGAACTGCAGGAACAGGGCGTGGAGATCGACCAGGACAACGCCCTGATGCGCGAATGCGGCGACTGCCTGCAGGAAGCACTCACCCTGGGCAAACTGGTGCTGCACCGCAGCGGCGACGAAGGCATCGACGAACTGTGGGGCGAACCGTTCCGCGCGTTCTCGATTCCGGTCGAGTCCTTCTACGAGAGCCGCTACATCAAGATCGCCCAGACCCTGCGCGACATCGACCGCATCGCCGCGGTGATGATCTCGGTGTTCAGCGGCTGCCCCTTGTTCGACGACATCGCGGAACACATCCGCCACTTCGCCACGGCGGCCAAGATCAAGTGCGAGACGCTGCGCACCGACCACGCCATCTTCGCGGTCTGGGCGGATTTCGTGGTCGCTTCCGAAACCCTCGGTGCCTGTGCGCCGCGCATCACCCCGACCTCGCCGAAGGAAGCCCTGCAGTTCGCCAGTGAAGGACAGCGGCTGCTGTGCGAAGGCCGCGACCTGGTCACCTACATCACCCGCGCGCGGGTGCCGATGCCCAAGAGCACGCGCGAGTTCATCGCGCGCTGCGAGGCCTTCGGCGCCCTGTGCCGCGACCATCTCCACGGCACGCCCGCCGCGCTGCCGCTACCCTGAACGATCCACCGCGCCGATGAAACGCACCGACCTCGAAAAGCTCAAGGGCCTGAAGATCAACAACCGCATGAAAGGCGCCCCGTCGCCTTCGCGCTTCGGCGCGGCCTCCGGCGGCGGGCAGGCCGCCGCCAAGGTCAATCCGCTGGTCGCCAGGCTGCTCGGCCAGCACGCCGCCGAAACGGCCGCCGAGGACGACAAGCCGCAGGACTGAGGCGCACGGCGCGGCGGGCTCAGACGATGATGCCGCCGCCCAGACAGACCCGGGATTCGTACACCGCCACACTCTGCCCGGGGGTCAGCGCCCACTGCGGCTCGGCGAAGACGATCTCCGCGCGTTCGGCGTCGACGCGCTCGATCTGGCAGGGCATGTCCGGCGTGCGGTAGCGCGGCTTGGCGGTATACACCCAGTGGGTACGCGGCGTGCGCCCGGCGACCCAGTTGAGGTCGGCCGCCTCCAGGCGCTCGCGGCGCAGCGCGGGGTGGTCGTGCCCCTGCACCACGTAGAGCACGTTGGCCTTCACGTCCTTCTTCGCCACGTACCAGGCCTCGTGCTCGCCGGCTTCGTCCTGGTTGCCCTTGATGCCGCCGATCAGCAGGCCCTTGCGCTGGCCGATGGTGTGGTACATCAGCCCCTGGTGTTCGCCGAGCACACGGCCGTCGTCGAGCGCGCGGATCTCGCCCGGCTGGGTGGGCAGATAGCGCATCAGGAATTCGCGGAAGGGACGCTCGCCGATGAAGCAGATACCGGTGGAATCCTTCTTGGCAGCGACGTGCAGGCCGGCCCGTTCGGCGATCGCGCGCACCTCGCGCTTGTACAGCGCGCCGAGCGGGAACAGCGTGCGGGACAGCTGTTCCTGGTTGAGCCGGTAGAGGAAGTAGCTCTGGTCCTTGGTGCCGTCCTCGGCCTTCAGCAGTTGATATTCGCTGCGCCCGTCGTTGGTCCATTTACGCACCTGGGCGTAGTGTCCGGTGGCGATGCGCTCCGCGCCCAGTTGCATGGCATGGTCGAGGAAGCAGCGGAACTTGATCTCGGAATTGCACAGCACGTCCGGGTTGGGCGTGCGACCGGCCTCGTATTCGCGCAGGAAGTCGGCGAACACGCGCTCCTTGTATTCCTTGC
Source organism: Pseudothauera nasutitermitis (assembly GCF_004801295.1). Classification (GTDB taxonomy): domain Bacteria; phylum Pseudomonadota; class Gammaproteobacteria; order Burkholderiales; family Rhodocyclaceae; genus Pseudothauera; species Pseudothauera nasutitermitis. Next base: position 29,798 of record NZ_SSOC01000007.1, read on the forward strand.
TGAAATTCACCACTTCCAGGTCGATGCCGATGACGTCGCACACCGAGGCGACGTCCACCAGATCCTGCCGGGTGGAACAGTATTCGGAATCGTCATCGTCCTCCCAGTTCTTCATGAACAGGCCGGTGACCTGGTAGCCCTGCTGCTTGAGCAGCAATGCGGTCACGGACGAATCGACGCCGCCGGACATGCCGACGACCACCTTCATGCCCTGCCCATCGGCGGCAGGCTTCACAGATTCACTGGACATTCGGTCCTTCTCCATTCAACCAGTCCTGCAGCGGCAGCACCACGGCCGGTTCGCCGTTGTCGACGAACCAGCTGTCCACCACGAAGCGCGCGCCGGGGTTGCCGGGCGGCGGCGCAGGCGGGCGCGGGATGTCGTCGAGCACTTCGGCACAATCGCAAGCCGCCAGCAGCAGGCCGACATGGTCGGGCACCGCGACCGGCTCCGCAAGGGGCGCGACGGGCTCGATCTCCTCGATCACCGCGGAGAAGTGCTGCAGGATGAAGCGGGTGCGGCGGGCAGGCTCCAGCACCCGGTGAAAGCGCAGGCTGCCCCGCGTCTCCAGCATGCGCAGCAATGCGGTGGTGGAGGTGGAATGGTCGATGCAGTCCATGCGTCCCTCCACGCCGGCGTCCAGCAGGTTGCCGGCGCGATCCGCCCCCACCGGGGTCTGCTCGCCGGCCAGGCGATACAGGCCGCCGAGCACCACGGCCAGCGCGGCGCGCTCTTCCTCCGCACGCTCTGCCGCGCGCAGGCCGTCCACCAGCGCCTCGAGCCGCGCCGGGGCGAAGCGCACCTCGGCACGCTGCACACAGCCATAGTTGTAGCAGACCTCGACCACCGGCGCGGCCTGGGCGCTGCCCAGCACCGCCAGCGCGAAAATCGGTATCGCCCGCTTCATGCCGCGTCGTAGTGGCGGATGAGGTCCAGCGCATGGCGGCGTCCCGCCAGCCAGTCGTCCACGCACTGCATCACCAGCGGGCTGCGGTGGCGGTCGGCGCAGGCCTGCATTTCTTCCGGGGTGAGCCACACCGCGCGCACGATCCCGGCATCCAGCGTACGGCCGCTTTCCTCGCCCGCCACCCGGCCGCCGAAGGCAAAGCGCAGGTAGGTCAGATCGCCCTGCGGGCGCGGCCATTGGTAGACCCCGACCAGACAGTCCGGCATGAAGTGGTGGGCGGTTTCCTCCAGCGTTTCGCGCACGCTGGCGGCGAGCAGCGATTCGCCCTCCTCCAGATGGCCTGCGGGCTGGTTGAAGCGCAGCCCCTCCGCAGTCTCCTCCTCCACCAGCAGGAAGCGGCCATCGCGTTCGATGACCGCGGCCACGGTGACGTTGGGTTTCCAGTTGCGCTGCATCTTGGCGGCTCGGCAAAAACCGGGATTCTACCGCCCCGGCCGGCGCACCGTCCCATCCGGTCCACCGGCGCCCGCAGGACCTTCCCGCGGCCCGCATGATCCCGGGGTATTGTTGACGGTCCCGGGCCACACCGCCATGCTGCTGTCGTAAACGTGTGACAGCCCGGCGCGGGAGTGCCGGTCCGGCGCATGCATGCATCGAACCGAAGTGGTCTGGAGCCGTGAGAAATCGTGAATCAACGCTTGAAGGGCGCAGGATGCATGCCCCGGTGAGCAGCAGGGCGAATGCGGCGGCCGCGCCGCACCGCGCGGGCGCCCATATGCGGTACCGGGCGCTGGTGTGGGCGCTGGCCGCCAGCGCATGCGCCCCTACCGCCTGGGCGCACGAGGCCGCCGAAGCGGCCCCGCCTTACACCGCGCCCGCCGCAACAGACGCTGCACGCGCACCGGCCCCCATCCCCCCCACACCGGTCACCTTCGAACAGGCGCGCGACTGGCTCTACGCCCGCTCCGACCAGTTGGCGGCGGCCAACGAAGCGATCGAAAGCGCCCGCCTGCGCCGCGAGGGCATGCAAAGGCTGGGCGGCCCCTCGGTGGCGTTCACCGGGCTGGGCTATGCCTATTCGACCAACGTCGATCTGGACCTGGACCCGGCGCGCCGGGCCTTGGGAGGCGCGGTGGGCCAGTTGCCGACGCAGGTCGGCGGTGCGGTCGGGCAGTTGCCCAGCCTGCCCAACTCGTACAACCTGCAGCGCAAGGACGAAAATGCCACGGCCAGCCTGTCGGTCGTCTGGCCGCTCTACGTGGGCGGCTTTTCCGACGCGGTGCGCGGCGAACTCGACGCGCTGACCGACGAGGCGCTGGCCGACGCCGCCGGCAATCGGCACGCGCTGGCCTCGCTGCTGGTGCAGCGCTACTTCGGTGCGCAACTGGCCGAGCGCGCCGCGCAATTGCACGAGCGCGCGCTGGACGCGGTGCGCGAACACGATGCCGCCGCGCAGGGCCTGCTCGACGCGGGCATGATTTCCCAGGTGGAGCGGCTGCAGGCGCAGGCGGCGCTGGCCGACGCGCGGCATCAGGCCCGCCAGGCACGCGACGCCGCCGAACTGGCCGCCACCGCACTGGCCCGCAGCCTGAAGGCCCACGACGGCGTGCAACCGGCCTCGCCGCTGTTCGTACACAGCCGGCCGCTGCCACCGCTGGCGCAGTTCATCGAGGCCGCGCAGCGCCAGCACCCGGGGCTGGACAAGGTGCAGGCCAAGAAGCGCCAGGCCGAATTCCTGCACGAGGCCCAGGAGGCCCTGCGCAGGCCGCAGGTGCTGGCCTTCGGTTCGCACGAAGTGAACACGGTCGGCAAGCCCAACTGGGTGGCGGGCGTCGCCGTACGCTGGTCGCTGTGGGACAGCATCGACCGCAATACCCTGGCCCGTGCCTCGCTGCACAAGGTCGCGCAGGCCGAACGCAGCCACGACCAGGCGCTCAGCGACATCGCCCTGCTGGTCGAGAAGAACTGGCTGGACGTGGAACACGCCCGCGGCCAGTACCTGGCGCAGCAGACCCGGGAAGATCTGGCGCGTGAAGTGCTGCGCCTGCGCACGGCCGGCCTGCGCGAAGGCACCAGCACCACGCTGGAACTGATCGATGCCCAGCTCGATCTGGCCAGGGTCCAGACCCAACGTGCCGCCACGGCCAATCAATACGTGCAGGCGCTGGCCGCCCTGCTAGAAAGCACCGGCCAGTCCGAGCAGTTCCCCCAGTACCTGGCGCAGGCCGACATCCTGATCTCCCCCCGCGCACCCTGAATCCACTCTGAACCCGCCCATGAGCAGCAACCGATCCCGCACCGTCCCCATCGTCACGGCCCTCGCGGCGCTGGGCATCCTGGTCTTCGTCGCCTGGGGCTTCTGGCGCGCCGCGCAGCCCGCGCCAGCCTATTTCCAGGGCCAGATGGAAGCGCGCGAAACCGACGTCGCGCCCAAGGTCACCGCCCGTATCGCCCAGGTGCTGGTGGAAGAAGGCCAGCAGATCCGGGCCGGCGACCTGCTGGTCGAAATGGACAGCCCCGAAGTCGAAGCCAAACTGGCCCAGGCCCAGGCGGCGCAGGCCGCCGCGCAGGCAGTGGCCGACAAGGCCAACAAGGGCGCCCGCCCGGAGGAAATCCAGATGGCGCGGCTGAACTGGCAGCGCGCGCAAACCGCCGCCGAACTGGCCGAAATTTCCTACCGGCGCGTCGACAACCTGTTCGCCCAAGGGCTGGTGGCCGAGCAGAAACGCGACGAGGCGCGCGCCAACCACCGCGCGGCGCGCGACCAGGCTGCTGCGGCCAGGGCGCAGTACGAACTGGCGCTGGCCGGCGCGCGCGAGGAAGACCGCGCCGCCGCCGAGGCCCAGGCCCGCCAGGTCGAGGGGGTGATCGCCGAGGTGGAGGCCGCACGTGTCGAAACCCGCCTGCGCAGCCCCGTGGGCGGCGAAGTGGCGCAGGTGCTGGCCCGGGTCGGCGAGCTCTCGCCCCAGGGCGTGGCGGTGGTCACCGTGGTGGATCTGAACGACCAGTGGGTGGTGCTGCACGTGCGCGAGGAGCATCTGGGCCGTTTCGCCAAGGGCAGCCGCTTCACCGGACGCCTGCCGGCCCTGGAGCGGCACGAGGCCACCTTCGAAGTGTATTACCTCGGCGTGCTGCCGGACTTCGCCACCTGGCGCGCCACCCGGGCCGGACAGGGCTTCGATGCGCGCACCTTCGAAGTGCGCGCCCGTCCGCTCGAACCCATCGAAGGCGCACGCCCCGGCATGAGCGTGGTGGTCGGGGATGGCATCTGAGGCGGCGCTGGCCAGCCTGCGGCGCGAATGGCGCCTGCTGCGCGCCCGCCCCTGGGATCTGGCGATGGTCTTCTGGGTGCCGGCGCTGGCCGTGCTGCTGATGTGCTGGATCTTCGCCGCCGGGCTGCCCCAGCGCCTGCCCGTCGCCGTGTGGGACGAAGACCACACCAGCCTGTCGCGCGAGTTGACCCGCATGCTGGACGCCGCGCCCGGCCTGTCCGTCGCGCAGCCGGTACTCAACGGCGCCGAGGCGCAATGGGCGCTGCAGTCCATGGCGGTCTACGGCGTGGTGCACATCCCGCACAGCACCACGCGCGACGTCAAGCAGGGCAAGGCCGGGCAGGTCACGCTGCTGCACAACGCGCAACTGGCCACCCACTCCAGCCTGATCCAGCGCGACGTGCGCCAGGTCGTCGCCACCCTGTCGGCCGGCATCGAAATGCGCGCCCGCGCCCGGCGCGGCGACCCGCAGCAGGTGCTGCAGGTGCGCATGGAGCCGATCAAGACCAATCTGATCGCGCTGTTCAACATTTCCACCAACTATGAACAGTTCCTCGCCGCGGCGCTGGTCCCGGCGATACTGCACATCCTGGCGATGACCGCGGGGGCCTGGTCGGTAGGACGGGAATTGCGCGACCGCAGCCTGGGCGCCTGGCTGCGCGGCGGCGACTGGAGCCAGACGCTGGCCGCGCTGGCCGGCAAGCTGGCCCTGCCCTGGCTGTCGATGAGCGCAATCGGCCTCGCCGCCCTGCTGTTCCTGACCCTGGCGCGCGGCTGGCACGTGGCCGGCAGCCTGGCCTGGGTGGGCGTCGCGCTCGCCGCGCTGGTGGCCGTCAGCCTGGCTGCCGGCGCCCTGCTCGCCGCCGCCACGCTGTCGCTGCGCACCGCGCTGTCCGGCGCGGGCCTGCTGTCAGCGCCGGCCTTCGCCTTCAGCGGCGTGGGCTTTCCGCTGCTGGCCATGTCGGATTCCGCCCGCGGCTGGGCCGTCTCCATGCCCTACACCCACTATGCCCGCCTGCAGATCGAACAACTGCAGGCCGGCGCCCCCATCGCCCAGAGCCTGCCGGTGGTGGCGGGCATGACCCTGGCCACCCTGATCCTGCTCGCCCTGGCCGCCTGGGGCCTGCGCCGTGCGCTGGCGCGGCCGGACAAATGGGGCGGACGCTGAAATGCAAACGCCCCCAATGGCCCGCCAGGCCGACCCCCCTTCCGGCTTCCTGGCCGCCTGGCTGCAGACCCTGAACGCACTGCTGCGGGACAAGGGCGTGGTCCTGCTGCTGGTGGGCGCACCGGTGCTGTACGGCTTCTTCTACCCCTGGTTCTACGGCCAGGAAGTGGTGCAGCGCGTGCCGGTGGCCGTGGTGGCGCAGGACAACAGCAGCCTGGCGCGGCAGATGGCGCGTTTCGCCGACGCCAGCCCGCGCATCGCGGTGGTGCTGGTCACCGGCGACGAAGCGCAGGCCCGGCAGGCCCTGCTGCGCGGGGACATCTACGGCTATGCGCTACTGCACCGCGGCCTCAAGCGCAGCGTGGTGCGCACCGAGGAGGTGGTCATCCCGGTCTATGCGCACGGCGGCTATCCGCTGGTCAGCAAGCAGGTGCAGTACGGCTTCGCGGAAGCCTTCGGCACCGTCTCGGCCGGCGTGGAACTGCGCCGCCTGCAGGCCGGCGGGCAGAGCGCCCTGCAGGCGGAAGCCAGCCGCTCGCCGCTGAACCTGCAGATGGAGGCCCTGTTCAACCCCACCGAGGGCTACGGCAGCTTCGTCGTGGCCGCCGTGGCGCTGCTGATCCTGCAGCAGACGCTGCTGATGGGCGGCGCCCTGCTGGTCGGCACCTGGCGCGAACAGGGCCTGGCGCACGCCGGCACCACGACATGGACCGCGCGCCTGCTGGCGCTGTGCGTGCCGGGCTGGGTCTCGGGGCTGTACTACTTCGGCTGGGTCTTCGTCTGGCACGGCTACCCCAGCGGCGGCAATCCGCTGGGCGCGCTCGCCCTGCTGGCGGTGTTCGTCCCCGCCGTGGCCGGCTGCGCGGCGCTGCTCGGCTGGTGGTTTGCCGAGCGCGAACGGGCCCTGCAGGTGGTGTTGTTCACCAGCCTGCCGCTGGCCTTCCTGGGCGGCTTCTCCTGGCCCGCCGAAGCGCTGCCCGCGCCGCTGGAATGGCTGCGCTGGCTGTCGCCCAGCACCGCGGCCATCCAGGCTTCGCTGCGCCTCAACCAGGTCGGCGCCCCCCTCGCCGCCGCCCTGCCGCAGCTTCTGACGCTGGCCTGCCTGGCGCTGGCGAGCTGGCTGGCCGTGCTGGCAGTCGCACGCCGGTAAGGCCGGCGCAGCCCCAGGTCCGACGTCCGGGGTCACGACGGTGACGGATTTGTAATGCAGCGGTCAGCGGTCGGCAAGCATGCGGGGCGTAGCCTGTGTGCAAAGCACTGCGCCTGTGCCTGTATTCGGCAACGGAAAAACAGGGAGAAGCGGCATGTCCCATGAGCCTGTGCATGGCACGCACTCCGGCCATGCCCATCATCACGACCATCGACCGGCCGTCGCAGTCGACCCCGGCGCGGAATACACCTGCCCGATGCACCCGGAGATTCGCCAGACCGGCCCGGGCACCTGCCCGAAATGCGGCATGGCGCTCGAACCGGTGATGCCAGGCGCTGCGGACGGGGACAATGCGGAACTTGCCGATTTTCGCCACCGGTTCTGGCGGACCCTGCCGCTCACCGTGCTCGTCACGGTGATTGCGATGTCCGGAGGGGTCTTCGATCCCTTGTTCGGTGCGGCCCGTCCATGGGTCGAACTGGCGCTGGCCACACCCGTCGTCCTCTGGTCGGGCCGGCCCTTCTTCGTGCGCTGTGCGCAGTCGATCCGTAACCGCAGCCCCAACATGTGGACGCTGATCGGCCTGGGCACCGGCGCGGCCTACACGTATAGCGTGATCGCCACCGTCGCCCCGGAAGTGTTTCCGGCCTCATTCCGGATGGGCGAACACGTCGCGGTGTACTTCGAGGCGGCGGCCGTCATCATCTCGCTGACGCTCCTCGGCCAGGTGATGGAGCTGAAGGCGCGCGCGCAAACCGGTGCGGCAATCAAGGCGCTGCTCGGCCTGGCCCCCAAGACCGCCCGCCGCATCCGCCCGGACGGCGGCGAGGAGGACATTCCGCTGACGCACGTGCATCCCGGCGACCGGCTGCGTATCCGCCCGGGCGAAAAAGTGCCGGTCGATGGCGTGGTCGCCGAAGGCGAGAGCGCGGTGGACGAGTCCATGCTGACCGGCGAGCCGATTCCGCTGACCAAGCGGGCCGGCGACAAGGTGATCGGCGCCACGCTCAACACCAGCGGCACCCTGGTCATGGTGGCGGAAAGGATCGGTACGCAGACGATGCTGTCCCAGATCGTCCAGATGGTCGCGCAGGCGCAGCGCTCGCGCGCGCCGATGCAGCGCCTGGCCGACGTCGTCGCCGGCTGGTTCGTCAGCGTCGTGGTCCTCGTCGCGATCGCCACCTTCCTTGGATGGGGGTTCTTCGGTCCCCAGCCGAGTTGGGCCTACGGCCTCATCAACGCGGTGGCGGTGCTGATCATCGCCTGCCCGTGCGCCCTCGGCCTGGCCACGCCGATGTCCGTGATGGTGGCCACGGGCAAAGCCGCCACCCATGGCGTTCTGTTCCGCGACGCGGCGGCCATCGAGGCGCTCCGCAAGGTCGACACGCTGATCGTCGACAAGACGGGCACCCTGACCGAAGGGCGCCCCGCCTTCCACGGCATCGTCGCGGCCCCCGCCTGGAGCGAATCCGAGGTGCTCCGCATCGCGGCCAGCCTCGACCAGGGGAGCGAACATCCGCTGGCCCATGCCATCGTCGCCGAGGCCCGCCGGCGCGGGCTCGCGCTCGGCAAGCCGGAGAGCTTCGAGTCCTCATCCGGGATCGGCGTGCGCGGCAGCGTGGACGGCCGCCGCGTGGCCCTGGGCAACACGGCGCTGATGGCGGACGAACAGGTGGCCTGGCAAACCCTCGCCGAACGCGCCGAGGCCTTGCGGCTCCAGGGAGCCAGCGTGATGTATCTGGCCGTCGACGGTGAGCCCGCCGGCCTGATCGCGGTCGCCGATCCGCTCAAGGCGTCCACGCCGGAAGCCCTCGAAGCACTGCGGGCAAGCGGGCTGCGGATCATCATGGCCACGGGCGACGGCCTGACCACGGCACGCGCGGTCGGTGCCCGCCTGGGCATAGACGAGGTCCATGGCGAAGTCAGACCTGCCGACAAGGACGATCTGGTCGGCAAGTTCCAGGCCGAAGGCCGCATCGTCGCCATGGCCGGCGACGGCATCAATGACGCCCCGGCGCTCGCGCGCTCGAATGTCGGCATCGCATGGGTACCGGAACCGATGTCGCGATGAGCAGCGCCCATCTGACCCTGGTCAAGGGCGATCTGCGCGGCATCGTGACCGCCCGCAACCTGTCCGTCGCCACGGTCGGGAACATGCGCCAGAACCTGTTGTTCGCCTTTCTCTACAACGCACTGGGGGTGCCCGTCGCGGCCGGGCTGCTCTACCCCGCCTTCGGCCTGCTGCTGTCACCGTTGATTGCGGCGCTCGCCATGAGCCTCAGCTCCGCCTCCGTGGTCGGCAACGCGCTGCGCCTCGGTCGGGCGAAGGTCTGAACGGGTCCGCCCCGCCCGCGGACAGTGGCGCTCGGGGCGGACGGTGTGACGGCCGGTTGCGCTCCGGCCGGGCTGCCGGGCGGCGGGTCCGGCACCCGGGCTTTGCGTTAGAATTGCGCGGTTGCATCCGCCTGCCGGCGGACGCCCGCACAACTACACACCGCTGGAGATCCACACCATGTCGATGGCAGACCGCGACGGCTTCATCTGGTACGACGGCAAGCTCGTGCCGTGGCGCGAAGCGAACACCCACGTGCTCACCCATTCGCTGCACTACGGCCTGGCCGTGTTCGAGGGCGTGCGCGCCTACAAGACGGACAACGGCACCGCCATCTACCGTCTGGCCGAGCACACCCAGCGGCTGATCAACTCCGCCAAGATCTACATGATGGACATTCCGTACAGCAAGGAAGTGCTGATGGAAGCGCAGAAGGAAGTGGTGCGCGCCAACAAGCTGGAATCGTGTTACCTGCGCCCGATCGCCTTCTACGGCTCCGAAAAGATGGGCATCTCCACGGTCGGCTCCACCGTGCACGTGGCCATCGCCGCCTGGCCGTGGGGCGCCTACCTGGGCGAGGAAGGCCTGGAAAAGGGCATCCGCGTGAAGACCTCGTCCTACACGCGCCACCACGTCAATTCCACCATGCCGCGCGCCAAGCTGGCCGGCACCTACCCCAACTCCATCCTGGCCAACCTGGAAGTCACCAAGCAGGGCTACGACGAGGCGCTGCTGCTCGACAACCAGGGTTTCGTCGCCGAGGGCGCGGGCGAGAACCTGTTCGTCATCAAGGACAACAAGATCTACGAACCCGAGATCGCCTCCGCGCTGACCGGCATCACCCGCGACTCGGTGATCCAGATCGCCCGTGAATTCGGCTACGAAGTGCAGGCCAAGCGCCTCACCCGCGACGACATCTACATCGCCGACGAAGCCTTCTTCACCGGCACCGCCGCCGAAGTCACGCCGATCCGCGAGCTCGACGACCGCGGCATCGGCGAAGGCCGGCGTGGCCCGCTCACCACCCGCATCCAGGCGCGCTTCTTCGACGTGGTCGGCGGCCGCGCGCCGGAATACCAGCACTGGCTGGCCTACGTCTGAACGGAGCCCATCATGGCCGAAAACACCGACAAGAATCACGCGGTCGAGGTGACCGCGCACGATCTGCCGCTGCACTGTCCGCAACCCGACGCCCCACTGTGGGCGCGCCATCCGCGCGTGTTCCTCGACGTGCTGAAGGAAGGCCAGGCCACCTGCCCGTACTGCAGCGCGCACTACGTGTTCACCGGCGAGCGGCCGGCCGGCCACCACTGAGCCCGCGCGCCGTGCCCGGGGCATGCACCCGGTACGGCGGCGCCAGACCACCTGGCCCGGCCGCCCCGGAGTGCATCGAGTGAGCACCTTCCGTACCCCGTTCTGGCTGCCCGGCGCGCATGCGCAGACCCTCTGGCCACTGGCCCGCAAGGGCCACGCCCCCGCCCTGCGCCGCGAGCGCTGGGACACCCCGGACGGCGACTTCATCGACCTCGACTGGCTCGCCGCCCCGCACGGCGCCGACCGCCCGCTGGTCGTACTGTTCCACGGCCTGGAAGGCAGCAGCCGCTCGCACTACGCGCGGGCCCTGCTGCGCGCCCTGGACGCGCGCGGCTGGCGCGGCGTGGTACCGCATTTCCGCGGCTGCTCGGGCGAGCCGAACCGGCTCGCGCGCGCCTACCATTCCGGCGACAGCGCGGAAATCGACTGGATCCTGCGCCGCATGGCCCCGCTGGCCGGCGGCGCGCCGCTGTTCGCCGCCGGCGTCTCGCTGGGCGGCAACGCCCTGCTGAAATGGCTGGGCGAACGCGCCGAAGAGGCCACCGGGCTGGTCGCCGGCGCGGCGGCGGTCTGCCCGCCGCTCGACCTGAGCATCTCCGGGCGCGCCCTCGGCCAGGGCTTCAACCGGCTGTACAGCGAACACTTCCTGCGCACGCTGCGCGGCAAGGCGCTCGCCAAGCACGCCCGCCACCCCGGCCTGTTCGACGCCCAGCGGGTACGCCGCGCACGCAGCCTGTACGAATTCGACGACGTGTATACCGGCCCGGTGCACGGCTATGCCGGCGCCGACGACTACTGGCGGCGCGCCTCCAGCCGCCCGTGGCTGGGCGGCATCCGCGTGCCCACCCTGCTGCTCAACGCCCGCAACGACCCCTTCGTGCCGCCGGCCGCGCTGCCGCAGGCGGGCGAACTGTCCCCCGCGGTGCGCTTCGAATGTCCCAGGCATGGCGGCCACGTCGGCTTCCTGCACGGCGCCTTCCCCGGCCGTATCGACTGGCTGCCCGCCCGCCTGCTGCAATACTTCGACACCCTTTCGCGCTGAGAAAGGCGGCCCTGCGCGCTGCGGCGGGTTCAAGCGCCCGGCCGGCTCTGGAATAATGGGCCCCGCGCGCCATTCCCGGCGCGCCCACGCCCGCCGCCACCTGCCACGGACCCTCCATGACCACCGCACACGCCCTGCCCGCCGCCGAAATCTTCAAAGCCTATGACATTCGCGGCATCGTCGACAAAACCCTCACCGAGGACGCCGTGCGCGCCATCGGCCACGCCCTCGGTTCCGAAGCCGTGGCACGCGGCCAGCGCGAGATCGCCGTGGGCCGCGACGGCCGCCTGTCCGGCCCGGCGCTCGCCGGCGCGCTGGCCGACGGCATCCGCGCCGCCGGGGTGGACGTGGTCGACATCGGCTGCGTGCCCACGCCGCTGAGCTACTTCGCCGCCTGGGAGCTGGGCACCGACTCCTGCGTGAGCGTCACCGGCAGCCACAACCCGCCGGACTACAACGGCCTGAAGATGGTGCTGGGCGGCCACACCCTGTACGGCGAACAGATCCAGGCCCTGCGCCGGCGCATCGCCGACAACGCGCTCACCCACGGTGCCGGCGGGCTGCGCCGGGCCGACGTGCGCGCCGCCTACCTGGACCGCGTGTGCGGCGACGTGAAGCTCGCACGACCGATGAAGATCGTCATCGACTGCGGCAACGGCGTGGCCGGCGGCATCGCCCCGCAACTGTTCCGCCGCCTGGGCTGCGAGGTGGTCGAACTGTTCTGCGAGGTGGACGGCCGCTTCCCCAACCACCATCCGGACCCCTCGCGCCCGGAAAACCTGCAGGACGTCATCCGCGCCCTGCGCGACACCGACGCCGAACTGGGCCTGGCCTTCGACGGCGACGGCGACCGCCTGGGCGTGGTCACCAAGGACGGCGAGATCATCTACCCCGACCGCCAGCTCATGCTGTTCGCCGCCGACGTGCTGGCGCGCGTGCCGGGCGGGCAGATTCTCTACGACGTCAAATGCACCCGCAACCTGGACGGCTGGGTGCGCCGGCACGGCGGCGAACCGCTGATGTGGAACACCGGCCACGCGCTGGTCAAGGCCAAGCTCAAGGCAACCGGCGCGCCGCTGGCCGGCGAGATGAGCGGCCACGTGTTCTTCAAGGAACGCTGGTACGGCTTCGACGACGGCCTGTACGCCGGCGCCCGCCTGCTGGAGATCCTCTCGCGCAACGCCGACCCCAGCGCGGTGCTGAAGGCGCTGCCGGACGCGGTGAGCACCCCGGAACTGAACATCCGCATGAACGAGGGCGAACCCTTCGAACTGGTGCACCGCCTGCGCGAACAGGCCCGCTTCGCGGGCGCCGACCGGGTCATCACCATCGACGGCGTGCGGGTGGAATACCCGGACGGCTTCGGCCTGGCCCGCCCGTCCAACACCACGCCGGTGGTCGTGCTGCGCTTCGAGGCCGACGACGAGGCCGCGCTGGCGCGCATCCAGGATGACTTCCGCGGCGCACTGAACGCCGTGTGGCCGGGCGTGCAGCTGCCCTACTGATATACGGAAAACGGCTCCACTGCGTAATCTGCACGGAATCGGAGGCCGGCCGGCATGGTATGCTGTCGGCCTGATTCCGCTGACAAGCCACCATTTCCCACAGCCATGCAGAGCACGGAAGAATCCCTGGCCGACGACGCCCTGCGCGACGTCAACATCCCCGCCTGTCCCGCCGTCCTCGCCCAGGTCATGGAGGAACTGCGCAAACCCCTGACCAACGGCAAGCGCGTCGCCCAGCTGATCGGCCAGGACGTCGGCCTTGCGGCCGTCGTGGTGCGCTCGGCAAACTCCCCGCTGCTCGGCGTGCGGCGCAAGATCGCCTCGGTGGACGAAGCCACCCGTCTGCTCGGCTTCGGCCTGCTGACCAACCTGGTGCAGGAAGCCCTGCTGCGCAGTTCCATCACCGCCACCGATGCCTCGCTCGAACGCTTCTGGGACAGTTCGCGCTACACCGCCGCGGCCAGCGCCGAACTCGCCCGCGTGGTCGGCGGCGCGCGCCCGGAAACCGCCTACACCTTCGGGCTGTTCCGCGACTGCGGCATTCCCCTGCTGGTCCAGCGCTTTCCCAACTACAAGGACGTCCTGCGGGTGGCCAACCAGACCACCGACCGCTGGTTCACCGAAGTCGAGGACGAGGCGCTGAGCACCAACCACGCGGTCATCGGTTATCTGCTGGCGCGCTCCTGGGGGCTGGCCGACGAGGTCAGCCAGGGCATCCTGTCCCATCACGACTATTCGATCTTCGCCGCCGGCGGAGGGCCGGGCGGCGAGGCCCGCACGCTGGTGGCGATCAACCTGATCGCCGAGCACGTGGTCGGCACCTACCTGCGGACCTCGCAGGACGCCGAGTGGGTGAAGGGCCGCGAGCCGGCCGCGCGCTTCCTGGGCTATTCGCAGACCGAGCTGGACGACATCACCGACGACCTGCTGTACTGGCTGGACGAGCAGAAGAGCGAAGGCAACGCCTGACCCCGCCGCGCGCGGCCCTCAGCCGCCGACGATCTCGTCCTCGGCGGCCCACTCCACCCGGTTGCGTCCGCCCTCCTTGGCGCGGTAGAGCGCACGGTCGGCACGCGCCGTCAGCGTGGAGAAATTCTCCCCGGGCTTGAACTCGGCCACGCCGAAACTCGCGGTCAGACTGCCTACGCCGGGAAACGGCTCGCCCTCGATCAGGCGGCGCATCTTCTCCGCCAGCACCAGCGCCTCGGCCAGCCCGGTGGCCGAGGCCAGCAGCAGGAATTCCTCGCCGCCCCAGCGCGCCAGCAGATCCGAAGCGCGCACCCGCGCGCCGAGCCGCTGCGCCACCTCGCGCAATACCGCGTCGCCGGCCTCGTGGCCGTGGCGGTCGTTCACCATCTTGAACCAGTCGATGTCGAACAGCACCACGCTCAACGGGTCGAGGTGGCGGCGCGCGCGCGCCATCTCGGCCTCGGCGCCCTCTTCCAGGCGGCGGCGGTTGGCCAGGCCGGTGAGCCGGTCGGTGGAGGCGGCCTGGGCCAGTTCGGCGTTGGCGCGGCGCATCTGCTGGTTGGCCTGCTCCAGCTCCTGGCGGGCCTGCTCCAGTTCTTCCTCGATCCGCCGGCGCGCGGTGATGTCGCTGATCGCCGTGATCACCGCCGGCCGGCCGCCGAACTCGCCGGGCATGGCGGACAGCAGCGCCCACAGCGGTTCGCCGCTGGCGCGCAGCAGGCAGACCTCCAGATCGTTCACCGCACCGTGCTGGTTGAGCAGCTGCAGCACGCGCACGCGATCCTCGTCGAGCAGGAAGAAATCCGCCGACGAACCGCCGAGCAACTGCTCGGCGCCGACGCCGGCCATTTCCTCGGCCTTCGGATTGACGAACAGCACCTGCCCGTCGCGCGCGTCCGACACCACGATGGCCGTGGGCGCCAGCGCCAGCACCCGGCGCAGGCGCTCTTCGCTGTTGCGCAGTACCTCGCCGGCGCGGTGCTGCTCGGTGACGTCGGAGATGGTGCGCACGAAGCCGCCGCCCGGCAGCGGAACGTGCTTGCCCTCATAGTCCCGCCCGTGGTGCACGAAGGTATGGCGGAAGGCCTTGCCGTCGCGCGCGCGCGCCATGGCGCGCTCCAGCACGCGCTCGGACAGCGCGTTCTCGCCGGCCCAAAGCCGCAGCACGTCGGCGAAGGGCGGCTGGCCGAGCAGGAATTCCTGGTCGAAGCCGGTGATCTCGGCGAAGCGCTGGTTGAAACTCGCCAGGCGCTGCTTGCCATCGACCATGATCACCGCCTCGGCCATGTTCTCCATGGTCGAACGCATGATCGCCGCGTCCCGCCGGCGCTCGGCCAGCAGACGGAGCAGACGGCGGTTGGCGCGCAGCAGCGCCCACACCGAGCCGGCAAGCACCAGCAGGCCGATCACGGCCGCGCACAGCAGATACAGGCTGGTGGTGGAAAAGGTTTCCAGCCAGCGTTCGATGAACCCCGGGCCGGCCGCCCGGGCCGCGGATGCCGGGAGCGTACAGAAAGCCATGCCGGCCGCGAGGCGGCCGGCAGATGAAAGCGGGAAACGGCGGGAAGAGCAGCGGTCGACAGCCTCGCGGCCGGCGCTCCGGCGGACGCTGCTGGCGAAGCACTTCGCCACGTCCGCTCCCCGCCGCGCCTAGAGCCGCTCGGCCACCCAGGCGCCGACCTGCTCCAGCGCCGCGGGCAAGGCCGCCGGATCGGTGCCGCCGGCCTGCGCCATGTCCGGCCGGCCGCCGCCCTTGCCGCCGACCTGCTGGGCGACGAAGTTGACCAGTTCGCCGGCCTTCACCTTGCCGGTCAGATCGGCGGTGACCCCGGCGATCAGGCTGACTCTGCCATCGGTGGTGGAAGCCAGCACGATGGCGGCGGACTTCAGCTTGTCCTTCAGCTTGTCCATGGTCTCGCGCAGGGTGGGCACGTCGGCGCCTTCCAGCGTGGCGGCGAGCACCCGGGCGCCCTTGACCTCGACGGCCTGGCCGGCGAGGTCGTCGCCCTGGCTGGCGGCCAGCTTGCTCTTCAGGCGGGCCAGTTCCTTTTCCAGCGCGCGCACGTTGTCGAGAATGCCGGCGACGCGCTCGGCGACCTCGTCCGGCTGCACCTTGAGCAGCGCGGACATGCCCTGCACGCGGCGCTCCTGCTCCTGCGCGTAGCGCAAGGCGTTGGCCCCGGTGACCGCCTCGACGCGGCGCACGCCGGCGGCCACGCCGCCTTCCATGACGATCTTGAACAGGCCGATGTCGCCGGTGCGCTCGATGTGCGTGCCGCCGCACAGCTCCTTGGAGGAACCGATGCTGAGCACGCGCACCTCGTCGCCGTACTTCTCGCCGAACAGCATCACCGCGCCGGATCTCTGCGCGTCGTCCAGGGCCATCACGCGGGCGTCGGTGGCGGTGTTGGCGAGGATCTCGGCATTGACGATCTCTTCCACCTCGCGGATTTCCTCGGCGGAGAGCGGCGCGCCGTGGGCAAAGTCGAAGCGCGTCTTGTCCGGGTCCACCTGCGAGCCCTTCTGCTGCACGTGCGCACCCAGCACTTCGCGCAGCGCCTTGTGCATCAGGTGGGTCACCGAATGGTTGCGCGCGGTGGCGGCACGCGCGGCGGCATCCACGCGCGCGCTGACCGGCTGGCCGACCGCGAGCCGGCCGGTCTTCACCACGCCGTGGTGGCCGAACACGGCGGCCTGGATCTTCAGCGTGTCCTCGACGGCGAAGATGCCGCCCACGCCGCGCAGTTCGCCGCGGTCGCCCACCTGGCCGCCGGACTCGGCGTAGAACGGGGTGTTGTCCAGCACCACCACGCCCAGATCGCCCTCGACCAGTTCGTCGACGGGGGCGCCGTCCTTGTACAGCGCCAGGATGGTGCCCTGCTCTTCCAGGCGCTCGTAGCCGTGGAAGGCGGTTTCCGGCCCTTCGTATTCCAGGTTGGCGGCCATCTTGAACTTGCCGGCGGCGCGCGCCTGTTCCTTCTGGCGGGCCATCGCGGCGTCGAAGGCGGCGGCGTCCACGCTCACCCCGCGCTCCCGGCAGATGTCGGCGGTGAGGTCCAGCGGGAAGCCGTAGGTATCGTGCAGCTTGAACGCGGTGTCGCCGTCGAACACGGTCTTGCCGGCGGCGGCCAGCACGTCCAGTTCGGCCTCGACGATGGCCATGCCGTGTTCGATGGTGGCGAAGAAGCGTTCCTCTTCCTGGCGCAGCACGTCGGTGATGCGCCGTTCGCCGGCCTTCAGCTCGGGGTAGGCCGCGCCCATCTCGGCGACCAGATCGGCCACCAGGCGGTGGAAGAAGGCGGCGCGCGCGCCCAGCTTGTAGCCGTGGCGGATGGCACGGCGGATGATGCGGCGGAGCACGTAGCCACGCCCTTCGTTGCCGGCGATCACGCCGTCGGCGATCAGGAAGGAACAGGCACGGATGTGGTCGGCCAGCACCTTCAGCGAGGGGGACTCCATATCTGCGGCGCTGGTCTCGCGCGCGGCGGCGCGGATCAGGTTCTGGAAGGAATCGATCTCGTAGTTGCTGTGCACGCCCTGCAGCACCGCGGAGATGCGCTCCAGGCCCATGCCGGTGTCCACGCTGGGCTTGGGCAGCGGGTGCATCACGCCGGCCTCGTCGCGGTTGAACTGCATGAACACGTTGTTCCAGATCTCGATGTAGCGGTCGCCGTCTTCCTCCGGGCTCCCCGGCGGACCACCCCAGATGTCCGGGCCATGGTCGTAGAAGATCTCGGTGCACGGGCCGCAGGGGCCGGTGTCGCCCATCATCCAGAAGTTGTCGGAGGCGTAGCGCGCGCCCTTGTTGTCGCCGATGCGGATGACGCGCCCGGCGGGCACGCCGACTTCCCTGGTCCAGATGTCGTAGGCCTCGTCGTCCTCGGCATACACGGTGACCCACAGCTTGTCCTTGGGCAGCTTGAACACTTCGGTGAGCAGTTCCCAGGCGTAGCTGATGGCGTCGCGCTTGAAGTAGTCGCCGAAGCTGAAGTTGCCCAGCATCTCGAAGAAGGTGTGGTGGCGCGCGGTGTAGCCGACGTTTTCCAGGTCGTTGTGCTTGCCGCCGGCGCGCACGCATTTCTGCGAGGTGGTGGCGCGGCTGTAGGGGCGCTTGTCGAAGCCGAGGAAGACGTCCTTGAACTGGTTCATCCCGGCGTTGGTGAACAGCAGGGTCGGGTCGTCGTGGGGCACCAGCGAGCTGGAGGCGACGATCTGGTGGCCCTTGGACTCGAAGAACTTGAGGAATTGGTCGCGGATTTCGGCGGATTTCATTTCAGCTCAGTGAGATACCAATACGTTGTTGAAGCGGGAACGGTCCGGAAGGCAGTAAACGTCGAAATCCCGGTCGAAGGTAAGAATATCGCGCACGCCCGATTCGCTGGCGAGCACGATGAGGGAGCCGTCCGCCACGTCCATCGGCAGATCGCGGTACTGGTCGGTCATCTGCCGGATCAGCGCGACGGCGCCCGCCCCCGGCGCGACGACCTCCACACCGCCGCGCTCCACCCATTGCAGAAAGGCCAGTTGGCGATCCACGCTGTGGCCGAGCAGATGGCCGACTTCGGTCAGCACCGGCCAGGTGGTCAGCAGGCTGCCCTGATAGGTTTCGATGAACGCGCGCGCCAGTCCGTGGCGCCGGTCCGTCGGCTCGAAGAGCGCGATCAGCGGGCCGGAGTCAGCGATCGTTCTCTGCACGCAGGCGTTCCACGATGATGCGGCGGGTGGTTTCCTTGCCGGAGAAATCGGCACTGCCGCCTTCCCCGTCGCCGAACAGATCCTTGCCCAGTTCGTAAGGCGTTTTCTTGGGCACCACGCGGGCAAGGTATTCCCGCAACCCGGCCTTGACCAGTTCGCTCTTGCTGCGCCCCGTCTGCGCGGCGGCGCGGGCCAGTTCGGCTTCCAGTTCGGGATCGAGGCGGATCGACAGGGTCATCTGCACCAGTCCTTGTAATACACAGCGTATCGCATCGTATGCCGCACCTCCGTGCAAGTCAATCCGGCGGCCGCTTGCCCCTATAATTCGCGGTTCCACCCACCCGCCGGAGCACAGCATGGGACACCGCCTTTCCAAGATCTACACCCGCACCGGCGATGCCGGCACCACCGGCCTGGGGGACGGCAAGCGCGTCTCCAAGAACAGCCTGCGCATCCACGCGCTGGGCGAGGTGGACGAGGCCAACGCCATCATCGGCGTGCTGCTCTGCGAGGATCTTCCCGAGGCGGTGCGCGCGCTGCTCACCGACGTGCAGCACGATCTGTTCGATCTGGGCGGCGAAGTGTGCATTCCCGGCATGAGCATGATCACCGGCAAGCAGGTGACCCATCTGGAGAACCAGCTGGACGCCTTCAACGCGGAGCTGGAGCCGCTCAAGGACTTCATCCTGCCGGGCGGCACCCGCGCCGCCGCGCTCGCCCATCACGCGCGCACCGTATGCCGCCGGGCCGAACGGGCGCTGGTCGCGCTGACCCAGGAAGAGGCGGTGAACGACGGCCCCCGCCAGTATCTCAACCGCCTCTCCGACCTGCTGTTCGTGCTCGGCCGCGCGCTCAACCGCGCCGGCGGCCGGGGCGATGTGCTGTGGCAGAAACGCAAGAACGCGTAAACGCAAGAACGCCGGCGGGCCTCCGTGGATATTGCTGACGCATGATTGTTGGCATACCATCGGCAAATCGATATTTGCATTGATGCATATCCTTTTGGCATCGGGCAACCCAAAATAGTCAGTCCGCTTTTCCGGTACTCACGACTTTCGTCATATCATCCGGCGTCACCGGACGTTTCATCATGCAGAAACACGCGCCTCATCCAGGCCGGCCGCTTTCCTGCATCCGGACCGCCCCGCTACCAAGGGGCCGGCACCTCCCTCTCCGCCGATACGCCCATGCCTCTGCACCACGCCGCCTCCTTCGCCACGAACAAGCTCCGCAGCGTTCTGGCCCACATCACCCCGCGTTCGCTCGCGGTCATGGCGGTGCTGGTTCTGGCATTCCTGGTGTACTGGGCGATGCTGCTGGACTCGCAGCACAAGCAACTGGCCCATTCCGAAGAGCAGGCCCGCCTGCGCGCCACGCAGATGTCCGCCACGCTGGCCGTGCAGGTCGAAACCCTGGTCACCGGGCTGGAGCACCTGGCGCGCAGCCTGGCCGCCGAATACGCCAGTTCGCCGACGAGCTACTTCAAGCGCTCGGTGCACACCGCGCTGACGGTATTCCCGCCGGGCAGCATCACCCAGATCGCGGTGGCGGACGGGGACGGGCGCATCGTTTATTCCAACCTCGCCCCGTCGCAGGGGCAGTCCTCGGTTTCCATCGCCGACCGCGAGCACTTCCGCGTGCACCGGGACAGGGCGGCCGATCCCCGCCTGTTCATCAGCCACCCTGTTCTCGGGCGGGTTTCCGGCCTATGGACCATCCAGTTCTCCTACCCCATCCTCGATCCACGGGGCGCGTTCGCCGGGGCCGTCGTGCTGTCGGTTGCGCCGGACTACATCTCCGGCTACTTCCGCGAAGTGTTCGCCACCGACACCGACGTCGCCATGCTGCTGCACGGCGACGGCACCTACCTCGCGCGCTCCGCCACGCAGAGCCGGGTGCTGGGCAGCCGGGTACCGCCGGAACGCGAATTCCTGCGTGCTCCGCAAGCACGCAGCGGCGAATATTTCATCACGGCGCCGGTCGATGGCGTGCTGCGCTACTACGCCTGGCACCGGGTCCGCGAGTACCCGCTGGTGGTCAGCGTCGGCCTGAGCCAGGAGCAGGCCCTGGCATCCGTGCGCGCCAACCTGCGCGACAGCCTGCGGCGCAACGTCATCGGCACGCTGCTCGTGCTGGGCGCCTCGTTCTGGATCGTGCTGCTGTTCGCCCGGCTGCGCCACGACCGCCAACTGCTCGCCGAGGGCGAGGAACGCTTCAAGCTGGCGCTGGAGGGCGGCAACCTGGGCGCGTGGGATTGGAACATCCGCAGCGGCCGGCTGATCTTCGACGAACGCTGGTGCAGGATGCTCGGCTACCGATCCGGCATGCTCGAGGCCGAACTGGAAACGGTGCGCCGCCTGGCCCACCCGGACGACTGGGTGAAGATCCAGGCCGCCCTCAATACCCATCTGTACGGCCGCAGCGAACTGTTCGAGATCGAACACCGCGCCCGCCACCGCGACGGCCACTGGATCTGGGTGCATGCGCGCGGGCGGGTCACCCACCGCAGCGCCGAAGGCCAGCCGCTGCGCATGGCCGGCACCCAGGCCGACATCAGCCAGCGCGTGGCCGAAACCCTGCTGCGCCGCGCGCTGCTCGACAACACCGGCGCGGAGATCTTCCTGGCCACCCCGGGGCGCGACATCCGCTTTTCCAACCAGCGCGCCATCGAGACCTTCTCGCCGGACGGCCGCTCGCTGGACGGCCGGAGCATGCGCGCGATCCACTGCGACGACGGCGCCTATGCGGACTTTCAGCTCCACTACACGGCGCTGCGCGCCGGCAAGAGCATCCGCACCGAGTACCGCCTGCGCACCGCCTCCGGCGAGCCGCGCTGGTTCAGCATTCACGGCACGCTGCTGGACCCGAACCAGACGGATGGCGACGTGATCTGGACGATGATCGACGTCACCGAGCGCAAGCAGGCGGAAGAGGCGCTCGGCGCAGCGCGCGGGCGCCTGAGCCAGATCATCGAGCACTTCCCCGGCGGCATCCTGGTGGAGAACGAAGACGGCCGCGTGGTGGTGGCCAACCAGGCCCTGTGCGACCTGTTCGCCTCCGTCCCCACGCCCGCCGCCAGCCTGGTCGGCCAGGAGCATGTAGCGCTGCGCCGTCTGTTCCCCCGCGAGGTGCTGGACATCGTGCTCTCCAACGAGACCACCAGCCCGAGCGAAACCCTGCTGGCCGACGGCCGCAACATCCGCGCCACGCGGATTCCCATCCGGCACGGCACGCAGGGCGTCGACCGCCTGTGGATCGTGCATGACGTCACCGAGCAGCGCCGCCACGAACAGGTGCTCGAACAGCTTGCCTCCACCGACGCGCTGACCGGCCTGGCCAACCGCCACACCTTCCTGGAACGCCTGGAGATCGAACTGGCGCGCATCGCCCGCGGCGGCCTCGGCGGCATGGTGGCCATGCTCGACCTGGATCACTTCAAGCGGGTCAATGATCGCTACGGCCATGCCGCCGGCGATGCCGTGCTGGCCCATCTGGCCGGCATCCTGCGCCGCGTGCTGCGCCGCGAGGACATGGCCGCGCGCCTGGGCGGCGAGGAATTCGCCCTGCTGCTGCCCGGCGCCGACCCGGCCGGCGCGGCCGCGCTCAGCGAGCGCCTGCGCGCCGCGCTGGAGCAGAGCCACATCGAAACCCTGAGGGGCGACATCCGCATCACCACCAGCATCGGCCTGACCTCGCTGGCCGGCGACGCCAAGACGCTGCTCGCACGCGCAGACGCCGCGCTCTACCGGGCCAAGAACAGCGGGCGCAACCGCGTGGTCATGGCGTCGGACGAGGACGTGCCCGCCTGACCGCCGGCGAAGGGGCACCCCGGGCGAAACGGCGGCGGGGCCACCGCCGCGCGCGGCCCACGCCCGCGCCAGAGCGTGTCCGGGCGCACGACGCGGCCGGGAAACCCGCATCAATCCTCCCCGCCCGGCGATGATTGGCCCTGACATCTCTTTCGCCTACCATCGCGCTGCGGCAGGACGGCCTGCCCCTGCCTGCCCCCCGGCCGTACGCATGGCGGCCGCCAGCCAACGCCCTTCCCCGGACCACCATGGTGACGACTCCAGCAACCGGCCGCTCCGCACCGCCTCTGCGTGCAGCACGCATGCTGCTCCGGCATGTCACGCCGCGCTCGCTCGCCGCACTGCTCGCGATGGCGCTGGCCTGCCTGCTGTACTGGTTGCTGCTGCTCGATTCGCAACGCGGGCAACTGGCCCAGACCGAGGCGCAGGCCCGCCTGCGCGCCACGCAGATGTCGGCCACGCTGGCCATCCAGGTCGAAACCCTGGTCACCGGGCTGGAGCATCTGCTGCGCAGTCTGTCCACCGGGTACATGAACTCATCGAAGCGCGACTTCGAACACGCCGTCCGCTCCGCGCTCACCATCTTTCCGCCCGGCAGCATCAGCCAGATCGGCGTGGCCGACGCACAGGGCCGGTTGGTCTATTTCAGCCAGTCGCACAACGCTCCGCCCAACGGCCCCGCGACGATCTCCGTGGCCGACCGCGACTATTTCCACCTCCACGCCACGCGCGACACCCCGCGCCTGCACATCGCCCAGCCGCTGCTCGGACGCGTTTCCGGGCAGTGGGTCATCCCGTTCTCCTACCCCTTGCTGACGCAGGATGGGCGGTTCGCCGGGGTGGTGGCGCTGTCGGTCTCGCCGGACTACATCTCCGGCTATTTCCGCGAGGTGCTCGCCACCAACCGCGACGTCGCCGTGCTGCTGCTCGACGACGGCGCCTACCTGGCGCGCTCGTCGATGCAGAACGACGTGCTGACCAGGCGCGTTCCGCCGGACCGCGAATTCCTACGCACCCCTTCGCAGCGCCACGGCGAGTACCGGCTCCCCTCGCCCGTGGACGGCGTCGAACGCTACTACGCCTGGCACCGCGTGACGCACTATCCACTGGTGGTCAGCATCGGCCTGGACCGCGAACACGCGCTGCAGCGCACCCGCGACACCCTGCGCGACAGCCTGTGGCGCAACGTCCTGGGCACCGTGCTGATCCTGTGCGCCGCGCTGTGGATCGTCCTGCTGTTCGCCCGCCAGCACCGCAACCACGAACTGCTCGCGGAAAGCGGGGAACGCCACAAGCTGGCCCTGGAAGGCGGCAGCCTGGGCTCCTGGGACTGGGACGTCGGCAACGACCACATGATCTTCGACCCGCAATGGTGCGCCATGCTGGGCTACGCGCCCGGGGAACTGGCGCCGACCCTCGACACCGTCCGGCGCCTGGCCCACCCCGACGACCGCGACAAGGTTCTGGGCAGCCTCGACGCGCACGTGCGCGGGCAGACGGAGGTCTTCGAAGCCGAGCACCGCGTCCGCCACCGCGACGGCCGCTGGATCTGGGTGCATGCGCGCGGCCGCGCGACCCATCGCACGAATGACGGCCTCGCGCTGCGCGTCACCGGCACCCAGGCCGACATCAGCCAGCGCGTGACCGAGACCCTGCTGCGCCGCGCCTTGCTCGACAACACCGGCGCCGCCATCTTCCTGGCCACGCCGGAGCGCAGCATCCGCTTCTCCAACCAGCGCGCCATCGACATCTTCTCCGACGACGGACGCCCGCTGGACGGCCGGAGCATGCGCGTGATCCACTGCGACGACAACGCCTACGAAACCTTCCAGGTCCACTACCGCCAACTGCGCGAAGGGGGCGGCAGCGTGCGCATGGAAAGCCGCCTGCGCACCCGCCACGACGAAATCCGCTGGTTCAACCTGCACGGCACCCTGCTGGACCCGGTCCAGCCCGACGGCGACGTGATCTGGACGATGATCGACGTCACCGAGCGGCGGCGCGCGGAAGAAGCCCTGAGCGCGGCGCGCGGGCGCCTGGGGCAGATCATCGAGCACTTCCCCGGCGGCATCCTGGTGGAGAACGAGGACGGCCGCGTGGTGGTGGCCAACCAGACCCTGTGCGACCTGTTCGCCACCACGCCGACCCCGGCCGCCGGCCTGATCGGCCTGCAGCACGCCGCGCTGCGCCAGCGCTTCCCCCGCGAAGTGCTGGACACCGTGCTTTCCCACCAGACCACCAGCCCGGGCGAGGCCCTGCTGGCCGACGGACGCAGCCTGCACGCCACGCGGATTCCCATCCGCCATGCCACTGAAGGCGTCGACCAGCTCTGGATCGTCCATGACGTCACCGAACAGCGCCGCCACGAACAGACCCTGGAACGCCTGGCCTCCACCGACACGCTGACCGGCCTCGCCAACCGCCACACTTTCCTGGAGCGCCTGGAGATCGAACTGGCGCGCATCGCCCGCGGCGGCCCCGGCGGCATGGTGGCCATGCTCGACCTGGACCACTTCAAGCGGGTCAACGACGGCTATGGCCACGCCGCCGGCGATGCCGTGCTGGTCCATCTGGCCGGCATCCTGCGCCGCGTACTGCGCCGCGAGGACATGGCCGCGCGCCTGGGCGGCGAGGAATTCGCCCTGCTGCTGCCGGGCACCGACGCGGCGGGCGCGGCGACACTCGGCGAACGCCTGCGCAGCGCGCTGGAGCACAGCCGCATCGAGACGTTCAAGGGCGACATCCACGTCACCACCAGCATCGGCCTGGCCCCACTGGCCGGCGACGCCAGGACGCTGCTCGCGCGCGCCGACGCCGCGCTCTACCAGGCCAAGAACGAGGGCCGCAACCGCGTGGCCATGGCACCGGACGAGGACGTGCCCGCCTGAGCGGAACGGGCAGTGCGCAAATCAGGTGGATTCGCCGAACAGGTCGAGCTGCCCGGCTTCCTCCGCATCCTCTGCGAAACGCACGCCCACCCCCAGCAGGCGCACCGGCCGGCCGCCGCCGCGCGCATGGCCTTCGTCGAGCAGCGCGAGCCACAGGTCGAGCGACGGCGCGTCGGCATTGCGCTCCACGGTGGTCTGGGTGAAATCGGCGAACTTCACCTTGACGAAGGCCTTGTTCACTGTGACCGCCTCGCCCACGCGGGCGAAGCGGCGGGCGAAATCCTCGGCGAGCGCGGGCAGCGCCGCGCGGCAGGCCGGCAGGTCGGCCAGATCGGTGGTGTAGGTGGTCTCCACCGACAGCGACTTGCGCACCCGCTCGGGCGCCACCGGGCGTTCGTCGATGCCCCGGCACAGGCGGTACAGCCGCGCGCCGAAGCTGCCGAATTCGGCCACCAGCCCGGCCTGCGTCCACCCGCGCAGATCGCCGCAGGTCTGCGCGCCGAGGCGGCGCAGGCGCTCGGCGGTGACCTTGCCCACGCCGAAGATCTTGTTCACCGGCAGCGCGGCGACGAAGGCGTCCACCTCTTCCGGACGCACCACGAACTGGCCGTCGGGCTTGTTCCAGTCGCTCGCCACCTTGGCGATGAACTTGTTGGGCGCGATGCCGGCCGAGGCGGTGATGCCGACTTCCGCCTGGATGCGCGCGCGGATTTCCTGCGCCATCAGCGTGGCGCTGCCCCGGCAGCGCTGCACGCCACTGACGTCCAGATAGGCCTCGTCGAGCGACAGCGGCTCGACCAGCGGCGTGTAGTCGCGGTAAATCGCCAGGATCTGCCGGGAAGCCGCGCGGTAGCGCTCGAAATCCGGCGGCAGCAGCACCAGTTGCGGACACAGGCGCAAGGCGTGGGCGGACGACATCGCCGAACGCACGCCGAAGGCACGCGCCTCGTAGTTGCAGGTGGCGATCACCCCGCGCGCACCCGGCCGCCCGCCCACCGCCACCGGCTGCCCGGCCAGCTCGGGCGCGTCGCGCACCTCGATGGCGGCGTAGAAGCAGTCGCAGTCGCAGTGAATGATCTTGCGTGGGGGGCGGATGCCGCCCGGCGGTTCGTCGGAAATATCCACAGTGGCCGCCGTGCGCGACGGAATCCAGTTCAATTGCCCAAAATCTGCCCGCGGACCCGGGATGCGGAACAGCCCCCGGAACACCCGCCCGCGGGATGATCGGGCAATTCGCCAAAAGTGCCAATGACTAGGGCGTGTTCACACTATCCGCGGCGGATCGCGTGGGTCTGTGTAGCCGTCTGGCCGCATGGATACCTGCCTACCTCCCCCTCAGAGCCCGTCCCGATCCCCGCTCAGCAACGGAAGCGCTCCACCATGCCATTGAGCTCATCCGCCACCCGCTCGGCGGACTTGGCGGAATCCGCGGTGCTGGCCATGGCAGCGCTGGTCTCTTCCACCATCTGGGCGATACTCTCCACCTGCTGGGCGATGGCGGTGCTCGCAGCACTCTGCTCCCGGGTGGCCAACGCGACGTCACGGATGCGCTCCAGCGTGACCGCAGCCCCCTCGCGGATCGCCCGCAGCGATCCTGCCGCATCATGCGCCAGACCGACACCGTGCTCCACCTTGGGCAGCACTGCATCCATGGCGGAGACCGCGGAACCGGTCTCGTTCTGGATCGCACCGACCATTTCACCAATCTGCACGGTCGCTGCGGCGGTGCGTTCGGCCAGGCCGCGCACCTCATCGGCCACCACGGCAAAGCCACGGCCCTGCTCACCGGCACGGGCGGCCTCGATGGCCGCGTTGAGCGCCAGCAGGTTGGTCTGCGCGGCGATGTCACGAATCACGCCCGTGACGGTACTGATTTCTTCGGCACGCGCTTCCAGCTGACGAATCGCCGTTGCCGCAGTGTTGACACTGTCGGCAATCTTGCCGATTTCATCGGCCGCCTGACTCACCCGGTGCTCACCTTCCTCAGCCATGTCGGCCGCCGTGGCAGAACTGTGCTCCGTGTCTTGCGCGCTTTGGGAGATGTGGCTGATGCTCACCGTCATCTGCTCCACTGCCGCCGCCATTGCCGAAGTGGCATCGGACTGGTTGCGCGCGGCGATCGCCACCTGGTCCGCGGCCTCGGCAATGTGCGCGGCATTGCCGATCAGCGTGTGGGCGCTGTTGCCCACTCCGCCCACCATTTCGCGCAGCCCGTTGATCATGGTTTGCAGAGACGCCAGCAGGCTGCCCGGGGATGCCTGGCCGACGCCGGCGCTGAGGTCGCCCTGACTGGCACGCTCCATCAAGCGCATCGCCAGCAACGGTTCGCCACCGATCTGGTTGAAGATGGCGCGTGCGATCACCCACGCAGCCACCCCCACCAACAGGCTGGCAACCAGCACGCCGATGACGGATTTCAACAGCTGGCCCCGGAAGGTACGGTCCAGATCGTCGATGTAGAGTCCGGTTCCCACCACCCAGTCCCAAGGCTGGAAATGCTCCAGGTAATGCAGCTTGGGCACCTGCTCATCGCTGCCGGGACGGGCGGTCCAGGTTTGCACGTAACCGTTGCCTGTCAGCGCGCCATCGACCAGCGCCCGTATCACGTACTGGCCGGATTTGTCCTTGCGCTCCCAGTGGCTCACCCCCACGTAGCCGGGCTGTATGGGATGCATGACCCCCATGGCCTTGCTGTCATAGACGTAGAAGTACTCATTGCCGAGAAAACGCATGTCACGCAACACGTCGGCCGCACGGCGCTGCGCCTCTTCCCGGGTCATCTCTCCTCTGTCTTCCCTGGCCTGAAAGGATTTGACCGTGGACATGGCGAGATCTATGGTCGCCACCAGGGTCGCCTTGCGATCGTCGATCAGTTGGGTACGCAGATGCAGTGCCTGCACGCTGGCAAGACCGGCCAGCCCGGCCAGGGCGACCGCAACAAGAATGAGCAGGCGCCCTCTCAGCCCCAGATTTCGAAACATGACACGGCACCTCCATGTAAAACGAATGAGTCGTACCGATGACAGGCGTACCCGGCGAATTTAGCCCTAACGGATATTGCCGTTATTGATCCAGGGCAACTGCCTCCACCCGCCACAGCGGAGCCGGGAGAACAGGAATCTGCAAGGGAAGAGACCGCCACGGCCGCCATGCATGCCGGCACGGCGGCGGTGCTTCTGGTATGGTGGCCACGGGTCGAGCGCAGTCCCCGCCATTCATGGCGGGGACTGCGAGACCAGCGTGCCCGGCGCCAGCCAAATCGACCCTCCCCGCCCGATCCGCAACTACGAGGAATCACTCATGGCAGAGATCAAGACCATCCTGTTCGCCACCGATTTTTCCGACGGCGCCGCGCGCGCCTGCGACCTCGCCAGCTCGCTGGCCAAACTCGCCGGCGCCAGGGTGCACGTGCTCCACGTGATCGCGGAACTCACCGAGCGCCGCGCCCACCGCCTGCCGGCGGAGGTCATCGACATCCTCGTGCGCGACGTGGAAGCCCACGCCATCGAGGACATGCAGAAGTTCATCGACACCCACTTCGCCAGCCTGGCGACCAGCAACGCAATCGTCATCGGCACCGCCCACGAGGAAATCGTCCGCGAAGCCATCAAGATCGATGCCGACCTGATCGTCATGGGCACCCACGGGCGTACCGGCCTGGAAAAGATGCTGGTCGGCTCCACCGCCGAAAAGGTCGTGCGCAGCTCGCCGATTCCGGTGCTCACCATCCGCGAGTGAATCGCCCCCATCGGCGGGCCGGCCACGGCCGGTCTGCCGGCGGGTTGCTCTAGGGTGTGCGCCGGCGCCCGCCGGCAGACGCTGCTCAGTTGGCGAAGCGCCGCGCCCCGGCCACGCAGGCCACCGCGCCCAGCGTGCCGGCCAGCATCCCCCAGCTCACCGTCTCGTGCAGCAGCAGGGCCGCCAGCGCAAGGCCGAGGAACGGCTGCAGCAACTGCAGTTGCCCCACTGCCGCGATGCCGCCCTGCGCCAGGCCGCGATACCAGAACACGAAGCCGATCAGCATGCTGAACAGCGACACGTAGGCCAGCCCCAGCCACGCCGGCGCGCCGACCCGCGCGAAGGATTCCGGCAGGCTGAGCAGGCCCAGCGGCAGCATCACCGGCAGCGCCAGCACCAGCGCCCAGCTGATCACCTGCCAGCCGCCCAGGCGGCGGGACAGCCGGGCGCCCTCCGCATAGCCCAGCCCGCACACCACGATGGCGCCGAGCATCAGCAGATTGCCGCGCGCGGAAGCCTCCACGCCCCCGCGCAGCGCATAGCCCGCCACGCACAGGCTGCCCAGCAGCGCGAACACCCAGAACGCCGGGCGCGGGCGCTCGCCCGCGCGCAGCACGGCGAAGATGGCCGTGCCCAAGGGCAGCAGGCCGAGGAAGACGATGGAATGCGCCGAGGACACCTCGCGCAGCGCCAGCGCGGTGAGCAGCGGAAAGCCAACCACCACGCCCAGCGCCGTGACGGCGAGCGCAGGCAAGTCCGCGGGCGACGGCCGGCGCGCGCGCAGCAGCCAGAGCAGCGCCCAGCCCGCCACGGCGGCGATGCTCGCCCGCGCGCAGGTGAGGAACACAGGGTCCAGATCCATCACCGCCACGCGGGTGGCCGGCAGCGAGCCGGCAAAGATCAGCACGCCGATCAGCCCGTTGATCCAACCGCTCGCCATCCTGTCCATGCGCCCCCCTGCGTTCCGTATGCCCCGCAGTACATCACGGCGCATGGAAGCCCCACCACATACGGAGCAGTACGATTCCCGATAACTGTTATGCTTTCCTGAGCAACACAGTTCGCCGAGAACGCTGCCGATGAGCAAGCCCCCCACCCGCATCGACGCTGTCATGGAGGCCGTCCGCACCCGGATCGCCTCGCGCGCCTATCCGCCCGGCACGCGCCTGCCCTCGGTGCGCGCGCAGGCCAAAGCCATGGGGCTGTCGGTGTCCACCGTGGTGGAAGCCTACGAGCGCCTGGTCGCCGAGGGCGTCCTGCGCGCGCGGCCCGGTTCCGGCTTCTACGCCGCCGGGGCCGCCGCGCCGCTGGCCCTCGCGGAACTCGTCCCGCGCCTCGACCGGGAGATCGATCCGCTGTGGATCTCGCGCCAGTCGCTGGAAGCCGGCGCCGCCGCGCTGATGCCCGGCTGCGGCTGGCTGCCGGCCGACTGGATGTACGAGGCCGGCATGCGCCGCGCGCTGCGCGCGGCCGCACGCGCGCCCGCCGGCGTGCTGGCGGACTACGCCACGCCGCTCGGCCTGCCCGCGCTGCGCCAGTTGCTCGCCCGGCGCATGGCGGCCACGGATGTGGAAGCCGCGCCCGAGCAGATATTGCTGACCGAATCCGGCACCCACGCCATCGACCTGATCTGCCGCTTCCTGCTGCAGCCGGGCGACACCGTGCTGGTGGACGACCCCTGCTACTTCAACTTCCACGCCCTGCTGCGCGCCCACCGGACCAAGGCCGTGGGCGTACCCTTCACCCCCAGCGGGCCGGACCTCGACGCCTTCGCGGCCGCGCTGCGCGAACACGCGCCACGGCTGTACATCACCAACTCCGGCCTCCACAACCCCACCGGCGCGGCGCTCTCGCCGCCGGTCGCGCACCGCCTGCTCAAGCTCGCCGAGGCCGCCGACCTGGCAATCGTCGAGGACGACATCTTCACCGACTTCGAGATCGACCCGGCCCCCCGGCTGGCCGCCTTCGACGGCCTGTCGCGGGTGATCCAGATCGGCAGCTTCTCCAAGACCCTCTCCGCCGCGCTACGCTGCGGCTACATCGCCGCGCGCGCCGACTGGATCGAAGCGCTCGCCGATCTCAAGATCGCCACCACCTTCAGCGGCAGCCAGCTGTCCGCCGGCATCCTGTTCGACGCACTGACCGGCAGCGGCTACCGCAAGCACATGGAAAGCGTGCGCCTGCGCCTGGCCCGGGCGATGGCGCAGACCATCACCCGGCTGCGCGCGCTGGGCATCGAGCCCTGGGTGGTGCCGCGCGCCGGCCTGTTCGTCTGGTGCCGGCTGCCGGCAGGCATCGACGCCGCCGACGTCGCACGCGCCTGCCTGCGCGACGGCGTGGTGCTGGCGCCCGGCAACGCCTTCAGCCAGTCCCAGCGCGCCGGCGGCTTCCTGCGCTTCAACGTGGCGCAATGCAGCGACGAGCGGGTGTTCGAGGTGCTGGCGCGGGCCTTGTCGGCGGGCTGAAGCGGTCGCCCCCTCTCCCCGACCCTCTCCCGCGAGGGGAGAGGGAGAAAACCAGCGTCCACGGAATATCCCGGGGCCGAAACTCCCCTCTCCCCTCGCGGGAGAGGGGCTGGGGGAGAGGGGCGCCCCGCAGGGGCGATGCCTTGTGTCGGATAGGCGACAGACACCCTCGCCCCACCCCGTTATCGTCCTCCGCAAAAGCACGGAGGAGACACCGTGGAACACACCGACATCCTCATCGTCGGCGGCGGCATCGCCGGTATCTGCGCGGCCATCGAGGCGCTCGCCGCCGGCCGCCGCGTGCTGCTCGTCGACCGCGACCGCGCCGAGAACCTCGGCGGGCTGGCGCGCGAGAGCTTCGGCGGCATGTTTCTCGTCGACACGCCCGAACAACGCCGCCAGGGCCTGCACGACAGCCCGGTCCTTGCCCTGGAAGACTGGCAGGCCTTCGCCCAGTTCGGCGCCGACGAGCACTGGCCGCGCGCCTGGGCCGAAGCCTACGTGCACCGCTGCACCGCCGAGGTGGGCGGCTGGCTGCGCGCCGCCGGCGTGCGCTACTTTCCCGTGCCCAACTGGGTGGAGCGCGGCCTGGATACTCAGGGCAACAGCGTGCCGCGCTTCCACATGGTGTGGGGCACCGGGCAGGCGCTCACCGACCGGCTCATCGCCCGCCTGCGCGCCGTGGCCGCCGGCCGCCTCGACCTGCGCTTCGGCCTGCGCGTGGAGCGCCTGCTGAGCCGAGACGGGCGCATCTGCGGGGTGGCCGGCGTGCGCGAGGACGACAGCGAAGCCTTCGAACTGCACGCCGGCGCGGTCATCGTCGCCAGCGGCGGCATCAACGGCGACCTCGACCGCGTGCGCCGCCACTGGCATGCGGACTGGGGCGAGCCGCCGGCCACCCTGCTGAACGGCTCGCACCGCTACGCCGACGGCCGCCTGCACGACGCCGTGGGCGCGCTCGGCGGCGCCGTGACCCACCTCGACCGCATGTGGAACTACGCCGCCGGCGTGCACCACCCGTGCCCGCGCAAGCCCCGGCACGGCCTCTCCCTGGTGCCGCCGCGCTCCGCACTGTGGCTGGACGCCCGCGGCGCACGCATCGGCCCGCGCCCGCTGGTCACCGGCTTCGACACCCGCGACCTGGTCACCCAGGTCTGCCGGGGGCGGCCGGCGCATTCCTGGCAGTTGATGAACCGGCGCATCGCGCTGAAGGAACTGGCCGTCTCCGGCGCCGAATTCAACCCGTCGATCCGCGAGCGCCGCCCGCTCGCCTTCCTGCGCGACCTGCTGTTCGGCAACCGCTGGCTGTACGAACAGATGGTCGGCCCGTGCCTCGACTTCGTCACTGCGGACACCCTGCCCGAACTGGTCGCGCGCATGAACGCGCTCAACGGCGACGACGCCGTCGACCCGACCGCCGTGCGCGCCGCCGCCGAAGCCTACGACGCGGCCATCGACCGCGGCCCGCCCTACGCCGACGAACAGCTCCAGCGCATCGAACTGCTGCGGCGCTGGAAGGGCGACCGCATCCGCACCTGCAGATTCCAGAAGATCCTCGACCCGCGCGCCGGCCCGCTGATCGCCGTGCGCGAATTCATCATCAGCCGCAAGAGCCTGGGCGGCATCCAGACCGATCTCGACTGCCGCGTGCTCGACCTCGGCGGCCGGCCGATTCCCGGCCTCTACGCCGCCGGCGAGGCGGCCGGTTTCGGCGGCGGCGGCATGCACGGCCTGCGCGCGCTGGAAGGCACCTTCCTCGGCGGCTGCGTGCTCGGCGGGCGCATCGCCGGGCAACAGGCCGCACGCGACACCTGAACAGGAGACCCCCCATGAAGAAGACCGGCGCCTGGCTGGCCGTACACGCCCTGGAACGGCTCGGCATCCGCTACACCTTCGGCATTCCCGGCGTGCACAACACCGAGCTGTACGACGAACTCAACAACTCCGCGCACATCACCCCCGTGCTGGTCACCCACGAGGGCGGCGGCGCCTTCATGGCCGACGCGGTGAGCCGCTGCGGCGACCACACCGGCACGCTGGTGATCGTGCCCGCGGCCGGCGCCACGCATGCCGCCAGCGGCATCGGCGAAGCCTTTCTCGACGGCATTCCCATGCTGGTGCTGTGCGGCGGCATCCGTACCGATCTGGACAAACGCTACCAGCTTCACGAGATCGACCAGCACGCCTTCCTCAAGCCGCTCACCAAGGCCACCTTCAGGATCGAGCGGCACGCCGACATCGTGCCCACGCTGTACGAGGCCCACCGCATCGCCAACGCGGACGAGCCGGGGCCGGTGTTCGTGGAAATCCCGGTGAACCTGCAACTCTTTCCCGGCGAGGTGGACGCCCTGCCCGAACCGCCCGCGCCCGCCGCGCCGCCACTGCCCGATGCGGAACAGATCCGCCGCGCCGCCGACCTGCTGCTCGGCGCGCGCAGCCCCGGCCTGTTCGTCGGCTGGGGCGCGCGCCACGCCGAGGCGGAAACGCGCGCCATCGCCGAATGGCTGCAGGCTCCGGTGGCCACCACCCTGCAGGGGCTGGCCGCCTTCCATGCCGACCATCCGCTGCATGCCGGCTTCGGCTTCGGTCCCGCCGCCGTGCCCGCCGCGCGCAAAGCCTTTGCCGGCTGCGACGCCCTGCTCGCCGTGGGCACGCGCTTCGGCGAGATCGCCACCGGCAGCTTCGGCGTGGAAGTGCCCGAGGCGCTGATCCACGCGGACATCAACCCCGCCGTGTTCGACGCCAACTACCCCGCCGCCGTGCGCCTGCCCGGCGACGCCCGCGCGGTACTCGGCGCGCTGCTCGCCGAACTGCGCGCACGCGGCGCCGCGCGTCCGCACAACCAGGCCCTGCACGCGCAACTGCAGCGCGACAAGGCCGCCTATGCGGACGAATGGCTGCGCCACGACAGCGCCGGGCGGGTCAACCCGGCGCGCTTCTTCGCCGCCCTGCGCGCGACCGTGGCGGACGACGCCATCACCGTGGTCGACGACGGCAACCACACCTATCTCACCGCCGAACTGTTCCCCCTGCGCGGGCGCGGCCAGGCCATCCTGCCCACCGACTTCAACGCCATGGGCTACGCCGTGCCGGCGGCCATCGGCGCGCGCCTCGCCAACCCGGCGCAGGAAGTGTTCGCCATCGTCGGCGACGGCGCCTTCATGATGACCTGCATGGAACTGGCCACCGCCAGCCGGCTGGGCCTCGGCCTGGTGTGCTACGTGTTCCACGACGGCGAACTGTCGCAGATCGCCCAGGCGCAGGAGATTCCGTACAAGCGCAAGCCGTGCACCGCGCTGGGCGCGCTCGACTGCGAAGGCGTGGCGCGCGCCACCGGCGCGGCCTTCGTCGCCATCGCCAACGACGCGGAAGTGGAAACCGGCATCGCCGCCGCGCGCGCCAAGGCCGCCCGGGGCCGGCCGGTGGTGGTGGACGTGGCCATCGACTACAGCAAGCGCACCGCCTTCACCCAGGGCGCGGTGCGCACCAATTTCCGCCGCTTCCCGCTTGCCCAGCGCCTGCGCATGGTCGCCCGCGCGGTGGGCCGGCGCATCACCGGATGAGCCTCATCGCCACACCTCTGCCCCACGGCCGGCGCCTCGCGCCGTGGCCGCGTGCGCCGCAGCATGAACCGCGGCGCGCCTTCCGTCATACTCTGCGCATCACGGCAACCGCGGAGACCGCCATGGCCGAATCCGACGCCTGGCACGCACGTGTGGCCGGCGGGCGCTGGTTCTCGCGCATCTCGCCCGAGCTGCAAGGCTTCCTGCTCGGCGCCGCGCGCACGCGCCGGCTGGCCGCCGGCCAACGCCTGTTCGCGCGCGGCGACCCCGCCGACGGCCTGTACTGCGTGGTCGATGGCGCGCTGCGCGTCAGCGGCATCGCCGAATCCGGCAAGGAGGCGCTGCTGGTCTACCTGGAACCGCCCAACTGGTTCGGCGAGATCGCCCTGTTCGACGGCGGCCCGCGCACCCATGACGCCTGGGCGGTGGACGCCTGCACGCTGCTGCACGTGCCGCGTGCGGCCCTGCAGGGGCTGCTCGACGAACACCCGCGCCACTGGCGCGAACTGGCCCTGCTGCTCGCCGACAAGCTGCGCCTGACCTTCGTCGCCCTGGAAGCCCTGGCGCTGATGCCCGCGCCGCAGCGCGTCCGCCAGCGCCTGGCGATGATCGCCGACGGCTACGGCGAAGGCCGGCCCGGCACGCTGATCCGCATCCCGCAGGAAGAACTTGCGCAGATGGTGGCGCTGTCCCGCCAGACCACCAACCAGATCCTCAAGGAACTGGCCGCGCAGGGCGCCGTGCGCCTGCACCGGGGCGGCATCGAAGTGCTCGACCCGGCCGCGCTGCGCGCCTGAACGCCCCATGTCGCCCGATCTTTCCGCCCCGAACACCCGCGCAATCGAACGCGCGCGCATGCGCGAAGTGTTCGAGCGCCAGCAGGCCACCGCGCTGCGCTGGCGCACCGCCAGCGCCGCCGAGCGCGGTGCGCGCATCCGTACCCTGCTCGACGCGCTGCTCGCGCGGCGCACGGAATTCCACGAAGCTTTCCGCCTCGACTTCCGCAAACCGGAAGCCGAGGTCGAACTCAGCGAATTCCTCCCGGTGGTCGAGGAAGCCCGCCTGGCGCTGCGCAATCTGCACCGCTGGATGCGCCCGCGCGCGGTGCGCCCCACCCTGGCAATGCTGGGCACGCGCGCCTGGGTGCAGTGGCAGCCGCGCGGCCGCGCGCTGATCATCGCGCCGTGGAACTACCCGCTGAGCCTGTGCGCCGGCCCGCTGATCTCCGCGCTGGCCGCCGGCGATCCGGTGATCCTCAAGCCCTCGGAAATGACCCCGCACGTGGCGGCCGTGCTCGCGCGGGTGATCGGGGAAAGCTTCCCGCCGGAGGAAGTGGCGCTTTTCGAAGGCGCCGAGGACACCGCGCGCGCGCTGCTGGAACTGCCCTTCGAGCACATCTTCTTCACCGGTTCGCCCGCGGTCGGCAAACAGGTCATGGCCGCCGCCGCCGAACATCTGGCCAGCGTCACACTGGAACTGGGCGGCAAATCGCCGGCCATCGTCACGCCCGGCGCCGACCTCGCCAACGCCGCCGAAACGCTGATGTGGGGCAAGTTCCTCAACGCCGGGCAGACCTGCATCGCCCCGGACCACGTGTATGTGCATGCCGGCATCCGCGACGATTTCGTCGCGCGCTGCCGGGCCGTGCTCGACGCGCGCTACGGTGCGGACGCCGAAGCCCGGCGCGCCAATGCGGACTTCGCCCGCATCGTCAACGCGCGCCACGCGCAGCGCCTCGTCGGCCTGCTCGACGACGCCGTGCAGCGCGGCGCGCGCGTGCTGCACGGTGGCGAAACGGACGT
The DNA here is from genome assembly GCF_004801295.1 of Pseudothauera nasutitermitis. Classification (GTDB taxonomy): domain Bacteria; phylum Pseudomonadota; class Gammaproteobacteria; order Burkholderiales; family Rhodocyclaceae; genus Pseudothauera; species Pseudothauera nasutitermitis. The sequence goes on from NZ_SSOC01000007.1 coordinate 66,418, forward strand.
GGCGGCCTGCTACGTCGCCCCGACGCTGCTCGACCACATCCCGGCGGACGCGCGCATCCAGCACGAGGAAATCTTCGGCCCGCTGCTGCCCGTCCTGCCCTACGAATCGCTCGACGAGGTCGCCGCCGAACTCGACGCTCGCCCCAAGCCGCTCGCCCTCTATCTGTGGAGCACGCAGCGCGCGGAAATCGACGCCTTCCTGGCGCGCACCACCTCCGGCGGCGCCTGCATCAACCACTGCGTGAGCCATTTCGCCCACGGCAACCTGCCCTTCGGCGGGGTGAACCACTCCGGCCTGGGCAAGGCCCACGGCCGCCACGGCTTCGAAACCTTCTCCCACGAACGCGCCGTGCTGCGCGCGCCAGCCTGGGCGCCCGCGCGCCTGTTCCAGCCACCCTACGCCGCGCATCGGCTCCGCCTGATCCGCTGCGTGGTCGATGCGCTGCGCTGGCTGAGCCGCTGAAATCTCATTCGCGCCAAGGGGTTAAATTCTGTCCCGCGCCCTACCCATGCCGATAGGATTCGGGCATGCTGCGGGCAGCGTGAGACGGCATCGCCCATTTGCGTTCCGTCCCCCACCCGACTCCCATCCGCCGATGAACCAGTCCGCCCGCCAGCGTCTTCTCTCCCTGCTCGCCATCCTGGCCCTGCTCGGCGCGCCGCGCCCCGCGAACGCGGACGACGCCCCGGCACAGGTTCAGGAGCCCGAAGCCGCGCGCGTGGTGCTCGGCATCCTGGGCTACTCGCGCTGGCCCGCCACGCTGGATGCCTACCGCCTGTGCATCGCCGGCCGTGCGGACGAACTCGCCGCCCTGCACGCGCATCCGGCCACGGTGGCGCAGCGCCCGGTACACGTCCACGACATCTCGCTCGACGACCCGCAACTGGCCTCGGCCTGCGACGCGCTGTATCTGGGCGCCGGCATCCCGCCCGCCCAGCGCCTCCAGGTACTCGGCGCGCTCGGCGACCTGCCGGTGCTGACCATCAATACGGCCGACGGGGAATGCAGCGAGGGCAGCATGTTCTGCCTGCGCCCGGGCGACGCGCACAGCGGCGCCACCCTGCTGCTCAACCTGGACGCCATCGCGCGCAGCGGCATCCGCGTCAATCCGCGCGTGCTGCAGATCACCCGCCGCGAGTCCGCCACGCCATGACCCGGCCACGCACGCCCACCGGCCTCGCCAACCTGCTGCAGCGCGCACACCTGCGCGTGACGCTGCTCGCCATTGCGCTGGTCGGCGTGTCGCTGCTGGTGGTCGCGCTGTTCAGCCTGCGCGCCTACGTTTCCGACAACCTCCAGCTGGCCGCGCGCATGGCGGCCTACAATGTCGAGGCGCCGATGGTGTTCGGCGACCGCGATGCCGCGCGCGAGGCGCTCGCCGTGCTCGGCCACAGCCAGCCGATCGCGGCGATCCACGCGCGCGATACCCGCAATGCCCATTTCGTCAGTTGGGAGGCCCCCACCTCGGCGCTGCGCGCGCTGGAGCAGGCGTTCGCGCGCTTCGCGCTGGGCGGCCCGTCCACCGCGCCGGTGCAGTTTCACGGGCAGCCCCTCGGCACCGTCGAAGTCCATGGCTCCGGGCGCGACCTGCTGTCCTTCATCGGCATCGGCCTGCTGTGCGTACTGCTGTGCGTGGCACTCAGCGGACTGGCCGCGCTGCGCATGTCGCGACGGGCCAGCCGCAGAATCGCCGCGCCGCTGCAGGAGCTGGCACGGACCATTTCCGCGGCCCGTCAGGCCCGCCAGTTCCATGTGCGCGTGGGCGGCGCGGGCATCACCGAACTGCAGCAGCTCGGCGACGATTTCAACGCCCTGCTCGCCGAACTGGAGCGCTGGCAGGCGCAGCTGCGCCAGGAGAGCGAATCGCTCGAATATCTGGCGCGCCACGATCCGCTCACCGGACTGGCCAACCGCCGCCGCTTCCAGCAGGAACTCGAGGAGCGCCTGCTCGCCGCCAGCCTCGAAAACGGCAGGCTGGCCGTGCTGTTCATCGACGGCGACGACTTCAAGACGATCAACGACGAACTCGGCCACGAGGCCGGCGACGAAGTGCTGCGCGTCACCGCCCACCGCCTGCGCGCGCAGGTGCGCGACAACGACCTGATCGCCCGCCTGGGTGGCGACGAATTCGCCGTGGTGCTCGGTCCGTTCACCGACGGCGAGCAGGCCAGCCGCGTGGCCGGCGACATCCTGTGCGCCATGCGCAACCCCATCGCACTGCCAGGCGGCCGCCTGGTGAATACCACCCTGAGCATCGGCATCGCCCTCTACCCCCGTCACGGGGAAGACGCCGCCAGTCTGGTGCGCGCCGCCGACACGGCCATGTACCGCGTCAAGCAGGGCGGGCGCAACGACTTCCGCGTCGCCGAACCGATCCGCCCGACCCTTGGAGATTCCGTTTCATGATCACCCATCGACCCCGCCTCCACCCGTTCATCGCCCTCGTGGCCGTCTGCCTGGCCGCACTGGCGCTCGCCGGCTGCCAGAGCAATCCCCCCCAGGCATCCGCCGGGCTGAGCACAGAACAGATCGCCGCATTGCGCGCGGAAGGCTTCGAGCCCGGCGACGACGGCATGGAGTTCAGCACCTCCGACCGCCTGCTGTTCGGTTCCGACGAAGCCATGCTGGCGCCGCAGGCGCGCGTGGCGGTCGAGCGCATCGGCCGCCTGCTGGTCCGCCTGGATATTTCCAGCGTGCGCGTGGATGGCCACACCGACGACACCGGCACGCCCGCCCACAACGACCAGCTCTCGCTCCAGCGCGCCGCCAGCGTGGCCGATGCGCTGGCCGATGCCGGCTTTCCGCGCGAGCGCCTGAACGCGCGCGGCCTGGGCAGCAGCATGCCGATCGCCGACAACCAGAGCACCGAAGGCCGTCAGCAGAACCGCCGCGTGGTCATCGTCATCGTTTCGCCGTAGGCGGTCCGCTCGCGGCGGCGCCCACCAGCGTCACACGCTGGTTTTCCGCGTCGGCGTACAGGCTGAGTTCGCCCTCGGCCACGTCGATCACCCGCAGCACCTCCGCCCAGCGCGCTGCCTCCGGCAGCAGCGCCGCCAGCACGTTGGGCCGTGCAAGCAGGGCATCCTCGTCCAGACGGTTGCCGACGCGCTGCGGGAACAGCGCGAAGTACAGCATCTCGGCCTCGATCAGTTCGTTGAGGAAGTGCGTGCCGAGCGACACGTCCGGCACCAGATGCGCGTGCATGGCGGCGATCTCGCCCAGCGCGGCGACGTGGTTGATCTCGTTGAACACCACCGGCAGGCCGAGGAAGGGGTCGCGCGAGCCCCAGCGCCCAGGGCCGAGCAACAGCAGGTCCAGCCCGGCACTGAGCTGGTTGATGCGCCCCACCAGGCGGGTCACCTCCAGGCGCTCGGCGGTGCGCAGCGGGGCGAAGGCCGCCGGCGAGACCAGCACCACGCGGCGCGGGTGGATCACCCGCGAAGGGCCGATCACCGCGCCGGCGGCCTCCAGCACGCGCGGGGCGCCGGCCGGCGGCTCGACGGCCTCGCCGTCCGGGGCACGCGCCTGCAGCGGGCGGCATTGCAGCAGGTTGATGCGGTAGTCGCCGTCCCCGCCCACGTTGAGCGCGAATTCGATTTCCACCGCGTGCACGTAGGCCGCGTGCAGGCAGGCCAGCAGCGCGCGCAGATCGGCGGCGAACGGGGTGCCGCCGAGCAGGCCGTCGAAGGTCAGGAAGGGCGGGCGGTCCGCCTCCTCGCGGGTGGTGAACAGCGCCATCGGAAAATCCGCGCGCCCGGCCACGATGAGCTCGAAGGGCGCGCTGACCAGTTCGCCGCGCTCCAGGTCCAGCGCGTCCATGCGGCGCTGCGCGTGGCGGGCGATCTCGCCGAAGCCAGTTTCCGGGCGCAGCGCGGGCGCGTTGAGCGCCACCAGGCGGGTGTAGTCGTCGTCCGCGCGGTCCACCGCGCGCGTGCCCAGCCCGGCCACCAGGCGCACCACCCCGGCATGGCGGTCGATGGCCGGATTCCACGGATACGGATTCATCGACAGGCCCACGCCGGCGCCGTGCGGATGGAAGTAGCGCCCGCCGGCGGTGCCCGACACGCGCATGATGAGCAGCGCCATCTGTTCTTCCTCGCCGAGCAGCCCGCGGCGCTGGCGGTAGCGCAGCGCGCCTTCCGACAAGGTACTGGCATACACCCGGCGCACCGCGTCCAGCAGTTCGGCCAGGCGCGTCTCGCGCGGGCCCCGGTTGAAGCAGAACACGCTGTCGTACTGGCCGGCGAAGGCGTTGCCGTAGCGGTCTTCCAGGCGCGAGCTGGAGCGCACGATGTACGGCCACTCGCCGAAGTAATCCAGCATGCCCTCGAACTGGCGCAGCGTGGCCGCCGGGAAGGTGCCGGCGAGGATGCGCTCGCGCGCCTCATCCAGCCCTTCGAGGAAATGCGCCGGATCGCGCTGGCGGCGGCGCAGCCACCACACCCGGTTCCACACCAGGAAGGTGTCGAACACCACCGTGCCGACGTAGAACGAATCGTGCGCCTCCAGGCGCGCGTGCAGCGCCGGCGCGTCGCGTCGCAGGATGGCACGCGCGAGCAGCATGCCGAGGGCCTTGCCGCCGATCGAACCGATGCCGATCATGCGTTCGCGCACCGCCAGCAGGTCGTCCAGGGTGAGGTAGGCATCGATCAGCCGGCGCATGCTGGCGTCGTCGGGGAACAGCATGCCGGCCAGCCGGGCGAACCGTTCCGCCTCCGCCGAGGGATCGGCGTGGCCTTGCCGGCGCCGCGCGAGCAGCACGCGCGCGGCGGCGAAATGGCGCTGCCAGTGCCCGCCCGGCATGCGCTCCTCCAGCCCCTGCCAGCCCGAGGCGGCGAGAATCTCCGCCACCGTGCCGCTGTCGGCCACCGGGCGGAAGCGCTCGCCCGGCTCCCAGGCGTGGATCAGGTCCATCGCCGCCGCCGAGCGGTGCTGCACCTTCAGCGGGCGGATGTACACGCGCCCCCGGCAGGCGAACACGTCGAGCAGGAACTGCGTGGTCTCGGCGATCATCGCGCGCGCCTGGCGGGAATGCACGTGGCGCAGCATGGCGAAATAGGTCACCGTGTGCAGGTCGAACAGGCGCGGGCAGGTCAGCCGGAAGAAGTTGCCCATCATGCGGTCCGAGCCCCAGGCCTCGGCCAGATCCGACAGGCAGTCGAACACGTACATGGCCTCCACGCCGGTGGCCTCGATCACGCTGTGCACCTGATCGACGAAGGCATCGAAACCGTCGCCGGGGCGCGGGTGATGGACCTGCGCGCCGTCCTCGTCGAGCAGCGGCGCATGCGCGGCGAAACGGAAATAGATCAGCGTCCGGCCCTGGCGGCGCGCGGCCTCCGCATAGGGGCGCACCAGCGCGCGGTATTCGTCCAGATCCTGGATCTGCCAGACGATGTTGTCGCCGGGCGCCACCCCGCTCAGCACCTCGTCCAGCCCGGGCAGGCCGGTGGTGGGGGAAAAGACCGGGTTGTCGATATCGCTCATGGCGCTACCATACCGGCCCCGCCCTCGCCGCGAAAGGCGGAACTTCCGCGCCCGCGCGCGGACCATATGGGCGCGCGCCGGCGCCACCGGCCGCGCCCCATCCAATCCCAGCCAAGGAATCCCCGCATGCCCCGACCGCGCACGCTCCCGCACCGCCTGCTCCCGCCCGCCCTGCTGGCCACCCTGCTCGCCGCCTGCGGCCCGGTGGAAGACACCCGCCCCGGCCAGCCGGTCAAGCACCGCCAGGAAGCCTTCAAGGAGATCCTGCGCGATTTCGAGCCGATGGGCGTGATGCTGCGCGAAGGGGATTACCGTGCCGAAGCGTTCGCCCCCCATGCGGAACGCCTGCTGGCGCTGAGCGAGCGCCCGTGGGGCTACTTCGGCCCGGACACCGACTACCCGCCGAGCCGCTCGAAGGGCATCGTATGGTCCCGCCCGGACGATTTCGAGCGCGAACGCCAGCGCTTCCTCCTGGCCGTGGAACGGCTTGCCGAAGCTGCCGCCGCGCACGACGAAGCGCGCGCGCGGGAAACCTACCAGGCGGTCTACGACAGCTGCCGCGACTGCCACCGCGAGTTCAGGAAGTAAGCACCCAGCCCGCCAGCGCGCAGGCTCCGACCACCAGCCACGGCGGCACCCTGCCCCACTGCAGGGCCGCCAGCGCCACCAGGGCCACGCAGAAGTCGCGCACGCCGTGTATCGCCCCGCTCCACACCGGGTCGTAGAACGCCGCCAGCAGCAGCCCGACCACCGCCGCATTGACCGCGCGCAGCGCGCCCTGCGCGCGCGGCACGGCGCGCAGGCGCTCCCAGAACGGCAGCACGCCGGCCACCAGCAGGAAGGACGGCAGAAAGATCGCCGCCACGCACAACAGCCCGCCCGGCCAGCCGCCCGCCGGACCGGCGCTGGCCGCACCGAGGAAGGCCGCGAAGGTGAACAACGGCCCCGGCACCGCCTGCGCCGCGCCGTAGCCGGCCAGGAAGGTATCGGCACTCACCCAGCCCGTGCCCACCACCGCCGATTCGAGCAGCGGCAGCACCACGTGCCCGCCGCCGAACACCAGCGCGCCGGCGCGGTAGAACGCATCGAACATGGCCAGCGGCTGCCACGGCAGCCAGAACGCCAGCACCGGCAGACCGGCGAGCAGCGCGAAGAACACGCCCAGCCAGCGCCAGCCCGCCCCACCGCCCTGCAGCGCCGTGCCTGCGTGTGCTGGCCCGGGTGCCCCCGGTGCGCGCAGCGCGCCCAGCGCGCCGGCGATGCAGATCACCCCGACCTGCGCGGGCGCGCCGGGCAGCGTCAGCACCGCGCCCGCCGCAACCAGCGCCAGCGCGGCGCGCGGCCCATCCGGGCACAAGCTGCGCGACATGCCCCAGACGGCCTGCGCCACCACGGCCACCACCGCCAGCTTGAGGCCGTGCAGCACGCCGGCCGGCACCGCACCGGCGTACACCTCCAGCCCGCGTGCGAGCAGGATCAGCGCCAGCGCGGAAGGCAGCGTGAATCCCGCCCAGGCCGCCAGCGCACCGAGGTGGCCCGCCCGCCCCAGGCCCAGCGCCATGCCCACCTGGCTGCTCGCCGGCCCCGGCAGGAACTGGCACAGCGCCACCAGCTCGGCATAGCGCGCCTCGCTCAGCCAGCGCCGGCGGGCGACGAACTCGGCGCGGAAATAGCCCAGATGGGCCACCGGCCCGCCGAACGAGGTCAGCCCCAGGCGCAGGAAGATCAGGAACACGTTCCAGACGGAAGCTTTTTCGGCGGTCGGTGGCGGCATGAACGGAGGGCGTGGGAATACGGACGGCGCAGCGTGGAGCACGCATGTTAAAGCCTGTCCACGCTCCGGCTAGAATCGGCGGACAAGCATACGGAGGAGACGAGCATGACCGAGCACACCCGGCTCTACATCAGCGGCCGCTGGACCGAAGCGTCCACCGCCGAACGCATCGAGGTCATCGACCCGAGCAGCGCCACCCCCTTCGCCAGCGTGCCGGCCGCCGGCGCCGTGGATGCGCGCGCCGCCGTGGCTGCCGCGCGCGCGGCCTTCGACGGCTGGTCGCGCACCCCGCCGGCCGAACGCGGCGCAGCGCTCGCGCGCATCGCCACGGCGCTGGAAGCGCGCGCCGAGGCCCTCACCGACACCATCGCGCGCGAGGTCGGCATGCCGCGCAGGATGGCCGCCCGCGTGCAGGTCGGCGGGCCGCTGCGGCAGTGGCAGCAGTACGCCGCCATGGCCGAAGGTTTCGAATGGGAGCGCCGCGTCGGCCACTCCCTGGTGCTGCGCCAGCCGGCCGGCGTGGTGGGCGCGATCACCCCGTGGAACTTCCCGCTGCACCAGATCACCCTCAAGCTCGCGCCCGCGTTGCTGGCCGGCTGCACGGTGGTGCTCAAGCCCTCCGAAGTGGCCCCGCTCAACGCCTTCCTGCTCGCCGGGGCGATCGACGAGGCCGGCCTGCCGGCGGGCGTGTTCAACCTGGTCAGCGGCTACGGCCCGGAGGTCGGCGAAGCGCTGGCCGGCGATGCGGACGTGGACATGCTCTCCTTCACCGGCTCCACGCGCGCCGGCCGGCGGGTGGCCGAACTGGCCGCCGCCACGGTGAAGAAGGTGGCGCTGGAACTGGGCGGCAAATCCGCCGCCGTGGTGCTCGACGGTGCCGATCTGCCAACGGCGGTGAAGGGCACGGTATCCAGCTGCCTGCTCAACTCCGGGCAGGCCTGCTCCGCGCACACCCGCCTGGTGGTACCGCGCGCCCGCGCCGAGGAAGCCGCCGCGCTGGCCGCCGAGGCCATGGCGCGCCTGCGCCTCGGCCCCGCGCTGGAAGACGGCAGCCAGCTCGGCCCGCTGGTCAGCGCGGCGCAGCGCGAACGCGTGCGTGCGCTCATCCGCCAGGGCATCGCGGAAGGTGCGCGGCTGGTGTGCGGCGGCGCCGAGGCGCCCGCCGGGCTGGAAACCGGCTACTTCGTCGCGCCCACCGTATTGCTGTGTGCCGACCCCGCAGCCACCGTGGCGCGCGAGGAGATCTTCGGCCCGGTGCTGGTGGTGCTGCCGCACGACGGCGAGGAGGACGCCATCCGCATCGCCAACGCCACGCCCTACGGGCTGGCCGGCGCGGTGTGGGCCGCCGACGACGAACACGCGCTGGCCGTGGCGCGGCGCCTGCGCGCCGGCCAGGTGGACCTCAACGGCGCGCCCTTCAACCCGCTCGCCCCGTTCGGCGGCTTCGGCCTGTCCGGCCTGGGGCGCGAGGGCGGCGTGTATGGCCTGGAGGAATTCCTGGAATACCAGGCCGTGCAGCTGCCGCGCCGCGATTCCGCTGCGCGCGCGGGCTGACGCGCGGCAGGAAGGGACGCCGGAAACACGCAGGGGGCCATCCGGCCCCCTGCGTTTCAGCGCATGCGCGCGGGCATCATTCCAGGCTGCTGGCCGCGAGCTTGACGCGGCGCGCACGCACGGCCTCGGCCAGCACGTCGAGCACCGCCACGCTGTCTTCCCAGCCGATGCAGGCGTCGGTGATGCTCTTGCCGTATTCCAGCTCACAGCCCGGCACCAGATCCTGGCGGCCTTCGTGGATGTGCGACTCGATCATCACGCCGATCACCCGGTCGTCGCCCGCGCTCATCTGCCCGCCCACGTCGCGCGCCACGTCGATCTGGCGGCGGTGCTGCTTGCTGGAGTTGGCGTGCGAGAAGTCGATCATCACCTTGCCCGGCACACCGGCGGCGGCCAGTTCCTTGCACGCCGCGTCGACGCTGGCGGCGTCGTAGTTGGGCGCCTTGCCGCCGCGCAGGATGACGTGGCAGTCCTCGTTGCCGCGCGTGGACACGATGGCAGAATGCCCGGCCTTGGTCACCGAAAGGAAGTGGTGCGGCGCCTGCGCGGCCTTGATGGCGTCGATGGCGATCCGGACGTTGCCGTCGGTGCCGTTCTTGAAGCCCACCGGGCAGGACAGCCCGGAAGCCAGCTCGCGGTGCACCTGGCTTTCCGTGGTGCGCGCGCCGATCGCCCCCCAGGCGATCAGGTCGGCGATGTACTGCGGGGTGATCATGTCGAGGAACTCGGTGCCCGCCGGCAGGCCGGTCTCATTGATCTCCCACAGCAGCTTGCGCGCCAGGCGCACGCCTTCGTTGATGCGGAAGCTGCCGTCCAGCTGCGGATCGTTGATCAGCCCCTTCCAGCCCACCGTGGTGCGCGGTTTCTCGAAGTACACGCGCATGACGATCAGCAGGTCTTCCCTGAGGCGGTCGGCCTCGGCCTTCAGGCGCTCGGCGTAGTCCAGCGCGGCCACCGGATCGTGGATGGAGCACGGGCCGATGACCACCAGCAGCCGGTCGTCGGCGCCGAACAGAATGCGGTGGATGCCCTGGCGCGCCTCGTACGCCACCTCGGCGGCCTTCTGCGTGGCGGGAAACTCGCGCAGCACATGGGAAGGCGGGACCAGTTCCTTGATTTCCTGGATGCGGACGTCGTCGATGTGGATCTTGACCGAGGCGGACATGGCAATGCTCTGAGCACGGATACGAAGAGGAACGGACGATTCTAGCAGGCTCGCCACGCCCGGCGGTGTGCCGATACCATGGCGCGGCGGACTATCCACCCGATAGCCGAATCCAATCGGCGGCGAAACCCGCCGCCTGCTACGCTGTCCGAATCCTTCCAGCGTCCGTTTCGCCCCCCCCACCCGCCATGCTGATCCGCCGCCCCGCCGACATCGCCCCCTCGGAAATCACCGCACGCGAACTGTTCGAAGGCCGCCGCGAATTCATCCGCCGCGCCGGTCTCGGCCTGGCCGCAGGCGCCGCGCTGTGGCACGGCCTGCCCGCACCGGCGCGCGCCGCCGATGCACTGCCGCGCACCGTGCCCGGCCCGTTCAGCATCGGCGAGCCGCTCACCAAGCTGGAATCGGCGATCAGCTACAACAACTTCTACGAGTTCGGCGTCACCAAGAGCGGGCCGGAGCGCAACGCCCACCGCATGCAGGTGCGCCCGTGGACGCTGCGGGTCGAAGGGCTGGTATGCAAGCCGCGCGAATTCGGCATCGAGGAACTGCTGAAGCTGGCGCCGATGGAAGAGCGCATCTACCGGCTGCGCTGCGTGGAGGCGTGGTCCATGGTCATCCCCTGGGCCGGCTATCCGCTGGCCGCGCTGCTGAAGGCGGTGGAGCCGCTGGGCAGCGCGAAGTACGTGGAATTCGTCACCCATTACGATCCGGCGATCATGAACACCCGGCAGGTGATCGAATGGCCCTACCACGAGGGGCTGCGCCTCGACGAGGCGCTGCATCCGCTGACCCTGCTCACCTTCGGCATGTACGGCGAGCTGCTGCCCAACCAGAACGGCGCGCCGGTACGCATCGTGGTGCCGTGGAAGTACGGCTTCAAGAGCGCGAAGTCCATCGTCACCCTCCGCCTGCTGGAAGAACAGCCGGCCACCGCATGGATCAAGCAGGCCCCGCAGGAATACGGTTTCTACGCCAACGTCAATCCCGAGGTCAGCCATCCGCGCTGGAACCAGGCCACCGAGCGGCGCATCGGCGAACAGCGCCGGCGCCCCACGCTGATGTTCAACGGCTATGCCGAGCAGGTCGCCCAGCTGTACCAGGGCATGGATCTGCACAAGCACTACTGATCCGCATGAATCCGCCCACCCCCTCTCCCGTCCAGCTGGCGGCCATCAAGACGGCCGTGTTCCTGCTCTGCCTGCTGCCGGCCGTCCTGCTGGCGCGGGGCTGGTTCGCCAACGCGCTGGGCGCCAATCCGGTGGAGGCGGTGCAGCACGCCACCGGCTCCTGGGCGCTCAACATGCTGCTGATCAGCCTGGCGGTCACCCCGCTGCGCCGCCTCACCGGCCTGCACTGGCTGATCCGCCTGCGCCGCATGCTGGGGCTGTTCGCCTTCGCCTGGGCCTGCGCGCACCTGCTCAACTGGATCTGGCTGGACCTGTGGTTCGACTGGCGGGCGATCGGCGCGGACATCCTCGACCGCCCCTACGTCTCGGTGGGTTTCGCCGCCTTCGTGCTGATGCTGCCGCTGGCGGCCACTTCCACCCAGAGCGCGATGCGCCGCCTGGGTGGCCGGCGCTGGCAGGCCTTGCACCGCTCGGCGTACGTGGTGGCCATCCTGGGCGTGGCGCACTTCTGGTGGCTGGTGAAGGCCGACGTGCTGGAACCCTTGCTCTACGCGCTGGCCCTGGCCGCGCTGCTCGGTGCGCGCATGTGGCAGCGTGAACTGGAACGCCGCCGTCAGTTGGCGGCGCCCCCGCCCCTGCCGGGCACGCCGCCCAAGGGCCGCGTCATCCGCATCGTGCCGAAGTAAGCGCCCGGCCGTCGGCCGGGCGGATCCGCCTCAGCCCGCGCTCGGCGGGCGCCGCGCGCTCTTCGGCCGGAAGGCGTCGATGACTGCCGGATCGGTTTCCATGTAGGGCCCGCCGATCAGATCCACGCAGTAGGGAATGGCGGCGAAGATGCCCAGGTGGCGCACCGAGCCGTCTTGCGCACGCAGCCCTTCGAGGGTTTCACGGATGGATTTGGGCTGCCCCGGCAGATTGACGATCAGCGCGCGCCCACGGATCACCGCGACCTGGCGCGAGAGGATGGCGGTGGGCACGAAGTTGAGGCTGATGCGGCGCATCTCCTCGCCGAAGCCGGGCATCTCCTTGTCGCCCACGGCCAGCGTGGCCTCCGGGGTGACGTCGCGCAACGCCGGGCCGGTGCCGCCGGTGGTCAGCACCAGGTTGCAGCCTTCGTCCTCCACCAGTTCGATCAGCGCGCGCTCGATCAGCGCGCGCTCGTCGGGAATCAACCGCTCCACCCCCTGCCACGGCGAGCGCAGCGCGCGGTCCAGCCAGTCGCGCAGCGCGGGGATGCCCTGGTCGGCGTAGGTGCCGTCGGAGGCGCGGTCGCTGATCGACAGCAGGCCGATGCGGATCGATTCGCTCATTCGCGTTCGTCCCCGGCCAGGTCCTCGTCGGGCGCGGCATCCACCGGCGCGCAGCCGCCTTCCTCCAGTTCGCGCAGCACGCGGAACAGCTCGCGGTAGGCGCGCGGCGGCTTGGCCTGCTCGCGTTCCTTCAGCGCGTTGCGGCGCAGGTTGCGCAGGTGCTGCAGATCGGCTTGCGGCCACAGTTCGGTGACGCGGCCGAGCGCGCGTTCATCGGCGAGCAGATCCTCGCGCAGCTTTTCCAGCCGATGCTGACGGGCGATTTCGGCGCGCGACACGCCGTTGAAGATGTCCAGCTGGGCCTGGATGGGCTCCGGTTCGATGTTGCGCATCAGCTTGCCGATGTACTGCATCTGCCGGCGGCGCGCGCCATGCGCGGTGATGCGCTGGGCTTCGCGCACGGCCTCGAACAGGGTCTCGGGCATGGGCACCTTGCGCAGGCGCTCGACGGACAGCGCCACCAGTTGTTCGCCGAGGTCCTGCAGCGCCTGCATTTCTTTCTTGCGCCGGGTCTTGCTCGGCGGGTCATCGTCGGCGAACGTGCCGTCGTCGGGGTGGTGCGTCATGAAAATCGGGCCGGGGTGGGATCGGGGTAAGATTATAGCCTTTGTGTTTTCGCTCCCATGCCCCGACCCATGTCCCGATCCGCCCAAGGTCTCGCCTTCTCCCAGGAACAGCTGCGCGAAATCGCCGCCGACGTGCTGAAGTTCGCCCGCAAGCGCGGTGCCTCGGCCTGCGAAACCGACGTCTCCGAAGGTTTCGGGCAGACGGTGACGGTACGCAAGGGCGAGGTCGACACCATCGAGTACAACCGCGACAAGGGCATCGGCGTCACCGTGTACCTGGGCCAGCAGCGTGGCCACGCGAGCACTTCGGATTTCTCCCGCAAGGCGCTCAAGGCCACGGTGGAGGCGGCGCTGTCGATCGCCCGCTTCACCGCGCCCGACCCCTGCGCCGGGCTGGCCGACGAGGCCCTGCTGGCGCGCGACTGCCCGGACCTCGATCTGGACCATCCGTGGGCGCTCGGCGTGGACGAGGCCATCGCCGCCGCGCACCGCTGCGAGGAGGCAGCCTTCGCCACCAGCGCCAAGGTGAGCAATTCCGAGGGCGCCTCGGTATCCACCCAGCGCTCGCACTTCGTCTCGGCCAACAGCCTGGGCTTCGTGGGTGGCTATGCCAGCACCCGGCACGGCTACTCGTGCTCGGTGATCGCCGGCGAGGGCGACGGCATGCAGCGCGAATACTGGTACGACAGCCGGCGCAAGGCCGCCGACCTGCTCGCCCCGGAGGAAGTCGGCCGGCGCGCCGCCGAGCGCGCGGTGGCCCGCCTGGGTGCGAGGAAGATCCGTACCTGCGAGGTGCCGGTGCTGTTCGAGGCGCCGCTGGCGGTGGGCCTGATCGGCAACTTCGTGCAGGCGGTAAGCGGCGGCGCGCTGTACCGCAAGTCCAGCTTCCTGCTCGACAGCCTGGGCAAGCCGGTATTCTCGCCGCTCATCCACATCGTCGAGCGCCCGCACCTGCGCGGCGCCTTCGGCGCCACGCCGTTCGACAGCGACGGCGTGGCCACGCGCGAACGCGAGGTGGTGGTGGCCGGCGAACTGCGCGGCTACTTCCTGTCCACCTACACCGGCCGCAAGCTCGGCATGCCGACCACCGGCAACGCCGGCGGCTCGCACAACCTGCGGGTGGCCGGCGGCGAGCTCGACCTGGAAGGCCTGGCACGCAAGATGGAGCGCGGCCTGCTGGTCACCGAACTGCTCGGCCACGGTGTCAATTACGTCACCGGCGACTATTCGCGCGGCGCGGCGGGCTTCTGGGTGGACAAGGGGCGCATCAAGCACCCGGTGGAGGAAGTCACCATCGCCGGCAACCTGCGCGACATGTTCCTCGGCATCGTCGCCGTGGGCAACGACGCGCTGCCGCGTGGCGCCAAGCACTGCGGCTCGCTGCTGATCGAACGCATGAAGGTGGCCGGGCGCTGAGCGCGCCCGATATAATCCAGCCCGATTAGCTACGCATCATGACGGCTCCGCGCCGGACCCGGCCCACAAGGCTTCCGTCCGCCCCAGGCCGCCGTGCCTGCCCCGCCGACACCGCCCCGCGCATGACCCCACCCGCGCGCGGCCGTCGCTGTGCCGGACCCCATGAGGCTCCGCCCGCCACCGCCGGCTAATCCGCACAGCACACAAAACCAGAACCAATCGCCCAGATTTAGGAGTCCGCATGGAACGCCGTTCATTCCTCAAGAAAGCCGGTGCCAGCGTTGCCGCCGCCGGTGCCGTCGGCCTGGCCGCCTGCAGCAAGTCCGAACAGCCCGCCGCCGCACCGGCCTCTTCCGCCGCGCCCGCCGTACACACCGGCCTGCCGGAGATCAAATGGCGCATGACCTCGAGCTTTCCGAAGAGTCTGGACACGCTGTACGGCACTTCCGAACTGCTCGCCCAGCGCCTGCGCGAGATCACCGACGGCAAGTTCGACATCCGCATCTTCCCGTCCGGCGAACTGGTGCCCGGCCTGCAGGCGCTCGACGCCGTGCAGCACGGCACCGTGGAAATGTGCCACACCTGCTCCTACTACTACGTCGGCAAGGACAAGACCTTCGCCATCGGCACCGCGCTGCCGTTCGGCCTGAACGCCCGCCAGATGGACGCCTGGATCATCGCCGGCGGCGGCCAGGAGCTGCTCGACGAGTTCTACGCCAACTACAACGTGTATTCCTTCCTCGGCGGCAACACCGGCGTGCAGATGGGCGGCTGGTACCGCAAGAAGATCGAGACGCCGGAAGACCTCAAGGGCCTGAAGATCCGCATCGCCGGCATCGCCGGGGAGATCCTCGCGCGCCTGGGCGCCATCCCGCAGCAGATCGCCGGCGCGGACATCTATCCGTCGCTGGAGAAGGGTACGCTCGACGCGGTCGAATTCGTCGCCCCCTACGACGACGAGAAGCTGGGCTTCCACAAGGTGGCGCCGTACTACTACGCGCCGGGCTGGTGGGAACCGGGTCCGGCGGTGCATTTCTATGTGAACCGCGCGGAATGGGACAAGCTGCCCAAGGAGTACCAGGCCGCCTTCCGCACCGCCTCGCGCGAGGCGCACATCCTGATGACCGCGACCTACGACCACAAGAACCCGGCCGCGCTGGCCCGCCTGCTGGCCCAGGGCGTGAAGCTGGAGACCTTCTCCCGCGAGGTCATGAAGACGGCCTACGATACCGCCCAGGAGCTGTACGCGGAGGAATCCGCCAGGAACCCGGCGTGGGCGAAGATCTACACCGAGTTCGAGAAGTATCGCCGTTCGCAGAACGCCTGGTTCAGCGTTGCCGAGGCCAGCTACGACCGCTTCATCCAGTCGCTACGCTGACCCCGAAGCCTTTCGGCCTGCCCCGAACCCGCGCTCCGGCGCGGGTTCTTTTTTGTTTCACGATGACTCCAGTATGCACACGATAATGGCAATATGATTCCTTCTTGAGGAAATAACGGCATTCGATAGTCGGCGTGAGGGCGAATCGGATGTCGTTCGCTCACGAGTAAGGGACGTATGGTTTCTATCCATGTGGGTGGCGAGGACAAGACTGCAGAGATCATCAAATGGTGGATTTGGTGCGATCAGCACGAAGGACTGCAGCTGAAGTACTCTTATTCACACAAAGGAAAGGTGGACACGCACGCGCTCAGCGACTGCCGCATTTCCCCCATCCGCGAACTGGGCGAGATGTTGCTGACCAAGCCAGGCAGCGCGATCGTCAAGCCCATCAAAAAGGCGACGATCTACGGCGAGCGGTATGCCGTTGTGCACTATCCGGACTCCGATAAACCCTATGTCCACAAATTGGACGGCATTGGCTTTGCCGCGAAAACGGCGATGAAGGAGGCCTCAGTCTTCCAGTATTTCGTTGCCGTGGCGAATGCCCGGAAGCATCGCGCGAGTTCGGAGGATAACCGTGATATTGCCGCCAATGTCGTGCACCAGCTGGAAAGACTACCCGCCAGTGCCGACACCGCCTTGCATGCCTATTGCACGGGACGGAATGGAACGCTGGCAGCGGGCAAGGGTTTGATCTATCCGTTCGGCGTGAACGAAAGCCAGCTCGCGGCGGTCGAGCGGGCCTTCAGTGCGCAGATCAGCGTGATCGAAGGCCCGCCGGGGACCGGCAAGACCCAGACCATCCTGAACATCCTCGCCAATATCCTGCTGCGCGGGCAAACGGTGGCGGTGCTGTCCAACAACAATGCGGCGGTGGAAAACGTCTACGAAAAGCTGGAGAAATGCAGCCTGGGCCATCTGGTTGCGAAACTCGGCAACCAGAAAAACCGCGACGTCTTCTTCGCAGATCTGCCGCCGTGGCCATCGGGTCAACCTGAACCCGCGCCGACCATGGGCGAAATCCAGGCCATGCTGGCACGCTTGAAGCAACATCTGCACGATCACAACCGGGCGGCGCAACTGCAGGCCGACATCGACGAGTTGACCATCGAGCGGCGCTATCTGCAGCAGTGGCGGGAAGACAGCGGCATTCAGGCCGCCGCCTCGCTGGACAAGTACGGACTGTCGCCACGCAAGACGGCGGACCTGATGGCCTACCTGGCCCATCTTGGCGAGCAGCGCATCCGGCTCAAGGACCGGATCGAATTGCTGTTCAACTTCAGAATTTTCCGCGCCCGACCTTTCGCCCAGGGCGATGCGCGCCTGTCCGTTTTCCATGCCTTGCAGATGCACTATTACGACCAGGCGCTGCGGGACAAGGAAGCGGAGCTACAGGCATGCCGGGAGTCGCTGGCGCGCGGGAATTTCACGGCCTTGCTGGATGCGTTGAAGACGGCGTCGATGCGCCACCTGAAGCAGCACCTGCAGAGTCAGAAGCGGGCATCGGACGCCTTCGATGCCGAGACATACAAGCACAAGGAGCGGTTCGATGCCTTCGTGCAGCGCTTCCCGATCCTGGGCAGCAGCACGCACTCCATTGTCAATTCGGTTGCAGAAGGGGCGATCCTCGATTACGTGATCATCGACGAGTCCTCACAACAAGACATCGTGCCGGGCATTCTGGCGCTGGGCTGCGCGAAGAACCTGGTCGTTGTCGGCGACAGCCGTCAGTTGGCGCATATTCCCGTGGCGCTGGAGGGCCTGCAGGCGCCCGCCAGCGCCTACGATTGCGAGCGCTACAGCCTGCTCGATTCGTGCATCGGCGTGTTCAAGGAGGCGCTGCCCAGGACGCTGCTGAAAGAGCATTACCGCTGCCATCCCAGGATCATTCAGTTCTGCAACCAGCAGTTCTACGACAACGCGCTGGTGCCCATGACCCAGGACAAGGGCGAGGAGCCCCTGCGCCTGGTGGTGACCGCCAAGGGCAACCACGCCCGCCAGAACACCAACCTGCGGGAACTGGACTCCCTGCTCAAGCTGCTCGATGACGAGGGCGAGCCCGCCGGGCTGGACGGCGACGGCCGTGGCTTCATCGCCCCTTTCCGGGCACAGGTCAACCTCTCTGGCACGCACCTGCCAGCGGACTTCGTCAAGGACACCGTGCACAAGTTCCAGGGCCGGGAATGCGACGAGATCGTCTTCTCCACCGTGCTGGACAAGAAGCGCCACAACCAGGAACGCAAGCGGCTGGATTTCGTCGATGACCCGCGCATGGTGAATGTCGCGGTGTCGCGGGCCAAGCACCGCTTCACCCTGGTGACGGGAGACGATGTGTTTGCGGGCAACAACGGCCACATCGCGGCCTTGATGCGCTACATCGAGTATTACGCGCAGGACGAGCAGGTCGTGCGTGCGCCCGTGGTGTCGGCCTTCGATCTGCTGTACCGGGAGTACGACCAGTCCCTGGCACGCTTGAACGCCCGCTTGCGGCCCGAGGACTCACGCTACAAGTCCGAACAGATCGCGGCGCAACTGCTGCGCGAGGCGCTGTCCGATCCGTCGTGCCAGTCGTTGATGTGCCACAGCCAGGTCAGGCTGAGTCAGGTCGCATCATCGACCAACCCGGATTTGACGGAGCGCGAGCGGGCTTTCATGGCGCGCGCCAGTTGCGATTTCGTGATCTATTTCAAGGTGGGCAAGACCCCGCTGGGGGTGATCGAGGTCGATGGTGGCTCCCACGACAGGCCAGATCAGGCGGCGAGAGACGCCTTGAAAAACAGCATCCTGGCGAAAAACGGCATTCCCATCCTGCGTTTGGGCACCGTCGAGAGCCGCATCGAAGAGCGGATCTCTGGGTTCATCGCCCAGTGGGCGAGCCCTGCGCCCAGCGCGTGAGGCAGAATTTGGATAGGTTGTGATTGTCGTATCCAGACTACGATTATATAAGTCATATCAAATTGACTTTTTTGGAAAAGTCGTAAAAATCGCAGTATGGCTACGACTACTTCAAGCAAGCTAAATTCGCTCTACACCCGACTGGCACCAGGAACGCCGCTGACCTCGGAGGACTTGGCGGGGTTGGGCATCTCCGCCGATCTGGCCGTTCACTACGTCCGGGCGGGTTGGCTTACGCGCCTGGCCCGTGGGGTGTACGCCCGTCCAAACGACACGCCGGCCCTGTATCCCAGCCTGCTGCTGTTGCAGCGTCGGTACGAGGGTCTTCACGTTGGCGGCAAGTCGGCACTCGACTGGTACGGCGTGCGCCAGTACGTGCCGCATCAGCCGGTACTGCACTTGTACGGATGGACGGCGGGCCGCCTGCCGGAGTGGTTCACCGAACGCTTCCCGGCCGAGTACCACCGCAAGCGGCTGTTCGACGAGCAGCCGGACGCCTTGCTGCACGTTGGCCCGTTCGAGAAGCGCAGCGGGGCGCCGCAGGTGTCGGCGCCGGAGCGTGCGTTGTTGGAGCTATTGAGCGAAGTCGGCGTGCGCCAGTCCTTGCAGGAAGCCCGCGAACTCGTCGAAAGTGCGTACAGCCTGCGCGCCGACGTGCTGCGCGAGCTGCTGCAGCACTGCACGAGCGTCAAGACCGTGCGGCTGTGTCTGCAACTCGGCCGCGAGGGTTCGCTACCTTGGGTGGACAAGCTCGACCCGGCCACGTTGCCCACGGGCAGCGACCGCCCCTGGGTATCCCGGTCAGCCGATGGCCTGCTGGTGCTCAAGCCATGAACCCGGTCTATCTCGATACCGCACGCCTGCTGACGCAGGTGGCACCGCTGGTGTTCGTGGACGACACCTTTGCGCTGAAGGGCGGCACTGCGATCAATCTGTTCGTGCGCGACATGCCGCGCCTGTCGGTCGATCTCGATCTGGTTTTTCCCGATCACACGCTGCCGCGTGACGAGGCGCTGGCGCGCATCAACGAGGCCGTCCGGCAGGCCGCCGAACGGCTGAAGAAACGCGGCTTCCAGACGCACACGGCGGCGGCAGCGGCAGGGGAGACCATTAAGGCCGTGTCCCGGAGTCTGGTTGACGACGCCGGTTTCGCCGGCTGCCATCCCTCGAACGGGCCGCCCCAAGCCCCCCAGGGGGGCAGCAACCCACGCAGCGGTGGCGCGTGGGGGCTTTTTTTGTCCGGACAAAAACAAGCAAACCGCAGCGGATTCCTGCTCCCTCTCCCACGAGGGGCTTGACTGAAGGCCGCCGCCCCGGTTCTGCGTAGAGGATCAGTTGCCCTGCAACTGCCGCATCAGATCGCTGGCATCCCCCCCGCCCGAGGAGCCCGAACCGCCGCCGAACATCAGTTCGTCCAGATTGAGTTCCTGCTGTTCGAGGGCCTTGCGCGCACTGTCGTCGTGCGACACCAGGCCGGGGAAGGCGATGATCAGGCCCACCATGATCAACTGGATGAACAGGAAAGGCACGGCGCCCCAGTAGATCGATGTGGTCTTGATCTGCGGCGGCGCCACCGAGCGCAGGAAGAACAGCGCGAAGCCGAAGGGTGGGTGCAGGAAGGAGGTCTGCAGGTTGACTGCCAGCAGCACGCCGAACCAGATCAGGTCGATGCCCAGCTTGTCCGCCACCGGCGCGAGCAGGGGCACGATGATGAAGGCCAGCTCGAAGTAGTCGAGGAAGAAGGCGAGGAAGAACACCAGGATGTTCACCGCGATCAGGAAGCCGGTCTGCCCGCCCGGCAGCGAGGTCAGCAGATGTTCCACCCACAGGTCGCCATTGACGCCGCGGAAGGTCAGGCCGAACACCGTGGAGCCGATCAGGATGAACATCACGAAGCAGGACAGCTTGGTGGTGGAATCCATCGCCTGCATCATCAGCTTCGGCGACAGGCGGCGGCGCGCCACGGCCATCAGCAGCGCGCCCATGGCGCCCATGGCGCCGCCCTCGGTGGGCGTGGCCAGGCCGATGAAGATGGTGCCCAGCACCAGGAAGATCAGCGCCAGCGGCGGAATCAGCACGAAGGTGACGCGCTCGGCCATCTTCGACAGCAGGCGCAGGCCGAGCAGGCGCTGCGTGATGGCGATGACGAAAGAGATGCCGATGGCCACCATGGCGAACACCACCACCCGTTCCCCCGTGGTGACCCCGTCGGGCAGCACCAGACCGGCCACCAGCAGGCCCGCCGCCGAAGAGATGGTGAACAGCACGCCCAGCGAAGGCAGGCCGCTGGAGCCGTCCGGCTCGCGCAGGGTGCGCGCCTCCAACGGCATGGCCGGCGCCCACTGCGGGCGGAACAGGGCGACCCCGCCCACGTAGAGCAGATAAAGGCAGATCAGCAGCATGCTGGGCAGCAGCGCGCCCTGGTACATCTCGCCCACTGAGCGGCCGAGCTGGTCGGCCATGATGATGAGCACCAGCGAGGGCGGCACGATCTGCGCCAGCGTGCCGGAGGCGGCGATGACCCCGCTGGCGAGGCGGTGGTCGTAGCCGTAGCGCAGCATGATGGGCAGCGAGATCAGCCCCATGGAGATCACCGAGGCGGCCACCACGCCGGTGGTGGCGGCGAGCAGCGCACCGACCACGACCACCGCGATGGCCAGACCGCCGCGCACCGGGCCGAACAGCTGGCCCACGGTGTCGAGCAGGTCCTCGGCCATGCCGCTGCGTTCGAGGATCAGGCCCATGAAGGTGAAGAAGGGCACGGCCAGCAGGGTGTCGTTGGCCATGATGCCGAACACCCGCTCCGGCAGGGCCTGGAACAGCGCGGCGTTGAGCAGGCCGAGTTCGATGCCGAGCAGGCCGAACAGGATGCCGTTGGCGCCCAGCGCGAAGGCCACCGGAAAGCCCATCAGCAGGAAGGCCAACAGCGACACGAACATCAGCGGCGCCATGTTGGCGATGAGGAACTCAGTCATGCTTGCCCCCCTGCGCCTTGATGCTCTCCACCAGTTCCTCGGTGCCGCCCACCGAGCCTTTCCTTTCCAGCGGATTGGGGCCGTGCCCGGTGAGGAAGGCGATGCGCTTGATCAGTTCCGAGACGGCCTGCAGCACCAGCAGGGCCAGGCCCGCCGGCAGCAGCATCTTCACCGGCCAGCGGATCAGCCCGCCGGGGTTCTGCGACATCTCGCCGGAATACAGCGAATCCATGACGATGGGCCAGGACAGCCACAGGATCAGGCAGGTCATCGGCAGCAGGAAGACCAGGATGCCGAAGATATCGACCATGCACTGACGGCGCGGCGAGAGCTTGGCGAACACCAGGTCGATGCGCACGTGCTCGTTACGCAGAAAGGTATAGCCGGCGGCCAGCATGAACATCGCCGCGAACAGATACCACTGGACTTCCAGCAGGGCGTTGGAACTGGTGTGGAACAGCTTGCGCGCCAGCGCGTTGCCCGTGCTGATCACCACCGCGATCAGCACGAGCCACATCACGGCGCGACCTACCCGCTCGTTGATCTGGTCGATCACGCGGGAAATACGCAGCAAAGCAAACACGAGGGGGCTCCAGAAAACCGGCGGCGCGCACGCCGTCGATGCGCGAACAGCAACGATGCAGAAGGAAGGGAATAAAATTTTCTAATTATTTCACAGCACGCGCCGTTTGACCTGTTCCACGCGTGCGATCCGCCCGCCGGACACCTATCGCGAACGGATGAATGCCCCCAGGACGTTAGGGTTTTCCGCGCTTCTTGCCGAAAAACGCAATCCCTATGATGGGCCGCGCTTCACAACAAAACCTACATAAGGCAAAGGAGAGATCGTGGAACGTCGCAAATTCATGAAAAGCGCCGGCCTCGCCGGCATCCTCGCTGCAGGCACCACCCCTGCAATCGTCCAGGCACAACAGCAGGTCCGCTGGCGCCTGGCTTCCAGCTTCCCGAAGTCGCTGGACACCATCCACGGCGGCGCTGAAGTGTTCGCCAGGATGGTTTCCGACATGACCGGCGGCAGGTTCCAGATCAGCGTGCATGCGCCGGGCGAGCTGGTGCCGGCCTTCGGCGTGGTCGACGCCGTGCAGCAGGGCACCATCGACTGTTGCCACACCTGCGGCTACTACTTCTTCGGCAAGGATGAAACCTTCGCCATCGACACCGCCATCCCCTTCGGCATGAACTCGCGCGGCATCACCGCGTGGATGTACGACGGCAACGGCATGAAGCTGCTGCGCGAATTCTTCGCCCAGTACAACATGGTCAACTTCCCGCTCGGCAACACCGGTGCACAGATGGGCGGCTGGTACCGCAAGGAAATCAAGTCGGTGGCGGATCTCAACGGCCTGAAGATGCGCATCGGCGGTTTCGCCGGCCGCGTGCTGGCCAAGCTGGGCGGCGTGCCGCAGAACATCCCGGGCGGCGAGCTGTACCAGGCCCTGGAGCGCGGCACCATCGACGCCACCGAATGGGTCGGCCCCTACGACGACCACAAGCTGGGCTTCCACAAGGTTGCACCGTTCTACTATTACCCGGGCTGGTGGGAAGGCGGCGCCCAGGTGTCCATGTACATCAACGACAAGCAGTGGAACGGCCTGTCGGCCGAGTACAGGGCCATCGTCACCGCCGCGGCCTCGCATGCCCACGTCAACATGCAGGCCATGTACGACGCGCGCAACCCGGTCGCGCTCAAGCAACTGATCGCCGAGGGCGCCAAGCTGCACCGCTTCCCGCGCGACGTGATGGATTCGGCCCTGAAGGCGCGCAGCGAGGTGTACAAGGAGCTGTTGGACACCAACCCGAACTGGAAGAAGATCTACCCCGACTACGAGCGTTTCATGCGTGACCAGTACCAGTGGGTGCCGATTGCCGACGGCAGCTACGACCAGTACATGGCTGCCCAGACGCTGTAGGGCGAGCCGGCGTACCCGGGGCGGCGGCCGCGGTGAGCGGCCCGCCACCCTTCTCCATCGCTGGGCGAATCGTCTCAAAGTGTTAGGGTTTTCCGCGCTTTCCGCTGAAAAACGCAATCCCTATGATTGGTCGCGCTTCGCAACAAGACCTACATAAGGCAAAGGAGAGATCGTGGAACGTCGCAAATTCATGAAAAGCGCTGGCCTCGCCGGCATCCTCGCAGCCGGTTCGGCCCCCGCCATCGTGCATGCCCAGCAGCAGATCCGCTGGCGCCTCGCATCGAGCTTCCCCAAATCGCTCGACACCGTCTATGGCGCCAGCGAAGCGTTCGCCAAGTACGTCTCGGACGCCACCGGCGGCAAGTTCGTGATCTCGGTGCACCCGGCCGGCGAACTCGTCCCCGCCTTCGGCGTCGTGGATGCGGTGCAGCAGGGCACCATCGACTGCGCGCACACCGCGCCGTACTACTTCTTCGGCAAGGACGAGAGCTTCGCCTTCGACTGCACGATTCCCTTCGGCATGACCTCGCGCGCCATGACCGCCTGGATGCTCGAAGGCAACGGCATGAAGCTGATGCGCGAGTTCTATGCCCAGTACAACATCGTTAACTTCGTCTGCGGCAACACCGGCGCGCAGATGGGCGGCTGGTACCGCAAGGAAATCAAGTCGGTGGCCGACCTCAACGGCCTGAAGATGCGCATCGGCGGCTTCGGCGGCCGGGTGCTGGCCAAGCTGGGGGCGGTGTCGCAGAACATTCCGGCGGGCGAAATCTACCAGGCGCTGGAACGCGGCACCATCGACGCGGCCGAATGGATCGGCCCGTACGACGATCTGCGCCTGGGCCTGCACAAGGTCGCCAAGAACTACTACTACCCGGCATGGTGGGAAGGCAGCACGCAGTTCTCCGTCTACATCAACGACAAGCAGTGGAACGGCCTGTCGGCGGAATACAAGGCCATCATCGAGCAGGCCTCGCGGGCCGCGCACGTCACCTGCCAGGCACGCTACGACGCCCGCAACCCGGGCGCGCTGAAGCAGCTGATCGCCGAGGGCGCCGTGCTGTCCCGTTTCCCGCGCGATTTCATGGATGCCGCGTTCAAGGCTTCCCGCGAAGTCTATGCGGAACTGAACGACACGAACCCGAACTGGAAGAAGATCTATCCCGACTACAGCCGCTTCCTGGCCGATCAGGTGCAGTGGGAAGCCGTCGCGGAAAGCAACTACGCCCAGTATCTGGCCGCCCAGAAACTCTGATCCCGTTCTTCGGCGGATCGATCCGGTCCGCCGCCTTCCGCCGCCCGCCGCCAAACGGCAGCCGGCGGCGGCATTCTGTCCGTAGCTCCTGCGCGCCCGGGGTCTGACGGGGCCGGCCGCCTCCACGCCTATCCAAGGCCCGACATCATGAACATGCTGCTCCACCTCTCCCAGGTCATCGACCGGCTCAGCCGGCTGGTCGGGAAATCCATCATCTGGCTGGTGCTGGCCGCCACGCTCATCAGCGCGGGCAACGCCATCATCCGCAAAGCCTTCAACGTCGGCTCCAACGCTTTCCTGGAAATCCAGTGGTATCTGTTCGCCGCGGTATTCCTGCTCGGCGCCGGCTATACCTTCCTGCAGAACGCCCACGTGCGCATCGACGTCGTCTCGAACCGCCTGCCGCGGCACGTACGCACCTGGATCGATATCGGCGGCATCGTCTTCTTCGTGCTGCCGATGTGCTACTTCATGATCCAGTTCTCCTGGCCCATTCTCGCCCAGGCCTACACGACCAACGAAATGTCGTCGAACGCCGGCGGCCTGATCCGCTGGCCGGCGTATGCCCTGGTGCCGGCCGGCTTCGCCCTGCTCGGCCTGCAATCGATCTCCGAACTGATCAAGCGGGCCGCCTTCCTCACCGGCCGCGGCCCCGACCCGCAGCAGCTCGGCGGCCATCACGACACGGAAGAGGCGCACGCCTCCGCCGATACGCCCGCCGGCTCCGGCCAGGCTTCCGATGCCAGCGACGAGGCTCGCAAACAATGATCGAATTCTTCACCGCCAATATCGCCCCGATCATGTTCGGGACGGTCATGCTGTTCCTGCTTTCCGGCTTCCCGGTGGCCTTCTCGCTGGCCGCCTGCGGACTGGTGTTCGGCTTCGTCGGCATCGAACTCGGCCTGCTGCCGGCCTCGCTGTTCCAGGCGCTGCCGCTGCGGGTGTTCGGCATCATGCAGAACGACACCCTGCTGGCCATTCCCTTCTTCACCCTGATGGGGCTGATCCTCGAACGCAGCGGCATGGCCGAGGACCTGCTGGAAACCGCCGGCCAAGTGTTCGGCCCGATCCGCGGCGGCCTGGCGCTCTCCGTGCTGTTCGTCGGCTCGCTGCTCGCTGCCACCACCGGTGTGGTCGCCGCCGCGGTGATCTCCATGGGGCTGATCTCGCTGCCCATCATGCTGCGCTACGGCTACAACCCGGCCTTCGCCTGCGGCACCATCACCGCCTCCGGCACGCTGGCGCAGGCGCTGCCGCCGTCGCTGGTGCTGATCGTGGTGGCCGACCAGCTCGGCGTGAGCGTGGGCGACATGTTCCGCGGCGCCTTCACCCCGGCCTTCATGCTGATCGGCCTGTACGCGGTGCTGATCATCGGCGTGGCCATCTTCCTGCCCAAGCTGGTCCCCGCCCTGCCGATCGAAGCGCGCACCTTCCGCCAGCCGGACGGCTCTTCCGGGGGACGCTCGCTGCTGGTGTTCAGCACGCTGGTGGTCGGCCTGTCGGTGGTGTTCGGGTATTACTACGGCGACATCCTGGGCTGGCTGCAGGGCACCGAAGCCCTGGAACGCGCGCGGGACGAAACCATCGTCATGTCGATGACCTTCGGCACCCTCATCTCCATGGTGCTGGCCGGCGCCAACAAACTGCTGCGCCTGGGCCTGCTGTCGCCGATGGCCCAGCAATTCACCTTCGTGATGATTCCGCCGCTGGCACTCATCTTCCTGGTGCTGGGCACCATCTTCCTCGGTGTGGCCACGCCGACCGAAGGCGGCGCCATGGGCGCGGCCGGCGCGCTGCTGATGGCCTTGCTGCGCCGCCGCCTGGACCTCAAGACACTCATCCAGGCGCTCGAATCGACCACCCGCCTGTCGGTGTTCGTGCTGTTCATCCTGATCGGCTCCACGCTGTTCAGCTTCACCTTCACCGCGGTGGACGGCAACCACTGGGTCGAGCACCTGTTCGACAAGCTGCCCGGCGGCGAAATCGGCTTCCTGGTGTTCGTCAATACGGTGGTGTTCCTGCTCGGCTTCTTCCTCGACTTCTTCGAGATCGCCTTCATCCTGATCCCGCTGCTGGCGCCGGTCGCAGCCAAGATGGACATCAACCTGATCTGGTTTGGTATCCTCATCGCGGTGAACCTACAGACCTCCTTCCTGACTCCACCGTTCGGCTTCGCGCTGTTCTACCTGCGCAGCGTCACGCCGGTCTCGCGCTTCGTCGACCGGGTCACCGGCAAACGCATCGAAGGCATCCGCACCACGCAGATCTATCGTGGCGCGCTGCCCTTCGTCGCCCTGCAGATCCTGCTGATCGGCCTGCTGATCGCCTTCCCCGGACTCGTGACCGGCAGTCTGGACTCGGCGGTCGACGTAGACCTCGACACCATCCAGATCCAGCTTCCTGGAAGCGGTGGCGACTGGGGCAGCGGTGGCGACTCGGACGGCGGCGGCGGATGGTGATCTCCACCCGGCTGTGCCTGGTGCGCCACGGTGAAACCGCCTGGAACACCGAGCGCCGCCTGCAAGGCCACCTGGACGTTCCCCTGAATCCCACGGGGGAACGCCAGGCCGAGGCCACCGCCCGCGCGCTGGCCGGCCTCGCCCCCTTCGACGCCATCCACAGCAGTGACTTGGCGCGCGCCCTGCGCACCGCCCAGGCCGCCGGCAACGCACTCAGCCTCCCCGTGCAGATCGACGCGGATCTGCGCGAGCGCCACTACGGCGCCTTCCAGGGCCTCACGCACGAAGAGGCGCAGGCCCGCCATCCCGAGGACTATCGCCGCTGGCACGGACGCGACCCGCAGTTCGACCTGCTCGGTGGCGAGAGCCTGAACACCTTTGCCACGCGCATCCGGCACACACTGGAACGCATCGCCGCCGCCCACCCCGGCGGACGGGTGCTGGTATTCACCCACGGCGGCGTGCTCGACGTCGCCCACCGCCTGGCCAGCGGCCGGCCGCTCCACATCCCGCGCGATTTCTCCATCCCCAACGCCGGGCTGAACTGGCTGGAACGCGACGCCGCAGGCTGGCGCCTGCTGTCCTGGGCCGAGCAGGACCATCTGGACGACACCCTGGACGAATCGGCCGACGGCGGGCGGGCGCCGTCCGCGAATTAACGGCATTTTTACGGCGCAACGGCGGGCGCCTCGGTTATCGATCGTTCTACCGCAGCTGGATCTCCGCCAGACGCACCTTCCGCCCCCCCTGTAATCGCCGCTCCCCTTGCATGGCTTGCACGCAGCGGCACAGCCCCATGTCGCGGCACACCGGCATTGTTTTCGCGGGCATATTTATGCACCATACAAAACATGATCGAATCGTGCGCCGATGAGCGGTCCGCCATGACAGCAGCCCCAAGGTCGCACATGTGTCGGGGCAGCACGGACAACCTGCGGAGAAACCGGGTGCCTGCATCTCCCCACCCAGCGCGCTTCGGCCTTTCCATTCCCCTCCTCCGAGGCGAACGCCCATGAACAGGATGCACACCTTCCTTGCCGCCTGCGCGCTGGCGTTGCTGTCCGGATGTTCCACCACCGCGCCGATGAACAGCAGCCTGACCGAACTGGGGCAGAGTTCGAGCGTGGTCTATGGCGCCAACGGCATCCTCGTGCAGCGGGCGATCGGCATCAACGGCCTGCACGCCGAGGACGTTCCCGGCAGCATCAGCCGCAATCTGGATCAACTGCCGTTCTGGAAGCGGCGCTGGCTGGCCTCCATGAATCCGCTGCCGGACGACCTGCCGGACGCCATGTCGCCGCGCTTGCTGCCGCTGTCGCCCACCAGCCGCCTCAGCGTGCGGGACTACCCCTCCACCGGTGGCGATCTCTCCCTGGCGGAACTCCACGCGGTCCGCGAGCAGGTGCTCACCTTGCAGGAAAGCATTGCCGTGCTGGTGCAGAAAAAGCTGGAGGTTCTGCAACTGGAGCAAAAGGGCATAACCACGGAGGCGCTCGACACGGCGCGGACGGCTGCAAAAGACGCCGAAACGCTCGTCGACGGGAAGCAGCAACGCCACTTGGCAACTCTCGAAAAAGGCGGTCTGGTCGTGGCCAACTGGGCCCGCAGCGTCGAAGCAAGCGGCAAGGTACAGGCGGCCGACACCACCGCCGCCGGTCTGGAGGCGGCCGACAAGCGGCATATCGAGGGCTACCTGATCATGGCCAACCCGCGCGTGCTCACGCTGCACTTCGGCCAGGACCTGTTCAAGCTGCTCGACGCCCTGCGGGCACGGCACCAGGCCACTGACGGCAGCCGGCTGCTCGATCTGGACCGGCTGTTCATCACCCACTTCCAGATTCGCGCCAAGCGCATCGCTTTCGCGGAAACCCGCCAGCAAACCTCCCGGGCCGCACTGAACGCCAAGATCAACGAGTTGCTCGGAAGCGTGGGCGCCGCGGACCAAAACACGAGGCAAAAAATCCTCGCACTGCAACTCGAACTCAATGCCCGCCTGGAATCGGTGACCAACACCCGCAACTTCGGGCTGCTGGAATCCATGCCCCCGGCGTCGCAGGGGAACGCGGGCATCAACCAGTCCATCGACCTGGGCACCGTGTCCGAAGGCATTCAACAGCCGGACACCTTGCCCATCGTCAGCTTCCGCGTGGCACTGGGCAGCCTGCTAGGCCGCTGATGCACAGGCACACCCCCGGCCCGACTTCCGTGACGGGTTGAACGACACGCGCCGGAACCCGCAGAAGGAAGACTTTGCAGGGCGTGCCTTGCCGGAGTAGGCGGCCTTGGACAGACGTTTGCGGGCCGGGGAATTCAGCGCACGGGCATTCATGCGATGGCCCTGGCCGGCCGCCCCGGCACCGCTTCCCCGCCTGCGCAGCGTGGTAACATCCGCTTTTAAAACCACTCGTTACCCGAGCCCGTCCATGTTCTCCTCGCAAGACACCCTCGCCAAGGTCGATCCCGAACTCTGGTCCGCCATCCAGGCGGAGAACCGCCGCCAGGAAGACCACATCGAGCTGATCGCCTCCGAAAACTACGTTTCCCACGCGGTGATGGAAGCCCAGGGCTCCCAGCTCACCAACAAGTACGCCGAGGGCTATC
The DNA here is from genome assembly GCF_004801295.1 of Pseudothauera nasutitermitis. GTDB lineage: Bacteria > Pseudomonadota > Gammaproteobacteria > Burkholderiales > Rhodocyclaceae > Pseudothauera > Pseudothauera nasutitermitis. Next base: position 96,318 of record NZ_SSOC01000007.1, read on the forward strand.
CGGGCAAGCGTTACTACGGCGGCTGCGAGCACGTGGACGTGGTGGAGCAGCTGGCCATCGACCGCCTCAAGGCGCTGTTCGGCGCCGAGGCCGCCAACGTGCAGCCCAACTCCGGCTCCCAGGCCAACCAGGCCGTGCTGATGGCCTTCGCCAAGCCGGGCGACACCATCATGGGCATGAGCCTGGCCGAGGGCGGCCATCTTACCCACGGCATGCCGCTGAACATGTCCGGCAAGTGGTTCAACGTGGTCGCCTACGGCCTCGACGCCCAGGAAGCCATCGACTACGAAGCCATGGAGCGGCTGGCCCGCGAGCACAAGCCGAAGATCATCATCGCCGGCGCCTCGGCCTATGCGCTGCGCATCGATTTCGAGCGCTTCGCCAGGATCGCCAAGGAAGTCGGCGCCATCTTCTGGGTGGACATGGCCCACTACGCCGGCCTCATCGCCGCCGGCTACTACCCCAACCCGGTGCCGCATGCCGACGTGGTCACCTCCACCACCCACAAGACCCTGCGCGGCCCGCGCGGCGGCATCATCCTGATGAAGGCGGAACACGAGAAGGCGATCAACTCCGCCATCTTCCCCGGCCTGCAGGGCGGCCCGCTGGAGCACGTCATCGCCGCCAAGGCGGTGGCCTTCAAGGAAGCCGCCACGCCGGCCTTCCGCAACTACCAGGAGCAGGTGATCGCCAACGCCCGCGTGATGGCGCGCGTGCTGGGCGAGGAGCGCGGCCTGCGCATCGTCTCCGGGCGTACCGAAAGCCACGTGTTCCTGGTCGATCTGCGCGCCAAGAACATCACCGGCAAGGAAGCCGAGGCGGTGCTGGGCAGCGCCCACATCACGGTGAACAAGAACGCCATTCCCAAGGACCCGGAAAAGCCCTTCGTCACCTCCGGCATCCGCATCGGCTCGCCGGCCATGACCACGCGCGGCTTCACCGAGATCGAGGCCGAACAGATCGCCCACCTGATCGCCGACGTGCTGGATGCCCCGCACGACCAGACGGTGATCGGCCGCACACGCGACAAGGTCGCCGCGCTGTGTGCCAGGTTCCCGGTCTACGGCAAGTAAGCCGCAAGGCGGCCGGGCGTCCAGGAATGCGCGCCCGGCCACCGCGAGACTGCGATGAAATGCCCCTTCTGCGGCGATCCGAACACCCAGGTCACCGACACTCGTGAGAACGAGGACGGCGACGTGGTCCGCCGCCGCCGCCGCTGCCCGAAGTGCGACAAGCGCTTCACCACCTACGAGCGCATCGATCTGAAGATGCCGCACATCGTCAAGCGCAACGGCAACCGCAGCGAGTTCGACCACAACAAGCTGGCCGGCAGCATGCAGCTCGCGCTGCGCAAGCGCCCGGTGACCACCGAGGCGGTCGAAGCTGCGGTGGATCGCATCGAGGCCCGCCTGCTCTCCCTGGGCGAACCGGAGATCCCCAGCCAGCAGTTGGGCGAACTGGTGATGAAGGAGCTGAAGAAGCTCGACAAGGTCGCCTACATCCGCTTCGCCTCGGTGTATCGCAACTTCGCCGATGTGGACGAATTCTCCGACGTCATCCGCGAAGTGCAGGCGCGTCCGCGCCGGGGGCGCAAGGAATCCCCCGGTCAGCCGGACCCCGAGCATGACCTTTTCGGCAACTGATCACGAACACATGGCCCGCGCGCTCGCGCTGGCCGAACGCGGGCTGTGCACCACCACGCCGAACCCGCGCGTGGGCTGCGTGCTGGTGCGCGACGGGCACATCGTCGGCGAGGGCTGGCATGCACGCGCCGGTGAGCCGCACGCCGAGGTCCACGCCCTGCGCGCCGCCGGCGAACAGGCCCGCGGCGCCACCGCCTACGTCACCCTGGAACCCTGCTCCCACCACGGCCGCACCCCGCCCTGCGCGGACGCGCTGATCGCCGCCGGCGTCGGCCGCGTGGTGGCCGCCATGCAGGACCCCAACCCGCGCGTTGCCGGCCAGGGCCTGGCGCGTCTGCGCGCCGCCGGCATCGACACCGCTTCCGGCCTGCTCGAAGCCCAGGCGCGCGAACTGAACATCGGCTTCATCGCGCGCATGACGCGCGGCCGGCCCTGGCTGCGCGTCAAGAGCGCCGCCACGCTGGACGGCAAGACCGCGCTGGACAACGGCGCGAGCCAGTGGATCACCGGCGAGGCCGCCCGCCTGGACGGGCACCGCTGGCGCGCGCGCGCCTGCGCCATCCTCACCGGCATCGGCACCGTGCGCGCCGACGACCCACAGCTTTCCGTGCGCGGCGTACCCTGCGAGCGCCAGCCGCGCAAGGTGCTGGTGGATGCCCGGCTGGAAGTTTCGCCACAGGCGCGCATCCTGGCTGGCTGCGACTGCCTGATCGCCACCGCCAGCACGGACGGCAAGCGTGCTGCCCGCCTGCACGACGCCGGCGCGGAAATCCTCGTGCTGCCCAACGATGCCGGCAAGGTGGATCTGGGCGCGCTGCTGGGCGAACTGGCAGGCCGTGGGATCAACGAAGTGCACGCGGAAGCCGGCTTCGGGCTCAACGGCTCATTGCTCAACGAAGGCTGGGCGGACGAACTGCTGATGTACTACGCTCCGCTGTTGGTCGGCGACGCCGCCCAGGGGCTGTTCCGCCTGCCGCAACTGGAAACGCTGGAAGCAGCACGCCGGCTGCGCGTCATCGACCTGCGCATGCTGGGCAGCGACCTGCGCCTGATCGCCCGGCCGGAAAACTAGGCGCGCCCGGCCTCTGCGCACACCGCGCAGCCGGGGTCGCGCCCCAGCGATACCGAGCGCCACTCCATCGCCAGCCCGTCGAGCAGCAGCAGCCGGCCGGCCAGCGTTTTCCCGCAGCCCACCAGCAGCTTGAGCGCCTCGGCCGCCTGCGTGGCGCCGATGATGCCGACCAGCGGGGCGAACACGCCCATCACCGCACAGCGCACCTCCTCGGCCTCGAGGTCTTCCGGGAACAGGCAGTTGTAGCACGGCCCTTCCCGCCCCGGGCGCAGGTCGAACACCGACACCTGGCCGTCGAAGCGGATCCCCGCGCCGGACACCAGCGGACGGCGATGGCGCACGCAGGCGCGATTGACCGCATGGCGGGTGGCGAAGTTGTCGCAGCAGTCGAGCACCACGTCGGCGGCGGCCACCTGCTCGTCCAGCTCCGCGCCTTCCAGGCGATGCGCCAGGGCCTCGACGCGCACGCCCGGATTGAGCCGCAGCACGCTGTCGCGCCCCGATTCCACCTTGGCCCGGCCGACGTCCGCTTCGCCGTGGAGGATCTGGCGCTGCAGATTGGTCAGATCCACGGTGTCGCCATCGGCCAGCACCAGGGTGCCGACGCCGGCCGCCGCCAGGTACATGGCAGCCGGCGAACCCAGCCCGCCGGCGCCGATCACCAGCACGCGCGCCCCGAGGATGGCCTCCTGCCCGGCCACGTCGAGTTCGGGCAGCAGGATGTGGCGGCTGTAGCGCAGAAGCTGGTGGTCGTTCATCGGAAAGGCCGGTCGGAGGGCACGGGCGCGCCGGGCTTACTTGTACTCGCGCAGTTCGGGCGGGGCGTCGTCATGGTCGCCGTGCGCATGCTGGTCCCAGGCCTGGACATAGGCCTCGTTGGATTTCTTCAGCAGGCGTTCGGGCGATTCGAGGTTGTGGCGCTGGGTTTCCTCGCAGAAATACACCAGCGCGCGCACGAGCTTCATGTAGAGGGTGTTGTCGAGCCGGAAACCGGCCTCGCTCAGGGCATCCTCGATGGACTCCAGCGAGTACTCGAGCACCGAGTAGCGGATGCCGAGCGCCAGCGGATTGTCGAGACGCTCCACCTGTACGCCCTTGAGCAGCCCCAGGAACAGCCAGGCGCGTTCCACTTGCCCGGGCGGCAGGGCCTTGAAGCGCAGTTCGCGCGCCTTCCGGATGCCGGCGCCGCCGACCGGGTGGTCGTGCCGGCGGCCGGCCAGTCTGTACGCGGTTTCTCGCCGCATGGCAGCCTCCGCGGGCCCGGGAAAACTACTTCTTGGTCTGCACGACCTGCAGCCCCTTCAGCAGATTGATCGCCTGGCCGAGTTGATAGTCGTCCTTGCCGCCCATCTCGAAGCGCGGCAGGGGGGGCTCTTCCGTCTCGCTGCCGCGGTCGGCGTCGGCCGACACTTCGGCTTCGCGGTCGTTGCCCAGGTGGCCCTGCAGGTCGGCCTCGCGCACGCGGCGCGAAGAACCGCCGTTGGGCGACTCCTCGACGACGATGTCCGGCTCGATGCCCTTGGCCTGGATGGAACGTCCGTTGGGCGTGTAGTAGCGCGCCGTGGTGAGCTTGATCGCGGTGCTGTTGTTGAGCGGCAGGATGGTCTGCACGGAGCCCTTGCCGAAGGTGCGCGTGCCCATCACCACCGCGCGCTTGTGGTCCTGCAACGCGCCGGCGACGATTTCCGAGGCCGAGGCCGAGCCGGCATTGACCAGCACCACCATGGGCACGTTGCTCAGCCCCTCCGGCAGCGCGCGCAGGAAGTCGTCGCGGCGGCCGCGCAGATAATCCTCGGGGATCACGCGGTATTCGCGCTTGGCGTCCTCGGCGCGCCCGTCGGTGGACACCACCAGGGTGTCGCGCGGCAGGAAGGCGCCGGCCACGCCGACCGCGCCGTGCAGCAGGCCGCCCGGGTCGTTGCGCAGGTCGAGCACCAGGCCCTTCAGTTCGCCTTCCTTGGCCAGCTTGCCGAGGTGCTCGACCAGCGACGAGGCGGTGTTTTCCTGGAACTGCGCCACGCGCACATAGCCGTAGCCCGGCTCGACGACGCTGGAACGCACGCTGCGCACCTTGATGACCTCGCGGGTCAGCGTCAGCACGATGGGCGCGCTCTGGCCCGGACGCATGATGGTCAGGGTGATGCGGGTATCCGGCTTGCCGCGCATGCGCTTGACCGCGTCGTTGAGGCTCATGCCCTTCACCGGCGTGTCGTCGAGCTTGACGATCAGGTCGCCGGCCTGCACGCCGGCGCGGAAGGCCGGGGTATCCTCGATCGGCGAGATGACCTTGACAAAACCGTCTTCCATGCCGACCTCGATGCCCAGGCCGCCGAATTCACCCTGGGTGCCGACCTGCAGATCCTTGAAGGCCTCGGCGTCCAGGTAGGCCGAATGCGGGTCCAGGCCGGAGAGCATGCCGCTGATCGCATGGGTGATCAGCTTCTTGTCCTCGACCGGCTCGACGTAGCCCTGCTTGATGGCGTTGAACACGTCGGCGAACGCGCGCAGTTCCTCCACCGGCAGCGGCGCCAGCGCCCTGTCGGCGTTGGCGGAAAAATTCAGGCTGATCAGCACCCCGGCCAACACGCCGGTGAATACCAGCCCCACACTCTGCAGCTTGCTACGCATGACCACTCCATCGGCGGATCGACCGCCCGTATTCAAATCGCCTAATCGAGCCGGACCCACTGCATCGGATCCACCGGCGTGCCCTGGTGGCGGATTTCAAAGTATAAACCGGTTTGCGCGTCGCCCCCGCTGGCGCCCACGCTGGCGATCGGGTCGCCCCCGGCGATTTCGTCGCCCACTTCACGCAGCAGGGCATCATTGTTGCCATACACGGTGAGGTAGCCCTTGCCGTGGTCGACGATGATCAGATTGCCGAAGCCGCGCAGCCAATCGGAATACACCACCTCGCCGGCGGCCACCGCGCGCACCTCCTCGCCATCGCGCGCGCGGATGAACACGCCGCGCCAGGTGGTGCCGCCTGCCGCTCTTGGAGCACCGAAACGCCCGACCAGTTCGCCGCGCACCGGAAAACGCAGCTTGCCGCGCAACTGGTCGAAACTCGCCGCGGCCGTGGGGCCGGCCGCCTGGCGCACCTGGCCGACCACCGGATCGCTGCGGCCGGGCCTGGCGACCTGCCCGCTGGCGCTGCGCGGCGGCTGGGCGCGCGCGGCCTGTTCGCGGGCGCGTTGCTCGCGCGCACGCTGCTGCTCGGCGGCGGCACGCGCCAGGGCCTCGATCAGGCGGCCCAGGCGTTGTTCATCCTGGCGCAGCGTGGCCGCTTCCTTGCGCTGCTCGCGCAGTTGCGCGGCCAGTTCGGCCACCGCGCGCTTGCGGGTTTCGTGGGTGGCCTGCAGATCGGCGCGGCGCTGCTGCTGTTCGCTTTCCAGCGCCGCCACGCGGTCGCGCCGCGCACTGGCTTCCGCCGCCAGTTCGGCATTGCGCCGCAGGTCGGCGCGCAGGCTGTCGATCAGCGCCAGCCGGGCGCGCCCGAGGTGTTCCAGGTAATGCGCGTCGCGGGCGATCTGGTTGGGGTCGCGCGCCGACAGGAAAGGGGCCACGCCATCCGCACCGCCATGCATGTAATGGCGGCGCAGCCAGTCGGCCAGTTCGGCCTGGCGCGCATCGACGCGTGCGCTCACCTCGGCCTGCTCGCGCTCCAGCGCCTTCAGCGCCTTTTCGGCCTCCTGGCGCTCACCGGCCAGTTGGCGCAGCCGGCGCTCCAGGCGGGAGACCGCGCGCTCGGCCTCCACCAGCGCGGCGGTGGCGCCGCTGTGCGACTGCTCGGTGCCGGCGATCTCCTTCTGCAGCTCGCGGATGCGCTTCTTGACTTCATCCAGATCTGCGCGGCGCTGCGCGGCTTCGTCCGGCGCACTGGCCTGCTGCCCGTACGCGGCCGGAGTCAGCCCCGCCAGCACGGCGAGCAGCAGGGCAGCCAGCGTCGGACGGCTTGGCACGCGCATGCGCCGGCCGGGGTCCGTCAGCCCTTGGCCTTGCCCTGCGCGGCCACGGCGGCCTGGGCGGCGCGGATGGTGTCCTCGTCGGCCAGGTAGTAGCTTTTGATCGGGCGCAGGTCGGCGTCCAGCTCATACACCAGCGGCTGGGCGGTGGGGATGTTGAGGGCGACGATGTCGTCGTCGGAGATGTTGTCCAGGTACTTGATCAGCGCGCGCAGGCTGTTGCCGTGCGCGGCGATCAGCAGGCGGCGGCCGGCGAGGATGTGCGGCACGATCACCGTCTCCCAGTACGGCACCACGCGCGCCACGGTGTCCTTCAGGCACTCGGTGCGCGGGAACTGCGCGCGCGGCAGCGCGGCATAGCGCGGATCGTCCCAGTTCAGGCGCTCGTCGCCGTCCTGCAGGGGCTCCGGCGGGGTGTCGTAGGAACGGCGCCACACCAGCACCTGCTCGTCGCCGTACCTGGCGGCGGTCTCGGCCTTGTTGAGGCCCTGCAGCGCACCGTAGTGGCGTTCGTTGAGGCGCCAGGAATGCTCCACCGGCAGCCACAGCGAACTCAGTTCTTCCAGCACGATGTTGAGCGTCTTGTTGGCCCGCTTGAGCACCGAGGTGAAGGCCAGATCGAAGGCATAGCCCTCGCGCTTGAGCAACTGGCCGGCGGCGTGGGCTTCCTGGACGCCCTGTTCGGTGAGGTCGACGTCGGTCCAGCCGGTGAAGCGGTTTTCCTTGTTCCAGGTGGACTCGCCGTGGCGTAGCAGAACGATCTTGTACATGTGCGCTCGAAATCCGGGAAATGATTGAATCGAAAGGCATGCGCGCGGCACCGTGGAGACTGAACGCGCCGCGCAACATTTCGGCGCGGTATTTTATACTAGGTCTTTTGCCCACCCGCGAACCATCGTGACCAAGGACGAAATCCTCTCGCTCATCGACCGGCACGAGCACATCGAGACGGCCGCCCGCGCGCTGAAGGCGATCGCGCATCCGCTGCGCCTGAAGATCCTCTGCGTGCTCGGCGACACCGAGGTGTGCGTGCAGGACATCGTCGATGCGGTGGGCACCTCGCAGAGCAACATCTCCCAGCATCTGGCCATCCTGCGCGACAAGGGCGTGCTGCACACGCGCAAGGACGCCAACCGGGTGTATTACCGGGTGGGCGACCAGCGCACGCTGCAGCTCATCGGCCTGATGCGCGAGGTGTTCTGCGGCGACAGGCCGGGCAACTGATCAACCCTCAACGGAGCAAGTGCAAGTGGAATTCCTGCAGCAAAACTGGCATTGGGCCGCGCTCGCGGCGTTCAGCGGCGGCTGGCTGCTGATCGAGGCGATCCGCGCCAAGGCCGACAAGTCCCTGCTGTCGCCGATCGAAGCGACCCTGCTGATCAACCGCGAGGACGCGGTGGTGGTCGATGTGCGCAACGACGGCGAGTACGCCCAGGGCCACATCCCCAACGCGCTGCACGTTCCGCTGGCCGACCTGGAGCGCCGCAAGGGCGAACTGGAAAAATACCGCGACCGTCCGCTGGTGCTGTGCTGCCAGAGCGGCGCGCGCTCCTCCGGCGCCATCGCCGCGCTGCGCAAGGCCGGCTTCGAGAAGCTCTACAACCTGCGCGGCGGCCTGTACGAGTGGGAAAAGGCCGGCCAGCCCCTCGACCGCGGCAGCCGCAGGAACGAAGGCAAGGGGAAGAAGAAGTGAGCGCCCGTCCCGCCATCCGCATGTACGCCACCGGCGTGTGCCCCTACTGCGTGCGCGCCGAGGCGCTGCTCAAGCGCAAGGGCATCGAGGCCATCGACAAGATCCGCATCGACCTCGACCCCTCTCGGCGCGACGAAATGATGCAACTCACCGGCTTGCGCACCGTTCCCCAGATCTTCATCGGCGATTACCATGTCGGCGGCTGTGACGACCTGTACGCGCTCGACCGCGAAGGCCGCCTCGACCCGCTGCTGCAGGGCGAAGCCTGAACGGCCGCCCGCACAGACCCTCAACGCAACCGGAACACCGCAAAATGACCGAAAACGTCCAACCCGTCTTTTCCATCGAGAAGCTCTACGTCAAGGATCTCTCGGTGGAAGTCCCCAACGCCCCGCAGATCTTCCTGGAGCGCGAGAACCCGCAGATCAACGTGCAACTGCGCACCGAGGGCAAGGGCGTCGACGAGGGCATCTTCGACGTGACCCTGACCGTCACCGTCACCGCCTCGCTGGGCGAGGACAAGACCGTGTTCCTGGTCGAAGTCCAGCAGGCCGGCATCTTCCAGATCCGCAACGTTCCCGAAGGCGAACTGGAGCCGGTGCTGATGATCGGCTGCCCCAACATCCTGTTCCCCTACGCGCGTGAAGCGGTGTCCGACGCGGTCACCCGCGCCGGCTTCCAGCCGGTCATGCTCGCCCCGGTCAACTTCGAAGCGCTCTACCAGTCGCAACAGCAACAGCGCGCCGAAGCCGCGATCGGCGAACCCGCGCCCACGGTGCAGTAAGCCCGCCATGCGTGCCGCCCTGCGCCCCCTCGCCCTCGCGCTGATCCTCGCCTCCGGCGCGGCCTCGGCCATCGACTATCGTTCGGTGAGCGAGCCGGCCATCCTGTACGACGCGCCGTCGGCGCAGGGCAAGCGCCTCTATATCGCCGCCACCGGCACCCCGGTGGAAATCGTCGTGGTGCTCGACAAATGGGTCAAGGTACGCGACCCGGGCGGCGCCATCACCTGGATCGAGGCGCGCCAGCTCGCCGGCAAGCGCACCGTGCTGGTGACCGCCGAACGCGCCGCCGCCCGGCGCAGCGCGGAAGAAGCAGCGCCGATCGCCTTCGAGGCCGTGAAGGACGTGGTCCTCGACCTGATCGGCACGCCGACCGACGGCTGGGTACAGGTGCGCCACCGCGACGGCGCCACCGGCTTCGTGCGCGTCACCGAAGTCTGGGGGCTGTAGGCGTGCAGATTGCCGTACTGGGCGCCGGCGCCTGGGGAACCGCGCTGGCGCTGGCCTTCCACGGCCCCCACCGCGTCACCCTGTGGGGATACGAGGCGGAACACGTCGCCGAACTGCGCGCGCAGCGCGAGAACCGCCGCTACCTGCCTGGCGTCGCACTGCCCGAAGATCTGGAAGTCACCGCCTCGATCGATGAGGCCGCCGCCGAAGCCGATCTGCATCTGGTGGTCACACCGCTGATCGGCCTGCGCGCCACGGTACGCGCGCTGCAGCGCGTACGCCCCGGCACCCCGCTGGTGTGGGCGTGCAAGGGCCTGGAAGCCGGCAGCGGCCGCCTGCCGCACGAGATCGTCGAGGAAGAACTCGGCCAGGACGCGCCCTGCGGCGTGCTCACCGGCCCCAGCTTCGCCGCCGAGGTGGCGCGCGGCCAGCCCACCGCGATCACCCTGGCCTCGCGCGACGCCGCTTTCGTCGAGCACTGGCTGCCCGTGCTGCACCAGCCCTTGCTGCGCGTCTATGCCAACACCGATCTGGTCGGCGCGGAAATCGGCGGTGCGCTGAAGAACGTCATGGCCATCGCCGCCGGCGTTTCCGACGGCATGGGCTTCGGCCTCAACGCGCGCGCCGCGCTGATCACCCGCGGCCTAGCGGAAATCGCCCGCCTCGCGGTCGCCCTCGGCGGCCGCCCGGAAACCCTGATGGGTCTGGCCGGCATGGGCGACCTGATCCTCACCTGCACCGGCGACCTGTCGCGCAACCGCCGCGTCGGCCTCGCGCTCGCCCAGGGCAAGACGCTGGACGTCATCCTGCGCGAGCTCGGCCACGTCGCCGAAGGCGTGCCCACCGCGCGCGAGGTCGCCGCGCTGGCGGCCCGCCACGGCGTGGAAATGCCCCTGTGCGAAGCCGTCGATGCCCTGCTGCATCGCGGCCTGTCGGCCGCCGAGGCCGTCGACCGCCTGCTCGCCCGCGATCCCAAGCACGAGTAGGAGCGGCCTTGGCCGCGATGCGGCCTGCGAGGAAACCACCGCCGCATCGCGGCCAAGGCCGCTCCTACGCCGCCCCGGCGAAATCGTGCTGGCGCCAGGCTTCGTATACGGCCAGCGCCACCGTGTTGGACAGATTGATGCTGCGGTTGGCCGGGCGCATCGGCACGCGCACGCGCTGTACCTGCGGCAGCGCGGCGAGCAGTTCTTCCGGCAGGCCGCTGGTTTCGCGCCCGAACAGCAGCACGTCGCCCTCGCGGTACTCCACCTGATCGTAGCGCCGCGCGCCGCGCGTGCTGAACGCGAAGATGCGCCGCCCCGCCAGCGCGGCCAGGCAGGCCGCCCAGTCCTCATGCACGACGACGTGGGCGAGATCGTGGTAATCCAGCCCGGCGCGCGCCAGGGTCTTGTCGGTGATCTCGAAGCCGAGCGGCTTCACCAGATGCAGGCGGGCACCGCAGTTGGCCGACAGGCGGATGGTGTTGCCGGTGTTGGGCGGGATTTCGGGCTGGTAGAGAACGATGTCGAACATGGGCGAAGAACTCGGGCGCCCGGACCGGGCGGGATGAATCAGGGCGTACGGGCCACCACCAGATTTTCCACACGCGCGGCGCCGTGCGCCTTCAGCACGCGCGCAAGCTCGCGCAGGCTGGCGCCGGTGGTCATCACGTCGTCCACCACCAGCACCCGCATGCCGGCGAGATCGCGCCGGCAGGCAAAGGCCTTGCGCAGGTTGGCGGTGCGCGCGGCGCGCGACAATCCGGCCTGGGCCGGCAGATCGCGCACCCGGCGCACCCCATTCACATCCAGCGGCAGCCTCCAGGCCCGCGCCAGCGGACGGGCGATTTCCACCGCCTGATTGAAACCGCGCTCGGCCAGCCGGCGCGCATGCAAGGGCATCGGCAGCAGCAGGTCGGCTTCGAACGGCGGATACCCGTCCACCAGACGGCCGGCGAAGAAGCGCGCCAGCGCCAGGCGGCGATGATACTTCAACCCCTGCACCATGCGGTCGACCGGAAACGCGTAGCGATACAGCGCATGCGTCGCGTCGAAGTCCGGCGGCGAACACTGGCATTCGCCACACAGCGCACCACTGGGCGACGGCAGGGCGCAGCAAGGGCAGACCGACGGGCCCTGCGCCGGCAGTTCATCCCGGCATGCGGGGCACAGCGCCTCGGCGCGCGCCGGCGCGCCGCAGACGAAACAGTCCTGCGGCAGCAGCAGATCGGCCAGGTGGCCCGGCACGCGGCGCCAGGGGAGCGAATTTGACAAGCTTTCCGCCGATATCGGAACATGCGCGACACCCGCATTACAGCCCGGATTCCGCTTCATGACAATGTATTCCACCCCCGATGCGGCGGTTCATGCCACACCGGCCGACGCCGCTCCCGCAGAACCGCAAGCCTCCTGGCGCACCGCCGACATCCTGGCGCTGTTCGAACTGCCCTTCATGGATCTGCTGTACCGCGCCCAGCAGGTGCATCGCCGGCATTTCGACGCCAACGCCATCCAGCGCTCCACCCTGCTGTCGATCAAGACCGGCGGCTGTTCGGAAGACTGCGGCTACTGCTCGCAGGCCGCGCGCCACCACACCGGACTGGAACGCGAACGCCTGCTGCCCATCGACGAAGTGCTGGAAAACGCGCGCGCGGCCAAGGCCAAGGGCGCCTCGCGCTTCTGCATGGGCGCGGCCTGGCGCGGCCCCAAGGACAAGGACCTGGAGCCGGTGCTGGAGATGGTGCGCGAGGTCAAGAAGCTCGGCCTGCAAACCTGCGTGACGCTGGGCATGCTGCGCGAAGGCCAGGCCGAAAAGCTCGCCGACGCCGGGCTGGACTACTACAACCACAACCTGGATACCGCGCCGGAGTTCTACGGCCAGGTGATCACCACGCACAGCCAGCAGGACCGCCTGGACACCCTGGGCGAGGTGCGCAAGGCCGGCATCAACGTGTGCAGCGGCGGCATCGTCGGCATGGGCGAAAGCCGCCGGGCGCGCGCCGCGCTGCTCGCCCAGCTGGCCAATCTGTCGCCCGCGCCGGAATCGGTGCCGATCAACAATCTCGTGCCGATTCCCGGCACGCCGCTGGGCGATGCCGAGCCGCTCGACCCCTTCGAATTCGTGCGCACCATCGCCGCTGCGCGCATCACCATGCCCACCAGCTACGTGCGCCTGTCCGCCGGCCGCGAGCAGATGAGCGACGAGATGCAGGCGCTGTGCTTCCTGGCCGGCGCCAACTCGATGTTCTACGGCGACCGCCTGCTGACCACCGACAACCCGGAAGCCGGGCGCGACGACCGCCTGTTCGAACGCCTCGGCCTGCAATCCATCTGAGCCCGCCGTGAACGCCCCCGCGGATTTCGCGCTCGACCGCGCGCTGGTGCGCCGCCGCTTCGGCGCGGCCGCCGCGCGCTACGCCGGCAATGCCGTGCTGGCGCGCGAACTGGCGCGCCGCATGGATGAACGCCTGGAGTACATCCGCTTCACCCCTGCGCGCATCGTCGACCTGGGCTGCGGCATTGGCGAGGATCTCGCCCTGCTCGGCGCGCGCTATCCGCAGGCCGAGCGCATCGGCATCGACTTCGCCGCCCCCATGCTGGCCGAGGCCCGCCGCCGCGAACGCGCCGGGCAGGGCTTGCTCGGCCGCCTGCTCGGCCGCGCGCCCGCCACGCCGCTGCTGTGCGCCGATGCCTGCGCGCTGCCCCTGGCGCATGCCAGCGTGTCGATGGTGTGGTCCAACCTGATGCTGAACTGGCTGGCCGACCCGCTGCCCGCCCTCAAGGAAATGCACCGCGTGCTGGAAGTGGGCGGCATGGCGATGTTCTCCACGCTGGGCCCGGACACCCTCAGGGAACTGCGCGAGGCGCTGCCCGCCGGGGCCGGCGAGCGCGTGCATTGCTTCATCGACATGCACGACATCGGCGACACGCTGGTGCGCGCGGGCTTCGCCGACCCGGTGATGGACATGGAAATGCTCACCCTGACCTACGCCGATTTCGACGACCTGCTCGCCGACCTGCGCCTGCCCGGCTGCGCCAACGCTTCCACCACGCGCCCGCGCGGGCTGAGCGGCCGCAACGGCTGGGCACAAGCACGCGCTGCCTACGAAGAACTGCGCCGCGAAGGACGTTTGCCCGCCACCTTCGAGATCATCCAGGGACACGCCTGGAAGGCCGAACCGAAAACCACCGAGGACGGCCGCGCCATCGTGCGCTTCGCCGCGCGCCCGGGGGCCGGCCGGTGACCCACGCCCCGGTCTGGCTGTTCGATCTCGACAACACGCTGCACAACGCCAGTCCGCACATCTTTCCGCACATCAACCGCAGCATGACGGACTATCTGGCCCGCCATCTGGACCTCTCCATCGACGAGGCCAACACGCTGCGGATGGACTACTGGCGGCGCTACGGCGCCACGCTGACCGGACTGATGCGCCACCACGGCACCGATCCGCACCACTTTCTCGCGGAAACCCACCGCTTCGAGCGCCTGCACGAACTGATGGTGTTCGAGCGCGCGCTCGACGGCCTGCTGCGCCGCCTGCCCGGCCGCAAGATCGTGTTTTCCAACGGCCCGCAGCGCTACGCCGAGGCGGTGCTCGACGTCATGGGCATGCGCCATCGCTTCGACGACGTGTTCGGCGTCGAGCGCATGAAGCTGCATCCCAAACCGGCCGTGCGCGCCTACCGCGAGGTGCTGCGCGCGCACCGGCTCAACCCGCAGCGTTGCATCCTCGTGGAAGACTCCGCGATGAACCTGCGCACCGCGCGCCGCCTGGGCATGCGCACCGTATGGGTGAGCCGCGCACTGCGCTGCCCGGCCTTCGTGGATGTAAAGATCGCCTCGGTGCTCGACCTGCGCCGCGCCCTCGGCCGGCTGGCGCGTTAGGCCGCCAGCGCGAGGCGCATGCGGCAGGCCCCGGCCCCATAGGCCGCCGGCAGCGGCGCCGGATCGGCCGCGAAGCCCTGGCGCAGCCAGAAGCCGTGCGCGTCGGCCAGCGCCACCAGCATGATCTCCCGCGCGCCCTGGGCGCGCGCCCAGTCGGCCACCTTGCCGAACAGGCCGCGCGCCAGCCCGCCGCCGCGCGCATCCGGACTGACCGCCAGATCGTGCAGGAACACCCTGTCCCCACCCGGCGGCCGCTCCCCGAGCGGCGTGTGCAGGGCAGGCGGCTGCTCGTCCGCCCACGGATGGGCAATCACGTAGGCCGCCGCGCGGCCGTCCTGTTCGCCCAGCCAGCAGGCACCCGGCGCGAGCGCCAGGCGGGTGGCGAACACCTCGGCCTCCTCATGATAGCCGGGCGGATAGGCGCTGGCCTGCACGCGCAGCACCGCATCGAGGTCGGTGACGCGCAGCGGTCGCAGGACGGAACGGCTCATGCGCCGTGCTTCAGACAGCGCGCGGCTTCCAGGGCGAAGTAGGTCAGGATGCCGTCGGCCCCGGCGCGCTTGAAGGCCAGCAGGCTTTCCAGCATGGTGGCCTGCCCGTCCACCCAGCCGTTGGCGGCGGCGGCCTTGATCATGGCGTACTCGCCGCTCACCTGGTAGGCGTAGGTCGGCACGCCCAGTTCGTGCTTCACCCGGTACACGATGTCCAGGTAGGGCAGGCCGGGCTTGACCATGAACATGTCGGCGCCCTCGGCGATGTCCAGCTCGACTTCGCGGATCGCCTCGTCAGAGTTGGCCGGGTCCATCTGGTAAGTGTACTTGTTGCCCTTGCCCAGGTTGGCCGCCGAACCCACCGCGCTGCGGAAGGGGCCGTAGAAGCTGCTGGCGTACTTGGCGCTGTAGGACAGCAGGCGGGTGTGGATGAAGCCGGCCTCTTCCAGCGCGTTGCGCAGGGTGCCGATGCGGCCGTCCATCATGTCGCTGGGTGAGATGACGTCCGCGCCGACGGCGGCGTGGGACAAGGCCTGGCGCACCAGCGCCGCGACCGTCTCGTCATTGACGATGTAGCCGGTTTCGTCCGGCAGGCCATCCTGGCCGTGCGTGGTGTACGGGTCGAGCGCGACGTCGGTGATCACCCCCAGTTCGGGGAAGCGCGCCTTCAGCGCGCGCACCGCGCGCTGGATGATACCGTCCTCGCGCCAGGCGGCGGCGCCGTCGGCGGTCTTCAGGCCCGGGTCCGGCACGCCGAACAGGTCGAGCGCCGGAATGCCGAGTTCCAGCGCCTCCTCGGCGACCTTGAGCAGTTCGTCGATGGACAGGCGCTCCACGCCGGGCATCGAGGCCACCGGCTCACGCCCTGCGTTTTCATGGACGAACACCGGATAGATCAGGTCGGCGGCGGTCAGCACGTTCTCGCGCATCAGGCGGCGCGAAAAATCATCGCGGCGCATCCGCCGCATGCGGGTCTGGGGAAAGGCTCCGGTGGGTCGCATGTTCACAGTCACTCTTTACGGAAAACGAGGAAAAAGGGGATACATCCGGTAACGAAGTCGGGGAGGAACTTCCAACCGACCGGCCCCATCTTAGCAAGCAGATGGTGCTGAGCCGTCTCCCGCTTCACCTCCCTGAGCGGGTGCCTTACTGCATAGAAGGCATTTTCAACCCCCGGCATTTCTCCCCTTTGGCCGGGGGTTTTTATTTTCCGGGCGCCTTCACGGGCGCTTCCGCGGCCCCGGGCGCCACGCCCAGCCAGCCGGCCACCACCGCCTCGCACTCCTCCACGCCGGTCTTGGCGAGGCTGGAAAACAGCTGCACGCTCACCCGCTCGCCCAGTTCCTGCAAGTCCCTGCGCACCGCGAACAGCGTCTTGTTGGCTTCGTTGCGCGAGAGCTTGTCACTCTTGGTGAGCATCACGTGGATGGGTTTTCCGGTGGGCACGAACCAGCCGATCATCGCCCGGTCGAGCGGGGTCAGCGGATGGCGCGCATCCATCATCAGCACCAGGCCGACGAGGCTCTCGCGGCGGGTCAGGTAATCCTCCAGCAGCGCGGCCCAGTGGCGGCGGATCTTCTCCGGCACCTGGGCGTAGCCGTAGCCCGGCAGGTCCACGAGCGCGGCGCCGCAGTTGAGGCGGAAGAAGTTGATCAGCTGGGTGCGCCCCGGCGTCTTGGAGACGTAGGCCAGCCGGGTATGCCCGGCCAGCGTGTTGATCGCGCTGGACTTGCCGGCGTTGGAGCGCCCGGCAAAGGCGACCTCGGCGCCGTGCGGCGGTGGCAGCGCGTCGCTGCGGGCGATGGAAATCTCGAATGTTGCGTTGCGAAAGAGCGGCATGAGGCGGGACGTGAGAGCGATCAACCGGGCGGAAACCCGGCCGGAAAACCCCACATTGCGTCGCGCAACGTCGGCTTCCTGTATTAGAATACCAAGTTTGAGACATCCACTCACGGCTTTCCGAGGACACCATGATCAAGCGTTCCCTGCTGCTTTCGCTGCTGCTGGCCGGAGGCAGCCTCCAGGCCCAGGAGCAGGCTCCCGATATCGCCCAGGCAAAACAGCTCGCAGAAACCATCTGTGCGGCCTGTCACGGAGCAGACGGCAACAGCCCCCTCTCGGCCAATCCGAAGATCGCGGGCCAGATCCCCGAGTACCTCGCCAAGCAGTTGCGTGAATTCAAGTCCGGCACCCGCCAGGATCCGGTGATGAGCGCCATGGCCGCCATGGTCGACGACGCCGGCGTGGACGCCATCGCCCACTACTACGGCAGCCAGGCCCTGCAGCCGGAAAGCACCCAGAACCTCGAAACCGTCGCGCTCGGCCAGAAGATCTGGCGCGCCGGCATCGCCGACAAGGGCGTGCCCGCCTGTGCGGCCTGCCACGGTCCGGCCGGCGCCGGCCTGCCGGTCCAGTACCCGCGCCTGGCCGGCCAGTTCGCCGAATACACCACGCTGCAGTTGCAGAAGTTCCGCGACGGCGGCCGCGACAACGACCCGAACCAGATGATGCGCATGATCGCGCTGAAGATGACCGACGCCGAAATGCGCGCGGTGGCCGATTACGCGGCCGGCCTGCGCTGACGCGGAAAACCGCTTTCGCGCGTCTCGTACAAGGGGTGGCCGGGCCACCCCTTTGTTTTATCCCGAGGGGCCGGCCACCCGGGCCGCTTCGCGGTTTCCGGCCAGAACACGCCCCGTCCGCCTGAAGGACCAGGATGCAACGCAGCACCGCCAAGGCCCTGTTCGAACTGCTCAGCTCGATGCGGTTCGCGATCAGCCTGCTGACCATACTGGCGATCGCCTCGGTGATCGGCACGGTGATCCAGCAGAACCAGCCGTTCAACGCCTATCTCAACCAGTTCGGACCCTTCTGGTTCCCGGTGTTCGAAAAGCTCGGCCTGTACTCGGTGTACAACGCCGGCTGGTTCCTCGTCATCCTCGCCTTCCTGGTGCTGTCGACCAGCCTGTGCATCGTCCGCCAGAGCGCGCCGATGCTGCGCGAGATGCGCAGCTACCGCGAGCATGCCCGCGAGGTGTCGCTGCGCCAGTTTGCCCATCAGGCCGAACTGCCCGCCGGACGCCCGCTCGCCGAGCAGCGCGAGCGCGTGGATGCCTATCTGGCGCACACCGGCTTCCGCGCACGCGCCGACGAACGCGAGGACGGCGTGCTGGTGGCCGCCAAGCAGGGCAGCCTCAACCGTGCCGGCTACTTCCTCGCGCACGGCGCCATCGTGCTGATCTGCATCGGCGGCCTGCTGGACGGCAACCTGCCGCTGAAAGTGCAGATGTGGCTGGGCGGCAAGCAGACCACCACCGGCAACCAACTGATCGCCGACATCCCCGCCTCGGCCCGCCTGGGCGAGAACAACTGGAGCTTCCGCGCCAACCTGTTCATCCCCGAGGGGCGCTCGGCCAACGTCGCGGTGCTCAGCGTGGACGACGGCATTCTGCTGCAGGAACTGCCGTTCACCGTGTCGCTGAAGAAGTTCCACGTCGATCACTACGAAAACGGCATGCCGAAGCGCTTCGCCAGCGACATCCTGGTCACCGACGACGAAACCGGCGAATCCTTCGAGCACACCATCGAGGTCAACCATCCGCTCACCTACAAGGGCGTGGTGATGTACCAGGCCAGCTTCGAGGACGGCGGCTCGCTGCTCAAGCTCACCGGCCACAACCTGCTGCGCGACGTGGCCGACGAGCCGCTGCAGCTGGAAGGCCGCGTCGGCGACACCCTGCGTCTCGAGCACCCGCGTTACGACTACGCGCTGGAGCTGACCAGCTTCAGCGCGTTCAACGTCGAGGACATGGGCAGCGGCGAGGACAGCGCCACCGGCGTCGACCGCCTGCGCGAGCACCTGGGCAGCGGCGCGGCGCGCACCGACAGCGGGCGCGACCTGCGCAACATCGGCCCCAGCTTCACCTTCAAGCTGCGCGACGAGGCCGGCCAGGCGCGCGAATTCCAGAACTACATGCAGCCGATCGAGCGCGACGGGCGCTGGTATCTGTACACCGGCATGCGCGAGACCCAGGCCGAGCCCTTCCGCTACCTGCGCCTGCCGGTGGACGAGGACGGCCGCATCGACACCTGGCTGGCCATCCAACGCTGGATGTTCGACCCCGCGCGGCGCGACGTGCTGGCCCACCGCATGGCGAGCGCCAGCTTCGGCGACGACCCGTCCGTGGCGCCGATGCGCGACCGTCTGGTGGAAACCGCCAGCCACACCCTGGCGCTGTTCTCCGAGCGCGGCTACGAGACGGTGGGTCGCTTCATCGAGGCCTCGGTGCCGGCCGCCGAGCGCGAGCGCGCCGCCGACGTGTTCGTCAAGATCCTCCAGGGGCTGGTCTGGGAAGCCTGGATGATGGCGCGTGTGGATGCCGGCCTGCCCGCGCTGGAAATCAACGAAAACCGTGCTGCCTTCCTGCGCGACACCCTGGCCGCCCTGTCCGACAGTCTGTTCTACGAAGCCCCGCTGTACCTGCAGCTCACCGGCTTCGAGCACCTGCAGGCCACCGTGCTGCAAGTCACCCGCTCGCCCGGCAAGCCGCTGGTGTATCTGGGCTCGCTGCTGCTCGTGCTGGGCGTGTTCGCCATGCTCTACATCCGCGAACGCCGCCTGTTCGTGCTGCTCAAACACCAGGGCGCCGGACTGGTCGCCATGTCGTCGAACCGCAAGGCGATCGACGTGGACGAAGCCTTCCAGCGCCATGCCGAGGCCCTGAGCGCGCTGCTCGCCCCCGATTCCGGCGAAGGCCGGACCGACCCAACCGCAACGAGGTAAGCGATGGAACTCGCCCACCCTTCCCTGACGCGCACCGGCTGGCTGCGCCAGCGCGACACCTTCGACTGGCTGTACGCCGCGGCACTGGTCGTCGGCGCCATCGTCGCGCTGGTGCACTACCACGAGTTCATGGATGTGTACGACGACCTCGTGCTGATCCTCCACGTGCCGGTGCTGATCTTCATCGGCTGGTACTGGAAGCCCTTCCGCCCCTATCTGGCGGCGGTCGCGGCGCTGTCCCTCTGTAGCATCTGGCTGTACCAGGGCGATCTGCAACGCGCCGAGCAGGTGTTCTTCCTCAAGTACCTGATCTCCAGCCAGACCGCGATCATGTGGATGAGCGCGCTCTACTTCATGGCCACCGGCGCCTACTGGATCGGCCTGCTGGCGCGCTCGGAATTCGGCGACAAGACCGGCAGCGCGCTGGTGTGGATCGGTACCGCGATGGGTACCGCGGGCCTGTTCGTGCGCTGGTTCGAGTCCTACCTGCTGGGCCCGGAAATCGGCCACATCCCGATCAGCAACCTGTACGAAGTGTTCGTGCTGTTCAGCCTGATGACCGCGCTGCTCTATCTGTACTACGAGCAGCGCTACGACACCCGCCGCATGGGCGCCTTCGTCATGGTGGTGATCTCCGCCGCGGTGGCCTTCCTGCTGTGGTACACCTTCTCGCGCGGCGCGCACGAGATCCAGCCGCTGATCCCCGCGCTGCAGTCCTACTGGATGAAGGTGCACGTGCCCACCAACTTCATCGGCTACGGCGCCTTCGCGCTGGCGGCGATGCTCGGCGTGGCGGTACTGCTGGCCGAGCGCGGCATCCTCGCCGGCCGCCTGCCGGCGGTGAAGGTGATGGAAGACGTGATGTACAAGGCCATCGCCATCGGCTTCGCGTTCTTCACCATCGCCACCATCCTCGGCGCGCTGTGGGCCGCCGAGGCCTGGGGCACCTACTGGCAGTGGGATCCGAAGGAAACCTGGGCGCTGATCGTCTGGCTGAACTACGCCGCCTGGCTGCACATGCGCCTGACCAAGGGCCTGCGCGGCGCCGTGCTGGCCTGGTGGGCGGTGATCGGCCTGCTGGTCACCACCTTCGCCTTCATCGGCGTGAACATGTTCCTCTCCGGGTTGCACTCCTACGGCAGCCTGTAACCGTCGCAGGAGCGGCCTTGGCTGCTCCTACGGGCGGGTTTCGCCGGGGGCGCCGAAACGCGCCAGCTCGGCCTCGCTGAACCCCGCCGCCCGCCGCGCCTCCAGATGCAATGGCGGTCTGGGGCGCGGCGCATCGAAATCCTCGATCAAGCGCAGATAGGTGGCCTCCGGCTCCAGCCCGCGCTCGGCGCACAGCAGGCGGAACCAGCGGTCGCCGAGCGCGACGTGGCCGATCTCGTCGCGCAGGATGATCTCCAGCACCGCCACGCTCTGCGTGTCGCCGATGGCCTTCAGCCTGGCCATGATCGGCGGCGTGGCGTCCAGCTCGCGCGCCTCCAGCACCCGGGGTACCAGCGCCATGCGCGCCAGGGCGTCGTGCGCGGTCTTCGCGGCCATCTCCCACAGGCCGTTGTGCGCGGGGAAGTCGCCGTATTCAAAGCCGAGTGCACGCAGGCGGGCGCGCACCAGGCCGAAGTGATGGGCCTCCTCGGCGGCCACCACCAGCCAGCCGTCGTGGAAGTCGGCCGGCAGGGCGCGGAAGCGGTGCACGCAGTCCAGCGCCAGGTTGATGGCGTTGAACTCGATGTGCGCGATGGCATGCAGCAGCGCCGCATGGCCTTCGCGCGTGCCGGCCTTGCGCAGCGGCACGGCCTGCGGCGCGACCAGTTCGGGACGCGGCGGGCGGCCGGCCTCCACCACCGGCTCGGCATCGTCGGCCCCCGGCACCGCCGCCAAGCGGCCGGCCCGCCAGTCGGCCAGCAGGGCCTGCGTGGCGCGGCACTTGTCGTCCGGGTCGGCAATCATCAGCGCATGCAGCGCGGCAGCATGGATCGAAGTGGCTTGCATGGCGTGGAAGTCTAGCAGGCGCGCCGGGGATGCTTCCGCGCAGGCACCGATGCGGGCACGGAGGGCCGGGTTTTGCGATAATGGCGGCCCCGATGCAGCAGCGCCTTGCGCACGTCCCGCACGATGAGCAGCACACGCCCCCGCTCCGATCAAGCATCCTCGCAGGGACTCGGCGTCGCCGAGGCGCGCGCCGCGATCCTGCGCGCCCTGCGCCCCGTTGACGGCCACGAGTGCGTGGCCCTGCGCGCCGCCTTGGGCCGCGTGCTGGCCGAGGACGTGGTGGCGCCGCTCGACGTGCCGGCGCACGACAATTCCGCGATGGACGGCTACGCCCTGCGCGCAGCCGACCTGGCCGCCGATGCCGACACTGCGCTGACCGTCGTCGGCCGCGCCTTCGCCGGCCATCCGTTCGCCGGCCGGGTGGAAGCCGGGCAGGCCGTGCGCATCATGACCGGCGCACCGCTGCCGCAGGGCGCCGACACCGTGGTGATGCAGGAAGACGTCCGCCCCACGCCGTCGCAGGGCGACGCGGTACTCATCCCCCCCGGCCAGCGCGCCGGCCAGAACGTGCGCCGCGCCGGCGAGGACCTGCCCACCGGCGGCATCGCGCTGCCCGCCGGCAAGCGCTGCGGACCGGCCGAACTGGGCCTGATCGCCTCGCTGGGCCTGGACGAGGTGCTCGTCTACCGCCGTCCGCGCGTGGCCTTCTTTTCCACCGGCGACGAAATCGCCTCGCTCGGCGAGGCGCTCGGCCCCGGCCAGGTGTACGACAGCAACCGCTACACCCTGTACGGCCTGCTCGCCCAACTGGGCTGCGAGGTGGACGACCTGGGCGTGCTGCCCGACCAGCCGGAAGCACTGCAACGTGCGCTCGCCGGGGCCAGCGCCACGGCCGACGTCATCCTCACCAGCGGTGGCGTATCCACCGGCGAGGCCGATTTCGTGCGCGAAACCCTGGCCGGACTGGGCGAAGTGGATTTCTGGAAGCTGGCTATCAAGCCCGGCCGCCCGCTGGCCTTCGGCCGCATCGGCCGGGCCTGGCTGTTCGGCCTGCCGGGCAACCCGGTGGCCACCATGGTGGCCTTCTGCCAGTTCGTGCGCGATGCCCTGCTCACGCTGGCGGGCGTTTCCCCCCTGCCCGAGCCCGTGTTGTTCACTGCACACTGCGCCACGCCGATCCGCAAACAGCCGGGGCGCCATGAATTCCAGCGCGGCCGGCTGGGCTGGGAAGACGGCCGCCGCGTGGTCCACCCCGCCGCCGCGCAGGGCTCCGGCATCCTGCGCTCGATGTCGGAAGCCGATTGCTTCATCCTCCTGCCGGAGGCGCAGGGCAGCGTCGCCGCTGGCGAAGCGGTGCTCGTACAGCCCTTTGCCGGACTGCTGTAAACCACAGGAAACCATTCCATGACCCAGGACGAACTGAAGAAAGCCGCCGCGCTCGCCGCCCTCGACTACGTGCTGGAAGGCGCAATCATCGGCGTGGGCACCGGCTCCACCGTCAATCACTTCATCGACGGGCTGGGCGGCATCAAGGCGCGCATCACCGGCGCGGTCTCCAGTTCCGAGGCCAGCTCCGCACGCCTGCGCGCGCTCGGCATCCCGCTGGTCGACCTGGCCGAGGTGGATGAACTGCCGGTGTATGTCGATGGTGCCGACGAGATCGACGGCGGCTTCTCGATGATCAAGGGCGGCGGCGGCGCGCTCACCCGCGAGAAGATCGTCGCCGCCGTGTCGCGGCGCTTCGTGTGCATCTGCGATGCCAGCAAGCAGGTCGCCACGCTGGGACGCTTTCCGCTGCCGGTCGAGGTCATCCCGATGGCCGCGCGCCATGTCGCGCGCGAACTCGCCGCGCTGGGCGGCCAGCCGAAGCTGCGCGAGGGCTTCGTCACCGACAACGGCAACCTGATCCTCGACGTGCATGGCCTCGCCATCGCCGAGCCGGCCAAGCTGGAGGCGCGCATCAACCAGATCGTCGGCGTGGTCACCAATGGCCTGTTCGCGCAACGTGGCGCCGACGTGCTGCTGCTCGCCGCGCCCGAAGGCGTGCGGCGCGAACAGCGCGGCTGAAACAATTCCTTAACGCAGGAATGCTAGCCTGCAGCGGTTCTACCTATTTCCATGGTCAAGATGAGCGAACATATCTACAAGCAGTTCGACGCCGATCTCGAAGCGATCCGCAGCGGCGTGCTGCAAATGGGCGGCCTGGTCGAGAGCCAGCTGACCAATGCCTTTGCCGGGCTGAAGAACGCGGACAAGGCACTGATCGAGAAGGTGATCGCCGGTGACCATCGCATCAACCTGCTCGAGGTCGACATCGACGAAGCGTGCAGCCAGTTGATCGCCAAGCGCCAGCCGGCGGCCAGCGACCTGCGTTCGGTGCTCGGCGCGATGAAGACGGTGACCGACCTGGAGCGCATCGGCGACGAAGCCAAGAAGATCGCCAAGGCCGCCCGCCGCCTGCACTCCGGTGATCTGCCCTACTCGCCGCGCGTGGATCTGGGCCACCCCGCCGCGCTGGCCACCGACATGGTACGCAAGGCGCTGGACAGTTTCGCACGCAGCGACGTCACCCTGGCGCCGGTGCTCGCCCACATGGACGACGAGGTGGATACGGCCTTCGAGGCGGTCACCCGCCAGCTCATCACCTACATGATGGAAGACCCGCGCACCATCTCCAACAGTCTGGAGACGCTGTTCATCGCCAAATCCATCGAACGCGTCGGCGACCACGCGCTGAACATCTCCGAGTACGTCATCTACATGGCGCACGGGCGCGACGTGCGCTATGCCGGCACCGCCGTGATCGAGCAGGAAGCCGCGCGCGAGATCAAGAAGCAGGACTGAAAGCCGCTTTCTGCATCCCATGAAAAAGGGATGGCCTCGGCCATCCCTTTTTCATTGCGGCGGAGCCTGCCGTCCGCTCAGGCGGAAGGCGGCACATAGCCGCCGACCTGGTCGGCGCCGCCGCCGAAGAAGTGCTTCTCCATCTGCTCGGCCAGATACTTGCGCGCCTTCGGGTCCATCAGGTTCAGGCGGTTCTCGTTGATCAGCATGGTCTGGTACTTCACCCACTGCTGCCAGGCCTCCTTGGAGACGTTCTCGAAAATCCGCTTGCCGAGTTCTCCGGGAATCGGCGGCAGGTCCAGCCCTTCCGCCTCACGACCGAGCTTGATGCAGTTGACGGTGCGAGCCATCTTCAATCCTCTCCAGTATCGGGTTCTTCACGTGGGGGCTCCATTCTAGCGGATTCGCTGCACGCCCCCGCGCAGATCGACCAGCGGTTGCGCCCTTCGTTCTTGGAGCGGTACATCGCATGGTCGGCCGCCGCGATCAGGGCCTCACCGTCGCCGGCGTGGTCGGGGTAGAGCGCGATGCCCAGGCTGGCGGTCAGGTGTGCGGGCCGGCCGGCAAATTCGAAACGCAACGCGGCGACCCCCTCGACGATGCGCCGCGCCAGACCGATCAGGTCGTTTTCCTCGGCGTCCGGCACCAGCACGCCGAACTCGTCGCCGCCCAGGCGGAAGAACAGCTCGTTGCGCCGGATGATGCCGCCCACCTCGCGCGCCAGGGTCACCAGCACCTCGTCACCGGCCTGATGGCCGAAGGCGTCGTTGATCGGCTTGAAGCCGTCCAGGTCGATGGCCAGCAGGCCGACCCGGGTGCCATGGCGCTCGGCATCGGCGAGCAGGCGCTCCAGTTCCTCGTGGAAGCGCCGCCGGTTGAACAGATTGGTGAGCGGATCGCGCTCGGCCAGCGCCACCAGCTTGCGCGCGGTGTTGCGCTGCTCGGTGACGTCTTCGTAGATCCACACCCGGCCGATGCCGCGCCGCCCGCCGTGGCCGCCGCCGTCCTCCACCACGGCCGACACGTCGGTGACCACCCGGCCGTCCTTCATGTGGATCTCGAAGGGCTTGCTGACCTCCAGCGATTCGACCACCTGGCGGATGTGCGACAGATAGGCGTCCGGCGATTCCAGCAGCCCCACCACACGGCTCTCCAGCACCACGTCGCGCACGCCGATCAGGTTCTCGCCGGCCGGCAGGCGCCAGATGTCCAGCATGGCGCGGTTGTAGTACAGCACGCGATGGTCGCGGTCCATGAACAGGATGCCCAGGCGGATCACGTTGAGCAGCGCGGACAGGCGCTGGCGCTCGTCGTTGCTGCGCAGCAGGTAGTTCTCGCTGAGCGCCTGGGCGCGGCGCAGTTGCGCCACGGTTTCGAGCAGCTTGTATTCGGCCTCCTTGCGCCCCTGGATATCCTCTGCGGCCATGCGCAGGCCGCGCACCCGGCCGCCCGCGTCGCGCAGGGCGCGCCAGTGCGTGGCCACCCACAGTACCTTTCCGCCCTCGCGCGTCAGGCGCATCTCGAAATCCTCGCCGCGCCCGCTCTCCAGCACCTGGCGCATGCAGCGCTGGCAGTAGCGGCGGTCGGCATCGTGGACGAGGAATTCGACGAAGCCGGGGGCGGCCAGGCATTCCGCCGGCGTGCGCCCGGTCATGCGCTGCAGCGAGGGGCTGATCCATTCCAGACGCAGGGAGGTGTCGAACAGCGCTTCGAGTCCATGCACGCCCTCGACGACCTGGCGCAGCAGGTCCGTCTCGCAGCACGCCTCGTCCGCCGGCCGGCGCTTGCCCGAGGAGGCGAACACCGCCCAGCCGGCCAGCCCGCCCACCAGCCCGGCCACCGTGAACGGCGCCCAGGCCATCCCGCCGGCCAGCACCCACGCGCACAGCGCGGCGGCCGCGAGCGCGGCCAGGCCCGCCCACAGCCACCGCCGGCTCATGCCCTGCTCCTCCGCCAGCCACGCCGGAGGTCATGGAGCCGGGGCGGGGCGACGATGCTCATAACGTCTTGACGAAGACCTTGGAGCGGCGCTGGTAGTTGTACAGCTCGCGCTTGGCCCCCGGCAGCGCGTCGGGGCCGATTTCGCTGAAGCCGCGTTCGCGGAACCAGTGCGCGGTGCGCGTGGTGAGCACGAACAGGCGTTCCAGGCGCTGGGCGCGCGCGCGCCGTTCGATGCGCCGGAGCAACTGGTCGCCCAGCCCCGCGCGGCGGTACTCCGGGGTGACCGCCAGACAGGCCAGCTCGGCGGCGTTGTCCTCGGAGAACGGGTACAGCGCGGCGCAGCCCACCAGCACCCCATCGTGCTCGACCACGGTGAAGCGCCCGATCTCCTGCTCCAGCAGCTCGCGCCCGCGCCGCACCAGGGTGCCGTCGGCCTCCATCGGGCTGATCAGCGCGACCAGCGCGCCGACATCCTCCACGTTGGCCTCGCGCAGGCGGAACAGCGGCGCGCGCGAAACCACGGTGCCGACCCCGGCATGGGTGAAGAATTCGAGCAGCAGGGCGCCGTCGGTATCGCGGTCGATCAGGTGCACGCGGGACACGCCGCGGCGCACCGCACGGATCGCGCAGGGCAGGAAGAGATGCATGTCCTCGGTGAGCCCTTCGCCGGCATCCAGCATGCGCTCGGCCTCGTCGGCAGTCACCGAATCGACCAGCCGGCCTTCGGCGTCGAGCAGGCCGGGGGCGTCGCACAGATAGATCAGCTTTTCGGCCTTCACCGCCACGGCGACGGCCTCGGCCACCTCCTCCATGCACAGGTTGAAGATCTCGCCGGCCGGCGAGACCCCCAGCGGGGAGATCAGCACCACGTTCTGCTGGTCCAGATCGGCGTTGATCTCCTCGGCGATGATCTTGCGCACCGCGCCGGTGTACTGGAAATCGATGCCATCGACCACGCCCACCGGACGCGCGGTGAGGAAGTTGCCGCCGGTCACGCGCATGTAGCTGCCGGCCATCGGCGTATTGGGCAGGCCCTGGGAGAGCAGCGCCTCGACCTCGATGCGGGTGACCGCCATGGCCGCCTTGACGCACTCCAGCGCGGCCGCGTCGGTGACCCGCAGGCCGTTGTGGATGCGCGGCTCCAGCCCGCGGCGGCGCAGTTCGGCGTCGATCTGCGGGCGCGCGCCATGCACCAGCACCAGGCGGATGCCCAGCGCGGCGAGCAGGTTGCAGTCATAGGCCAGGCTCTGCGCGGAAGCGCCGCTGGCCACTTCACCGCCGAAGGCAATGACGAAGGTCTTGCCCCGGAAGGCGTGGATGTAGGGCGCCGCGCCGCGCACCCAGGCGACGAAGCTGGCGGTGGAGTCGGCCGCTTCGGCCGGCACGAGGGGTTGGGGAGATTCCGCGTTCAAGCAGGCACCGCTCTGGTTGGCAGGTTATCGAGGCCGCGGACGCGGCGGCGTCCGGGCCATTCTAGCTCAACGCCGCTTCCAGGCGCTCGCACACGGTGCGCAGAATCTTGATGCGCGCATACAGCTTGTTGTCCGCCTCCACCAGCGTCCACGGCGCGCGCTCGGTGCTGGTACGGTCCACCATGTCGCACACCGCCTTGGCGTAGTCGTCGGCCTTCTCGCGGTTGCGCCAGTCCTCGGCGGTGATCTTGAAGCGCTTGTGCGGCTCAGCCTCGCGCTCCTTGAAGCGCGCCAGCTGCTCGTCGGCGCTGATCGCCAGCCAGAACTTGACGACCACCGCACCGGCCTCGATCAGCTGGTCCTCGAAATCGTTGATCTCGGCATAGGCGCGCATCCAGTCGGCCTCCGAGCAGAACCCCTCGACGCGCTCGACCAGCACGCGGCCGTACCAGGAGCGGTCGAACACGGCGACCTTGCCCTGGCGCGGCAGGTTGCGCCAGAAACGCCACAGATACGGCTGGGCGCGCTCTTCCTCGGTGGGCGCGGCCACCGGATGCACGCGGAACTGGCGGGCATCGAGCGCGGCGGTGACGCGGCGGATCGCCCCGCCCTTGCCGGCCGCGTCGGCGCCCTCGAACACCAGCACCAGCGAATGCTTGCGGAAGGCCGCCGAACGGCACAGCAGGGCCAGGCGGCCCTGGTATTCCTCCAGCAGTTCGCCGTATTCCTTCTTGCCCAACGGCTGGTCCAGCACCAGGCTGTTGAGCAGGTTGCGCCCGTCCAGCAGCGGCGGCAGCGGCGCGGCGCTCTGGCGCACGGCCCAGCCGCGCTGCTCGGCATCCAGGCGCTTGCGCAGCGCGTCGAGCAGTGTGCGGCCGACGAACAGCGAACGGAAGCGTTCGTCCGAACCATCGACGATCAGCCACGGCGCCTCGCCGGTGCTGGTGTGGCGCAGCACGTGTTCGGCGGTCTCGCGGTAGCGGTCGTACAGGGCGTAGTACTTCCAGTCGCGCTCGGTGACCCGCCAGCGGGTCTTGGGGTTCTTTTCCAGCGCCTTCAGGCGGGCCTTCTGGCCGGCCTTGGAAAGGTGGAACCACAGCTTCACCAGCAGCACGCCCTCATGCACCAGCATCGCCTCGAAGCGCTGGATGCCGTCCAGGTGCTCTTCCAGCCTGGCGCGTTTCCAGTCACCGTGCGCGCGGGCATGGATGGCCTCGGAATACCAGTTGCCGAACAGCACGCCGATCTTGCCCTTGGGCGGCAGCGCGCGCCAGAAGCGCCACATGAAGGGGCGCTCGGCTTCTTCGGAAGAAGGCGCGTCGAACGCCCAGGCCTCGATGTGGCGCGGATCCATCCACTCGTTGAGCAGATTGACCGTCTCGCCCTTGCCGGCGCCGTCGATGCCGTTGATCAGCACCACCACGGCGAAGCGCTTCAGGTCGAGCAGATCGAACTGCGCATCGAGCAGCTTGGCGCGCAGCGCGGGCACGGCCTTGTCGTATTCCGCTTTCGGGGTTGCATGCCCCAGTTCCGCCGATTCGAACATCGCATTCCTCCAGTTTCCGGGCCGTCGGCCTCAGGCATCGCCCCACAGCGCCTGCAGGGCCGCCAGCGCGGCCAGCCCGGCGGTCTCGGTGCGCAGCACGCGCGGCCCCAGGCTCATCGCCTCGGCGCCGGCGCGCAGGCAGGCGGCGAGTTCGGCATCCGTCCACCCGCCTTCCGGCCCGACCATCAGCACCACGCGCTCGCCCGCCGCGGGCGGCGCCAGTTCGCGCGTGCGGCGGCCCCCGCCGGGCGCCAGCACCAGCTTGCGCACATCGTGCGCACCGGCCAGCCATGCCTCCAGCGGCTGGATGCCGGCCACTTCCGGCACGCGGTTGCGCCCGCTCTGCTCGCAGGCCGCCACGACCACCTGCCGCCAGTGCGCCACCCTCTTCGCGGCGCGCTCCCCGGCCAGGCGGATCACCGAGCGCTCGGCGGCCAGCGGCACCACGCCGGCCACGCCCAATTCGGTGGCCTTCTGCACGATCCAGTCCATCTTGTCGCCGCCGGCCAGGCCCTGCGCAAGCACCAGATCGAGCGGCGATTCGCGCTCCACCGCGCTGCGTTCCCCCAGCACGGCGAAGCATTGCCTGCCGCGCACGCTCAGACGCGCGGAGGTCTCGCCCCCACGGCCGTCGAACAGCACCAGCGGCTCCCCGTCGCGCAGGCGCAATACCCGAACCGCATGATGCGCAAGCGCCTCGGGCAGGGCGACTTCGCCCGCCGCGGGCAGCTCTTCGGGGAAAAAGAAGCGGGATATCATCGTGGTATTATAAGGACTTGTTCGCTCCCAGAAGGCCGCGCCACGCACCGGCCCGCCGCCTGCCCGCACGGGGTACGCCCCGTGCTCCGGTACAGGACACCCCAGAGATGCCGACCGCCTCACACCGCCTCGCCCGCGCACGGGCCCTGGAATCACTGGTACGCGACATCGCGCGCGAGGAAATCCTGCCGCGCTACCTGAAGTCCGCGCGCAACCGCAAGGCCGACGGCTCGCTGTTCACCGAGGCCGATCTGGAATCCCAGCGCCGCTTCACCGAGGCCCTGCCGCAACTGCTGTCCGGCCCGGTGCTCGGCGAGGAAATGACGCCCGAGGAGCAGGCCCGGCTATGGAGCCAGGGCCGGCGCGGCTTGTGGTGCATCGACCCGATCGACGGCACCACCAATTTCGCCAGCGGCATCCCCTTCTTCGCCGTTTCCATCGCCTATCTGGTCGACCACGAACCGCGCTTCGGCGTGGTGTACAACCCGGTCACCGACGAATCCTTTTATGCCGCGCAGGGCGCCGGGGCCTTCCTCAACGGCACCGAACTGCCGCTGCGCCCGGCCGCGGCCAGCCTGCGCGACGCGGTGGCCGGCGTGGATTTCAAGCGCATCAGCCACCACCTGGGCGACGAACTGGCGGTGCGCCCGCCCTACTATTCGCAGCGCAACTTCGGCTCCAGCGCGCTGGAATGGTGCTTCGTCGCCGCCGGCCGGCTCGACGTCTATCTGCACGGCGGGCAGATGCTGTGGGACTACGCTGCCGGCCGCCTGATCCTGGCCGAGGCGGGCGGCGAGGCCGCCGCGCTGGACGGCGGCTCGCTGATGGCCGGCCCGGCGGTCAAGCGCGGCGTGGTGGCGGCCTCCAGCCCCGCCCTGTTCGCCGAGTGGCGGGCCTGGCTCAAGGCCCATTCATAGGGCGTGCCGCCCGCGGCAGATCGGCGAACCATTCCAGCATGTCTCCCCAGAGCGGTTCGGCGGTCTGGCGGAAGTAGCCCATGTGCCCGACCTCGCCGCCGATCTGCGCGGGATCCAGGTCTTTCCGGGTCAACGGCGCATTGCGGTAAGCCTGGATGAAGGCGTCGCGCGATGTGGGTGTGGCCCAGGCGTCATCCAGCGCATTCACGGCGACGATCGGCGTGTGCACCGCCGCATAGTCCTGCTCGATCCCACGCATGGCGGGATCGTCGAAAAAGTAGTGGGGAAACTGGCACCAGTGCCGCCATTGCCGATAGACATCCACGGGCAGATCCTCGCCCAGACCCAGCATCCTCCATGGGCAATAGCCCTTCCACCACGTCAGCACCGGCAGCACGACCTTCCACATTGCCAGTACGCGCAGGCGCTCCCCCGGCGGCATGTAGCCATGCCAGCCGGCGCCGGTGCCGAAGATGCAGCAGCCCGCCACCTTGCGGTGATTGGGCAGCAGGCCGAAGGCATGCCCGCCATAGGAATGGCCGACCACGTACAGCGGCACGGCATCGTCCGCCATGGCGTCAACCGCCGCCGCCAGATCGAGCCGCGCCCAATCCAGGAAATCCATGCGGAAGCCCTTGAGGGAAGGCGGCCGCGACAGCCCGATGCCGCGGTAGTCGAGCGTCAGGGTCTCGAATCCACGGTCGCCGACGAACAAGGCGAAGCGTTTGTAGAACCCCTGCGGAACGGCCGTCGCGCCCGCGACCACCACCCGCCCCTTCAGCGGAGCACGGGCGGGGTAGCGGGTTGCGCCAAGGGCATATCCATCGGCGGCGACAAGGCGCACAGAGAGGGTATCGGCGGTCACGGGGCACTCTTTTATAACGGTCGTAATAGAAAAAACAGCGTAAACTAAGACGACTGTCTTAACAAGAACACGCCGCGATGAGCCCCCGTCAATCCGATACCCGCCAGCGCGTGGTCGCGGCCGCCGCCGAGATGCTGGCACGGCACGGCCTCAATGCCACCAGTATTCGCGAGATGGCCAAACGCGCCGACGCACCGCTGGGCTCGACCTACCATTACTTTCCCGGCGGCAAGCAGCAGGTCGTCGTCGAAGCCGTGCAACTCGCTGGCGCCCGGATCGGTGCGAGCCTGGACCACCACCTGCCGGCCGGGGCCGACACGGGCCTGCGCAACTTCCTGGCAATGTGGCGGGACATCCTGCTGCGCTCCGATTTCCGCATCGGCTGCCCGGTGCTGGCAGTGGCGGCCGAGGAACCCATCGACGACAGCGCGGCAGAGGCCCTGGAGGCTGCCGCGCAGGTCTTCCGCGGCTGGGAGGGCCAACTCGCCGCGGCACTGGAAAAGCAGGGCCGCTCCCCCGCAGCGGCGGCAGGGCTGGCCACCCTGATCATCGCCGGCCTGGAAGGCGCCATCGTGCTGTGCCGCGCCCAGCGCAGCATCGAACCATTCGACAAGGTCGCGGAACGGCTCGAATGGCTGGTTTCTTCGCACGCGTGATCTCCCCAGGCACGCTATCATTCCCGCCATATTCCGCCATCGCATCCGTCCCCATGGACCAATCCGCCACCGAACCGCAGGCCGAGCGCCGCAAGTACCACCACGTGCGCGAGATCTTCGACGAAGCCTACGAAGTGATCGCTCCCTTCTTCGCCCGGGAGAACCGCTGGGGCAACGCCACGCTGGACCACCTGGCCTACCGCGTGGTGCGCGACCGCTACCCCGAACTGTCCTTCGAGGAAGTGCATGTGCTGGTGGTGGCATCCAAGCGGGTGTACACCGAGCTGCGCCCGGAAGGCGCGGCCAGCGGCGGCTGACCGGCCACGAGGCCCATCCATCATGTCGATGAAACACCCCATCATCGCGGTCACCGGCTCCTCCGGCGCCGGCACCACCACGGTCAAGCACACCTTCGAGGCCATCTTCCACCGCGAGAACGTCAATGCGGCCATCGTCGAGGGCGACAGCTTCCACCGCTACACCCGCGACGAGATGAAACGCCAGATCGAAGAGGCCGAGGCGCGCGGCGAACGCGGCGCCAGCCACTTCGGCCCCGAGGCCAACCTGTTCGAGGATCTCGAGCACCTGTTCCGCGCCTACGGCGAATCGGCCACCGGGCGGCGGCGCTGGTACATCCACAACGAAGAGCAGTCGATGCGCCGCAACCTGCCGATGGGCACCTTCACCGAATGGGAAGACCTGCCGGTGGGCACCGACTGCCTGTTCTACGAAGGCCTGCACGGCGCGGTGCAGACCGACACGGTGGACGTGGCCCGCCACGTGGACCTGCTGATCGGCGTGGTGCCGACCATCAACCTGGAGTGGATCCAGAAGATCCACCGCGACACCCGGGTGCGCGGCTATTCCAAGGAAGCGGTGCAGGACACCATCCTGCGCCGCATGCACGACTACGTGCATTACATCGTCCCGCAGTTCTCGCGCACCCACATCAACTTCCAGCGCGTGCCGGTGGTGGACACCTCCAATCCGTTCATCGCGCGCGACGTGCCCACGCTGGAGGAGTCCATGGTGGTGATCCGCTTCAAGGATCCGCGCGGCGTGGACTTTCCCTATCTGCTGACGATGATCGACGGCGCCTTCATGAGCCGCGCCAACACCATCGTAATCCCCGGCGGACGGCTCGACCTGGCCATGCAACTGATCCTCACCCCGCTGATCTGGAAGCTGATGGAACACCGCCGGCAGGCAGTGTAGCCCGCAGCGTGCGCGCCTCCGCAGTGCAGCACGCGCTATCAACCAGGGCGTTTTTTCAGCGATAATTACGGTTTTTCCAGCCGCCGGCGGCGGCTTTCCGAGGAAACCATGTCGCTGTCCAGAAACGTGAGTCACTCCGACCTGAAGGTCGGAACCTCCTCGCCACAAACCAGTGGAGCCTCCGGCTCCGCCCAGGCTGGTCTCGCTGTCGCGAGACGCGTGGTCAAGCCCCCGGTTTTCAACGAGCTCACCGGCGCCATCCGCGCGCTGGCCATGGACGCCGTGCAGCAGGCCAACTCCGGCCACCCCGGCGCGCCGCTGGGCATGGCCGAGATCGCCGAGGTGCTGTGGCGGCACCACCTGAAGCACAACCCGGCCAACCCGCAATGGGCCGACCGCGACCGCTTCGTGCTCAGCAACGGCCACGGCTCCATGCTGATCTACGCGCTGCTGCACCTCACCGGCTACGACCTGCCCATCGAGGAAATCAAGCGCTTCCGCCAACTGCACAGCAAGACCCCCGGCCACCCGGAATACGGCTACACCCCCGGCGTGGAAACCACCACCGGCCCGCTCGGCCAGGGCATCACCAACGCGGTGGGCATGGCGCTGGCCGAAAAGGTGCTGGCCGCCGAATTCAACCGTCCCGGCCATGACCTCGTCGACCACCGCACCTGGGTGTTCCTCGGCGACGGCTGCCTGATGGAAGGCATCAGCCACGAAGCCTGCTCGCTGGCCGGCACCTGGGGCCTGGGCAAGCTCACCGCCTTCTACGACGACAACGACATCTCCATCGACGGCCACGTCTCGGGCTGGTTCACCGACGACACCCCGAAACGCTTCGAAGCCTACGGCTGGCAGGTCATCCGCGACGTGCAGGGCCACGACCCGGCGGCCATCGAAGCCGCCATCCAGCAGGCCATCGCCAACACCGCGCAGCCCACGCTGATCTGCTGCAAGACCGTGATCGGCGCCGGCAGCCCCAACAAGCAGGGCGGCCACGACGTACACGGCGCCCCGCTGGGCGCGGCGGAAATCGCCGCCACGCGCGAGCACATCGGCTGGCCGCACGCCCCCTTCGAAATCCCCGCCCACGTCTATGCGGCCTGGAACGCGCGCGAACAAGGCGCCGCAGCGGAAGCCGAATGGAACGCCCGCCTTGCCGCCTACCGCGCTGCCTTCCCCGAGCAGGCCGCCGAGTTCGAGCGCCGCATGGCCGGCAAGCTGCCGGCGGACTGGAGCGCCCACGTGGAAGCAGTGCTCGCCAAGGTCGTCGACAAGGCCGAAACCATCGCCACCCGCAAGGCCAGCCAGAACAGCATCGAAGCCTTCGCGCCCAAGCTGCCGGAACTGCTCGGCGGCTCGGCGGACCTCGCCGGCTCCAACCTCACCCTGTGGTCGGGCGCCAAGGGAGTCAGCCGCGACAGCGGCGGCAACTACGTGTATTACGGCGTGCGCGAATTCGGCATGGCCGCCATCGCCAACGGCGTGGCGCTGCACGGCGGGCTGATCCCCTACACCGCCACCTTCCTGATGTTCAGCGAGTACGCGCGCAACGCCCTGCGCATGGCCGCGCTGATGAAGATCCGCCAGGTCTTCGTGTTCACCCACGACTCCATCGGCCTGGGCGAGGACGGCCCCACCCACCAGCCGGTGGAACAGACCGCCACCCTGCGCCTGATCCCCAACATGGACGTCTGGCGCCCCTGCGACACGGTGGAATCCGCCGTGGCCTGGGCGCACGCCATCGAACGCCAGGACGGCCCCAGCAGTCTGTGCTTCTCGCGCCAGAACCTGCCCTTCCAGACCCGCAGCGCGGAACAGATCGCCGCCATCCGCAAGGGCGCCTACGTGCTCTCGGAAGCCCAGGGCGGCAAGCCGCAGGCGGTGATTCTCGCCACCGGCTCGGAAGTCGCGCTCGCCATCGCCGCGCAGAAGGCGCTGGCCGAATCCGGCATCGCCGTGCGCGTGGTCTCCGTGCCCAGCACCAACGTCTTCGAACGCCAGGACGCCGCCTGGAAGGCTGCCGTGCTGCCGGCCGGCGTGCCGCGCGTGGCGGTGGAAGCCGGGGTCACCGACGGCTGGTACAAGTACGTCGGCCTCGAAGGCCGGGTGATCGGCCTGGACCGCTTCGGCGAATCCGCCCCGGCCGGCGAACTGTTCAAGGAATTCGGCATCACCACGGACGCGGTGGTGGACGCCGTCAAGGCCGTGCTGTAAGCCCCATGCAAAGAATTCGCTGAGAGGAGAGAACCCCCCATGTCCATCAAGGTTGCCATCAACGGTTTCGGCCGCATCGGCCGCTGTACCCTGCGCGCCATCTACGAACAGGGCCTGCAGAACGAACTGGAAGTCGTCGCCATCAACGCCTCCGGCGATCTGGCCACCAACGCCCACCTGCTGAAGTACGACACCACCCACGGCCGCTTCGCCACGCCGGTGGAAACCGAGGGCGAGAACGTTATCATCATCGACGGCAAGAAGATCCCCTTCTACTCCACCAAGGACCCGAAGGGCGTCAACTGGGCCACCCACGGCGTGGACGTGCTGCTCGAATGCACCGGCGCCTACACCACCAAGGCCAAGGCCCAGGCCCTGCTGGAACAGGGCGCCAAGCGCGTGCTGATCTCCGCGCCGGGCGGCGACGACGTGGACACCACCATCGTCATGGGCGTCAATGAAGGCGCGCTGAAGGCCGATTACACCGTGGTCTCCAACGCCTCCTGCACCACCAACTGCCTGGCCCCGGTGGCCAAGATCCTGGCCGACAGCGTGGGCATCAAGCAGGGCCTGATGACCACCATCCACGCCTACACCAACGACCAGGTCACCGTGGACGTGCGCCACAAGGACCTGCGCCGCGCGCGCGCCGCCGCCGCCAACATCATCCCCACCAAGACCGGCGCCGCCAAGGCCGTCGGCCTGGTGCTGCCGCAACTGGTCGGCAAGGTGGACGGCTTCGCCCTGCGCGTGCCGACCATCAACGTCTCGCTGGTGGACCTCACCTTCACCGCCGAGCGCACCACCACCAAGGAAGAGATCAACGAACTCATGACCGCCGCCGCCAACGGCCCGCTCAAGGGCATCCTGGCGGTGAACACCGAGCCGCTGGTGTCCTCCGACTTCAACCACACCACCGTGTCCTCCACCTTCGACGCCACCCAGACCCGCGTGATCAAGGGCGAGGACGGCTCGGTGCTGGTCAAGGTGCTGGCCTGGTACGACAACGAATGGGGCTACTCCTGCCGCATGCTGGACGCCGCGCGCGCCTGGATGGCGGCCAAGTAATCCCGCCCCGCCATTCGACAGAAAGCCCGCCCGGCTCCGGCCCGGCGGGCTTTTTCTTTCATGCCGCCGCAAACCGGCAGCGTGTTTGAATTTCCCCTGGACAGCTCCTACACTCGCGGGAAAGGAGATCGCCATGGCCGAAAATATCGAAAATCTGATTCTGGAACATCTGAAGAAGATCCAGACTGAACTCGCCGCGATCCGTCAGGACAACAGCGAAATCAAGTCGCGTCTGTCGGGTCTGGAAACCGGCATTGCCCGGATCGCCCGCGACGAGTCGGCCAACTAGGCGGAAATCGTCTCCGATCGTCATGCAGTGGATCGCCTCAAGGAACGCGTGGAACGGCTCGAAAGGCGCCTTGAGCTGACCTGAACGCACCCGCGCCGGCAGGCGCAATTCAGCCCTCTCCCCCTCACCACCTCCACCGCAGGGTTGCCGCCAGCGCATGCTCGCGGTCCGTCGCGGCGAACTCGCCCCGGTAGCCCACGTCCAGCCGCGCCTTGCCGCCGGTCCAGGCGGTCAGATCCAGGCCCAGCAGCAGCCGATCGCGCTCGCGCTTCGGGCCCGCCACCTGGAAGTCGGCCGCCCCCGCCACGCTGGCGAAGCCCGCGCGCACCCGGTGGCGGCGATCGCCGAAGTCGTGCGCCCAGCCCGCTTCCACTGCCGGCCGCAGCCGCGCGCGCGCCCACTGGTAACGCACGCCCAGCGTGGTGCGCACCGCGTTGTCCGTCTCCCGCTTCACCACCAGGCCCGCGTCGCCCGCGCCCCGTTCGGTAAAGCCTTCGCGCGCGAGGCGCTGCGCCTGCACACCCGCGTAGGGCGTCCAGGTGTTGCGCCCGTGGGCCCGCGGCAGACCGCCTTCGACGGACAGCGCGGCGCTGTGGGCGTGGTAGCCCGCCTTGGCGCGCACGCCGAACAGGGGCAGCGCGCGGTGCGTATCGAGCCGGTGGCGGCCCAGGCTCAGGCTGGCGTCCAGGTAGGCGCCGTCCTGCGGCTGGAGGCGGGCGTAGGCGGCCAGTTGCCAGCTTTCCAGATCCACCGTGCCATAGGCCGCCCGCGCCTCGCCCGTGCCGTGCGCCAGGGCCAGGCCGGCACGCAGCGCGTCGCCGAAGCCGCGGTCCGCGCCCACGGCCACGCCACCGCTGCGGGTGTCGGCGCCGCCGGCATTGCGGTCGCCGTCGATGCGGCCGTCGCCGCCCAGTACGCGCACCCAGAAGCCGTCGCGCGCGCCCTGCTCTTCATCGAGCAGCCCGGCGAGCACCCCGCCGGCCGAGGCGAGCTTCACCCCGGCCAGGGTGTGGGCGGCGCCGCGGATGGTGCCGCCGGCCCCGTGCAGGCGCTGGCCCACCAGGCCGTGCAACTGGCGCATGCCGGAGAAGACCAGCGTGGGGACGAAGGCGTGCGCCGCGCCGGAAAGCTGCTCGAAGGCCGGGCCGGTCTGGGCGTGGGCGAGGTTGAGCGCGCGGTCGTACACCGCGTTGCCCGCGCCCAGCTTGAAGGCAGCGTCGGCCACCGCGCACTGGTTGGCACCCATGCCGGGCAGGCAGAAGGTGGCGGTGGGCGCCGCGCTGGTCAGCCAGTAGTCGGTGCCGTCCCAGCCGGCGGTGAAGTCCAGGTAGGCGAAATCGTCGGTGACGGTCTGGCTGCCGCCCACCGTCAGGCCGCCTGCGGCCTGGGCGATGGTGTAGCGCAGGCCGGCGGCGTAGGTGCTGCCGTCGTCCGAACCGTTCTCGGGAGTCACGTGGATCAGCGCGCCGTTTTCGAAGGTGGCCGTGCCGGTGGCCGCGATCAGGTCGTTGTGGGTGCCGGCGGTGTGGCCGCCTTCCTTGAGTTCCACGGTGTAGGTGGCACCGGTCGCCAGGGTCCAGCCGCCATTCACGGCCAGCGTGCCGATGCTGTTGCCCGGCGCGATGCGCCCGCCGCTTTGCACCATGGCGCCGCCCACGGTTCCGCTGCCGCCCAGCGTGGCGCCGGATTGCACCGTCACCGCCGAAGCGGCGATGGCGCCATTGACCACCAGCGTGCCTTCATTCACCGTCGTCGCGCCGGTGTAGCTGTTGCCGCCGGCCAGCACCAAGGTCCCCGCCTCGGTCTTGACGATGCCGCCCGTGCCTGCGATCTGCGCGGCGATGGTCGCGCTGCCGGCCAGCACGCGGATTTCGCTGCCGGCGGCATCGGTGACCAGTTCGCCGCTGCCTTGCAGCGTGTAGCCCTCATCGACGAACTGGAGGCCCTTGAAGCCCTGCGCGCCCTCCACGTCGATGACGCCGCCGTCGAAGCCGCCCGGCGCGTTCTTGAACACCGCGTGGTGGCCGGCCCAGGCCGCCGGTGCGTCGCCGCCGGCATTCAGCCACTGCGTGCTCGCCGCATTCCAGGTGCCATTGCCGCCTTGCCAGTGCTGCAAGGCATCGTCGCCCAGCACCGCCGCCGTGTCGATGAACAGATCGACCCGGCCGGAACCGGCCTGCAACTCGTACGCCACGTCCGTCAAACCCGGCGTGGTGCCGAGGGTGGCGGTGTTGCTGGTCAGCACGCCGCCGTAGGTGATGAGGCGGTAGTAGCCGATGCCTGCGGTGCCGTCGGCCGCATCGCTGCTTTGCGCCAGGTTCACCGTGCCGTCGAAGGCCAGGTCGCCCGTCACATCGATGCGGTCGCTGGTGCCGGGCACGGTGCTGGATGCGCCGGGGCTGCCCAGCTCGAAGTCGGTGATCGAACCGGCGTTCAGCGTCAGGTTGCCCGCCACGTTCAGCGTGCCGATCGAATTGCCCGGCGCCAGCGTGCCGCCGCTTTGCACCGTGGTGCTGCCCACGGTGCCGCTGCCGCCCAGCGTGCCGCCGTTCTGTACCGTCACCGCCGCATTGGCGAGGGAGCCGTTGACCGCCAGCGTGCCGGCCTCCACCGTCCAGCTGCCGGTAGCGGCGGTGCTGCCGGTGAGCGTCCAGGTGGCGGCGCCGCGCTTGGCGTGGGTGGCGAAACCGGCGAAGTCGGCGGCGAGCGATGAAAGATTGAAGCTGGCGTCGGTCGCGCCGCCGAGCGCCAGCACGTTGTTGCTGCCGGCAACCGAAATGCCGCCGGAGAAGCTCCAGCCGCTGCGCAGTTCCAGCGTGTTGTCGTTGCCGTTGATCTCCACGGCCTTGCCCTGCGTGCTGCCCGCGCCGCCGGCGATGAGGCCGGCGTTGATCACGCTGGCGCCATCGGCATCCACCCGCAGGCCGGTGCCACCCGTACCGGCATCGCCGGCGGTACCGGGGACGGGGGAGCCATCCGTTCCCACCGCCCCCCCTGCCCCTCCGTCACCCCCGTCTCCGCCGGTGATGCTGCCCAGGTTGATGAACTGGCCGGCGCCGGTCATGTGCAGGCCGTGGCCGCCACTGCCGCCATGGCCGCCATGGCCGCCGCCTTGGGCCCCAACGCCGTTGCTGCCGATGCCGCCAGCCTCGCCAGCCCCACCCGTACCACCCTTGCCGCCGATCATCGTGCCGTCGTTGGTGAGCGGGCCGGCGCCGGCCAGTTCCACGGCGCTGCCGCCCTGACCCCCGGCGCCGCCCGCGCCGCCGGGGCCTTGGTACCGATCAATGACGGGGGGGAGTGGGGGCGCCCCGGCGCTACCGTTGCCGCCGGTACCGCCGATGCCGCCGCGGAGGGTGCCCGTGTTGGCGAACTGGCCCGCTGCCTCGACCCGAACCCCGGCTCCGCCGAGGTTGCCGCTGCCGCCGTCGTTACCGGGCAGACCATTCCCATTGCCATCGAAGGCGAAGACCGGGGCGCCGGCGCTGCCCGCGCTTCCCGCCGTACCGCTGAGGTCGCCGGCGTTGTCCAGCGCGCCGCCGTGTTGCAGGGTGACGCTGTTGATAAGGCTGACGCCGCCGGCGATTCGCAGGGTCGCGTCCATGTCGGCGCTGTCATCCACCGTGACCGCGCCCGTGCCCAGCGCGCCGTCGTGGTTCGCCACCAGCGTGCCCCCGTTCACCGTGGTCGCGCCGGTGTAGGTGTTGTTGCCGGTCAGCACCAGCGTGCCCGCCTCGGTCTTGGTCAGGCTGCCGGTGCCGGTGATGGCGGTGGCGATCGTGGCGCTGTCGGCCAGCA
The DNA here is from genome assembly GCF_004801295.1 of Pseudothauera nasutitermitis. Classification (GTDB taxonomy): domain Bacteria; phylum Pseudomonadota; class Gammaproteobacteria; order Burkholderiales; family Rhodocyclaceae; genus Pseudothauera; species Pseudothauera nasutitermitis. The sequence continues at coordinate 137,591 of NZ_SSOC01000007.1, forward strand.
CGCGGATTTCGCTGCCAGCGGCATCCGTCAACAGTTGGCCGGAGCCTTGCAGCGAGTAGCCGTCATCGACGAACTGGAGGCCCTTGAAGCCCTGCGCGCCTTCCACGTCGATGACGCCGCCATCGAAGCCGCCCGGCGCGCTCTTGAACACGGCGTGATTGCCGGCCCAGGCCGCGGGTGTGGTGCCGCCGGCATTCAGCCACTGCGTGCTCGCCGCATTCCAGGTGCCGTCACCGCCTTGCCAGTGCTGCAAGGCATCGTCGCCCAGCACCGCCGCCGTGTCGATGAACAGATCGACCCGGCCGCTGCCAGCCTGCAATTCATACTCCACACCAGTCGGCGCTGCCGGCGTGGTGCCGAGGGTGGCGGTGCTGCTGGTCAGCACGCCGCCGTAGCTGATGAGGCGGTAGTAGCCGATGCCTGCGGTGCCGTCAGCCGCATCGCTGCTTTGCGCCAGGTTCACCGTGCCGTCGAACGACAAATCACCCGCCACCACGATGCGGTCGCTCTTGCCCGAGGCCGGATCGGCGGCCATGCCGGGGCTGCCCAGCTCGAAGTCGAGGAAGGAGCCCGAGGACAAGATGAGGTCGCCTGCCACGTTGAGCGTGCCGATGGAATTGCCCGCCGCCAGCGTGCCGCCGCTTTCCACCGTGGTGCCGCCCACCGTGCCGCTGCCGCCCAGCGTGGCGCCGGACTGCACCGTCACCGCCGAATCCGCAATCGAGCCATTGACCACCAGCTTGCCGGCTTCCACCGTGGTGGAGCCGGAGATGTTGCTGTTGCCGGTGAGCGTCAGCGTGCCCGTGCCGCGCTGGATGAGCGATCCCATGGCGGTAGCGGTGTCCTCGGTGATGTCTTGGCTGAACACGACATCATCGCTGCGGTTGAACGCCAATGTGCCCATGCCATCGGCAAAAAAGATGGTCCCGCCGCCGAGGCTGCCCGTCGTGCCGCCGTTGCCGACTTGCAGCGTGCCGCCACTGTGAAAGCGCGTTTGCCCCGTGTAGCTGTTGTTGCCGGTCACGGTCAGCGCGCCATTGCCCTCCTGTACCAGCCGGCCCGCGCCGCTGATAGCACCGCCGAAGGTCAATGCGTCGCTGCGGTTGAAGGCCAGCGTGCCGTCGTTCACCACGTCGCCGACGATGCTGCCGCTCGTGCCGCCGTCGCCGACTTGCAGCGTGCCCGCATGGATGGCCGTGCCGCCGCTGTAGGTATTGCTGCCGGTCAGCACCAGCGTGCCCGCCTCGGTCTTGGTGAGCCCGCCGGTGCCGGTGATGGCGGTGGCAATCGTGGCGCTGCCGGCCAGCACACGGATTTCGCTGCCGGCGGCATCCGTCACCAGTTGGCCGGAGCCTTGCAGCGAGTAGCCGTCATCGACGAACTGGAGGCCCTTGAAGCCCTGCGCGCCTTCCACGTCGATGACGCCGCCATCGAAGCCGCCCGGCGCGCTCTTGAACACGGCGTGATTGCCGGCCCAGGCCGCGGGTGTGGTGCCGCCGGCATTCAGCCACTGCGTGCTCGCCGCATTCCAGGTGCCGTCACCGCCTTGCCAGTGCTGCAAGGCATCGTCGCCCAGCACCGCCGCCGCGTCGATGAACAGATCGACCCGGCCGGAACCGGCCTGCAACTCGTACTCCACGTCCGTCAAACCCAGCGTGGTGCCGAGGGTGGCGGTGTTGCTGGTCAGGCTGCCGCCGTAGGTGATGAGGCGGTAGTAGCCGATGCCCGCCGTGCCGTCCGCCGGGTCGCTGCTTTGCGACAGGTTCACCGTGCCATTGAAGGCCAGGTCGCCCGTGACGGCGATGCGGTCGCTGGTGCCGGGCGCGGCGCTCGATGCACCGGGGCTGCCCAGCTCGAATTCGGTGATGGAACCGGCATTGAGCACCAGATCGCCATTCACGTTCAGTGTGCCCACCGAGTTGCCCGGCGACAGGATGCCGCCGCTTTCCACCGTGGTGCTGCCCACGGTGCCGCTGCCACCCAGCGTGGCACCATGCCGTACCGTGGTCAGCGACGATGCGGCGATGGAGCCATCCACTACCAACGTACCGCCATTCACGGTGGTTGCGCCGCGGTGTTCGTTGCTGCCGGAAAGAGTGAAGACGCCGGTGCCGGTCTTGGTCAGGTTGCCGTAACCGACGATGCTGCCGGAGAAGGCGGTGCTGGTGTCGTTGCCGCCGGTGGTGAGCGTGGCCGACGCAGCGTCCAGTTGCACCTGCCCGGAGCCGGCCAGCGAGCCCAGGGCCTGGCTCGTTGACGTAACGATGCTGGCGCCCGCGTCGAGCGTATAGGCGCTGCTGGTGGAAAAAACGTTTTCGCCTCGGGGGGTTATTTGCGTGGCATTGCTGGTGAATCGGGTGGCGCCGGTGTGTCCCGTCATGTCGTCCACCAGAAAATAATCCTCCACATCGACGATCAGGCCGCCGCTGCCGCTGATCGGCCCGTGGAAGATGCCGAACGTCCCCGTCAGGGTGCCGCCGCCGTCGCCGATCACGATGTCCGATGAATAGTCGTACCAGTCCAGGCCCCTGAGCGTGCCGCCATCCAGCGTGAGCGTGCCGCTGCCGAGCGCGCGTTCGTTGAGGATCCCCAGCGTGCCGCTTCTTACCGTGAGCTTGCCGGTGTAGCCGCTGTTGTCGCCGGCCAGCACCAGGGTGCCGGCTTCGGTTTTTTCCAGGTCGTCGCTGCCGGCGATGCGGGCGGCGATGGTGGCGCTGCCGGCCAGCACACGGATTTCGCTGCCGGCGGCATCAGTGAGCAGCGTGCCCGTGCCGGCCAGCGTGTAGCCCTCATCGACGAACTGCAAACTCCTGAAGGATTGTTCACCCTCCACCGCAACCGTACCGCCGGTGAAGTCGGCGGCATCCTTGAAGATGGCGTGGTTGCCTGCCCAGGCCGCCGGCACCTCGCCATCCCGGTTCATCCACAGGGTGTCGGAAGCATTCCAGGTGCCGTCGCCGCCGCGCCAGTGCTGAAGCACATCGTCTCCGGCACTTCCGGGGGCGTTGACGAACAGATCCACGTAGCCGCTGCCGGCTTCGGCCAGGAGCTCATGGCGTTCCGGGGCGGTGCCGATGACCGCGGTGTTGCTGGTCAGGTTGCCGCCGTAGGTAAAGAGGCGGTAATAGCCGACACCGGCGTGGCCGTCGGCCGCGTGGTAGCTCTGCGTGAGATTCAGCGTGCCGCCCAGGGCCAGGTCGCCCGTCACGACAACTCGGTCGCCAATGCCCGCCGCCCTGTCGGCATCGGTGCCGGGTGCGCCCAACTGGAACTCGCTGATGGCGCCGGGCGCGAGCGTCAGGTTGCCATCAATCGTCAGCGTGCCAATGGCGTAGGCATTCGGCGCCAGCACGCCGCCGTCTTCCACCATGACGTTACCCACCGTGCCGGCGTGGCTCAGGGTACCGCCGCCTTCCACCGTGACGTTACCCGCCGTGCCGGTGCCGCTCAGCGTGCCGCCCCCTTGCACGAGGGCGTCGGAAGAAATGCTGCCATTCACACGCAGCTCGCCCAGGGCGACCGTGGTATCGCCGGTGTAGCTTGCGGCGCCGGACAATACCAGCCGGCCGTCGCCCAGCTTGGTCAGGCCGCCTGTGCCTTGCAGCGCGGCATCGATGCCGATCCCGTGGCCATTGCTGTCGATGAACGCGCCGCCACTGTGGATGAGGATTTCGCCGGGGTCGAAGCCGCGCAGGAAATCGGCCTGATCGCCGGTGGCCCGCAGGATGCCGCCGTCGAAGTTGATCTGGGCGGCGCTGCCGCTTGCCCGGATGCCGTTGGTGCCGGCCTCCACCCAGCCGGTTTCCAGCACGCCCCGGGAGCCGTCGGTGCCGTCGAGATTCAGCATGCCGTCGCCATCGCCGAAGTTCTGGCTGGTGAGATGGGTGCGCTGCGCCCGCACCAGGCCGCCGCCGTCCACCGTCAAGGCGCCCAGCCCGCGCACGCCGATGCGCAGGCCGTTGTCGCCGGTGATGTTCCAGAGCGATCCCGGTCCGGTGACGATGGCCTGGCCATTCACGCTGTCATAGGTGCCGAGGCTCGCGCTGGCGGTGCCGATCGCGGCACCGGCGCTTTCCACTTCGCCGCCGTCGGCGATGGTCAGCGTGCCGGCGCCGTTATAGCCGACAGAGATCGTGCCCATACTCGTCCACTTGGAGCCGCCGCCCGTGACGGTGACGGCGCCGCTGCCGACAGCGTGGCCGACGAGACTGCTGCCGCCGATGTAACTTCCCTGGGCGCTGTTCGTCCCGCTGTGAACCTGGCCGCCGTCGGCGATGGTCATCGTGCCGGTGCCACGGGAGCCGATGATCAGACTGTTGCTGGCGGAGTAAGTGGACTGGTTGCCGCCGGCATCCCTGCCCGTGACCGTGAGGCTGCCGGCAACTGCATCGCCCACATCGGTGAGGAAGCTTTCGACCCTGCCGCCGTTCTCGACGCGCAGGGTGCTGGTATCGCTGGCGTTGCCCTGGCTTCCAAGGTACACGCTGCCGGGTGCCCAGAAGCCGTTGCCTGCGACCGTCGCGCCATTGCTGCCGTTGATGTAGGCGCCGCCGACGTGCCGGACATCGCCGCCGTCCGCGATGCGCAGGTGACCTTCATCGACCTGGACGCGGCCGTTCGACAAGCTGGTGGCGCCCGTGAGCGTCAGCGTGCCGCCGCCGGTCTTGAAGACGTCGTAGCCTGCCGCGTCGATATCGCTGGACAGCGTGGCGTCGTTTTCGCCGTCCAAGGTGATCGAACCCAGAAAGCCGCTGCCGCCGATGTGGCCGATGAAGTTGTCGTTGAGGCCCGCGTGCAGCCCCAGCCTGTTGTCGCCGCCGGTGAAGAGGACGGCATGGCTGCGCGTCAGGCCATCGCCGCTCATGCCACCGGCGATGCTGCCGCCGATCATGTTGACGATGGTGAGATTGCCGCCGACGACGCCTTCGCTGCCCACGCCGAACAGACCTGCCGCACCGCCGTTGCCGCCCTGTATGACGCCTTCGTTGATCAAGGTCATGCCGTCGCCGGCAAACAGGCCCAGGCCGCCCTTGCCGGACTGGCCCGCAGCGGCGCCGTCACCCGCCGCGCCACCGTTGCCTCCCTGGATGACGCCCCCGTTGGTCAAAACGGTCATGTCGCCGTTGGCGAACAGGCCCGCGCCGCCGTCGCCGCCACTGCCGCCGCCACGGCCGTCCCCGTTCCCGTCGCCGCCCAGGCCACCGGCGCCGCCCGTCAAGACGGTCCCGCTGCCGATGCCGATGCTTGCTCCCGTCGAAGCCGCCACGGCCAATCCGGCGCCGCCGCCACCGCCGCCGCCGCCGTTGCCACCCGTGCCCCCGTGCCCACCCATGCCGCCAGTGAGATTGTGGCCGACCGTCAGCGTGCTGCCGGTATGGACCAGGCCCGCACCGCCGCCGCCACCTCCGCCGCCGCCACCGTCCCCGTCGCCGCCCCTGCCGCCGGCGCCGCCCGTCAAGTCAGCGTTGGTCGTCGCGGCGCTTGAAACCGCGCCATCGCCACCGCCACCGCCACCGCCACCGCCAGCCCACGTGCCGGAGTCGATTCCGGCTTCGCCTGGCATGCCCACGACACCGCCCGAGCCGCCATTGCCTCCGCTGCCATTGCTGTTACCGCCCGATCCCGCCGTGGCGGGTGTGTCGATCCGGTTGCCGCCGCCGCCGCCGCCACCGCCACTGCCACTGGTCGCGTCATCGCCTTTTGCGCCCGGCGCGCCGCCGCCGAAGCCGGTGCCGCTGCCAGCGCCGTTCAAGCCACCCGCAGCACCATTGGCATTGGTGTCCGAACCGTCGCTACCTGCGCCGCCGTTGCCGCCTACCCCAGCGGCATAAGAGGCGCCATTGCCTCCTGAGCCGCCAGCCCAGGCGGGGATGGGTGCTGATACCAGCGCGGTGCAAAGCAGCAGGGCCGCGGTAGCCGCCTTGCGCGAAGCGCCTTTGCCCCGGCCGCCCTTGCTGCGGGATCGGGCGGTTTCGGCCACGGCCTGCCACTGGCCGGTGCTGGAGTTGAAGACGGTTTTCCAGACGTGGTTCATGCGGGCCCCTTGTTTTCCGATCCGTTGGCATCCGGCGTCGCGATCGATCTGCCGATAAGGCGGGAGGATGGCGGCCTGCCCGCCGCCATGTTTTCCTCCGCCCGCGGGCGGCCCGATGCGGATACCACCCAAGCCGGGCAATGCTATGGAATCGGGGTGGGCGCACCTACCTGCCGATCAGCAGGTATTTGTCTATGCGGGTCTGGAAAATTTTTATACTCGCGGAAACACAGGGGGGAATTCATGGAGCCGGGAGTCGTCGAGCGCATTCACGCGCTGTGGGACGGGCTGGATGCGCTGGCGGCACGGGATGTGGACGGGGCCGTCACGCATCTGGCCGCCGGCCTGGCCGAGCTGGTGGGCGCGGGCAACGCGGTCTGGGTGGCGGGGGTGCGCATGCAGTCCCACGACCACCGCGACCCCCTGCGCGGCTGGCGGGCGCCGCTGTTCCACCATCTCAAGCCCCTGCCCGACTGGCTGCTCAACACGCGGGAAATCCAGCGGATGTGGGAGAAGCGGCGCATGGACCCGTCCTTTCTGCTGGGCGTGGCGAACACGGGCAAGTACCGCTGCTACAGCTTCCGCCGCAGCCTGCCGGAGGATTGGTTCCAGAGTCCTTACTACCGCCACTACTGGGAGCGGCTGGGCATCCACGACGTGGCGGTGGCCTGCTGCCCGGTGAATGCCCACGCGGAAGTGCATTACCTCTTTCACCGCACCGACGGCGCCGAACCCTACGGCCAGGGCGAACTCGACGCCCTGGGCACGGCCACGCGCGGCCTGCGCTGGTTCCACGCCCGCCTGCTGCTGAGCCACGGGCTGCCCGTGGCCGAGGCGCCGTTCACGCTGGCCGAGCGCAAGGTGCTGAAGGGCCTGCTGGGCGACGGCACGGAAAAGGAGATCGCCCAGGTGTGCGGCATGAGCCCCGCCACCGTGCACTACTATGCCGGCGAGATCTACCGCAAGCTGGGCGTACGGGGGCGGGCGGGGTTGATGAGCCTGTGGTTGCAGTGAATGGGGGCCGCGCCAGCAGTTTCTTGCTGCGCTGAAATGGCGTCATTTCTGCTACCAGCAAACCATGCGCGTGGTCATCGATACCAATGTTTTCGTGGGTGCCTGCATGGGCGTCGGTGCCTCGCGCGCCGTGGTGGAGGCCTGCCTGCAAGGGCGCTGCACGCCGCTCAATCGCCTGATCGACGAAATGACGACCTTGAGCCGAAACCCGCTTCAAGCTGCGCGCCGCACGCGGTGCCAGGCAGGAGGCGCGCGGACTGGAATTGCTGGCGAAGGCAGGCGGATAGAATCGCACTGCTCCCGCGGGCGCGGCCAACTCTGTAGAATTCCGCCTTTCCGTCTTTTGCCTGCCCGATTCCGTGCCCGGCTCCCGCCGCCCTCCCGACAGCCCCACCCGCATCGCCATCAACGGCTACGGCCGCATCGGCCGCTGCTTTCTGCGCGCGCTGCATGAATCGGCGTGGCGCGACCAGTTCCGCGTGGTGGCGATCAACGAGCCGGCGGACCTGGCGAGCATCGCCTACCTGACCCGTTTCGACTCCACCCACGGACGCTTTCCCGGTAAGGTGGAAGCCGCTGAAAACGCCCTGCTCATCGACGGCCAGACGATTGCCGTGACCCATGCCGACATCCCCGAGGCGGTCGATTGGGCGGCGCTGGAGGTGGATGTGGTGGTGGAGTGCTCCGGGCGTTACGGACAGCGCGGCGAACTGGAGCGCTTCCTGCAGGCCGGCGCGCCGCGCGTGCTGCTCTCCCACCCCGGCCACAGCGCCGAGGACGTGGATGCCACCGTGGTGTACGGCATCAACCACGAGGCGCTGAGCGGGGCGGAACGCATCGTCTCCAACGCCTCGTGCACCACCAACGCCTCGGTGCCGGTGCTCGCCGCGCTGGACGAGGCCTTCGGCCTGGAGCATGCGCTGCTCACCACGCTGCATTCGGCGATGAACGACCAGCCGCTGATCGACGGCTACCACCACGCCGACCTGCGCCGCACGCGCTCGGCCATGCAGTCGATCATCCCGGTATCCACCGGGCTGGCGCGCGGCATCGAGCGCCTGCTGCCGAACCTGGCCGGGCGCATCATCGCCAAGGCCATCCGCGTGCCCACGCACAACGTGTCGGCCATCGACATCGCGCTGACCACGCGGCGCGACGCCAGCGTGGAGGCGGTCAACCGCGTGCTGCGCGAACTGGCCGAACAGCGCTTTCCCGGCCTGCTCGCCTGGTCGGACGACCCGCACGCCTCCATCGATTTCAATCACGACCCGCATTCGGCCATCCTCGACACCAGCCAGACGCGCGCCAGCGGCACGCGGCTGGTCAGCGTGCTGCTGTGGTTCGACAACGAATGGGGTTTTGCCAGCCGCATGGTGGATACCCTGCGCCACTGGCAGGCGCGCCGCGGCGCGCACGCACCGACCGCCTGACCGAAGAAAACCGGAGACCGCCATGAAAGTAAACAAGCTCACCGACCTCGACGTGGCAGGCCGCCGCGTGTTCATCCGCGCCGACCTCAACGTGCCGCAGGACGAGGCCGGCAACATCACCGAGGACACGCGCATCCGCGCCTCCATCCCGTCCATCCAGTACTGTCTGGACCACGGCGCGGCGGTGATGGTGACCTCCCACCTGGGCCGCCCCACCGAGGGCGAGGTCGGCCCGGACGACACCCTGGCGCCGGTGGCCGTGCGCCTGGGCCAGTTGCTGCACCGCCCGGTGAAGCTGATTTCCGACTGGGTGGACGGCGGCTTCACCGTGGAGCCCGGCCAGGTGGTGCTGCTGGAGAACTGCCGCTGCAACAAGGGCGAGAAGAAGGACAACGAGGAACTGGCGAAGAAGATGGCCGCGCTGTGCGACGTCTACGTCAATGACGCCTTCGGCACCGCGCACCGCGCCGAGGCCACCACCCACGGCATCGCCCGCTTCGCCCCGGTGGCCTGCGCCGGCATCCTGATGGGCGCGGAGATCGACGCGCTGTCCAAGGCCACCGAGAACCCGGCCCGCCCGCTGGTGGCCATCGTCGGCGGCGCCAAGGTGTCCACCAAGCTCACCATCCTGAAGACCCTGGCCGAGAAGGTGGACCAGCTCATCGTCGGCGGCGGCATCGCCAACACCTTCCTGCTGGCCGCCGGCAAGCGCATCGGCGAATCGCTGGCCGAGCCGGAGATGGTGCGCGAGGCCCAGCAGGTGATGGACATCATGAAGGAACGCGGCGCCGAAGTGCCGCTGCCCACCGACGTGGTGGTGGCCGACGAAGTCTCCGCGCTGGCGCGCGCCAACCGCATCCCGGTGGATGAAGTGGGCCCGCACGACCGCATCCTGGACTTCGGCCCCAAGTCCTCCGCCAAGCTCGCCGACATCATCGCCCACGCCGGCACCGTGGTGTGGAACGGCCCGGTGGGCGTGTTCGAACATGCCCAGTTCGCCGGCGGCACCAAGATGATGGCCTCGGCCATCGCCCACTCGGAAGCCTTCTCCATCGCCGGCGGCGGCGACACCCTGGCGGCCATCGCCAAGTTCCACATCGCCGACGACGTGGGCTACATCTCCACCGGCGGCGGCGCCTTCCTGGAATTCCTCGAAGGCAAGACCCTGCCGGCCATCGCCGCGCTGGAAGCCCGTTACGCCGCCTGAGCGGCTTCAATGTAGGCGATTTTCTGACTTGCGAAGGGAGGACCGGCGGCGCACGATGCTGACGCACCGCAGCAATTCCGGACATCTCCCCGCATGAACGCCCCCAGCAAACAGCCCGATCCCGCAGACGCCGCGGCACGCGGCATCCGTATTCCCCCGCAGCCCCAGGTTCTCGTCGAACTGGTGCAGCTACTGGCCGACGACGATTACGACAGCCGCGAGGTGGCCGGCGTGATCGCGAAGGATCCCGGCCTGTCGGCGATGGTCTTCAAGATCGTGCGCAGCCCGGTGTTCTATCGCGGCAGGGCGGCGCCCGATACGCTGGAGCAGTCGGTGATCCGCCTGGGCTTCCAGCAGACCCTCAACATCGCCCGTGCGGTGGCGCTGAGCACCAGCATCGGCCAGGAAACCCGGCCGGCCTACGAGAAGTTCTGGCAACGCAGCCGCGAACTGGCCCAACTGGCCTCGCTGGTCGCCGCCGAGCGCGTCTCGGTGTGCAACATCTTCCCCGACCAGGCCTACATGGCCGGAGTGTTCTTCGACTGCGGGGTGCCGGTGCTGATGCAGCGCTTCCCCGACTACTGCAAGACCCTGCTGCTCGACGGCCGCCTGGATTTCCCCAGCCTGCGCGAGGAAGACCAGCGCTTCAACGTGGACCACTGCTCCATCGGCTACCTGGTGGCGCGCCACTGGCACCTGCCGGAATTCATCGCCCAGGCCATCCTGCATCACGACACCGTGCCGCACGACGAACTGGGCGCGGTACGCAGCCTGGTCGCCATCGTTCATCTGGCCGCGCACGCCCGCATGAACATGCTCAAGGTGTACGACTACAACTGGGATCGCATCGGCGGCGAGGTGCTGGCCGAACTCGGCCTGCATCCGGACGATCTGCCCGGCTATCTGGCCGACCTGCGCGAGCGTTTCGAGTTCGTTCCGGTCTGAGCCGGCGCGCCTCAGCGCACCCCGAGCACCCAGCGATCCGCCGCCCGCCGGCCCGGCCGGACGCGGCGTTCCCTGCCGTCCTGCGCGGCCGCCGCATCGGCCTGCCGGCGGGGCCCGGCGCGCCGGTCATCGAAATGCATATAGACACACGGGCACTCACGCCGCGAGCAGGCCAGCAGCGGCAGGGCCGGCGCCTGCGCGGACAGGAAGCGCTTGCCGTGCAGCGCGCAGGCCGCCGCACAGGATTCATCCGTGCTGCAGATTTCCACGCCGTGATAGGGCTCCGGGTATGCGTTGCCGCGCCGCCGCGCGGCCTCCCCCGCCTCGCCGCTGGCACGCCACAGCGCGCCGATCAGCACGGCCACCCCCGCGCACACCATGAAGATCGCCACCACATCCATGCCGCCCTCCTCTTTGCTCACCTTTCAGCATAGAACACGGCCAACGCTGCGCTGGCCACTCGGCTAGAATCTCGGCAGGGCCCGCCCGGCGCCCATTTCCCACGGCAACCGAGGACATCGCATGCTCCGCCACACCAAGATCGTCGCCACGCTCGGCCCCGCCTCTTCCGATGCGCATGTACTCGAACGCATGGTGCACGCCGGCATCGATGTGGTGCGCATGAATTTCTCACACGGTTCGGCCGATGACCACATCGCGCGCGCGGAGGCCATCCGCGACGCCTCGGTGCGCGCCCGGCGCCCGGTGGGCATCCTGGCCGACCTGCAGGGCCCCAAGATCCGCGTGGGCAGGTTCGCCGAGGGGCGCGTGGTGCTGCAGAAGGACGCGCCCTTCATCCTGGATGCGCGCTGCGAACTGGGCAACGCCGAACGCGTGGGCCTGGACTACAAGGAGTTGCCCAAGGACGTGAAGCCGGGCGACATCCTGCTGCTCGACGACGGCCGCCTCAAGCTCGCCGTGGAGCGCGTGCTGGGCCACGAGATCCACACCATCGTGCGCGTCGGCGGCGATCTGTCGAACAACAAGGGCATCAACCGCCAGGGCGGCGGGCTGACCGCGCCCGCGCTGACCGCCAAGGACATGGACGACATCCGCACCGCCGCGCGCATCGGCGTGGATTTTCTGGCGGTGTCCTTCCCCAAGAGCGCCGCCGACATGTACATGGCCCGTCAGCTGATGCGCGCGGCCGGCGGCGATGCGCTGCTGATCGCCAAGATCGAGCGCACCGAGGCGGTCGCCAACCTGGAGGAGATCCTCGACGCCTCCGACGGCATCATGGTGGCGCGCGGCGATCTGGCAGTGGAAGTGGGCGACGCGGCCGTACCCGCGCTGCAGAAGCGCATGATCCGCGCGGCGCGCGATCGCAACAAGCTCACCATCACCGCCACGCAGATGATGGAGTCGATGATCATCAGCCCGGTGCCGACGCGGGCGGAGGTCTCCGACGTGGCCAACGCGGTGCTCGATGGCACGGACGCGGTGATGCTGTCGGCCGAGACCGCCGCCGGCAAGTATCCGGTGGAGGTCGTCGAGGCGATGAGCCGGGTCTGTGTGGAGGCGGAGAAATCCGCCGAGGTCACGCTCGACCGCGAGGTGCTCAACCAGGTGTTCACCCGCATCGACCAGTCGATCGCCATGGCGGCGATCTGGACCGCCTATCACCTCAAGGTGAAGGCCATCGCCTCGCTCACCCAGACCGGCTCCACCGCCCTGTGGATGAGCCGGCCGAACAGCGGCGTACCGATCTACGCACTGACACCGGAGGTGCGCGCGCGCAACCAGATGACCCTGTACCGCGCGGTCTATCCGCTGCTGATGAGCCAGCAGCACACCGACCGCGACATCCTGCTGTGGGAGGCCGAACAGCTGCTGCTCGACCAGGGCGTGGTGACCTACGGCGACCTGATCGTGCTCACCATCGGCGAACCGATCGGCGCGGCGGGCGGCACGAACACCCTGAAGATCGTGCGCGTGGGCGAACACCGGGCCCCCGAGGCACTGAACGCGACGTAAACGCGTAGACAACAAACGCCAAGCGTGAAGAAGACCATGGGCATGCAGCGGTTGCATTTTGTTATGATTCCGCTTCCGTGGAACAACCCGCGTTCTTCGCCCGCCCCCACTCTGATCGAAATGGAGTCCATGCACCCATGAACACCAAGCTCACCCTTATCGCCTCCGCCCTGCTGGCCACGGCACTCGCCGGCTGCGTCGGCTCCATGCCCGTACGCAGCGGCGACGCGGGCGCCAAGACCGCCGCCACCGGCAGCGCGGGGGGCGCCAACGCCGCCAACGCCAATTCCGAACTGGAACGCTGCGAGCGCCCGTTCGGCACCATCGCCGTGGTCGAAGACCAGAACGCCGACTGGTACCGTGTGCTGTCCGGCCAGTACCGCCTGACCTCCACGGTGCCGGTGCTGCGCCTGCTGATGCAGCAGTCCAACTGCTTCATCGTGGTCGACCGCGGCCGCGCCATGGCCAACATGGCGCAGGAGCGCGCCCTGCAGCAAAGCGGTGAGCTGCGCGCCGGCAGCAACTTCGGCAAGGGCCAGATGGTCAGCGCCGACTACTCGCTGACCCCGGAAGTGCTGTTCAGCGAACGCGGCACCGGCGGCCTGGGCGGCGTCATCGGCGCCATCGGCGGCAGCGTGGCCGGCGCCATCGCCGGCGGCATCCGCACCAACGAGGCGGCCACGCTGCTGACCCTGGTCGACAACCGCTCCGGCGTGCAGGTCGGCGTGGCCGAGGGCAGCGCCAAGAACACCGACTTCAGCCTCGGCGGCCTGGCCATCGGCGGCGGCGCGGGCGCGGGCCTGGGCGGCTACACCAACACCCCGCAGGGCAAGGTGATCGCCGGCGCCTTCATGGATTCGTACAACCAGCTGGTGCGTGCGCTGCGCGAATACACCGCGCAGACCATGGGCGACCGCGGCCTCGGCACCGGCGGCCGCCTCGGCGTGGATGGCGCATCCCAGCAGGGCGGCTACTCCGGCGCGCGGCTCAGCGCCAAGGATGCGCAGAGCCGTCTCAACGAGCTGGGCTTCGACGTCGGCACGCCGGACGGCAAGATCGGCCCGCGTACCCAGGCCGCTCTGCGCGAATTCCAGAGCGAACGCGGCATTCCCGTGACCGGCCGGCTGGACGCCACCACCCAGGCCGAACTGCTGCGCTGACCCGCGCCGCCGACCCGGCGACCCCCACGGCCCGGCTCGTCCGGGCCGTTGTTCTTTGCGGCCCCGGCCATGCGTTACGCACCGTTGCGAAGGCCGCCGCGAGCACCCCCGCATCGTGTATTAAAATGGCCGCCAGATCCGCCGCGCCACCGGCGTCCGGCACTCACGCACCGCATCACCCAGGAGATTTTCATGCCCCTCGTTTCCATGCGCCAGCTTCTCGACCACGCTGCGGAACACAGCTACGGCCTGCCGGCGTTCAACGTGAACAACCTGGAGCAGGTCCAGGCCATCATGGAAGCCGCCGCCGAAACCGACAGCCCGGTGATCATGCAGGCCTCCGCCGGTGCGCGCAAATACGCGGGCGAAGCCTTCCTGCGCCACCTGATCGACGCGGCCGTCGAGGCCTATCCGAACATCCCGGTGGTGATGCACCAGGACCACGGCCAGTCTCCGGCGGTGTGCATGGCGGCGATCCGCTCCGGTTTCTCCAGCGTGATGATGGACGGTTCCCTGCTGGAAGACGGCAAGACCCCCTCCTCCTACGAATACAACGTCGCGGTGAGCCGCGAGGTGGTGAAGTTCTCCCACGCCATCGGCGTCACCGTGGAAGCCGAACTGGGGTGTCTGGGCTCGCTGGAAACCGGCCAGGCCGGGGAAGAGGACGGCATCGGCGCGGAAGGCACGCTGGACCACTCCATGCTGCTCACCGACCCCGACCAGGCCGCCGACTTCGTCAAGCAGACCGACTGTGACGCGCTGGCCATCGCCATCGGCACCAGCCACGGCGCCTACAAGTTCAGCCGCAAGCCCACCGGCGACATCCTCGCCATCGATCGCATCAAGGCCATCCACGCGCGCATCCCCAACACCCATCTGGTGATGCACGGCTCCTCCTCGGTACCGCAGGAACTGCTGGAAATCATCCGCCAGTACGGCGGCGACATGAAGGAGACCTACGGCGTGCCGGTCGAGGAAATCGTCCAGGGCATCAAGTACGGCGTGCGCAAGATCAACATCGACACCGACATCCGCCTGGCGATGACCGGCGCGGTGCGCAAGTTCATGGTGGAAAACCCCGCCAAGTTCGACCCGCGCGAATTCCTCAAGCCCGCGCGCGAAGCCGCCAAGCAGGTGTGCAAGGCACGCTTCGAAGCCTTCGGCTGCGCCGGCCAGGCCAGCCGCATCCGGCCGGTTTCCCTCGAACGCATCGCCGCGCGCTACAAGGCCGGCGAACTGACCCAGGTCGTGCGCTGACCCCGGCACATCCGCTCTGCCCGAAACGCGCCCCGTGGGGCGCGTTTTGTTTTGCGCGACACGCATGACGGGCGGGATCGCGCTGCGCAGCCGGAACAAAATTGGCACATAATCGCGCAATTCCCTTCCCCCGCACTGCGAGCGCTCCGATGTCCAAGGCCAACGTCAAACTGCAGCTCTCCTTCGATCTGGACATCGCGGTGCCCGAACGCTTGCTGGAGCTCGATCACGAATCGCTCTGCAAGACCTTCAGCGAAGTCCTCGGCAGCATGGTGTTCCAGGGCCTGCCCACGGTGGCCGGCAAGCAACTGGCCAAGGCCGGCGGCAGCATCGTCGCCCATCACTACCACCTGTCGGCGGGCATCCTCGGCGCGCCGACGCTCGAACGCGATCTGCTGGTCGCCGCCGCCCCCCACCTCACCGACGAGGAGCTGGAGCAACTCGCCCGCCGCACCCAGGGCAAGCTGCCGGAATCCCCGGAGGAACTGCAACGCCACCTGCGCCGCCAGGCGCTCAAGCTGGTCAACGACTACCGCATGGTGCCGTGCTTCGTGGCCGCCCGCCTGACCTCGGGCAGCGACGCGAAGCTCGAAGGCAAGCTCAATCTGACCAACGGCAGCGTGCTGATCGGCGAGCGCGACCGCCAGAGCCGCCTGCAGGCCAACCAGGGGCCGATCGTGGTCGAGCCGCTGGGCACCGAGGTGCAGCTCGAGGCCGCCTGCGCGGGCCATACCCTGAGCGGCCCGGTGATCGAGGTCAGCGTCGCGCAGATCGCCATCCACCGCGATCCGCTGATCCGCGTCTGGCAGCAGCAGGGCTGAGGCGGCGGTGATGCCGGCGTCCTGCTTCACCTACGGCTCGCTGATGTGCGAGGACATCATGACCCACGTGGCGGGCGTGGCGCTGGATTCCTCGCAAGCCACCCTGGCGGGCCATGCCCGCCATCCCGTGCGCGGCGAGCACTACCCGGCCATCGTCCCGCGCGCGGGCGCCCGGGTGGAAGGCCGCCTGTACTTCGCGGTGGACGCGGCCGCCTTCGCCCGCCTCGATGCGTTCGAGGGCGATCTGTACCTGCGCTCCACGGTGGATGTCTGCCTGCCCGATGGGCGTGTGGTGGCGGCCCAGGCCTATCTGCTGCGGCCTGCCCACACCGGCCTGCTGGAACCGGGCGAGTGGGATTTCGCGGCCTTCCTCGCGGACGGCAAGACGCGCTTCCAGAAACGCTACCTGGGCTTCAGCCGGCTCTGAGTCCAACCGCTGGGGTCAATACGACTCGGCGTGGCCTTCCCACATGCCCGGCAGGAAGCGCACCACGCGGTTGCGCCCCTGCTCCTTGGCCCGGTACAGCGCCACGTCGGCGAACTTCACCGCCTGCCAGAAGGTTTCCGCGTCGTCCGGGAACATCGACAGGCCGATCGAGATGGTCTTCTGCAGCACCGCGCCGGACACCTGCACCTTGAGCTTCTCGACCGCCGCACGGATGTTCTCGGCGACCCGCTCCGCACCTTCCGGCGTGGCCTCCTGCAGCACGATGAGGAATTCCTCGCCGCCGAAGCGGATCACCATGTCGGACGCGCGCACGGCCTGGCGCAGCACGCCGGAAAGCGCCTTCAGCACCGCGTCGCCGGCATCGTGCCCGAAGGTGTCGTTGACCACCTTGAAGTAGTCGAGGTCGAGCACCAGGATGGCCAGCGAGATGTCGCGCCGGCGCGCCGAGGCGATCAGCGTGTCGGCGTACTCCTCCAGGAAGCGGCGGTTGTTCAGCCCGGTCATCGCATCGCGCAACGACGAATCGCGCAGCGTCTCGGTGAGCCGCTTGGCCTCCAGCACCGGCGCCATCTCGCGCACATACACGTGGATGAACGCTGTCAGCTCGATGAGATGCGCGGCCTCCTGTTCCGGCACCACCAGTTGCACCACGCTGCCCACCGAGCCGGACTGGATGATCGGCATGCAGTAATGGCGGTGCCCCTGCCCGTCGCCCGGCCGAAAGGCATAACAGATGCCCGGCTGCTTCAGGCCGTCGACCGGATGGCCGGAGCGCTTGGCCCGGCACATTTCGGAACGCACCAGGATCTGTGGATCGCACCAGCGGCAGGCCGCGCCGGCCTCGCCATCGACCTGGATGGGCATCATCTGCTTGGCGCCGCTGGCTTCGTAGATGGAATAGCTGCGCACGTCGAAACGTTCGGAGAGGATCTGCCCGAAGCGGTCGTAGATCTCGGCCTTGGTCTCGTCCTCCTCGATGGCCTGCTTGAACACGGAGGCATCCGCCAGGCTGTTGACCATGTCGATGGTCGCTTCCAGCTTGTTTTCGTCCTGCAGCGGACTGCGCCCGGTAAGCTGGGAAACCCGCTGGGTAATGCGCTCCAGCCCGCCGTCCAGATAACTGAGCAGACGGTTGGTATCGTTGGCGATCTGACCGATCTCGTCATCCGGATAGGCGGAAATCTGGCTCTTGAAGTCGCCCTTCAACGCGCGCTGCACGGCCACCTCGACATCGCGCGCGGCCTCGCCCACCGGACGCATGATGCGCCGCACGAGGGCCACCGCCAGCAGGGTGAACAGCGCAACGACCGCCACCAGGCCGAACACCGTGAGCAGCGCGCGCTCCTTCAGGTCGGTGATCGACATCTCCATGGTCACCGCGCCCAGCACCGCGCCTTCCGGCACGTTGTGGCACTGCAGGCAATTGGGCGTGCCCTCGGTGGTGGCGGCGAACGGGATGGTGCCGCGGAACAGCGTGTCGCCCTCCACCTCGCGCAGTTCATAGCGCGGCCGGCCGTCGGCCAGCACCGCGCGCTCGATCTCGTCGGCCGGCAGCTCGCGCACTAGGCCATCGCCGAACTGCTGGCTGACGGCGGGCGAGCGCACCACGCGCGCAACCGACAGTCCCTGCACTTCCATCAGGCGGGCGAGGAACTGTTCGCGGTGCTGGATGGTGCCCTGGATCATCGCCTCGGTCAGGTGCACACGCACCACCTCGGCAGCGGTGCGCACGTGCGCGGACGACGAGTTGATCGAAAACAGACGGAATGCGTACAGGCTGATGGCCACCAGCATCACCAGGATGCCCAGCGCGACCGCGGCAAACAGGAGCGTCACCTTGCTGTTCAGATTCATGCTACCGCAACCCTCCCCCGGGATCCCGCCGCTTCGGCCATGCGTTTTCTGACTTTCGGATTATGCCTGCAAAACCATGCCAGAAGTATGGATAGTCGTATTTTTCCCAGAAACGGCAGGGGATTCACCAAAAAATCCACACTCCGGAAGGCAGGCCTCCGCACCCCATCCAAAAGCATTCCATGCCCCCTTCCGCACACCGGGCGGAAATGCTCCTGGAGGTCCGCCGGCATCTCGTCCCGCCGTGCCCGGCCAACCCGTGCGGAACGGACGCCTTTCTCCCGTTTGACATGCTTTTACAAATTGGTAACGCCCGGATACCGCGTTCCCCCGGCGCGCGCTGCACCATATGCGCGGGACACCGTCCACCCGACACGCCCTTCCACCCGCAGAGGACAACCATCATGAAAAAACTCTTCATCATCCCGCTGGCGGCGCTGCTGATCGGCGGTTGCGCCACCAATCCCTACACCGGCGAACATGCGAACACCGCGCGCGGCGCCACCATCGGCGCGGGCGCCGGCGCCATCCTCGGTGGCGTGGTGTCCAGCCGCGGAGACCGCAACAAGGGCGTGCTGATCGGTACGGCGGTGGGCGCCACGGTCGGCGGGCTGATCGGCCGCCAGATGGACCAGCAGGAAGCCGAATTGCGCCGCGAGATGGCCGGCAGCGGCGTGGAGGTGGTGCGCGAAGGCGACACGATCCGCCTGCAGGCGCCGGAAAACATCACCTTCGACACCAACCGCGCCGACGTGAAGCCGCAATTCCAGCCGGTGCTCACCCAGCTGGCCAGCAGCATCCGCCAGTACCCGGGCACCGTGGTGCAGGTCGAGGGCCACACCGATTCGACCGGTTCAGCCGCCTACAACCAGACGCTGTCGGAAAACCGCGCTACCAGCGTGCGCAGCTATCTGATCCAGCAGGGCGTGGACGGCGGCCGGGTGGGCGCCGTGGGGTACGGCCTGACCCGCCCGGTCGCCGACAACAGCACGGCGGCGGGGCGTGCGCAGAACCGCCGGGTGGAAATCCTGATCGTGCCCGAGCAGCAGCCCTGAGGCCCCACCGCGCGGCGGCTCAGGCCGCCGCGCGGCGCACCCACCACAGCAAGGGCAGGCCGAGCAGCAGTACCGCCACGCCGACCATCGCCCCCAGCCCGGTATAGACCAGGCTGGAATACAGCAGGTACGCGCAGCTCAGGCAGAACAGCGCGGGTTTGAACGGATACAGCGGCGCGCGAAACGGCCGCTCCAGCCCGGCGTCGCGCCGGCGCAGAACGAAATACGCGATGCCCACCAGCAGCAGGAACAGCCAGAACACCGGCGCGGTGTATTCCACCATGGCCTGGAAGCCGTCGTTCATGAACGAACCGAAGAGCACCAGCGCCAGGGCGATGCCGCTTTGCGTCAGGATCGCCACGCGCGGCGTGTTGACGCGCGCGCTCCACGCACCCAGCCTGCGCAGCGCACGCATGTCCTCGCCCAGCGCGTGATAGACGCGCGCGCCGGTGAAGATGGTGCCGTTGAGCGTGCTCAGCGCCGTGCAGCAGATCACCGCGCTGAGCAGCCAGGCGGCCTGCTCGCCGAGCGCCACGCGCATCATGTCCGCCCCCACCGCCTCGCTGCGGCGCAGGGCTTCCAGCCCGAGCACCTGCAAGAAGGCCAGATTGACCAGCAGATACACCGTGGCGATGCACAGCGTGCCGATCACCAGCACGCGCACCATGTCGCGGCGCACATCGCGCACCTCGGCGGACAGGTAGGCCGCCTCGTTCCACCCTCCGTAGGTCAGCAGGATGAACACCAGCGCCAACCCGGGCGCCACGCTGGCGGCCGCGGCTCCAGGCACCCCGACGCCCGCGGCGGGCAGTTCACCGGCCGCGCCGGGCGTGCTCAGGCCGGCCAGGGCCACCGCCAGCACCGCAGCCAGGGTCACCCAGGTAAGCAGCTGCTGGGCGCGCTTGCCGTGGAAGGTGCCGGCCAGGTTCAGCAGCGTCAGCGCGATCAGCGCGCCGGCCGCGTACAGCGCCGAGCCGTGCGGGCCGAGCGCATGCAATTGCTGGGCATAGTCGCCGAACACGAAGGCCACCGCGGCGATGGCCCCGGTCTGGATCACCGAGATGCGCGCCCAGGCGAACAGGAAACCCACCGGCTGGCCGAAGGCGCGGGTGAGGAAATGGTATTCGCCGCCGGTGCTCGGGTAGGTGGCGGACAGTTCTGCATACACCAGCGCGCCGGCCAGGGTGATGAGCCCGCCGAGCAGCCAGATGCCGATGAAGGCCGCTTCGCTCCCCACGTTGGCGGCCACCAGCGGCGGCGTCTTGAAGATGCCGATGCCGACGACGATGCCCACCATGATGGCCACGCCGTCGGCCACCGACAGGCTGCGGCGCGGTACCGCAGCCGCCGGGCCCGCCGGCGTGTTCACCGGGCGAGCCGCTCTGCCGACCAGACCGCTCCGCCGTCGAGCGCGACGATGCGCTCGCCGTCGATGCGCCCGCGCAGCAGTTCCGGCGAGCCCGGCACGACTTCCAGCGTGAACGCCACTTCGCTCCCGGAAACACGGCCGTCGCGCACCTCCGCGCTGCGCGGCCCGAACGCGGCGGAACCGCCCAGGATCTGGTAGTCCTGTTCCAGTGTCAGGGTGAACTCGCGCCCGTTGTGGCGCGCCCGCCAGCGTCCGCCGGCCTGGGCCGGCACGGTCCACAGGAACACCCGGCGGCCGAGGATGAGTTCTTCCCGGTCCGGGCGCCACGGCCCCATCGAGAACGCGTGGGACACCACCCGCGCACCGGGGCGCATCTGCGCCAGGATCACCGGACGCAGACGGAGGTTGATTTCTTCGAGCAGATAGATCGCCAGCACGTCGGTATCGCGCAGGTCCACCTCGAACAGATCACCGACGCGGAATTCCACCTTGTCCGCGACGCCGGCCTCGGCGGCATTCGCGCGGGCTTCGCGGATGCGCTCGGGGTCGATATCCACCCCGAGGCCATGCGCACCGAACTGGCTGGCGGCGGTGACCACCATGCGCCCGTCGCCGCAGCCCAGGTCGGTCACCCGCTCGCCCGGCTGCACGCCGGCCAGTTCCAGCATGGCCTCGACCACCTCGTGGGGCGTAGGCACGTAGGGCACATCCAGATGCACGCCTTGCGCGCGCGCGGGCCTCGCCAGCCCGCCTAGGATGCATGCGGCCAGGCCGGCGCCCAGCATCCGGTTGAAACCCCTGCGCCGGGGCCGAAAGGCGGTGACGGGGAGAGGGAAGATCCACTGCGCGTTCGATCGGTCCATGGCACGGCTCCTTGTCGATACGGGTGGCAAAAACATTATTGGGTCAACCTATTTCGCAATTGGTTCCGGCACCCGGCAAACACCGAGGGACTTCCCCGCGAACCGCGTGCGCGGGTACCCTTGCGCGACCGCACAACCCGCCAGACGCCATGTCGCTCTTCCAATCCCACCCGCTGCGCCAGACGCTCAGCGACGAAGTCCATGCCCGTCCGCCGGTGCCGCTGGACACGCCCGAACTGGTCACCTACCTGGCCTTCCTGCACGAGCCCGGCAGCATCGAGCGCGAAGCCGCGCACCTGCGCACGCTGGCCGCGCAGCTCGGCCTGCCCGAGCCGGACACCGAGCGCAGCCATCTCTTTCTCGATGCCGGCCGCTTCCGCCTGAAGTGGGAGCGCCACAACGAATTCTCCAGCTACACCTTCTTCCGCCGCGTCGAAGCCGGCGGCCCGGAAAGCGAAAATGCCCTGCTGGAAGTGCCGGCGGCCTGGCGCAGAGAGATTCCCGGCCAGCTCATCGTCGCCACCCACGTCACCCTGCGCGGCGTGGCCGAACTGCCGCCGGAAACGGTGATGGCCGGGCTGTCTTCCGCCGGCCGGCAGACCGTGGTGGCCACCGTGGCGGACGGCGCGGCCTGGGTGTTCACCGATTTCCAGATCACCGACGATTTCTCGCGCTTCCTGATCCTCGACGTCTCCCTCACCCCGCGCCAGGCCGGACGCACCGTGCAGCGCCTGCTGGAGATCGAGACCTACCGGGTGATCGCCCTGCTGGCCTTCCCGGTGGCCAAGGAGGTCGGCCGCCTGCTGTCGCGGGCCGAGGACGAACTGGCCGACCTGATGGACGTGATCGGCCAGCGCGGCGGCGCCGAGGACGAGCGCGCGGTGCTCGCCCGCCTGACCCGGCTGGCCGCTCAGGTGGAACGCTCGGTGGCGCACACTACCTTCCGCTTCGGCGCGGCGGCGGCCTATTACCGCCTGGTCGGCCAGCGCATCGACGAACTGCGCGAGAAACGCCAGCCCGGCTTTCCCACCATCGGCGAATTCATGGCGCGCCGGCTCACCCCGGCCATCGACACCTGTGCGAGCATCGCGCGCCGCCAGGAAGACCTCTCCGGCCGCATCGCGCGCAATTCGCAACTGCTGCGCACCCGCGTGGACATCGCCCTGCAGCACCAGAGCCAGGAACTGCTCGCGCAGATGAACCGCCGCGCGCGCCTGCAACTGCGTTTGCAGGAGACCGTGGAGGGCCTGTCGGTGGTGGCGATCACCTACTACGCCTCGCAGTTGATCAATTACCTGGCCAAGGGCGCCAAGGACTACCTCGCCCCGCTCACCCCGGAAGTCCTCACCGCCCTCTCCATACCGGTCATCGCCGGGCTGGTGGCGCTCGGCCTGCGGCGCATGCGCCGCGCGCTGGCCGCCGAAGAGACTTCCCACTGACCACGCTGCCGCGCCGATGATCTCCGCATTCACCCTGCTGCTGGTCTATCAACTGATCGGCGAAGTCATCGCCCGGGGCCTCGCCCTGCCGGTTCCCGGGCCGGTCATCGGCATGCTGCTGCTGTTCCTCACCCTGGTGGTGCGCGACGGCCCCGGCAAGGAGCTGCGCAACACCGCCAACGGTCTGCTGCAGCATCTGTCGCTGCTCTTCGTGCCCGCCGGGGTCGGCATCATGCTGCACTTTCACCGGCTGGCCGACGAGTGGCTGCCGCTGCTCGTCGCGCTGGTGGGCTCCACCTTCCTGGCCATGACGGTCACCGCGCTGGTGCTGCGCGCGCCGGCCCGCCGCGCGACGCGCGAGGAGGAAGGGCGATGAACCCGCACATCGACGAGTTGTGGGTCTATCTGTCCACCACCCCGCTGCTCGGCCTCACCCTCACGCTGGCGGCCTACCAATGCGCCTGGTGGCTCTACCGGCGCGCGCATTTCCACCCCATGGCCAATCCGGTGATGATCGCCGTGACCGTGCTGGTGGGCGTGCTCACCCTCACCGGCACCGACTACCAGACCTATTTCGACGGCGCGCAGTTCGTGCATTTCCTGCTCGGCCCGGCCACCGTGGCGCTGGCGATTCCGCTGTACGCCCAGTTGCCGCGCCTGCGCACCATGGCGATGCCACTGCTCGGCGCGCTGGCCGCCGGTTCACTCACCGCCGCGCTGTCGGCCTACGCCATCGGCGCCGCGCTGGGCGCCAGCACCCAGTCGCTGCTCTCCCTCGCCCCCAAGAGCGTGACCACGCCGATCGCCATGGGCATCACCGAAAGCCTGGGCGGCCTGCCCTCGCTGACCGCCGTGCTGGTCATCCTCACCGGCATTCTCGGCGCCGTCGGCGCGCGCGGCCTGTACGGCCTGCTACGTATCGAGGACCACGCGGTGCGCGGCTTCGCCACCGGCCTGGCGGCGCACGGCATCGGCACCGCGCGCGCCTTCCAGGTCAGCGAACAGTGCGGCGCCTTCGCCGCGCTGGCGATGGGGCTGAACGGCCTGATCACCGCGCTGTCCCTGCCCTGGATCCTGCCCTGGCTGAATCACCTGCTGGCCCGCTGACCCGCCGACGAGACCGACCTTGAACGCCCTGTACCGCTGGTTCGACCGCAACCTCCTCGAACTCGGCCGCGAGATGCGGCTTTCCTACCTGCCGCCGCTGATGGTCTACATGGCCGCCGGGGTATCCGGGCTGACCGGCATCGTCGGTACCTTCTTCATCAAGGAATACCTCGACCTCTCCGCCGCCTTCCTGGCCGCGCTGGGGTTCTGGGCCGTGGTGCCGTGGGCGCTGAAGATGCCCGTCGGCCACCTGGTGGACCTGCTGTGGCGCCACAAGGCCGGGCTGGTGTACCTGGGCGCCGCGCTGATCGCCGCCAGCCTGCTGATCATGATCGGCCTGATCCTGCACACCGAGGCGATGCGCGCGCTGATGGAGGTGGAGCACTGGTTCGTGCTCTCGGTACTGCTCTCGCCGGTGGGCTACGTGATGCAGGACGCGGTGGCCGACGCGATGACCGTGGAGGCCGTGCCGCGCGAGGACGAACACGGCCGCGCCCTGGACGCCGACACCGTGCGCCTGATGCATACCACCATGCAGATGCTCGGCCGCGTGGCGATCATCGGCGGCAGCGTGCTGGTGGCGCTGGCCAACGTGGCGCTGTTCCAGGGCGCCGAACGCCTGCCCGAAGCGGACAAGGTGCTGCTCTACGCGCGCATCTACGAATACGCCCTGCTGATTCCGCTGCTGTCCGTCTCCGGCGTGCTGTTCGCCGGCTGGCTGAAGCGCCGCGAGGCGCGCCGCCTGCGCGCACTGGGCCGCGACGCGGCGCAGATCGCCGCCCTGCTGCACGAGCCGGCCGAGAAAACCGCGCCGAACTGGTGGATCATCGGCGGCAGCCTGCTGTTCGTCGCCATCACGCTGAGCGTGGGACTGTCCGGCATCGCCTGGGGACAGGAGATCATCTTCGCCGGCTCCCTGCTCATCGTCGCGCTGATGATGGGCCGTCTGCTGCGCGAGCTGTCGCCCGCGGCGCGCAACACCCTGCTGGGCACCGCCATCGTCATCTTCGCGTTCCGCGCCCTGCCGCTGCCGGGCGCCGGCGCCACCTGGTGGATGATCGACGAACTGGGCTTCGACCAGGCCTTCCTGTCCCGGCTGGAGCTGATCGTCAGCACGCTCACCCTGGCCGGCCTGTTCCTGTTCCGCCGCTTCATGGCCGAACGTTCCATCGCCGCCATCGTCATCTTCCTCACCCTCGCCACCACCCTGCTCGCCCTGCCCACCCTGGGCATGTACCACGGCCTGCACCACTGGACCGCCGCGCTGACCGGCGGCGTGGTCGATGCGCGCTTCATCGCCATGGTCAGCACCGCGCTGGAATCGCCGCTCGGCCAGGTATCGATGGTGCCCATGCTGGCCTGGATCGCCAATTCCGCGCCGCCCCACCTCAAGGCCACCTTCTTCGCGGTGATGAGTTCCTTCGCCAACCTCGCGCTGTCCGCCTCGCAACTGGGCACCAAGTACCTCAACCAGTTCTACACGGTGAGCCGCGAGGTCAAGGATGCCACCAGCGGCGCGGTCAGCGTGCCGGCGGACTACAGCGAACTGGGCGCGCTGCTGCTCACCGTCACCCTGCTCGGCCTGGTCCTGCCGCTGGCCGCCGTGTGGATCACCCGCGCGCTCGGCCTGCGCAGCGCATGAGAAAACCTGTGAAACGTTGACCTGATCCATTGCCCGTCCCCGCCGACAGGCGGAAACTGATGCCCAGACTCGCACGCGAACAATCAGAAATGGGGAGAAGGCGTCATGGCATCGACCTCGGTTCACGACATCCGCAACCTGGCCCTGCTGGGCCAGGCGGGCAGCGGCAAGACCACCCTGCTTGAAGCCCTGCTGGCCGCCGCCGGCGCCATCGGCGCGTCGGGCAGCATCGAACGCGGCGACACGGTGAGCGACTTCGACCCCATGGAGAAATCCATGGGCCACTCACTCAACACCGGGCTGGCCCAGCTCGAATGGGCCGCTCACCGCCTCAATCTGCTCGACACTCCGGGCACCCCGGATTTCCTCGGCCGCGCCCTGCTCGCCCTGCCGTCGGTGGAAACCGCCGTGGTGGTGGTCAATGCCCAGGCCGGCGTGGAGACGGTCACCCGGCGCGCCATGGAAGCGGCTGCCGGCAAGTGCCGGATGCTGGTGGTCAATCGCATCGACGCCAGCGGCGCCGACCCGGCCGCCGTATTCGACGCGCTGGTGGCCGCCTTCGGGCGCGAATGCCTGCCGATCAACCTGCCCACGCCGGAGCGCGACCGCGTCATCGACTGCTTCTTCGCGCCCGAAGCCGGCGCCGCCACCGCGTTCTCCTCGGTCGAGGCGGCACACGACGCCATCGTCGACCAGGTCGTGGAACTGGACGAGGCGCTGATGGCCGCCTATCTGGAACAGGGCGAAACGCTCGACCCCGGGCAGTTGCACGATCCCTTCGAACGCGCCCTGCGCGAAGGCCACCTGATTCCGGTGTGCTTCGTCTCCGCGCGCAGCGGCGCCGGCGTGCGCGAACTGCTCGACGTGTTCGCCCGCCTGATGCCCGATCCCACCGAGGGCAACCCGCCCGCCTTCGTCAAGGGCGAAGGCGCCGCGGCCGTGCCGGTCGAGGTCGCCCCCGATCCCGCGCGCCACGCACTGGCCCACGTGTTCCAGATCCAGAACGACGTGTATCGCGGCAAGCTGGCGCTGTTCCGCATCCACCAGGGCACCATCACGGCCGGCTCGCAGCTCTACGTGGGCGACGCGCGCAAACCCTTCAAGGTCACCCATCTGCTGCGCATCCAGGGCCGCCAGCAGGTGGAGATCGCCGAGGGCATCGCCGGCGATCTGTGCGCCGTGGCGCGCGTCGACGAACTGCACCGCGACGCGGTGCTGCACGATTCGCACGACGAGGACTACCATCACCTGCTGCCGCCCGCCTACCCGCGCCCGGTACATGGGCTGGCGCTGATCCCGAAGAAGCCCGGCGACGAGCAGAAGCTCTCCGAGGCGCTCGCCCGCCTGCAGGACGAAGATCCCTGCCTGGAAACCGGCTTCGACGCGCAGACCCGCCAGACCGTGGTGCACGGCCTGGGCGAACTGCACCTGAAGGTGGTGCTGGAACAGCTCGCCACGCGCTGGAACCTGGACCTGGACACCGCCCGCCCGGCCGTGCCCTACCGCGAAACCATCGCCGCCAGCGCCGAGTCGCGCTACCGCCACAAGAAGCAGTCCGGCGGCGCCGGGCAGTTCGGCGAGGTGGCGCTGCGCGTGGAACCGTTGCCGCGCGGCGGCGGGCTGGAACTGGTGGATGAGATCAAGGGCGGCGCCATTCCCACCCATTTCATGCCGGCGGTGGAAAAAGGCGTGCGCCAGGCCGTCGCCGAGGGCTGCCTGGCCGGCTTCCCGCTGCAGGATCTGCGCGTCACCGTGGTGGATGGCAAGCACCACGCGGTGGATTCCAACGAGGTCTCCTTCGTCACCGCCGCGCGCCACGCGCTGCTGGAAGCAGTGGCCGCCGCGCGGCCGACCCTGCTGGAGCCGCTGCTGGAAGTGCGGGTGAGCGCGAATGAGCGCCACTTCGGCGAGATCAGCGCAGAGTTCTCCAGCCGGCGCGGACGCATGAGCGCCACCGACAGCATCGCGCCGGGGCGCATCAGCCTCAGCGCGCTGGTGCCGATGGCCGAACTGGACGGCTTCGAGATCCGCCTGAAGGCCATCTGCGCGGGCGAAAGTGAATGCACGCTGGCCCTGCATTCCTACGAACCGGCGCCCGGCGACGCGCAGCAGCGCCTGGCCGGCGCCCACGCCCAGCGCCGCGCGCACGAGCAGTAGCGCCCGGCGGCCGACTGGACCATACTCGGGCGGTCGAACGGCCGCCCGAGCGGCGCCCAACCCTATGCAACTGAGCGACAAACATCTCGCCTACTGGCGCAGGACGCGCCTGCTCACCATCGCGCTGCTGGTGGCCTGGACCGTGGTCACCTTCGGCGGCGCCTACTACGCCATCGCGCTCAACGAATTCGAACTGTTCGGCTTTCCGCTGGGCTTCTACCTGTTCGCCCAGGGCGCCCTGCTGTTCTACCTACTCATCGCTGGCATCTACGTGCTGGTGATGAACCGGCTGGACCGCGCCTTCGGCGTCGCCGAACGGCGCTGAGCTGCCTAGCGGCCCGCCGGCCCGGCCTTGCCCGCAAATTGCCGCGCGCCCGCATGGGCCTGCCGGCTGAGGGCGAAATCGAACAGGAACTTGGACCAGATGGTGACGCCGGCGATCGTCGTCCAGGTTTCATAGCTGAACAGCCCCGCCGCCACCCCGAAGATCACCCAGGCGATCACGCTGCCGCCGATCAGATTGGTCGCGGCGGCGAACGGTGCGTAGCGGCCGGGGTTGGCCGGGGGCTCGCCGCGCTTCAGCGCGACCTCGGAGAAATCCCGGCGGACGATGATGCGCCAGGCCCGGCGCAGCCAGAAAAAGGCGATGGGAAACAGGGCCAGGAACAGAATCCAGTTCAGCACCAGGCTGATATGGGGGGCCATTGCCGTCATGTGCGACTCCCGACTCGAAAGTGGACCGGCCAGGCCGGTCCGTGTTGCGTTGCTTGCTCGAACCCCGCCGTGCGCACACGGCGGGGCTTCCGTCGGCGCGGACGATGCCGGCAGGCACCGCCCGCGCCCATTCGCGCTGCTCAGTGCGCGCCGTGTACCGCCTTGGCGCCGCGCGGCACGCGCACGTCCTCGACCAGTTGCTGGATGTGCTCCGGGGGCTCCTTGGTGAACTTGTCCACCGTGAAGGCCACTGCGAAGTTCACCAGCGCGCCGATCGCCCCGAAGGCTTCCGGCACGATGCCGAAGAAGGAGTTCGGCCCGCCGATCAGGTGGGTGAACTCGGTGCCCTGGACGAAGAACAGGCCCTTGTGCGCGAACACGTAGAAGCAGGTCACCACTAGGCCGGCGAGCATGCCCGCCACCGCGCCCTCTTTGTTCATCTTCTTGGAGAAGATGCCCATCATGATCGCCGGGAACAACGAGGAGGCCGCGATGCCGAAGGCCAGCGCCACGGTGCCGGCGGCGAAGCCCGGCGGGTTGAGGCCGAGGTAGCCAGCGAGCAGGATCGCCGCGACCATCGACAGCTTGCCGGCGAGCAGCTCGTTCTTCTCGGAGATGTCCGGCTTGATCACGTTCTTGATCAGGTCGTGGGACACCGCCGAAGAGATGGCGAGCAGCAGACCGGCAGCCGTGGACAACGCGGCGGCGATACCGCCGGCAGCCACCAGGGCGATCACCCAGTTGGGCAGCAGGGCGATTTCCGGGTTGGCCAGCACGATGATGTCGGCGTTCACCGACAGCTCGTTGCCGTTCCAGCCGGCGGCCTCGGCGCGTGCCTTGGCGTCCGCGTTGGCGGTACGGTCGTTGTAGTACTGGATGCGGCCGTCGCCGTTCTTGTCTTCCCACTTCAACAGGCCGGTCTGTTCCCAGCGCTTCATCCAGTCCGGACGGTTCTCGTAGGCCAGGCTGGCCTCGGGCGCGTACAGATCAGGATTGGCGTTGACCGTGGCCGGGTTCACCACCAGCTTGCCGTTGGCGTCGGTTTCCAGGCCCACCGCGCTGTTCACCGTGGCGTGCAGGTTGAGCTTGGCCATCGCGCCGACCGCCGGGGCAGTGGTGTACAGGATGGCGATGAAGACCAGCGCCCAGCCCGCCGAATAGCGCGCGTCCGCCACCTTCGGCACGGTGAAGAAGCGGATGATCACGTGCGGCAGGCCGGCCGTGCCGATCATCAGCGAGGCGGTATACACGAACATGTTCAGGTAGGAGCCGGGCACCGAACTGGTGTATTCGCTGAAACCGAGGTCGGAGACCACCAGATTCAGCTTGTCGAGCAGCGACACCTCGGTACCGCTCATGGTGGAGCCCAGGCCCAGCTGCGGCAGCGGATTGCCGGTGAGCTGGAAGGAGATGAACACCGCCGGGATCACGTAGGCGAAGATCAGCACGATGTACTGCGCCACCTGGGTGTAGGTGATGCCCTTCATGCCGCCGAACACCGCATACACGAACACGATGCCCATGCCCACGTAGATGCCCACGGCGTTGGACACCCCGAGGAAGCGCGAGAAGGCCACGCCCACGCCGGTCATCTGGCCGATCACGTAGGTGATCGAGGCCGTCAGCAGGCAGACCACCGCCACCGTGGAGGCCGTCTTCGAGTAGAAGCGGTCACCGATGAACTGCGGCACGGTGAACTTGCCGAACTTGCGCAGGTACGGGGCCAGCAGCATCGCCAGCAACACGTAGCCACCCGTCCAGCCCATCAGGAACAGGCCGCCGCCGTAGCCCATGTTGGCGATCAGGCCGGCCATGGAGATGAACGAGGCCGCGCTCATCCAGTCGGCCGCGGTGGCCATGCCGTTGGTGACCGGGTGCACACCACCGCCGGCCACGTAGAAGTCGCTGGTGGAACCGGCGCGCGCCCAGTAAGCGATACCCACGTAAAGCGCGAACGACGCCCCGACGACCAGGTAGGTCAAAGTTTGCAGATCCATGTGGTGAGCCCCCTCAGTCTTCGTGAACGTCGAACTTGCGATCGATCTCGCCCATCTTCCTGGCGTAGTAGAAGATGCACGCGATGAAGATGTAGATCGAACCCTGGTGGGCGAACCAGAAACCCAGCGGATAGCCGCCGAGGCTGATGGAGTCGAGCGCGGGCTTGAAGATGATGCCGGCGCCGAACGACACGACGAACCAGATGACCAAGATCTTGGTCAGCAGGCTCAGTGTCGCCTTCCAGTAGGCTGCACTGTTGTTATCCATATGTCTCCTCCTCTTTATGAGCATTGCCGGACCGGCCGCGCGTGGCGGGCGCAGCCCTCGGACTACCCGAAACTGCGGGACGATTATAGGAAGAAGCTTCTTACTAAAAACTTACAAATCAAAAACAAAATTTCAGAATTTCAGATTGAATTCAGCAATCCATCCTTACAGGAAAACGCGGATGCCTTCGACTGCATGCCGATGCTAGGCTTACGCGGATTTCATTCCATTCCGAGAAGGAGCGAAGATGTACAAGCACATCCTGGTCGCCATCGACGACAGCCAGACCTCGCGCAAGGCACTGCAGGAAGCCATCTCCCTGGCCAGGCTGCACAACGCCGAACTGGAGATCGCCCATGCGGTGGACGAATCGGTGCTGGAGACCTTCTCCACCCACGGCGTGGCCCTGGCCGACGCCAAGAAGATCCAGGGCGCACTGCTCGACAGCGGCCAGAGCACCCTGGACGAAGCGGTGCACGCCGCCGAGGAAGCCGGCCTGAAGCCCAAGCGCCGCCTCCTGTCCTCCGGCGACCTGCACGCCGCCGACCAGATCGCCAAGGCGGTTGTCGATTCCGGCGCCGACCTGCTGGTGGTCGGCTCGCACGGCCGGCGCGGCTTCCAGCGCCTGCTGCTGGGCAGCGTGGCGGAGAACCTGGTGCGCAAGGTCGCCGTTTCCGTGCTCATCGTGCGCAGCCCGCATTGAGCGCACGCCCCCGCAAGCCCAAGGAAATGCCCCCGGACGGGGGCATTTCCTTTACGGCCCCCGACCTGCCGCGGGACATTGCCTGCTGCACACTCCGCGCAGCAAGCATTGCGGCAACCACCCCGCCGGACGCGGAGCACGTACCCCGTGCCCCCGGGCCGGACGGACGGCTACCCCTTTGGCGGATATCCTGTTTAAATATCGCCTATTCCACTTCAGGATGCGGACGATGAGGCTGACCCCCGATCCATGGCGCACCGTGCTGCTGTTCAGCATCTCGGCCTGTTTCACCGGGCTGGGCCTGTACCTGGTGATGCGCGGCGAAGCACTGGGCTGGCTGGTGGCCGGGGTGTTCGGCCTGTTCACCCTGATGGCCTGCATCGCCCTGCTGCCGGGCAGCAGCTACCTGGAACTCGGCCCGCGCGGCATGAAGGTGCGCTCGCTCTACCGCGCCTGGTTCGTGTGCTGGAAGGACATCGACGCCTTTTTCGTCGCGCGCGTCGCCAGACGGCCCATGGTGTGCTGGAACTACGCCACCGGGCCGGCCGCCGGCCATGGCGCGCGGCGTTTCTCCAGGGCCTTGACGGGGGTCGAGGCCGGCCTGCCGGACACCTACGGCCATCCGCCGGAAGAACTGGCCGCGCTGCTCAACGACTGGCGGGCACGCCACGACCGGCACGACCCGGGCACGCCGCCCGCCCCGCTGCCCGCCTGTGCCGGCTTCATGCGCAAGCAGCCCTGAAAACACTGAGCCTGCGGCACAGTCTGCCGCAGGCCGCCGCGCCCCCGGCAAAACCTGCCGCATTCCACCACGCATTTCCCCCCTTGGCGGCCACAACACCTGGCACGAGGCTTGCGCAATAGCGGAAAACCGCACAGCGCAGGAGCCTCCGATGAAAATTTCGTCCTCTTACACGCAAACCACTGCAGCGGGCGGCACGCCGCCGTCCGCCTCAAAGGCGGGCTCCTTCCAGTCGGTGCTCGACACCGCGTATGCCGGCACGGCCACCAGCACCGACGATGCGCAGGCCGATACGCCGCCGCTGAACCGCGCCGAGCGCATCCAGGCGGACAATGAAGCCACCCGCGCGGAGTTCTTCGAATACATGCGCAAATCGCCGATGGAGCGCATGCGCGATGCCGTCCTGCGCAGCATGGGACTGACCGAGGAAGACCTGGAAGCCATGCCGCCGGAAAAACGCGAACAGGTCGAGCTGGAGATCGCCCAGCGCATCCGCGAGCGCCTGCTGCGCAACACCGAGCAGAGCGACGAGCGCGGCACGCCGGCCGGCCCACCCGACCAGTCCATCGGGGCAGTCGACGCCGGCCGTCCGCTGTCGCCCTGGTCATCCGCAGCCGGCATGGTCTCCGGCGCAGCCGACCAGGCGAAGACCTAGCAGCGACACCGGAAAACGCCAGTGGGCATCCCGCCGGCCGGCGACGGCGGAGCTCACCTGCTCAAGCGAAACCGCCGTTGGCGCGCAGCACCTGGCCGTTCACCCACTCACCCTCCGGCCCGGCCAGGAAGGACACCACACCGGCGATGTCCTCCGGCGTGCCCAGACGCTCCAGCGGCGGCAGGGCAGCCATGCGTGCGATCTGCTCGGCGCTCTTGCCCTGGTAGAACAATTCGGTGCCGACCGGCCCCGGCGCCACCGCATTGACGGTGATCCGGCGCCCGCGCAACTCGTTGGCCAGTACGCGCACCAGCCCTTCCACCCCGGCCTTCGAGGCGATGTAGGGCCCATACCCCGGCAGTGCGAGCGCGCTCGCGCTGGTGGACAGCGCGACGATGCGCCCGCCCTCCCCCAGGCGCGCCGCCGCCTCGCCCAGCACCAGGAAGGCGCCGCGCAGATTGGTGGCGATGGTACGGTCGAAATCCTCCAGACCGGCCGGTGCGATCTGCGCCATCGGCAGGATGCCGGCGCTGTTGACCACCACGTGCACGCCGCCGAAAGCCTCTTGCGCGGCATCGAACAGGCGGGCGACATCGCCCGCGTCGCCAACGTCTCCCCGCACCGCGAGCGCCTGTCCGCCCGCGGCCTCGATGGCCGCCACGGTTTGTGCCGCCGCGGCATCGTTGCCCGTGTAATGCACCACCACCGCCAGCCCGTCCGCCGCCAGCCGCCGGGCGATGGCCCGCCCGATGCCCCGTGAACCGCCGGTGACGACGGCGGTTCGCTTCGCATTCGTATTCATCGCTGCTCCAGGTCCGCAGGGCCCATTGCCCTTGCGCGCATTGTTCTTGTTTGCCCCTTGTTCATCAATCTTGCCCTCCAGCGGACTCCGCATGATTGTTGCCGCAGGCGCAACGCTGTTTCCCGTCCATGGGCATTGATCCACCTTTCCCGCCGGGGGAAGATTGCCGATCCTCGCTCCATGCAGGAGAGCCCCATGGCACAACCGCCATCCCGGCGTACAGGCTTTCGCATCCCCGCGCTGCTCGGCGGCGCGGCGGCGGCCTGCGCGGTGGTGCTGGCGACCACCTCGTGCGCGGGCCTGGACCGCCCGCGCACGCCGACCCATGCCTCATTCGCCGAGTACCGCCAGGGCGCCCTGAGCCTGCTGGAGCGGCAGCGCGCTTTCCAGAGCACGGAAAAAACGGCGGAACTGGAATGGAACGCCCCGCGCGAATGGCGCCCCGCCAACCCGCCCACGCGCGGCGTGCTGCTGGTGCACGGCCTGGGCGATTCGCCGTGGTCCTTCCACGACATCGGCGAACAACTGGCCGGACGCGGCTTCCTGGTGCGTACGGTGCTGCTGCCCGGCCACGGCACCCGGCCGGAAGACATGCTGGACGTACGCCTGGAAGACTGGCGGCGGGTCGTCGAGGAACAGACCCGCCTGCTGCGCGCCGAGGTCGGCGAGGTGTATCTGGGCGGCTTTTCCACCGGCGCCAACCTGGTGCTCACCCACGCCTACCGGCGGGACGACATCGCCGGGCTGCTGCTGTTCTCCCCGGCGTTCAAGTCCGACACCGACTACGACTGGGTCACCCCATGGATCGGCTGGCTGCGCCCCTGGCTGCGCGAACCGGACGGCGTGCGGCCGATGCAGAACGCGGTACGCTATCTGACGGTGCCGACCAACGGCTTCGCGCAGTTCTACCGCAGCAGCCGCGCGGCGCGTCAGGCGCTCGCCGGGACGCCCTACGGCAAACCCGTGCTGATGGTGGTGGCCGAGCACGATTCGGTGCTCGACACCGCCTATCTCGCGCAGACCTTCAGCACCCGCTTCACCCACCCGGACAGCCGGCTGGTCTGGTACGGCAGCGCGCCCGCGCAGGTCGCCGACGACCCGCGCATCCTGGTGCGCAGCGACCACCTGCCGGAACTGCGCATCAGCCAGTTCTCCCACATGGGCCTGATGTTCTCCGCCGACAACCCGCTGTACGGCGCCACGGGCAGCCTGCGCCTCTGCTGGAACGGTCAGGAGACGGCCGACACCGCGGCCTGCGAGCAGGGCGCGCCGGTATGGTTTTCCGACTGGGGGTATCGTGAGCCGGACAAGATCCACGCCCGGCTGACCTTCAACCCCCATTTCGCCTGGCAGGGCGCGGTGATGGAACGCGTACTGAACGGCAGCGGACAGCCGCCGATGCTGGCCGCCGTCCCTTCGGCGCAGCCGGGCCACTGATTCGTGCGCGGCGGGCCTTCCCTTCCGGCGCCCCCGGCAACGCAACCCGCAGCACCGACACCGGCCGCGTAAACGAGAAACGCCGGGTCGAAACCCGGCGTCCATGCTTTCCGATGCGCGGGGCCCCGCGCCTCATCCGCCGATCAGGCGGCCGTTTCCAGCAATGCGTTGAAGGTGGCGCTGGGACGCATCACCGCGGCGCACTTGGCGGCATCCGGCAGGTAGTAGCCGCCGATGTCCGCCGCCTTGCCCTGCACCGCCTTCAGTTCGCCGATGATCTTCTGCTCGTTCTCGGCCAGCGCCTTGGCGAACGGCGCGAAGCGCGCGGCCAGTTCGGCATCCTCGCCCTGCGCGGCCAGCGCCTGGGCCCAGTACAGGGTCAGGTAGAACTGGCTGCCGCGGTTGTCCAGCTCGCCGGTACGGCGCGACGGCGACTTGTCCTCGTCGAGCAGGCGGCCGGTGGCCTCGTCCAGGGTCTTGGCGAGCAGCTTGGCGCGCGCGTTGTTTTCCTTGATGCCGAGATCCTCGAACGACACCGCCAGCGCGAGGAATTCACCCAGCGAATCCCAGCGCAGGTGGTTTTCTTCCACCAGCTGCTGCACGTGCTTGGGTGCGGAGCCGCCCGCGCCGGTCTCGTACATACCGCCACCGGCCATCAGCGGCACGATGGAAAGCATCTTGGCGCTGGTGCCCAGTTCCATGATGGGGAACAGGTCGGTGAGGTAGTCGCGCAGGATGTTGCCGGTCACCGAAATGGTGTCCAGCCCGCGCGCGACGCGCTCCAGCGTGAAACGCATGGCGCGCACCTGGGACATGACCTGGATGTCCAGGCCGGTGGTGTCGTGCTCCTTCAGGTAGGTGCGCACCTTCTTGATCAGTTCGGCTTCGTGCGGGCGGTAGGGGTCCAGCCAGAAGATGGCCGGCATGCCGGAATTGCGCGCACGGGTCACGGCGAGCTTCACCCAGTCGCGGATCGGCGCGTCCTTGACCTGGCACATGCGCCAGATGTCGCCCTGTTCCACGTTCTGGGTCAGCAGCACTTCACCGGTGGCTAGATCGACGATGTTGGCCACGCCGTCTTCCTGAATCTCGAAGGTCTTGTCGTGGGAACCGTATTCTTCGGCCTTCTGCGCCATCAGCCCGACGTTGGGCACCGTGCCCATGGTGGCCGGGTCGAAGTTGCCGTGCCATTTGCAGAAGTTGATCATCTCCTGGTAGATGCGCGCGAAGGTCGACTCCGGCATCACCGCCTTGGCATCGTAGGGCTTGCCGTCGGCGCCCCACATCTTGCCGCCCTGGCGGATCATCGCCGGCATGGAGGCGTCCACGATGATGTCGTTGGGCGAGTGGAAGTTGGTGATGCCCTTGGCGGAATCCACCATGGCCAGTTCGGGGCGGTGCTCCTGGCAGGCGTGCAGGTCGCGGATGATCTCGTCGCGCTTGGATTCGGGCAGGGCCTTGATCTTGTCGTACAGATCGACCATGCCGTTGTTGACGTTGATGCCCAGTTCGTCGAACAGCTTGCCGTGCTTCTCGAAGGCTTCCTTGTAATAGATCTTCACGCAGTGGCCGAAGACGATGGGGTGCGAAACCTTCATCATCGTCGCCTTCACGTGCAGCGAGAACAGGATGCCGGCTTCGCGGCAGTCCTCCAGCTCGCGCTCGTAGAACTCGCACAGCGCCTTCTTACTCATGAACATGGAATCGATGATCTCGCCGTCCTGCAGCGCGACCTTGGGCTTGAGCACGATGGTCTTGCCGGACTTGGTGATCAGCTCCATCTTCACGTCGCGGGCCTTGTCGAGCGTCATCGACTTTTCGCCGTGGTAGAAGTCGCCGTGGTGCATGTGGGAGACGTGGGTCTGCGACCACTGCTTCCATTCGCCCATGGAATGCGGGTGCTTCTTGGCGTAGTTCTTCACCGCGGCGGGCGCGCGGCGGTCGGAGTTGCCCTCGCGCAGCACCGGGTTGACCGCCGAGCCCAGGCACTTGCCGTAGCGCGCCTTGATGGCCTTCTCTTCATCGGTCTTGGGATCTTCCGGGTAGTCGGGGATCTTGTAGCCCTTGTTCTGCAGTTCCTTGATGCAGGCCTTCAGCTGCGCCACCGAGGCACTGATGTTGGGCAGCTTGATGATGTTGGCGTCCGGCTGCAGGGTCAGCTTGCCCAGTTCCCCCAGGGTGTCGGGCACTTTCTGCACATCGGTGAGGGATTCCGGAAACTGGGCCAGCACGCGCGCCGCGACCGAGATGTCGGCCTCTTCGACATGGATGCCCGCCGCGCCGGCAAAGGTGCGCACCACCGGCAGGAAGGCGGCGGTGGCCAGCATGGGCGCTTCATCGGTGATGGTGTAGATGATGGTCGGCTGCTTCGTTGGCATTGCTTCTCCCCCTTGTTGTCACGACATAAGACCGGACGCACGGCAGGCCCGGCCATGGCTTCCGAACACCGTATTATAGCTCCGCGCCGGCCGTTCATCGAACTCCGTAAAAAGTCATCTCATATCATGAAAAATACAGAAGATAAAAGATAGAAGACCAGGCATGGAAACCCGTCCGGCACCGGCCCTTCCGGCCTCGCCGGGGCGGCGTCCGAGCGGATTCGCGCAGCAGGACAGGGCGCCGCACGGGATGTGGCATCAGGAGAACAGCCGGTCGCACGGGCGCCGACCGCAGGCTTCGACAAGCATTGCCGGCCCCTCCCCGGCACCAGCCGGCGGGGCGGCATGCGGAACCGGGGGCGGCGGCCCCTCGCTCCGCAGTTGGCGCGCGGGACTGCTTCAGTCCAGGGCGCTGATGTACAGCGCCACCGCCTTGATCTCCAGTTCGGTCAGCTTGGAGGCGATGGAATGCATCACCGCATTGTCGTTGGTGCGCTCGCGGCTGTTGAACGACTTCAACTGGCTTTCGGTGTATTGCCTCACCTGGCCGGCCAGACGCGGGAGTTGCGGCGAACCGAGGCCGCGTTCGCCGTGACAGGAGGCACAGGCCGCCACCCCGGAGAACTCGTTGCCGCGCTGGAAGATGAACTCACCCACCGCCGCCAGCTGCTTGTCCGTCGCCATGCGTGCCCGGGTGGGCTTCTTCTCGAAGTACACGCCCAGCGCGAGCATCTCTTCCGGCGTCAGGCCCTGCACCATGCTCGCCATGGTGTCGCTCTTGCGCCGGCCACTCTGGAAATCAGCCAGTTGCTTGGCGATGTACTGATAATGCTGCCCGGCCAGACGCGGGTACAGCACGGTGGAGCTTTCCCCCTGCGCGCCGTGGCACAGGGAGCAGCGCCCCGCGCTGATCTCTTCGGCACGCTGCAGATCCACCTCCGGGTAGTCGGCCGCACCCGCCGCCAGGGGACAGGCGGCAAGCCAGACGAGCATGCGGACGAATCGGTATGCCGGGCGTTCCATGCGCTCCCCCCCGTTGATGTTCCCGTGTCCGGCAACCGTGCCAGGGGGCGCCCCGACAATCCTTGATCTAACTCATTGCCCTCCGGACGGGCCGCCCGGCCAGCCAAGCTCCAGCAGCCAGGGGCCGGGGCCGGCGGCGAGCGCACGGCGCACGTAGGACACGGTATCGGCCGGCAGAGCATCGCGTGCGCACCATTCCAGCCGGTCGCACTTGTGCGGCTCGGCAATGCGCGGCTCGCCCGTCCAGCGGTGCGCGCGCACGAAGAAATCGATGCGGTTGGTGTCCGACAACCGATGCACGACGCCCAGCAGTTCGGCGTCTTCCTCGCGCAGCAGCAGGCCGGTTTCCTCCTCCAGCTCGCGCGCGGCCGTGCGCACGATGGATTCACCCGGCTCGACGTGCCCGCCCGGCAGGCTGAACAGCCCGTCGAAGAATCCGGTGCCGGCACGCCGCATCAGCAGCACCCGTCCGGCGCGCTCCACCACTACATGCACGCCGGTGGGAATGCCGGCATGGACGGCAGCCGCCATCTCAGTGCTTGCCGGTACTGCCGAAACCGCCGGCACCGCGCTCGCTGTGGCCGAATTCATCGATCACGTTGAAACCAACCTGCAGCACCGGCACCACCACGAGCTGGGCAATGCGCTCCATCGGCTGGATCACGAAGGTCTCGCGCCCGCGATTCCACACCGACACGAAGATCTGTCCCTGGTAGTCCGAATCGATCAACCCCACCAGATTGCCGAGCACGATGCCGTGCTTGTGCCCCAGCCCGGAACGCGGCAGCACCATCGCCGCCAGCCCCGGATCGGCCAGATGGATCGCCAGCCCGCTGGGCACCAACGTGGAATCGCCCGGATGCAGGGTGACCGGCGCATCCAGGCAGGCGCGCAGGTCCAGCCCGGCGGAACCGGACGTGGCGTAGGCCGGCGGGTGTTCGCGCAAACGCGCGTCGATCAGTTTGACGTCGATCTTGTGCATGCTCATTCCTCCCTCATTTCACCACCGGCCAGCAGCGTGGCCAGATGCTCCACGATCCGCCGCGCCAGTTCGTCCTTGGCAGCGCGCCCGAGCGGATAGCGGCCGTTGTCGTCGTACAGCACCACCTCGTTGTCGTCGGCGCCCAGCGCATCCTGCACCAGATTGCCGACCAGCATCGGCAGGCCCTTCGCCCGCCGCTTGCTTTCGGCGTAGGCATCCAGCTCGCGGCTCTCGGCGGCGAAGCCCACGCAGAACGGCGGATTCGGCAACGCGGCAACTTCGGCGAGGATGTCCGGATTGGGCGTCAACACCAGTTCCAGCCCCCCCTCTGCCTTCTTGATCTTGTGCTCGGCGCGCTGCTGCGGGCGGTAGTCGGCCACCGCGGCCACCCCGATGAACACCTCCGCGCCGGGCAGGGCGGCGAACACCGCATCGCGCATGTCCAGCGCGCCGCGCACGCTTACCCTGCGCACACCGGCCGGCGCCGGCAGCGCCACCGGTCCGCTCACCAGCACCACCTCCGCACCCGCGCGGGCCAGCGCGCGAGCCAGCGCATAGCCCATCTTGCCGGAACTCGAATTGGTGATGCCACGCACCGGATCGATGGCCTCGAAGGTCGGCCCCGCGGTCAGCACCACCTTGCGCCCCGCCATGATCTTGGGCTGGAACTGCGCCACCAGCGCCTCCAGCAGTTCCTCCGGCTCCAGCATGCGGCCCGGTCCAGTCTCGCCACAGGCCTGATCGCCCGCCGCCGGGCCGAACAGGGCCACCCCGTCGGCCTTCAGTTGCGCCACATTGCGCTGCGTGGCCGGGTTCTCCCACATCTGCCGGTTCATCGCCGGCGCCACCATCAGCGGGCATTCGCGCGCCAGGCACAGCGTGGTCAGCAGATCGTCGGCCAGCCCATTGGCCAGCTTGGCGAGCAGGTCCGCCGAAGCCGGCGCCACCAGAATGCCGTCCGCACCGCGGGTCAGATCGATGTGCGCCATGTTGTTGTCCATGCGCGCGTCCCACAGATCGGACCAGACCGGCCGCCCCGACAGCGCCTGGAAGGTGACCGGCGTGACAAAACGTGCGCCGCCCTCGGTCAGCACCACATCGACCTCGGCACCGGCCTTGACCAGCAAGCGGGTCAGTTCGGCCGCCTTGTAGGCCGCCACGCCACCGCTGACGCCCAGCACCAGTTTCCTGCCGTTGAGTTCATTCATGACATTCGCGTTAAAATCAACATTCCATTCGAAGCGGGCACACACCCATGGCAATCACCGACTGGCCAGCCGACGAACGCCCCCGCGAAAAACTGCTGGCGCGCGGCGCCCAGGCACTCAGCGATGCGGAACTGCTGGCGCTGTTCCTGCGCGTCGGCGTGCGCGGGCGCAGCGCGGTCGACCTCGGCCGCGACCTGCTGTCGCGCTTCGGCGGCCTCACCCGGCTGTGCGGTGCATCGGCAGCCGAATTCGTCGCCGTACCCGGCATGGGGCTGGCGAAGTATGCCCAACTGCAGGCGGTGATGGAACTGGCGCGCCGCGCCCTGATGGAAGAAATCAGCGCCCGCGACCTGTTCGACCATCCCGGCGCGGTGCGCGACTGGCTGCGTCTGCGCCTGGGCACCCTGCCGCATGAAGTGTTCACGGTCTTGCTGCTCGACACGCGCAACCAGCTCATCGATGCGGTCGAGCTCTTCCGCGGCACGCTGACGCATACCAGCGTGCATCCGCGCGAAGTCGTCAAACTCGCCCTGGCGCACAATGCGGCTGCGGTCATCCTTGCCCACAACCACCCGTCCGGCGTGGCCGAACCCAGCCCGGCCGACGAACGCCTCACCCGCGAACTCAAGGCCGCCCTGGCGCTGGTGGAGGTGCGCGTGCTGGACCATTTCGTGGTCACCGCGCACGCGACACCGCTATCCTTCGCCGAACGCGGCCTGCTGTAGGCCGCCGGGCACGCGGACAGCAGCCTTCGATCAATCAGGCACTTGCGCAACCCCTCATTGATGGAGTATTCTCCAGGGCTTTTCGCAATCCGAATTCCCTGGAGCATCGTATGGCTCGCGTCTGCCAAGTGACCGGTAAAGCACCGATGGTGGGAAATCATGTTTCCCACGCCAACAACAAAACCAAGCGCCGTTTCCTCCCCAACCTGCAGAACCGCCGGTTCTGGAGCGAGGCCGAGAACCGCTGGATCAGCCTGCGCGTTTCCAACGCCGGTCTGCGCACCATTGACAAGAAGGGCATCGACGAAGTCGTTGCCGAGCTTCGCGCCCGCGGCGAGAAGGTCTGAGGACGCCCTCGGACACGCCGCGCACTGAACGGAGAGCATCATGGCAAAAGGCATTCGCGAAAAGATCAAGCTGGAATCCACCGCCGGCACCGGTCATTTCTACACCACCTCGAAGAACAAGCGCACCACCCCGCAGAAGCTCGAGTTCAAGAAGTACGATCCGGTCGCGCGCAAGCACGTCCTGTACAAGGAAATCAAGCTGAAGTAGCCGGTCCGCCCCACACACGGGGCACTCGCTCCAGAAAGCAAGAGGCCGTCGGAAAACCGACGGCCTCTTGTCTTTGGAAACCGTACTCGACAACTGGCTGGCTGCGGTACGGCCCTCCGCGGCGGGTCTTAGGCCCGCTGGATGTTCGACGCCTGCTTGCCCTTCGGGCCCTGCGTGACTTCGAAGCTCACCTTTTCGCCTTCCTTCAGGGTCTTGAAGCCACCCATGTTGATCGCCGAAAAGTGCGCGAAGAGGTCTTCGCTACCATCATCCGGGGTGATGAAGCCGAACCCCTTGGCGTCGTTGAACCATTTAACAGTGCCAGTTGCCATATTGCGTAGATCCTTCAAGTGTGCACAAAACGGGCCGGAAAACCCGGCGAGCATGTCGATGCGAAGGAAGCGGAACCGGCACTGCCGCAGCGGATAATCCGACGCGCCCCTTCCTCCCGACCGCCCTGGCGGCCCGGCGGAAAGAGCCGGCGCGTTGCTCTTTGCACGACATACGAAAGTGCTTTTACGCAACTGGCGGCATAGCGTCAAGCACTTTCCCCCGTATTCCACTCATCATTCCCTGCCAGGTGTGGCATACGCACGCCTGCGCGCCGCCAGCCCGACCACCCTTGGCACGGGAATGGCTTGCAGTCCGGGGAAACGTCCGCATTTACCGACTGAAGCCGGCATCCGCGGGCGGCTCCGGAACTGTTGTATTTCGGCACGACAAGCGGCTGAAAACCCGGCCGGCGGCGTTGTTGCACTCTGCTTCGACTTGATTAGAATGGGTCTCATGGCCACGCACAAGCAGGACGAGTCTCTACTCGAAGCGGAGCGCACACGCACCAAGCCTCCGCCGTTATACAAGGTGTTGCTGCTCAACGACGACTTCACGCCGATGGATTTCGTCGTCGTCGTGCTGCAGAAATTTTTCGGTATGGACCGCGAACGTGCCACGCGGGTCATGCTCCAAGTCCACAGAGAAGGCATGGGGGTATGCGGCGTCTTCCCGAGAGACATCGCCTCGACCAAGGTGGAACAGGTCGTCGCCTATGCAAGGCAACACCAGCACCCGCTGGCGTGCGTGATGGAGGAAAACTGAATGATCGCGCAAGAGCTTGAAGTCAGCCTGCACATGGCCTTTGTCGAGGCCCGCCAGAAGCGCCACGAGTTCATCACCGTGGAGCATCTGCTGCTCGCCCTGCTCGACAATCCTTCCGCCGCGGAAGTGCTGCGCGCATGCAACGCCAACATCGAGGAGTTGCGCCGCGAGTTGACCAACTTCATCAACGAGCACACGCCCAAGGTCGAAGGCAGCGAGGAAATCGACACGCAGCCCACGCTCGG
The DNA here is from genome assembly GCF_004801295.1 of Pseudothauera nasutitermitis. Lineage (GTDB taxonomy): Bacteria > Pseudomonadota > Gammaproteobacteria > Burkholderiales > Rhodocyclaceae > Pseudothauera > Pseudothauera nasutitermitis. The sequence goes on from NZ_SSOC01000007.1 coordinate 180,896, forward strand.
TTTCCAGCGGGTCATCCAGCGCGCGATCCTGCACGTGCAGTCCTCCGGCAAGAAGGAGGTCACCGGCGCCAACGTGCTGGTGGCGATCTTCGGCGAGAAGGATTCGCACGCGGTGTATTTCCTCCAGCGCCAGAACATCTCGCGGCTGGACGTGGTGAATTTCATCTCCCACGGCATCGCCAAGACGCCCCAGCAGGGTGCGGGCGCACCGAACCGGGGCGAAGCGGAAGCGGGCGAACAGGAGCAGGAAAGCCAGTCCTCCGGCGGCGCCCTGGAGAACTACACGCAGAACCTCAACCAGCAGGCGCTGGTGGGCAAGATCGACCCGCTGATCGGCCGCGAGAAGGAAGTCGAGCGCGTCATCCAGACCCTGTGCCGCCGGCGCAAGAACAATCCGCTGCTGGTCGGCGAGGCCGGCGTGGGCAAGACCGCCATCGCCGAAGGGCTGGCGCGCCGCATCGTCGAAGGGCGCGTGCCGGAAGTGCTGGAGAACGCCCAGGTGTACGCCCTCGACATGGGCGCACTGCTGGCCGGCACCAAATATCGCGGCGACTTCGAGCAGCGCCTGAAGGCGGTGCTGAAGCAACTGGTCGAGCACCAGGGCGCCATTCTGTTCATCGACGAAATCCACACGCTGATCGGCGCGGGCGCCGCTTCGGGCGGTACGCTGGATGCCTCCAACCTGCTCAAGCCGGCGCTGTCGTCCGGCCAGTTGAAGTGCATCGGCGCGACCACCTATACCGAGTACCGGCAGATCTTCGAGAAGGATCACGCGCTGTCGCGGCGCTTCCAGAAGATCGACGTGGTCGAGCCCAGCGTGGCCGAAACCGTGGAGATCCTCAAGGGGCTGAAGAGCCGCTTCGAGGAGCATCACGGCATCAAGTATTCGGCTTCCGCGCTGTCGAGCGCGGCGGAGCTGGCGGCCAAGTACATCAATGACCGCCACCTGCCGGACAAGGCCATCGACGTCATCGACGAGGCCGGCGCGGCGCAGCGCATTCTGCCGAAGTCCAAGCAGAAGAAGACCATCGGCAAGAACGAGATCGAGGAGATCGTCGCCAAGATCGCGCGCATTCCGCCGCGCACCGTGTCCAACGACGACCGCGCCGCGCTGAAGACGCTCGACCGCGACCTGAAGAACGTGGTGTTCGGCCAGGACGCGGCCATCGAGGCGCTGGCCAAGGCGATCAAGATGTCGCGCTCCGGCCTGGGCAACCCGAACAAGCCGATCGGCTCCTTCCTATTCTCCGGCCCCACCGGGGTGGGCAAGACCGAGGTCGCCCGCCAGCTCGCCTACACCCTGGGCATCGAGCTGGTGCGCTTCGACATGTCCGAGTACATGGAACGCCACGCGGTCAGCCGGCTGATCGGCGCGCCGCCGGGCTACGTCGGCTTCGACCAGGGCGGCCTGCTCACCGAGGCGATCACCAAGAAGCCGCATTGCGTGCTGCTGCTCGACGAGATCGAGAAGGCGCATCCGGACATCTACAACATCCTGCTGCAGGTCATGGACCACGGCACGCTGACCGACAACAACGGCCGGCAGGCGGACTTCCGCAACGTGATCGTCATCATGACCACTAACGCGGGCGCGGAGGCCATGCAGAAGTCGGTGATCGGCTTCTCCGCGAAACGCGAGGTAGGTGACGAGATGGCCGAGATCAAGCGCATGTTCTCGCCGGAGTTCCGCAACCGGCTGGACGCCACCATCTCGTTCAAGGCGCTGGACAACGAGATCATCCTGCGCGTGGTCGACAAGTTCCTCATCGAACTCGAGGCCCAGTTGCACGAGAAGAAGGTGGAGGCCCACTTCACCGACGATCTCAAGACCTGGCTGGCCGAGAACGGCTTCGACCCGCTGATGGGTGCCCGCCCGATGGCGCGCCTGATCCAGGACACCATCCGCGCCGCGCTCGCCGACGAGTTGCTGTTCGGCCGTCTGGTCGGTGGCGGCAAGGTCACCATCGACCTCGACGAGCAGGACAAAGTCAAGCTGGTGTTCGACGAGACCGAAGCCGCCACGGTCTGATTCCGGCCTCTCCTTCCGGCCACGGCCCCGCGCGGGAGCCGTGGCCGTTTTGCTTTCCACCCGTCCCGCAGACATGGCCCGGCATGCCGCGCTCGTTTATGATCGTCCGGTCATCGCGAATCTCTCGGCAAGGAGCGCCTCATGGATATTCATACCGCAGATCTGTGCGACGAACATGGCGACCGGGTCAGCGTCGCCACCCCGATGTTCCGCAGCTTTGGCGGACGCCGCGCGTTCGGCGGGCCGATCCGCACGCTGAAACTGTTCGAGGACAACTCGCTGGTGCGCAAGGCGCTCGCCTCTCCCGGCAACGGACACGTCCTGGTCATCGACGGTGGCGGCTCGCTGCGCTGCGCGCTGGTCGGCGACCAGCTCGCCGAACTCGGGGTCGCCAACGGCTGGGCCGGCGTTCTGGTGTATGGCTGCATTCGTGATGCGCGCGCCATCGGCGGCATGGACATCGGCGTGTTCGCGCTCGGCACCCACCCCTGCAAGACGGTCAAGCGTGACATCGGCGATGCCGACGTACCGGTGCACTTCGGCGGCGTCACCTTCACGCCCGGCCAGTTCGTGTACGCCGACGAAGACGGCGTGATCGTCTCCCCCACCGCACTGCTCTGAAGCCCCCGAGCCGCCACGCCGCGGCCCCTCCGGCAAGGCCGCCCGCCGCCTCCGTGCGATGGGCGGCCTTGCCATGTTGACGGCCACGGGTCGAAGGTGCCGCTGTATCCGCCCATGTGCGCATGCAGCATGCACAGGCCACTTTCCATTTCACCAGGCCAATTTTAATTTCACATCCCAAAACAAAATTTTTAATACGTTGTTTGATTTGAAGAAAATTTTTTCTTATATCTTATATAAGACATATTGCTGCCCTGCAGGATGCTCCCTATACTTCTTCACGTCCGGCGCACTTTTCCGCCCTCGCCGACACGGCAGCGGAACCGTTCAGCCCGGTGGGTCCGGCGCCCGGTGAACTGGGCCGCCCTCGTACACCAACACTGAAAGAAGGAAGCATCATGACCCTGACCCGCGAACAGCAAATCGCCGCCCTCGAAAAAGACTGGGCCGAAAACCCCCGCTGGAAGAACGTCAAGCGCGGCTACGCCGCCGCCGACGTCGTCCGCCTGCGCGGCAGCCTGCAGCCGGAATACACCCTGGCCCAGCGCGGCGCCAAGGTGCTGTGGGAGAAGGTCAATGGCGGCGCCAAGAAGGGCTACGTGAATGCCTTCGGCGCGATCACCGCCGGCCAGGCCATGCAGCAGGCCAAGGCCGGCCTGGAAGCCGTGTATCTGTCCGGCTGGCAGGTCGCCGCCGACGGCAACACCTCCGAAACCATGTACCCGGACCAGTCGCTGTACGCCTACGACTCGGTGCCGACCATGGTCCGCCGCATCAACAACACTTTCAAGCGCGCCGACGAAATCCAGTGGTCGCGCGGCATCAACCCGGGCGACAAGGAATTCGTCGACTACTTCCTGCCCATCGTTGCGGATGCCGAAGCCGGCTTCGGCGGCGTGCTGAACGCCTTCGAACTGATGAAGAACATGATCGCCGCCGGCGCCGCCGGGGTGCACTTCGAAGACCAGCTCGCCGCGGTGAAGAAGTGTGGCCACATGGGCGGCAAGGTGCTCGTGCCGACCCAGGAAGCCGTCGAGAAGCTGCTGGCCGCACGCTTCGCCGCCGACGTGATGGGCGTGCCCACGCTGATCCTCGCCCGCACCGATGCCGAGGCCGCCAATCTGATCACCTCGGACCACGACGCCAACGACAAACCCTTCCTCACCGGCGAACGCACGCAGGAAGGCTTCTACCGCGTCAAGAACGGTCTGGAGCAGGCCATCAGCCGCGGCGTGGCCTACGCCCCGTACGCCGATCTGGTGTGGTGCGAAACCGGCACCCCGGACTTGGGCTTCGCCCGCGAGTTCGCCCAGGCCGTGCATGCCACCAGCCCCGGCAAGCTGCTGTCCTACAACTGCTCGCCGTCGTTCAACTGGAAGAAGAACCTGGATGACAAGACCATCGCCAAGTTCCAGGACGAACTCTCCGCGCTGGGCTACAAGTACCAGTTCATCACCCTGGCGGGCATCCACGTGAATTGGTTCAACACCTTCCAGTTTGCCCACGCCTATGCCCGCGGCGAAGGCATGAAGCACTACGTGGAAATGGTCCAGGAGCCGGAATTCAAGGCGCGCGAACAGGGCTACACCTTCGTGTCGCATCAGCAGGAAGTCGGCGCCGGCTACTTCGACGACGTCACCACGGTGATCCAGGGCGGCTCCTCCAGCGTGAAGGCGCTCACCGGCTCCACCGAGGAAGAGCAGTTCCACTGAGTCGAATCCCGACTCCGCGTCGCGCCATCCGGCGCGGCGCAAACAAACGGGCCACCGCATGCGGTGGCCCGTTGTCTTTCCGAAAGGGAGTGCTCAGCAGCGCCCCGGGGCCTTGCGGCCACCGTCGCGCGGCCCCATGCGATGCCCATCGCGCGCTCGCGGACCGAAATCGGCGTCGAAAACCTTCTTCTGCGCATCGGACAGCTGCGCGTAGAAGCGCTCGACCGCCTTGCGGGTTTCGCCCAGTTCGGCCAGGCGCAGCTTGCCAGCCTCTTCCTGGCGCTGCAGACGCTCGACGGCGGTCTTCGGCGCCTCCTGCTTCGCGCGCTGGCCGAATTCCTCAGCGGCGCGGGCGGTACGCGCGTTGAGCGCGCTCTTGAACTCGTTCCAGGCCGGTTGCTGCTGGGCGGTCAGTGCCAGGGCCAGCTCCAGACGGGCCAGGCGCAGTTCGGCATGCTCGGCGAAGCGTTCCGGGGCCATGCGATGGACGCCAGGCTTGTCGCCGCGCGGGCCGCGCTCGCTGTCCTGCGCGAACGCGCCGGTCACCCAGACGCCATGGACGGCAATGACGGTGGCGGCAATCGCGGGTTTGATCCAGGTCTTCATGTTGTGCTCCTTGTCTCGGTTGTGGTTCGCTGCGCCCGACTCCGTGGGCGACGGGGCCATTACACCAGCGCGATGTAAGCCGCATTTGTCCGCAACCACCCGCTTTGCAGCCTGATGTCTCGCAGCCCGGTACAGATACGCTGGGATACAAAGCTGCAGGTCCGAACGCTTAAGATGCGGGCCAAGGAGAAACGCCATGAGCAATTCGCAAGACCACGTGCTGATCGTCGATGACGACCGCGAAATCCGCGGCCTGCTCGCCGACTACCTGGAAAAGCAGGGCCTGCGCTGCACCACCGCCGCCGACGGGCGCGAGATGAAGAGCGCGCTGGAGCGCCACCGCGTCGACCTGATCGTGCTCGACCTGATGATGCCCGGCGAGGACGGCCTGACCCTGTGCCGCAACCTGCGCGCGGCCGGCGGCCCGCAGGCCAACACGCCCATCCTGATGCTGACCGCGCGCGGCGAGGACATGGACCGCATCGTCGGCCTGGAGATGGGCGCCGACGACTACCTTGCCAAGCCTTTCGTGCCGCGCGAACTGTACGCGCGCATCCGCGCCATCCTGCGCCGCGCGCGCGCCCTGCCGCCCAATCTGGATGCCGCGCCGCCGGCCAACGCGCGCGAGCTGCATTTCGCCCAGTGGCGGCTGGACACGGTGAACCGCCATCTGCTCGACGGCGCGGGCACCGTGGTGCCGCTGTCCGGCGCGGAGTACCGCATGCTCGGCGTGTTCCTCGCCCATCCGCAGCGCGTGCTCAGCCGCGACCAATTGATGGAACTCACCCAGGGCCGCGAGGCCGACGTGTTCGACCGTTCCATCGACCTGCTGGTCAGCCGCCTGCGCCAGCGCCTGGGCGACAACGCGCGCGAACCAGCGATCATCAAGACCGTACGCAACGAAGGCTATGTGCTGGCCAGCGAGGTCACCCCGGTCGGTCAGGGTGGAGCCGCACGATGAGGCTGCGCCTGCCCTGGCCGCGCAGCCTGTTCGCGCGCCTGATGCTGATCTGGCTGATCGGCATCGCGCTGGTGCTGGCGGTCAGCCTGGCGCTGTTCATCGGCGAGCGCGACCGCGTCGGTCGCGATGCGCTGTTCGAAGGTATCGCGCAGGAAATCGCCGCCACCGCCGAAGTGCTCGACCGTCTCGCCCCGCGCGAACGCGAACGCTGGATCGACGAACTGGGCCGGCGCCGCCTGCGCCTGACCCTGCGCCCGCTGCCCGATCATGTCCGCCCCGCGCCGCTCAATCACCCCCTGCTGCCGGCGCTGCGCGCGGCCATGCCGGAACGCGCGGCCGCGCTGTACCTCCATCCGCGCGGTGACGGCCCGCACGGCGTGCTGCTCGCGCGCGTCAACCTGGCGGACGGCAGCCCGCTGGCGGTACGCCTGCCCAATCTGCCCCCCGCTCCGGAACTGCCCGCGCCGCCGCCCGGCCGCCTGCTCGCCGCGTTGGCCGCGCTGGTCGGCGGCGTGCTGCTGCTCACCTGGCTGGCCGTGCGCATCGCCACCCGCCCGCTGTCGCGCATGGCCGAGGCCGCCCGCCGGCTGGGCGAGGAACCCGAACGCGCGCCGCCGCTCGACCCGCGCGGCCCCACCGAGGTCGCCCAGGCCGCCGCCGCGTTCAACCAGATGCAGTCGCGCGTGCGCGAGCACGTCGCCGAGCGCACGCGCATTCTCGCGGCCATCTCGCACGATCTGCAGACGCCGATCACCCGCCTGCGCCTGCGCGCCGAACTGCTCGACGACGACAATCTGCGCGCGCGCTTCCAGTCCGATCTGGACGCCATGCAGGCGCTGGTGCGCGAAGGCCTGGACTACGCCCGCAGCATGGACGACGCTACGCCGGCACAGCCGGTGGATCTCAATGGCCTGCTGGAAGCGCTGTGCGACGACGCGGCCGACATGGGGTGGACCGTGCGCGTGCACGGGCAGGCCACCGCCCCCTGCCCCGCGCGCCCGGGCGCCTTGCGCCGCGCACTGTGGAATCTGCTCGAAAACGGGGTTAAGTTCGGCGAACGGGTGGAGATCAACCTCAGCGAAGACGCTTCGAACATCCACCTGCGCGTGCGCGATCATGGCCCCGGCCTGCCGCCGGAAGAACTGGAAAAGGTCTTCGAACCCTTCTACCGTACCGAGGCTTCGCGCAACCGCGAAACCGGCGGCACCGGCCTGGGGCTGGCCATCGCGCGCAACCTGCTGCGCGCCCAGGGTGGCGACGTCGCCCTGGCCAACCATCCGCAAGGCGGCCTGCAGGCCACCGTGACCCTGCCACGCCAGGCACGCGGTTGAGAACCCCGTTTACGATCCGCGTGGAGAACCGGGCAGATAGCCGGCCGCCAGCGCACGGAAGGCCGCCACCTGCCCCTGCGCCCAGCCCGCATCGCGGCCCAGTTCCTCGGCCAGGATCGCCGCCACGCGCGGCGCGGCCGCGGCGGCCAGCGCGGCGTCGATGAACAGCGCGCGGTGGCGGCGCGCCAGCACATCCTCCACCGTGCGCGCCAGTTCCCAGCGCGCCGCGTAGCGCACCTCCGCCTCGCTCAACGTCAGGCCGGCCCAGATCGCGCGGCCGGCCCCCGGCAGCGCCTCCACCTGCTCGCGGTCGCTGCCATACGGGTCCTCGCCCTGCGCCGCGCCGTGCAGACGCAGTGCGGCGGTATCGGATGCGCGCGCCGGCAGCCTGGCCACCGAGCGCGCGCTATCCACCGCATCTGCGCCCATGCGGCGGTAGGTGGTCCATTTGCCGCCGACGATGCTGACCAGGCCGCCGGGCGAAACCTCGATCAGATGTTCGCGCGACAGCCCGCGCGTGGGCGAGGCATTGCCCGCGCCGACCAGCGGACGCAGGCCGACGAACACGCTGGACACCTCCGCGCGGGTTGGCGCGCGGGCCAGATAGCGCGCGGCGGTGCGCAGGATGAAGTCCACCTCGCCCTCCAGCGGGCGCGGCTCCAGCGGCGCATCCGGCCGCGCGGTATCGGTGGTGCCGAGCAGCACCCGGCCCTGCCAGGGAATGGCGAACAGCACCCGCCCATCCTCGGTGCGCGGCACCAGCAAAGCGTCCTCGCCGGGCAGATAATCCCGCCCCACCACCAGATGCACACCCTGACTGGGGCGCAGCAGGACCGGCGCGAACGGGCGCTCCCAATGCCGCGCCTCGTCCGCCCACACCCCGGTGGCGTTGATCACCACACGCGCCGCCACCCGGTAGGCGGTGCCGCGTTCGCCATCCTGCGCCTGCACGCCGGCCACCTTGCCGGCCTGCATCACCAGTCCCTTGACCGGCATGTGGTTCAACGCCAGGCCGCCCAGATCGAACAACGTGCGCATCAGGCTCACTGCCAGCCGTGCATCGTCGAAGCGGGCGTCCCAGTACGCCACGCCGCCGCGCAATCCGCGCGGCCGCACATTGGGCAACGCGGCCAGGGTGCGCGCCGCATCAAGCACGCGCGCGCGGCCGATGCCATGCGCGCCCGCCAGCAGGTCGTAGGCCGCCAGGCCGGCGCCGAGCACAGGCTGATCCCAGATCCGGTAGGCCGGCACCACGAAGCGCTGCGCATGTACCAGATGCGGCGCGTTGGCAAGCAGCAGCGCACGTTCGGCGAGCGCCTCGCGCACCAGGGGCAGGTTGCCTTGCGCAAGGTAGCGCACCCCGCCGTGGATCAGCTTGGTGGCGCGCGAACTGGTGCCCTTGGCGAAATCGTGCGCCTCCAGCAGCAAGGTGGAATAGCCGCGCGCGGCCGCGTCCACCGCGCAGCCCAGCCCGGTGGCGCCGCCGCCGATCACCAGCACGTCCCAGGTGCGCGGCTCCTCCAGCCGCGCCAGCAACGCGTTGCGCGCCAGGCCCTGCGCGCCTGCCGCGCCGGCGCTCATGCCTCGTCCTCGGCCGCCCAGCCGCGTGTGCGCTCCACCGCGCGCGCCCAGCGGGCGCGCAAGGCGCTGCGGGCAGCATCGCCCAGGTTCGGCTCGAAGCGCCGTTCGGCATGCCAGCGCGCGGCCAGTTCATCGGTACCGGACCACACGCCCACCCCCAGGCCAGCCAGATAGGCCGCCCCCAGCGCCGTGGTCTCCAGCAGGCGCGGGCGCACCACCGGCACGCCGAGCAGATCGGCCTGGATCTGCATCAGCAGGTCGTTGGCCGCCGCACCGCCATCCACACGCAGTTCGACCAGTTCCGCTGCGCCGTCGGCACGCATCGCGTCGACCAGATCGACGGTCTGCAGGGCGATGGCCTCCAGCGCGGCGCGGGCGATGTGCGCAGCGCCACTGCCGCGCGTCAGGCCGAACAGCGTGCCGCGCGCCCAGGAATCCCACCACGGCGCGCCCAGCCCGGTGAACGCCGGCACCAGCACCACCCCGGCGCTGTCCGGCACGCTGGCGGCGAGCGCCTCGACCTCCGCCGAACTGCGGATCAGCCCGAGACCGTCGCGCAGCCACTGCACGATGGCGCCGCCCATGAAGATGCTGCCCTCCAATGCGTAGGCGGACAGCCCCCGGCCGCGCCAGCCCACCGTGCTCAACAGGCGGTGGCGCGAAGGCACCGGGCGCTCGCCGGTGTTCATCAACAGGAAGCAGCCGGTGCCGTAGGTGTTCTTGGCCATGCCTGGCGCAAAGCAGGCCTGCCCGAAGGTGGCCGCCTGCTGGTCGCCGCCGATGCCGGCGATGGGCACGGCCGCGCCGAGCACCGCGGGGTCGCTCTCGCCGCACACACCGATGCTGTCCACCACGCGCGGCAGCAGCGCTGGCGGAATGCGCAACGCAGCGCACAGTTCGGCGTCCCAGACACCGTCGCGCAGGTTGTACAGCAGGGTGCGCGAGGCATTGCCGGGGTCGGTGACATGCAGCCGGCCGCCGCTCAGGTGCCAGACCAGCCAGCTGTCCACGGTGCCGAAGGCCAGTTCGCCGGCTTCCGCGCGCAGGCGCGCACCGGGAATGTGATCGAGCAGCCAGGCGAGCTTGGTGGCGGAAAAGTACGGATCGAGCTCCAGCCCGGTCTTCGCGCGCACCACCTCCGCCAGCCCTTCGGCGCGCAAGCGTTCGCACTCGGCGGCGGTGCGGCGATCCTGCCAGACGATGGCCGGCCCCAGCGCACGGCCGCTGGCGCGTTCCCACAGGATGGTGGTCTCGCGCTGGTTGGCGATGCCCAGCGCGGCCAGCTGGCCAGCTGCCACGCCAGCCAGCGCGAGCGCCTCGCGGGCACACAGCAGCTGGGTATCGAGGATTTCCCGGGCGTCGTGCTCCACCCAGCCGGGCCGCGGATAGTGCTGGGTGAACTCGCGCTGCGCCACGCCGCACACCTTGCCGTCGGCATCGAACACCACTGCGCGGGAACTGGTGGTGCCCTGGTCCAGGGCCAGCAGATAAGCCATGCGCGCGCCTCCCCTACCTTCATCGCCTGATGTGTTCAGCTTACCGCGTACGGCGCACCGGCTCCATCGCGGCGGTTGCGCGGCACGCAACGGGCTATGATCGCCCCTTTGCCGCCCGTACCCCGCCATGCCTTCACTCTGGATGATCGTCGCCAGCCTGCTGTTCGCCTGCATGGGCGTGTGCGTGAAGCTGGGCAGCGACACGTTCTCCGCCGGAGAAATGGTGTTCTGGCGCGGCTTCGCCGGCCTGCTGCTGACCGTGCCGTTCGCGCGCCTGAGCGGCATGCCGCTGGGCACCCCGCTGTGGCGCCTGCAAGTGTCGCGCTCGCTGTCGGGCGCCTTGGCGCTGCTGTGCTACTTCGCCGCCATCGGCCTGCTGCCGCTGGCCACCGCCGCCACCCTCAGCTATACCTCACCGATCTTCATTGCCCTGCTGCTCGCGCTGTGGTTCCGCGAACGCCTGCGCTGGCCGGCCCTGTTGTCGCTGGGCATCGGCTTTGCCGGCATCGTGCTGCTGCTGCGCCCGACCCTGCAGGCCGACCAGTGGTCCGGCGCCGCGGTCGGCCTGGCCGCCGGCATGCTGGCCAGCCTGGCCTACGTCAGCGTGCGCGAACTGGGGCGCGGCGGAGAGCCGGAAGCCCGCACGGTGTTCTGGTTTTCCGCCGCCACCTCGCTGCTCGGGCTGCCCTGGCTGCTCGCATCGGGCGGTTTCCACGCCATCGACGGGCGCGGCGCGCTGATCCTGGCCGGCATCGGCCTGTTCGGCACGATCGCGCAACTGGCCATGACGCGGGCCTATCGCTACGGACGCACCATCGTCTCCGCCAGCCTGTCCTACACCACGGTGATCTTCGCCAGCCTGTTCGGCATACTTTTCTGGGATGAGCACCTATCCCCGACAGGCTGGGTTGCCATCGCGCTGATCATCGCCAGCGGCGTGCTGACCGGGCTGGCCACACGGTCCGGCGGGAGCGCACAAAACACTTCCGCCAGCAAGGGTATCTAGACAGGCCCGCCATGCTGGCGTAGGCTGCGCGTCAGGGTTTCGAGCCGCATCCTGCGGCTCGGGAGGTTTTCGTGTCGGTCGGGCCGCCGCCACAGCGCATGCGCCGTGGACCGACACTTCATCGACCTCCCCACGCCTGGATTCCGTCCGGGCAACAGGCCCTGCCCTTCCCAGGCCTTCCGCTCCGCCCGATCCGTGCGGCGGGCCGCCTCGCGCCCTCCCGGCGTACCTCTCAGCCCCTGCCGCATCCGTTCGTTCTTCCTGCACCCGCCTTGAATGCGACGGGCGAGGCGCGCTCGTGCCATCGCCCCTCCCGAATGCAACCCAGGTTTGGATCATCCCTCACGGCCGGGCCAACAGCGTGGCCGCACTCATTCCGGAGAGAACTCGCCATGACAGAGAACGCGCTCAAGGACGACGCGGTCCCGCTGGCCTCAACCAGCCAGGACACTGGCGCCATACCCCCTAAGGAAAACAACCGCTACACCCGACTGCTGCGCGAGGGCATCTGGGGACAGAACGTCGTACTGGTACAGATGCTCGCGCTCTGCCCCACGCTTGCGGTCACCGGCTCGGCCACCAACGGACTGGCGATGGGGCTGGCGACCACCGCCGTGCTGATCGTCTCCAACAGCCTGGTGGCCCTGCTGCGCCGCTGGATCAGCGACAGCGTGCGCATTCCAGTGTTCGTCATCCTGATCGCCTCCCTGGTGACGCTGGTGGACATGCTGCTGAACGCCTACCTGCATGAACTGCACAAATCGCTCGGCCTGTTCATCGCGCTGATCGTGGTCAACTGCGCGGTACTCGGCCGTGCCGAATCCTTCGCATCGAAGAACCCGCTTACCTCCTCCGCCGTCGATGGACTGGCGATGGGGCTGGGTTTCACCCTGGCGCTGGTGCTGATGGGCGGGATCCGCGAAATGCTGGGCAGCGGCACGCTGTTCGCCGGCGCCAGCCTGATGCTCGGCGAACCGTTCCGCTTCCTGGAACTCACCCTGGTACCGGACTACAAAGGCTTCCTGCTGATGGTGCTGCCCCCGGGCGGCTTCCTCGCCCTGGGATTCCTGATCGCCGGCAAACAGGTCTGGGATGCGCGCCGCAAGCGCATCGAGCGCGCCGGGCAGGCCGCCGCCCATACCCGGACCACCGGCTGAACCGCAGCCCGCAGGCGGCGCCGCTCCCGGCGCGGCGCCGCCACACATTCCCGGCGCCCGGCCGGACCTCGCCCACCTTCGCCAACAGACAACACCGCATGAATCCAATTGAATCCATTCTTCCGCTTGCCCACGTCGTCCTGGACACCGAGGCGAGCAGCCGGAAACAGCTTTTCGAACAGATCGGCCGGCTGTTCGAAGAACACCAGGGCATTGCCCGCGGACCGGTATTTGACTCCCTGTTCGCACGTGAACGCCTCGGCTCCACGGCTCTCGGGCAGGGCATCGCCATCCCCCACGGCCGCGTCAAGGGGCTGCGCGAGGCCACCGGCGCCTTTGTGCGCCTGCGCACGCCGCTGCCGTTCGACGCCCCGGACGGCCAGCCGGTCTCGCTGCTGTTCGTCCTGCTGGTTCCCGAGCAGGCCAACGAAACCCATCTGCACATGCTGTCCACGCTGGCCCAGCTGTTCGCCGATGCCGCTTTGCGCGCAGCGTTGCAAGGCGCCGGCACGCCGGCTGAGGCCCGTGGTGTGCTTGTCGACGCCGTGTCGAACACCCGTCCATGAGCGTGGATGCCCATCCGCACCGGGTACGACAATTGAAGCCCCAGGCGCCGGGGGATATAGTAGTCCGCACAATCCACAAAAACCCCGGAGGAAGCCATGATCACCATCGACCACGGCCCCAACCTCGTCGCCGTTGCCGTATTCGGCGAATTCGAACTGGCCGACTACAAGGAATTCGAAGAACTGGTCAATTACAAGATCAAGTTCGAGGGCCGCGTGAACCTGCTCTTCGATCTGCGCCAGATGACCGGCTTCACCGTCGACGTGGCCTGGGAGGAGATCCAGTTCTCCCGCCGTCATGCCCACGACTTCGGCCGCATCGCGGTACTCACCGACGACCAGTGGCTGGCCTGGAGCGCCTGGATCACCCAGCTCTTCGTCGACGCCGACGTGCTGGTCTTCCCCGAGGAAGCCGAAGCCCGCGCCTGGCTGGACGCAGCGGAGGAAGCCGCGCAGTGAGCACCGCGGCCTTCACCACGCTGATCGGCGCCGACGACCTGGCCCGCCACCTGAACGAGCCGGACTGGTGCCTGGTCGACTGCCGCCACGATCTGGCCAATCCGGCCTTCGGGCGCGAGGCCTACGCGCGCGGCCACCTGCCGGGCGCCTGCTTCCTGCACCTCGACGACGATCTCTCCGGCCCGCGCACCGGCACCAACGGCCGCCATCCGCTGCCCGACCCGCAACGCCTGGCGCAGCGCCTGGGTGAATGCGGCATCGGCCCGCACACCCAGGTGGTGGCCTATGACGACGCCGGCGGCATGTTCGCCGCGCGCCTGTGGTGGCTGCTGCGCTGGCTGGGCCATAGCCGCGTGGCCGTGCTCGACGGCGGCTTCCAGGCCTGGTGCGCGGCCGCCGGGGTACTCAGCACGGAAGAGCCACCCAGGCGCAGCGTGCCGTTCCGGGCGGAGCCGCAGCCGGGCGGCGTGGATGCCACCTATGTCGAGCGCCATCTCGGCCAGCCCGATCGCATGGTGATCCTCGATGCGCGCAGCCCGGACCGCTTCCGTGGCGAAAACGAAAACCTCGATCCCGTGGGCGGGCACATTCCCGGCGCGTTCAACCGCTTCTTCAAGGACAACCTGGACGCCAACGGCTGCTTCAAGCCGGCCGCCGTGCTGCGCGAGGAGTTCACCGCCGCGCTGCGCGGCCACGATCCGCGCAAGGTGGTCAATCAGTGCGGCTCGGGCGTCACCGCCTGCCACAACCAGTTGTCCATGGAAGTCGCCGGGCTGAGCGGTTCGCGCCTGTACCCAGGCTCGTGGAGCGAATGGTGCGCCGACCCGGCGCGCCCGGTGGCCACCGGCCCGCAATGACGCGGCAGGTAGCCCCGGGCTACCACTCCAGCCGTTCGACGCTGCCCAGCGAGCGCCCCAGGAAACGCTCACCGATGGTCTGGAAGCGCAATGGCACGTCGGTGACCACGAAGCGGTAATCCGCCGTGCACTCACCCGTGCTGGCCAGATTCAGCTCGGCCAGCCGGCGGGCAGCCAGTTCGGCCGTGGTGATCGCCGAATCCACCAGCCGCACGCCCTCGCCCGCCACCTCCTTGAGCAGCGGCTTGAGCAGCGGATAGTGGGTGCAGCCCAGCACCAGCGTATCGACGTCCTCGGCCATTACCGGCCTCAGGTATTCCTGCGCGGTCAGGCGGGTCACCGGGTGGTCCAGCCAGCCTTCCTCGACCAGCGGCACGAACAGCGGGCAGGCCTGCGAAACCACGCGCAGCGCCGGGTCCAGGCGGTGGATGCGGCGCGCGTAGGCATTGCTGTTGATCGTCGTCGGCGTGCCCAGCACGCCCACCCGCCCGCGCGGCGACTCCTCCACCGCGGCCAACGCGCCCGCCTCGATCACGTCGAGCACCGGCACGCCACAGGCGCGCGCGGCGACGGTCGCGGAAGCCACCGCCGCCATGGTGTTGCACGCCACGATGAGCATCTTCACCTGGCGGCGCATCAGCTCATCGACGATCTGCCCGGTGAATTGCTCGATGGTGGCCACCGACTTGAGGCCGTAGGGCACCCGCGCGGTGTCGCCGAAATACACGATGCTCTCCAGCGGCAGGCGCTCCATCAGCGCGCGCACCACGGTCAGCCCGCCGATGCCGGAATCGAAAACCCCTATCGGGCGGGATGCGTCCATCGCGGTCTGTCTGCCGGGCCGGAGAAAGGGCGGAATTCTACGACTTGCCGCCGGCTTCGTGTTGCGCCAACGCCCAGGCCACATGCTCGCGCACCAGCGCGGAAGCGTCGTCCGCCCGCGCGCGCAGCGCCGCCAGCACGGCAGGCGTGGTCGGCGCGTTGCCCAGCGCCACGGCCAGATTGCGCAGCCAGCGCTCGTGGCCGATGCGGTGGATGGCGCTGCCGGCGGTGCGCTCGGCGAAGGTTTCCGCGCTCCAGGCGAACAGCTCCACCAGCGTGGCCTCGTCGAGCCGGTTGCGCGGCGTGAAGTCCGGCTCCGCCGTCCGCCGCGCGAAACGGTTCCACGGACAGACTAGTTGGCAGTCATCGCAGCCGTAGATGCGGTTGCCGATGGCCGGGCGCAGGGCCTCGGGAATCGGCCCGTGCAGTTCGATGGTCAGGTAGGAGATGCAGCGCCGCGCATCGACCTCGTAGGGCGCCACGATGGCGCCGGTCGGACAGGCGTCCAGACAGGCCGTGCAGCGCCCGCAGTGCGGCACGGGCGCCTCGTCCTCGGGCAGCGGCAGATCGGTGAAGATCTCCCCCAGGAAGAACCACGAGCCGGCCTGCCGATCGAGCAGCAGGGTGTGCTTGCCGCGCCAGCCCAGCGCCGCGCGCGTGGCCAGTTCCACCTCCATCACCGGCGCCGAGTCGACGAACACCCGGTAGCCGTGCGGCACTTCCTCGTGGATGCGCGTGGCGAGCCGTTGCAGGCGGTTGCGCAGCACCTTGTGATAGTCGCGCCCCAGCGCGTAGCGCGACACGTAGGCGCGCCCCGCATCGGCCAGATTGGCGGCGGCGTCGGCGGCATCCGGCCAGTAGTTCATGCGTGCGCTGATCACCCGCAGGGTGCCGGGCAGCAGTTCGGCGGGGCGCGCGCGCTTCATGCCATGGCGCGCCATATAATCCATCTCGCCGTGATGGCCGGCCGCCAGCCACGCGGCCAGGCCGCGTTCGGCCGCCTCGCCCAGTTCGGCGCCGCCGACGCCCACGGCGTCGAATCCCAGTTCCCTGCCCCATGCCACGATGCGCTGCTTCAACGCATGCGCCGCATCCGGCGAAAGCCCCTGTCCGGAGAGAGTCCGATGATCGATATCTTGCACCCCGCCGATGATAGCGGCGCCGCCCTGAAAGCGCACTTGCACGGCGAGGACGACACCGTGGCGCTGGGCGCGGCGCTGGCCGCCGGCCTGCGTCCGGGGCTGGTGATCTACCTGCAGGGCGACCTCGGCGCGGGCAAGACCACCCTGGTGCGCGGGGTGCTGCGCGCCCTCGGTCACGGTGGAAATGTGAAAAGTCCCACCTACACCTTGATTGAACCTTACGTAGTTTCTAGATTAGACTTATATCACTTTGATTTTTATCGCTTCAATTCACCAGAAGAATTTCTCGATGCGGGGTTGGACGAATACTTCGCAGGCCAGGGCGCCTGCTTGGTGGAATGGCCGGACAAGGCCAGGCCCTATCTCGTCCCGCCAGACCTCGAACTGGTTCTCGCGCACGCCGGCAGTGGCCGGCTGGCGGCGCTGACGGCGCGCACGGAGGCGGGACGCACATGTCTGACCGAACTCGCGAAAGCCCTGCAGGCTTCCCCGGCGCCCCGCGCCCCGGGCTGAGCCGGCGTGAACTGCTGAAATTCGCCGGCGCCTCCCTCGGCCTGCTGGTCAGCCCGGTGGGCCACGCAGCGACCACCAGCCTGATGGCGGTGCGCGTGTGGCCGGCGCCGGAATACACCCGTGTCACGCTGGAAGCACGCAACGAACTGCGCTTCAAGTACATGACCCTGCAGAACCCCGACCGCCTGGTGGTCGATCTGGAGGGCGTGGAACTGAACAGCGTGCTGCAGACCCTGCCCTCCAAGATTCTCGAGAGCGATCCGTACATCCGTCTGGTGCGCGCCGGGCAGAACCGCCCGGATGTGGTCCGCGTGGTGCTCGAACTGAAGGCCGAGGTGAAGCCGCAGGTGTTCACCCTGCAGCCGGTGGCCGACTACGGCCATCGCCTGGTGCTCGACCTCTACCCGACGCAGCCGGTGGACCCGCTGCTCGCGCTGATCGAGAAGAACTCGCCGATGGAGGCCGCCTCGGGCGGCGAGATCGCCGAGGAGACTCCGCAGCAGGTCGCGCGCGACCGCCGCCCGCAGGCCGAACCAGCCGCCAACCGCATCTTCACCGTGGTGCTCGACCCCGGCCACGGCGGCGAGGACCCCGGCGCCATCGGCCGGCGCGGCAGCCACGAGAAGAACGTCACGCTGTCGATCGCCAAGCGCCTCAAGCGCCGCATCGACGCCGAACCCAACATGCGCGCCGTGCTCACCCGCGACGGCGACTACTTCGTGCCGCTGTACCAGCGCGTGGCGCGCGCGCGCCGCGTGCAGGCCGACCTGTTCGTCTCCATCCACGCCGACGCCTTCGTGCGCCCGGAAGCGCGCGGCAGTTCGGTGTTCGTGCTGTCCGAGCGCGGTGCCACCAGTTCGGCGGCGCGCTGGCTGGCGCAGAAGGAAAACGACGCCGACCTGATCGGCGGGGTCAACCTCGCCAAACAGGAAGGCCACCTCGCGCGCACCCTGCTCGACCTCTCGCAGACCGCCACCATCAACGACAGCCTGAAGCTCGGCCGCGCCGTGCTCGGCGAACTGGGCGGCATCAACCGCCTGCACAAGGCCGAGGTGGAACAGGCCAACTTCGCCGTGCTGAAGGCCCCGGACATCCCCTCCGTGCTGGTCGAGACAGCCTTCATCAGCAACCCTGAGGAAGAGCGCCGCCTCAACGACAACGCCTATCAGGAGAAGATGGCCGAGGCCATCCTGCGCGGCATCCGGCGCTACTTCGCCGAGAACCCGCCGCTCAACCGCACGCGGGTCGCCCAGCTCGACTAAGCCCGCGAGGGGCGCTTTGCCGCTATAATTGCCGCTTTTTATCAGGCGGTTATGCAGATTTCCCGCGGGACTCCGCCGCGCGCCACATCTGCCTCGGTACTCACCATCGGCAATTTCGATGGCGTGCATCGGGGGCACCAGGCCCTGCTCGGACAGCTGGTCGACAAGGCCCGCGCGCTCGGACTGCCGGCCACGGTGCTCACCTTCGAGCCCCACGCGCGCGAATTCTTCTCGCCCGCCGATGCCCCCGCCCGCCTGTCCAATCTGCGCGAAAAACTGCTGCTGCTGGCCGCCGCCGGCGTGGACCGCGTGCATCTGTGCCGCTTCGACGCCCGCCTGGCCGCGCTGTCCGCCGACGCCTTCATCGACGACATCCTGATCGCCGGGTTGGGCGTGCGCCACCTGTTCATCGGCGACGACTTCCGCTTCGGCGCCCGCCGCCAGGGCGATTTCGCCCTGCTGCGCAGCGCCGGCGAACGCCACGGCTTCGGCGTGGAAGCCATGCCCACGCTGGCACTGGACGGCGAGCGCGTGTCCAGCTCCGCGGTGCGCGGCGCGCTGGCCGACGGCGACATGGCCCGCGCCGCGCGCCTGCTCGGCCGCCCCTACAGCATTGCCGGACGCGTGATGCACGGCGACAAGATCGGCCGCAAGCTCGGCTTCCCCACCGCCAACGTACAGATGAAGCACCGCAAGCCGGCGCTTTCCGGCGTGTACGCGGTCATGGTGGAAGGCCTGGCCGCACACCCCATCCCCGGCGTCGCCAACGTCGGCGCGCGCCCCACGGTGACCCACGCCGGACGCCCGACGCTGGAAGTCCACCTTTTCGACTGGCGGCAGGACTGCTACGGTGCCCACCTGCGCGTGCATTTCCTGCACAAGCAACGCGATCAGGCCCGTTTCGAATCGCTCGCCGCGCTCACCGCGCAGATCGGCCGCGACGCCGACGAAGCGCGCGCCTGGCTCGCCACCCATCCGAATCTCACCGCACTCCAAGGCTGAAAAAAGACCGCCATGGCTGACTACCGCAAGACCCTGAACCTGCCCGACACCCCCTTCCCGATGCGCGGCGACCTCGCCAAGCGGGAGCCGGGCTGGATCGCCCAGTGGCAGCAGAACAAGCTGTACGAGAAGATCCGCAAGGCCTCGGCCGGCCGCCCCAAGTTCGTGCTGCACGACGGCCCGCCGTACGCCAACGGCAACCTGCACCTGGGCCACGCGCTCAACAAGATCCTCAAGGACATCATCGTACGCTCGCGCACGCTGGCCGGCTTCGACGCGCCCTACGTGCCGGGCTGGGACTGCCACGGCCTGCCCATCGAGCACAAGGTGGAAGTCACCCACGGCAAGAACCTGCCGGGCGACAAGGTGCGTGAGTTGTGCCGCGCCTACGCCGCCGAGCAGATCGGCATCCAGAAGAAGGAGTTCATCCGCCTGGGCGTGCTGGGCGACTGGGACAACCCCTACCTGACGATGAACTTCGCCAACGAGGCCGGTGAAATCCGCGCCCTGGCGGAAATGGTCAAGGCCGGCTACGTGTTCAAGGGCCTGAAGCCGGTGAACTGGTGTTTCGACTGCGGCTCGGCGCTGGCCGAGGCCGAGGTGGAATACGCCGACAAGCAGTCGCCGGCCATCGACGTGGGCTTCCCCTGCGCAGAACCCGAGCGCCTGGCCGACCTCTTCGGCGTGGGCACGCTGGTCAAGCCGGTGCTGGCGGTGATCTGGACCACCACGCCGTGGACCATCCCGTCCAACCAGGCGCTCAACCTGCATCCGGAATTCGATTACGCGCTGGTCGATACCGGCGAGCGCTACCTGCTGCTCGCCCACGACCTGGTCGCCGCCTGCCTGGAACGCTACGGCCTCACCGGGCGCATCGTCGCCTCGGTGAAGGGCGGCGAGCTGGACCGCGTGCGCTTCCGTCATCCGTTCTACGACCGCGAGTCGCCGGTGTTCCTGGGCGACTACGTCACCCTGGACGCGGGCACCGGCATCGTGCACAGCGCGCCTGCCTACGGCCTGGACGACTTCCAGTCCTGCCGCGCCAACGGCATGCAGAGCGACGAATTCCTCACCCCGGTGACCGGCGACGGCCACTTCGCCGCCGACCTGCCCTTCTTCGGCGGGCTGAACATCTGGAAGGCCGGCCCGGTGATCCTCGACAAGCTGCGCGAAGTCGGCAGCCTGCTCGCTGAGGCCAAAATCACCCACAGCTACATGCACTGCTGGCGCCACAAGACGCCGCTGATCTACCGCGCCACCGTGCAGTGGTTCGTCGGCATGGACAAGACGGTCGCCGACGGCTCCACGCTACGCGAACGCGCGCTGCGCGGCGTCGAGGCCACGCGCTTCTTCCCCGCCTGGGGGCAGGCCCGCCTGCATGCCATGATCGCCAACCGGCCGGACTGGTGCATCTCGCGCCAGCGCAACTGGGGCGTGCCGATTCCCTTCTTCCTGCACAAGGAAACGGGCGAACTGCATCCACGCACCGTCGAACTGATGGAAGAAGTGGCCCAGCGCGTGGAACAGGAAGGCATCGAAGCCTGGTTCAAGCTCGACGCCGCCGAACTACTCGGCGCCGAAGCCGCCCAGTACGACAAGATCAGCGACACCCTGGACGTCTGGTTCGATTCCGGCACTACCCACTGGCACGTGCTGCGCGGCTCGCACAACGACGGCCACGCAGAGGGCCCGCGCGCCGACCTGTACCTGGAAGGCTCGGACCAGCACCGCGGCTGGTTCCACTCCTCGCTGCTCACCGGCTGCGCCATCGACGGCCACCCGCCCTACAAGGCGCTGCTCACCCACGGCTTCACCGTGGACCAGCACGGCCGCAAGATGAGCAAGTCGCTGGGCAACGTGATCGTGCCGCAGGAAGTCTCCGAGAAGATGGGCGCCGAAATCCTGCGCCTGTGGGTGGCGTCCACCGACTACTCGGGCGAACTGTCGATCAGCAAGGAAATCCTCGACCGCGTGGTCGAGGTCTATCGCCGCATCCGCAACACCCTGCGCTTCCTGCTCGCCAACACGGCGGACTTCGACATCGCCCGCGACGCCGTGCCGCTCGACCAGTGGCTGGACATCGACCGCTACGCGCTGGCCTTCACCCGCAAGCTGGCCACCCAGTGCGAGGCCGACTACGACAGGTTCGAGTTCCACCGCGTGGTGCAGGCCCTGCAGGTGTTCTGCGCCGAGGATCTGGGCGCCTTCTACCTGGACATCCTCAAGGACCGCCTGTACACCACCCAGCCCGGCTCGCTGGCGCGGCGCTCGGCGCAGACCGCGCTGTGGCACGTCACCCAGACCCTGGTACGCCTGATGGCCCCGGTGCTGTCCTTCACCGCCGAGGAAGCCTGGGCGGTGCTGAGCGGCGACGCAGAAGACAGCGTGATGCTGCACACCTTCCACGCCCTGCCCGAACAGGGCGGCGAAGCCGGCCTGGTGGCGCGCTGGGAGATCATTCGCGGCGTGCGCGCCGAGGCGCTGAAAGTCATCGAGGCGCTGCGCACCGACGGCAAGGTGGGCGCCTCGCTGCAGGCCGAACTGGATCTGCGCGTGCATGAGGATGCCCACAACGCGCTGGCCTCGCTGGGCGAGGATCTGCGCTTCGTGCTGATGACCTCGGCCGTGCGCCTCGCGCTGGCCGCCGAGGGCGAGGCGCCGGCCATCGTCGCCACGCCCAGCGCGCACGCCAAGTGCGAGCGCTGCTGGCACTACGTGCCGGACGTGGGAACCGATGCCGAACACCCGACGCTGTGCGGGCGCTGCGCGAGCAACCTGTACGGCACCGGCGAGCATCGCCACCATGCCTGAGCAACGCCTGTTCTCCGCCCGCATGGCGGGCTGGCTGGGCCTGGCGGTGGCGGTCGGCGTGGCCGACCAGTTGATCAAGCAACTGGTGCTGGCCATGCTGCATTACGGCCAGGTGGTGCCGGTCACGCCGTTCTTCGACATCGTGCTGCTCTACAACCCGGGCGCGGCCTTCAGCCTGCTGGCCGACCAGCCCGGCTGGCAGCGCTGGTTCTTCACCATCCTGGCGGTGGCGATCTGCGCCTGGCTCACCGTGCTGCTGCGCCAGCACCAGCACGAACGCCTGCTGCCCGCCGCCTTCGCACTGATCATCGGCGGCGCCCTGGGCAACGTGGTCGATCGCCTGCTGCACGGCGCGGTGGTGGATTACCTGCATTTCTACGTCGGCCGCTTCAGCTGGCCGGCCTTCAACCTCGCCGACTCGGCGATCTTCGTCGGCGTGGCGCTGATGTTGTGGGGCAGCTTCCGCCACCCGGCCAACGCCCCTTCCAGAGAGAACAAGACGTGACCCAGACCGTCCAGCCCAACCACCTCGTCACCCTGCACTACCGCATCGCGCTGGACAACGGCCAGCCGCTGATCAGCACCTTCGAAGGCACGCCGGCCACACTGCAACTGGGCGCGGGTGAACTGCTGCCCACGCTGGAACAGCGCATCGCCGGCCTGCGCGTGGGCGAGCGCCGCCTGTTCGAACTGGACGCGGAGCAGGCTTTCGGTCTGTATCGGGAGGATCTGGTGGAGCGCGTCAAGCGCGAACACATGCCCGAAGAAGAGATCGAAGCGATGAGCATCATGGAATTCACCGCGCCGGACGGCTCGCGCTATTCCGGCCTGGTGCGCGAGATCGACGCGCAGTCCGCGCTGATCGACTTCAACCACCCGCTCGCCGGCAAATCCATCCGCTTCGAGGTGGAAGTGATCGGCATCCTTTGAGAACTTGTGGAGAAATCGTAGCGAGCGGACCGAGGGCAAGGCGCGCGGCACACAGCGACCGAGACATATCAAGTAGATAGGCGAGGAAGCGAGCACCGCGCAACGCTGCCATCGGTCCGCGCAGTAGATTTATTCACAAGTTCTGAGCGGGACCGCCCACAGAGAGCCCTAGAGAATGAACGACAAGGAAGTGCTGCTCGCCAACCCGCGCGGATTCTGCGCCGGGGTCGAGCGCGCCATCGACATCGTCGAACGCGCGCTGGAACTGTTCGGCGCGCCCATCTACGTGCGCCACGAAGTGGTGCACAACAAGTTCGTGGTGGACGACCTGCGCGCCAAGGGCGCGGTGTTCGTCGAGGAACTCGACGAGGTGCCGACCGGCGCCACGGTGATCTTCAGCGCCCACGGCGTTTCCCCGGCCGTGCGCACCGACGCCGAGCAGCGCGGCCTGCGCGTGTTCGACGCCACCTGTCCGCTGGTCACCAAGGTGCACCTGGAAGTCGCCCGCCAGCGCGCGGCCGGGCGCGAGATCGTCATGATCGGCCACAAGGGGCACCCGGAAGTGGAAGGCACCATGGGCCAGGTCAAGGACGGCATCCACCTGGTGGAATCGGCCGCCGACGTGGCCGGCCTGCGGGTCGGCACGCCGGACCGGCTGGCCTACGTCACCCAGACCACGCTGTCGATGGACGACGCCGGCGCGGTCATCGCCGCGCTGCGCGAACGCTTCCCCGACATCGCCGGGCCGAAGAAGAACGACATCTGCTACGCCACGCAGAACCGCCAGGACGCGGTGAAGTTCATGGCGCCGCAGGCCGACGTGGTGTTCGTCGTCGGCTCGCGCAACAGCTCCAACTCCAACCGCCTGCGCGAAGTCGCCGAACTGCGCGGCGTGCCGGCCTACCTGGTCGACAACGCCGAGGGCATCGACCCCGCGTGGCTGGCAGGCAAGCGCCGCATCGGCGTGACCGCCGGCGCCTCTGCGCCCGAGGTGCTGGTGGCGGCGGTCATCGAACGCCTGAAGCAACTGGGTGCGGCCAGCGTGCACCAGCTCGAAGGCGTACCGGAAAAGGTCACCTTCCCGCTGCCGAAGGAATTGCAGCGCGACGCCTGAAGCGCCGGCACCGACCTCCCCTCCTCCCGGCGGCGCGTGCCGCCGGGCGCATGAAAAAGCCTCCGGAGGGCATCCCCCGGAGGCTTCCGGACCTTCCCCCGCCGCGCTCAGAACGACGCGGTCAGGCTGGCGAAGAAGGCACGCCCATGCTCGTTGTAGGTGCGGGCGCCCGCGCCGCGCACCAGGACGTTGCTCGTGCCGCTGTTGAGGCCGGTGCGGTAGATCTTCTTGTCGAACAGGTTTGTTACCCCGGCACGCAGCGAGAAGGTCTTGTCGAACTTGTAGCCGGCGCTGAGGCCCACCAGCGAATAGGCGCCCACCTTGCCGCCGGAATCGGTGATCTCCTCGCCGCGGCGGATGTCATAGGTGGCCGGCTCCTGCTTGCCGTACCAGGTCACCTGGGCCGACACCGACAGCTTGTCGGTGGCCTGCCAGTCCAGCGTGGTGTTGACGGTGTACTTGGGAATGATGCTCAAGGGCTGGTCGTAGGTCTTGTCCTTGGAGTCGATCATGTAGGTCAGATTGGTGTTCCAGTCCAGCGTATCGCTCAGCGCGATGAACAGGTTGCCTTCCACCCCGGACACCACCGCCTTGGGGGTGTTCTCCCAGCGCAGCAGATAGCGATTGCCGGGGGTGAGTTGCCCCACCGGGGTCACGCCGGCGATGATCTTGTCCTTGTAGTCGTTGTGGAAATAGGTCGCGCTGCCGCGCAGCCTGCCGCTGGCGTCGTAGGCGATGCCGACTTCCTTGTTCACGCTGGTTTCGCTGTCGAGATCCTTGTTGCCCTGCAGGTAGCAAGGCTGCGCATTGGAGCGGCAGCCGATGCCCTGGCTGAAAAGCAGATAGTTGGGGTTGGCCTGGTACAGATTGGGCGTCTTGTAGGCGCGCGCCACGCCGCCCTTCAAGGTCCACGCCGGGTTCAGCGCGTAGGAGGCGGAAATGCCGGGGCTGGCATTGAAGCCGAACTTCTCGTGCTGGTTCAGGCGCAGCATGGGCGTGAGGATCAGGTCGTCGCTCATGGAAATGTTGCTTTCCACGAACACCGCGAAGCTGGTGTAGGACATGTCGTTGCGCCCGGTGCGGCCCGGCAGGCTGGTCGGATCGAGGCTGGCGCCGGTACTGGGGTGGATGAGCGCACGGGTGCTGCCCGGATCGTCCAGTGATTCATGGGCGATTTCGCCGCCCACGGTCAGCAGCTGATTCACGCCCAGCCATTTCAGCGGCAGGTTGACCTCACCATCCAGCCGGGCTTCCTTGAGCTTGGCCGTGTAGCGGCCCGGCTGGCCCTGTGCGCCCTGCTCGGAAAGGAAGGCGCCTTCCGGGCCGCCGAACAGCCCTTCGGTGCCCCGCCGGTTGCGGGTTTCCGCGTACGAGAGGCCCACGCGCGAGCTGCCCCAGTCCCAGTTGCCGCGATGCGTCAGGCCAGTGCTGCTGCGGTACACCACGGTGGTTTCCTTGCCGTGCAGATCGGCCACGGAGTCGAAGATCGCCGAGCTGCCCGTCTCGTAGCCGTTCATGTTCTGCGTGTCGCCGGAATACAGGTCGCTCTTGCGGCTGTAGCCCAGATCCAGTTCCAGCTTCTGGCTGCTGTCGATGTCCAGCGTGAGCAGACCGTTGATGTACTGGTTGCGGTTGCCGGTCTTGCCGGCGGCGGCGGGGATGCCGTTCTGCACGTGGGAATGCTTGGCGTTGATGCCCAGCGCGTCGGGCTCGGTCTTGGAGTAGCCGCCGTACAGGCGGAAGCCCAGGCGCTCGCCGAGCGGGCCGGCCAGGTTGAAGGTGGTACGGTAGGTGTCGCCTTCGTCGGAATCCTGCTGGTCGTTGCCGTACAGGGTGATCGAGCCGGTGAGCTTGTCGGTGGGGCGTTTGGTGATGATGTTGACCACGCCGCCCATGGCGCCGGAACCGTAGCGGGCTGCCGACGGGCCGCGCAGGATCTCGACTTTCTCGATGGCCTCGGGCGGCACCCAGCCGGTGTCTCCGTCGGTGTCGCGCTCGCCCGTCCAGCCCTGGCGCGAGGCGTTGCGCGAGCGCGCCGGACGGCCGTCGATGAGCACCAGGGTATTGTCCGGCCCCATGCCGCGCAGATCGATCTGGCGGCGGTTGCCCCGCATGCCGGAGGAGGCGCTGCCGGTCAGGTTGACCCCGGGCTCACGGCGCAGCACTTCGGACAGGTCGGCGGCCGGCGGGCGCTTTTCCAGATCTTCGGCGTGATGATGGAAACGCCCAGGGATTGCTTGGCCTCTTCTTCCGCCGTGGCCAACACCTCGACGGTTGCAAGCTGCTTGATGCCTTCCTGCGCCGCCGCGCTGCCCAGCGCGGAGAGCGTCGAGATGGCCAGGGCGATGCGACTCCAGCGCGGTGCCGGTTGCTTTGGAAGTGTGCGTGAGATGGTCATTGTGAGGCTCCTGCTCCCTGCCAGAAAAATATCGACGGGTCCCCCGCTCGCCCTGTGGCATGCCGGGGACAGGAATAGAAAACCGGGGATGTCCGCCAACGCGGTTTCCCCCGGTGGGTTTCCTATAGACGCCAATATTATTGCAAATAGTAATTGTTTGCATCCTCATGATACAAATCTCGCCACACTTGCTGAAACGAATGGCGGACGCGCGGACCCCGCCAGACGTTCCGTGGAACCACGAGGCCAAAAAGAAAACGCCCCGCAGACTTCGCGGGGCGTTCCGGTTTGCGGCGGCGGCCGCCTCACAACTGCGGTTCGATCAGCCTGCGGTAGAACTCGTGGAAGTGCTGCATGCCGTCCTCGAAGGGCGACTGATACGGCCCCACCTCGTTGCGCCCTTCCTTCAGCAGCGCCAGCCGGCCACGGTCCATGCGCTCGCCGATGTCGTCGTCCTCGATGGCGGTCTCCATGTAGGCGGCCTGCTCGGCCTCGACGAACTCGCGCTCGAACTCGACGATGTCCTCGGGGTAATAGAACTCCACCACGTTGGTGGTCTTGTGCACGTCGGTGGGGATCACCGTGCTCACCACCAGCACGTGCGGATACCACTCCACCATGATGTTGGGGTAGTAGGTGAGCCACACCGCGCCCTGCGCCGGCTTTTTCTCACCGTAATAGCCGAGCACCGCCTTCTGCCACTTGTCGTACACCGGCGAGCCGGACTTGGCCAGCGAGGTGATGCCCACGCGCTGCACCGAATACCAGTCGCCGAACTGCCAGGTGAGATCGTCACAGGTGACGAAGTTGCCCAGTCCCGGATGGTAGGGCACCACATGGTAGTCCTCCAGATACACCTCGATGAAGGTCTTCCAGTTGTAGTTGCACTCGTGCAGTTCCACGCGGTCCAGCTTGTAACCGGAAAAATCGAACTCCCCGGCCACCTGCATGCCGGCCAGATCGGCAGTGGCCGAACGCGGTCCCTTGAACAGCAGGCCGTTCCAGCTCTCCAGCGCCTCGCGCTGCAGGTTCAGACAGGGGTTTTCGGGAAAGTGCGGCGCGCCCAGCAGCGCACCCTGCTGGTCGTAGGTCCAGCGGTGGATGGGACAGACCACGTGGTCGGTCTTGCCCGCGCCCTGCAGCATGATGGCCTGGCGGTGGCGGCAGACGTTGGACATCCGGTGCACGCCTGCGTCGGTGCGCATCAGCAGCTTGGCGTGATCGAGCCATTCGAGCGAACGGTAGCTGCCGACTTCCGGTACCATCAGTTCGTGGCCGACGTACCCTGGCCCGCCATCGAAGAGGAGCTTCTTCTCCAGCTCGAAGATTTTCTCGTCGAAGTACCAGGAGACCGGCAATTGCGAAACGGCCGGGGCCAGGCGAGTCTTGGATGCGATGTCGGACATCCCCGATCCTCCTCTTTTGGGCCAGAAATCCGTGAAAACAAACGGATAAGTTTAAGCCAGATGGCGTTTGACCGCCAACAGCGCGATCGGTTATTTTCCACCCTTTCCCTCAAGGGTTTCCATCGATGGCAAAAGCCCCGTCCGCCCCTCGAAACTTCGAATCCGCCGTGGCCGAACTGGAGGCCATCGTGCGCGAAATGGAGGCTGGCGAATTGCCGCTGGAAAGCGCCCTGGAACGTTATCAGAGGGGCGTCGGGCTGCTGAAGTTCTGCCAGAAGACCCTGGAAGACGCCGAAGGGCGCGTGCGCATGCTCGAGGGCGACGACACGGTGCCGTTCGAGCCCGGTGCGGGGGGCACGGCATGAGCGCCACGCGCGAATTCAGCCGCTGGATGGCGGACATCCAGCAACGCACCGAACACGCCCTGGGCGAACTGCTGCCCCCCCCCATCCAGGAACCCCGCCGGCTGCACGAGGCCATGCGCTACGCTGCACTGGGCGGCGGCAAGCGCGTACGGCCGCTGCTCGCCCATGCTGCCGGCCACCTCGCCGGTGCCGACCCGGCGCGGCTGGACCGCGTGGCCTGTGCGGTGGAGCTGATCCACGTGTATTCCCTGGTGCACGACGACATGCCGTGCATGGACGACGACGTGCTGCGCCGGGGCAAGCCCACCGTACACGTCGAGTACGACGAGGCCACCGCGCTGCTGGTCGGCGACGCGCTGCAGACGCTGGCCTTCCAGGTGCTGGCCGACGAACCCGTGGCAACCGATGCGGCCCGGCAGTTGTCCATGCTGGCGCTGCTGGCCGGCGCGGCCGGCTCCCGCGGCATGGCCGGCGGACAGGCCATCGACCTGGCCGCCGTGGGCCGCAGGCTCGACCGCGCCGAACTCGAATTCATGCACATCCACAAGACCGGCGCGCTGATCCGCGCGGCGATCCTGCTCGGCGCCCAGGCCGGGGACGGGCTGGATAGCGCCGCGTTCGAACGGCTCGACCATTTCGGCAAGCAGGTCGGCCTGCTGTTCCAGGTGGTGGACGACATCCTCGACGCCGAATCGGATACCGCCACCCTGGGCAAGACAGCCGGCAAGGACGCCGACCACGACAAGCCCACCTATGTCAGTCTGCTGGGCCTCGAAGAAGCCCGCCGCTACGCGGAAGAACTGCTCGCCGATGCGCGCGCCACGCTGGCGCCCCTGGGCGAACGCGCCGGCCTGCTGCTCGGCCTGGCGGAATACATCACGCGCCGGTCGTTCTGAACCCCACCTCCCGACCTCCCATGTCTTCCTATCCGCTTCTCGAACGTATCGGCAATCCCGCCGATCTGCGTGCGTTCGACCGCCGCGAGCTGCATCCGCTGGCCGACGAACTGCGTGCCTTTCTGATCGAATCGGTCTCGAAGACCGGCGGTCATCTGTCCTCCAACCTGGGCACGGTGGAGCTCACCATCGCCCTGCACTATGTCTTCGACACCCCCGAAGACCGCATCGTGTGGGACGTGGGGCATCAGACATACGGGCACAAGGTGCTGACCGGCCGGCGCCAGGCCATGACCGGCCTGCGCCGCTGGGAAGGCATTTCCGGCTTTCCGCGACGCTGCGAGAGCGAGTACGACACCTTCGGCACCGCGCACTCCTCCACTTCCATCTCCGCCGCGCTCGGCATGGCGGTAGCGGCCCGCGCGCGCGGCGAGGAGCGCCGTGCCATCGCGGTGATCGGCGACGGCGCGATGAGCGCCGGCATGGCCTTCGAGGCGCTCAACAACGCGGGCGACATTGCCGACGCCAACCTGCTGGTGATCCTCAACGACAACGAAATGTCGATCTCTCCGCCGGTCGGCGCCCTCACCAAGATCCTGGCGCGCCTGATGTCCGGCTCCACCTTCCATGCCGCGCGCCGTGCCGGCGAAAAGGTGCTGGGCGTGGCCCCGCCCATGCTCGACTTCGCGCGCCGCGTGGAAGAGCACGTGAAGGGGCTGATCACGCCGGGAACGCTGTTCGAGGAATTCGGCTTCCGCTACTACGGCCCCATCGACGGGCACGACCTGGAGGCGCTGATCCCCACGCTGCAGAACCTGCGCCGTCTGAAGGGCCCGCAGTTCCTTCACGTGATCACCCGCAAGGGTCAGGGCTACAAGCTCGCCGAGGCCGACCCGGTGCTCTACCATGGCGTTTCCCAGTTCGACCACACCGCCGGCATCCAGAGCGGCAAGGGCGGCGAAAAGCCCACCTACACCCAGGTATTCGGCGACTGGCTGTGCGACATGGCGGCAGTCGATCCACAGATCGTCGGCATCACCCCGGCCATGCGCGAAGGCTCCGGCCTGGTGCGCTTCGCGCAGGAATTCCCGGAACGCTATTTCGACGTCGGCATCGCCGAACAGCACGCGCTGACCTTCGCCGCCGGGCTGGCCTGTGAAGGCTACAAGCCGGTCGTGGCGATCTACTCGACCTTCCTGCAGCGTGCCTACGATCAACTCATCCACGACATCGCCCTGCAGAACCTGCGGGTGGTGCTGGCCATCGACCGCGGCGGCCTGGTCGGCGCGGATGGGGCCACCCACCACGGCGCCTTCGACCTCTCGTTCCTGCTCTGTGTGCCGAACATGCTGATCATGACGCCGGCCAACGAGAACGAATGCCGTCAGATGCTCTACACGGCGGTCTGCCACGACGGCCCCAGTGCCGTGCGCTATCCGCGCGGCGGCGGCCCGGGCGTCGCCGTCGAACCTGCCATGCAGGCGCTTCCCGTCGGCAGGGGCAAGATCCATCGGCACGGCAAGCGCATTGCCCTGCTCGCCTTCGGCAGCCTGGTACAGACCGCCGAGACGGTCGGCGAACGCCTCGACGCCACCGTGGCCAACATGCGCTTCGTCAAGCCGCTCGATGAAGCCCTGGTCGCCGAACTGGCCGCCTCCCACGAGCTTCTCGTCACCCTGGAAGAGAATGCCGTGATCGGCGGCGCGGGTTCTGAAGTCGCGCGTGTTGTGGACCAATTGCCGCAACGTCCGCGCATGCTGCGCTTGGGCCTGCCCGACCGTTTCATCGATCACGGTGACCAGACGCAGCTGCTGCGCTCCGTGGGCCTGGATGTGGACGGCGTTCTCGCCGCCATTGAGGGCACCTATCCCGCCAATAGTTGAGCGTTTTTGTCGGGAATGTTAGAGTTTGCTCATCAACGCCTCCCGCGTTCCCCCCGTATCTCAGAGATCAGCCTATGAAACCCGTAGAGGCGCACGCCATTCCCGACGTCCAGAATAGCGCCGACAGCCGACAGATCGCCATCAACAAGGTCGGCATCAAGTCCATCCGCCACCCGGTTCGGGTGCGCGACAAGAATGGCGGCGTGCAGCACACCGTCGCCATGTTCAACATGTACGTGGGTCTGCCGCACAACTTCAAGGGCACCCACATGTCGCGCTTCGTCGAGATTCTCAACGGCAACGAACGCGAGATCTCGGTCGAATCCTTCGAGCCGATGCTGCGCGAGATGGTCCAGCGCCTCGAGGCCGAAACCGGCCACGTCGAGATGACCTTCCCGTACTTCATCAACAAGTCGGCGCCGGTGTCCGGCGTACAGAGCCTGATGGACTACGAGGTCACCTTCACCGGCGAAATCCACGAAGGCGGCGCCTACGAGTTCAAGATGAAGGTGGTGGTCCCGGTGACCAGCCTGTGCCCGTGCTCGAAGAAGATCTCCGACTACGGCGCCCACAATCAGCGCTCCCACGTCACCGTCACGGCCGCCACCAACGCCCACCTGTGGATCGAGGAACTGGTGCGCATGGTGGAGGATCAGGCGTCCTGCGAACTCTATGGCCTGCTCAAACGTCCCGACGAGAAGTTCGTCACCGAGCGTGCCTACGACAATCCCAAGTTCGTCGAGGACATGGTGCGCGACGTTGCCGGCCTGCTCAACAGCGAGGCACGCATCGACGCCTATGTGGTCGAGTCGGAGAACTTCGAATCGATCCACAATCACTCGGCGTACGCCCTGATCGAACGGGACAAGCGCAACGCGGCCTGACATCCGCTGGCGGCACAAGACAAACGGGGCGGACAACCGGCCAGCAGCCGGTTATCCGCCCCGTTTCATTTCGGCTCTTCGAAATCAGGCGCTACGCGCAGGCACCAGGATTTCCGCCTGGCCGTCCAGGACCACCTTGCCGGCCACGGTGCACACCGTCTCGAAGATCGCCCGACGCTTCTCGGCCACCAGTTCCTTGATGGTCACACGCGCCACCACCGTATCGCCGACCTTCACCGGCGCCTTGAAGCGCAGCGACTGCGACAGGTAGATGCAACCCGGGCCGGGCAGCTTGGTACCGAACACCGTCGAAATGAAGGCCGCCGACAGCATCCCGTGGGCGATCCGGCCGCCGAACATTGTCGACGCGGCAAACTCGCCATCCAGGTGCACCGGATTGGTGTCGCCGGACACCCCGGCAAACGCAAGAATGTCCGCCTCGCTGACCGTACGCCCGTAGGCCGCGCTCTGGCCGACCTGAAGGTCCTCGAAGTCGAGGCCATAGAATTCGCTGAAGTCTCGTTGCTCCGCACTCATCGTTTGCTTCCCCAATTCTCATCAACACAAGACCTTGCCGCAGCACGGCAAGGGGCATGACCAGCATACCCGATGAATGCGAGCTTGTCGTGACAATGGCAAGGCACGCCACAGCGGAAACTATTGGGAATAGTTAAATCATCCGCCGTAGACGAACGAAGCCCGCTTGCTGTTTGTGCTGAGCAAGCGGGCTTGGTATGTGGTTAGTCTGACGATGACCTACTTTCGCGAGGGGAGCCTCACTATCATCGGCGCGTTCTCGTTTCACGGTCCTGTTCGGGATG
>NZ_SSOC01000008.1 GCF_004801295.1 Pseudothauera nasutitermitis
CGCCTCGCCGGCCGGCAGCGCGCGGGCGCGCGAGGCGCCGCCTCCGCCGCCGCCCAGCGGTCCGCCGAGCGGCGCAGGCATTTCCGGGCGGAAGGCGAACAGGCGCAGCAGGGTCATCGTGAAGCCGGCCTGCTCGTCGGGCGCCAGGGCCAGTTCGTCGCGCCCGTGGATGGCGATCTGATAGGCCAGTTGCAGGTATTCTGCGTCGAAGGCGTCGGCGTACGGCTGCAGGCGGGCGCGTTCGGCCTCGTCGGCGATCGCGCCCGGGGCGAACTGCAGCACCGCCACGCGATGCAGCAGCGCGGACAGGGCCTGCAGCGCGGCATCGAAGGACAGGCTGCGCGTGGCCATGTTGTCGGCCACCGCCAGCAGGGCCTCCACGTCGTTGGCGTGCAGCGCGTCGAACACCGCGTAGAGGTGGTCGTCGCCCACCGTGCCGAGCATGTGGGTGACCTGCTCTTCCTCCACCTTGCCGGCGCCGTGGGCGATGGCCTGGTCGAGCAGCGACAGCGCGTCGCGCATCGAACCGCTGGCGGCCTTGGCCAGATGGCGCAGCGCGGGCGCCTCGAAGGGCACCGCCTCGGCCTGCAGGATGCGGGTGAGGTGGTCGACGATGTGGCCGGGCGGCATTTGCTTGAGGTTGAACTGCAGGCAGCGCGACAACACGGTCACCGGAATCTTCTGCGGATCGGTGGTGGCCAGGATGAACTTGACGTGTTCGGGCGGCTCTTCCAGGGTCTTCAGCATGGCGTTGAAGGCGTGCCCGGTGAGCATGTGCACTTCGTCGATCATGTAGACCTTGTAGCGCCCCTGGGTGGGCGCATACACCGCCTTGTCGAGCAGCGCGGCCATGTCGTCCACGCCGCGGTTGGAGGCGGCGTCCATCTCGACGTAGTCGGGGAAGCGGTCGGCGTCGATGGCCCGGCAGGCGGCGCATTCGCCACAGGGTTCGGCGGTGACGCCGGTCTCGCAGTTGAGCGCCTTGGCAAGGATGCGGCTGATGGTAGTCTTGCCCACCCCGCGCGTGCCGGTGAACAGCCAGGCGTGGTGCAGCCGCCCGGTGGCCAGCGCGTGGGAAAGCGCCCGGACGACGTGCTCCTGGCCGACCAGCGTGCCGAAGGATTTCGGCCGCCACTTGCGCGCGAGTACCTGATAGCTCATGGTGGGCGATTCTAACAGAGGGGGGCATCGGCCCGCGTGATCGGCCGGAATGAAGCGATAGTCAAAAACAATCTATCAAATTTGATCAATCCATTTGAACTATCGAAAAGGATTGCCTATTGTTCACTCACCGGCCAGATTTGATCCGGTCCGCATACAGGGAGCAGAGGATGAACGAGCCCGTATCCGTCTATGCCCAGCTTTTCGAGCTGCTCTGTACCGTCTGTGCCGACTTCGCCCAGACGGTCTGAGTGGTCCAGGTTCTGAAGGCAGGAACACCACCAAGGAGGAAACCCATGACCACCGAAGCCAAGTGCCCCTTCCACAACACCACCGCCGGCGGCGGCACGACCAACAAGGACTGGTGGCCGAACCAGCTGCGCGTCGACCTGCTCAGCCAGCATTCGTCCAAGTCCGATCCGCTGGGTGAGAAGTTCGACTACCGCAAGGAATTCGGCAAGCTCGACTACGAGGCGCTGAAGAAGGACCTGCGCGCGCTGATGACCGACTCGCAGGACTGGTGGCCGGCCGACTTCGGCCACTACGGCCCGCAGTTCATCCGCATGGCCTGGCACGCCGCCGGCACCTACCGCACCGGCGACGGGCGCGGCGGCGCCGGGCGCGGGCAGCAGCGCTTCGCCCCGCTCAACAGTTGGCCGGACAACGTCAACATCGACAAATCGCGCCGCCTGTTGTGGCCGATCAAGCAGAAGTACGGCCAGAAGATCTCCTGGGCCGACCTGCTGATCCTCACCGGCAACGTCGCGCTGGAGACCATGGGCTTCCGCACCTTCGGCTTCGCCGCCGGCCGCGAGGACGTCTGGGAACCGGACGAGGACGTGTACTGGGGCAACGAGAAGGCCTGGCTGGCGCCCAGCAACAACCCCGACAGCCGCTACTCCGGCGAGCGCGACCTGGAAAACCCGCTGGCCGCCGTGCAGATGGGCCTGATCTACGTGAACCCGGAAGGCCCGGACGGCAACCCCGACCCGCTGGCCGCTGCCAAGGACATCCGCGAGACCTTCGCCCGCATGGCGATGGACGACGAGGAAACCGTGGCGCTGATCGCCGGCGGCCACACCTTCGGCAAGACCCACGGCGCCGGCCCGGCCGACCACGTCGGCGCGGACCCCGAGAGCGCGCCGCTGGAAGCGCAGGGCCTGGGCTGGTTCAGCAGCTACGGCAGCGGCAAGGCGGGCGACGCGATCACCTCCGGCCTGGAAGTGACCTGGACGCGCACCCCGGCGCAATGGAGCAACGACTTCTTCGAGATCCTCTTCAAGTACGACTGGGAACTCACCAAGTCGCCGGCCGGCGCGCACCAGTGGGTCGCCAAGGATGCCGGCGAGATCATCCCGGACGCGCACGATCCGTCCAAGAAGCGCCTGCCGACCATGCTCACCACCGACCTGTCGCTGCGCTTCGATCCGGTCTACGAGAAGATCTCGCGCCGCTTCCTGGACAACCCGCAGGCCTTCGCCGAAGCCTTCGCGCGCGCCTGGTTCAAGCTCACCCACCGCGACCTGGGGCCGAAGTCGCGCTACCTCGGCCCGGAAGTGCCGCGTGAAGACCTGATCTGGCAGGACCCGCTGCCCGCCGTCGATCACCCGCTGATCGATGCCCAGGACGCCGCCGAGCTCAAGGCGAAGATCCTCGCCAGCGGGCTGAGCGTGGCCGAACTGGTCGGCACCGCCTGGGCCTCGGCCTCCACCTTCCGCGGCGGCGACAAGCGCGGCGGCGCAAACGGCGCGCGCATCCGCCTCGCCCCGCAGAAGGACTGGGAGGCCAACCAGCCCGAGCAACTGGCCAAGGTGCTGAAGGCGCTCGGACGCATCCAGCTCGAGTTCAACCTGGACGCGGACGGCGGCAAGAAGGTCTCGCTGGCCGATCTGATCGTGCTGGCCGGCAACGCCGGTGTGGAGCAGGCTGCCAAGGCCGCCGGCTTCGACGTCGCGGTGCCGTTCGCCCCGGGGCGCACCGATGCCTCGCAGGCGCAGACCGACCTGGAGTCCTTCGCCGTGCTCGAACCGATCGCCGACGGCTTCCGTAACTACCAGAAGGGCCGCTACACGGTGCCCGCCGAAGCCCTGCTGATCGACAAGGCGCAACTGCTCACGCTCACCGCGCCGGAGATGACGGCGTTGATCGGCGGCCTGCGCGCGATCAACATCAACACCGGCGGCAGCACGCACGGCGTGTTCACCGACCGGCCGGGCGCGCTGACCAACGACTTCTTCGTCCATCTGCTCGACATGGGCACGGAGTGGAAGGCGGTCTCGGACGCCCAGGACGTGTTCGAAGGGCGCGACCGCAAGACCGGCGAGGTCAAATGGACCGGCACCCGCGTCGATCTGGTGTTCGGCTCCAACTCGGTGCTGCGCGCGCTGGCCGAGGTCTACGCCAGTGCCGACGCCAAGCAGAAGCTCGTGCAGGACTTCGTCGCGGCCTGGACCAAGGTGATGAACCTGGACCGCTTCGATCTCGCATGACCCCGGAGGCACGCCCCGTGGCCGGCGGCCACGGGGCGTGCCCTCCGACCGAACTGGTTGTCGTTTGTCGCAGCCGCTGGCGGGGCGCATCGCCCCCCAGCGGCTTGCAAGCTCCGGCCCGCCGTGGCCTCTCACCTGCAGCAGGAAAGAGGAAAGCGATGGAACAGGCAAGCTCCGCAAACCACACCCCGCAACGCCGCGCAGCCCGGGCGGCCCCCGCCCAACGGCCCGGTCCCGGCAAGCCGCGCCGCGGCAGCCACAACGCGCTCAAGGCAATGGCCGACCTGCTCGCCGAGGCCGACGTCGAGGTCAACGGCGAGCGCCCGTGGGATCTCACCATCCACCACCCGCAGACCGCCGAGCGCATCCTCGGCGCCGGCAGCCTCGGCCTGGGCGAGAGCTACATGGACGGCTGGTGGGACTGCGAGCAGCTGGACGAATTCATCGCCCGCGTGCTGCGCGCCCGCCTGGATGAACGCGTCGGCAACACCGCCCTGCTGGTCCAGGGCCTGCGCGCCCGCCTGCTCAATCTGCAGAACCGCAAGCGCGCCTGGCGCGTCGGCGAGGTGCATTACGACACCGGCAACGATTTCTTCGAGGCCATGCTCGACCCTTCCATGGCCTACACCTGCGGCTACTGGAAGGACGCCGGCACGCTGGCCGAGGCGCAGACCGCCAAGCTCGAACTGATCTGCCGCAAGCTCGGTCTGCGCCCCGGCATGCGCCTGCTCGACATCGGCTGCGGCTGGGGCAGCCTGATGAAGCACGCCGCCGAGCACCACGGCGTGTCCTGCGTCGGCCTGACCATCTCGCGCGAGCAGGCCGAACTGGGCCGCGCGCGCTGCGCCGGCCTGCCGGTGGAGTTCCGCCTGGAGGATTACCGCCAGTTCGGCGCCGGAGGCGAAGAACGCTTCGACCGTGTGGCCTCCATCGGCATGTTCGAGCACGTCGGCCACAAGAACCACCGCCAGTTCTTCCAGGTCGCCCGCCGCTGCCTGGCGGACGACGGCCTGTTCCTGCTGCACACCATCGGCAAGAACCGGCGCGGCACGCCCACCGACCCGTGGATCGACCGCTACATCTTCCCCAATGGCGACCTGCCCGCGCTCGGCCAGATCGCCGACGCCAGCGAATCCACCTTCGTCGTCGAGGACGTGCACAACTTCGGTGCCGACTACGACCACACGCTGATGGCCTGGCACGCCAACTTCGAGGCCGCCTGGCCGCGCTTCGCCGCCATCTACGGCGAACGCTTCCGGCGCATGTGGCGCTACTACCTGCTGGCCTGCGCCGGCACCTTCCGCGCGCGCAGCAACCAGCTCTGGCAAGTGATGCTCTCGCCGTACGGCGCCCGGGGCGGCTACCGGCGGCCCGAATGATCAATTTTGTTTTTGACTATCGAAACATTTGAATCATTCAATTTGAACTATCATAAATCCGGCACCATCATGAACACATCGGGGCCGCTCGCCTGCCCGTGTCTGTTCAACCGGAGATCGACCATGGTCACACGCATCGCCCGCCTGCACCTCCAGCCCGCCAGCCCGGCCGGCCTCGCCCGCGCCGTGGCCGGCTGGGGCATCGCCGTGCTCGGCCTGGTCCTGCTGGCCCTGCGTGCCGCCGATGCCCTCCCCGCCTTCGAAGGCCCGCTGCGCGACGCAGCCAGCGGCGGCGCCATGGCTGCCCTGGCCACCGCGCTGGGCGCCCTGCCGGTGCTGGTCACCCGGCGCATCGGCGCGGGCGTGCAAGGCATGCTGCTCGGCTTCGGCGCCGGGGTAATGCTCGCCGCCAGCGTGTTCTCGCTGCTGCTGCCCGGCTTCGACGCGGCCCAGGCGCTCGGCGCCACCCGCAACGCCGCCGTGTTCACCGTGGCCGCCGCCCTGCTCGCCGGCGCGCTCGCCCTGCTCGCGCTCGACCGCACGCTGCCGCACAGCCATGCGCCGGACGGCCAGCGCTCGGCCAAGGCAGTGTGGCTGTTCGTGTTCGCCATCGCCGTGCACAACATCCCGGAAGGCCTCGCCATCGGCGTGTCCGCCGGCGAAACGAGCGGCAACGCGGTGGCCACCGGCATCTCGCTGCAGAACGTGCCGGAAGGGCTGATCGTCGCCATCGCCCTGGTCGCCGCCGGCTACCGCCGCCTGTTCGCCTTCGCGGTGGCCGCGCTCTCCGGTCTGGTGGAACCGGCGGCCGCGCTGGTTGGCTCGGCGGCGGTCACCCAGTCGGCCGCACTGCTGCCCTGGGGCCTGGGCGCGGCGGCCGGCGCGATGCTCTTCGTGGTCAGCCACGAGATCATTCCCGAGTCGCACCGGCGCGGGCATGAGACGCTGGCCACCGGCGGACTGGTCGCCGGCTTCGTGGGCATGATGCTGATGGACAGCCTGCTGGCCTGAACCGCTTTCCCCAAGTCCGGAGAGCCCCAGCCGAAACCCGGCTGACGCCGGCGCCCTCATCGGGGTGGCGGCCGCCGTGTCCGCGCATTCCGCCGCCGGACGGATGGCCGCCCCGCCCCTCCCGTCCCCATGCAGCCCCGCAGCCGTCCGGCAATCTCGGACAGGCGTCCACCCGGGCCGCGCGTGACTTGCCGGATACGCTGCCCGCCCGGACGCATAGCCCCCACATGGGAATGAACATTAAGACAAATTAATCTGATTATCATTCTCAACAATATAAGATTTTGCTCTTGAGGCAGGTCCTCCGACCTCGACATCTTCCTCAGGAGCAACCCATATGCCCCAGCTTTCCAAGGCCCCCTGGCTCGGCTTCCTGCTGCTCGGCCCCTCCCTGGCGCTGGCCGAAGCCGCCCCGGTCACACTGCAAGACATCGAAGTCACCGCCACCGTGGACGCGGCCGGCCCGCCCACCACCACCACCAGCACCGATGCGGAGACGCTGGAGAAGCGCTTCATCCGCAGCTTCGAGGACCTGGGCCGCCGCGCCGAGCCCGGCGTGAACTTCGACCGCGACAGCCAGAGCATCAATATCCGCGGTCTCGACCGCGATCGCGTGCACACCACCATCGACGGCATCCGCGTGCCCTGGCTGAACGACTCCATCCGCGGCGTGTCGGGCGGGCTCGACGCCGTCGATTTCCACAGCTTGTCGGCGGTCGACATCGTTCGCGGCGCCAATTCCAGCCAGGCCGGCTCGGGCGCGCTCGGCGGAAGCGTCCGCCTGTACACCCTCGACCCCGAGGATCTGCTGAGCGGCGACAGGAAATTCGGCAGCCTGATCAAGGGCGACTACGACAGCGCCGACAAGAGCCGGGGACTGAATGCGGCGCTCGCCGGGCGTTTCAATGACACCACGTGGCTGTTCCAGCTCGGCCTGCGCACCGGCCACGAACTGGAAACCCGCGGCAGCGTGGGCGGCTATGGCAACCTGCGCACCGAGGCGCTGCCCGCCGACCTGGACCAGCGCAGCGCGCTGTTCAAGCTCCGCCAGCGGCTGGCGGGCGGGCACCGCCTGGGACTGACCGCCGAACTGTTCGAGCGCGAGCAGGACATCGACAACCGCATCAACCAAGGCACGGTGAATACGACTTCGCCCCAATACGCCCTGGGCCAGAACACCTCGAGGGAAAGCAACGAGCGCAAGCGCGTGTCCATCGATCACCTCTACCAGGCTCCGGACGGCGACGCGTTGGTGGACAGCGCCGAAACGATCCTCTATTGGCAGAAGGTTCGCCGCGAGGACCGCCAGCGCGCCTACCGCCTGGGTACCGTGGCCGGTCCATTCGGACGGACCAACGAAATCGAGAAGACCCAGTACGGGATCACCTCCACGCTATCGAAGAAACGCGCCAACCACGGTCTGTCCGCTGGCATCGAATGGAGCCGCAGCACCACCGAGCAATACAGCGCCGGCTACGACAGTTGCCCGAAACCGCTGCTGCCGCCCCCCGCCACCCCGTTCGGCCTGTACTACTCCTGCCTGAACCTGCACACCAACCAGGCCGAGATGCCGAAGACGCCGGGCACCTCGTGGGCGCTCTTCCTGAAGGACGAGATCGCGCTGAACGACGCCCTGTCCCTGACCCCCGGACTGCGCTACGACAGCTACCGCTTCGACCCCCGGCGCACCAGCGACTACGGGCAGAACGACAATCCCAGCATCCTCAAGGACAACGAGGATTCCAAGCTGTCGGGCAGCCTGCTGCTCACCTGGCGGGTCAATCCGCGGGCAACCCTGTACGCCCAATGGGCACAAGGCTTCAAGGCGCCGGACGCCAACGAGTTGTACACCACCTTCATCAACACCGGGGTGGGCTACGCCCAGATGGGCAATCCCAACCTGAAGCCGGAGGAAAGCACCGGCTATGAAATCGGCGCGCGCCTGGGCGACGAAAAGCTCGGCGGCTCGCTGAGCCTGTTCGACAACCGCTACAGGCACTTCATCGACACCATCGCCGCGAACCCGGAGGACTACGGGCTCTCGCCGGGCGATTTCGCCTACGGCGTAGGCGCGCTGGGCAACCGCGACAAG
The DNA here is from genome assembly GCF_004801295.1 of Pseudothauera nasutitermitis. Classification (GTDB taxonomy): domain Bacteria; phylum Pseudomonadota; class Gammaproteobacteria; order Burkholderiales; family Rhodocyclaceae; genus Pseudothauera; species Pseudothauera nasutitermitis. The sequence goes on from NZ_SSOC01000008.1 coordinate 8,133, forward strand.
GTACGCATCTACGGCGCAGAGGCCGCGGCGCACTGGGCATTCATGCCGCACTGGCGGCTCTGGGGGTCGCTCGCGTGGGCCGTCGGCAAGGATCGTGGCACGAAGCAGCACCTCAATTCCATCGCCCCGCTCACCGGCATCGTCGGCCTCGGCTATGCGCGCGACCATTACGGCGCCGATCTGCTGCTGACCGCCGCCAGGGCACGCAACAAGGTGGAAGACGATGCCGTGGACTTCAAGACGCCCGGCTACGGCGTGGTCGACCTGACCGGCTACTGGCAGCCTCCGGCACTGAAAGGCGTCCGCCTGCAGGCCGGTCTGTTCAATCTGTTCGACAAGAAATACTGGAATGCGCTGAACGTGCCCGATGGCAGCACGGTCGGCACACCCCAGCCCGACGACTACTACAGCGAACCCGGCCGCAGTTTCCGCATCGCGCTTTCCTGGCGGTACTGAACGCCGCGCCGCGCACCGGAAGCGGTCCGCAGAAAATGGAAACGCCGGATGCTCATACAGGGCATCCGGCGTTTGCGCATCCGGGGTGGCGAGCCTGACCCCCGGCACTTGCAGGGAACGGCTGTGGCTGCTGCCTTCCGGCCCTGACCAGGTTCACCGCGCTGCAATGCGGGGAGACCCGCCACGGCCGGCATTGTAGCAGTACCAGCCCGGCGGCGCATCGACGGGCGTCGCGGCCTATACTTGGCCTTTTCCCGTTTTCCTGCACGGAGCCCGGATGAACGCGCAAGCCCGCCTGAACGCCCGCTACGGCAACGACACCCTGCCCGCCCCGGCCGCCTGGACGCCGGTGATCGACCACCTGCTCGGCCACCGTTCGGTACGCCACTACCTGCCCGACGCGGTCTCCAACGAACAACTCGCTGCCATCGTCGCCGCCGCGCAGTCGGCGGCCACCTCGTCCAACCTGCAGACCTGGAGCGTGATCGCCGTGCGCGACGCCGGCACCCGCGCGGCGCTCGCCGAATGCGCCGGCGGCCAGGCGCACGTGCGCGAGGCCCCGCTGCAACTGGTGTGGCTGGCCGACCTGGCGCGCCTGGCCCACATCGCCGACCGCGCCGGCCGGCCGCGCGAAGGGCTGGAATATCTGGAGATGTTCGTGCTGGCCGCCATCGATGCCGCGCTGGCCGCGCAGAACGCGCTGGCCGCGGCCGAATCCCTGGGGCTGGCCGGCTGCTACATCGGCGGCCTGCGCAACCAGCCCGAACGCGTGGCCGAACTGCTTGGCCTGCCGCCGCGCGTGTTCGCCGTGTTCGGCATGACGCTGGGCAGCGAAGATCCGGCCAGGCCGGCGGCGGTGAAGCCGCGCCTTCCGCAGGAGGTGGTGCTGCATCAGGAGCGCTACCGCCCGGTGGCCGAACAGCAGCCCGGCATCGACGCCTACGACGCAGCCATGGCGGCCTTCTACGCCGCGCAGGGCATGAACGTGCACGGCACCTGGGGCGTGCATTCGGTCAAGCGCGTCGCCGACGGCCAGGCGCTCACCGGCCGCGACCGGCTCGCCGAGGCGCTGCACGCGCTGGGCTTCGGCCTCAGGTAAGCCTCCCCACGTTCACGCCCATGGAACCGAAGACGATGCGCACCCGCGACAACTCGCTGACCACCGACCAGAAAGCCCTGCAGATCAATCTGGACAAGTTCAAGTACGGCTCCATCGTGGAGATCGGCGCCGGCCAGGAGGTGGCGCGCCGCTTCTTCCAGGTGGGCGCGGCCGCCGGCACCGTCGCCAAGACCATGTCGGCCTACGACATGGCGGTCAGCGACGCCATCTACGGCCACGCCGACCGCTACGTGGGGCGCACGCGGCTGATGCAGATGCTCGACAAGGAATTCGCCCAGGTGGTCGAACGCCTCACCGATCTGCGCCCCAGGAACACCACCTTCTTCGCCTATGCCGCCACGGTGACCGCGCGCAGCTACAAGCAGCAGAACGAATGCCACGGCTGGATCGGCATCCGCCTGCAACTGCACCCCGGCGCTGCGCCCAGCGACGTGATTCTGCACGTGCGCATGCTCGATGCCACCAACGCGCAGCAGTCGGAAGCCCTCGGCATTCTCGGCGTGAACCTGATCCACGGCGCGTTCTTCCAGCACGGCCGGCCGGAATGGATCGTCGAGGGCCTGGCCGACGGCCTCGGCTCGGACCGCATCGAGGTGGACCTGATCCACTTCGCCGGCCCTTATTTCGAGGACGTGGAAAACCGCCTGATGAACCTGCACCTGATCCGCAGCTGGCTGACCCGCGCGGTGGTGTTCGACCCCAACGGCCAGGTGGTGGTGCCCGGCGAGCTGTTCTACCGCAAGCCGGTGCTGGTCATGCGCGGCAGTTTCAACCCGCTCACCCGCGTCACCCTGGACATGCTGCAGGCCGGCCAGCAACGCTTCGCCAGCCTGCAGGGCGTCGAGGAAGACCGGCTGGTCTCGCTGGCCGAGATCACCATGAACACCCTGTCGAGCGGCGGCGAGCCGAACGACGCCGACGTGCTCGCGCGCATCGACCTGCTCGCCTCGCAGGGCTGTACGGTGATGATTTCCGACTACGTGCGCTTCTTCCGCCTGCGCGCCTACCTGCGGCGCTACACCCAGCAACCCATCGGCATCGTGCTGTCGGTGCGCGATTTCGACTTCCTGTTCGACGAGAAGTATTACGAGGGGCTGGAGGGCGGCATCCTGGAAGCCTTCGGCAAGCTGTTCCCGGACAACACCCACGTCTATGTCTACCCGTCGCGCCCGGCCACCGGCGCGCCGCTAGTCACCCTGGACAACGTGCAGGTGCCCGCGCACCTGCGCCACCTGCTCGCCCACCTTGTAGACAACGACAAGCTGGTGTCCATCGACCCGCTGGACGAGGCGCATCTGCACATCGACGCCAACCACGTGCTGGCCGAACTGCGCCGCGGCCGCGGCGGATGGGAGCGCGAGGTGCCGGACGAAGTCGCCCGGCTGATCGTCGAGCGCCGCCTGCTCGGCTTCGACGGCGCCTGAACAGGCCCGCCCGCACGGGCATGCGCCACACCGGCCACGCACGGCGGCTCGCAGGCCTTGGTCATTCGACGTATCATCCGCATGACATCCCACCTTCGATGTCCGGCGGACCGTCCGCCGCCATGCCTCGTTCCAGGACCGCATCGATGACCCTGATCGATTACTTCCGTCGCCTCGGCCAGCCGCCCCGCCGCAAGGCGAGCGAATCGACGCTGCTCGGCGCCACCCCGCGCCGCCGCCGCAAACCGGCCGCGCTGGATGGCTCCACGCTCTATCAGTTCAAGAAGGATGTGCTGCTGACCATGGGCATGCTCAATCGTGGTGTACGGCACCAGGATTGCGAAGTGCTCAAGCGTCAGATGATCTTCATCCAGACCCAGCTCTTCCATGCCGTCTACAACGACCCGAGCGTGCCCGAGGACACCCGGGAGATGTTGATGCAATACCACCTGAAGAGCGTCAAGGCCACCCTCGAAGACCGCCGCCACGGACGTCTGCGCGAAATCGTGCAGGCGCCGCGCTCGCCGGCTCGCTGAGCACCAGCCGTCAGGGGCGGCCCGTGGCCGCGTCCTCTTCCAGCAGTTCGGCGTCCTTGTGCCGGTAGACCGGGCTGCAGCAGCACAGGATGTGCAACCCGGCACCCCGGCCCGGCAAACGCGGCGCTCAGATTGTCGGCGCGCCGGTCAGCTGGTGCAGGCGCGCGACGGTGGCCGCATCCAGCCCCAACCCTGCCGCCAGCCGGCGCAGGTAGTCGACTTCCGCCGGGGTATCGACGTCGATCGCCAGCAGGGAGGCGCCATACACCTGCGCGGCCACTTCCACGCCCGGCACGTCGCGGATCAGCCCCTGCAGATCCAGCGGTTTGCGCAGTTCCGTGAGCAGGAACTGCTTTTCCTCCGCGCTCACCCCGTCGTCGTCGATCTTGCCGACGATGCGCTGGATTTCCGCTTCATCCACCGTGCCGTCGGCCTTCGCGGCGGACAGCATGGCGCGCAGCACCAGGCGCTCGGTCTCCGGCGCGGTGAGCGCCGCCAACTCGGCCTGCGTGGGCGCCGCCGCGCCGCCGACCAGCCCGGCTGCCGGGGCGCGCTGGCCGTTCCAGTTCTTCAGCGCCGCCATGGCGAGCGAGGCCAGGATGGCCATGCCCGCGCCGCCCAGCGCATTCCCGCCGCCGCGCTGCGCATTCTGGCCGCCGCCCAGCATGCCGCCGAGCAGATCGCCGAGGCCGCCTTTGGCCGCGCCCTGCCCCGCCGCGCCACCGAGCACACTCCCGAGCAGATCGCCCAATCCGCCCCCGGCCCTGGCGGCGGACGGCTTGCCGAGCATGCCGCCGAGCACATCCCCCAGACCGCCGCCGGCGCGTCCGCCGCCCTGGCCCTGCAGCACGGCGCCGAGCACGTCGGCCAGCCCCGGCATCGCCCCCAGTCCCTGCGCACCCATGCTGTGCTGCAGACGCTCGCGGCTCTGGCCGGCCATGCCTTGCTGCAGGATTTGTCCGATCAGGTTTCCGAAACTCATGGCATGCCTCCGCGCTGGTGAAGGCATCCATTCTATCGGCGCCGCCCGCGCCCCTTTCGGCACTTCGACGCAGCGCGGGTTACTTTGTGTAAAACGGCCCGGCCTGCGTCGATGCCGCGGACACGCTCAGCGGCACAGGGCCAGGAAATGGTTGCGAGTCAGCGGGGCCAGCACCAGATGGTCGGCCGCGCGCGGATCGACCCAGCGGACCTCCTCGATTTCCGCGTCCGCCGCCACCGGCGCATCCGTCACCAGACGGAAGGTTTCGGCGACCACCGAATACCCCGGTTCGTTGGCGGCGGCCTCCACGTAGCGGCCCAGATACGCCAGCTCGGCGGGCTCGACGGCCAGGCCGAGTTCCTCCGCCAGTTCCCGGCACAGCGCATCGGCGGCCTGCTCGCCGGCCTCCAGCTTGCCGCCCGGCTGCATGAAGGCCCGCGTTCCGCGCTTCCTGACCAGCAGGGCCTGGCCATCGGAACGGGTAATCACGGCAACGGCGATGTGGAAGACCTTATCGGGATTCACGGGCGGCCACCTGGGCGGGAAAGTGGAAGGCGCAAGGGTACTTCACCCGGCTCCAGGTTCAATACACGTCGCGTACATAGCGTTTGTCGCGGCCCAGTTGCGCCACATAGTCGGCGGCGGCCTCGGCGTTCAGGCCGCCGTGCGCCTGCGCCACCTCGCGCAGGGCCGCATCCACGTCCTTGGCCATGCGACCGGCGTCGCCGCAGACGTAGAAGTGGGCGCCGTCCTGCAGCCAGGCCCACAGCCGGGCGCCGTGTTCGCGCATGCGGTCCTGCACGTAGAGCTTTTCCGCCTGGTCGCGCGAGAAGGCCAAGCTGAGTTCGGTGAGCAGGCCGTCCTGGTGCATGCCTTGCAGTTCGTCGCGGTAGTAGAAATCGGTGGCGGCGTGCTGCTCGCCGAAGAACAGCCAGTTGCGCCCGCGGTCGCCGCGCGCCCGGCGCTCGTGCAGGAAGGCGCGGAACGGCGCCACGCCGGTGCCGGGGCCGACCATGATCATCGGCGTGTCCGCGCCCTGCGGCGGGCGGAAATGGGCGGAGCGTTGCACGAAGATGGGCACGTCGATGCCGTCGGCGCGGTCAGCCAGGAAGGTCGAGCACACCCCGCCCCGGCGGCGCCCCTGATGCGCGTAGCGCAGCACCGAGACGGTCAGGTGCACTTCGTCGGGCTGCGCCCTGGGGCTGGACGAGATCGAGTACAGCCGGGGTTGCAGGCGCTTGAGCGCGCCGACCCATTCCTGCGCGCCGACGCGGAGGGGGAATTCGTGCAGCAGGTCGGCGATCTGGCGGCCCCACAGCCAGGCCTTGAGTTCCTGGGCGCGGTCGGGGGCGAGCAGTCCGGCCAGGGATTCGGCACCGCAACGCGCGTGGACGAAGGCGAGCAGTTCGGGGGTGATGCGGGTGATGTCCTGATGGCGCAGCAGGGCCTCGGAGATCGCCATCTCCCCCAGGCCGTCGAGCGTGACCGGGGCGGACGGCGGCAGTTTCAGGGCATCCAGCATTTCGGCCACCCCTTGCGGGCAATTGGCCGGCCATACGCCCAGGGCGTCGCCGGCTTCGTAGCGCAGGCCGGTGTCCTTCAGGTCGAAGACGAACTGGCGGGTTTCCTTGCCGGCGCCCTCGCCGTTGAGCAGCCGGTTGGCCAGCAGACGGGTGCGCAGCGGGCGCTGCCGTGAGTGGGATAAATGCGGGGCCGGCGCCGCGTCCTGTCCGATGTAGGCCGGGCCGCCCTCGCCCGCCGCCACACCGATGAGTTCGGGTCGCGCCACGGCGGAGCGGGCCACGCCGTGCGCCGCCAGGGCTGAGACGAGCGCCGCCAGCCACGCCGAGGCGGCCTGGCGGTAGTCGGGCTCGCAATCGACGCGGGGCAGCAGGCGTTGCGCGCCCAAGGCTGCCAGCCGGGCGTCGAGCCGGCGGCCGAAGCCGCAGAACTGGTCGTAGCTGGTGTCACCGAAGGCAAGCACGGCATACGGGCAGGCCACCAGCCGGGCGGCGGCTTCGCCTTGCAGGGCCTGCCAGAAGGCCGCGCCGTTGTCCGGCGGGTCACCGTCGCCGAAGGTGCTGGCGATCAGCAGCAGGGGCGCTGCGGCGGGGAGGTCCTCCAGCTTGCAGGCATCCATGCCTTGCAGGTTCACCGTCCAGCCCTGCGCGCGCAACTGCTGCGCGCATTCGCCAGCGAAGCCTTCGGCATTGCCGGTCTGCGAGGCCCACAGCAGCGTGAGCGCGCGCGCGTTGGTGGCCTGCGCAGTGACCTGCATGATGGCCGGCGCGGCTGCCTCCACCGGCCCAGCAGTACGCGAGAACAGCCCGGCCAGCATGCCGTCGACCAGCATCCGCTTGGCCGGTGCCAAGGGCGCCTGGACCGGCAGGACGGGCACGCCGTCCGCCTTGCGCGCTTCCTCGCTGCGCAGGCCGGTCAGGAAGCCGCGCAGGTAGAGCCGTTCGTGCTCGTCCAATGCGGGCGCTTCGACGGGGTCCAGGCCGAGCAGGCGGGCCAGTGCGTCGATCTGCATGATGTGCTGCTCCCTTGCGTGGCGGGCCGCCGGTGCGGCGGCCGAGGTGACCGCGGGTGCCTCGGGTTCCTTGATTTCCTGCGCGGCGGATTCGGGCGGGCCGACCCGGCACAGGGCCACGGCGCAGAATTTCAGTTCGGGTTGTTGCGAGAGTGCATCGACGGCGTCGCTGGTCACCGCGTTGATCGCCAGATCGTCGCCATGCACGTCGTTCCAGTGGAAGGGCGCGAAGCAGTTGCCCGCGCGCACGCGCTCGCTGAGCCGCGCCGGCAGCACGGCGCGGCCGCGGCGCGAGCGCACCTCGACGCGGTCCCGCTCGCGGATGCCCAGCGCCGCGGCGTCCTCGGGATGGATGTCGACGAAGGGGCCGGGGTTGAGCTTGTTCAGCGTGGGAATCTTGCCGGTCTTGGTGAGCGTGTGCCACTGGTGCTGTACCCGGCCGGTGTTGAGCACGAAGGGGAAATCGGCATCGGGCAGTTCGGCCGGCTCGGCATGCGGGCGGGCGAAGAACACACCCCGGCCGCTGGGCGTGGCGAAGACGATGCGCGGGGGGCTGCCGTCGTCCGCCGGTCCGAACGGCTGGCGTGCGCCGTCGTTGAGGTAGCGGATCGGGTGGCGGTCTGCTCCGTCATCCGGCGCACAGGGCCATTGCAGCGGGGTTTCGCGCAGGCGCGCATGGCTGGCGCCGCGCAGGTCGTAGCCGGTCTTGGGGTTCCAGAAACGCTTGATCTCTTCGAAGACCTCCGCCGCGCTGGCGTAGTCGAAGCCTTCCGCATAGCCCATCTCGCAGGCCACGCGGGCGATGATCTGCCAGTCCGGCAGGGCCTGGCCGGGCGGGTCGACGGCCTGCTGCATCAGCATCAGATTGCGCTCGGAGTTGATCATCACGCCTTCGGCCTCGGCCCACAGCGCGCCGGGCAGCAGGATGTCGGCGTAGCGGTTGGTCTCGGTATCCAGGAAGGCATCCTGGGTGATGACCAGTTCGGCGCGTTGCAGGCCGGCGATGACGTTCCGGCGGTTGGCGACCGAGGCCACCGGGTTGGTGCAGATGATCCAGCAGGCCTTGATGTCGCCGGCCGCCATGCGCTCGAACATCGCCACCGTGCCGCCAAGCTGGCGGGTGTGCAGGGTGCCGCGCGGCACGCCCCAAGCGTCCTCGACGAAGTGGCGGTCTTCCTCCACCAGCACGCTGCGCTGGCCGGGCAGGCCGGGGCCCATGTAGCCCATCTCGCGCCCGCCCATGGCGTTGGGCTGGCCGGTGAGGGAGAACGGCCCGCTGCCCGGCTGGCAGATCGCCCCGGTGGCCAGGTGCAGGTTGCACAGGGCGTTGGTGTGCCAGGTGCCGTGGGTGCTCTGGTTGAGGCCCATGGTCCAGCAGCTCATCCATGCGCCGGCCTCGCCGATCCACTGCGCGGCCTGGCGGATCTGTCCTTCCGGGAGGCCGGTGAGGGCGCTGACCCTGTCGGGTGCGTAGTCCGCCAGGAAGGCCGGCATGGCTTCCCAGCCTTCGGTGTACCGGGCGATGAAATCCGCGTCGGTGTGGCCGTTGGCGTGCAGCAGGTGCAGCAGGCCGTTGAGCAGGGCGAGGTCGGTGCCCGGTTTGATCTGCAGGAACAGGTCGGCCTTGTCGGCGGTGGCGCTGCGGCGCGGGTCCACCACGATCAGCCGGGCGCCGGCCTTGACCCGGTCCATCATGCGCAGGAACAGGATGGGGTGGCAGTCCGCCATGTTGGCGCCGATGACGAAGAACACCTCGGCGCGGTCGAAGTCCTGGTACGAGCCGGGCGGTCCGTCCGAGCCCAGCGAGAGCTTGTAGCCGCTGCCCGCGCTGGCCATGCACAGGCGCGAGTTGGACTCGATCTGGTTGGTGCCGAGGTAGCCCTTGGCCAGCTTGTTGGCGAGGTATTGCGCTTCCAGCGACATCTGCCCGGAGACGTACAGCGAGATCGCGTCCGGGCCGTGCGCGTCGAGGATGGCGCGCAGGCGCCGGGCGGTCTGCGTGATGGCCGCATCCATGTCGACGCGCACCGGCTCCTGCTGGCGATCGGCGCGCAGAAAGGCGGATTCCATGCGCCCGGCGTCGCGCAGGGCCTGGGCGCTGGTGCTGCCCTTGGTGCACAGCCGGCCGAAGTTGGCGGGGTGGGCCTTGGTGCCCGTCACCTTCACCACCCGCTCGCCCTCCACGTGCAGGGTCATGCCGCAGCCGACGCCGCAGTAGGGGCAGACGGTGTCGACTTCGCGGGTCATGGCCGTGCGCGCCGCCGGATTCAGCAGTGCAGCCACACCAGGCCGTCGCGCGCGGCCACCGCGTAGGTGGCGAGCGGCGTGCCGGGGTCTTCCAGGCAGACTCCGTCGCGCAGCCGGTAGTGGTGCTTGTAGATCGGCGAGGCCACCACCGGCTCGCCGCCCAGGTCGCCGACGATGCCGCGCGAGAGCACGTTGGCGCCGCTGTGCGGGTCGTGGTTGTCGAGGGCGTACAGGCTGCCGTCCGCGAGGCGGAACACCGCCACCTGCCGGCCGTCGAGCAGCACGCACACGCCGGTGTCGGGCCAGATGTCGTCCAGCGCGCAGACCGGCTGCCAGGCGCCGGCCCCGGCGCTGACTTCGACGGATTCCATGACGGCCGCGCTTGCGCTTCTTGCATTCATCGCGGGCTCCTTCAGACGGTTTCGGGGACCACCGCGATGCCCTTGAAGCGCATCTGCTTCTCGGCCGCGGTGGCGGGGCGGATCTGCCCGCGTTCGGGGACGAAGACGACGTTGTCGTCGCCCGCGTCGCTGTTCACGAAGGTGCGCAGGCGCTTGCGCGCCGCCGGGTCGTCCAGCGCGGCCCGCCATTCGCAGGCGTAGCTGTCCACCACCTGGGCCATGGCGGCTTCCAGCTCCGCCGCAATGCCCAGGCGGTCGTCCAGCACCACGGCCTTCAGGTAGTCCAGCCCGCCTTCCAGGTTGTCGCGCCAGGTGCTGGTGCGTTGCAGGCGGTCGGCGGTGCGGATGTAGAACATCAGGAAGCGGTCGATCAGGCGCACCAGCGTGGCTTCGTCGAGATCGGCGGCCAGCAGTTCGGCGTGGCGCGGCTTCATGCCGCCGTTGCCGCACACGTAGAGATTCCAGCCGCGCTCGGTGGCGATCACGCCGACGTCCTTGCCCTGCGCCTCGGCGCATTCGCGCGTGCACCCGGACACGCCGAACTTGATCTTGTGCGGCGCGCGCAGGCCCTTGTAGCGGTGCTCCAGGCGGATCGCCATGCCCACCGAGTCCTGCACGCCGTAGCGGCACCAGGTGGAGCCGACGCAGGATTTCACCGTGCGCAGCGACTTGCCGTAGGCATGGCCGGATTCGAAGCCGGCAGCGATCAGTTCGCCCCAGATCCGCGGCAGTTCATGCGCCTGCGCGCCGAACAGGTCGATGCGCTGGCCGCCGGTGATCTTGGTATACAGGCCGTAGCGTTTGGCCACCTCGCCGATGGCGATGAGCTTGTCCGGGGTGATCTCGCCGCCGGGGATGCGCGGCACCACCGAATAGGTGCCGTCCTTCTGGATGTTGCCGAGGAAGTAGTCATTGCTGTCCTGCAGCGGCGCGTGTTCGGGTTTGAGCACGAAGTCGTTCCAGCAACTGGCGAGGATGTTGGCCACCGTGGGCTTGCACACATCGCAGCCGCGCCCCCGGCCGTGGCGGGCGAGCAGTTCGGCGAAGCTGCGGAGGCCTTCCACGCGCACCAGGTGATACAGCTCCTGGCGCGAATGGGCGAAGTGTTCGCACAGGTGGTTGTTCACCGCCACGCCCTGGCGCGCCAGTTCGGCCTTGAGCACCTGGGTGACGAGCGGCACGCAGCCGCCGCAGGAGGTGCCCGCGCGGGTAGCGGCCTTGAGTTCGCCGATGGTGTGGGCGCCGCCTTCGATGGCCGCGCACAACTGGCCCTTGCTGACGTTGTTGCACGAGCACAGCACCGCGCCGTCGGGCAGCGCATCCACGCCCAGCGCGGGTTTGGCCATGCCGTCCGGCGCGGGCAGGATGAGCTGCTCGGGCGCCTCGGGCAGTTCGAGGCCGTTCAGCATCATCTGCAACAGCGTGCCGTACTCGGCGGCGTCGCCCACCAGCACCGCGCCCAGCAGGCGCTTGCCGTCCGCGCTGACCACCAGCTTCTTGTAGACCTGCTTGAGTTCGTCGGTGAACACGCAGGCCCGCGCGCCCGCCGTGCGGCCCTGGGCATCGCCGATGCTGGCCACGTCCACGCCCATCAGCTTGAGCTTGGTGCTCAGGTCGGCCCCGGAGAAGGACACCCCGGCACTGCCGGCAAGGTGCGCGGCGGCCACCCGCGCCATGTCGTAGCCGGGCGCCACCAGGCCGAACACCTGGCCGTTCCACGACGCGCATTCGCCGATGGCGTAGATGTCCGCATCGCTGCTGCGGCAGTGGCCGTCGATCGCCACCCCGCCGCGCGGGCCGATGGCGAGCAGGCACTGGCGCGCCAGTTCGTCGCGCGCGCGGATGCCGGCGGAGAACACGATCATGTCGGTTTCCAGCCAGCTGCCGTCGGCGAACACCATGCGGTGGCGCGCGGTGGCGCCGTCGGTGATGTCCACGGTGTTGCGCTCGGTGTGCACCTGCACGCCGAGTTCCTCGATCTTGCTGCGCAGGATTCGGCCGCCGCCTTCGTCCACCTGCACCACCATCAGGCGCGGGGCGAATTCCACCACGTGCGTGCGCAGCCCCATGTCGCGCAGCGCCTTGGCGCATTCCAGCCCCAGCAGGCCGCCGCCCACCACCACGCCGCTGGCCGAAGTGGCGCCGCTGGCCTGCATGGCTTCGAGATCCTCGATGGTGCGATAGACGTGGCAGCCCGGCCGGTCGCTGCCCGGCACCGGCGGCACGAAGGGATAGGAGCCGGTGGCCAGCACCAGCTTGTCGTAGGCCAGCACCTCGCCGTCGGCGAGCTGGAGGGTATTCCTGCGCCGCTCGATGCCGGCGACACGCGCGTTCAGGCGCAGCGTGAGGCCGGGGCGCTGGTAGAAGCCCGGCTCGACCAGCGACAGGTCTTCGGCGCTGCTGCCGGAGAAGAAGCTGGACAGGTGCACGCGGTCGTAGGCCGGGCGCGGCTCCTCGCCGAGCACGGTGAGTTCGATGCCGGCGGCCGGCAGGTCGGAATGCACGGCCAGCAGTTCCTGCACGAAGCGGTGGCCGACCATGCCGTTGCCGACCACGACGATGTGTTGTTTGCGGGTGGACATGTGCGTCTCCTTCAGGCGGCCAGCGCCTGGTCGGCGGGCGGAATCAGCGATTGCGCACAGGCCAGCGCCGCCACCTCCCCCACCACGATGATCACCGGCGCGGCCAGCCCCTCGGCGGCCACGCGCGCCGGCAGATCGGCCAGGCGCGCACGCACCTCGCGCTGCACGGCCAGCGTGCCGGAGGCGATGGCCGCCGCCGGGGTGTCCGCCGGCAGGCCGGCGGCGATCAGCCGCGCGGCGATGTTGAGCAGGCGCGCCAGCCCCATGTAGATCACCAGCGTGGTGCCGCCGCGCGCCAGTGCCGCCCAGTCCGGCTCGCCGCAGCCTTCCCCGGCGGTGCCGGTGACCAGGGTGACGCCGTGGGCGTGGGCGCGGTGGGTCACCGGGATGCCGGCGGCGGCGGGCACCGCGATGCCGGCGGTGAGGCCGGGCACCACTTCGGCCCGCAGCCCGGCGGCGGCCAACGCCTCGACCTCCTCCGCGCCACGGCCGAACACGAAGGGGTCGCCGCCCTTCAGGCGCACCACGGTGCGCCCGCGCCGGGCGTAGCGTGCCATCAGGCGGTGGATGAAGCCCTGCGGGGTAGAGGCCCGCCCGCCGCGCTTGCCGACCTTGAGCACGCGCGCTGCGGGGCGCACCAGGGCGAGAATTTCGGCGGACACCAGATCGTCGGCCAGCACGATCTCGGCCTCGTCGGCGAGGATGCGCGCCGCGCGCAGGGTGAGCAGGTCCGCGGCGCCCGGTCCGGCGCCGATCAGGTAGATCTTCGACATGGGGTTCTCCGGAGCGCTAGGCCGCCACGCGCAGTTGTTTCTGGTAGAGGAATTCCATCAACGCCGCGCGGCATTCGCCGAACTGCGGGTCGTGGGCCAGGGCGAGACGGTCGCGCGGGCGTTCGAGCCTAACCTCCAGGATTTCACCGATGGTCGCCGCCGGGCCGTTGGTGAGCATCACCACGCGGTCGGACAGCAGCACCGCCTCATCCACGTCGTGGGTCACCATGACCATGGTGGCCCGGGTAGCGGCGAGGATCTTCATCAACTCATCCTGCAAATTGGCGCGGGTGAGCGCGTCGAGCGCGCCGAAGGGCTCGTCCATCAGCAGGATGCGCGGCTGCATCGACAAGGCACGGGCGATGCCCACGCGCTGCTTCATGCCGCCGGAAATCTCGTGCGGGTACTTGCTCTCGGCATGGGTGAGGCCCACCAGCGCCAGCGCCTCGCGGGTGCGCTCCTTGAGGCGCACCTTGGGCTCCTTGGCGGAAAACACGCGCTCCACCGCCAGATACACGTTGTCGAAGCAGGTCAGCCAGGGCAGCAGGGAATGGTTCTGGAACACCACCGCGCGCTCCGGGCCGGGGCCGGCGATCTCGCGGCCGTCGCACAGCAGCACGCCGCCGGTGGGCCGGGTGAGGCCGGCGATGAGGTTGAGCAGCGTGGATTTGCCGCAGCCGGAATGGCCGATCAGCGCGATGCTCTCGCCTTCGAAAATATCCAGGTGGATGTCGCGCAGCGCGGTGAAGCGGCCCTTCTTGGTCTCGAAGGTCTGCCCGACACTCTCGATCTGTACGATCTTCTTCATGATCGTCTCCTTAGCGGTTTTCGTAGCTGAAGCGGCGGGCCACCAGCATCAGCATCTGTTCGAGGATCAGCCCGACGATGCCGATGACGAAGATGGCGATGATGATGTGCTCCACCTTGAGGTTGTTCCATTCGTCCCACACCCAGAAGCCGATGCCGACCCCGCCGGTGAGCATCTCGGCCGCCACGATGACCAGCCAGGCGGTGCCGATGGACAGGCGGATGCCGGTGAGCATGTAGGGCAGCACGGCGGGGAACAGGATCTTGGTGAAGATCTTCCACTCGGAAAGGTTCAGCACGCGCGCCACGTTGAGGTAGTCCTGCGGCACGCGGGTGACGCCCTGCGCGGTGTTGAGGATCATCGGCCAGATCGAGCAGATGAAGATGGTCCAGGTGGCCGCCGGGTCGGCGCGCTGGAACACCAGCAGGCCGATCGGCAGCCAGGCCAGCGGACTGACCGGGCGCAGCAGGCTGATGATGGGGTTCATCATCTGCGCCAGCGTGGCGAAGCGCCCGAGCAGGAAGCCGGCCGGGATGCCGATCAGCGCGGCGATGCCGAAGCCGATGCCGACGCGCTTGAGCGATTCCAGCACGTTCCAGCCGATGCCCTGGTCGTTGGGGCCTTCCCGGTAGAACGGGTCGGAGAACAGCGCCACCGCCGCGTCCCAGGTCTTGCCGGGGCCGGGGATGCCGCTGTCGCCCAGCGTGGCGACGTGCCACAGGCAGATCAGCAGCACCATGCCGAAGACCGGCGGCAGCACCGCGCGCAACAGCGTGCGCAGCCACTCGCCGGCCCGCCCGCCCTGCCCGCCGGCCGTGCCGCCGGCGGCCACCGCTACGCTGCCCACCTGCGCGGCGGCGGCCTTGTTGTCCACCGGCGCCACGGCCGGCGCCCCCTTGTCTGCGGCACCGCCAGCGGTGCGCTCCATGGTCACGGCTACATTCATCGCTCAGCCCTCCCGCGTGCTCAAACCTTGACCTTGAAACCGCCGGCGTACTGCGCCGGGGCGGAGCCGTCCCACACCACGCCGTCGATCAGTGTCGACGCGCGCGTGTCGCCGGCCGGCAGCGCCACCCCGGCGGCCGTGGCGGCCTGCCTGTACAGGTCGATGCGGTTGATCGCGCGCGCCACGCCGAGGTAGTCCGGCTCCTTGTCCAGCAGCCCCCAGCGGCGGTGCTGGGTGAGAAACCACATGCCGTCGGAGAGCCAGGGGAAGTTCACCTCGCCATCGCGGAAGAAGCGCATGCTGTGCGCGTCCTTCCAGCGCTTGCCGAGGCCGTTTTCGTAGTCACCCAGGATGCGCCCCTCGATCACCGCCACGTCGGTATTCACGTAGGAGCGCGCGGCGATGGTCTGCGCGGTTTCCTTGCGGTTGGCGTCGGAGGCGTCGATCCAGCGCGAGGCTTCGAGAATGGCGGCGATCACCGCGCGAGCCGCGTTGGGGTTCCTGTTGGCCCAGTCCGCAGTGGTGCCGAGCACCTTTTCCGGATGGTCCGGCCACACGTCCTGGCTGGTCGCCACCGAGAAGCCGACCTTGTCGATGATGGCGCGCTGATTCCACGGCTCGCCCACCGAAAAGCCGTGCATGTTGCCCACGCGCGCGTTGGCCACCATCTGCGGCGGCGGCACGACGATGGTCTTGACGTCCTGGAAGGGGTGGATGTCGTGCGCGGCCAGCCAGTAGTACAGCCACATGGCGTGGGTGCCGGTCGGGAAGGTCTGCGCGAAGGTGTAGGTGCCCGGCGCGCTGGCGGCCACCACCTTCTTCAGCGACGGGCCATCCACCGCGCCCTTGTCCTTCATCTGCGTGGCCAGCGAGATGCCCTGGCCATTGTTGTTCAGCGTCATCAGCACCGCCATGTCCTTCTGCGCGCCGCCGATGCCCAGGTGGATGCCATACACCTGGCCGTACAGGATGTGCGCGGCGTCCAGCTCGCCGGATACCAGCTTGTCGCGCACGGCGGCCCAGCTCGCTTCCTTGCTGGGGATGATCTTGATGCCGTACTTCTCGTCGAACTTCTTCACGCTGGCCATCACCACCGAGGCACAGTCGGTGAGCGGGATGAAGCCGACCTTGATCTCCTTCTTCTCCGGCGCGTCGGAACCCGCCGCCCAGGCCATGCCGGGCAGCAGCCCGCCCAGCATCGACGCACCGCCGAGCGCGGCGCCGGCCCGGATGAAGCCACGGCGCGACAGGGCGGAAAGATCCTTGGTCAGTTTGCTCATGTTCAACTCCTGCGAAAGCGGTGCGGAAAACGAAAACGGCGCCCATCTCCACCCCCGCCTGAGCGGGAAGGAAATGGACGCCGTTGTCCATGTGTTCGGGGTACTGCCGGGGACTGCCACTGCCTCGAACGCCGAACCGCCGTTGGTCCAGCCTCACCGTTCATTTAGCAGGGGGCGTGCCAGAAACCGGAAATCCTTGTTTCGCGGGCTTTACGGTGCTTCCGGGGCTGGTTGGCGGCGCTCCGGGGGTCCGTATTTCGCACTATTGCAGTGCAACATCAGCCACACACGCACGATGCCGGTGCGGACCACAGCGGTGACCGGCATGGGCCTTGGCACGGCGGCGATTTCGGTCCTGCCGCGCCGGGCGCTGGCCTCCCGGGGAAGTCCGGGCCGGCTGTTTGAGGGCGCACAGCGCCCGAGTTCCGGTCCGGCCGGGAGGCCGGTGGACGCTGCGGGAACCCGCAGGGCGGGACCGTATGAGCCGCCGTGCCAAGGTCCATGCCGCCCCCGGTTCACACGCCTTTCAGTGCCCGGCAGGCAGAAAATCCGCCAGCGCCAGCGTGGCCTCGGCCACCTCCACCAGCCGCCGGTTCTGGTTCATCGCGGTCTGGCGCAGCAGTTTGTAGGCCTGGTCCTCGGTCATGCCGCGGCGGGCCATCAGCAGGCCCTTGGCACGCTCGATCAGCTTGCGCTCATTGAGCGCGCCGCGCACCGCGTTGAGTTCGTCGCTCATGCTTTGCAGGCGGCGGGCCTGGGCCTGCAGCATGTCGAGCACCGAACGCCCGAGCTGCGGCCCCAGGCCGTCGGCGGCCAGCACCCCGGCCGCGCCATCGGCCTCGGCGGCGCGCTCGAAGAACACCGCCAACGGCGCCGGTGCGCCGCGCAGCGCATCGACGCGCAGGGCGTGGTCGCGCAGATCGGCCTGCGCCTCGGCGATCTTGCGCTCGCACAACTGCTGCAGACCGACGGCCAGCGCATCCTCGATCCCGCGCATTTCATCGAGTCGGCGGGTACAGCAATCGAACCACGCATCGCTCAGATTGGCGTCCACCATGCCACCGGCTGGCGCCGTACACAGCACGCGGCGCAGACGCTCCAACTCGGCCACCGCCGCATGCCCCTGGGCCGCGCGCCAGAGCAGCAATTCGGCACGTTCGGCGAACCCTTCAAAAACCTGGAAACAACGCTCCTGCGCCTCGATGAGGTGCAGTAGACGCTGCTGCAAGTCGGCCTCCGCGCACCCTGCGCCGAACGCCGCCGCGCCGGTGGCGCGTTCCTGCCCGGCCAGCTCCTTGCCCTGCATGAAGTTGAACAGCGCCACCAGGGCGCGCGTGACGGCCGGGTCGCTAGCCGTGTCGGCGGCCTCGAAGACCACCGCCAGCAGGCCGCCGATGAGTTCGGAAAAGGCTTCGGTGGCGCGCGCCGCTTCCAGCGTGCGGGCGGCGATGCCGGCACGCAGTCCGGCCAGCGCGTCCAGCCCGTGCAGCACCCAGGCGATGCGCGAGAACAGGCGCGCGCCGCCGGCCAAGTGCCCGGCATCGGTGTCCAGACGCGCGAAGCGCGCGCGCACCTCGGCTTCGTCCGCCGCGCTCTCGGCGATGATGCGTTCGCGCTGGGCGGCAAAGCGGGTGCCGCCGGACGCCAGATAGATGTTGGACGCGCCACGCTCCTTCTGCAGCCCATGCACCAGCCGGCCGATGCCGCCGACCAGGCCGGCGGTCAGCGCGAGCTGTTCCAGTGCGTGAATTTCGCAGCGCTTGGCGGCGAGCAGGAAACCCGTCGCGGAATTCATGGCCATCCCTCCGTTTGCCGTGCGGGGCATGCCCGGCCGGGGAATGGACATGCAATTACCGTGCGCAAGGCATGCATGGGCCGTAGGAGCGGGCGTGCCCGCCCCCACCGGCTACGTCAGATACTGCGCTGGCGGCGCGTCTCGAACAGGCAGATGCCGCTGGCGACGGAGACGTTGAGGCTTTCCACGCTGCCATGCATGGGAATCCTGGCCAGTTCGTCGCAGGTTTCGCGGGTCAGGCGGCGCAGGCCGTCACCCTCTGCACCCAGCACCCAGGCCACCGGCACCTTCTGGTCGATCTGCTGGATCGTCTTTTCCGCCTCGCCAGCCGCGCCGACCACCCAGATGCCGGCTTCCTGCATCTCGCGCAAGGCGCGCGCGAGGTTGGTGACGGTGATGTAGGGCACGGTATCGGCCGCGCCGCTGGCCACCTTCACCGCCGTGGCATTGAGGCCCACCGCGCGGTCCTTGGGGGCGACCACGGCATGCGCGCCGGCGGCGTCGGCCACGCGCAGGCAGGCACCCAGGTTGTGCGGGTCCTGCACGCCGTCGAGCACCAGGATCAGCGCATTCTCATCCAGGCTGTCGAGCACGTCGGCAAGCTTGAGTTCGCGCCGGCGCGCATCGACGCGGGCGACCACGCCCTGGTGGCGGCGCGTGCCGACCATGCCGTCGAGGCGTTCGGCGTCCACCGGAATGACGCGCACGCGCGCGGTTTCGGCGAGCTTCAGCGCGTCGCGCGCACGCACGTCCTGGCGCTGCGCGGACACGTAGAGCTCGAAGACCGCCTCGGGGTCGCGGCGCAGGCGCGCCAGCACGGCGTGAAAGCCGTAGATCAGCTTGCTGCCGGCGCGCCCTTCGGCGGTGGGGGAATCGTCCTGCCGCTCGCGCGGAGGACGGGAGGGGTGTTTAGCCACGTTTCTTGCCTTTTCTGGAAGCTGCCGGCGCGGAGGCGGCGCGCGCGGACCTGGCCGCCTTGCCGCGCCCGGGCGCCTTGCCCCCGGTTGTCGTTTTCTTCTTCGCTGCAGCGCCCGCCTTGGCCGGCTTGCCCTTGGCGGACTTGGCCGGCGGCGCGGATTTCACCTTTTCGGCCAGCGGTGCACGCTCCGTAGCGCTGCGCCCGCCCCTGCCCGCTGCGCGCGGTGCATCCACCGCACGCGCGCCGGCCCTGGCGGCACGATCCGCGGCGGTCTTGCCGCTGCGCTCGGTGGGCCGCGCCGGCCCTTCGACCAGGCGGAAATCGATCTTGTTGGTTTCCAGATCGGCGCGCAGCACCTGCACGCGCACCCGGTCGGAGAGGCGGTAGCGCGTGTTGGTGCGCTCGCCCACCAGTTCGTGGCGCGCTTCGTCGTGGTGGAAGTAGTCGCTGCCGAGGTCGGAGATATGCACCAGACCTTCGATGAAGATGTCGTCCAGCGCGACGAAGAGGCCGAAGGGTACCACCGCCGAGACGCAGCCGGAGAACTCCTCGCCGACGCGGTCCTGCATGAAGTAGCACTTCAGCCAGGCCACCACGTCGCGGGTGGCGTCGTCGGCGCGCCGCTCGGTCATCGAGCACTGCATGCCGATGGCGTCCCATTCGCCCGGACGGTACTGCCCGCCCGCCAGCACGGCCTTGATGGCGCGGTGCACGAGCAGGTCCGGGTAACGCCGGATCGGCGAGGTGAAGTGGGTGTAGGACTCGTAGGCCAGACCGAAATGGCCGACATTATCCGGGCTGTACTGCGCCTGGCGCAGCGAGCGCAGCATGACGGTCTGCAGCAGTTGCGCGTCCGGCCGGCCCTTCACGCGCTCCAGCAGGCGGGCGTAGTCGCTCGCTCGGGGCTCCTCGCCGCCGCCCAGTTCCAGGCCGAACTCGGCCAGGAAGGCGCGCAGCTTTTCCAGCTTCTCCGGCGTGGGGCCTTCATGCACGCGGTACAGCGCGGGATGCTTGTGCTTCTGCAGGAAGTCGGAGGCGCACACGTTGGCCGCCAGCATGCATTCCTCGATCAGGCGGTGCGCGTCGTTGCGCGTTTCCGGCACGATGCGCTCGATCTTGCCGTGGTCGTCGAAGATCATGCGCGTCTCGGCGGTCTCGAAATCGATCGCGCCGCGCTTGGCGCGCGCCTTGAGCAGCACGCGGAACAGCTTGTCCAGATTCTCCAGGTGCGGCAGCAGGCCGCCGACTTCCGCGCGCGCGGCCTGCCCGGCCTCGCTGTCGCCTTCGTACAGCGCGGCGGCCACCTTGGTGTAGGTCAGCCGCGCATGCGAGAACATCACCGCCGGGTAGAAGCGGTAGGCTTTCACCGCGCCGGTCATGGAGATGCTCATGTCGGCCACCATGCACAGGCGCTCCACCTCGGGATTGAGCGAGCACAGGCCATTGGAGAGCTTCTCGGGCAGCATCGGGATCACCCGGCGGGGGAAATACACCGAGTTGCCGCGCTCCAGCGCATCCTTGTCGAGCGCGCCGCCGGCCTCGACGTAGTGCGAGACGTCGGCGATCGCCACGATCAGGCGGAAGCCCCGGCCCTGGCGCTCACAATACACCGCGTCGTCGAAGTCCTTGGCGGTTTCGCCGTCGATGGTCACCAGCGGCAGATGGGTGATGTCTTCGCGCCCGAGCGCATCCTTCTTGCGCACCTTGACCGGCAGCTTGCGGGTTTCGGCCTTGGCTTCCGGGGAGAACTCGAAGGGCAGTTCGTGCTTGCGCAGGGCGATCTCGATCTCCATGCCGGGGTCGGCATAGTTGCCCAGCACCTCCACCACCCGGCCGATGGGCTGGGCGAACTTGGTGGGCTGCTCGACCAGCTCCACGGTGACCACCTGGCCGGGCAGAGGCTTCTTGCCGCCCGGGGCGACCAGGATGTCCTGCGCCAGCCGGCGGTTTTCCGGCACCACGATGAGCACGCCGTGTTCGTTGAGCACGCGGCCGACCACGCGGCGGTTGGCGCGCTCCAGCACTTCGACCAGCTTGCCCTCGGGGCGCCCGCGGCGGTCCTGCCCGGCGATGCGCACGATGACCCGGTCGCCGTGCAGCACCTCGCGCATTTCCTTGGGGCCGAGGAAGATGTCCGGCCCGCTGTCGTCGCGCACGACGAAGCCGAAGCCGTCCGGGTGGCCCTCCACCTTGCCGCGGATCAGGTCTGCCTTGTCGGGCAGCAGATAGGCATCGCGCCGGTTGCGCAGGATCTGCCCGTCACGCTCCATGGCGCGCAGGCGGCGGTGGAAGTGCTCCAGCTCATGGGGCTGGATGTCGAGGTTGGCAGCGAGCGCTTCGAGGGTCAGCGGCACGCCCTGTTCGGCCAGGGTCTGTTCGACGTATTCGCGGCTCGGCAGCGGGTAGTCGTAGCTGGCGGATTCGCGTTCGAAGAAGGGATCCGCGCGGCGGATCGCCGACATTTTGCGGGCTTTCACCGCCGGTGTTTTTTTTGTTCTTGCAGTCATTGACTTTCTATTTTTCGTCCTTATAATGCGCAGCTTCTTGCCCAGATGGCGGAATTGGTAGACGCGCTAGTTTCAGGTACTAGTGCCGCGAGGCGTGGAGGTTCGAGTCCTCTTCTGGGCACCAGTTGCATGCTGGAGATCACTACCAAGATCTCCTTTCCGAAAGAACCCGCTCCGGCGGGTTTTTCGTTTTTGCCGCCGGAGCGGCTTCCCGCATTCCGCGCCGGCATGTGGACATCCTGCGGCAGAAGCCAGGCACATGACCCGCGGCAGGCCCCCGGAAAATCGACCCCGGCGGGCAGCGGACAAAGGCCGGAGGGCGGCGGCACCAGCCCCCGCCCGGCGACGATTGCGCGGCAGTGTAGCACGCAGCGGCTTCAGTTGCCGGCGGTACTGCGCTGCGCCTCCAGGTAACGGTAGATGGCCGTCAGGGTCTGCTCGTTGCGCACCCCGGCCAGCAGCTTCTTGGTGCCCGGCACCCGCTGCGTCGGCGCCAGGAGGTAGGCCACGAACTCCGCCTCGTTCCAGACGATGCCGGATGCCTTGAGCGCGTCGGAATACGCGTAGCCGGGCACCGCGCCCGCCGCCTGGCCCGCCACCGCGTTCAAGGCCGGCCCGGCCCGGTTTTCCGCCCCCGGCCCCAGCGCATGGCACGGTTTGCAGTACTGCCGGTATCCGCGCTCGCCCGCGGCGGGCGCCTGGGCCGCGCCCTCGGCCGCCGCGGCCAGCAGCGCCAGCGCCGCGCCCCAGGGCAGCACGGCACGTACCGCCCGTGCGGCGTTCACGACCCCCGCGCGGCCTCGGCGAACACTTCCGCCAGCCGCTCCCTGGGGGGCGCACCGACGAAGCTCTGGCGCAGGACGCCATCCGCACCGATGACGAAGGAGGTCGGCGTGCCCATCACCTGATAGCGCTCCTGCGTCATGCCGAGCGAATCGCGGATCACCGGGAAGCTCACCCCCTGCTTGTCGAGCGTTTCCTGAATGGACATGCCCTCGGGGTCGACGTTGATCGCCACCACTTCCACCCGGCCGCGGTATTCGCGGCTCAGCGCCTCCAGGTGGGGCATCTCGGCCAGGCAGGCGCCGCAGGTGGTGGACCAGAAGTTGAGGAAGATGCTGCGGCCCTGCCAGTGCGCCAGCTTGACCGGCTCTCCCTGCAGATCGACCGCGGCGATTTCGGGCGCCGGCAGTCCGCTGCGGGCGACTTCCTCCTTGCAGCCGCCCGACAGCGCGGCCAGGGTGGCAAGTGTGGCGAGCGTGATCCATTTTTTCACGGCACGATCCTCCCATGCTGCAGACGGATGATGCGCTGGGCGTAGGCGCCCAGCGCGGGATTGTGCGTCACCATGACGATGGTGCGGCCCTCGCCGTGCAGACGCCGCAGGATGTCCAGCACGCGCGCTTCGTTTTCCGCATCCAGATTGCCCGTGGGCTCGTCGGCGAACAGCAGCGGGGGCTCGTTGACCAGCGCGCGGGCGATGCAGACCCGCTGCTGTTCGCCGCCCGACAGTTCGCTCGGCAGATGGTCGAGGCGGTGCGCCAGCCCCACGTCTTCCAGCGCCCGGCGGGCCGAGGCCTCGTCGGTGACGCTGTGGTAGTGCTGCGCCAGCATGACGTTCTCCAGCGCGCTCAGATACGGGATCAGGTGGAACTGCTGGAACACCAGGCCGATGTGGCGGGCGCGGAATTCGCGCCGCGCTTCCTCGTCGAAGCCGGCGGCATCCACCCCGTTCAGCCGCAGTTCACCGGACGAGGGCGTATCCAGGCAGGTGAGCAGATTCATCAGCGTGGTCTTGCCGGAGCCGGACGCCCCCATCAAGGCGACGAATTCGCCCCGGGCAATGGCGAAACTGGCGTCGTCGAGCGCGGCCACGCTGCCGAAGCGCCGGCTCAGATGGCGGGCCTCGATCGCGGCCACGGGGTTCTCGCGGGTCTCTTCGGGCATTGCGCTATTCACCTTTCAGCACGCTGGCGGGCTGGATGTACATGATGCGGCGCAGCGGCAGCGCCGCCGCGGCCAGGGCCACCGACAGGGAGAGCGCGAAGGTGATCGGCAGCACCCACGCGCGCAGGCCGATGCTGGCCGAAAACACGGTCTGCCCCAGGACCTGGGCCAGCACAAATCCCGCCAGGCAGCCCACCACGGTGGCCGCCAGCGAAATGGCCAGGGTTTCCAGCAGCACCTGCCGGATGATGGTGCCGTTGGCCGCCCCCAGAGCCTTCTGCAGAGCGAATTCGCGCTGGCGCTCGCTGACGATGGCGGTCAGCGAGGTATTCACGCACAGCGTGGACAGCAGCAGGATGACGATGGACACCAAGCCCATCAGGCCCTGGATCTTGACCAGTACGTCGCCCTCGTTGGCCGACACCTTGCGGATCGGCCGCACCGCCCAGTCGGGATGGGCGGCGCGCAGTTCGTCGGCGAAACGCTCCACCTCACCGGCCCGGTTCATCATGCTGAACAGCGCGTGGGACATGGTGCCCGGCTTGTCCAGCCAGTCCTGGGCCAGTTCCAGGCCGACGAACAGCAGACTGTCGCTGGCATCGCCGGCGTCGATGATGCCCTTGATCCGCAGGGTCTTCTTGCGCCCGTCGCGGATCAGCGAAAGCGAATCCCCCACCGCCAGGTTCAGGCGTGCGGCCAGCGTGCGGCCGATCATGGCGTTGCGGTCGTCGAAATCCACGCCGATCCAGGCACCTTCCACCTGCCAGTAGGGCACCAGCGCGCGCAGGGCGGAAAAGCGCACGCCGGCCAGCGCCACGTTTTCCAGCTCGCTGCGGGCGGTGCCGTACAGATAGGGGCTGCCGGCCGCCACCAATCCGGGCGGCGCGGCGGCGGCCAGGCGGTCGAAATCCGCCTCGGGCAGGCTGTGGCCGTGCGCCGGGCCGAGGTAGACGTTCGCGCCGAAGGTACGCAGTTCCCGGCTCATCTTGATGTCGATGTCGAAATACACCGAGATCAGCGCATTGACGATGGCCGCCCCCACCATCAGCGCGAGAAACACCACCCACACGCGCTGGTTGCGCACCGACAGGGCGCGCAGCAGCAGGATGCCCGTCATCCTCAGCCTCGCGCTCTTCCTACTGCCGGCCATACAGCACCTCGGCAGGATCCAGGCGGACGATGCGCCGCGCCGGGAACCAGGTGCCCGCCAGCGCGATGAACAACGACACCAGCAGCACGCTGGGCACCACGATCCAGGAAAACGCCAGCGCCTCGCCGAACAGCTGCCAGCCGATGGCGCGCGCCAGCCCCCAGCCCGCCAGGCAGCCGAGCACGGCGCCCACCACGCTGTTCAGCGCGGCCTCGGCATAGAACAGCAGGGCGATGCGCCAGTCGTGCGCGCCCAGCGCCTTCATCAGGCCGATTTCCTTGGCGCGTTCGATCAGCGCACTGGTCATCAGCGAGGCGATGCCCATCGCCGCCGCGATCAGCGCCGCGCAGGTGGCCATGATCAGCAGCCACTGGATCTTCTCGATGATGGCGCCTTCGGAAGCTGCCACCTGCCAGATCGGCCGGGCGATGCTGCCCGACACCGCCTCTTCCAGCTGATGGGCGATGGAGGATACATAGGCGGTGCAGTACCACTGGTCGTAGGTTTCCGCGTCGAGCGCGTCGGGGTCGCGGATGGCGCGTCGGGAGAGATCGTTTTCCGGCACGCTCAGCGCCGACACGCGCACCGAGCCGACCCGGCCGGGCCGGTCGAGCCAGCCCTGCACCCGCGCGAGCGGCGCCACCAGCGCCTCCTCCTCCTCGCCGCCGGAACGCAGGATGCCGGTGATGCGCAATGCTTCGCCGTCGACCGTCAGCAGGGTTCCCGGCGTCCAGCCGTGCCGCCCGGCCAGCGCCACGCCGGCCAGCGCCTCCGCGCGCGCGTCGTCCGGCCAGGCGCCGTCCACCTGCCAGTAGGGGCTGACGATCTTCTGCCCGGTGCGGTATTCCGGGTCATCGGCCACCGCCAGCACATGGTCGAAGAAGGTGCCGATGACGCGGACGCTGTGGCCGTCGACCGCCACCTCGCCGTTCAGCAGCGGGGCGAAGCCGACGATGTTGTTGCGCCAGAAGATGTCCACGATGTTGGGCAGTTCCGACTCCTGCAGCGTGCTCTGCCCGGCCAGCGGGTTGTCCTCGCCCTCGCCGAACAGCGACGGCAGCACCGCTTGTTCGGCCGGCTCGAGCAGAATATTGGCGCCGTAGGATTTCATCTCCTTGGCCATCTGATCGCCGATGCCGATCGACACCAGCATCAGGGCCGAAAGCAGGCTGGCGGCCAGGAACACGGTGGCCACCGCGAGCAGCTTGCGGCGCGGATTGCGGCGCCAGGACTGGCGCAGCATGCGCAGCATCATGGCGCGTCTCCTTGCGCCGCGGCCGGCAGGTATTTCTCCGGCTCGTCGCGGAAGGCGTTGAAGGCGGCCTCGTCAGCGAAGAAATAGGTCTTGCCGGCATAGGCATAGCGGTGCGGCGCCGAGGTGTTGGTGAGCTTCTGGCCGGACACCGGGTCGGTGACCTCGATGGTCAGCACCGTGCTGAACAGCTGCAGACCGGTTTCCAGAGAGGCCTTGGGAATCACGATCTGCTCGCCTTCGACCCGCCAGTGTTCCACCGGCACCGGGTTGCAGCCGCCGGGCTTGCCGATGCTGGGCTTGAACATGTGCACGCCGCAGCCGACGCAGACCACCTGATTGCCCTGCTGCACGTAGCCCTTGTCGCCACACAGCAGGCAGGCGTCCAGCACCACGCTGGGGGCCACCCGGTCGTCGAGACGGTTGATGATGAAAAAGCGCACCACCTTGCCGTCGTCGGCCACCCAGGCGAAGCGGTGCAGGTTGCCGTCCATCAGCGGCGCGAGCGTCAGCCGCAGTTCATTGTCCGGCGGCATGTCCACCCGCGTGACGGCCGACAGCGCCGGCGGCCGGGAGGCCACTGCGTCCCAGTAGCCCTGCGCACAGACCATCGCCAGCACAACCAGCGCCGCGCCCGCGAGCAGCGCCCGCGTCTGCCGGTAGGCGGCCAGCGCGATGCGGCGGGCGATCAGCGCCTGCGCCGCCTGCCAGGCGCGCCGGCGCGGCCACGCCAGGCGCAGCGCGGCCACCGCCAGCAGCAGGGCCACCAGCAGCAGCGCGCCATAAGCGGCGGCGCTTTCCAGATCGATGGTCTTGGCTGCGAAGGACAGCCGCGCGCGGGTCAGCTCCAGCGCCTGCAGCTTCATCAGCGAGAGCAGTATGTTGCCGCTCAGCGGCACCAGCTGCAGCGCGCCCCCGCCCAGCAGCAACAGCCAGCGCCAGCGCGGCAGTTCGCGCAGCAGCAGGCACAGCAGCCAGCCCAGCAGCAGGCACGCGGCGAACGCGGTGACGACGCTGGCCAGGTTGAGGATGAAATCGGTGTTGATGACGTGGATCGTGGTGAGCGACGCCAGCGCCGGCGAGCGCCCCCACAGGACGCCGGCCACGGCGAGCAGCGCGATCTGCCAGAACGGCTCGCGCCGGGTGGTGAACTGCCAGGCCAGAAAACCGGCGAGCAGGACGAACTGCGCGATGCCCAGGCCGAGCGTGGCGAACTGCCCGGCCGGCAGCGCGAAGCTCAGGCCGATGCCGGCCAGCAAGGCGGCCGCGCTGCTCAGCAGCGTGATCCAGGGCCCGTAGGGGCGGCGCACCGCCCAATGTGCCGCCAGCAGCACCGTGGTCGGCAGGAAGGCCGACAGGATCGAGGCCCAGTAGTAGCTCATGGTTTCGGCTTGCGCAATCGCAGCGGGCGGAGCGTACCTGCGTGCGCCCCGCCCGCGTGGAACACGGCCCTTATTTCTTCAGGCCGGTGAATTTGAACTCGAACGATACATCAAACGGCTTCCACCAACGCGCCACCCCGGTATTCGCATCGGTATGGCGATGCAGCCCGCCGGCGGACGGCGGCTGGATGTGGTAGGTCAGCTTGTAGTTGCCGACCCCGAGCATCTTGATGTTCTGCCCGTAGTGCGGGCCATCGGCGGCGACCATCGGCATGAAGGTGCCTTCCTGCTTGGCGCCGGTGTCGGTATTGACCAGGGTGTACTCGATCACCAGGTTGGGTATCCACTCCCCGGCGCCGAAACCGTTCTTGTTGCCTTCCGTGGCGTGGATGTCGGCCTCCAGGTGGATGTCCGCCTGCGCCGCGGACAGGCCCATGCCGCGCGGCTCCATATCGATCGGCTCGAGATAGACCGCGGCGATCTCCATCTCGTTGATGATCACCGGCTCGCCGATCGGGAACTCTTCGAAAGCATGCGCACTGATGGTGAAGGCGCATGCGCCGATGGCGGCCAACAGAAAACGTGACTTCATGGCAGAACTCTCCTTGTGGACAACAGGTAGGACAATCGGACCGGCACGCGTGGCTCAGCGCGGCACTCCGTCCGCGGTGGACGCGGACCCGGACGCCGCCGGCGCGGCGCCAGGCGGGCGCTGGCGCTTGAGCACCCACAGCGCGAACAGCGCGGCGAGCACCAGCAGCAACTGCGGCACCAGCGTCTCCCGGTAGGGATGGATGCCGAGCAGGGGGATTTCCGGCGCCCAGGACCACAGCGTGGGCTGGAACAGCTTGCCTTCGATCAGTTCCATCATGCTCTTGCCGGCGAACACGAAAGCCATCAGGTACATGAAGGCGCCGGTGAACAGGAAGAACGGCCGCAGCGGCAGGCGCACCACCGACAGGCGCATGGCGAGGTAGGCCGCCGCCAGCAGCACGCAGCCCGCCAGAAAGCCGCCCAGCAGGGCCAGATGGTCGGCGGCGCCGGCCGCATCGGCGAGCAGCGCCTGATAGAACAGCACGGTTTCCGCGCCCTCGCGGTACACCGCGAGAAAACTGGCGAACCACAGGCCGAACATCGACCCGCGGGTCAGCGAGGCGGAAATCTTGCCTTCCAGGTAAGCCTTCCAGTGTTCCGCCTCGGCCTTGGAAAGCAGCCAGTAGCTCATGCTGAACAGCACGAATACCGCGACGATCATGGTGAAGCCTTCCAGCAGTTCGCGCTGCGCGCCGGCGTTGGCGAACAGCCAGTAGAACGCCGCCGCGGTGAGCACGCTGGCGATCAGCGCCACCACCACGGACTGGCGGATCAGCGGGAGCTTGTCGCGGTGGCCGTTCTTGACCAGGTAGGCGACGATGGCCGCGACGATCAGCAGGGCCTCCAGCCCTTCGCGCAGAATGATGACCAGGCTCATCAGCGCCAGCGCCCAGGCGGTCTGCCCCGCGCCGCCCAGCTGGGTGGCGGCCTGCGCCAGCCCAGCCGACAGCGCACTGGCCTCGGCCTGCAGTTCGGCGGCCGGCCGGCCGGCCTTCATCAAGCCCGCCAGGCGGGTGAAATGGCCTTCCAGCGTCAGCTTCGCCCCGGCGTCGCGCGCGCCGATGCGGCTTTCCATGCCGGTCGCTTCGAACAGATCGAAATAGCCGTCCTGCACCGCGGCGATCGCCCGCTGCGTCTCGCCCGCGTCGTAGTGCGCCAGCGCCTGCGCGATCGCCGCATCGATGTCGGCGGCCACGCGCGCCCAGTCCGCCGTGCCGGCCCCGCCATCATCGGCCATGACGTTCGCCGCGGCGCTGGCGGGAATCGGCAGCTCTTCCAGCTGCTCCTCGATGTCCTGCAGCAGCGTGGTGACGCCGTAGCCCAGCTTGGTGATCTGCCCGGGCTCGGCGGCCAGCACCAGCAGCGCGGAAAACGCCTGGTTCAGCTTCTGCGTGTGCTGTGCCGAGCGGTTCTGGCGGATCGCGATCTCCATTTCGGAATTCTTGAAACCGTCGAACTGGGCACGCTGGATCCGGGCCCGCGCGCCGGCGAAGTCGCCGCTCTGGTACAGCGAGATGCTCTCCGCCAGCAGATCGTCGATCAGGCGGTAGTAGTCGTGCCAGTAGCGGTCGATCTTCTCGTTGTCGTAGGTACCGTGCGTACCCTGCGCGGTGAGGCGGTGGCCGGCCTCGATGGCCGGCTGCACCTCCCGCAGTTGCGCCTTCAGCCAGGCGATGCGGGCATCCACCGCGTCGACGGGCTGCCCTTGCACGATCATGCGCCGGATTTCGCCGAAGGCCGCTTCCATCTCGAAGCTCTTGCGCGCCGACAGATTGATCCGGATCGGCCCCTCCAGGTTCTCGAACACTTCGAAATACGCCGACTGGACCAATGATTTCGCCGCCTCGCCCTCCCCCTTGCGGTAGGCCGCCGAGGTCTGCTCCAACCGGTTCTCGATATCCCGGATCAGTTCTTCATAGTCGCCAGGGGCGGCCAGCACCGGCAAGGCAAGGATGCACGCAAGCAGCAGGAACAAGCATTTCTTCATCATGGAAAACGATCGCCCCGAAAAAACCCGAATCCGGCGGGTGCCGGTCAACACCGGCACGTACCCACCGCAAATATGCAGCTTGCCACAACGGCGCCCCTGACTTGAATGAAAATCACTTCTGCTTGAGCCTTATCAAACGGCGCCGGGACGATGCGAACTGATACGAGTCGCTGAACTGCAAGCCGGAGTCGTTGGCGGCCTTGCCGCTCGCGCGCGGCGGCGCCAGCCGGCGGTCGCCGCGCCACCTTCCAATCGGCGTGAAACTCCGTTCGTAGCGTTCGCCGAGCTTGAACACCTCTTCGATCACCCGGTTATAAGCACTGAGGGCGAGCAGCGATTCCCCCCGGTTGCGGCCTGTGACGCCCCTGGCCAGGGGCGCGGCGGAAAGCAACTGCCCTGCGGCGACAACGACGCACACGCATGGGATTTGCACATGAAGCACACCCTCCAGGCCAGCCCGTGGCTCCGGCCGCGAAGCGAGGACCACAGCACATGCCG
Source organism: Pseudothauera nasutitermitis (assembly GCF_004801295.1). GTDB lineage: Bacteria > Pseudomonadota > Gammaproteobacteria > Burkholderiales > Rhodocyclaceae > Pseudothauera > Pseudothauera nasutitermitis. Next base: position 38,255 of record NZ_SSOC01000008.1, read on the forward strand.
GAGACATGTTCGATTCCGGCTCCGCAATATATGCGAACGCTAATACCAACAATTATCAATTTCAAGTGGCGCAGCAAAAAAACAACGAACGAAATCACCCACTGCCGCAACGAAGCCTCCATCCACCGGGTAAACGCACGCTGCCCGCCTTTTCCAAGGCGGGCAGCGATCGGAACCGCGGCAGGCGAATCAGGCGCCGAACGGATGCCGGCGCAGAATCGTCTCGTCGCGCTCGGGACCGGTGGAGATCACATCGATGGGAATCTCGCAGATTTCCTCGATGCGGTGCAGGTAGGCGCGCGCCTCCTGCGGCAGCGCGTCCCAGCTCTGCGCGCCGTAGGTGGTGCCGCTCCAGCCCGGCAGAGTTTCGTAAATCGGCTCACAGCGCTCGACCTCCTCGGCCCCCATGGGCAGCAGGTCGATGCGCTGGCCGTCCAGCCTGTAGCCCGTGCACAGCTTCAGCTCGCTCAGGCCGTCGAGCACGTCGAGCTTGGTGATGCACAGCCCGGTGACGCCGTTGATGATGATCGAACGCTTCAGCGCGGCCAGATCCAGCCAGCCGCAGCGACGCTTGCGCCCGGTGACGGTACCGAATTCGCGGCCCTTGGTGGACATCTGCTCGCCCGGCGCACCCTTGCTTTCGATGTCCAGTTCCGTCGGGAACGGCCCGCCGCCCACGCGCGTGCAGTAGGCCTTGGTGATGCCCAGCACGTAGTGCAGGCGCCCCGGCCCCACGCCGGAGCCGGCCGCGGCCTGGCCGGCCACGCAGTTGCTGGAGGTGACAAACGGGTAGGTGCCGTGGTCGATGTCCAGCAGCGTGCCCTGCGCGCCTTCGAACAGCAGCGAGCCGCCGGCCTTGTTGATGGCGTACAGCTCGGCGGACACGTCGGCCACCATCGGGCGCAGTTCGTCGGCGTCGGCCATGGCCTGGGCGAACACCTGGTCGAAATCCACCGGCTTGGCGCCCAGATGCTGGGTCAGCACGAAGTTGTGGTACTCCAGGTTGGCCTTCAGCTTGTCGGCGAAGCGCTCGCGGTCGAACAGGTCGTACACCCGCAGCGCGCGGCGCGCCACCTTGTCCTCGTAGGTGGGGCCGATGCCCTTGCCGGTGGTACCGATCTTGTCGCAGGCCGCGCGCGCGGCCTCGCGGGCCTGGTCGAGCGCCACGTGGTAGCCGAGGATCAGCGGACACCCCGGGCTGATGCGCAGGCGGTTGCGCACCTGAATGCCGCCGGCTTCCAGCTTGCGGATTTCTTCCAGCAGGTGCTGGGCGTCGAGCACCACGCCGTTGCCGATGTAGCAGGCCACACCCTCGCGCACGATGCCGGACGGCACCAGATTGAGCTTGTATTCGTTCTGGCCGATCACCAGCGTGTGCCCGGCGTTGTGACCGCCCTGGAAGCGCACCACGCCCTTGGCGTGATCGGTGAGCCAGTCGACGATCTTGCCCTTGCCCTCGTCGCCCCACTGGGTACCGACGACCACTACGTTCTTCGCCATTTCTCTACTCTCCCTGAAGCACGTCGACCACCCAGCGGCCGTCTCGCTTGATCAGTCGCCGGTCGCAGCCGGCCTCTTGCCATGTTCCTTCATGTCCAGGCAGCGCGCTCAGGACGATCTCGCCCTGCGCACGCAGCGCGGCGACCTCGGTCGCAAGTGCGGGATCGCCGTCCAGCGGCGCAAGGATGCCGCCGGCGGCGGCCTGCCCCGGCAGACGCAGCGCCAGTTCGCGCAGATCCAGGCTGAAACCGGTGGCCGGCCGGCCGCGCCCGAAGGCCTGCCCGACGCGGTCGTAGCGTCCGCCGAGCGCGAGCGCGCCGGGCGAACCGCTGCCATAGGCGGCGAACACCACGCCGCTGTGGTAGTGATAGCCGCGCAGATCGCCGAGGTCGAAGCTGATGGGCAGATCGGCCAGCGCGCCGGCAACGCCGCGCAGATCGGCCAGCGCGGCGCGGATGTCCGCTTCGTCCGGCAGGCGGCGGGCGGCCTCGTCGAGCACTTCGGCGTCGCCGTACAACTCGGTGAGCGCGAGCAGCCCGGAGCGCGCCGGCTCGGCCACGCCGGCGAGGAACTCGCGCAGCGTGGGCACGTCCTTGGCCTGCAGCAGGCCGAACAGCTCCTCTTCGCGTCCGGGCACCATGCCGGCACGCGAGGCCAGGGCGTGGAACAGGCCGACGTGGCCGATGTCGATGCGGCGCGCCGGCAGTTCGGCCAGACTCAGCACCTCGGCGAGCAGACGGATCACCTCGATGTCGGCTTCCAGCCCGGCGTGGCCGTACAGTTCCGCACCCAGCTGGAGCGGCTCGCGCGTCGCGGTCAGCGTGGACGGCAGGGTGTGCAGCACGCTGCCGCAGTAGCACAGCCGGGCCACCCCGCGCCGGTTCAGCAGGTGGGCATCGATGCGCGCCACCTGGGTGGTGGTGTCGGCGCGCACGCCCATGCTGCGTCCGCTGAGTTGATCGACCAGTGTGAAGGTGCGCAGACGCAGATCCTCGCTGGCGCCGGTGGTCAGCGAGTCGATGAACTCCAGCAGCGGCGGCGCCACGAGCTGGTAGCCGTGCGCGCGGAAAGCATCGAGCAGGCGGCGGCGCAAGGTCTCGAGCCTGGCGGCCTCGGCCGGCAGGACGTCCTGGATGTGGTCGGGCAATACCCAGCGCATGGGGCGGATCAGAGGAAAAGAATGAGCAGCAACAGGCCGGCCAGCATGGAGGACAGTCCGATGAAACGGATCTGTCCGTCGTTGAGCCGGGCCAATCGCAAAAAAGCCTCGCGCCAGCTGCCTGGCGCGAGGAAGGGAAGGATGCCCTCAAACACCAGCATCAGTGCGAAGGCCGTCAACAGGGTGGAGAGCATGTCTCAGTTCTTGCGGGCTCCGCCGGAATTCTTCATGTACTTGAAGAAGTCCGAACTCGGGTCCACCACCATCACGTCGCTCTTGTCGGCGAAGCTGGAACGGTAGGCCTCCAGGCTGCGCCAGAACGAGTAGAAGTCGGCGTTCTTGCCGAAGGCCTGGGCGTAGATCGCGGTGGCCTGGGCATCGCCTTCACCCATGATGCGCTGCGAGTCGCGGTAGGCCTCGGCGACGATGACCTCGCGCTGGCGGTCGGCATCGGCGCGGATGCGCTCGGCCTCGGCGGCGCCCAGCGAGCGCAGTTCGTTGGCCACCCGGGTACGCTCGGCTTCCATGCGGCGGTATACCGCCTCGGAGACCTCGCCCGGCAGATCCACGCGCTTCAGGCGCACGTCGAGGATCTGCACACCGATGGTGCGTGCGTCGCGGTCGGCGCGCTCGCGCATCTGGTCCATGATGCGGTCGCGCTCGCCGGACACCACGTCATGCACGGTGCGCCGGCCGAACTCTTCCCGCAGGCCGGAATTCACGGTCTGCAGCAGGCGGATGCGCGCGCGCGCCTCGTCGCCGGCCACCGACACGTAGTAGAGCTGCGGGTCGACGATGCGCCACTTGACGAAGTGGTCCACCAGCACGTTCTGCTTCTCGGCGGTGATGAAACGCTCCGGCTCCGGCGTGTCGATGGTCAGGATGCGGCGGTCGAAGAAACGCACGTTCTGGATCAGCGGCCACTTGAACTTGAGGCCGGGCTCCTGGATGACCTGCTTGACCTCGCCGAGCTGGAAGACGATGGCGTACTGGCGCTGATCGACGGTGAACAGCGTCGCCGAGGCGAGCAGGATGGCGAGCAGCAGCCCGCCGGCGAAAATCGGCATCTTGTCACGCATCAGCGGCCTCCCTGCTCACGCAGTCGCGCGAAATCCCGGCTGCGCGGGTCGGCATTGTTGTCGAAACGGCTCAACGGCACCGGCGTGCCGGCGGGCGCCTGCTGGGAGGACTGCGACTGGGCATCGGCGGCGGCGCCGGAAGCCTGCGCGCCAGCCTGCTGCATCAGCTTGTCGAGCGGCAGGAACAGCAGGTTGCCATTGCCCTTGGCGTCGATCATCACCTTGCTGGTGCTGGACAGCACGTTCTGCATGGTTTCCAGGTACAGGCGCTCGCGGGTCACCGCCGGCGCGCGGTTGTACTCGGTGAGGATCTGCTCGAAGCGCGAGGCCTCGCCCTCTGCGGCAGCGACCACGCGGTCGCGGTGGCCACGGGCTTCTTCCAGCAGGCGATCCGCCGTACCACGGGCACGCGGGATCACGTTGTTGGCATAGGCTTCGCCCTCGTTCTTCTGGCGCTCGCGGTCCTGGCCGGCCTTCACCGCGTCATCGAACGCGGCCTGCACCTGCTCGGGCGGCTGGGCGTTCTGCATGGTCACGCGGCTGATCTGCACGCCGGTGTCGTAGCGGTCGAGGATCTGCTGCATCAGCGCCTGCGCGGACGCGGCGATGTCCTCGCGGCCCTCGTAGAGCACGAAGTCCATGCGGCTGCGGCCGACGATCTGGCGCATCGCGGTCTCGGCGGCCTGGCCGACTGCCTCGTCCGGGAAGCGGTTGTTGAACAGGTAGTTCTCCGGGCTGTTCAGGATGTACTGCACGGCGAACTGGATGTTGATGATGTTCGCGTCGTCGGTGAGCATCAGCGCCTCGCGCAGCACGCGGTTGCGCTCGGCGCCGCGATACCCCACCTCGACGGTGCGCACACCGGTCAGGTCGACCACCTCGTGCGACTCGAACGGATACGGCAGACGCCAGCGCAGGCCGGGATCGGTGGTCTGCACATACTGCCCGAAACGCAGCACCACGCCGCGTTCGTTGGCGTTCACGATATAGAAGCCGCTGGCCAGCCAGACCACCAGCAGCAGGATCAGCAGCACGCCGACGCCGCCGCCGAACTGCTTGAACGACACGTTGGGCATCTGCGGCCCGCCGCCATCGCCGCCGCCGTTCGGGCGCCGCCCGCCGCGCTTGCCGCCCAGCAGGCCGGAGAGCTTCTGATTGAAGTCCCGCCAGATGTCTTCGAGGTCCGGGGGACCCTGATTGTTGCCGCGGTTGCCTTGCCCGCGGTCGCCGTCGTTCCCCTGGTTGCCCCAGCGCGGATCGTTGAGTGACATGAGTATGCCCGTAATCACTTTTGTATGAATTCGATGTCTGGAGATATGGCGGAAGATGCCACCCGGGTCGGCAGCGCCGCCCCGTAGGAGCCCGCCGCCTCACCCAGCGCATCACGCAACAGGCCGAGGCCTTCACCCGTCCGGGCGCTCAAAAAAACGCGCCTGATTCTATCACAGTCGTCCCGCTCGACTGCCGCGGCGGCGTGGGTCAGGTCGATCTTGTTCCACACCAGGATCTGCGGCACGTCGGCGGCACCGATCTCGGCCAGCACCTGATTGACCGCCTCGATCTGCGCATCGCGATCCTCGCTCGCGGCATCCACCACATGCAGCAGCAGGTCCGCGCCGGCGGTCTCCTCCAGGGTGGCCTCGAAGGCGGCGACCAGCGCGTGCGGCAGATCACGGATGAATCCGACCGTGTCCGACAGCACAACGTTCCCGCCGCCGACGAAAAGTTTGCGCGAGGTGGTATCCAGCGTGGCGAACAACTGGTCCGCCGCATACGCGCCGGCCTTGGTCAGCGTGTTGAACAGCGTGGATTTGCCGGCGTTGGTGTAGCCCACCAGGGATACCGACAGCACGTCGCGGCGCTCGCGCTGGCGGCGGCGCGTCTGGCGCTGGCGACCGACCTGCTCGAGGCGCGTTTTCAGTGTCTTGACCCGGATGCCGAGCAGCCGGCGGTCGGTTTCCAACTGGGTTTCGCCCGGACCGCGCAGGCCGATGCCGCCCTTCTGGCGCTCCAGGTGGGTCCAGCCGCGCACCAGGCGCGTAGACAGATGCTGCAACTGGGCCAGCTCGACCTGCAGCTTGCCTTCGTGGCTGCGCGCGCGCAGCGCGAAGATGTCGAGGATCAGCGCGGTACGGTCGATCACCCGGCATTGCAGCGCACGCTCCAGATTGCGCTGCTGGGCAGGCGACAGGGCGTGGTTGAAGATCACCAGATCGCCCGCGCTGGCGCGCAGCGCCTCGGCGATTTCCTCCACCTTGCCGCGCCCGGCGAACAGCGCCGGATCGGGCGCCGGCCTGCGCCCGCGCACCACCGCCTGCACGGCGGCGCCGGCACTGGTGGTCAACAAGGTCAGTTCGGAAAGGCGCTCTTCGATGGCGCCCTGCCCCAGATCGAGCTGGACGAGCACCGCCCGCTCGCCGGACGAGGGTCTTTCAAACATGCGCTTCGGAAATCAGGCATCCGGCCCGGGCCGGATGCCCGGCGGCCGGTTCAACCGTTGCCTTCCGCATCCTGCTGCTGGATGGACACCGGACGGGCGGGCACCACGGTGGAGATGGCGTGCTTGTACACCATCTGGGTCACGGTGTTCTTGAGGAGCACGACGTACTGGTCGAAGGATTCGATCTGCCCCTGCAGCTTGATACCGTTGACCAGATAGATGGACACCGGGACATGCTCGCGGCGCAGGGTGTTCAGGAACGGGTCTTGTAGAAGTTGCCCTTTGTTGCTCATGCTTCGAACCTCGATTTCGGTGTTTTTTAGAATGTAAATGATTTCTTGCTGCACCGCCACATGAGCGGTTTGGGGAAATCATGGTGTGGATGAAACTCAGCCCTTTTCGGCAAACGGATTGTGCGCGGTGCGGAACTGTATCCGCAAGGGCGTGCCCTGCAATTTGAACGCTTCGATGAAGCCGTGTTCCAGGAAACGCACGTAGGAGGCCGGCACGTGCTCCAGCGCCGTGCCGTGGATGACCACCACCGGCGGGTTGCTGCCGCCCTGGTGGGCATAACGCAGCTTGGGCCGGAAGATGCCGTGGCGCGGCGGCGCCTGCTTGGCCAGCATGACCTGCAGGGCGCGCGTCAGACGCGGCGTGGACAGATTGGCCATGGCGGCGGCGTAGGCCGCATCCACCGACTTCATCAGCGCGCCGATGCCTTGCGTCTTCAGCGCGGAAACGTAGTGGAAGCGTGCGAAGCCGAGGAAGTTCAGCTTGCGGCCGATGTCGACCTTGATACGCTCGCGGCGGTAGTCGTCCACGTCGTCCCACTTGTTCACCGCCACCACCAGCGCGCGCCCGGAATCGAGCACGAAGCCGGCGATGTGGGCATCCTGCTCGGAGACGTCCTGCGCGGCGTCGAGCACCAGCACCACCACGTTGCATTGTTCGATGGCCTGCAGGGTCTTGATCACCGAAAACTTCTCGATGGCCTCGAAGACCTTGCCGCGCCGGCGCAGGCCGGCGGTGTCGATCAGCGTGTAGGGGCGTCCGCCGCGCTCGAACGGAATGGCGATGGCGTCGCGCGTGGTGCCGGGCATGTCGAAGGCGATCACGCGCTCTTCGCCGAGCAGCGCATTGACCAGCGTCGACTTGCCCACGTTGGGCCGCCCGACGATGGCCACGCGCGGGCCGGCGTCGGCTTCCGCTTCGGCTTCTTCGTCCTGCGCGAAGGGCGCCAGCACGATGTCGACGAGCTGGCGCACGCCGTCGCCGTGGGCGGCGGACACCGGCAGCGGATCACCCAGGCCGAGCGCGTGGAAATCGGCCGCGACCAGCGCGCGCTCCATGCCCTCGGCCTTGTTCACCACCAGATGCACGGGACGGCCGGCGCGCCGCAGGCGCGCGGCGATCTGCTCGTCGTGCGGCGTCAGGCCGCTACGCCCATCGACCAGGAACAGCAGCACGTCGGCCTCGGCGATGGCCTGTTCGGCCTGGCGCGCCATCTCGTGCAGGATGCCGTCCTTGGCGACGGGGTCGAAGCCGGCGGTATCGACCACCAGATACTTGCGCTCGCCGACCCGGCCGATGCCGTAGTGGCGGTCGCGGGTCAGCCCGGGCTGGTCCGCGACCAGCGCGTCGCGCGTCTTGGTCAGGCGGTTGAACAGGGTCGATTTGCCGACGTTGGGACGGCCGACCAGAACGATGGTGGGATTCACGCCTTGCCTTGCCGGTCAGCGGACTTCATAGGCCTGCAGATCGCCTTCGCGGGTCTGCACGACGAAGCCCTGGCCGAGACGCTGGGGATCGGCGATCACCGCGCCGGAACCAGCGCGCGTACGTGCCGCGAAACGGCCATCCTCGCGGCGCAGGGCGTGCACATAGCCCTCCAGATCGCCGACCACCACGTAATCGCCGACCACCAGCGGGCGCGACACCGCGCGCCGCGCCAGGGCGTCCTGTTTCCACACGCTGGCGCCGTTGAAGGCATCCAGCGCGTGCACGGCGTTGGCCTCGTCGGTGAGGAATACGAAACGCACGTCGCGGTCCATGCCTACGCTGCTGGAAAAATCACGCGACCACAGCGGGTTGCCGTTGGTGGCGTCGAAGCAGGAGGCGCGCCCCTGGAAGGTCACCGCGCAGATCTCGCGGCGGCCGAACACCGGCGTGCCGGCCACGTCGGCCACCCGCTCCAGTTCCGTGGAGCCGCGCGGCGTGGCCACGGTGAGCTCCCACAGTTCGCCGCCATTGTTCAGGTTGATCGCCGCCAGCTTGCCGCCGGGGAAGCCCGCCAGCGCCACGCCCTCTTCCAGCGCCACACCCGCGTAGGAGCGCAGGGCGAGCGGCGGAGTGTTGCGCTGATAGACCCAGCGGCGCGCGCCGTCGGCCGGCGACAGGGCGATCAGCCGGCTGTCGGAGGCACGCAGCACCACCGCCGCGGCGGACACTGCGGGCGGGGCCAGCACCTCGGCGCCCACCGGCACGCGCCAGCGTTCGCTGCCGTTGGCCGCGTCCAGCGCGATGGCCTCGCCGGCCGCACTCACCACCACGACCAGCTTGCCGTCGCTGCCCACCCCGGCGGACAGCCCCTTGCCCACGCCCACCGACCACTGCGCGCGGCCGCCTTCGTAGCGCGCCACGGTGCCGCCATTGGAGGCCGCATAGACGCTGTCTCCCACCACGGCGGGCTGGAACACGTAGGGGCCAGACGCGCCCACGCGGGCCGACCACAGCGGACGCAGTTCGGCGGAGGGTTGGAAGGACACCAGTTCCGCCGGCTTGGGCGCGGAGCTGGCGAAGGGGTTCAGCGAGGAGCAGCCGGTACTCAGCACGGCCGTGGCAGCAACGGCGAGCAGCAGAAGACGGTTCGCGGACATCGGGTTCAGCCCTCCAGGCCTTCGAGTTTGACGCGCACCACTTCGCGCAGGGTATCGGCGCCTTGCCCGGCGTTGGCGAGCAGATCGACGGCGCTCTGGTAGGCGGCGCGCGCTTCGGCGGCCTTGCCCTGGGCGGCCAGCACGTCGCCCTTGAGGTCGGCGAAGCGCGCCTGCAAGGGCGCGGCGGCCGGCGCCTGCAGGCGGGCCAGCGCCTCGTCCAGCTTGCCGTCCTCCAGCAGCACGGTGGCCAGGCGCAGGCGCGCCAGATCGCGCAGGGCGGGATCGTCACCGCGGTCGGCGGCCCATTCCAGATGGGCGCGCGCGTTGGCCAGATCGTCGCGGCCAAAGTGCACGCTGGCCGACAGCAGCGCCGCCAGTTGCGCGTAGGCAGTGCCGCCGTAGCCGCTGATCAGCTGCCCGGTGGCCTCGCGCGCCTTCTGCGTGTCGCCGCGCTCGGCGGCCAGCTGGACTTCATAGTAGAGCACGCCGGCCTCGGCGGCCTGCTTGCCCTGGTACCACTTCCAGCCCTGCCAGCCCACGGCCGCCACCGCCGCGGCGGTGATCAGCGCGGTCACCAGGTTGCCGTACTGCTGCCACCAGGCCTTGAGTTCGGAAATCTGTTCCTGCTCTTCCAGGTCATACACTGCCATCGTCGTTCTCTTCCTCAGTAAACAGGAGTCCGGCCACCGCCTCGGGCAGGTCGTCGAGCGCGATGCGCTGCTGCCCGCCCGGGCCTCGCAACGGCTTCAGGCCGATCTCGCCCGCAGCCGCCTCATCCTCGCCGATCACCAGCGCCACCGCGGCGCCGCTGGCATCGGCCTTCTTCATCTGCGACTTGAAGCTGCCGTCGCCACAGTGCAGCAGCACCGCGAAGCCGTGGCCACGCAGCGCCTCGGCGGCGCGGAAGGCCAGACGGCGCGCCGCCTCGCCCAGGTGCACCACATACGCGTCGGGCTCGGCGCGCTCGGCCTCGCCGCCGGATTCGCGCCACAGCGCGAGCAGGCGCTCCACGCCCATGGCGAAACCGGCGGCCGGCGCGGGTTTGCCGCCGAGCTGCTCGATCAGCCCGTCGTAGCGCCCGCCGGCGCACACCGTGCCCTGCGCGCCCAGGCGCGTGGTGACCCATTCGAACACGGTGCGGTTGTAGTAATCCAGCCCGCGCACCAGACGGTGATTGATGCGGAAAGGGATGCCGGCATCCTTGACCAGTTGCTGCACCACCCCGAAATGCGCGCGCGACTCCTCGCCGAGATAGTCGGCCAGGCGCGGCGCGGCTTCCACCAGATCCTGCAGGTCGGGATTCTTGGTATCGAGGATGCGCAGCGGATTGGTGTACAGCCGGCGCTTGCCGTCCTCGTCGAGGCGCTCCTGGTGCTGTTCCAGATAGGCGATCAGCGCGGCGCGGTGCGCGGCACGCTCTTCGGCGGAGCCCAGCGAGTTCAGTTCCAGGCTGACGTCTTCCAGGCCGAGGTCGTCCCACAGGCGCGCGCACATGATGATCAGTTCGGCGTCGATGTCCGGCCCGGCGAAGCCGAGGGCTTCCACGCCGATCTGGTGGAACTGGCGGTAGCGCCCCTTCTGCGGGCGCTCGTGGCGGAACATCGGGCCATGGTAGTACAGGCGCTGCGGACCGCCGCCGGCGATCAGGTTGTGCTGGATGGTGGCTCGCACGCAGGACGCCGTGCCTTCCGGGCGCAGGGTCAGGTGCTCGCCGTTGAGCGCGTCCTCGAAGGAGTACATCTCCTTCTCGACGATGTCGGTGACTTCGCCGATGGCACGCTTGAATAGCGGCGTGGGCTCGACGATGGGCATGCGGATCGGCCGGTAGCCGTAGCCGCGCAACCAGTCGCGCACGATGTCCTCGAAGTGTTCCCAGGCTTCCGCCTCGTCGGGCAGGATGTCGTTCATCCCGCGCACGGCCTGCAGGGTTTTGCTCATGTTCTCGATGCTCGCGGGTCCTGGCCCGCCTTGCGGGTGTATCGGGTGGCCACGTAGTTGTCCACGATGGCCCTGAATTCCTCGGCGATGTTCGCGCCGCGCAGCGTGGCGACCTTCTCGCCGTCCACGAACACCGGCGCGGCCGGCGATTCGCCGGTGCCGGGCAGCGAGATGCCGATGTTGGCATGCTTGCTTTCGCCCGGACCATTGACCACACAGCCCATCACCGCCAGCGTCATGTTCTCCACGCCGTCGTACTGCTCGCGCCATACCGGCATCTGCTCGCGCACGTAGCGCTGGATGCCGTCCGCCAGTTCCTGGAAGAAGGTGCTGGTGGTGCGCCCGCAGCCGGGACAGGCGGTGACCATCGGCGTGAATGCGCGCAGCCCCATGGTCTGCAGGATTTCCTGCGCGACGATGACTTCCTGCGTGCGGTTGCCGTTGGGCTCCGGCGTCAGTGAAATGCGGATGGTGTCGCCGATGCCTTCCTGCAGCAGCACGGAGAGCGCGGCGGTGGAAGCGACAATGCCCTTGGAGCCCATGCCGGCCTCGGTGAGCCCGAGGTGCAGCGGATAGTCGCAGCGCGCGGCCAGGTCGCGGTACACGGAGATCAGGTCCTGCACGCTGGAGACCTTGGCCGACAGGATGATGCGGTCGCCCGGCAGGCCGTACTCCTCGGCCTTGGCGGCGGACTCCAGCGCGGACACCACCAGCGCCTCGCGCATCACCGCGCCGGCATCGAGCGGTTCGGCGCGCCCGGCGTTCTCGTCCATGATGCGCGCGAGCACGGACTGGTCCAGGCTGCCCCAGTTCACCCCGATGCGCACCGGTTTGTCGTAGCGGCAGGCCAGTTCGACGATGGCGGCGAACTGTGGGTCGCGCTTGGCGCCGGCGCCGACGTTGCCCGGATTGATGCGGAACTTGGCGAGCGCCTCGGCGCAGGCCGGGAAATCGGTGAGCAGCTTGTGGCCGTTGTAATGGAAGTCGCCGATCAGCGGCACGTCCATGTTGAGTGCCAGCAGGCGGTCGCGGATGTGCGGCACGGCCTGGGCAGCGGCTTCGTTGTTGACCGTGATGCGCACGATCTCGGAACCGGCGCGGGCCAGTTCGGCGATCTGCATGGCGGTGCCGAGCACGTCGGCGGTGTCGGTGTTGGTCATCGACTGCACCACCACCGGCGCGTCGGCGCCCACCGCCACGCGCCCGATGCGGACCAGGCGGGTGCGATGGCGCGGACGCGCGCCGAACGGGCGGACGGAAGAATCGCTCATAAACCGTCGTCCCTCACTGCACCGTCAGGCGGGCGACGCTGACCCGGGTATGCGGCGCCAGGTCCACCGGTTGCCCATCGTGCAGCAGGCGGACCTCGCGTGCGTTGCCGATCACCAAAGCGAACGGCGCTTCGCCGCGCACGACGCGCTGCTCGCCGGCACGGCCGATGCCGGTGCCCACCACGTTGTTGGCATGATCGCGCACTTCGTACCAGGATTCGCCCTGGAAACGCAGTTCGATCGTCGAACCGCCGGCCGCCGGCGCCTCGGCCGTTGCGGCTGGTGCCACGGGGGCCGCTTGTGGCGTTTCCACGGCGGCGGCCGGCCCCGGCGTCTCGGCCGGCGTCTCATTCTCGGGCAATGGTTCAACCTGCACGCCGGCGGGCTGCGGATCGTTCTCCGAAATCGGCGGGAACAGCGGCTCGGCGCCGCCCTCTTCGAGCGGGACGATCTGCGGCGCGGCGATGTCCGCCGGATCGGGCGTCTGGAACCAGTCGAAGTACCAGCCGGCAAGCACCACCAGCAGCAGGCCGAAGGCCACCAGCGCGATCGGCGTGGACGACATCTGCCGCTCGCCGCCGGCGTTGGGCATCACTCCTTCGGCATTGGAGACCGGCGACAGCTCGACGCGCGCCGGCGCCGCCTTGCCCGGGGCCACCGCCTCGACCAGGGGCTCGGCATCGATGCCGAGCAGGCGCGCGTAATTGCGCACGAAGCCGCGCACGAAGGCGGGGCCTGGCAAAAGATCGAAGCGGCCGGCTTCCATGGCCTCGATCTGCCGCACGCCGAGCTTCAGCATCTGTGCGACATTGGCCACGGTCAGCCCGCGCGCCTCGCGCGCGCAGCGCAGAATCTCGCCCGGTGCGGGGCCTTCTGCCGGGCCGTCGTGCTCGTACTGCTGGCTCGCATCACTCATTCAAAACGTCCCTGCTGCATGAGTCCGTACTGGGGGGAATCGGCAAAACGGCTGCGCAACTGCGCAGCGTAGCTGGCCTCGGCGTCGTGGTTGCCCAGGCGGCGTTCGGTGCGCAGGCCGAGCCAGACGGTCTCCGGCGTCGGCTCGCTCTGTTGGTGCAGGCGCACCAGATAGATCCGCGCGCTGCCGTAGTCGCCCTTGCGATAGGCGATGGCGGCCAGTTCGAACAGGGCCTGGACATTGCTCGGGTCGGCGTCGACGGCACGCAGGAAGGCCTGCTCCGCGGCGGCCTGATCTCCCTTGCGCAGATGGCACAGCCCGGCGTTGGTGTGGGGTCGCGTGGGCACGCGGTAGTAGGGATTGCGCGCGGCCAGCGCCAGACGCTCCAGCCCTTCGGCCTCGCGCCCGCGCAGGCACAGGAACCAGCCGTAGCTGTTGTTGAATTCCGGGTCGCCGGGGGCCTGGCGCAGCGCGCGCGAGAGACTTTCCTCGGCCTTGGCGAAATCCTCGACGAACATGAACACCAGCCCGCGCAGGTGGAAGGCCGGCGCGTAGCTGGCATCGTCCTGCAGGGCGATCTGCGCTTCGTCGAGGGCGATGTCGAAGCGCCCCAGCTGCAGGTAGGCCATGCCCAGTTCGACGTGCGCCTTGGCGCGCGCCTCGGCGGCCGTGGCCGGCGTCAGGTCGGAGATCGGGCGGTCGGCGGCGGGCGAACTGCCGCCGATCGAACCGCCCGGCGTGGTGGCGCAGGCGGCCAGCGTCAGGGCCAGCATGGCGGCGGCCAGCTTCGCGGCAAAGCGCATCATCGGCGATCCTCCATCGGGGTTGCGAGTCGGACGGTGCGCCGGGTTCGGTCGCGCACCTGCCCGGCCAACTGGCCACAGGCCGCATCCACATCGTCCCCGCGCGTCTTGCGCGTGGTGGTGACGATGCCGGCGTCAAGCAGGATACCCGCAAAGCGGCGGATACGCTCGGCCGGCGAACGCCGGAAAGGCGAGTTCGGGAAGGGGTTGAAGGGGATCAGATTGAACTTGCACGGCACGTCGCGCACCAGCGCGATCAGTTCGCGGGTGTGGGCGTCCTGGTCGTTGACGCCGTCGAGCATGACGTATTCGAAAGTGACGAAATCGCGCGGCGCACGCTCCAGATAGCGCCGGCAGGCGCCCATCAGTTCGCGCAGCGGGTATTTCTGGTTGATCGGCACCAACTGGTCGCGCAGCACATCGTTGGAGGCATGCAGCGACACCGCCAGCGCCACCGGGCATTCGTCGCGCAGGCGATCCATGGCCGGCACGATGCCGGAGGTGGATACCGTGACGCGGCGGCGCGACAGGCCGTAGGCGTGGTCGTCGAGCATCAGGCGCAGCGCGGTGACCACGTTGTCGAAGTTGGCCAGCGGTTCGCCCATGCCCATCATCACCACGTTGCTGACGATGCGGCCGTTGTCGCGTTCATCCTTTTCCAGATCGGGAGCCGCATCGCGCGCGGCGCCGAGCAGTTTGTTGGCCAGCCACAGCTGGCCGATGATCTCGGCGGCACTCAGGTTGCGGTTGAAGCCCTGCTTGCCGGTGGAACAGAACGCGCAGTCGAGCGCGCAGCCGGCCTGCGAGGACACGCACAGCGTGCCGCGGCTGGTTTCCGGGATGAACACGGTCTCGACGGCGTTGCCGTTGCCCACGTCGAGCAGCCACTTGCGCGTGCCGTCAGTCGATATCGAGTCGCGGATCGGCTCCGGCGCGCGGATGCAGGCACTGCCCGCCAGCTTGGCGCGCAGGCTCTTCGCCACGTCGGTCATGCGCTCGAAGTCGTCGCAGCCCTCGCGGTGCATCCAGCGCATCACCTGGCGCGCGCGAAAGGGCTTCTCGCCCAGTTCCGCGAACCAGGCAACGAGCCCATCGACATCGAAATCGAGCAGATTGACCATGGCCGTGTCGGCTTGTGAACGGGAAAAAGCGGGCGCGCCCCACGCAGGGCACTCCCGCTTCGTCACCACTTGCTCAGCGCGAATAGACGTTCAGGCCCGGGAAGAAGAAGGCCACTTCCACCGCGGCCGTCTCGGGGGCGTCGGAACCATGCACCGCATTGGCGTCGATGGACTCGGCGAAGTCGGCGCGGATGGTGCCCGGCGCGGCCTTCTTCGGGTCGGTGGCGCCCATCAGTTCACGGTTCTTGGCGATGGCGTCGTCGCCCTCCAGCACCTGCACGAACACCGGACCGGAAACCATGAAGGCCACCAGATCCTTGAAGAAGGGGCGCTCCTTGTGCACGGCGTAGAACTCGCCGGCTTCGCGCTCGGACAGCCAGACCTGCTTGGCGGCGATGATCTTCAGGCCGGCGTCTTCGAAACGCTGGTAGATCTTGCCGACCACGTTCTTGGCGACGGCGTCGGGCTTGATGATGGAAAGGGTACGTTCAATGGCCATGCTGGGACTCCAGGGTACGAAACTGCTTTGAAGTAAAACGGTTAATTTTAGCAGCTTCCGATCGGACCATGCGCCCCCGCAATAAAAAACGCGCCACGGAAAACCGTGGCGCGTCGTCGGACCGGAACGGCCTCCGGTGCGTTACATCATGCCCAGCGTGGTCGGCAGCCAGGTGGAGATGATGGGCACGTAGGTAATCAGGATCAGGAACACGAACATGGTCACCAGCCATGGCCATACCGCCTTGGCTGTCGCGGTCAGCCCCATCTTGGCGATGCCGCTGGTCACGTACAGGTTCAAGCCCACTGGCGGCGTGATCATGCCGATTTCCATGTTGACCGTGATCATGATGCCGAAGTGGATCGGGTCGATGCCCAGCTTCATGGCGATCGGGAACAGGATCGGCGCGGTGATCAGGATCACCGACGAGGGCTCCATGAAGCTGCCCAGCACCAGCAGCAGGATGTTCACCGCGATCAGGAAGCCGATCACCCCCATGCCCGAGTCCATGATCCACTGGGCGATGCCCTGCGGGATCTGCTCGTTGGTCAGGATGAAGGAGAACAGCACCGCGTTGGTGATGATGTAGAGCAGCATCGCGCTCATGTTGGCCGAGTTCAGCAGCACCTTCGGCACGTCGCGGATCTTCAGGTCCTTGTAGACGAACACGGCGATGAAGAAGGCGTACACCGCGCTCATGGCCGCCGCCTCGGTGGGCGTGAACATGCCGCTGTAGATACCGCCCATCACCACCACGATCAGCAACAGGCCCCAGATGGCCCTGCGGAAGGCCGTCCAGGCTTCACGCCAGGAACGCTTCGGCTCGCGCGGGTAATTCCCCTTGCGGGCCACCCACCAGGTGGTGAAGCCCAGCATGAACGCGCACAGCAGGCCGGGAATGACGCCCGCCATAAACAGTGCGCCGATCGAGCTGTTGGTCGACACCGCGTACATCACCATCACGATGGACGGCGGAATCAGCACGCCCAGGCCGCCCGCGGAGGCCACCACGCCGGCGCCGAACGGCTTCGGGTAACCGGCCTTCATCATCGCGGGGATCATGATCGAGCCGATCGCCACCACGGTGGCCGGCGACGAACCCGACACCGCCGCGAACAGCGCGCAGGCGAACACCGAGCTCATGCCCAGGCCGCCGCGCAGGTGGCCGACCATGCAGGAGGCGAAGTCGATCATGCGGCGTGCGACGCCGCCGTGGGTGAGGAAATTGCCGGCCAGCACGAAGAACGGGATGGCCATGATTTCGAACTTCTCGATCCCGGTGAACAGCTTGAGCGCCACCGATTCGAGCGGTACGTTGGTGAAGCCGAACAGGAAGGTCAGTACCGTCAGGCCCAGCGCGATGGATACCGGCATGCCGACGAGCATCAGCCCGGCAAGCAGGATGAAGATGATGGCTGCGGTCATTTCTTGTCTCCCTCGGCCGAGTCGTCATGCTTGTGGTGCTTGAGGTCGTGCGGATGCAGGTTGTCATCCATGGCGAAGTGGTTCACATCGACCGGCACGTGGCCTTCCTCATCGATGCCATCCACGTGGCCGTGGTCATGGTGCGGCAGTTCCCCGGTGCGCCAGAAGCTCGCGGTGACTTGCAGGAAGCGGAAGCACATCAGGTAGGAGCCCAGCGGAATCGCGGAATAGACGATCCAGGTCGGCCATTCGAGGTCGGGGGTCACCGGCCCTTCGAAATGCACCCCGGTATCCGCGCCGAGCGTCGACAGCACCGCGTAGGCCATGCCGTTTTCCCAGACGAAATTGGCACCCAGCGTGCCGATGATGCCGGTGAACAATGCCCCGGCGAGCAGACCGACGATGATCATCTTGCCGCGCTTGGAGTCGCTCAGCTGGTTGAGCAGCACGTCGACACCCACGTGGATGCCGGTACGCACCCCGTAGGCGGCGCCGAACTTGGCCATCCACACGAACATGATGATGCACAGTTCCTGCGCCCAGCCGACGTTGATGTTCAGCAACACATCCTGCAGGCCCGGGATGTCGTAGCCCGCCAGGTAGCGGTGCATCACCGACAGGAAGATGATCACCGTCGCCGCGCCGATGAGGGAGACGATCAGTATCTCCTCCAGGCGATCCAGTATCTTCATCGAAACACTCCCCTTGCACCCCGGCCGTCACGCAAGGCCGCGCTGCAATCTGTTCTCAGTCTGATTTGTCGTTTTTTGGGAATTCACCGCCCCTCCCCGCCCATTCCGGGCGGGGATCGCGGAACGGAATCCGTCCGCCGGCGCGATGAAAACCGGAAGGAAGCTTCCGGGAATTACAGCTTGTCCGGATCGAAACCGGTGGCTTCGTAGATCGCCTTGATGGTTTCCGCACCGACGCGCGATTCCATCTTCTTGTGCACCGGCAGCAGCGCCTTGACGAAGGCCTTGCGCTCTTCATCGCTCAGGGCGCGGATCTCGGTACGGCCGGAAGCACGCACCGCCTGGAGTGCGGCGTCGTTCTCGTCGAGCGCGATCTGGTTGGCGTAGTCGGTCGCCTCGACCATCGCCTTGTCGAGCTGGGCGCGAATGTCGGCCGGCAGGCCGTCCCAGAACTTCTTGTTGGTGATCACCGCGTAGCCCAGATAGCCGTGGTCGGTCAGCGTCATGTGCTTCTGCACTTCATGCATCTTCTGGGTGAACAGGTTGGAGTGCGGGTTCTCGGTGCCATCCACCACGCCGGTCTGCAGGGCCTGATAAACCTCGGAGAAGGCCATCACCTGCGGCAGCGAGCGCAGCTGGCGCATCTGTTCTTCGAGCACCTTGGACGACTGGATGCGCATCTTCTTGCCGCGCAGGTCTTCCGGCTTGGTGATCGGGGTGTTGGCGGAGAAGGACTTGAAGCCGTTGTCCCAGTAGGCCAGGCCCTTGATGCCGCGCGGCTCCAGCTTGGCCAGCAACTGCTGGCCGACCGCGCCCTTAGTGACCTTGTGCAGGGCGTCGTAGCCATTGAAGATGTACGGCAGGTCGAACGCTTCGAACTCGCGCACGCCGAGCGGGCCGAACTTGGCCAGCGAGGGTGCCAGCATCTGCACGGCGCCCAGCTGCAGCGCCTCCATTTCTTCCTTGTCCTTGTAGAGGGTGCTGTTGGCGTACACCTCCACCTTCACCGCGCCGGCGGTGTATTGCTCGGCAAGTTCCTTGAACTTCTCGGCGGCCTTGCCCTTCGGCGTATCCTGGGCCACGACGTGGCTGAATTTGATCACGATCGGATCGGCGGCGGCAGCGGTGGCGGTCAGGCCGGCAGCCACGAGCCCAAGCAGAAGCGCACGAACTTTCATTACTCTCTCCTCCAGATAAACAACAAGGCACGCACTGAATTGCGCGTTTTGAATCCCGTGCCGCGGATGAAAGAAACCGCAGCCGGTACGCCCCCGATGCGGGCAAGGCCCGTCAGGAGATCGCAGCATCTTGTTACACGCCTGCGAACAAGGCTATTGTGGAAGACCGCAAGCGCTCGGATAACCGTATCAATTAAAGACTTTCGATGAGCGAAATACCACCCGGGTCCGTCCCCGCCCATCCCGCGGCGCCCTTCCACGACGCCCACGAACCGGACCGCACGCGCTGGTTCGGTCTGCTGCTGCCCTATTTCGCCCTGGCTCTGCTGATCGCCAGCATCGTGCTGCTGGTCTGGCTGGTGCGCCAGTACGACGCCGACGAGCAGCAGACCACCTTGATCAGCGACGTGCTGTGGATGGAGCAGAGCCTGCGCTTCCAGCTCGACCGCAACGAATCCATCCTGCGCCAGCTCGGCCCCGACCTGCTGGGCGCCGCGCGCCTGCCGGCGCAGGCCGAGGCCCAGTTGAAGCAGCTGATGAGCCAGGACCGCAGCCTCGTCCGCGTGTTCTGGCTCGGCCCGGACGGCACGCCCCTGGGGGCCTTCCCGCCCCAGCCCCGCAGCGGAGCGGGGGGAGAAGACAGCCTCACCGCCACCTCCGCCTCGGTCGCCACCCTGGCCCATGCCGTCGGCCGCGCGGTCTATGGCCCCGCCTACCAGGCCGCCGGCGCCCATCACCAGTTCGAGGTGCATACCCCGGCGTGGTCGGGAGAAGCCTTCCTCGGCACGGTCGCCGGCGTGTATTCGCTCTCCGACCTCATCAGCCGGGAACTCCCCTGGTGGTTCTCCGAGCGCTACCGGGTGGAAGTCCTCGACCCCGACGGCCGCGAAATCGCCGCGAAGACCAAGATCGCCCCGCTGGAAGCCCACCGCAGCTACACTACCCCCTTCGACCCACCCGGCCACGGCCTGATGCTGCGCATCACCGCCTACCGGGGCGAAACCCGCTGGATGCCATTGCTGCTGATCGCCTCCATCGTCCTGTTCGGCGCGGTGATCGTCTGGAGCATCTGGCAACTGCGCCTGCAACTCGCCCGCCGCCAGGCCGCGGAAGCCGCGCTGCTGCGCGAGACCGCATTCCGCAACGCCATGGAGAACTCCGTCATCACCGGCCTGCGCGCACGCGACCGCCAGGGCCGGCTCACCCACGTCAATCCGGCCTTCTGCCGCATGGTCGGCTACAGCGCCGAGGAGCTCATCGGCCGCCCGCCGCCCATGCCCTACTGGGACCCCGAATACATCGAGCGCACCCAGGAGATGCACGACATCATCATGAACGGCGGCACGCCGCGCGAAGGGGTGGAACTGCGCCTGCGGCGCAAGGACGGCACCCGCCTGGATGCACTGGTGTTCGAAGCCCCGCTGATCGACAGCCAGGGCCGGCACAGCGGCTGGATGGGCTCGGTGCTCGACATCACCGAGCAGAAGCGCGCCGAGGAACTCGCCCGACAGCAGGAAGAACGCCTGCAGGCCACCTCGCGCCTGATCACCATGGGCGAAATGGCCTCCACTCTGGCCCACGAACTCAACCAGCCGCTGGCCGCCATCTCCAGCTACAACAGCGGCTGCATCTACCGGCTGGACGCCGGCGGCGAGATCGACCGCGCCGAACTGCGCGACATCCACGCCCGGCTGGGCCGCCAGGCCCAGCGCGCCGGCGAGATCATCCGCCGCGTCCACGACTTCGTGCGGCGCTCCGAGCCCAAGCGCGTGCCGGTGGACATCAACGCCACCATCCGCGACGCCCTGGAACTGTTCGAGGGCGACACGCGCAAGCGGCGCATGCGCGTGCTCACCCAGCTCGCCGACCGCCTGCCGGAAATCGACGCCGACCCGGTGATGATCGAACAGATCCTGGTGAACCTGGTGCGCAACGCCATGGACGCCATGCGCGACAACCCGCCGGGCCGCCGCAGCGTGCGCATCACCACCGGCCTGGAGGACGATCTGCTGGTCGTGCGCGTGGCCGACCTCGGCCACGGCATCCCGCCGGAAGCCGCGCGCCGGCTGTTCGAGCCCTTCTTCACCACCAAGCAGGAAGGCATGGGCATGGGCCTCAACATCTGCCGCTCCATCGCCGAACTGCACCGCGGACGCCTCGGTTTCGAAGCCAACCCCGAAGGCGGTACCATCTTCATCCTTTCGCTTCCGGTGCAACCCGCATGACCACCGCCCGCGCCCACATCATCGACGACGACGAAGCCATCCGCGACGCCCTCGAATGGCAGTTCCGCACACGCGGCATCGCCTGCACGCTGTGGCCCGGCGCGGAAGAGTTCCTCGCCGCCTGGCAGCCCGACTGGCGTGGCTGCATCGTGCTGGACATCCGCATGAAAGGCATGAGCGGGCTGGAATGCTTCGACACCCTGCTCGCGCGCGACTGCCAGTTGCCCGTGGTGTTCATCACCGGCCACGGCGACGTGCCGATGGCGGTCGGCGCATTGAAGAAGGGGGCCTTCGACTTCCTCGAAAAACCCTTCGGCGACAATGAACTGATCACCGTGGTGGAAAAGGCCCTGGCGACCGACGCCGAACGCCACCGCGCCGCCGCCGGCCGCGAAACCGTCGAGGCCCGCCTGGTCACCCTGACCGCGCGCGAACGCGAAGTGATGACGCTGATCCTGGAAGGCAAGTTCAACAAGGTCATCGCCGACCAGTTGGGCATCTCGATGCGCACCGTGGAAGCCCATCGCGCCAAGATCTTCGACAAGATGGGCGTGCGTTCGGCGGTCGAACTCGCGCAGATGCTCACCGGCACGCGCGCCTGAACACCCGCCCGCGTTCCTGCCGGCGCCCGGGCATGCTCAGCCGGAACGCCAGAGCGGCTCCACGCCCGCCTCACCGTGCCCTGCGCGCCAGGCCCCGGCGCAGCCGATACCGCCGATCCACACCGCCTCGCCATCGGCCTCCAGCACCGGCAGGCGCCCGCGCAGCCAGGGCGGCACGCCGGCTTCCTGGCAGAGCTGCTTGAACGCGCGGCGCGGCCGCCCCGCCTCCAAACGCATCGCCAGGCCCGGCCAGCGGCAGCGCAAGCGCACCGAAGCGGCGCCCTGCAGCGCCGCCGCACTCAGCCCCAGCCCCTCGGCCGGACGCAGCAGCACCTCGCCGTCGCCCCAAGGCAGCACCGGCTCGCCGCGCCATGCGCACGCCTGCGGCGCCGCCGTCTCGGCCGGCTCCAGCCACAAACGGCCGCGATAGGCGCAGCACGCCAGATCACCAAACGCCATGCGCAAGGGCGCCTGCACGGCCGCCTCGCGCAACTGGCGTTCGACTTCCAGCAGGCGGGCACGCACCGGCGGCAAGACCCCGAAGCGCCGTACCTGCCAGCGCAGCAGATTGCGCAGACGCGCCGAGGGCAGCGCGAGCACGGCCTCCAGCCTCAGCACACGGCCGCCGCAGGTCGCCTCATCCAGCGCGGCCAATTCATCGAGCAGCCCATCAGCCTCGCGGAAATTTTCGGCGGCGCGCACCAGCGCCGGCACCGCGGCGGGAAAAGCCGCTTCCAGCACCGGCAACACACGATGGCGCAGACGGTTGCGCGCATGCGCCAGCCTGGCGTTGCTCTCATCCTCCACCCACGCCAGCCCGGCTGCGCGGGCGGCGGATTCGATGCGTTCGCGGCGCACGCCGAACAAGGGCCGCAGCACGCCGGGCCGACCCGCCTCATGCTCCGCCATCGCCGCCGCGCCGCGCACGCCGGTGCCGCGCAGCAGACGGAACAACAGGGTTTCGGCCTGATCGTCCTGGTGATGGCCGAACACCAGCCAGTCGCAAGCCAGGCTGCCCAGCACCGCATGCCGCGCACGCCGTGCGGCCGCCTCCAAGCCATCCGGCGCGCCACGCTCGACCTCGACGCGGAAAACCCGCAGCGGCACTGCCAGCGCGGCGCACACCGCCATGCAATGCGTGGCCCACGCATCGGCGTGCGGACTCAATCCATGATGAACGTGCGCGGCTTCCAGGCGAAAGCCGAACGTGCCGCGCAGCGCGGCCAGCCCGTGCAGCAGCACGCTGGAATCCACGCCGCCGCTGAATGCGCAGCACAAAGTGGCGCCGGGAAACACGGCGGCGGCCCGCAAGGCCGCCGCCAGTTCGTCCTGCAGCGGCGCGCACGCCGGGGGACGCATGAAGAGTGCGAGGGCCGCCGTCAGGCGACCTTCTGTTCCTTGAAGCGACCGTGCCCCATGAGCTTCTCGAAGCGCTGTTCGACGAGTTGCGCAGGGGTCAGATCGGCCAGTTGGCGCAGCGAATCGGTCAGCGCGCGCTTCAGGTTCTGCGCCATCGCGCGGTAATCGCGGTGGGCGCCGCCCACCGGCTCGTTGACCACCTTGTCGATCAAACCCAGGGACTTCAGGCGCGCGGCGGTGATGCCCATGGTCTCGGCGGCCTCGGAAGCCTTTTCCGCGCTCTTCCACAGGATGGACGCGCAGCCTTCCGGCGAGATCACCGAATAGGTGGAGTACTGCAGCATCTGCACCTGATCGGCCACGGCGATGGCCAGCGCGCCGCCGGAACCGCCCTCGCCGATGATGGTGGTGATGATGGGCACCTTGAGTTCGGCCATCACGTACAGATTGTGGCCGATGGCCTCGGACTGCCCGCGCTCCTCGGCGCCGATGCCGGGATAGGCGCCCGGCGTATCCACGAAGGTGAATACCGGCAGGCCGAACTTCTCGGCCAGTTTCATCAGGCGCAGGGCCTTGCGGTAGCCTTCGGGGCGCGGCATGCCGAAATTGCGCGCGATCTTTTCCTTGGTGTCGCGGCCCTTCTGGTGGCCGATGACCACGCAGCTCTGCCCGTTGAAGCGCGCCAAGCCGCCGACGATGGCCTTGTCGTCGGCGAACGCGCGGTCGCCGTGCAGTTCTTCGAAATCGGTGAAGATCAGTTGCAGGTAATCCAGCGTGTAGGGACGTTGCGGATGGCGCGCCACCTGGGCGATCTGCCAGGGGGTCAGCTTGGCGTACAGATCCTTGGTCAGCGTCTGGCTCTTGGCCTCGAGGCGGGCAATCTCCTCGGAGATATCCACCGCCGAATCATCCTGCACGAAGCGCAGTTCCTCGATCTTGGCCGCGAGGTCGGCGAGCGGCTGTTCGAAATCCAGAAAGGTGGTCTTCATCTGACCCGTCCAAACTTGAGAGGCGCGTATTGTACCCCCACCCCCGCCATGGGGAAGCGTGCGGATGCAAACCCGCGCGTAAACAGAAACGGGCGGCCCGCGGGCCGCCCGTTCCTCGCATGGCGACGAAGAATCAGTCGCTGTTCATGAAGCCCAGCAGGTGCAGCAGGCTGGTGAAGAGGTTGTAGATGGACACGTACAGGGTCACCGTGGCCATGATGTAGTTGGTCTCGCCGCCGTGGATGATGTTGCTGGTTTCGTACAGGATCAGACCGGACATCAGCAGCACGAACATCGCCGACACGGCCAGCGACAGCGCGGGGATGGAGAAGAAGATCGCTCCCAGGCCGGCCAGGAAGGCCACCAGGATGCCGACCATCAGGAAGCCGCCCATGAAGGAGAAATCCTTGCGGGTGGTCAGCGCGTAGCCGGACAGGCCGAGGAAGATCGCCGCGGTGCCGCCCATGGCCTGCATGACCACGGCGTGGCCGTTGGGCATGGACAGGTAGTACGACAGGATCGGCCCCAGGGTGTAGCCCATGAAGCCGGTGAGCGCGAACACGGCGAGGATGCCGGCCGAGCTGTTGCGCAGCTTGGTGGTCAGGAACAGCAGGCCGAAATAGCCCACCAGGGTCAGGATCAGCCCCGGATGCGGCAGGCCCAGCGACATCGAGATGCCGGCCACGACCGCCGAGAAGGCCAGCGTGAGCGACAACAGGATGTAGGTGTTGCGGATGACCTTGTTGGTCGAGAGGACGGATGCCTCGGACCGGGTCATGGTGGTCATGCGGTTTTCCATGGAACGTCTACCTCCTGTTCAAAGCGAAAAATCTGTGGGTCGGTCCGGTTCAGGCACCGGCCAGGGCCAGTTGGGGCATCCGCTGCGCGTGGAGGCGGCGTTGCAGCCTGCTCGCCAGCACGCGCGAAACGCGATCGGCCGCGCGGTCCACCGCGGTGCGCACCTCCAGTTCGGTGATCGCGAAGATCACGTCCGGCAGGTTGCGCAGGCGCAGTTGTACCACACAGCGCTTGTCGGTTCCGCCGCGCGGACCGTTCACATCGGCCACCTTCACCCGCGCCCACTGGATGTGGTCGCGGAAACGGCCGATGGCGAAACGCATCCGTCGCGCCACGTAGTCCTTCAGTCCCGGGTTGGCTTCGATGCCATCACAACGCAGATCGATTCGCATGCCTGTCTCCTTGTATTGCGCACTGGATCGGCATGCTCACGGTCATGCCGAATGCTACGTCTAAGACTGTTCGGTAAAATCCGAGTTCAACGGAATCTTTATCCGGTTTTTCCGAACATTGGGGCCGCATGCTCAATTTCAAGCAACTGCATCACTTCTGGAACGTCGCGCGTGCCGGCGGCATCGTGCGCGCCAGCGAACGCTCCGGCCTGGCGCCGCAGACGCTCTCGGGCCAGATCGCCGCGCTGGAGGCCAGCCTGGGCATCACCCTGTTCCGCCGCCAGGGCCGCCGCCTGGCGCTGACCGAAACCGGACAGATGGTGCTGGCCTACGCCGAGGAGATCTTCCGCGTCGGCAGCGAACTGGAAGAGGCGCTGAACAGCCGCTCGGCCGGTCGCGTGGTGCCGTTCCGCGTGGGCGTCGCCGACGTGGTACCGAAGGCCATCGCCTGGCTGTTGCTGGCGCCGTCGATGGCCCTGCCCGAGCCGATGCGCATCGTCTGCCGCGAGGACAAGCTGGAACGCCTGCTCGGCGAACTGGCCATCCACAAGCTCGACGTGGTGCTGGCCGACAGTCCGCTGCCTTCCCACATGGATGTGCGCGGCTACAGCCACAAGCTGGCCGAATCCCCGGTCAGCCTGTTCGCCGCGGAGCCGCTCGCGGCCACGCTGGGCGAGCGCTTCCCGGCCTCCCTGGACCGCGCCCCGCTGCTGCTGCCGGGCGCCGAGGCGGCGGTGCGCGCGCCCCTGCTGCGCTGGCTGGAGGAACACCGCATCCGTCCGCGCATCGTCGGCGAATTCGACGACAGCGCGTTGATGAAGGCTTTCGGCGAGGCCGGCGCCGGCGTATTCCCGGCGCCCACGCTGATCGCCGAACAGGTCTGCCGCCAGCACGGCGTGCGCTGCATCGGCGAGGCCAGCCCGGTGATCGACGCGTTCTATGCGATCTCCGTGGAGCGCCGGCTGATCCATCCGGCGATCCGTGCGATCAGTCGGGAACACGGCACCGGCACGCGAACGCCCCATCCACCGCAGGACGCGGCGCCCCGGGAAACCCCGGCGGACGATGGGCCTGCTCCCCCCGCGGCCAGCGCCCGCCGTGTGGCCCGCACACGCAAACGGACGCGCGGCGAGCCGACCGGCTAGGCTCAAACTTCCAGCCCGTGCTGCAGCGCGTAGCGCACCAGTTCGGCGTTGGAATGCACATTGAGCTTTTGCATCAGGCGTGCCTTGTGCGTGCTGATGGTCTTGGCGGAAACGTGCAGCACCTCGGCGATGTCGTTGAGGCTTTCGCCGCGCGCGATGCGCACCAGCACTTCGTACTCGCGATTGGAAAGGAGTTCGTGCGGCAGGCGGTCGCCGGCCAGCGAGGTTTCGAACACCAGCTTCTCGGCCAGCGCGAGGTCGATATGCCGTCCGCCGGTCGCCACCTTGCGCGCCGCGGCGATCAATACCTCCGGCTCGCTGTCCTTGGTCAGGTAGCCGGTGGCCCCGGCCTTGAGCACGCGCGCGGTGATCTGCGCCTCGCCGTGCATGCTGAGCACCAGCACAGGCAGACGCGGGTGTTCATCCTTGACGCGCTTGACGAGGTCCACGCCGTGCGGCCCCGGCATGCTCATGTCGGTGATCAGCAGGTCGATGCCACCCCGGCGCAGGCTTTCCACCACCTCCCAGCCGTCGCGCGCCTCGGCCACCACCTCCATGTCGCCGGCCAGGGCGAGCACCTGACGCACGCCCTGGCGCACGATGGCATGGTCGTCGGCAATCAGGATGCGGATCATGGCATGACTCCCTCGGCATTCTCATCCTTCAGCGGGATTTCGACACGCAGACTCGTACCGGCCCCAGGCCGGCTGGAGAACCGCGCGCTGCCGCCGAACATGCGTGCGCGCTCGCGGATGCCCATCAGGCCGAAGGTTTTCTTGCCGCGGACTTCGTCCAGATCGAAACCGCCCCCGTCGTCGCGCACTTCCAGTACCACGTTCTCGTCGAGCTGGAAGATGTCCACCTCGACACGCGAAGCGCCCGCATGGCGGCTGATGTTGGTCAGCGACTCCTGCAGGATGCGGAACACCACAGTGGCGCGCGCGTCATCCAGCTCCAGTTCCTGCTCGGGCTGACTCAGTTCGCAATGCACGCCGGAGCGGGTGCTGAATTCCCCGACCAGCCATTCGGCGGCCGACCCCAGACCCAGGTCGAGCGCGGCCGGACGCAGGCTGCTGGCCACCCCGCGTACCACCTGGATGGTGCGGTCGATGCTCTTCTTCATCACGCTGACGCGCTGCGCCAGCGCGGGATGGTCCTCGCCGAACTGCAGTTGCAGCAGCGCCGCCTCCATGCGCAGGGCGGTCAGATGCTGGCCGAACTCGTCATGGATTTCCCGCGCGATATGGGTGCGCTCCTCCTCGCGCAGCTTCTCGTGGTGAGCGGCCAGTTCGCGCAGTTTCTGGCGCGAATCGAGCAGTTCCGCCTCGCGCGCCTTGCGCTCGGAGACGTCCTCCACCGTACCCGTGGTGCCGGAAGGGGTCGTTCCGCCCCTTTCGAATTCGGGCTCCGCGCGCTCGCGCACCCAGCGTGTCTTGCCGGCCGCGAGGATGCGGTATTCGATGTCGTGCGGCTCGCCGCCCAGCGCGGAACGCCAGGCCGCGCGCACGCGCGCGCGCTCGTCGGGGTGAATGGCGCTGATCACCCGCCGGTGATTGATCGAAGTGCCGCGTTCGGCCCCGAAGATGCGGTAGGTTTCGTCCGACCAGGCGATGCTTCCGCTGCGCGCGCTGGCGTACCAGCTGCCCACGCGGGCCACTGCCTGGGCGCGGTTGAGCGCCCGTTCGGTGCGGCTCAGGCGCAGCAGCAGCGGCTTCACGTGGCGATGCACCACCGCGCCGCCAGCCAGCGCCACCAGCAGCACCAGCAGCACGCCGCCCCACAGGGTACGGCGCAGCGGCGCCTGCAGGTCGGCCACATCCACTTTCAGCACCACACCGGCGGCGCTGCCGGCGATCGGCGCATAGGCCGCCATCACCCGGCGCTGGCGATAATCGCGCACCAGCTCCACACCCGACTCCCCCTCCAGCGCACGGGCCATCGGCGTGGGTTGCGGCTTGCGCGCCTGCACCAGCATGCGTTCGAAAGCCCGTCCGATGCGTCGGGTGGGAAAGCAGTGCTCCATCCCGTCCCCGTCCGGCTGCCCACAAACCACCAGTTCGCCGCTGCGCCCCAGCGCCGCGATGCGCTCGGCGAGCAGATCGAACGGGGCGAAGGGCATTTCCACCACGATGTCGCCGCGCTCTGCGTCGAGCGTGCGCCGGCTTTCGATCCACCAGCCTGCACGCAGCGTCAGCGCGGCCTCGCCGTCCCGCCCGAGCGGCATGCGCAGCCCCCCGTCGCGTGGCGCCCGGGTGCCGGGGGGCTCAATGCGGATCGAGACCGCCGCGGCACGTGCGCCGGCGAGGTTTTCGGGCGCAACGAACCAGTCCAGCGCCCCGCCTTCGGCCCTGCGCCGGGCTTCCTCGGCGATGCTGCCCGCCACCCGGAGTTCGGCATCGGCCAGCAGCAGGTGGGCGCGCAGGGATTCCGCCAGCGCGTCGCGCTGCCCCTGCAGGCTCGCGCCGGCCAGCAGGCCGCTGGTCAGCACCCCGCCGACCACCAGCATGCCCATCAGACCCACCGCACTGAGCGCAAACACGCTGCGGTCCGGACGCCCCGCGAAATACGCCGCCACCGGCGGCGCGCCCACCGCCATGCGGAACAGCGCCAGCACCAGGGCGAGCAGCCCGCAGGCAGTACCCATGCCGGTTTCCACCGACTCGCCGAACGGGCTCACCAGCAGCGGCAGTTCGACCAGAGGACCGAGCACGCCGACCAAGCCCAGGGCGAACAGTGCGGTGAGCGCGACGAACCACAGCTTCACGCCGCGTCCGCCAGCCAGACGGCCGAGCATGATCAGGCAGCCCGCCGCGAGCATCAGCCCGATGCTGCTGAACATCGACATCCGCCCCGGCCAGAAGTCCGCGCGGCCGGGCTCCTGCCGAGTGTCGAGAATCAGGCGCAGCACGCCGTCGGCCGGATGGAGTCCGAGCAGGGCTTGCAGCAGCGGGCCGACTGCCAGCAACAGGGCCGCGCCGGCGAACAGGTCGCCGAGGTGTGGGCGGTCGGTGCGCAGGGCGATCACCGCGGCGCCGAGCAAGGCCAGCGCCAGCAGCGAGTTGGGGCCGCTGGTCTGCAGCACGGGCAGCCAGCGCATCAGGACGGTGGGCGCCAGGACGGCCCCCAGTGCCAGCGGCAGGCCGAACGCCGCCAGCAGGATGCCGATCAGCATCGGCAGCCGGGCCAGCCAGTGCGGATCGGATTCGATCCGCGGCCGGTGCGATCCGAACAGGGTGGCCGTGGCATCTGACATGAACAGGGCCGCCGGACGCGCCGGCCGGTCGTTGTTATTCCCTCGCCATGGGATTCGATCAAAATCCATCAGGCGGCGCAAGCATCCGCTCCCATAACCACCGTCATCGGCGATCATCCCGGGGTACGATCGATTTCACGGTGCTACTGCGACGTCAGACAAAAAGGGTAGACTGCGGCATAGACTGTATCATCAGGACGGCGCCGTCAAAGAATCGGCCATCTCCCCTGCCCTGTCCAACCGGTGGGGAGTTGCTGCGTGGCGCGAACCGTCATGCCTTGCCAGCAATCCTGCGAAGCGCGCGCAGACCGCCACGGCATCAGTCGTGGGCGCTGTACGACACTTCCGGAAAATCGCACGGATACGACCGCCGACCACCGCTGCATTCGACCATCAGTCGGCGCGCGACGAAACGGGGAGAAGTGACCGCACAAGGACAGTCGATTATCGCCATTAGATGCCATATGAGGCAACTCGTCAATACAAGCAACCATATCAGATACCAACCAGAAAGGAAATATACCTGATATGGCACACCTCGCCAATCAAACCCCTACCCCAGATCAGTCATGCAGCGGCGCCACCGCGCGAATCGGGGTGGATATTCTGCACCGAAATGCCGATGAGTCTTGCTGACCGGATCCGGCAGGCACGCAATGCGCTGCGGATGAAGCAAGGTGAAGTCGCTTCGATCGCGGGCATCCCGCTGAGCACCTATCGGAAATACGAAGGCGGTACCACCGAACCCGGAGCGGCCGCCATCGCGGGCCTGCTCAGGACGGGAATGAGTGCCAACTGGCTGCTCACCGGCGAAGGACCGATGCTGATGGGAAGGCCCGACGGGCCACACGACGACCCTGCTCCCGCAGCGCAGGACCGCCCTGGCGCGGCCTGGGACGAGGCCACGGCGGACGCCCTGCCGTTCAACGGCGCGGCAATGCGCCGCATCATCGCCGGCGTGCTGGAAGCCCAGCGCGACTGGCGCGACCTCTCCGCCGACGAACTGGCGCAGCGCGCCGTGGGACTGTACGCCCAGGCGATGACGCCCCAGCCGCGCCTGCCGCACGGCCAGGACCGGAAAACCCGAGGGAACAGCAAGGACAGGCCGGTCTGAGGCCGGCGAGGTCTGTTAGAATCCGCGGCCGCGGACGCCCTGCAACGGCGTGCAGCACCGGAACCCGCGACGGGCCGGAGCTGGTGCCGGGAGTGGGACTCGAACCCACACACCTTGCGGCGGCGGATTTTGAATCCGCTGCGTCTACCGATTCCGCCATCCCGGCACGGGAAGCCGTGCATTATCCACGATCACCGCAGCGCACAGCAAGCCGATGCCCCTGACCCTAGACGACTTCGACTACCCCCTGCCCCCCGAGCGCATTGCCCAGGCTCCGCTGGCCGAACGCAGCGCCAGCCGCCTGCTGACGATCGAACGGGGCGAGCCGGTGGACCGCATGTTCACCGATCTGCCCGCCCTGCTGCGCGCCGGCGATCTGCTGGTATTCAACGACACCCGGGTGATCCACGCCCGCCTGCACGGAGTGAAGGACAGCGGCGGCCAGGTGGAGGTGCTGGTGGAACGCGCCGTCGGCCCGCACGAGGCGCTCGCCCAGATACGCGCCAGCAAGTCGCCGCGCGCCGGTAGCCGGCTGCGCCTGGCCGATGCCTTCGAGGTCGAGGTGCTGGGCCGGGTGGGCGAATTCTTCCACCTGCGTTTTCCCGCCGGTGAGGAACTGTTCGCCCTGCTCGAACGCCACGGCAAGCTCCCGCTGCCGCCCTACATCCGGCGCAGCGCCGGCGATGCCGACGAGGCGCGCTACCAGACCGTATATGCGCGCGAACCGGGCTCGGTGGCCGCGCCCACGGCCGGCCTGCATTTCGACGACGCGCTGCTCGGCCAGGCGAAGACGCGCGGCGTGCAGCTCGCCTGGCTGACCCTGCATGTGGGCGCCGGCACCTTCCAGCCGGTGCGCGAGAACGATCTCGGCAAGCACCACATGCACACCGAGCGCTACGTGATCCCCGCCGCCACGGTGGCCGCCATCGAGGCCACCCGCCAGGCCGGCGGGCGCGTCATCGCGGTGGGCACCACCAGCCTGCGCGCGCTGGAAGCCGCCGCACAGGACGGCCCGCTCGCCGCCGGCAGCGGCGAGACCGATCTGTTCATCCTGCCCGGTTTCCGCTTCCAGGTCGCCGACGGCCTGGTCACCAATTTCCATCTGCCCAGGTCCACGCTGCTGATGCTGGTCTCGGCCTTCGCCGGCCTGCAGGCCATCCGCCGCGCCTACGCTCACGCGGTGGCGCAGGAATACCGCTTCTTCAGCTACGGCGACGCCATGTTCCTGACCCGGAGCGACGATGCACTTTGAACTCCTGAGCACCGCCGGCGGCGCGCGGCGCGGCCGTCTCACCCTGAATCACGGCGTGGTGGAAACCCCAGTGTTCATGCCGGTGGGCACCTACGGCACGGTGAAGGCGATG
Source organism: Pseudothauera nasutitermitis (assembly GCF_004801295.1). Taxonomy (GTDB): domain Bacteria; phylum Pseudomonadota; class Gammaproteobacteria; order Burkholderiales; family Rhodocyclaceae; genus Pseudothauera; species Pseudothauera nasutitermitis. Next base: position 70,393 of record NZ_SSOC01000008.1, read on the forward strand.
ACGCCCGGCATGCTGGCCGGCATCGGCGCGCAGATCTGCCTGGGCAACACCTTCCACCTGTGGCTGCGCCCGGGGCTGGAGGTGATCGCCGCGCACGCGGGGCTGCACCGCTTCATGGCCTGGGACAAACCCATCCTCACCGACTCCGGCGGCTTCCAGGTGTTCAGCCTGGGGGCGCTGCGCAAGATCAGCGAGGAAGGGGTGAAGTTCGCCAGCCCGATCGACGGCGCGCGCCTGTTCCTCACCCCCGAGATTTCCATGGAAATCCAGACCGTGCTGAACTCGGACATCGTGATGATCTTCGACGAATGCACGCCCTACCCGGCCACCCGCGATGAGGCCGCCAAGTCCATGCGCCTGTCGCAACGCTGGGCGCGCCGCTCGCGCGATGCGTTCGACGGCCTGGAAAACCCCAACGCGCTGTTCGGCATCGTGCAGGGCGGCATGTATGAAGACCTGCGCGACGAATCGCTCGGCGCGCTGGAAGAGATCGGCTTCCACGGCTTCGCCATCGGCGGGCTGTCGGTGGGCGAACCCAAGGAAGACATGGCGCGCATCTTGGCGCACACCGCGCCGCGCCTGCCGCGCGAAAAGCCGCGTTATTTGATGGGCGTGGGCACGCCGGAAGACATCGTCGCCGGCGTGGCCGCCGGCATCGACATGTTCGATTGTGTGATGCCCACGCGCAACGCGCGCAACGGCTGGCTGTTCACCCGCTACGGCGATCTGAAGATCAAGAACGCCATCCACAAGGCCGACACCCGCCCGCTGGATCCGAGCTGCGACTGCTACACCTGCCGCAACTTCAGCCGCGCCTACCTGCACCACCTGCACCGCACCGGCGAAATCCTCGGCAGCATGCTCAACACCGTGCACAACCTGCGCTACTACCAGACGCTGACCGCCGAACTGCGCGAGGCCATCGCCGCCGACCGCCTTGCCGAACACATCGCGCGCTTCCGCAGCGAACGCGCTACCGGCACGGCCTGAACAGAGACGGCCGCTGCGGGCGGAAAAACTAGCGCCCGAGAGATTTGGCGGAAACGCCGGCGATACCCCAGTTCTCCTTGGGCACATCGTGGACCCAGACGCGCACGTTCTCCTTCGGTGCGCCGACCGCCTCGACCAGCGCGGCGGTAACCTTTTCGATCACGGCGCGCTTCTGTTCTTCGGTGCGGCCTTCGATCATGTAGATCTGGGCGAATGGCATGATTGTGCTCCTTGCTGTCGAGGGGCCGGCGGCGCGTGCCCGCGCCATCGGCCGGAACTCCCCTCGCGGGAGAGGGGCCGGGGGAGAGGGGGCGCCCCGCCAGGAGCGCACGGTGAATCAGCCACTGCGCCGCCCCGCCAGCCAGCCGTGCAGCAGCCGGGTCAGGCGCGGCATCACCACCCAGGTCATGACCGCCACGATCAGCGCGGTCAGCAGCGCGGTGCGCAGCAGGAAGGGCAGCGCCTGCAGCAGCGGCGCTACCAACCACAGCACCAGTGACACGGTGGGGAAGATGCCCAACCAGGTCACCACCGCCATGCGGGCGCGCGGCGGGTGCATGGTGGCCGGCACCACCGCCGGCGCGAACCAGGCTTCCAGCCCGGAGAGGCGGCGGAATTCGGGTTCGCCCTCGGCGACTTCGCGCAGCCGGGCATGGCTGTGCGCGCGTTCCGGCGACTCGTCCCAGGCCTGCAGCGCCGCTTCGGAAGCGAAGCGCACCACGATCTGGTAGTCGCCGCCGGCCTGCTCGGGCGGCAGCAGGTCGGCGCCGAGAAAGCCGGCGCGGTTGCGCATCGCCGCGAACATCTCGCGCACTCTCGCCTCGTACTCCGCTTCCCTGCCCGGTATCGCCCTGCGCCGCGCGATGCGGGTCAAGGGGGCCGGTGTGGATGTGCCGTGTTGCATGGCCGGACCTCCGTGTTGTTGCGCACCGGCCCGCCGCGGCGGGCCTGCGGCGTCAAAGCGGCATGATCAGCTTGAACCAGACCTTGTCGCCGCCGAAGCGGTTGCGCACCCGCGTTTCGTGCTGCCACTGGCCGATGAAGTGCACGCCGGCCTGGTTGGTGTAGGTCACGCTCGGCCCCGCCGCGAAGACCTCGCCCTTGCGCCCCGCCGACCAGAAGCCCGGGTTCTCGGCGATCCGGTGGCCGTCCAGCTTGTCGCTGTTGACCTGCTTCAGGTAGTAGCCGGAGACGCCCACGCCCCACGGGCCGAAACGCTTGCCGACGAGGTAGTCCAAGTGAAATTCGTCGCCCGATGCGTAGCGCATCCTGGGCGCGCCGGGGGCGGGGCGGAAGTCCTTGTTCTTGCTCTTGATGTTGTACATGAACTTGGCCGACACCTCCCAGCCCGTATCGCCCATCCAGCTCAGCGCGACGAGGGGCTCCACGCTCCAGTAGTTGGCGCCGATGCTGCGCCGCGGGTCGCCTTCCTTGTAGCGGCCGGTGGGCAGGTTGATGTCCAGCCCCACCGCCCAGTGCCAGTTGTCGGCGTGCCAGGAGAGGATGAAGGGGTTGACGGTGATGTCGCCCAGCCCGCTCGTCGTCTTCGCGCCGCCCAGGTCCACCTTCTGGTGCACCAGCGGCACGATCACGTGCCAGCCCCAGTTGCCGCCCAGTATCCGGTGTTCGGTGACCTGGATGAAGCGCAGCGCGTCGAACCAGGCATCCACCTTGCCGGCCGGCGCCTTGTCGCCGTTGCCGTCACGCAGTTTGCCGCCGTAGTAGCCGAAATAGTTGATGAAGTAGTTGCCGGGCGGCGGTACCGCGCCGGCCAGCCAGTTTTCCGCGCCGTTCGGATACTGGTCGCCGCCTTCCTTGGCCTGCGCGCCGCCGATGGCGAGGCTTGCGAGCGTGGCCGCTGCCAATTGTCTGCCGAGCTTCATGTCTTTCTCCTCCTCCTGGTGGTGCTGCGATGGGTGCTGCTGTATCGATGGACGCACGCAGCCCCGACCTCTGGCGGGCCGTGAACGGGGCTGCCCGTGTTGTGTGGGGGCGGGCTAGGTGAAGCGCACCGAGACCGAGCCGAGGTGCTGCGCCCGCAGCGTCACCGCGTCGCCCGGCTGCACCGCCACCGCTTCGGTGATGCCGCCGGACAGGATCAGCGTGCCGGCGGGGATTTCCTCGCCTTTTTCGCCCAGCTTGTTGGCCAGCATGGCGATGGCCGCCGCCGGATGGCCGAGCACCGCCGCGCCGGCTCCGAAGGCCACCGGCTCGCCGTTCTTTTCCAGCACGATGCCGAGGGTGCGCAGGTCGAGGTCGGCCGCGTCGCCCATCCGCCCGCCGACCACGAAGCGGCTGGACGAGCAGTTGTCGGCGACCACGCTCTTGAGGTCGAACTTGAAGTCGCGGTAGCGGCTGTCGATGATCTCGATGGCCGGGATGACGAAGTCGGTGGCGGCCAGCACCGCGCCGATGTGGCAGCCCGGCCCTTTCAGCGGCGCCTTGGTGACGAAGGCGATTTCCGGCTCGACCTTGGGATGGATCAGCTTGCCGGTGTCGATCTCGCCGCCTTCGGGCACGCCGAAGTAATCGGCGAGAAAGCCGAACACCGGGGTGTCCACGCCCATCTGCTTCATCTTGGCGTGGGAGGTGAGCCCGGCCTTGAGGCCGACGATGCGCGTGCCGCGGGCGATCTTGCGGCACTTGATCTCATCCTGGATGGCGTAGGCGTCGTCCCAGTCCATGTCCGGGTGCTCGTCGGTGATCTTGGGCGTGTCCTGCGCCTGCAGCTCGCAGGTTTCGAGATGGGTCGCCAGTTTCTCGATGGTCGCGCGGTCCAGTTTCATGCTGTCACTCCTTTTGCCTTGGCGAGGCTCAACGCGGTGTCCTCGATCATGTCCTCCTGGCCGCCGACCATGCCGCGCCGGCCCATCTCCACGAGGATCTCGCGCGCCGATACGCCGTATTTCTTCTCCGCGCGCTTGGCGAACAGCAGGAAGGAGCCATACACCCCGGCGTAGCCCAGGGTCAGCGCGTCCCGGTCGATGCGGATCGGGAAGTCCATGATCGGCACCACTAGGTCTTCGGCCACGTCCTGGATCCGGAACACGTCGACGCCGGTTTCGATGCCCATCAGCTCGCACACCGCCACCAGCACTTCCATCGGCGTGTTGCCCGCCCCTGCACCCAGCCCGGCCGCGGCGGCGTCGATGCGCGTCGCCCCGGCTTCGATTGCGGCGATGCTGTTGGCGACGCCCATCGCCAGGTTGTGGTGGCCGTGGAAACCCAGTTCCGTTTCCGGCTTCAAGGCTTCGCGCACCGCGCCCAGGCGCGCCTTCACCGTGTCCGGCAGCAAATGCCCGGCCGAGTCGGTGATGTAGATGCAGTTGGCGCCGTAGCCTTCCATCAGCCTCGCCTGCGTCACCAGCCCCTCGGGGCTGTTCATGTGGCTCATCATCAGAAAGCCCACGGTGTCCAGGCCGAGCTTGCGGGCCAGGCCGATGTGCTGTTCGGAGACGTCGGCCTCGGTGCAGTGGGTGGCCACCCGGATCGTCGCCACGCCCAGTTCGTGGGCCATCTTCAGGTGATCCACGGTGCCGATGCCGGGCAGCAGCAGGGCCGAGACCTTGGCCTGCTTCATCAGCGGGATCACCGCGCCCAGGTATTCCTCGTCCGAGTGCGCCGGAAAGCCGTAATTGACCGAGCTGCCCCCCAGGCCGTCGCCGTGGGTGACTTCGATCAGCGGCACGCCCGCTTCGTCCAGCCCCCGGGCGATGGTCTTCATCTGTTCCAGCGTCATCAGGTGGCGCTTGGGGTGCATGCCGTCGCGCAGGGTCATGTCATGAACGGTGATCTTCTTGCCCTTCAGTTCCATGGCGGGGCTCCTTATGCGGTGACGGGTTCGAGGACCAGTTCGCCCTTGAGGATTTCCTCGGCGAACATCTCGGCGGTACGCGCGGCGGCTGCGGTCATGATGTCCAGGTTGCCGGCGTACTTGGGCAGGTAGTCGCCCAGGCCCTCGACCTCCATGAAGATCGACACGCGCTTGCCGTCGAACACGGGGCCATTGACCAGGCGGTAGCCGGGCACGTACTTCTGCACTTCGCCGATCATGGCCTGCACCGATGCGGTGATCGCGGCCTGGTCCGGTTCGGTCTCGGTCAGGCAGTGGATGGTGTCGCGCATGATCAAGGGCGGTTCGGCCGGGTTGATGATGATGATGGCCTTGCCCTGCCTGGCGCCGCCCACCTTTTCCACCGCGCCGGCGGTGGTGCGGGTGAATTCGTCGATGTTCTTGCGCGTGCCGGGGCCAACCGAGCGGCTGGAGACCGTGGCGACGATCTCGCCGTAGGCCACCGGCTGCACGCGGGAGACCGCGGCGACCATCGGAATCGTGGCCTGCCCGCCGCAGGTGACCATGTTCACGTTCATCTCCCGCCGGCCGACGTGGGCGGCGAGGTTCACCGGCGGCACGCAGTACGGGCCGATGGCCGCGGGGGTGAGGTCGATCATCAGCACCCCGAGTTCGTTGAGCTTGCGGCTGTTCTCGGCATGCACGTAGGCGCTGGTGGCGTCGAAGGCGATCTGCACGCCGTCGGCGGCCACGTGGGGCAGCAGGCCGTCAACGCCGTCGGCGGTGGTCTTCAGGCCCAGCTCGCGGGCGCGGGCCAGGCCGTCGGAGGTGGGGTCGATGCCCACCATCCACACCGGTTCAAGCACCGGGCTTCTCTTCAGCTTGTAGAGCAGATCGGTGCCGATGTTGCCCGGACCGATCAGCGCGCATTTGATCTTGTTCATTCAGCGGTCTCCTTGAAATCAGACGAAGCGCACCGAGCAGCCGCCGATGCCGCCGATGGTCACGCGCAGGCTGTCGCCGGCCTGCACCGGCACCATGATCGCCAGCGAGCCGGACAGGATCACTTCGCCGGCCTCGAGGGGGATGTCGAGCGCGCCCAGGGTGTTGGCGAGCCAGGCCACCGCATTGGCCGGCGCGCCGAGCGCGGCCGCGCCGGCGCCGGTGGCGACGATCTCGCCGTTCTTTTCCAGCACCATGCCGCAGGTGTTCAGATCCACCCGGCGCGGGTCCACCAGGCGGTCGCCGAGCACGAACACGCCGCACGAGGCGTTGTCGGCGACGGTGTCCTGGATCTTGATCTTCCAGTCGCGGATGCGCGAATCGACGATCTCGAAGCAGGTCATCACGCCTTCGGTGGCGGCCAGCACGTCGGCGGCGGTGACGCCGGGGCCCTTGAGATCCTTCTTGAGCACGAAGGCGATCTCGCCTTCGGCCTTGGGCTGGATCAGCGTGTCGGCGGGGATGGCCTCGCCCTCGTTGTAGAGCATGCCGTCGAGCAGGTAGCCGAAGTCGGGCTGGTACACGCCCAGCATGTTCATCACCGCCTTGCTGGTGACGCCGATCTTCTTGCCCACCACGCGCTCGCCCGCTTCCAGGCGGCGCGCGATCATGCGCTGCTGGACGTGGTAGGCGTCGTCGATGGCGATCTCCGGGTGGCGCTCGGTCAGCGGCGCGAGCACTTCGCGCTTGACCAGCGCCTGGTAGAGCTCGTCGCCGAGCCGGGTGATCAGTTCCTTGTCCATGTCGCCTCTCTCAGTTCAGGGGATGGGGTTCGTCGGCGCCGGCCTCGGCCACAAAGTCGCCGACCAGGCGGGCGAAGCGCGCGGCGTGCTCGATCTGCGTCCAGTGCCCGCAGCGGCCATACACGTGCAGTTGGGCGCGGGGAATCCAGTCGGCCAGGGTCAGCGAATTGGCCAGCGGGATGACCCGGTCGTCGCGGCCGTGGATCACCAGGGTTTCGTGCGGCAGCGCGCGGAGGTCGGCCTCGCGGCTCGCCATTGCGTCCACCCAGCGTTGGCGCGGGGCGGGGAACATCGCCGCGAAGGACTCCTGGAAGCCGGGGCGGATGCTGGCCTCGTAGCGCAGCCGCGCCAGTTCGTCGTTGACCAGGGAGCGGTCCCAGGCGAAGAGATCGAGCAGCGCGCGCATGTTGTCGAGGGACGGCGTGTAGCCCCACACCGCGTCCAGCCCCGGGGTGATCTCGAAGGGCACGCCGACGCTGCCCATCAGCACCAGCCGGCGCACCCGCCGCGGGTGGCGGATGGCGAGCGCCAGCGCCAGTGCGCCGCCGAAGGAGTTGCCGACCAGGTCGGTGCGTTCGATCTGCAAGGCGTCGAGCAGGCCCACCGCCTGGCCGACCCAGGCGTCCATGTCATAGACCTGACCGGCGGGGCGCTCGGTGAAGCCGAAGCCGACCATGTCGGGAGCGATCACCCGCGCCCGCTGCACCAGTGCCGGCATCACCAGCCGCCAGTTGGCCCACGCGCTGACGCCCGGCCCGGAACCATGGAGCATCAGCAGCGCATGCCCGGTGCCGCTGTCGTGGTAATTGCTGCGGATGCCGGCGGCAGCGGTGCTGCGGCCGATCTCGGGGTTTTGCTCGCTCATCGCGGCACGCTCACAGCTTGATGCAGACATTCTTGAGTTCGGTGTAGAACTCCAGCGAATGCACGCCGCCCTCGCGGCCGATGCCGGACTGTCTGGCGCCGCCGAAGGGGGTGCGCAGATCGCGCAGGAACCAAGAGTTCACCCACACCAGGCCGGCTTCGATCTGTGCCGCCACCCGGTGGGCGCGGGCCAGGTCGCGGGTCCACACCGAGCAGGCCAGGCCGTAGTCGGTGTCGTTGGCGCGGCGGATCACCTCGTCCTCGGCGTCGAAGGGCTGGATCAGCGTGCACGGGCCGAAGATCTCCTCGCGCGCGATCGGCGAGTCGTCGCCCAGCCCGGTCCAGATCGTCGGCTGCACCCAGGCGCCTTCGGCCAGTTCGCCGGGCATCTGCGGCACGCCGCCGCCGGTGACCACGGTGGCGCCGAGCGCTTTCGCTTTCTCGTAGTAGGAGAGCACCTTGCTGCGGTGTTCCTGCGAGATCAGCGGCCCCAGGCCGGTGGCCGGATCTTCCGGACGGCCGGGCTTGAGGCCCTCGGCGCCCTGTTTCAGCGCCGCGACGAAGCGTTCGAACAGTGGCCGCTCGACATAGACGCGCTCGGTGCCCAGGCAGACCTGGCCGCAGTTGGCGAACACCGAGCGCATCGTGCCTTCGATCGCGGCGTCGAAGTCGCAGTCGGCGAACACGATGGCCGGGTTCTTACCGCCCATCTCCAGCGACACCGGGCGCGCGCCGTCGGCCGCGGCCTTCATGATCGCGGCGCCGGTGCGGGTCTCGCCGGTGAAGGTGATGGCGTTGACCTGCGGATGGGTGGTGACGAACTCGCCCGCCGAACCGGGGCCGAAGCCGTGCACCACGTTGTAGACGCCCTTGGGCAGGCCGACCTCGTTCATCACCTCGCCGAGCAGGGTGGCGGTGTGCGGGGTCTCTTCCGAGGGCTTGACCACCACGGTGTTGCCGCAGGCCAGCGCCGGGCCCACCTTCCAGGTCATCAGCAGCAGCGGCAGGTTCCACGGGCAGATCACCCCGACCACGCCGACCGGGCGGCGCAGCGCGTAGTTGAGCGCACCGCGGCCGTCCGGCGTGGCCATCTCGAAGAACTCGGTGGGCACGCTCTTGATCACGTCGGCGAAGATCTTGAAGTTGGCCGCGCCGCGCGGAATGTCGATGTGGCTGGCAAGGCTGCGCGGCTTGCCGGTGTCGGCGCACTCGGCGGCGAGGAAGTCGTCGAAGCGCCGGTTGATGCCGTCGGCCACGGCGTTGAGCAGGTCGACCCGCTCGGCCACCGTCAGCCGCCCCCACGGGCCGGACAGCGCCGTGCGGGCAGACGCCACTGCGGCGTCCACCTCGCTGCGGCCGGCTTCGTGCACCGCGGCGATGACGCGGTTGTCGAGCGGCGAACGCTTGTCGAAGGTCCGCGCGGTGGCGACGAACTCGCCATTGATGAAGTTGTGGATCTGTTGCATGGCTTCTCTCCGTGAGTCACTCCCGCCTGGAGGCAGGCGCTTCCTCGCCACAAAATGGCGGCGCCTTCGGCGCCAAAACTGGCTTGCCTTGCTTGACCTCGCCCTGAAGGGCGAGGCTTGCACTCTGGCCCGTGGTCAAGCTTCGCCGGCGTCGGCGCCGATTTCGAGCAGTCCCGCCCGCGCACACGCCTCGTCCTGTTGTGCGGAGGCACCGGAAACGCCGATGCCGCCGATGAGTTGTCCCTGGGCGCGGATCGGCAGGCCGCCGCCGAACACGATCAGCCCGGGCTGGGCGGAAAAACCCAGCCGCATGCCCTCGTCGCCGGCGCACACGTCCATCCACTGTGCGGTCGGAAAGCCGAAGCCGCCGGCGGTATGGGCCTTGTCGATGGCGATGCGGACCGACTGCGGAAAGGCGCCGGGCATGCGCAGGAAGGCCACCAGGTTGCCGGCGCAGTCGGCCACCGCGACGTTGATCCGCACGCCCAGCGACCGGGCATGGCCCACCGCGGCCTTCACCGCAGCATGGGCCGCTTCCCAGGAAATCGTTGCCTGCGGCACTGCGATGTTCATTCCTGCTCTCCTTGTCCGCCCCGCAGGGGCCGGCACGTGTCCAGGTGGGAAAGATAGACCCGGGCAAATATCGATGTCAATAAATAATATCGAGATTTTTACGAGATGATATCCGGCGTTCCGGGCCTCGGCTAGAATCCGCAGTAACGAGATTGCCGCGCAGACCATCCTCATGAACGACACCGCCACCCTCCAGCCGCACGCCGCAGCCGAGCCCAAGACCCTAGTCGAGGCCGCCTACAACCGGCTGCGCCGCGACATCATCGAAGGCGTGCATCCGCCCGGTGAAAAGCTGCGCGTGGAGCACCTCAAAGACCAGTACGAGGTCGGCGCCGGCACGCTGCGCGAGGCGCTGCTGCTGCTGGTCACCGACGCCCTGGTGGTCGGCCAGGGACAGCGCGGCTTTCGCGTCGCGCCGATCTCGCTGGCCGACTTCGAGGACATCACCCGCACCCGCGTGCTGCTCGAATCCGAGGCCCTGCGCCAAGCCATCGCGCGCGGCGACGAAGCCTGGGAGGCCGATCTGGTGGCCGCCTTCCACCGCCTGTCGCGCGCCGAGCAGAAGCTCGCCGACCATGACGTGAGCACCACCGAGGAATGGGAGACGCGCAACCGCGCCTTCCACGAGGCGCTGATCGCCGCCTGCCCGTCGCGGTGGATCCGTCATTTCCAGCACATCCTCTATCAGCAGTCGGAGCGCTACCGGCGCATCAGCCTGTTCCGCCAGCCCATCGCGCGCGACATCCACGCCGAACACCAGGCCATCTTCGAGGCCACGCTGGCGCGCGACGCCACGCGCGCCGTTTCCATCCTGTCCGAGCACATCCTGCGCACGCTCGACGCGGTCAAGCGCATGCCGGCCGATTTCTTCACCCACGGCAAGCGCGGCTGAGGCTCTGCCCCCTGCTCGTTGCCCTCATTGCGGGCACGAAACTCCCCTCTCCCGCGAGGGGAGAGGGAGCACGCAGTGCCGGCTGCATACGCTTGCCCTGGACCGATTCGCCTCAGGACACCACGCTGAGGAAGGCCTCGTTGAGCTTGCGGTCGTGGTAGAAGATGCCGGCGCCGACTTCGTCCCAGGTCCACGTCACCGGCTTCCAGTCCGGGTAGCTCTGATAGCCGCCGCAGAAGGTCTCGAAGCGGTTGCCGGAGGGGTCGAAGGCGTAGATCGTGGTGCCGCGGGTGACGCCGTGGCGGGTCGGGCCGATGTCGATCGACACCTTGTTCATCGACATGATGTCGGCCGCGCGCAGCACCTTCTCCCAGCTTTCCAGCAGGAAGGAGACGTGGTGCAGCTTGCCCGGCTCGGGGTGGCGCACGAAGGCGATGTCGTGGGCCTTGATCGAGCACGACAGCCAGACCGCCAGGTTGGTCTTGCCGTCTTCCATCAGCACGTGCTCGACCAGGTAGAAGCCCAGCACCTTCTCGAAGATCTCCTGCACTTTCTCGATGTCCGGGCCGTACAGCAGGCAGTGGTCCAGGCGGATCGGCGCGATGCCGTGCTCGGCGCTGTCGGTCCACGGCGGCGGGTTGGTGTAGGTCTCGGGCGTGCCGATGTCGGTCTTTTCCCAGTACAGCTCGATCTGGTGCCCGGACGGGATGCCGAAGCGCACCCGCTCGCCGGTCTCCAGCAGTTCGCCGGCGGGGATGCGCTCGGTCTTCAGGCCGTATTCCTGCAGGTCGCGCTCCAGCTTGTCCAGCGTGGCCTGGTCGGCCACCTTGAAGGCGAAGAAGTCGATGCCGGCGCTGTCGGCCTCGCGGATGATGACGCTGTTGTGGTCGCGCTCGTCCCAGGCCTTGAAGTACACCCGGCCCTGCTTGTCGCGGCCGGTCTCGATCAGGCCGAGCACGTTCTTGTAGTGGTTGATGCCTTCTTCCAGGTCCAGCACGCGGATCTGGGCGTGGCCCGGACGCAATACACCAGTCATTGCCATGGTCGTCTCCTCCAGTCGTTCGCTCGTCCGTGCATTGCCAGCCGGATCGAAACGGGTTGTCAGCCATCGAACATCAGGCTGGGGAATGGTAGCGCGTGAAATACGATAAAGTAAACTTTTCTCGAGATTATTTGAGAAATCTCAAATTCTCTTGAACAGCGGGCTGCGCACCTGCTGCACGTCGGCCGCGGAGAAGAACTTCTCGGTGTAGATGTCGTTCTCGAACAGCCGCCCCTGCATCAGCGCGGCGATGCACGCCTCGATCATCAGCGGCGGGCCGCACAGGTAGGCCTTGTGGCCGCGGAAGTCGCCGCCGAAGAGCGCCAGCGCCGCCTCGTGCACGAAGCCCCGCGCGCCCTGCCAGGCGGAATCGGCGGCTTCGTCGGACAGGGTCGGCAGGTAGCGGAACTGCGGGTGGCGCGCGGCCAGGGCGAGGAACGCTTCGTGGTAGTACAGTTCCGCGCGGTTGCGCTGCCCGTAGACCAGGGTGATGGGCCGCGGGTCGCCGGCTTCCAGCAGGTCGAGGATCATCGCCCGCGGACTGGAGAGCCCCGAGCCGCCGGCCATGAAGATCAGCGGCTGGGGCGCGGAACGGCGCACGAAGAAGCGCCCGTAGGGGCCGGACAGCTTGACCCGGTCGCCGGCCTGCAGGTGGTGGTGGATCCAGCCGGTGCCCTCGCCGCCCGGCACGATGCGGATGTCCAGTTCCACCTCCACCGCGCGCCCGCCGGAAGGCGGGTTGGCCAGCGAGAAGGTGCGGGACAGGCGCCCGCCGTCGATCTCCAGGTTGATGTACTGCCCGGCCTGGAAGCGGATGGGCTCGTCCAGGGTGATGAACACGCCCTTGATGGTGGGCGTGAGGGCTTCGATCCGGCCGACGGTGCCGTGGAAATCCCGCACCGGAATGGATTCGGCGTCCGGGTCGTCATCCACTTCGGCCTCGATCACCACGTCGCTCTGCAGGCGCGCACAGCAGGCCAGGGCCTTGCCCTCGTCGCGCTCGAAATCCATCAGCGCGAAGCTGGACGCCTCGCCGTGGTCGATCTCGCCGTCCACCACCTTGACCTTGCAGGTGGCACACAGGCCATGGCAGCAGGCATGGGGCAGCCAGATGCCGGCACGCAGCGCGGCGTCGAGGATGGTCTGCTCGTCCTCGACGGCGATGGTCTGGCCGAGCGGTTCTATGGTCAGTTCGTAGCTCATGGTGCGTTTCCGTTGGGGGGTGCAAAGCCCCTCTCCCCCCGCGGGAGAGGGGTTGGGGAGAGGGGAGTTTCCGTGGGCGTTCAACGGGGCGTGCCCGTTCTCAACTGCTGGAACCGGCGATGCCGTTCAGCCCCGGCGTGCGAAACCGGATCACGTCCTTGTGCCCCAGCCCGTTCTCCGCCAGCGACTTGCCGAAGTCCGGCTGCCAGGGCTTGCCGGACTTGAACCACTCGGCCTTCGCCCAGTCGATGCGGGCGAAATCCGGGTGGTAGCCGAAGCAGCCGGGCAGCACCCCGGTGACGATGTCGCCGAAGCGCATGGCGGGCGGAAAGGGCAAGGCGAACGGGGCGCAGAACAGCAGGTGGTCTTCCCAGCCGATGTAGAGCAACTGGTTGCCGTGGAATTTCTCCACGCTGTCGAGCGGTGCGAATTCGTACTGGGTGATGGCGGCTACGGCCATGTGGTGTCTCCTCGTATGCTGTGTGCGGACCCGCGTCAGACGTTCTTCGTGGCCTGGCCGCGCCAGGTCTCGAAGTTCTTCTGGTCTTCCGAGCCTTCGAAATCCAGGTTGTCGCGGCCGAATTCCAAGTGGTAGTACTGCAGCACCGCGGCCAGCGGGTCGAAGCCCTCGGCGGTGGGGTCGGTGCCTTCCGGGAAGCAGTTGCCCTGGTAGATCTGGTGCACCGGCAGCCAGGACTGCACGTACTTCTCCGGCTCGTGCTCGAAGATCTCCTTGCAGTGGTCGGAGCAGAAGTGGTACTTGCCGCCCTTGTAGTCCACCTCCCGGTAGCAGATCTTGGTGGGGTCGCCCGGTTCGGTGAACAGCATGGGGATCTGGCAGGTCTGGCACAGCATGGGCAGGGTCTTGTTGTAGAAGCGCTTGCCCTGGGCGGCCTGCTCGCGCCAGTATTCCAGGCGCGGTCGGTAGTACTTGTCGAAGCTGTCGGGGTACTTGGCCGCCAGCCAGTCCATCTCGTCCTTCTCCGGCACCCAGGTGTGGAAGGCCGCGGCCGCGCCGTAGTTGTAGAAGGTGCCCCAGGCCTGGTGGGAGAGGTGGTCCTTTTCCAGCGCGATGGTCTCGGCGCACTTGGGAATCTTGATGCCGTAGCGGGCCAGGTCCTTGAACAGGGCGCCGCCGTTCTCCTCGAAGTACACCTCCCAGGCTTCCTTCCAGCTCATCGTGCGCTTGGGCAGCATGTAGTCCATCATCATCGCCACCAGGGTCAGCACGCGGTAGCCGCGCCAGGTCCATTTGTCGATCCAGCGCTGCACGATGGGCAGGTTGTCCGGGTCCTGTTCGAGGATGAACTTGATCACCTCCAGACCCAGGGTCATGTGGCGGGCCTCGTCGGACTGGGCGGAGAAGCCGAAGGTCATGGTGCCCATGTCGCCGTTGTAGGCCGCGCCGGAGACGAAGGGCACGAACAGCAGGTTGGTGAGCACGTATTCGAACGAGAAGCCGATGGCGATCATGAACTCGAACGGCCCGGCGGTGATCGCGTCGTCGAAGAAGCTCTTGGGCACGGAGAGGTACCACACCCGGTCGTGCATGTGGCGGAACTCATGCAGGCCGTTGTAGTGCTTGTTGTAGTTGGACAGGGCGTGGATCTGGGTCTGGGCGTGGCGGATCTCGTCCAGCGACTGCATCAGGCAGGCCACCCGCGGCCCGGCGCCGGGGAACTGCCGGCCCACGTGGGCGAAGCCGCGGTGGGCCATGTATTCCAGCGGGCTCACGCCGGTGAGGAAGAGCTTCACCGTGTTCAGGTAGCGCGCGTCGGTCACGTTCAGGTGGCCGTTGCTCTGCGCATAGGCGTCGATGATGGCGTAGAGCTTGCGCTCCTTTTCCGCCTGGTACTTCCAGTAGGCGTCCATGGTGAGGCGGAAGGGGTCTTCCCACTTGTCCCAGTCGTGGATCTTGATGCCCTCGTAGGTGGCATAGGGGTAGATGTCTTCCTTCTTCTGGTAGCTCGGCTCCCAGTCCAGGCCGCGGGTCATGACCTGGTACTTTTCCTTCAGGCCGAGCTTCTTCTTGGGGGCGTGCATGTCCATTGTGCGGTTTCCTCAGGCATTCCAGCTCAGGGTGAATTCGTCGTCGGTCTCGTCGATGTGGCCGGACAGGGAGATCAGGTTCACGTGCAGTTCCTGCAGGTCGAAGTCGCGCCCCAGGCGCTCCTCGATGGAACTGCGGCGCACCGTCAGGCGGCCCTCGGCGTCGATCTTGACCATGGCCGGCGCCTCGTTGAGGCGGGCGTGGGGGTTGTCCTCGGCAATCGCCTCGATGATCGGGCGGGTGTCCTCGTTGGCCTGAAAGGCGATGAATACGGTGGACATCGGCGGCTCCTCAGACGGTCAGGCCGGCTTTCGCCAGGCGGGCGTTGAACTGGCCGAGCGCGTCGGCCAGCATTTCGTCGGCCGCCTCCCCCAGCCCGATGCGGGCCACCGGGCGCAGCGCAGAGGCGGCGCGGTCGCGCCAGTGGGTGCTCCAGTGCTCCAGCAGGGCCTTGTTGTCCGCCGATTCGCCGGCCGCGGTCTTCAGCGTGGCGTCCACCCACTTGCGGGTTTCCTGGAACCATTCGCTCATGAAGCTGGTGAGCAGGGCCACCGCGCTGCCGCCGCGGCTGGCGAACACGTCGTCCACCGTGGTCAGGTACACCAGCGGGTAGAGCAGGCCGTCGAGCGCCACGTTCTGCGCCACGTAGAGTTCGATCGGGTCCTGCACCACGAAGCTGTCTTCCACGTAGCGGCGCAGCCCCTGCCAGGCCTCGTCCTCCAGCCAGGCGCGGCGCCCCTCGTCGAGCGCGTCCAGATCCCCCAGCAGCAGGCCGGCGCGGGTCAGGTACTGGGCGATGCCCAGTTGGTCCATGGCGTGGTAGATGCACGGCTGGGTGATCGCGGTGCCGTAGGCATAGGCACAGATGGCGGCGTTGTTCATGTTCGCCCCCCAGGCCACGTGGCGCAGCGGCACCAGCAGCCGGGTGGCGGCGGTGCGCAGTTCGGGCTCCAGCATGTCCGCCAGGCCGCGCGTGTCGACGAAGTCGAAATTGGCCTCGGCAGTCTCCTGCTGCCGCCCCCGGGTGATGGTGTAGGTGCCGTAGTAGAACTGGCGCGGGTCCTTGAAGGCGTACCAGTCCGCCATGCGCAGCGCGGTGCGCGAGACGTCGAAGATCTCGTGCGCCGGGTCCCAGGTGGGGCGGTAGTGGAAATTGGCCGTGGCCTGCAGGTCCAACGTGCCTTCCTGGTAGCGCGATGCCGCCTTGCCCTCGCCGATGCGTCTGGCCACATGGTCGAAGGTCTGGCGCAGCGGCTTGATGGATACGGTGCGCAGGTCAATGTGCATGAACTCTCTCCTCCTTGGTCTTGTATGGACCGCTCAGCGGAAACGCTGGCGGGTCGCCTCGCGCAGCCCCCACTCCCAATCGCTGCCGGTGGCCTCGCGCGGCGGCAGGAACTGCACCGCGTTGCTGCGGCAGAACTGCCGGAAGCCCTCCTCCGGCAGCAGCAGTTCCACGCACAGATCGGGCTCGCCGATGGCGAACTCGAATTCGACGAACCCGTCGGGCCGGCGCTCGATCAGGCGGACGAACTTCAGATTGACGTCGATCTCGGGCTTTTCGGTGTTCATGGGCCGGCCTTTCTCCAAGCTGGAACATTGCGGGGGTGTGGCGGGGGTCACCTAACAAGCTTCGTGCCATGTTCACGAAAACCAGGCACTTACACAGAAAATGCACTTTCTCGATATTTATTGCTTCAATCAGCAAAACTTATCAGATCATCAAATGATCAAATCCACCCCTACGCTTCACCATTTGCACAAGCCGCCTTATTGCCTTGCAGCAAAAAGAAAGGCCGGAACGCCTGCGCGCTCCGGCCGCCGTACTCCCTTCTGCGCCTGCTCTGCCCCCTCAGCCGCAGCCCCGCTCCAACGCCCTGCCCATTTTGCCCACCACCCTGAGTGCCAGGTCGCTGGCGGGAAACAGCTTGCAGGCCAGCACCACGCCAGCGGCCTCTTCCTCCGCGCTCACGCAGGAGCGGCTCATCCTGCTGGTACGGTAGCGGCCGCGCAGCACCTGCACCTTGCACACCCCGCAGCCACCGCCGCGGCAGCCTACCGGGATGCCGCGGCGGCCCAGCAGTTCCATCGCGCGCAGCACGTTCTGGTCGTCCGCGCAAACCACGCGCTGCTCGCAACCGTCGATGCACACCCAAAAACGACCACCCATGTCTCCTCCTTTTTTTCGCTTTGGCGGACCGCACGGCAGGTGGTGAAATGATCCACCGCCGCCACGACCGGCCTGAACAGGCAAAATACATGCTACCCACGGCAATATATCGAGATTATGCACTTCGATCGATATAAACACGCCTTTCCGCGCAACCCGCCCGCCACCTGTGCTATAAGCGGGAAAGAGAGCCCGTCACAGAACGGCGCCGAAGAAGGAAGGAGGAGTCCTTGCAGGCAAACACCATCCACTATCCGGAAAGTGCCGACCTGCGCAGCCTGCTGCGCTTTTCCGCCGAAGACGGCCTGATCTGGCTGGGCGAGAACCGCATGGTGCTGCTGCACGTGGCCGCCCTGTCCGAGTTGCGCAGGGAACTGATCGCCTCCATCGGCAGGGAGCAGGCCCGCCGCATCCTGACCCGCATGGGCTTCGCTTCCGGCATGCGCGACGCGGAACTGGCACGCAAGACCCGCAGCGCCTGCAGCCTGGCCGAAGCCTTCGCCGTCGGCCCGCAGTTGCACATGCTGGAAGGCTGCGTGCAGGTCGAACCGGTGCGCCTGGACATCGACCCGGACAGCGGCGGCTTCTACGGCGAGTTCCTGTGGCGCCACTCCTGGGAGGCGGAAGCCCACGTCCAGCAGTTCGGCGAAGTGGACCACCCGGTGTGCTGGATGATGATCGGCTACGCCTCGGGCTATACCTCGGCCTTCATGGGCCGCTTCATCCTGTTCCGCGAAGAGCAGTGCACGGCCACCGGCACGGAGCATTGCCGCATCGTCGGCAAGCCGGCCGAAGACTGGCCGGACGCCCACGAACTGACCCCCTACTTCGAGGCCGACACGCTAGTCGGACGCCTGCTGGAACTGCGCGAGGAAATGGAAGCCATGCGGCGCAGCATCGTCTGTCCGCGGCGCATCCCCAGCCTGATCGGCAACTCCAGCGGCTTCCGCAGCGCCTACGATCTGATGGTGAAGGCGGCCGGCACCAGCGTGTCGGTGCTCCTGCTGGGCGAAACGGGGGTCGGCAAGGAGCGCTTCGCACGGGCACTCCATGAAATGAGCCCGCGCCGCGACGCGCCCTTCGTGGCCGTCAACTGTGCGGCACTGCCGGACGAACTGATCGAGTCCGAACTGTTCGGCGTCGAGCGCGGCGCCTTCACCGGAGCGCATGCCTCGCGCGCCGGCAAGTTCGAGCGCGCCGACGGCGGCACGCTGTTCCTCGACGAAATCGGCGAACTGCCGCTGGCCGCCCAGGCCAAGCTGCTGCGCGTGCTGCAGGAGGGCGAGATCGAGCGCCTGGGCGACGACCACACGCGCAAGGTGAACGTCCGCCTGGTCGCGGCCACCAACGTGGACCTGCGCACGGCGGTGGCGGCGGGAAGCTTCCGCAAGGACCTGTTCTACCGCCTCAACGTCTATCCGATCACCATCCCGCCGCTGCGCGAGCGCGCCGCAGACATTCCGCCGCTGGCCGAAGCGATGATGGAACGCTTCCAGACCCTGCACGACAAGCGCATCGCCGGCATCACCGACAGGGCCATGCATGCGCTCAAGTGCCATTCCTGGCCGGGCAACGTGCGCGAACTGGAGAACGTCCTCGAACGCGGCGTGATCCTGGCGCCGCACAACGGCATGATCGAGGTGCAACACCTGTTCCTCGGCGCCACCAGCGAGGATGAGCCCCACAGCGGCCTCAACGCCGCTGGCACGCTGGAAGAGCACTCGGTGCCCCCGGCCGTGCCCGACTTGCCCGCTGCGGTGCTGGACGCCGGGCTGGACCTGGAAAGTTTCGAGCAGGCGCTGCTGCAGTGCGCGGTGGAACGCGCGGAAGGCAACCTGGCCGCTGCGGCCCGCCTGCTCGGCATCACCCGCCCCCAACTCGACTACCGCCTGAAGAAAACCTCCCGGCAGGCGGGCGACCACGGCCAGGCCCGCAGCATTCCGGACTGATCATCCGGGCGGGAGGCCACAGCTGCACGGCAGTGGCGGACAAGCCGGCCGCCGTCTCCGTCCGTTCAGCTCCGCCCCACCGGCACCCCCATCTCGTCCTTGACGTTCTCCATCACCACATAAGTGTGGGTCTGCTTCACGCAGGGCAGTTCGGAGATCTTCTCGCCCATCACCCGGCGGTACTCGTGGATGTCGCGCGTGCGCACCTTCAGCAGGTAGTCGAAGTCGCCGGCGATCATGTGGCAGGACTGAATCTCCGGCACGCGCATGACCGCCTCGTTGAAGCGCCGCAGATCGTGTGCGGTGGTACTCGTCAACAGCACCTGGACGATGACGATATGGCCGGCATCCACGGCCTCGGGGTTCAGGTCCGCGTGATAGCCGCGGATCACCCCGGCCTTCTCCAGCCGCCGGATGCGCTCCGCGCAGGGGGTCTTGGTCAGCCCGACGCGGCGCGACAACTCCACCAGCGACAGACGGGCGTCGGCCTGCAGTTCGGCGAGGATTCTGAAGTCGATTCTGTCCATTGCGGCGCAGCAGGCGTTTTTCCTGCAAAAGATAGAAATGAAAGTGATTATGTCTGAATTAACCCAATTTTTGGAGCCATAAACTTTTGCTGTTCAGCCATATTTCAGCCACTCGACCTTCCGGCGCCGAGGCCTGTTCCGTGCCCGCCGGATCACCACTGATGGAGCCCTTGTCGTGAACATGCCCGTTTCGTTCCCGGCGGCCGCCGCCGCGCTCACCGACACCCCGCGCGAAGCGCTGCGGCAAAGCATCGAGGCCGCCTGGCGCACGCCCGAACCGGAGTGCGTCCCGCCGCTGGTGAGCGCCGCACGCGTGGACGAGACCCTGGCCGCGCGCGTCGCCCAGCTCGCCCACAAGCTGGTCAGCGGGCTGCGCGCCAAGCGCGTGCGCTCTTCCGGCGTCGATGCGCTGATGAAGGAATTCTCCCTGTCCAGCCAGGAAGGCGTGGCACTGATGTGCCTGGCCGAAGCCTTGCTGCGCGTGCCCGACCGCGCCACCGCCGACCGCCTGATCCGCGACAAGCTGTCCGGTGGCGACTGGCGCGCACACATCGGCCACAGCCCCTCGCTGTTCGTCAACGCGGCCACCTGGGGCCTGCTGATCACCGGCCGCCTGGTGTCCACCAACAGCGAGGAAGGCCTGGCCAGCGCGCTCTCCCGTCTGCTGGCGCGCGGTGGCGAACCGCTGATCCGCAAGGGCATGGACCTGGCGATGCGCATGCTGGGCGAGCAGTTCGTCACCGGACGCACCATCGACGAAGCCCTCGACCGCGGCCGCAGCGCCGAGAAGCGCGGCTACCGCTACTCCTTCGACATGCTGGGCGAAGCCGCGATGACCGCCGCCGACGCCGAGCGCTACCTCCGCTCCTACGAGGAAGCCATCCACGCCATCGGCCAGCGCGCCGCCGGGCGCGGCGTGGTGGACGGCAACGGCATCTCGGTGAAGCTCTCCGCGCTGCACCCGCGCTACGTCTGGGCGCAGCGCGAGCGCATGATGGAAGAACTGCTGCCGCGCATGAAGGCGCTCTGCCTGCTCGCCAAGCGCTACGACATCGGCCTGAACATCGACGCCGAGGAGGCCGACCGCCTCGACCTCTCCCTCGACCTGCTCGAAGCGCTCGCCCACGACCAGGACCTCGCCGGATGGAGCGGCCTGGGCTTCGTCGTGCAGGCCTACCAGAAGCGCGCGCCCTTCGTGCTCGACTGGATCATCGAACTGGCGCGCAAGAGCGGCCGGCGCATGATGGTCCGCCTGGTCAAGGGCGCCTACTGGGACGCCGAGATCAAGCGTGCGCAGGCCGACGGCATGAGCGGCTACCCGGTGTACACCCGCAAGGTGTACACCGACGTGGCCTACATTGCCTGCGCCAAGAAGCTGCTGGCCGCGCGCGAGGTCATCTACCCGCAGTTCGCCACCCACAACGCGCACACGCTGTCCACCGTGTTCCATCTGGCTGGCGACGACTACCGCGAGGGCAGCTACGAGTTCCAGTGCCTGCACGGCATGGGCGAACCGCTCTACGACCAGCTCGTCGGTAATCCAGAAACCCGCCGCCTGGTGCGCATCTACGCCCCGGTCGGCAGCCACGAGACGCTGCTCGCCTACCTGGTGCGCCGCCTGCTGGAAAACGGCGCCAACTCCAGCTTCGTCAACCGCATCGTCGATGAGAGCGTCCCGGTCGAAGCGCTGATCGCCGACCCGGTCGCCGAGGCCGCCCCGCTGGCCGGCACGCCGCATCCGCGCATTCCGCTGCCGGCCGATCTGTACGGCGCCACGCGCAGCAACTCGGCCGGCATCGACCTGGCCGCCGAGGCCGTGCGCACACGCTTCGCCGCCGCGCTCGAAGCCAGCCGAGCCGAGCCCGCCGTGGCCGGTCCGCTGATCGCCGAAGGCGCCACCGGCGGCGGCAGCCAGCGTCCGCTGCCCAACCCGGCCGATCATCGCGACGTGGTCGGCCACACCACCGAAAGCACGCCGGCCGAGGTCGAGGCCGCGCTCGGCGCGGCCACCGCCCACGCGCCCATCTGGGCCGCCGAAGCGCCGGCCGCGCGCGCCGCCTGCCTGGAGCGCGCCGCCGATCTGCTCGAACGCGACGGCGACCGCCTGATGGCACTCGCCGTGCGCGAGGCCGGCAAGACTTGGGCCAACGCGGTCGCCGAACTGCGCGAGGCGGTGGACTTCTGCCGCTACTACGCCGCCCAGGTACGCGCATTCGACAACGGCACGCACACCCCGCTCGGCCCCATCCTGTGCATCAGCCCGTGGAACTTCCCGCTGGCCATCTTCACCGGCCAGGTCGCTGCCGCGCTCGCCGCCGGCAACCCGGTGCTCGCCAAGCCGGCCGAACTGACCCCGCTGATCGCCGCCGCCGCCGTGCGCCTGTTCCACGAGGCCGGTGTGCCCGCCGCCGCGCTGCAGCTGGTGCCCGGCCGCGGCTCCGTGGTCGGCAACGCGCTGGTCGGCGACCCGCGCGTGCGCGGGGTGATGTTCACCGGCTCCACCGAAGTCGCCGCGCAGATCAACCGCACGCTCGCCGCGCGCGGCGGCAACGTGCCGCTGATCGCCGAGACCGGCGGGCAGAACGCCATGATCGTCGACTCCACCGCGCTGCCCGAGCAGGTGGTGGCCGACGTGCTGGCCTCCAGCTTCGACTCCGCCGGCCAGCGCTGCTCCGCGCTGCGCGTGCTGTGCCTCCAGGAAGACGTGGCCGACGGCATCCTGGAAATGCTCGTCGGCGCCGCGCGCGAACTGACCCTGGGCAACCCCGCCGACGTACGCCGCGACGTCGGCCCGGTGATCGATGCCAAGGCGCGCGACAGCCTGGAAGCCCACGTCACCGCCATGCGCGCCGCCGGCTGCAAGGTCACCCGCCCGGAACTGCCGGCCGAATGCGCGCACGGCACCTACGTGCCGCCCACGCTGATCGAGATCGACAGCCTGTCGCGCCTCGGCCGCGAGCAGTTCGGCCCCATCCTGCACGTGCTGCGCTATCGCGAGCGCGATCTGGAAAAACTGGTGGAAGACATCAACGCCACCGGCTACGGCCTCACCATGGGCGTGCATACGCGCATCGACGAGACCATCGCCCGCGTGGTTTCGCGCGCCCACGTCGGCAACCTGTACGTGAATCGCAACATGATCGGCGCGGTGGTCGGCGTACAGCCCTTCGGCGGCGAAGGCCTGTCCGGCACCGGCCCCAAGGCCGGCGGCCCGCTCTACCTGCACCGCCTGCTCGCCCGCACGCCGGGCCCTCGCTTCGAGCGTCCGCTGGGCGACACGCCGGCCGTGCTCGACCAGTTCGCCGAATGGCTGGAACGCGACGGCCGCGCCCTGCTGGAAGGCGACGACGTGGCCGTGCTGCGCGACCGCCTGGATGCCTACCGCGCGCGCCGCATCGACCACCTCAGGGTGAGCCTGCCCGGCCCCACCGGCGAGGACAACAGCCTCAACTTCGTGCCGCGCGGCCAGATCGCCGGGGTGGCCGGCAGCGCCGCCGCGCGCGTGCATCAACTGCTCGCCGCGCTGGCCACCGGCAACCGTCTGCTGGTCGATGACAGCGAGCCGGCCCGCCGGCTGGCCGCCGCCCTGCCCGCCGAACTGGCCAAATGGCTGGTGCTGGACACCGGCTGGCAGGATGCCGCCTTCGGCGCGCTGCTGTTCGACGGCCCCGACATGGAAGCCGACGCCTGGCGCGTGCGCCTGGCCGAACGCTCCGGCCCCATCGTCGGCCTGCTGCGGCCGGAGCCGGAATACGACCCGGCGCGCCTGGTGCATGAACGCACCATCAGCGTGAACACCGCGGCCGCCGGCGGCAACGCCAGCCTGATGGCCATGGGGGCCTGATTGGAGGAGGGCGTCGCGCCGGCACTGCGCCACGGCCGGCCGGAATGCGTGCGGACCCGGGTCCGGCGCTCCGGGTCAACCCGGATGGCAATGTGTAAGATTTCGTATATCGTATACTTTCGTACGAAACGAAAACGCAACACACGCAACAAGCGTCCATCCATGCCCTCCGCGCTCGACCGCCTCGCGCCCACCCGCGCGCGGGTTTCCTCGACTTCCGACCAGATCGCCGACGCCCTGCGCCGCGCGATCGCCGACGGCCTGCTGCCGGCCGGCGCAATGCTGCGCCAGGACGACATCGCCGCGCGCTTCGAGGTCAGCAAGATTCCCGTGCGCGAGGCGCTGAAGCGCCTGGAGGCCGAAGGTCTGGTGCGCTTCAACCCGCATCGCGGCGCGGTGGTCGCCTCGCTGTCCGCCGCCGCGCTGGCCGAATACCTGGAAATCCGCGCCCTGCTGGAAGGCCACGCCGCCGCGCTGGCCGCGCCGCGCATCACCGACGAACAACTGGCCGAGGCGCGCGCCCGGCTCGACGATTTCGCCTGCGCCACCGAACCCGCCCGGCGCGGCGCGCTCAACTGGGCCTTCCACGCCGCGCTCTACCAGGCCGCCGAGCGCCCGTTGCTGGTCGAGGAAATCCGCGCCCTGCACCACAAGGTGGAGCGCTACGTGGCCGCCGCCGTGGAGCGCCACGCCGATACCGAAATGCCCAAGACCCGGGGGGAGCACGAGGCCATTCTGGCCGCCTTCACCCGCCGGGACGCCGACGCCGCGGCATGCCTGACCCGCGCCCATGTGCGCGGGGCGGGAGCGTCACTCCTTCCGTCCACGCAAGACCAAAGCCACCAAGGAGATACTCGATGAAAAAAACCCTGCTTGCCACTGCCTGCCTCGCGCTCGGCGTCTACTCCCAGGCTACCCTGGCCGACCTGTCGGTGGCCATCGCCGGTCCGATGACCGGCCAGTACGCATCCGCCGGTGACCAGATCCGCCGCGGCGCGGACATGGCGATCGCCGACATCAACGCGCGCGGCGGTGTGCTGGGCGAGAAGCTGAAGCTGGAAGTCGGCGACGACGCCTGCGATCCGAAGCAGGCCGTGTCGGTGGCCAACACCATGGTCAACCGCAACATCGTCTTCATGCACGGCCACTGGTGCTCCAGCTCGACCATCCCGGCTTCCGACGTGTACAACGAAGCCGACATCCTGATGGCCACCGTGTCCACCAACCCGCAGGTCACCGAGCGCGGGCTGCAGAACATCTTCCGCATCATGGGCCGCGACGACCAGCAGGGCATGGTGGCCGGCGGCTACATCGCCGACACCTTCAAGGGCAAGAAGGTCGCCGTGGTGGACGACAAGAGCGCCTACGGCAAGGGCCTGGCCGACGAGACCGCCAAGGCCATGGAAGCCAACGGCCTGAAGCCCGCGCTGCGCGAGGCGATCACCGCCGGCGAGAAGGACTATTCCGGCCTGGTCACCAAGATGAAGCAGGCCGGCGTGGAAGCGATGGCCTATGGCGGCTACCACACCGAAGTGGCGCTGATCCTGCGCCAGGCCCAGCAGGCCGGCCTGAACCTGACTGTGATCGGCGGCGACACCATGACCAACTCCGAACTGGTCACCGCCGCCGGCCCGGCCGCCGACAACGTGCTGTTCACCTTCTCGCCGGATCCGCGCAAGAACCCGGATGCCGCCCCGGTGGTCGAGAAGTTCCGCGCCGCCAAGGTCGAGCCGGAAGGCTACGTGCTGTATGCCTACGCCGCCTTCCAGCTGTTCGAGCAGGCCGCCACCAAGGCCGGCAGCACGGACTACAAGGCGCTGGAAAAGGCGGTGCGCGGCAACACCTTCAAGACCGTGATCGGCGATCTGGCCTTCGACGCCCAGGGCAACCTGGCCACGCCGGGCTTCGTGGTGTACCGCTGGCAAGGCGGCGCCTACGACTACGCCAAGTAAGCCGCAGGCAGTCCGCTTCACCCACGCCCTCCGCTCGCCGGGGGGCGTTTGTTCATACAACTCAACCGGCGCACGGCCGCCCGCTCCCCGCGGGCGGCCGTCGTGCGGCGCCACCAGGGAGACATCGTGGCCTACGCACTGCAACAACTCATCAACGGCCTGACGCTCGGTGCCATGTACGGCCTGATCGCGATCGGCTACACGATGGTGTACGGCATCATCGGCATGATCAACTTCGCCCACGGCGACATCTTCATGGTGAGCGCGTTCATCGCGATCACCGCCTTCACCCTGCTCGCGGCCGCCGACGTCACCTCGATCCCGCTGGCGCTGACCTTCGTGCTGATCGTGGCGATCTTCTTCACCTCGGCCTACGGCTGGGCGGTGGAGCGCACCGCCTACCGCCCGCTGCGCGGCTCCACCCGCCTGGCCCCGCTGATCTCCGCGATCGGCATGTCGATCTTCCTGCAGAACGCCGTGCAGCTCACCCAGGGCGCGCGCGTCAAGCCGATTCCCCCGGTCATCGAAGGCGGCCTGGAACTGTGGAGCACACCCGGCTTCACCGTGCAGATCGGCTGGAGCCAGCTGCTGATCATCGTCACCACCGTGGTGCTGATGATCGCCTTCACCTGGATGATCACCCAGACCCCCTTCGGCCGCCAGCAGCGCGCCTGCGAGCAGGACCGCACCATGGCCGGACTGCTCGGCGTGAATGTGGACCGCACCATCTCGCTGACCTTCATGCTCGGCGCCTCGCTGGCCGCGGTGGCCGGGGTGATGGTCACGGTGTACTACGGCGTGGTGGATTTCTTCATCGGCTTCCTGGTGGGCATCAAGGCCTTCACGGCGGCGGTGCTGGGCGGCATCGGCTCGCTGCCGGGCGCCATGCTCGGCGGCCTGCTGATCGGCCTCATCGAAGCCTTCTGGGCCGCCTACCTGTGGGCGGAGTACAAGGACGTGGCGACCTTCGGCATCCTCTGCCTGGTGCTCATCCTGCGTCCGTCGGGCCTGCTCGGCCGGCCTGAAGTGGAGAAGGTCTGATGAGTACCGTCGTTTTCGCCCATCATGGCATGACGCCCGCCGAGCGCCTGCGCGACGCCGGCTGGATCGCCTTCGTCGCCCTCATCCTCGGCGTTCCGCTGATCGGCCTGACCACCGTCGACGTCGGCGGCCGCCTGGCGGTGGACACCCGCTTCGGCCTGCTGGCCGTGGCGGTGGTTGCTGCCTTCGCAGGCCGCTTGGCGCTGCGCTGGGCCAT
Source organism: Pseudothauera nasutitermitis (assembly GCF_004801295.1). Lineage (GTDB taxonomy): Bacteria > Pseudomonadota > Gammaproteobacteria > Burkholderiales > Rhodocyclaceae > Pseudothauera > Pseudothauera nasutitermitis. The sequence continues at coordinate 96,711 of NZ_SSOC01000008.1, forward strand.
CGACAGCCTGCGCGCACACAAGCAGAGCAAGGCCAGGCAGCATACCGCCGACACCCTCTCCAGCCGCGCACGCACGCTGTCCATGGTGCTCGGCTGGATGGCGCTGGGGGTCTCCATCGCCCTGCCGATCTTCTTTTCCGACAACCGCTATGTGGTCGACACCGCCACCACCGTGCTGATCTACGTGATGCTCGGCTGGGGCCTCAACGTGGTGGTCGGCCTGGCCGGCCTGCTCGACCTTGGCTACGTGGCCTTCTACGCGGTGGGCGCGTATTCCTACGCGCTGCTGTCCACCCAGTACGGCTGGGGCTTCTGGGAAGCGCTGCCGGTGTCCGGCGCGCTGGCGGCGATGTTCGGTATTCTGCTCGGCTACCCCATCCTGCGCCTGCGCGGCGACTACCTGGCCATCGTCACGCTGGGCTTCGGCGAGATCATCCGCGTGGTGCTGCTGAACTGGACCGAGTTCTCCGGCGGCCCCAATGGCATCAGCTCGATTCCGCGCCCGAGCTTCTTCGGGCTGGAATTCACCCGCAGCGCACCGGAAGGCGGCCACAGCTTCGCCAGCTTCTTCGGGCTGGAGTTCTCCGCCATGCACCGGCTGATCTTCCTGTACTACCTGATCCTGGTGCTGGCGCTGCTCACCCACGCCTTCGTCTCGCGGCTGCGCAAGCTGCCGGTGGGGCGCGCCTGGGAGGCGCTGCGCGAGGACGAGATCGCCTGCAAGGCGATGGGCATGAACACCACCAACATCAAGCTCTCGGCCTTCGCCATCGGCGCCATGCTGGGCGGCTTCGCCGGGGTGTTCTTCGCTGCGCGCCAGGGCTTCATCTCGCCGGAGAGCTTCACCTTCAGCGAATCGGCGATCATCCTCGCCATCGTCGTGCTCGGCGGCATGGGCTCGCAGCTGGGCGTGGTGCTGGCTGCCACGCTGCTGGTGCTGATCCCCGAGTTCGGCCGCAACTTCGCCGAGTACCGCATGCTGCTGTTCGGCATGGCCATGGTGCTGATCATGATCTGGAAGCCGGGCGGCCTGCTCTCCCACCGCGAACCCACGCTGCGCCTGCGCGATCCGCGCGCCAAGGCCGCCACCACGGAGGGCGCGCAATGAGCACCCTGCTGTCCGTCCGCGACCTGACCATGCGCTTCGGCGGCCTCACCGCCATCGACGACCTGTCGCTGGAAGTGCCCGCCGGCAAGATCACCGGCATCATCGGCCCCAACGGCGCCGGCAAGACCACGCTGTTCAACTGCCTGACCGGCTTCTACAAGCCCACCGTCGGCACGCTGCGGCTGGCCCACCCGAGGCGCGGCGAACTGCGCCTGGAAAAGCTGCCCAGCCACCGCGTCGCACGCGACGCCCAGGTGGTGCGCACCTTCCAGAACATCCGCCTGTTCCCCAAGATGACGGTGCTGGAAAACCTCATCGTCGCCCAGCACAACGTGCTGCAGCGTGCCTCGCGCTTCTCCCTCGCCGGCCTGTTCAGCCTGCCCGGCTACCGGCGCGCCGAGCGCGAGGCCGTCGAGCGCGCGCGCACCTGGCTGGAGCGCCTGCGCCTCACCCAGTTCGCCGACGATGCCGCCGGCGCGTTGCCCTACGGCACCCAGCGGCGCATCGAGATCGCCCGCGCGCTGTGCGTCGACCCGGTGCTGCTGTGCCTGGACGAGCCGGCCGCCGGCCTCAACCCGCGCGAATCGGCCGAGCTCAACGAGCTGCTGCTGTATTTGTGCGACGAACTGGGCATCGCCATCCTGCTGATCGAGCACGACATGAGCGTGGTGATGAACGTGTCCGACCACATCTGCGTGATCAACTACGGCCGCAAGATCGCCGAGGGTACGCCCGATGCGGTGAAGAACGACCCCCACGTCATCAAGGCCTATCTGGGCGAGGACGACGAAGAAGGCGTCATGCAGGCATACGACGAAACGGAGGAACGCGCATCATGATGCTGACCATGGAAGGCGTACACGCCCACTACGGCCACATTCACGCGCTGCGCGGCATCGACGTGGAAGTACAGGTCGGCGAGATCGTCACGCTGATCGGCGCCAACGGCGCCGGCAAATCCACGCTGATGATGAGCCTGTTCGGCAATCCCAAGGCGAGCGCCGGGCGCATCGTGTTCGACGGCGAGGACATCACCCGCCTGACCACCCACGAGATCGCCCGCCGCGGCATCGCCCTGGTACCGGAAGGCCGGCGCATCTTCCCGCGCATGACGGTGCTGGAGAACCTGCAGCTGGGCGCGGCGCATGCCGACCCGGCCAACTACGACGCCGACATGGCGCGCGTATATGCCATGTTCCCCATCCTGCAGGAGCGCGAGAGCCAGCGCGCCGGCACGCTGTCCGGCGGCGAGCAGCAGATGCTCGCCATCGGCCGCGCGCTGATGAGCCGGCCCAAGCTGCTGCTGCTCGACGAGCCCTCGCTGGGCCTGGCGCCGATCTACATCCGCAAGATCTTCCAGATCGTCCGCGAGCTGAACCGCGACCACGGCATGACCATCCTGCTGGTCGAGCAGAACGCCAACCAGGCACTGCGCGTAGCCCATCGCGGCTACGTGCTGCAGCACGGCGAAATCACCCTGGCGGGCAGCGGCGCCGAACTGCTGGCCAGCCCCGAGGTGCGCGCCGCCTACCTGGAAGGCGGCGGCCACGGCTGAAGCCTCGCGCGCCCGGACGGCCCGCCTTAGGGCGGGTCGTTCTATGGCTACGCGGAAATGGATATCCATATGCATAAAACGTCGTTGCATCCGCCGGCCGAGCGGGTAGACTCGGCGCTTCTTCGCGAAACCGGCAGCCGCCGGACCGGACAAGCAAGGCAACACGCGTGATCGAACTACAGCAGGCAGGCAAGACGTATCGGGTGGACGGCCGGGACATTCCCGCCCTGCTGCCCACCGACCTGCGCGTCGAACGCGGCGAGATCTTCGGCCTGATCGGCCATTCCGGCGCGGGCAAGAGCACCCTGCTGCGCCTCATCAACCGGCTGGAAGAACCCACTGGCGGACGCGTGGTGGTCGACGGCGAGGACGTCACCGCGCTCGACGCCATCGGCCTGCGCGCGTTCCGCCGCCAGGTCGGCATGATCTTCCAGCACTTCAACCTGCTGTCGTCCAAGACCGTGGCCGAGAACATCGGCCTGCCGCTGCGCTTCGCCGGCAATACCGACAAGGCCGGCATCGCCCGCCGGGTCGATGCCCTGCTCGCGCGCGTCGGCCTGGAGGCCCACGCCAGCAAGTACCCGGCGCAGCTTTCCGGCGGGCAGAAACAGCGCGTGGGCATCGCCCGCGCGCTGGCCACCGAGCCCAAGATCCTGCTGTGCGACGAGGCCACCAGCGCGCTCGACCCGCAGACCACCGGGCAGGTGCTGCAACTGCTGGCCGACATCAACCGCGAACTGGGGCTGACCATCGTGCTGATCACCCACGAGATGGACGTGATCCGCCGCGTGTGTGACCGCGTCGCGGTGATGGACGGCGGCACCATCGTCGAGCAGGGCAACGTGGGCGACGTGTTCCTCCACCCCCGGCACGCCACCACGCGCCGCTTCGTGCTCGAAGCCGAGCAGGTCGACGAGAACGAACAGCTGGAAGACTTCGCCCACGTGGGCGGGCGCATCCTGCGCCTGACCTTCCGCGGCGAGGCCACCTACGCCCCGCTGCTGGGCCGCGTGGCGCGCGAGACCGGGGTGGATTACAGCATCCTCGCCGGGCGCATCGACCACATCAAGGACACGCCCTACGGCCAGCTCACCATCGCGCTGATCGGCGGCGACATCGAAGCCGCGCAGCGCCGCCTGGGCGAGGCCGAGGTGCATCTGGAGGTGTTGCGCGGCGAGGTGTCGCACGGGGAAGGGGGCGCGCATGGGTGAGCTGCTCGCCAACGTCGACCCGGTGGAAATCTGGCAGGCCACCCTCGACACCCTGCTGATGCTCGGCGGCTCGCTGCTGTTCACCGTGCTGTTCGGCCTGCCGCTGGGCGTGCTGCTGTTCCTCACCGGCCCGCGCCAGATGTTCGAACGGCGCGGCCTGTACGGCCTGCTCTCGGTGCTGGTGAATGCGCTGCGCTCGCTGCCCTTCATCATCCTGCTGATCGTCATGATCCCGTTCACCGTGCTGATCACCGGCACCTCGCTGGGCGTGGCGGGCGCCATTCCGCCGCTGGTGGCCGGCGCCACGCCGTTCTTCGCCCGCCTGGTGGAAACCGCGCTGCGCGAGGTGGACCGCGGCATCATCGAGGCCAGCCAGGCCATGGGCGCCACGCCCCGGCAGATCGTCATCGACGCGCTGCTGCCGGAAGCGCGCCCGGGCATCATCGCCGCCATCACCATCACCGCGATCACCCTGGTGTCCTACACCGCGATGGCCGGCGTGGTGGGCGCCGGCGGCCTGGGCGACCTGGCCATCCGCTTCGGCTACCAACGCTTCCAGACCGACGTGATGGTGGTCACCGTGATCCTGCTGCTCGTGCTCGTGCAGATCCTGCAATCCATCGGCGACCGGCTGGTGGTGCATTTCTCCCGCAAGTAGTTCCCCCGCAACACCACTCCACAAGAGGACAGAACCATGAAGAAACTGCTGACCGCGCTGGCCGTCGTCGCCAGCTTTTCCGCCCAAGCCGAAACCCTCAGCGTGGCCGCCACCGCGGTGCCGCACGCGGAGATCCTGGAATTCGTCAAGCCGGCGCTCGCCAAGGAAGGCGTGACCCTGGACGTCAAGGTGTTCACCGACTACGTGCAGCCCAACGTGCAGGTTGCCGAAAAGCGCCTGGACGCCAACTTCTTCCAGCACCAGCCCTACCTCACCGAGTTCAACAAGAGCCGCGGTACCCAGCTGGTGAGCGTGGCCGCCGTGCACGTCGAACCGTTCGGCGCCTACTCCAGCAAGGTCAAGAACCTCGCCGACCTGCCGCAAGGCGCCAGCGTGGTGATCCCCAACGACGCCACCAACGGCGGCCGCGCCCTGCTGCTGCTGGAAAAGGCCGGCGTGATCAAACTGAAGGATTCGGCCAACATCCTGTCCACCCCGAAGGACATCGCCGGGAACCCGAAGGGCATCAAGATCCGCGAACTGGAAGCCGCCACCCTGCCGCGCGTGCTCAACCAGGTCGACCTGGCGCTGATCAACACCAACTACGCGCTGGAGGCCAAGCTCAACCCGAGCAAGGACGCGCTGGCCATCGAGGGCGCCGAATCGCCCTACGCCAACATCCTGGTGACCCGCGAGGACAACAAGGACAGTGCCGCCGTGCAGAAACTGATCAAGGCGCTGCATACCCCGGAAGTGAAGCAGTTCATCCTGGAGAAGTACCAGGGCGCCGTGGTTCCGGTGTTCTGAGCGGATCGACAGCCGTTCCAGGCGGGCGTACCATTTCGGTGCGTCCGCTGCGCAACACGCAAGGGCCGCCCCATTCCGGGGCGGCCCTTTGCACTCCGGCGCGCGCATCCCTTCCTTTCCCGATACCGGTCCGCAGAGGCCACCTGATCGCCCCCTTTCCATGTCCGCCGCCCCTACCACGCCCCCCCGCTGGCTGCCCTACCTCGTCCTCGGGCTCGGCCTCACCGCCCTTTCCTTTGGTGCCATCTTCGCCCGCATCGCCCAGGCCGAGGGCGTCGATTCCCTGGTCGTCGCCACCTGGCGGCTGGGCCTGGCCGCCCTCATCGTCACGCCGATCGCGCTGCTGCAGTCGCGCCGCGATCTCGCCGCGCTGAACGGCCGGCAACTGCTCATGGCGCTGACCGCCGGGCTGTTCCTCGCCGGTCACTTCGGCACCTGGATCACTTCGCTGGAATACACCTCGGTGGCCTCCAGCACCGCCCTGGTCACCACCAACCCGCTGTGGATCGGCCTGGCCTCCTACGTGCTGTTCCGCGAGACGCCCACACGCCTGATGCTGGGGGGCATCGTGCTGTCCTTCGGCGGCAGCCTGCTGATCTTCTGGAGCGACAGCCAGACCGCCAGCGCGGGCAGCGACCCGCTGTTCGGCAACCTGCTGGCGCTGATCGGCGCATGGTGCTTCTCGGCCTATCTGCTGATCGGCCGCAAGCTGCGCGCGGGGCTGGGGCTGGCGGCCTACATCTGGCTGGCCTATGGCGTGGCCGCGCTGTTCCTGCTGGCCGCCAGCGGCATCGGCGGCGGCGCGCTGACCGGCCACAGCCTGGCCGCCTGGGCGGTACTCGCGGGCATGGCGCTGGGCCCGCAGCTGCTCGGCCACACGGCCTACAACTGGTCGCTGCGCTACGTCTCCGCCACCTTCGTGGCAGTGGTGACGCTGGGCGAGCCGGTGGGCAGCGCGGCGATGGCCTGGATCATCTTCGGGGAGGGTTTCGCCCCCCTGCAGCTCGCCGGCTTCGTACTGCTGCTGGTGGGCATCTACCTGGCCGCGCGCGGCGAACGGAGCGGCTGAAAGCCTTCCCCGCCCGCCAGGCGGGTCATTCCTCGTCGGGGAAGCGGTAGACGTTGCCGGACACCGCGCCGGTGTCGTGGCGGCGCGCGCGCAGGTCGCGGTACACGGCGGCGCGCATGATCAGCATGGCGACCACCGGAGCGGTCATCAGGATGAACACCGAGATGATCAGCTCATGGATCACCGGGCGTTCCTGCAGCACGCTGAAGTACACCATGGACGCCACCAGCAGGCAGCCGGCGCCCAGGGTCACGGTGATCGCCGGGCCGTGGATGCGCTGGTAGAAATTGGGCAGGCGCATCAGGCCCAGCGCGCCGATCAGCACGATGGCCCCGCCCAGCACCAGCAGTGCGGCGACGATCACCGCGGCCCACACGGGCAGGTCGGCCGCCGCGCTCATTCGATGATCTCCCCGCGCATCAGGAACTTGGCCAGCGCGATGCTGGAGACGAAGCCGGTCAGCGCGATCAGCATGGCCGCCTCAAAATAGATCAGGCTGCCGAAGCGCATGCCGAGCACCACGGCCAGCAGCATCGCGCACATCCACAGGGTATCGAGCGCCAGCACGCGGTCCTGCGCAGTGGGCCCGAGCAGCAGGCGCACCGCGCAGAACAGCATGGCCAGGATCACGCAGACCAGCACGAAACCGATCGCCAGTTCCAGCACCGTGGTCATCATCGGCGGCCTCCTTCGAATATCTCCATGATGGGCCCTTCGTAGCGCGTCTTGATGGTATCCACCCACCACTGCTCGTCATGCAGATCGAACACGTGCAGGGCCAGTTCATCGCTGTCGGGCAGGATTTCCACCCACACCGTGCCCGGCGTCGAATTGATCAGGCAGGACAGCAGCGCCAGCCCGTAGGGATCGCGCAGATCCAGCGGAATGCGGATGAACTGCGAGTTCACCCCGGCCTTGCCGCCGAACAGGATGATGCCGCTGACGTTGAAGCACGAACGCACGATCTCGATGAAGGACATCACCGCCAGGCGGAGCAGCGCACCGGGATTGCGCAAGGGCGTCGGCACCAGCGGACGCAGCGGACGCGCGAGCACCGGAATGCCGATGGCCAGCAGGCCGCCGAGCAGCAGATGCGCGGGATGCACCGTCTGGTTGAGCAGCAGCCAGGTCAGGAACAGCACCAGCGAAAGCCACGGAGAAGGCAACCAGCGTTTCATCGCGCGTCCTCCGTGCCCACCACGCCGGGCACCACCGGCGCGGACAGCACGCCATCCACGTAGCGCGGGGTGCTGTGCAGATCGGTGCTGGCGCGCTCCAGATAGCCGAACATCGGGCCGGCACCCACCGTCAGGCTCACGCACAGCACCAGCAACAGCGCCACCGGCAGCACCTCGGTGGCCTGCAGGCGCGGCGGCATGACCGCGCCGGAGGCCCAGAAGGTACGCACGCCGAAACGCATCATAGCGAGCACCGCGGCGAAGCCGGCGAACAGGATCACCCCCATCATGAACCACGCCGAGGAGTGCACCGCCGCATCCCCGCCCAGGGGATTGAGCAGGGCGTGGAACAGGCCGAACTTGGCGACGAAGCCCGACAGCGGCGGCAGGCCGGCGATGATCAGCGCGCAGCCGGCGAAGGCCAGGCCGAGGAAGGCCAGCGCGCCGGGAATGCCCACGCCCACCGGCTCGTCCGGCGTCTCCTCGATGGCGAAGGCCTCCATGGTCAGCGCCAGCAGCGCGGCGCCCGGCGAGCGGATGCGTTCGATCAGTTCGATGAGCAGCATGAAGGCCGCCATCGCCATCGTCGAACCGAGCAGGTAGTACAGCCCGGCGGTCACCAGGCTGGGCTGGCCGTAGCCGACCACCGCCAGCAGCGTGCCGGACGACACGATGGCGCCGTAGCCGGCCAGCCGCCCGAGCTCCTCGCTGGCCATCATGCCGGCGGCGCCGAACACGATGGTCACCATGCCCGCCCACAGCAGCGCCTGGTAGCCGAAACCGGCCGCCTCGCCGGCCCCGTCGGAGAACACCAGCAGCCACAGGCGCAGGATGGCGTAGGCGCCCACCTTGGTCATCAGCACCAGCATCGCGGCCACCGGCGGCGAGGCCGCCGAATAGGTGGTCGGCAGCCAGAAGCCCAGCGGCCACATCGCGCTCTTCACCAGGAAGGCCAGCGCCAGGATCGCCACGCCGGCCTTCAGCAGCACCAGATCGGTACCGGCGATGGCCGGCATGCGCGCGGCCAGGTCGGCCATGTTGAGCGTGCCGGCGCTCGCGTAGATCAGCGCCACGCCGATCAGGAAGAACAGCGAGGCGGCCAGGTTGATGGTGATGTACTGCAGCCCGGCGCGGATGCGCGTGGCATTGTAGCCGTGCAGCAGCAGCCCGTAGGAGGCCGCCAGCATGACCTCGAAGAACACGAACAGGTTGAACAGGTCGTGGGTCAGGAAGGCCCCGTTGATGCCCATCAGCAGGAACTGGAAGAGCGAGTGGAAGTGCACGCCGATGCGGCTCCAGCGCTGCGTGGAATACAGCAGCGCGGCGAACGCCAGCACGGCGGTGAGCAGCAGCATCAGCGCGGCCAGGCGGTCGACCATCAGCGCGATGCCGAACGGCGCCGCCCAGTTGGCCGCCAGGTAGACGCCGATGCCGGCGTCCCAGGCACCGTTGTCGGCCAGCCAGATCAAGGCCACCGCGGTGGCCAGCAGACCGAGTACGGAAAACAGGTTCACCGCGTACTTGAAGCGGTGGCGGGTCTCGTTCACCGGAATCAGCAGCGCGCCGCACAGCAGCGGCAGCAGCACCGGCACGAGAATCAGGTGGTGCAGCCAGGAGGACGGACTCACTCGTCACCCTCCTCGCCATCGACGTGGTCGGTGCCGGTGAGGCCGCGCGCGCCGATCATCACCACCAGGAACAGCGCGGTGGTGGCGAAACCGATGACGATGGCGGTGAGCACCAGCGCCTGCGGCAGCGGATCGGCGAAGGTGTTCGGATCGGGCACGCCCTCGCCCAGGGTCAGCGGCGGTGCGTTCACCCACAGCCGGCCCATGATGAAGATGAACAGATTCACCGCGTAGGACATCAGCAGCAGGCCAGTGATGACCTGGAAGGTACGCGGACGCAGCACCAGCCACAGGCCGGAGCCGAACAGCACGCCGATGGCGATGGCGATCACCGTTTCCATCAGCCCGCCTCCTGCGCTTGGTCGGCGCGCGGCGGTGCGCCGGTCGAACCCGGCACGCGGTGGCTGCGGATGGACTGGTGGGCCAGCGCCACGAGAATCAGCATGGTGGAACCCACCACGACCATGAACACCCCCAGATCGAACATGAAGGCACTGGGCACATGCACTTCGCCCAGCACCGGCAGATGCAGGTGCGCGGTATGGCTGGTCAGGAAGGGATAACCCAGCAGCCAGGCGCCGATGCCGGTCATCGCCGCCACCCCCAGGCCCCAGGCCAGCCAGCGGTGCGGCTGCAGGCGCAGGTGCGATTCCACCCAGGCGGTGCCCGCCAGCATGTACTGCACGATGATCGCCACCGAGAAGATCAGCCCGGCGACGAAACCGCCGCCCGGCAGATTATGGCCGCGCATGAAGAAGTACACCGCCGCCAGCCCCATGAAGGGCAGCAGCGCGCGCAGATACACCCCGGCCACCAGCAGGTAGCCGCGCTCCGCCTGTTCGGCCGGGGTCTGCGCGGACGCCGGATCGATGCCGCCGGCCTGCTGGGCGGGCAGCGCCACGCTCTCGGGCGCCGGGCGGAAGCGGCGCAGCAGCGCATACACGGTGAGCGCGACGATGGCCAGCACGGTGATCTCGCCCATGGTGTCGAAGCCGCGGAAATCCACCAGCAGCACGTTGACCACGTTGGTGCCGCCACCCTCGCTCAAGGCGCGCAGCAGGAAGAAGTCGCCGATGCTGGGCGGCTGCGGGCGCACCAGCACCACGTAGCTCACCGTCGCCATGGCCAGCCCGCCGATCACCGCCACCGCCATGTCGCGCGAGCGGCGCAGCCAGACCATGCGCGGCACTTTGATGTTCAGTTCGCGCGGCACGATGCGCGGCGGCAACCAGCGCAGGCCGAGCAGGATCAGCACGGTGGTCACCGTTTCCACCATCAACTGGGTGAGCGCCAGATCGGGCGCCGACAGCCACAGGAAGGTCATGCTGGTGACGATGCCGGTGCCGCCCACCAGGATCAGCGCCGCCAGGCGGTGGTACTTGGCCTGCCAGGCGGCGGCCAGCGCGCAGCCGCAGCCGATCACCCACATCAGCGCGAACAGCGGATCGGCGCCGGCCAGCATGGTCGGATCGAACACCAGCAGCGCCGGCGGACGCGCCAGCAGCACCGGCACGGCGACCAGCGCCACCATCAGCAGCAGCAACTGCGGCTGCAGCCGCCGCGTGCTCAGGCGCTTGACCAGCCAGCTCATGCCGGCGGTCAGCCGCAGCATGGCGGTTTCGTAGGCCTGCGCGCCGTTGAAGCGGTACAGCACCGGCACCCGTTCGCGCGCGGCCAAGTCGTAGTAGCGCCGCAGCGCGGTGTAGAACAGCACCCCGCCGACCAGCGCCGCCAGGCTCATCAGCAGCGGCAGGTTGAAACCGTGCCAGACCGCCAGGTCGTAGTGCGGCGTGCGTGCGCCGAGCACCGATTCCACCGCGTACTCCAGCACCGGCCCGACCACCAGCCCCGGCGCCACGCCCACCAGCAGGCAGAGCAGTACCAGGCATTCCACCGGGAAGCGCATCCAGCGCGGCGGCTCGTGCGGCGCGCGCGGCAGGTCGACGGGCAGCCTGCCGAAGAACACGCTGATGAAACGCAGCGAATAGGCCACGCCGAACACGCCCATGGCCACCGCCGCCCACGACATCCACCAGTTCTCGCTGCCGCCCACCAGCAAGGCTTCGGCGAAGAACATTTCCTTGGAGATGAAGCCGTTGAGCAGCGGCACCCCGGCCATCGCGCCGCTGGCCACGATGGCCAGCGTGGCGGTGATCGGCAGCGCCTGGCGCAGGCCGCGCAGCACCCGCATGTCGCGCGTGCCGGTCTCGTGGTCGATGATGCCGGCGGCCATGAACAGCGAGGCCTTGAAGGTGGCGTGGTTGAGGGTGTGGAAGATCGCCGCGACCATCGCCAGTGGCGTGCCGATGCCGAGCAGCACGGTGATCAGCCCCAGGTGGCTGATCGTCGAATACGCCAGCAGCCCTTTCAGATCGTGCTGGAAGATGGCCGCGAAGGCACCGATGAGCATGGTCAGCACCCCGGCGCCGGCGACGATCCAGGTCCACTCCGGCGTGCCCGACAAGGTCGGCCACAGGCGCATCAGCAGGAACACGCCGGCCTTCACCATGGTGGCCGAGTGCAGGTAGGACGACACCGGCGTGGGCGCCGCCATGGCGTGCGGCAGCCAGAAATGGAAGGGGAACTGCGCGCTCTTGGTCAGCGCGCCGAGCGCCACCAGCACCAGCGCCGGTACGTACCACGGGTGCCCTTTCACCAGTTCGCCGGCGGCCAGCACGGCATCCAGTTCGTAGCTGCCGACGATGTGGCCGATGATCAGCACGCCGGCGAGCAGGCACAGGCCGCCGGTGGCGGTCACCGTGAACGCCATGCGCGCGCCGCGCCGCGCGTCGATGCGGTGATGCCAGTAGGCGATCAGCAGGAAGGAGGTGATGCTGGTCAGCTCCCAGAACACCACCAGCTGGATCAGGTTGCCGGACAGCACCACGCCCAGCATCGAGCCCATGAAGGCGAGCAGGAAGGAGAAGAAGCGCGGCACCGGATCTTCCGGCGACATGTAGTAGCGCGCATACAGCACCACCAGCGCGCCGATGCCCAGCACCAGCAGGGAGAACAGCCAGGCCAGGCCGTCCAGGCGCAGCGAGAAGGCCACGCCCTGCAGCGGCATCCATTCGAGGCGGAAATGCGCCACCCCGCCGTCGACGATGGCCGGATACAGCCAGACCACCAGCAGCAGCCCGCACAAAGAAACGCCGCCAGCCAGCCAGGCCTCGCGATTGCGGGCGTCGGATGGCATGCAGGCGGCGATCACGCTCCCGATGAACGGCAGCAGCACCAGGAGCGGGAGCAGGTACTCAGGCGTCGGCATGGAGGCTCACATTATAAAGGTTGAACTTTAGCATTTATCGTGCCACGCTCGAACTGCGGACAACCCCTATCCATGCGGCAGCGCGCGGGAACCGAACGCGCCGCGCCGGCGGATCACCCACTTTTCCAGCTCCGCACCGACGAACACCAGCAGCCCCGCCCCCAGCACCTTGCTCCATTCGAGCGGCGTCAGCGACGCCGAGTGGAACACCGCCTGCAGGGCCGGCGCGTGGGTGTAGGCCAGTTGCAAGGGCAGGCAGGCGGCGATGGCGACCAGCACGTAGCGGTTGCCGAACAGCCCTTCGCGGCTCAGTGCCGGGGAAAACACGTGGCGGCTGTTGATCAGGTAGAACATCTCGCTGACCACGATGGCATTCACCGCCATGGTGCGCGCGGTTTCCACGCTGGTGCCCAGCGACAGCTCCCACAGGAACAGGCCGAGCGCGCCGGTCATCATCAGCACCGAAACCAGCGCCACCCGCCACACGAAGAAGCCGGAAAGCAAGGCCTCGCCGGGCGGACGCGGATGGCGCCGCATGATGTTGCCCTCGGCCGGCTCGAAGGCCAGCGCCAGCCCCAGGCAGGTGGAGGTCACCATGTTCACCCACAGCACCTGCGCCGGGGTCAGCGGCAGGGTCAGCTCGAACAGGATTGCGGCGATCACCACCAGGGTCTGCCCGCCATTGGTCGGCAGCATGAACAGCACGAACTTCTTCAGGTTGTCGTACACCGCGCGCCCTTCGCGCACCGCGGCGGCGATGGTGGCGAAATTGTCGTCGGCCAGCACCATGTCGGCGGATTCCTTGGCGGCCTCGGCGCCCTTCCTGCCCATCGCGATGCCCACGTCGGCGCGCTTCAGTGCGGGCGCGTCATTGACCCCGTCGCCGGTCATCGCCACCACCTGGCCACTGTCCTGCAGAGCCTGCACCAGGCGCAGCTTGTGTTCCGGGCTGGCGCGCGCAAACACGTCCACGTCCATGACCACGCGGCGCAGTTCGGCGTCGTCCATCACCGCCACCTCGGCGCCGGTGATCGCCGGCCTGCCCACCCCGATCGCCAGCTGGGCGCCGATGGCGCGCGCGGTTTCGGCGTGGTCGCCGGTGATCATCTTCACGCGGATGCCGGCGCGGTGGCATTCGGCCACCGCGCGGATGGCCTCCTCGCGCGGCGGGTCGATGATGCCCACCAGCGCGACCAGCACGAAGCCTTCCTCGCAGTCCGCGAAACCCAGCCCCTCGCCGCGCGGCGCCGCGCGCTTGGCGGCCAGCGCGAGCAGGCGCAGGCCCTGCGCGGCGGTGTCGGTGGCCATGCGCCGCCAGTAGTCGATGTCCAGCGGGCGTTCGCCATGGCCATCAAGCTGCGCGTCGCACATCTCGAACACGCGCTCCGGCGCGCCCTTGACGAAGATCCACGACTCGCCGTCGGCGTCCCGGTGCCAGGTGGCCATGAAGCGGTGTTCGGATTCGAAGGGCACGCTGTCCAGGCGCGGCCAGGCCACCTCCGCGGCATGCACGGAAAAGCCGCCCTTGTCGCCGGCCACCAGCAGCGCGCCCTCGGTGGGATCGCCCTCCACCCACCACGCGCCTTCATCCTGGCGCATGCGCGCGTCGTTGCACAGCACGCCGATGCGCAAGGCCAGCTCCAGCGCAGGATAGTGCACCGGCTCGACGATGCGCCCATCGACGGAGAAATCGCCCACCGGCGCGTAGCCCACGCCGCCCACGTCGAACACGTGGCCGGCGCACACCATGCGCTGCACGGTCATCTCGTTGCGCGTCAGCGTACCGGTCTTGTCCGAGCAGATCACCGTGACCGAGCCCAGCGTCTCCACCGCCGGCAGGCGGCGGATGATGGCCTGCTTGCGCGCCATGCGCTGCACGCCGAGCGCCAGGGTCACGGTCATGATCGCCGGCAGGCCCTCCGGGATCGCCGAGGCGGTGAGCGCCACCGCCATCAGGAACATCTCGCCGGCGGAATGCTCGCGCAGCAGCGTGCCGAAGGCGAAGGTGGCTGCCGCCGCGCCGAGGATGACCACCGCCAGCGCGCGCCCGAAGCGGTCGATCTGGCGCAGCAGCGGGGTACTGGAAAGGCCGATGCTGTCCAGCATGTGGTTGATGCGGCCGAGCTCGGTGGCCGCGCCGGTGGCCACCACCACGCCCTCGGCCTGCCCATACACCACCAGCGTGCCGGAATAGGCCATGCACAGGCGGTCGCCCAGCGGCGCATCCACGGCCACCCTGGCCGCCGCTTTCTCCACCGGCACCGATTCGCCGGTCAGCGCGGCTTCCTCGACGCGCAATTCCTTCACCGCGACGAGGCGCAGATCGGCCGGCACCCGGTCGCCGGAAGCCAGCAGCACGCGGTCGCCCGGCACCAGGCCGGCGGCGTCGATCTCCATGCGCGTGCCGCCGCGCAGCACCGTGGCGCGCGGCGACAGCATGGCGCGGATGGCGTCGAGCGCCGATTCCGCCTTGCCTTCCTGGATGAAGCCGATGATGGCATTGAGCACCACCGCCGCCAGCAGCACGGCGGTATCCACCCAGTGGCCGAGCAGCGCGGTGACCAGCGCCGCGCCCAGCATCACGTACAGCAGGATGTTGTGGAACTGCGCGAGCAGGCGGCGCAGCGGGCCGCGCCGTTTCGGCGGCGCCAGCCGGTTGGGGCCGTATTCGCGCTCGCGGCGCGCGGCCTCCTCCCCGCTCAGCCCGCCCACCGGGCTATCCAGCATCTGCGCGACGTCCTGGTGTTCCGACGCGTGCCAGTTCCTTTCCATGCCAGCCTCGTGCTCGGTCATTTTCACTCCGGCGCATGTCCGCATTGCCAACGGAATACATTGTCGACGAATCACTTGCCGAACGAAACCGCGATCGCGCCGGCCGCCTGCGCAGCGCTCTCCCCGCATGGAACCGAGTCCCGCGAGACGGATCAGAGGGTTTCGCCGCCCCCGGGAAGCGGACCGCTCGAAGCGTGTTCGGTTCGGCAAAAAATCCCTTCCGCTGGTCGGCAACGCTTATAATTACCGATTTCACGCCAACCTTCGGAGTATCGAACGTGCTGATTTCCAACGCTTATGCCCAGGCCGCCGACGGCGCCGCGCAGGGCGGCGGCCTGATGGGCCTGCTGCCGCTGATCCTGATGTTCGTGGTGCTGTGGTTCCTGATGATCCGCCCGCAGATGAAGCGCGCGAAGGAACACAAGGCCATGGTCGAAGCACTCGCCAAGGGCGACGAAGTGGTCACCGGTGGCGGCATCGCCGGCCGCGTGGTCGAAGTGGGCGATGCCTTCGTGCAGGTCGAAGTCGCCGCCGATACCGTGGTCGCCGTGCAGAAGCAGGCTGTCGCCACCGTGCTGCCCAAGGGCACGCTGAAGGCGCTCTGAGCGCCTTTCCCTCCTGCCGGCGCCCCGCGCGCCGGCCCCCGCCCCGCCTCCCGCCTATCCCGTCATGAATCGCTATCCGCTCTGGAAAAACATCCTCATCGGCCTGATCCTGCTCTGGGGGGTGATCTACACCCTGCCCAATTTCTACGGCGAAGTCCCCGCCGTGCAGGTGTCCAGCGCCAAGGCCACGCTCAGACTGGACCACGCGGGGGCCAGCGGACAGATCGAGGAGGCCCTGCGCGGCGCCGGCATCGCGCATACCGGCCTGTTCACCGACGCCAACAGCCTGCGCTTCCGCTTCGGCAGTTCCGAAGACCAGTTGCGCGCCCGCGACGTCATCGAACGCTCGCTGAATCCGGACGCGCAGGATCCTTCCTACGTGGTCGCGCTGAACCTGCTGTCGGCCTCGCCGAACTGGCTGACCAGCATCCACGCGCTACCCATGTACCTGGGCCTGGACCTGCGCGGCGGCGTGCACTTCCTGCTGCAGGTGGACATGCCGGGCGCGCTGACCAAGCGCCTCGACTCCACCGCCGGCGATCTGCGCACGCTGATGCGCGACCGCAGCGTGCGCCACAGCGGCATCAGCCGCGAGGGCAACGCCATCCACCTGCGCTTCCGCGACGTGGAACAGCGCAACGCGGCGCGCAGCGCCATCCAGAACAACACCGGCGACCTGCAGCTGGTTGACCGCGACGACGGCCCCGGCGACCTGCGCCTGATCGCCACGCTGACCGCGCAGGCGCAGCAGACCATGCGCGACTTCGCCATCCGCCAGAACATCTCCACGCTGCACAACCGTATCAACGAACTCGGCGTGGCCGAGCCGGTGATCCAGCAGCAGGGCGCCGACCGCATCGTCGTGCAGTTGCCCGGCGTGCAGGACGTGGCCAAGGCCAAGGACATCCTGGGCCGCACCGCCACGCTGGAGGTGCGCCTGGTCGACGACACCCCGGGCGCGCTGGAGGCCGCGCTGGCCGGCAACCCGCCGTTCGGCACCGAGATCTACTCCGACCGCGACGGCACCCCGCTGCTGGTGCGCCGTCAGGTGGTGCTCACCGGCGACCGCCTGGTCGACGCGCAGCCCGGCTTCGACGGCCAGACCAACGAACCGGCCGTGCATCTGAGCCTGGACTCCGCCGGCTCGCGCATCTTCCGCGACGTCACCCGCGAGAACGTCGGCAAGCGCATGGCCATCCTGCTGATCGAGAAGGGCAAGGGCGAGGTGGTCACCGCGCCGGTGATCCGCACCGAGATCGGCGGCGGGCGCGTGCAGATCTCCGGCCGCATGACCACCACCGAGGCCAACGACGTGGCCCTGCTGCTGCGCGCCGGCGCGCTGGCCGCGCCGATGGAGATCATCGAGGAACGCACCGTCGGCCCCAGCCTGGGCGCGGACAACATCGCCAAGGGCTTCAACTCCACGCTGTGGGGCTTCATCGCCATCGCGGTGTTCATGACGGTCTACTACACCCTGTTCGGCCTGGTTTCGTCGATCGCGCTGGCCGCCAACCTGATGTTGCTGATCGCCCTGCTGTCGCTGCTGCAGGCCACCCTGACGCTGCCCGGCATCGCGGCCATGGCGCTGACCCTGGGCATGGCCATCGACGCCAACGTGCTGATCAACGAACGCATCCGCGAGGAACTGCGCAACGGCGCCACGCCGCAGGCGGCCATCCACGCCGGCTACGATCGCGCCTTCGACACCATCCTGGACGCCAACATCACCAACCTGATCGCCGGCATCGCGCTGCTGGTGTTCGGCTCCGGCCCGGTGCGCGGCTTCGCTGTGGTGCACTGCCTGGGCATCCTCACCTCGATGTTCAGCGCCATCATGGTCTCGCGCATGCTCATCAACCTGATCTACGGCCGCCAGCGCAAGATCGCCAAGCTGCATCTGGGCCAGGCACCCAACTAACCGACCGGACGACGCACCACCATGGAATTTTTCCGCCAGCGCAACGACATTCCCTTCATGCGCCATGCGCTGAAGTTCAATGCCGTTTCCACCATCACCTTCCTGCTCGCGGTGTTCTTCATCGTCGTCCGCGGCCTGAACTTCTCGGTGGAGTTCACCGGGGGCACCCTGGTCGAGGTCGGCTACAGCGAACCGCCCCGCCTGGAGACCGTGCGCCACGCGCTCGCCACCGGCGGCTATCCGGACGCCCAGGCGCAGAACTTCGGCAGCGGCGAGATCCTCATCCGCCTGCCCAACCGCGAAGGACTGGACACCGCCCAGGTCTCCCAGCACGTGCTCGGCATGCTGCAGTCGCTGGAGGGCTCCGAGCCCCAGCTGCGCCGCGTCGAATTCGTCGGCCCGCAGATCGGCAAGGAGCTCGCCAGCGACGGCGCCATGGCCCTGCTGCTGGTGGTATTCGGCATCATCGTGTATCTGGCGCTGCGCTTCGAATGGCGCTTCGCGGTGTCCACCATCGTCGCCAACCTGCACGACGTGGTCATCATTCTGGGCTTCTTCGCCTTCTTCCAGTGGGAGTTCTCCCTTCCCGTGCTGGCCGCCGTGCTGGCCGTGCTGGGCTATTCGGTGAACGAATCGGTGATCGTCTTCGACCGCGTGCGCGAGACCTTCCGCAAGAAGCGCAACATGAACACCGCGCAGATCATCGACCACGCCATCACCGCGATGATCTCGCGCACGGTGATCACCCACGGCAGCACCCTGATGATGGTGCTGTCCATGCTGATCTTCGGCGGCGAGGTGCTGCACTACTTCGCCCTGGCGCTGACCATCGGCATCATCTTCGGCGTGTATTCGTCGATCTTCGTCGCCAGCCCGATGGCCATGTGGCTGGGCACCTCGCGCGAACACTTCGTCAAGCCGAAGAAGGAAAAGCAGGACGAAGCCGTGGTCTGAGACTGCCCCGGCAAAACAAAAGGGCGCCGCAGGGGCGCCCTTTTTCGTGGACCGGCGGCCCGCACCACTTACACCGCGAACACCTGCTTCACCCGCAGGCTCTCCCCGCGCTCGATCAGACCGATCAGCCGGTCGATGTTCGGGTGCTTGCCTGGATTGGCACGTGCATCCTCACTGTGTTCCGCATAGATTTCCAGCCCGCGCGCAGCGGCATCGGGGCCGATGGCGCCGTACAACTGGGCCAGATGGTTGTACACCGCCAGCGAACCGGCCTGCCCCGGCTTGTTCTCGATGGTGGCGACCAGCACCCCCTGGGCGTCGAGGAGTTCCAGCGCGGACAGATGGGAAATGCCCGGCAGTTGCTTCAGATTGTCGGCGAAAGCCATCGTTGCTTGTTCCTTGATGTGTGAATGGACACCCTCGGCGCGGGCGGGCCCGCGCCTAGATGCGCCGGGCCAGTTCGGCGGCCTTGCCGACGTAGCTCGCCGGTGTCATCGCCAGCAGGCGGTCGCGCTCGCCCTGGGGGATTTCCAGCGTGGCGATGAAGGCATGCAGGGCCTCGCGGGTGATGCCCTTGCCGCGGGTCAGCGCCTTGAGCTTCTCGTAGGGCTGCTCGATGGCGTAGCGGCGCATCACGGTCTGCACCGGCTCGGCCAGCACTTCCCAGCATTCGCCCAGATCGGCGGCCAGGCGCTGCGGATCGGCCTCCAGCTTGTTCAGCCCGCGCAGCGCGGAATCGAGCGCCAGCACCACGTGGCCGAAGCCCACGCCCATGTTGCGCAGCACGGTGGAATCGGTGAGGTCGCGCTGCATGCGCGACACCGGCAGCTTCTCGGAGAAGTGGCGCAGCACCGCGTTGGCCACGCCCAGGTTGCCCTCGGCGTTCTCGAAGTCGATCGGGTTGACCTTGTGCGGCATGGTGGAGGAGCCCACCTCGCCTTCCTTGAGCTTCTGCTTGAAGTAGCCGAAGGAGATGTACATCCAGATGTCGCGGCAGGCATCGATCAGGATGGTGTTGGCGCGTCCCACGGCATCGAACAGTTCGGCCATGGCGTCGTGCGGCTCGATCTGGATGGTGTAGGGGTTGAATTCCACGCCCAGCGATTCGATGAAGCGGCGGTTGAAGCCTTCCCAGTCGAATTCCGGCCAGGCCGACAGGTGGGCGTTGTAGTTGCCCACCGCGCCATTGAACTTGGCGGTCAGCGACACCCCGACAATCTGCGCGCGCGCGCGCAGCAGGCGGGCGGCGATGTTGGCCATCTCCTTGCCCAGCGTGGTCGGGCTGGCCGGCTGGCCGTGGGTGCGCGAGAGCATCGCCAGATTGGCCAGATCGTGCGCCAGCGCGCGGAAGCGCTCGATCACGCGGTCCAGCGCGGGCAGCAGCACCTCGTCGCGGCCGGCCTTGAGCATCAGCGCGTGGGAGGTGTTGTTGATGTCTTCGGAGGTACACGCGAAGTGGATGAACTCCGACACCTTCATCACCTCGGCGTTGTGGCCCAGGCGCTGCTTGAGCCAGTATTCCATCGCCTTGACGTCGTGGTTGGTGGTGGCCTCGATGGCCTTCACCGCCTCGCCGTCGGCGGGCGAGAAGCCGCTCACCACCGCGTCCAGCTCGGCCACCGTGGCCGCGGAGAACGGTGCGATCTCGGCGAGCGCGGGCTCGGCGGCGAGCGCCTTCAGCCATTCGACCTCGACGCGCACGCGGTTGCGGATCAGGCCATGCTCGGAGAAATGATCGCGCAGGCCGGCCACCTTGGCGTGGTAGCGGCCGTCGAGCGGAGAGAGCGCGGTAAGGGCAAAAGCGGACATGGCGGGAATTCCGGACAAAGAGTGTTATTTTACCGTTCACCCGGCCGGCGGAAGAATCCGCCCATCAGACCGTGGCGGAATACACCCGCGCCCACCCGACAGATCGACATGAGCCCACAGGAAAAATACCGCATCGAGGTCCAGGCGGTCGCCGAGTACCTCCCCGCGCAATCCGACCCCGCCGGCGAGCGCCATGTCTTCGCCTACCACATCACCATCACCAACCACGGCACGCTGGCGGCGCGGCTGATCTCCCGCCACTGGCTGATCGAGGATGGCGCGGGCAAGACCCAGGAAGTGCGCGGCGAGGGCGTGGTGGGCGAGCAGCCCCTGCTGGCGCCCGGTGAAAGCTACCGCTACAGCAGCGGCGCCAGCCTGTCGGCGGAAGTGGGCACGATGCGCGGCAGCTACCAGATGGTCGCCGAGGACGGCATGCGCTTCGAGGCCAACATCCCGCCCTTCGTGCTGGCCATGCCGCGCGTGCTGCACTGAGCGCCGCCGCCGCCCTGCCCGCTCAGGCGCCGGAAAACTCGGCGCGCAGTTCCTCAAAACGCACCCGGATGCGCTCCGCCAGCGAGGTGTACAGCTCGCCCAGCAGGCCCTCTGGATTGCGCCCGTCGATCCACTCGAAATCGGCCAGCGCCAGCAGATTCGCGGCATAGACGATCTCGCCCAGGTTGCGCGGGCGCTCGATGAGCGGCGCGCGCGGCTGGTCGTGATGGCTGACCGCGTTGACGAAATCCTCCGGCAGGCGCAGGGCGAACATCAGCGATTCGCCGATGCTCTCGTGCCACTGCACGATCAGGTGGCGCACGGTGTCGGGCCGCATGCGCAGTTCTTCGTACTGCGCGGCGCGGTACAGCATGTAGAACGCGCCCAGGTCATGCACCAGCCCGGCGAACAGTGCCTCGTCCGGATTGATCCGCGACAGTTCGGCGGCCACCACCTCGGCCGCCGCCGCGCTGAACAGCGAATGCAGCCACAGCTTGCGCGACAGATCGGCGAACGGCACCAGCTCCTTGCAGCGCACCAGCTGGGCCATGGCCACGGTGAGCGCCACGTTGCGCACCGCATTGAGCCCCAGGCGGGTGACCGCCGAGCGGATGTCGCGCACCTCGCCGCGCCCGCCCTGCGCGGCCGAATTGGCCTGCTGCAGCAGGCGCACGCAGATCAGCGGCTCGGCACGTACCAGGCCGACGATGCGCTCGACACTGACCTCCGGATCGCGCAGCGCGTTGCGCAGGCGCAGTACCGCGTCGAAGTAGCTCGGGAAGACCACCTCGTCGGACATCTCCGCGGCGATGTCCTCGAGCATCTGGAAACGCTGCTGCTTGAGCGCGTCACCGGTCTTGTCGCCGAGCGCCCCGGATGGTTCGCGTGCCTGCGGTTCCGGTTCGCTCGGATTTTCGTGCGTGGCGGCCATCGTGGAAGGAAGTGGAAAGGAGGGGATCAGCTACGGTAGTCCGCGTTGATCTTGACGTAATCGTAGGAGAAATCGCAAGTCCACACCGTGGCAAGCGCCTCGCCGCGCGCCAGATCGATGCGCACGGTGAGTTCGCTGTGCGCCATGATGCGCGCGCCGGCTTCCTCCACGTAGCTCGCCGCCCGCCCGCCGTGCTCGGCGACCAGCACGCTCTCGTCCGGGTTGCCCAGCCACACGCGCAGGCGGCCGACGTCCAGGTCCGCGATGCCGGCATAGCCGATGGCCGCGAGGATGCGTCCGAGATTGGGGTCGGAGGCGAAGAAAGCGGTCTTGACCAGCGGCGAGTGCGCCACGGCGTAGGCCACCTTGCGGCATTCCTCGCGGTCCGCGCCGCCTTCCACGGCGATGCTCATGAACTTGGTGGCGCCCTCGCCGTCGCGCACGATGGCCTGGGCCAGGCGCACGGAAACGTCGATCAGCGCCTCGCGCAGCGCCGCCCAGTCCGAGCCGGCGGCCTCGGTGATCTCCGCGTTGCCGGCCTGTCCGGTGGCGATGACGATGAAGGAGTCGTTGGTGGAGGTGTCGCCATCCACGGTGATGCTGTTGAACGACAGGTCGGCCGCCTCGCGCACCAGTTCGTCGAGCAGGGCCTGGGAAACGGCTGCGTCGCAGGCCACGAAGCCCAGCATGGTGGCCATGTTGGGGCGGATCATGCCGGCGCCCTTGCTGATCCCGCTGAGGGTCACCGTGCGCCCGCCCACCTGCACGGTGCGCGACACCGCCTTGGGCAGCGTATCGGTGGTCATGATGGCGTGCGCGGCGTCGAACCAGCCGTCGGCGCGCAGCGCCCCCCGGGCCTTGGGCAGGCCGGCGACCAGACGGTCGACCGGCAGCGGCTCGAGGATCACCCCGGTGGAGAACGGCAGCACCTGGCCGGCCTTGATGCCGAGCAGGTCCGCCACGGCGGCGCAGGTCGCGTTGGCCGCGGCCAGCCCGCTCTCGCCGGTGCCGGCGTTGGCGATGCCGGTGTTGATGACCAGCGCGCGGATCGCGCCGCCGGCGATGTGCGCCTTGCACACCTGCACAGGGGCGGCACAGAAGCGGTTCTGCGTGAACACGCCGGAAACACGGCTGCCCGCCGCCAGTTCGATCAGCGTCAGGTCGCGCCGGTTGGCCTTGCGGATGCCGGCTTCGGCCACGCCGAGGCGCACGCCGGGAACCGGCAGCAGGTCGGCGGGATTGGGAGTGCTCAGATTGACGGCCATGTGGGCTCCTGTGCGGAAATAGGGCGAAACCGGCCCATGCGCCGCACGGAGCCGGTCCGCAGGATCAGTTCAGCTTGCCGTGGCAGTGCTTGTACTTCTTGCCCGAGCCGCAGGGGCACGGATCGTTGCGCCCCACCTTGGGCCCGGCCACCGCCGGCTGGCGGGCGCCGTCGCGCTCGGCATTCGCTGCACCCAGCGCTTCGTCGTAGTCGGCATGGTGGTACTGCACGTTCTCGACTTCGGGCGGAGTTTCGGCCTGCTCGAGCTGGCTTTCGGTGCGGATCTGCACGGTCAGCAGCAGTTTGGTGACGTCGGCGCGCACGGTGTCGAGCAGGGCTTCGAACAGTTCGAAGGCTTCGCGCTTGTATTCCTGCTTGGGGTTCTTCTGCGCGTAGCCGCGCAGGTGGATGCCCTGGCGCAGGTGGTCGAGCGCGGCCAGATGCTCGCGCCAGTGGGTGTCCAGGCTCTGCAGCATGACGTTGCGTTCGAACTGGTGCCAGGCGGCCGGATCGACCAGCGCGATCTTGGCCGCGTAGGCTTGCTCGGCGGCATCCAGGATGCGCTTGAGCAGATTGTCGGCATCCAGATTGGGCTCGGCCTTCAGCCATTCCACCAGCGGCAGCTTGAGCAGGAAGTCGGCCGCCAGGCTCTGCTCCAGCGACGGGATTTCCCACTGATCTTCCACGCTGTCTTCCGGCACGTGGGTGCGGAAGGCGTCGTGCAGCACGCCCTGGCGCATGGCCTGGATGGTTTCGGAGATGTCCTCGGTTTCCAGCAGTTCGTTGCGCTGCTGGTAGATGACCTTGCGCTGGTCGTTGGCGACATCGTCGTATTCAAGCAGTTGCTTGCGGATGTCGAAGTTGCGCTGCTCCACCTTGCGCTGCGCGGATTCCAGCGAACGGGTGACCATGGCGTGCTCGATGGCCTCGCCCTCGGGCATCTTCAGGCGCACCATGATGGCGTTGAGGCGATCGCCGGCGAAGATCTTCATCAGCGGATCTTCCAGCGACAGGTAGAAGCGGCTGGAGCCCGGGTCGCCCTGGCGGCCCGAACGGCCACGCAGCTGATTGTCGATGCGGCGCGATTCGTGACGCTCGGTGCCGATGATGTGCAGGCCGCCGGCGGCCACCACCTGTTCGTGCACCTTCTGCCAGTCGGCGCGCAGTTCGGCGATCTTCGCGCCCTTCTGCTCGGCCGAGAGCGCCTCGTCCGCACGCACGGCGGCAACCTGCTTGTCGATGTTGCCGCCCAGCACGATGTCGGTACCACGGCCGGCCATGTTGGTGGCGATGGTGACCACGCCCGGACGGCCGGCCTCGGCGACGATCTGCGCCTCGCTGTCGTGCTGCTTGGCATTGAGCAGCTGGTGGTCGATCTTTTCCTTCTTCAGCAGCGCGGAAAGGAATTCGTTGGTTTCGATGGAGGTGGTGCCCACCAGCACCGGCTGGCCGCGCTGCACGCAGTCGCGGATGTCGGCGATCACCGCATCCCACTTTTCCTTGGCGGTGCGATAGACCTTGTCGTTCTCGTCGCGCCGGACCATCGCCCGGTTGGTCGGCACCACCACGGTTTCCAGCCCGTAGATGGAATGGAACTCGAAGGCTTCGGTGTCGGCCGTGCCGGTCATGCCGGCGAGCTTGCCGTACATGCGGAAGTAATTCTGGAAGGTGATCGAGGCGAGCGTCTGGTTCTCCGCCTGGATCTTCACGCCTTCCTTGGCCTCCACGGCCTGGTGCAGGCCCTCGGACCAGCGCCGGCCGGCCATCAGGCGGCCGGTGAATTCGTCGACGATCACCACTTCGCCGTTCTGCACCACGTAGTGCTGATCCTTGTGGTACAGCGCGTGGGCACGCAGCGCGGCATACAGGTGATGCACCAGCAGGATGTTGCCCGGCTCGTACAGGCCGCCGCCCTCGGTCAGCAGACCCATGCGCACCAGGATCTGCTCGGCCGTTTCGTGGCCCTGCTCGGTGAGCAGCACCTGGTTGGCCTTCAGATCCACCGTGTAGTCGCCCGGCACGCTGATGTTGTCGCCCTCGCCTTCCTGCCGCTTCAGCAGCGGCGCCACCTGGTTCATCTTCAGGTACAGCTCGGTGTGGTCCTCGGCCTGGCCGGAGATGATCAGCGGGGTGCGCGCCTCGTCGATGAGGATGGAGTCCACCTCGTCGACGATGGCGAAGTTCAGTCCGCGCTGCACGCGCTCGGTGGTCGCATAGACCATGTTGTCGCGCAGGTAGTCGAAACCGAATTCGTTGTTGGTGCCGTAGGTGATGTCGGCCTCGTAGGCGGCCTTCTTCTCGTCGTGCGGCAGGCGCGACAGGTTGCAGCCGGTGGTCATGCCGAGGAAGGCGAAGATGCGCCCCATTTGCTCGGCGTCGCGGCTGGCCAGGTAATCGTTGACGGTGACGATGTGCACGCCCTTGCCGGTCAGCGCGTTCAGGTAGGCCGGCAGCGTGGCCACCAGGGTCTTGCCCTCGCCGGTGCGCATTTCGGCGATCTTGCCGTTGTGCAGCACCATGCCGCCGACCAGCTGCACGTCGAAGTGGCGCATGCCGAGCACCCGCTTGCCGGTCTCGCGCACCACCGCGAAGGCCTCCGGCAGCAGCGCGTCGAGCTTCTCGCCCTGTTCCAGGCGCTGTCGGAACTCCCCGGTCTTGCCGCGCAGCGCCTCGTCCGAGAGCGCCGAGATTTCCGGCTCCAGCGCGTTGATCCGATTGACGGTCTGCTGATACTGGCGAATCAGGCGGTCGTTGCGACTGCCGAAGATTTTCTTGAGGAGGCCGGAGATCATGGGGTCCTGTCGGTCGATTTCGACAAAGGCGGAAGTTTAGCACGCCCGTCTGACCGCCTCGTAGCACCCCCATGGCACGCGCTTGCCCCGGCGCACGCACGCCCCTACCATCTGGAAGCCCACTCGGACTTCCGCCATGACCCAGCTTCTCCAGCGCTACCTCGGCGGCGGCGATACCCTTGCCCGCCTGCAGGACCACGCCGCGCGCCTGCGCCGCCTGCAGGGCGCTTTCGAGCGCTGCCTGCCGCCCTTGCTGGCGGCCTCCTGCAAGGTTGCCAATCTGAAGGACGACACCCTGGTGGTGTTCGCCCAGGGCAACGCGGTGGCGGTCAAGCTCAAGCAGATGGCCCCCAGCCTGGTCCAGCGCCTCGCCGAACAGGGCCATGCGCTGCGGGAAATCCGCGTGCGCGTCGCCCTGCGCGAGGCGGCGCCGTGGCGTCCGGCGCCGCCGACACGCAGCATCCCGGAAGCAGGCAAGCGCAGCCTGAACGAACTGGCGGCCTCGCTGCCGGCGGACTCGCCCCTGCGCGAGGCGCTCGAACGCCTGGCGCGGCGCAGCCGCTAGAAAACAGGGGGAAGGCCCTCAGGCCGAGAAGAAGATCCGCTCGAAGGCGAACAGCACCAGCACCAGCAGCACCGCCAGCAGCGTACCGCGGGTGAAGTTCCACGCCCACTGGCGGTAGCGCGGATTGCCGGTGAGCAGCCAGGCGAGCAGCGACGCGCCGATGCCCACGGCGGCGAACAGGATCAGGATGCGGACGATCACCATCGGCTCTGGGACTCAGGCCAGCGCCAGGTCGAACTGGTGGCTGACCGCGGGCGGCGTGGCCGCGGCCTGTTCGAAGGTGACAATCTCCCAGGCTTCCTGGTCCTCCAGCAGCACGCGCAGAATCTGGTTGTTGAGCGCGTGCCCGGACTTGTGCGCCGAATACGCGGCGAGCAGCGGGTGGCCGCACAGGTACAGGTCGCCGATGGCGTCGAGGATCTTGTGCTTGACGAACTCGTCGGCGTAGCGCAGCCCGTCGGCATTGAGCACGCGGTACTCGTCCATCACGATGGCGTTGTCCAGGCTGCCGCCCAGGCCCAGGCCGTTGGCGCGCATGAACTCGACGTCCTGCATGAAGCCGAAGGTGCGCGCGCGCGCCACTTCGCGCACGTAGGAATGCTCGGCGAAATCCACGGTGACCGTGGTCGGCGTACGCTCGATGGCGGGATGATTGAAGACGATGGAGAAGGTCAGGCGGAAGCCGTCGTAGGGCTCCAGGCGCACCCACTTGTCGCCCTCGCGATACTCCACCGCGCGCTTGACGCGCAGGAAGCGCTTGGGCGCGTTCTGCTCCTCGATGCCGGCGGACTGCAGCAGGAACACGAAGGGGCCGGAGCTGCCGTCGAGGATGGGAATCTCGGGCGCATCCACATCCACGTACAGATTGTCGATGCCCAGGCCGGCCAGCGCCGACATCAGGTGTTCGACGGTGCCCACCTTGTGACCGTCGCGCTCCAGGCCGGAGCACATGCGCGTGTCGCACACCGCGTAGGGGTCGGCGGGCAGGGTCAGCGGCGGATCGAGGTCCACGCGATGGAACACGATGCCCGTGCCCGGCGCCGCCGGACGCAGAGACAGATTGACCTTGCGGCCGCCGTGCAGGCCCACGCCGGTGGCCTTGACGATGGATTTGAGCGTGCGCTGCCTGATCATGATGGCTTTCCTTGAACCGGGCGATTTTAACACGCGATATCGGTCCATCCGGCGCGCGCATTGCTTCACCGTGTTAGGGCGTGTTGACGCGATCCACGGTGGATCGCGTGAGTCTGTGTGGCTGGCTGGCAAGGCGCGCGAGGCGGTCAAGGGTGGTTTCCTTGACAATGAGCGCAACGCAGCCAGACGGCCACACAGACTCACCCGAAGGGCCACCGTCCAATCCGGCGCATCTCGGCGTTGCGGCTCCTTGCAAGGCCCCGGCATTGCCGCGTCGCCGCGCCTTGATCTGCGCCGGATTGGACGGTGGCGCGACCGCTGTGGATCGCGTCAACACGCCCTGAAGGGCGACGGGCGCCCGGACACGGACCGGAGGCGGGAGGTCCGTGCCTGGGCGCCCGTACGCGCGGGCGGCGAAGCGGGCGACGCCGTCAGTCGGCCTGCTTGCGCAGGAAGGCCGGAATGTCGTAGGTGCCCATGCCGTTGGCGCTCATCGCTTCCACCGTGGTGCGGCGGCCGCTGCGGATCACCGCCGGCACGTCGAGGTTGCTCATGTCGGGCGCGCCGCTGGCCGGACCATAGGTGCCGGTGCCCTGCACCACCTGCATGACCGGCTGACGCGCGGCGCGCGGCGTGCCCAGGCCGGTGGCGACCACGGTGATGCGGATGCGGTCTTCCATGGACTCCTCGAACACCGTGCCGTACTTGACGAAGGCTTCCGGCGCGGCGAAGGCCTGCACGGTCTTCACCGCGTCGCGCACTTCGGACATCTTCAGCGAGCGGCTGGCGGTGATGTTGATCAGCACGCAACGCGCACCGGACAGTTCGGTGCCTTCCAGCAGCGGGGAAACGGCGGCCTGCTCGGCGGCGATGCGCGCGCGGTCCAGGCCGGCGGCCTCGGCCGAGCCCATCATCGCGCGGCCCATCTCGGCCATCGCGGTGCGCACGTCCTGGAAGTCCACGTTGACCAGGCCCGGCACGTTGATGATCTCGGCGATGCCGCCCACCGCGGAACGCAGCACGTTGTCGGCGGAGCGGAAGCAATCCTCGAAGCCGGCATCGTCGCCGAACACTTCGAGCAGCTTGTCGTTGAGCACGACGATCAGCGAGTCCACGTTGCGGGTGAGTTCCTCCACGCCGCTCTCGGCCACCCGCAGGCGGTTCTCGAAGTCGAACGGCTTGGTGACCACGGCCACGGTGAGGATGCCCAGTTCCTTGGCGATCTCGGCCACCACGGGCGCGGCGCCGGTACCCGTGCCGCCGCCCATGCCGCCGGTGATGAAGCACATATGCGCGCCTTCCAGCGCGGCGACCAGCGCCTCGCGCGATTCCTGCGCGGCGGCGCGTCCGGCTTCCGGCTTGGAGCCGGCGCCCAGGCCCGAGGTGCCGAGCTGGATCTTGATGGGTGCGAGGCAGCGCGACAGCGCCTGCGCATCGGTGTTGGCGGCGATGAACTGCACGCCCTGCACGCCGTCGCGGATCATGTGGTCGACCGCATTGCCGCCGGCACCGCCGACACCGATCACCTTGATCACCGTTCCGGTGGGAACCTTCTCAACGATTTCAAACATTTGACTCGCCTCCGAGTGAAAAAGCAGTACTGCACACAGAACACCCACCGGACCTGTATTTAGTATCGCGAACGCAGTCTACAACTAAATACCGATTCACGGCAGGCACTCATTCACAACGAGTGGAACGGCCCATCCGTCCTACTCAGAAATTCTTCTCGAACCACGCCTTCATGCGCCCGAACACCTGGCGCACGCTGCGCGTCTCGCGCGCCTGGATGCCACGCCGGCGCTGCGCGGCCCCTTCCATCAACAAACCCATCGCGGTGGCGTAGCGCGGCTGGCAGACCACGTCGGCCAGCCCGCCGTCGTATTGCGGCGAGCCCACGCGCACCGGCATGTGGAACACCTCCTCGCCCAGCTCGACCATGCCGCGCATCACCGACGAACCGCCGGTCAGCACGATCCCCGAGGACAGCAATTCCTCGTAGCCGCTGCGGCGCAGTTCGGCCTGCACCAGCTCGAACAGCTCGGACACGCGCGGCTCGATCACGTCGGCCAGCGCCTGGCGCGAGAGCTTGCGCGGCGGGCGGTCGCCCACGCCGGGCACTTCGATCATTTCCTCGGGATCGGCCAGGGTGTGCATGGCCACGCCGTGGCGAATCTTCAGATCCTCGGCCTCGGCGGTGGGGGTGCGCAGCGCCATGGCGATGTCGTTGGTGATCTGGTCGCCGGCCACCGGAATCACCGCGGTGTGGCGGATGGCGCCCTGGGTGAACACGGCGATGTCGGTGGTGCCTCCGCCGATGTCCACCATGCACACGCCCAGTTCCTTTTCGTCCTCGGTGAGCACCGCGTAGCTGGAGGCCAGCGGTTGCAGGATCAGGTCCATCACTTCCAGCCCGCAGCGGCGCACGCACTTGATGACGTTCTGCGCGGCGGACACGGCGCCGGTGACGATGTGCACCTTCACCTCCAGCTTCGCCCCGCTCATGCCGATGGGCTCGCGCACGCCGCCCTGGCCGTCGATGATGAATTCCTGGGTGAGGATGTGCAGGATCTGCTGCTCGGCCGGGATGGGCATGGCGCGCGCCACCTCGATCACGCGCTCCAGGTCCATCGGGGTGACTTCCTTGTCCTTGATCGCCACCATGCCGTTGGAGTTGAAGCTCTTGATGTGGCTGCCGGCGATGCCGGTATACACGTCGTGGATCTTGCAGTCGGCCATCAGCTCGACTTCCTGGATCACCCGCGAGATGGCATCCACGGTGGCCTCGATGTTCACCACCACGCCGCGCTTCAGGCCGTTGGTGGCCTGCGTGCCCAGGCCGACCACGTCCAGCCGCCCGTCGGGGCGCGCTTCCGCCACGATGCAGGTGATCTTGGCGGTGCCGATGTCGAGGCCGACGATCAGATCCTTGTAGTCCTTGCTCATTGCTTGCCTTTCATAGCCAGAGTGCCCGCCGGGGTCAGGGCAAACCCACTCGGATAGCGCAGGTCGGCCACCGCCACCTGTACGCCGATGCCTTCGCGCGCCTGGGGCCAGGCGGCGACGAAGCGCGCCAGGCGCTCGTCCAGCGGCGCCTTGTCCTGCTCGCGCCCCAGCACGATCACCATGTCGTTGTCCAGGCGCAGTTGCCAAGCTTCGCGCGCCGACAGCACCACGCCGACCAGTTCGTGGCCCAGCGGCGCCAGCCGCCGGACGAAGGATTCGTAGTGCGCGAGCACGTAGGCGGCCGAGCCCTGCGGGCCGGCGAAACTGGGCAGGCGGGCGTTGCTGGCGGCCACGAATACTTCGCCCTGACGGTTCACCAAGCGCGTGTCGCCGTCGTCGCCCGAGGTCCAGTAGGCCACTGCCTGGTGCTCCTGCAGGCGCAGTTCCAGGGTGTCCGGCCAGCGCCGGCGCACCTCGGCGCGGCGCACCCAGGGCAGCTTCTCGAAGTCCGCGCGCACCTGGTCCAGATCGACGGTGAAGAAGTTGCCGTGGATCGCCGCGCGCGCCACGTATTCGAGCTGCGCGGAAGTCACCTGCGCCGGCGGCGACAGCAGCACCACTTCGCGCAGCGGGAAGAACGGCCGGGCCAGCAGCCAGCTCACCGCGGCCCAGGTCAGCCCCAGGGCGGCGAACATCATCAGCACGTCGGCGATCAGGTTGAGCACCAGCGGGCGGTGCCACAGCCCTTCCGACTCGCGCGCGCGCCCTCCCCGGCCCGCGCCAGAGGCGGCCGGAGCAGAGGACAGCGGGCGGCGGGTCGTCTCAGCCAAGGCGGGCCTCCGCAAGGATTTCCAGGCACAGGGCGTCGAACTCCAGGCCCGCCACGCGCGCCGACATGGGCACCAGCGAGTGCCCGGTCATGCCCGGCGCAGTGTTCATTTCCAGCAGGTAGGGGCGGCCGTCATCGGTGAGGATCAGGTCGGCGCGGCCCCAGCCCCGGCAGCCCAGCACCTTCGCCGACTTCATCACCAGCGCCTGCAGCTCGCGCTCCAGCGCTGCCGGCAGGCCGCTCGGGCAGTCGTAGCGGGTATCGTCGGTGAAGTACTTGTGCTGGTAGTCGTAATTGCCGTCCGGCGCGACGATGCGCACCAGCGGCAGCACGCGCTCGCCCAGGAAGGGCGCGGTGAGCTCGGCACCGGCGACGAACTCCTCGGCGATTACCAGGGTGTCGTAGCGCGCCGCCAATTCCCAGGCGGCTTTCAACTGGCCGGCCTCGGTGACCTTGGTGGCGCCCATGCTGGAGCCTTCATGGACCGGCTTGACGAAGATCGGCAGCCCCAGCTCGGCGGCCACCGCGTCCCAATCGCTGTGTTCGTCGAGGATGGCGTAGCGCGGCGTGGGCAGGCCGGCGGCCAGCCAGACCATCTTGGTGCGCCACTTGTCCATGGACAGCGCGGAGGCCATCACGCCGCTGCCGGTGTAGGGAATGCCCATCAGTTCGAGGGCGCCCTGCACCGTGCCGTCCTCGCCGCCGCGCCCGTGCAGCACGATGAAGGCGCGCTCGAAGCCTTCGTCCTTGAGGATGTGCAGATCGCGCTCGGCCGGGTCGAAGGCGTGCGCATCCACGCCCGCGCGCTGCAGGGCGGCGAGCACCGCGCCGCCGGACATCAACGACACCTCGCGCTCGGCGGAGGCACCGCCGAACAGCACCGCGACCTTGCCGAAATCCTTGTTCGCCTTGCCGCTCACGCCTCGCCTCCGTCCTTGCTCAACCTGCCGGGCACCGCGCCGACCGAGCCGGCGCCCATGGTGATGACCACGTCGCCGTCCTGCGCCACGTCCAGAATGGCCTGCGGCATGTCCTCGATGTCCTCGACGAACACCGGCTCCACCTTGCCGGCCACGCGCAGCGCGCGCGCCAGCGAGCGGCCGTCGGCGGCCACGATGGGCGCTTCGCCGGCGGCATACACCTCGGCGAGCAGCAGGGCATCCACCGAAGAGAGCACCTTGACGAAGTCCTCGAAGCAGTCGCGCGTGCGCGTGTAGCGGTGCGGCTGGAAGGCCAGCACCAGGCGGCGCTCCGGGAACGCGCCGCGCGCGGCGGCGATGGTTGCGGCCATTTCCACGGGGTGGTGGCCGTAGTCGTCCACCAACGTGAAGCTGCCGCGCGGCCGGCCCTCGGCATCGCTCAGCGGCACCTCGCCATAGCGCTGGAAGCGCCGGCCCACGCCGTGGAATTCGGCCAGCGCCTTGACGATGGCGGCGTCCGGCACCTGCACCTCGGTGGCCACCGCGATGGCGGCCAGGGCGTTGAGCACGTTGTGCAGGCCGGGCAGGTTGAGCTCGATAGGCAGGCGGGTGGTGGTGCCGTTGACGCGCACCGCGTCGAACAGCATGCGCCCGCCGTCCGCGCGGATGTTCTCGGCACGCACGTTGGCGGTTTCATTGAAGCCGTAGCGCACGATCTGCTTGGACACCAGCGGCATGATCGAACGCACGTGCGGGTCGTCCTCGCACAGCACGGCCACGCCGTAGAACGGCAGGTGCTGGAGGAAATCGACGAAGGCCTGCTTGACCCGGGCGAAGTCGTGCCCGTAGGTGTCCATGTGGTCGGCGTCAATGTTGGTGACCACCGAGATCACCGGATTGAGCATCAGGAAGGAGGCGTCCGATTCGTCCGCCTCGGCCACCAGGAAGTCGCCCTTGCCCAGGCGCGCGTTGGCGCCCGCCGCGTTGAGGCGGCCGCCGATGACGAAGGTCGGGTCCATGCCGCCTTCGGCGAGGATGCTGGCCACCAGCGAGGTGGTGGTGGTCTTGCCGTGCGTGCCGGCGATGGCGATGCCGCGCTGGAAGCGCATCAGTTCGGCGAGCATCTGCGCGCGCGGCACCACCGGCACGTTGCGCGCGCGCGCGGCGATCACCTCGGGGTTGTCGCCCTTGACCGCGGTGGAGGTCACCACCACGTCGGCGCGTTCGATGTGGGCCGCGTCGTGCCCGCGCAGCACGCGCGCGCCCAGCGCCTGCAGGCGGCGGGTGGCGGCGTTGGCGCCGAGGTCGGAGCCGCTCACCGTGAAGCCCTGGTTGACCAGCACCTCGGCGATGCCGCTCATCCCCGAACCGCCGATGCCGACGAAGTGGATGTGTCGTACCTTGTGTTTCATCGCCGGTCCCCGGCCAGTCGTTCGCATTCGGCCGCCACGTCCAGGGCGGCGACCGGTTTTGCCAGCGCGCGCGCGCGGCTGGCCATGTCCAGCAGACGCGCACGTTCCAGCCCGGCGAGGATGCCGGCCAGTCTGTCCGCGTCGAGTTCGCCCTGCGGCAGCAGGAAGGCCGCGTCGCGCTCCGCGAGGAAGCGCGCATTGCTGGTCTGGTGGTCGTCCACCGCGTACGGGAAAGGCACCAGCAGGCTGGCCGCGCCCACCGCCGCGAGTTCGGCCACGGTCAGCGCGCCGGCACGGCAGATAACCAGATCGGCCTCGGCATAGCGCGCCGCCATGTCGTCGATGAAGGGCAGCAGTTCGCCCTCCACGCCGGCCGCCGCATAGGCCGCGCGCAGCGCGTCGATCTGCTTTTCGCCGGCCTGATGGGTAACCCGCGGGCGCTGTTCCGCCGGCAGCTTCGCCAGCGCCTGTGGCACCGTGGTGTTCAGCACGGCCGCACCCAGGCTGCCGCCGACCACCAGCACGCGCAGCGCGCCGGTGCGCCCGGCGAAGCGCTCGGCGGGCGGCGGCACGGCGGCGATCTCCGCGCGCACCGGGTTGCCCACCCAGCGCGCTTTCTTCAACACGCCGGGGAAGCCCGACAGCACGCTGTCGGCCACCACCGCCAGCACGCGGTTGGCCAGCCCGGCGACGGAATTCTGTTCATGCAGCACCAGCGGACGGCCCAGCAGGGCGGTCATCATGCCGCCCGGAAAGGTCACGTAGCCGCCCATGCCCAGCACCGCGTCCGGCTTCGCCCGGCGCAGTTCGCGCAGTGCCTGCCAGAAGCCGGAAAGCAGGTTCACCGGCAGCAGCAGCTTGCGCACGAGGCCCTTGCCGCGCAGCGCACCGAAGCGCACCCAGGCGGTGTCGTAGCCGCGCGCCGGGATCAGGCGGGCCTCCATGCCCTCCGGGTGGCCCATCCACACGATGCGCCAGCCTTTCGCGCGCAGCGCCTCGGCCACCGCGATGCCGGGGAAGATGTGCCCGCCGGTGCCGCCAGCCATGACCAGGAGGGTCTTCATGCGCGCCCCCCCCGCATGATTTGCCTGTTTTCCCAATCCACCCGCAGCAGAATCGCCAGCGCCAGGCAGTTGGCGACGATGCCCGAGCCGCCGAAGCTCATCAGCGGCAGGGTCAGCCCCTTGGTGGGCAGCAGCCCCATGTTCACGCCCATGTTGATGAAGGACTGCACGCCCATCCACAGGCCGATGCCCTGCGCCACCAGGCCGGCGAAGTAGCGTTCCAGCTTGATCGCCGAGCGGCCGATGGCGAAGGCGCGCTGCACCAGCAGGGCGAACAGCACCACCACCGCCAGCACGCCGACGAAGCCGAGTTCCTCGGCCAGCACGGCGAGGAGGAAATCGGTGTGCGCTTCGGGCAGGTAGAACAGCTTCTCCACGCTGCCCCCCAGGCCCACGCCGAACCATTCGCCGCGTCCGAAGGCGATCAGCGCGTGGGAGAGCTGGTAGCCCTTGCCGAAGGCGTCCTTCCACGGATCCATGTAGCCCAGCACGCGCTCCAGGCGGTAGGGCGAACTCATGATGAGGAGGATGAAGCCGAGCACGGCGGCGACCGCCAGCAGCGCGAACACCCGGCCATTCACCCCGCCCAGGAACAGCACGCCGAAGGCGATGGTGGTGATGACCACGAAGGCGCCGAAGTCCGGCTCGCGCAGCAGCAGGAAGCCGACGAACAGGATCACCATCATCATCGGCAGGAAGCCGCGCTTGAAGCTGCTCATGGCATCGAGCTTGCGCACCGTGTAGTCGGCGGCGTAGAGCGCGGCGAACACCTTCATCAGTTCGGACGGTTGCAGGTTGACCGGCCCCAGCGACAGCCAGCGGCGCGCACCGTTGACCTCGCGGCCGATGCCGGGAATCAGCACCAGCACCAGCAGCAGCACGCCGACCACGAACAGCCAGGGCGCAGCCTGCTGCCAGCGCCCCATCGGCACCTGGAAGGCCAGCAGGCCGAGCGCGGTGCCGAGCGCCAGATACACCCCGTGGCGCAGCAGGAAGTAATGCGCCTGATAGCCGGTGAAGCGCGAGCCTTCGGCAATCGCGATGGAGGCCGAATACACCATCACCAGACCGATCAGCAGCAGCGACACGGCCGACCAGATCAGCAGCGGATCGAGTTCGCGTGTCGGCGCGCCGGGGCGCATCAGGCGGCTCACCGTGCGCGCGGCCTCGCCCCCGCCGGCGGGGCGGCGGGAAGCGGAGCGGGCGGCGAACGGCAGCGCGAGCTTCATCGCGGGCTCACTCCCGGCAGGCGGCGCGCGGCGGCGACGAACACCTCGGCGCGCTGCGGATAGTTGCGGAACATGTCGAGGCTGGAGCACGCCGGCGAGAGCAGCACCACGTCGCCCGGCTCGGCCAAGGCATTGGCGCGCGCCACCGCGGCGTCGAGGTCGGCGGCGTGCTCCAGCGCGCTGCCGCAGCCTGCCAGCGCATCAGCGATGTGCCCGGCATCGCGGCCGATGAGGATCACCGCGCGCGCATAACGTGCGACCGGTTCGCGCAGCGGCGAGAAGTCCTGCCCCTTGCCGTCGCCCCCGGCGATCAGCACCACCGTGCGCGCCAGGCCATCCAGCGCGGCCAGCGTGGCACCCACGTTGGTGCCCTTGGAATCGTTGTAGAACAGTACGCCGTCGGCACGCTCGGCGACCAGTTCGACGCGGTGCGGCAGGCCCTTGAAGGTCTTCAGCCCGGCCGCCAGCGCATCCAGCGGCAGGCCGATGGCGCGGCACAGCGCCAGCGCGGCCAGCGCATTGGCGGCATTGTGCAGGCCGGCCAGCGGCAGTTCGTCGAGGGCGAGCACGCGCTGCGCGCCTTCGGCCAGCCAGCGCCGGCCGTCCGCTTCGACGATGCCGTAGTCGCCCGGCCCCGTGGGGGCATCGGTACCGAAGCTGCGCAGCGCGCGGCCCGGCAGGGCCATCGCGGCAACGCGCGCATCCTGGCGGTTGAGGATCTGCACGCCACCACCGGCGAAGATGTGCGCCTTGGTGGCGGCGTACTCGTCCAGACCGGCGTAGCGGTCCAGATGATCGTCAGTGACGTTGAGCACCGTGGCCGCGTCGGCGCCGAAGCCCTCGGCGGCCTCCAGCTGGAAGCTGGACAGTTCCAGCACCCAGCACGCCGGCAGCGCGGCGCCGGCGTCCAGCCGGTCGGCCAGCACGGCCAGCGGCGCCGGGCTGATGTTGCCGGCGGCCACCGCATCCACGCCGGCGGCGCGCGCCAGATGGGCGGCCAGCGCGGTGGTGGTGGTCTTGCCGTTGGTGCCGGTGACCGCCAGCACGCGGGTCGCGGCGCGCGCGCCCAGTTCGTCGAGCGCGGCGGCGAACAGACTCATTTCGCCGACGACCGGCAGGCCGCGCCGGCGCGCTTCGGCGACCACGCCGCCGCGCGGATCGAGTCCGGGGCTGAGCGCGAGCAGGTCGACGCCGTCGAGCAGCGCATTGGTGAATGCCCCGGTGAGCAGTTCCGCCTGCGGCGCGAAACGGCGCAGCTCGTCGCTGCCCGGCGGCCGGGCGCGGGTGTCGGCGACGCGCAGGCGGGCACCCTGGCGTGCGCACCAGCGCGCCATCGCCAGCCCCGATTCGCCGAGGCCGAGTACCAGAACGAGTTTGCCCGCCAGCGCGCTCATCTCGTGCTCATCTCAGTTTCAGCGAGGACAGGCCGAACAGCACCAGCATGATGGTGATGATCCAGAAGCGCACCACCACCTGGGTTTCCTTCCAGCCGCCCAGTTCGTAGTGGTGGTGCAGCGGCGCCATGCGGAAGATGCGCTTGCCGCCGGTGGCGCGGAAGTACAGCACCTGCACCATCACCGACAGGGTTTCGGCGACGAACAGGCCGCCCATGATGAACAGCACGATTTCCTGGCGCACCACCACGGCGATGGTGCCCAGCGCCGCACCCAGCGCCAGCGCGCCCACGTCGCCCATGAACACTTCCGCCGGATAGGCGTTGAACCACAGGAAACCCAGGCCGGCGCCGCAGATCGCCCCGCAGAACACCGCCAGTTCCCCGGCGCCGGCCACGTAGGGCACGCCCAGGTACTTGGCGAAGCCGGCGTGGCCGGCCACGTAGGCGAAGATCGCCAGCGCGCCCGCCACCATCACCGTGGGCATGATCGCTAGGCCGTCCAGGCCGTCGGTGAGGTTCACCGCGTGGCTGGTGCCGTTGATGACGAAGTAGGACAGCGCGACAAAGCCGAACAGGCCGAGCGGGTAGGCCACCGCCTTGAAGAAGGGCACGATCAGCTCGGTCTCCGCCGGCGTGCTGGCGGTCAGACCGAGATACAGCGCGGCGGCCAGCGCGATGGCCGAGGTCCACAGGTACTTCCAGCGGCTGGCCAGCCCCTTCGGGTCGCGGTGCACCACCTTGCGCCAGTCGTCCACCCAGCCCACCGCGCCGAAGCCCAGGGTGACCAGCAGGGTGATCCACACGTATTCGTTGGAGAGATCGCCCCACAGCAGGATGGTGACCGCGATGGCGATGAGGATCAGCGCGCCGCCCATGGTCGGCGTGCCCGCCTTGGTCAGATGCGACTTGGGGCCGTCGTCGCGCACCGCCTGGCCGATCTTCTTGGCCGCCAGCCAGCGGATCACCCGCGGGCCGAACATCAGCGAGATGGCCAGCGCGGTCAGCGCGGCCAGCACCGTGCGCAGCGTGATGTAGCCGAACACGTTGAAGGCGCGGATGTCCTGGCCGAGCCAGAGGGCAAGTTCAAGCAGCATCGTCGTTCTCTTCCGGTTTGGCGCTGTCGCCGGGCGGCAACACGAGGCGGTCGGCCACACGCTCCATGCGCATGAAGCGCGAACCCTTGACCAGCACCACGGTGTCGGCGTCCAGTTCGCCGGTCAGCGCGCCGACCAGTGCATCCACGCCGTTGAAGTGCGCGCCGCCCTCGCCGAAATTGCGTGCCGCCACCGCGCTCATCTCGCCCAGCGCGTACAGCGCATCCACGCCCTTGCTCTTGGCGTAGCCGCCGATCTCGTCATGCACCTGGGCGCTGGTCTGGCCGATCTCGCCCATATCGCCGAGCACCAGGATCTTGCGGCCCGGGGTGGAGGCCAGCACGTCGATGCCGGCGCGCACCGAATCCGGGTTGGCGTTGTAGGTGTCGTCCAGCAACGTGGCACCGTGGAGCGCGGCGCGGCATTGCAGGCGGCCGCGCGTGCCGGCGTAGCCCGCCAGCCCTGCGCCCACCGCATCCAGCGACGCACCCGCGGCCAGGCAGGCCGCGGCCGCGCCCACGGCGTTGCGCGCGTTGTGCTCGCCCGGCACCTGCAGGTCGAAGGCCAGCTGCCCGGCCGGGGCATTGATCTCTACCCGGCAGCCCAGGCCGTGCAGCACGCAGTGCCCGGCCACGTCGGCGGGATGGCGCAGGGCGAAGGACACCACCCGGCGGCCGGCGTTGAGTTCGCGCCAGTAGCCGGCGTGCGGGTCGTCGGCATTGATCACCGCCACACCGTCGGCGCCCAGTCCTTCATAGATGCCGCCCTTCTCGCGCGCCACCTCGGCCACGCTGCCCATGCCGAGCAGGTGGGCGCGCTGGGCGTTGGTGACGATGGCCACCGTGGGCCGGGCGATGCGCGTGAGGTAGGCGATCTCGCCCGGATGGTTCATGCCCATCTCGACCACCGCCGCACGGTGCTCGGCGCGCAGGACGAGCAGGGTCAGCGGCAGGCCGATGTCGTTGTTCAGATTGCCCGTGGTGGCCAGCACGCTTTCCGGGCCGAAGCCGTCGAGGGCGGCCTGCGCACGCAGGATGGCCGCGCACATGTCCTTCACGGTGGTCTTGCCGTTGCTGCCAGTCACGCCGATCAGCGGCAGCTTCAGTTGCGCGCGCCAGTACGCGGCCAGTGCGCCGAGCGCCAGCCGGGTGTCGTCGACCACCAGCAGGGGCAACGGCGCGGGATCGTGTTCGGCCGCCCAGCGCGCATCGACCAGCGCGGCCACCGCGCCGGCGGCGGCCGCGTCGGCGATGAAATCATGGCCGTCGAAACGCTCGCCGCGCAGCGCGACGAACAGCTGGCCGGGCTTCACCGCACGGCTGTCGGTGCCCACATGAGTGAAGCGCGCCACGCCGGTGGCGCGCGCGGACAAGGCGCGGGAGGCGTCCTGCAGGCTCAGCATGCGCCCGGCTCCTGATGTTTGCGGTTCCAGGCGCGCAAGGCGAGGCGCGCCTGCTCCAGATCGGAGAACGGCAGGCGCCGCCCCTGGATTTCCTGATACGGTTCGTGGCCCTT
Source organism: Pseudothauera nasutitermitis (assembly GCF_004801295.1). Lineage (GTDB taxonomy): Bacteria > Pseudomonadota > Gammaproteobacteria > Burkholderiales > Rhodocyclaceae > Pseudothauera > Pseudothauera nasutitermitis. The sequence continues at coordinate 136,834 of NZ_SSOC01000008.1, forward strand.
GCCGGCCACCACGACGACGTCGTCGGCGCCAGCGTCCGCCACCGCCATCCCGATGGCGCGGGCGCGGTCGGCCTCGTGTTCGGCGCGCGGGCCGGCGGCCTCGGCGATTTCGTCGATGATGCGCTGCGGGTCCTCGCCGCGCGGGTTGTCGCTGGTGATCACCACGCGGTCGGCCAGACGCTCGGCCACTTCGCCCATCAGCGGACGCTTGCCGGCATCGCGGTCGCCGCCGCAGCCGAACACGCAGACCACCTTGCCCCCGCGGCTCTCGGCGGTGGCGCGTACCGCCTCCAGCACCTTGGCGAGCGCATCGGGAGTGTGGGCGTAATCGATGACCACGAGCGGCTCGGCCACCCCGCCGACCAGTTGCATGCGGCCTTCCGGCGGGGTCAGACGCGCCACCGCGCCGACCACCTCGTCCACCGGCAGACCACGGCCGAGCAGCGCGCCGGCCACCGCCAGCAGGTTGGAAACGTTGAAAGGCGCCACCATGCGCACCTGCAGGTCGTGCGCGCGCCCGTTCCATTCCAGCGCGAAGCGCAATCCGCCCGATGCGGCCTGCAGCCCCTCGCCGATCAGCACGCGGGCGCCCGGCACCGCGTCGGCATTGGTGGCCACGCGGGTGTAGGCAATCACCGGCAGGCCGCGCGCCACGAGCTGGCGCGCCAGCCCGAGTCCGTACACATCGTCCAGGTTGACCACCGCGCAGCCCAGGCCGGGCCAGTCGAACAGGCGGGTCTTGGTGGCGCCGTAGGCCTCCATGGTGCCGTGGTAGTCGAGATGGTCGCGCGAGAGGTTGGTGAACATCGCCACGTCGAAGTGCACGCCATTGACACGCCCCTGATCAAGGCCGATGGACGACACCTCCATCGCCGCGGCGGAGGCCCCCGCGTGCAGGAAGCCGGCCAGCAGACGTTGGATCTCGATGGCGTCCGGCGTGGTGTTGGGGCTGTCGGCGAGTTCCCCGGGGAAGCCGCAGCCCAGCGTGCCGATGATGCCGCAGCGCTCGCCCAGCGCACCCATGGCCTGCGCCAGCCACTGGCTCACCGTGGTCTTGCCGTTGGTGCCGGTCACCCCGGCCATCCACAGGCGCTCGGAGGGGCGTCCGAACAGTTCGCTGGCGATCGGCCCGGCCAGCGCGCGCAGGCCGCCGACCGCCAATGCGGGCACCCCCGGATCGGGCAGTTGTGCGCCGTCGCCGTCGTCCCACAGCACCGCCGCGGCACCGCGCGCCACGGCATCCGCCACATGGCGACGGCCGTCGGCGCGAAAACCCGGCCAGGCGGCGAACACCTCTCCCGGCGTGACCCTGCGCGAATCGGCGGTGATGCCCGTGGGCGCCACGCCCAGCCGGGTCAGTTCGGCGAGAATCAGGCTGACCTCGACGCTGCTCACATCGCCTCCCGTGCCGCACTCGCCTCGCCGCCGTGGGTGGGGCGGGCGAGTTGCAGCGGCGCGAGCGGCGCATCGGGCGCCACGCCGAGCGCGCGCAATGCACTCTCGGTGATGCGCGCGAACACCGGCGCGGCCACTGCGCCGCCGTAGTGCTGGCCGGCGGTGGGTTCGTCGATCATCACCGCGACGATCAGGCGCGGGCTGGATACCGGCGCGAAGCCGACGTAGGAGGATACGTACTTGGTGGTGTAGCGCCCGCCTTCGAGCTTGTGCGCGGTGCCGGTCTTGCCGGCCACCCGGTAGCCGGCGATCTGCGCGCGCGGCGCGGTGCCGCCCGGCCCGGAGGCCATTTCCAGGATGGTGCGCATCTCGCGCGCGGTTTCCGGAGAGATCACCCGCTTGCCGGCTTTCGGCAGACCTTCCATGCGGGTCAGCGACACTGGCAGCAGTTCGCCGTCGCGCGCGAAGGCCAGATAGCCGCGCGCGATCTGGATCAGCGTGGTGGACAGGCCGTGGCCATAGGACATGGTGGCCTGCTCCACCGGCCGCCAGGTACGCGGCGCGCGCAGGCGCCCGGCTGCCTCGCCGGGAAAGCCCAGGCCGAGCGGCGAGCCGAAGCCCAGCGCATCGTAGAAGGCCCACATCTCGTCCGGGCTGAATTCCATGGCCATCTTGACCGAACCCACGTTGGACGATTTCTGCACGATCTCGGCCACGCTCAGCAGGCCGTGGCGGGAGGTGTCGGAAATGGTGTGGCGGCCGAAGGTGATGCGCCCCTGCTGCGTGTCGATCTGCGTGTCGGGGCGCACTTTGCCGCGTTCGAGTGCCAGCGCGGCGATGAAGGGCTTCATCGTCGAACCGGGTTCGAAGGTGTCGGTGATGACCCGGTTGCGCAGTTGCGCACCGGTGAGGTTGGCGCGGTTGTTGGGGTTGTAGGTGGGCGCGTTGGCCAGCGCGAGCACCTCGCCGGTGCGCGCGTCGAGCACCACCACCGCGCCGGCCTTGGCCTTGTGCTTCTGCATGGTGTCGCGCAGCGCGGTGTAGGCGAGGTACTGGATCTTGCCGTCGATGGACAGCGCGATGTCCTCGCCATCGCGCGGCAGGCGGATCGACTCGACGTCCTCGATGATCTCTCCGCGGCGGTCCTTGATGACGCGGCGCGAACCGGACTTGCCGGCCAGGCGCTGGTCGAAGGCCAGCTCGATGCCTTCCTGCCCGCGATCATCGACGCCGGTGAAGCCGAGCAGGTGCGCGACGGTTTCGCCGCCCGGGTAGTAGCGGCGGTACTCCTGCTGTTGATGGATGCCGGGCAGCTTCAGTGCCGCCACACGCTCGGCCTGCTCGGGGGAAAGCTGGCGGCGCAGGTAGACGAAGTCGCGCGCGCTGCTCAGGCGCGCGTTGAGGTCGGCCACGTTCATGTCCAGCAGGGCGGCCAGCGCGCGCGCATCGGCGGGCGACAGGCGGGCATCGGAGGGAATCGCCCAGATCGAGCGCACCGGCGTGCTGATCGCCAGGATGTCGCCGTTGCGGTCGGTGATGCGCCCGCGCGTGGCCGGCACTTCCAGCACGCGCGAGTAGCGCGATTCGCCCTTGGCCTGCAGGAATTCGTTGTTGAAGCCCTGCAGCCAGGCCGCGCGCGCCACCAGCGCCACCGAGCAGCCCAGCAGGCCGACCAGCACCAGGCGGGCGCGCCAGGCCGGCAGCTCGCGCTTGAGCAGCGGATTGTGATTGAGGGTGACCGGCTGGGCCTTCTTTCTCATCGCCCAGGCTCCACCACGATCATCTGGCCGGACGCCGGCGTGCGCATGCCCAGCGTGTCGCGCGCCATGCGCTCCACGCGCGCGTGCGCGGCCCAGGTGCTCTGTTCGAGCTGCAGTTGCCCCCACTCCACTTCCAGCCCGCGCGCGCGCGCCTGCTCGCGTTCCAGTTCGGAGAACAGCTTGCGCGACTGGTGCTGCGCGGCCACCACGCCCAGGGCGCTGGCCACGGTGAGCGCGAGGAAGAAGGCGTCGAGGCGGATCATGCGGCCTCCGTGCGCTCAGCCACGCGCATCACCGCGCTGCGCGCGCGCGGGTTGGCCGCCACCTCGTCCTCCGATGGCCGCAACGCGCGGCCGACCGTTCGCAGCCGCGGCGGCGGCAGCTGGTCGGCACGCAGCGGCAGACGGGACGGCAGGCTGTCCGGCCTGGCCTGGTCACGCATGAAGCGCTTGACGATGCGATCCTCGAGGGAATGAAAGCTGATCACCACCAGCCTGCCGCCCGCGCACAGACGATTCACCGCCTGCGGCAGGATGCGATTCAGCTCCTCGAGCTCCTGATTGATGAAAATCCGTAGAGCCTGAAAGCTGCGCGTCGCCGGGTGCTGACCCGGCTCGCGTGTGCGGACCGCCTTTTCCACGAGCGCGGCAAGTTGTCCAGTGGTTGCAACAGCCCCCCCTGTCCGAGCAGTTGCAATCGCCTTTGCAATCGCATGAGCAAACCGTTCTTCCCCATAATCCCTGAGCACCTCCGTGATTTGGCCGACGCTGGCCTCCGCCAGCCATTCCGCCACGGTCTGCCCGCGGCTCGTATCCATGCGCATGTCCAGCGGCGCATCGAAGCGGAAACTCATGCCGCGCGCGCCGTCGTCGAGCTGCGGCGACGAAACCCCCAGATCGAGCAGCACCCCGTCCACCGCCGTCACGCCGCGCTCGCCGAGCACCTCGTCGAGCGCGCTGAACGGCGCATGGATCAGTTCGAAGCGGCCATCCGTCCACCCCTGCCCGGCGGCGACGGCCTGCGGGTCGCGGTCGAGGGCGATCAGCCGCCCGTTCCCGCCCAGACGCGCGAGCAGCGCGCGCGAATGCCCGCCACGGCCGAAGGTGCCGTCCACGTACACCCCGTCCGGCTTGATCGCCAGCGCGTCCAGTGCCTCGTCGAGCAGGACGCTGACATGCTGCACGGCGGCGCTCACAGGGACAGGCTCTCGAATCCCAGCGGCAGGGCGTCGCTGTCGATTTCCTGCATGGCAGCCATCTGCTGCTGCCAGCCGGCATCGGACCACAGCTCGAAATGCGAACCCTGACCAACCAACCAGACCTGCTTGTCGAGCTTGGCCCACTGGCGCAGCGAGGGCGCCACCAGCACGCGCCCGGCGGCATCCGCCTCCTCGGTCTGCGCGAAGCCGACGAGCAGGCGCTTGAGCGAGGCGGTGGCCTTGTCCAGCCCCGGCATCGCGGCGATCTTCTGGCTGATGGGCACCCACGCTTCCTGCGGATAGACCAGCAGGCATTGATGGGGATGCGCGGTGATGACCAGCGGGGCACCGTTGGGCACGAGCGCGTCACGATGCCGCGCAGGAATCGCCAAGCGACCCTTCGCATCGAGACTGAGCGCGAACGCACCCTGGAACATGGATCCCCCTGAGAGTGACCGGCAAAGCGTCGAATCGACACCTTCACCCACTTTTTTCCACTAATCCCCACTTTAGAGTAAAGCCACAACCCGGTCAAGGCGCGTACCACGGGCTTTCCCGTTGTTACACAATGACTTACGGAGAAAATGCGGCGCACAATAATTCCTGAAAAATCAAGGAACATAGCGCGCGTTCATGAGAAACAGGTGTAGGTTTGCCGCCACCGCGGAACGCGGTGGGGGAAAGTGGGAAAAGCTTCCCGGAAAAACGCCGTTTCGGGCAGAAAACGCCGGCCGGAACACACCGGCGGACATCTGGAACGGCGAAAGCGTCCCCGGAGCGGGCACGCGAAGAATGGGAGAAGGAAGTCCGCCGATAAGCCGGGTTCTGTCGAACGCCACGAACCGGAGTCCGCGGCGCCGGGCAATCATTCCTCTGGGCGCCGCGTTGCCGCGGCGCTCAAGCAGCCTACCCGGGAGCAGCGCGAGCCACGCCATCGCTCCCCTATTTGGCCTTGCCCCGGATGGGGTTTGCCGTGCCGGTCCTGTTGCCAGTCCCGCGGTGGGCTCTTACCCGCCAAGGCTTTCGCCCTGGCCGCTGACGCGCTTACGCGCGCCACCGCACCGTTTCACCCTTGCCTGTGCTTTTCGAAGAGCAAGCTCTTCAAAGGACTTTGCCGCCTGTCGGCGGCGAAGCCCTTCCGCGAAGAAACGCCACCCGAAGGCGACCTCCTCCACGAAGGGGACTTTGCCGCCTGTCGGCGGCGAAGCCCAAGCCATCGGCGGTCTGCTCTCTGTTGCACTTTCCGTCGCCTCGCGGCGCCCGGCCGTTAGCCGGCATCCTGCTCTGCGGGGCCCGGACTTTCCTCCACGCGCCACGAGGGCGCGCAGCGATTGCCTGGCGGACTTCCGGCAGGGATTATAGCGCGTGGCGATCAGCCGCCGGCGGGCACGAAGGCGGGCTTGCCGTCGCGCAGCCGGAAAGTGCCGACCAGCGCGCCCGGCGGCGGGCCGTCATGGGCCCAATCCTGCACCAGGCAACGCTCGGTGCTCGCCAGATACCAGTGCTGCCCCTGGCGCAGCGCCCACAGCAGATCTCCGGCTTCGTACACGTCCACCTCCGCCAGTTCGACGCCGCCGGGATGGATGCCGACCCTGCGCTGGCAATGCGGCAGACGCGAAACCACCACCGCCTGGTCGATCTCCTCACTCCAGAAATACGCCTGCTCGCGCACCAGGATCACCGCATGCTGGCTGCCTTCCACCATGAACGCGGTGGCGCTGTTCTCGCAGGCGACCAGCAGCGGGATGGCGGCCAGCAACAGCAGACGGGAAAGTAGTTTCGGCATTGAAGCGCTCCGTACTCAGACCAGCCGCCAGGCGACCGCTTCGCCCGCGCGCAGCGGCACCAGCGGATCGTTTTCCAGATAGTCGAAGGTCTGCGGCACCGTCCAGGCATCACGCGCAAGGGTGATGGTGTCCGGATTCGGCGGCAGGCCATAGAACGCCGGCCCATTGAGGCTGGCGAAGGATTCCAGCCGGTCGAGCGCGCCAGCCGCATCGAAGGCTTCGGCGTACAACTCGATGCCGGCATGCGCGGTGTAGCAGCCGGCACAGCCGCAGGCCGCTTCCTTGGCGCCGCGCGCATGGGGGGCCGAGTCGGTACCCAGGAAGAACTTGCGGCTGCCCGAGGTGACCGCCTCGACCAGCGCACGGCGGTGCGTTTCACGCTTGAGCACGGGCAGGCAGTAGTGGTGCGGACGGATTCCGCCGGCGAAGATGGCATTGCGGTTGAGCAGCAGGTGGTGCGCGGTGACCGTGGCGCCCACGTTGTCACCGGACTCCCGCACGAAGGCGGCCGCCTCGGCGGTGGTGATGTGCTCGAACACCACGCGCAATGCGGGGAATCGCCCGACCAGGGGAGCCAGCACGCGATCGATGAAGACCTTCTCGCGGTCAAATACATCCACCTCTGCGCCGGTCGCCTCGCCATGCACGCACAGCACCAGCCCGACCTTCTCCATGCGTTCGAGCAGCGGATGGATCTTCTCGATGGCGGTCACCCCGGCATCCGAATTGGTCGTGGCACCCGCCGGGTAGAGCTTGGCGGCCACCACCGCGCCGCTGTCGCGCGCGCGCTCGATCTCGTCGGGCGGCGTGTTGTCGGTCAGATAGAGGCTCATCAGCGGCTCGAAACGCGCGCCGGCCGGCACCGCCGCGAGGATGCGCGCACGATACTCGAGCGCCTGCGCGGCGGTGACCACCGGCGGGCGCAGGTTGGGCATGATCAGCGCCCGCCCGAAACGGCGCGCACTATGCGGCACCACGGCGCGCAGGGCGGCGCCGTCGCGCACGTGCAGATGCCAGTCGTCGGGGCGGGTCAGAGTGATCGAGGTCATGCGCGGCAAATCCATACGAAACGATGGGAATCAGGCTAAGCGACCCATTATAGGCGGGGATCACCCGCCCTTGAGCGCCAGCGCGCGGGCATACAGCGCCTTGCGCGGCGCGCCGGTGATCTCGGCCGCCAGCCGGGCGGCGCTCTTCACCGGCAGTTCTTCCAGCAGCAGGCCGAGTACGCGCTCCGCCTCGCCATCCAGCCCCTCCACGGGCGGCGCGCCCTCCACCACCAGCACGAACTCGCCGCGCACATGATTGGCGTCGCTCGCCAGCCAGGCGGCCGCCTCGCCGAGCGGCAGCAGCACGCTCTGCTCATGCAGCTTGGTGAGTTCGCGGGCGATCAGCACCCGGCGCTGCGCGCCGAATTCGGCGCGCAGATCATCGACGCATTCGGCGATGCGGTGCGGCGCCTCGTAGAACACCAGCGCATCGGCATCCTCGCGCAGCACCGCAAGCGCCGCGCGGCGCGCGGCCGAGCGCGGCGGCAGGAAGCCGACGAAGCGGAAACCGCCCCCGGCGAATCCACTCACCGACAGCGCGGCCACCGCCGCGCACGGCCCCGGCACGGCAATCACCGGATGACCGGCCTCGCGCACCCGCGCCACCGCCCGCGCGCCCGGATCGGAAATGGCAGGCGTGCCGGCGTCGCTGATCAGGGCCACCGACTCCCCTTCTCCCAGCAGCCGGATCACCTGCTCGGCGGCCCCCCGCTCGTTGTGTTCATGCAGGGCGAGCAGCCGCGCCCGGATGCCGAAGGCATCGAGCAGGCGCTGGCTGTGCCGCGTATCCTCGGCGGCGATCGCGCCCACGGCACCGAGTACCGCCGCCGCGCGCGGCGACAGGTCCCCCAGGTTCCCCAGCGGCGTGGCCACCACGTACAATGACGGCGTACTAGACAGCGCGGCAGCCCCGTGGCCCATGAACCGATTCCTCAATCGCGGACAAAGACCGATTGTCGGCGCGCCCAAGGCCGATGCGCAAGCACGCGGACGTGCCGCCGAGGAACTCGCGGCGCGTCATCTCGCCCGCCAGGGCGTGCGCATCCTCGCGCGCAACGTGCATTGCCGGGGCGGTGAAATCGACCTGATCGGCCTGCACGACGGCACCCTGGTGTTCTTCGAAGTCCGCCTGCGCGCCGACGAACGCTTCGGCGGCGCGGCGGACAGCCTCACTGCACGCAAGCGCCGGCGCGTCGTGCTGGCCGCGCGCTGGTGGCTGGCCGGCGCCGGCCGCGCCCATGCCGAGCGCCCTTGCCGCTTCGACGCGATCCTGCTGCGCGCGCTGGACGAAACCACCCTGCGCTGGATTCGCGGCGCCTTCGACGCGGATTGAGCCATCCTCGCCGCCGCGCGCATCGTAAATTCCTGTAAGGGCGGAAACCCGCGCCAACCCGCACGAGTTACAGTGCGCCGCGTATCCAACCATGCACGACGGCAAGACGGCCACGCCGCCATGCTAGACTTCCGCCCCCGTATTCGAGCCCCAGCCGGACCGACCATGGACCTGATCGAACGCATCTCCCGCCAGTTTCAGGACAGCGCGCAGACCAAGCTCGCCGCCGTCGATGCACTGGCCGCGCCGCTCGCCGACGCGATCGAGGCGATGACCCAGTGCCTGCTCAACAACGGCAAGATCCTGGCCTGCGGCAACGGCGGCTCGGCCGCTGACGCGCAGCACTTCGCCGCCGAGCTGCTCAACCGTTTCGAGATGGAGCGTCCGCCGCTCGCCGCCGTGGCGCTGACCACCGACAGCTCCACGCTGACCTCGATCGCCAACGATTACGACTACGGCCAGGTGTTCTCCAAGCAGGTCCGCGCGCTCGGCCAGCCCGGCGACGTGCTGCTGGCGATCTCCACCAGCGGCAATTCGCCCAACGTCATGCAGGCCATCGACGCCGCGCATGAACGCGACATGCGCGTGGTGGCGCTGACCGGCAAGGGCGGCGGCCGCATGGGAGAACAGCTGCGCCCGGACGATGTCCACCTGTGTGTTCCGGCCGATCGCACCGCGCGTATCCAGGAAGTCCACCTGCTCACGCTGCACTGCCTGTGCGACGGCATCGATTGTCTGCTGCTCGGAGTCGAAGAATGATGAACCAACAACAATCCGCCACCTTCACCCGTCGCAAGACCCTGCTGACCCTGCTCGCGCTCGGCGCCACGCCAGCCCTGCAGGGCTGCTTCCCGGTCGTGGCCACCGGCGTGGCCGCCGGCGCCGCGATGGTCGCCGACCGGCGCACCTCCGGCTCCTATGTGGAAGACGAAGGCATCGAATGGCGCACCCGCTCGCGCATCCGCGAACGCTTCGGCGACAGCGTCAACATCAGCGTCACCTCCTACAACCGCAATGTGCTGCTGACCGGCGAAGTCCCCAACGAACAGGTCCGCACGGAGGCCGAACAGATCGCCACCGCCGTGGCCAACGTGCGCGCGGTGATGAACGAGACCCGCGTGGCCGGCATCAGCACGTTGAGCGCGCGCGCCAACGACACGATGATCACCTCCAAGGTCAAGGCCCGCTTCGTCGACGACAACTCCTTCGGCACCCACCACGTCAAGGTGGTCACCGAGGCTGGCACGGTGTTCCTGATGGGGCTGGTGACACGCGCCGAAGCGGACGCCGCCACCGAGGTCGCGCGCACCACCGCCGGCGTGCAGAAGGTTGTCCGCGTGTTCGAATACATCAGCGCCGAAGAAGCCAAGCGGCTGGACGCACGGGTCGGCGAGAGCAAGTAGAAGCGGGCTTGCCCACGATACGGCGTTTCCGGGTGCCAATGACGCCTTGTCGCGGGCAACGCTCCTACGCTTGGCTTGAACACCGAACATGGTTATAATCGCGCCCTTTCTGTTCACCAGACACTCAAGGAAACCCTCATGCCGGGTATTCGCGTCAAAGAAAACGAGCCGTTTGAAGTTGCGATCCGCCGTTTCAAGCGCACGATCGAAAAGACCGGTGTGCTGACCGAACTGCGCTCGCGCGAGTTCTACGAAAAGCCCACCGCCGAGCGCAAGCGCAAGCTGGCCGCCGCCGTCAAGCGCAACCACAAGCGCCTGCGCAGCCAGACCCTGCCGCCGAAGCTGTACTGATCCCGCACCGGCAAGCGCCGGCTGCCACCGCACCGAGAGCCGATCGAATGGTCGCGTTCCGGTGCGGTTTCGCATTTCTCGACCAGGAGCAAGACATGTCCCTCAGGAGCCGTATCCAGGATGACATGAAGGCCGCCCTGCGCGCCAAGGAAAGCGCCCGGCTGGCAGCCATCCGCCTGCTGCTCGCCGCGATCAAGCAGCGCGAGGTCGACGAGCGCATTGCCGAACTGGACGACCAGGCGGTACTGGCCACCATCGAGAAGCTGGTCAAGCAGCGCCGCGACGCCGCCGCCCAGTACGAAGCCGCCGGCCGCGCGGAACTCGCCGCCGCCGAACGTTTCGAGATCGAGGTGCTGTCCGCCTACCTCCCGGCCCGCCTGACGGAAGCCGAGATCACCGCGGAGATCGACGCCGCGCTGGCCGCCAGCGGTGCCTCCACGGCCGCCGACATGGGCCGCGCGATGGCCGTGCTCAAGCCCCGCCTGGCCGGCAAGGCCGACATGGGCGAGGTCTCGCGCCTGCTGCGCGCCCGCCTGTCCGCCTGACCCGCCGCCCCTACGCGGCCCCACGCCGCCGATGATTCCCCAGGCCTTCATCCAGGATCTGCTTGCCCGCGTCGACATCGTCGAGGTCATCGAACGCTACCTGCCGCTGAAGAAGGGCGGCGCCAACTACTTCGCCTGCTGCCCCTTCCACGGCGAAAAATCCCCCTCGTTCTCGGTCAGCCCCAGCAAGCAGTTCTATCACTGCTTCGGTTGCGGCGCGCACGGCAGCGCCCTGGGTTTCCTGATGGAATACAGCGGACTGAGCTTCGTCGAGGCCATCAAGGAACTGGCTGCCCAGGTCGGCATGCAGGTGCCCGACGACGGCAAATTCACCGCGCGCGCCGACGACGGGCGCGACCAGTTGCTCGACGCCATGAGCGCGGCCGCGCGCTTCTACCGCGACCAGCTCAAGCACAGCCAAAACGCCATCGACTACCTGAAGCGGCGTGGCGTCAGCGGCGAGGTCGCCGCGCGCTTCGGCATCGGCTACGCGCCGGACGCCTGGCAATCGCTCGACAAGGTGTTCACCGAATACCGCGCCAAGCACCTGCTCGACGCCGGCCTGGTGATCGACAACGATCAAGGACGGCGCTACGACCGCTTCCGCGACCGCATCATGTTCCCCATCCTGGACCGGCGCGGACGCGTGATCGCCTTCGGCGGACGCATCCTGGAGCAGGGCGAACCCAAGTACCTGAACTCGCCGGAAACCCCGCTGTTCGAAAAGGGCCGCGAACTGTACGGCCTGTTCCAGGCACAGAAGGCCATCCGCGACGCCGGCTTCGCGCTCGTCGTCGAAGGCTACATGGACGTCGTCGCGCTCGCCCAGTTCGGCGTCGGCAACGCGGTGGCCGCGCTTGGCACGGCCACCACGCCGCATCACATCAACACCCTGCTGCGCCAGACCGACCGCGTGGTGTTCTGCTTCGATGGCGACGCGGCCGGACGCAAGGCGGCCTGGCGCGCCCTGGAAAACGCGCTCGAAGCCCTGCGCGACGACGCCACGCTGGCCTTCCTGTTCCTGCCGGAAGAGCACGACCCGGACTCCTTCGTGCGCGCGGAAGGCGCCGACGCCTTCCTGCACGCCGCGCGCAACGCTACCCCGCTGGCCGCCTTCCTGATCCAGAACCTGCGCACGCAGTGCGACATGGACAGCGCGGAAGGCCGCGCGCGCTTCGTCCATGAAGCGCGCCCGCTGGTCAGCCGGATCGCCGCACCGCTGCTGCGCCTGCAACTGCTCAAGATGGTGGCCGAGGAAAGCGCGCTGACCCAGCACGAGGTCGAACAAGCCTTCGGCCTGCAGGCCCCGACGCAGCGCAGCCAATCCCGCCCCGGCGGAGAATCCCGCACGCCGCGCGCCGCCCCCCGGGGCAATGCCCGCTTCGGCAGCGCGCGCTTCGGCGGCACCCGCCGCCCGCCATCACTGGTCGATGCCCTGCTGCGCCTGGTGCTGCACCACCCGCATCGCGCGGCGCGCCTGCCGGTCGGCCTGATTCCCGGCGATTCGGCCGAATCGCGCGCGCTGGTGGCGATCATCGACGCCATCGAGGTGGGCGACCTCAACCCCTCCTGCGGACTCGGCGCCCTCGTCGAGCGCTTCCGCGAGAGCGAGCACGGCGACACGCTGGCCCGCGTGGCGAGCGAGTTGATGGAAGAGGAGTTCGACGACGCATCGGTTGAAACCTTGTTCGAGGACACTCTGCGCAAATTGCAGGCCGATGCCGTGGCCGCCGAAATCGCCCGTCTGACCGCGCTCGCGGCCGAAGGCGGGCTGGACGCCACCGGCCGCCACCGCCTCGCGGAACTGCTGCTGGAGAAGCGGAACCTGAGCCCAGCCGGCAAAGTCTGAGTTTTTTAGTATAATTCCCTGTTTACTCAATTAGTCAGCCCCCTGAACCGAGGAGCGTTATGGCCCGCGACAAGACCAAGGATTCGCGCAAGGACGGCGCACGAGGCAAGTCCTCCAAAGCCGGCAAGGCCGCACAGGTCACCGAAAGCCCGCAGGTTTCTCCGCTCGACGCCGAAGTGCGTCGCACCCGGCTGAAGACCCTGATCACGCTCGGCAAGGAGCGCGGCTACCTGACCTACGCCGAGATCAGCGACCACCTGCCCGACGACGTGGCGGACGCCGAACAGATCGAAGGCATCATCGCCACCTTCAACAACATGAACATCCAGGTCTTCGACGAGGCACCGGCCTCCGAGGATCTGCTGATGTCGGACAACGTGCCGTCCACCGTGGACGCCGACGAAGCCGAGGAAGAAGCCGAGCAGGCGCTGTCCTCCGTCGACTCCGAGTTCGGCCGTACCACCGACCCGGTGCGCATGTACATGCGCGAGATGGGCACGGTGGAACTGCTCACCCGCGAAGGCGAGATCGAGATCGCCAAGCGCATCGAGGATGGTCTCAAGCACATGGTGCTGGCCATCTCCGCGTGCCCGACCACGATCACCGAAATGCTCGCAATCGCCGACAAGGTGTCGCGCGAGGAGATGCGCATCGATGAACTGATCGACGGGCTGATCGACCCCAACGGCGGCGAGGAGGCCCAACTGGCCGACGGCGCCTCTTCCGAAGACGGCGACGACGCCAGCGGCGACGGCGATGCCGACGGCGACGAGAGCGAAGACGAGAGCGACGACGATTCCGGCGACAGCGACAGCGCCAGCGCGGCCTCTCTGCTGAAGCTCAAGACCGAGGGCCTGCAGCGCTTCGAAACCATCCGCGGGCTGTACGACAAGATGATGGTGTCGCTGGCCAAGAAGGGCTCGCAGGACAAGACCTACCTGAAGATCCAGCAGCAGATCTCCGACGAACTGCTCAACATCCGCTTCACCGCCAAGGCCATCGAAAAGCTGTGCGACGCGGTGCGCCACATGGTCGAGCAGGTGCGCGGCCACGAGCGCCACATCCTGCAGCTGTGCGTGGACCGCGCCGGCATGCCGCGCGCCCACTTCATCAAGGTCTTCCCCGGCAAGGAAACCGACCTCGACTGGCTCAAGAACGAGATCGCCGCCGGCAAGAGCTACGCCGAGGCCCTGATCCGCATCCACCCGGCCGTGCTCGAGGAGCAGCAGAAGCTCATCGACCTGCAGGAACGCATCGGCATTCCGCTGAAGGAACTCAAGGACATCAACCGCCAGATGTCCACCGGCGAGGCCAAGATGCGCCGCGCCAAGCGCGAGATGACCGAGGCCAACCTGCGCCTGGTGATCTCCATCGCCAAGAAGTACACCAACCGCGGCCTGCAGTTCCTCGATCTGATCCAGGAAGGCAACATCGGCCTGATGAAGGCGGTGGACAAGTTCGAATACCGCCGCGGCTACAAATTCTCCACCTACGCCACGTGGTGGATCCGCCAGGCCATCACGCGCTCGATCGCCGACCAGGCGCGCACCATCCGCATCCCGGTGCACATGATCGAGACCATCAACAAGATGAACCGCATCAGCCGGCAGATCCTCCAGGAAACCGGGCAGGAGCCCGATCCGGCCACCCTGGCGGAAAAGATGGACATGCCGGAGGACAAGATCCGCAAGATCATGAAGATCTCCAAGGAGCCCATCTCCATGGAGACCCCGATCGGCGACGACGACGACTCCCATCTGGGCGACTTCATCGAGGACACCGCCACCCTGGCGCCGGCCGACGCGGCCATGTACTCCAGCCTGCGCGACGCCACCGGCGAAGTGCTCGATTCGCTGACCCCGCGCGAAGCCAAGGTGCTGCGCATGCGCTTCGGCATCGAAATGAACACCGACCACACGCTGGAAGAGGTCGGCAAGCAGTTCGACGTCACCCGCGAGCGCATCCGCCAGATCGAAGCCAAGGCCCTGCGCAAGCTGCGCCACCCCAGCCGCTCCGAGCGCCTGCGCAGCTTCCTCGACAGCGACGCCTGAGTCCTCCCGCGCCCGCCCCGTGCGGGCGCGCGGGCCTTTAGCTCAATCGGTTAGAGCAGAGGACTCATAATCCTTTGGTTGCGGGTTCGAGTCCCGCAGGGCCCACCAGCAATGCAAAACGCCAGCCTCCGGGCTGGCGTTTCCCCATTCACCACAACGCTCCGGGCATTCAGGGCGCCGCGCGCAACGCGGCCAGCAGCTTCTCGTGCACGCCGCCGAAGCCGCCGTTGCTCATCACCAGCACGTGATCGCCCGGCCGCGCCGCCGTGCGCACGGCGGCCACCAGATCGTCCAGGCTTGCATGGCAGCTCGCGCGTTCGCCCAGCGGCACCAGCGCTTCGGCCGCATCCCAGCCCAGCCCGGCGGTATGGCAGAACACCTGGTCGGCGCCCTCCAGGCTTGCCGGCAGGCGCGCCTTCATGACCCCCAGCTTCATCGTGTTGGAACGCGGCTCCAGCACCGCCAGGATACGCCCGGCGGACGCCCGGCGGCGCAGCCCGTCGATGGTCAGCGCGATGGCCGTGGGATGGTGGGCGAAATCGTCGTACACCGTGACCCCGCCGGCCTGGCCACGCGTCTCCAGGCGGCGCTTGATGCCTTCGAAACGCGCCAGGCTGGCGATGGCCTGGGCCGGCGGCACGCCCACGTGGCGAGCGGCGGCGATGGCCGCGAGCGCATTGGCGCGGTTGTGGCGCCCCGCCAGCGGCATGGCCACGCGCCCCAGTTCCTCGCCGGCCAGGCGGAATACCGCCTCCCCCTCATCCGTACCCGCCGCCGCGGACCAGCCGGCCGGATCGTCGAACCACTCCAGTTCGGACCAGCAGCCCCGCTCCAGCACGCGCTTGAGCGCTTCCTCCGCGGCGTTGGCGACGATGCGCCCGCTCCCGGGCAGAATGCGCACGAGATGGTGGAACTGCGTCTCGATCGCCGCCAGATCCGCGAAGATGTCCGCATGATCGAATTCGAGGTTGTTGAGGATCGCGGTGCGCGGCCGGTAATGCACGAATTTCGAGCGCTTGTCGCAGAACGCCGTGTCGTACTCGTCCGCCTCGATGACGAAGAACGATGAATCGGTCAGCCGCGCGGACACGCCAAAATTCTTCGGCACCCCGCCGACCAGAAAGCCCGGGTTCAGCCCGGCATCCTCCAGCATCCAGGCGAGCAGCGAGGTGGTCGTGGTCTTGCCATGCGTGCCGGCCACCGCCAGCACCCAGCGCCCGGCCAGCACGTGCTCGGCCAGCCATTGCGGGCCGGATACATACGGCAGACCGCGATCGAGGATCGCTTCCAGCAACGGATTGCCACGCGAGATGGCATTGCCGACCACGAACACGTCGGGCGCCAGATCGATCTGCGCCGGGTCGTAGCCCTCGGTGAGCGCGATGCCCTGCTCCGCCAGCTGCGTGCTCATCGGCGGATAGACATTGGCGTCGCAGCCGGTGACGGTATGGCCCGCGGCACGCGCGAGCAGCGCGATGCCGCCCATGAAGGTGCCGCAGATGCCGAGGATGTGGATGTGCATGAAGACTCCGCGCGAACCCGCCGATACGCCGGAATGGCGCCCCGCGGCCAGTGTAGAATGGCCGGCATTCTACCCGATGGCACCTTGCCGCCCGCGACCATGCCCCCACGAGCCAGCTCGCCCCGAACCGGCACCCTGCGGCGTGAAATTGCCGCGCTCGCCGCCCGCATGATGGCCGAGGATGGCATCAGCGATTACGGCTTCGCCAAACGCAAGGCCGCCCGCCAACTGGGCGCCGGTGAAGGCGAAACGCTGCCGACCAATGCCGAGATCGAAACCGAACTGCGTGCCTGGCAGTCCATCTACCAGGATGAGGAACAGGCCGAACGGCTGCATGAAATGCGCACCGCCGCCGTCGAGGTGATGCGCTGGCTGGCCGATTTCCGCCCCTATCTCACCGGCGGCGTACTCGACGGCACCGCCGGGCGCTACGCCGAGATCGAAATCGAGCTGTTCCCGGAAAGCGCCAAGGAGGTGGAAATCTTCTTCCTCAACCAGAACGCCGCGTACGAGCACCGCGTCTCGCGCCACCCCGGCCCCAACCCGCCGGAAGCGGTGCTCACGCTCGACTGGGACGAATTGCCGGTACGCCTGTCGATCTTCTCCCCGGGCGCCGGGCGCGGCGCCCGCAAACCGCAGGAACGCGCCCGCCTCCAGCAGGTCGAAACCTTGCTCGACACCCCCAGCCCCGCTACCGCACCATGAAACGCTCCACGCAATTCCTGCTCATCGGCATCGTCGCCGCGGCTGCCGCAACGGCCGGTTATCTGACCCGCGGCACGCCCCCCGCTCCCGCAGCCGCGGCACAGGACATCGAAATCGCCCAGGAAGCCGGCGGCGCCCTGCTCGCCCTCACGCTGCCCGATCTCGACGGCACCCCCCAAGCGCTGGCGCAATGGCAGGGCAAGGTGCTGGTATTGAATTTCTGGGCGACCTGGTGCCCCCCCTGCCGCAAGGAAATCCCCGACTTCTCCGCCGTCAGCGCGCGGATGAGCGGAGAGCCGGTGCAGTTCGTCGGCCTGTCCATCGACAGCGCCGAAAAGGTGCGTGCGTTCCAGGATGAATTCCAGGTGCCCTACCCGCTGCTGATCGGCGGCAACGACACCCTGCAGTTGACCACGGCGCTGGGCAACCCCTCGCAAGGTCTGCCTTTCACCGTCCTGGTCGGTCGCGACGGACGAATCGCACAAATCAAGCTCGGCACCTTGAAAGAGGACGAACTCGAGCGCAGAATCCGCACATTGCTGTAGCGCAGCATCTTCCGGGCAAATAGCGCCGGACTGGACAAAATGTTGCGATTTGCGGCAAACTTGCCGGCATGACGCGCTCAAAACGCAGCCAAAAGACCCAGTCGGCACCGCCCCCGGCGGCTCGCATCCTGGTTCTCCACGGTCCCAATCTCAACCTCCTCGGCACCCGCGAACCGGACATCTACGGTCGCACCACCCTGGCGGACATCCACGCCGCCATGGAAGCCCGGGCCAAGGCCGAAGCCGTCCTGGTCGAATCCTTCCAGAGCAATCACGAAGGACAACTGATCGACCGCGTCCAGGCGGCCGCTGCGGAAAGCGTCAGTTTCATCATCATCAACCCGGCGGGCTACACCCACACCAGCGTCGCACTGCGCGACGCCCTGGCGGCGGTGGCCATTCCGTACGTCGAGGTGCACCTGTCCAACGTCCATGCGCGCGAGCCGTTCCGGCGGCATTCGTACTTCTCCGACCGCGCGGCCGGCGTCATCTGCGGACTGGGTGCCTACGGCTACATGGCCGCACTGGAGTTCGCCCTCTCGCGCCTGCGGGAAGCACAACCCTAAGAAACCATCCCTGGCGGCGCCCGCCCGGGTGCCGTTCTGTCCGGAGAACAACATGGATCTGCGCAAGCTGAAGAAACTGATCGACCTCGTTCAGGAATCGGGTATTTCCGAACTGGAAGTGACCGAAGGCGAGGAAAAGGTGCGCATCGCCAAGCATCTGGCCGCTGCCCCGCAAGCCACCTACGTGGCCCAGGTACCGGCGGCCGCGCCGGCCGCTGCCGCCCCCGCCGCACCGGCCGAGGACGCACTGCCCGCCGGCCATATCGTCAAGTCGCCGATGGTCGGCACCTTCTATCGCGCCTCCTCGCCGGGCGGCAAGCCCTTCGTCGATGTGGGCCAGAGCGTCTCCGAGGGCGACGCGCTGTGCATCATCGAAGCGATGAAGCTGATGAACGAGATCGAAGCCGACGCCTCGGGCGTGGTCAAGGCCATCCTGGTCGACAACGGCGAACCGGTCGAATACGGCCAGCCGCTGTTCGTCATCGGCTGATCGAATCATGTTCGAGAAGATTCTGATCGCCAACCGGGGGGAGATCGCGTTGCGCGTGCTGCGCGCGTGCCGCGAACTCGGCATCCGCACGGTGGCCGTGCATTCCGAGGCCGACACCGAAGCCAAGTACGTCAAGCTCGCCGACGAGTCGGTGTGCATCGGCCCGGCGCCCTCCGGGCAGAGCTACCTGAACGTGCCGGCCATCATCTCGGCCGCCGAGGTCACCGACGCCGAGGCCATCCACCCCGGCTACGGCTTCCTCTCCGAGAACGCCGATTTCGCCGAGCGCGTCGAGCAGTCCGGCTTCGTGTTCATCGGCCCGCGTCCCGACACCATCCGCCTGATGGGCGACAAGGTGTCCGCCAAGGATGCGATGAAGGCCGCCGGCGTGCCCTGCGTGCCCGGCTCGGAAGGCGCGCTGCCGGACGACCCCAAGGAAATCGTCAAGATCGCCCGCGCCATCGGCTATCCGGTGATCATCAAGGCGGCGGGCGGCGGCGGCGGGCGTGGCATGCGCGTGGTGCATACCGAGGCGGCCCTGCTCAACGCGGTCACCACCACCCGTTCGGAAGCCGCGGCGGCGTTCGGCAATCCCATCGTGTACATGGAGAAGTTCCTGGAGAATCCACGCCACGTGGAGATCCAGGTGCTCGCCGACCAGCACGGCAACGCGGTGTATCTGGGCGAGCGCGACTGCTCCATGCAGCGCCGCCACCAGAAGGTCATCGAGGAGGCGCCCGCGCCGGGCATCGAACGCCGCCTGATCGCCCGCATCGGCGAACGCTGCGCCGAGGCCTGCCGCAAGATCGGCTACCGTGGCGCCGGCACCTTCGAGTTCCTGTACGAAAACAGCGAGTTCTACTTCATCGAGATGAACACCCGCGTGCAGGTCGAACACCCGGTCACCGAAATGATCACCGGCATCGACATCGTGCAGACGCAGATCCGCGTGGCCGCCGGCGAGAAGCTGAGCTTCAAGCAGCGCGACATCGAGTTCCGCGGACATTCCATCGAATGCCGCATCAATGCCGAGGATCCGTTCAAGTTCACCCCCTCGCCCGGGCGCATCACCAACTGGCACACCCCCGGCGGGCCGGGCATCCGCGTCGATTCGCACGTCTACAACAACTACACCGTGCCGCCGCACTACGACTCGATGATCGGCAAGCTGATCGCCTATGGCGACACCCGCGAGCAGGCCATCCGCCGCATGCGCATCGCCCTGTCGGAAATGGCGGTTTCCGGCATCAAGACCAACGTGCCCCTGCACCAGGAGCTGATGCTGGACGCGCGCTTCATCGAAGGCGGCACCAGCATCCACTACCTGGAGCACAAGCTGGCCGAGCGCAGCGAAGTCAAGAAGACCTGAGGCATCCGCACGATGTGGCTTTCCGTCATCCTGCAGGCCGATTCCGCCAGGGCCGAAGCGCTCTCCGACGCGCTGATGGACGCCGGTGCCCTGTCAGTGGGCATCGAGGACGCGGACGCCGGCACCGAGGCGGAAAAGCCGCAGTTCGGCGAACCCGGCCACCACCCCACCCAGCTGTGGGACCATAGCCGGGTGGTCGCGCTGTTCGACGCCGAAGCCGATCTCGCCAGCGCGCTTGCGGCCGCCGCCAGCGCGGCCGGCTTCGACGCGGTGCCGCCGTTCACGCTGGAAGAAGTCGCCGAGCAGAACTGGGTGAGCCTCACGCAAAGCCAGTTCGAACCCATCCACATCACCGACCGCCTGTGGATCGTGCCTTCCTGGCACGACGCACCCGACCCGGCGGCCATCAACATCGAACTCGACCCCGGCATGGCCTTCGGCACCGGCTCGCACCCCACCACGCGGCTGTGCCTGCAATGGCTGTGCGATGCGGTGCGCCCCGGCATGTCGGTGCTCGACTACGGCTGCGGCTCCGGCATCCTCGGCATCGCCGCGGCACGCCTGGAAGCCGGTGAAGTGCTCGGCGTGGATATCGACGACAAGGCCCTGCTCGCCGCCGCAGACAACGCCGAACGCAATGGCGTGCGCCTGGCCCTGCGCCATTCGCGCGAAACGCTCAACGAGCGCTTCGACCTGGTCGTCGCCAACATCCTCACCAACCCGCTGTGCGTGCTCGCCCCGCTGCTCAGCGCGCGCCTCGCCCCCGGCGGACGCATCGCCCTGTCCGGCGTGCTGGAAACCCAGACCGAACAGGTCATCGCCGCCTACGCCCCCTTCCTCGAACTGCGCATCGGCGCCACGCATGAGGGCTGGGCGCGCCTGGAAGGCCAGCGAAGGGAGCACGACGGGCCATGATGTTCGCCCGCTGCCCGGCCTGCCAGACGGTGTTCCGGGTTCGGCCGGAACAGCTGCGCGCCCGGCGCGGCGAAGTCCGCTGCGGACACTGCTTCAACCCCTTCAACGCGCTGGAACACCTGCTGACCGACGCCGAATCGGCCGCAGCGGCGGCGGGCGCGGCGCAGCCGTCCGGCGCCCAGGCCGCGCCCTCCACGCCCGCGCCTGCCGTGGAGACGGCCGCTCCGGCCGCGCCCCAGGCCTCTCCCGTCGTTCCGCCCAGCGCGGCACCGGAAACGCCCGCCCCGGCCGCTGCCGAACAGCCACCGGCCAGCAGCGTCCACGAGAACCCGGCGCTCGATTTCGAAATCCCCGAGGTCTGGCGCTCCCCCCGCGAGCGCCTGAAAGCCTCCACCGCGGAGACTTCTCCGTCCCCCGAACCCAGCGCACCCGCGGCTCCGTGGCCCGCGCTCGATGCGGACAAACCCGTGGAGTTCCAGGCTGCACAGCCGGAAGAGATTCCGGAGCCACCAGACACGCTGCCCACGCCGGATTTCGCTCCCAGTTCAGCACGCCGGCACGGCGCCGATGCGGACGCTCCCCTGCCGGACATCCAATCCTCCTTCTCGGCTGCGCTCGCACAGGCCGGCAGAGGACGCATCGAGCCGGGCGCACGCCAGGAAAGCACGCCCTCCCCGGATCCACAGCACGCCCCCCTTCCTGCCTGGACCGAGGAGACCCACGCGGACGCGCCCCCCCCCGCCGCCACCGACGCCGCGGCGGAAGCGGACGACGACACGGATGCGGAACACCAGCTCGCCCGCCTGGATCAGCGCTATGGCCCGGCGCCGGGCACAGCGGAACCACGCCGCTGGCTGGCCGGCCTGGGCGTGGGCGTGCTGCTGGGCGCGCTGGCGGCGCAGTCCGCCTATCTGTTCCGCCAGGAAATCACCCGCGCCCTCCCCTCGCTGCGCCCACTCTACCTGGCGGCCTGCCAGACCTTCGGTTGCACGCTGCCGCTGCCGCAGGACAGCGAACGCATCGGCATCGTCAATTCCGAACTGCAATCCGACCCGCGCGTGCCGGGCCGCTACATCCTGCACGCCAGCGTGCGCAACAACGCACCCTACCCGCAGGCCTGGCCGCAGCTCGAGCTCACGCTCACCGACACGGCCGACCGCCCGGTGGCCCGCCGCGTGCTCGCCCCGCAGGAATGGGCACATGCCGAAACCGCCAAACTGCGCGCCGGCTTCCCCGCCGGGCGGGATCAGACGGTGGAACTGCATTTCGACGCGCCCGAGGTAGCGCCGACCGGCTACCGGCTCTACATTTTCTATCCCTGAAGCGCCGCGCCGGGCATCCGCCCCGCGCCCTTCTCCAACCCGATCGAGACGACGCATGCAAACGCCGCCTCCCCCCACGCCGCCGCGGGAAAGCCCGTTCAAGGGCAAGACCGGCCTGAAGAGAATCTGGAATGCCCTGCGCTACTCGCTCGACGGCCTGCGCGCGGCCTTCCGACACGAGGACGCCTTCCGCCAGGAATGCCTGCTGGCCGCCGTGCTGGTGCCGCTGGCGCTGTTCATGCCGGTGCCGGGTGCATCCAAGGCCCTGCTGGTGGGCAGCGTACTGCTGGTCCTGCTGGTGGAGCTGCTCAATTCGGCCATCGAGGCCACGGTGGACCGCGTCTCGCTGGAACGCCATCAGTTGGCGAAGCGGGCGAAGGACATCGGCAGCGCGGCCGTATTGATCGCCCTGCTCAATCTCGCCCTGGTCTGGGGACTGGTGCTGTTCGGCTGAATGCGCGACCCGCGTCGTTCAGCGCGTCACCCGCGTGGTGCCGCCGTCGCGCAGCAGGCGCACGCGCTCGCCGGCGCGGAACTGCTCGCCGCCGTCTTCCTGCACCACCGCCAGGTAGGAACCGCCGTCCAGGCGCACGGTGACTTCCACGCCCTGCCGGCGGGTCACGCCTTCCTCGACCGCCGCGCCGGCCATGCCGCCGGCCACCGCGCCGAGGATCGCCCCCACCGCCGCGCCGCTGCCGCGCCCCACGTTGGAGCCGGCGATCCCGCCGACCGCCGCGCCGGCGCCGGCGCCGATCGGCGTCTTGGTGCCTTCCAGCATCACCTGGCGCACACTCTCCACCGTGCCGAACTGCACGGTCATCGCGCGGCGCGCCTCGCCGCGCTGATAAGTGCCGCCGCCCAGTCCGGCGGCGCAACCGCTCATCACCAGCGCCACCCCCACCAGGATGGCGGCGCCGAAGCGGTTCAGTCTGTTTGCCCCCATGGCTCTTCTCCAAAGGCCGCCCGATAGCGGGCGGCGATGTCCGCGCGCGACGGCGCGTGGTTCTGCCCGCCGCGATGGGCGATCTTGATCGCCCCCATGACCGAGGCTAGCCGACCGCTACGCTCCCAGCCGTAACCGTTTGCAATGCCGTACAGCAGGCCGGCGCGGTAGGCGTCACCGCAACCGGTGGGGTCGACGATGGCATCCGGCTGCACGCTGGGCACATCGATCCAGCGCCCTTCGACATGGATGCGCGAACCTTCGCCGCCCTGCGTGACGATCAATGCCTCCACCCGCCCGGCCAATTGCTCCAGGCTCTGCCCGGTGCGTTCGCACATCAGGCGCGCCTCATAGTCATTGACCGTGCAATAGCTCGCAAGATCCAGGAAATGCAGGAGATCCTCGCCGGAGAACATCGGCATTCCCTGGCCCGGATCGAAGATGAACGGGATGCCCGCAGCGGCGAACTGTTCCGCGTGTCCCAGCATGCCGTCCCGCCCGTCCGGGGCGACGATGCCGAGTTTCACGCCGGTGGCGTCGCTCACGCGGTTCTGGTGCGAATGGTTCATCGCGCCGGGATGGAAGGCGGTGATCTGGTTGTCGTCCAGGTCGGTGGTGATGAAGGCCTGCGCGGTGTAGGCGCCGGGCACCGTGCGCACGTGCTCCTGGCGCAGCCCCAGGCGCTCCATGCGGTAGCGGTAGGGGCCGTCGTCATCGCCCACGGTCGCCATGATCAGCGGATCGCCACCGAGCAGTTTCAGGTTGTAGGCGATGTTGCCCGCGCAGCCGCCGAACTCGCGGCGCATGTCGGGCACCAGGAAAGAGACGTTGAGGATGTGGATCTGCTCGGGAAGGATGTGATTCGTGAAGCGATCACTGAACACCATGATGGTGTCGTAGGCGATGGAACCGCAGATGAGGGTGGACATGACGAATACGGAACAGTGGACACAAAGTTCCGCATTATAGGGGTCCGCGCGCGGACCGTCCCGCTCAGGCGGCCCTCAGGCAGCCAATTCCCCTGCGCCGCGCCGCTCGTGCGCGCGCACCACGTCGTCGAGCACCGCCAGCAGGCGCCGTGTCACCCCGTCCCAGCCCGCGTCCACCACCGTCGCCGGGGCACGCGCGGCCATGTGCGCCCGCAGGGCGGCGTCGCCGGCCACGCGCTCGGCGGCGGCCAGGAAGGCCGCCTCGTCGCCGGATGGTGCAAGCCAGCCGTTCTCGCCATCGCGCACATAGCTGGCCGCCGCCGCGTAATCGAAGCCGACCACCGGCAGGCCGCTGGCCAGTGCTTCGATCACCACGTTGCCGAAGGTTTCGGTGAGGCTGGGGAACAGGAACAGATCGGCGGAAGCGTAATGCGCGGCGAGATCCTCGCCGCCGCGCATGCCCGCGTAGAGGAATTCCGGGCGCTGCGCCTGCAGGGCCGCGCGCGACGGCCCGTCGCCGACGAACAGCAGGCGCGCATGCGGCGCCACGGCACGCAGGCGATCGAAGGCCTGCACCGCGAGCCCCAGATTCTTCTCCGGCGCCATGCGGCCCACCACCACCGCCACCAGATCGCCGGGCTGCACGCCCCAGGATGCGCGCAAGGCTTCCGAGCGGCGTCCGGGCGAGAACAACTGGATATCCACGCCGCGCGACACCACCTCCACGCGGCGCACGCCGCGTTCGGTCAGGCTGGCGGCCAGTTCGGCGGTGGGTACCAGACAGGCATCGCCCTTGCCGTGGAAACGTCGCAGCCAGGCATGCACCGGCTGCTTCAGCCAGCTGATGCCGTAATAGTCGCTGTAGCTGTGGAAATTGGTATGGAATTCGGTGACCACCGGCAAGCGCAGCTTGCGCGCCGCCGACACCGCCGACCAGCCCAGCGGCCCCTCGGTCACCACCTGCACGACGTCGGGGCGCTGCACGGACCACAGGCGGGTCAATGCGCCACGCGCGGGCAGCCCCATGCGCAGGTGGTTGTAACGCGGAATCGGCAGGCCGCGCGACAGCACTTCCTCGAAGCCCCCTGCGCTGGCCGGCCGATCGGCGGCGCCCTGGCGGGGGCGCACCAGCTGCACGCGATGCCCGCCGCGCAGCATGCCCTCGACCAGACGGCCGGTGGTCATCGCCACGCCATTGACTTCGGGGGGATAGGTTTCGGTAACCACCGCCACGCGCAACTGGCGGTCGGCCCCGGCGAGATGCTGGAAGACGAGTGGGGAGTCCATGGTCCGGCATGCTGCGTGCGCCAGACGACAGGGACGTGACGCGGCGATGACGGAACGATGAAGCGCGGCCGGCGCCCGAATGGCCCCGATGGTCACCGCGCGGTCATCCCGGCGTCACGTCAACGCAACGCAGGCCACCCAGAATGCGCCGCACACCCCGCAAGAGGAGAAGCCGCGCCATGCTGCAGAAGACCCTACAAGCCACCCGCCGCACCGGCCGCAACCTGCATGTCGGCCTGGCCGCCTGCGAAACCGAGATTCTCGAAGCGCAGAAGCTGCGCTACCGCGTGTTCGCCGAGGAAATGGGCGCCCGCCTGAACACCCGCGTCGCCGGCGTGGACCGCGACCTCTACGACCCCTTCTGCGAACACCTGATCGTGCGCGACGAAGACGCCGGGCGCATCGTCGGCACCTACCGCATCCTGTCGCCGGCGGCCTCCCGCCGGGTCGGCGGCTACTACTCGGAAAACGAATTCGACCTGACCCGCCTGCAGCACCTGCGCAGCCGCATGGTGGAGATCGGCCGCTCGTGCATCGACGCCGACTATCGCAGCGGCGCGGTGATCGCCCTGCTGTGGGGCGGGCTGGCGCGCTACATGCAGGACAATGGCCACGACTACCTGATCGGCTGCGCCTCGATCAGCATGGCCGACGGCGGGCACGCCGCGGCCAGTCTGTATAATCGGCTGCACGAAGCGCATCGGTCCCCGCCGGAATACCGCGTGTTCCCGCGCTGCCCATTGCCGCTGGCGCGCCTGCGCGGCGACCTGCCGGCCGAGGCGCCGCCGCTGATCAAGGGCTACCTGCGCGCCGGCGCGTGGATCTGCGGCGAACCCGCGTGGGACCCCGACTTCAACACCGCCGACCTGCCGATCCTGATGCCGATGAGCAAGGTGGACGGCCGCTACGCCCGGCACTTCATGGAACGCAAGGACTGAACGCCTCCGCCCCCCCCTCCCCCGCCCCGGCCGCGCTGCGCATCTGGCGCATGGCGCGCACCCTGCTCCATGTGCTGGCCGGCCTGCTCACCGTGGCCGTGGCCTTCCCGTTCCTCGGCAGGGCCCGCCGCCAGGCCCTGCGCGCGCGCTGGTCGCGCGCCCTGCTCGGCATCCTCGGCATCGAGTTGCGCGCCGAGGGTGTGCCGGTGGCGCCCGGCTGCCTGCTGGTGGCCAACCACATTTCCTGGATCGACATCTTCGTGATCAACGCGCTGGCGCCCGCGGCCTTCGTCTCCAAGGCCGAGGTGCGCACCTGGCCGGTGGCCGGCTGGCTCGCCGCGCGCAACGACACGGTATTCCTGCGGCGCGGCAGCCGGGGGCATGCGCGCATCGTCAACGCGGAGATCGCCGCGCTGCTCGATGCCGGCTGCAACGTCGCGGTGTTTCCGGAAGGCACCACCACCGAGGGCGATCACGTGCTGCATTTCCACGGTGCGCTGCTGCAGCCGGCCATCGCCGCCGGCAAGCCGGTGCAGGCCCTGGCGCTGTCCTACCACGAGGCAGGCGGCGCACGCTCGAAGGCACCGGCCTATGTGGGCGACACCTCCTTCGGCGAATGCATGCAGGCCATCGTCGGCCAGCGCCGCATCGTCGCCCGCCTGCATGCCACCGAGCCCATGCGGACCGATCCGGACGCTACCGACCGGCGCGAACTGGCGCGGCAGGCCCACGAGCGCATCGCCGCGCTGGTGGAGGCCGCCGCTCAGCCGGCGACCTGCCAGGCCTCGCCGTCCTCCAGCCGCACGGCGGTGAGCTTGCCGCCCCATACGCAGCCCGAATCGAGCGCGATCAGCCCCGCTTCACGGTAGTACCCCAACGCCGACCAGTGCCCGCACACCACCGTATGCGTGGCGCTCACCCGGCCCGGCACGCGAAACCACGGCAGCGTGCCCAGCGGTGCGCGTTCCGGGGGACCCTTGGCGCGCAGCGCGAGACGTCCGTCCGGCGTGCAGAAGCGCATCCGGGTCAGCGCATTGACGATGAAGCGCAGGCGGTCCCAGCCTTCCAGCGCATCGTCCCAGCGCTCCGGGCGGTCGCCCTGCAGATGCATCAGGAACTTGCGCCGGCGCTCGCCGCGCAGCACCTTTTCCACTTCGGCGGCCAGCTCGACGGCGCGCTCCACGCTCCAGGACGGCGGCAGACCCGCATGCACCATCACCCGCACCCCCTCGACGTGCAGCAGCGGCCGGCCCGCCAGCCAGTCCATCAGCTCCTCGCGGTCGGGAGCTTCCAGCACGCGGGCCAGCGTGTCATCCTTGCCGCGCCGGTCGAAGCCGGCATCCACCATCAGCAGGTACAGATCATGATTGCCGAGTACCACGATGGCCGCCTCGCCCAGCTCGCGCACGCTGCGCAGCACGCGCAGCGAATCCGGCCCGCGGTTGACCAGATCGCCGACGATCCACAGGCGGTCCACCGCCGGGTCGAAGCGGATCTTCTCCAGGAGTTGGAAAAACTGGGCGTAACAGCCCTGAATGTCGCCGATCGCATAACTAGCCATGGGCGCTATTTTTACCCAGAATGATGCGCTTGTGCCGCACCTGGAGCGCTGATTCCGCTCCCCATCCCATGCTCCTCCGCCTGCCCTACACGCTGCTCTGGCTGTTCGCCCTGCCGCTGGTCCTGCTGCGCCTCGTCTGGCGCGCGCGCCGCCAGCCCGCATACCTCAAACACGTCGGCGAGCGCTTCGCGCGCTACCGCAAGCGCGCGCCCTGCGAGGTGATCTGGGTGCATGCCGTATCGGTCGGCGAAACGCGCGCCGCCGAACCGCTGATACGCGCGCTGCTGGAACGCCATCCCGGCCACAGCGTGCTGCTCACCCACATGACGCCCACCGGGCGGGCGACCTCGAAGACGCTGTTCGGCAACGACCCGCGCGTGCTGCGCGCCTATCTGCCCTACGACCTCGGCCTGCTGTGCGGACGCTTCCTGCGGCATTTCCGCCCGGCGCTGGGCATCGTCATGGAAACCGAGTTGTGGCCCAACCTGCTGGCCGCCTGCGCGCGGCGCGGGGTGCCGGTGCTGCTCGCCAACGCCCGCCTGTCGGCGCGCTCCGCGCGGCGCTACGCGCGCTGGCCGGCGCTCACGCGCGCCACGCTGGGCGCCCTGAGCGCGCTGGGCGCACAGACCGACGCGGACGCCGAACGCTTGCGGGCGCTGGGCGCGCCGAACGTGGAGACCACCGGCAACGCCAAGTTCGACGTCGAACCCACGCCCGCCCTGCTCGAACTCGGCGGGCGTTTCCGCGCGCGCGCCGGCGGACGGTCGCTGGTGCTCGCCGCGAGTACCCGCGAGGGCGAGGAGGCGCCGCTGCTCGACGCCTTCCTGCGCCTGGCGCCGGACGATGCCGTGCTGCTGCTGGTGCCGCGCCATCCGCAGCGCTTCGACGAGGTGGCCGCCCTGGCCGCCGCACGCGGCGTGCGCCTGCAACGGCGTTCGGGGAACGACGACCTGGCGGCGGACACGCGTGTCTGGCTGGGCGATTCGATGGGCGAGATGTTCGCCTACTACGCGGCGGCGGAGGTTGCGCTGATCGGCGGCAGCTGGCTGCCCTTCGGCGGGCAGAACCTGATCGAGGCCTGCGCGGTGGGCACGCCGGTGGTGCTCGGCCCGCACACCTTCAACTTCGCGCTGGCCGCCGCCCAGGCCGAGGAAGCCGGCGCGGCCCTGCGCTGCGATGATGCCGAAGCCGGCATGCGCGCGGCGCTGGAACTGCTGGGCGACGGGGCGCGCCGCCGCGCCATGGGCGAAGCCGGGCGGATCTATGCTGCCACGCACCGGGGCGCCACGGCGCGCACGCTGGAACTGGCGGAAAGGCTGCTCAACGCTCGTCCAGCAGGGCGTTGACCTGCGCGAGGTCTTCCTCGCCGAGCGTGCCGGCGGCGGCCTTCAGACGCAACTGGGCGAGCAGCGTGTCGTAGCGCGCGCGCGCCAGACGCTGGCGGGTATCGGCGAGCTGGCTCTGCGCGTTGAGCACGTCGATGTTGATGCGCACGCCCACCTCGTAGCCCAGCCGGTTGGCTTCCAGCGCGGACGCCGAGGACACCTGCGCGGCTTCCAGCGCGCCGACCTGGGCGAGCCCGCTGGTCACCCCGAGGAAGGCTTGGCGCGCGGCCAGCGCGGCCTCGCGGCGCGCAGTGTCCAGATCGGCATCGGCCTTGATCTTCAGCGCGGCGGCCTCGCGCTCGCGCGAGGAAATGCCGCCGCCGGCGTACAAGGGCACGTTCAGTTGCACGCCGATGGTCGATGAATCGGTGCGGCTGCCGCCATCCACCCCCTGGGTGTAGTAGCCGCTGTTGGCGCGCCCGTGGGTGGCCACCAGGTCCAGCGTGGGGTAGTGGCCCGCGCGGTTGCGCTGCACCTCGCGCGCGGCGATCTCGCGCGCCAGGTGCTGGGCCTGCACGCCGTAGCTGCCGAGTTCGGCGGCATCCACCCACTCGTTGATGTTCTCCGGCTGCGGACGCAGCAGTTCGACGCCGGGACGCAGCGAGGCCAGCATCCCCGGCTGCTCGCCGATGAGCACCGCGAGCGCCTGGCGGCGCACGGTGAGTTCGTTGTCCGCGGCGATCTCCTGCGCCACCGCCAGGTCGTGGCGGGACTGCGCCTCGTGCACGTCGGTGATGGTCACCGTGCCCACCTCGAAGCTGGTCCGGGCGATCTCCAGCTGCTCGGCGGCGGCCGTGCGCAGCTGGGTCACCGCGTCGAGCGCGTCCTGCGCGTTGAGCACGTTGAAATAGGCTTCCGCCACGCGCAGCATCAGGTCCTGGCGGGCCTCGCCGAAGCGCGCCTCCGCCAGGGCGCCCTGCAGTTCGCCTTGGCGGTACTGCACCCAGTTCTGCCAGCGGAACAGCGGCTGGGTGAGCTGCACGGTGTAGCCGTGGGTGTTGTAGTTGCGCTCCTGGCGGGGCAGCACGGTATGCACGTCGACCTCGTTCCAGGTGGAGTACCCGGACAGGCCCACGCTGGGCAGCAGCCCGGCGCGCCCCTGCACCACCTTCTCCAGTCCGGCGTCGCGCTCGGCCCGCGCGGCGGCAATGCGCGCGTCGTTGGCGAGCGCCTGGCGGTAGATCGCCAGCAGGTCGCCGGACCATGCCGGCAGCGCGCACAGGCTGGCGAACAGGGCGGCGGCGAGACGTCTCATGGTGGCTCCAGAGTGGGGGCTGCGGTTCAGTACTGCGGCATGCGGGGGTCGATGCGCTCGGCCCAGGCGGCGACGCCGCCGGACAGATTGATGACCCGGGCGAAGCCCTGGTGTTCCAGGAAGCGGCACACCTGCGCGCTGCGCATGCCGTGGTGGCAGATCACCACGGTCTCGCGTGCGGGGTCGAGTTCGGCGATGCGCGCGGGCAGCACGCTCATCGGCAAGGGCAGCGAACCGTCGATGTGGCAGTACTGGAATTCCCATGGCTCGCGCACGTCGAGCAGCAAGGGACGCTCGCCGGGCGGGTCGGCCAGACGGGCGGCCAGTTCGGCGGGCGTCATTTCCTGCATGCCGGGGCGGCCCTCAGAAGCGGAAGCCGTCCGGCTTGGGCGCGTTCTGCAGCACCGTCACCAGGCTCTCGAACACGTCCTCGGTCTGGAAGCGGCCTTCGCCCAGGTTGGTGACCAGACGGCCCTTCATCACCGGGGCTTCGCCGACGAAGGCGAACAGGCGGCCGCCGGGCTTGAGCTGCTGGAGCAGCGCGTCCGGCAGCTGCGGCAGGCCGCCGGAGACCACGATGACGTCGTAGGGCCCGTGCGCCGCACAGCCCTGCACGCCGTCGCCTTCCTCGACGACCACGTTGGCCACGCCGTAGCGCGCCAGATTCTCCTGGGCCAGACGCACCATCGCCGGGTCGATGTCCACGCTGCGCACCGATTCGGCGCGCGCGGCGAGCAGGGCGGCGAAGTAGCCGGACCCCGCGCCCACTTCCAGCACGCTGTCGGTCGGACGCACCTGCACGGCCTGCAACACTTTGCCCTCGACCACCGGCTTGAGCATGGTGTGCCCGCCGCCGAGCGGAATCTCGATGTCGGCGAAGGCCAGCGTCTTGTACGCGGCCGGCACGAATTCCTCGCGCCGTACCGTCATCAGCAGATCGAGTACGACCGGATCGAGCACATCCCAGGGGCGGATCTGCTGCTCGACCATGTTGAAACGGGCTTTTTCGAAATTCATTCGGAGCTCCCTGAATTATGCGTGGGGTGCGCGGACCGCCCGCGCAACGGGACAAACCTTGGCATTCTATCCCACTTGCGCGTCCGGCTTCACGCGGTACCAGGCGGCGTACAGCGCCGGCAGGAACAGCATGGTGAGCAAGGTGGCGACCAGCAGGCCGCCCATGATGGCCACCGCCATCGGCCCGAAGAAGGCGCTGCGCGACAGCGGGATCATCGCCAGCACGGCCGCCGCTGCGGTCAGCACGATGGGACGGAAGCGCCGCACGGTGGATTCGACGATGGCCTGCCAGGGACTCAGGCCGGCTTCCAGGTCCTGGCGGATCTGGTCCACCAGGATCACCGAGTTGCGCATGATCATGCCGGACAGCGCGATGGTGCCGAGCATGGCGACGAAGCCGAAAGGCTTGTTGAACAGCAGCAGGAAGGCGGTGACGCCGATCATGCCGAGCGGCGCGGTGAGCAGCACCATGGCGGTGCGGCTGAAGCTCTGCAGCTGCAGCATCAGCACGGTGACCACGACGAACAGGAACAGCGGCAGCCCGGCGGCCACCGAACTGCCGCCCTTGGCGCTTTCCTCCACCGCGCCGCCGGTCTCCAGGCGATAGCCGAGCGGCAGCCCGGCGGCGATGCGGCGCATCTCCGGCGCCAGCTCGGCGACCACCTGGGCGGGCTGCTTGGCGCCGTACAGCGAGGCGCGCACGGTGACCGTGGGCACGCGGTTGCGCCGCCAGAGCACGCCTTCCTCGAAGCCGTATTCCGGGGTGACGAACTGCGCCAGCGGCACCGCGCGTCCGCCCGCGCCGGGCAGCGACAGGTCGGTCAGGTTGCCCAGGCGCACGCGCTCCTCGGGCGCGCCGCGCAGCACCACCGGGATGGTCTCGTCGCCCTCGCGGAACTCGGTGACCGTATAGCCCTGCAGGGCGGTATCGAGCAGGCGCGCCAGATCGGCGCTGGACACGCCGAGCAGACGGGCCTTGTCCTGGTCGATGCGCAGGCGCACCACCTTGGAGGGCTCTTCCCAGTCCAGATGCACGTTGGTCAGTTCCGCATGCGTGCGCAGCGCGGCGGCCACTTCATGCGCGCCCGCGCGCATCTGCGCGATTTCCGGACCGCTCACCCGGTACTGCACCGGAAAGCCCACCGGCGGCCCGTTCTCCAGCCGGGTCACCACGCCGCGCAACACCGCCGGCTGTTCCTCGAAACGGCGGATCAGGGCCGTGCGCAGCGCCTCGCGCTCCGGCACGCCATGGGTGAGCACGACGAACTGCGCGAAGCTGGTCTGCGCCAGTTGCTGGTCCAGCGGCAGGTAGAAGCGCGGGCTGCCGCCGCCCACCCAGGCCACGTAGTTCTCGATGCCCGGCTGCCCGTCGAGGAAGGCTTCCAGTTCGCGCACCGCGCGCTCGGTGGCCTGGTGCGAACTGCCTTCCGCCAGGCGCAGATCGACCAGCAGCTCCGGCCGCGTGGAATCGGGGAAGAACTGCTGCGGCACGAAGCGCGCGAACACCGCCAGCGAGGCGACGAACAGCGCCACGGTGATGCCGATGACCCACCAGCGGTGCGCCACGCAGCTGTTCACCAGCGCGCGGAAGCGCTGATAGAACGGCGAGCGGTAGGCGGTCTGGTGGTCGTGCGCGGCGTGCGCGCGGGCCGCCAGCCAGGCACCCGCGCGCGGCCAGAAACGCCCCACCGCGCGGGCCAGCGGCGCCGGCTGGTCGCGCCAGCGGGCGAAGTCCGGCAGCAGGTGGTAGCCCAGCCAGGGCACGAACAGCACGGCGGCCACCCAGGAGACCAGCAGCGCGATCACCGTGACCTCGAAGATGGAACGCGTGTATTCGCCGGTGGCCGACGCGGCGGTGGCGATCGGCAGGAAGCCGGCGGCGGTCACCAGCGTGCCGGAGAGCATCGGCATGGCCGTGGAGGTGTAGGCGAAGCTGGCCGCGCGCACGCGTTCCCAGCCCTGCTCCATCTTGGTGGCCATCATCTCCACGGCGATGATGGCGTCGTCCACCAGCAGGCCGAGGGCGAGGATCAGCGCGCCCAGCGAGATCTTGTGCAGGCCGATGCCGAACAGGTGCATGAACAGGAAGGTGATCGCCAGCACCACGGGGATGATGATCAGCACCACCACGCCGGTGCGCAGGCCGAGCGAGAGCAGGCTGACGCCCATGACGATGACCACCGCCTCGATCAGCACCTTGACGAAGTCGCCCACCGAGGCGCGCACCGCGCGCGGCTGATCGGCCACGCGGGCCAGCGTCACGCCCAACGGCAGCTGGCTTTCGATGCGCGTCACCGCTTCGTCCAGATGGCGGCCCAGGGCGATGATGTCGCCGCCGGCGCGCATCGACACGCCGATGCCCAGCGCCTCGCGCCCCATGTAGCGCATGCGCTCGGCGGGCGGGTCGACGTAGCCGCGCTTCACCTCGGCCACGTCGCCCAGGCGGATGCTGCGCCCGCCGACGCGCAGCACGGTGTCGCGGATCGCCTCGGGATCGTCGAAGGCGCCGTCCGGGCGCAGCCATACACGCTCGTCGGCAGTGTCGAAGAAGCCGCTGCCGGCCACCGCGTTCTGCGCGGCCAGCACGCCGGCGATGTCCGCCGGGCTGAGTCCCAGCGTGGCCAGGCGGGCGTTGGACAGTTCGATGTACACGCGCTGCGCCTGCTCGCCGAAGAAGCTCACCTTGGCCACGTCCGGCACGTGCAGCAGTTCGGCGCGCACCGCGTCGGCGTAGCGCTTGAGCTGGGCGTACTCCAGCCCTTCGCCGAACAGCGCGAAGAGATTGCCGTAGGTATCGCCGAACTCGTCGTTGAACATCGGCCCCACCACGCCCTGCGGCAGGGTGTAGCGGATGTCGCCGATCTTCTTGCGCACCTGGTACCACACCTCCGCCATCTGGCCCGGCGGGGTGGAATCGCGCACCAGGAAGAACACCATGGCCTCGCCGGGGCGCGAATAGCTGCGCACCACGTCGATCTGGGCCACTTCCTGCAGCTTCTTCTCGATCTTGTCGGTGACCTGCTCGGCCATCTCCCGCGCGCCCGCGCCCGGCCATTCGGCGCGCACCACCATCACCTTGAAGGTGAACGGCGGATCTTCCGACTGGCCCAGGCGGGTGTAGGAATACAGGCCGATCAGGGTCAGCGCCACCAGCGCGTAGAGCACCAGCGAAGAATGGCGCAGCCCCCAGGCGGAAAGGTTGAAGCGGCCTGCTTCCGGGGCGCTCATCGGCGCACGTCCAGGCTTGCCGGCGCGCGCTCGTCCACCGCGCGCACGGCCTCGCCCTCGACCAGCAGATGCACGCCGGCGACCACCAGGCGGGCGTCCGCCGGCAGGCCGGCGAGCACCTCCACACCGTCCTCGGCGTATTCGCCCACTTCCACCGCCAGCGGGCGGACGCGCTGGCCGTCATCGACCACCCACACCGCCGGCTGGCCGCCGCGCTCGGTGAGCGCAGCCAGCGGAATGCGCAGCGCGCCGGCCGCCTGCCCGGCAAAGGCCACACGCGCGCTGGCGCCCAGCGGCAGGCCGTCGTCGGCCTCCGGCACCGCCACCCGCACGGCGAAGCTGCGCGTGGCGGCATCAGCCGCCGGGGCGATCTCGCGCACCTGCGCCGCATACGGACGCGCGGCGCCGGCCAGCGGCAGCACCGTGGCCGGCATGCCGGCGCGCAGATTGGCCACCCGGCTTTCCGGCACGTGGATGAGCACCTCGCGCTCGCTCGGGCGGGCGAACCTCACCACCGCCTGCCCCGCCGCCAGCACGCTGCCCGGTTCGGCCATCACGGCGGTCACCACGCCCGCCTCGACGGCGCGCAGTTCGGCGTAGGCGGTCTGGTTGGCGGCGCTGTCGGCCTGCGCGCGCGCGGCGCGCTCGGCGGCCTCGGCGGCCTCCACGGCGGTACGCCGGGCATCGAGCGCCGAGGCGCTGATGAAGCCGCGCACGTGCAGTTCCTCGTTGCGCTTCAGTTCGCTGCGCGCCAGCACCAGATCGGCGCGCGCGGCCTCCACGCGGGCCACGGCGGCGGCGGCGGCCAAGGCCACGTCGGCGGCGTCCAGGCGCGCGAGCAGATCGCCGGCGCGCACCGCGTCGCCCACATCCACCTTGCGCTCGACCAGCTTGCCGCCGATGCGGAAGCCCAGGTCGTTCTCCACCCGCGCGCGCACCTCGCCGGCATACATGCGCAGGCCGGCC
Source organism: Pseudothauera nasutitermitis (assembly GCF_004801295.1). Lineage (GTDB taxonomy): Bacteria > Pseudomonadota > Gammaproteobacteria > Burkholderiales > Rhodocyclaceae > Pseudothauera > Pseudothauera nasutitermitis. Next base: position 172,498 of record NZ_SSOC01000008.1, read on the forward strand.
TCCGCGTCGGCACCCAGGGTGCGCACCAGCACCGCGCGCGGCGCCGGCTCCACCGGCGGCGGCCCGGAGCAGCCGGCCAGCGCGGCAACCAACGCCATGCCCGCGAACCATTCATGCTTCATCGCCCGCCCTCCGCCGGCCGCACGCCGAGCCCGTTGATGAACAGTTCGAACCAGATGGCGAGGAAGGCATCCGCATCCAGATCGCGCGCGCAGCACGCCGCAAAGGAATGCCGCCACATCGACAGATGCAGCACCGGGGCGATGAACAGGTTGCCGACCAGCTCCGGGCTCTCCGGGCGGAACAGGCCGCGCCGCACCCCTAGGCGCACCGCGTCGCCGATCAGCCGCAGGCCGCGCTGGATCACTCTTTCATGGTAGTACGCGGCGACCTCCGGGAAATTGCGCGCCTCGGAGATCATCAGCTTGGGGATGCCGCCCAGTTCGGTATTGCCGATGCGCTCCCACCAGCCGTAGAGCAGTTCGCGCAGCAGGGCCACCGGGTCGTCGGCATGCTCCGCCAGCAGGGCCTCGCCTTCTTCCAGCGCCGGCACGATGCCCTCGGCGATCACTGCCTTGAACAGGGCTTCCTTGCTGTCGAAGTACAGATACAGCGTGCCCTTGGACACCCCCGCGCGCGCCGCCACCTCTTCGAGTTTCGTGGCCGCGAAGCCTTTCTCGACGAACAGCGAGAGCGCCGCCGCGGTGAGTTCCTGCGGGCGCGCCTCCTTGCGGCGGCGGCGCGGCAGCGCCTTGGCCGCCGGCTGGACGGTGCTGGACGCGGGGGATCGCGTGGGCTTGGAAGTGGGAGCCATGAATTAGCGAATTAATTACTGACCGGCCGGTAATTTATCCCTGCCCGCGGGGCCTTGTCACCTCTTTTCTGGAGATCATCCCGCCTCCTTGAGCACGCCGATGCGCCCGCCTTGACAATAACCATCCATGAACCAGACACTTCCTGACAATTCATCGAATATCCACGTAGAAAGCAGGGATTCCGCCATGCTGCAACTGAGTCTGGAACACGGCCAGCCGACGCCGCTCGTCGAACAGATCGTCGGCGGCATCCGCGCGCAGATCGAGGACCGCATCCTGCGCCCCGGCATGCGCGTGCCGCCGATCCGCCGGCTGGCGGAAACCCAGGGGGTGAGCCGCTTCACCGTGGTGGAGGCCTACGACCGGCTGGTGGCGCTGGGTTATCTGCGTTCGCGGCGCGGCTCCGGCTTCTATGTGGCGCCACGCCGCGAACGGGAAGAAAGCCGCCTGCCGGCACCGGTGGACCGCGCGGTGGATGTGGCCTGGGTGATGCGCCGCGCGCTGGACGACCGCCCCGGGCAGATCAAGGCGGGTACCGGGTGGCTGCCGGCCGAATGGATGGACGGCGAAGGCCTGCGCCGCCACCTGCGCGCGCTGTCGCGGCGGGCGGACGCTCGCCTGGCGGCCTACGGCACGGCGCAGGGCTATCTGCCGCTGCGCCAGCAGTTGCAGGTGAAGCTGGCGGAATACGGCATCGGCGCGCAGCCCGAGCAGATCGTGCTCACCGAAGGCGCCACGCGCGCGCTGGACATCGTCGCCCGCCACCTGATCAAGCCGGGGGACACGGTGCTGGTGGACGACCCCGGCTACTTCAACTTCTTCGGCAATCTGCGTCTGCAGGGCGCCAAGCTGGTCGGCGTGCCGCGCCTGGCGGATGGGCCGGACACGGCGGAGATGGAGGCCCTGCTCGCCCACCACCGCCCCAAGGTGTTGTTCACCCAGTCCGCGCTGCACAACCCCACCGGCGGCAACCTCTCGCCGGCCAAGGCCTTCCGCATCCTGCAACTGGCCGAGAAGCACGACTTCCACATCATCGAGGACGACGTCTATGCCGACTTCCAGCCGCAGCTCAGCACGCGGCTGGCCAACCTGGACCAGCTCAACCGGGTGATCTTCATCGGCAGCTTCTCCAAGACCCTGTCCGGCAGCCTGCGCGTGGGCTATCTGGCGGCGCGCGCCGATCTGGCGGCCGAATTCGTCGACGTGAAGACCCTGACCAGCGTGAGCTCGTCGGAATTCAACGAGCAGCTCACCTACCAGATGCTCACCGACGGCCACTACCGCAAGTACGTGGAGCGCCTGCAGGGCCGGCTGGCGCAGGCCACCCAGGCCTGTCTGCGCATGCTGGAGCGCGTGGGCATGGAGGTGTTCCTGGAACCCAAGGGCGGCGTGTTCGTGTGGGCGCGCCCGCCCGGCCTGGACGACGCGGCGGATCTCGCCACCCGCGCGGCCGCCGCCGGCATCATGCTGGCGCCGGGCAAGGTGTTCCGCCCGCAGACCCAGGCCAGCCCGTGGCTGCGCTTCAACGTGGCGTTCGCCGCGCATCCGCAGCTGGAGCGTTTTCTGGCGGAAACGCCGCGCGTGTAAACGGCAAGACGGCGGCGCGTTGCCGCGCCGCCGTCTCCATCCCGTCGCCGGGAAGCGCCGTCAGAACGTGGCCAGCACGTTGAAGAACCAGCCCCGGCTGCGGTAGGACAGATCGGTGAGATCGTCCGAATAGGTGGTGAAGTTGTAGCCCACCCCCATCTTGACGTGCTGGCCGACGTGCCGGTAGATCGCCACCAGGGCGCCGGCGCGCGCGTCCTCGGCTTCCTTGGCGCGCAGGTTGCGCCATTCCACCACCGCGTCCCACTCGCGCACGAAGTGCCAGTCCGCGCGCAGCACCAGCAGGTCGGCGCGGCTGCGGAACCACTCGCTGTCCGGGTTGGTGAACTTGATGTCGCCGATGCGCAGGCCGTACTTCACGCCCAGCGACAGCCAGGGCTGGGCGTCCCAGATGGTGTCGATGGCGAACACCTGGCTGCGCTGCGAGTAGTCGGCGTCGCGCCCGCTGGCGGACAACTGCCCGGAGGACGGCACGTTGTGGAAGTTGGTGTACTTGAACAGCGTGTTCCAGCGGTCGTTGTCCACCGGACGGTAGGCCGCGCCGAGGACGATCTCGTGGAAGTCGCCGTCCCAGAACATGCCGCGCGTGCCGCTGCTGCGCGAGACGTTGGCCTTGCCGATCAGCCGCCAGGCCGGGTCGAGCTGGTGGCCCAGGGTGTTGCGCATCAGCCAGGTGCGCCCGGTGCCGGAGGAGTTGTTGTCCTCGCGGTATTCCAGGCTGCCGGCGTACTTGGTCTGCGCGTCCTTGTAGGCCATCGACAGGCCCAGCGCGCGGCGGCGCACGTCGCTGGAAAGCGGTTCGCTGATGCGGCCGAATTCCAGCTTGAGGCCGTAGGTCCAGCGGTCGTTGGGCGCCAGATCCACGCCGAAGGCCTGGGTCAGCCCCTGCGGGCCGGCGCCGTGGGCGACGCGGTTCTCGCCGTACACGCGCACCTGCTCGCTGACCCGGTAGTCCGCGCCGGTGACCAGGCTGCCGGTGCGGCCGCGCCAGCCGTAGTCCGTGCCCTCGGTTTCCAGCACGTAGTTCATGTAGGCGTTGCTGCGGTCGGAGATGCGGTAATCCGCACCGAGCAGCCCGCCCGTGCCGCCGTTGCCGCCGGAGGCCTCGGCGCGCAGGCCGATGCGGTCGGTGGCCTGCCAGCGCCCGCCCAGGCCGGCGCGGTTGTTGTCGCGGCGCTCGCCGGACTTGGCCACGGTGCCCTGCACGAAGCCGTACACTTCCCAGTCCTCGCGCTCGCCGGCCTCGCCGTCTTCCTTCAGCGGCTGGTATTCGACGCGCACGGCCACGTCGGTGCGCTCGCCTTCCTCGGAGAGTTCGCTGCTGACGATCACGCCCTGGGTGCGCAGGTCGCGCTCGTCGTGGCGCACCGCGCCGGCCACCGCCCATTCCTCGTTGAGTTGATGGCGGTAGCCGACCTCGGCGGTGGAACGCAGTTGCACGTCGCTCTTGCTGTGGTCGGCCTTGACGCTCAGTTCGCCGCTTTCGCCCACATCGATCCGCGCGCTGGCGCCGGACTGGGTGATGCCCTCGCCGCCCGCGCCCAGGCCGATCTGGCCGGGGCCGGAGAAGCCGCTGTCCTTCTTCTGCCAGTAGGCAGCGACCCGGCCGCGCGCGCTGTCGCTGAAATCGGCGAGATCGAGGTGGCCTTCCACGCGCCGGGCGTCGGCCTGGCCGCCCGAACTGGTCAGCGATTCGAAGCCGAAGCCGCCGTCGGAGGACAGCAGGGTCTGGCTGCCGGCGCCGGTGGAGCGCGCCAGTTCGACGGCCAGCGAACTGCCCTGGCCGGCGCGCAGCAGCACATCCACGCCGGAAAGCGTCTGGCGGGTATCGCCCTCGCCCTGGCGGAAGCCGGTGAAGCCCAGGCGGAACCAGTCGTTGATCCAGTGCGTGGCGCGCAGGCCGGTGGTCAGGTTGTCCACCTTCTCCATACCCGGCACGTACTCGTAGGTGGTCACCAGATACAGCGGGTTGCCGCTGATCGCCGAGGTATGCACCAACCCGCTGGCGCTGCCGGTGGACGACAGCGGCTCGCGCAGCATGATGCGGCCCTGCAGGTAGTTGATGTCGTAGTCCAACGCCGGGGTGAGCTGGCGGCGCTCGATGACCAGGCCGGAATCGCGGTCGCGCACTTCCACCCAGATGCGCTCGGAGCCCTGGGTGATGTCCTGGTTGCGCAGGTAGTACAGCGAGCCGCCGGTGCCGCGGAATTCCTGGCGCGCGCCCAGCGTGCCGGGATCGGCGGCGAACAGTTCGGCGCGCGTGCGGCGTTCGCCGAAGCCGGTGGCGGCCTCCGAGACGTAGCGCCCGCGCGCGCCGTACAGGCCGCGCGAGTACTGCACCAGTTCGCTGCCGGTCCATGCAGTCTGGAAGTTGCCCCACATCACGTGGGAGTCGCCGCGCTCCAGGCGCACGTAGAACTTGCCCTGGGTGGGCGCGTCATCCACCGTGGTGCTGTCGTCGCCGTACACCGGATAGTAGGCGTCCGGGTCGATGTTGCGCAGCAGGTAGCGCGGGTCCTTGGAGGTGAAGTTGGTGAACAGGTGCTCGAAGGGCTGTTCGCGCGTGTCGGCGGCGGCGGTGAGCAGCCATTCGCCCTTGATCTTGCCCTTCAGGTAGAAGGCGCCGCGCCCGTCGATGTAGGTTTCGTTGCGGTACGTGCGGTCGTCCCCGGTGACCAGTTCGGCGCGGTCGCGGTGGTTGACCACATTGCGCCCCACGGTGAGGTCGGCGATGGCGATGTAGAACCAGTCGTCGGTGGGAATCGACACGTTGCGGCGGAAGCTGGCGACGTCGCCGTCCGGGCCGCTCACCTGCACTTCCACGCCATGCGGGCCGGCGGGCAGGATCTGGCGTTCGACGAAGCGCCCGTTGTCGCCCAGCGGCACGGTCATGCCCAGCGTGCGCACAGTGCTGCCGGGCGCCACGTCGCGCCCGCTGACCGTGATGGTGCCGCCGCGCACCGGGATGTTGCGCAGCGACAGGGCGTTCTCGCCCCAGCCCACCAATGCCTCGCGCGCCTCGCTGTCGAGGTCGTCGTGCGGGCGGCGGCGGGCCACCACCTCCAGGTACTTTTCGGCGGTCTCGTCGTAGCGCCCCTGTTCGTCATACACCCGCAGCAGGTAGCGGTAGCCGTCGGTGGAGCCGGTGGGCACGAGCCATTCGGCGGTCTCGCCCCAGGCCAGCGGCAGCACCGCGAGCGGCGTGGCGGTGGGCCGTTCGTCGTGGCGGAACACGCGCACCTCGGCCTTGCGGATCCACGCGGCGTAGTTGGTCCATCCGGCGAAGCGCACGGTTTCGCCTTGCAGGGCCACCTCGGTGGTGGGCCACACGTTGAGCGCCGGGTTGGCCGCCAGGCTGTCGTACTTCACCTGGATGTCGGCGCCGGCCAGGGCCACGTCGACGCAGCGCTGGCGGTCGGCCTCGTTGATGTCCTCGCCGGCGGCCAGCGGCTGGCCATCGACGGTGACGCGGAAGGGCAGATCAGTCTGCCCATCGGCCTCGCACGGCCCCGGCACGCGCGGCGCGGGCGCCGCCAGCGGGGTATGCCACACGGCGATTTCCACGCGGCGGTTCTGTGCCATGCCTTCTTCATTGTCGTTGCTGGCCACCGGGCGTTCGTCGCCGTAGCCGCGCACTTCCACCGCGTCGGCGGGCAGGCCGATGCGTTCGCGCAGATACTGCGCAACCACCAGCGCGCGCGCTTCCGACAGCCCCTGGTTGTTGCCGAAGCGCGCACGGGTACGTGCACTGGGGCGCTGGGTGTCGGCATGGCCGACCACGCGCATGCGCAGGGCCTGCTTGTCCTGCACCCGCGCGGCCAGCGCGTCGAGCGCGCTGCGCGCGGCCGGCAGCAGATCGGCCTGGCCGGATTCGAACAGCGCGCCGATGCCGCTTTCGGACAGGGTCTCGGCCATCTGCGGCGGCTCGGCCGGCGCCTGCGCGGCCAGCATGGCCTGCGCATCGGCACGCGAAACCGAGGACGGCAGTTCGTACGCAATCACCGGCTGCCATTCACCCGGCGCGGGCACCGCGCGGCTTTCGCTGCGCGCGTTGTCGATGCGCTTGCCGGGGTGTTCCTCCTGCGCTGCGGCATGCGCGGCGGCCAGGGCTCCAAGGGCGGCCAGCGTGGCGGCCACCGAACGCTTCAGGTTCATCGCGGGGCGCTTCATTGCCGGCCTCCTTCGGCGCGCAGCACGGCGCCCATGACTTCGTGTTCCACAATTAACGGGGGTCTGTCCTCCTTGCCGTCGCGGCGCTCGTGCTCGCGGTACAGGCGCAGCAGTTCGCCTTCCAGGGCCTTCAGGCGGCGCTTGGCGACACCCTCGCCCTCCTCGCCGGTGGCGTAGGCCAGGCGCGCCACGCTCGGGCGTTCCAGCATGGCCGGCACCAGTTGGGCCAGGCGATCCGCCCATTCGGGCAGCAGTCCGTCGCCGTCGGCGGCGAAGGCGCGTGCATCCAGCTCGATGCGGTACACCTTGTGGATGGTGGCGCCGAAGTTGAGCTTGACCATCTTGCCGCGCGTCACCCGCACGTCGCGCGGGTTCTCGGTCGTCACCCGGAAGCCGGACGGCAGGGTGCGTTCGTCGAGCTTCATGACGAAGTTGCTGCCCCGGTCGCGCTGCGGAATGTCCGCGCACTGCACGTGGAAGCGGCCTTCCGCGTCGGTGGTCACCAGCAGACCGCGCGCGGTGACCACCCGCACGTTGGGAATGCCCGGCTCGCCCTGATCCTGGTAGCCGTTGGCGTTGCGGTCGTCGAACACCGTGCCGATGATGTCCGAGCAGTCGAACAACGGGTCGGGGATGATGCGCACGGTGGCCTGGCCGATGTTGGAGACCCGCTCGCTGGCCAGGGTGTTGATCGCCCACGCATTGTTGGTGAACTCACCCTCGCCGACGCCCGCGCCGACCATCAGCACCAGGCGATACGTCTTCGTCTCGCCCGGCAGGAAGGTCTGCCCGGCCCAGCTCAGCAGGCGCCCGTTGACCGCGGGTTCGACGGGCACGAAGCCCACCGCATCGCCATCGCGCACCGAAGCGCTGCCGCTGCGGTAGCGGAAACCCGCGGGAATCTGATCGGTCACCGCGATGTTGTGCAACGGCGCGGACAGCGTGTTGGTCGCGGTGATCGTGTAGGGCACCGCCTGCCCCTTGCTCACGTTGACCAGCGGGGTGGTCTTGACGATGCGGATCGCCCCGCCCAGCAGCGGATCGAGCGGAATGTGGTTGTTCACCACGTTCGACGAACTGGTCGCCGGGTCTCCGGTGAGCGTGAGCTGGAACACCATGTAGTGCGTGGTGTCTTCGCTCGCGCCCGGCGCGGTCAGTTGCGGCTGCACCGGATGAACGCCGCCGAACCCCGGCGTCAGCGGTACCGTCTGCGCGGGGATCATCGTCGACGGCCCCGGCGCGTAGCCCGGCGGAGAACCGATCTCGATGGTGTACTCGCCACTGCCGGGGCAACCGGCGCCGGCGAAGATCCAGAACTCGTAGAAGCCGTCCGCCCCGGTGACCACCGGGTTGCCGCCCACCAGGCACGCCTCGGGTACGGGGGTGCCGCCGCTGAGCAGCGTCACCACCGCGCCGGGCACCGGCTCGCGGGTAATGGCGTCATACACCACCCCGGACGGGTCCAGCGGCAGGTTCTGCTCGACGATGTCCGCGCCCGGCGGCAGCGTCAGGTTGATGATGCGCGCACTGGCCCCATCCACCTGGCCGGCCTGGCCGCCCGATTGCGGCAACGTGGTGATGCCGTTCTCGCCCTGGAAGGAGATCGAGAAATTGCCGTAGGCGGTGCCGTCGCTGACCGGCAGGCCGTTGGCCCACTGGGTGAAGCCCGCCGCATGGCATTCGACGTTGTCGAAGCGGTAGAAACCGAATGCGTTGGTCTGCACCTGGCAGATGGTTTCATCCTGGCCGGTCAGCAGGTTCTGCCCGGTCAGCGTCACCGTCCACCCCTCCACGCGGGAATCGGATTGCGGATCGTCCGGACGGACCCGGCTGTGATTCACGTCCAGATAGACGTAGCCGCTGACCACCGGCGGCACCACCGCCAGCGGGCCGGAGGCCGGCGCCTGCGGCACCACGCCGAACAGGTAACCGCCGATCTCGCCGTTGTGGGCCGCCAGGTTGGCGGGGGTCACGGCGATGTCCGCGATGGTGTTGAACACCGGCTGCGAGCCGAAGTGCTCGTTGTTCACCGTGCCGCCGGCCACCCCGGTGGTTTCCCGGCCGTCGCGGTAGTCCGGATGGCCGCCGGTCTCGTAGAGCAGGTTGACCTGCTCCTGCATCTTGCGGAGCTGGTAGGTCCCGGGCGGAATGCCGTCGAAGCGGAAGGAACCGTCCGCGCCGGTGGTCGCCTGGCAGTTGGCCGGCGTGACGGAGCAGCCCCGCGAGGTGGCGAAATCCGCACCGCCGTCGATGGTGCCTTCGATGTACACGACGACGCCCGCCAGCCCCGCTTCGCCGCCGCCCATCTGGCCGTCGTCGTTGGCATCGACGTACACATGGCCGGTGATGAAGCCGCCGCCCTCGCCGAACAGATAGTCCACACCGTGTTCGGCCAGGCCCAGCGTGATGGCGGTGATGCGGTTGTATTCGGGCTGGGGACCGAAAGCGGTGTTGTCGACGCTGCCGACCGGAACGCCGCTGATCGTGCCGGCCGTCTCCCGGCCGTCCAGATACCCGGCCGGATGGTCCTGCTGCAGCATGTAGGTGCCGCTGCGCAGGCCGGTGAATTCGAACGCGCCGTCCGCTGCGGTCGTCGTCGTCCGCTCTACCGGGTCGCCATTGGCGTCGGTGCCGCTCAGATGCACGGTCACGCCCGCCAGCCCCGGCTCGCCGGAGCCCTTGGCGCCGTCATCGTTGACGTCCAGGTAGACGAAGCCGCGCAACGAGGAAGGCTGGTCGCGGAAGTCGTAGCCGACCCCCTCGCCCCCTTCGGAAGGCAGCACCACGCCGGTGATCCGGTTGGGGCCGTCCGACGTGCCGCTCGGGACGCCATTCACCGTGCCGGGGAAGTTGCCGTTGTCGGTGAACTCGCCGTAGCCGGGCGGCTGCGTCTGCTCGATGGTGTAGCCCCCCGGGCCGGACGGCCGCAGGTTGGTGAATGCGTAGGTGCCGTCCGGGTTGGTGGTCACGGACTCATTGACCGGGTTGCCCTGGTCGTCGATGCCGGTCAGGGTCACCGTCACCCCGCCCTGCTCTTCGCCGGGGTCGTACTCGCCGTTGTCATCCACGTCCAGGTAGACCCGCCCGCCGATGCTGGCCGGCTTGACCAGGCTGAAGTTGAACTCGGTGTGCGCCTCGGCCTCGGCCGGATCGACCGCGAACGGCACGGAGGGGATCACCTGCGGCGTGTGGCCCGGCGCCGTGCAGTCGGCGTGCGCCGAAGCGTCCGGCAGCAGGCCGGGCGCCGCGCACTTGTCCTGGTAGTGCTCCGGCGCGGGGCCGCGGGTCAGGGTGTAGGTGCCGTTGGGCAGCGTCGGGAAGACGTAGCGGCCATTGGCGTCGGTGGTCGCGGTGCAGCTGGCGGGCGCGATGAAGGCGCACACATCCGCCCCCGAGCCCGTGGTGCCCGACAGCGTGACCGTCACGCCCGCCAGGCCCGTATCGGTGCCGGGGTCGCGCGTGCCGTCCGCCGCGTGGTCGTGGTAGACGTAGCCGCTGAGGCTGCCGGTGACGTGGCCGAACAGGTAGTCCGTACCGTCCTCCCCGACACCCAGTGCAATGCCGCTCACCTGCCGGTTGCCGGCGGATTCACCTGCCGTGCCGCCGGCGCTGCCCGGCGAGGTGACGCTCGCCAGATAGTCCACCGGCTGGGTCTGCACCAGCGTGTAGCCGCCGGCGCCGCTCGCGGGCAGGTTGGGGAAGCTGTAGCTGCCGTCGGCATTGGTCTGCACCGTGCATGCGGCGGCGCCGATGACCGTGCACACGTCCAGGCCGTGCTGCGTCGTGCCGCTCAGCGTCAGCGTCACGCCGGCCAGGCCGGGTTCGCCGGCGTCCCGCGTATCGTCGCGGTCCTGGTCGTGCCAGACCGTGCCGGACAGCGAGCCGGCCAGGTGGCCGAAGTCGTAGCCGGCCCCGCTCTCGCCCACGCCGATGACCACGCCGGTGATCGCATTGGCGCCCACCGAACCGACCGGCCCGCCGTTGACGTTGCCCACATTGATCGGGCCTGCGCTGTAGTCCCGCAGGACCCCCACGGTCTGCGCCTGCTGGGTCAGCGTGTAGCCGCTACCGTTGCTGGCCGGCAGGTTGGGGAAATTGTAGGTGCCGTCGGCAGCCGTGGTCGTGGTGCAAGGCTGCGGCGAGATCGCGTCGCATACGTTCAGCCCGCCCGCCGTCGTGCCGGACAGGGTGACCGTCACCCCGGCCAGCGGCCGGTCTCCGGCGCTGTGCACGCCGCTCTTGTCGAGGTCGACGTACACCCGCCCGCCCAGACCCTGGCCGCTCCAGCCGAAGTTGTAGTTGGTACCGGAACCGTTGGAGAGCAGCGCGATGTTCTGCACGCCCTGCGGCGGGCCGCCGCCGTCCAGCGCGCCGGACGGATTCGTGTTCACCGTGCCGACCTGGGTGCCGGTGTAGGTCATGCCGCCCGGCAGGTCCACCTGGGTCACGGTGTAGGTGCCGGGCAGGACGTTTTCGAACAGATAATGTCCGGCAACGGCGGTCTGCACCGTCGTGTCCACCGCTGCCCCGGTGTAGTCGGTCCCCGCCAGCCGCACCGTCAGGCCGGGCAGGCCGGCGGTTTCGCCCGCATCGCGCGTGCCGTTGGCATTGCCGTCGACGAACACCCAGCCTTCCAGGTTGCCGGCGCGCACTTCGCCGAAGTTGTAGCCGGTGGCGGCGGTGTTGGCGGCGAGTGGAATGGCGGTGATGCGGTTGTTTTCAGGCGTGCCGTCGAAACCGGTATTCGCCGCAGAGCCGTTGGCTGTACCGACGGTCTCGTAGGCGTCCAGCCAGCCCGTCGGCTGTGTCTGCGTGATGGTGTAGCCGTCGACGTCGGCCGGGGACAGGTTCTGGAAGGTGAAGGTGCCGTTGGCCGCCGTGGTGGTGGTGACGTCGACGTCATTGCCGTGGACGTCGGTGCCGGTCAGGCGCAGTTGGACGCCCTGGATGCCGGGTTCGCCGGCGCCGTATGCGCCGTTGAAGTTGCTGTCTTCATAGACCCGGCCAGCGATGCTGGAACGCTGCACGGTGACGGACGCGTCGTCGGAATTGTTGGATGTGACGTTATCGACGGTCTGATCCGGGTCCACGCTGACCACGGCGGTATTGGTCAATACCGTCTGCGTGCCGGAAACGCCGGCCGGCCATTCATCCACGAGCACGGGAACAGTGACGCGCGCACTGGCGTTGATCGGCACGTCGCCCAGATCGCAGGTGAACCCCCCGTCACCGGCGGTAACGGAGCAACTGGGTACCGGCGGATCGAACGTGCCGCTGATGACCTGAATCGTCGGCGCGTCAGTCAGCTTCATGCCCGCCGGCAGCGTGTCGCTCAATGCGGCGGCGTACGCCGTGCCGGGGCCGTTGTTCGTCACGTCAACCGTGAAATCGAACGGCTGGCGCAGCGACACAATGGCCGGATCGACGGTTTTGCTCACCGCCATGTCGGCCAGGCTGCGCACCGTGGTGTTCTCACCGTGGAAGTCGTTGGCCGGCACCGGGTCCGCAATCGATGAGCGGTGCTCATCGGAACGTGCGATGGCCAGACGGTTCGGCCACACGCCTTTCTGCTCGGCGGTGAACACCACCGTGACGGTCTTGCTATCGTTGACCTGGAACAGGCCGAGTTCGCAGATCAGATCCGCATTGCCCAGACTCGCGTTCCAGGCACCGTTCAGCGCCCCCGGATCGGCCGGCGGAGTGCCGCTGCCGAAAGCCCCTTCGCCCGGCGCAGTCGAGCAGGTGGTACCCGACGGTGGCGTTACCGACTTGAAGCTCAGTCCCTCGGTCGGCAGGAAATCGTACAGGGTCACGCCTTCCGCCACCGACGGGCCATTGTTGCGCACCGTCAGGGTGTAGGTGACTTCCGATCCTTCGGTCACTGGGTCGGGGGAGTCGCTTTGCGTGACCTGCAGATCGACCCGGGCGTTGGCCACCGGCGTATCCAGGGTCGTCGAATTGCTTGCATGGCCGGAAATTTCCGGCGTGGTCGTACTGACCACGGCCGCGTTGGTCAGCGTGTCGCCCTGCGTACCGTGATTCGGCCGTACCTTGATGGTGACCGCGTGCGATCCATTGCGGGGGATGGAGGCCCAGGAGCACGTCACCTGGTCATTGCTCCCGGTAACGATCGTGTCGCCCGGACTCGCCTGGGCGCTGCAGCTTCCCGCGGAGGTCTGCGTCGACAGGTAGGTCACATTCGCCGGCAGCGTATCGACCATCTGCACGCTGGCGGCCCCGGATGCGCCCGCCAGCAGGTTGGTCACGGTGACCGTATACGTCAGTTCAGTGCCTGCCGGAATGCTGCCGGGCTGATCCGGATGCTCGGTGAACGCATGGTTCTTCGTCACCGTGACGTCCGCCAGCGGCGTGACGGTGGTGGTGTGCGAATCCGAGTTGTTGGTGTAGTTGCTTTCCGAAGAGCCGTAGGCATGGGCCGTCGCGGTGTTGACGCGAGACAGATTGTTCCCCGTGGCGCTGCCCAGCGGCCGCACCAGGACGGTGATGACCGGGCAATTGCTGCCCTGGGTACATTGGGGAACGCTTGCGAAACCGCAGCTCAGGATACGGTTGCCAACATTGGCGCTTCCTGCGTTCTCGCAGGAAGCGCCGGTGGCGAGGCCGGAAACGACCGAGGCCCCTTCAAACCCGTTCACACCCGCCCCGCCGCCGGTAAACAACTCGCTAAACGTGTCGGTCACGCGGACGTCCAGCGCCGTCGTCGCACTGCTATTGACGATCTCCAGCTTGTACTCCAGCACATCGCCGGCCACGACGGTGGCGTCCCCGGTCTTGACGATGCTCAGGTCGTGGGAATCGGTGGACGCATGGATCGCGGGCGCGCTCGCCAGCACGGTGCCCGTGTTCGCCGGGTAGCCGGTCGACGATTCGCTGAGCGTCATCTGGTTGAAATAGGTGCCCGCCTGGGTGGCCCGCACCGTCAGCCTGACCTCGGGGGTGTCGCTTTCCGCCGCGAGGGGGGCTCCCGCGGTGTAGGTCCGTTCGCAGATGATGGGGGTGGAACCGTCACCGACCAGCGTACTCGGCGAGCACGACCACCCGTTTTCCGTAATCGCGGTGACCTCGAGCCCCGCCGGAATCACGTCGGTCATCGTCAAGGTGCCGGCGTAGGCGATGTTGCTGGCGTTCTGCACGCGCAGCCCGTATTCGAAGGTCGCTCCGTTGACCACGGGCCGGTGATAAGGCTCAGCCGGCCCGGTCTTGACCGCGTTGAGGGTCAGCGCGGGCTCCTCGACCGATATCGGCAGGTTGGCGCTGTTGTTGGCTGCATTCGCCTCGTCCGGGCTCGCGGCCGAAATGATGACGCTGTTGGGCAGGTTGGTGCCGGAGCCGATGGCCCGTACATTGACCTGCACCTGGCCGATGGCGTGGTTGTAGGCGCCGTCCGCCCCGCCGCCGTTCGCGCGGGTGCACTGAACCTGCTGGCCGGCAACGGAGCAGTTCCAGCCGTTGAGATTACCGAACCCGAGAATCTCGAACGCCGGAGAGATTTCGGCCGTCATGCTCAGCCCCTGCGGCTGGCCCCCGCTGTATACAGGCTGGAGGCGAATCTGGAATTCATCGCCGAGGATCAACGGGCTCCCGCCGGTACGGCTCATCGTCACGCTGACGTCCGTGCCCGCCAGCACTTGCGTGGCCACCGACCTGGTATTGTTGTCGGGCAGGCCATCCGTGAGCGTCGAACTGGCTGCGGCACTGGAAGAGAGATCACTGCCGCCGACCAGGGTCACCTGGCCCGTGATGTTGCCGATGGACCACGTTTGCCCGACCCCCAGCGCGCTACCGCGCACGCAGGTCACCACCTGTCCGGCCTGGGAGCAGCCCGCCGGCAGACTGCCGGTACGCTGGAAATGGTCCGCCAGGGTGATCGCCGCCGTCACCCCACTCGCGGCGTCCGGACCGTGGTTGACCACGGCAGCGGTATAGCTCAGCGTGCCGCCCGACAGCACCGTGGACGAGTTGCCCGTCAGTTGCATTTCGAGGTCGGCGCCTTGGGAAACCGTGATGGGAATGGAACTCTGGTTGTTGCCCGGTTGAGGATCGGTGGTGTCCGAGCTCACCTCGGCGCTGTTCGAGACGGAAGTCGGCGTGGACTGGGCGATGCGCGCGACGATCTCGACGCGGATTTCCTCTTGCGCCCCGAGCGAACCCAGCTCGCACGTCAGCGTGCCGCCGGCCGCCTCACCGCTGTGGACGCAGACGTTCCCGAGGTCCGGGGTGCTGGTATAGCTCTCGTAGGCGGCGTTCTCCGGCAGGATATCCACCAGCCGCACACCATGGGAGGCGTTGACCAGGCTGTTGTTGGTCACCCGCAGGGTGATCGTCAGCGCCTGCGTGGCACTCACGTTGACCGGGTCGACCGTGTGGTTGAGCACGAGATCGGCCGTTTGCGCCAGCGCGGCATTGGCGCCCAGGCCCAGCATCCCCGCAACGCCACCCACCAGGCAGCCTCGCCACGCGCGCGCCCACCACGACCGCCCGCTCCTGATGACCTCTTTCATGATGATGCCCCGTCCCCTTGGCCACTGCGCGAACCGCCCCGTGTGTCCGGGCGGACGAGAACGCGCCTGCCGCACTGCAATATCTGGAATACCCGGGGCGAATCTAGGGAAAAAGAGGAGAGGACTCCATCACAAACACTAACAAATCAAGCGCTTACTAACCAATTACTCACAAGAAAATCACCTTATGCACCCATTTATCCATTTGATGAGAATGGTTTAACAACTTTTCACCGACACACTCCCAGGGGCGAACAAGGCTGCTGGGCATCAAGACAAGTGCATGCCATCGAGCCGCCTCGCGCAACGCGGGCGGAAAACAGGCACAAAGGGAAGAAAAGGCGGGAGCAGCGGCGCTCAGTGCTCGCGCGGCGACAGCATGAAACCCACACCACGCACGGCCTTGAGCGGCAGCGGGGTGCCGACGGCCTCCTGCACCTTGCGGCGCAGGCGGCTGACCAGCATGTCGAGCCGGTGGTCGAGGTAGTAGTCGGGCTGGTGACCCAGGGCCGAGATGATGACGTCGCGCCGCACCGCGGTATTGGCCTGTTCGAAAAGAAGCTGGAGCAGGATGCGCTCGGAAGCGGTCAGCGCCACCCGCCGGCCCTGCGGCCCCACCAGACTCCAGCCGTCGCCCGCGAGCTGCCAGGTGAGCACGGTGGGCATGGCGGGGGCGGAGGAGGGGTGCGCCTCGCGCACCCGCCGGCTCAGGCTGACGATATTGGCGGCCAGTTCGCGGAAATCCACCGGCTTGACCAGATAGGCATCCGCGCCACTGGTCAGGCAACGCACCAGATCGTCGGTACCGCTGCGCGCGGTGAGCACCAGGATGCCCGCCGACAGCAGCCCCCTGAGCCGCTCGATGATGGTGAAGCCATCCTCACCGGGCAGATTGAGATCGAGCACCAGCACATCGCAGGGTGCCTGCAGGAGCGCCAGGTACAGGTCGCGCGAACCGGCGAGCGCACGGACCCCAAAGCCCATGCGGCGCAGTGCCAGCGAGATTTCCTCGCGGAGGTCTTCATCGTCCTCGACGATGCATACTTCGATTCCGCTGCCGATCTGTTCACTCATGCTCAATCCGTGTCCACCGGTTGCCGGCGGAGGGCATTGGGTCCGATACAATTCGCGATGCAGCATATCCCGTTCGTGGAATCAAATCGGCCTATGAGGGCATTGGTAACAAAAATTGACTGGCGCCGCAGAAGCCTGCCCTGGTTCTTCTTTGCCTTGTGCGGGTGGCTGGCCGCCACCACGTCCCATGCCCAGGACGAACGCTGCGAACCCTATTCCCTGCACGCGGATGAAGGCCTCGAACGCCCGGCGGATATCGGCCGACGGCTGCTGATGCTGGTCGACCCGGGCCGGCAGCTCGAAGCAAAAGACGTCATGGCGCTGCCCTCCTCGGCCTTCACCCCGGTAAGCAGCCCGATTTCCGCGCTCACGCCCGACAGCACGGTCTGGCTGCGCCTGTGTCTGCAGCGCGCGCCCCAGTCGCCGGAACACTGGATCCTCGCCGTACTGCCACCCTATCTGAGCGTTGTGGAGCTGGCCCGGGGCACGCCGGCGCAGCACACGGTCGCCACCCAGGGGGCGGCGTTGCCGTTCTCCGCCCGCGAACTGCCTTACCGGGGATTCGCCTTCTCCATCGACCTGCCCGCCGAAGGCAGCGAGATGCTCCATCTGCGCATGGAGTCCGACTGGCCCGCAGCAGCGGACATCCTGGTGCTGCAGCCCGGCGGCATGAGCCGCATGATTTCCATGGAGTACCTGATGTACGGCCTGTATCTGGGCATGATGCTGCTGGCCGTGGTGATCAACATCATGTTCTGGACGCATCTGCGCGACCCGGTGCACCTGCGCTATGGACTGGCACTGGCATGCACGGCGGCTTTCAGCCTGCTCGTCGGCGGCTACGGCGCACAATTCCTGCTGCCGGATTCTCCAGGCCTGATCCTGCTGCTGAGCAACACCACCTATGCAGCGGCCGCCGCAATGTTCAGCCTGTTCATGATCAGCGCGTTCCGGATGCGTCTGTACTACCGCCACCTGTACCGCATCCTTTGCTGGCTGGCTGCGGCATTCGGGCTGATCGCCCTGCTGACGCCGTTCAGCCGGCATTTCCCCTCCGCCGAGATCGCCGACGCGCTGGCCCTGGTGCTGCTCCCCCTGCTCACCTTCGTGAGCCTGCACGCATTGTTCCGGCACCGCAGCGTACGCCTCTACGCCATCGCCCTGCTCCCGCTCCAGCTGGGGGTGGCAATCACCATCCTGCGCAACACCGGCCTGCCGATCCCGATTCCGCTGGCCGATCACCTGCCCAATATCGGCGCCTTCATCCATCTGGTGCTGCTCAACCTGCTGCTGGCCCGGCGGGCATGGCGGGCGCAACGCGGCCGCATGCGCGCGCAGGACTCCGCGCTGCGCACCGCACGCCGCGCCGAAACGGAACTGGAAGAACGGGTGCAGGCACGCACCCGCGAACTGAACCTGAGCAACGCCAGGCTGCAGCGTGAGATCACCGAACGCATGGCAACGGAAGGACGCCTGTCGATGGCCCTGAAGAGCGAGCGCGACGCGCAGCAGATGCAGCGCCAGTTCCTTTCCATGATTTCCCACGAGTTCCGCACGCCGCTGGCGGTCATCGACGCCGCAGCCCAGGGCATGGCCGACACCCTGCCGGCGGATGACGAGAACGCGCCGCGCGCGGCGCGCATCCGGCGCAGCGTGGTACGCATGATCGACGTACTGGAAAACTGCCTCACCGAGGAACGCCTGGCATCCGCGGGCGCCCGCCTGCAGCGCACCACGGAAGATCTGCGCACGGCGCTATGGACGCGCTATGGCAGCGGACGCAGCACGCCACGCATTCACTTGCAGCTGCCGGCGGAACCGGTGCCCGTCCATCACGACCCCCAGTTGCTGGGCATCGCCGTGGCCAATCTGGTGGATAACGCGCTGAAATACTCGCCCGCCACGGAGCCGGTCACCGTCTCCCTGGAAAGTGGCGACGGGCATGCCTGGATCACCGTGAGCGACCGCGGCGACGGCGTGGCGGAAGAGGATCGGCCGCGCATCTTCGAGAAGTACTACCGCTCACCCAGCGCGCTGGGCCGCCCCGGCGCCGGCATCGGCCTGCATCTGTGCCGGGAGCTGATCCGCCAGCATGGCGGCGAGATCCGCCTGCTGCCCGGCGAGCCCGGGCAGGGTGCGCGCTTCAGGCTGGAACTGCCGCTCGCCGATCCCGAACATCACTGAGCCGGCAGGCAGACGCCGGCGCTCCGCTTCAGTGGCGCGACTCCAGCAGCATACGATCGTTCGCCGGCTGCACCGGCCGGGCGTTGCGCTCGTAGAGCCGCGAGAAGATCGTCAACTGCTCGCCGGACAGCGGCAGCGACTGCTTCATCACCACCCACAGCACGCCTTCGGTGCACGGCGGCTGGCTGAGCGAACCCATGAACAGGTAGTGCGCCGGGCTTTCCGGCAGCAGCGCCGAGAGGTCGATGCTCTCCGCCGGCATGTAGTGCTCGCCACGCTCCAGCGGCAGGTTGTTGAGCACCGCCTGCAGCACCGGATTGGCCTGTTCGCCGCGCTCCAGCGGCACCGCCAGCACGGCCCGCCGGCCATCCGCCGCGCGCAGATGGAAATGCGCGGCCATGTCGCTGGCACGCCCGTCCACGAGGATTTCCGAAGGGCGGTGAAACTGCAGGCTTTCCAGTTCGTAGCGCTCGCCGCGCACCTCCATGCCCATGCCGTCGCCGACCCGCACGACGAGATTGTTGCGCGTGCCCGCCACGCGGAAACGGGTCTGGCGGAAATCGAAGCGCACCGGCTCCAGGTCTACCGCGATGCCGTCGCGCAGATCGATCGGCGACTGGCGGTGCCCTTCCGCGCACGCGCTCCAGTCGGCACGCAGGCGCCCCCAGGTTTCCGGGCCGGTGGCGCCGTCGTAGGACCAGCCGGATTCCACGGTCAGCATCGTCGGCGTGGCGGCGCGCTCCGCCTGGGCCGCCGGTTGTGCGGACGGTGAAGCAGGCGCGGACCGTGCAGCGGGTGCGGCAGACGCGCGCGGCGCAGCGGATGCCCCACTGCGCGCGGGTGCCGGTGGCGCGGCCGACGTGGCGGGCACGGGTGCCGGCGCAGCGGCGGCCGGCTCGGCGCGGGCGAGGATGGCACGCTCGATCACGTCCGCCCCCCCGCCACTTTCCTGCACGCTGGCGGGGCGGACCTGCACGCCGCCAGCTGGATTCGCCGCCGCGTGCGCGCGCCCGGCGGCCGGTGGATTGGCAGTCGCCGCAGCAACGGCGCGGTCGGCCTGCGCGGCCACCTGGGCCAGATCGCCCATGGTCGGCGGGCGGCACACCTCGCGCCACATGCGTTCATCCACGCTGTTGCGCGCCACCATCACCAGACTCTGGTCGACCACGGTTTCCTCGCGCAGGATGCGGTTCTCGCTGTCGAGGTAGACGCGCCGGACGGTCTGGAAACCCCGGTTGTTGCAATCGTAGCGGTTGAGCGCCTTGACCGTGGTGTAGCCGATCTTGGCGGCCTCCTCGGCCGAGGCCACCAGGCGCCCCCAGGCCACCTTGGTGCCGCCGTCGGACTGGATGATGGTCGAGCGGTCGATTTCCACGCGGCGGTCGCGGTCGCGCATCACCACCGCCCAGTCGTCGGCCAGCGCCGGCGGCGCCTGCACGGCGCCCGCGAGGAGCAGCAGAAAGGTCGTCCGGCGCAGTGCCGGAAAGCGTTGCGAAGTCATGAGAGGGTCCGGTTCATGGCCACGGTCAGGTCTACCTTCGGCCGCGACGCGCCGGGCTTGAGCACGAAGCACATATTTTCACGGATCCGCCGGCTTGCCTTCACCCCGTCCATCCAGTATCGTGCCCCGCTACCGTTGGGGGTGCCCGCCGTCGCGCGGCGGGCTGAGAGAGTCCCTTGGAACCTGATCCGGGTCACACCGGCGTAGGGAAACGAGTCCATGTCCGCATTGCATCCATTGCTTCGTCCGCCGGCCAGCGCGCCGTCATCCGCCAACCCGCGCGGCCTGCCCGCGCCCATTCGGGAGGGCCGGCGATGAACGCGGCACGTTCCCCGGCTTCGGCCTCAAATTCCACCATTCCCAACGCGCTGTCCATCGCCGGCGTCGACCCGTCCGGCGGCGCCGGCGTGCATGCCGACCTGAAAGCCTTTTCCGCGCTTGGCGCCTACGGCTGCGGCGTGGTCGCCGCGCTCACCGCGCAGAACACCCGGGCGGTCACCGGCGTGCATGTGCCGCCCACCGATTTCCTGCGCCTGCAGATCGACACCCTGTTCGCCGACGTGGCCATCCACGCCACCAAGATCGGCATGCTGGGCAGCGCGGAAGTCACCGCCGCGGTGGCCGACCGCCTGCACCACTGGCAGGCCGCCAACGTGGTGGTGGACCCGGTGATGGTGGCCAAGAGCGGCGACACCCTGCTGGAGAAGAAGGCCATCGCCATGCTGCGCGAGGCCCTGCTGCCGCTCGCCCGGGTGATCACCCCGAACCTGCCGGAAGCCGGCGTGCTGCTGGAAGCGCGCGCGCCGGAATCGGTGAAGGAAATGTACCGCGCCGCCGAACGCCTGCGCGACCTGCTGCCGCACAGCGGCGAGCGCTGGGTGCTGCTCAAGGGCGGCCACCTGCCGGGCAGCGAGGTGGTGGACCTGCTGTTCGACGGCGACCGCATGGTCGAACTGCCTGCGCCGCGCATCGACACGCCCAACACCCACGGCACCGGCTGCACGCTCAGTTCCGCCATCGCCGCGCTGCTGCCGCAGCGCGCCCGGGCCCTGCACCCCGTGGAAGCCGCCGTGCGCGACGCGCGCCAGTGGCTGCTCGCCGCCATCGCCCACGCTCATGAACTGGCGGTGGGCGGCGGACACGGGCCGGTGCATCACTTCCACGCGCTCTGGCGCAAATAAGCCGTACAACCAATGCAACGCGCCACGGCGCGATGCCGCCACACCCTGTCGGAGAGAGACCATGAACGCCAAGGAACAATTCGTCGCCGCCCAGGCGCGGGTGGATGAAGCCGCCGTCGCCCCGCTGCCCAATTCACGCAAGATCTACGTGCAGGGCTCGCGCCAGGACATCCGCGTGCCGATGCGCGAGATTTCCCAGGCCGATACCCCGGCCTCCTTCGGCGCGGAGCCCAATCCGCCGATCACCGTATACGACTGTTCCGGTCCCTACACCGACCCGGCCGCGCGCATCGACATCCGCTCCGGCCTGCCGGCGCTGCGCCAGGCATGGATCGAGGAACGCGGCGACACCGAGGTGCTCCCCGGCCTGTCTTCCGAGTACGGCCGCGCGCGCGCCGCCGATACCCGGCTGGACGCCCTGCGCTTCCCCGGCCTGCACCGCAAGCCGCGCCGCGCCAGGGCGGGCGCCAATCTCAGTGGCAATGTGACGCAGATGCACTACGCCCGCCGGGGCATCGTCACGCCGGAGATGGAGTTCATCGCCATCCGCGAGAACCTGCGCCGCGCCGAGTACATCGCATCGCTGAAGAACGCCGGCCCCACCGGGCAGAAGATGGCCGCCATGCTGACCCGCCAGCATCCGGGGCAGAACTTCGGTGCCGCCTCATTTGCCAACCCTTCGGCGGAAATCACCCCGGAATTCGTGCGCGACGAGGTGGCGCGCGGCCGCGCCATCATCCCGGCCAACATCAACCACCCGGAAACCGAGCCGATGATCATCGGCCGCAACTTCCTGGTGAAGATCAACGCCAACATCGGCAACTCCGCGCTGGGCTCGTCGATCAGCGAGGAAGTGGACAAGATGACCTGGTCCATCCGCTGGGGCGGCGACACGGTGATGGACCTGTCCACCGGCAAGAACATCCACGAAACGCGCGAGTGGATCATCCGCAACTCGCCGGTGCCGATCGGCACCGTGCCCATCTACCAGGCGCTGGAAAAAGTGGATGGCAAGGCCGAGGAACTCACCTGGGAAATCTTCCGCGACACCCTGATCGAGCAGGCCGAGCAAGGCGTGGACTACTTCACCATCCACGCCGGCGTGCTGCTGCGCTACATCCCGCTCACCGCCAACCGCATGACCGGCATCGTCTCGCGCGGCGGCTCCATCATGGCCAAGTGGTGCCTCGCGCATCACAAGGAAAGCTTCCTCTACGAGCATTTCGAAGACATCTGCGAAATCATGAAGGCCTACGACGTAGCCTTCAGCCTGGGCGACGGCCTGCGCCCCGGCTCCATCTACGACGCCAACGACGAGGCCCAGCTGGGCGAACTCAAGACCCTGGGCGAACTCACCGACATTGCCTGGAAGCACGACGTGCAGGTGATGATCGAAGGCCCCGGCCACGTGCCGCTGCACCTCATCAAGGAGAACATGGACCTGCAGCTGGAGTGGTGCAAGGAAGCGCCCTTCTACACCCTGGGGCCGCTGACCACCGACATCGCGCCGGGCTACGACCACATCACCAGCGGCATCGGCGCGGCCACCATCGGCTGGTACGGCACCGCCATGCTGTGCTACGTGACGCCCAAGGAGCACCTGGGCCTGCCCAACAAGCAGGACGTCAAGGAAGGCATCATCACCTACAAGCTCGCCGCCCACGCCGCCGACCTCGCCAAGGGCCACCCCGGGGCGCAGATCCGCGACAACGCGCTCTCCAAGGCGCGCTTCGAATTCCGCTGGGAAGACCAGTTCAACCTTGGCCTGGACCCGGACAAGGCGCGTGAATTCCACGACGAAACCCTGCCCAAGGAATCCGCCAAGGTCGCCCATTTCTGCTCCATGTGCGGCCCGCACTTCTGCTCCATGAAGATTACCCAGGACGTGCGCGACTTCGCCGCCCAGCAAGGCATCGCCGAGGACGAGGCGCTGAAGAAGGGCATGGAGACGAAGGCGGTGGAGTTCGTGCGCACCGGCGCAGAGGTCTATCACAAGGCGTGAACACCCCCGCCCGCCGGCTGCGTGCCCACCTGCACGACCCCTCCGGCGGGCTGGGCTATCACCTGCGCGCGTGGCGCTTCCGGCACACGCTGTGGGCGCCGTTCGTCGCCGCCGCGCGGGCATGGCAGCGCGCCTGGACGCCCCCGGCGGACGAACTGGTGATCGTCGGCCCGTCCGCCGGCTACACCCTGGATGCCGATTTCCTCGCGCGCTTCGGCACCGTGCACGCACTGGAACCCGACCCACTGGCACGCTGGCTGCTCGCCCGCCGCTTTCCGGCCGTACGCTGGTGCGTCGGCACACTCGACTGTCTGGCCGACGCGCATGGCCCAGCTGCGCTGGCGGCGGACTGGCCGCGCGCCGCCGTGCTGTTCTCCAACGTGCTCGGCCAGGCCCTCGAACCCTCCCTGCTGCCCGCCTGGCGGCAGGCCGCCGGCGAAGCCCTGCGGGCGCATCACTGGGCCAGCTACCACGACGCGCTGTCCGCCGGCCACGCCCCGCAGTGCCTCGCTTCCCTGCCCGATCCCGCCGCCACCCCGGACACAGCCGCGCTCGCCCGCGCGCTCTGGCATGGGGCGCCGGAAGTCATCGACCACGACACCTTCGGCCTCGCCCCGCAGAACCGGCAACTGGCCTGCTGGCGCATCACGCCGCGACGCTGGCAAATCGTCGAATGGGGCTGCCACGCGCCGGGCTGAGGCAGGCGCTGCCGCGGGGGGATTGGGCACGCAGTGCCACGGGTGCGACAATGGCGTCTTCCCGACTGCCCCCGCTCCCCATCATGAGCGCCGCCCTGCCCATCGCCGCCATCGTCCATCCGCCCAAGCGCGACGCCGGCCCCTTTCTGCGCGAAGCCGCCTTCGCGCTGGCCGCGCGCGGGGTGGTTCTGGGCGGCGTGCTGCCGGTGCTGCCCGATGCCGCCGCGGCGGAATCCTGCGCGCTGGAACTGGAAGACGTGATCAGCGGCGAACGCTTCCACCTCACCCAGAACCTGGGCAGCGGCTCCACCGCCTGCCGGCTCGACCCCGGCGCCCTGGCTGGCGCGGCCGCTGCCGCGCGCCGCGCGCTGGACGGCGGCGCGCAACTGCTGCTGTTCAACAAGTTCGGCGCGCTGGAAGCCGCCGGCCAGGGCCTGCGCCAGGAAATGGGCCAGGCCGTGGTGCGCGGCACGCCGGTGCTGACCACCGTGGCCGAACGCTTCGTGCCGGACTGGCAGGCTTTCACCGGCGGACGCGCCACGCTGCTGCGGCTGGACGATCTGGACGCGGTGCAGGCCTGGTGGCAAACCCTGCGCACAACGGCAGCGGCTGGATGAGCACCGCCGGCCACTGCCGGCCGGGCTGCGCGGCGTGTTGCGTGGCCCCGTCGATCTCCTCGCCGATTCCAGGCATGCCCCACGGCAAGCCCGCGGGCGTGCGCTGCGTGCAGCTGGACGCACGCGGACTGTGCCGGCTGTTCAGCGATCCACGCCGGCCCGCGGTCTGTTCCAGCCTGATGCCTGAACCCGAGATGTGCGGCACGGATGCCGCCGCCGCGCACGCCTGGCTCACCCGCCTCGAAAGCCTGACCGCCTGAGCCGGATACAGCCGCCGCCGGCAGTGCGCGCCAACTGTACGCCCCGCCTGCCGCCGCCCCGGCTACACTGGCGGCTTGCGCTGTTCCGTCCGTCCCCCGCCCGGCGATGATTCTCTACCTGCACGGCTTCCGTTCCGCCCCGGCCTCCATCAAGGCCACCACGCTGCGCCGGCACATGGCCGAACGCGGACTGGCCGAACGCTTCTGGTGCGAGCAACTGCCGGTGTCCCCGGCCGCCGCCATCGCCTTCATCGAAGAACGCATCGCCCAAGCGCGCGCCACCGACCCGCAGCACCCGCCCACCCTGGTGGGCAGTTCGCTGGGCGGCTACTACGCCACCTGGCTGGCCGAACGCCACGGCCTGCGCGCGGTGCTGGTGAACCCGGCGGTGGTCGCCGCGCTGTCGCTCGAACCCTGGCTGGGCTGGCAGGAGAACCTGTACACCGGCGAACGCTTCGAACTCACCCGCGCCCACCTGGACGAACTGCGCGCGCTGGAAACCCCTCGCCTGACACACCCGCAGCACTTCTGGCTGCTCGCCGAAACCGGCGACGAAGTGCTCGATTACCGCGATGCGGTCGCCAGATACGCCGGCGCCCGGCAGACCGTGCTGCCCGGCGGCGACCACGGCTTCTCGCGCTGGAACGACTACCTCGACGACATTCTCACTTTCGCCGGCCTGCGATGACTTCCACACCCAGCTTCGACACCCGCCGCTTCAAGGATCAGGAGCGCCGGGGCTTCAACCGTATTGCCACGGCCTATGCCGACGGCGCCGGCGCGCGCGCCGCGCTGGCCCAGGCGCTGCTCGACGCCGCCGCGCTGGCCCCCGGCCTGCGCGTGCTCGACCTCGCCAGCGGCCCCTGCCTGCTGGCCCGCGAGGCCGCCGGGCGGGTGGCACCGGATGGTCTGGTGGTTGCCAGCGATCTCGCCGAGGGCATGCTGGCCGAAGGCGCGCGGCGTGCCGCTGAATCGCAGCGCCCCGTGTGCGTGGCCGCCGACGCCGAACGCCTGTGCCTGCCGGACGGCGGCTTCGACCGCGTGCTGGCCGGCCTGGCGCTGTTCCTCTTTCCGCACCCCGAGCGCGCGCTGGCCGAGGCCCGCCGCGTGCTGCGCCCCGGCGGCCGGCTGGTGCTGTCGGTGTGGGGCGCACGCGGCGAGGTGCCGCTGATCGAATGCGCGCTGGCCTGCCTGGCCCGCGTACTGCCGCCGCCGCGCGTGGCGCGCCCTTCGGTGCAACGCTATGGCGATGCGGCGGTGCTGCACGACACGCTGGCAGCCGCCGGCTTCCACGGCGTCGAACTCCTCCCCTGCGAGTTCACCTGCCGCTTCGCCGACGCGGCGGCCTACTGGAACGCCTTTCTCAGCCTCGCCGGCGGCGCGGCCGAAGCGCTCGCCCAGCACCCGGCGGACGTGCACGCCCGCTTGGCCGCCGAGGCCGCCCACGAACTCGCCCCGTACCGCGATGCCGGCGGCGGCTACAGCGTCCCGGCCCGTACCCTGATCGCCTCGGCGCGTCGATGAGCGAGCGCACCCGCAACGGCATTCTCGCCGGGCTGGCCGCGTTCACCATCTGGGGGCTCGCGCCGCTGTACTTCAAGGCGGTCGCCAGCGTGCCGCCGATGGAGGTGGTGGCCCACCGGGTGATCTGGTCGGCGCTCTTTCTCGCCGCGCTGCTGGCCTGCTGGCTGGGCTTCGGCGGCCTCGCGCGGCTGCGTGCCCAGCCGCGCCTGGTGGGCCTGCTGGCGCTCACCGCCACGCTCACCGGCGGCAACTGGCTGGTGTTCGTCTGGGCCATCTCGGCGGACCGCCTGCTGGAAGCCAGCCTGGGCTACTTCATCAATCCGCTGGTCAGCGTGCTGCTCGGCCGGCTGTTTCTCGGCGAGCGCCTGCGCCCGCTGCAACAGCTCGCCGTGGGCCTGGCCTGTGCCGGCGTGCTGTGGCGCATCGGCCAGGTGGGCACGCCGTGGATCGCCCTGTTCCTCGCCCTCACCTTCGGTTTCTACGGCCTGCTGCGCAAGCGCGCGCCGGTCGATGCGGCCACCGGGCTGTTCGTCGAGACGCTGATTACCGCGCCGCTGGCGCTCGGCTACCTGCTCTGGCTGGGCGCGGCCGGCACCCTGTCGTTCGGCCACGGCGCGCATACCGACTGGCTGCTGCCCATCGCCGGCGTGCTCACCGCGGTGCCGCTGATGCTGTTCGCCGTGGGCGCGCAGCGCCTGCCGCTGTCCACCGTGGGCTTCCTGCAATACCTTGCGCCCACGCTCAACTTCCTGATCGCCGTGCTGGTGTTCCGCGAGCCCTTCGATGCCGGCCAGCTGATTGGCTTCGTGCTGATCTGGGTGGCCCTCGCGGTGTATTCGGCCGACATGCTGCGTGCCGGCCGGCCGCGCCGATGAGCCGGGTGGCGCGGGCATGAATCCGGTACACTAGCCGGCTTGCTCAATTTCCGGCGGTCGCAGATGTTCGTGCTGTTCGAGGAGGACGGGGCCTTCAAGGCCGGGACCGTCCTGGCTGATAACGACACCTCCCTGCAGGTGGAAAACACCCACGGCAAACGGGTCAAGCTCAAGCGCGCGCAAGTGCTGCTGAACTTCCGCGAACCCGCGCCGGGCGACCTGCTGGCGCGCGCCGAGGCCGACGCCGAGCAGCTCGACACCGAATTCCTCTGGGACGTGTGCGGCGACGACGAATTCGCCTTTGCCGAATTCGCCGCCGAATACTACGGCCACCCGCCCTCGCCGGTGGAGGCCGCGGCCGTGCTGCTGCGCCTGCATTCGGCGCCGATGTATTTCCACCGCAAGGGCAAGGGGCGCTTCCGCAAGGCGCCCGAGGACATCCTGCGCGCCGCGCTGGCCGGGCTGGAAAAGAAGCGCCAGCAGGCCATCGCCATCGACCGCATGCGCGACGAACTGCTCGCCGGCCGCCTGCCGGCCGAGTTCTCCGGCATGCTGGCGCAGCTGCTGTACCGCCCGGACCGCAACCGCCCCGAGGTGAAGGCCCTGGAAGCGGCCTGCGTGGACGCCGGCCTGTCCGCCGCCCGCCTGCTGCTGCGCTGCGGCGCGCTGGCGAGCAGCTACGAGTTCCACTACCACCGCTTCCTGTTCGAGAACTTCCCCGAGGGCACGGCCTTTCCGCCCTTCGACGCACCCGTGCTGCCCGCCGACCTGCCGCGCGCCGAGGTGGCCGCGTTCTCCATCGACGACGCCACCACCACCGAGATCGACGATGCCTTCTCGGTGACTCCGCGCGCCGGCGGCGGCTGGCGGGTGGGCATCCACATCGCCGCGCCCTCGCTGGGCTTCGCGCGCGGCTCGGCGCTGGACGGCATCGCCCGCCGGCGGCTGTCCACCGTCTACATGCCGGGCAACAAGATCACCATGCTGCCCGACGAAGTGGTGGAGTGCTTCACCCTGGCCGAGGGGCGGGACTGCCCGGCGATCTCGCTGTACCTCGACGTCAATGCCGACCTGTCGGTGTCCGAGCAGCACAGCCGCATCGACCTGGTGCCCATCGTCGCCAACCTGCGCCACCACGACATCGAACCGGTGTTCAACGAGCACACCCTGCACAACGGCGGGCCGGATTTTCCGTGGAAGCGCGAGCTGACCGTGCTGTGGGATCTGGCCACCGTGCTGGAGGCCGGACGCGGCAAGGCGGCGGCCAACCAGAATCAGGTGGACCACAGCTTCTACGTGGATTGGACCACCGACACCGCAGACGGCCCCGGCTACGTGCGCATCGGCCAGCGCCGGCGCGGCTCACCGATGGACAAGCTGGTGGCCGAGATGATGATCCTGGCCAACTCCACCTGGGGCAAGCTGCTCGACGAGTGCGACGTGCCCGGCCTGTACCGCGTACAGAGTGGCGGCAAGGTTCGCATGACCACCGTGTGCGGCCCGCACGAGGGCCTCGGGGTGGATGGCTACGCCTGGTCCAGTTCGCCGCTGCGCCGCTACGTGGATCTGGTGAACCAGTGGCAGCTGATCGCCGTGCTGTCCGGCACCGAGCCGGCCTTCGCACCCAAGTCCACCGACCTGATGGCCGCGCTGCGCGATTTCGAACTCACCTATGCCGCCTACGCCGAATTCCAGCGCCAGATGGAACGCTACTGGTGCGTGCGCTGGCTGCGCCAGGAGGGCCTGAAGGAAGTCGAGGCCGTCGTGGTGCGCGACAACCTGGTGCGCCTGGACGCCGTGCCGCTGCTCTTCAAGGTGGCCTCGCTGCCGCTGCAATATCCCGGCAGCCGCGTGAAGCTCGCCATCGAGGGCAGCGACGCGCTGGACGTGGAAGTGCAGGCGCGCTACATCGCCACCCTGTCGGAGCCCGAACCCGGCGAAAACGGTCTGTCGATCTTCGAAGGATCGTAAAATCCCCCCATGCCGACCCAAGCGCCCGCCTCCGTCCGCCCGCCCGCATCCGCGCCCGCGGCGGCCGGCGCCGGCACCGGCGTGGCCCCCTGGCGACGCCACAACCGGCGGCTGGCCTTCGCCCTGCTGTTCTCGCTGCTCGCCCACGGCCTGCTGTTCGCCGTGCATTTCCGCATGCCCGATCCGCCCAAGCGCCCGGACCGCGACCGCGGCCTGGAGGTGGTGCTGGTCAATGCCCGCCATCTCACCCCGCCCGAACGCGCCGACGTGCTGGCCCAGGCCAACATGGACGGCGGCGG
This sequence comes from Pseudothauera nasutitermitis, assembly GCF_004801295.1. Classification (GTDB taxonomy): domain Bacteria; phylum Pseudomonadota; class Gammaproteobacteria; order Burkholderiales; family Rhodocyclaceae; genus Pseudothauera; species Pseudothauera nasutitermitis. Next base: position 201,796 of record NZ_SSOC01000008.1, read on the forward strand.
CACCGTGGAGCACGACGCCCGCCCGACTTCGCCGTTGCCCCCGCAGGCCGCCCAGCGCGACGGCGATGCGCTGGTGAATGCCCGCCGGCGCGCCGAGAGCGTGCAGGCGCCACGCCAGCAGACCCTGACCGCGCCCGCCGCGCCGGCTCCCGAGGTACGCAGCACGCCCGCGCAGGAAAACCCGCGCCCCGCGCCGCCGCAGGTCTCCGGCCTGGACCTGCTCGACAGCGCCGCGGCAATGGCCCGCCTGGAAGCGCAGATCGAACGCGATCTGCAGGAATACTCCCGCCGCCCCCGGCGCATGTCCATCGGCGCGCGCGCGCGCGAATATCGCTTCGCCCAGTACGTCGAGGACTGGCGCCAGAAGGTCGAGCGCGTGGGCACGCTCAACTACCCCGACGCCGCGCGCGGCAAACTGTACGGCAGCCTGATGATGACCGTCACCCTGCGCGCCGACGGCTCGGTGGAATCGGTGGCGGTGGTGCGCTCCTCCGGCCATCCCGTGCTCGACGAGGCCGCCCAGCGCATCATCCGCATGGCCGCGCCCTTCGCCCCCTTCCCGCCCGACATCCGCCAGGACATCGACCTGCTGGAAATCACCCGCACCTGGACGTTCACCAACGCTGACCAGATGCGCTCCAACTGAGGCCGCCGCCACGTCACCGCCCACCATGACCATGGATCGCTACGCCGTCGTCGGCCACCCCATCGCCCACAGCAAGTCGCCCGCCATCCATGCGGCCTTTGCCGCGCAGACCGGCCAGGCGCTGCGCTACGAGGCCTTGCTGGCGCCGCTGGACGGCTTCGCCGCCACGGTGGCGGCCTTCCGCGCCGAAGGCGGGCGCGGCATGAACGTCACCGTGCCGTTCAAACTGGAAGCCCACGCACTGGCCGACCGCCTGAGCGCGCGCGCCGAGGCCGCCGGCGCGGTGAACACGCTGGCCTTCGGCGCCGACGGCATCCTCGGCGACAACACCGACGGTGCCGGGCTGGTGCGCGACATCATCGGCAATCTCGGCGTGGCGCTGAACGGCCGGCGCATCCTGCTGCTCGGCGCCGGCGGCGCCGCGCGCGGCGCCATCCTGCCGCTGCTCGGCGAGCGCCCCGCCGCGCTGACCATCGCCAACCGTACCGCGTCGCGCGCGGAAGAACTGGCCAACACCTTCGCCGCGCTCGGCGGCGGCATGCCGATCCGCGCTTGCGGCTTCGCCGAACTGGCCGGCCAGTCCTTCGACGTGGTCATCAACGCCACCGCCGCCAGCCTGGCCGACCAGGCCCCGGATCTGCCGCCCGGCCTGTACGCCGGCGGCGCGCTGGCCTACGACATGATGTACGGACGCGGCGACACGCCCTTTCTGCGCGCCGCACGCGCCGACGGCGCCGCCCGGCTGGCCGACGGGCTGGGCATGCTGGTCGAGCAGGCGGCGGAAAGCTTCCTGCTGTGGCGCGGGGTGCGCCCCGACACCGCACCGGTGCTCGCCGACCTGCGCGCCGGGCTGGCCGGCGGATGAAGCGTTTCGGCCGCCTGGCCGGGCGGGCGGTCCTCGCCCTGGTCCTGCTGGTGCTGCTCTGGCAGGTCTGGCTGTTCGCCCAGGTATTGTGGTGGAGCCGCGTCGATCCCGGCAGCACCGCCTTCATGCGCCAACGCCTGGCCGAACTGCGCAAGGAAGACCCCAAGGCCACGCTGGACTACCGCTGGGTGCCCTACGAGAACATCTCCGCACATCTGAAGCGCGCCGTGGTGGCCGCCGAGGACGACCGCTTCATGGAGCATTCCGGTTTCGACTGGGTGGGCATCCAGCGCGCCATGGAGCGCAACCAGCAGCGCGGACGGGCCGCTGCCGGCGGATCGACGATCACCCAGCAACTGGCCAAGAATCTGTTCCTGTCGTCCTCGCGCAGCTATCTGCGCAAGGGCCAGGAGGCCGTGCTGACGGTGATGATCGAAACCACCTGGAGCAAGAAACGCATCCTGGAGGTCTATCTGAACGTCGCCGAATGGGGTAACGCCGTGTATGGCGCGGAGGCCGGCGCGCAACGCCATTTCGGCGTTTCCGCGGCCCGCCTGGGGCCGGTGGAAGCCGCGCGCATGGCGGTCATGCTGCCCGCGCCGCGACGCTATGAACGCCAGTTCGGTCCGCAGCTGGCGGCCCATGCGGAGCGCGTGCGCGCGCGCATGGGGTACTCGCAGATTCCCTGAACGGAAAAATCGCGCACCGCCCCATTTCGTCACCTTTTCGGGGTCGCGCCGTTGGGGGGAAAGCCCGTAGAATTCGGGCTTCCGGATTTTCCCGCAGCACCGGTTCCCGCGAGCGCACATGACCCAGGAAGAGGAACGCCACCCCGACGACGTACAGCAGCACCTGCGTGAAGTGCAGGAGCTGCTGTCGCGCCACAAGCTGGTGGAAAACCTCGTCCATCGACAGGACATGCCGCGTCACGATCTGGTCGAGAACCTGGTGCACAAGCAGCATCTGGCCGAGTTGCAGGCCCGCCTGGACGAACTGCACTCCGCCGACATCGCCTACATCCTGGAAGCCCTGCCGCTGGACGAGCGCCTGTTCGTCTGGGACCTGGTGAAGGCCGAACGCGACGGCGAAATCCTGCTGGAAGTCTCCGACGCGGTGCGCGAGTCCCTCATCGAGATGATGGACCCGCACGAGCTGAAGGCGGCGGCCGAATCGCTGGACGCCGACGAGCTCGCCGACCTGGCGCCGGATCTGCCGCCCGAGGTCATCCAGGACGTCTTCCAGTCCCTCGACAGCGAGGGCCGCGAGCAGTTGCGCGCGGCCATGTCCTACCCCGAAGACTCGGTCGGCGCACTGATGGATTTCGACATGGTGACGGTACGCGAGGACGTCACCCTGGAAGTGGTGCTGCGCTACCTGCGCCGCTTCGACGAACTGCCGGACCACACCGACAAGCTCTTCGTGGTGGACCGCGAGGAGCACCTGCAGGGCATCCTCAGCCTGGAATCGCTGCTCATCAACGACCCCGACCTGGAAGTCAGCGAGGTGATGCGCCGCGAGATCATCATCAGCTTCCAGCCCGACGACGACGCCGACGAGGCCGCGCAGGCCTTCGAACGCTACGACCTGATCTCGGCCCCGGTGGTCGACGGCGAGAAGCGCGTGATCGGCCGGCTGACGGTGGCCGACGTGGTGGACTTCATCCGCGAGGAAAGCGAGCACGAAATCCTCGCCCACGCCGGTCTGCGCGAGGAGGAAGACATCTTCGCCTCGGTGTGGGATTCGGTGAAGAACCGCTGGGCCTGGCTGGCGGTGAATCTGGTCACCGCCTTCATCGCCTCGCGGGTCATCGGCGCCTTCGAGGGCTCTATCGAGAAGCTCGTCGCGTTGGCCGCGCTGATGCCCATCGTCGCCGGCATCGGCGGCAACTCGGGCAACCAGACCATCACCATGATCGTGCGCGCCATCGCCATGGGGCAGGTCGCGCAGGACGCGCGCAACCGCCTGCTGAAGAAGGAACTGGGCGTGGCGCTGATCAACGGCCTGGTGTGGGGAAGCCTGCTCGGCGTACTGGCCTGGTGGCTGTACGACAGCGCCTCGCTGGGCCTGGTAATGACCGCCGCGATGACGCTCAACCTGCTGCTCGCCGCCACCGCCGGCGTACTGATCCCGATGATCCGCATCCGCCTGGGCGCCGACCCGGCGATCGGCAGTTCGGTGATGATCACCGCGCTCACCGACTCCGGCGGCTTCTTCATCTTCCTCGGCCTGGCGACCCTGTTCCTGCTCTGACCCGCCGCAGCCGGCGCCTATCCAGCGGGTTCTCCTCTCAGCGGGTCAATCCATACTTAAAAAGCACACCGAAAACGCATCCTGCTTGGCGTTTCTGGTGTGCTTTATCGTTTCTGCTGCTTGGGGTGGCAGAAGGAGATTCGCCCCGACTGGCTTTTTCAGCTGCTAGTTTTTCTGACTGTAGACGAACTGAAGCCCGCTTGCTGTTTGTGCTGAGCAAGCGGGCTTGGTATGTGGTTAGTCTGACGATGACCTACTTTCGCGAGGGGAGCCTCACTATCATCGGCGCGTTCTCGTTTCACGGTCC
>NZ_SSOC01000009.1 GCF_004801295.1 Pseudothauera nasutitermitis
CAACGCGGCGCCGGACTGGCGCGCAAGCCCGTGGGCGTGCCGCAGCGCCACCGGGCGGCGGGTGTGGCGCATGTCCGCATGCGGGCAGCGGGCACCGCTGGCTGCCGGCAAAGCCTGGGCGGCCTGGGCCCGGCCGCGCGCGCGGGCGCGCTGCATCTCGGCGTGCGGGCTGGCCAGCCCGATGGCACCCAGGGCGCGGGCGCGGTGGTGCGGCAGGCGGGCGGCCACACCGTGGGCATCGGTGAGGTCCAGGGACAGCCGCACGGTGCCGGAGAGCGCTGCGGGCGGAACGGGTGGCGGCGCACTCACCGCGGCCTCTGCGCGATGCACCGCCGCGCCATGGGCGGACAGCAGCGCGAGCGGGATGGGCGGCGGGGCCACGACGTACAGCGTGCCGACATAGCCCCGCTCGCGCGCCCTGAATTCGGCGGGCGGGGTGGGCGGCAGGCGGAGTGCGGCCAGCTGCCCAAGCGAAACGAGGCGCGCCTGCCCGGATACAGTGGCCAGCAGGTCGCGCACGCTGGGCGGCTTGGCGGCGGCCCACAGATCGGGCGGCGCCCGCGCGGGCGGCTCGGTGAATACCGCCGTGGCCGGCGGCATCGGCGGCAGCATCTCGACGTAGAGCGTGCCCCCCTCTTCCGGTTCGTCCGGGCACAGCACCACCGGCACGGACAGATCCGGGGGCGTGTAGCCGGACTGCAGGACAACCGGCGTGGAGAGGGCGGGCGGGGTGTAGCTCACGCCCTAGTCCGCTTCGACGTGATACGGCCCGTGGATGATGGGCTGGCAGTCGGGGCTGGCGTAGGCGACGTAGTAGTCGCCGGGCGGCACGTTGGCGGACCAGTTGCCGGATTCGTCCGGGGTCGCCGTCGTGTAGGTTTCGTTGGTGGTCGCGTCGATAATCAGCACCAGCGAGACGGGGGCGCCGCTGGTGGTGTTGATGTTGGCCTTGCCGGACAGGGACGTCGAATACGGCACAGGCGCGGTGGGGGCAGAATCACCGTCAGTACCAACCCCGAAGAACGACCATTCTGCGACAGACCTGTACCCAGCCAGCACTATCCCGCAAGAGCCGCCAGTCGCCTCCGCCGCAGATCGAGTGAGCGTAAGCCATGTGCTTGGCTCCGCGGCACCTTCATACCAAGCGCGCGCCTGAATTGTGTCCCCGGTTGCTTTCGCACGGATAGTGACAGCCCTGGCGATCCTGTCCGATGCTGATGCGTAGTCGGTCAATGCCGTTCCATTCACCCCCAACTCGGATTGTGATCCGACATTATTTTGGAGCGAAACGCGAAGCTCCCGTCGCTGACTGGACGAATTATTGGCTGCTGAGGTGATCCCAAAAACATAACCGCCAGTTCTCGGGTCGCCGGTGTTCGGCGCCCGCAAAAATAGCCCTGCTCCCGTCCGCGCGGAGGTTGTCTCTGCCGCTGCTCGACGCACCTTACCCACAATCTCGATGTCTGCGCTGAACACGGGAAAGCGCAACAGCGTCCATACATTCTGGTCAGGCATTGAGGCGACCAGCGCGGCACCGGACACGATGCTCAGCATGTTGGACGTACCGACACTCCAGTTCGCCTGATCTTCCGCCTCCAGCACCGCCGCCGGCCAATTTCTCGCAGTATCCCGCTCGAACGAAAAATAGTGCTGCGCCATCGCCTCACCCCTGAATCGTCATCGTGGCCAGCCGCGCCGGCGCGCCGTTGAACCAGCGCACCACCGGCACCCCGCCCTCGATGGCGGTCTGTACCAGTTGGACTTCGCCGCCCTCGCCCTCCACAGACACGGTGAGGTCTCCCCACCAATCTCCGCCCGGCATGCGCAGGCGTGCCCAGATGGGGATGGTTCCATCGACGGGGTCCGCGCCGGTGACCAGCGCCTCCAGCGGCGAGGCGAGCAGGATCATGTGCTCGTCTTCATCGACCGTGCCGGCCGAGGCCGGGAAGGTGAGCACGGCCAGCGGCGTTGGTGTGCCGCTGCCGGGCGGGTCCGGGTAGGTGCCGCCGTGGAATTCCAGCGTGGCGCGGTTTTCGGTGTCGCCGTGGAGGAGCGCCAGGCGGGCCTGCAGCGCGGGGTTGCGGATGGCCTGCATGACGGCAACGGCGTGGGCGGGGGAGATGTCCATGGCGGGTCCGGTTACTGGATGGGGTTATCGACGTTGCCGAGGCAGTGGATTTCGCAGCCGTCCACGCCGTCATCCTCGGGGGGGTCGGATTGCTTGATGCTGCGGGCGATCCAGAAATGCGCGATGGCACCCACGGTGTTGATGCGCACGACGTTGCCGTTGATCCAGCCGCCGCCGTTGGCGGCACCGGGGATGCGCATGTAGGGCGTGCCGCCCTCCCCGTCCGGCCCGCGCGTGCGCGGGTTGATGGGGGCGATATCGGTGCCGCCGGGGGCGTAGGTGCCCGTCCAGACCAGGCCCCGCTTTTCGCTGATGAGTTCCCATTGGTGGGTAGCTGTATTGATGCAGCGGAGCAGCCAGCGGTCTGTGTCGCAGCCTTCGTTGGTGACGACGATGGGATGGTCGATGAGGTTGAGGGTGGCGGTGGCCGGGCTGCCGCTGATGGCGTCGGACCAGGTGCCGTTCCAACTGACCTGGTCGAAGGTGAGCGAGACGCGCGCGCGGCGGTCGCCGTGGATGAGGCAGCCAGCGACGATGGTCTGCCCGGACGGGAAGACGTGCGAGAGGGCCCGGCTGACGGTGATCTCGCCGTTGATCTGCACGTCAGTGGCCATGCGCAGGTCGGCCACAACATGGGTGATGGTGAGCGGCAGAGCCAGGCCGTCGAGGCTGGCCCAGCGCAGCCGCCCGGCAGCAGGGTCGAGCGTGTAGCCGGTGGTGAGGCGCTCGCCATCGGCATCGGTGATGCGCACCCAGGCGATACGGGTGCGCGGCAGGTTCACCACATATTCGCCTTCGTCCAGCGCGGGGGTGGCGGTGAGGGTGGCCGGGTGCATGATGAGCACCACGTCACCGCGCCGGAAGATGGGCACGCGGCCGTCGCTGGGCAGGCGCACGGGGTCGATGCCGAGGATGTCGGCGTCGAGCGGCAGGTAGCTGTACGCGACGGCGTTGTAGCGGATGGAGCCGGGATCGACCTCCAGTGGCTCCCACTCGCCGGCCACCACGGCGCCGAACTGGACCTGGGCGGTGCCCCACTCGATATTGACGGTGCCGGTGATGTTGGCGCCGGTGATGTTGCCGTTGGGGTCCGCGTAGGCGGTGAGCGCGGTGCCGTCCATGGCGGTGGCGGTGAGCTGGAGCGACTCGGACTTGAGCGGCGCGGCGGCGGTGCGGAACGAGACGGCGGTGGTGCTCCACTGGCCGTAGCGGGTGAGGCAGGCGAGCACCTGCGGGTCTGCCGCAACGCCGTCCGCCCAGTAGTTGAGGGTGAGCAGGCCGCGGTTGTAGTCGATGCTGCCGGCGAGCAGACCGGAGCCGGTGGTGACGCTGGGCTCGATGTAGAGGGAGCCGGCGCGGTCTACGTAATGCAGGCCGGTGATGAGGGCGAGCACGCTGCCGGCGACGACGTCGTCGCCCACGGTGGTGGTGAGGTCGAGCGTGAGGCCGACTTCGGAGGGGAAGACCTGCTCGTCCGCGACGGCCTGCGGGTCGAACGCCTCGGTGTCGCGCTCGACCTGGATGCCGATGGCGTTGCCGACGATGCTCCAGTTGCCCGCATCGGTGGTCCACGCACCGCCGGTGCCGCCGACCACCACATGCCAGCTTTTCGCCGTGACGGACAGCTGCCAGATGAGGGTGGCCACGCCGGTGTCGGCGTTGAACGTGCCCAGCTGCTGGTCTGCCCAGGACCATTTGCCGTAACTGCCGGCGGGCTGGTGCGAGCCGCCGCGCACGCGCAGTTGCCCGCCGGCGGTGATGTAGGCGGCAAGGTGGGCGCCGTTGGCGGTCAGCAGCGTCAGGGTGCCGCCGCTACGGAACGGCGCCGTCCCGGGCACGGTGAATTGGCCGCCGTCGATTGTGGCTTCGGTGCCGCTGTAGAGGCCGTCGCCGTCGCGCCAGGTATAGGCGTTGCCGATCTGCGCGCCGCGGTCGGGCGGCTGGGTGAAGCGCAGGATGACTTCGCCGGTGCCGTAGTCCAGCGTGCCGGCCACGCCGGCGCCGGTGAGGTTGCCATTGCCCGCGTCGGCAGTGCTGCGCGCGATGCCGCCCACCGGGTAGGTGGCGACGTGGGTGCCGGGCACCACGGGGGCGTGCTCCAGGGTGTAGCGCAGTTCCAGCTCGGCGCCGACGTCGGCCGTGGCGCCGGCGCGGATGGCGTAGTGCACCGGGCTGGCCCAGGTGATGAGGATCTGGCTGCCGACGTCCGGCAGGTTGCCCAGAGTGACCTGCAGGACGCCCGAAACTGCGGACACCTGGCCGACCCCGTAGGCGGGGTCGCTGCCCTGGATTTGCCCGGCCGCGTCCGAGCGCAGCGTGTACCAGTTGCCCTGGACCATGTAGGCGAATTCAAGCGACGCATCCGCCGGCAGCGGGTTGAGGGTGCGTACCCAGTTGAGGGCGCGGTTTTCCGCGGTGATGGTGATCGCCAGCTGGTGGGCCTGCTGGGCAGCGGCGGCGGCCGGGGTGTAGGTGATGTTGGCGGTGCCGCTGGCGGTGGGGGCGTTGGCGGAGAAGAGGATCTCGCCGGCGGGGTAGTCGATGGTGCCGATGGTGGCGCCGGCGCGCAGGATGTTGCCGTTGCCGTCGTCGGCAAAGCTGACGCTGCCGACCGTGGCGGCCACGCCGCCGGGCTGGGCGCCGGTACGCAGCACCATGCGCAGGCCGGCGCCCACCGCGGCGCCGGGGGCGCTGTAGGTGATGGGCGCGGCGGCCGCCGGAATCATGGGGATGCGGTCATCGGCCAGGGGACGATTGACCAGCGGGGTTTCCGTTTGCGCGCTGGGCACCAGCTGGGTATAGACGCTGGCCACACGGATGGAGAGGTCGCCGATGTTGGCGGCATGGGTGGTGGGCTGGCTGCTGAAGTAGCGGGTGGCATCGGCCACGCTGGTGTCGCGCAGGCGCACGCCGGTGTTGTAGTTGTAGCTGTCGGTGCGGCTGGCCTGGTGGCCGGTGAAGTTGTGGCGCAGGGCATCGGACAGTTCGAGGGTGACCTGCCAGCGGCGGAAGTCGCCCTGGCTGTCGGTGAAGGCGCGCTCGGTGACGGTGACGTCCGTGACGCGGATGTACTGCTCCATCTGCCCGCTCTGCCCTTCGTTCTGGGCGAGGCAGAGGGTCTTGCCGATGGGCGGCAGTTCGGTGCCCACGCGCTGCAGGATGTTGATGGTGCGCATGCCGATGATGTGGTTTTCCCACAGGGCGCCGGGCCACATCGGCCCTTTGAACAGATAGGCTTCGACACGGTTGGCCGCCTCTTCGCGGGTGTCGTAGGGGTCCGGGGTGGTGAACAGGGTGTAGCCGATGGCCGGGTCCGCCGGCAGCGCGGTGATGACGGTCTTGGCGCCGGCGAACAGATCGGTGGACAACGTGCGCACGGCCACGGAGAGCTTGCGCAGGTTGAGGCGGCCATAGACGCGATCGAGGTCGGAGACATCTTCGAAGACGTTGTTCATGACGCCGTCTGGGATGACGTTGCCAGTGGCGCCGCCGCCGCCCTCGGGCACGTCGTCCATGACCTGGTGGGCGACGAAGACGATGTTGGATTCGAGGATGGGCATGTCAGGGGGTCTCCGGTGGCGCCGTCTGGATCAGCGGCAGCGTGATGCGGTAGTTGGTGGCGTTGGTCATGTCGCACGCGGGCCGTACCGGGGCGGCCTCGAATTCGCGGGTGAGGTCGTGCATGACGGTGAATTCGCGGCCATCGGCCAGGGTGAGCGTGAGCCGGGTGTCCGGCAGGGCGCGCTGGGCGTGCAGCGCGAGTACGGTGCCGCGCGGCACCCAGCCGCCGTTGGTGTTGCTGGTGAGGGTGATGGGCCGCCCTTCCGTACGCAGGCCCTGGTGGATGATCAGCGCGCCGGTGAGCCCGGTATCGTTCTCCTGGGCCAGGGCGGACCACGCGAATTCATCGGTCCACCAGACGTCCTCGGGGATGGCGATGGCGCCGAGGGTATGGTTTCTCATCATTGGGCAACCCCTGCGGCGCGCTCCAGTTCGGTTATCAGCGCGTCGATGGCGCGTTCGCCGGCGGCGTCGGTATTCACCGCGAAGCTGCGGCCCCCTAGGTTGAGTTCCACGCGGCGCACGGATGTGGTGCCGCTGGTGCGGTTGGCACTTGTTTCTTGAGCCACCCGCCGCTGGCGTCGTTGCTCGGCAATTTCAATCTGCCCAAGCAAATTGATCTGTTCTTTGAGCAAGCTGATATCGCCCTGGATGCGGCTGGCTTCCGCGTCATCGCCGCGTACGCGGGCACGTTCGGCATCGATTTGCAGCAGGGCGATCTGCCGGGCTCTGGTGGCCCGGTCGCGTTCTGCCCGGGCCTGCGCTACCTGTTCCTCGGTGCCTTCCAGTTCCAGCAGCCGCATGCGCAACTCTTCCACGCCATCCCGCCCGCCCTGATTGAGCGCCGCCTGCCTGCTGTCCAGGTCCTCCATCGTCCGGACGAATTCGCGCGCTGCCTTGCGGCCGGCATCGATCGAGGCCGCCACAGCCCGATACCCTATTGCGAATTTGGCGACGGCGGCGGAAGCACGCTGGGCTGCCCGTCCAGCTTCCTCGGCGTATTGGCTGGCGGCATCGGCACCCTCCAGCCAGGATGTGGCAACACCCTGTACCGAGTCGTTATGCTGCCGCGCGGACACCACTATGGCGCCGGCTGCCGCCTGTGCAGCATCTGCGGTGGCGCGTAGCCCCTGCGTAGCCTCCGAACCGGCGGCCGACACATCGCGGACTGCTGCGGCTGCCTCGCTCATGCTGCGCACGATGACCTTCCCAGATTCGTCGGCGGCCACGCTCAGACCGTGCTGCGCTGCCTGGACTGCGAGACTGCTTTCCACCACCCCGTCGTTCGCGGCCACGGCAGCTTCGGCATAGCGCCGGAAGGCCTCTTCCTGCTCTCGTGCCGAACCGCCCAGTTCCACGACCGCCTCATAGGCCTCTTGCAGGCTTGCGGCGGTTTTCTTCAGCTCTGCATCCGATGTGACGCCCAGCCGCTTGAGGGCTTCCGTCACACTGTTGATGCCCGGCGTCAGTTCATCCGATTTGCTGCGGATCTTGTCCAGCGCACTGCTCACCTGGTCGCCGGAAAGCCGGCCGGCCGCGCCTATCTCCTTGACCTTGGTCACCAGCGCATCCAGAGCAGCAGTGCTGTCCGCCTTGTTCAGAGCCTGGTCGATGGCGGACACGAGGGCTGCGCCGGTTTGCTCTGCGTTGGCCTGGGTGCGCTGCAACGCGGCGTCCAGGGCATCAATGCCATCCAGGGCTTCCTGCGCGGCCGGGCTGATGCCGCCGAGCGCCTGGGCCGCATTGACGCCGGCCCGGGCAAAGCTGGCGGAAAGCACCTGATCATTCACCCGTGCCAGCGCTTCGGCGCTGATGCGGCCCTGGTTGAAGGCCATTTCGGCCATCATGCCGAACTCATGCAGCTCCTTGCCGGTGAGCTGCGCCAGGCGCTGGCCTAATGCCACGTCGATCTGCTCGCCGGTGGCGTAGGCGGATTTCTGGAGCAAATCCATGTCCGCCACCAGTTTGGTGATGCCATCCGTGCTGCCCAGATCGGCGGTGCCGAGGGCCTTCTTCAGCGCTTCACCCACGGCCGCTGCATCGCGCCCCGCATCCTGGAACTGCTGCTGGAGTTTGGTGAGGCGGAAACGGGCGGCTTCCGCTTCAGTGGCCACCAAGCGTAGCGCGGGTGACACCTTGTCTTCCGGCGCATCGAACGCCTGATCTACGGCTTCCCCCAGTTCCTCCGCCTTCTCCTTGTTCTCGGTGAACTTGGCGATCAGCACGCCAATCCCCACCACCAGCGCGCCCACGCCGGTGCTGATCATCGCCACGCGCAGGGCACCCAGGGCGCGCACCTTCGCCCAGATGACAGCAGTGGCCGTGGTCAGGGTTCCAGTCAAGGCGATCAGAGGCGTCACAGCAGCCTTGCCGGCGCCGGCCAGCAGGCCGGTAGCCGTGGCCAGGGAGCCGGTCGCGCGGGTGGCTGCAACCGCCGCACCCGCCTGCGCGGTCTGTGCCGTGGCTAGGGAGCCAATGGCCCCGGCTGCTGCCAACTGGGCGGCGGCAAATTTTTGCACGGCGCGCACGGCCTTGACGGCGAACACTGCCGTGAGCACCTCACCCGCGCGGGTGGCCACGGTGACCAGTTCGTCCAGGTTCTCGCTCACCATGTTGATGAGTTCGACCAGCTTTTCCGTGGCGCCGCCGGCGCGGTTGGCCTCGCCGATGTACACGGACCAGGTGTTCGCCAGCTTGGTGAGCGCATCCGCCACCGTGGTGGGCATGGATTCGGCCGCAGCCTTGTTCAGTTCAACGGTCTGGCGAAGGCCTTCGTTCAGATCGCCGATGGCGAGTTTTCCGGTGACACCCAACTTGCGGATTTCTTCCGTGCTTTTGCCGGTGGCCTGCGAGACGGCATCCACCACGGTGGGCATGGCCGCCATGATGGAACGCCAGGAATCCACCTCGATCTTGCCCGACTGGATGGACTTGGCGTAGGCCTCCTGCGCATTCTGGGCGCGCTCTGCACTGGCCGCATTGGTGGTGAGCAGGTAGGTGAAGCTATCCGTGACATCGAGCGCGGCATCGGTGGAATACCCCAGGCTGCGCAGGGCGTCCGACGTGCGGATGTACATCTCCTGCGCCTCGGCCAGCGGGCGATAGGTGCGGTTGGCGGTGTCCAGCAGGCGGGCCTGTACGCGCTCGTATTCCTCCTGGCTCTCGGTGGCCATCCCGATGCGGCTGGCCATTTGGCCGTAGGCGTCGGCCACGCTGATCATGTCGGTGGCGTAGCCCTTGAGTTTGCTGACAGCGAACACGCCGGCCACCGCCTTGGCCACGGTGTTCATTCTGGCCTGCAGTTCGTCGCCCGATTTGCCCAGCGCGGCCAATTCGCTGCCGGTCTCGCGCGCCCCCTTGCCCATCTGGTTCAGCCCGCGCGCGGTGGTGCTGGTGGCGCTGCGGAGGTTGGCAATGCGCCCGCGCAGGTTGTCCGCCTGGGCGGCCAGGCGGCGCTGCTCGTTTGCGAGGTTGCGGGTATCCACGCCGGTGGCTGCGGCCGCCGCCCGCGCACCGGAGAGCGTGGTGCGCTGACGGTCCCACGCACGCTGATGCGTGTTGAGCGCGGTGTTGGCCTTGCGCAGTTCGGCTTCGAGCAGGCGGATGGCGTCACGGTTCGCGCCGGCGCCGCGCGCGTCGGCCAAGGCCTTGTCGAGCACTTCGACCTGCTGCCGGGCATCGACGAATGCCGAACGCGCCTGCTTGGCGCCGTTGATCGCGGTGTTGAGGCCGTCGATGGCGATTTTCTGGCGCGAAAGCTTGTCGACTTCGGCCACCAGCGGGGCGAACTGCTGGGCGGCGTCCCCGCCCTGCTGGGTGAGTTCGGCCAGGTGCTGGGTGAGCGCCGCTACATCGGCTTGGCCGAGGGTTTCGGTGCTGATGGCGAGCTTTACTTCCTGGGTGTCTACTAGAGCCATAGCGGCACTCCGCAAGATCAAGGCTCAAACCCACCAGCTGGCCGGTGGGCTTTGGTCTTGACCCTGGGGGTCAGACCATGGCGATTTCCAGGTACTTCGAATCGCCGGCGCCGATACGGGTGGGGTCTTCCAGCAGGCTGAGGGTGAGTTCCATGGTGGCGAACTCGGCGCTCACCCGATTGAAGCCGCTGGTGGGGCTGGGCTTGGCGCGGAAGTAGCGCACGATGTTGGGCGCGCCGTTGTCGTTGGCGTTTTCGCCGTCGATCTCAACGAGGAACTCCTGCCCGGAATTGACAAAGGCCTGCAGGAAGAACTGCGGGTTGATGGTGTAGCCGACCACGATGGGCAGGGATACGTGCGCATCGACGAAAAGCGCGCTGTCGGCGGCGAACTGGACACCCTGCTTGGTACGCGCGAAAGCGGTATCCGGCAGAGAGGCCGGGCCGACGTGCTTCCAGGTGACGGTTCCATCGGTGACGGTGCCACCTTCGGTGGGCCAAACCGGGGCGGTATCGTCGGTGGTGCCGGCGGCGGTGGCGACGTAGGCTTGCGTGCTGGCGATCACCACCTGGCCGACATCGACATCCGCCTCAGCGGCCCATTCGTCGCCATTGATGGCGACGGTGACGGCGACGTCCGGGTCCGGGATGTACTTGAAGCTGACACGCTCGCCGGCCCATGCTGCGTGCTTCTCGCCAGTGATGGGGGCGGTGGCCAGGCGCTGGATTTCGGCGCGCAGGCCGATGGCGATGGTTTCCGGCTTGATGTCGTCGACGGTGAGGCTGGCGGTGATGGAAGTCACCGTTTCGTTGACGTCCAGTTCGCCGCCGCCGGATTCCTGGAAGTTCTGCCGCGCGGTGCGCTCGACTTCGACGTTTTCGGTGATGGCGGTGGTGTTGCCGAGCTGAAACTTGCGGCCGCCGGAGAGCGGGGTCAGGCTGACGCGGGCGCGGCCTTGAAAGCCACGGGTGCGGGATACGATGGGCATTTGATGACTCCTGCAGGGTAGGAACGAGATGCAGGAGTCAGTTTCAGAATTTGCGGATGCGAACGGCAGGGGACGGATGTCCAGACCGGAGCAGTGCAGACGTTTGCACCGCAAGCACTACATGTAGTAGCGCAAAAAACGAAAAAGACGTTATCTACCCTTATCCTTTTGGCACTCTCCATTGAAGAGTGCTAATATCCAGACTCGGTTTAGTTTTGAGCAAAAAAAACCAGCCCTAGTGGTGGAACACTGGGCTGGATGTTCTTATTGCAACGAATTCGGCCGAATCTGGCGCACTGGCTTCCTTTTCAAAGATGCTTAAACCAGTGCATACACTGCTACGCTAGCGAAACGGGATTATAAGCGCAGTTGCGTTTATTGTGCAATCCGCACGGAAGTGTGGGAAGCATCGCCCGCCCAAGCTAGGGCCTTCCATAGGAGCAACACTCATGGCCCAGCAACATCAGTACTCCCTCGCCCTCATTCAGCACGAGGTCAACAACTCCATCATCGAGCAACGATCGAACGATGGATACATCAACGCAACAGCACTCTGCGCGGTCGCAGACAAACGATGGCACAACTACGTTCGCAACGAGACCACCGGCCACTTCCTGAGAGCTCTGGAGGCCAAAACGCGGATTCGCGTTACGGAGCTAATTCAAGAGGTTAGAAGCAGTTCCGGCACAGCCTCTACCTGGGTTCACCCGAAGGTGGCCATCCATCTCGCCCAGTGGCTGTCAGCAGAATTTGCTGTCCAGGTATCTGAATGGGTGTACGAGTGGATGTCCGGCAGAGGGGGCCCAGCTACCCGCGCCCTTCCGTACCACATCCAGCGCCACATGATGAACCAGTCTGGCGTTCCTGCCGGCTACTTCAGCATCTTGCAGGAGATGACGTTCATGCTGATCGCTCCGCTCGAACAAGCAGGGTATGAGTTGCCGGAACGCATGGTACCGGACATCAGCATGGGGAAATTCTTGTGCAAGCATCTACGGGATCAGCTCGGAGTGGATACCGATGCCCTGCCGGTCTACATCCACCGCTATCCGGACGGGCGGAACGTCGAGGCGAAACTCTACCCCAACGAGTACTTGGCAGAGTTCCGTCGCATCATCCAGTCCGAGTGGCTGCCGAAGCGATCGGCCGCGTACTTCAAGGAGCGAGACCCGGTGTCCCTCCCCTATCTGGACAGAGTAATCCTGGCCCTGCCCGGCCCCGTATCCGCCGCCAACGCGCCAAAGTTCCACTTACGCAAGAAGAAGGGCTCCAAGTAACAGCACCCACCCCGCTTCGGCGGGGTTTTTCATGCCCAGCAGTCTTCCCACCTACCGAGCGCCCGAGCAAACTCATTGGCGCGCGCGGTGAGCCATTCGGCCTGCGAAACGCCGGCTGGCGGCATCAGTTCGTGTTCGGGGAGCACGAAGCCGGCCATCACCGCCCTGCCCGCTTCATCTAGGTAGCGGGCGCGGCGGTGGCGCAGGTCGGGGCGGCGGGTCATTGCGGCGACCACTCGCGGCAAGTGGCCGGCGGGCACGTTGTCGGTCGCCCGCCAGTGGCTGTAGGCGGCATACAGGTCCGCGCTGCGGCAGGGCACCGCCGGCAGAGGGAGGGCGCCGGACAGCCAGGCGCCGCAGAAGGCATGGACGCCGAACGGGTCGAGCAGCGCGGGCGTGTTGGCGGTGGCGAGGTCCGGGGCGTCCAGTTCTTCCAGCATGTCGATGCCAGTGCGGTGGCGGGCGACTTCGTTAGCGCGGCGCAGCGCGCGCGGCAGCGGCAGGCCGGCGCTGCGGCTGCTGCGCAGGATGCTGCGGAAGATGCGGTCCGCGCTGACGAACTGGTCGGCCGCGTGCGCCGGGTTGCCGGTGAGGAAGGGGCCGGGGGCGGCATGCGCCGCCCGCACCCGGCCGCGCAGATCGAAGAAGGCGCGCACCAGCGCCTTCTTGAACCCGCGCACGATGTCGCTGTTGCGCATGTAGGTGAGCAGCAGGGTGGATTGGGGTTCGTTGAGGAAGGCGATTTCCTGCCGCTGCACCCCACCAGCGGTTTCAAAGGGTCGCGTTTCAAACGCGACCCTTCCGAACTCGTCGAGGTCGTCCGCGTACTTCCGAATCAGCCCGAGCACATTCTTGTGCTCGACCTCGGTCCCTTCGGCAATGGCCAGGCTGGTGGTCACCAGTTCGCCGGCGCGCTCGACCACGATTTCGAGCATGTGCGGCTCAGGCAACATCACAGCCTCCTGTACGTGGCTTCGCACTCGGCCAGGCACAGCTCCAGCGTCCGGAGTGCCGAGCGTGCGATGTTGATGTCGGACCTCAGTTCATCCAGGGCCGTGCGCGGCGCGGAAGGAAGCGCCCAGGGGGCGGCGGACTGCTGCGGGGCCTGGGTTTGGGCCTTGTCGCGGGCAACGGAAAGGGATGTGATGCCGCTCGGGAAACGCCCCCGCCGCCGCGGTTGGACAACCGGAGACGATGCGGCGGTGGGCAGCGGGATGACGTTGCCGGGCAGATGCGGTTCAGCGTTCATGGCGCGCCTCCTTAGCGACGGACATGATCGCAGCGCCGGCAATGCCTTTCGTCTCGATGTCGAGCAGAAGTTCGCGCGATTCGACGATTTGATCCAGAGCTTGACCCAAGGACGTGGCGAGGGATTGCTCGCACAGCGAATCGATGCCGCCTGAGATTTCGAGGGTATAGATCAGGTCGATGATCGCGGCGGCCGACAACAGCTTGAGGCTGATCTCATCCACATGAGATGGTGTATAGATGGGGCCGGACGAGACGGACGCGGACGCGCCGGGGGCTTGAGCGGACATGGCCGGGACTCCTGCGAAGCGGTTGTGTGCTTCCGCTCCCCGACGCCAATCGGGGTGGGCGGAACCGTGTGGGTTGGCGTACCAGTCGCAGGGCTGGCGGGCCTTTCGACCCCCCACACGGCCCGCCCATAAAGGGGCCATGCTGCGGACGTAAAAAAACCGCTACTGCGGCGGTTTGTCCGCCTGCGAAACCGGGACGCCAATCCCGTGTCGCCGTTGTTCGGTGGCGATGGGCGAAGACTAGGCCAATCGCCCGCAGGACGTCAACATCTAATGCTGGATTGCTGAAACAACCCCGTTGTCAAAATAGATGTATTGATAACCTTTCTGTCCGCCCATTATCCATTGCGCACGAGTTCCACCGGCCATCGTCGTCAAATTGACAGACTGTGGTTCTGGTGTGTCGGTGCAAGCCCGCACGAACTGCTCATCCATGCCAACTCGTATCTCTACCCGGCGTGGCAGGCCGCACTCTCGGAGCAGTTCCTCCGCTTCGCGCTCAAGCTCTGCACGTCTCCGCTCGGCTTGGGCCTCTATCTCAGCATCTCGCGCAGCCCAACGCGCATTGCGTTCTTCTTCCAGACGCCTGAGCCTTTCAGCACGTTCTTCAGCAGTATCCTTTGCCGGAACTTCTCGTGTTACTTGCTGCCGCAGCCGGTATCTTTCTTCTGGGCTTTTCCCGGTCGCCGGGACAACATCGACCGGAGCGACACCACTGCTGCACGGTTTATCGGAAAACACGGCCTTGCCGTTTTCGGTGCATTTGTAGACCTGCGCCTGCCCAGTGGCGAGCGCTAAGACAAGAAGAAAGGCGAACAGTATGCGTACACAGGTCTTCATAGCTGTGCCGGCAGGCTGCCGTACATAGGCACATTTCGGGCACTGCATGCGGCATCTCCTCAGCATGAAATCCGAAAATGCCAAGATTATAAGCGGCAAAAACGGCGTGCGGCCCGGCTACGGCGCGTCGAGGAACTCGCTGTAAGTGACGCGGATCTGCACGGTGGCCCGTACGAAGCCAGCGCCATCGTCGCGCGGGTGGAGGGTGCGGCCGACATACAGGGTGCCGGTGGCCAGGCCGCCCCACAGAAGATCACCCGAGAACAGGCAGCGCTTGATGTCCGCGACCAAGGCGTGGCCGGTGACATTGGGGTGCAGGGGATCGCAGGCGGCGGTGGCCTCGATGGTGAATGGCAGGCCGATGATGATGTCCACGGCCTCGCCCTGCCCGGCCGCGCCTGCACGCTGGCGATCGACAAGGTCCTCTTCTTCGTACAGGACGATGGCCGGGAGGTCTTCCAGGTCCAGGACGGCGCGCCCGCGATAGATGCGCTGGCCGGCGTCGGTATGGTAGCCGTTGGCAAGCGTGATGGTGGCCAGGCGATCCGCGGCGGCGGCGGCAATGGCCGCGGCCTTGCTGACATGCCCGCTCATTTGCGGGTGCCCCGGAGTTCGTAGCGCAGTTGCGAGGCATAGGCCTGGGCCAACATGGTCTTGATTTCCGGGACGGCCTCGCCGCGCCAGCGGCGGAAGAGCTGGTCCGGGCTGGGGCCGTAGAGGTGGCGCAGGCGGCCGCTGCCGCCCTTGCGGCGGGTGGAATTGACGGGCGTGTTGCGGCCGGATTCTCCGACCTTGAAGCCCAGGCGTTCGGCGCGCAGGGCTGCATTCGACCCTTCCCGCACGAAGATGCCCATGCCGTTGCCACTGCCGATCTTGCCGGCGCGCAGCGGCAACATAAAGGCTCCCGGCATGGTCTTGCGGCCACCCCGGCGCATGACTTTGACCGAAACGCCGGCCGCCTTGCGGCCGGCCGGAATCCCACGGCGTGGGTCGCCTTTAGCGCGGGCGGTTTCGGCGGTGATCTGCCGGGCATCGAAGCGGGCGAGGCGCACGGCGCGGATGCGCATGCGGATGTAGGCGACGTTGTTGCTGGGGCCGGCCTTGGTGGTGCGCATCTGCTCGCGGAGGTAGCTTTGCGGCAGGTTGAGATGGCTGCCGATGTCTCTCTTGACCTGGGTTTCGAGCTTGCCGAGCACGGCATTGGTGGCTCGGTACCCGGCACGCTCGGAAATCTCCGCAACGGTGCGCAGACGGGCGGTGGCACGCTTGAGCTGGCCGAGGCCGGTGATGGTGAGTCCACGCTTCACGGGGCCGGTTCCTCCGGTGCGGCAGTCTTCTGCGGCAGCAAGATCCATTCGCGCAGGCCGTGGGCGGCCGGGCGTTCGACGGGCTTGTCCAGGGTATAGGCGCCGGCGTGCGGCCCGGTGAGGACGGTAAGGCGGTCGCCGGCACGCGGGGCGGCGCCGGCCAGGAAGGCGGCCGTGGTGACGAGCTGTTCGACCTGGCCGTATTCGCCGAGGATTTCCACCCCGTCCGTGATGACCACAGCCAGGGAGTCATTGGCACGCAGCACCGCCTCTTCGGCAAAATGCGCGAAGAGGCGGGTGTTGGCGCGGTCCAGCGCGGCCTGGGCGCGGGCCATGCTCAGGTGCGCTTGAGGCGGATGACCGCGCGCGGGCGGGTGTTGATGGCCAGCGGATTGGACTGCACCTGGATATCCACGCCGGTGTTCATGCGCTTGGGTTCGGTCTTGAGGTAGAACGGCAGGCCCGGGGTATTGACGGTTTCCATGTAGTCCGCCGGGGCGTAATTGACCAGGAACATGTCGGGTACGCCTTCGGGGACGAGAATGGCTTCGTCCGCATGGACGAAGGGCTGGCCGGCGACGCTGCCGCGGTAGTTCTCCCAGATGGCGCCGCCGAAGGATAGGCCGGCGCGGGCATCGGTGCGCAGGGCTTCGCCATCCTTCCAGCGCTCGTAGGCCGCCTTCAGTTCCGGATGGCCGACGAAGTCGTCGAAGAAGGTGTCGCCGCAGAACACGCGCCAGCCCCGGATGAAGGCGGCGCCGAGCACGTTCTCGGACTTGCGCTTGGCCTGCACGACCATCTTGAGCAGGTCGGTGGCATCGCTGTCCAGGTTCATGTCGTGCTCGATCTGGGAGACACCGAACTTGTCGTAGAGGTCTTCCAGCACGGTGGAGCCGTCGGCGTCGAGGATCTGGCCCTTGAGCGCGCCCATGCGGTGGAATTCGATGGTGGTTTCGATATCGCGGCGGTGGCGGTTGCCGATGCGCAGCACCTTGCCCTGCACCGTTTCCACTTCCGACTGCTGGCCGAAGGCTCGGGCGTTCTGCACTTCGTCCGCCATCATGGCGTCGTCGCGCTTGAGGTGCTTGGCCTTGAAGGCCACGGCGCGCCGCTTGCCGCGGGGAATGGTTTCGCCCGGCTGGCCACGCTCGCCGGCCTTGACCAGGCGCAGCACGTCGCCATCGAGTTCGAACCAGGCATCGGTGGTTTCGATGGGGTCGTTGTGGAACAGGCCGAGTTCGAGCAGCCGCGTCGGCTGGAAGGGCTGCTCGCTGATCGCCGCCGAAAGGGTGGTGACGGCGAAGGCGTCATCGTTGAATACATCCATGGTAGCCATGCGGCTTTCTCCTGTGCAGTGTGTGCGGGGTGTGGCGGGCGGTCAGCGGAAGATGATGTCCACCGGGACGAGGTCGGCCTTGCCGGCGGCGTCGAGGCCGGTGAGTTCGGCTTCCTTGACCTCGGCATGGCGGAACACCCCTACGCCGGGTGCGTCGGCATCGGTGGCGTCGACTTCGTCGTAGAGGATGGCCACGGCGGAGCCGAGGCCGGTTTCGGTATCGGCATTGCTGTACTTGCCGAACTTGCCGGATGCGGTGATCTTGCCGAGCACCTGGCCGACGGGTAGCACGCCCTGGCCTTCTGCGATGACGATGCGCTCCCGGCTGAGGGTGCCGTTGGCTTCCGCCAGCAGGAACTGGCCGGCGCGGGACTTTTCGATGAGCATGTTTCCGATCTCCTGGGGTTAGCGGATGGTGCTGTTGAGGGCCGCGTAGATGCTGTCGACCGACATGGCCGGCTTTGCCGCCGCCTGCCGTGCCTGGCCCTGCTGCTGGACACGCGGGTGCGTGTCGGTGTGGCGCTCGTCGGCCGCGGCCGCGCGGGCGTTGATGAGTTCCGCGCGCACCTCGGCCAGGCTCTTGCGCTGGCCGATGAACTCGCCGGCACGGCCGGCCGCGTTGGCGAAGGCGCACAGGTCGCGCACCTCGCGCGCTTCCTTGATGGCAGCCTTGGCCTGGGCGGCCGTGGTGATGCCGCCATCGAGCAGCCAGGCCGCTACGTAGTCGCCCAGGCCCTCGGCCACCGCCAAGGCATTCACCTGGGCGGCGAAGGTGGCTTCGGCCGTTGCGGGGGGCGGGGCGTTTTCCGGCGGCGGGACGGCAGGTGCGGGGGTGGCCGCCTCGGCTTCGGCCCGCTCCAGCACATCGGCCGGAATTTCCAGCGCGGAGGCAATCGCGTGCAGCGGGCTGGCGGCCGTGGCGGATGTTGCGGCGCCCTGCTCCGCAATCTCGATTACCGCATCCGCCCAGCCGGCCGCGACTGCCTCCCGGGCGGTCATCCAGGTATCGGTGGCGATGCACTCGGCCAACTCTTCCGGCGTCTTGCCGGTGCGCGCGGCGTAGGTTTCGACGATGCTGGCGTTGAGCACGCGTTCGGCTTCGGCGTCTTCGACTTCCTCGCCTTCCTCGGTAACGAGGGAGACGCCATGCACCATCATGCTGGCGTTGGCGTAGATGCGGATTTCATCGGCGGCCATCGCCACGATGGTGCCGGCGCTGGCCGCCACACCTTCGATGATCGCCACCTTCTTGGCCGGGTGGCGGCGCAGTGCGCCGTACATCGCCAGCGCTTCGGCAAGCGAGCCGCCGAACGACGTGATGCGGACGATGATTTCATTGACCGAATCCGCCGCCCACTTGAGTTCGTAGTCGAGGCTTTCGATCGTGCGGCCTTCCGCCCAACTGCCGATCACGCCGTTGATGCGGATGGTGGCGCTGCGGCCGTCGTCGGCCAGGTTGTAGGCGTACCAGGATTTCTTCTTCATGGGGTCGGCGTCCGTTGATGATGGCTACAGTCTTATCGGGATGCCCCTGCGCCGGCAGGGGACGGATGTCCGTACAGCAGCGCGGCCGCGCAGTCATGGTTGATGGCGAGGCAACGCTCGCCCCACTGCACCACCTGCATCTCCCACCGCATCATTTCCGCCTCACCGCGCCCGGTCGGGGCCGGCATCGGGCCGCAGCGCTTCAGGCACAGCGACTCCGCCATGCGGATCGGCGCCGTATCGATTCGCACGGCCGATGGCATCGACGAGCACGCTGAAAGACTCAGGATCACGCTCGCACTCAGCGCGAGCAGCACGGGCAATGAGCTGTTCATAGGTGGCGGCTTCCTGCAGGTGGCGGGATGCGGTGGCAGCGTCGCGGGCTGCGGCGCCGGCCAGGGTGCGGGTGGTGTTGTCGAGCTGCTTTCGCGCGGCATCGAGCGTGCCGGCGGCATCGGCGACGGCCTGGCGCGCGTCCTTGAGTTCCGCCTTTGCGGCGCGGCCGGTGGCGAGTTCATGGCCACCCCAGGCGCCGAGGCCACCGCCGAGCAGCAGGCCGGCCAGGATGGCAATGGCGAGATTGCCCAGGCCGCTCATTCCTGCACCGCCATGCACTTTTCGTGGCGCTCGCGTTGGCGTGTGCAGACGCCTGCACACACGCGGTTGCCGGGCGTGCAGCAGTCGAAACGCCAGCGCGCCGGTTGGCCGGCGGCATCGAAGCGGTACGGTTCCCAGCCGGGGGTCGGGGTCGCCGAAGTGAGATAGCGGTAAGCCAGCAGTGCGCCGCACGCGCCCCGGTATTCGCCCGCCAGCAGGTGGCGGCGCATGCCGGAGCCGGACCATGCCCCGGTGCCGTACTGATACACCCAGTCCATATAGACGTCGTATTCCGCCTGGTGCAGCGGCACGTCTGGAATCGTGGCGCGGAAGCGCGCTTCTTCCTGCCCGATGTGCGCCTGGGCTTTGACCACCGCCCGCACTGGGGTGGTGGTTTCGCCCAGGCGCACGGGCGCGCCCGATTCGTGGAAGGTGCTGCCGAAGCCCAGGGTGGGCCGATCGTTCTGGGTGGGGATCACCGCGCGCTCGGAATACCCTTCGCTCACCAGCAGGCCGACGAAGGCGGCGGCAGAGAGCGACAGCGAACCGGCCAGGATGCGTGCGCCCTTATTCATCGCCGCACACCCGGCAATCGACGGCACCACCCAACTGGCGGATCTTGAGCATCTTGATCTGCGCGTCCAGCGCATCCTGCCGCCGCTCGCGCGCATCGGAGCGGTATTGGCGCCACAGGTTGATGAGGAAGGTGCCCAGGCCCAGCAGCAGGCCGGCGAGCGCGATGCGCTGCTCGGTGGTCAGCCCGGCAAAGAAGGCCGTGGCGGCCCCCAGGTAGCTGGTGGCGGAATAGCCCTTGTCGGTCACGATGCCCTCGCTTCGTTGTTGGATTTGATCTGGAGCCGGCGCTCGCGGGCGGCATCCTCGGCGCGCTCGGCATCCACCTGCTCCACGTCGTCGCCATTGGCGGCCACCACGCCGGCACGGCTGCGGAAGCCGGCCTCCACCTCCATCTTCTTGGCCTGCACGTCTTGCGTCGGGTGGATGTAGGGCCAGGCGTGCGGCGCCCATGTGCAGCGGACGAACTCCGGCAGTTCGGCCAGCGTGAGCAGCCCGGCCAGCACCGCCGCCCGGCCCACCGCTTCGCGCACCGGCTGGCAGAACTGCGGGATGATGATCTGCCACTGCTCCTGCTCGCAGGCGCGGCGGAATTCGTTGAGGATGATGCGCAGCGCGCGGTCCGATACATCGCGGATGTCGCCGGTGAGCAGTTCGTACGGCGTGCCGCCGCCGGCGGCGATGCCCAGGTGCTGCTGGCGCATGAAGTCGGCGTAGTTGGCGCCCGAGTCCGGCGGGGTGGAGAACTTCACGTCCTCACCCGGCGCCAGTTCCTGGGCAATGCCTGGCTCCAGGCCGACCATGGGGCCGCCGTCATGGTCCAGTTCGATCGGCTGGCCGGTGGTCGGATCGATCTCCGGCGCGCCACCTTCGGGCTGGCGGGTGATGAACATGGTGTAGAGGTTGCCCAACTCCTGGCGCAGCACCACGGCGTCGTCCAGGTTGTCCACGCTGCGCTGCTTGGTCATCACCGCCACGTTGCACGGCACACCGCGCAGCGCGCCGGGCCGGGGGGGCTTGTACATGTGCCGCATCTCGCTGGCCGGCACGCGCACCAGGTCGGCATGGCTGACGGCGATGGTGGGGCCGTCGCCGGGATGTTCGCGGTAGCACCAGTAGGCGGCCCGGCGGCCGATACGGTCCAGTTCGATGCCCTGCCGCATGCGATGCCCCGCCGGCATGCCGGGCCAGCTATCGGCATCCAACGTGGGCACCATGTCGGATTCCAGCAACTGGATCTGCAGCGGCACCGTCAGGCCATCGTCCGCCCGGCGCGGGCGGAAGCGGATGAAGATTTCGCCGGAGGATTTGACGGTTTCCACCGCCAGGGTCTGCTGGCCGTAGAAATCCAGCACGCCGTCCGCATCGGATGCCGCGGCGAAGGCATCCCAGATTTCCGCATAGCGCTGCTTACGCCGGGCGGCCTTGGCTTCGGCACGCGGAATGATGCCGACGCCGATCAGGTTGGTGCCCCAGACGCGGGCGTTCGCGGCGCCGGTCCAGGTGTTACGCACAGCATCGCGGGCGCGGTTGCGGATGGTTTCCAACCCTGCCGCCGCGCGGTTCGGGCCGGTGCCGGGCGCGCGCCAGCCGCGTGTGCGGCGGCCGTGGCCGGCGGCATCGTACTGGGTCCGTGCCGCCAGGCGCACGCCTGTGACCACAGCCGGAACGGTGGAAGCTGCCTTCGTGGCCATTCTCTCGGCCTTGCGAGCCGCCTTCTTGTCGCGCTTGCTCACCGGAAGCCTCGCCCGGCGTAATACAGGCGCACCGCTCGGCGCCGGGGCTTGCGGGTCGCCACCGCATCCTCGTCGGCCTTCAGGCGGACAAGGTAGTCACGCGCAGCGATCAGGTCCTGCGGCGAGTGGTACTGAACCTGACGACCATCGCGGAAGCTGACGGACCTTTCGCCGTTGGCAATCGCGGAGGTGAGTGCATCGATGTCGGCTTGGGAGACGGCCATGGTGCTGTGCCGGAGTGGAGATGGGCACAGGATGGCGAAGGGGTGGAGCTATAGGCAGGGGACGGATGTCCCGGGAACCTACCCCCTTACCGATACCAAGCAAAAATAGTATCGTCGCGCAGGGTACCGACTGGCGCCCACGGCACAACGAAGAAGATTTATGGTATGGCGAACACGGCAATTGAGGCGGTAGACTTATTCTGCGGGGTGGGAGGGCTCTCCTACGGTCTGCAGCAGGCGGGCATCGTCGTACGCGGCGGTTTCGACGTCGACACCGCGTGCAGCCATCCTTACGAACGGAACCTTGGCGCCAAATTCTTCGAGAAGGACGTCGGGGCGGTCGAACCCAAGGAGGTCGAACGCCTCTACTCGCCCGATGCCGTCCGCCTGTTGGCGGGGTGTGCACCATGCCAACCCTTTTCCAACTACAGCAACGGGCGAGAATCGAAGACCGACCCGAAATGGCCGTTGCTCTACCGGTTCGCTCGCCTCATCCGCAAGCTGGAGCCCGAACTGGTGACGATGGAAAACGTGCCCAACGTGGTCAAGCACAAGGTCTATCACGACTTCGTGCAGACGCTCGAATCGAAGGGCTACAAGGTGTGGGCCGGTACGGTCAAGTGTCAGGAATACGGCCTACCGCAGACTCGTACACGGCATGTGCTTCTGGCCTCGAAGCTCGGCCCGATCTCGCTGATCGGACCGACCCACGCCGGTGCCCTCCGTACCGTTCAGGACGCAATCGGCCACCTACCACCCATCTCGGCCGGTGAAACCCACGGGAACGATCCGCTTCACAAAGCGGCCGGGCTGTCCCCGCTGAATCTTTCGCGCATCAGGGCATCCAGACCGGGGGGTACGTGGCGCGACTGGCCGGAAGAGTTGGTCGCGAAATGCCACAAGAAGGAGTCCGGTTCGACGTATCCGGGCGTTTACGGGCGTATGGAATGGAATGCGCCATCACCTACCATGACAACCCAGTGCCACGGCTTCGGTAACGGCCGCTTTGGCCATCCGGAGCAGGATCGGGCCATTTCGCTGCGAGAAGCTGCGCTCTTGCAGTCGTTTCCCGAAGACTACGTATTCACCCGGCCCGACGAGCCGGTCAGTCTTACGGCAGTCGGCCGGATGATCGGGAATGCGGTGCCGCCCAGGCTCGGGGAAATCATCGGGCAGAGCCTGCTGGAACACGTCAAGGCGCTGTCTTCCGAAACGACTCCGGACGCTCGCCGAAACGCTGCCTGACATCCGGCTCGGCAATCCCGAGTTCGTCGGCCAGACGCAAGGCCAGCGTGTAGCGGTCACGGGTCTCACATTCCCATACGATCCGCACCTTCCAACCGTCCCCCTCGAGGGCGGCAGTCTTGGCCACATCACGCGCGACGTTCGCCACGAATTTCTCCGACCAGAAATCGCGGCGGGTCTTCGGGAAAGTGGCTTTCGAGCACCCTTCGTGCCGATGCCAGAAACAGCCATGCACGAATATCACGGTACGTCGGCCCGGCAATACGATATCCGGCGTACCGGGAAGGTCCTTACGATGTAGCCGAAAGCGCACACCCAACGCATGAAGAAGCCGCCGAACGACGATTTCCGGGGTGGTGTCGCTCCGACGAACCGAGCGCATCAGGGCGGAGCGGCGCTCCCCGGCTAGTGGGTCGCTCACAATTGATCGATAATCTCTTGGATCTGATCGAGATCCTTGGTTTTATCGAGGTATCCGGCATATGCCGTCAATGCTCTCTCGATCAATTGTTGATAGGTAAGGACACGACCTCTGATCGAGTCCAACTGATTCTTCACGAACTCATGTTCATCGGCATCACGCAGAGGTTTTCCCACTACGAAGATGACCTCATACGGCTCCCCTTCACGCTGCAGGGCCTTTAAACATTTCTGCAATGCTTTCTGATACTTACGCCCTTGTTTTACCAATTCCTCGACACCAAGAACACGATTTGCCCGTTTCAACTCCACAATAACGTGGCGGCCAGTAGTATTTCGGTACTTGATATCTACCCGCCCTCTCAGCTCATCCGGATCGAGTTCGGCATCGACATTCTTAAATTCGGCATGCACCGGCTTCTCGATAATTTCGCTACCGGGCGTTCTATCCCATGCGGGGTCGAGAAGCCATAAATGTTCGAAAAGATATTTCTGTAAAACCCTCTCTCTTTCATCCTCGCCGACGTGCGTCTCGAACGAACGGATCACCTCCAACCGATTCTGCACGATATCTCGGTATAAACACGCTTCGAGCACATCTCTATCTGCCAGCAACTTCATCAGAACATCTATTCCACTCTCCAGGGCTTGTTCCAACTCGTTTGCTCCCCCTGTCAAACGGAGACGCTCGAATCCGAGCATCGCATGTCGATACAGAATCCGCTTTTCGTCCTGATCATCGCTGAGCTTATGGATCCGGGAAATAAGCCGCTCGGCCTGCTTCTTGTAACCGGCCCCCTTCAATCTATCCAGCCATTTGGCCAACGCGGGATTATCCGCAATTGCCTGAGAATGGTCTTCTTCCACTCGCCATGCATCCCAATTAGAAACGACAGTCCGTGACACGTACGCCAGATAGGCGAGCAAAGCCTGATAACGCGGATCGTCCTCAATGACCCTCTGCCGGTCACTCGTAGCGATATCAGCGAGCTCGTCCTCATCAAGGAAGTCAGCCTCAATGTAACCGGTCAGGTACTTCGTGTACATCCGGCCGTCGTTGATCTTGTCGAGGACGTTTTCCTGGAAGAGCCGCCCGCGTGCCAAGACGACGATGGCATTCAGGTTATCCGGGGGCTGTTTGAGGTTCTTCGGCTCGTACGCCGTTGCGATCCATCCCTTTACGCACCACTGAGGGTCGGTCCAGCCAGACAAACGGTCCTCCAGAACACCAGAGCGTACCGGTTCGATGCTGCTCGGAAGCGACGTCTCTCCGATCTGCCAGACGAACTGGAGCGCGGACAGTTCCTTGCGGTCTCCTTCGCCGAGAGGTCGACCATCCACGAGGACAGAGAAATTCCGCCCGCCTATTACACTGAACCTCCGCGCAAGGCGGGCTCTGAGATCGTCCCTGCGTAAGCGTTCCCGCTTAAGATCGCGCAATATCAACCTGGTTCCGGCTTCGATATCGATGGCATCCGGCGGCACGGACTCTGGGTGGTATTTCTCCTTCGCCGCCATCGCTGCCCGAATACCCTCTTCGGTCATTTTCAATCCGGCTTTTACCCCTCCGGAAACCGAATGCATCTCTACCGACCTCGCGATAGAGAAGACCGCCAATTTTCCGACCCCTTTACGTCCCATCACTGGGCGGTCGAACTTGGGGGAGCGGGCGGCCCCCTCTTCCAACCGACGCCGGTAACCGACACGAAGATAACGCCCTTGAATCTGGGAGCGCGTCATCCCGTGGCCGTCATCGGTGATGACGATCACACCCTCGGTCGACATGTCGATGGTCACCGTTTCGGCATCGGCATCCCAGGCATTCGCGACGACCTCGGTAAGAACGGCGGGGAGGTTGCTGTACAGGTTGATGCCGAGATGGTCGAGCACGTTGAGGTCGATACTGAGCTCGAACGGTTCCGTATCTTCCAGCCCACCTTCCCCGTTTACCAACGGCACATACCCCAAGCGCTGTCCCATCACCATTCCCCGTACGTTGAGCCTGACGGTGAAGGATACTATGGCATTCGCTTCGGACACAGCCCGGGCTCGGCGGGCATTCTCCCCCAACGCACATCCATCCCGAATTTCATGCGTACGGTCCCGTTCAGGCCGGTGGGTCACCCTCGAACACCAACGGCAGCAGCCCCAGCCCTTCGGCCTCCGCCCGATACCGTCCCACCTGCTTGGTGGAGATGCCTACCATCAGCGCCACGTCGCGCTGTGCTGTGCCGCCGCGCAGCAGGCCGGCCACGCAGCGCACACGGCGCAGGCGATGGAAATCCTCCGCGTCCGGTAGGTCGAGCTGCTCACGGCCGAAGTGCTCGGCCAGCAGGCGCGAGGGCGCCAGGCCGAGCGCGAGGGCGATGGGGTGGTCCGCGCCGATCTGGTCGGGCACGTAGAGCCGGGTGCCGCCAAACAGCGCCAGCAGGCGCATGGCGGCGGTGGTGCCGATGGCTGCGCCGATGTCGTCGATGAGGTTGGTTTGCATGGTGGCGTCCTTATCGGTTGTTGAGGTAGCGGGAGGTGGCGGCACGGCGGGTACGGCGCGGCACGGCCGGCGCGCGGGCCTGGGGCGGCGGTGATGCCGGGGGTTGGGGGATGACGGGTGGCACCACGGCCGGGGAGAATTCGGCCGGCAGCTCAGCCGCTTCTGCAGGCAGTACGGGTGCCGGTGCTTCGGTCGAGGCTGGCACGGCGCTCACCTGCGGGGCGGGCGGGCCGCCTTCCACCGGCAAGACGGGGGCGCCGTTGAGGATGCGCTGTTCGTCGGCTTCCCAATCCTTGGCGGATTTTTTTTCCAGTTGCAGCTCGGGGTGCTGGGTGGCGGCCCAGGCATACACCAGGGTGTCGAGCGGTTCGTTGCGGGCGGCGCCCTTGCGTTTGACGTAGCGCCCCTTGGCGGGGTCGAAGATCTCGGCGACCAGGCCGGCGAAGTAGCCGTCCGGCAACTGGTCGGAGAAGCGGAAGTGCCGGCGCGACAGATCCAGCGGAGCATCGTCCGCCCTGCCCTGCTGCTCTTCCGCGTCCGCCGCCAGGCGGCGGTACAGGGTGTGCTTGATGGCGATGGTGCCCACCGTCCAGGAGCGCAGGGCGTTGCCGGTTTGGTCGGCCTTGCCTTTGTGGTCGGTGTCTTCGATCTTGGGCTTTGAGAGCGGCACGGCGTTGGCCGCCTTGGCGCCAAAGATGGGCATGGGGCGGCGGATGAGGCCCTTGCGGGCGTAGTCCTTGACTGCCTGGGTGCGGTGGCCGCGGCCGTCGATGGCTGTGGCGCTGATGGGCAGCACGCGGCCGCAGGCGTGGCGGATACCACGGTTGATGAGATCGGTGAGTTCGGTCCAGACCTCTTCGTGCTGCGGGTCGCCGGTGAGGACGGCGTAGCCGAGGATGAATGCACGGCGGCCCCTGGCCCAGCCGACGATCTGCACTTCGAGGCGGTCATCCTGGGTATCGACGCCGGCGGTGATCCAAACGACGCCCATGGGGGCGAAGAACAGCGGGTAGGGTTCGGCGCGGTCCTGGATGAGGTTGGCGCGTACGTTCTTGAGGCTGCGGTCTTCCCACGGCAGGGCCTTGCGGTCGTTGGTGAAGGTCTTGAGGGCGGCGGGGTCGCCCTGGGCTTCGAGAAACATGCGGGCAAGGTCGAGCCAGCGCGGGCCCATGCCAATCTGGTAGTACAGGCAGTTGATGTGGTAGCCGCGCATGCGCCGGCCCGGGCGCATGGGTACCCAGCGCGCGGTGCCGCCGGCCTTTTCGTCGCGCAGCATCTGGGTTTTGTGGTGCTCTTCGATGATGCTGCCGCAGTCGCGGCAGACGTACCAGGCGCGGTCAATGGTTTCGGCGGTCGCACCCTGCGGCCAGATGAGGCCATCCCATTCCAGGGGCTGGCTGTGCCCGCAGTGGGGGCAGTCGACGTGGTAGAGGCGCTGGTCGGAGCGTTCCCACATATCGGAGATGCGGCAAGCGCCCTTGACCCCTGGCGTGGCGACGTACAGACGTTTGTACCGGTCCGGGAAGGCGGAGGTGCGGCCTTCGAGCATTTTCAGCGGGTCGTCGCCGGTGCGCAGGGCATTGGCGAATTCGGTGATCTCGTCGACCAGCAGGTAGCGGACCGTGGTCTGCTTCAAACGCACGGTGGTGCCGGCATGCTCGACGTAGAGCTGGCCGCCGGCGAAATCCTTGAATTCCTTTTGGTTGGCGGCGTTGCGGCTGTTGTTGCTGGTGAGGGATTCGCGGACGGCGGCGGTTTCTTCGATGAGCGGATTGAGCTTCTGGTTGATCCACTTGTTCATGGAAACTTCGCCCGGCAAGGCGACCATGACCGGGCCGGGGGCCTGGTCCATGATGTAGCCGAGGGCGTTGGTTTCCACTTCTGACTTGCCGAACTGGATTGGGAACATCAGCACGATGTCCTGCGCCGGGCTGCGCACGCTCATGCAGTCCATGGGTTCGCGCAGCGGCGGATTGTTGTTGGTGCGCCAGCGGCCGGGCTTGGGGCTGCTCTTGCTGCTGAGGCTGCGCTTGGCATCCGCCCATTCGGACACGGTGATCGCCTTGCGCGGTTCGATGGCGCGGGCGATGACGTCGCACAGCACGTTCGCCTGCGGAATCAGTTCGTCCAGGGTGAATTGCTCGGGTGCGCCCATGCGTCAGCCCTCCCCCTGGCCGAGCTTGCGCAGCTCGGCGGCGCAGTTGCCGAGGATGCTTTCGATTTCTTCGGCGAGCAGCACGCGCACCCGGCCTTCGTCGTTTTCGCCGGCGACCACCGGCGCCAGGTTGTCGGGCAGGGCTTCGAGCCCCGCGCGGAGCATGACGAAGGCCTCGGCGACGACGGCGGCTGCATCCCCCCGGCGCAGGTATTCCTTGGCCTCTTCGGCCAAGCGCATTTCTTCGCGCAGCGCTGCTGCACGCTCGCGGCGGGCTTTCCAGAGCTGGTAGTCGGGATTGCCTTCGGTGTCAGGCTCTTCCGGAACGTCGCCACCCGGCGCATCGTCGCCGACGGTCGCCAGCGGGGCGCCGCGCTGGGCGGCATGCCGCTCGGCCACGCCGGCGCGGGACGGGTCGCGCGTGGCTTCGATGCGGGCGATGGATTCGGCCACTCGCACGGCACGGCCGTCGTCAGTGAGTACCAGGCGGCCCGACTTGCGCAACTCGGTGACGTAGCTGGGCCGGCAGCCGATGATTTCGGCGAAGGCTTTGAAGGTGGTTTCGGGGTGGGTCATCCGGGCGGGGATCTCCATGTGGCGAGGGCGTGGGCGAACTCACGGGCGCGAGCGGTAAGCCACTCAGGCTGCAACACGCCGGCCGGCGGCATCAGTTCGTGTTCGGGGAGCACGAAACCAGCCATCACTGCCCTGCCCGCTTCGTCCAGGTAGCGGGCGCGGCGGTGGCGCAGATCGGGGCGGCGGGTCATTGCGGCGATCACGCGGGGCAGGATGCCGGCGGGTTCGCCGCTGGCCGCCCGCCAGTGGCGGTAGGCGGCATGCAGGTCCGCGCTGCGGCAGGGCAGCGCCGGCAGCGGGACGGCGCCGGACAGCCAAGCGTCGCAGAAGGCGTGGACGCCGAGCGGGTCGAACAGCGCGGGGTTGCCGGCGGTGAGGTCCGGCGCGTCCAGTTCTTCCAGCAGGTCGATGCCGGTGCGGTGGCGGGCAACTTCGTTGGCGCGGGCGAGCGCGCGCGGCAGCGGCAGGCCGGCGCTGCGGCAGCTGCGCAGGATGCTGCGGAAGATGCGGTCCGCGCTCACGAGCTGGTCGGCGGCGTGGGCCGGGTTGCCGGTGAGGAAGGGGCCGGGGGCGGCGTGCGCAGCCCGCACCCGGTCGCGCAGGGCGAAGAAGGCGCGCACCAGCGCCTTCTTGAACTCGACGACGATGGGCGAGTTGCGCATCAGGGTGAGCAGGAAGGTGGATTGCTGTTCGTTAAGCCAAGCGATCTCGGTCGGCTTGCCGTGGGGGTTTAATCGGATTTCAAATCCGATTTCACCGAATGCGCCGATGTCTTCCGCGTATTTCCGTACCAGTTTGATGACCGAGGCGTGCTCGATCTTGACGCCGTCGGCAATGGCCAAGCTGGTGGTCATGGGCTCGCCGTGGTGCTCGACGACGATTTCGGGCATGTGCGGTTCAGGCAGCATGATCGCTCTCCCCGTCTTCCGGCATGGCAAGGATGGCGGCGTAGCGCTGTGCATCGGCTTCGGCCAACGCGTAGTGGTCAATGCGGTTCGCCGCCTGCAGGAGCAGAAGCTCGATGAAGCACCAGAAGCCCACCGCATAGCCTTTGGCAGCGGCGGCCTCTTCGACCTCTGCCATGTCTTTTACCACCCACCCGAGCAGGTTCGAGCCAGCACTTCGGGGGTTATCCTTGAGCCACTGAACGAAGTCGCATGCGTACTGGCGACCCACGTTGTTGGCATGACCGTAGTCGTCTGTTTGCGGCACCGCCCAGAACGAGCGACGCGTTTTGCGCTCGATGCGGACGTCTGCAACGAAATCAAGATCGGTGAGGGGGGCGGTACGGGGCGGGAACGAGCGACGTTCTATAAGGGGGCGCTCTGCGGCGGTACGGGTGGGCGCGGACGCGCCTTGGGTGGTGGTGGCCATGATGGTGTGCTCCGTTCGGTTCGTTGCGAACCGCCTGCCCGCTCTCAAACGGGTGGGCGGCATCCGAACGGGGTTGAGAGACCGGCGGAGCACCGGCGAGCCTTGCGGCTCCCCCGCCCGGTGCCGCCCGTAGAAGGGCACACCTAGGCGCAAAAAAGCCGCAAGGCAAACGCTGTGCGGCTCATCGCCGCTCCGATTCGGGCTCTCACCCCCGGTCGCCGGTTGTTTGCCAGCGACAGCGAGAGGATAGGCCACGATGCGAGCGGCTGTAAAGGTGGAAGCCTCCGCATGCCATGCGAGAATGCACGTACCCCTACGTTCATTCCCTTTGACATGGAGGCTTCCGTGAACAAATTCAGAGCACTGGTACTGATCAACCAAATCGACCACGCCGGCGAACTGGAGATGATGTGGATGGCCCTGCACAACGGCTACTTCCGTGGCGGTTGGGAGGATTTTCAAACGTGGTGCGCAGATCATAGTCTGGTCTCAAGCCCAGTCAGAGAGCCGGATTCCGGCGAGCAGGTGGTTGTGGTTCGTCGCCGAGCCAAGCCTTGAGGCCGGAATAGGTGTAGGCCCGATGAAAGGCGCAGGCTTGTTCCAGTGGGCTTGAAAACTCGCTGGCAGCGGTGTGCAAAATGCCAAAGCACACCGCCCAGTCTTCCAGCGGCAGACCGGCGTTGCAGTCCGGCCGAGTGGTCAGGGCGTGCTGGTAGTCGTCTCGGGCCATCATCCCCTTACCCCCTCCGCCAAGCGTTTCGCCTTGAGCCGCTCCTCCGCCGCGCCCGAAAGCTCCGGTACCACCCCGCCACTGCCCAGGCTGCCAGCCGGGCCAATGCTGGCCCCACGCAGACCATCGATCATGCCGAGGGAGTGAAAGGCCCTGGCCAGGGCATAGAACTCCGGCAACTCCGCGCGGAGCCGGGTATTGAATTCGCCCACGTTTTCCTGGCTGCACTGCATGACGCCCCTCCCTTCGACCTTCTCTTCCACTTCTTCCCCCCTTTTCCAGAACAACGGGTGAACAAAGGTGTGTGCGGTATGTGCGGATGGGTTGTGCGGCATGAAGCACGCAGAAACCCGCGTAAATTGGCGGGTGTGCGGTATGTGCGGTATGTGCGGCATAGAGGCGCGCACATGGGGGAATGCGCATGCGCGTTGCTCGCTATTCAGTTTCCATGCAAGCAGGCGCGCGAGACTGCCGCACATACCGCACAGCCCAATAACGGCGCGGGTTTGATGCCGCACGGCATCCCGCACGGCGTGCCGCACATACCGCACAAGCCGGGCCGAATCACACATGGCCGCCCCCCTTGTAGTCACGGACCGCAGCCCGGAACGCCTCGACAAGACGGCCGATCCAGACGGGTTCCTGCAGATCGGGCGGGCGCTCGGGTTCGATCACCGTGACGGTGCCGCCGCCGGGTTGATGCTCGGGAATCATGCAGACGCCATGTGGTCCGTGCGTCTTGTACTGGTCCGACCAACGCTTGCGCCCGACTTTCATGCCGTGTTTCTTTTTCAGCGTGTCGATCAGCTTGGGCATGGGGGCTGCATGCACGCCTATCTGGCTGCACCAGTAGGCGTAGAGCTTGTAGAAATCGGTACTGAGGGCGATGGTCTTGGGCCGAACACCCTCGATTTCGCCCTGAACCAGGGCACGCCAGAACCGGGTCGTACTGTCGAGCGAGAGATCGATCAGATCTTCTTTCGACCGGGTCATCGGCGGCTTGGTGTGCTTGTGGAAGTCGCCCAACGGGAGGTTGAGCAGGTGGTCGTGCAGGGCGGCGATGCCGCCGGCCTCAATCTCCTCTTCCACCATGCGATAGAAGTTCCCGGACTGGGGCGCCTCGGGCGTCCAGACGACGAGGTGCCGGCGGTCATCGTCTTCCAGGATCACCGGCAGGGTTTCGTTCGAGAGGAAAGTGATGTTGACGTGGTTGCGCTCGGGGTATGGATTGACGAACTTGGGATCGACATACACGGTGTCGCCGGTGATCAGATCTTTGAGTGCGTTCTTGACGTGATGCAGCTCCTTGCGCGCCACCACTTCTTCAGCCAGCACGTACAGCCGGCTGGCGAGCCAGGTGTTGCGGGGGTTGTCGACCGCGGACTGGTTGATGGTGAGGCCGTAGGTGCCGTAGATGCGCGTGATGGCCTTGAAGAACATCGTTTTGCCGGTGCCCTGCTTGCCGTGGATGACCACGGCAGATGCCATCTTGGCGCCCGGGTGCTGGATGGGGTAGGCCAGCCATTTCAGCAGCCAGTCATACACCTCTTCCGCGTTGCGCTCACCGCTGCACAGGTACCACAGCAGTTCGAGCAGCAGCTCGCATGAACCTGCTTTGGGCACCGTGGGCCAGCCGGCGTAGACGTTGCAGCTGACCATGGTGTCGCGGCCGGTGGGGTCGAAACCGACGTTGTCCAGCATGGCGAACTGTTTGTCGGCGGACTCGGTCCAGCGCGCATACACCTCCCGGCTGAGGGTGAGGTTCTGCACGTCCTTGAGCTTCACGAGCTTGTGCAATTCGCGGTCGAAGACCACGTCGCCCTCGCCGTAGATGATGACGAAGCGTTCGAGCAGTTCGGAAAGCGAGGAAACCGGCCGGATTTCGACCGGGCCGGCAGAGCCGCCTCCCCCCTCCCCCCTGGGTGGTGCCGCCGCGCGGCGTGCCGGGGCGGTGGCAAGGCCCACCCCGGCAAGCCCATCTTCGATCTGCGAGCGCACCACGGCCAAACCGGCACGGGCATGCAGGTCGTTCCAGTCGGTAAGCTTTTGGCCGTGATCCAGCCAGGCGGCCCGCCGCGCTGCTTCATCGGCGAAGCGCGGCGCCAGCACGAATCCATTGACCGCCAGTGCGGCGGTATCGGCCGCAACCACGCCGGTGTTCTGCCGCCCGTGCATCTGCCCGCAGGCCGGGCAGCTCGGCGAATCCGCCACCACCAGGCGCGCCTGGCAGGATCGCTCGCGGCACTTGGCGAAGGCGTCATCATCGGCCAGGAAGCCGATGCGCACGCGTTTGTACTTCTTGTGGATGGCCTGGGCGACGTGGCCCAGGTTGTTGGCGTCGAAGGAAACCGCCACCGGCAGGCCAGTCGCGGCATGTGCGCTGGCGCCGGTGGCGTAGCCCTCGGCGACCAGCACCACGGTTTCCGGCACGCCGCCCAGCCAGTGGAACTTGCCGATCTTGTCCAGGCCCTGGGGCCAGTATTCCTTATCGCGGCCGAGGCGCTGGATGCGCTCGGCCGAGTGTTCGCGCGATAGGATGAACTGCAGGCCCCACACCCGGCCGGCCGTGTCGCACATCGGCACGCCCAGGGCGCCAGCCACGTCCACTTCGTGGATCTTGCCGTCGGCCGCCTCGAAGTCGATGCGCGTGCCCTCGGGCGCGAAGCGCACGCCGTGCGCGCCCACGCCCTTGCGGGTCAGGTAGTCATGCTCGCCGCCCGAGCTCAGTTCGCCCCACTTGCGTTCAGCCTTCGCCGAGGCGGCCTCGGCCTGGGCCATGCGCAGGCCTTCGGCGCGCTTGCGGTCTTCCTTCAGGCGGGCACGCAGCGCGGCTTTCTGTTCGTCGGTCAGCGTGCGCCGGCGCAGTTCGATTTTCCGGTGACCGTTGTCGTCGCCGTACCAGATGCCATAGCTGCCGACCAGCACCTGGTCGCCGCCGTCGAGCGTGATCTCGTGCAGCGAATACCAACCGCGCTTCTCGCCCTCCCCTTCGACCTTGCACCTGGTGAGCTTGCCCACCACCAGGCTGTCGAAGATCAGGCCGACTGATTCTAGCTGGCAGACGACATCATCGTAGTTGGAGGCCATTTCAGTAACTTCCGCCCCCGCTACCTACCCGAATTTCGAGCCTCTCCGTCCCCTTGTGCAGCTTGATCCCCCAGGGGCCCCCGCCCTGGCCCCGCCTTACCGCATCAGCAGGGCGCGCGGCGGGGCAACTGAAATCGACGCACGAAAAGGGCGCCTGCAACCACCAAAGGGGCACGGGGAAAACAGGAAGGCGGGGCAAGGTCATGCCATCCCCTGCAGGCGCTTGCGGACCTGCCAGTCGTCGCGGCAGTCGGCGTCGCAGAAGGCTGCCCCCTCGCCCACCGGCTCGTCGCAGTTGTAGCAGTGCCCGCAGGGCACGGGCGCAAGGGTTAAGCGCTTGCGTGCTGCCTCGATGGCGCGGGCGGTATCCAGTTGCTCGCGCTCGGCGGCGATGTCGGCAATATCGGCCATGGGTTATCTCACACGGGTGATCAGGTAGGCGGCATAGGCCACCAGGTCGAACAAGGCATCGCGCGCTTCGGTGCGCTCGGCCACGCTCAGCGTTTTGCCGGCCTGCAGGCGTGCGATGGTGGCGTGCAGGCTGCGCTCCACCGCCGGAGGGAACGCGAAGAAAGCCTCCCCTACCCCGGGCGGCGCCCCGACCTGGGCGGCCCTGGGTGACCGTGGAATCGTCACGCACTCGGCCAGATCCGCAATCTCCGCAACTGCCGGGCGCGCGCCTGGGCCGAGTGCCTCGATAACCTGCAGGAAGGCGTGCACCGTGGGGGCGTGGTCATACTTGGACGGCCCGAACTGGTTGCGCAGCGTGCCTTCATTGCGCCCGATCAACTCGGCCACCTCGGCCACGCCAGACTCGATACCCGGCGTGCAGAAGCGCTGCATGCACACATAGAGCGCCCGGACCACCGGCGCGTACTCGATCTTGAGGCGCTCGCTGTGCGACAGCGCCCCATCCTCCCTAGGCTTGGTCATTACGTATCGAACCTGCGTTGCGCGGCAGCGCCCCCATACGATGGAGCCCTGCACACGGTTGAAAGGGAGGCGCACTCCATGCGGATAGAATCAGGTTTCCACACCACAGTCATCGTCACCACTACAGGAGCGCACCATGAAAATTGGCAGCATTCGGTTTGCAGTCCACCCCGCCGACCAAGGGAGAATCCGACAACTGGACGGGATACCCTCCATGCTCGCCACTCGAATACCGAATCCCGGAGAAGCCATCGAGACCCCCTTCTTGGTCGATACGGATTCGCTGCGGCCAGTCCCGTTGATCGTTGCGGAGGTGATACACGACTACTCTCCAGACTATGTCGTTGTGGTGGTTACACGTCCTCAATAACCACGGGCATCGTCTCTGCGGACAGGAACACCAGCCGCTTCAGCCCCGCGCGCTGCATCGCCACATCGAAGGACAGCACCTCTGCCCGGGCCGGCGGATCAATCACCGTCGCACTGGTCAATGCCAGCGTGCCGGGGGCCAGACCGCCACACCCATCCCAGCCGTCGAGGATGGATGTGCAGCCGAAGTGGCGGGCAAGCGCCCGGGCGTGGAAGGTTTTCCCGCAGCCCTGCGGGCCGTGGATAACGACGGTTTTCATATCGGGTGGTCTCCTGGCGGGTGGCTGGGGCTCACATCCAGGCTGGCCTTGAGGCGCGGCGCGAAACCGGCGCACCACTCTTCGACCATCCGCCCGATTGCACGGGCACTGGCGGCCTTTGCGTAGCTTTCCAGCACGCGTCCGTCCAGCGCGAACACGGTCATCCTGTAGCCGTCGGCCTGGACGTCGATGCCGATGCGGCAGCCGGTACGCGGGTAATCGTCACCGGAGTAGTCGATAGAGGCAGTCATGTCAGGCGCTCTCCTCTTCTATGTGTGGTGCTGTGCCGCGCAGGTAGGCCCAATCAACATCAGCGCGCAGCTCCTCGCAGCGCACTGCACCGTCGGTCTCGCGATCGATGTTGATCGCGAGCGATTCGGCGCAGGTCTTGCTGCCGTAGGCCACGTTGCGCAGATGCGCATAGCTCGTCCCGCAGGCACGTGCGAGCCGTTCGCGTTCGAGCATCGGGATCGATAGGAGGTAGGTCTTGAGGTCCATGGATCGAATGATAACCGCACAGTTACTATTACTCAATAACCACACAGGGAATTACCATACGGTTACTGTTTGCCCGACTATTGCGCACATGGATGACAAAGAAATCCGTGTTGCAATGCTGCGGCAACTCATCAACGATCAGTTTGGTGGCGTTGCACTCCGGCTAGCGATCGCGCTCGACATGAAGCCCCCGCAGCTCCATCGGTGGCTGTCAGAACGACAAGGGGTAAGTGCTGAAAGCGCCCGCGCAATCGAAATGAAACTCGGGCTTGCGCGTGGTTGGCTCGACCGCCTTAGCGATCTACCGCCGTCCGAAGGACAAGGTGAGCGCCTGCCTACCACTGCAGTGGATCATTCGGATGAGCCGGCGCTCTGCCTCCCCCGCAAAGCACCCACGCCATCGCGTAACCCGGAAGTCAGTCGGGCTCTGTTCGACCTCGCACACGAACTGGAGCGGGGCGACCTCACCGACGAAGCCCGCAAGCTGCTCACCGCCGAACTTCAAGCCAAGACACGCTTCGTACGCGAGGCGCTCGACCGCCTGAAGAAAAAGGACAAATGAACGCATGAACACCATGGCCCCGCACGATGTGAAGCTGATCGAAGCCATCACCCGCATCACGGACACGCTCGATGCGGACCTGTTCTTCTATGCGGGTGAGATTTGCCGGGAGGGGTACGAGCGTGTATGCGACGGGCTCGACCAGCTCGGCCCAGACAAGCGCACGAACTGCGGCCTCTTCCTCAACACCTATGGCGGCGACCCGCACGCGGCCTACCGCTTGGCTCGGGCGCTCGGGCACCACTACGAACGCCTGATCCTGTATGTGCACGGCCCCTGCAAGAGCGCGGGTACGCTGATGGCCATCGGCTTCAACGAGATCGTGATCGGCGACCGTGGCGAGCTTGGTCCGATGGATGTTCAGCTCGCCAATCGCGAAGAAATCCTAGAGTACAACTCGGGCCTCGACATGATTCAAGCGATGGACCGGCTTCACAAGCACGCCAAGGATGCATTCAAGGACTTCATGAAAGACATGCGCATGAAGGAACACTTGAGCACCAAGTTTGCGAGCGACACCGCACGGCAGCTCACACAGGGACTCTTTTCCGGTCTGTACGCCCAGATGGATCCGGTCCGCCTGGGCCATGTCCAACGCACCATGTTGATTACCGAAGCGTACGGAAACCGACTCAACGCCCGCACCGGCATCCTGCGGTCGGAGAAGTCGCTCCGCGCCTTGGTATACGACTACCCGACCCATGATTTCGTGATCGACCGCAGCGAAGCCCGCAACCATCTGTTCGCCGAGGGCTACGTGCGCTGTCCCGACCTGCACGAACACATGGTTGCGGCGCTGCTTTACGAACTGCACCCGGGTTCGCGCCGGGACGTAGAATTCCTGCATCTGCTGCACACAGTGGTGACGCCCGCCGCCCTGCCCACGGCGGACGATCAAGCCGGTGAGGCTGCAGCAACTCCCGTGCAAGAACCCAAAGCCGCCCAGCACGGCAAACGGGGGCGGCAAGCAGGGAACAAACCGGTCTCGACGTTGCCCCAAGAATGACGCCCCCGCCGGGGTATGCCAGAATACGACCCTGCCGGAGATCCTGAGCATGAAGAGACAAGCCCCCCCCGAACTCGCCACCGCAGCCGCAAGCCCGCTACGCATGCTCACAGGCCAGGCGCTGCTCGATGACATGGAAGCCTTCCGCAAGGAAGTTACCGCTACGCCCGAAACCGCACGCGAGGCACTGCGCCGCATCGGCGTGCTTGGCAAGGACGGAAGGCTCAAGCGCCTGATCCATGACTGACCGTTGGACGCTTTACCAGCGACGCCCAGGGCTGGTACTCGGCTTTCACGGTACCGAAAAGAAAACGGTCAACAAGGTTGTCGGCCAGCGCAGCCGTACCCACCTCACCCCCTCTCAAGGCAAGAACGAATGGCTGGGGCACGGTATCTATTTCTGGGAAAACGATCCGCAGCGCGCACTGGAGTGGGCTGAAAACGGCAATGCGAAAAAACCGATCCAGGAACCCGATGTCGTCGGTGCGGTGCTGGATCTGGGCCTGTGCCTTGATCTGACAACCCGCACGGGTCTGGAGGAAGTCGCGAAGGCGTATCGAACCCTGTGCGATATATACACAAAGGCGGATCTCACGTTGCAGCGCAACACGGGCGGCCCCGACAAGCTGAACCGGGAGCTCGACTGTCAGGTGATCCAGACGCTGCACGACTACCGCGCGCAACGGAACCTGCCCCCCTACGATTCGGTGCGTTCACCGTTTCCCGAGGCCGAAGAACTCTATGAAGGCGCGGGCTTCCGGGCACAGAACCACATCCAGATCGCCATCATCAATCCGGCCTGCATCAAGGGTTACTTTCGCCCGCTCCACGCCGCATGAAAAACGCCCCGGCGAACCGGGGCGACTGCACTATCAGGCAGGTACCAGCATCGGCCAGGCGCGCAGGCCATAATGCTTAGCCCACAACACCTTACCGTCCGGCGTCCGCCGCCAAGGGCGGAACACCAGCTTCATCCCTTCCGGGATCGGGAAATCAAAACTCATTTGCTTCGGCACGCATACCACCTCCTTTCAGGCGAGGGATTGCCCGGTGGAGGTAACACGGATTACACTTGCGGCCGCCAAGCTCGCACGGGTTTTCCGTGTCACCGCCAGTGATCTGCCTCACCTGATGCAGCTCACGCGGGTTTGAAAGAGGGGTCATGAAGCCTGCTTCATGGCCCCTTTTCTCATTTTTGTCAGGCGGGCCGCGGCCGCCGCGCGCGACACGCCGAAGTCGGCCATCACCGCCTCCACACTCGTGTAACCCTGGATCAAGTGCGCAGGCATCAGTAGGTGAGATGCAAACACATCAGCCTGCCATTCGCTGTTCTGGTAAATCTTCGGTGGCGCAGCGGGGTTGATGCGGGCAAAGGACACACCGCGATGCAACCCGAGATGTCCCAACTCGTGGCACATCGTGAAGCGTGGCCGGCACTCACCTCGTGCAGCGCCGTCATAGACACTCTCACGCAGCAAGATGAGACTCCGGTCCGGGTAGGTGCGTGCATCGTCCGCACCCAACTGCGTATCCTCGACGACCTCGAAACGTGCGTCGTCGTCGAACAGCCACAGCATCTCATAGACCATCTCAATAGGCAGGCGCTGAACGTGTTCCAGGCTCAGCACCCGCCGCAATGCCTGTGCCGCAGTGGCAATGGCCTTCTCGCTCATGGGAGGCACGACGACCCCCTCCTTTCTGTGTGTCGAAACCAAACCGCGCTCCTGTTTGATCAAGGGTTGTAGTTATCCAGAATGGCGCGGATGCGCTTCTTCTGGGTGGGCGACAGTGAATTGAACTTGCGCGCCAGCACCGTGGCGAGGTCCGCGTCCTGCTGCGTAGCCTTGGGCAAGGGCAGGATCACCTGACCACGGGCCTGCGAGGCGAGCGTCTCCAACTCGTCTGCCTTCTCCTTCGCTTCGGGCATAGCTGCCGCCAGCTTCTGCACGAAGTCCTCCGGCACGCGCTTGCGGCCGTTCTCCACCGCCGACAGGAAGGCGGTGGAGATGTTCATCTTCTGCGCTACTTCAAACAGCGTCAGCCCGGCAAGCTGCCGTAGCCGCTGCACCGTCGATCCGAATTCCGTAGCCATCACTCTTTCTCCGTCTTTATCCACATATCTACCGATTCACTGGGCCTTGTCGCGCTGGATCGTTCTTCTTGGCGCGGTCGAATATTAACCTATTGGTTGAAAAAGTAAACCACTAGGTTAATGCATACGCAGAGATAACCATATAGTTATTGACCGAACAGTAACTGTACAGTTATTATCATTCCATCGCCTTACGAACCGATGGAACCCACCATGCAGACGTCTGCACATCCCGACTTCGCCACCGTCCCCGAGACAACTCTCCCCGACGGCAGCACCGTCCCCGCCTTCCAGGTCGGCCGATACCTCTGCAGCCGCAGCCACGACGGCCGCGCCCAAGTCGCCGCCGACGCCGACCCCTGGGTGCGCATCAACTACCGCAACGCCGTACAGGCCTGCCGGGATGCCGGCTTCGCGCTGATCACCGAACGCCAGGCCCTTGCGCTGGCCTGGAACGTTGCCCAGCAGCCGGAGAACTGGACCGGCGGCAAGGTCGGCGAAGGCGTGCTCCACATGGGCCT
Organism: Pseudothauera nasutitermitis; assembly: GCF_004801295.1. Taxonomy (GTDB): domain Bacteria; phylum Pseudomonadota; class Gammaproteobacteria; order Burkholderiales; family Rhodocyclaceae; genus Pseudothauera; species Pseudothauera nasutitermitis. The sequence goes on from NZ_SSOC01000009.1 coordinate 39,827, forward strand.
GCACAAGTGGAACGTGAACAGCGCCCAGCCCGGCACCTACGAATCGTCCGATCCGGACGAGCGCCGCTGGTTCGCGCTTTCGAACGGCGAGCGTGTGTTCGACGTCGCTGGCAACGCCTTCACCTGGGTCCATGACGACGTCCAAGGCGACGCCGACGGGCTCGTCGCCCGCCCGTTCGCGGCCGACTCCCTGTCCCTGCAGGGGCCCTATCCGTCGATGAAAAAGGGCATGGGCTGGCGCCCCGAGGTCGGCACCGACTGGTCCGGCTACGCCCTCATCCGCGGGGGCGGCTGGGACTCGGGGCGCAACGCCGGCGCGTTCTGCCTCAACCGCGGCTGGCCGAGCGACGAGTGGAGCGACGTCGGCGTCCGCTGCACCCGCCCCATCGGTGCCTGATCCCTGGTCTCGGGTCGCTGCGTGAGCAGTGACCCCGCGCAAAAGCGAGGCTCCACATGGAAACCCAAGCAGTGCACACGCCTGTACACACCCCCGGACCGTGGATGTGGGACCGCTATGTCCTGGTTCCGGCCGAGCCGGACCCTGACAGGCATGCGATCCACACCATCCTGATCGCCGAGCACCAGGGATTCGGTTTCGTTGGTTCGAAACTCCCCGACGCCCTGGCGGAGAACGACGCAAACATGGCGCTGCTCGCCGCCGCGCCGCAGTTGCTCGACGCCGCCCGCGCGGCCGAGGCGGTACTGGGGCGCCAGGGCTGGCTGGCCAGCAGCACCGACCCCGAGGCGGTGGCACTCAGCAAGCTGCGCGCGGCAATCGCTACCGCCACCACGGTGGAGCGCGCCTGACATGGACGCCCGCACCGCCATCACCCAGGCCGGCCTGGCCGGGTTGCCGCCCGGCACACCCATCACGCTGGTGAGCAGCGCAGAGGGATACGCCGTTGCGGCCGGCCCGGCCGATCGAGTCCGCTGGCTGCACACCACCAACGGCCAATTCCGCCTGTTTCCCACCGCAGACCGCGCGCTCGCCCTGCTCAACGCCTGCGGCATCCGCCGCATTGCCATCGATCTTTCCGGAGGCACTCCCACATGAAGCTGATCCATCGCCTGATGGCCGCAGTTCGACGGGCGCAGCTGCGCCTGGCCGAACGGGATCTGATCTGGTTCGAGACGCACGCCCCGCGCGAACTCAGCCGCCGGCGCCGCGTGGCCCGCCTGCTGCGCGCCCGGGTCCGCCGTGACCGCCGACGGGCCACCCAGCATGAAGACGCCGAGGCGGTACTGGCCCGCGCCAACGCGGCCCTCAAGCGCGAAATCCTGCAGGAAGGGGGGCTGTGGTGAGCTGGATTCCCTGCCCCATCGACACGGACGCCGACATCACGCCAGTGACCGTGCATCTGCAACCCGCCCAGGCCGCCCGGCTGGAAGTGGTGCTGGCCCATTGCCGCGATCACAGCGGCCTCGATGACAACGCCGTCACCGACATGCTGTTCGAAACCGGCCTGCAGGCCGCCGAGCGCGCCATCCAGATCTCCGCCCTGATTCCCTGCCCGCAGCCGCTGCAGGGCGACTCCACCGCAGCCCAACAACCGTGAGGATCATCATGCAAGAGAACGCTTTCGTCATCGTGCCCGAAACCCGCCTGCCGGACGGCAGCATCGTCCCGAGCTTCGAGGTCGGGCAGTACCTGTGCAGCCAGTCCACGGACGGCCGCGTCCAGGTCGTGGCCGACGCTGCCCCCTGGGTCAATATCAACTACCGTGCCGCGGTAGCGGCCTGCAAGGATGCCGGCTTCGCCCTCATCACCGAACGCCAGGCGCTGGCCATCGCCCACAACGCGGCAGGCCTGGCGTGCAACTGGAACACCGGCATCGTCGGCAAGGGGCGGCTGTTCCAGGGCCTGCGCAACGATTCGGTGGGCGAGCCCCAGCCGGGCACCTTCGAGCCCGAGGACCCGGACGAACAGCGCTGGCTGACGCTGACCAACGGCTCGCGCATCTGCGACGCCAACGGCAACGCCTTCACGTGGGTTTCGGATGACGTCCAGGGCGACGCCGAGGGACTCATGGCCCGCCCCTTCGCGGCGGACTCCCTCTCCCTGCAGGCGCCCTTCCCCAGCCTGGAGAAGGGGATGGGCTGGCGCCCCACCCCTGGCACGGACTGGTCCGGCGACGCCCTCGTCCGCGGGGGCGGCTGGGGCTCGGGGCGCGACGCCGGCGCGTTCTTCCTCAACCTCGACTGGCCGGGCGACGAGTGGGACTACGTCGGCTTCCGCTGCACCCGCTAACGGTATCTGGACACGGGTCTCTAGTCCCTGGGCATCGCGGCAGCGGTGACCAGGGCGCCCAGGGAAACCACCATGACCACTGAGCAAACCCCCACCACCGACGAACTGGCCGCCTTCTCGCTGCGCGCCTTCAAGGGCATCGATGCGGGCCTCGGCCAGGCCGACCCCACGGCCGAGATTGCGCGTAAGCTCGAAGCCCAGTACCCCGGACACCTGATCCTGGTGCAGGCCGGCACCTTCCTGCACGGGTACGACCGCACGGCCTACGCCCTGAGCACGCTCAAGCGATACCAGCTCAAGCTGGTCGGCACCGGGACGGATCTGCACCTGCGGGTCGGCTTCCCGACCGGCAACTTCAAGCGCCGGCTGTGGCCCATCGTGTCGCAGTTCGGTATCCCCTACGTCGTGGCACTCGGGACCGCGGCCACCGGCCGCACGATCTATGCATCGAGCCAGCCCACGGGCAATGCGGACGTGCTCGCTGCGGTCTCCGGGCAGATCCTGCAGGAGGTCATCGCTGAGCTGCAGCAGCGCGGTGAATTGAACAAGGCCGCCGCCAAGCAGATGCTCGCCAACCCGGAGAACACCGGGTTCATGCTGAAGGCACGCGCCCAGGATCTGGACACCCTGCTACTGCAGGACGTGCTCAAGATGCCGCGCGACCTCCGCACGGTGTTCGGCGAGCCCTTGCGCACCTGCATGGGCAGGATCGTGCATGCCGCCATGGCCTATGGCCTGGAGGAGAACAAGGCGACGCTGCTGCGCACGGTGTCGGCCGACATCGACCTGCTCAAGCACTACCTGAGCCAGACCCAACGGCTAAACCAGCTCAAGATCAACATCGAGCACCGAGCTGGTTTAGCCGTCGAGCTTGGCCGTCTTGTCGGCGGGCTGCTGCGCGCCGCACGGAGCGCGCCATGATCGGCATCGGGGACTTTCTGGAAGGTCCGGCAACGCCCTCATCCGCGGGGGCAGCTGGGACTCGGAGCGCAACGCCGGCGCGTTCTACCTCAACAACGACTGGCCGAGCAACGAGTGGAACAACGTCGGCTTCCGCTGACCCAAGGTACTACGGCCTGGACGCTGGGCATGCCCGCGGGAGGCCTACTCTTGGTCGAAAGTTTCCGGGGGCACACGCCCCGAAAGCACGGCGCGCAGGCGCCCACCCGGGAACCGCCGCGGGACCCACGGGTGCCGCGGCGGAACACGGCAGCGAATTCCACCAGCTGACCACCCTGCCCCATCTCTTCCGCTGCTGGAACAAGGCCCGCCGCAACAAGGGCGGCAGTGTGCGCATCCAGCGCTTCGGCGAAGACCCGCTGCGCTACCTGCAGGCAATCCAGCGGCAGTTGCGCGAACGGCGCTACACCTTCGGGCCGTACCGGTCCTTCACCGTCCGGGAAAAGAAGTTCCGCGACGTCATCGACGCGCCCATGAAGGACCGGGTTGTCCACTGGATGCTGTACGACTACCTGCTGCCGATCTGGATGCCCCGGTTCATTGCGGACACCTACGGCAACCTGCCCGGCCGGGGCACCCATGCCGCCGTGCAGCGCCTGGCCGGCTTCTGCCGCTCGCCATCGGCCCGCTTCGTCCTGCAGCTCGACCTTTCCAAGTATTTCTATTCCGTGCCGCACGGCCCGCTCAAGGCCCGCGCGCTGCGGTACATCGGCGACCAGGACATCCGCCGGCTGATCGTGGATCTGATCGACTCCTGGTGCACAGACGGGCGTTACGACCATCTGTTCCCGGCCGATAGCGCCTACCGCAACACGGCCAGGAAAGGGATGCCCATCGGCAACCTGACCAGCCAGCTGCTGGCCAACATCTTCCTGTGCGCCTTCGACCACTGGGTCAAGCAGACCCTGCGGGTGCAACGGTATATCCGCTACGTGGACGACATCGTAATCGTCGCCAGCGACCGCGACGAACTGCAGCACATCGGCCGCCAGATCGCCCAGCGCCTGGCCGCCGAAGGCCTGGCGATCCACCCGCACAAGATCCGCCTCGCCCCCGTCGCCGCCGGCATCCCCTTCCTTGGATATGTGGTCTGGCCCGAGCACATCGCGGCCGGCCGCTACATCCGCCACCGCTACCTGCAGCGCCTGCGCCGGCATGAGTCCGGCATCCAGGACTGCAGCGAAGCCCTTCATTCATATCGGGCGATGCTCGCCCTCACCGGAGCCACACGATGACCCGCCGCCACACCCCCTTGCAGCAGTTGAAGGAAGCCAAGCAGATCGCCCGCGACCACGGCCTGTTCGTGGCCGAGAAGAAGGACATCCGCGGCCATACCGCCTACCTCCTGTATCGCGAGACGCCTACCCGCAACGTCTTTGTCGGCAAGCGCAGCAGCCCCGAGGGCATCCGGGCGCTGGTGTGCAAGGCGGCGAACTTCCACTGATCGACTATCTGGAGCCCATCATGAGCACCGAATTCCTGCACATCTCTCTCGGCCTGCTGGCCCCCAGTCCGACGAATCCCCGCAAGACATTCGCCGACCTGGAGGACCTGGCGGAATCGATCAAGGCCCAGGGCGTGATGCAGCCGATCCTGGCCCGTCCCTGGCCGAGCGACTACCCCACGCCGGCCAACCGCGGCGCGGCGCCGGCCTACGAAATCGTCGCGGGTGAACGCCGCTACCGCGCCTCGCTGCTCGCAGGCCTGGACGAACTCCCTGTCCTGGTGCGCGATCTGGACACGCGCGCCGTGCTCGAAGCGCAGATCGTGGAGAACCTGCAGCGCCGTGACGTGACGGAACTCGAAGAAGCCGAGGGCTATCAGTTGATGATGCGCGACCACGGCTACACCGCCGACGAACTCGCCGAAAAGGTCGGCAAAAGCCGCGCCTACATCTATGGCAGGCTCAAACTGTGCGCATTGTGCGATGAATGCCGGCAGCTATACCGGGACGGTAAGCTGGACGCTTCCCGTGCGCTGTTGATCGCGCGCATCCCGGTGCCGGCCCTGCAGGTGAAGGCGGCTGAAGCGATCATCCGGGACGGGTGGCCGCACGGCCCGATGTCCGCCCGGGAGGCGGCAAATCACATCCAGCAGCATTACATGCTGGATCTGCTCAAGGCGCCGTTCCCGATGTCGGCACACATTGTTGTCCAGTCCACAGGGATACTGGGCACGCGGGCCTTCGGCGAAATTCCTTGCACCGAGTGCCCCCAGCGTACCGGCAACGCACCGGACGAGTACCCGGGCATCAGTCCAGACGTGTGCACAGACCCCACCTGCTACGCTGCCAAGCGCGCCGCGCACATGGCGAAGCAAGTCGAGACCGAGAAGGCCATGGGGCGCAAGGTCATCACCGGTGAGGCCGCGAAAAAGATCGCACCGCACGGCATCTACAGCCACGAACACGGCGACTACATCGCCTTGGACGAAAAATCCTACTACGGCGGGGAGTACAAGACGGCTCGGAAGGCCATCAAGGGGCAGGACGTGCCCATCGTGATGATCGAGGACCACCGCAAGGGCGCGCTGGTGCCGATGGTGGCCAAGAAGGATCTCAACGAGGCATTGCGTGCAAATGGCATCAAGATCAGCAACAGCAGCCGCGACCCCAAGGACCTGGCTCGCGAGCGTGCCAGGAAAATTGAAATCCAGTATCGGCGGACATTGTTCGAGCAACACCATGCCTCTGCGCGCATGGCCATCAACGCCGCCAAGAAGCCGGAACTCAAGCACGCCGACCTTGCTCTGGTCGCCCGCCAGTTCTGGGCACAGCGCGGCAGCGATGCGCAGAAACGCCTGGCGCGCATGTACGTGCCGGAGGCGCCCGAGCGCACCGAGCAGGATTCGCAGTGGCAGGACGACGACTGGCGCCGCGGCCGCCGCCTGAGTGCGATGATCGACGAATTCAACGATGCGCAGTTGATCCTGTTCCTGTTGGATCTGGCCCTTGTCGGCACCCTGGACGTGCCGACCTACATGGATGACATCGCCACGCCCGAACCCCTGCTAGCTGCCGCCCAGCGCGCGGGCCTCGATCCCGACGCAATCCGCGCCGACCTGGGCACAAAGACGCCCGCCGGCACTTCCACCGCACCCCAGGCTGCGCCGGCGCCGGCGCCGGAGGTTTCTGCGCCGAAGTTCACCATTGGCGACCGGGTCCGCGGGCGGGCCGACGCATGCTGGGACAACGGCGAACCGATCAATATCGGCCAAGAACCGGGCACGATTACAGCCCACGCTGCGGACGGGTACGCCGTTGCGTTCGACGATGGGACGCGCCGGACCTACCTCCCGGCATCCGCCCTGGAAACCCTGCCGGCCGAGGCATCGGAGCCCGCTTCTACCCCTACCCAGGCTGCGCCGGCCGCGAGCGATACTGGCCAGGCGAAAGCCTCGGATAAGCCTCCCCGCGCGAAAAAGGCTGCGCCTGCGCGTGGAGCTACCGCGGCGAAACCCAAGAAACAGGCCGCTACCGCGGCAAAGAAAAGCACGGGCAAGGCAAAGACCAGCGGCCGGGCAAGCCCGGCCGGAGGGAAGAAAGCCCGCGCGGGCGATGACGCCGAGGCCGCTCCGTACCGTTGCCCGAAAACGATGGATATGCTGGAAGGAGCTACGGCATGAAAATCAGTATGCCGAATTTCATCTTCGTTTCGGGTGACCCGGACTGCGGGCTCGGCCTAGCGGGCAATCGGCGCTTCACCGTTGTCCAGACCAAGGAACCCTGCCATGACTGAGCATGATCCCATTATTTGGCGGCGTGACCTTCCGCGTGCCCTCGACGTGCATACTGAAACGGTGCGCCGCTACATGCGCAACGGGAAGTTTCCGCCGCCCGATGTGGACCTGTCCGTGAACAAACGCGGGTGGAGGCTTTCCACGCTCCGCAACGCCGGCATCAATATCCCGGCGCCAGATCCCATCTCAGCCTGACGCGGCGCTGCATGCCTCCAGCCAATCGGCCCAGGCCTGCAGCATCTTTCGCCGCTCCGGCATGTATTTCGCGCGGTTGTATGCGGCACGCGTCTCGTTTTCTGGAACGTGGGCCAACTGGCGCTCAATAGCATCCGGGCTGTACCCGTGCTCGTTTGCCCAGGTACTACCCACCGACCGCCAGCCGTGCCCCGTCATCTCCCCACGGTAGCCAATGCGATGCAGCAGGGCCAACACGGCGTTTTCACTCATCGGACGAGTGGGCGATCTGTCCCCCTCCCACACGTAGCGCGTGCCCCGACAACGGGGGCGCATCGTACGCAGGATCTCCACCGCCTGGCGAGACAACGGCACTAGATGATCGCGCCGCCGCTTCATCTTGCCGGCCGGAATGAGCCAGACGCCTTCTTGCTCATCGATCTCTGCCCATTCCATCATTCGTAACTCAGTTGTGCGCACCCAGGTGTAGGCAAGCATGCGGCAGGCCAGCACGCTCTGCAGATCGCCCTCCAGCGCAAGGCGCTGCATCAGGGCAGGCACGTCGCGCAACTCCACCGCCGCAAAGTGCTGGACAGAAACCCGCGTGAAGGCCTTCTCCGGCCGAATCAACGCTGCCGGGTTGATCTGCGCCTCGCCACGCTCTATCGCCCACTCGAACACCTGGCCGACCCACATGCGCACCTTGCGTACATAGCTGTACCTGCCGGCGGCGTCCATGCGCAGTAGCACTTCCAGCAGGTCGTCGCGGCCGATGGTTGATATGACCCGCTGACCGAGGTACGGCAGCACGTGCATTTCAAGGCCCCGCCGCATATTGTCCAGGTAGGAGGGCGAGAGGTCCCTTCGGCTGGCCATGTACCCATCGGTCGCGGCGGAGAGCGTCATACCCTTCTTTGCAGCCCTGCGGGCGGATCGAGGATCGTTGCCGGCCCGCAACTGCGCCTTCAGTTCGGCGAGCGCGGCGCGCGCATCGGCGAGAGATACTGCTGGGTAAGGGCCTGGCGCTGCCGTCTGAGGCTTTCCGGCAATCCGGTACGCGATGCGCCACACCTTGGTCCCTGCGGGCGTGATGTAGAGATACAGCCCGCCCCCGTCGAACAGTTTGATCGGCTTTTCACCCGGCTTGGCGCCACGGCACTGGGCATCGGTGAGGCGATTTGTAGGCATCGAGCACAACCCCCTGGGAGATACCCACACCGATACCAACAGAATCCGTGTGCTCTAGCGTTGGCTTTCGCTGGATGGCGTTGGTTTGTGTGGGAGTCCAGAAACCACAAAGCCGCGATTTTACGCGGCTTTTTGTGGTTTTGTGCTGCTCACCGCTGGGCGGTGTTGATGCGAATTGGCGGAGACGGAGGGATTCGAACCCTCGATACCGTTTTTGACGGTATGCTCCCTTAGCAGGGGAGTGCCTTCGACCTCTCGGCCACGTCTCCGTCAGGAAGGCGGCATCATAGCGATTCGCCGTCCTTCGGTCAATTTGCGCGTGGCTCAGGCGGCGTCCAGCTCGAAAGCCTTGTGCAGCACGCGCACCGCCAGTTCCAGATACTTCTCGTCGATGACCACGGAGATCTTGATTTCCGAGGTGGAGATCATCTGGATGTTGATGCCTTCCTCGGCCAGCGTGCGGAACATCTTGGAGGCCACGCCCGGATGCGAGCGCATGCCGACGCCGACCACCGACACCTTGGCCATGCTCTTGTCGCTTTCGATGGCGCGCGCGCCGATGTGGGCCTTGACGCCTTCGAGGATGCCGACCGCGCGATCCAGGTCGCCGCGCGACACGGTGCACGAGAAATCGGTGGAACCGTCATGGCTGACGTTCTGGATGATCATGTCCACGTCGATGTTGGCATCGGCCACCGGACCGAGGATCTGGTAGGCGATGCCGGGCTTGTCGGGCACGCCCAGCACGGTGATCTTGGCCTCGTCGCGGTTGAAGGCGATGCCGGAGATGACGGGTTGTTCCATGTTCGTGTCTTCCTCAACAGTGATGAGCGTGCCCTCGCCTTCGTCCTGAAAGCTGGAGAGGACGCGCAGCTTGACCTTGTACTTGCCGGCGAACTCCACCGAGCGGATCTGCAGCACCTTGGAGCCCAGGCTGGCCATTTCCAGCATTTCCTCGAAGGTGATGGTGTCCAGCTTGCGGGCTTCCGGGACGATGCGCGGGTCGGTGGTGTATACGCCATCGACATCGGTGTAGATCTGGCATTCGTCGGCCTTCAGCGCGGCGGCCAGCGCCACGCCGGTGGTGTCGGAGCCGCCACGGCCCAGCGTGGTGATGCTGCCGTGCTCGTCGATGCCCTGGAAGCCGGCCACCACGACCACCTTGCCCGCATCCAGATCGCGGCGGATGGGCGCGTCGTCGATGGTCAGGATGCGCGCCTTGGTGTGCGAGGAATCGGTCAGGATGCGCACCTGCCCGCCGGTGTAGCTCTTCGCCGGCACGCCGATGTCCTGCAGCGCCATGCACAGCAGGCCGATGGTCACCTGCTCGCCGGTGGACACCACCACGTCCAGCTCGCGCGGATCGGGTTTGGCGGCCACTTCCTTGGTGAGCGCGATCAGCCGGTTGGTTTCCCCGCTCATCGCCGACACCACGACCACCACCTGGTGCCCCTGAGCCTGGAACTTCGCCACCCGTTTGGCGACGTTCTTGATCCGCTCCGGGTTGCCCACCGAGGTACCGCCGTATTTCTGAACTATCAGAGCCATCGCTGTATCCAGTGCCTGTGGATAAAAGGCAGGATTCTAGCGAAAGCGGCGGGGAATTGGCAGGTTGACGGGCGCCGGCTCAGTGCGCCGACAGCGTGAGCGTGCCGCCCTGATGATTCTGCTGCGTACGCCGCAGGAAACTCATGCCGAGCAGCGCGTGCGACATGTCGTGCTCCATCACCATGCCTTCCACGTCGCGAAGCTCCAGCGCCCCCAGGCGGATGCGCTCGAAGCGCACGCTCCAGGCGCGCACGACGCCGTTGGCGGTGTTCGCGTGCACCTCCTCCCCGCGGGTGGGGTCGACGCCGATGCGCTGCGCATCGCCGCGCCCGATGGCCACCGCAGTTGCGCCGGTATCCACCAGGAAACGGATCGACACATCGTTGATGTGGCCGTCGGTGACGAAATGCCCGCGCGAATCCGCGTGCAGGGTCACCGACATCGCTTCGTCCGAACCATCCCGCCACGCCGCGCGCTCCCCCAGGCGCAGGGTATCCCGCCGGCCGGCGGCCTCGACCACCGCGCGGTCGCCGTCGACCGAGACCAGCAGCACGCCCTCCGGCGAACGCTTGCCGACCGCAAGCGTGCGCGGTGTCCCACCGTCGATCACCAGCACCGCGCGGGAGCCGAACACACCGACCAGCGCGACATCCATCGCCAGCGCAGGCGCCGCGCCAAGCGTCAGCGCTCCCCAGCATGCGCACAACATTGCCCTCATCGCCGCCCTCCCCAGGAAACCGCACACCCGCCATGCCTGCCGGATGCAGGCAGCCGAGCATACCGCACGTCATCCCGCACGCAAACGGACGCACAGGCGCACACCACAAGGCGTGTTACATACTGACACGACCGAGGGAATAGCCTGGAAATGCGCCGCGCGCCCCCCGGCGACGAGCCCCGCACGGGGCCGTTCATGCCGCCCCGAGCGGCATTCCGGATGGAAAGGAATCGAACCGAAAACACCTGCCAGGGGGCTCTCCGCAGCGAAAACGCAGCAGAATGCACGCAAGATGTGTGCAAAACTCCACACCTGAAACATATGCAGATACCTATCCGCATATCGTGGTTGTATGTTCTGGACATGCTGTTCTATACTGCGCGTATCATACAACTTAAGTTGTATGGAACCATCAACGGCCAGTCGTGTCTCATAACGCGCCTGACATTACTCTCAACAGGAAGAGATTATGAAAAGCATCGAAAACATCGACGTCCGCGAGATCCGTCGCAAGCTGGGCATGAACCAGTCGCAGTTCTGGTCCAAGATCGGCGTGACCCAGAGCGGCGGTTCCCGCTACGAAAGCGGCCGCAACATCCCCCGCCCGGTTCAGGCCCTGCTGCGCCTCGTGCACATCGAGCAGATCGACATCAGCAAGGTCAAGAAGGAAGACGTGGAAGTGGCCGAGTACCTGAAGGCCAGCAACCCGGACCTGTTCAAGAGCCTGAAGAAGGAAGCCCGCGCCAAGCGCAAGGAGCGCAGCTGAACGTTCTCGGCCCCTGTACGGGGCCGGCCCGCCGGCTGATCAAGGGCTGACCGTCACGGTCAGCCCTTTTTTGCGGATGGCCCCGGCGATCGCCTCCAGTTCGGCGGCCGGCAGGGGGCTCACCCTGGGCGCCTCGGGCTGCATCGAGGTACGCGCCACGCCGTAGAGCAGCACACCACGCAGACGGCCGGCGGCATTCGCCCGTTCCAGCACGTCCAGATAGGCTGTCAGCGCCTCCGCCGAGGGGCTTTCGCCATCCCAGCGGAACATACAGGTCTGCACCCAGGTGGCGCACAGTTCGGCGCAGCGCGCCAGATCGCGCGCCATGCGTTCGGGCGTACGGCGCACGCCGTTGATGCGCAGCACATCCTCGCTGCGGCCGCCATCCACCTTGAACCACACCTCGCCGCCCACCTCGCCCATGCGGCGGATGCCGCCGCGCACGCGCTGACGCCCCAGCAGGCTGCCGTTGGTGATCAGGCGCAGCGGCACCCGCTCGGCCAGACCGTAGCGCAGGCGCAGGCGGTGGATCCGTTCGACGACCTCGGGAAAGGCGGCTGCGCTGGTCGGCTCGCCGTTGCCGGACAGGGCGATGTCGCGGATTTCGCGCGCGCCTTCCGGCGCATGGCGCTGCAGGTAGTCGCCATGCACCAGCGCGTGCAGAAAGCCGTCCAGCTCGCTTTCCAGCAGTGCCAGATCGATCTCCGGCGCCGCACCGCGCACGAGGTTCGGCACCTGGCAATACACGCAGTGCCAGTTACAGGCGTTGTTGGGGTTCAGGTTGATGCCCACCGACACGCCCCCGGCGCGGCGCGACAGCACCGGATAGACGTAGCGCATCCCGCCAAGGTCGCGGTCGTGATTGCGGACGGTCAGAGTCACCCTGCTGGAAGTCATTGTGCGGGAAGGGAAAACAGGCTTCGGCGCGGGCTGCGCGGTGCTATAATCCGCGCCCTTTAACGCCGAGATTGATCATGCGCATCACCCGCCGACTGGAATTCGACGCCGGCCACCGGATTCCGGATCATGCCAGCCAGTGCCGCCATCTGCACGGCCACCGGTACGCCATCGAGGTGACGCTCTCAGGCCGCATCATCGACGCGGCCGGGCAGCCGGTCAACGGCATGGTGATGGACTTCGCCGACGTGAAGGCGATCGCCAAGCAGCATCTGGTCGACCCGTGGGACCACGCCTTCCTGGTCTACCGTGGCGACACCACGGTGGTCGAACTGCTCGCCGCCATCCCCGGCCACAAGACGGTGGTGCTCGACGTCATTCCCACGGCGGAAAATCTCGCCCACCTGGCCTTCGCCATCCTGGACCCGCTGTACCGCGACAGCTACGGCAACGATCTGCGCCTGGAGCGCGTGCGCCTGTACGAAACACCCAATTGCTGGGCCGACGCCACGCGCGACGGCTGAACCTGGAAACCACAGTTGACCGCTTGCCGGTGTCCCGAAAGCCAGATGGACACTGCATTCCACGCCTTCGCCAGGCCTCACCGATTTAAAAAAACGGGGCACCGGCACAAGGCCGGATACCCCGCCGACAGATCACCGGATCAGGTGCGCCTGGCGCAGCAGCAACGGCAGCGCCACCAGCCCCCCAGCGCATACGCCAGGATGGTGGTACCCGCCAGCCCCACCCCGAACACCAGGGCGATCAGAAACCAGTCGGCCGGCCCGCCGGCGTCGGTGAAGCCCGACGACGACACCTTGGCCATCAGCACCAGGGCCAGCACCCCGCCCAGCAACCCGACCAGTTCGGCACGCACCAGACGGGCGCTGACCAGCGTACGTTCCTTGACCAGCAGCGCCACGAAAGCCGCCACGCCGGCCACCGCGAGCAGCACTAGCACCCACAGCAGCGGGCCGAGCATTTCCTGGAACACCGCCAGGAACACCATCGGATCGAGTTCCTTCATCGTTCTTCTCCTCAGGCGCGTCCGCGCAGCATGCTGATGTAGGTCGGCTTGAGCGCCATGGTCTTCATCACCCAGCTCACCCACAGCTCTTCCAGCGGCGCGACCACGCCGGGGAAGGACGGGGTGAGGTTGTTCTCGTAGTCGAATTCGACCAGCATCGCGCGGCCCAGGCGGGTGATCAGCGGGCAGGAGGTGTAGCCGTCGTACAGCGCGTCGCTGCTGCGCCCGGCAATGTCCGCCACCAGGTGATCGACCGCCACCGGCACCTGCCATTTCACGCTGGCCGCGGTCTTGCCCTTGGGCACCCCGGCGATGTCGCCGACCCCGAAGATCTCGGGGAAGCGCTTGTGGCGCAGCGTGCCGCGCTCCACGTCCATCCAGCCTTCGTTGCCCCAGGCACCTTCCTGCCAGCGCAGGGCGCTGTTGAGCACGGCGTCCGGCGCGCGCATCGGCGGGATCACGTTGATGAAGTCGTAGACTTGCTCCACCGTGCCTTCCGGCGTGGCGAAGGTCGCCACGCGGCGGCCGAGGTCGATGCTGCGCAGCACGTGGTCGTAGTTGGTGCGGATGCCCCGGTCGCGGAACAGCATGCGCACCTTCTCGTGCACGATGGGCACGCTGAACAGCGCCTTGTTGTTGGCGTTGTAGATCAGTTCGGCCTTGCCGCGATTGCCCCGCCGGCGCAGATGGTCGTCGGCGATGAAGGTGTATTTGAGCGGCGCGCCGGCGCATTTCATCTCGGTGGCCGGCCGGCAGAACACGCCCACCCCGCCCTGGTCGGCGAAGGTCGACAAGGCGCTCCAGGTCGCGGCGGCGCCCGCCGGGCTGTGATAGATGCTGCCCATGCCGTTGCGCCCGATCATCCCCACTTCCATGCCCTCGATGGCGTCGTAGTCGAGCATCAGCCCGGTGGCCACCACCAGGTAGTCATAGGGCAGCGCCCGGCCGCTGTCGGTCACCACCCGCTTGCCTTCCGGGTCGAACTCGGCCACACGCTCCTCGATCAGTTCGACGCTGCCCGGCACGTACTCGGCGGTGGTGGACACCACGTAGGACTGGGGTTTGATGCCGGCCGCGACCAGCGTGAAGCCGGGCTGGTAGTAATGCTCCTTGCGCGCGTCCACCAGGGTGATGCGCGCGCCGTCGAGCTGGGCCGCCAGGCGCGCGGCGGCGGCCAGGCCGGCGGCTCCCGCGCCGGCGATGACGATGCGCGCCGAGGTTCTCACCCGCTGCGCGGCCTGTACCGGCCCGGGCCCCAGCATCCATGCTCCGGCACCGGCCGCGCCGAGCGTCAGGAACGCACGCCGGCCCAGCGGGGTGCCCGCAATCGCCTTCCCCCGAGACGCCGCAAGTTTTCGAGCATCCATCCCTTCCTCCCGTTCTGTGCCGGAAAACGAAGCGCTCCCGTATCCGGCGTGTTATTGGCTCGTGAGTCGCCTCAGCCTGAAGGCTGGGGCTTCCTCGCCACGAGCTTGTGGCGCCTTCGGCTCCAGGCACGCTGGTCTCGCTGACCTCGCCATGGATGGCGGGGAATGCGCTCGACCCGCAGCCAAATATATCATAATGAACTTATATATTTATATTATGAATATAGGCCTGCATAGATCTCCATGCATTCATCCCGCCTCCCCCGCGTCTCCACCCCCTTCCTCTGCGGTACGCGTCTGGCCTGGCTGCCGGATGGCCATCGCGGTGAGGAAGGACTCGCGCGATGTGCCGAACGCCCGGGCATAGCGGCCGCGCTCTTCCGTCACACAGCTGACTGTGCGCCCTTGCAGGCGATGCGCGGGAAACAGCAGCGTCTCGCCCGGCAAGGTGAACACGCGCTGGGTCAGGGTGTCGTACAGCACCCCGGGATCGGCCTCGCCATCCCCCGCCGCGCAGCCGCCCATGTCGAATACGTCGCCGCAGAACAAACGGTCGCGCCAACGGTAGCTGATGCAGCCCGGCGTATGCCCAGGCGTAGCCAGCACATGCAGCACCTCATCGCCGAACGCCAGCGTGCCGCCGTGCCCCACCCGCAGCACATCCGCCGCGACCCCGGCCATGGTGCCCGACACGCAGACCGCGCCGCTGCGCGCGCACAGCGCGGCACAACCGGCCAGATCCGGCTGGTGCACGTGCGTGCGCGCCACGTAGCACAGGCGCAGTTCGCGTTCGGCAAGCAGGGCACGGATCAGCGCATCCTGCCCGGCCGGTGGATCGATCACCACCGCGTCCAGCGTGCGCGGGTCGGCCAGCAGATAGCCCAGCGCGCCGGAACGCGGCTCCTCGATCAAACGGAAATACATCGTCCAGCTCCCACGGGTTGTTCGATGCGGCGCGCCTTGCGCACCCTGCGCCCAAGCGCATACAAGCACCGTGCCACCACGCTGGCGAAGCCATCGATTCTATATTTTTCAAATACTTGACTGGCACTTCCGGTACCGTCGAATTGACGGCCGCGCTGCCAGCGCCGCACAATCTGCCAACCGTGGCTGCCAGTCCACTGCCAAACCGGACAGTACGATGCCCAGCGAGAACCAACCGCTCCCCGAGTTGCTTTCCTTTCTCGACACGCTGCCGGAGCCGCACATCCTGTGCGATCGCGACTACCGCATCATCGCGGCCAACACCGCCTACCGAGCCGGCTTCGCGCCCGGACGCGGGGTGATCGGGCGCACCTGCTACGAGGTCTCGCACCGCTACAGCCTGCCCTGCGACCAGGCGGGGGAAACCTGTCCGCTGGCGCGCGGGCTGAAATCCGGCCAGCGCGAACGCGTGCTGCACCTGCATCACACCCCGCGCGGCGAGGAATACGTGAACATCGAACTTTCGCCGCTGCGCGACGCCAGCGGCGAGATCGCCTGGTACATCGAGAAGATGGAGCCGCTCAACGTGGCGCGCGGGCTTTCCGACCGCCACGGCCTGGTCGGCCGCGCGCCGGCCTTCCAGCACATGCTGGGTCTGGTGGCACGCGCCGCGCCCTCCAACGCCAGCATCCTGCTGCAGGGCGAATCGGGCACCGGCAAGGAACTGGTGGCCAATGCCATCCACGAGGCCAGCCAGCGTGCCGGCCATCCCTTCGTCGCGGTCGATTGCTCCGGCCTGCCCGAGACCCTGTTCGAAAGCGAACTGTTCGGCCACGAACGCGGCGCGTTCACCGGCGCCACCAGCCGCAAGGCCGGGCTGGTGGAGGCGGCCAGCGGCGGCACGCTGTTCCTCGACGAGGTGGGCGACATTCCGCTGGGCATGCAGGTGAAGCTGCTGCGCCTGCTGGAAACCGGCACCTACCGCCGGGTGGGTTCCACCGAACTGCGGCGCGCCGACATCCGCCTGGTTTCCGCCACGCACCGCCCCCTGCGGCAGATGAGCGCGCAGGGCAGCTTCCGCCAGGACCTGTACTACCGCATCAACACTTTCCCGATCACCGTGCCGCCGCTGCGCGAGCGCGTCAGCGACATCCCGCTGCTGGTCGAATCCCTGCTCGGGCGGGTGGCGCCGGGCCGTTCCCTGCGCGTGTCGGCGGCGGCCATGCGCGTGCTGTGCGCCCATCCCTTCCCCGGCAACGTGCGCGAACTGCGCAACGTGCTCGAACGCGCCAGCCTGATGTGCGACGGCGACGAGATCACGCCCGCCCACCTTGCCGAAGACCTGTGCGAGCCCGCCGCCCCGCACGGGGTATTGGCGGAGGGCGCCGCCGAAAGCGGTATCGCGCCATGGGAGACGATGGAGCGCGAACACTTCCTGCGCGTCGTCCAGGCGCATCGCGGCAGCCGCAAGGCGCTGGCGGAACAGCTCGGCCTGAGTGAGCGCACGCTGTACCGCAAGCTCCGGCAATACCGCATCGGCTGAAGGCTGGTGGTGACTGCCATCCACTGCCATCAACCGCCATGCTCTGCCAGAAGGGCCGTCCATGGCAGTTCCACGGCATTCCAACGGCACTCAAGGCTGTTCACAAACGATTGTTAAGAAAAGAATTTCCCACCCACGGAGAAGCCCATGGCAGCTGGCATGTTCCTTGAGTACATGCACCGCAGAAGCGGGAGTACCTGCCCGCGCGGCCCTCGTACCGTCGTAACGACAACACCCCAACCCCACGAGTGCCGACAGCCGGGCCTTGTTTCCGGGCTCCCGCTTCATTTCCGTATGCCTCCCGGCGGGTTTGCGCGCCCCCGCCACGGGCCATCACAGCAACGCAGCAAGCGCAATGATCGCGGCCTTTGAGATGAACGGGCCATTCGGCCGATAATACGACCTTTGCCCTAGCCGAACCGCCAACCAACGGAATCCCATGCATATCGCCGTCTGTATAAAACAGGTCCCGGACAGTGCCCAGATCCGGGTCCATCCGGTCACGAACACCATCATGCGCCAGGGTGTTCCGACCATCATCAACCCCTACGATCTGTTCGCCCTGGAAGAGGCCCTGCGCATCAAGGACGAGACCGGCGCGCGCATCACCGTGCTGACCATGGGCCCGCCGCAGGCCGAGGAAGCGCTGCGCAAGTGCCTGTCCTTCGGCGCGGACGACGCCATCCTGATTACCGACAAGGTGTTCTCCGGCGCCGACACCCTGGCCACCTCCTACGTGCTGGCCGCCGCGCTGAAGGCGCTCGACGCGCAGGACCCGCTGGACCTGATCTTCACCGGCAAGCAGACCATCGACGGCGACACCGCGCAGGTCGGCCCGGGCATCGCCATCCGCCTCGGCCATCAACTGCTCACCTACGTGTCGAAGATCCGCGAACTCGACCCGGCGAACCGGCACATCGTCGTCGAACGCCGCGCCGAGGGCGGTGTGCAGGTGCTGCGCTCCGCCCTGCCCGCCGTGGTGACCATGCTGGAAGGCACCAACGAGATCCGCTTTGCCGGCATGCCGGACATGTTCCGCGCCGCACGCCAGGAACTGAAGCGCTGGAACCGCGACGACATCGCCGCCGATCTCACCCAGGTCGGCCTGAAGGGCTCGCCCACCGTGGTCGCCCAGGTGTTCGGCCCCAAGCCCAAGGCCATCAAGGCGCTGCGCATCGAGGGCGATACGCCGGAGGCCATCGCCGAAGCCTTCATCGACAAGTTGTTCACCGATTTTCCGCAACTGGAAGCCGCCCTGCTCGAACATCTCGACCAGCTCGGCCAGCAGGGAGTGACGCAATGAGCGACGCACTCGACACGGCGGCCAAGCCGATCAAGAAACCCAAGCGCGTCCTGCCGGAGCGCTTCAAGTCCTACAAGGGCGTGTGGGTGTTCATCGAGCACGAGCACGGCCATGTCCATCCGGTGTCCTGGGAACTGCTCGGCAAGGGCCGCGAACTGGCCGACAAGCTGGGCGTGGAACTGGCCGGCGTGCTGATGGGCGGCGACGGCGACGAGATCAGGGCGATCACTGCCGAGGTCGGCGCCCATGGCACGGATCTGTGCTATCTGGCCCAGCATCCGGTGCTGCACGACTACCGCAACCAGTCCTACACGCTGGGCATGACCGAACTGGTGAACACCTACCAGCCGGAAATCCTGCTGCTCGGCGCCACCACGCAGGGGCGCGACCTGGCCGGTTCGGTGGCCACTACCCTGCTCACCGGGCTGACCGCCGACTGTACCGGGCTGGACATCGACCCCAGCGACCGCTCGCTGCTGTCCAGCCGCCCCACCTTCGGCGGCAGCCTGATGTGCACCATCGTCAACCTCGCCACCCGCCCACAGATGGCCACCGTACGCCCGCGCGTGATGCCCATGCCGGCGCGCGACCCGGCGCGCCCGGCGCGCGTGGTCGAGCACGCCCTGCAACTGGACGAATCCGCCATCGTCACCAAGGTGCTGGACTTCATCCCCGACGCCCGGGCCGACAAGCCGCAACTGCCGTTCGCCGACTTCATCGTCTCCGGCGGGCGCGGGCTGGGCAAACCGGAGAACTTCCAGCTGGTCGCCGAGCTGGCGCGCACCCTCGGCGCCGAGGTGGGCGCCTCGCGCCCGGCGGTGCATGCCGGCTGGGCCGACGCCGAACGCCAGGTCGGCCAGTCCGGCAAGACCGTGCGCCCCAAGCTGTACATCGCCGCCGGCATCTCCGGCGCGGTGCAGCACCGCGTGGGCATGGAAGGCGCGGACGCCATCGCCGGCATCAACCTGGACCCCGGCGCGCCGCTCTTCGACTTCGCCAACTATGCGCTGATCGGCAACGTCACCGAACTGCTGCCCGCGCTGGACAAGGCGTTCGCCCGCCGTCTGGCGACCGCCCGGACCCAGCGCGCGCAGGCACACGAGGAGGCCGACCGTGGAGAAGTTTGATGTCATCGTCGTCGGCGCCGGCCCCTCGGGCAACGCCGCGGCCTACACGCTGGCCAAGGGCGGCCTGAAGGTGTTGCAACTGGAGCGCGGCGAATCGCCGGGCACCAAGAACGTGCAGGGCGCCATCCTGTACGCCGACGCGCTGGAGCGCATCATCCCCGATTTCCGCGATTCCGCCCCGCTGGAACGCCACGTGGCCGAGCAGCGCATGTGGCTGCTCGACGAGAACCAGTCGTGCACCGGCGCCACCTACCGCGACGCGCGCTTCTCGCAGGAGCCGTACAACCGCTACACCATCCTGCGCGCGCGCTTCGACCGCTGGTTCTCCGAAAAGGTGAAGGCCGCCGGCGCCCTGGTGATCTGCGAAACCACGGTGAAGGAATTGCTGCGCGGCGACCAGGGCGAGGTCATCGGCGTGCGCACCGAGCGCGCCGAGGGCGACATCCTCGCCGACTGCGTGATCCTCGCCGACGGTGCCAACGCCCTGCTCGGCGAACGCGCCAGGCTGCGCCCCAAGGTGCGCGCCGACGACATGGCGCTGGCCGTCAAGGAAGTGCTGTTCCTGCCCAAGGAAACCATCGAGGCGCGCTTCAACATCGCCGGCACCCAGGGCGTGGTCATCGAGATCGCCGGCAACATCACCCACGGCATGGTGGGCACGGGCTTCCTGTACACCAACAAGGACTCCGTCTCCGTCGGCATCGGCTGCATGCTCTCCGACATGAAGAAGCAGAGCCTGACGCCCTACCAACTGCTCGAAGGGCTCAAGCAGCACCCTTCGGTGAAGCCGCTGATCGAGGGCGCGGAAATGAAGGAATATTCCGCCCACCTGATTCCCGAGGGCGGCTACAAGGCCCTGCCACAACTCTACGGCGACGGCTGGATGGTGGTCGGCGACTCGGCCGGCTTCGTCAACGCCGTGCACCGCGAGGGCTCCAACCTGGCGATGACCTCCGGCCGTTTCGCGGCGGAAACCCTGATCGAGCTGCAGCAGGCCGGCAAACCCTTCACGTCCGGCAATCTGGCTGCCTACAAGGCCCGCCTGGACGGCAGCTTCGTGATGGCCGACCTGAAGAAGTACGAGGAGGTGCCCGCGCTGCTGCATGATAATCCGCACATCCTCGGCACCTATCCGCGCGTGCTCGGCGACGCCGCACGCGCCATCCTCACCGTGGACGGCCAGCCCAAGCGCGACAAGCAGAAGCAGGTACTGGCCGAACTCAAGGGCAAACGTTCGCTGCTCGGCCTGCTGGGCGACGCCTACAAATTCTGGAGAGCCTTCCGATGAACGCCCCCGTCGAATTCATTCCGCCGCGGATCAACGTCGAGGAAAAACTCTTCCAGGACCGCTACCGCGTCGACGTCGGCCGCCCGCACATCCAGGTGCGCGACCCGCAGGCCTGTAAGCACTGCGCCAAACCCTGTGCGGTATGCTGCCCGGCCGGTTGCTGGAGCGTCACCGAACAGGGCGGCATCGATCTGGTGGTCGACGGCTGCCTCGAATGCGGCACCTGCCGGCTGGTGTGCGATCATGACAACGTGGATTGGAACTACCCGCGCGGCGGCTTCGGCATCCTCTTCAAGTTCGGCTGATTCATGAACAGCATCCGCAACTTCCTCGCCCACGCCGTGCGCCTCGAAGCCGAGGCCGCACGGCGCTTCGACGAACTGGCCGAACACATGGCCACGCACGGCAACCGCGAGGTCGAGGCCGTGTTCCGCCAGTTCGCCGACTACTCCCGCCTGCATCTGAAGGAAGCGATGGCGCGCGCGGGCTTCCGCTACATCTCCGAACTGCCGCTGGGCGGCTACGACTGGCCCGACGGCGAAGCGCCGGAATCCGCGCCCTGGTGGGGCGTGGACGCGCTGATGGACGTCGAGGCCGCGATGCGCCTGGCGCTGCACAGCGAGCAGAGCGGCCTGGATTTCTACCAGGGCATCGCCGAGCGCTCCGGCGACCCGCGCGTGCAGGCCATGGCGGCCGAATTCGCCGCTGAGGAAACCGAGCACGTGGAAACCCTGCAGGCCATGCTGGCTGCACTGCCGCGCGAAGCCTGAAGCCCCCCACCTCACACGGCGCGCGTCGGCTCCGGCCACGCGCGCCGTTTTCACGTCTGCCCGCGGCGATCCCGATAGACTGCCAGCGGAAACTGCCATGACCGCCAATCCGGCCACATCTGGCAGCACCCGCCCGGGCAAACGCGCTCCTGGATTCCGCCACTGCATTGATATCAAAGGAATTCAATAGGCGTGCGCGGCACGTCCCGCCCTGGCACGCTCCTTGATATTCCATCCATGGAAGCGGGAGTAGCACCGGACGGAACCGCCGTGACGTCACCTCGACGTGCCCAACCCCTGGCGTCGGTACCGCCCCGGGTCTAGCCACCCCGGACTCCCGCTTCGCTTTTTCCAGGCCGCGCGGCAGCGGCGCCGGCACACCCCGTCCAACCCAGCGCAGGAAACCCACGCCATGTCCGGAATCGCCCATGATCGCAGGCAGTTGCTGATCGCCACTTCGGCCGCGGGCGCCGTGGCAGCGGCCGCCACCGCCGTCCCCTTCGTCGCCAGCCTGACCCCTTCGGAACGTGCCAAGGCCGCCGGTGCGCCGGTCGAGGCCGACGTCAGCAGACTGCTCCCCGGCGAGATGATGACCATCGAATGGCGCGGCAAGCCGGTGTGGATCCTGCGCCGCACTGCCGAGATGCTCGCCGGCCTGGCCGATCACGAAGACCGCCTGGCCGACCCGGACTCCACCCGCTCGCTGCAGCCCGGCTATACGGTGAACCGCCAGCGCTCGGTCGAGGAAGCGTACCTGGTGGTCATCGGCATCTGCACCCACCTGGGCTGCTCACCCAGCGAAAAGCTGCAGGCCGGCGCTGCCAGCGGGCTGGGCGAGGACTGGCCGGGCGGCTTCCTGTGCCCCTGCCACGGTTCGATCTTCGATCTGGCCGGCCGGGTATTCCGCAACCAGCCCGCCCCCACCAACCTGGAAATTCCCCCGCACCGCTGGCTGTCCGCCGGCACGCTGGTGATCGGCGAAGACGGGGAGGCGGCCGGCTGATCAGGACTGCGCCGAAATCTCGCGCCCCTCTCCGGGCAAGGCCACGCCGCCGCCCAGCAAATGCTCGAATTCGTCCGCCGGCATCGGCCGGGCGAACAGATAGCCCTGGAATTCCTCGACCCCGAGGCCGAGCAGCCAGTCGTGCTGGGAAGCGGTTTCGACCCCCTCGGCCACCGGACGCAGCTTCATCGCCGAACACAGGCCGACGATGGCCTCGCACAGCGGCCGCTCCGCCGGCGATGCCTGCACGAAGCGGCGATCGATCTTCAGCGTGCTGAACGGAAAACGCTGCAGATAGGCCAGGTTGGAATAGCCGGTGCCGAAGTCATCCAGCGCGATCGACAAACCCAGCGCCTGAAGCGCCTGCAAGGTGCGCAGGGGTCGGTCATCCCCGTCGATCAGCATGGATTCGGTGATTTCCAGCTCCAGCATGCGGGGCGGGCAGCCGGTGCGTGCCAGGGTATTCTGCAGATCGGCAAGCAGGCCTTCATCGCGGAATTCCGTCGGCGACAGGTTAACCGACAGGCGCAGCCGATGGCCGGCCGCGGTCCAGGCCGCCTGCTGCCGCGCCGCCATCTCGAACACCTGGCGGCCGAGTTCACGGATCAGGCCAACGGCTTCGCACAGCGGGATGAATTCGGCCGGCAGCACCCAGCCGCGCCGCGGATGGCGCCAGCGCACCAGCGCCTCGGCCCCCACGATGCGGCCGGCCCAGCCCGCCAGGCGGGGCTGGTAGAACAATTCGAACTGCCGGTGCGCCAGCGCCTCGCGCAGTTCATCCTCCAGCTGGGTACGGGCGCGCAGTTGCTCGCTCAGGCCGGGCTGATAGAACGACAGGGTGTCGCGGCCGGCGGCCTTGCCCTGGTACATCGCCAGATCGGCATGCTGCAGCAGGGTCTCGAAATCCGCGCCATGGTCCGGATGGATGCTGACACCGATGGTCACCGAGACATGCACGGGCATCCCCGCCACCATGAAGGTCTGCGCCAGGGCCTGCCGCAGGCGCGGATGGATGCGGGCGATCTCGCTGCGGATATCGTTCGCGCACAGCAGGATCAGGAATTCGTCCCCGCCGAAACGCGCCACCATGTCGCCACCGCGGACCACGGCACCCAGCCGCTTGGCGACCTGGACGAGCAGTTCGTCGCCGGCAGCATGCCCCCAGGAATCATTCACATCCTTGAAGCGATCCAGGTCGATCAGGATGACCGCGGCCTGCAGGGAAGGCCGAGGCGCCGAGCGTTCGACATGGTCGAGCAGCCCACGGAAATGGCGCTGCGCCAGCGTGCGGTTGGGCAGCCCGGTGAGCAGGTCGTGCTGGGACAGATACAGCGCGCGCGCCTCGCTGTGCTTGAGCGGCGTGACGTCGACCTCGCTGACCAGCAGCGCGGCCTCGCCGGACACGGCATCGAGCCGGCGCCGCGCCGATACCTCGTGCCAGCGTTCGCCCTGCGCGGTCTGCACCGCCATGGTCAGCGTGGCCTGGCCGTCATCGGCCAGCATGCGTTCCAGCCGGTGCCATTCCGCCGCATCGACGAAGCGCTGCGCCAGGCGTTCGTCATGGCGGCGTACCGATGCGCGCGCGGCGGGGTTGCGGTACAGCGGCTGGCCGTCCAGCGCATACAGCGCGATCATCATCGGCGTGTGCAGCAGCGCTTCCACCGAGCGCAGCGACTCCGGCGAATGCTCCCCGATCGGCCGGCCCTCGCACAGCATGGCCATGCGGCCATCGGGCAGGCGGTAGCCCCGGTAATGCACATGCAGGGAGACCGGCTGGCCCCCCGGATACAGCGTCCATTGCTCGTTGAAGCGCGCATCGTGGGAAGCAAAGTCGGCCTGGTACTGCGACAGCCGCGTCGCCACCGCGGCCGACATGTCCCGCCCCATGTCGCGGCTGCACAGTTCGGCCAGCACATCGGCCCGCCACACCGACAGCGCGGCGGCGTTGGCCCAGTACACGCGCTTGCGGTCGATGTCGAACACCCACACCGGCGCCTGGACCAGGTCGAGCACGCCCAGGCCGGACCAGTCGTCCGGCATGGTGTCTGCGGACTGCATCGATTCCAGGGAAACGGACCTCGGCATTCAGATGTACAGCACCATGTTGGGTGGCCTCCACGAGCCGCGCGGCCAGCACACGGCCCCTTCCGCATGATTGCCCTGCGGCCGGCCACGGATCGCGCACAGCGGCAAACAGGGCATCCCATGCCGGATTGCCCGCAATCCGGCACACCCTACTAACCTAGCATATGGCCACCCTGCCGGCATCGGACGGATTGGCCCGATGCACGATTTTCTACACTGCGTAACGCCGCAGACGCAGGGAGAACTCGCGCAACTGCTCGATGCCGCTGCGCTCCGCGCGTTCGATCCAGTCGTGCAACTGCGCCAGCAGTTGTTCGCGCGTGGCGTTGGAGCGCGCCCAGATCGCCACCAACTCGCCGCGCATCGCCATCACCGTGGCCAGCGCCTTGCTGTCGCGCACCACCTCGGAGAGGCGGCGCTTCTCTTCCTCGGCCAGATGCCGATCCTCGCCGGAAATCACCCAGCGGCGCAGCGCGCGGGCATCGAAACGGCCGGCGTGGGCTTGCTTCAGGCGGGCGATCTCTTCCTTGCACACCCGCCGCATCGACGCCACGTAGCGCGTCATCACGTCGTAGCGATGGGTGATCACCGCCTGCAGGGTGTCGAAATCGGCCACCGCCTTGGGCGCCTCGAAACGCGGTTTGGGGATCACCTTGCGCGGCGTGGCCAGCCCGAGCCAGGACATCAGGCGGATGTAGGCCCAGCCGATGTCGAACTCGTACCACTTGGCCGACAGCTTGGCCGAGGTGGCGAAGCTGTGGTGGTTGTTGTGCAGTTCCTCACCGCCGATCAGGATGCCCCACGGCAGCAGGTTGGTCGACGCGTCCGCGCAATCGTAGTTGCGGTAGCCCCAGTAATGCCCCAGGCCGTTGACCACGCCGGCCGCCCAGAACGGAATCCACACCATCTGCACGGCCCAGATGGTCAGGCCGATGGGGCCGAACAGCAGCACGTCGATGACCAGCATGATGCTCACGCCGAGCACGGAATGGCGATACACCTTGCGCTCCAGCCAGTCGTCCGGCGTGCCGTGGCCGTAGCGCTTCAGGGTTTCCGCGTTCTTCGCCTCGGCGCGGTACAGTTCCGCGCCTTCCAGCAGCACCTTCCACAGGCCGCGCGTCTGCGGGCTGTGCGGATCCTCGACGGTTTCGCACTTGGCGTGGTGCTTGCGGTGGATGGCCGCCCATTCCCTGGTCACCATGCCGGTGGTCAGCCACAGCCAGAAGCGGAAGAAATGGCTGGCGAGCGGGTGCAGTTCAAGCGCGCGGTGCGCCTGATGGCGATGCAGGAAGATGGTGACCGAGGCGATGGTGATGTGGGTGAGCACCAGGGTGACCACCACGTAGCCCCACCAGGGCAGGTCGAACAGACCGGAATACATGCGTGCGTTTTCCTTCAGCGGCGAGCACCCGATTCTACGCTGGCGACGGATCCTCCACCGTGGAAGGCATCACCGGCTGCCGGCGGTGGCGTGCTCAGTTCGACTCGCCGGAGGAAGAAGAGACTGCGCCGAACGGCGGAAGTTCGCCCTCCGCCGGCAGCAGGCGGATTTCGCGCTGCGGCCGGGGAATCGGAATGCCTTCGCGCTCGAAGCGCCGCCATACCTCCAGGTTGATCGCCGAGGTGACCGCCAGCGTGTTGCCGCGCGGACCGGCGAAGCTGCAGTTCAACTGCAGCAGGATGCCGTTGTCGCCGAACGCGGCGAGAAAGGACCTGGGCGCCGGATCGGCCAGCACCGTCCCCTGCGCGCCGGCCACTTCCACCAGCACCGCCATCGCGCGCTCGACGTCGGCGCCGTAGGCCACCGGAAACTGCAGCGACAGCGCCACCGGCACCCCGGCAGGCAGGTCGTTCTGCACCACAGAGCCGATCAGCGTCTCGTTGGGCACCAGCGATTCCATCCCGTTGGAGGCGCGCAGCACCGTGTAGCGCGTGGTGATCTCGCGCACCACGCCGCGCTCGCTGCCCACGGCGATCTGGTTGCCGATGCGGATCGAGCGGTCGAACAGGATGATGAAGCCGGACACATAGCTCGCGGCGATCTTCTGCATGCCGAAGCCCAGGCCCACGCCCAACGCGCCGCCGAACACCGACAGCGTGGTCAGGTCGATGCCCACCATCGGCAGGGCGATCAGGATGGCCACCAGCACCAGCACCGACTTGGCCACGCGCAACACGATCTGGCGCACGCCCTGGTCCAGCCGCGCGGCGGCGGACAGCCGGCGCTCCAGCAGGCCGGCCGCCCACAAGGCCACCAGCACCGTCAGCAGCACCATCGCCGTGCCCTGCAGCAGCGTCCACAGCGACAGGCGCTGGCCGCCCAGCGGCAGGGCCACGGATTCCAGCGCGCCCACCACGCGCGGCAGCCAGCCGACGATGTGCAGGGCCACCACGCCCCACACTAGGCTGGCGAAGATGCGCTCGAAGCCGGCCAGCCAGCTGGTGCGCCCCACCGCCTCGCGCAGCGCGTAGGCCACCAGGCGGATCACCGCCATCGAGCCGAGCAGCGGCACGGCGAGATTGAACAGCTTGACGCTGTGGAACTGGTCGAGCACTTCGCGCGCGAGCACCACCAGAATCAGCCCGGCCAGCGGAAACACCACGCGCAGCAGGCCTTCACGGCCGAAGCGCCGGGCCGCGTTGAGCTCGTCGCGATGCGCTTCGAGCAGATGGACGCGCGCCCGGCGCGCCAGCCACCAGGCCGCCAGCAGGCACAGCGCCAGCACGCCGATCTGCCAGAGCACCGCCGGGTCGCGGAAATCGTCGCGGATGTCGAACAGCAGCGCGGCAAACTGCGGCGAATCGAGATCGGGAACGGACATGCTCAGGGCCTCCAGGGCAGGCCGCGCACCGGAGTGGCCCGGTCGCGGTGTTCCTGCCAGTTGCGCAGATAGGTCGCCGCCAGTTCGCAATGATCGCGCAGCACCAGGATGTTCTCCGCGTTGCGCTGGCTGGCCGACCAGGTGAAATTGTAGGAGCCGGTGACCACCGCGCAACCCGGCCCGTCCGCATCGACGATCAGCACCTTGTTGTGCGCGGCCGCGTAGGCGGTCTCGAAGGCCACCGGAATGCCGGCCTCCAGCAGGGTCGGCAGCGCGTTGCGCCCGCCCTGGTGCATCCTGGCATCGGCCAGCACCCGCACCGCCACCCCGCGCCGGTGCGCGGCCACCAGCGCGGCGGCGAGCGGCCGGCTGGTGAATACGTAGGCCTGCACATGCACCGAGCGGCGCGCTGCGTCGACCACCCCGACCAGCACCTTTTCGGGGTCGTCGGCCGGCGAAAAGGCCACCTCCACGCTGCCCCGGGCCGGCAGCACCGTACTGGCCGCCGCCGGCAGGGCGCAGGCCAGCGCGGCGCACGCCAGCCACTCACGCATGGGCGTCGGCGCGCTCCAGTACGGCGGCGAAGAAGCCGTCGGTATCCTGCTCGGCGGGCGACAGGCGCAGGCGTGCGCCGGCGGCCACCGGAATGTCCTGGCGGGCCAGCACCTCGCCGGCATCCACTTCACGGAACTCGGGATGCGCGGCCAGGAAGGCATCCACCACCGCGTCGTTTTCCTCGGCCAGCAGGCTGCAGGTGGCATACACCAGGCGCCCGCCCGGGCGCACCAGACGCGCGGCGGCGGCCAAGATGGCGCCCTGCTTGGCGGTCATCTCGGCCACCGATTCGGGCGTCTGCCGCCACTTCAGGTCAGGATTGCGGCGCAGCGTGCCCAGGCCGCTGCACGGCGCATCGACCAGCACGCGGTCGGCCTTGCCCGCCAGGCGCTTGACGCGCGCGTCGTTCTCGTGGGCGATGGCCACCGGATGCACGTTGGACAGCCCGGCGCGCGCCATGCGCGGCTTGAGCCGGGCCAGTCGGCGCTCCGACACGTCGAAGGCATACAGCCGCCCGGTGGAGCGCATCAGCGCACCCAGGTGCAGGGTCTTGCCGCCCGCCCCGGCGCAGAAATCCACCACCAACTCGCCGCGGCGCGGCTGCACCAGATAGGCCAGCAGCTGCGAGCCCTGGTCCTGCACCTCGAAGCTGCCGTCGACAAAGGCCGGATGCTTCTGCAGGGCCGGCTTGCGGTTCAGCCGCACGGCCAGGGGCGAGAGCACGCCGGGCTCGACCTGCAGGCCATCGGCGCGCAGGCGGGCGAGCAGTTCGTCGCGGCTCATCTTCAGCGGATTGACGCGCAGATCCAGCGGCGCCGGGCGGTTCAGGCTGTGCGCGAGCGCCAGCAGGGCCTCTTCGTCGCCATCGGCGAGCAGGCGTTCGAGCAGCCAGTCGGGCAGATCGGCACGCTCGCCCAGGCTGATGTTCTCCGCGCCGTGCCCGCGCAGGCCGTTGAGCCAGTCGCGCTCGCTCACCGACACCAGGCCGTCGAAGTAGCGCTGCGGCCAACCTTCCCCGCGTGCCAGCCAGGCCAGCAGCAGCTGGCGTGGCGTGGTCTGCCCGCCGGCCAGCGCGCGCAGCCAGCGCAGGCGGCGCAGCACGCCGTACACCGATTCGGCGATGAAGCCCCGGTCGCGATGGCCCAGCGCGTGGTTCTCGCGAAAATGGCGTGACAGCACGGCATCCGCCGGATGGGCGAAGGTCAGCACCTCGCCGAGCACCTGCACGGCCTGGGTGAGCAGCGCCCGACCGACGCCGGCCGGATTGAGCGCCGCCGGCGCGGCCTCGCCGCCCGCCGCCGCAGCCGGGCGGCGCTCGGGCGCGCGGCCCCCGGCGGCGGGCCTGCGCGGCCCGGCGCCACGCGGCGCCCGTACGCCGCCGGTGGGCTGCCGTTTCGTCTGTCTGGTATTCATTCACCCGCTCCTTGCGTCACCGCGCCGATGCGCAGTTCGCTCGCGCGCTGCTCCAGCACTTCACCTTCGTCATCCACCATGCGGATACGCACCGGCAGCATGTTGCGCGCCGGGGCGAACCACACATCGATCTCCATGCTGCCGTCCACCGCCCTGGCCTTCAGCCTGCGGGTCTGCAGCTTGCCCAGCGGCAGCTCCAGGGTTTCCTCACCCACCCAGGCCAGCGTGGATTCGGCCACCTTGCGCCCGGTCACCACCTGCGCGCTGGCCGGCAGGGGCTGGTCCGCGCGCTGGGCGATCTGGTGCCACAGGCTGAGCACGTCCTGCGCGCCGGCCCCCAGCGCCGCCTCGCGCGTGCGCTCCTTGCGGGTGAAGCGCAACTGCGCCGCCTTCCAGTCGAATTCGACCCGTTCGGCCTGACGGCCTTCGCGCTCCACGCTGAAACGCGCCGGGCGCAGGCCATCGGCGCCGGCCCGCCCCTCGCTGCGCTGCACGTACTGCATGTTCTTGATCAGCGCGGCCAGGCCCACCGTGCGCACCGTGTTGGTGATGCGGTACTCGCTGCCGTCCCGCGACCAGCTCTGGCGCGCCTCGCCCACCAGCGGGCCGTTGTTGCCCATGCTCACCTGATAGACGATCTGCCCGGCGGCCGGCCAACCCTCGGCGCCCGCCAGCGCCGGTACGCACAAGGCCGCGGCCAGCAAGGCGCGCAGGGCCATTTCACGCAATCCGCTCATCCCGTTCATCCTTGCAATTCCAGCGCGGGCACGCACAAGGCGGCGCCCGCCGGTGGCTCACCGCGCACACGCACCGAGCCCCCTTCCAGCGTCAGGCGATCCTCGACGAACCAGCGCACCGCCTGTGGATAGATGCGGTGCTCCTCGGCCAGCACGCGCGCGGCCAGCGTGGCCTCCTCATCATCGGGCAATACCGGCACCGCGGCCTGGATGACCACCGGGCCGCGATCCAGCTCGGCGGTGACGAAATGCACCGTGGCGCCATGCACGCGCACGCCGCACTCCAACGCGCGGCGATGGGTGTGCAGGCCGGCGAAGGCCGGCAGCAGCGAGGGGTGGATGTTCAGCAGGCGGCCCTCGTAGCGGCGCACGAAAGCCTCGGTGAGCACGCGCATGAAGCCGGCGAGCACCACCAGATCGGCGCCGTGGGCATCGATGGCTTCCGCCAGCGCGGCGTCGAAGGCGGCACGGTCGGCGTGCTGCGTATGGTCGATCACAGCGGTGGCGATGCCCTGGCTGGCGGCAAAGGCCAGCCCGGCCGCGTCGGGCCGGTTGCTGATCACCGCGGCGATGCGCGCGCCGGGGATGGCCGCGTGCACGATGGCTTCCATGTTGCTGCCGCGGCCGGAAATGAGAAGGACGATGGACTTCATGAACCCTGTATCTGGAGACGCGCGCGTTCAGCGCACGGGGAGGAAGACGGCGGTGGCCATGCTCTGGACCACGCGCGTGACCGTACGTTCGGTCTTCACCTCGATCACGTCGGAAAGCACCTCGAGCTGGCCGATGATGCGGCCGAACTCGCGCTCGAAACTCAGGTTGGCGACCTCGCCCATCTCGTTGGAGAGCAGCAGTGGCCTACCGTCCGCGTCGCGCGCGCTGGCCAGCTTCCAGGCGGCGATCTCGACGTTGCGGGCCGCATTGTAGATGCGCTGGGCGTTCAGATCATCAAGAAGATAGAACTCCACCTTGTCGCCGAAGGCGGACTGCACCATGCTCGCCAGGCCGACCACGAAGGCCGCCACGCGATCGCCCTGGTACTCCGGCACGAAGGCGAGCTGCAGGGCATCGATGTCGCGCCGGTTGCCCAGTTCCTCCAGCCGCCAACCGTGCTCGACCTCGAAGATGCGCGCCAGCGCCTCATCCATGCTCGGCGCCCCGCTCTTCCTCCACTCGCGCGGATTGCGCCGGTACAGCTTCTCGGCAAGCCGCCGCAGGCTGACGAATACCCGGTGCTGGTGCGCTTCGGCGAAGCGGTCCAGATCGGTCTTGGCGAACTGCTGGGGCGCGAAGGGGCGCAGGCGCTCCTGGCGCGGCGTGGTGCCCGGCGAGGAACACGCACCGAGAAACAGCGCCGCCGCCAAGGCGGTGGCGGCGGGCAGGCGGCCGACGAGGCGGCGGCGGAATGGGTGCTGCGGAGCAAGCAGGCGCATGCGCGGCGGCCTATTTCGGCAAAGATATCGCGCCCAAGATCATACCTGAAGGGCATGCCCACGGCGCGCCCGCGGGCGAAGCGTATAATTTGCCCCTTCCCGTTTTCTTGATCGCCGCCCGGCCATGTCCGTCATCCACCGCCTGCCCGACCTGCTGGTCAACCAGATCGCCGCCGGCGAAGTGGTCGAACGGCCGGCCTCCGTACTCAAGGAAGTGCTGGAAAACGCCGTGGATGCGGGCTCGCGCGCCATCGAAGTACAGCTCGAACAGGGCGGCGTGCGGCGC
Organism: Pseudothauera nasutitermitis; assembly: GCF_004801295.1. Classification (GTDB taxonomy): domain Bacteria; phylum Pseudomonadota; class Gammaproteobacteria; order Burkholderiales; family Rhodocyclaceae; genus Pseudothauera; species Pseudothauera nasutitermitis. Next base: position 71,747 of record NZ_SSOC01000009.1, read on the forward strand.
ATCCGCGTGGCCGACGACGGCTGCGGCATCGCCCGCGACGACCTCGCGCTGGCGCTGGAACGCCACGCCACCAGCAAGATCGCCACCCTGGACGACCTCGAACGCGTCGGCACCATGGGCTTCCGTGGCGAGGCGCTGGCCGCCATCGCGGCGGTGGCGCGCACCATCCTCACCAGCCGCGCCAGTGGCAGCCAGCACGCCTGGCGCATCGCCAGCGACGAACGCGAACCGACGCCCGCCGCGCTCAACCACGGCACCGTGGTGGAGGTGGCCGACCTGTATTACAGCACCCCGGCGCGGCGCAAGTTCCTCAAGAGCGAAGGCACCGAATTCGCCCACTGCGACGAGATGTTCCGTCGCGTCGCGCTGGCCCGTCCGGACGTCGCCCTGCAGCTTTCCCACAACGGCCGCGTGATCCACCGCCTGGGCGTGGCCGACCCGCTGGCGCGCGTGGCCGCGCTGATGGGCGACGACTTCGTCGCCCACGCCCGCGAGGTGGAAAGCGAGGCCGGCACGCTGCGCCTCACCGGCCTGGCCTCGCTGCCCGCCTACTCGCGCGCCAACCGCGACGCGCAGTACTTCTTCGTCAATGGCCGCTTCGTGCGCGACAAGCTGCTCACCCACGCGGTGCGCCAGGCCTACGCCGACATCCTGCACGGCGCGCGCCACCCGGCCTACGTGCTGTTCCTCAGCCTGGACCCGGCCGGCGTGGACGTGAACGTGCATCCGGCCAAGATCGAGGTGCGCTTCCGCGATTCGCGCGCGGTGCACCAGTTCGTCTTCCACGCGCTCACCCGCGTGCTCGGCGAATCCGGTGCGGCGCGCGCCGGGTTCGAGTCCGGCACGGAGGAAATGCCCCCGCCGACGGCACCCGCGGCATCGGGCGGCCTGCCATCCGCCAGCGCGCCACGCGCGGCCTATCCCCCCGCGCCGCCGGTACAGGGCCGCCTGGCGATGGATTCGGCCAGCAACGCGTACTACGATTTCGTGCGCACCGCCCGTCCGCCCGACACCCCATCCCGCCCGCCAGGCGCCCCCCTGCCCACGGCCGCCGTGCCGGATGCGCAGCCCCTCGCCCCACCCGCGCCGACGCCGGCCATGCCGCCCGACGATGACGCAGGCGCCCCGCCGCTGGGTTTCGCGCTGGCCCAGTTGCACGGCGTCTACATCCTCGCGCAGAACACGCGCGGGCTGGTGCTGGTGGACATGCACGCCGCCCATGAACGCATCCTCTACGAAAAGCTCAAGACCGTGCTGGACGGCCGTCCGGCCGTGCAGCGCCTGCTGATTCCCGCCGTGTTCGGCGTGGGCGCGCGCGACATGGCCGCCGCCGAGGAACACGCCGAGGTACTCGCCGGCATGGGCTTCGAGATCGCCCCCGCCGGCCCGCAGGAACTCGCCGTGCGCAGCGTGCCGGCCCTGCTCGCCGCCGCGCCGGTAGCCGAACTGGTGCGCAAGCTGCTGGAAGAACTGCGCGAATACCCGGCCACCGAGGTGATCACCGCGCGGCGCAACGAACTGCTCGCCACCATGGCGTGCCACGGCGCGGTGCGCGCCAACCGTCAGCTCACCATGCCGGAAATGAACGCGCTGCTGCGCGAGATGGAAGCCACCGAGCGCGCCGACCAGTGCAACCACGGCCGGCCGACCTGGACCCAGTTCAGCATGCAGGAACTGGACCGCTTCTTCATGCGCGGCCAGTAGCGGCGCGCGCGCGACGCGTCAGCCGGCGGGGTCGATGTCCGCGAGCGCCGCGCGGATATCGGCATCATCGGCCGGCCGCACCAACTGCCCCGCCACCCGCCCGTCGCGCAGGAACACCAGCGTCGGCCACAGCTTCACGCCGAAGGCACGCCCCAGGCGCTTGCCCGGGCCATCCTCGACCTTCACGTGGGCCAGCGCCGGATGTTCCTCCAGCAGCGCCGCCAGACGCGGCTGCAGGGCGCGGCAATGGCCGCACCACGGCGCGCCGAACTCCACCAGCAGGGCGCCGGGCCAGGCATCGATCTGCTCGCGGGTGGGCGGCGGTTCGGAAAACTGCGCGCTATAGGGCATGAGGATGGCTTCCTGCGTGATACACGATACGCCGGCCGGAACGCCGATTGCCGGGCAATCATAACCGTCTTGCTGGATAATGGCGGCCCGCGCCGCGCCCGCCGAATCCGCTTCCGTGACTTCCTCCCTGCCTCCCGCCCTGCTCCTGCTCGGCCCCACCGCCAGCGGCAAGACCGCCTGTGCGCTGCGCCTCGCCGAGGCGCTGCCGGTGGAGATCGTCAGCGTGGATTCGGCGCTGGTGTATCGCGGCATGGACATCGGCACCGCCAAGCCCACGGCGGCCGAACGGGCGGCCTGTCCGCACCACCTGATCGATGTGGTGTCGCCCGAGGAAGCGTATTCGGCCGCGCGCTTCCGCGCCGAGGCGCTGGAAATCATGGACGGCATCGCCGCCCGCGGGCGCATCCCGCTGCTGGCCGGCGGCACCATGCTGTACTTCAAGGCCCTGCGCGACGGCCTCTCCGACCTGCCCCCGGCCGACGCCGGATTGCGCGCCGGGATCGACCGCGCAGCCGCCGCGCGCGGCTGGCCGGCGCTGCACGCCGAACTCGCCATGCTGGACCCCGAGGCCGCCGCGCGCCTGGAACCCACCGACGCCCAGCGCATCCAGCGCGCGCTGGAGATCGTCCGCCTCACCGGCCGTCCGCTGGCCGACAGCTACGCCCGCCGCGCCATGGCAGCGCCGCCGTGGCGCCTGCTGCTGATCGCCCTGGCGCCGTCCGAGCGCGGCGTGCTGCACGCGCGCATCGCCGAACGCTTCGACGCCATGCTGGCCGCCGGCCTGCTCGACGAAGTCCGCCGCCTGCGCGCCACCTACAAGCTGGACCTTTCCATGCCGTCGATGCGCTGCGTGGGCTACCGTCAGGCCTGGGAGCACCTCGACGGCCTGTACGGCCTCGACACCCTGCGCTTCAAGGGCATCGCCGCCACCCGCCAGCTCGCCAAGCGCCAGCTCACCTGGCAACGCCAGTTCCGCGAAACCTGGGACGGACTGGTGGAAATCGACTGCCTGCGCGCGGATCTGGCCGACGCCGTGCTCGACACCGCGCGCCGCCTGCTCGCGCGCGCCTGAATCCCATCCCACTACCCAAGGAAGATCCATGGACGATCTGATCGACATCGAACAGCAGACCCGGCGCTGGCTGGAAGACGTGGTGATCGGGCTCAACCTGTGCCCCTTCGCCGCTGAACCCAACCGGCACGGGCGCATCCGCATCGCGGTCACCGAAGCCGCCGACGAGGAAAGCCTGCTCGCCGCCCTGCAGGAAGAACTCAGCCTGCTCGACTCGCTGGAGGAGAGCGAAACCGAAACCACGCTGGTGGCCGCGCCCTTCGTGCTCGACAACTTCGACGACTACAACCAGTTCTTCGACGTGATCGAACTGTGGCTGCGCGAGTTCGGCTGGGAAGGCACCTACCAGGTGGCCGGCTTCCACCCGGACTACTGTTTCGCCGACACCACGCCGGACGATCCGGGCAACCTCACCAACCGCTCGCCCTGGCCGCTGTTCCACCTGATCCGCGAAGCCAGCATCGACCGCGCGGTGGCCTCCCACCCGGACGTGGACGGCATCCCCGCGCGCAACATCGCCCGCGTTTCCGCCCTCGGCCCGGAAGAACGCCGCAAGCTGTTCCCCTACCTGTTCGGCTGAACCCCGGCCCCGGCGGCCTCAGGCCGCCGCGCGCCAGGCTTCCACGGCGAACAGCCAGGCCACACCGAGCGCGTAGGAGGCCAGGCCGTAGCGCAGGTTGCCGCGCGCCATGGCCAGCCCCGACAGGCCGAAACGCCCCTGCAGCGACAGATGCACGCCGGCCATCGGGTTGAGCGCCAGGCCGATCGCCCAGCATTGCAGGAACACCAGCGCCATCAGCAGCGGATCGGGCGCCAGCGGCGCGAGCCAGGCCGCGGCCATGACGATGCAGACCACCGCATGGATACCCAGCGCCGACAGCACGATCATGCCGGCCAGCAGCATGGCGGCCTCCAGCGCGCCGAAGCGCCCGAACGGCATCCAGCCCACGCCCCCGCTCATCAGCGCCTGCAGGCCGGTGGCGAATACCCCCGCGCACAGGAACAGCACCAGTTCGCCCGACATCGCCGGCAGGCGGTGCCCGGCATGGCGCAGCACGCGCTCCGCGCCCTCGCGCGGGCCGTGCTGCCACACGGCCGCGCCCAGCGACAAGGCCAGCGCCGAGGCGCCGATGATCGCCAGCGAGGTCCACCCGGGCAGCCAGGCATGTCCGGCAATCACCAGCACGCTGAGCGCCACCGGCAGCCACAACGCGGCCAGGCGCATCGGATAGCCCACGAAAGCGGCCGGATCGCCGGTCTCGCCGGCCGGCAGCCGCCCGGCCAGCCACAGCACGCCGAGCGCCAGCGGCACGCCGTGCAGGATCACCTCGCCCAGCGAGGCGCCCGGCGCATAGGTCAGCACCACCGCCATCGCCGCGAAGAACGGCGACCACAGCGCCGCCGCCAGGAAGCCGCGCGTCAGCACCGCCGCCTGGCGCAGGCCGAGCCGGCCGTCGGCGGCCATGCGCTCGGCCATGATGAATACCGCCGACATGTTGATCACCGCGCCGAACAGATGCACGCTGCCCAGGGTCAGCCAGCGCGCACGCGCGCCGCGCGGCGGTTCATCGGCCGCGCTGCCCAGGCCCACCATCTGCAGGAAGCTCACCGCCGCCAGCATGCCGAGCAGCGCGGTGTTCTGGGTGAGCAGCTGCATCCAGTCCGGGCGCAGCCCCTGCCACAGCGCGGCGCCCAGCGCGAGCGCGCCGATGGCCGCCAGCCCCAGCGTGAAACGGCGCTGGCGGCCGTCCAGGCGGGGCCACAGCAGCGCACCCGCCATCCACCCGGCCACCCCCGCCGGCCAGGCCGGCAGCCAGCCCGCGCCATGGAAAATGGATAGAACGATCATCGCGCCCATCGCCCAGGCGGCGCCGACGGCGCGCGGGCGGGACAGGGTTTGCGGCGGGGCGGAAGCGGACACGGTGGCGTGAATAGGCAAACAAGAAGGCCCCCACGCTGCGCCGCTGGCGCGGCTGGCTGCTCCCGAGGGGCGTTTTTTGCCTTTGGGGGTCCGGCGACAAAAAAGAAGCCGGCCGGGAAATCCGGCCGGCCGATTTCGAATTCTAGACGGCGGCCCGGCAGCCAGCCGGGCGGACCATCAGGGCAGTCAAGCCGATGCGCGCACCGCCGTGGGCGCCGGTTGCGTTTCCGGGCGCACCACGTTGTCCAGATACAGTTGCACCGCCTGATTCGAAGCGGAGGACGCAGCGTCCGGCGGCTCCGCGCGCGGGCTGCCGCCATCCGGTGCGGACGGCAGTGGCACGCCGGCGGCGCGCGCGGCATTGGCGGTTTCGGCCTGCGCAGGGGGCGTGGCCGGCGCCGCGGCTGCGGCATCGGTGCGCGCGGCGGGCGCCGATGCCTGCACCTGCACGGCGCTGTCGGCCTGCGCGGGCGGCACGGCCTGCGGCGCGGCGGCGGGCTGCTGGCGGGCGGCCTCCTCAACTGCGCGCGCTTCGGCGCTGATGTTGACCTGGGTGGTCTCGGACGCCGTCTTCTCCGCAACGTCCTCGCGCATCGGGGAGGGCTGCAGGCGCGGGGCCTGGGCGACATCCAGATTGTTGAGCCTGAGCGAGATATCCATCATGCACTCCTGTCCGCGCCGAGCGCGGGATCGGCAGCGGCTTCCGGGCCGGTGGCGAGCGGATTGCGCTCGCGCCGCGCCAGTAGAGTATAGACCGTCGGCACCACGAATAGGGTGAAGAAGGTGCCCAGCAGCAGGCCACCGACGATCACCCAGCCGATCTGCTGGCGGCTTTCCGCCCCGGCGCCGGTGGCCAGCGCCAGCGGCACGGCGCCCAGCACCATCGCCCCGGTGGTCATCAGGATGGGGCGCAGGCGCAGCACCGAGGCCTCGACGACCGATTCGAACAGCGCCTTGCCCTCGTCGCGCAGCTGGTTGGCGAACTCCACGATGAGAATGCCGTGCTTGGTGATCAGGCCGACCAGGGTAATCAGGCCGATCTGGCTGTACACGTTGAGCGTGCCGCCGGTGAGGTACAGCGCGCCGAGCGCGCCGGCCATCGACAGCGGCACGGTGAGCATGATGATGAGCGGGTCGCGGAAGCTTTCGAACTGGGCGGCGAGCACCAGGTAGATGAAGGCCAGCGCGAGCACGAAGGTGACCGCCAGGCTGGCCGAACTGGTCTTGAACTCGCGCGACTGGCCGTCGTAGTCGATGGCGTAGCCGGCCGGCAGGACATCGCGCGCCACCCCTTCCAGATGGTCGAGCACCTCGCCGAGGGCATAGCCCGGCGCCACGTTGGCGGAAATCTTCACCGCGCGGCGCTGGGCGAAGTGGTTCAGCTCGCGCGGGCTGACCGTCTCGCGCACGGTGACCACGCTGGCCAGCGGCACCATCTCGCCGCCGCGCCCGCGCACGTAGAGGTCGCGGATGTCGGCCGGGTTGGCGCGGCTGGCGGGATCGACCTGGACGAGCACGTCGTACTGCTCGGCATCGCGCTGGTAGCGCGTCACCTGCCGGCCGCCGAGCATGGTTTCCAGCGTGCGGCCGATGACGTCCACCGCCACGCCGAGGTCGGCGGCGCGGTCGCGGTCGACTTCAACGGACAGCTCGGGCAGGGTCAGTTTGAGGTCGCTTTCCGGAGAGATGAAGCCGGGGTGGTCGCGGATTTCGTCGAGAATGCGTTCGGTGTAATGCGCCAGTTCCTCATAGGACGCGGACGCCACCACGATCATGCTCACCGGCCGCGAACGCGCGCCCTGGCCGAAGGCCGCCGGCAGGCTGGGATAGGCGTCCACGCCGGGCACGTCGCGCATGCGCGGGCGCATCTCGGCGGCGATGGCGGCGGCGGAGCGGCTGCGCTCTTCCCAGTCGGTGAAGCCGGCGAAGGAGATGCCCTGCGACACCGTGGGGTTGCCGCTGATCACCAGATAGCGGTCCACGTCGGCGGTGCTGGCATAGATTTCCTCGATCTGCCGGGCGTAGCGCTCCATGTAATCCACCGTGGAGCCTTCCGGCCCGGAGAACAGGCCGATCAGGCGGCCGCGATCCTCCAGCGGGGAGAGTTCCTGCTTGAGCTGGCCGAACAGCCAGACCGCACTGGCCGCGACCAGGGCGAAGGCCAGCATGACCAGCCAGCGCAGGCCGAGCGCGGCCTGCAGCACGTCACGATAGCCCTGGGTGAGCCATCCCAGCAAGCCCTCGATGGCGTTGTATACCCGGCCATGCTTCTTCTCGTGGCGCAGCAGCCTGGAGCACATCATCGGCGACAGGGTCAGCGCGACGAAGCCGGAGACCAGCACGGCGCCGGCCAGGGTCAGCGCGAATTCCGTGAACAGCTTGCCGGTGCGCCCGCTCATGAAGGCCACCGGGGCATACACGGCGGCCAGCGTGAGGGTCATGGCGATGACCGCGAAGGCGATCTCGCGCGAGCCCTGGAAGGCGGCCTTGAGCGGATGCATGCCTTCCTCGATGTGGCGGTAGATGTTCTCCAGCATCACGATGGCGTCATCCACCACCAGGCCGATGGCCAGCACCAGAGCCAGCAGGGTCAGCGTGTTGATGGAGAAGCCCAGCGCCAGCATCAGCGTGAACGCGCCGATCAGCGACACCGGGATGGTCACCAGCGGCACCAGCATGGCCCGCCAGTTGCGCAGGAAGAACAGGCAGACGAAGGCCACCAGCAGGATGGCCTCGAAGATGGTGGCGAACACCGCCGAGATGGAACGCTCGATGAACACCGTGGTGTCGTTGGCGATGGTCATCGTCATGCCTTCGGGCAGTTCTTCCGCCAGCACCGGCATCATCTCCACCAGCCCGCGCTTGAGATCGAGCGGATTGGCGGTGGCCTGCTTGATCAGGCCGATGGAGGCGGCTGGCTGGCCCATGAAGCGCACCAGAGTGCGTTCGTTGGCCGCGCCCTCCTCCACCCGGCCGATGTCGCGGATGCGCACCGGGTAGCCGTCGGCGCTCTGCGGCGCGCGCACCACCACGTCGGCGAACTGCGCGGGCTCGCGCAGATCGGTGGCGGCCACCACGGTGAATTCGCGGCGGGAACTCTCGATGCGTCCCGCCGGCACCTCGACGTTCTGCCGGCGCAGGGCGTCCTCCACCTCCTGCACGGTGAGGCCGTAGGCGGCCAGGCGGTCGCGGTCCAGCCACACGCGCATCGAATAGTCGCGCCCACCGTACACGCGCGCGTCGGCCGCGCCCGGCAGGGTCTGGAAGCGCGGCTTGACGATGCGGTTGGCGAAATCGGTGACTTCCAGCGGCGAATGCCGGTCCGACGAGAAGGCCACCCAGATGATCGGGCTGGCGTCGGCCTCGACCTTGGCGATCACCGGCTCGTCCACGTCGTCGGGCAGACGCCGGCGCACCCGCGAGACACGGTCGCGCACGTCGGCGGCGGCGGCGTCGGGCGCGCGCTCGATGCGGAAGCGCACGGTGATCTGGCTGCGTTCCTGGCGGCTGATCGACTGGATGACATCCACCCCCTCGATGCCGGCCAGGGCGTCTTCCAGCGGCTTGGTGACCTGCGTTTCGATGATCTCCGCGCTGGCGCCGCGGTAGGTGGTATCGACGGTGACCACCGGCTCGTCGATGTTGGGGTATTCGCGCACCGTCAGCTTGGTCCACGACACCAGCCCGACCAGCACCACCAGCAGCGACAGCACGGTGGCGAACACCGGACGGCGGATACAGGTATCGGAAATCACCACGGCCGCCTGCCCTCAGTCCGCGCCGCCGGCGGCGACCACGCGCACGCGCGCGCCGTCGCGCAGCCTGAGGTGGCCCGCGGTGACCACCGGATCGCCTTCGGCAAGGCCGTCGACCACCTCCACCAGGGCCTCCCGGCGCATGCCGGTACGCACGTCCACCCGCCGGGCCACGCCGTCCTCCACCCGGTAGACGAACTGCACGTCGCCCGGCAGCGGCACCAGCGCCTCCTCCGGCACCACGACGACCCGCGGGCGCTCGGCCAGGATCAGCCGCACGCGCGCGAACATGCCGGGGCGCAGGCGGCCTTCCGGATTGGCCAGGCTGGCGCGGATCAGCACCGCGCGGCCCTGCGCATCGACCAGCGGGTCGATGGCATCGACGCGCGCGCTGAAGCGCTCGCCGGGCAGCGAATCGCTCGACACTTCCAGTGCCTGACCGGGGCGCAGGCGGGGCAGCAGGGTTTCCGGCAGGCGGAAATCCACCTTGAGCACGGAGATGTCTTCCAGATTGACCAGCGCATCGCCGTCCTTGACGAAACCGCCCACGCTCACCTGGCGGATGCCGACCACGCCGTCGAACGGGGCGGAAAGCGTCATGCGGCGCAGCCGCGCGTGGGCCAGCTCCACCGCCGCACGCGCCACCTCCAGCCGGCTGGCGGCCTCGTCGCGCGCGCTCTGGCTGACGAAGCGGCGCTCGAACAGATCCTCGGTGCGGCGGTAGTTGGATTCGGCCAGATCCAGGCTGGCGCGCGCCTGCTGCAGTTCGGCGCGCTCCACGGCGGCGTCCAGTTCCACCAGCACCGCGCCGCGCTTCACCGCGCCGCCTTCCTGGAAGCGGATCGCGCTGATGCGCCCGGAAACCTCCGGGCTCAGCACCACCGATTCGTTGGAACGCAGGGTGCCGACCGCCGTGGCCTCCTCGGACATCGTCACACTGCGCGCGCTGGCGATTTCCACCGCCACTTCCGTGGCCCCGGCGTCACCCCCGTTGGTGGGCGCCGGCGGCGCAGGCGCACGATTGAGATGCCAGGCTCCGGCGCCCAGCGCGGCCAGGCCGAGCACGCTGAGCACCACCACCAGCTTTCTGTTAGCGGACATGCGCGATCCGGGCTCCTATCCTGGGAAGTGCGCCCCGCCGTGGCCGGCGGGCATCGGGTTTCGGGAAACGACGCTCTGGGCAGACCGGCATCCGCCGTACAAGTTGCAGAAAGTTACACGCGGGACGGACCCGCCTGCGCTCAACGCACGATGGTGGCAGCCTCGCCGTCGGCGCGCGCATCGATGCGGCCGATGCGGAACACCGTTTCACCGGCGGCGGCCAGACTGGCCTGCGCGGCGTCGGCATCGGCCTCGGCGACGATCACCACCATGCCGATGCCGCAATTGAACACGCGGTACATTTCCTGCGTATCCACGTTGCCGTTTTCCTGCAGCCACTGGAACAGCGGCGGCAGCGTCCAGGCGGAGGCGTCGATGCGCGCGGTGAGCCCGTCGGCCAGCACGCGCGGCACGTTCTCGGTGATGCCGCCGCCGGTGATGTGGGCCATGCCCTTGACCACGCCAGGCTGCTCGCGCAGCAGGGCGAGCAGCGGCTTCACGTAGATGCGCGTGGGTTCGAGCACCACATCGCGGAATGGGCGGCCGTGGAAGTCGGCGTCCAGATCGGGCCGGGCGCGTTCGATGATCTTGCGCACCAGCGAATAGCCGTTGGAGTGCGCGCCGCTGGAAGCCAGGCCGAGCACCACGTCGCCCGGCGCGATGCGCGAGCCGTCGATGATCTCAGCCTTTTCCACCGCGCCGACAGCGAAGCCGGCCAGGTCGTACTCGCCGTCCGGATACATGCTGGGCATCTCGGCGGTCTCGCCGCCGATCAGCGCGCAGCCGGCCAGTTCGCAGCCCCGGGCGATGCCCTTGACCACGTCGGCGGCGGTATCGACGTCGAGCTTGCCGCAGGCGAAGTAGTCGAGGAAGAACAGCGGCTCGGCGCCCTGCACCAGGATGTCGTTGACGCTCATCGCCACCAGGTCCTGGCCCACCGTGTCGTGCTTGTCGAGCTGGAAGGCGAGCTTGAGCTTGGTGCCCACGCCATCGGTGCCGGACACCAGCACCGGCTCGCGGTACTTGCCGGTCAGTTCGAACAGCGCGCCGAAGCCGCCGATGCCGCCGAGCACCTCGGGGCGCATGGTGCGCCTGGCGAGCGGCTTGATGCGGTCCACCAGGGCGTCGCCGGCATCGATGTCCACGCCGGCGTCGCGATAGGAAAGAGGGGGTTTGGAGGCGGTCAAGATCGGTCCTCTGACGGGCTGGGTCGAAGTCGCTGCCATCCGCGCGCATGCCCGCGAACTTGAGGGCGTCACGCCGAATGGCTACATTTACGGATTGCGCGAAGCCGGGCGGCCCGCGCCAAGCCCGCGATTTTAATCGAAATGACCCCTACACGCGCGTCCGACTTCCGCCAAACACTGCTGTGGACCGGCGTGGGCCTGGCCCTGCTGGCCCTGTTCTACATGCTCTCGCCCATCCTGGCGCCCTTCGCCATCGCAGCGGTGCTGGCCTACATCTGCGATCCGGCGGTGAACTGGCTGGTCGGCCATCGCGTGCCGCGCCCGCTCGCGGTGCTGCTGGTCATCCTCGGCATCGGCCTGCTGGTGCTGATGCTGGCCGGCATCCTGGCGCCGATGATCTACAGCGAAACCGCCACGCTGATCACCCGCCTGCCCGACCTGCTCGACCACTTCAACACCAGCGTGGCGCCGTGGCTGGCGCGGCGTTTCGATCTGCACATCCAGCTCGATGCCGCCTTCGTGCGCGAACTGATCAACCAGCACAGCGCAGGCGCGCAGAACCTCATCCCCATCCTGCTGGCGCACGCGCGCAGCGGCGGCATGGCGCTGATCTCCCTGCTGGTCAATCTGTTCCTGATTCCCATCGTGATGTTCTATCTGCTGCAGGAATGGCCGCGCCTGATGAACGGGCTGCGCGACATCGTGCCGCGCCCCTGGCTGGCCCCCGGCATGCGCATCGCGCGCTCGATCGATTCCGTGCTCTCCGAATTCCTGCGCGGCCAGCTTTCCGTGATGCTGCTGCTGGCGGTGTTCTACAGCGTCGGGCTGTGGCTGGCGGGGCTCAATTTCGCTCTGCCGGTGGGCGTCATCACCGGGCTGATGAGCTTCATCCCCTACGTCGGCTTCGGCGGCGGGCTGGTGCTCGCCATCCTGGCCGCCTTGCTCCAGGGCGACGGCTGGTCGCCGCTGATCGGCGTAGCGGTGGTGTATGGCCTGGGCCAGCTCATCGAGAGCTACCTGCTCACCCCCTACATCGTCGGCGAGCGCATCGGCCTGCACCCGCTCGCGGTGATCTTCGCGCTGATGGCCTTCGGCCAGCTGTTCGGCTTCGTCGGCATGCTGGTCGCCCTGCCGGTGAGCGCGGCGCTGCTGGTGGCCCTGCGCGAACTGAAGGCGGCCTGGCTGGCCAGCCGCATCTACCGGGGCGAGCTGGACGGCAAGGATCACCAGTGAAGCAGTTGGTGCTCGACGTGCGGCCCGACGTGCCGCCCACGCTGGACAATTTCGTCGCCGGCGCCAACGCCGCGCTGCTGGCCGCGCTGGACGCCACCATCCGCGGCGAATCGCACCTCTACCTGTGGGGAGCGCCCGGCTGCGGGCGCAGCCACCTGCTGCGCGCCTGCGTGGCCGAGGCGCTGGCCGCCGGCCGTCCCGCGCACTATCTGGCGGATGGCGTCTCCGGCGCTGCGGACGAAACCGCTGCGCTGATCGCCGTGGACGACATCGAACGGCTCGACGAAGCCGCGCAGATCGAACTGTTCAATCGTTTCAACCGCGCCCGCGAACGCCGCCAGACCCTGCTGCTGGCCGGCCCCGCCGCGCCGCGCGAACTGGCGCTGCGCGAGGATCTGCGCACGCGCGTCGGCCAATGCCTGATCTACCAGGTGCAGGCCCTCGACGACGCATCGCGCGCCGCCATTCTCGCCGGCCAGGCGCAGCGGCGCGGACTGCGCATCGGCGACGACGTGGTGGACTTCCTGCTGCGCCACGGCCGGCGCGACCTGCCCAGCCTGCTCGCCACGCTCGATGCGCTCGATCAGGCCTCGCTGGAGCGCAAACGCCCGATCACCCTGCCGCTGCTGCGCGAACTGATGCACGGCGGCCTGCGGATCTGAGCGCGCGGCGCTCCTCCTCCCCTCCTTGAACTGAACGGAAACACCCCGTGGACCTGGCTCTCTTCGATCTCGACAACACCCTGCTCAACGGCGATTCGGACTTCGCCTGGGCGCAATTCCTCATCACCAAGGGCGTGCTGGACCGTGAAACGCAGGAGGCGAAGAACATCGCCTTCTACGAGCACTACAAGGCCGGCACGCTGGACATCGTCGAATTCCTCGACTTCCAGCTCGCCCCGCTCGCCCGCCATCCGCGCGCGCAGCTCGACGACTGGCACCGCGAGTTCATGGAAACCTCGGTGCGCCCGATGATCGGCGAGGCCGCGCGCGAACGCGTCCGCCACCACCTGGCGCGCAACGACCTGGTGGCCGTGGTGACCGCCACCAACGCTTTCGTCACCGGCCCCATCGCGCGGGAATTCGGCATCGCCCACCTGATCGCCACCGTGCCGGCCGTCGAAGAAGGCGGCGCGTTCACCGGCAAGGCGCGCGGCACGCCGGCGTTCCGCGAAGGCAAGATCGAACGCGTGGAAGCCTGGCTGGAAAGCATGGGGCTGCACTTCGGCAGCTTCGCGCAAAGCTGGTTCTACAGCGATTCGCTCAACGACCTGCCGCTGCTCGCGCGCGTGGATCACCCGGTGGCGGTGGACCCGGACGCCACTCTGCGCGCCCACGCCGAACGGTCCGGCTGGCCGGTGATCTCGCTGCGCGGCGCGTTCTGAGCGGAGTTTTCTAGCGCTGTGGCAAGGAGCCGCCGAAGCGCGGCTCCAGCGCATCGATCAAGGCGTGCAGCGCGGCGCGCACCTGCTGCTCGCAGCAGCCCATCAACAGGGCATCCTCCAGCGCGTCGAGCGCCACCTGATGCAGTTCCTGATGGTTCTGCGCGAGCACGCGCAGCTTTTCGACACAGGCGATCGGCGAACCGTCCGGCGCCTGCCAGACCGGCATGGCCGGCCCGGCATCCCGTGCATCGGTCATTTTCCTCTCCACGACCTGACTACGATCGGAGTGTAGAGTCCCAGGCCGGGAAAGCGTTCAAGGCAGGATGAAAGTGCTGCGTGCGGCCACGCGCGCACCGCCCTGTTCGCCGCCGACCAGGAAGGTCAGCGGCTGCACGCCGCGCAGTTCCACGCCGGCCGGCATCGACACCGTCACCCGCATCGGCGTGATGGTGCCCGCGCCCGCGTCGAACACCCGCTCTCCGACGATCTGCGCGCCGGGCAGGCCCGCCACCTCGACGCGCAGACGGACCGGCGCCTCCACCAGATTGGCCAGGTGCAGCGTATAGCCGTTCTCGATGCGCCCGTCCTGGGTTTCCAGCAGCAGCGTGCCGCGGTCGCGCAGCACATCGACGCGCAGGGTCGGACGTTCCGCCAGCACCCACAGGCCGGCGGCGATGAAACCGGCCATCAGCGCGGCGTAGATCCACACGCGCGGACGGCCTGCGCCCATGCCGGCGGGCGCCGAACCCGCCGCGCCGCGCGCGCCGCCCAGTTCCAGCGCGGAGGCGAAGCGCACCAGCCCATGCGGCGCGCCCAGCTTGTCCATCACCGTATCGCAGGCATCGATGCACAGCCCGCAGTTGATGCACGGATACTGCAGTCCGTCGCGAATGTCGATGCCCACCGGACAGGCCTGCACGCAGATGCCGCAATCCACGCAGGCGCCGTTTCTCGCCCCCGCGCGGCGCGGCTCCCCGCGCCCGGCATCGTAGGACACGTTGCGCGTGCGCTCATCCACCATCACGCCCTGGAAGCGCGAATACGGGCACATGTGCTGGCATACCGCCTCGCGCGCGAGGCCGGCCTGCACGTACATGAAACCGGCGTAGAACAGCAGCCAGAAGCCTTCCCAAGGACCCACCAGGCCGACTGCCAAGTTGGGCAGCAACTCGCGCACCGGGGTGAAATAGCCCACGTAGGTGATCGCCGACCACAGCGCGATCAGCGCCCACAGCCCGTGCTTGGTGGTGCGCAGCAGCGCCTTGCGCGGCGTCCAGGGCGCCGCGTCGAGCCGGCGGCGGGCCAGATGGTCGCCCTCCACCCTGGCCTCCACCCAGGCAAAGATGCTGGTGTAGACCGTCTGCGGACAGGCGAAGCCGCAGAACAGCCGGCCGGCCAGCGCGGTCACCAGGAACAGCCCGGCCGCCGCGACGATCAGCGCGAAGGCCAGCAGCAGCGCATCCTGCGGCCACAGCGAAAGCCCGAAGAAGTGGAACTTGCGCTGCGCGATGTCGAACCACACCGCCTGCTGGATCTCACCGTTGCGTTCCCAGTTCAGCCAGCAGGCGCCATAGAAGATCAGTTGGGTGATCCACACCACTGTCCAGCGCAAGGTGTTGAAACGCCCCGCCACCGCGCGGTGGTGGATCTTGCCCTTGCTGCGGTACAGCTCGACACGGGCCTCATGAACCTTGCTCGATGCGCTTGCCACGCTCTGCTCCTTCGCCGGCGCGCCGCACGGGCGCGACCATTCAATTTGATCGGACACGGCGAAGTACACCACCCGCCCGGCAATGGCAGCAGATTCAGTGTTGGCGATTTTCCATATGAACAGATTGGGCGACAGCAGATGCGGCATGTCCGCCCGGCCCGCCGGGGATGCCGTGAACAGGTCCTATCGGCGGCCGGATTGCCGCGCCACCAGTTCCGCCAGGGCGGCCACCGCTTCATCCGGGCCCTGTGCCAGCGGATGGCCGAAGTTCAGCCGGATGCAATGGCCGAACTCGCGCTGCGCGGAGAAGATCGGCCCCGGCGCGAGGCTGATGCCGTGCGCCAGCGCATCCTGGTGCAGGGCCAGCGCATCCACGCCGGGCGGCAGTTCCAGCCACAGGAAATAGCCGCCGGCCGGGCGCGCCAGCCGGGTACCGGGGGGGAAATGGCGTTCCACCGCCTGCACCAGTTCGGCCTCGCCGCGCGCCAAGGCCTGGCGCAGGCGGCGCAGATGGTGGTCGTAGCCGCCGTGGCCGAGGTAGTCGGCCAGCGCGTCCTGTGCGGCCACCATGGTGGCCAGGCTGGTGGTCAGCTTCTGCCGTACGATGCGCCGGGCGAAGCGCCCGCCGGCCACC
Source organism: Pseudothauera nasutitermitis (assembly GCF_004801295.1). Lineage (GTDB taxonomy): Bacteria > Pseudomonadota > Gammaproteobacteria > Burkholderiales > Rhodocyclaceae > Pseudothauera > Pseudothauera nasutitermitis. Next base: position 87,800 of record NZ_SSOC01000009.1, read on the forward strand.
CAGCCCACGCGAAAACCCGGCGCCAGGCATTTGGAGAACGACGACACGTGCATCACCAGCCCGTCGGCCTCCAGTGCGCGGGTGCACGGCGGCGGCTCGGCGCCGAAATACAGTTCGGCGTACACGTCGTCCTCGATCAGCGGCACCTGATGGCGGCGCAGCAGCGCCACCAGCGCCTCGCGACGCGCCATCGGCACCAGCGCGCCGGTGGGGTTGGCGAAGTTGAGCATGAACAGGCAGGCCTTCACCGGATGGCGCTCCAGCGCGCGCTCCAGCGCCTCCACGCTGACGCCCTCGCGCGGGTGCGAGGGGATCTCGATGACCTGCAGCCCCAGGCGCTCGCTGGCCTGCAGGCCGGCGTAGAAGGTCGGCGACTCCACCGCCACCACGTCGCCCGGGCGGGTCACCGCCTGCAGGCACAGGTTCAGCCCTTCCATGGCGCCTGAAGTGATGACGATCTCTTCCGGCGGCACCAGCGCGCCGCGCGCGTGGTAGCGCCGCGCGATGTGACGGCGCAGCGCGGCATTGCCCGGTGGCAGATCGGTGATCGTGGCGAGCGGATCGAGGCGCCGCGCGGCGCCGGCCAGGCTGCGCCCCAGGCGGGTGAAGGGGAACAGCTGCGGCGCCGGAAAGCTGGAGCCCAGCGGCACCACGCTGCGGTCCTTCACGCTCTCCAGGATCTGGAAGATGAAGTCGCTGACTTGCAGCGGCGCCGACTCCCCGGCCGGGCTGGGCATGCGCGGCTCGGCCAGTCCGCGCCCGATGCGTGCGCGCACGAAGTAGCCCGAGCGCGGACGCGCTTCGATCAGGCCGCGGCTTTCCAGCAGATAGTAGGCCTGCATCACCGTCACCGCGCTCACCCCCTGGCTGCGGCACACGTGGCGCACCGAGGGCAGGCGGTCACCCGCGCGCAGCACGCCGCTGGCGATCAACTGACCGGTCTGCTCGGCGATGTGCTGGTAGAGCGTCATGAGGAAAACGCGGCGGTTCGGTGAAAGGCCGCCAGTCTAGCAAAGCCCCTGCCCCGCTGTTTTTGAGGCATGACAAGGCGGCACGGCCGGCGTGCGGCAAGACTGTGCGGGCCGGACGGTGCATCTTCTGTCCCTACGCGGGCGTCCCTGTTCGCGGCACGATGTGCATCCTCTTCAACACGGTCTGGAGCCGACATGAGCGGCCTTGCCATCGCAATGCCCCCACCCCCCGCCGCCGACCGGCGGATTCCCGGCAACCATGGCATCTGGGTGGGCATCACCTGCGAGTTCGTCGAATTCGCGCTGTTGTTCAGCGTGTACTTCATCGCCCGCGCGCACTACCCGGAAGCCTTCGCCGCAGGCGGCGCACGCCTCTCCTCACTTGCCGGCGGGGCGATCACCCTGCTGATGATCACCAGCAGCCTGTTCATCGCCTGCGCGGTGGTCAGCCTGCGCGCCGGCCGGCGCCGGCGCTCGATTCTCTGGCTGGGCGCCGGGCTGCTCGCCGCGCTGGGCTATCCGCTGGTCAAGTACCTGGAATTCGGCTGGAACCTGGAACACGGCGTGACCGGCGGCGCAGGCATCTTCTTCACCGTGTATTACTACCTCACGCTCACCCATCTGGTGCATGCCTTCTGGGGCATCCTGGGCATGCTGTGGGCGCTGGGGCGCCACCTGGCAGGCGCGTACACGCCAGAGCGCCACGACGGCCTGGAAGCGCTGGCGAGCTACTGGCACGCCACCGACATCGTCTGGCTGGCGATCTTTCCCCTGCTCTACGTGATGGCCTGAATCATGGACAAGAACGCTGCCCTGCCCCGTCGCCCGCAGCCGAACCTGGCATGGGCCTGGTGCGCGCTGGTCGGCCTGAGTGCGCTGGGCGCCCTGCTGGGCGCCGCCTTCCACGAGGCCGGCTGGCTGCCGGCAGCGGTGGCCCTGGTGGTCTGGCTGAAGGGCACGGTGGTCGCGCGCGCCTTCCTCGAAGAACGCCAGGCGCACCCGTTCATCCGCTGGGTGCTGCGCCTGTTCATCGCCTTCGTGCCCCTCGCCCTGCTGCTCGTCGCCGTGCTCGGCCGCAGCGCGGGCTGAGCCCGTGGCTCAGTGCACGACCCGCCCGCCGTCGCCCAGCATGGCGAAATCCACGTAGCGCGATCCGGCGCGCCCGGGCTGGGCGAAGTCGATCTGATAACCGCCCAGATCCACCTGCCGCATGGTGCGCAGGCTGCGCACCACCGAGGCCGGCGCCGGGGTGCCGGAGGCATTGCGCAGCGCATGCACCAGCGCCTTGGCGGCGATGAAACCCTCGATGGAGCGCCCGGACAAATCGGGGTCGTCGCTACGCTCGCGCAGGCGCAGGTACTCCAGGTTCACCGCGATGGTGCGCTGGGTTTCCAGCGGCAGCACCACCGAGAAGGCAAAGCCGCGCGCGCCCTCGGGCCCGAGCTTGTCGAGCAGCTGGCGGGTATCGATGATCGACATGCCGTACAGCGTGGCATCACCCCCGCCGACACGGTACTGGCGGACGAACTCGATGGCGGCGGCCGTGGTCGCGCCCAGGAACACCACCTGCGGCGCGGCCTCCAGCATGGCGGCCACGCTGGATTCGACTTCCACGGTGTTGCGCGGATAGCCGGTGCGCGCGATCAGGTCGATGCCGTGGCGCACGGCGGCCGTCTCGGCTCCGGTGATGACGTCCTGGCCCAGGGCGTCGTCCTGATACACCAGCCCGACGCGCTTGATGCCGAGCGCCGCCAGGTTGGTGAACAGCCGGTTGATTTCCTCGTGGTAGCTCGCCTTGATGACGAACACGTTGCTGCCGGCGATGGCGCTCGACGCCCCGGACACCGCGCCCACCAGCGGCACGCCACTGCGCTGCAGGATGCCGTCGGCGATCAGCGCCTCGACGTTGGTGGTGCCCACCGTGCCGAGCAGCGCCACCGGCGATTCGCGCTCGATCAGTTCGCGCGCCAGGCTCACCGTGCGCGTTGCCTGCTGCGCGTCGTCGCGGGTGACCAGACGGATCTTCGCGCCGCCGACACCGCCCTGGGCGTTGACATGATCGATGTAGAGCCGCGCCCCGGCATGGATGGCACGCCCGGTGACGGCCTGCGAACCGGAGAACGGCGCCACCTGCCCGACGACGATCTCACGCGCCTGCGCCACCGCCTGGGCGGGCAGGACGGCCGCCGACACGGCGACTAGAATCCACCACACATTCCGCAAACCGTTCATCTCGAACGCTCCATGCGAATACAAGAAACGCGCAAGCCCGCCATGGCGGGCCCGCAGCTCGGGATTCTTCGGCCGAAGGCCATCTGCATGCAATTGCGGATGTCCGCAACGCTCAACCGGCCTGGGCGATAATCCGGCTTTTGCATGGCGAAGTCCACCGCATGAACGCAGCACCGCCTTCCCCATCCAGCCCCGGCGCCGCCGAGGAATTCCTCGGCGGCGTGCGCGCCGAACTCCCCCTGCTGCTCGGCGTGATGCCCTTCGGGCTGATGTTCGGCGTGCTCGGCCTGGCTGCCGGCCTGCCGGCCTGGGCGGTGATCGCGATGTCCTCGGTGGTGTTCGGCGGCGCCTCGCAAGTGGTGTTCGCCCAGCTCTGGGGGGCGCTCACCCCACCCACGGTGATCTGCACCACGGTGGCCGTGGTCAATCTGCGCCACGCGCTGTACAGCGCCAGCGTGGCCGACTGGCTGCGCGGCCTGCCGTGGCGCTGGAAGCTGCTGCTGGCCTATCTGCTCACCGACGAGGCCTACGCCGCCGCGCTGGCGCGCTTCCGCGACGGCCCGCCGGGGCCGCAGCGCCACTGGTTCCTGTTCGGCATCGGATTCACGCTGTGGCTGGGCTGGCAGCTCGCCACCATCGGCGGCGTGCTGGTGGGCGCGGCGATTCCGGCGGGCTGGTCGCTGGATTTCTCCATCGCCCTGACCTTCATCGCCCTGCTGGTGCTCGCGGTGCATCGGCGCAGCGAACTGGTGGCCGCGCTGGTGGCCGGCGCCGTGGCGATCGTCGCCCAGCCGCTGCCGCACAAGCTGTGGATCCTGCTGGCGGCGGCGGCCGGCATCGCCGCCGGGCTGGCCGCACGCGGACTGGACCGCCCGCGCCTGGCCGCGGAGGGCGCGCGATGAGCGACCTGGCCCTGTTCGCCACGCTGGCCGGCGCCGGCCTGGCCACCTTCCTGATCCGCCTGTCCTTCATCGCGGGCGAGCGCTGGCTGCCGCGCGGCGACGGCCTGCGCGCGGTGCTCGGCTACGTGCCGGCAGCCGTGCTGGCCGCCCTGATCGCCCCGGAACTGCTGGTGCGCGACGGCACGCTGTACCTGGCCGGCGACAACCTGCGCCTGTGGGCCGGGCTGGCCGCCATCGGCGTGGCGCTGGCCACGCGCTCGGTGATGGCCACGCTGGCCGCCGGCATGGCCGCGCTGTGGCTGCTGCAATGGGCGGCCGGCTGAGAGCTCAACTCGCCAGCGCACGCATCTCGGCGATGAGGTCGGCCTTGCCTTCGAAGCCGATGCCGGGCAGTTCGGGCATCTCGATGTAGCTGTCCACCACCTTCACGCCGTCCGGAAAGCCGCCGTAGGGCTGGAACAGGTCGGGGTAGGACTCGTTGCCGCCCAGGCCCAGGCCGGCGGCGATGTTGAGCGACATCTGGTGGCCGCCGTGGGGGATGCAGCGGGCGGGCGACCAGCCGTTGTCCTTCAGCATCTCCAGCGTGCGCAGGTACTCGACCAGGCCATAGGACAGCGCGCAGTCGAACTGCAACCAGTCGCGGTCCGCGCGCATGCCGCCGTAGCGGATCAGGTTGCGCGCGTCCTGCATGGAGAACAGGTTCTCGCCGGTGGCCATCGGGCCCGCGTAGTGATTGGCCAGTTCGGCCTGCAGCGCGTAGTCCAGCGGGTCGCCGGCTTCCTCGTACCAGAACAGGTCGTACTGCGACAGCGCCTTGGCGTACTGGATGGCGGTCGGCAGATCGAAGCGGCCGTTGGCGTCCACCGCCAGCTTGCAGCCGGCGGGCAGGATGGACAGGATGGCCTCGATGCGGCGCAGGTCTTCGGCGAGCGGGGCACCGCCGATCTTCTTCTTCACCACCTTGTAGCCGCGCTCCAGATAGCCGCGCATCTCGTTCTTCAGCGCTTCCAGGTCCTGGCCCGGATGGTAGTAGCCGCCGGCGGCATAGACGAAGACGCGGCGCCCGGGCGTGCCGTTGCCGTACTGCTCGGCCAGCAGCTGGTACAGCGGCTTGCCGGCGATCTTGGCCACCGCGTCCCACACCGCCATGTCGATGGTGCCCACCGCCACCGAACGCTCGCCGTGGCCGCCGGGTTTCTCGTTGGTCATCATGGTCGCCCAGATCCTGTGCGGATCGAGGTTGTCGCCGGCGTCGTTGACCAGGGATTCCGGCGCGGCTTCCAGCAGACGCGGGCGGAAACGCTCGCGGATCAGGCTGCCCTGGCCGTAGCGCCCGTTGGAGTTGAAGCCGTAGCCAATCACCGGCTTGCCGTCGCGGATCACGTCGGTGACCACCGCCACCAGGCTCAGCGTCATCTTGCTGAAGTCGATGTAGGCGTTGCGGATGTTCGACTTGATCGGCTTGGCGACTTCGCGGATGTCGACGATCTTCATTGCGCGGCTCTCCTTCGGTTGTGCCCCGCCGGCGGAAGCCGCGCGGGGTGGATGGCGGCATCCTATTGAATTCCTGGATCAGTAGAATCTACAGAAATTCAAATCATTCAGTCGAAAAAGTTAATAGTGAACACCTCTTCCGAACTGGCCTTCTTCGCCCTGCTGGCCGACAAGGGCTCCTTCTCCGCCACTGCGCGCGAACTCAACCTGACCCCGCCGGCGGTCAGCAAGCGCCTGGCGCAGCTGGAACAGCGCCTGGGCGTGCGCCTGCTCAACCGCAGCACGCGCCGGGTGAGTCTGACCGACGAGGGCGAACTCTACCTGGAGCACGCCCAGCGCATCCTCGCCGACATCGAGGAAATGGAGCGCGCCGTGGGCAACCGCGCGGCGGCCCCCAAGGGTCTGCTGCGCGTCAACGCCACGCTGGGCTTCGGGCGCACCACCATCGCCCCCATCGTCTCCGCCTTCGCCCGCCGCCATCCCGAGATGGAAGTGCGGCTCCAGCTCACCGACGCGCCGCTGGACCTGATCGCCAGCGGCTTCGACCTGGGCATCCGCTTCGGTGAACTGCCCGACAGCCGGCTGACGGCACGCAAGCTGATGTCCAACCAGCGCTTCCTGTGCGCCTCGCCCGCCTATCTGCGCGCGCACGGCACCCCGTGCGAACCGGCCGGACTCTCCGCCCACGCCTGCATCCTGCACCGCCAGAACGAGGAAACCTGGGGCACCTGGCGGCTGGCACGCGGGCGCGAGACGCAGACCGTGAAGGTACGCGGCGCGCTGTCCAGCAACGACGGCGACGTGGTGCTGGGCTGGGCGCTGGACGGCCACGGCATCCTGATCCGCTCCGAATGGGATCTGGCCAGATACCTGGAAAGCGGCCGCCTGCAGCGCGTGCTGCCGGAATGGACGCTGCCCGCCGCCGACCTGTACGCGGTCTATCCCGCGCGGCGCAACCAGCCCGCGCGCATCCGCGCCTTCGTCGACGCGCTGCTCGCCGCCTTCGAGGCGCAGCGCTGAACCCACCACCGCACACGCACCATCTCTGCCGGACAAGCGCATGAGTTATGATTGCGCGCTTATGTCGCACACCCAATCGTCCCGCCAATGATCCGCAAACTGCTGCGCAAGGTGTTTCACCGCGCCGCACCCTCCCCCGCCGCCGAACCCGCGCTGATTCCCCTGGAGCGCCACGGCATCCGCCGCGAGCAGGTTTCCCCCGCCGCCCGCAAGACCTGCAAGGTGCTGCAGGAAAACGGCCACAAGGCCTACGTGGTAGGCGGCGCGGTGCGCGACCTGCTGATCGGCCACCCGCCCAAGGATTACGACGTGGCCACCAGCGCCACGCCCGAGGAAGTGCGTGCGCTGTTCCGCCGCTCGCGCATCATCGGCCGGCGCTTCAAGATCGTGCATGTGCTGAACGGCCCGGAAACCATCGAGGTCTCCACCTTCCGCGCCAGCCAGGATGCCGAAAGCGCGGAAACCGACGAACACGGCCGCGTGCTGCGCGACAACGTGTACGGCAGCATGGCCGAGGACGCCACGCGGCGCGATTTCACCGTCAACGCGCTGTACTACGACCCCGAGCGCGAAACCATCGTCGATTACCACCACGGGGTGGCCGACCTACAGCAGAAGACCCTGCGCATGATCGGCGACCCGCGCACGCGCTACCGCGAAGACCCGGTGCGCATGCTGCGCGCGGTGCGCCTGGGCGCCAAGCTGGGCCTGGCCATCGACCCCGAGGCGCGCAAGCCGATCCGCGAGATGGCGGTGCTGCTGGAGAACGTGCCGGCGGCGCGCCTGTTCGACGAGATGCTCAAGCTGCTGTTCTCCGGCTACGCGGTGCGCTGCCTGAAGCAGTTGCGCGAGGAAGGCCTGCACCACGGCCTGCTGCCGCTGCTCGACGTGATCCTGGAGCAGCCGCTGGGCGAGCGCTTCGTCTGGCTGTCGCTGGAAAACACCGACCAGCGCGTGCGCGCCGACAAATCGGTCTCCCCCGGCTTCCTGTTCGCCACCCTGCTCTGGCACGAGGTGCTGGCCGCGTGGGAGAACCGCAAGGCCGCCGGTGAACACGCCCAGCCCGCGCTGTTCTCCGCGATGGATGAGGTGCTCGACGCGCAGGCCGGCAAGCTGGCAATCACCCGCCGCATCGTCGGCGACATCAAGGACATCTGGGCGCTGCAGCCGCGTTTCGAACGGCGCACCGGCAAGATGCCCTACCGTCTCATCGAGCAGCCTCGTTACCGTGCCGGCTGGGATTTCCTGCGCCTGCGCGCGCAATCCGGCGAGATTCCGATGGAGCTGCCGGACTGGTGGGACCGCTTCGCCCATGCCGGCCATGACGAGCGCGACGCCCTGCTGCGCGCCGCGCCCGCAAGCGACGATGCGCCGGCCAAGAAACGCCGCCGGCGCCGGCGCAAGCCCGCCGGCGCATCCGCCGAGACCTCCGACGCATCATGACCCGTCCGGCTCCGGGCGCCGCCCCGGTGCGTGCCTACGTGGCCTTCGGCGCCAACCTCGGCGATCCGGCCGCCGCGCTGGAACAGGCCTGTGCGGCGCTCGACGCGCTGCCCGCCACCCGCGTCGCCGCCTGTTCCGCGCTGTACCGCAGCGCGCCCGTGGACGTCAGCGGACAGCCGGACTACCTGAACGCGGTGATCGCCCTCGATACCGCCCTGCCCGCCACGGCCCTGCTCGCCGCGCTGCTCGACACCGAACGCGCCGCCGGCCGCAGGCGCGACTATCCGCAGGCGCCGCGCACGCTGGATCTGGATCTGTTGCTGTATGGCGAGGAGGTTCTCGACCTGCCGCAGCTGCAGGTGCCGCACCCGCGCATGCACCGGCGCGCCTTCGTGCTGCGGCCGCTGACCGAGATCGCCCCGCAGGTGCGCATTCCCGGCCACGGCCCGGCCATCGATCTGCTGCCCGGCGTGGCCGACCAGGCCATCGTCCGCCTCTGACCCCCGTTTCCGCCGTTCCCGCGAGGAGCGTCCCTCATGCCCGCCTGGTTACAGACCCCGCTTGCCGCCGTCCACGCCGCGCCCGCCTGGACCCAGGCGGTGGTGCTGCTCACGCTGTCCAACGTGTTCATGACCTTCGCCTGGTACGGCCACCTGAAGGGCCTGCAGGGCCGCCCGTGGTTCTACGCCGCGCTGATCAGCTGGGGCATCGCCTTCTTCGAATACCTGCTGCAGGTGCCGGCCAACCGCATCGGCGCCACCGCGCTCACCCTGCCGCAACTGAAGATCATGCAGGAGGTCATCACCCTGCTGGTGTTCGTCCCCTTCGTCCTCCTGTACATGAAACAGCCCATCAAGCTTGACTATCTTTGGGCCGCCTTGTGTATGCTTGGCGCGGTCTATTTCATTTTCCGCAGCTAGAATCCATGCTCGACAAGGCTCGCTACATCGTCGTCGAAGGCCCCATCGGCGCGGGCAAGAGTTCGCTGGCCCGCCGGCTGGCCGAGCGCCTGCCCGCCGACGATGTGCTGTTCGAACAACCCGCGGCCAACCCCTTCCTGGGGCGCTTCTACCAGAACATGGAGCGCTGGGCGCTGCCCACGCAGATTTCCTTTCTGTTCCAGCGCATCGACCAGCTCGCCGAATTCGCCGCCGGCAATCCGAACCGCCGCATCGTCTCCGACTTCATCCTGCAGAAGGATCCGCTGTTCGCTGCGCTCAACCTGCCCGCCGACGAACTGGCGCTGTACCAGCGCGTGTTCGACAACATGATGCCGCCCACGCTGCCGCGCCCGGACCTGGTGATCTACCTGCAGGCCCGCCCGGACACGCTGATGGAACGCATCCGCCGCCGCGGCATGGACGCGGAACGCCACATCACCGAACACTACGTGCAGCGCGTCGCCGAACGCTTCGCGCGCTTCTTCTACCAGTACGACGCCGCGCCGCTGTTCATCGTGGATGCCGAGGTGCTCAACCCGGTGGACCACGACGACGACTTCGAGCTGCTGCTCGACCGCCTGCGCCACATGCGCAGCTACCGCGAGTTCTTCGCCTACGCCGGCTGACGGCGCTCCCCCTCCGCCCCACCCGTCCGGCAAACCCGGTTTGGCCGGGATCTGACATTTTTTGGCGTAAACACGCTTGTGCAATGCACCAGGATGGGGAAAACTCCCGTCCTTTGCTTTTGCCCCCCAAGGGAGCGCGCCCATGAGCTACCTCCAGGACACCAAGCCGATCACCCTGTTCGAACTGGCCAAGATGCGCGCCGAAGGCCGCAAGATCGCCATGCTCACCGGCTACGACGCCAGCTTCGCCGCGCTGGAGGAACGCGCCGGCGTGGATGCCGTCCTGATCGGCGATTCCCTCGGCAACGTGCTGCAAGGGCAGAAATCCACGCTGCCGGTCACCCTCGAGCAGATGGTCTATCACACCGAGGCGGTGGCGCGCGGCTGCACCCGACCGTTCATCATCGCCGACCTGCCGTTCGGCAGCTACCACGAGAACCCCGCGCAGGCCATGCGCAGCGCGGCCCGCCTGATGGCCGCCGGCGCGCAGATGGTCAAGCTGGAAGGCGGCGCCTTCATGGCCGAGACCGTGCATTTCCTCGTCGAGCGCGGCGTGCCGGTCTGTGCCCACATCGGCCTCACCCCGCAATCCGTGCACCAGCTCGGCGGCTACCGCGTGCAGGGCCGTGGCGAGGAAGGCTCGGCGCGCCTGAAGGCCGACGCGCTGGCGCTCGAACAGGCCGGCGCGGCGCTGATGGTGATGGAGATGGTACCCAGCGCGCTGGCCACCGAGATCACCGCCGCGCTGCGCACCATGGCCACCATCGGCATCGGCGCCGGCCCCGGCTGCGACGGCCAGGTGCTGGTGCTGCACGACATGCTGGGCATCTACCCCGGCAAGACCGCGCGCTTCGTCAAGAACTTCATGGAAGGCGCGGCCCGCATCGAAGACGCCGTGGCACGCTACGTCGCCGCGGTCAAGGACGGCTCCTTCCCGGCCCCCGAACACGGCTACTGATCCGCAAGCACCTCGCTCCACCATGCGTATCCATCACACCACCGCCAGCCTGCGCACTGCGCTCGCCGGCGCCGGGCGCATCGCCTTCGTGCCCACCATGGGCAACCTGCACGCCGGCCACATCGGCCTGATGCGCCAGGCGCGCGCCCACGGCGACAGCGTGGTCGCCAGCATCTTCGTCAATCGCCTGCAGTTCGGCCCCACCGAGGACTTCGACAAGTACCCGCGCACCTTCCAGGAAGACTGCGCCAAGCTGGAAGCCGCCGGCGTGGACCACCTGTTCGCCCCGGACGAAAAGGAGATGTATCCCACGCCGCAGACCTACCACGTGGAGCCCAACCCGGCACACGTGGACATGCTCGACGGCGCCGCCCGCCCCGGCCATTTCCGCGGCGTGGCGACGGTGGTGCTGAAGCTGCTCAACATCACCGGCGCCGATGTGGCGCTGTTCGGCAAGAAGGATTACCAGCAGCTCATGGTGATCCGCAACATGGCACGCGAGTTCGCCCTGCCGGTGGAGATCGTCGCCGGCGAGACCACGCGCGCCGACGACGGCCTGGCGCTGTCCTCGCGCAACGGCTATCTGTCCGCCGCCGAGCGCGCCGAGGCTCCGCGCCTGCATCGCCAGCTCACCCGCATCCGCGAAGCGCTGCGCGCCGGCGAACGCGATTTCGCCGCGCTGGAAACCCAGGCCGTGGCCGAACTGGCCGCGCACGGCTGGCAGCCCGACTACATCAGCATCCGCCGCCGTGCCGACCTGCTGCCTCCGGGTACGGACGAGGCCCCGCTGGTGGTGCTCGCCGCCGCCCGCCTGGGCGCCACGCGGCTGATCGACAACCTGGAAATCTGAACCGCGCGGGCCCCGCATACGGGTAATCCTGCATCCCCGCAGGCTTGCACCGCTGCCGGGTTCGTAAGAACCTATCGTCGTCCCACCGATCACCTACAGAGGTGAATCCCCCCACGACGAGAGAAGGAGGTGCACACCATGACCGTATCCGTGCGGCAGGTTCTGGAATCCAAGGGCAGCACGACCTATTGCGTGGCCCCAGGGGTCACCGCCTACGAGGCGCTCGCGCTGATGGCCGAGCACAACATCGGCGGCGTGCTGGTCACCGAGAGCGACCGGCTGGTGGGCATCTTCACCGAGCGCGACTACGCCCGCAAGGTGGTGCTGAAGGGATTGCGCTCCACCGAGGTGCAGGTGCGCGAGCTGATGACGCCCACGCCCACCGTGGTCGGCCCCGAGCAGACCATCGACGAGGTCATGAACATCATGTCCGAGGGGCACTTCCGTCATCTGCCGGTCATCGAGGACGGACGTATCGTCGGGGTGATCTCCATCGGCGACGTGGTCAAGTCGGTGATCGACCAGCAGCGCCGCACCATCGATCACCTGTCGAATTACATCGCCGGCGACATCACCACCTGAGCATCCGGCGGCACCTTCGCGGGATTCGCCTGTCTACCCTGCGCATGGATGCGCCGCCTTCTCTCGACGGCGGCATTGTCCCCGGACAGTGTCCCGGGCAGGCGCGGCGCATCCTGCCATCGACAAGAACGGATCAGGGAGCCACGACCGACGAGGAGACGAATCATGACGCTCCACGATCTACCCCGGATGATGGTTTCCTACACCGAAGGCTGGCCGGAGCTGATCCGCATCCATCCCTCGGTGCGGAAGATGTTCCTGCTGTACGTGATGCCGATGTCGCTGATTCCCGCGGCGATGTTCATCTACGCGATCGCGGTGACCCCGGGCGCGGTGTTCCCCGCCCTGGTGCCGCAGATCGGCGCGCTGGAAATGCTGGCCGTGGCGCTCACCTTCTATCTCGCGCAACTGGCGATGGTGCCGCTGATGGGTTCGATCATCCAGCAGATGGGCGAAGTGGTGGACGTGAAGCCGGACTACCACGACGCCTTCATGCTGGCGGCCATCGCGCCCACGCCGCTGTGGCTGGCCGCGCTGGCGCTGTTCATTCCTTCCGCCTGGGTGGTCGGCATGGTCGTCGCGCTGGCCTGGGTGGCGAGCGCGGCGCTGATCTACCACGGCGTCAAGCCGCTGTTCGGCATCCAGGACGACGGCAAGTCACGCCTGCTGGGCAGTTTCGTGCTCGGCGCGGGCGTGATCGCCTGGGCGGCACTGATGGTGGTGCTTGCATTGCTGCTGAGCATGATCGTCGGCCTGCGCTGAAACGCGGGCAGCCACATGGATGGGGGGCGTTTCCCCCCATCCATGTGCGCATTTTTCAGGCCTCCAGCGCCTTCGCGACGATCTCGCCGACGTCCGGCGACAGCCCTTCGGCCGCGCGCACGCGCTCCAGTTGCGGGCGTACCGCCTCGCGCAGCACCGGCGTGAAGCGCCGCCAGTTCTCCAGCGCGCGCGCCATGCGCGCGGCCACCTGCGGGTTGGCCGCGTCCAGCGCGATCACCTGATCCGCCCAGAACGCGTAGCCGCTGCCGTCGGCCAGATGGAACTCGCCCGGGTTGGCACGGAAGAAGCTGCCCAGCAGCGCATACACCTTGTTGGGATTGGACAGGCTGAACCCCGGGTCGCCGAGCAGCGCGCGCACGCGTTCCAGCACCGGCGTGGCGCCGGCATCGCGCCGCCAGGCACCGGCCTGCAGGGCGAACCACTTGTCGAGCACCAGCGCGTCGTCGCGGTAGCGCTCGTAGAACGCCGCCAGCGCGCCCTCGGCCTCGGGCAGCGCGCCATGCACCAGCGCGGCGAGCGCGCCGAAGCGGTCGGTCATGTTGCTGGCCGATTCGAAGCGTCGGCGGGCCAGTCCGGTGCCGGCCGGCACGCGCGCGGCGCACAGATAGCGCAGCGCCAGATTGATCAGCGCACGGCGCCCCGCATCGGCCGGGTGGTAGCGGTACTCGCCCGGCTCCACCAGGCCCTCGGTCAGTGCCAGCCAGTCCGCCGCCAGCACCCGGCCGAGTTCGGCGCCGAGGTAGATCTGCGCCGTGCGCAGCGCGGCCGGATCGGCCGGCTGCATGCGCTCGAGCAGATAGCCCTCGCCGGGCAGCGCGAGCGCCTGGGCGCGGAAGGCGGGGTCGAGACGGTCGTCGCGCAGCAGGCGGGCAAAGGCTTCGACGAAGGCCACCGGCACGCCCAGGGCGCGCCCTTCGGCCGCCGCCGCGCCGAGTTCCAGCAGCACGCGTTCGGCGTAGCGCTGCGCGGCGTCCCAGCGGTTGAAGGCGTCGCTGTCGTTGGCCATGCGGAAGGCCAGGCGGGCATCGTCCTCTTCCAGTTCGAGGATCACCGGGGCGGAGAAGCCGCGCAGCAGCGAGGGCACCGGCTCGGCGGACAGCCCGACGAAGCGCCATTGCCGGCTTTCCGCGTTGAGTTCGAGCACGCGGGTGGTCGCCCCCGGAGCGGCCTCGCCTTCCAACTGCAGCGGCAGGTCGGCGCCGTCCGGGCCGATCAGGCCGACAGCCACCGGGATCACCAGTGGCAGCTTCTCCGTCTGGCCCGGCGTGGGCGGGGTGTGCTGGGTGAGGGTGAGCGTGTAGCTGCCGTCGGCGGCGTCCCAGCCACCCCGCGCGGCGACCCGCGGCGTGCCGGCCTGGGCGTACCAGCGCATGAACTGGTCGAGATCGCGGCCGTTGGCCTCGGACATGGCCTCGACGAAATCGTCGCAGGTCACCGCCTGGCCGTCGTGGTAGCTGAAATACAGATCCATGCCGTTGCGGAAGCCTTCCGGCCCCAGCAGGGTGTGCAGCATGCGGATGACCTCGGCGCCCTTCTCGTACACCGTGGCGGTGTAGAAGTTGTTGATCTCCTGGTAGCGCTCCGGGCGGATCGGGTGGGCCATCGGCCCGGCATCCTCGGGGAACTGCGCGGCGCGCAGCACGCGCACGTCGTCGATGCGCTTGACCGCGCGCGCCGAATCGCCTTCCGCCCCGGCGGCGCGCGCCAGCATGTCGGCGGAGAATTGCTGGTCGCGGAAGACGGTCAGGCCTTCCTTGAGGGTGAGCTGGAACCAGTCGCGGCAAGTCACCCGGTTGCCGGTCCAGTTGTGGAAGTACTCGTGCGCCACCACGCTCTCGATGTGCTCGTAATCCACGTCGGTGGCGGTGTCCGGCTTGGCCAGCACGTACTTGGCATTGAAGATGTTGAGGCCCTTGTTCTCCATCGCACCCATGTTGAAGTCGCTCACCGCGACGATCATGAAGCGGTCCAGGTCGAGTTCCAGGCCGAAGGTTTCCTCGTCCCAGCGCATGGCGTGCACCAGCGACTCCATGGCGTGCTCGCAGCGGTCCAGGTTGCCGCGCTCCACCCACACCTGCAGCAGCACCTCGCGGCCGGAAGCGGTCAGCTCGCGGCGCTCCAGCGCGACCAGATCGGCGGCCACCAGGGCGAACAGATAGCTGGGCTTGGGGAAGGGGTCTTCCCAGCGCGCGTAGTGGCGGCCATCCGGCAGGTCGCCCTCCTCCACCAGATTGCCGTTGGAGAGCAGCACCGGACAGACCGCCTTGTCGCCCTCCAGCGTGACGCTGAAGCGCGCCATGACGTCCGGACGGTCGGGAAACCAGGTGATGCGGCGGAAGCCCTCGGCCTCGCACTGGGTGAAATAACCGCCGCGCGAACGGTACAGGCCGGAGAGCGTGGTGTTGGCCTGCGGATTGATGCGGGTGACGATTTCCAGTTCGACCTCATCGCCCTCCACGTCGATCTCGATGCGCGTCTCGCCGCGGCGCACCGCGCCCGGCGCCGGGTCCAGCCCGCCGATGGTCAGCGACAAGGTTTCCAGCGCCTCGCCGTCGAGCAGGAGCGGACCGGGCGCGGCCTCCGGGTTGCGCGCGCAGGCCAGCCGGCTGGTGACCACGGTGGCCTGGGGATCGAGGGCGAAATGCAGGTCGATGCGGCGCACCGTCCACGCCAGCGGCGCGTAATCGGTGCGTTGAATGGTGGGGGCGTGTTCGGTTTTCATCTTGGGGCGGTTCATGCGAGGGAAGCGGCCCCAAGTGTAACCCGCCCGCCCCGCCGCCGCCCGACCATGCGCCCCGGCGGGCGCGGCGGGGCTCCGCCGGCCTATTTCGGCATGCCGGCCTTGCCGGGCAGCAGCACGATGCAGGTGCGCGCCAGGCGGTCGTGGAGGAACTGGCGGTCGCGATCCACCAGCGCCCACAGCAGGCCGATGCCGCACAGCAGCACCGAGGGCCAGGCCAGCATGTAGCGCAGCAGGCACTGGTTCAGCGTCGGCGGCTTGCCGGTCTGCGCATCGACCAGGCACAGCCGCCAGGTCTGCATGGCCAGGGTCTGCCCGTTGCGCCGCCAGTACCAGATGAAATACAGGCCGAGCGCGGCGAACAGGTGCACCATGGCCAGCCCGCCGGGCGGTGCCCATTCGAACACGATGCCGACGATCAGCCAGGGCACCAGGAACAGCACCGCCAGCACCCCCATCAGCAGCAGCGATTCGTACAGCATGCCGGCGAGGCGGCGGCGCAGGCCGGCGGGCTCGACGACCGTGCGGGCTTGGGTTGCGCCTTCCCGGGCGGCGCTTGCATCGTTCATTCGTCCTTTCCTTGATTGCGCCGGCGGCGGCGCTCTTCCGGCGGCAGATTCTGATAGCGCTGCCATTCCTCGTTCAACTGCTCCCGGCGTTCCGCCGGCATGTTGCGCAGGGCGCGGTACTGGTCGCGGGCGCGCGTGCGCTCCTCCGGGCTCAGACGGGCCCAGGCCTGCATGCGCCGGGCGAGGCGGTCCTGCTCCTCGGGCGTCAGTTCGGCGTGGCGCTGGGCGATCTCCACCCAGGTCTGGCGATCGGCGCCGTCCATCTTCGCCCACTCGGCGGCCAGCGGGGCCAGCACTTGGCGCTGCGCCGCGGACAGTTCGCCCCAGGCCGGCGCGCTGCCGGGCGCCGCCAGCGCTGCACCCAGGCTGGCGGCGAAAATGAGGATCAGGAGCGCGAAGCGTGTTCCAGCCATGCCTTGAATTCCGTGTCGAGATAGGCGTCGATGGGCAGATCGTCGCTGAGCAGGGCGAAATCGACGTCGCGCTGTTCTCCGACGCGCGCGGCGCTTCCCCAGTAATCGCCTGCCATGCTGAGCAGCAGCACGGCCGCCGCCGCGCACAGCGGTTTCCACAGCGGCGTGGCCGAAGTGGCCGGCCAGCGCAGGGCGAAACGGCCGCGCGCGGGGCATTGGGCCGCCAGCGCACGCTGCCGCGCGGCACACAGACGGTCGGCGGCGGCACCGTCCACGCGCCGTGCCGCGCAGGTCAGACATGCCGCCAGCCGGCGGGCCCGGCGGACTTCCTCGTACGGACTCATGCGGAGATCCCCTTGGCAAGCAGGGCGGTGGAGAGGGCGCGCACCGCCCTGGAGCAATGCGTCTTCACGCTGCCTTCGGAACAGCCCATGACGGCGGCGGTTTCCACGGTATCGAATCCTTCCCAGTAACGCAGCAGGAAGGCCTGGCGTTGACGTTCCGGCAGGCGCGCGATTTCTTCCTCGATGGCATCCAGCACGCGCGCACGCTCGTAATCGCCGTGCGGCGTGGAGGGCAGCGCCAGATCGGCGGCCGGATCGACGTCGAGCGAATCCAGCGGATCGCTGTCGTCCCCGTCGCGCATGAAGCCGGAAAACAGCGTGATCCAGGCGCGGCGCACCTTGCGGCGGCGGACGCTGTCGCGGATGACATTCTGCAGGATACGCTGGAAAAGCAGGGGCAGCTCCGCCGCCGGACGGTCGCCGTAGTTCGCCGACAGCTTCATCATGGCGTCCTGCACCGCGTCGAGCGCGGCCTCCTCGTCCTGCAACGACCATGCTGCATGCTTGAAGGCGCGCTTTTCGACGGACGCGAGAAACGCGGAGAGTTCTGCCCTCGAGGCCAGCGGTCGATCCTTGGGAAAGCGGGGGATTCGGCGTCATGCCGCAGTGCAGTAGCAACCTTGACCAAAAGCCGGTCGCCCGGTAACGTTTGCCGTTTTCGGACGAAAAACTGAGCGAGCTTGCGATGGTGCTGACTGGAGCGGAAATTGTAATCAGGTGTCTGCAGGAAGAAAAGGTCGAGCACGTCTTCGGCTATCCGGGCGGCGCGGTCCTGTTCATCTACGACGCACTCTTCCAGCAGGAGCAGGTCCGCCACGTCCTGGTGCGCCACGAGCAGGCCGCCGTACACGCTGCCGACGGCTACGCGCGCAGCACGCAGAAGGTGGGCGTGGCGCTGGTCACCTCCGGCCCCGGCGCCACCAATGCGGTCACCGGCATCGCCACCGCGTTCTGCGATTCCATCCCGATGGTGATCATCTCCGGCCAGGTGCCCACCGCGGCGATCGGCCAGGACGCCTTCCAGGAAGTCGACACCGTGGGCATCACCCGCCCCTGCGTGAAACACAACTTCCTGGTGAAGGACGTGCGTGACATCGCCGTCACGATGAAGAAAGCCTTCTACCTGGCCAAGTCCGGCCGCCCCGGCCCGGTGCTGGTGGACATCCCCAAGGACGTCTCCATGCACCGCTGCGAGTTCGAGTATCCCAAGGAAATCTCGATGCGCTCGTACAATCCGGTGGTCAAGGGCCACCAGGGGCAGATCCGCAAGGCCGTGCAACTGCTGCTGGAAGCCAAGCGCCCGATGATCTACACCGGCGGCGGCGTGGTGCTCGCCGACGCGGCCGAATCGCTCACCAGGCTGACCCGCCTGCTCGGCTGTCCGATCACCAATACGCTGATGGGTCTGGGCGGCTACCCGGCGAGCGACCGCCAGTACCTTGGCATGCCCGGCATGCACGGCACCTTCGAGGCCAACATGGCCATGCAGTACAGCGACGTGCTGCTCGCCGTGGGCGCGCGCTTCGACGACCGCGTCATCGGCAGCCCCGAACATTTCGCCGAAGAGCCGCGCAAGATCATCCACATCGACATCGACCCGTCGTCGATCTCCAAGCGCGTGCGGGTGGACATTCCCATCGTCGGCGACGTGCGCGAGGTGCTCGACGAGATGATCCGCCAGATCGAATCCGGCGAGGCGCGCCCCGACCGCGAGGCGCTGGCCGCGTGGTGGAAGCAGGTGGAAGCGTGGCGCGCGCGCGAGTGCATGGTGTTCAAGAATTCCGACGACATCATCAAGCCGCAGTTCGTCATCCAGAAGCTCTGGGAAGTCACCGGCGGCGAGGCCATCGTCACCTCCGACGTGGGCCAGCACCAGATGTGGGCGGCGCAGTACTACCGCTTCGACCAGCCGCGCCGCTGGCTGAACTCCGGCGGCCTGGGCACCATGGGCGTGGGCCTGCCCTACGCCATGGGCGCCAAGCTGGCCAACCCGGACCGCCAGGTGGCCTGCGTGACCGGCGAAGGCTCCATCCAGATGAACATCCAGGAACTGTCCACCTGCCGCCAGTTCCGCCTGCCGATCAAGGTCTGCCTGCTCAACAACGGCTACCTGGGCATGGTGCGCCAGTGGCAGGAACTGTTCCACGGCGGGCGCTACTCCGAGTCCTACATGGATTCGCTGCCGGACTTCGCCGCGCTGGCGCGCGCCTACGGCCACGTCGGCATCCGCGTGGACAAGCCGGCCGACGTGGAGGGCGCGCTGCGCGAGGCCTTCACCACCCACAAGGATGAACTGGTGTTCCTCGACTTCCAGGTGGATCCGACCGAGAACGTCTATCCGATGGTGCAGGGAGGCAAGGGTCTGACCGAGATGATCCTCTCCGCCGAAGACCTGTAAGCCCTCCTTTCAGACTCCAGGACACAGCACACCATGCGTCACGTCATCTCCCTGCTGATCGAAAACGAGTCCGGCGCGCTGTCGCGCGTCTCCGGGCTGTTCTCCGCGCGCGGCTACAACATCGAATCGCTCACCGTGGCGCCCACCGAGGACGCCTCGATGTCGCGCATGACCATCGTCACCACCGGCTCGGACGAGATCATCGAGCAGATCACCAAGCAGCTGAACAAGCTGGTCGAAGTGGTCAAGGTGGTAGACATCTCCGAGGCCGCCCACATCGAGCGCGAACTGCTGCTCGCCAAGGTGCGCGCCACCGGCAAGGACCGCGAGGAAATCAAGCGCACCGCGGACATCTTCCGTGCACGCATCATCGACGTCACCGACGTCTCCTATGTGATCGAACTGACCGGCAACCAGGCCAAGCTCGACGCCTTCCTCGACGCGCTCGACCCTGCCCTGATCCTCGAAACCGTGCGCTCCGGCATCTGCGGGATCGGCCGCGGCGACCGCATTCTCAAGCTCTGACCCTCCTCCGGGCTTTCGCGCCGGGCGGATGCGCCGTTATCATTGCCGCCGCCGGTCCGACCACGAGTCCTCGCCACGCCCCACCCGCGAGCCCCGGAGACCCATTCGTTACCGAAACCCCGAAAGGAAAACCATGAAAGTCTATTACGACAAGGACGCCGACCTCTCCCTCATCAAGGGCAAGAAGGTCACCATCGTCGGCTACGGCTCGCAGGGCCACGCGCACGCGCAGAACCTGAAGGACTCCGGCGTCAAGGTCACCGTGGGCCTGCGCAAGGACGGCGCTTCGTGGAAGAAGGCCGAAGCGGCCGGCCTGAAGGTCGAAGAGATCGCCAAGGCGGTCAAGGGCGCCGACGTCGTGATGATCCTGCTGCCGGACGAGAACATCCCGCAGGTGTACAAGGAAGAAGTCGAACCCAACATCAAGAAGGGCGCCGCGCTGGCCTTCGCCCACGGCTTCAACGTGCATTACAACCAGGTGGTGCCGCGCGCCGACCTGGACGTGATCATGATCGCCCCCAAGGGCCCCGGCCACACCGTGCGCTCCGAGTACCTGAAGGGCGGCGGCGTGCCCAGCCTGATCGCCATCCACCAGGACAAGTCCGGCAAGGCACGTGACATCGCCCTGTCCTACGCGGCGGCCAACGGCGGCACCAAGGGCGGCGTGATCGAGACCAACTTCCGCGAAGAAACCGAAACCGACCTGTTCGGCGAACAGGCCGTGCTGTGCGGCGGCGCCGTGGAACTGGTCAAGATGGGCTTCGAAACCCTGGTGGAAGCCGGCTACGCGCCCGAGATGGCCTACTTCGAGTGCCTGCACGAACTCAAGCTGATCGTCGACCTGATGTACGAAGGCGGCATCGCCAACATGAACTACTCCATCTCCAACAACGCGGAGTACGGCGAGTACGTCACCGGCCCCGAGGTCATCAACGAGGAATCGCGCTACGCCATGCGCGAAGCCCTGAAGCGCATCCAGACCGGCGAATACGCCAAGATGTTCATCCTGGAAGGCCGCACCGGCTACCCCAGCATGACCGCCCGCCGCCGCCTCACCGCCGAGCACCCGATCGAGCAGGTCGGCGAGCAGCTGCGCGGCATGATGCCGTGGATCAGCAAGAACAAGCTGGTGGACCAGTCGAAGAACTGATCCTTCTGCCGGCGTACCAAGGCCGCGCACGGGCATCCGCCCTGCGCGGTTTTTTTTCGCCCGGCAAACCCGGACTCCGCAAACAGCGGGGGCATCACAGACATGGCTGCGGCCCGGATCAAGATATAGAATTAGCAATCGTTATCATCCAGACCGACCACAGCAGCCATGGCCGACACAGACGCCTCGCGCCAGCACGTCATTCACGGCCTGTATGCCGACCACCATGGCTGGCTGCGGGCCCGGTTGGGCGGCAAACTGGGCAACGCCGAGCAGGCCGCCGATCTGACCCAGGACGTATTCGTGCGCCTGATGGCCCAGTCCCTGCACTCGCTGCAGGCCATCCGCGAGCCGCGCGCCTTCCTCAATCGCATCGCCAACTGCGTCGTCATCGACCACTGGCGGCGCATCGACATCGAGCGCGCCTGGGCCGAAGCCCTGATCAGCGCACCGCCGGACGTCGCTCCCTCGGCCGAGCACTGCGCCATCGTGCTCGAAACCCTGTACGACATCTGCGCCATGATCGACGCCCTGCCGGACAAGCCGCGCACCGCCTTCATCCTCGCCCGCATCGAAGGACTGGGCTACGCCGAAATCGCCAAACGCCTCGAAATCAGCGAACGCATGGTCACCAAATACATGGCCCAGGCCATGCTCCACTGCATCGCCCTGGAAGAACCTGCCGGCGCGCGGGGCGCATGAACACACTCGATCCAGCCAGCGCCCGGCCCGACTACGCCAGCCTGCAACAGGCCGCCGAATGGTTCGCCGTGCTTTCCTCCGGCACCGCCACCGAGCAACAGCGCCAGCACTGGCAAAGCTGGCTCGACGCCCGGGCCGAGCACCGCAATGCCTGGGCCAGGGTGGAAAGCATCAACCAGCGCGTTGACACCCTGGGCACGGCGATGGACCAGCACACCGCCGCCAGCGCGCTCCAGACCGCCACCAAGACGGTCAGGATGCGGCGTCGCACCCTTGGCACACTGGGGGCAATCCTCGCCCTGCTGCTCGGCGGCAAGCTGATCCACGGCCTGCCCCCGGTGCGCCACACGCTGGCCGCATGGCGCGCCGACTACCGCACCGGCATCGGCGAGCAATTCAGCGAAACGCTCGCCGACGGCAGCCACCTGTGGCTGGACACCGACAGCGCCGCAGACGTGCGCTACGACGGGCAACTGCGCCGCATCATCCTGCACGGCGGCGCCCTGCTCGTGCGCACCGCGCCGGACACCGCCCGCCGCCCGCTGGTGGTGGACACCCCCCACGGCCGCCTGCTCGCCCTGGGCACCTGGTTCTCCGTGCGGCACAACGACGGGCACATCCACCTGTCGGTCTTCGAAGGCACGGTGGAAATCCAGCCCGCCGCGACCGGCGCTGCCACCCAGCGCGTTGCCGCCGGGCAGCAGGCCAGCTTCACCCGCGACGCCTCCGGCCCGCTCCAGCCCCTCGTCCAGCCCCAGCCGCAATGGCAGGATGGCCTGCTCATCGCCGACGAAATGCCGCTCGCCGAATTCCTCGCCGAACTCGGCCGCTACCGCCGCGGCCACCTCGGCTGCGCCCCCGCAGTCGCCCACCTCAAGGTCGTCGGCGCCTACCCGCTGCACGACACCGATCGCGCGCTGGAACTGCTCGCCACCGCGCTGCCCCTGCGCATCCGCAGAACCCTGCCCTGGTGGGTCACGCTGGAAGCGCGCTGAGCCGCACCAAAAATTTTTTTGTTCCTCGGTTCCGGATTTTCGATCTCGCCCGGCAGATGGAAAAGATTCTCTTTCCACCCACCGTGCAAAAGGAACCGGCATGCCCAATCCGCCCCTTTCCCGCCCCATCCTCATGGCCGCCACGAGACGGCCCGCTCCCCCACTGACCCGGCTTGCCCTCCATCTGGCCTGCGCCGCCCTCCTGCCCACGCTGTCGGCTGGCGCAGCCTTCGCCCAGCCGGCCCAGGCCAGCCAGGAAGCGCAGACGCACAGCATCGACATTCCGCCCGGCCGCCTCAGCGCCGTGCTCGGCGCCTACGCCGCACAGGCCGGCGTCCACCTCTCCGCAGACGGCGCGCTCACCCAGGGGCTGCAAAGTGAAGGGCTGAAAGGCCGCTATGGCGTTGCCGAAGGCTTCGCCCGGCTGCTTTCCCGGCATGGCTTGCAGGCGATGCCGAAGACAATGGCGGCTATACGCTGGCGACGCTGCCAAAGGCGGCGGGGGAGGCAACGCTGGCACCGGTAACGGTGACGGCCAGCACAGCAGCGACAAACCGCAGCAGCTTGGCCGGATACCTTCCCAAAACCAGCAGCACGTTGAAATCCAGCACCCCGCTGATCGAAACACCGCGTTCGATCTCCATTGTCACCCGGGAACAGATCAAGACACAGGCACCGAAGAACATCGAGCAGGCGCTGTCCTATACCGCTGGCGTCGTGACCGAAACCTCGGGCGCCCAGGATTCGCGCATGTCCGGCGGCGCCACCATTCGCGGCTTCAGCAACGGCAGCGCCTATTACAAGGACGGCCTGCTGCAGCCCGCCGTGGGTACCTACGCCTCCTGGGACGATGCAATCGACACCATCGAAAGCATTGAAATCCTGAAAGGCCCCGCCTCCGTCCTGTACGGCCATTCACGCCCGGGCGGCATCGTCAACGTCAACACCAAACGCCCCACCGCCGATCATGTGAACAGTGTCGGCCTGCAACTGGGCAGCTACAACCGACGCCAGCTCAGTGCCGACGTGGGCAGCGCGCTGGATGAAGACCAACGCGTGCTGTTCCGGCTCGCCGCGACGGGACGGGATGGCGAAACACGCCTGGACCATTCGCGCGATGATCTGCTCTCGGTAGCGCCCTCGCTGCTGTGGAACATTTCCGCTGCCACCAAACTGACGTTGCTGGGCAACTATTCGCGTGAACGAGGTACACCGAAAGCTTGGTGGCCCAATGCGTATACCTTTCCCCAAAGCGCCGGTTTGCCGACCAGCCGGAATGCCGGAGAACCTTCCTTCGAACGTTTCGACCGGGATATCCGGTCCTTTGGCTATTCCTTCGAACACGCCACCGACAGTGGCTGGAATTTCACCCAGAACCTGCGCTATGCCGAGATCGACATCGATTACCGGCACGTGTACGCGTACAACCTGCTGGCCGACGGGCGAACGGCAAACCGAGGCAGCCTTGCCCAACAGACGGAAGCCAACAATCTGGCCGTGGATAGCCGCCTGGCACGGGACTTTTCCTGGGGCGGTGTCTCCCACGCCTTTTCCCTCGGCCTGGATTACCTGAAATACCGCCAGCGCGGCGCCGTCGGGTTCGGTACCGCTCCCGACCTGGACATCTACGCACCGGTGTACGGCTACGAAATTCCGTTGCCGGCACTGAACCCAACCCGCTCGACACTCGCCCAGACAGGCATCTACACGACCAACCAGTTCAAATGGAATCGCTGGGTGGCCAATGCCAGCCTGCGATATGACGTGGCACGCAGCACCCGCGAAAGCACCACGCAACCTAAAACGCGCGACAGCGCCACGACCGGCAGCCTGGGCCTGCTCTACCTGTTCGACAACGGCATCGCACCCTATGCCAGCTACGCCACCTCCTTCAATCCGATCACCGGACTGAAGTTCGATGGCAGCGCCTTCGAGCCGACCGAAGGGACCCAGTACGAAGCCGGCGTGAAGTACCAGCCGCCCGGCCAGGAAGGTTTCGTCACAGTATCACTGTTCGATCTGACCCAGACCAACACCACCACCACGGATCTGGCCCACCCCGGCTTCAGCGTGCAGACCGGAGAAGAACGCTCTACTGGCATCGAATTGGAGGGCTACATCGTGCTGATGCGCGACCTCGGCATCAAGGGGGCCTACACCTACCAGAACCCGCGCGTCACACGCAGCAACGTGGCAAACCGGGTAGGCTGCCAGTCCAATCAGGTACCCAAGGAAACCGCCAGCATCTGGCTCGACTATCGCCCCGCAGCCCTCGCGGGCTGGCAGTTCGCTGGAGGCGCCCGTTACAAGGGCAAGACCCCCGCTGGTTTTGGCTGCTCGGCCCCCTACGACAAGGCGTTCACACTGGCTGACCTAGCTATTGCCTATGAAACAACGGAGTACCGTATCGCGCTCAATGTCACGAACGTGTTCGACAAAAAGTACTTCACCAACGCATTCCGCGGCAGCGAACGCGAAACTTCAGTCCAGTTCAACTATTACTGGTAATCGCTTGGCGCTCCGGGGATGCACGACTGCCCCCCTCCCCGGACCACTGCAACAACGGCACTCTCCAGAAGGCAAAAGGGGACAGACCACGGTTTTCTGCCCCGGAGCGCGGAATAGCTGAAAACAGGAGGTCGTCAGCAAACAGAAACGGCACCCACAACCGGGTGCCGTTTCTGTTCACCTTTGCCTTTCAGGGTTCACTGCGAACCGAACACTTCCTCCAGCGTGCGCGCATCAAGGATGTTGTCGGCCCAGTGCTCCAGGTCGGCTGGCGCGGCTTGTTGCAGGCGCTCGGCGGTTGCCGCGTCGAGCGGGCCGAAACGGCGGGTGAGCTGACGGGTGAGTACGGCTTGCAAGGCCTGCAAACCCTCCTGGCGACCAAGCCGAACGCCTTCTTCCAGCCCCTCCTGCTTGCCCAGTTGCATGCCTTTCTGCATACCCTTCTGCATGCCTTCGCTGCGCATGCGTTCGCTCCAGGTCATCATGGCTTGGTCCTCCTGCGGATATCGTTCCGCGAAAAGCTGCCGTTCATTATCGTCAAGGTCGCTGTAGATGTCGATGAAGTCCATGTATTTGAGGCACTTTTCCTGGTCCGGTTCCAGTTCCAGCAAGCCCCGCATCGCCCAGGCGAAGACGTCGACGATGCGCTCGCGCGGGTAGGCCATGTTGGGCAGGTTGAGCCGCGCGACGATGTTGTCGCTGTCCCGGTAGTCCTCGGCCGGCAGGTCGTCGAGGACGCGGAACAGGTAGCTGAACGTGAGGAAGGAAAAACGCTCGCTGCCCAGTTCCAGCCGCTCGCAGATACGCCGGCTGCCGCGCAGGAAGATCACCACCGGCACGACGCGGTCGGTCTTGCACAGTTCGGCCAGGTCGAGGCAGTAGTGGCCGAGGCGGTGGATGGAGAAACGCCCGGGGTCGCTTTCTTCCTCGACGATGAACAGCAGGGCCTCGCGGCGGCCATCGGGCCATTCCACCAGCAGCGGCACGTCCAGTTCGTGGAAGCGGTCGCCCAAACGATCCTTCAACTGTTCCTGGCGGATCGGGGTGATGCGTACCGTGTCGTCGATCTCCCGCGCCTCGCCCGGCGCGAAGAAGGCCAGCGCCTGGCGCGGGTAGTCGAGGATCAGGTTCTTGAAGTTCTGGTCGTGGCTGGACGGCATTACACAATCCCGATGCATAACGGGATTATATGCCATTGAGTTTTATATTGCGCACGGCACCAGCCGTGGCCCAGGGCCATCGCACGAATGGGCCAGGATGTTTCCCAACGGCCGACGGGCCGCGCTTGCGGTAGAATCCCGCATCGAACCCCTGCGGCCCGCGCGGCCGCGCTCCTGGCGGACCCACTGCACCGATGACCCTGATCCCGATCGAAAAGCGCCGCCGCGGCATCTACATCCTGCCCAACCTGTTCACCACCGCCGCGCTGTTCTCCGGCTTCTACGCCATCGTGCAGGCCATGAACGGGCGCTACGAATACGCTGCCGTGGCCATCTTCGTGGCCATGGTATTCGACGGGCTGGACGGCCGCGTGGCCCGCCTCACCCACACCCAGAGCGCCTTCGGCGCCGAGTACGACTCGCTGTCCGACATGGTGTCCTTCGGCGCCGCCCCTGCGCTGGTGATGTACGAATGGGCGCTGCAGGACCTCGGCAAGCTGGGCTGGATCGCCGCCTTCATCTACTGCGCCGGCGCCGCGCTGCGCCTGGCGCGCTTCAACACCAACATCGACGTGGTCGACAAGCGCTACTTCCAGGGCCTGCCCAGCCCGGCCGCGGCCGCGCTGGTGGCCGGGCTGGTGTGGGTGGTCATCGACAACGACATGACCGGCGGCGACGTCAGCTGGTTCGCCTGCCTGCTGACCATCTTCGCCGGCATCTCCATGGTCAGCAACGTGCTGTTCTGGAGCGGCAAGGACATCAACCTGCGCAAGAGCGTGCCCTTCATCGTGCTGATCGCGCTGGTGCTGGCCTTCGCGCTGGTGTCGAGCTATCCGCCGGGTGTGCTGTTCGCCCTGTTCCTTGCCTATGCGGTCTCCGGTTACGTGATCTACGTCTGGCGCTGGGTGAACCGCCGCAAGCGGCGCGCCGAAGCCGCGCCGCCCCCTCCCCCCCCCGTCCCCTGAGCGCCCCCTGAGCGCCCCCTGAGCCGCCGCCGGCGCTTGCATGGGCGCGGAGCGCCGGTTTATAGTCGTCCCATGATGAATGCCCGGCGCGACCTCCCCCTTTCGTCGCTTCGCCGTCTCCCGGCGGGCCTGCCGCTGCCCGGCCCGCTGCTGCGCCCCGCGCGCTGACCACACATCCCCCCTTCCCCCGATGATCGCCTCCGCCCGCCAGAGCGCGCGGGCGTCCCGGCGTATCCGCACCGCGTAGAACCCTTTTGCTGGAGCCGAACATGAACGACAAGCTGATCATTTTCGATACCACCTTGCGCGACGGCGAACAGAGCCCCGGCGCTTCGATGACCCGCGACGAGAAGCTGCGCATCGCCCGCCAGCTCGAACGCATGCGGGTGGATGTCATCGAGGCCGGTTTCGCCGCTGCTTCCAACGGCGATTTCGAATCGGTGCGCGCGATTGCCGAGGCGATCAAGGAGTCCACCGTCTGTTCGCTGGCGCGCGCCAACGAGAACGACATCCGCCGCGCCGGTGAAGCCATCCGACCGGCCGCGCGCGGCCGCATCCACACCTTCATCGCCACCAGCCCGATCCACATGGAGAAGAAGCTGCGCATGACGCCCGACCAGGTGGTCGAACAGGCGGTCAAGGCGATCGGCTGGGCCAAGGAATACACCGACGACGTCGAGTTCTCCGCCGAAGACGCCGGGCGCTCCGAACTGGATTTCCTCTGTCGCATCTTCGAGGCCGTCATCGGCGCCGGGGCGACCACCATCAACGTGCCGGACACCGTGGGCTACAACGTGCCCGAGCAGTTCGCCGACACCATCGCCGCGCTGATCGAACGCGTGCCCAACGCCGACAAGGTGGTGTGGTCGGTGCATTGCCACAACGACCTCGGCCTCGCCGTGGCCAACTCGCTGGCCGCCGTGCGCGCCGGCGCGCGCCAGGTGGAATGCACCGTCAACGGCCTGGGCGAACGCGCCGGCAACGCTTCGCTGGAGGAAGTGGTGATGGCCGTGCGCACGCGGCGCGACGTGTTCGGTTGCGACACCGGCATCGACACCACGCAGATCGTGCCGGCCTCCAAGCTGGTCTCCGGCATCACCGGCTTCCCGGTGCAGCCCAACAAGGCCATCGTCGGCGCCAACGCCTTCGCGCACGAATCCGGCATCCACCAGGACGGGGTGCTCAAGCACCGCGAAACCTACGAGATCATGCGCGCCGAGGACGTCGGCTGGGTGGCCAACAAGCTGGTGCTGGGCAAGCATTCCGGGCGCAACGCCTTCCGCTCGCGCCTGCAGGAACTGGGCGTCGTGGTGGAGTCCGAGGAGCACCTCAACCACGCCTTCGCGCGCTTCAAGGAACTCGCCGACAAGAAGCACGAGATCTTCGACGAGGATCTGCAGGCGCTGATGAGCGACGAGGCCATCACCCCGGCGCTGGAACACTTCCGCCTGGTGGCCACGCGCTTCCATTCGGAAACCGGCGAGACCCCGCAGGCCGAACTGACCCTGTCCGTCGGCGGGCAGGAAACCCAGGCACGCGCCGAGGGTTCGGGGCCGGTGGATGCCGCCTTCAAGGCCATTGAAACGGTGGCGCGCAGCGGCGGCGAACTGCTGCTGTACTCGGTGAATGCGATCACCACGGGCACCGACGCGCAGGGCGAGGTCACCGTGCGCCTGTCCAGGGACGGCCGCGTGGTCAATGGCCAGGGTGCCGACACCGACATCATCGTCGCCTCGGCCAAGGCTTACCTCAACGCGCTGAACAAGCTGCACGGCAACGCCGAGCGGCTCAATCCGCAGGTCTGATGCCGCCAGACCGCCGGCCGCGGCCGGCGGTCGCCCTCACTCGCCGTCGGGCCGGCTGCGCGAAGGCGCGGTGAAGCGCGCGTAGAACATGGTGGCAAAGAACAGCACCATGGACAGGGCCAGCTCCAGCGCGGCGAAGACGCCCATCAGCCCCGGATCGCCGATGCGCAGCACGCCCTCGGCGACGTACAGCAGGGACAGCATCGAGGTCCATTGGTAGGTATAGCGCTTGCCGCGCAGGATGCCGAACAGCGGGGCGAGCAGCGGCAGCGCCTTCAGGGTGAGCCACGAGCCCCCCGGACGGATCGGCGCCAGCCAGCCTTCCCACAATACGCACAGCACGATCAGCGCCAGCAGACTGGCGCTGGCTGCACGCTGGAAATGCAGCGGATTCATCGCCCCACCGCCAGCTTCAATGCACATTCCGCCAATCGGCGGCCCTGCGCGCGCGCCAGCGCGGCCTCTTCCTCACTTAGCACCGGCTGGCCATCGGTGCCGGCCACGTGGGTGGCGCCGTAGGGCGTGCCGCCGCTGCGCGTGGAGGACAGCGCAGATTCCGTATAGGGCAGGCCGACGATCAGCATGCCGTGGTGCAGCAGCGGCAGCATCATCGACAGCAGCGTGCTCTCCTGTCCGCCATGCAGGCTGGCCGTGGAGGTGAACACGCAGGCGGGCTTGCCGGCCAGCACGCCGTTCGCCCAGGCGCCGGCCAGACCATCGAGAAAGTACTTCATCGGCGCCGCCATGTTGCCGAAGCGGGTCGGGCTGCCCAGCGCCAGCCCCACGCATTCGCGCAGGTCGCGCTCCTCGGCGTAGGGCGGACCGTCGGCGGGGATTTCGCCCTCCACCGCCTCGCACATCGTGGAGACGCGCGGCACGGTACGCACCCGCGCGGCCATGCCGGGCACCTGGTGGATGCCGGCGGCGATCTGCTCGGCGAGCGCGCGCACCGAACCGCGATGGCTGTAATACAGAACCAGGATCTCTTTCATCGCAAACCGTCAGAAACCGTCGCGGACACCCGCGCGGATTCGCGAGGCACGGTGCGACTGGCTAGAATGGGCGCATTATACCCACCGCTCCGGCACCACCCGCCCCCAACTCCCGCCGATGAATCTGCCGCTCTCCGCGCGCGCACTCTCCGCGCGCGACTTCCTGCTCCTGCTCTTCAGCCGCTTCAACGCCACGCGCTGCCCGCAGGTCGCCGGCAGCCTGGCGTTCACCACGATGCTGGCGCTGGTGCCGCTGATCACCGTGGCCATCGCGCTGTTCAGCAACTTCCCCGGGTTCACCGACCTGGGCGTCTCGCTGAAGACCTTTCTGCTGGAAAACCTGCTGCCCGAACGCGCCGGGCAGATCATCACCAAATACGCCCTGCAGTTCTCGGAAAAGGCCGCCGGGCTGACGCTGATCGGCACCGCCATCCTGGTGGTCACCGCGCTGCTGTTGCTGTCCACCATCGAACGCGTGTTCAACCAGATCTGGGGCGTACGCCAGCCCCGCCCGCTGCTGTTCCGCATCGCCGTGTACTGGTTCGCGCTGACCGTCGGGCCGCTGGTGCTGGGCGGCAGCATCTTCGCCTCCGGCTATCTGGTCAGCGCATCGATGGAACTGGTCGACCATTCTCCCTGGCTGGGCGAACTGGCTGCCCGCCTGCTGCCGCCGATCACCCTGGGCGGCCTGTTCAGCTATCTGTACTTCGCCGTGCCCAACCACCCGGTACGCCCCCTGCACGCACTGGCCGGCGGCATCGCGGCGGCCGTGGCCTTTCTGGTGATGCAGCGCGCCTTCGGCATGTTCATCGCGCGCTTCCCCAGCTATACGCTGGTGTACGGCGCCTTCGCGGCGCTGCCGATCTTCCTGGTGTGGCTGTACCTGTCGTGGGTCATCGTGCTGCTCGGCGCGCTGGTCACCGCCTCGCTGCCCGCCTTCCTGCAACGCAAGCGCACACTCCCGGTGTTTCCCGGCGATCTCGCGCGCGGCGCGCTGGGCATGCTGGTGGAACTGGCGCGCGCTCAGCGCGGCGGCGGCCCGCCGCCCTTCGAGCGTCTGCGCCACGCCGCCGGCCTGAGCGACGACCGCGCGGAATCGGTGCTCGGCGCGATGAGCGAAAGCGGCTGGGTGGCACGCACGGAAACCGCCGAGTGGGTGCTGGCCATCGACCCCGCCCACCTGCGCCTGTCGGACGTGGTGGCGCGCTTCGCGCTGTCGCCCGGCGACTGGCTGGCCGGCCCCCAGCAGGGCGAAGGCGCACAGCGCGCGGCGCAACGCATCGCCGAGGCCATACGCGCGGCCGATCTGTCGCTGAAAGAGCTGCTGGATGAGATGCCGCCGGTTCAGATCGGGTAGGGATCGATCTCGTACTGGAACAGTTCGACGTTGGCCGTCTGCATGTCGAGGCTGACCACCCGCCCCTGGCCGACGTACAGCTTGTCGGCGTCATCGACCAGCACGAAGCGGCGCGAGGCGTAGGAACCCGTCTTGACCACGATGGCCGGGTGGTGGCGCACGCCTTCCAGCGGCGGCAGCAGCAGCGCCGGCACCATGGACTTCACCTCGGCGCCGCGAAAGCCCACCGAGGCCGCCGAAGCCCCATGCGCGATGATCTGCAGGCCGAGCTCGACCTGTTCGCCATCATCGCTGCGGATCCAGCGCACGATGCACAGCGACCACGGCGTGCCGGCATCCGAACGCAGCGCGAGCACCATGCCGGCGCTCAGCACCCCGGAAACCCCCGACACGCTCATGACCGCGTAGCCTCCCGGGCTTTCGTTGCACACCATCCACTCGACGATGCGCGCATGCTGCTCGCCGCGGCGGAACAACTCCCAGATGGCGCGCAGACCGGCACACACCTGCACGGTGTACTCCTGCTGGCGGCGCACCGTCTCACGATGCGGCGGCACCGACCAGCGCTCGTGCATGCGACGCAGCAGCGAGGCGGCCTCCACCGGCGTGAGGCCGGCGGGCAGGCCGGAGCTGTCCGGCTCCAGCAGTTCGACGTCGCGCTCCAGGCCGACCACG
Organism: Pseudothauera nasutitermitis; assembly: GCF_004801295.1. Taxonomy (GTDB): domain Bacteria; phylum Pseudomonadota; class Gammaproteobacteria; order Burkholderiales; family Rhodocyclaceae; genus Pseudothauera; species Pseudothauera nasutitermitis. The sequence continues at coordinate 119,900 of NZ_SSOC01000009.1, forward strand.
TCCGCCTGGGTGATGCGCTGCTCCAGCCATTCGAGACGCTCGGCCGCGCGCGCCGCAAGGCTGAAGGCATTGAAGAAGAAAACCCCTGCCGCATCGTCCGGCGAACGCCGGGACAGGGCCACCGGCGCGGCATCCTTGCCGGTCTGCGCCCAATACAACGCACTCTCCGGCTCCAGCCGTTCGCGCGCCACCTCGCCGAACTCTCCGCCGCCTTCCAGGTAGTCGCTCACCCAGACCAGTTCGCGCCCGGTCAGGCTTTCCGGCTGCAGCGCCGCGAGCGCGAACAGCCGGCCGCATTCATCCAGCGCCGAACGCGCGCCCGCGCCACCCTCACCGGCGCTCTGTTCGGTGCGTTCGGCGCCGCCGAGCAGCGCATACACGCGCAGCCAGAAACCGGCCGGTGGCGCGGCACCGATCATGCTCGCCAGCAGATGGGCCTCCCCCAGCAGGCGCAGCGCACGCGCACCCAGCCCGGCGATACTTCCGCGCTGCAGACGCAGCCAGCGCCCGCGCACATCATCCAGCACGCGCTCGAAACCGGAAGACAGATCGAGCAAGGCATCGATCAGCCCTTCGGTTTCCTGGCGGGGGCCGGCCGGCAGCGGCAGCGGAATGTTCAGCAGGCGCGCGCGGAAGCGTCCGCAGATGTCCAGCGCGCGGCCGTCGAGTTGGTCCAGACAGGCTTCGAATTCCGCGACCGGCACGCCCGGATCGCGCACCTGGGCATAGTGCGCGCGCAAGGCGGCGAGATCGACCACCGGATCGTCCGCCGGCTCTTCGGCAAGCCAGGCCAGCGCGGATGCAACCGGGGCGGAGTGGGTGTCGGAGACCTGCATGGCGAACGTGAAAATTTGAAAACTGCGATGCGGGCATTCTATTCAAGAATGCACACGGCTGGAGGCGCGGGCCGCACGCGCGCACAAAAAAAGCCGGAGGACCGGTTCATGCCCCTTGCGCGGATTTTCATGAAGATCGTCAACAGACTGACTAGGGCGTGTTCCCACTATCCCCGGCGGTCGCGCCACCGCCCAACCGGGCGCAGATCAAGGCGCGGCGACGCGGCGAGGCTGGAGCCTTGCAAGGAGCTGCAACGCCGAGATGCGCCCGATTGGGCGGTGGCCCTTCGGGTGGATCTGTGTGGCCGTCTGGCGGCGTTGCGCTCGTTGTCAAGGGAACCACCCTTGACCGCCTCGCGCGCCTTGCCAGCCAGCCACACAGATCCACGCGATCCGCCGCGGATAGTGGGAACACGCCCTAGGTGCTCTGGCGGATCCGGCTCGGCAGGCAACCGAAGCGCTTCTGGAACGCCGAACTGAAATGGCTGATGTTCGTATACCCCAGGAGGACGGCCGTCTCGGTCACATTGTGCGAACGCAGCAATTCCCGCGCGCGGCTCATCCGTGCATCCTGGAACAACGCATAGATGCTGCGTCCATACACCTGCTTGAAGCCGGTTTTCAGCTTGCACTGATTCATGCCGACCGCGCGGGCCAGTTCCGCGATGGTGGGCGGTGCGCTGGGGTCGCTCAGCAGCAATACCCTGGCGTCTTCCAGTTGGCGGCATTCGCGCGGCGAGAGCGCCTTCCGCTCATCCCGGCGGCGAAACGCCGCCAGATGCCAGTACAGGAAATCGAGCGCAGCGGCGTGCAGCAACAGACGATGCCGGGACGCATCGGCCAGCAAGCCGGCCAGTTGCGCAGCCGAGCGGATGGTCTTGCGGCAGGCGCTGGCACAATGCACGAAGAAATGCGGATCGAGCCCCGCGCCGAGCGCTTCATGCAGATGATCCCCCGCAAGCTCCCCCAGCAGTTCGGGCCTGACCATCACGGATACATTGCGGAAACTGCGGCAGTGGCGAATCCTGAAATTCTCACCCGCGGAATAGCCGACGGTGAGACTGCCCTGCTGGCACAGCAGATCGCGTTTGCCCACGCGGCCCTCGAACACGCCGGCGAGTTGGCAGTTCAGGTGAACGAACTCGCTGTCTCCCGGAAAGGTTCTGGGCCGCTCGATGGCACCGAGCGCCTCGGCGGAGGTGTGGCACACCAGTAGTCCGGATTGCAGGATCACGGCCGCATGCCCGGATTGACCCACCACGGGAATCGCCGGTTTCCCGGAGCACGACTCATCGACAACTGGCCCCATGCCTTGCCCCAACAGAGGTAATGAGAATCACTAACATTGTAGTCGATTACCCGGCTCCACTGGATCGCCCCGGCAAGTCCGCCCTTCAGCCGCGCGCCGCTTCCGTGGCATCCTGGGCATGCCACATCCGCGCATACAGACCGCCCTGCTCCAAGAGCTGCGCATGGGTTCCGCTTTCCACCACCTCCCCGTCCCGCAGAACGAGGATCCGGTCCGCGTTGCGCACCGTGCTCAGACGGTGGGCCACCATGATCACGGTACGGCGCGCGGCCAGCCTGCCCAGCGCCGTCTGGATGGCGAACTGCGACGCCGGGTCCACCGCCGCGGTCACCTCGTCCAGCAGCAGCAGGGGCGCGTTCTTCAGCAACGCGCACGCGATCGAGATGCGCTGGCGCTCGCCTCCCGACAGGCTCAGGCCGCCCTCGCCCACCCGCGTCCGATAGCCGTCGGGCAGGCCTTCGATGAACCCGTGGCAGTCCGCTGCCCGGCTGGCGGCGAACACTTCCGCATCGCTGGCCTGCTCACGGCCCGCCCGGATGTTCTCCAGGATGCTGCCGTCGAACAGCTGCACGTCCTGGAAGACCATGCTGAGCAGATCGTGCAGCCGGGCGGAGCCGATCTCGCGCAGGTCCCGGCCGCCGATTCGCACTGCGCCCGCGCCGGGATCGTGGAAACGCGCCAGCAGATGCAGGATGGTGCTCTTGCCGGCCCCCGACGGGCCGACGATGGCGGTCACCCCGCCCTCGGGTAGCGCGAAACTGATTTCCCGCAACACCGGCTGCTCCCCGTAGGCGAAGGACACCCGCTCGAAACACACCGCCACGCCATCGGGCACCGCGCCCCGCGCGGGTTCGGGCAGCAACCCGGTCTGCCAGATTTCCTCCAGCTTGAGTTCGCTCTGGCAGGCGTGGCGCAGCATCACCAGATACTCCGCCGCCTCCAGCAGAGGGCCGATGAACTTGTAGGCGAGCAGGAAGAAGGCGAGCCAGCCGAGCGGCGCCGTCTCCATCGGTGCGGCCAGCCAGCCGCCGGCCAGGAACAGCACCACCAGGCCGGTTTCGAGGGTCAGACGGTAGGCCATCACCGGCCCGCCGCCCCACTTCTCGATGCCCAGGCTCAGGCGCCGCAGGTCGGCGAATGCGCCATCCAGACGCGCCACCCAGTCCGCCGTGCGATGGAACAGCCGCAAGGTGGCCAGGCCGCCGATGAACTCCACCAGCAGGCCGGCGGTTTCCCGGTAGCGCGCGTGCTTGCGCAGCCCGGCGCGCTCGAACCAGCGGCGGCTGGCCGCCAGGACGAGCAGCGCCAGCGGGCCCGTGGCGGCCAGCGCGAGCGCCAGCCGCGTGTCGATGCCGGCCAGCACCAGGATGGCGGCCGCCGACACGCCCAGGGCCGCGACGAAATCCGCCGACACGTGGGTGAAGATCGATTCCACGCGCTGGATGTCATCGGTCAGCAGATCGCTCAGGTGGCCGATGCGGCGTTCGCGCAGCACGCCGAGCGGCAGGCGGCGCACCCGGTCGAGCAGGCGCTCGCGGTAAGCGCCGACGATGCGGTAGCTGCCCAGGAAGCACAGTCGCTGCCCGTACAAGGCGAGTACGCCTTGCAGGACGAACAGCGCCAGCAAGGCCGCGGCCAGCCAGCGTGGTTCGGCGATCCAGGCCAGCCCGGGCGCGGACGGTGCGCCCGCCGCGTGGCACAGCCACAGATAGGCGAGCAGATAGGGCCCGAGTTCGGTGCAGCGCTCCAGCACACGCAGGGTCAGGCCCCACAGGAAGGCGCCGGGCACCGCACCGCTGCGCGCGACGATGCGCCGCATGCCTTGCCACACGGACACGCTCTCAGCCATGCGCGGCCTCCCCGCCGGAGGCCAGCGCCCATTGCTCGTTGAGCGCCTCCAGGCGCCACATGGAACGGTAGTACGCGCTTTCGCGCATCAAGCGCGCATGGTCGCCACTGGCCGTCACCACGCCCTGTTCGAGCACGAAGATGCGGTCCGCGCGCTCCAGGCCGTGCAGCCGGTGCGCCACCGCCAGCACGGTGCGCTCGGGGTATTCGGCGCGCAGGGCGCGGAAAAAGGCACGCTGGGTCAGGCTGTCGGCGAACGCCGTGGCTTCGTCGAGCACCAGCACCGGGGTACCGGCCAGCAACGCGCGCGCGACCGCGATGCGCTGGCGCTCCCCGCCGGACAGGCGCGTCCCCAGTTCGCGCACCGGGGTGTCCCAGCCGCGCGGCAGCCCCTCGACCAGCGCTTCCGCCTGCGCCACCCGCAGCGCTCTGCGCAACGCGCCAGCGCTGGCGTCCGGGCGGGCCAGGCAGAGGTTGTCGCGTATCGAGCCGCTGAACAGGAACACCTCCTGGGTGGCCAGCGCGATCAGCCCGGCGCGCTCGCCTTCGTCCAGCGCCGCGACCGGCTCGCCATTGAGCGAAACCTCTCCGGCCTGCGGAACCAGCACGCCGGCCACCAGCCGCGCCACGGTCGATTTGCCCGCCCCGGAAGGGCCGAGCAGCACGTTGAAGCTGCCGGGCGGCAGGCACAGGCTGACGCCCCGCAGCACCGGGCGCGACGGGTAGGTGAAGCGGACCTCCGCGAGACGCACTTCGACCGGCGCCGCCACCCGCCCTGCCGGCAGGCGCGGCGGCGGGGAGATGGCCAGGATCGGCGCCATGCGGCGCAGGCCGGCGAAGATCTCCGGCACGTCCATGAAAAAGCGGCTCACCTTCAACAGGGGGCGGAACACGCCGGCCCCCAGCAGCACCGCGAACGCGACCTGCGCCGCGCCCACCTCTCCGCGCACATGCAGCCAGGCACCGACCGGCAGCACCAGCAGCAGATGCGCGCCGAGCAGGCTGGTGAACAGCGCCCAGCCCGGCACCGTGCGCCGGGTGATCCGCCCCGCCAGCCGGTAGTAGTCGTGCAGGCGCCCGCGCAGCAGCGGAAAGCCCGTGCCGGCCGGACAGAACACCTTCATCACCGGCATGTTGCGCAGAAACTCGACGGTGGCGTTGTTCAGCGCCGCCGTGGCGCGGTTGAACAGGTCGTGATCGCGGCGCGAACCGGGCAGGAAGGCCAGCGCGCCCAGCAGCGCCAGCGGGCCGACCGCCAGCACGGCCAGTGCCAGGCGGGCATCCACCCAGAACAGCAGGGCGGCCGCGCACAGCGGCGCCAGCACGGCGGCGCTCGCCTCCACGGTGTGATGGGCCAGAAAGGCTTCCAGGCGCTCCACATCCTGGACCACCGACTGCTTCAGCGCGCCGGAACCCTGCCCGTGCAGCCAGGGCAAGGGCGCCCGCGCCAGACGGCTCACCAGTTGCCGCCGCGTGCCCGCCTGGATGGCATAGGCCGCATGATGGCTCAACAGATAGGCCAGGCCATAGGCCAGGTACTTGAGCAGCAGCGCACCGCCCAGCCAGGCGGCCCAGCCCGGCAGGGCCGCCGCCAGCGTCTGCGGTGCCTCGATCAGGCGTTCGAGCGCGCGGTACAGCAGGACGAAGGGCACCAGCTCCGCCAGCACGGCCAGCGCGGTGAGCGCCAGCGCCCCCGCCAGCATCGCGCGCCGCCCCTTCGTCAGCGCGAACAGCAGGCACCGGGCATCCGGCCGATCCGCTTCCACGTTCACATTCATCCACCCTGCGAGACAAGAAGCGTGGAGGGTAGGGATCGACGCGCCCCCGCTGCCACCCCGATCCGGAGATCGGCGCCGGATGAAAAAATACCGATTCGGGTAGAGCCGGGAGGCGTGTGCATCGAATACTCGGCAACGCAGATTCCCCGAAGAGCGAACCCGATGCCGCCGTCCACATCCTTCCTTGCCGCCTGCCTGGCCCTTGCCATCCTGACCGCCGCCCCGGCGCAGGCGCAGAGCTACCCCCTGACCATCGTCGACGACCGCGGCAAAGCGGTACGCATCGACCGCCAGCCGCGCTCGGTTGCCTCGGTGTCGACCTTCGGCGCCGACCTGCTCAGCGCACTGGGACGCAGGGTGGATGGCCTGTCCACGCTCAACAACAAGCAGTCCGCCTTTCTCGGCGAGGCGACCCACGGCACGGTCAACCTGGGCGAGGTGCATGAAACGAACCTGGAGGTGCTGACCACGCTGGCGCCCGACCTGATCATCGGCCTGCGTACCTACACCGAGCCGTTCGAGAAGAAATTCGAGGAAATCGGTGCCTTCCTGGCCTTCGACCTGATCACCCTGGACGATTCGCTGCACGCGGTGGCGCGCGCGGCCACGGCGCTGGGCGAAGGCGCACGCGGCGAGGCGCTCAACGCCGCCTTCCTGGCCCGTCTGGACGATTACGCCAGGCAGGCGCCCGGCGGCGTCAGCGTGGTGTTCCTGTGGCACTGGGCGGACGTGCCCTTCGCCTTCTACGACCATCACCTGACCACCCACCTTCTCGGCCGGCTCGGCGCCGTCAACCTGCAAGGCGCCAGCCCGACCCCGGAACTGCGCTCGCCCGACTCTGCCGCGATCGGCATGGAGGCCCTGCTCGCGCTCGACCCCGACGTCATCATTTCCTTCAAGGGCGACGACGGGCCGTTCGTCGACCACCCGGTCTGGCCGCGCCTGAAGGCGGTGAACAACGGCCGCGCCTGGCGGGTCGGCGACCAGTACGTGATGCCCCACGGTCCGATCGCGCGCGACATGGTGTTGCGCGAGCTGGCGCACCTGCTGTACCCGGCGCACTTTCCCGCGCCCGGCGATATCCCGGCCGGCGCGCGCGCCAGCGCGATGCACTTCGCCCGCTGACCGCCATGTCCACACGCCTTCACGGCCCCGCAGGCGGCGGCACGCGCGCGCTGATCGCCGCCTGCATGCTGCTGCTCGGCCTGGGCGCGGCCGGCGCGCTGCTGCTGGGCGACTTCGCGCTGTCCCCGCGCGCCGTGCTCCAGGCCCTGCTGCCGGGCGCCGACGGCAGCGCGGCCTTCATCGTGCGCGAGCTGCGCCTGCCGCGCCTGCTGGTCGGCGTGCTGGCCGGCGCGGGCCTGGGCATGGCCGGCGCGATCATCCAGTCCATCACCCGCAACCCGCTGGGCGAACCCGGCCTGATGGGGGTCAGCGCCGGCGCTGCGTTCGGCATGGTCGCCAGCATGGTGCTGTTCGACCTGCCCGCCGCCCGCATGCTGCTCTGCGGCGTCGCCGGCGGCCTGTTCGCCGCGCTGCTCACCTTTGGCCTGGCCGCGCGCATGCGCCTGCAGCCGCTGTACCTGACGCTGACCGGCATGAGCGTGAATCTGTTCTTCGCCGCGGCCATCACGCTGCTGCTGGTGTCCTCCAGCGTCGAGGCCAACGGCATCTACTACTGGCTGACCGGCAGCCTGGCCAACCGGACCTGGCAGCACGTGCATCTGTTGTGGCCCTGGGTGCTGCTCGGCCTCGCGCTGGGCGCGGTCTGCGCGCGGCTGCTCGATCTGCTGGCGCTGGACGACAGCGTGCTGCGCGCGCTCGGCATGCGCATCGCCACCTGGCGCCTGCTGTTCGGCGCGCTGGCGGTGCTGCTGACCGCCGCGGCGGTGGCGGCCACCGGCCCGCTCGCCTTCATCGGCCTGGTGGCGCCGCATCTGGTGCGCTTCGGCCTGCGCCCGCATGGCGACGCCCTCGGCCACCGGCAACTGCTGCCCCTGTCGGCACTGGTCGGCGCCAGCCTGGTGTGCGGCGCAGATCTGGTCGCCAATTGGCGCATGGTGCCGGTCGGCATCCTGTGCGTGCTGCTCGGCGGCCCGCTGCTGATTCACCTGATCCGCAAGCAGGAAAACTGACATGGGCGCCCGTTCATTCATCGCGTTCACGGCCCCCACCCAGAGCGCCTCCCCTGCCCGCTGGCGCTTCATCATGGTCGGCGCCCTCTTGCTCGCCGCCCTGGCCGCACTGCTGGGGCTATCCCTGCTGCTCGGCGCGGTACCGCTGGAGGCACGGCAGATCTGGCTGGCGCTGAGCGGAGAGGGCGATGCCACCATTCATGCCCTGCTGTGGAACCTGCGCCTGCCGCGCAGCCTGCTCGCCGTGGTGGTCGGGCTGCATTTCGCGCTGTCGGGCCTGATCCTGCAGGCGGTGATCCGCAATCCGCTCGCCGACCCCGGTGTCATCGGCGTGTCCAGTGGCGCCAGCCTGGCCATCGTCGCCTTCCTGCTGCTCGCCGACTTCATCAACGCCAGTCTGGGGCACGACGGCGGCCGCCTGCTCACGCTCGCCGGCTTGCCCTTCGCCGCCCTGCTCGGCGGGCTGGGCAGCGCGCTGCTGGTACTGGCGCTGTCGTGGCGCGCCGCGATCAGCCCGGTGCGGCTGGCGCTCAACGGCGTGGCCGTGGGCGCCGTGCTCAACGCGCTGGTCATGTGGATCGTGGTGGCCTGGGGCGGCGCGCGTACCGAGATCACCGTGATCTGGCTGGCCGGCAGCCTGTACGGGCGCGATTTCGACCACCTCGCGCTGCTGCTGCCGTGGTCCGCGCTCGGGCTGGCGGGCGCCTGGCTGCTGCTGCGCCCGCTGTCGCTGCTGCGCTTCGACGACGACGTCGCCCGCGGCCTGGGCCTGCATCTGCTGCGCTGGCGGCTGGTGGCGCTGGTGGTCGCGGTGCTGCTGGCCGCCAGCGCCATCGCCGTGGCCGGGCCGATCGGCTTCGTCGGCCTGGTGATCCCGCACTTGGCCCGTCTGCTGGTGGGCAGCGAGCTGCGCCGCCTGCTGCCGGTCAGCGCGCTGTGCGGCGCCGTGCTGACGCTGGGCGCGGACACGGTCGCGCGCACCGCGATCCAGCCGCTCGAACTGCCGGTCGGCGTGCTCACCACGCTGCTCGGCATCCCGGTCTTCCTGATCCTGCTCCAACGCCACGCAGGGAAAACGGCATGAGCCTGCACGCCACCTCACTCGAACTGGGCTACGGCCCGCGCCGCATCGTCGAAATCGCCGAACTGCGCCTCGCCCCCGGCACCCTCACCTGCATCATCGGCCCCAACGGCTGCGGCAAATCGACGCTGCTGCGCGCCCTCGGCGGCCTGTTGAAACCCGCCGCCGGCCGGGTCTGCCTGGACGGCCGCCCGCTGCCGCAGTGGAAACCGAAAATGCTCGCGCGGCGCCTGGCCAGCCTGCCCCAGGCACCGTCGGCGCCGGACGGCATCAGCGTGCGCCAGCTGGTCGGCCACGGCCGCTATCCCCATCAGGGACTGCTGGCGAGCCACGGCGTCGGCGACGACGGAATCATCGACTGGGCGATGCAGGCCACCCGCATCGCCCATCTGCAAACACGCGTCTTCAGCACCCTGTCCGGCGGCGAACGCCAGCGCGCCTGGCTGGCGATGACCCTGGCGCAACGGGCCGACATCCTGCTGCTCGACGAGCCCACCACCTGGCTGGACATGGGCCACCAGGCGGAGCTGCTGGAACTGCTCGCCGCGCTGCAGCGCGAACACGGCCTGACCATCGCCATGGTGCTGCACGACATCAACCAGGCCAGCCAGTACGCCGACCGCCTGCTGGCGATGCGCGACGGACGCATCGTCGCCGACGGTCCGCCCGCACAGGTGGTCGATGGAGCGCTCACCGAAACCCTGTTCGGCCTGCGCACCGAGCAGGTGTACCGCGACCTCGGCGGCCGGCGGGTGCCCTTCTGTCTGCCGCTGCCGGCATCCGCCGCTGCGGACCCGGCGGCCGCGTCCGCAGCGGCCCGGCCGTCACCCACCCATTCCACGCAGTTCGATGAAGTCTGAGAGGTCAATCATGAACATGCCGCACCCCGCCCGCTCCCTTCCCGCCCGTCGCCGCCATGCGCTCGGCCACACGCCGCGTTTCACGCCCCTGACGCTGGCGCTGGCCGGCCTGTTCGCACTGGGCACGGGAGCGGCCGCCCATGCCGACGGTGGCGCCCCCGACGGCGAAACCGCCGTCACGCTGGGCACCGTGACGGTGAGCGCCCGCCGCGCCGAGGAACAGCTCAAGGACATTCCCTTCAGCGTCACCGCGATCAGCGGCGAGGAAGCCGAGGCACGCCGCCTGCATTCGCTGGAGGACGTGCTGCGGCAGACGCCCGGCGTCGATTTCGTCACCAACATGGGCGTGGCCAACACCACCCTGCGCATCCGCGGCGTCGGCGCGCTGCAAAAGGTCAGCGGCGACGACACCTCGGTGATCCTCAACGTCGACGGCATGCCGATGTCGGCCTCCAGCGCGACTCTGAACGTACTCGACGTGGAACGCGTGGAAGTCCTCAAGGGACCGCAGGGCACGCTGTTCGGCCGCAATTCGGAAGCCGGCGCGGTCAACATCGTCACGCGCAAGCCCACGCGCTGGTTCGAAGGCCAGGTGCGCGCGGAAATCGGCCAGGACCACCACCGGCTCGTCGAAGGCGTGGTCAGCGGCCCACTCAGCGACAGCGTGGCCGCGCGCGTGGCGCTGCGCAGCTCCGGCATCGACAACCACATCGAGAACGCCCGCGACGGCAAGCCGCTGAACAAGCCGCGCGAACAGACCGGCCGCGCCAGCCTGCTGTGGCAGATCGGCGCGGATACCACGCTCAACTTCAGCGCCGGGCGCGAGGTGCAGAAGCACCGCGACTGGGTCTATCTGCTCCACCCCTACGGCGATCCGGCGCAAATCGACGGCCCGCCGGGCGGCGAATCGAACCGCCGCGCGGTCAACCGCTACAACGCCGAACTCATGCACAATTTCGAGCGTTCGGTGCTGACCCTGCTCAGCGGCTATTCGCGCACCCACCACGACAGCACCACGCCGATCTACGAAGGACGCACCTACACACAACTGATCGGCTTCGCCCCCGACGCGAGCTGGAGCAGCGTGGTACGCGAAAAGGCCTGGAACCACGAAGTGCGCCTGGCTTCGGCGCCACAGGCACGCGTGTTCTGGGTGGTCGGTCTGAACAGTTACCGCGCTGATCGCTCGCTGGACCGCATCGACTCCTACGACACCTTCTACCCGGACAACCCGACTGCCTCCGACACCTTCCGCGACTTCACCACCGACGCCGACGCGATCTTCGCCGAAGCGACCTATCCGCTCACCGATGCCACCAAACTGACGCTGGGCGGACGCTACACGCGCGAAAAGAAGACCTACAAGGCCCTGTGGATCGCCAGCCCCGACAACAGCAGCCCGATCCGCGAGGCACGCGACAATCAGAAGCTGTCGGACAACTACGCCACCGGGCGCGTCGCCCTGGGCCACGCGCTCAGCCCGCAGCTCAACGTCTATGGCATCTATGCGCGCGGCTACAAGGCCGGCGGCTTCGACGACGAAGGCACCAACTTCACCGCCCTGCAGCCCGACACGCCCTACAAGGCTGCCACCGTGAATAGCTACGAGACCGGCCTGAAGTTCGAAAGCGCCGACAAGCGCCTGGCCTGGAACACCGCGTTGTTCCTGAATCGCGTCAAGAACGACCACATGCTGATGTTCGACCCCATGACCATGGCGACCAACAAGGACAACCGCGACACCGAGAGCCGGGGCCTCGAAGTCGACGCCCAATGGCGCGCCACGCGCGGGCTCACCCTGTCCGGCGGGATCGCCTACACACGGGCCAGGATCAAGGGCACGGGCAGCGCCGGCGCCGCGAGCGACGTGCACAGCGGCAACGGCGTGCCGGAAGTGCCGCGCTGGGGCGCCACCCTGTCGGCCACCTACGAAACCGCCTTGCCGGCGATGCTCGGCATGGCCAACCCGCGCCTCAACGCCAAGCTCACCAACCGCTATGTCGGCAAGCGGCCGGCCGATCCGCAGAACACCTTCGATCTGAAGGCCTACAACAAGCTCGATCTGCGTCTGGGCCTGCAGCAGGGCGGCACCGAAATCTATCTGTGGGCGGACAACCTGTTGGATGAACGGTACGACCTGTACGGCTACTACATCGCACCGTACTTCCCCGGCGGTTCGGACGCCCGCATCGGTGCCCCCGGCCGGGGCCGCAGCCTGGGCGTCGGCATCAGCGTCATGTTCTGAAAGCCGCGACGGTCCCGCGCCGCAATGGCCACGGACCGTCCCCGCCCTGCCCCGCAACTTTCCGTCCCCCTTGGTGAGCGATGCGGCCAGGCTTGTCTACAGCCGGGCGCTCCGCTATAGTTCACCGTTTTCCGAATTCTCCGTTCAGGACACCCAGATGGTCGTCATTCGCCTTGCCCGTGGTGGCTCCAAAAAGCGCCCGTTCTTCAACATCGTCGCCGCCGATTCGCGCAACCGCCGCGACGGCCGCTTCATCGAGCGCGTCGGTTTCTACAACCCGATCGCCGCCGGCGCCGAAAAGGGCCTGGTGGTCAACACCGACCGCCTGAGCTACTGGCAGCAGAACGGCGCCCAGCTGTCGCCGACCGTCGCCCGCCTGGTGAAGCAGGCCGCCGCGGCTGCCTGATCTCCCGGCACGCCGAAGCGCAATGATCGTACTGGGGCGCATCGTCGCCCCTTTTGGCGTTCAGGGCTGGGTCAAGATCCATCCCTTCGGGGATGATCCGCTGTCCTGGCGCGAGATGCCGCAGTGGTGGCTGGCGCCCGCCGCCGAAACCCCGGAAGCGGAGTGGCGCGCGCTGACGCCGCACTCCTGCCGGGTGCACGGCAAGGGGCTGGTCGCCGCCTTCGAGGAAATCGCCGACCGCAATGCGGCGGAAAGCTTCGAGGGCTGGTACATCGGCGCGCCGCGCGAAGCCCTGCCGGATACCGGCAAGGACGAGTATTACTGGCACGACCTGGTCGGGCTGACGGTGGAAAACGAGTCCGGCGAGGCGCTGGGCACGGTGTCCGGCCTGTTGTCGACCGGCGTGCATGACGTGCTGCAGGTCCAGGACGGCGAAGAAGAGCGTCTGATTCCCTTCGTCGCCGCCTACGTGCTGGACGTCGACCTCGCCGCCCGGCGCATCCGGGTGACGTGGGAACGAGACTGGTAACGACGGCAACGGTGGATACCCAGACGGACCGCCAACGTGCGGACGGCAACGAGGCCCGGCGCTTCGACGTGGTGACGCTGTTTCCGGAAATGTTCGCCGCCCTCACCGGCAGCGGCATCACCCGCCGGGCGCGGGAGCGCGGTCTGTACGAGATCGCCTTCCACAACCCGCGCGACTTCGCCCACGACGTGCATCGCACGGTGGACGACCGTCCCTACGGAGGCGGTCCGGGCATGGTGATGCTGGCCGAGCCGCTGGAGCAGGCGATCGAACAGGCCCGGGAGGCCCAGCGCACGGCGCTTGGCAAGCCCGGGCGGGTGATCTACCTGTCGCCCCAGGGGCGCAGGCTGGACCATCGCAAGGTGATGGAACTGGTGGATGCACCGGCGCTGGTGCTGCTGTGCGGGCGCTACGAGGGCATCGACCAGCGCGTGCTGGAACGCTGCGTGGATGAGGAGATTTCGCTGGGCGATTTCGTGCTCTCCGGCGGCGAACTGCCGGCGATGGTGCTGCTCGATGCCATCGTGCGCCAGTTGCCCGGCGCGCTGAACGACGCGGATTCGGCGCGCGAGGATTCCTTCGCCGAAGGGCTGCTGGACTGCCCGCACTACACCCGCCCCGAGGTCTATCGGGGCGCGCCGGTGCCGGCGGTGCTGTTGTCCGGCAACCACGCGGCGATCCGCCGCTGGCGCCTCAAGCAGTCGCTCGGGCGCACCCGGCTGTTGCGTCCCGATCTGCTGGACGGACGCAGGCTGAACAAGGAAGAATTGCGCCTGCTCGAGGAATTCGGGCAGGAACAGGAAGGGACGGCGGACCGCGATGCGGACTGACCGCCCCATTACAAACCGCACGCATCAGGTACGCCTGCTCTGCGCGCAAGGCCAAGTGCCATTGAAACGACAGGAGTCACACTGATGAACCTGATTCAGCAGATCGAACAGGAAGAAATCGCCCGCCTGAGCCAAGGCAAGACCATCCCGGCGTTCGCTCCCGGCGACACCGTGATCGTCCAGGTGAAGGTCAAGGAAGGTACCCGCGAACGTCTCCAGGCCTACGAAGGCGTGGTGATCGCCAAGCGCAACCGCGGCCTCAACTCCAACTTCATCGTGCGCAAGATCTCCTCCGGCGAGGGCGTGGAACGGACCTTCCAGACCTACTCCCCGCTGGTGGCCAGCATCGAAGTGAAGCGCCGCGGCGACGTGCGTCGCGCCAAGCTGTACTACCTGCGTCAGCGTTCGGGCAAGTCCGCGCGGATCAAGGAAAAGCTCGACTACAAGTCGGCCGCCGCGAAGAAGCAGCAGCAAGCCTGATCGCGCCGAACCGGCGAAAGGAAAACGGACCCTTCGGGGTCCGTTTTTCGTTGACCTGCGCCGGCAGCGCGTCGATTCAGCGCCGCTCGACCAGATACAGCAGCGCACCGGCCGCGAGCAGGAAGATCAGCGCCGGCGTCAGCGCCGCCATCACCGGCGGCCAGGCGTTGATCACGCCGAGATTGGAGAACAGGCCGTTGAGCAACTGGAAGCCGATGCCCAGCATGATGCCCAGGAAGACCTTCACGCTCACCGCGCCCATGCGGTCATGCATGAAGGCGAAGGGCAAGGCCAGCGCCATCATCACCAGTGTGGCGAGCGGATAGGTCAGCTTCTTCCACAGGGCGATCTCGTAGCGCTCCGTGCTCTGGCGGTTTTCCTGCAGGTGGCGGATGTAGGCGTACAGCGCGACCACCGACATGCGCTCGGGCGAGATCATCAGCACGCTCAGCACCTCCGGCGTGAGCTCCGAGCGCCAGACCAGCTCCTCCTGGCGCTCCACGGTGGTGGCTTCGTCGGTGAACCGGGTGCTCACCACGTCGCGCAGGCGCCATACGCCTTCCTGGCGGTCGTAGGCGCCGGATGCCGCCTCGCTCGCCGAAGCCATCTGATTCTCGGCATCGAATTCGAAGATGCGCACGCGCTCCATGCTGCGGTCGGCCCGCAGGGTGCGCACATTGACGATGCGCGGACCGTCCTTCACCCACAACCCGGAACGCAGTTGCTGCGACACCGTGGAATTGGTCGCCACCAGGCGCCACTGCTGTGCGGCGCTTTCCGCCGGCGGGGCGATGTATTCGCCGAATACGAAGGTGAGCACCACGAACACCGCGCCGACCTGCGCGAGCATGCGCATCATGGCCAGGTTGGACAGCCCGGAGGCGCGCATCACGGTGATCTCGGAGTGGCGCGCGAGCGTGGTGAGCGCGTACAGCGTGCCGATCAGCACGGCGATCGGCAGCAGTTCGTACACCCGCCCCGGCAAGGTCATCAGCACATAGATGAAGGCGTGGTACAGCTCGTAGCCCTGCTTGCCGATGTCCTCCAGTTCATTGACGAAGTCGAAGAACGCGAACAGGCCGAGGAAGGCCACCAGCACCAGGCCGGTGGACGCGAAGACCTCGCGGGCCAGATAGCGCTTCAGCACCGGACTCATGCGCGCGCCCGCCAGAACGGCGACACCGCCAGCCGGTGATAGAACAGCAGGCCGAGCGCCAGCGCGACCACCAGATGCGGCAGCAACAGGCCGAGCTCCACGGACAGCCGCCCGCGCGACACCCAGGCCTGGCAGATGGAGATGGCGTTGCTGTAGATCAGGAAGGTCAGCACCGCGACGATCAGGTTGTTGGTACGCCCGGCGCGCGGATTGACGAAGGACAGCGGAATCGCCAGCAGGGCCAGCAGCAGCGCGGAGATCGGCGCGCCGATGCGCCCGATCAGTTCGGCAAGGTGATGGCGCTCACCGCTGTCGATCAAGGCTGCCGTGCTCATCGCGCGCGAACGCGTCGCCTGGCTGGCTGCCTCGCGCTGTTCCACCAGCACCGAATAACGCTCGAACTCCATCACCCGGTATTCCGTCGTGCCCGGTTTGCCCTCGTAGCGGCGGCCCTGTTCCAGCACCACGTAGCGGTCGCCATCCTCATCGACCAGCACCGAGCCCTCGGCCGAGACGATCACCCCCTCGCGCCCCGGTTCCTCGCTGCTGATGAACACATTGCGCACCTTGCCGTCCGCGCCCGCGCCCACCTCGACGAAGAACACCCGCGAGGCACCGGCCGATTCGCGGAACACCCCCGGCGCCACGCGCGAGCTGTCGTCCCGGCTTTCCAGCCGGTTGCGGTACTCCACGTTCATCTGTTCGGCCCACGGCGCCAGATACAGCGTGGCGGCCGCAATCACCAGCGCGAACGGCACGGCGAAGCGCAGCACCGGACGGATCCAGGCGGTCAGCGGCACGCCGGAGGCGAACCACACCACCATCTCGGAATCCTTGTAGCTGCGCGACAGCGACATCAGCACGGCGATGAACAGGGTCAGCGACAGGACGATGGGCAGACGCGCCAGGGCGCCGAAACCGATCAGGCCCAGCACCGCGTCGGACGGCACGCGGCCGCCGGCGGCGTCGCCCAGCATGCGGATCAGCACGGTCGTCAGCAGAATGGCGAACAGCGCCACGAACACCGCGGCGGCGGCGTGGGCGAATTCGCGCTGAAGAGCGCGCCGGAAGATGTTTGCGCGAGGAGCGGCCACCGAGAATTCTTGTGTTGCGCGGGCCTTGCGCCCGGGCATGGTTCTTTGACGGCCTTTGCGCGAAGGGGCGATAATCGACCCCATTTCGCGACGGCGTCATTCCAAGGAACAGCGCATGGAATTTACCATAAAGACGGCTTCCCCGGAGAAGCTGCGGACCGGCATCCTGGCACTCGGCATCGCCCACGGCGGCAAACTCTCCGGCGCCGCGGCGGCGGTGGACAAGGCCTCCAAGGGCCGTCTGGCCGCCCTGCTCAAGCGCGGCGACCTGGACGAAAAGCCCGGCTCCCTGCAACTCCTGCACGACCTGCCCGGCGTGAGCGCCGAACGCGTGCTGCTGGTCAGCTTGGGCAAGCACGACCAATTCAGCGAGAAGGCCTGGCGCGACGCCGTGTCCGCCGCCGGCAAGGCGCTCGCCGGCACACCGGCGCGCGAAGCCGCGCTCAGCCTGCTCGACGTCGACCTGCCCGGCCGCGACACCGCCTGGAAGCTCACCCAGGCCGCCCGCCTGCTCGCCGACGCCGCCTACCGCTACGAAGCGCCGCGCGTCGAGGCCGGCAAGCCCCCGCGTGAACGCGGTGCCAAGGTCATCACCGTGCTGATCGGCGAAGCGGTCAGCGCCGAACTGGAAACCGCCCTCAGGCAGGGTCAGGCCATCGCCGAAGGCATGGCCCTGGCGCGCGACCTGGGAAACAAGCCGGGCAACGTGGCTACTCCGGCGCATCTGGCGGAAACCGCCCAGGCGCTCGCCAAGCAGTTCAAGCTCAAGGTCGAGGTGCTCGAACGCGCCGACATGGAAAAGCTCGGCATGGGTGCCCTGCTCTCGGTGGCGCGCGGCTCGCACCAGGCGCCCAAGTTCATCGTGCTGCAGTACAAGGGCGGCAAGTCCAAGGACAAGCCGGTGGTGCTGGTCGGCAAGGGCATCACCTTCGACACCGGCGGCATCTCGCTGAAGCCCGCCGCCGAGATGGACGAGATGAAGTTCGACATGTGCGGCGCCGCCAGCGTGCTGGGCACCTTCAAGGCGCTCGCCCGCATGGCCCTGCCGATCAACGTGGTCGGGCTGATCCCGACCACCGAGAACATGCCCGGCGGCGGCGCCACCAAGCCCGGCGACGTGGTCACCTCGATGTCCGGCCAGACCATCGAGATCCTCAACACCGACGCCGAGGGCCGCCTGATTCTGTGCGACGCGCTGACCTACGCCGAACGCTTCAAGCCGGCCGCGGTGATCGACGTCGCCACCCTCACCGGCGCCTGCGTGGTCGCCCTGGGCAAGATCCCCAGCGGCCTGCTCGCCAACGACGACGAACTGGCCGCCGAACTGCTGGCGCGCGGCAGCGAATCCGGCGATCGCGCGTGGCAACTGCCGCTGTGGGACGAATACCAGGATCTGCTGAAGAGCAACTTCGCCGACATGGGCAACATCGGCGGGCGCTACGCCGGCACCATCACCGCGGCCTGCTTCCTCGCGCGCTTCACCAAGGCCTACAAGTGGGCGCACCTGGACATCGCCGGCACCGCCTGGCTGTCGGGCGACAATAAGGGCGCCACCGGCCGGCCGGTGCCGCTGCTCAGCCAGTTCCTCATCGGCCGCGCGCAGGCGGGGAACTGAGCCGCGTGCCCAAGGTGCAGTTCTACCACAACGCCGCCGACCGCATCGGCCTGGCCTGCGAGCTGGCCGCGCGCGCGCATGCGGGCGGCCGGCGGGTGGCGCTGCGCCTGGACGACCCCGCCGAGGCGCGCCGGCTCGACCACCTGTTGTGGAGCTTCGAGCAACTGGCCTTCATCCCGCACGTCGCCGCCGATTCGCCGCTGGCCGCCGAGACCCCGGTGGTCATCGGCCGCGCGCAGCAGCGCGACTGGCCGCACCAGGACGTGCTGATCAACCTGGCCGCCGATCTGGCGGCGGACTTCGAGCAGTTCCGCATGGTGGTGGAGATCGTCGGCCAGAGCGAAGCCGACAAGGCGCCGGCACGCGAGCGCTTCCGCCACTACAAGCAGCGCGAACTGCCCATCCAGGCCTTCGACGCCGTGCGCCGGGAGGCCTTGTGAGCGACTGGCGCCGCGACCCGCCGCTGCGCGACGACGACATCGAGGCCGCCGACCGCCTGCTCGACCAGGCCGACGCGCTGCTGCGCCGCCACCGCGCCGACGAACCCACCGTGGAGGGCGGCGACGACCTGCCCATCCTCACCGACGTGGTCGATGAATCCGACCCCGCGCTGCCGCGCCTGATCGAACAGCATCCGGCCGCGCAGCCCATGCCTGCCTTCACCCCGCCGCCGCAGGCGGCCCCGGCGCACCCCGATCTCTCCCATACCCTGGCCGAGCACCTGATCCGCCTCGACACCGAAGTCTCCCGCGAGATCGAGGACTGGATCCAGCGCGAACTGCCGCAACTGCTCGCACGCGAGTTCGAGGCCTTCAGCGAGCGCCTGCGCCTGGAGGCGCTGGAAAACCTGCGCGCCACCCTGCTGCCCCGTTTGTCCGACCGCATCGCCAAGCACCTGGACGAATCCGAACCGCCGCGCTGAAGGCCCCGCCGCAGGCGGTTTCACGGACGGATCGCCGACCGGCCGGCCCGGCCGATCCGCTATAATCGCCCCCTTTGCCTCGACGAAGAGCCCCAGCACGCCATGGAACTCGCCAAGAGCTTCGAGCCCGCCGAAATCGAATCGCGCTGGTATCCCCAATGGGAGAACAGCGGCAACTTCAAGGCCGGCCTCGACACGTCCAACCCCAACGCCTTCTGCATCCTCATGCCGCCGCCCAACGTCACCGGCACGCTGCACATGGGGCACGGCTTCAACCAGACCATCATGGACGCGCTCACCCGCTACCACCGCATGCGGGGCGACAACACCCTGTGGCAGCCGGGTACCGACCACGCCGGCATCGCCACGCAGATCGTCGTCGAGCGCCAGCTGGACGCCCAGGGGGTCAGCCGCCACGACCTGGGCCGCGAGAAGTTTCTGGAGAAGGTGTGGGAGTGGAAGGACTACTCCGGCGGCACCATCACCCGCCAGATGCGCCGCCTGGGCGCCAGCCCGGACTGGTCACGCGAACGCTTCACCATGGACGCCGGGCTGTCCAGGACCGTCACCGAAACCTTCGTGCGCCTCTACAACGAGGGCCTGATCTACCGCGGCAAGCGCCTGGTGAACTGGGACCCCAGGCTCGGCACCGCGGTGTCCGACTTGGAAGTGGTGCAGGAAGAAGAAGACGGCAAGCTCTACCACATCCTCTACCCCTTCACCGGCGGCCCCATCGGCGATCTGCGCGGCCTCACCGTCGCCACCACCCGCCCCGAGACCCTGCTGGGCGACGTCGCGGTGATGGTGCACCCCGAGGACGAGCGCTACGCCCACCTGCTCGGCAAGACCGTCGAACTGCCGCTCACCGGCCGGCACATCCCCATCATCGCCGACGACTACGTGGACCGCGAATTCGGCACCGGCTGCGTCAAGGTCACCCCGGCGCACGACTTCAACGACTACGCCGTCGGCCAGCGCCACCAGCTGGACATGATCGTCGTGCTCACGCTGCAGGGCGGCATCCCCGCCGAGGCCGAAGTGTTCGACACTGCCGGCCGGGCCAAGGGCCGCATCGCCATGCCGGCCTCGGTGGCCGGGCTGGACCGCGTGCCGGCGCGCGAGCAGGTGGTCGCCGAACTGGAAGCGGCCGGCGTGCTGGCCGAGGTCAAGGCCCACAAGCTGCAGGTGCCGCGCGGCGATCGCACCAACGTGATCATCGAGCCCATGCTCACCGACCAGTGGTTCGTCGCCATGAGCAAGCCCGGCGCGGACGGCAAGAGCATCACCCAGAAGGCGCTGGAAGTGGTCGCCTCCGGCGAGATCAAGTTCTACCCGGAAAACTGGGTCAACACCTACAACCAGTGGCTCAACAACATCCAGGACTGGTGCATCTCGCGCCAGCTGTGGTGGGGCCACCAGATTCCCGCCTGGTACGGCAACGATGGCCGCTGCTGGGTCGCCCACGACGAGGACGAGGCCCGCGCGCTGGCCGCCGGGGACGGCTACGCCGGCGCGCTCACCCGCGACGAGGACGTGCTGGACACCTGGTACTCCTCCGCCCTGTGGCCCTTCTCCACGCTGGACTGGACGCCGGAGTGGCCGCAGGAGAGCAACCCCGCGCTGGATCTCTACCTGCCCTCCTCGGTGCTGGTCACCGGCTTCGACATCATCTTCTTCTGGGTCGCCCGCATGGTCATGATGACCAAGCAGATCACCGGCAAAATCCCCTTCAAGCACGTTTATGTGCACGGCCTGATCCGCGACGCGGAAGGCCAGAAGATGAGCAAGTCCAAGGGCAACGTGCTCGACCCCATCGACCTGATCGACGGCATCGGCCTCGACGAACTGGTGCAAAAGCGCACCTTCGGCCTGATGAACCCCAGGCAGGCGCAGAGCATCGAGAAGAAGACGCGCAAGGAATTCCCCGAGGGCATCCCCGCCTTCGGCACCGACGCGCTGCGCTTCACCTTCGCTTCGCTCGCCAGCCCCGGCCGCGACATCAAGTTCGACCTCGCGCGCTGCGAGGGCTACCGCAACTTCTGCAACAAGCTGTGGAACGCCACCCGCTTCGTGCTGATGAACACCGAAGGCCAGGACTGCGGCCTGGGCGAGGACGCCGCCGCCCTGTGCGAAGCCGGCGGCTATCTGGAATTCTCCTTCGCCGACCGCTGGATCGTCTCCCGCCTGCAGCGCGCCGAAGCCGAGGCGGCCGAGCACTTCGCCAACTACCGCTTCGACCTGATCTCGCGGACCCTCTACGAGTTCGTCTGGGACGAGTACTGCGACTGGTACCTGGAACTCGCCAAGGTCCAGTTCCAGCACGGCACGCCCGCCGAACAGCGCGCCACCCGCCGCACCCTGCTGCGCGTGCTGGAAACCGTGCTGCGCCTGGCCCACCCGCTGATCCCCTTCATCACCGAGGAACTGTGGCAGACCGTCGCCCCGCTGGCCGGCCGCAAGGATGCCGAAAGCCTGATGCTGGCGCGCTACCCGCAGGCCGACCCGGCGCGCATCGACGAAGCCGCCGAGGCGCGCGTCGCCGAACTGAAGGGGCTGGTGTACGCCTGCCGCAACCTGCGCGGCGAAATGGGCATCTCCCCGGCCCAGCGCCTGCCGCTGGTAGCCGCCGGCGACGCCGAAGTGCTCAAGGTGTACGCGCCCTACCTCGCCGGGCTGGCCAAGCTGGCCGAGGTGGAGGTAGTGGCGGAAATCGGTACCGACGCGCTCGCCCCGGTCGCCGTGGCCGGCGAAACCCGGCTGATGCTCAAGGTGGAGATCGACGTGGCCGCCGAACGCGAGCGCCTGGGCAAGGAAATCGCCCGCCTGCAAGCCGAGGCCGCCAAGGCCGAAGGCAAGCTGGGCAACGCCAGCTTCGTCGACCGCGCGCCGGCCGCCGTGGTGCAGCAGGAACGCGACCGCCTCGCCGGCTTCCAGGCCACGCTGGACAAGCTGCGCCCGCAGCTGGACAAGCTGGCCGGACGCTGATCGGCACAATCCGGACGACCCCGGAGCGCCACGCTACGGGGGAAGATGCAAAGCCCCTCTCCCCTCGCGGGCAAGGTTGGGGAGCGGGGCGGAATCCGTCAGGATGCCCACGCGCCGACGGCCCGCCAGCCATGAACCGTGGAGGGCGATATTCGGGAAAGCCTTTTCAAAGATAGGCGATGGGGATCGCCGTCACAGCCCTGGAAAGCGGAATGTCCCGCTCCACGAAACAGATCACCGCGCCGGGGCCGACGGGCTTGTTCAGCTTGTCCAGCACCGTGAAGTGCCGCTTGGCGTTGTGCGAAGGCGAAGCGGTTTTCTTGATTTCCACCGGATGCAGCGCGGTGGCCGAATCGACCAGCAGATCCACCTCCTGCTGGTCCGCGTCGCGGTAGAAATACAGCGGTGCTTCCAGCCCGTTGTGCCAGTAGCTCTTGAGCACTTCGCTGACCACCCAGGTTTCCAGCATGGCCCCGGACATCGCGCCCGCCTCCAGCGAGGCTGCGTCCGGCCAACGGGTGAGGTAGGCCGCCAGCCCGGTGTCCAGGAAATACAGCTTGGGCGCCTTGACGAGGCGCTTGGTCAGGTTGGAATGCCAGGGTTGCAGCAGATACACCAGCCCGCACGTTTCCAGCACCGCAAGCCAGGCCTTGGTGGTCTTGCTGTCGACATCCACGTCCCGCGCCAGGCTGGAATAGTTCAGCAACTGCCCGGTGCGCGCGGCCACGGCGGTAAGAAAGCGATGGAAGGCGGTCTGGTCGGAAATTTTCAGCACGTCCTGCACATCGCGCTGGATGTAGGTCTGCACGTACGAGCGATAGAACACATCCCGCGCCGCCGCGCCCTGCGTGTTGAGCCGGGGATAGGAACCCAGCCAGATGCGCTCGAACACGCTCGACAGCGGCTGCGGGCTGGCACCTTGCCGCGCCTGGGCGATCCAGTCCGCCGTCGGCACGAAAGGCCTGGATTCATCCCCCCGCCCCAGCAACTCCGCCTGCGACAGGCCAAGCAGATCGACGATGGCAACCCGCCCCGCCAGCGTTTCGGTGATGCCGCGCATCAACTCGAATTTCTGCGAACCGGTCAGCCAGAACAGCCCGTTGGCCTTGTCCCGATCCACCTGCAACTTGATCGCCGGGAACAACTGCGGCGCATACTGGATTTCGTCGATGATGACCGGCGCCGGCCAGGTTTGCAGGAACAGCGCCGGATCGGATTGCGCCAGCGCGCGGGCGTCCAGATCGTCCAACGTCACGTAGCGGCGCGGCGCATCTCGCGCGCACATTTCCAGCAAGGTCGTCTTGCCGACCTGACGCGGGCCGGTCAGCATGAGCACGGGGAAAGCATCGCTGACGCGGTACAGGGTTTGGGCGAGGGTGCGGGAGTACATGGCTCGTGCATATTGGAATCAAATTCCAATATACACGACAACCAGGCATGACTGAACCGCATCGCATCGAATGCAGTTGCGGCGTCC
Organism: Pseudothauera nasutitermitis; assembly: GCF_004801295.1. Taxonomy (GTDB): domain Bacteria; phylum Pseudomonadota; class Gammaproteobacteria; order Burkholderiales; family Rhodocyclaceae; genus Pseudothauera; species Pseudothauera nasutitermitis. The sequence goes on from NZ_SSOC01000009.1 coordinate 143,486, forward strand.
TGCCACCTCCCCTCGTGGGAGCGTAGGCGGAAAAGCCTGCGTAGCCCGGATGAAGCGCAGCGCAATCCGGGAACAGCGTCGCCGGCCCGCGCGGCCGTCCCGGATTCCGGCCTGCGGCCTGCATCCGGGCTACGCTTGCTGCCACGGGAGCGTTTTTTGCATCCGCTCCGCTTATTGGCCGGCGGCCTCGCCCAGCAGCGCGCCCCGCAGTTCGGCCTTCAGTTCCTCCACGCCCAGTTCGCGCCCGCCGAGCTGCACGCGGACCTCGCGCGAGGCCAGCACCATCGAACAGGCGCCGAACAGCGCGAACTGCAGCACCAGCGGCTCCACCGGGCGCAGCACGCCGGCCGCCATCGCCTCGCGCCACAGGGGCGACAGAATCTCCACGCCGGGGCGGATCAGCCGGTCCACCAGAAAGCCGCGGCGCTCCTCCGGTTCGGCCAGCGCACGCAGGGTGAAGTTGACGTAGTCCGGCATCCCGGCCAGGGCGTCCATCATGCTGTCGAGCAGCGCACCCACGCGCCCGGCCACCGGCGCGCGCGGTTCGGCCAGCGTGGCGGCGGCGCGCAGCCAGTCGTCGTGGCTCAGCGCCACGCGCTCGACCACCGCCCGCCACAGTCCGGCCTTGCCGCCGAAGTGGTGCGCCACCATGGAGGCATCGCAGCCGGCCGCCGCGGCGATCGCACGCAGGCCGGCGCCGTCGAAGCCCAGCCGGGTGAACGCCGGCAGCGCGGCGGCCAGCAGGCGTTCGCGGCAGTCGGTAGCGCCGCGCGGGCGGCCGGGGGTGCGTGGCGCGGAGGAAGGCTTGTGCATGCCGCTCAGGCCATCTGGCTGATGGTCTTGCGGAAGCGCGCCAGCGCCACGCTGAAGAACACCGCGCCGATCGCCAGGATCGCCAGGCACTGCGGCCACACCACGTCCAGCCCCGCGCCGCGGTACAGGATGGCCTGCGAGGCCGAGACGAAGTGCGTGGTGGGCGCGGCCAGCATGATGTGCTGGGCCAGTTCCGGCATGCTCTCGCGCGGCGTGGTGCCGCCGGAGAGCATCTGCAGCGGCAGCAGCACCAGCAGCATCAGCAGGCCGAACTGCGGCATCGAGCGCGCCAGCGTGGCCATGAAGATGCCCATCGAGGTGGTGGCGAACAGGTGCAGCATCGCGCAGCCCAGGAACAGCGCAATCGACCCTTCGATGGGCACCTGCAGAACCCCCTCCACCACGGTCTTCAATGAAAACGCGGTGGCGCACAGCACCACCAGCCCCATCGACCACACCTTGGCGAGCATGATTTCCGCCGGGGTCACCGGCATCACCAGCAGGTGCTCGATGGTGCCGTGCTCGCGCTCGCGGATCAGCGCCGCGCCGGTGAGGATGATGGACAGCAGGGTGACCTGGTTGATGATCTCCATCAGCGAGCCGAACCAGGCGCGCGTGAGCCCCGGATTGAAGCGCGCGCGCAGGTTGAGGTCGACCGGCGGCGCGGCGCTGCCGCGATGGCGCTGGACGAATTCATTGACCTCGCCCAGCACGATCTGCTGGATGTAGCCCGCGCCGGTGAACGCCTGGCTCATGCGCGTGGCGTCCACGTTGAGCTGGATGGCCGGCGAGCGCCCGGCCAGCACGTCGCGCTGGAAGTCGGGCGGGATGTTGAGCACGAAGGTGTAGCGCCCCTCGTCCATGCCCGGGTCCACCTCGGGCAGTTCGAGCATCTGCGGCCTGGTGAAGTGCGGCGGGTAGAAGGCCGAGACGACGCGCGCGGACAGCGGCGAGACGTCCTCATCCACCACCGCGATGGAGGCGTTGTGCAGCGTCTCCGGCATGGCCGTGGCGGCGCTGTAGATGGCCAGCGTGAAGGTGTACACGATGAGCGCCAGCATCATCGGGTCGCGCCACAGGCTCCACAATTCCTTCACGCCCAGGCGGTAGATGTTGGCCAGGCTGCGGCTTTTCATCCTAGCGCTCCTGCTTGCGCAACAGCGCGATGGACAGCCCGATGATCACCGGCACCGCCAGCGCCATCGCCCAGAACGCGCCGTGCAGGTCGGGCAGCGCCAGCGCCTTGGTGAACACGCCGCGGCTGATGGTCAGCATGTGGCTGGCCGGGTGGATCTCGCCGATGGCCCGCCCCATGCCCTCCAGCGAGGACACCGGATTGAGCAGCCCGGCGAACTGCACCGCCGGCAGCATGGTGCCGAGGATGGCGACGAACATCGCGGCGATCTGGCTGCGCGTGAAGGTGGAGGCGAACAATCCGAAGCCGGTGGCAAACAGCACGTAGATCAGCGTCGCCAGCGCCAGGCTGAGGAAATCGCCCTTCACCGGCACGCCGAACAGCACCACCGCCAGCACCACCATCAGCAGGAAATTGAGCATGCCCAGCGCCACGTAGGGCAGCTGCTTGCCGATGAGGAATTCCGCCCGCGTCACCGGGGTGACGTAGAGATTGAGGATGGAGCCCAGCTCCTTCTCGCGCACCACCGCCAGCGCGGTGAGCATGGCGGGGATCATCAACAGCAGCAGCGGAATCACCGCCGGCACGATGGCCGGCAGGCTGCGCACGTCCGGGTTGTAGCGGTAGCGCGTCTCGATGCTGGCCGCCCCGGCGCCGGCCTCCGCGCCCAGGCGGATGCGCGCCATGTCCGCCAGCCAGGTCTGGTGCATGCCGGCCACGTAGCCCTGCGCGGTTTCCGCGCGCTGCGGCATGGCGCCGTCGATCCACGCGGCGATCTGCACCGGCTGGCCGCGCAGCAGGTCGCGGCCGAAACCGGGCGGGATTTCCAGCGCCAGCGACAGTTCGCCCGCGCGCATGCGGCGGTCCATGTCCGCGTAGTCGGCGATCGGCGCGCGCTCGGTGAAGTAGCGCGAGCCGGCGAGGTTGAGCACGTAGTTCTGGCTGAGCGTGCTCTGGTCGCGGTCGAGCACGGCGAAGTCGAGGTTCTCCACGTCCAGCGTGATGCCGAAGCCCATGATCAGCAGCAGGATCAGGCTGCCCAGCAGCGCCAGCGTGCCGCGCACCGGGTCGCGCATCAGTTCCATGGCCTCGCGCTGCGAATAGCTCAGCGCGCGCGCCGGGCTGAAGGCCGCCGGACGCCGGGCGGATTCGGGCGCGGGCTCGGCCACCGGCGGCGCGGCCTCGTCGGCAGGCTCGGCGGCCTGCTCGCCCTGCGCGCCGGCCTCCTCCAGATAGGCGATGAAGGCGGCTTCCAGCGATTCCGCGCCGCGCTGGCGCACCAGTTCGGCGGGGGATTCGCTCACCAGCACGCGGCCGGCGTGCATCAGCGAGATGCGGTCGCAGCGCTCGGCCTCGTTCATGAAGTGGGTGGAGATGAAGATGGTCACGTGGTCCTTGCGCGCCAGGTCGATCATCAGCCGCCAGAAGTTGTCGCGCGCCACCGGGTCCACGCCCGAGGTGGGCTCGTCGAGGATCAGCAGTTCCGGCTTGTGCACCATCGCCACGGCCAGCGACAGGCGCTGGCGCACGCCCAGCGGCAACTGGTCCGGCAGGCTGTCGAGCACCGCGTCCAGGCTGAAGCGCGCGCTCATCTCGGCCACGCGCGCGTCGATGTCCGCCACCGCCACGTTGAACAGGCGGGCGTGCAGCACCAGGTTCTGGCGCACCGTGAGTTCCGAATACAGCGAGAAGGCCTGCGACATGTAGCCCACGCGGCGGCGCGTGTCGATGTCGCGCGCATCCACCTTGTGGCCGAACAGCCAGGCCTCGCCCTCGCTCGCCGGCAGCAGGCCGGTGAGCATCTTCATGGTGGTCGATTTGCCGCAGCCGTTGGAACCCAGGAAGCCGAAGATCTCCCCCCGGCGGATGCGGAAGCTGACCTGATCGACCGCGGTGAAATCGCCGAAGCGCATGGTCAGCCCGCGCGCCTCGATGGCGATCTGCGCGTCCGCCTCGTCGGCCAGCGGCGGCACCTCCACCGCGCGGTGGCCGCGCCGCGCCTCTTCCGGCAGCAGGGCGATGAAGGCGGCCTCCAGATTGTCGGTACCGGTACGCGCGTGCAGTTCGCGCGGTGTGCCGGTGGCCAGCACGCGGCCGGCGTTCATCGCCACCAGCCAGTCGAAGCGTTCGGCCTCGTCCATGTAGGCGGTGGCGACGATCACGCTCATGCCCGGCCGGCCGCGCCGGATGCGCGCGATCAGCGCCCAGAACTGGCTGCGCGCGAGCGGATCGACGCCGGTGGTCGGCTCGTCGAGGATCAGCAGTTCCGGGTCGTGGATCAGCGCGCAGCACAGCCCCAGCTTCTGCTTCATGCCGCCGGAGAGCTTGCCCGCCGGACGCGCCAGGAAAGGGTACAGGCCGGTGGCGCGGGTAAGGTCGTCGATGCGCCGCCGGCGCTCGGCGGCGTCGTGCCCGAACAGGCGGCCGAAGAACTGCAGGTTCTCTTCCACCGACAGGGTCGGGTAGAGATTCTTGCCCAGGCCTTGCGGCATGTAGGCGATGTGCGGGCAGGAGGCCTCGCGGTGGCGGCGCTCGGCCATGTCGCCGCCCAGCACCTCCACCCTGCCCTGCTGCACGGCGCGCGCGCCGGCCACCAGCGACATCAGGCTGGACTTGCCCACCCCGTCCGGGCCGATCAGCCCGACCATGCGGCCGGCGGGAATGTCCAGGTCGATGCCCGCCAGCGCCTGCGTGGCACCGTAGCGCAGCCCCACCCCGCTCAGGCGGACGACCGGCGCAGCGCCGCCGCCCCCGCCGTTCATTGCAGAGCCCGCAGCGCCAGTTCAGCCGGCCATTCGGCCTGCGGATCGATGCGCACCCAGGCCACGCCGGGCAGGCCGGTCTTCACCTGCTCCAGATACTTGCGCAGCAGTTCGGGAGCGATCTGCGCGCGCACGCGGAACATCAGCTTCTGCCGCTCGCTGGCAGTTTCCACCGTCTTGGGGGTGAACTGCGCGGTGCTGGCGACGAAGGAGATGGTGGCGGGAATCACCAGATGCGGCGCGGCATCCAGCACGATGCGCGCCTCTGCGCCGAGGGCCACGCGGCCGGCCACCGTCTCGGGCAGGAAGAAGGTCATGTACACGTCGGACAGGTCGACCAGATTGAGCACCTTGCCGCCGCCGCCCAGCACCTCGCCGGGCTGCGCCACGCGGAACTGCACGCGGCCGTCGCGCGGCGCCTTCAACTGGCTGTCGGCGATGTCGGTGTCGATGCGCGCCACGGTGGCCGCCGCCGCTTCCACGGTAGACCGCGCGCCCACCCGTTGCGCCTCGGCGGCCGCCACCGCAGCGCGCGCGGCGGTGACCTGGGCGCGCGCGGCATTCAGCGCGGCCTCCGCGCTGCGCGCGCGGGCGCGGTCGTCGTCGAGTTCCTGGATGGAGGCCGCGCCCTCGGCGGACAAGGTCTGCGAACGCGCCAGCCGGCGCTGCGCGGCATCCACCTCGCTCTCGCGCTGCACCACCAGCGCCTGGGCGGCGGCCAGATCGCTCTGGCGCACCGCCACCTGCGCCTCGGCGCTGCCTACCGCGTTGATGGTCTGCTGATGGTAGGCCACCGCCTCGTCGCGCTGGGCGTTCAGGCCATCCACCTGCATCTGCGCCAGCACCGCGCCGGCCTGCACGAAGTCGCCCTCGCCGGCGTAGATGTCCACCACGCGGCCGGGCAACTTGGTGGCCACGTCGATCTCGGTGGCCTCGATGCGCCCGTTGCCACTGGCGAAGCCTTCATCCGGTCCGGACGCCCGCAGGGCGTTCCAGGCCAACCAGGCGCCGGCCAGCGCCACGGCGACGACGCCCCCGGCGATCCATTTATTCTTCGGCAATGCGTTCATGGTTCCCGCCACTCCTTCAATCGTCCACCGCGGCCCGGCTGCCGCCGCCCAACGCCGCATACAGCCCCACCCGGCTGGACAGCAGCGCGCGGCGCGTCTGCACCACCTGCTGTTCGACGGTCAGCAGATCGCGCTGCGCATCCAGCACTTCCAGATAACGCGCCGCGCCGTTGTCGTAGCGCAGCTTGGCCAGCCGCGCACGCTCGCTCTGCGCGCCCAGCGCCACGCGCTGGATGCGCAACTGCTCTTCCAGCCAGTGACGCGTGGCGAGCGCATCGGCCACCTCGCGGAAGGCCTGCTGCACGGTCTTCTCGTAGCCCGCCACGGCCTGATCGCGGCGCACCTCGGCCAGATCCAGCGCCGCGCGGTTGCGCCCGGCATCGAAGATCGGCAGCGACAGGCTGGGGGCGAAGCGCCAGGCCCCGCTGCCGGCCTCGAACAGCCCGTCCAGCGTGGCGCTCGCGGTGCCGGCCGAGGCAGTCAGCGCGATACGCGGGAAGAAGGCCGCGCGCGCCGCGCCAATGTTGGCGTTGGCGGCCTTCAACTGGTGTTCGGCGGCGATGATGTCCGGCCGCCCGGTGAGCAGCGCGGAAGGCAGCCCGGCATCCAGCTCGTGCAGGATCTGCCCGTCGTCCAGCCCGGCCGCCAGCGGCGCCAGTTCCACCGGCACGCCCACCAGCAGGGTCAGCGCATGCGCCTGCAGCGCGCGCGCCTGCTCCAGTTGCGCGAGCAGGCCCTGGGCCTGGGTCAGCAGGGTTTCCACCTGGGTCAGATCCAACTTGGAGGTGGCGCCCACCTCCACGCGGCGGCGGAAGATGCGGTAGGCCTCCTCACGCGTGTCCACGGTACGGCGGGCCAGCACGATGCGCTCGTCCAGTTCGCGCAGGCCCAGATAGGCATCGGTCACCTGCGCCACCAGCCCCACCGTGGCCGCGCGCCGCGCCGCGTCGGTGGCCAGGAAGGATTCCAGCGCGGCAGCCTCCAGATTGCGCACCCGCCCCCAGAAATCCAGCTCCCAACTGGCCAGCCCCAGCCCGACCTGGTACTGGCCGCTGTGCTGGATCTGCCCGGTGATGTTGAGATCGGCCGGCGTGCGGCTGCGCGCGCCGTCGGCACCGACGGCGATGGTGGGGAAGCGGTCCGCCCGGCTGATGCCGTAGGCTGCGCGCGCCTCCTCGACGCGCAGCACGGCGGCGCGCAGGTCGCGGCTGTTGTCCAGCGCGGTCTGGATGAGTTCGCGCAGACGGGGATCGGCGAAGTAGTCCTGCCAGGCCAGGTCGGCGGCCTGCGCGGTGCCGCCGGCGGCCTGCGCCGCATCGGCCGGATAGTGCGCCGCGACCGGCGCGGCAGGTGGTGTGTAGGGCGGCGCCAGCGAGCAGGCGCCGAGCGCCGCCAGCATCGCCGCCAGCGCTGCGTAGCGGCGACCCGCGTGCGCACAGCGTTGCAGCGGTTTCAACGAAGACGGCTTGGGCATTTCTTCGCTCCTGCGGTACCTGCGCAGCGCGCCGGGCAAAGCGCCACCGTACGCTGCGTTCCGCTTTCGCACCGTGGCGAAAGCACGGCTTCATTATCCAACGGCCGTTGGATAGCGACAAGTCGAACGCCGGTGCGATTGCCCACCCGGGGCATTGGACCGCCTGAGGCTCGGACAATCCGGGCTGACGCATCCCGCAAAAGCGGAAGGGCCACCCGTGGGTGGCCCTTCGAGATCGATGCAAGCGGCCGACGACGGCCCATCCGTCACTTGCGCTTCAGGAAGAACTCCAGCGCCTTGTCGTCGGTCTCGCCCTGGCGCAACAGTTCGTTGCCGGTCTGCCTGGCGAAGGCCAGGAAGTCCTTGGCCGCGCCGGGGTCGGTGGCCAGCACGCGGACCACCTGGCCGGGCAGCATTTCGGCGAGTGCCTTCTTGGTGCGCAGAATGGGGAGCGGGCAGTTCAGGCCGCGCGCATCCACTTCCTTGTCGAATTCCATCGGTATTCCTCGATCAACGAATCGGCCGATTCTAATGCCTGGGCGGCCGTACCGGAAGGCGCGCAGGCGCTCAGCGGCGTTGTTCGCGCTCTTCGCGCATGCGGTTCTGCAGTTCGCGCAGGCGGGCGTCGAGGGCGGAAAGATCGAAGAAATCGCCGTCGCCCGCGCGGCGGCCGATCTCCAGTTGTTCGATGGCTGCCGGCAGCGCGCCGCGCAGCACGTACACCTCGGCCTGCGCGCGGTGTTGCGCGGTGCGCTTGCCGAGCGCGGCGTTGGCACGTGCCACGCTTTCCCACATGCGCGCGTCGTCGGCGCGCCGCTGCACGGCGGGGCGGGCGATTTCCAGCGCTTCGGCGGGCTGGTCGGCGGCCAGCAGCGCATCGACCAGGGCCTGGCGCAGCACCGGGCTGTCCGGGAATTCCTTGCGTGCTTCCTTGAGCGTCTTGACCGCATCGCCGGGGCGGCGCGCGGCCAGATCGATCTCCGCTTCCAGGCTGGCAAGGAAGGTGGACGGAGGGCCTTCCTTCTGCAGCGCCTGGGTGGTGGCACGGGCATCGTCGATGCGCCCGGCGCGCAACTGGGCACGTGCCACGCCGTAGCGCAGCGCACGATCCTCGGGCTGGGCGGCGGCGCGGCTTTCCAGATCGCGCAGCGCGTCCAGCGGCGTGCCGGCGGCGGCGCGCAGCTTGGCGCGCACGAACTGGAAGTCGTCGGAATCGACCACCTGGCGGTAGCGCATCTGCCCGACGCGGTTCTCCATGTCGGCGATCCGCGCGGTGGTCAGCGGGTGGGTGCGCAGATAGGCCGGCGCGTTGTTCTCGTAGAGCCGGCCGGAACGCTGCAGGCGCTCGAAGAAACTCGGCATGCCGCGCACGTCGAAGCCGGCGCTTTCCAGCGTCTGCAGGCCGACGCGGTCGGCCTCGTGCTCGAAGTCGCGCGAATAGCCCAGTTGGGCCTGGATCGCCCCGGCCTGCCCAGCGGCCAGTGCGGCCTCGCTGACCTGCGAGTCACTGCGCGCGGCGAGGATGGCGAGCAGCACCGAGGCCAGCATGACCATGCTGCTCTGGCTTTGCTTGCCGACCAGTTGGGCGATGTGGCGCTGGGTGACGTGGGCGATTTCGTGGCCGAGTACCGAAGCCAGTTCGGATTCGCTCTGCGCGGCGAGGATCAGCCCGGTATGCACGCCGATGTAGCCGCCCGGCAGGGCAAAGGCGTTGAGCGTGTTGTCGCGCACGCCGAAGAATTCGAAGGACTGCTGCGGGTTGGGGCTGTGCACGGCAAGCTTGCGGCCGAGCCAGTTGAGGTATTCCTCGACTTCCGGATCGTCCAGGTAGGCCGCATCGCGCCAGCGGATTTCCTGCATGATCGATTCGCCGATGCGTCGCTCATAAAGCGGGGAGAGGTCGCTGGCGGCCACGTCGCCCAGGTCGGGCAACTCGATGGCGGTGGCGGGGAAAGCCAGCGTGAAGCTCAGCAGCAGGGCGAGAAGTCGGCGCATCATCGGGTGCTATGATACAACTCGTTTCCATCCGGTTCCGCGCTGAGTGTATCGGCGTGTAGCCCACCGCCCGGCCCTCCCCCGCATGAACGATTCCCCCCCTTCCCTCACCCATTTCGATGCCGAAGGCCAGGCCCACATGGTCGACGTCGGCGCCAAGACGGAAACCCGCCGCGTGGCCGTGGCCACCGGGCGCATCCTCATGGAGCCGGCCACCTTCGCCATGGTGCGCGACGGCAGCGCAAAGAAGGGGGACGTGCTGGGCGTGGCGCGCATCGCCGCCATCCAGGGCTCCAAGCGCGCCAGCGAACTGATCCCCCTGTGCCACCCCATCGCGCTGACCCGTGTGGCGGTGGAATTCGCCCTCGACGAGGCGGCCGGCGCGGTGGATTGCACGGTGACCGCCGAGACGGTCGGGCGCACCGGGGTGGAGATGGAAGCACTCACCGCCGCCAGCGTGGCGCTGCTCACCATCTACGACATGTGCAAGGCCGTGGATCGGGGCATGCGCATCGAGGGCGTACGTCTGCTGGAAAAGCAGGGCGGCAAGTCCGGGCACTGGACCGCCGCCTGATTCCGGACGTGCCGTCCGCCCGCGCGGGAGACGGCACGCATCGCACTTCAGTGCTCCCGGACGGCCTCGCGGCGCTCCTCGCCGAAGTGTTCCAGCTGTGCCGCGCGCCAGCGCGTCAGCAAGGCGCCGCAGGCCTCGCGCACCGCGTCGCCGGCGGCCGGATGTTCCGCAAGGCACGCCAGATGGCCGACCAGGTTGCGCATGCGGCCACGGCACACGCCGTCCATCGCGGCCTGGGAGAGCAGATGCAGCGTGCGCGCCAGGGCGCGGCCGACCTCCGCGTCGATGTCGCCGGCGGCGGGCGTACGCGCCGCCGACGGCGGGAACCGATAGATCGCCATGTGCGTCTTCCCCGCGCTCAGGCCGGCAGGCCGAAATCGGCTGCGATCTGCTTGAGCCACGCATCCAGCCGCGCCTCGGTCTGATCGGCCTGGTTGTCGAGATCGAGCGCGAGGCCGACGAACCGGCCATCCTCCACCGCCTGGGAGGTGGCGAAGTCGTAGCCCTCGGTAGGCCAGGCGCCGACCAGCTTCGCGCCGCGCTCGCTGAAGAAGTCGTACAGCACGATCAACGCGTCGACGAACTCGTTGCCGTAGGCCACCTGGTCGCCCAGACCGAACAGCGCGATGGTCTTGCCCTCGAAGGACAGGTCCTCGATCTTCGGCAGGAATTCCTCCCAGCTCTCCGCGTCGGCATCCGCCGACAGACCCGGCAACTGCCCTTCGCCCAGCGTCGGCGTGCCGAGGATCAGGTAGTCGTAGGCGGCGAAATCGCCGGGCTCGATGCGATTGACGTTGACCGGATCGGCCATCGTGTCGTCGTCGAAGCGTTTCTTGATCTGCTTGGCCACCTTGCGGGTGTTGCCGGTGTTGGTGCCGAAGAACAATCCGATGCGTGCCATTGCCGTTCCTTATCGAGTCGGGGATGGGTTGGGCGCACAGCCGGCGCCCGCTCGCCGGCGATTAACCATATCGTCGACATGGGTTTTATTATTCGCAAACGATTTTCATTACGTCAATAGCCCAAGGGTACTTTTTGCGAACGTTTCCCATTCACGTATGATCGAACACACTCCACGGTGCGCCGGTCCACTGCCTGGCGCCTTCCCCTTCTCCGGCATCAAGGAGCGATCGATGAGCAAGAAATGCTGCGAGAAACGCAAGCCCTGCAAGGGCTGCCCGCGCCAGGCCGGCAAAGGCAAGGAAAAGAAGAAGTAGCCCGGCTGGCCGGAAAGAACGGTTCTCCAGGCATGTACGCGCGCCGCGCGGCAAATGAGCCGCCCGGGCGCCCGGCGGAATCAGCCGAACGCGTCCATCAGCAGGTAGATGCCCGGCCTCGTCTGGTAGCGGTCTATCCGTGGAACCAGGGTCTTGAAGTGCTCGGTGTCGCAGTGCGCATCCAGGGCGGCCCGGTCCGGCCATTCCTCAATGAAGATGAAATGCCCCGGGGCCTTCTGGTCGACAAAAAGTTCATAGGACACGCACAGCGGCTCCGCCCTGGTCTTCTCCACCAGTTCGCGGTACAGCGGCATGACCTCTTCGAGATGCGCGGGGTCGATGAAATCCTGAGCGATGACCTTGAGCATGGAATCCGCAGCCTGCTATCGAGTGTGCCGTACCGCACGCGGCCGGCCTGATGAAACGGGGGCGATCGATGACCGCCCCCAGGTACGTTGCCGCCCCGCGCCGCTGGTCAATCCCAGCTCAGCGCCCCGCCGGTCTGGTATTCGGTGACCCGCGTTTCGAAGAAGTTCTTCTCCTTGCGCAGATTGGCCTGTTCGTCCAGCCACGGCAGCACGTTCTGCGCGCTGGGGAAGGGTTCTTCCAGGCCGAGCTGGCGCGCGCGGCGGTTGGCGATGAAGCGGAACTGGTCCAGGTGCAGCGCCGCCGAGTAGCCCAGGATCGGCTCGCGCAGGATGTAGCCGGCGTAGGCGGTCTCGGCGGCCTCGGCTTCGTCCCACAGCGCGCGCAGGCGGGCCGGGTCGAGCTTGAGCTCTTCTTCCTGCAGCAACTGGCGCACCACGCGGATGCCGAAGGCGCAGTGCAGCACCTCGTCGCGCATGATGTACTGCAGCTGCTCGGCCGTGCCCTTCATCAGCCCGCGGCGCTGCAGGGCGAAGATGGGGGTGAAGCCGTTGTAGAACCAGCAGCCTTCGAAGATGCCGGCGAAGAACAGGTAGGAAAGCGCGAATTCGTGCAGGTTGTCGCGGTCGGTGAGATCGAAGTCGGAACGCATCACGCGGTCCAGCAGGCGGTTGGCCAGGGCGATCTTGCCGTGGATTTCCGGCACCACGCGGTAGCGGTTGTAGATCTCCTGCTGGTCCAGGCCCAGGCTTTCGATGCAGTGCTGGTAGGTCCAGGTGTGCAGCGCCTCTTCATACACCTGGCGGGCCTGGTAGATCTGCAATTCCGGCGCGCTCATCTTTTCCATCACCGCCAGGCCGATGTTGCGCATGGCGAGGATGTCGGAGGTGGTCAGGTAGGCCAGCACGTTCTCGAACACGTGGCGCTCGGCCGGCGTGAGCTTGTGGTGGTAGTCGTGCACGTCCTGCGCCATGGAGATTTCCAGCGGCGTCCAGTGGTTCTTGTTGGCATTGAGGAAGAACTCCCACGCCCACGGATACTTGAACGGCGCCAGCTGGTTGATGTCGGCGTGTCCATTGACCACGCGCTTGTCCTGCGCGTTGACCGGGGCCAGCGCGGCAGGCGGCGCGGCAGGCGGGACGGCGGCCCCGGCGGGCTGCTGCGCCGCGCCGGCGGCGGGTGCGGACGTGGGGGCGGCGGCCTGGGCAGGCGCCGGCGCGGCGGGCTTGTCGTCCCAGTCGTCGAAGCGGAGGGCGGAACTCATTGGCAGGCCTCGCAATCCGGGTTGTCGATGGAGCAGAACTTGGCTTCGGCGGCGGCTTCGGCGGCCACGTTGTTCACGCTGGCCTTTTCCATGGCGGTGGCGCCCAGGGTGCGCAGGTAGTAGGTGGTCTTCAGGCCGCGCGTCCAGGCCAGGCGGTACAGTTCGTCGAGCTTGCGGCCGGAGGGCGCGGCCACGTACAGGTTGAGCGACTGCGCCTGGTCGATCCACTTCTGCCGGCGCGCGGCGGCCTCGACCAGCCACGACGGGTCGATCTCGAAGGCGGTGGCGTAGCGCGCCTTGAGTTCGTCCGGGACGCGGTCGATGGGGGCCAGCGAGCCGTCGAAGTACTTCAGGTCGGCGATCATCACGTCGTCCCACAGGTCGAGCGCCTTCAGCTCGTTCACCAGATATTCATTGACGATGGTGAATTCGCCCGACAGGTTGGATTTGACATAGAGATTCTGGTAGTCCGGCTCGATGGAGGCCGACACGCCGATGATGTTGGCGATGGTGGCGGTGGGCGCGATGGCCACGCAGTTGGAGTTGCGCATGCCGTGGCGGGCGATGCGGGCACGCAGCGCATCCCAGTCCAGTTGGCCGCCGCGCTCCACCTCGACAAAGCCGCCGCGCGATTCGGCCAGCAGTTCCAGGGTGTCGGCCGGCAGCACGCCGCGCGACCACAGGCTGCCTTCGTAGCTGGAATAGCGCCCGCGCTCCTCGGCCAGTTCGGTGGAAGCCTGATAGGCGTAGTAGCACAGCGCCTCGGTGGAGCGGTCGGCGAATTCCACCGCGCCGTCGGAGGCGTAGGCCACGCCCATGCGGTGCAAGCAGTCGGCGAAACCCATCAGCCCCAGGCCCACCGGGCGGTGGCGCAGGTTGGAGGTGCGCGCCTTGGGCGTGGCGTAGTAGTTGATGTCGACGACGTTGTCGAGCATGCGCATGGCGGTGCGCACGGTACGCGCCAGCTTGTCGTGGTCCAGCGTCCATTGGCCGTCCGCGCCCTGCACCAGATGCGCCGGCAGGTTCACCGAGCCCAGGTTGCACACCGCCGTCTCGTCGGCCGAGGTGTTCAGGGTGATTTCCGTGCACAGGTTGGAGCTATGCACCACGCCCACGTGCTGCTGCGGGCTGCGCACGTTGCAGGCGTCCTTGAAGGTGATCCACGGATGCCCGGTCTCGAACAGCATGGTGAGCATCTTGCGCCACAGTTGCAGCGCGGGGATCTTCTTGAACAGCTTCAGCTCACCGCGCGCGGCCTTGGCCTCGTAGGCGGTGTAGGCGGCCTCGAAGTCGGTGCCGAAGCGGTCGTGCAGATCGGGCACATCCACCGGCGAGAACAGCGTCCACTCGCCGCCTTCCATGACCCGCTTCATGAACAGGTCGGGAATCCAGTTGGCGGTGTTCATGTCGTGGGTGCGGCGGCGCTCGTCGCCGGTGTTCTTGCGCAGCTCCAGAAACTCCTCGATGTCCAGGTGCCAGGTTTCCAGGTAGGCGCACACCGCGCCCTTGCGCTTGCCGCCCTGGTTCACCGCCACGGCGGTGTCATTGACCACCTTGAGGAAGGGGATCACCCCCTGGCTCTTGCCGTTGGTGCCACGGATCAGGCTGCCCAGCGCGCGCACCGGGGTCCAGTCGTTGCCCAGGCCGCCGGCGAACTTCTGCAGCAAGGCGTTTTCCTTGATGGCCTGGTAGATGCCTTCCAGGTCATCGGCCACCGTGGTGAGGTAGCACGAGGACAGCTGCGAATGCTGCGTGCCGGCATTGAACAGCGTGGGCGTGCTGCTCATGAAGTCGAAGCTGGAGAGCAGGCGGTAGAACTCGATGGCGCGCGTCTCGCGGTCGATCTCGTTGAGCGCCAGACCCATCGCCACGCGCATGAAGAAGGTCTGCGGCAGTTCGATGCGCACATCGTTCACGTGCAGGAAGTAGCGGTCGTACAGGGTCTGCAGGCCGAGGTAGTTGAAGCGCAGGTCGTTGCCGGCATCCAGCGCGGCGGCCAGACGCTCCAGGTCGTATTCGCCCAGGCGCGGGTCGAGCAGGCCGGCCTCCACGCCACGGCGGATCAACGCAGGGAAGCACTCCGCGTAGCCGGCCGCCATCTCGGCATGGCTGGTGGCTCGGCCCAGCACTTCCACGCGCAGGCTGTCGAGCAGCAGGCGGGCGGCCACCTTGGCGTAGTCCGGCTCGCGCTCGATCAGCGTGCGCGCGGCCAGCACCAGCGACTGGCGTACCGCGGCCAGCGGCACGCCGTCGTACAGGTTGGCCAGCGCATGTTCCAGCACCGTGTCGGCAGAAACGCCGCTCAGCCCCTCGCAGGCCTCGGCGCAGCGCGCGCGCAGCGCGGCGCGCTCCAGCGGAATGCGGCGTTCGCCGTCGGTGGCGTGCAGCAGGGTTTCCGCCGCGGCGGATTCCCCCGCCTGGGCCGCGGCGGCGGCGCGCTCGGCGGCGCGGCGCTCGCGGTACAGCACGTAGGCGCGCGCCACGTCCTGGCAGCCTTCGCGCATCAGCGCCAGTTCCACCTGATCCTGGATGTCCTCGATATGCACGGTACCGCCGCCGGGCAGCCGGCGGGTGAGCGCCTGCACCACGGTGGCGGTCAGGCGCGCCACCAGATCGCGCACACGCGCCGAAGCACCGCCCTGCCCGCCTTCCACCGCGACGAAGGCCTTGGTCATCGCCAGGGCGATCTTCTCGGCGTTGAACGGCACGATGGCGCCGTTGCGGCGGATCACTTCGAACGAGCGCGCGGCCTGGGCCAGTTCGGCCAGGGAAGAGGCGCCGCGCACGGCGGCGGAACGATCGGTTTCGGTATGGCTGGCGACGGCCTGCATGCTTGCACTCCCTTTGCATGGCAGCGCGGTGCCGGCACGGCGCGAAACGGCACGGCCCGGCCGTGCGCTCCGCCGCGAAGACACCCCGCTTCCGGTCAGAAAGATGGCCCGCGAGGGGCATTCGACGCGTCGGCAGGTCTCCTGGCTCACGGGTCCTGGCCCGGCACCGGTCTTCCCGGAAAAAATATTCCAGTGACATGAAACGGTGCGGACTCGCCGTCCACAGTTGCGGGGGCAGCTCCGGCATCGGGTGGCGTTCGCTGCCGCCCCGACCGGATTCCCTTTTGATCCCAGATGGGAACCGTCGCGTGAGTCGCAGTGTAGCGCCAGGAGCTTCCTACAGGCAAGCAGGAACAACTATTTGTTGACGGAAATCATGGATTGGCAACTACATATAGTAGTCAACATCCCCGACATCCACGTACGTCGCAACGAACGCAACGCCTGCGCGACTTGAACAAACCCTGGGGGCGGGAAGAGCATCCGGTCTTTTTGCCCGGAGCCCATACCCATGCGTTTTTCCCAAGCATCCGCCCGATTTCTCGGGCACTGCCGCTCGGCCATCAGCCTTTCGAAACACACGCTGCGCGCCTACACCGGCGACCTTTCCGATGCCTGCCGCTTCCTCACCCCGCCACAGAAGCGCGCCAACGAAGTCGGCAAGGAAGATCTACGCCGATATATCAGGCACCTGCGCGAAGAGCGCCAGCTCAAGGAAAGCTCGATCAAGCGACGCCTGGCGACGCTGAAACTGTTGTTCCGCTGGATGAAGGACGAGGAAATCATCCAGCAAAATCCATTCGACAGCCTCAACGAACGCATCCGCCTGCCCAGGCGACTTCCGCGCGCCCTGGACCGGCTGCAGGCTGGATTACTCAGAAAGGCGGTTGCGGCGCCGAATGGCACAACCGGGTTCGACGTCCTCTGCCAGAAAACCGCAATCCAGCTGATGCTGGAAACGGGCATCCGCGTAGGCGAGCTGTCGAACATCAAGATCGACGATGTTTCATTGGCCGATCAGACCATCGCCATTCATGGCAAAGGCAACCGCCAACGGATCGTCTACCTGCTCTCCCCCGCCTTCCAGCATTCACTGCAGCGCTATATCGAACGGCGGGCAAGGATCGAGTCAGCCAGCGACAAATTGTTCATCACCCGATCCGGACTCGATCTGACGCCTCCGCGCATACGCAAATCTCTTCGAGAGATCTCCGCAGCTGCTGGAGTCCAGAAGCACCTGACCCCGCACATGTTGCGTCACACGTGCGCGACCCACTGGCTGGAATCCGGCCTGGACATCCGCTACGTCCAGAGACTGCTCGGGCACCAGAGCATCTCCACTACGGAGATCTACACGCATGTTACGAATCAGGGGTTGAGGGAGGCACTACAGAGGGCAACGGGAAGGAGAAGCGATAACTAGGAATTATGGTCGCCTCCAAAATTCCCGAAATCTCTGGCCCGCCGTCGCCTCGTCGATCTCCTTTCGTCAATCGGCGAGAGGAGTTAACGCGGCTGCTGAGCTATCTACCGCCGTCTAA
>NZ_SSOC01000010.1 GCF_004801295.1 Pseudothauera nasutitermitis
GCCGGACGGCAAGGAGGCTGCCGCCGCCGCAGCGCCCCCTGCCGCGCCAGCGCGGCAGGCATCGCCCGGGCGCGACGGCGCGCGCATCTTCGCCAGCCCGCTGGCGCGCCGGCTGGCCCTGGCCAATGGCCTCGACCTGGCGGCGATCGGCGGTTCCGGGCCGCGCGGGCGCATCGTCAAACGGGACATCGACACCGCCCTGGCGGCCGAGGCCCGGGCCGAGCCCGCCGCTGCGGCGCCGTCTTCGGCCAGCGCCGTGGAGGCCGTTCCGCCGACGGCCGCCGAGGCCGGCTACGAGCTCGTCCCGCACACCTCGATGCGGCGCGTGATCGCGCAGCGGCTGAGCGAATCCAAGCAGCAGGTGCCGCACTTCTATCTGTCGGTCGACTGCCGGCTCGACGCGCTGCTGGCCCTGCGCCAGCAGCTCAACGGGGCGCTGGAGGGGGTGAAGCTGTCGGTGAACGACTTCGTCGTCAAGGCCGTCGCCGCGGCGCTGAAGCGGGTGCCCGCAGCCAATGCCTCGTGGGGCGCCGACGGCATCCGCCGCTACCGCGAGATCGACGTCGCGGTCGCGGTGGCGACGCCCGGCGGCCTCATCACGCCGGTGTTGCGGCAGGCCGGCGCGAAGAGCATCGGCACGATCTCGGCCGAAGTGAAGGACCTCGCCGAACGCGCCCGCCAGGGCAAGCTGCGGCCCGACGAATACCAGGGCGGCGGCTTCACCCTGTCCAATCTGGGCATGTACGGCGTGGACAGCTTCGCCGCGATCATCAATCCGCCCCAGGCCTGCATCCTGGCCGTCGGCGCGGCACGGAAGCGGCCCGTGGTCGAGGGCGACGCGATCGTCCCCGCCACGGTGATGAACTGCACGCTGTCGGTGGATCACCGCGTGGTGGACGGCGCCGTCGGCGCGGAATTCCTGGCTGCCTTCAAGGGGCTGCTGGAAAACCCGTTCGGTCTGCTCGCATAGGAGGCGCCAGGATGACGCAGGAAAAATTCGACCTCACCGTGATCGGCGGCGGGCCCGGCGGCTACGTGGCGGCGATCCGCGCCGCCCAGCTGGGCCTGCGCACGGCCTTGGTGGAGCGCGAGCACCTGGGGGGCATCTGCCTCAACTGGGGGTGCATACCGACCAAGGCCCTGCTGCGCTCGGCGGAGGTCTTCGACCACTTCAGGCACGCCGGCTCGTTCGGCCTCGAAGCGCGGGAGGTCTCGTTCGACCTGGCGAAGATCGTGGCGCGCTCGCGCGCGGTGGCGGCCCAGCTGAACGGCGGCGTCAAGCACCTGCTGAAGAAGAACGAGGTGCAGGTGTTCGACGGCAGCGCCCGCCTCGCCGGGCCGGGCGCCGTGCACGTCGAGGGGCGGGCCGGGGCGCTGGAGATCGGCTCGTCCCACGTCATCCTCGCCACCGGCGCGCGGGCGCGCGCCCTGGCGCCCGTGGAGCCGGACGGCCGCCTGGTCTGGAGCTACAAGGAAGCGATGACCCCCGCGCGGATGCCGAAATCCCTGCTGGTGGTCGGCTCCGGCGCCATCGGCATCGAATTCGCGAGCTTCTACCGTACCCTCGGCGCCGAGGTGACCGTGGTCGAGGTGCAGGCGCGGATCCTGCCCGTCGAGGATGCCGAAGTCTCCGACTTCGCCCGCAAGGCCTTCGAACGCCAGGGCATGCAGATCCTCACCTCGGCCACCGTGGTGTCGCTGGAGAAGCGGGCCGACAGCGTCGTGGCGCGGGTGGACGTCAAGGGCGCGCAGGTCGAGATCGCCGCCGAGCGCGTGATCGCCGCGGTGGGGATCGTCGGCAACGTGGAGCATCTCGGCCTGGAAGGCACCGGCGTGCAGGTGGACAAGCGCCACATCGTCACCGACGCATGGTGCCGCACCGGAGAGCCCGGCGTATACGCCATCGGCGACGTGGCGGGGGCCCCCTGGCTGGCGCACAAGGCGAGCCACGAAGGCATGCTGTGCGCCGAGCGCATCGCCGGCGTCGAGGGGCTGCATCCGCTCGACCGGACGCGGATTCCCGGGTGCACCTACAGCCGCCCCCAGGTTGCCAGCATCGGCCTCACCGAAGCGCAGGCGAAGGAGGGCGGCCGCGAGGTCAGGGTGGGGCGCTTTCCCTTCGCCGGCAACGGCAAGGCGATTGCGCTGGGGGAAACGGAGGGCTTCATCAAGACCGTCTTCGATGCGGCGACGGGCGAGCTGCTCGGCGCCCACATGGTCGGCGCGGAAGTCACGGAACTCATCCAGGGCTACGCCATCGGCAAGACCCTGGAGACCACCGAGGCCGAACTGATGCACACCGTGTTCCCCCACCCCACGCTGTCGGAAATGCTGCACGAGTCAGCCCTGGCAGCCTACGGCCGGGCGATCCACATCTGAGCCGTCCGCGGGGCGCGCGCCGGGAGCCGATGATGAACAGGGAACGTTTTCTCGCCAGCACGCAGGCCGAGTGGCACCGTTTCGTGGACACGGGCGAGGTCGACGATTCGCTGGTGCGCCCGGAGGTGGCGCAGTCGTGGCAGCGCTGCCGCGTGCTGGGGATCGACCCGCGCGCGCCCAAGCTGCCGGTGATGCTCGATGCGCGGCGCCTGGCGGCGGTGCGCGAGGACAACCGCGTGCTGATGGAGACCGCGCTGCCGTTCATGCGCTTTCTCAAGACCGCCGTCCAGGGCACCGGCTTCATCCTCGTGCTCACCGAGCGCAGCGGCGTGGTGCTCGACGTCTTCGGCGACGAGCACATCCTGGCCATGGCCCGCGAGAACAACTACGTGCCCGGCTGCTCGCGCGCCGAGGAGGTGGCCGGCACCAATGCGATCAGCCTCGCGCTGATCCAGAAGCGCCCCATCCAGCTCACCGGCGCCGAGCACTGGAACGTGCGCCACCACCTGTGGACCTGCGCCTCGGCGCCGGTGTTCTCGCCCGAGGGCATGCTGCTGGGCACCGTGACCCTGTCGGGCGAGACCATCCACGCCCACCGCCACACGCTGGGCATGGTGATCTCGGCGGCCGAGGCGATCCACGAGCGCCTGCGCGAGCGCGAGACCGCCGAGGAGAAGCACGGCATCGACGTCATGCTCGCCTCGGTGCTGGGCAGCGTGTCCGAGGCCATCATCACCATCGACGCGGCGGGGATCGTCACCAACATCAATCCGGCCGCCTGCAAGGCGCTCGCCGTCGAGCCCGGCGAGGCCGCGGGCAAGCCCCTGCCGCGGCTGTTCCCGGCGCACCCCGAACTGGCCGGCCTGCTGCCGCTCGAACGCGACTGCCCCACCTTCGAGGTGACCGCCGAGCGTCCGGCCGGGCGCGCCCACTTCGTCATCACCCCCTACGTGATGCTCGCCGGCGAGGCCGCTACCGGGGCCATCCTGGCGCTGCGCGAACGGCGCGAGTTCCTCAACGAGGTGCGCGGCTTGTCGGGCCTGAACGCGGTGTTCAACTTCGAGGACATCGTCGGCCAGTCGCCCGCGCTGCTGCGCCAGATCGAACTGGCGCGCGTGGCCGCGCGCCAGAGCACGCGCATCCTGATCCTGGGCGAGACGGGCACCGGCAAGGAGCTCTTCGCCCAGTCCATCCACAACTGTTCGCAGCGCCGCCACGGGCCGTTCGTCGCGCTCAACTGCGCGGCCATCCCGCGCGAGCTGATGGAGGCGGAGATCTTCGGCTACCGCGGCGGCGCCTTCACCGGCGCGCGCAAGGGCGGGCAGGTGGGCAAGCTGGAGCTGGCCGACGGCGGCACGCTGTTCCTCGACGAGATCAACCAGATGCCGCTGGACCTGCAGTCCAAGCTGCTGCGCGCGCTGCAGGAGGGGGTGGTCACCCGCCTGGGCGACAGCAAGCCGATCCGCGTCGATGTGCGCGTGATCGCCGCGGCCAACGAGGACCTGTACGCCAAGAGCCAGGCCGGCGAGTTCCGCCAGGACCTGTACTACCGGCTCAGCGTGGTCGAGCTGGCGCTGCCGCCGCTGCGCGAGCGCACCGAGGACATCGCGCTGATCGCCCGCCACCTGCTGGCCAAGCTCGGCGAGAAGACCGGCCAGCGGGCGCTGGCGCTGTCGCCCGCGGCCGTCGAGCTGCTGCGCGGCTATCCCTGGCCGGGCAACGTGCGCGAGCTGGAGAACATCCTCGAGATGGGCGCCATCATGGCCGACGGGCGCACCATCGAGACCGAACACCTCGCCTACCGCATGCGTACGGCCGCGCCGCCGCCAGCGGCGCGGCCGCTGCCGCCCCGGGAGCGGGCGCAGACGATGGGGGCGATCGAACTGGACATGATCCGCAGCGCCATCGAAGGGTGCAACGGCAACGTCGGCGAAGCCGCGCGCCGGCTCGGGCTGTCGCGCAGCACCCTCTACCGCCGCATGCAGCAGCACGGCATCGTCAAGGCAGTCACCGCGCGCTGACGGGAGACCAGGACTCGATGGACCGCTTTTCGATCAGGACGAAATTCATCCTGCTGATCCTGCTGTCGCTGACCCTGCTGGGCGCGGTCTGCGTGACGGGCTGGCAGGGCGTGAGCTCCCTGGGGAGGGCGCTGGATACCGTGAGCGACCGGAGCGCGTCCAGCGGTGCCCTGATGACGCTGCATACCTCGCAACTGCTTTCCGTCGGCGAGATCCGGCGCGCGCGCTCCTGGGACTACGCCCAGTTCGACTTCCTGGACCCCCGGGACGCGGTGCAGGAGGCGCACGCCTTTTTCGCCGACGTCCTCAGGAACAAGCAGGCAGCCGACCGCAGCGCGCAGGCAGCCTATGAACGGTTCTCGGCGCTGCCGAAGACGGCGGAAGAGGCCGCCTCGTGGCGCGAGTTCGAGGAGGACTGGAACAGGTACGGGGTCCTGAACGACGAGATCGTGCAGCGCCTGGGCGAATTGAGCGACACGGACCAATGGAGCAAGGTGCCCGTCGGCATCTCCGTCCTGCACCGGCAGGACGACGACTCGATCGACACCCTGCGGAAGATGGGCGCCGGGCTGGATGCGCTGCTCGAATTCAACGAACGCCACGCCCGGCAGGCGAGGGAGGCGGGCGAGGCCACGAAGACGGCGGCCAGGGTCGTCATCGTCCTGGTGTTTGCGGGCGCCCTGGCCGGGCTCGCGCTCATGGCCTGGCTGATCATACGCAGCGTCACCGGTTCCCTGGACCGGCTGCGGCGGACGATGATCCTGGTGTCCGCGGAAAACGATTTCTCGGCCCGTCTGGCGGTCCGCGGAAAGGACGAAGTGGCCGAGGCGGCGGGGGCATTCAATGCCTTGCTGGGAGAAGTGCAGCATTCCCTGCAGGAGGTCTCGGGCAACGCCGCGCGGATCTCCGCGGCCGTCCGGCAGGTGGCGGGCGCCGCCGGCCACGTGTCGGATTCTTCCCGCATCCAGAGCCGGGAGGTGTCCGCGATCGCCGAGGCCATCCAGCAGATGACGGCAACCATCGGCCGCATCTCGGCGGCGTCGCGGCAGGCCCTCGAGTGCGCGCGCCGCGCGGGCGGCGGGGCCGATGAAGGCAGGGAGGTCATCTTCGGCGCGGCCGGGGAAATCGACCGGATCGCGGATACGGTGGCGCGGGCCGGCGAGACCATCGCCAGGCTGAGCCGGCAATCGGACGGCATCTCGATCGTCACCCAGGTGATCAAGGAGGTGGCGGCCCAGACCAACCTGCTTGCGCTGAACGCGGCGATCGAGGCGGCGCGCGCCGGCGAGGGCGGCAGGGGCTTCGCGGTGGTGGCCGACGAAGTCCGCTCCCTGGCGGAGCGCACCACATGCTCCGCCGAGGAGATCGCGAGCATCGTCTCCGAGATGCAGAAATCGGCGCGGGAGGCGGCGGAGGAAATGGCCGCGGTCGTCCCCCAGGTGGACCACGGCAAGGCCCTGGCGAATCAGGCGACCGGGCAGATGGAAGCCATCCGCGACGATGCCGGGCGGGTGAAGGCGGCGATCGACGGCATCTCGGCGTCCTTGAACGAGCAGAGCGCGGCGGCCGGGGAGGTTGCCGCCCGCGTCGACAACGTTGCGCAGATGAACCGGGGGAATGCCGACGAAACGGCCAGGACGGCCGCCATCGCGGACGACCTCAACGGCCTGGCCGAGGCTTTGCGGGCCTCGGTCGGGCGGTTCAGGATCTGAGGCGGCCCTTCCCCGGCGCGAAGCTCATGAACACCAGGCGTCGAGCGGGGCGAGGAGCGCCTGCAGGGGCCGATAGCCGATCGTCAGCACCGCCAGCCCCTCGCCGTCCCGCAGCAGGACCGTCGGGAAACTGTTCACGCCGACGCTGCGGGCGAAGTCGAAATCCGCCCGCGTCGTCCCGATCGTCTCCGCATCGGCGTAGGTGGCCAGGAAAAGCGCCTGGTCGATGCCGAAAGTCTCCGCAATGCGCGCAAAGGAGCGCGGGTCGTTCGGGTCGTGGTTGGCCAGGTAGAAGCCGCGCTGGGCCGCGGCGAAATACGCCCACTCCGCTTCGGGCCTGAGCTTGCGGACGGCCACGACCGCCCGGCAGGCCTTCTCGGTATCGTAGATCCAGCCCGTCTTGTCGAGGATGGAAAGGTCGAACGGCTGCCCCGTCCGGTGGCCGATCTCCTGCCAGTGGCCGCGGAGGAAATCGCGATAGCGCACGTCGACGACGTGGGTGCCGTCCGGCCGCAGCCCGCCCATCACCAGGCGGACCCCGGCCCGGTCGCAGTAGCGCGCCCGTATTTCCTGGATGACCCCGGTGAAGCCGTAGCACCACGAGCACATCGGATCGCCAAAGTAGATTATTTCCTTCTGCATCATCGTCATCTCCCTGAATTTGCTGTCCGCGGCCGGCCGCGGCGGGGGCGGGTCATCCGCCGGTCGCCGACATGAAGCGCAGGACCTGCTGCGGTTTCTCGCTGAATTCGTGCCGCTCGGGCTTCATCTCGATGGCCCCGCGGATCGCGCCTTCCAGATCCCGGTCCGATGCGCCGCCGCGCAGCAGCGCGCGCAAGTCCACCCGTTCGTCCTGGCCGAGGCACAGGAACAGCGTGCCGTCGGCCGACAGCCGCACCCGGTTGCACGCCGCGCAGAAATGCTGGGAGATCGGCGTGATGAAGCCGACGCTGAAGGCGCCGTCCGCGCTCTGCAGGTAGCGCGCCGGGCCGTTGCCTTTCACCAGTCCGTCCAGCAGGCCGAAGCGCTTGCGCAGGCGCTCGCGCACCGGCCCCAGGTCCACATGGCCCGCGTCGCGGCCGCTTGAACCCATCGGCATGGTTTCGATCAGCCGCAGGACGAATCCATGCCGCATGCAGAAGGCCGCCATGGCGTCGATCTCGTCCAGGTTGACGCCGTCGAGGACGACCATGTTGATCTTGATCGGCGAAAAACCTTCCCGCCTGGCCGCCATCAGCCCGCCGAGCACCTGGTCGAGGCAGTCCCTGCGCGCGATGCGGGCGAAGCGTTCCGGCACCAGCGAATCCAGGCTCACATTGAGGCGGCCCACCCCCGCCCGCCGCAGCTCGCCGGCATGCCTGGCGAGCTGGGTGGCATTGGTCGACAGGGACAGGTCCTCGATCCCGGGCAGCCGTCCGAGCCCGGCGGCGATCTCCACGATGTGCCTGCGGGTGAGCGGCTCGCCCCCGGTCAGGCGGATCTTGCCCACCCCCAGGCGGACGAAGACCTCCGCGATGCGCAGGATCTCCGCGCTGCCGAGCCAGTCGTCCGGTTCGTTGAAACCCTTGAACCCTTCCGGGATGCAGTAGGTGCAGCGCAGGTCGCAGCGGTCGGTGACCGACAGCCGCAGGTAGTCGATGCGCCTGCCGAAGCGGTCTTGCAGGATGGTCGTTACCATCTCAGTTGTTCCACCGCGCGTGGCGCGACCCACGGCGCATGAAACGCGGCACGGCCTGGCTTCCTTTCCCCGCGAGGGGGGAGGGGTTTGCGCACGGCGCAGGCGTGGTGTGTTTCATTTTTAGGATGGCCTCGCCGCAAGCGGAAGCCGCCGGCCGACCCGCAGCGCGGCCAGGATCGCCAGGCCCTGGAACACGGCCACCCCCACCATGACCTCGTGCAGTTGCGCGCCGTCCATCAGGCGGCCGAAGATCAGTGGCGAGACGGCGAGGCCGGTATCCAGCCCCGAGTAGACGAATCCGTATACCCGGCCGTACGACGCGGCGCCGGCGCCGGAAACCGCCGATTTGCGCACCAGCATGTCGCGCGACGGCCCGGCCAGGCCGGCAAAGAAGCCCATCGCCGCCATCAGCGGCAGCACCAGGACCGGCAGGGACAGGCCGCTCGCCAGGACCAGGGCGATGGCCGACGCGGCGGCCAGACCCGCCGCGACGATGCGGTCGGGCGCGGGTCCGGCCACGAGAAACCCGCCGCCCAGCATGCCCGCCGCGCTGCCCAGCATGTAGGCGCTGACGGCCGAGGTGGCGACCGACAGCGAGAGCGCATAGATCTGCCCCAGGGCGGGCGCCAGGTAGTTCTGCACGGCGCTGAAGGCGAGCGTCCAGCACAGGAAGAAGGCGAAGCACATCCATACCTCGCGCGCGGCGAGGAAGCCGAACGCCCGGCCCCGCGTCCCCGGCGCCTTGCCGGCCGGATGATCCGCGTCCCCGGCGGGCGCCGCCTGGTCGCCGCGCCAGGCGAGCAGCGCGAGGGGCAGGACCACCACCACCGCCGCGGCCAGCGCCGCGACGCGCCAGGATGCGGCGCTGGCGACGGCGAACATCAGCACGGGCGCCGCCGCCCAGCCGAGCGTGCCGGCGAGGCCGTGCGTGGAGAAGGCATGGCCGAGACGCGAGGGCGAGACCCGCTTGTTCAGCAAGGTGTAGTCGGCGGGGTGGAAGACCGCGTTGCCGAGCCCGGCGACGGCCGCGGCGAGGAACAGCATGCCGGTGTCCCGTGCGGCGGCCAGCAGCAGGCCGGACGCGCCAAGGAGCGCGAGGCCCGCCAGCAGCACCCGATGCGCGCCGAAGCGGTCGACGGCGAACCCGGCCACCGCCTGGCCGATGCCGGAGACGACGAAAAGCGTGCTCATCAGCAGTCCGGCCGAGGTGAAGCTGAGGGAGAACTCGTCCATGAGCCACGGGAAAAGCGGCGGCAGCACCATCTGGAAGAAGTGCGACACCGCATGCGCCAGGCCCACCAGGGAGATGACTTCGAAGTCCCTGCGCACCGCGAGGCCGTGCGCGGCCGCCTTCATTGCCGCACCCCGTCATGCGGGCGGGCCGCGCGTTCGCGCGCCGCGCGCGTCCGCCGGGAGAGCCGCTCGATGTCGGCGACCAGTTCCTCGATGTCGCCGGCCGCCTGGTCCAGGGTGATGAAGACGATCCGCGTGCGCCGATCCTCGCTTGGCCAGCGGTCGAGCCACGCCAGGCTGTGCACGAGCTGCTGCGCGCCGTGGATCACCGCCGGGCGCTCGGGCGAGCCCTCGACGTTGATGATCCCCTTGACGCGGAGCAGCGCCGGCCCCGCGTTGGCCGCCAGGGCGTCGAGGAAGAGCCTGAGCATGTCCAGGTCCCAGGGCTCGTCCCGGACGATGGAGAAGCGTCCGATCCGCTCGTCGTGCCGGCTCCGGGCGTCCTGGCCGCGCAGGCCCGGGCGGTGCGGCGCCGGGGCGGCCGGCCGCCATCCCGGCTCGAACCCGCTGCCGTGGGAGGCGCGGATCAGGGCGGCCGGGTCGGCCTCATGGACATCCACCACCTCGGACGCGGGATTGAGCCGCTTCAGGCGCTCGATCAACCCGTCGTCGGCGTGCAGGTCCGACTTGGTCACCACGATGCGGTCCGCCAGCGCGACCTGCTTGACGGACTGTTCATGGGCGTCGAGCGTGTCCTGCCCATTGACCGCATCGACGGTGGCGACGATCCCGGCCAGGCTGAAACACGGCTTGACCCCCGCTGCGGCAAGCAGGACTTCGGCCACCGGCGTGGGCTCCGCCAGCCCCGAGGTCTCGATGACGACGTGGTCGAATGCCGGCAGTTCGCCCTGCAACTGCCGCTGGTGCAGGTCGATCAGGGTGTTGACCAGATCGCCGCGCACCGAGCAGCACAGGCAGCCGTTCTGCAGCAGCACCACGGCATCGC
Source organism: Pseudothauera nasutitermitis (assembly GCF_004801295.1). GTDB lineage: Bacteria > Pseudomonadota > Gammaproteobacteria > Burkholderiales > Rhodocyclaceae > Pseudothauera > Pseudothauera nasutitermitis. The sequence goes on from NZ_SSOC01000010.1 coordinate 10,030, forward strand.
TGCTGGCCTCGATCAGTTCATGGTCCAGGCCGATCTCGCCGAATTCATTGACGATGACCACCGTGCCGCGCAAGCGCGGATCACGCAGCGCCCGGTTCAGCAGCGTCGTCTTGCCGCTCCCCAGGAAGCCGGTGAGGAGGGTGACGGGGGTTCTGGCCATGGTTTCCTCGAATGTCAGGCGCCGATGCCGCCCATGCACAGGTACTTGACCTCGAGATACTCCTCGATGCCGTACTTCGACCCCTCGCGCCCCAGGCCCGACTGCTTGATGCCGCCGAAAGGCGCCACCTCGGTGGAGATCAGCCCCTCGTTGATGCCCACCATGCCGTACTCCAGCGCCTCCGCGACGCGCCACACCCGGCCGATGTCGCGCGAGTAGAAGTACGACGCCAGGCCGAACTCGGTGTCGTTGGCCAGGCGGATGGCCTCCTCCTCGGTGTCGAAGCGGAACAGCGGCGCCACCGGGCCGAAGGTTTCCTCGCGCGCAACCGCCATCTCCGGGGTGACGTCGGCCAGCACGGTCGGCTCGAAGAACGTGCCGCCGAGCGCGTGCCGCTTGCCGCCGGCCACGATCCGCGCCCCCTTGGCGACGGCATCGCCGATGTGGGCCTCGACCTTCGCCACCGCCGCCTCGTCGATCAGCGGCCCCTGCTGCGAGCCCGGCTCGAAGCCGTCGGCGACCTTCAGGCCGGACACCGCCTCGGCCAGCCGGCGCGCGAATTCGTCATAGATGCCGGCCTGCACCAGCAGCCGGTTGGTGCATACGCAGGTCTGGCCGGTGTTGCGGTACTTCGATGCGATGGCGCCCGCCACCGCCGCATCCAGGTCGGCGTCGTCGAAGACGATGAACGGTGCGTTGCCGCCGAGTTCGAGGGAGATCTTCTTCACCGTCGCGGCGCTTTGCGCCATCAGTTCCCGGCCGATTTCGGTCGATCCGGTGAAGGAGAGCTTGCGCACCGCCGGGTTCGCGGTGAGTTCGCCGCCGATCGCCCCGGCGGCGCCGGTGACGACGTTGAACACGCCGCGCGGAATGCCGGCGCGCGCCGCGAGCTCGGCCAGGGCGAGCGCGGAGTAGGGCGTCTGGCTGGCCGGCTTGACCACCACCGTGCAGCCCGCCGCCAGCGCGGGGCCGGCCTTGCGGGTGATCATCGCATTGGGGAAGTTCCATGGCGTGATGGCCGCGACCACGCCCACCGGCTGCTTGACGACGACCAGCCGCCGCCCCGCGGCGGGCTGCGGAATGGTGTCGCCGTAGATGCGCTTGGCTTCCTCGGCGAACCATTCGATGAAGGACGCGCCGTACAGGATCTCCCCGCGCGCCTCGGCCAGCGGCTTGCCCTGCTCGGCGGTCAGCAGCGCCGCGAGGTCCTCCTGGTGGGCCAGCATCAGTTCGTACCACGTGCGCAGGATCGCCGCGCGCTCCTTGGCGGTCTTCGCGCGCCACGCCGGCCAGGCCGCCTCGGCGGCCGCGATCGCGCGCCGGGTTTCGGCGGCGCCCATGCGCGGCGTGGTGCCGAGCGCCGCGCCCGTGGATGGATTGGCGACGCGCTGCGTCCCGCCGCCGTCGGCGTCGCGCCAGGCACCGTCGATGTAGCACTGCTGGCGGAACAGCGCGGCGTCGTTCAGATTCAGCATGTCGTAGCTCCTCAAGCCCGATCGCCCGCGTCCCCGATGCCGGCAAGCTCCTCCAGCAGGGTCACGTAGGCAAAGAAATCCATCTCCCCCCGTCCCGAGGCGATCATCGCCCCGAGGAACTGGCGCGACACCGCGGCGAGCGGCATGGGTACGTTGGCATTGCGCCCCGCATCGAGTGCGAGGTCGAAGTCCTTGGCCATCTGTGCCGCGGTGAACATCGGCGCGAAGTCGCGCGTGGCCAGCATCGCGGTCTTGTAGCCGAGCAGCGGCGATGCGACCACGCTGCTGTTGATGACCTCGATCATCTGCTGCCAGTCCACCCCGCCGCGCTCGCCCAGCACCAGCGCCTCGCCCAGCATGGCGGCGGTGACGCCGACCATCATGTTGATGGCGACCTTCAGGTAGCGCGCCTGCTCGGCCGGGCCGAGGTAGTGCAGCTTGCTGCCCATCGCCTGCAGCAGCGGGGTGCAGCGGTCGTAGGCATCCTGCGGCCCGGAGGCCAGGATGGTGAGCGCACCGGCGGCCGCGGTCGCGGTACTGCCGGACACCGGGGCGCGCAGGTAATCGATGCCCCGCTGCCGCGCCGCTTCGGCAACCCGTGCCGACAGGGCGGGGGAGACGGTGCTCATGTCGATGAAGACCAGCCCCGGCGCGGCGGCTGCGAACAGGCCGCCCTCGTTCAGCGCGACGTCCTGCAGCGCCGGGTCGTCGCTGACCATGGAGATCACCACGTCGCATTCCTGCGCCAGCAGCGGCACCGACGGCGCGAGTGTGGCGCCCTTTTCCAGCAGGGCTGCGGCGCGCGCCGGCGAGCGGTTGTAGACCCGCAGCGCGAAGCCGGCGGCCAGCAGATTGGCCGCCATCGGGGTCCCCATCTTGCCCAGGCCGATCCAGCCGACCCGCGGAGCGTTGGCGGCATGGGTGGCATGGGCGGCGGGCTGCGCACTCATGGCTGCCCCCAGTACAGCATGGCCACCACCACGCAGCACAGCGCCCAGAAGAGCGGGAATTCCATGCCGTTGAGGTTCCACAGCCACTTCACGCAGCGGTTCGAGAAACAGACCGCGATCGCCGCCACCAGCAGGCTCGCCGCGGCAAGGAGCGCGGCCCATTGGGTATAGACGCCGAACAGCAGCGCCACGGCCGCCGCCAGTTCGACGACCAGCGCGACCCGCATCCAGAAGCCCGCGGGCCTGAACCCGGCCGCCTTGAAGAAGCCCAGCGCCGGCGGCGGGTTGCCCACGATCTTGAAATAGATGTGGGGAAAGAAGAACAGGCCGCAGATGACCCGGAGCAGCACCGCGCCATTGGTAAGATCGAATGCCGAAACACTGAATGCCATTGTCGTTCCTTCGGGTATCAGCAGAGCAGGTTGGGGGCACCGGCACGTCAGCGCTGCGGTGCCATGAACACGATCATCTTCAGGGACTGCGCTCCGGCCGGCCTGACGGAATGCCGCGCGCCGGGCGGAATGAACAGGCTGTCCTCCGGCCGCAGGGTGAAACGCTCGCCTTCCACGTACGCTTCGCCTTCGCCATCGAGGATGAAGAAGCCGTGCTCGCATCCGGGGTGGCGGTCTTCCAGCCCTTCTCCGCCCGGGTGGATTTCCACCAGGTAGAGTTCGACCTGGCTCGCGCCGACGGTCTTGCCATTGACCAGCGCGCGGGCTTCGGTGAGCGTGTGCCGCGCCGGGCAGACGGGCGTCTGCCCGGGGCTGTGCACCAGGCGGCCGCGAACCGCCTCAGAACACATCGCAACCGGGCAGGCCGCAGGAGATCAGGCGGTCCGAGGGGAAGTTGGTGATGACCTCGCAGCCGTCCTTGGTCACCACCACTTCCTCCTCGATGCGCGCCGCGCCCGAACCGTCGGCGGCGCCCTTCCAGGTTTCGACGGCGAACACCATGCCTTCCTTGAGCACCGTGTTCTGCCCGGAGAAGCGCCGGCTGATGATCGGGCGCTCCCACAGGCTCAGGCCGATGCCGTGGCCGTACTGCAGCAGGAAGGCCTCCTCTTCGTTGGCATAGCCGAACTCCTGCGCCGCGGGCCATACGCTCGCCACTTCCTCGACGGTCGCGCCGGGCTTGATTGCGTCGATCGAGGCGCTGATCCACTTGGAGGCGAGATCGTAGGCTTCGATCTGGTGCCTGTTCGGCTCGCCGCACACGAAGGTGCGGTAGTAGCAGGTGCGGTAGCCGTTGAACGAATGCATGATGTCCAGATAGATCATGTCGCCGGGCTGGATGATGCGGTCGGAGAAGGTGTGCGAATGGGGGGTGCCGCGCGGGCCGGCCACCGAATTCACGCACTCGACGCGCTCGGAGCCGAGGCGGAACAGGCGGTCGTTGGCAATGGCGACCAGTTCGTTCTCGCGGATGCCCGGGCGGATGGCCTTGCAGATGTCGTAGTAGGTGGCATCCACCATCGCCGCGGCGACCTTGAGGCACTGGATCTCGTCCTGCGTCTTGACCTCGCGGGCGTCCAGCATGGCCTGCTGGCCATCGACCACCTCGATGCCTTCCTTCTCCAGTGCCCGCAGCATGGGCAGTTCCAGCAGGTCGATGCCCAGCGGCTCCTTGTCGATGCCGTAGTCCACCAGCATTTTCTTGATCTGGCGGGCAAAGTCCTGCTGCGCGCCGACCTTCGGCGGCAGGGCACCCTGCATGTTGCTGATCGGCGCCGCCAGGTGATCGGCGATCCACGGCGAACTGATGCGCTTGGCGGGCGGGGCCGGGTCCCACAGATAGGGCTGCCCGTCGCGCGGGCACAGCGCATAGCGGTCGAACTTGTCACGCACCCATTCGCCGATGTGGGTGCCGGTGATGTAGCGCACGTTGTCCACGTTGAAGCACAGGGCGGCCCCCAGGCCCGCGGCCTTGACGGCCTGCTGCGCGCGCTCGAAGCGTTCCCTGACCATGCGGGGATAGTCGATGCCCATCTCCCAGTCCTTGGCCATCGTCCCCCAGGCCGCGGTGGCGTGCGGTCGGTTGTATTTCATGTCTGTCTCCTCGGTTTATCGTCTGTTGCCGCCGCGCCGGCATTCAAGCCGGCGTTTCCTGGCGGTCGGGGAAAAGCTGCGGACGCAGCTTGGGATGGCAGGGCGTGGAACGGGCGGGATACTGGGCCTCGGCACCGAAGAGTTCGGCGGCATGCCAGGGGAAGCGCGGATCCCACATCGCGCCGCGGCCCATGCAGACGAAATCGGCCTGGCCCGACTCGACGATCCCGGCGGCGACGTGCGGATCGGCGATCAAGCCGACGACCATCGTCTTGATGTCGGCTTCCTGCCGGATGCGCCGGGCGATCTCGGCGTGATAGCCCGCTGCGAGCGGCACCGACTGCGCGGGGTGCAGGCCGCCGCTGGAAACGTCGATGTAGTCGCACCCGAGTTTCTTGAGCTCGCGCGCGAACACGACGCTCTCGTCCACCGTCCAGCCGCCTTCCACCCAGTCGCAGGCGGAAACGCGGGCGCCCAGGGGCTTGTCCTTGGGCCACGCGGCGCGCATCGCCTCGAAGGTTTCCAGCGCAAAGCGCATGCGGTTCTGCAGGCTGCCGCCGTATTCGTCGGTGCGCTGGTTCGACAGGGGGGAGAGGAACTGGTGGGTCAGGTAACCATGGCCCGCATGCATCTCGACCAGGTCATAGCCGACGCGCTCGGCGCGCTGCACCGAGGCGACGAAATCGTCGTGCAACTGCTGGATCTCGGCCTTGGTCAGCGCGCGCGGGACGTGCCAGCCGGCGGCATAGGGGATCGCCGACGGCGCCACCGTCTCCCAGGCGCCGTCGCCGGGCTCCAGCGGCTGCCCGCCGAGCGCGGGCGGCAGCGTGGAGCCCTTGCGGCCGGCGTGCGCGAGCTGGATCCCCTGGGCTGCCACGCCGAATTTCCTGGCGAAGTCGATGACGCGCTTCAGCGCCGCCTCGTTCTCGTCGGAGCACAGCGTCGCGCACTTGTGGGTGATCTTGCCGACCGCATTGACATTGGTCGCCTCGGTCATCACCAGCCCGAATCCGCCGATGGAAAAATTCCCCAGGTGATACAGGTGCCAATCGTTGGCCGAGCCGTTTTCCGAGATGTACTGGCACATCGGGGAGACGACCAGGCGATTCTTGAGCGTCAGGCCGCGAAGCTCGATGGGACTGAAGAGCGGGTTGTTCATTGCAGCGTATCTCCTCTTGAACGTTCGAATGCGATCCAGCCCGGCACGGTGGGCCGGGTTTCCCGTAGAACAGAGTGAGCAAAGGCTGTGCCAATGCACGGCACCAGTGCAAGGCGCTGATTATTGGAGGAATTTTTTCGCTGGGGAGGTGCGAGCGTGATACGTCCGTATCACGCTCGCACAGGCGTCGCATTTTGCGACTGCACTACTTGACGGTGACCGCCTTGACGATGCCGTGCTGCTGCATGCGGCGATAGACGGTCGCACGCGAAAGCCCGAGCTTCTGCCCGACCAGTTCGATGTTGCCGTTGAACTCCTCGATGGCGTCGCGGATCATGTCCACCTCGATATCCCGCACCGGACGGGATTCGATGTGCCCCGGCGCCGGTGCCTTGCGCGGCGCATCGCGCAGCGGGCTCTCCCGCATGCGGTAGGCGAGGTGTTCGGTCTCGATGGTGCGCCCGTCGGCCATGATGGCGCCCATCTCGAGGATGTTCTCCAGTTCGCGCACGTTGCCCGGCCAGGGATAGCCGCGCAGCAGCTCGACGGCCGCGGGCGACAGCGCCAGCGCCCGCTGGTCGGTCTTCTCGCCGAGCTTGGCCAGCAGGTGGCGGGCGATCAGGGCGATGTCCTCGGTGCGCTCGCGCAGCGGCGGCAGCGCCAGCTCGACCACGCTGAGCCGGTAGTACAGGTCCTGGCGGAACTCGCCGGCCTGGCTCTTGGCGTACAGGTCCTCGTTGGCCGCGGCGATCACGCGCACGTCGACGCGGATCGGCTTGCTGTCGCCCAGGCGGGTGACCACCCCCTCCTGCAGCGCGCGCAGCAGCTTGGACTGCAGGTCCAGCGGCATCTGGTTGATCTCGTCGAGGAACAGCGTGCCGCCGTCGGCCAGCTCCAGCTTGCCCACCTGCCCGCCCTTGCGCGCGCCGGTGAAGGCGCCGCCGCGGTAGCCGAAGATCTCCGCCTCCATCAGCTCGCGCGGGATGGCCGCGCAGTTGAGCGCGACGAACGGCCCGTGGCGGCGCTGCGAACAGTTGTGGATGGACTGGGCGAAGAGCTCCTTGCCGGTGCCCGTCTCGCCCAGGATCAGGATGCGCGTGCTCTGGCGCGCGGCCACGCGCGCCAGTTCGATCTGGCGCAGCAGCGCGGGCGACTGGCCGACGATGTCCTCGAAGTTGAACACCGCGTTCAGGCCCGACAAGCCGCGCACCTCGTTGAGGAACTCGCGCCGTTCGCGCAGCGCCAGGATGGCCCCGGTGGCGGCCTCGCCGGCGAGCATCAGGTAAGGGGTGATGACGAAGTGGGCGCGCCCGGCCGGGCGCTCGGCGGTCACCTCGAAGGTGGGGCAGTCGCGTTCGAGCGGCAGCAGGCCGGCCAGTTCGGGGTGCGCCGGAAACAGCCGCGGCAGGGGCTTGCCCGCGGCCTCGCCGGGCTCGACGGCGAGCGCCTTGCAGGCGGCCGGATTGATGTTGGTGACGATCCCCGCCGCGTCGATGGTGATGATGGCCTCGGACACGCTGCCCAGCACCGAGGCGAGCATGACGTCGATGCCGTGCTTCTCCTCGGCGGTCTCGCGCTCGCGCAGGCGCTCGTGGATCGCCTCGGCCGCCGAGATCACCATGCCCAGCGTGTGGCGGTGGGCGTGGATGGTCTCGCCCGACAGGGTCACGGTGCCCAGCAGCATGCCCTCGGGCGAGAACACCGGCGCCGAGGCACAGGTCCACAGGTGGTGGCGCACGTTCCAGTGCTCGGCGCCGGTGAGCTGGATGGGCCGCTTCTGGATCAGCGCGAGGCTGATCGCATTGGTGCCGGCCACCTCCTCGGCGCGCGAACAGCCGGGCACGTAGTTGTTCTCGCGGGCCATGGCCAGGATGTGCTCGTCGCCGAAGACGTCGAGCACCACGCCGCTGCGCTCGGTGAGCACGAGGATGAAGCCGGTGCCCTGGACGGCGGTCTTGAGAAAGCGCATGAACGGCAGCGCGGTCTCCATCAGCACGCGGTTGTCCTCGCGCACCGCCGCCAGGCGCCGCGCATCGAGCATCACCGGCAGCTTGGGCGCGCGCGGGTCGATCCCCAGCACGCGGCAGCGCTGCCACGACTGCGCCACCTCCGGGCGTACCAGCGAATCGTCCACCTGGCCCGTGTCCACGAAACGGTGCCACGCCGCACTGGCCGTGGCCAGTGAAGTGTCCCTGTTCATGCTCCTTGCTCCTCGCACCCCCGACAGGCGGTGTCGTTATCTTTTTTGTTGTTGCCTACACTCCTTTTGTAAGCATCTTAAACACAGGAGACGCAAGTCTCAAGTTGCGATATGCGCCTCAGTGTTGATCTAAGCTATTGTTGCGTCGCAATAAATTCCGACATTCATTGCGCCGTGATATTCCAATGGTCATAGGAATGCGGCGGCTTGCCGTGCGTTGACCGCGGGGATGTCCGTAGCCGCCCTTGAAAACCTTGCGCTCCCTGGGAGCATGAATCGTCGGCATCCGCCGAGGTTCATGAAGGAGCGAAAGATGACCAACTCCATCGTCACGGTCCAGTGCGGCCCCGCCGCGCTGCCGACCCTGCTGGGGCAGGGCCCCGCACGCATCCCGACCGGCGGCAAGATCCGCCCGGGCATCATGGTGCTCACGAAGAAGGCGGCCGAGGTGCCCCAGGCCAAGGAGATCTACCAGCAGGGGGTGGCCGGCGGGCAATCCTTCGAGTAGATCGAACGCGCGCTCAAGGAAGCGCTGCCGCAGCTCAAGTCGCCGCTGGTGCCGCGCAACGTGCCGTGGTTCACCGTGCGCCCGCAGGATTTCCCGAATCCCGAGGTGGCGCGCCAGATTCTCGACGCCTATGGCGAGGACCGCGGCCAGGGCCGGCGCCTGTACCGCTTCCCGGTCGTTTTCCCGGCCGACCACTGGCAGAGCGTCATGCCCCACGAACTGGCCGCCTGGGGCGTCCACGAGAAGCGCTTCTGGTCGCAGTATGCGGCCGACGGCCAGGTGCGCCACTGCATGTGCCATGCGCCGGTGCCCATGGACCACACCGGCCGGCGCAGCATCCGCATCTTCGGCGGGCGCAAGACGATGCCGCGCGAGGACAACGGCGGCGTCTGCGATCCCGAATCCTGCCCCGAGTACCAGGCACGCCAGTGCAACCTGAGCGGGCGCTTCCTGTTCTTCATCCCGGGCATCCGCACGATCAGCGCCGTGGAACTGCCCACCACCAGCTTCTACGCGATGAGCAACGCGATCCAGCGCTTCCAGGCCATCGGCCACATGCGTGGCGGGCGCATCTCGGGTTTCCTCGGCGGGGCCCGCAAAACCTTCTACCTGACCAAGGTGCTGCGCGACGTGCCCCACATCGACGAGGAAGGGCGCGCCCTGCGCGTGGCGCAGTGGATCATCGAACTGGAAGCGCCCGTCGACGTGACCGCCCTGCTGCGCGACGGCGAGGACACCGAGACGGTGCTCATGCAGGCGGCCATGGCCGAACAGGTGCTGGAGGGCGTGCCGATGCCCGGCGCGACGGAGGATGGGGCGTCGGTCACTGATCGCGCGCCGCCGATGGCGCCCGAGCCGGATGAGGTGCCCATGCGCCCGGGCAATCCAACGCTCGAACAGGTGCTGGGCCGCGCCGAGGCCATGGGCATCGCCGGCGCACGCTTCCAGCGGTTCGCGGAGCGCCGCTGGGGGCAGGGCTGGAAGATCAACCCTCATGGCCGTGCCCGCGCCTGGGACGAACTGGAGCGCCACGCCAACGATCCGGCAGGCTACGCGGACAAGATCGACGGCGCCCTGGCGGCGCGGGCGGGGAGGGACTGACGATGCGCATCGCCCACTTCTCCGACCTGCACTACGGTACGGCGACGCTGGACGAGGCGGACCGCTGCTTCGGGGCCGCCGTCGACCGCGCGATCGCGGCTCGGGCCGAGGCGGCGGTCCTTTCCGGGGACGCCACCGACCACGGCCTGGATCTGCACGAGCCCGCGGCCCTGCGGCTGCTCGCCCAGGTGCGCCGGCTCGCCAGCCACTGCCCGGTGCTGATGCTGCAGGGGACGTTTTCCCATGAGCCGCCGGGCACCCTCGCGGTGTTCCGGCTGCTGGGCGCGCGGTATCCGGTGCATGCGGCCGAGCGCATCGAGCAGGTGGCCCTGCTGGCGGACGGCCGCTGGCAGGCTTCGGCGGGCTGGTGCTTCGATGCGGTGCCGCCCGGGGCACGCGCGTTGTTCTCCTGCGTGCCGACCATCAACAAGGCCGTGGTGGCCGCCACGGTGGGGAGCGCCGAAGCCGCCCAGGCGGTGGGCGAACACCTGGCGCGGCTGCTGGCGGGTTTCGCGCCCGCGAACCGGCGGGCGCGGGCGCAGGATATCCCGACGATCGCCGTCTCCCACGGAACCGTGTTCGGCAGCGTGAACGAGCATGGCGTGCCGATGGCGGGGTTCGACCACGAATTCAGCACCGGCGCCCTGTTCGCCACCGAGGCCCGCGCCGTGATGCTCGGCCACATCCATCGGCACCAGCGTTGGGAACAGGATGGGCCGGCGGGGCGCCAGTGCATCGCCTACGCAGGCTCCATCGGGCGCTTCCACTACGGCGAGGAGGGCGACAAGGGCTTCCTGCTGTGGACGGTGGCGGCCGACGCGGCGGACTGCGAACTGCTACCGACACCGGCGTGCCGAACGGTGGACATCGTCTTCGAGGGGCGCCCCGACCTGGACGCGCTGCGGGAGGCCATCGCGCGCCACGGCGTCGACGGTGCCCGCGTGCGGGTGCGCTGGACCGTGGCGGACGAGGATCGCCACGCGGTGGACCGGGCCGCGATCATGCGGCTGCTCGCCGGGGCGGCGCAGACCAAGCTGGAGGGGCGGATCGTGCCGGTGGTGCGCACGCGGGCGGCGGGGATCGCGCAACTCGGTTCGCTGGCAGACAAGGTCCGGGTATGGGCTGAACTCACCGGGGTCGGGCCTGCGGGGCTGCTCGCTTGCCTGGCTGTCCTGGAGGCGGAGGCCCCTGCCGCGATCGCCGAGCGGGTACTGCAAGGCGCTGGAGGGCTCGGGGCCAGTTCTTCGGCAGACTGCCGGTGAGGGCCGATCTGCAGCCTGGCCAGGACCAGACTGCTGTGATGGCACAGTGAGCGGCTGCATCAGTCCGTAAGCTGTCTCTGACCATCAGCGGAGTTTGACGGCTGCAGGCGGTGCGTTGGATGACGTCCCACCTGAAGCTGATACAGATGGAACAGCCCCTCTGGCATCGGTAGTCCCCCTTCATAATCTCGCCAGCGCTCTTTGGGAACGAACACTGCTGCTGCCGCCTCAGCCTGTGAGTGTTGAGCCTCTTCTCGTAGTGCGACTATCTTTTCAGTACTGGGTTCGCGATGAGTGTGGCTCGGCCAAAGTCGCGGCGGGCGGTCGTTCTTCTCGACCAGTTGGAGTCGAACGTCGTCCCAGTCCAGCAGCACCGGTACGTCATCGCTAACATCCCCCACACGCCGCCTTGCACAAAGTCCGAGGACCGACTCGGCTCCGCCTTCCTCGTAGTCGCGGATAGCCGATTCAAAGGCCGATCGTGCTCGCACGACATGCTCCGCGATTGCTCTACGCAACGCCAAGTGCGCCACTCCCATCTCTTGGACACTTTGTCTTGCGCACCGGCGAACATCAATCTTCTCCGGCTGTTCATCAAGGACTCGCGTCTTGAAGTCTCCGTCTGCGCTCAGGGACGCCTTGCTCGCGTAAAACTTGATCATCTCGACCCAGCCATTGGGGTCGTTGCTCGCAGCACCTGCTTCCTCGAAGCCGTGGATGGCAGTCGCTTTGTGCTGGACATAATTCCGTAATTCACACATAAATCGGTAGTCTGGGCTGCGCTCGAAAACCTTGACCAGCTCCGCTTTGGCAATCAGGCTGAACCGAGGCTTTAGTTCTACGCACTTGAAGTCCTGCCGTACCTGGTCAGCATAGCCTCGCATGGCAGTGAGGATATTTACGATGTGGCGATTCGCCTGCCGGATGGTTTCGGCTATCTCCGGATATCGATATTGCGGCTCAACTATCGTGCGCAGGCAAATCTCTGTGAAGGCCAGTTCCATCGAGATGAAGTTGCCAAGCAGCAATTCATAGCGTTGCTCGAAGGCCAACGCGTCCGACAGAACCTCTCGCGCATGTGCCAGTTCGTTGTAGCGCTCCTCGGTGATATCCATTTGCAGGTGCGGTCCGACGACGCGTTGCTCGAGTGTGTATTTTGTAGTCATATACCGCTCCTTTGTGCTCCGGGCCTCAAGTGTGCTCGCATTCGGGGCGAAACGTGAGGTCAACCGGCTACGGCTGCTTTCCGCTGCATGGCAGTCGTCGCGGTGTGACCTTCAACCTCTGCTCCGGATCGATTTCTGATGCTCTTGCGATCACGCCACCAATTCGACTCATCAGAATAAAGCCAAGCCGCTGACCACGTGCAACTGCCCAACGTGGTGCTGCGGTTCTGTCGGTCCGTGCGTCAGCGCGACGCACGGAGGGTACTGCGTCGGCGGGATGCTACCCGGCACGGCCTGCGGGGTTGAAAGCGCCGAGTCGTGGAAGAAGCTGGTCGGGTCTTCTCTTCCGGAGTACGCCATGCAACCGCTCTCCCTCACGCTCAAGGGTTTTCGCGGCATCCGCGATGGCCTTGGCCTGGATGCGCTCACGCTCGACCTCGCGCAACTGGCCGGTGACGCCGAACTGGTCGCCATCGCCGGCGCCAATGGGCGCGGCAAGACCACGGTGATGGACAATCTGCATCCCTACCTGGCCATGCCTTCCCGCGCCGCCCTGGCCGGGCCGGGCGGTTTCTCGTACTACGAGCACGTGTGCCTTCCCGAGAACGAGAAAGACCTGGTCTGGCAGCACGACGGGTGCAGCTATCGCTCCCAGGTGGTGATCCGCCTCAACGGCCGGCGCAGGACCGAAGCCTTCCTGTTCGTGGGGGAGGGCGATGGACGCTGGAAGCCGCTGGCACTCGAGGATGGCACGGTATCGGACGGCAAGGTGGACACCTACGTCCGCTGCGTCGAAGCCGTCTGCGGCAGCGCCGACACCTTCTTCACCTCGGTGTTCTCGGCGCAGAACAAGCGCCAGCTCAGCACCTACCGCAACGGCGAGATCAAGGCGCTGCTGGCCGACCTGCTGGGGCAGGCGGAAATCCAGGCCATGGGACAGCAGGCGGCCGAGACGGCGCGGCTGCTCAAGGCGGGCCTCACGGCGATCCGGCAGGAGCAGGGCGGGCTGGAAGCCGAGGCGCGGCGGATTGCGCACGAACGCCTGCGGCTCGACGGTGCCCCGGCCCGCGTCGCGGCGCATCGGGCGGCCCTGCGGACGGCCCAGGCCGCCCTGGAAGCGGCCCGGACCCGGCATGCCCAGTTGTTGGCGGAGCACGGGCAGTCCCGCGGCGTGGAAGCCCGCCGGGCGCAGTTGCAGGGCGAATGCCAGGCGGTGATCCAGGCCGGCACCCAGGCGATCGAAGCCTTGAAGGATGAGGATCGGCGCGAATCCCGGCGGCTGGATCAACTGGAACAGCGCATCACGCAACGCCTGGCGCGGGAGCGCAGTCGCCGCCAGGCACTGCAGCACCAGCGCCGGCAGTACCTCGCCCTGTTGTCGGGGGCGCCGGCCGCGCGGTGCGCCGAGGTCCGCCTGCCGCTGGCCGAGCGGGTTGCCACCCTGCGCCTGGAAAGACTGGGCGCCTACCGCGAGCAGGTCCAGCGCTTGGCCCAGTGCCAGGCATCGGAGCGCCTCGTCGGGGAGCAGTTGTCCGCGATCGAGCGCGAGGCCGGGCAGGCGGCGCTCCAGGCCGAGGACCTGGCCCGGCGCCTTGGCCTGGCCGGGGAAGTGCCGTGTGCCGGCACCGGCCTGCAGGGGCGCTGCCAGCTCCTGGGCGATGCGCGTGCCGCCCAGGCCCTCATGCCCAGTGCCCGCGGGGCGATCACGCGGCTGGCGCGCGAGAAGGCGAAAGCGCAAGAGGCGTTGGCGGCCGTTCGCAGGCAGCGCGAGGCGCTCGCCGCGGCACCGCGGGCGCTGGCCCGGTCCGAGCACCGTGCCGACGCGGCCCGCGACCGGGCGGCGCGGTTTGCCCTGGCGGCGGCCCAGGCCGGCGAACTGGCGAGGGCCGAGACGGGGTTGGCCGAGGTCGAGCGGGAACTGGCGGGGTTGCAAGGTGCGGCGGAGCCGGAGGCCGAGGCCGGGCTGCAGCCGGCGGAGCACCCCGAGGAGGCTGCGGAGCGCAAGCAGATCCAGGCGGCCCGGCAAGCGATTGCGGCGCGCCGCGCGCAGCAGGCCCGGCACTACCGCGCCACGCTGGATCGGCTCCGGCAGGCGCTGGCGGCATCGCCGGCGCCCTATGACGAGCAGCGCCTGACCGATGCACAAACGGAGATGGAGCACGCGGCGCGATCGGCCGCCGCCGCCGAACAGGCGCACCTGGCCGCGGTGCGGGACGCCGAGGCCCTGGGCGCCCTGGCGCGGCAGGTGGATGCCGTGGCCGGCCGCCAGGCGCAGGTGGCGGGCCGCATCGCCCACGTCGAAGCCGAATTGGGCAACTGGAACCTGTTCGCCAGGTGCATGAGCCACGACGGCCTGATCGCGCTGGCCATCGACGATGCCGGCCCGGCCTTGTCGGGACTGGCCAACGATCTGCTGCTGGCCTGCTATGGCCCGCGCTTCACCGTGTCCATGCTCACCTTGGTGGAAAGCGCCCGGGGCGAGCAGAAGGAGGGTTTCGACATCCAGGTGCACGACGGCGAGTCAGGCGAAAGCAAGCGCGTCGGCCTGATGAGCGGAGGGGAACGGGTATGGATCAACGAATGCCTGATCCGGGCGGTGGCGCTGTACCTCGCCCAGCACGCCGGGCGGCGCTACGAGACGCTGTTCTCGGATGAGGCCGACGGGCCGCTGGACCCCGGACGCAAGCGCATGTTCATGGCGATGAAGCGGGAAGTGCTGCGCCTGGGTGGGTATCGGCGCGAGTTCTTCGTGTCCCAGACGCCGGCGCTGACGGCCATGGCGGACGCGGTGATCGACCTAGAGGCCTACGCCGCGTCCACGCACACGTCCCCGCTGTCCGCATCGATTCGGTGTGTGAATTGAAGTTGGGTACGGAATCGCGGGGTATGCGCGTCTGGCGTACCATTTGAATGCGTATAGCCGCGCTGAAGTCAGCCGGGCATCGCTGAGCACGTTGCCGCGTCGCGCGGCGGTACGAACCAGGGTCCAAGTTCACGAAAACAGCATTGCCATGATGACCGAACGCTTCCACACCTGCTCGATCGGTCCTGACGAGGACGCGCTGCGGGCCGCCTTTCTGCATTGCGGCGCGCTGCTGCAGACACGCGGCTGCACTACCATGGGGCTGGCCGTGCACGCCAAGAACAACCTCGACGGGACCGTCCGCAGCGTGTTCGGCGAAGACGTGGTCCGGGTGCTGGATCGGGACAACCGGCTGGATATCAAGGGCATCACGATCCAGTTGCTGACGGAGAAAATCCAGCTGCGCCGGCTCCAGGGGCCGGTACTGGCCGCTTTCGTGGAACCCGCGAAGCTGGACAGGATCGTCGCCTGCCAAGGCGTGACCGACATCGTGTTCGTGCCTTGGGCGATCGAGGCGCACGCCGCCTACGTGGCCGCGCACCCGGCCTCGCGGGAGATTTTCCGGTCTTCCCGGTTCGACGGGCGCGACGCCGGGGAAGCATGAGGGCGCGGCGGCCCGCGTCCTGGACGCGCATGCCGCGCACGGCGGGCCGTCTCGGTGAGGGAAAGACAGGGCATCGGCCTGTTGGCGCAATGCCCTGCGGGAACATGGGGCGTCGGTCAGCGGGCCGATGCCGCGCCGGCCGAGGGCCGGTTCACGGCGTAGGTTCCGCCATGTCGAAAACCTCGAGTCCATCGATCACGGCCGCTTCGCTGTCGAACTTCAGCCAGATGATGCCGGCCCGTTCGGCGGCCTCGAAGATCGTCGCCAGATCCCTTTCTTCCGGAATCCGGTAGCGTGGCGCGCCGACGTAGACGAAGCCACCACAGTCGGTCGGATAGGCATTGACCGACAATTCATCGTCAGCCAGTTTCCGGCGGGTGGCCGTGCTCAGGTGCGACAACGACAGCGCGGCCAGGGGTTCGATCTGCGCGCGCAGGCTGTTCACCGTTTGTATCTCCATGCGGTTCTCCTCCTTGTGGGTGGGATGCCGGGCGGCGCTTGGCACGCGCAGCCCGGCGGCTGAAAGTCGCGCCGCAGTCGCGGCAACGAAACCAGCGCAGACTGCCGAGCGTGCCGAGTGGCACGCCCTCGGCCGCGCAGACGGGGCAGTAGGACGGCACGATGCGCTCCTCGGGTAACAACGGATGACGGGAACGGTACGGCAGGCATGCGGCCGGGGATGGCGCGATGGGTGACTGGCGTACGGCTTTACAGAAGCCCGCGTTCGGCGAACGAAACCACGCTGCTGCCGGCCACGATGAAATGGTCGATGATCCGGATATCGATCAGTTGCAGCGCCGTTTGCAGCGTTCGGGTCAGGACTTCGTCCGCCGGCGACGACTCGGCTATCCCCGATGGGTGGTTGTGCGCCACGACCAAGGCGGCGGCATTGCGGGAAAGCGCCCCCTTGACCAGTTCCCGGGGATAGACGGAAGTCTGGGTCAGCGTGCCCTGGAACAGCTCTTCGCTTTCGATCAAACGATGACGGACGTCCAGGTAGAGCACCAGGAACACTTCGCGCTCCAGTCCGGCGCAGTATAGACACAGCCAGTTGCGCACGTCCTGCGGTGACGACAGGATCGGCTGGCCGCGCATCCGTTCGTGCAGGCCGCGCAGCAGTAACTCGCGGGCCACCGCCAGCCGATGGGACAGGGCCGCATCGGTGACCGGAATGGCCGCGGCAGGGACCGCGGCCTCGGCGACATGCAGGGGGGCAGGGCGCGCCCCGTGGGGCGAGGACGCGAACAACTCGCTGACCAGATCGGCATGGGACAAGGTGGACATATCCATGGCGTTCTCCTCTATAGATAGAAAGAGCGGGAACGCCCATCCCGGACGGGGAGGGTTCCCCGCTCGGGATGAAGGTGCCAAGAAGGTATCGACGCGGTTGGCACGAAGAGATCAAGGCAGGTATCGACTGCGACGCCGACGGGGAGCCGGACAGCATCCAAGACAGGATGCGGGTGGATCGAGGCCAGTTTCTGGCTTCGGGCGCGCCGCTTCAAGAGGGGGCGGCAGACGCTCTACGCAAGCGCCTGCTACCACCTACCGCTTGCGTATGGCGTGGGGGACGAGCGGTTGCTGTATTGGAGTGCT
Organism: Pseudothauera nasutitermitis; assembly: GCF_004801295.1. Classification (GTDB taxonomy): domain Bacteria; phylum Pseudomonadota; class Gammaproteobacteria; order Burkholderiales; family Rhodocyclaceae; genus Pseudothauera; species Pseudothauera nasutitermitis. Next base: position 27,119 of record NZ_SSOC01000010.1, read on the forward strand.
TCCATAACGGCTTGGCTGGAACATGCCGTTGGGGCCTGAGTCTTCGTTCTTGTCGCGTTATTGCTTATTTATGCCCCGGTCCCCATTCCGGATATACAGCGACCTCGGGGCCGTAATGCAGCCAAGGCACCTGATGCGAGGCCCAGATTTGGATCTCAGGCACTTGCTTTGGATCGTCATCGAGAGTTGCCACGCGCAAGGCGAACGTTGCCCGACCGTCGGTCCTCTTGATCAAGTGCGTTCCGCAATGGCTGCAAAAATACCGATGTTTGCCGGGCGATGATTCAAATGCCCTGAGCAGTTGCTCGCCACTAAGCCATTTGAAGTGTTCCGGCTTGACTGCAGCGGCCGTATTGAACGCCGCTGCATGAGATTTCCGGCAAGTTCGGCATGAGCAGTGCTGAATCACCGAAGCCAGTTTTTGCACTTCATACTGGATCCGGCCGCAGGCGCAACTGCCTTTCATGTTCGCCTCCTTTGCGTTTGCTTCGTCTTTGGTCGGCAGCCCTGCCGTGTCGAGCAGCCTGTCACGAGGGAAGGCCGTGTTGAACCACCTCTCAGGCGGTGACATTGGGGATTCTACGCGCGGGTGCCGTATTGAATAGCACGGCGGATGGGCGGGCGGGGCGACGATGCGGGTGCGGGGTTGGACGGCCCCTGTACAGAAGGGCATGCCGGGGCCAGCGGGATGGCGATCGACGTGAACGCCATGCGCGCCGCCACGATGCCGGCGGGCGCGGACGTTGGGTGAGCGCGATGCGACGGCGGACGCCATCGCATCGCGGATCGGGAGGGGGGCTGCCCGGCTCAGGTGGCCCTGAGCGGCACCTTCACGTCGGGCGGGGCCGGGCCTTCGGCCGTGGCGGGGGCCGGGTCGGCCGGGGTGGGGCGTTGATCGGATGCCGGGCGGGTTGCCGTGCCCGCGGTTTTCCGGGGCAGGCGGCGCACTTGTGCCGCGGCCCGCGGGTCCGCCACTTCGGGCAGGCATTCGACGGCCATGTCGCGGCCGTTGCGCAGCCGCTGCTGCAGCGTGACCACAGGCCGGATGAACAGGCTGTGGCACAGTCCGCGGACGAACTGGCCGATCCGCTTGTTGCGCGTCTCGCGCGCCTCGTGCCGCCGCAGGGATTCCCGGCAGCACAGGTAGAGCGCCAGATGGGCGCGCTTCATCTCGGGATCGGCCGCCAACTCGGTGATGACTTCCGCGGCGATGGCCGGATCGTGGCCGACACGCCGGTAGAAGCCGACCCAGGCGCGCGCTTCCTCGGTGTCGATGCTGGTGCGTTGAGCACGGGAACGGGATTTCTCCAGGGACATGGTGTTTTCTCCAGGCTGCGTTGAGGGAGCACCCCTCCCCGCGTAGGGAGGCGGCGGACGACTCCCCGGGGTTGCACGGGCCGGCGGCACTGCTAAGCTGGACACTCACGATCGATGAGGTGCCGAACCATGCTGCGTGCAGGCGATTCGCTACGGTTCACGCCCGACGAAATCGAGGATTTCCGAAAGCTCGGACTCGACTTCGACGGGGCGCGAACGTGGGGCGACGTCGAACAGGCATTGGCCCGTTGGACCGATACGCTGAATGACGAACGTCCCGATCTGCTGGAAAGGATCGCCGTCGAGATGGCGAAGGCCAGAGGCGTCCCGCTACCCGCGCGCTTGACGCGGGTGCGCTGAGGCGGCGTGCCGGCCGTTGTGCGCGTTCTTGCGGGCGATCCTGATCCAGCGGTTGGCGATGCGGTCCAGATAGACCAGATCGTCGGCTTCGATCTCGCCCGACTTGCGCAGGCGGGCGATGACCTCCTTGACCAGGAACGGATCGTCCTTGGCCAGTTGAATCACGGTGGCGGCGATGCGCCGACGGTAGCGATCGAGCGGCATGATCAGGCTCCGCCGACTCGATGGGACGCTGCAACACGCCCGGACTGTCCCGGTTGGGACGCGTACGGTTTCAACAGCGCCGGCACGGGCGGGCTGTAGTGGACGGTCCGGGCATGGCCGGAACCGCCCAACAGAACGGCGAGCGGGCGCGAGTCCGATTGCGCAATGATTGCGTGCATGGCGTTCTCCTTCGGAAACGGAAGGGGAACGCCCTCTCCCGGTGGGGGAACTTGGGGTTCCCCGTTCGGGATAGGCCGCCGGTGTTGGCGGCACGATTCGGCGCCCGTCTGAAGGCGGGCGCGGGATGAAGGCCCGTGTTCTCGCGAACGGGGCCTTCGCTCGATGCCGCGGAACCCGAAGGCCGGCGGCAGCAATCTGCGTTCGACCCGAAGGTCGAACGGACACTGGGGGCTATGGGCCGTAGCGGCCGGACCCGGCAACAGCCGGGCGAACTCGGAAGGCAGGTATCGACTGCGACGCCAGCGCAGCTGGACTTCAGGACGACCGGAGCCACCGCTGAAGGCTGTGCGGACACGATGTCCACGAAAGCGCTTGCAGTATCGTGCGGCCCGTTGCGCGGCTCAAGGCCAGGCGGGGCCTTGCCACCCGCAAGCGCCGGGCATTATCGCGTGGTTGGAAGGCAATGGCGTTCGGTCTCCCGCGTCAGGTGTTGCGGGTTCGCCCATCCGCCCATTACTTGATGTTCATGTCCTCTTGTTTTTGACTCATTCTTCATCCGTCCGAACGACCTCGCAATTCTTCGCTGTATGACATATGGAAGTTAGGGCGCTTTGGTAGCGAGAGCTTCGCCGCCGTGGGCGAGGTGCTCACCGTTCAGCTGTATCGCGACGATGGTGGGCGCCGCCAGGGGGCGGCCGGGACTTCGTGTTCGAAGTGGCGACCGAAGCGGCTTCGAACATCTTGCTAGCTTCGCTGCCGCTGCTGGATCGCCTGCTGGCCGAAAAGATAGCGTGTTCGGTCCGGGTGTCGCTCGCCTCGCAGGGGCTGTTCATCAACGACGTGGCAGTGCGCTTCGCGGCGCAGTTGCTCTACGAGCTTTTCTCGCGGGGGCGGCTTACCCAACACGGCGTGGTGGTCAATCTCGACAGCAAGCGATCCGGTCCGATCGAGGTCGATCCGCAGACTTGGGAACGCTTCGGCTATATCCTGGCCGATAAGCGGCGGGACGGGGAAGGCGCGGTCGCGGAAGCGGCCTGAGTGCAGAGGGCGGGAGGGTCAATGATGCATGGACGAGACGGTGGCTTGGCTATAAACTGGTCAGGTAACTAGTCTGTTGGAGACTGTCATGCATACGTGGCCGGTTCAGGATGCAAAAGCGCGATTCAGCGAATTTCTGGAAGCCTGCCTTTCGGAAGGCCCGCAGATGGTGACCAAGCGCGGCACGGAAGCCGCCGTGCTGGTGCCGGTGCAGGAATGGAAACGCTTGCAGGCGGCGGCGCGGCCCTCCTTGAAGCAGTTGCTGCTGTCGGATGAAGCGCGTGCCGAGGCGATCGTTCCGCCGCGAGGCCGTGCCAAACGTCGCGCGGTCGAAGCGATGCGGTGAGCGGATGTTCCTGCTCGATACCAATGTCGTTTCCGAACTGCGCAAGCCCAAGCCGCATGGCGCCGTCGTCGCCTGGCTGCAATCGGTCGATGATGCGCGCCTGTTCCTGTCCGCCGTCACCGTGGGAGAGATACAGGCCGGCATCGAACTGACCCGTGAGCAGGATACGGCGAAGGCCGCCGAGATCGAGGCATGGCTGGAACGGGTGGCGGAGGCCTACAACGTCCTGCCGATGGATGCGGCCGTATTCAGGTGTTGGGCGAAGCTCATGCACCGGCAGTCCGACACGCTGTACGAGGATGCCATGATCGCAGCGACCGCCAAGGTGCATGGCCTGACGGTCGTCACCCGCAACATCGCCGACTACAAGGCCCTGGGCATCGAAGCATTCAACCCCTTTGCCTCGCCCCATCCCGCTGGCGGCTGACGCGGATTCCGCAAACGCATTCCCGAAAGCGGTGGCGGTCCGCTGCGGACCGCCACCGTTCGTTGATGCTGGCAGGCCCGGCGGTCGGCGCTTTCACGTCAGCGTTCGGCGCCATCGCCGGATTCTTCCGGCTGACGGCCTTGCTTCGCCAAAGCCCGCCGCCCCAGCAGCCCACCTAAGTACGCGCCCGCCGCTCTGGTCCGGTTGTGCCCGGCAAGGTGCGCAGCCGCGTGACGGGCCGCCTTGTCCACGTCGGGGGATACCGCGGCGCCACCCCGCACCGGCGGCGCCACCCCGGCTTCTGCCGTGTAGCGGTCGATCATGGCCTCGTGGCGCAGCCCATGACCCGTCGCGCCCAGCATGGCTGCCGTGACACCGAATTTCGCCATCACATAGTCATAACGCCGCAGGTTTTTCTTCAGGCTGTGGCGAGGATTGCCCATGTGCGCGTCCTCCCCCTCGGCCACCGCCCGCGCGAGTTCCAGCGCCGCGAGGCGCTGCGGCGTGTCCAGCGGCACGAAACGCAGCCGCCCCCCTTTCGCCCCTTCCTTGATCCGCACGTAGTGGTCGGCCTGCCGCGCCTCGGACGGCAGGCCGGTCACCTCGAACGGCACGACGCACCGGTGCGGCCGGAACATCACCGATTCCTTGCGCCGCAGGCCGAATGCCTGGATCAGGCGCAGCGAGGCGCCGACGTGGCGGTCGTAGACGACGATCCGCCCGAGGACGGCCTCGATGTCGATGCCGGCCGCCGTCCAGCTCTTGTCGCGCCGGGCGTACTCATGGCGCTGGTACTCCGCCAGCGACAGCCCGTAGTGGGCCGGGTCGCGGATGAAACCGGGCTTGCCCAGCCACGAGGCCAGCCCGCGCAGGAAGCTCAGGTAGGTCTGGATGGTGGCCGGCGCCAGTTGCTCGCGCTGCCACACCGCGACCATCGCCCGGATGTGGCGGTCGCCCAGGTTGCGCGGGTCGGGCGGCGTCTTGAAGCCGGCCTTGCGCTGGAGGTCGCGGAAGAAGCGGCGCAGGAAGTCGGCGCGCTCCCGGCGGGTCTTGTGCGAGACGACCTTTTCCAGCGCGGTGTGCCGGGCGTTGAACAACTCGAGCAGGACCTCGAGCACCCGCAGCGGGTGGGTCTTGCCGGGCCGGTGGCGGGCAAGGATCTCGGTGGGCGTCAGCGCGGCCCAGTCCTGGCGGCGCGGCGGCTGGTGGCGGGCGTCGCGCCACGCGCCGGCGGCGCCTTGGACACGGCGGGGGACGTGGCGAGCGTTGAGGTTGGACATGGCATGTCTCCGGTGCAAGCGGTGCGCCGTCCCGGCGGCCCACAGTCGGGAATGGGTGGAATCCGTTGCGTCATCGCGCGCGCGGATTCCCTGCGCGGGCAATGCGTGGTCGAGCGTTTCGGCACGGCGCGCGGCCACGAGCGCACCACACCTACCCAGGGTTTGCCGGGTGTCCGCAACACGCGGTCGCGCCGGCTCGGTCGGTCTTAAAAATGAAACAGTGATCCGTCCCGCTTTCGCATTTCTGCGTTCGCCGGGGGTTGGGATGCCGTCGCGCCTCAAGGGCAGCGGCAACATCGGCGCAAAGGTCTGGCCTTGCGCTGGCTGGGGGATCAGTCCTCGATTCGTAGCGCCATCCACCTGCATGGGTCCGCCCCTGACCGAAAGTCCAGGGCAGTGCGAGGTTCACGAGCGGGGACACACGGGGAGCCCGACAGGGGGCCAGCACAGCCGTGTGCTGCGCGAAGCGCGTGCTCGAAGGGATGGCGGAAACAGTGGCGCGGCATCGGGTGCCGGCCTGTGACTGCTCGAACGCGGGACTCGCCCTCAAGGAGCGGCCGACAGGGACTGCCGGCGAGGTCGCGCGTTGCACTACGGGTTGGACAGCTTCGGGCATGACCTCGGGGACCATGCCGAACCCGGCTCAGGGGCCAGGGCTTGAAGAGGCGGGTAACGACCGCAACGCCTTTCGCTCCGCGATGGAGCAGGCCAGGGTGGCCTCGGGAGCCTGTAGTTCACACCCGCAGGCCGGGCCGGTCAATGGGGCAACCCGCCGAGGACCGCCGAATGGAGGGGGTTGCGGGTGGCGATGGAAATCGGGGCTTGAGCTGCGCTTAGTTTGCGATAGGCGGCCGGACCGGGGCGGCGCAAGGGCTTGACGCCCGTTCGCTTGGCCTCTGGTTTCCACCGGGAAGGTTTCGAGCCGGTGCAGCACCGTCCCCGCGACCCGCGGCTGGAAATGTGGCCTTGACGGGCGCCGATCCAGTGAGACCGTGGTGCGACGTGGAAGGCGCTTTGGCGCCCGGCGCAGGAACCCGATTCTTATCGAGGCCCAGATCGACTGGGCTTCGAGTGGGATCGAGGCTGATTGCGAAAACCGGGCCAGCCGGGGCGGATTTCGCGTGGACGGGCCGGATCGGCATGCCGATGCTGGCCGCTCGCAAACCCATACGGGAGCCTCACATGGACCATGTCGTCAGAGCGGTGGATGTCGGCTTCGGCAACACCAAGTACATCAGCAGCGTGGTGGGCGGCGATATCCGCTGCGCCAGCTTTCCTTCGGTCGCCTATCCGCGCATGCGCGAGCCTTCGGGCGAACCGGGCTACGAGCGGCGCAAGACGGTCGCGATCCCGATCAACGGCCTCTTCTACGAGGTCGGCCACGAGGTCGAACTGGCCGCGGATACCTTCCGTGCCACCCAGATGCACGACCGCTACACGGAGACGCCGGAGTACATGGCGTTGCTCCGGGGCGCCCTGGCCCTGATGAGGCAGCCGGTGATCGACCTGCTGGTCGTCGGGCTGCCGGTCGCCGCGCTCACGACCAAGAAAACCGCGCTCGAAAAGGCCGTGACCGGCACCCACGACATCGGTGGCGGCAAGACCGTGGTCGTGCGCAAGGCCTTGGCCATTGCCCAGCCCCAGGGCGCCTTGGTGGATTACGCCGTCCAGCACGGGAAGATGGCCACCATCGAGCGGGAGCAAAGCCTGATCGTCGATCCGGGCTCCCGAACCTTCGACTGGCTGGTGGCGCGGGGCATGCGCTTCGTGCAGGCCAAGAGCCACTCGGTCAACCGGGGCGTCTTCGATGTCCTGCAGGCCATCGCGGCGGAGATCGGCCACGACATCGGCACGCCCTACAACGACATCGAGGCCATCGACCTGGCGCTGCGCACCGGCAAGAACCCGGTGATCTACCAGAAGCCCTACGACATCTCGCGGGCCATGCCCATGGCCCACTCGATCGCCCAGCAGGCGGTGGCCTCGATGATGCGCTGGATCGACGCGAGCTACAGCTTCCAGAACATCGTGCTCGTCGGCGGCGGCGCCTACCTCTTCAAGAAGGCGGTGAAAGAGGCGTTTCCGAAGCACCGCATCCTGGAAGTGAAGGATCCGCTGCACGCCAATGTCCGGGGTTTCCAGATCGCCGGCATGAACCACGTGGACAAGCTCTTCAGCGGGAGCCGTGTTGCGGCTCAGGGAGGGGCGTGATGGACGAGACGAAGCGGGTCGAGCCCGAGACGATCCGGATGCTGTTCGAGCTGGACCGGGCGGACGACCCCCAGCTCTACGACGACCTGATCCGCTTCAAGAAGGGGACGAAGCGGATCAACCGGTTGCGCTTGCTGGCGCGCGAAGGCGTCGTCATGCAGTTGAGCCTGCTCCATCCTGTGGCCGCGCCTCGCACCGCGGCGGCGCAGGTCGGTTACGTGGCGCCACCAGAGCCGGCGGCGCCGATCGACATGCCGCTGGCGGCCGACGTGTTTGGCGCACCGATCACCGGTGGCTGAAATGCGCGCGTCGGGTGCAGGGGCTTGAAAACGGAAATTTGTGTGGTAAGCGTTTTTCCTGGCATAAGAGAACAGCCATGTTTGAACAAGACTTTCGGATCATTCATGGATGGGTTGAAGACATCCTTGCCGATCCCGCGCATGCCCGGTATCGGTTGAGGGTGCGACAGGGTGGCGAGCAAGCGGTCGAGATGGCGATGGGCAAGCCGGGTTGGCCGGTGAGGCTTGGAGACGAGGTCAGCGTTGTGGTCTGCAATACCGATCCAACGGGTGTGGTGGCGCTCATCGACCACACAACGGGCGATGGCATGAACCTCCTGTATCGTGGCATGCGCCAACGACCGGACGGGCAGGACGCCGTGATCGCGACCACCGTCATCGGGGTGGCCGTGCTGGCCGTGGGTTGGCTGCATGCGCTGGCCGTATCGGTGGCGTTCATCCCCCTCTATTGGTTGGCGACGCATTGGCTTCCCGAAAACCGCCGACAGCGTGCCGCGGCTCGGATTGATTTCATGATCGACCGGGAATACTGCCGCTGGCGGGCGATGCGCGACAGACCTGGGGCTGCGCGGTGAGCAAGGCGGGCGGAGGGCGCCGTCGGTCCGGGCGCTCTGTCAGTGCATCCCAACTGGCGCAGATGGGGGTGTGCGAACAACTGGTTCGGTTCGAGCACCTGTACGGCCAGCGGCGCTCTGCCCAGCAACGCGCCGACATGGCCCGCGGCGATGCTGAGCATCGCCGGTTCCTGCGCGAGGCCGAGCAGCATCAAGGTTCCAGAGGCCCTTGCTTCATTGCGACCCTGATGTACGGCGAAGGCCGGGAGGTCATGGTGCTGAGGCGCTTTCGCGATCGGGTGTTGCGCGCCTCGCCGATCGGACGGGGCCTGATCCTGGCGTACTACCGTACGGCGCCGGGCGTGTGCCGTGTGCTGGCCGGGCATCCCGTGCTGATCGGGGCGGTGCGTCTGATGCTCCGCCCCTTCGTGTGGGGGGCGGATCGCATTGCCGGCCGCGAAGGAGGACGCCGTGCTTGAATGGGCCGTCGTGGTGATCCTCGCGGCTGTCCTGCTGGCGTGGGCGTATCGCCTTCGCCGACGGCCTGAAAATGCCTGGATGCCCCGGGAACTGCGGCGCGCCACACTGGCTTACGCAGAGCAGCTCTTCAAGGCGCCCAGCCGGGTGATGCTCACCGCCAAGGTCGATCGCACCTACCGAGACCGCAGTGGGATCCTCATCCTGGTCGAACTGAAAACCCGCCGGCTGGATCGCCCGTATCTCTCCGATGTGATCGAACTCTCCGCCCAACGCGTGGCCATCATGCGGCAGACGGGTGAACCCGTCGCCATGCACGGATACGTGGTGGTGCAGAGCCGGCCCGGTCACCGAACCTCGCATCGAGTGGCCTTGCTCACCGAAGATGAGGTAGACGGGCTGATCGTGCGCTGGGAAGCCATCGTGGGTGGACATGCCCAGCCGAGACGGTCTGGCGCGCTGCGCCTGTGCCGTGGATGTGGCTTCGCGGGAAATTGTGCAAACGTGAATAGCTAGACTGGCTCCCGGGCTGGCGGGCATCGCCGATGAGCTTTCTCCTGCGTGTCAGGCTCGATGGATCGATGGGCAACTCGGTCTGCAGGTAGGTCTCGCCGCAGAAAAACTACCAGTAGGGGTTTTCTACCCAGATGCGTGGACCACCGCTTCGTCAGGGGGCAACTCGGCCGTGGCGGGCTGCGAAGGCTTCGCGCGAATGAAAATCCTCGGTGGAATTTGCAAGGAAACGGCTTGCATAAAACCATACTTTGCAAATCTACCCCTGGCTACTGCCCTCAAACACAAGACACGTCAAGGGATTACGAGTTGTTCAGGGCAGACTATTTAAAAGACTGCGATAGAAACTTATATTAGTAATTATGTTGCAATTCAAGTTTGACCCGTCAGCAGCGCTCGCCGGTTACCTGAACTGGACGACGAGAGCGTGCCCAGCATCGTCGGCATCCGAATGCGCGACACGTTCTTGCCAGACACCATCCATCCCCTCTCATCCTGGGAATGAAGTTGGACGCAGTGTTTGCCCAGATCGATTCCGATCAACGTCGCTGTATTCGTGGTAATCGCCTCCGAAACGAACAATCCCCATTCAGCGTAGCCGCTGGGCGTGGATCGGGCCGGCCATCTCATTATGGCCCCCGGATTCCTATTGGCCAGCATGTTCTTCAGCAAAGTGGAGGAGAAGCTACGGCCTCCCTGGAGGCAAGGTGTCTTGTGGTCCGTCACGGATCAATGTAGCAATTTGCTCGCCCGTGGCCTGGGCCTTGGCGGGCGAGGCAAGTTCGCATTCCCACGCCACGAGAACTTTCCACCCCAAGCCATGTAGCTCCTCCACTACCCGAAGGTCACGGGCGACGTTGCGTTGGAACTTTTCTACCCAGAACGGAGTGTTGCTCTTCGGTGTGGTGGCAATCTTGCATCCGGGGTGGCGATGCCAGAAGCAACCATGTACAAAGACAACGGTCTTGTAGCGGGGGAAGACGAGGTCCGGTTTTCCTGGCAGGCCAATCCCATGCAACCTGTAGCGAAGGCCAAGCCGGTGCAGTACCTTGCGCAATGCCAGCTCTGGCCGGGTATCCTTTCCCCGGATCCGAGACATGCGTTCGGAACGATCAGGTTGGGAAAGGAAATCGACCATGGCCTAGGCTTTGCCTTCTTTCAAGGTTTCTTGTTCAGTTCGTAGAACGGCAGCCCACGGATTACCTCTCCGGAGGAGTCGAATGATTTGTAGAGGCAATGATGATTAGGCAGCGTCTTGACCCGCTCGGAGAGGTCGCCAAGGTCGGAGGTGAAGCCGAGCGTACCTAGTTCGGCAGGAGTGACGTTGGGCACCTTGTGGATGAACCAGGTCAGCAAGGGTTCCTTATAGTCGGTGGCGCTTGCCTTGAAGTGCCTCAAGTACTGGGAAGCCAGGATCACGCCGGCCCCGAACTCCCTCCCCTGGAGCAACAGCTTGCGCAGCACGTCGAATTCATAGCGCATGATGTTGTCGGCTTCGTCGACCAGCAAGTATGAATCGATTACCCGAAGTTGCGGTTCGCTTCCCTTGAATGGTCGCTTTGGTGTCTTGAGCATGTTCTCGTAGAACATGTTCAACATGATGGCGACAAGCATGTTCTTGCTGCGGTCATCCTGGCCCATCGCATCCAGAGAGACCACGACGATTCCATCGAGGAACTCATCAAACGGCTTAGTCTTGGCGGGATCCTTCTCGAATACTTCCATATCCACGAGATCGTCGATGATCGCCATCGGCGAATCCGATTTCCCGCCCAGCAATTCTCGGTATTCCGAGTGGATGTCATATATGGTTGGTTGGCGGCCCTGCAAGGAGCAGCTCCCGTAGGCATTGCGGACTGCCCCCTTGAGCTTGTCCCGTTGCACCGGGCCGATGCCAGAGTAAACCTTGTCCAGTACGTCGGCGAAGAACCGGAACCGGTCCAGCCAGGGCGCCATCGATTCCCCGATGGATGCAGTATCGAACAAGTTGAGTGGCAAGCGCGCCGGCTTGACTACGCGGGCACCCGTGGCCTCGACGAACTCGGGGCTACTGTAGTCCCGCTTGTAGTCGAAGACGAGGAAGCGTGGCTTGATTCCGCGATTTTCCTCGCTGGCCGTGACGATCTGGAAGATCAACGACTTCAGCAATTGTGTCTTCCCGGTTCCCAGGTCGCCCACGACACCGATGTTGAGCTGGTTGAGCCTTGTGTCCGAGATGTTCAGCGACAACTGGCGCGGCTCGAATCCATCGGTAGTCTTTCCAACCGAGAGCAAGATGCCGCTGCCTTTGTCCTCAGGCATGAAAGTGGCCGATGGCTCCGAAGGTATCGGGGTTGCCACGGTCTCCCGGAAAGGCACCATGGAGGCAATGCCTGCATCCCCAGGGGCAACGGTGGCGATTTCCGTGGCTATCTGGCTGGCCGCGTCGTCAGTGGCGATAGATGGTGGGGTAGGGGGAACATCCGTGGACGGTGTAACGATGGCGTCGTCCAGAGGCGGCATTAGCCGCCAATCACCGACCTTGGCCCGTACGGCCTCGTAGAACCCTTGGGGGTCTCCACCGACTATTCTTCCAGCGTCCCCGGGGGAAATGGAAATACTTTCATCGAAGCCGTCGTTGTCGTGGTCAATGGCGTCGCTCAAGGAGGTTCCGTCGACGACAAGCAGTCGCCCCGTGTCATCTATCGTGATAGACGGGGCCGGGCTGAGTATTTCCGTGGCGATGCGTTCGTGGTAGCCGGCCCATCGCGCGGCCTGGCTGGAGATGAGCTCGTGTTGGCTATATACACGCAATCCGAAACCTATCATCGATAGCAATAGGTGCTGGTAGGCGAGCTTCCAGGCCACGGACCTTGGCGCTCGTTCGTCCATCGTCTTGAGGAGGATAGCCAGGGCTCGTGCCTGGGCTAGGGCTTCCCTTGCCTCTCCCGGCCCCAGGGTGCTGGCCTGGTGCCTGCACTTGACCTCGATGGGCGTGAGATGCAGGCGGACCTTGCCTGCGATGGCACGGATTCCGATGACGAGCAGGTCCGGGCGCGATAGCGAGGTATCTTTCCGCTCCTTGCCCAGTGAACGGGAAAGGTCTGCAAGGTAGCTCCGGAACGGATCGACGGGGATGATCAGCGCCATGGATGCATCGTCCGGCGTGCCTGACAGCACGGGCAAGAGGCTGTCCCTGTTCCCTGATGTGCGGAACTGGTCCTGGAGAAGGCGGACAGCCAGGAACAGGCCAAGGTCGCCGGTGGCGCCGGTATCGTCTCCAGACAGTCCACGTACCGTTGGGATTCCCCGCCTCGCGACTTCGAGCAGGATCTGTTCGACCTGTGGCTCGCCGAGTCCTTCGCAACCTGGCAGGGGACGCAGGACCCGTCCTAGTGCGTCGCGATCGGCATCCCTTACCTGCGATAGCAGATAGTAGCCGCTGGTATCGCCAGCCCTGTGGGAATAGGAGGGCAGGTCATAGTCCCACAGGTAGGTACCTTGGATCCAGCCGCCTAGGAAGCATGCTGGATCGATTGCGGCGGACGATACCGCGACGAAGCTAGCCTGCTTTTCTTCCAGGATGTTGGAAACGGCGTGGACGTTTGGTGCGAACTGCAGCCCAACGGCATTCTCCCGCCCGCTTTCCAGGGCATTGATGCAGCTGGCAACCTTGTCGGCGAACATCTCGCCAGATGGAGGCATCGGCAACGACTGCCGGGATTCGCTGAGGAACGATCCATGTAGCTGGCGCCTGATCCTATGGCGCACGAGCCCGCCTGCCCCCAGCGGAGAGCGCATGCCGACTATCGTCGATTCTGGCTGGGCCGAGTCAAGCTGGGCGATGATCCCGAGGTCTGGCTTGGCTCCAGGTGGTTGCCTGTCGAACCAGCGGACATGGTTGCCAGTATCTTCCGACAGGTTGGCAATCATGGCCTGGTCTGGACGGGAACTGGCCGGTCTCGTGTCGAAGATCTCGAGCACCCTCGGACCTACGCTGCGCCGCTGCTCGTTTCCCTCGTTGTTGCCGAACCGTCTGGCACACCATGTCGCGAGCCCTTCGTTGCACGCATCCGTGGCACCACCACCACTGGATACGACAAGGCTGACGATGGGCTTCGCGGCGAGAAGGTCTGATACATCCTCGAGCGCGCGAGCAACCTGGGCAGGGCTGAATCCATTCGAGATTCCCCCTACTACGATCCCGAGTGCATCATCGAATGGTGCTTGCCGCGACTTGCTGGCGATCTGGTCAAGGCGTGCGCCATTCCATAGCACGGACCAGTAGTCCGAGTTGCATTCGACGGAAAGGAATACGACTTGGTCAATGCCGGCAGGCCCTCCCGGGGCCTGGAGCGGCATTTCCAGGATGTCTGGTATGCAGTCTGGATCCAGGATGCTGGCGGCCGGGCAGGGATGCGGGTCCTCGCCTTCCACCGCCTGGTGCAGCACATGCTGGGCCAAGCAATGCCATGCCAGGCGCAGGGGGTGCAATGGCGAAAGGATGATTGCGTCGGGGACGCGCGCCAGAGTGCGCCCACCTGCTTCCCGTGGACACACGGCAATGGCATCTACCCAGCAGGCCACGTCACGATCGGCGGCAATCCATGCCATGTATGCATCCAAGTAGGCTTCCACTTGCTCGCGGAAGCCTGGGTCGCGTGCCAGCCATTTCCCAAGGGGAGATGATTCGAGCAACCCCATCTGGTCGCTTGTTTCCCTTATGCGCCTGGCGATTTCCTGCCGGGCCTCCACGAAGCCCTTCGGGGGGGCGAACAATGCAGGGCCGGGACGCGGGTCATGCAGGAAGCGTGCTCGCGAGAAAATGGGTCCGGCTTGGGCATCCCAGTCCGGGGCAGCCCACTTGGCGGCGTAGTCGTCCGAAAGGACTACCGGGATGAAAGACTTGGCGACGGAATTCTCGTCGAGCATCCATGACTGCAGGGCCGATAGTCGTGCATGGCGATCCAACTGCACCACGGCCTTGGTGTCGAACCTCTCGAGGTGCCGCCGGTTCAGCTTGATAAGGCGTTCGAACTCGCTCCTGCACCCTTCTTCCCTGGTTTCCTCGCAAGTGATGAAGACCCGGCATGTCTCGCTGGAATGGCGGCCCGCTTTCCGGAACGAAATCTCCAGCTGGTACTTTCCGTCTGCATCTATCTCGACTTGGTAGATGCCGTCCTTGATTTCGTGCAGGAGGAGTTCCTGCCGGGCATCGGTCGCCTGCTCTGTCGCATCGTCGGGCACTCCTTCTGCCTTCTCGACCGTCGTGCCTGGGGAGGCGAAGAGCAGCAATTCGTAGCGCCCGGAACCGGGCAACGACAGCGCAGCCTCCCAGTCGGCCCCTGCATTTCCCCTGCGAGGCTTCTTGGGGGGGGCAAATTTGATAGCCATCCTCGACGTGACGAGGATGCCAGGGAGCCAGCTTGCCAGGGAGATGACCCGGGCGGTAGCGGCTTTTCTCCCGCTGGCAGCTACCTTGTAGCTGAGCGGTGATCGCTGTCCGCCCGGCGGTGGCGTGTCACGATGCGTGGTAGCGCCGTCGACTTGTATCGGGATGCCTGTACGACCATGCGATCCTCCGGCAAGACGGACTTCGACGGGCGAGCCCTCGGTATCGGGGCCAACCGAGATGGATAGCTCTACCTCCGAATGGACGATCGACGGTACTCCCCGCGAGGCCGGGAAAATGGCATTGGTGCAAGTGATGGAGAGATCGCCGGAAGGTTCGTCGGACTCCTCGACGAGGAGTTCCGCCCAGCATTCGCATGTCAGGGAGGTCCACCAGGAAGGAGGCACTTCCAGCCCGAGTCCAGCCGACGGCAGGTAGAATGCGGGGGTCGCGCGTTCAAAGGCCGTTGGTATCTGGCAAGTCCGCTGGACGTGCGCAAGAAGCGTCGAAAGCGCTTGCTTGGTTGCGTCGGTGCCCGCCATGCCTGCCAGGCGATCCAGGCCTGTCTTGAAGCCATCGGCCATCTCGTCGGCAACCTTCTCCAGGATGCCGGTCTGCGACTTGGCGGACATGCTCCCATCCTGCATGGGGGGAAAGCCGCAGGCGAGTGCAAGCGCCGAGCCTGGCGGTAGCCCCTTGGCGTCGTCCTGGATCGAGTAGACGCGCGATAGCAACTGCCATGCAGCGACCCGGTATCCCTCGCTAGGATCTACCTCGTCGGCGGCCATGGCGGCGCACCGGATTATTGTCCTTGCATCATCGAGGCAATCCTCGTCGATCCCGGCGCTATCCAGCCCCTGTCCGATGAGTTGCTGGACGAAGCCGTCCTCCCACCATTCCTCGAACGTTGCATGGCCAGTATTGCTCGAGGCGTTCATGCCGAACTCGTCGGTCGTCGAGGCCACCGACCTGTTGCTGTGTTGCCCGGGAGGCAGGAGCGCCACGAAGCTTGCCGTGTTGGGATCGTTCCGGACATGCAAGAGATGGTTCTCGTCGCACTTGCCGGACATGCCAATGCCCGGGTTGGCTTGTACCACCGGTAGTACCAGCAACACGGGTAGCGTGGCCGTGGCGGCTTGCTGGCCATGCTCGAGCTTGATACCACCATCCACGACCAGTTCATCGAAGACTTGCTCGAGGAGCTCGAGTGGCGGGCCATGGAAGATGAAGCGGGATTCGAACTTGTCGCCTGCTTGTCCTCTTGCCGCACCCCGGACCTTGTCCTGGACGAGGGTGGCCAGGGTATGTACGAGTCTATTCATTCTTCCTTGTCCAGGGGCGGATTGGCAGGGAACGGCGGCAGCAGGAGCATCCCGCTTTCCGCATCCGGGCTATCGAGCACTAGGCCGAGCATCCGGAGCTGCTGGCCCAGGTCGTTCCGGGCGATGTCATGGCGATCGACGACGATGCCATAGGCCGCGAGGTGCTGGCCGAGCCGATGGATCGAGCGGGGGCCACCCATTCCGGCTAGCGCGCAATGGACCAGTGCAAGCACGGATACAGGCCCCAGGGACACTACCCACGGGCTAGAGGGGCTGCCCCCTCTTTTCCTGAGTACATATCCCTGGTCGTAGCCCCTGAGCAACTGGATCGCTGTCTGGCGTTGTCCCAGGGCATGCCTTGCAAACTCGAGGATGTTGGCTCCGATGCCTTTCTTGCAGTTCAGCGCACGGGCCTCTCGTTCGCGGACATCGGCAAGAGTCTCCCGTATCCCTGCGGTGCCAAGGGCCTGCCGGTTGCCGCGGACATGCTGGCATAGGCGTGCTATGTCCTCGCTCGAGGAGAGCCTCCCTCCGTACGGGACACCTGCTTCTGCCAGGTACCATAGGAGCGTATTCGTCCCAAGGCGCGCAGCCAGGTAGCCGGATGCCTTGTCCTTGAGGGCATGCAGGGCCTTGCCCCCGTATGTCATGTACTGCGGGCTACCAGGAAAGATGGCCTTGCGGATGTCATCAGCGCAGTCGGGTCCGGCTCCATCGATGGCGTCGGACAGGCAGCGCCAGATCCGGCTCTGGACATCGCACAGCCAGGTGACGTGCGACACGGTAGCAAGCCTCAGGACGGCCTCGAGTAGGCTTGTCCATTGCCTGCGTGTCATAGCCCGCTTGGCCTGCATGATCGCACGCAAGTCGCTGGCAAACTGCTTGGCAGGCATGAACTGCACGCCCTCGAAGTCCTCCAGGGCAAGGTTGGCGACTTCCTGCGGCTCTACCTTGGCCAGTTGCCAGGTCGATGATGCATCCCAGGCAGCCGTCTCCTGCTCGAGCCAGCGGGCAAATACATCGTCGTCATCCCCGACGCCCAGTGCAGCAAAGAGCTCCTTCCAAAGGGCAAGTGCGGCTTCATGGTCCCTGGATCCGAGCCACACCATGCGCCGTACCAAGCTTCCTGCCGGCCAGGAATTGCTGCTTAGTCGTGCTGAGCCGGAAAAAAGGGATAGCGATGGCACCAACGGAGTCACCTGGAGGAAGCGCTTGGCAGACTGGTTTGGCAGCTTGGGGCTTTCCAGTACCCCGTGCAGGACCGTGCTCCAGGTGTCGGCGCCGAGCGCCGCGCCATCCGGGGCGGCCTGTTGCTTGTCGCGAAACTTCTGCAGCTTCCGTTCCAAGTCGCGGCCAGCTTGGGGGACGCTACCTTCGCTGACGGACTCGAAGCCGATCGTGCGATAGAGGGAAGCCACCAGTACCTCGGAGCTCGCGTATTCCGGCGCAGGACTGATGGATAGGGCCGATTCCTTGTAGATCGAATGGGATTTCTGCCATGGGGCTTGCTTGAACTCGGCCAGGGTCATGCCTGCTTCCCTCCCTTGGTCGCCACGAAGCCACTCCAGGCAGTACCGATCTCGGTCCCGTCTGCGCCGATCCCAATGGCCGACTCCTCAAGGACGTCTGGATCCCGGACGATCGTGCCGGACAGCCTTGCCCTGGTCGTGTCCAGGAGTGCGACGACGGTGCGGGGCAAGGAAGCCGGGGATATTCCCCGCTCCAGTTCCTTGACGGCCTTGAACAGGTCGTATGTCAGCGCAATTGGCTGTAGCGATTGCCCGCTTCCTACCTGGAGGAAGCAAATAGGGGATCGTGGTCGTCCCTCTGTGGCGAGGTGGAGCGCCTTGACTTGCCGGACCGGTACCAGCAAGGTCGCCTGCCGTTGCTGGGGAGGAAGAGGTTGCCCGAAGGTCGTCGTGAGGGAAACCTCGAAGCCCTGGCTTTGGTTCAGTAGGTTCTTGACTTGTTTTGCAACCTCGAAGAGTTGCCTGCCCTTGTGGTCGTCCTCCACTACGCGCTGGAACGCTTCCAGGGTCTGGAAATCCGCTACCACTGCGGACCGTGTGCACACGCTACGCCGGACCAGGCGGCATGCGAAGTCGCGAATGATGTGCTGGACACGGCTTGCCGCCGCGGGGTTGCGGCGGCGAGTAGACGGCGAGGACAGGAGGTTATCGACGTAGGCTAGTCGTTGTAGCAGGTCGAGCTCTGTTTTCGACAGTGTCTGGTATTTCCGCACGAAGTCGATCCCGCCTGCTATGGAGCGACTGAACCGGGCATCGAGCTCGGCAAGCAGTACGTTGCTTCGCCCGCTGACTGCCACTTCGGTATCCGGGCTTGCCATGGCTGGGTCGAGCAAGTCGACCATGCCCTCCAGCAAGGAGGAGATCATCGCAGGCAGGTATGAGTCCTTGCGTTCTGCCAGGAAGTACTGCAGGCCGAGCAGGGTCCGGGTCTCGCTTGCCACCTTGTCCAGCCCGAGGTCCTTGGTGCCCTGTCGAAGGACGCTCGCGGCGGCTGGGTCCCAGCGGTGGAAGAGTGCGTGCTGGTAGCTAGAGGTGGCCAGTTGGAAGATGGCGACCAGTTGCTGGCGACGTGGAGCCTTCGAAAGTTGCCCTGCCCTGTCTTGTTCTGCCAGGTATGCGGCCCAATTGCACGGATCGCCTGGCTGCCCTTGCCCTGCGGGCCGGTTGCCGGCTAGCAGGTAGGAAACTAGTGAGAACAGGTCCCGGAAGCTCCACCGCTTGCCACTAGCCAGTTCATACCAGCGAAGTATCCGCTGCAGTGCAGTGCGCGCTTCCTCGCGGGCAAGCAGTGCCTGGCCATGGCAAAAGGGGCAACTGCTGCCAGCGGGACATGTGCCCTGGGCTGGCCAATGCGCTGGGTTCGTAGCGTAGCCGAGGAGGACCGCAGCTGGCGGAGGTCGCCCGTCCCCGGGACTGGTAAGCAGCGATTCCGCATCCATGGGCCATACCGCGATTCCGGGGTAGTCCGAGAGGGGCCAGCAGGATGGCGCATCGGACGACAGGCTGACGGAGCGGGTGATGCGTTCGAGCAGGGAGCGTGCCTCGTGGAGGCCATGGTCGATGGCATGTATCAACGCGTCGTCGAGAACCCCACGGTTGACGCAGCACAGGTAGTACCGACCTCCGCGGTCACCCAGTAGCGAAAGCAATTCATCGATCAGCAGCTCCGGTGCAGAGTGGCCTTCATGGCCTGCGGTGGCGGAGGCGTCCTGCACGATGGACAAGTCGAGCGGCCTGGGTATCGAGGCAAGGCTCCCCGCGTCGACGCGGACGACCCGTGCCACAGGCTGGCCGACCGGTGGGCGGAACAACCCGGCGAGCGTCCTTCGCAGGCCGCCACCGGCGGCCAAGCCCGTATCCAGGCAGTCGATCGTGTGCTCGATCGCTTCTGTCTTCCCGTTTCCTGGTCCTCCTACCAGAAGCAATATCCTGGGAGTGCCAAGGGTTCCCGATGCCACTTGCCCGGCCCAGGACTCAAGCCGGGAGATCAGGTTGGTCCGCAGCAGTTCCTTGCCAGGGCGGCCGCTATCAGGATCGAAGAGGCGCTTGACGCCTCCGGAGTGGTGGCCGGCCCAATCGAGCAGTTCCCCAGGGAACCTGGGGGCTTGCCCCGATGCGTTTTCCATATTCTCCCCTATCGGTCTCGACATCCCTATGACATGGCCTCCACGGTGGAATGGTGGCTGGTCTGGTCTTCTTGCCCACAGCGCGGGACCTTTCTTTCCAGCTCGTCCAGGACGGAAGCAACGGCGAGGCCTAGCGCCTCGGCAAGCAGTGGCGGGACGGCGTTGCCAACCTGGGTATAGCGAGGACACTCCTTGGTGCGCCGTTCCCCCCCAGTGGTGTACTTGCCTCGAAACCGGAACCAGTCTGGAAAGCTCTGCAGCCGTGCACTCTCGCGAACGGTAAGGATCCTTGGCTCGCAGTAGTGGAGGACATCGTCTGGTAACGTCGTAATCGTGGGGGCCGGCTCCCACGCCGACATCGGGTAGATGCGGTGCTTCTTGAGGCCGAACCGTGCCCGGCTTTCCTCGTTCATCCTAACGCCCTGCTCGCATTCCTTGATGATCTTCTTGAACCTGTCGCGGACTTCGTCCCTGTGCCGTGCTAGCCGCATGCTGTCCATGGCATCCGTGCGGCAGTGCTTGTGCATTGCCTGCTGGTACGTGGTGATCGGCCCGAGGTAGTCAACCTCCTCGAAGCCCTTCGGTGAGAAGGGATCCACGCAGGGCCTGGTGAGGTTCCTCCGGACCAGCAAGTCGGAGATTGCGTCTTGGGACGTGACCTGTTTCGTCTTCGGCAAGCCATGCCGGGAAAGCATCTCGATCTTTTTCGAGTCAAGCACGTCGAAGACGTGCTTGACTCCGCCTTCCAGCCTGGATGCCAGATGTTCCTTGAGACCGATGACGATCAGCCTCGAGCGACGCTGGGGTACGCCAAAGTGCGATGCATTGACGATCATGCTGTCCACCAGATACCCGACGGCCTCGAGGCTCCTTCTTAGTTTGTCGTAGTATGACTCGGCCGCCTGCTCTCGCGTGCCATCTTCCTTTGCTGGGCCCAAGTGTGCGACCTTCATCCCCGGTACGTTCTCGAGTACCAGGATCGAGGGCTTGACGGCATCCACGACCTGGACATATTTCTCAAACAGCAGGTTTCGAGGATCTCCCTCCTGCCGTCGCCCCGCGAAGCTGAATCCCTGGCATGGAGGCCCGCCGGTAAGGACCTGAACGTCCCCCTGCAACTGGACGAGATGTGGCCGGTGCTGTTCCAGGAGGTCGTCGATGCTCCAGGCACGCTTCTCCAGCCAGGAGGGCCAGTCGAACTTGGATACAGGGACCTTCCGTTCGCCGAGGAAGTTGTCGGAGAACGTATCGAATGCCATGGGGTCCCTTTCCACTGCGAACCGCCCTTGCAGCCCGGCCATGGAAAGGCCCAGCGAGAGGCCGCCGCACCCAGAGAAGAGATCTACGAAGTTGTACTTGCTCATGTCTAGCCCGGGCTCCGTCGCGCCGCCCGGCGGCCATGTGGCGCTAGCGATGGTTTTCTTGTAGGGATGTCGTGGGATGCCTGGAGTGCGGCCTTGTTCGCCAATGCCTCGACTTGTCTGCAGGCCTGCATGAGTGCCTCGAACCCAGGTGCATCGTCGATAAGTAGTTGGTCTTCGGCCATGGCCAAGTAGTCGGTAGCCAGGGCAGATAGGGCTTGGCCCTCTGGAACGATCTGGAGGTGGCCGCCCACGGCGTCGACATAGTCGACGGAGGTCCCTGGGCTATCTTCCCCATTGCGGAGCGCCATGCGGCGAATAGCCGACAGTGCAGCGTGCCGGTCCTTGATAGAGGGTGCTAGGAATTCACTTCTGGCTAGCGCGGCAAGGTCATACCAGTGACGTACAAGGCGGTCGTCCTGCAATTGGCCATGCTTGCAATAGGCATGGGCAACGATGGCTTTGTCCCAGAATGCCTGGGAGGCCCCTGCTACCCGTGGGTTGGCATGGGGGAACGATATTCCAGGGATTTGCTCGTCGATTTCGCATGATATTGGCATTATTTGGTATGGGTCGCTTGCCAGGCGTGCGTTGAACTCCAGCAATACAGCAGGCACGGCATAGGTGGCTCCTTGCCCCACTGCTGGGTAGGTGAGGCGGAGTTTTTCGCGGTGCTTGCCGACGATCTCGAGCTGTCCTGCGAGGCTGTCCCTGGCTAATGCCGACACCAGCACCGGGACTATGTTCGACTCGATCCACTCTGGTAGGCGCTCGTTGATAGTTTCCACCAGCCGGTGGGCATCGCTTCGCTGGGATGGGAGGTAGTTGCAATGGGCCTCAATGCCTCCAGTGATCATGCCAACGTCGTAGGCAATATTAATGCTGTCCGAGTATCTATCGATGACCTTGAATGCCTTGGACAAGGATGTCCCGCCTTTGAGTACTAGTTTTGTGCCCAGCCCTGATTCGAAGAGTGCCGAAATGGCCCAGACGACCCAGATGTCCTTCTCCAGCAGGTGGGCGGGACGTCCTGTGAGGGACCTTGCTGCCTCGAGTCCTTCGAGTCGATCCTCGCGGCCCAGGCTAAGAAACGGCTCGGCCATTGCTTGCCTCCTCGCCAATCGCACGAGCCAGCCAGGAAGGAAGGCTTGCGCGGACCGTTGTCAGTGCTGCCCATTCATCGCCAGATAGCGTGCGGCGCACGATGGGAACCGATTGGCGAGCCAGTCGAGGGCCTAGCCAGGCAAGGGCACGTATGGCATTACCCGCTGGGCAGTTGCCTAGCGTCAACATCCACCCTGGCCCATGCTTGACAAGGATCTCCGCACGGCCAAGTCGTATCTTGCGCGTGCGGCCCGAGGTTACGTAGGCTTCCCGTATTGGTACCTGCTGGGTAAGTCCAAAGGCGTTGGCGACGGTAGCGCCATGAGGAACAACGGTCTCGCCGTTCTGGATGGCAAGCGACTCGACTACTTTGGATGGCGCTGGCGGGCGTGTTCCGAAGCGACCTGTCACCGGGGCGACATAGGCGCCACGGGCCACCCTGAGCAGCTTTCCTTCACGCGCCAGACGCGACAAGGCTTGGTCGATGGCGGACCGGCTGCCTAGGTGGAGGAATGCTTTCGGAGATACGATACCTCCCTCTGGAAGGGATCGGGCATGGGCAAGGATGTCTTCCGGGAGCGTCTTCATGGTTCTCCTCCAGCAGCGGTAGAGAATCATACCCCTGTTTCTGACATGATGAGAACATAATATCTGCTGGCCTATGTGTTTCGTACGCTACAGTAGTAGCGTCAGCATCAGGACCAGCAACTGGACGATAAAGGTCAGCGTGGTGAAGGCAGCGGCGATTAGGTAATTCTTTGTACAAACGGAGGTCTGACCGCTTCGTCTCTTCCAAGGGTGCGGCAGTGGTGGAGCTGAGCGTGGAGTAGTTATACTGGCTACTCCACGGCATCGATCTGCTCGCCGTCGCGGCTTCCTGCTACTGGGCCTCGACGGTGGACAGCCGGCCGATGCGCGTGATCAATCCGGTCATCGGGTGGTTGGCGTGCCGCTCCTTGGGGGATGCCCTGCTCGACCTCGACCAGATAACGACGAACGTGGGCTCAGCACCCGAGATGCACGAACTCATTGGCGTGCCACTTCAGTGTAGGGCGCGCAGCCATCAGTCATCAAGACTGCCCCCCCCCCCGCTTGATCCCGGGACGGAGAGCCACCGCCGTAGCGGTATTGCGCGAGGGCCGATAGCTGAACAAGTGCACCAGTGGGCCCGTGCCGTTCAATCTGCGCCCGCAGGTTGCTCTTGGCCTATGCGGCGCGGCCTGGTTCCCTGAGCACCTACACTACGGTCTCGCCACCGTAGATGATGTCACTGTGTATCGCATGGTCGCGCGGCAGATTGATGATCGGCTGCACCGCTCGTTCGACATTGCCAGCCATCGGGATAACGCCCAAGCGATGCCAGTAATGTGACCGATTGCGGTCGATGACCGTGTCGGGCCGCTGAACATCAGCATCCAGTACCGACGAGCTCAAACATCCTGTAGAGCAGAAATGCGGTGCGGTAGCAGTAGGCTTATGGAGGTTGTTGTAGGGTTGAGTAGCTCTCCAAAGATCGGCGGTAGTAACAGCGTTGCGAGTGTGCGTTGTGAAAACAGCCGACGACCATCAACCACGAAGCCTAATTCATCCCAGGGAACAGCATCGTTCAGAAGCTGTACTGCACGTTTCAAGTCCATGCCTCGAATCTTTGGGAACAGCGCCAGTACGGACCCGTCATAGACCTCGCAGCGATGGATGTAGAAAGGTCGCTCCCGCCTCGTTTTGCCATTGACGTAGATTCGTGGGCCTGAGCGTTGGGCGTAGCCCCGTCCCCACATCCACCAGTTGGATTCGTCAAAGTGTCGAATGCGCCTTTGTAGCAGGCGCTGCTTGTGTTGCTCCAGCGCGGGGTGCTTCATGTTGTAAAGCATTCTGCGTGGTGCGCCAGTATCTACCGTGCGGGAACTCACAATTTCGATTCCATCCGGATGCTCAAACACGGTATCAGCACCCGAAACAGCGCCAACGCGGACTTCGAACAAGTCGGATAGTGGGATCGTTAGCTCGGCATGTGTGAAGGCAAGTTGGCCCGTGATATGCACCATTGCTCTTTCGTCCCAGTCCTTGCCTTGGAGCATACGGTAAAGCGTGCGGCGTGAAAAATCGCCTTTGACATAACGGAAGATCGCACAATTCGGTAGCGCCCCTTCGAAGATTCGGGCGTCTCCGGTCTCGATCCAGTGCGTGATCGTCCCTCGCTCAAAGAGCGAGTCGTTGAGTTTTCCTGCTGCAGTGAGCTTCACGAAGTCGCGTGGCGTGATGAAGATCAACTCACCCCCGTCTTCCAGATGCTCCACTGCCTTGGCGATGAAGAACAGATAGAGATTAGACCTACCGTCGAACATGGCGCCACCAAGTAGGCGCTTGGTCGGGGTAGGAATGTCTTGATAGCGAACGTACGGAGGATTACCAATCACGCACGCAAATTTTTCGCTCACCGGATAGGCAAAGAAGTCCATTACCTTGGCGCCAGGTGGCGCGACTTTCTTGTCGCACTCGATGGCAACGCAGCCAGGGATGGCGCGGGAAAAAGCTCCGTCTCCTGCGGATGGTTCCAGCGTCCGACCATGGTTCTGGCGAAGACTCAGCATTAGATCGACGATTGACTGCGGTGTGAACACCTGACCCAGCGTCGTAACGTCAAGCTGGATAGACGATATTTGCCTCATGAATTAGCCCGGGGATTTCTTGGACGGGAAGCTGGATACAAGACGATAACGTTCAGATGCCGGGAGCGCGGCTACCGACAGCAACCGGCGACATCGCTGAAATTTTGCGGACGGTGCTCCAACGGCCGCTCCGGTCGAGTACCCTCCACACTGCCTGGCTGACGGGGGCATGGCAAGGGTGGTCCCGCTTCCTGTATCGGATGTGCGGTACACCTGCGACACGGATCTTGTAGGCTATGGGATGCCGCCTTTCCGCAGGTCAATTCGGGGCGAATGGTTGCACGCCCGCGGCCCGCGTTGCCTTCTTGAGGTCCGCGTCCAGTGTCGCAAGCGGTGAGCCGGTTCGCAGGGCCAATTCCAGATACGCCGCGTCGTAGGCCGACAGCTTGTAGCGCCGGGCCAGGTGCAGGGTATCGCCCAGGGCGTGCGCCGCCGTGGCCGTATCCGTCGTGATGTTCAGCCGTCCCAGGAGGACGACGAACGCCTGGGAACGGGCCTCGGTGAGCAGCCCCCTGGCCTCGCCCCTGGCGATGACATTGCCAGCCTCCAGCGCCCACAGCGACGGGACCAGCGCCTGCCGTTCCCGCAGGGCATCCAGCACGGCCTCGGCGTAAGCCACATCGGCAGGCTTGCCATCGGCCAGCAGCCAGCACATCGCCACCGAGTTGTCGAGCACGAAGCTCAGTGGACTACCCTCCGGCCGCCGGCGCGACCACCTCCCCACGGGAGGAGAGCGCCGCCTTCGGGCGGCCGGGCGACGGCGCTCACGCCCGCCCCTCGTCGATCAGCGCCTTGAGATCGACCCCTTTGACGGGCGGCGCCGCGCGCATGAACTGGCGCATCGCCTCGACGGCCACCGCGGCATCCGCTTGCTTGCCGCCTTCGGCCGGCACCAGATCGGCAACCGGCTCGCCACGCAGGGTGATCGTGTAACGCTTGCCCGCCTGTACGCCGCGGAGCAACTCCGGCAGCTTGGTCTTGGCCTCATACGAGCCGACTTCAAGATTCATGGCATTTTCCGGTTAACTTAGACCAGTTTATAGACTGGTCAGAAATGAATCAAGGCTGCGTTTCGCCCGTATGGCACCAGCCTTCAACTCTTCGCCAACGGCGGCCCCGGCGGTAAAATGACTACACCATATGCGAATAGCTAACGATGGGCCGTGGTACGGACTTTTCCTGCAAGTCGTCACTCACCGGACCGACCCGCATGTCGCCCAAGGGTACTTCCAAGGGGCTCGCGGTACTCATTGCGGGTTCTTCTAGATGATCGAATTCAGTCAGCAGATCTGTCGGTGCCGATTCAGGGGCGGCCGAGGTTCGTTCGTCGAAAGGCATTTTCTGCTGTTGGCGTATGGAGGCCTGCCCGAGCGGAACCAGCGCGGGCCCCCGTCCAAGTCAGTATGGCGTACAGACAATAGGATGCGGCACAAAGGGAACAAGTGCCATGGCAGGTCTTTCGTTAGGCTCTGACCGAGAGTCCTGTTACCTCACTCGCAACCCACCAACCGGCTGATAGAATCCAACGCATGTGCCTGCGCTGGCCCGCTCGTCTCGTCAGCGTACCTCCCGTCCCAGGACAACCCAGGCATCCTGTGGGGTAAATCGTGGGGGAATGGTGGTCGCCAGGTAAGGTTGTTGATATAAATCAGCATGTTGTGGCGAATGTCGAGCTTTAGGTGCAGAGCGTCGAATGGCCGGTCAGCGATGTACTTGCTGCGCCGCATCACACAGTCCACTGCTCGTAGTAAGATGAGACGCTCTTAGTCGAGCCTTTCCCCGCCATGCCCGGAACCCTGTTCATCGTCACCGCCCCTTCGGGCGCCGGCAAGACCACGCTGGTGCGTGGGCTGCTGGAGCGCGACGCCAAGGTCCAGTTGTCGATCTCCTACACCACCCGCGTGCCGCGTCCGGGGGAGCAGAACGGGTGCGAGTACAACTTCGTCGATGTCGACACCTTCCGCGTGCTGCGCGATCGTGGCGAGTTCCTCGAATGGGCCGAGGTGCATGGCAACTACTACGCCACCTCGCGCGTCTGGCTGAAGGAGCAGATTGCCCTCGGGCGCGATACCCTGCTGGAAATCGACTGGCAGGGCGCGCAGCAGGTGCGCAAGGCCTTCCCCGATGCGGTGGGGGTGTTCATCCTGCCGCCCTCGTTCGAGGAGCTGGAATCCCGCCTGCGCGGGCGCGGCACCGACAGCGACGAGGTGATCTCCCGCCGCCTGCTCGGCGCGCGCGGCGAGATGCGCCATGTGGGGGAGTTTGACTACGTTATAATTAACAATGAGTTGCACGACGCCATCGACGACCTCGTCGCCGTCGTGCGCGCCGCACGGCTGCGCTATGACAACCAGCAGGCGCGCCACCCGAGCTATTTCGATTTTCTCGAACAGGACTGAACACCATGGCCCGTATCACCGTCGAAGACTGCCTCAAGCGCATTCCCAACCGCTTCCAGCTGACCTTGGCCGCCACTTATCGCGCCCGCCAGCTCACCATCGGCGGCACGCCGCAGATCGAGCTCGACAAGGGCGACAAGGACAAACCCACGGTGATCGCCCTGCGCGAAATCGCCGCCGGCAAGGTGGGTCTGGAAGTCCTCAACCGCGGGCAAGCCTGATCCCCCTCCGGGGGAGGGAGTTCCTGCCATGGACGCAGCCGCCGCACCGGCCCCGGAACCTTTCCAGACCCCGAGTTCCAGCGTGCTGTCGCTCGATTTCGAGCGGCTGCGCGCCAAGCTGGCCACCTACCTCAAGGCCGAAGACCTGGGCCGCATCGAGGCGGCCTATCATTTCTCCGCCAATGCCCACGAGGGCCAGTTCCGCCTGAGCGGCGAGCCCTACATCACCCATCCGGTGGCGGTGGCTTCCATCATCGCCGACTGGAATCTCGACAGCCAGGCCCTGGTGGCCGCGCTGCTGCACGATGTCATGGAAGACACGCACATCTCCAAGGCGGAGATCGCGGAGCGCTTCGGCAAGACGGCGGCGGAGCTGGTCGATGGGCTGTCCAAGCTCGACAAGATCGAATTCCGTTCCCACGAGGAAGCGCAGGCGGAGAACTTCCGCAAGATGCTGCTGGCGATGGCCAGCGACCTGCGGGTGATCCTGGTCAAGCTGGCCGACCGCCTGCACAACATGCGCACGCTGGACTGCATACGCCCGGCCAAACGCCGGCGCATCGCCAACGAGACGCTGGAGATCTACGCACCGATCGCCAACCGGCTGGGGCTCAACAACCTCTACCGGGAACTGCAGGAACTCTCCTTCGAGCACAAGTTTCCGCTGCGCTTCCGCGTGCTGTCGCGCGCCATCAAGGCCGCGCGCGGCAACCGCCGCGAGGTGGTCGGCAAGGTGCTCGCCTCCATCGAGGAACGCCTGCCGCAGTGGGGCATTTCGGCCGAGGTGCAGGGGCGCGAGAAGCATCTGTTCTCCATCTACCGCAAGATGGTGGAAAAGCACCTGTCGTTCTCCCAGGTCCTGGACATCTACGGTTTCCGCGTCATCGTCCATGACATCCCTAGCTGTTACCTGGCGCTGGGCGCGCTGCACGCCATGTACAAGCCGGTGCCCGGCAAGTTCAAGGACTACCTGGCCATCCCCAAGGCCAACGGCTACCAGTCGCTGCACACCACGCTGATCGGCCCGTTCGGCACGCCGGTGGAGGTGCAGATCCGCACCCGCGAGATGCACCACATCGCCGAAACCGGTGTGGCTTCGCACTGGCTGTACAAGGACGACGACAAGACGCTCACCGAGCTGCAGCAGAAGACGCATTCCTGGCTGCAGTCGCTGCTCGAACTGCAATCCACCTCGGGCGAGGCCACCGAGTTCCTCGAACACGTGAAGATCGACCTGTTTCCCGGCGAGGTCTACGTGTTCTCGCCCAAGGGCACCATCTTCTCGCTGCCCAAGGGCTCCACGCCGGTGGATTTCGCCTACGCCGTGCATACCGACATCGGCAACCGCTGTGTGGCCTGCCGCATCAATGGCGACCTGATGCCGCTGCGTACCGAGCTGCGCAACGGCGACCAGGTGGAAATTATCTCTGCCGCGCACGCCAGCCCCAACCCGGCCTGGCTGTCCTACGTGCGCACTGGCAAGGCGCGCGCGCAGATCCGCCACTTCATCAAGAACGCCCAGCAGGAAGAGTCCGTAACCCTGGGCGAGCGCCTGCTCAACCAGTCGCTGCGTCCGCACGGCCTCACCCTGGGGCAGATCTCCACCTTCGCCTGGGACCGCTTCCTGCGCGACCGCGGGGTGCGCAACAAGAAGGAAGTGTTCTCCGACATCGGCCTGGGCAAGCGCCTGCCGGTCATCGTCGCGCGCCGCCTGGCGCAGGCGCAGGACATGGAGTCCGGCCGTCCGGACGTGATCAAGCCCAAGCCCGCCGGCGCCATCCTGATCCGCGGCAGCGAAGGCATCGCCGTGCAACTGGCGCGCTGCTGTCAGCCGATTCCGGGCGATCCGATCATCGGCACCATCCGTAAGGGCCAGGGGCTGGAGGTGCATCTGCACGACTGCCCCACCGTGGCCAAGCTGCGCAGCGATCGCGGGCGCTGGGTGGATGTGGAGTGGGAGGTCGGCGAGGAAGAGCGCCTGTTCGACGTCACCATCCGCGTACTCACCAAAAACTCGCGCGGCGTGCTGGCGCGCGTGGCCGGTGCCGTGTCGGAGACCGACTGCAACATCCAGAACCTCACCATGGACAACGAGCAGGGCGCCTACACCGCGCTCAACCTGACCCTGCAGGTGCGCGACCGCATGCACCTGGCACAGGTCATGCGCGCGGTGCGCCGGGTGCCCGAGGTGGTGCGCATCGGCCGCCTGCGCAGCGACGGACGGGCGAGCTGAGTTAGAATCCGGCGCGCAGCGCATCCACACCCAGGGAGAATCGCATGGCGATGTACGAATCCGAGCACACCAAGTTCATGCGCGAATGGCTCGCGCGCAACCCCCAGGAACTGGAAGAGCAGAAGAAGGGCCGCGCCCTGTGGTGGGACAAGCCGCAGGACCTGGAGGAAAGCGCGCGCAAGGCCGAGGCCCGTGTGCCGGTCAAGCCCTACTACTACGACGCCAACCATTGATTGCCCGGCGGCGCGTCCCGGCGCGCCGTGTTTCATCCGCCCCTCGCGGGCGCCCGTGAGAGCCCGCATGTCGCTGCCCGAGCGCCTCGCCATCCTCGACGTCGAGACCACCGGCGCCAATCCGGCGCGCGACCGCGTCACCGAGATCGCCATCCTGCGCGTCGAGCGCGGCGAAGTGGTGGCGCGCTGGGCTGCCCTGGTCAATCCGGGCATGCACATCCCGCGCATGATCCAGGATCTGATCGGCATCACCGACGACATGGTGGCCGATGCGCCGTCCTTCGCCGAACTGGCCGACCAGGTGCGCACGCTGCTCGATGGCTGCGTGTTCGTCGCCCACAACGCGCGTTTCGACTATGGCTTCCTGCGCAATGAATTCGCCCGCCTCGGGCAGTCCTTCGAGGCACCGGTGCTGTGTACCGTGAAGCTGTCGCGCGCGCTCTACCCGGAACACCACCGCCACGGCCTGGACGCGCTGATCGTCCGCCACGGCCTGCAATGCGACGCCCGCCACCGCGCGCTGGGCGACAGTGAGGCCTTGTGGCGCTTCATTGGCCTGGTGGTCGATGCCTTCCCCGCCGAAACCCTGGGCAAGGCCGCTGCCAAGGCGATGAAGGCGCCGCCGCGGCCGTCCGGCCTGCCCGACGGCGCGCTGGAGGGCATGCCCACCTCGCCGGGGGTGTACCTGCTGTACGGCGAGGAGGATCGCCTGCTCTACGTCGGCCGCGCGGCCTCGCTGCGCGCGCGGGTCATGGACCATCTGGGCGGCGCCGAGCGTGGCGGCAAGGATGCTGCGCTGGCCCGCGATGCACGCCGTATCGAATGGCGCGAGACCGCCGGAGAACTCAGCGCGACCCTGCTCGAACACGAACTCATCGGCCGTCTGCGCCCCTTGCACAACCGCCAGTCCGAAGGCGGGGAGGCCTTCGCGCTACGCCTGCTGGCCGGGCGGAAGCGGCCGCCGGTGGTGCAGCGCGTGCGTCTGGCGGGCACGGACCCGACCACCTGGGAAGATTTGTACGGGGTGTTCCGCCAGCGCCGCGAGGCCGACCGCCTGCTGCGCGAGTTCGCCCAGCTGTATGGGCTGTGCCTGCGCCGGCTTGGCCTGGAAAGCGGCGGCGGGGCATGCCAGGCGGTGCACGTCGGACGCTGCGCCGGGGTATGCACCGGGCGGGAGACACCCGAGGCGCACGATGAACGGCTGGCACGCGCGCTGGAGGTGCTCAAGCCGCGCGTCTGGCCGTGGCCGGGCGCGGTGGTGGTCCGCGAGCATTGCGAGGAGTCCGGGCGCGCGGCCAGCCATCTGATCGACCGCTGGTGTCTGCTGGGCAGCGCGCAGACGTCGGAGCAACTGGAAAGCCTGTTGGAAAGCCCGCCCGCGCCGTCCTTCGACGCCGATCTGCAGCGCATCCTGCAACGCTGGCTGGCCGATCCGGTGCGCGCCGCGGCGGTGGTGCCGGTGGCGGCGCGCTAGCCGCCTCTGGGGTGCGTCAGGCGGTTCGGTTCAGTTGGCCGCGCAGGCGCGCAGCATGCCCACGTCGGTGAGGGTGAGGCCGCGCCGGCCGCGTGGGCGGATCACGCCGTCGCGGGTCAGCCGGCTCAGGGCGCGCGACAGGGTTTCCGGCGTCAGATTGAGTTGCGCGGCAATGGTCTGCTTGTCGGTATCCAGATGGATGTCGCAGCGTTCCGCCTCGTGCGGCGCGAGTTGTGCCAGATAGTGCGCCACGCGCTGGGTGCTGGTGCGTTGCATGCAGACCTGCAGATTCTCCAGCAGGGCGTACATGCGCGCTGACAAGGTGGCCAGCAGGGCCGCGTCGAACTGGGCGCAGGAGGCCATCGCGGCGCGCAGCGGCGCCAGGCCGATGAGCACCACGGTGCTGTCACGCGTGGCCTGGCAGGTGGCCGGCTGGGCGCGGCCGAGCAATGCGGCTTCTTCACCGAAGGTTTCGCCGGCGCCGACCAGCTGGATGACCTTCTCGATGCCGCCGGCAGACAGCAGGAAACGCTTCACTTCGCCGTCCAGTACCAGATACAGGCCGTCCGGCTGGCCGCCGAAATGGCTGAGAATCTCCTGGCGGCGTACCCTGAGCACGCGCGCGCCGGCCGCCAGGCGTTCCAGTTCGGTGCGCGGCAGCGCATCGAACGGCGACAACCGGGCAAGGGTTTCGACGAGGGATGTACAGGGCTCCGTGCTCATGATCCGCTTTCCTCCACGGCCTTGGCTGGCCGATGCAGAACCGAGTCTAGACATCGCGCGTGACGCGCCATAGCACCCCAAAGCCCGAGTGTTTTTCTCGGGATACCTCCAAGGAGGTATCGCACGGAATGGCTAACACATTGATTATCATGGAAGCCCATGCCCGCCCCGGTTGCCGGGGATTGCCTTGTGGATGCTTGGGGATACCCCCATGTTTCCGTCCGCGGCGGGGTCAATACGGAGAACGATGATGTACGCAGTGCGCGATGCGCTCGCCAAGCGCTCCATCCTGCTGCTGGTGGGCCTGGCGATGCTGGCGCTCACGCTGATCGGCGTGGCCGGCATGAGTGCCTCGGTGATGGTGGCCGAAACGGTGCAGGGCAGTGGCAGCGCGATCAACGTGGCCGGCAGCCTGCGCCGGCTGACCCACCGCATCGCCAGCCTGGTGGTCGCCGACGCGTTGCGCGGCGAGGAGGCGCGTCCGCGCGTGGCCGCGGCGATCGCCCATTTCGAAGGCAATCTGGCGCATCCGGCGCTGATGCGGGTGATGCAGCGCGTGCCCGAAGGCGTGTTCGCCGCCACCTACCGGGGCGTGGAGGCGAGCTGGCGGCTGCGTCTGAAACCGGTGTTCACCGAAGCCTTCGATGGCGGTCCGGCGGCGCGCTCGGCCGATTATCACGAGCGCATGCTGGTGGAGGTGGATGCCTTCGTCGACCAGCTCAATACCCTGGTGGCGGTGCTGGAGCACGACACCGAGGCCAGCATCCGCCAGTTGCGCCACATCCTCGCGGCCGCCATCGCGCTCACCATGCTGGTCGGCGGCGCGGCGCTGTTCATGCTGCACCGCGCGCTGCATCGCCCGCTCGCCGATCTGCTGGCCACTGCCAGCCGCTTTGCCCGCGGGGACTTCAGCGCGCGCGTGGGGCATACCGGGCGCAATGAACTGGGGCGCGCCGGGGCGGCCTTCAACCAGATGGCCGACGAACTCTCCAAGCTGTACCGCGACCTCGAACGCCGCGTGCAGGAGAAGACCGCCGAACTGCAGCGCACCAACCGTTCGCTGGAACTGCTCTACCACGCCATCTCGCGGCTCTACCACGCGCCGGCCGCGCCAGAGACCTATGACGCCACGCTGCAGGACATCGAGCAATTGCTCGAACTGGACGGCAGTTTCGCCTGCCTGCAGCCCAAGCACGACGGCCCGGCGGTGGTGCTGGCCAGCAGCATGGGGCCCTGTCCGGAACGCCAGGGGGGCGGCGAGGGCGGTGGCTGCGGCATGTGCCGGGGCACGGCGGCGCCGTGGACCTATCAGAGCGAGGGGAACTTCGATCTGCTGATGGTGCCGCTGCGCGACGCCGAGCGTCAGTACGGCATGCTGCGCCTGGCGCTGCCGGCCGGCCGGCGGCTGGAGGACTGGCAGCGCAATCTGCTCGAAGCGCTCTCGCGCCATATCGGCATGGCGCTTGGCATGGCCCGGCGCACCGAGCAGGAGCGCCTGCTGGCGCTGCAGGAAGAGCGCTCGATCATCGCGCGCGAACTGCACGACTCGCTCGCCCAGTCGCTGTCGTACATGAAGATCCAGGTCAGCCTGCTGCAGCGCGAACTCGCCGACCCGGCGCGTGCCGTGCGGGCCGGAATCATCCTGGCCGATCTGCGTGAGGGCATCAATTCTGCCTACCGCCAGCTGCGCGAACTGCTCACCTCGTTCCGCCTGAAGATGGAAGGCGACTTCATGACCCAGCTGCGCCGCACCGTGCAAGAATACGCCGAGCGCGGCGATGTGCCGATCGGCCTGGATGCGCGCCTGTACGGTTGCCATCTCACCCCGAACCAGGAGATCCACGTCCTGCACATCGTGCGCGAAGCCCTGTCGAACATGCTGCGCCACGCCGAGGCCGGCCGTGCCAGCGTGCGCATCGTCTGCGTGGAAGGGCGCGAGCTGGAAGTGGATATCGAGGATGATGGCATCGGCGTGGGCGACAGGCTTGCCGACGGCCGCCATCATCACGGGCTGACCATCATGCGCGAACGCGCGCGCGGCCTGCACGGTGAGATCCACATCGGCCCGCGCGAAGGCGGCGGCACCCGCGTGTCGCTGCGTTTTCCGGCGGGTGCGAGCGATCCGCTGGCGTCCATGCAGGCCGATTCCGGAGAAAGCACGAGTACCGCATGAATGTGATCACCCAACGCGTCGTCATCGTCGATGACCACCCCCTGTTCCGCAAGGGTCTCGCCCAGCTGCTGCAGACCATTCCGGAATTCACCCTGGTCGGCGAGGCGGCCAGCGGCACCGAGGGGCTGGTGCTGGCCTGCGAACTGCGTCCCGACCTGCTGCTGCTCGATCTGAACATGAAGGATCTCACCGGCATCGACGTGCTGCGCGGCGTGCGCGAGGCCCAGCTCGATACCCGGGTGGTGCTGATCACCGTCTCCGACCACGGCGAGGATCTGGTCGCCGCGCTGCGCGGCGGCGCCGATGGTTACCTGCTGAAGGACATGGAGCCCGAGGAAATGCTCGAGTCGCTGCGCAACGTGGCGGCCGGGCGGGTGATGGTCACCGACAAGCTCACCCACCTGCTGGCCGCCGCGCTGCGTTCCGAGCGCCGTCCGGAGACCGTCGGCGAGGCCGGCCTGACCGAGCAGGAACTGCGCATCCTGGAGCGCATCGCCGGCGGCCTGTCGAACAAGCTGATCGGCCGCGAACTGGACATCGCCGAGGGCACGGTGAAAGTCCATGTGAAGCACATCCTGCGCAAGCTCAGCCTGCGCTCGCGGGTCGAGGCCGCGGTGTGGGCGGTGGAGCACATGCGCGGCAATTGAGCCTGGAGCCTGTCCAAGATCTTCTCATGGGGTCCATGGGAAGCGTAGGGTCGGAGCCTTCTCCGAAGAGTTGAGAGCAATTCTCAGCTTGACAGCTGTCAATGACCTTATCGCTGGTAGGGATTGAAATGGCCTCCGTAAGCAAGACGGAGAGCCAATCTTGGACGCCGTATCCCTGACCCGCCGAGGTTTCCTGCGCGGCCGCCCGAACCGGGTGGAGCCCGCGCAGCGCCCGCCCTGGGCGCTGGACGAGGTGGCGTTCCTGGCGCGCTGCATGCGTTGCGATGCCTGCCTGGACGCCTGTCCGGGTTCGATCCTGACGCGTGGCGACGGCGGTTTTCCGAAAGTGGATTTCGAGCGCGGCGAGTGCGTGTTCTGCGGCGACTGTGTCACGCAGTGCAAGAGCGGCGCGCTGTTTCGCCAGGAAGACGCGGCGCCGTGGGCGCTGCTTGCCACGGTCGGTGGCGCCTGCCTGGCCATGCATGGAGTGGAGTGCCGGGTGTGCGGAGAGATCTGCGAGCGTTCGGCGATCCGTTTCCGTCCGCGAATCGGCGGGGTGGCCCTGCCCGAACTGGATGCCGTGTCGTGCACCGGCTGCGGCGCCTGCGTGGCGCCCTGTCCGGCGCACGCCCTGACCATGGAGAAGATGGGATGAACATCGCAAGTCTGGTGGTCCGCGCCAAGCCCGAGAACTTCGCGCGGCTGGAAACGCAGTACCGGGACATTCCCGGCGTCGAGGTGCACGCGCGCTGCGAGCGCGGCGGCCACATGGTGGTCACCGTGGAGGACGGCGAAGGCTACGCGACGTCGGATTCGATTCTGGCGGTGAGCACGGCCGAGCACGTCCTCAGCGTGACGCTCGCCTACGAGTACACCGACGAAGGTCTTGAATTACAGGAGGCATGACGAACATGGATCGACGCGCATTCATCAAGTCCAACGCGGTTGCGGCCGCGGCGGCAACGGCGGGCATCGGCGGGATTCCGGTGGTGGCCCAGGCACAGCAGGCCAACGGCGCCCCGAACACCCGGGTGCGCTGGGACAAGGGCGTGTGCCGCTTCTGTGGCGTGGGCTGCGCGGTGCTGGTGGGCGTGCAGAACGGCCGCGTGGTGGCCACCCAGGGCGACCCGGATTCACCGGTCAACCGCGGACTGAACTGCATCAAGGGCTATTTCCTGTCCAAGATCATGTACGGCAACGACCGGCTTACCCAGCCGCTGCTGCGCATGAAGAACGGCAAGTACGACAAGAACGGCGAGTTCACCCCGGTGAGCTGGAAGCAGGCCTTCGACGTCATGGAAGAGAAGTGGAAGGCTGCGCTGAAGGCCGAAGGCCCGCGCGCCATCGGCATGTTCGGCTCCGGCCAGTGGACCATCTGGGAAGGCTACGCCGCCGCCAAGCTGTACAAGGCCGGCTTCCGCAGCAACAACATCGACCCCAACGCGCGCCACTGCATGGCCTCGGCCGTGGTGGGCTTCATGCGCACCTTCGGCATCGACGAGCCGATGGGCTGTTACGACGACATCGAGAATGCCGACGCCTTCGTGCTGTGGGGCAGCAACATGGCGGAGATGCACCCCATCCTGTGGAGCCGCATCACCGACCGCCGCCTGACCCACGACGGCTGCGAGGTGCACGTGCTGTCGACCTTCGAGCACCGCTCGTATGAGCTGGCCGACAACCCGATGATTTTCGTGCCCAACACGGACCTGGCGATCCTCAACTACATCTGCCACCACATCATCAGCACCGGCAAGGTCCACAAGGACTTCGTCGCCAAGAACGTCAACTTCAAGCTGGGCGAGACCGACATCGGCTTCGGCCTGCGTCCCAACCACGCGCTGGAAGCCAATGCCACCAACAACGGCTACCCCGGCGCCGACGGCAAGCCCAAGGGCAATCCCGGCGCGGCCAAGGACATCAGCTTCGAGGAATTCGCCAAGTTCGTCTCCGAATACACCCTGGAGAAGGTCGCCAAGCTCTCCGGCGTGCCGGCGGATCGTCTGAAGCGCATGGCCGAGCTGTACGCCGACCCGAACAAGAAGGTCACCTCCTTCTGGACCATGGGCTTCAACCAGCACACCCGTGGCACCTGGGTGAACAACATGATCTACAACGTCCACCTGCTGGTGGGCAAGATCAGCGAGCCGGGCAACAGCCCGTTCTCGCTCACCGGCCAGCCCTCGGCCTGCGGCACCGCGCGCGAGGTGGGCACCTTCGCCCACCGTCTGCCGGCGGACATGGTGGTCACCAACCCCATGCACCGCGCCATCAGCGAAAAGATCTGGAAACTGCCGGACGGCACCATCCCCGACTGGGTGGGCCTGCACGCCGTGGCGCAGAGCCGCGCGTTGAAGGACGGCAAGCTCAAGTGCTACTGGACCACGACCACCAACAACATGCAGGCCGGGCCCAACATCAACGAGGAAATCTACCCGGGCTGGCGCAATCCGGATGCCTTCGTGGTGGTCTCCGACGTGTATCCGACGGTCTCCGCGCTGTCGGCCGACCTGATCCTGCCCTCTGCGATGTGGATGGAGAAGGAAGGCGCCTTCGGCAACGCCGAGCGGCGCACGCAGTTCTGGCGCCAGCAGGTCAGCCCGCCGGGCGAGGCCAAGAGCGACCTGTGGCAGTACGTCGAATTCTCCAAGCGCTTCAAGGTGGAAGAGGTGTGGCCGGCCGAGCTGCTCGCCAAGGCGCCGGAGCTCAAGGGCAAGACCCTGTTCGACGTGCTCTACAAGAACGGCCAGGTGGACAAGTTCCCGCTGGCCGAGCTGGAAAAGGCCAACGGGCATGCCTGGAAGGGCTATATGAACGATGAGTCCAAGGAGCTCGGTTTCTACCTGCACAAGGGCCTGTTCGAGGAGTACGCCGAATTCGGCCGCGGCCACGCCCACGACCTGGCGGACTTCGACGTCTATCACAAGGCGCGCGGCCTGCGCTGGCCGGTGGTGGAAGGCAAGGAAACCCTGTGGCGCTTCCGCGAGGGCTACGACCCGTACGTGAAGGCCGGCGAGGGCGTGAAGTTCTACGGCCACAAGGACGGCAAGGCGGTGATCTTCGCGCTGCCCTACCAGGACCCCCCGGAAATGCCGGACAAGGAGTACGACCTGTGGTTGTGCACCGGCCGCGTGCTGGAACACTGGCACACCGGCTCGATGACCCGCCGCGTGCCGGAACTGCACCGTTCGGTGCCCGAGGCGCAGGTCTTCATGCACCCGGACGACGCCACCAAGCGCGGCCTGCAGCGCGGCATGGCGGTGAAGGTGGCCTCGCGGCGCGGCGAGATCGTCGCCAAGCTGGAAACGCGCGGGCGCAACAAGCCGCCCAAGGGGCTGATCTTCGTGCCCTTCTTCGACGAAGGCCGGCTGGTGAACAAGCTCGTGCTCGACGCCACCTGCCCGCTGTCGAAGGAAACCGACTTCAAGAAGTGCGCGGTGAAGGTGCTGAAGGCCTGACCCGCAACCAGAGACGCCCGCGCGCGGCGGCCGTGAGGCCGCCCGCCGGGCCCGACGATCATGGAAAACACCACGCCCGCCGATGACCGCAACGCCCCCCGGCCCGCCCGCCGCCGCTTCCTTCGCGAAGCGGCCGGGGTGGCCGGCGGCGCGGGGCTGCTCGCCCTGGGCGTGGGGCTGTATGCCCGCCAGGCCTCGGCGCTGCCGGCCAGCGCGCTGCGTCCGCCGGGTGCGCTGCCGGAAGCCGACTTCCTCGCTGCCTGCGTGCGCTGCGGACTGTGCGTGCGCGACTGCCCGTACGGCACGCTCAAGCTCGCCGAACTGGGCGACGGCATCGCCACCGGCACGCCCTACTTCAACGCGCGCTCGGTGCCCTGCGAGATGTGCGAGGACATCCCCTGCGTGCCCGCCTGTCCCACCGGCGCGCTGGACCGCGCGCTGACCGACATCGAACAGGCGCGCATGGGCCTGGCCGTGCTCATCGACCAGGAAACCTGCCTCAACTTCCTCGGCCTGCGTTGCGACGTGTGCTACCGCGTGTGCCCGGTGATCGACAAGGCGATCACCCTGGAGATGAGCCACAATCCGCGTTCCGACCGGCACGCCATGTTCCTGCCCACGGTGCATTCGGACCACTGCACGGGCTGCGGCAAGTGCGAGCAGGCCTGTGTGCTGCCGGGCGAGGCGGCCATCAAGGTGCTGCCCATCCAGCTTGCCAAGGGCTCCACCGCCGAGCACTACCGCAAGGGCTGGGTGGAACGCGAGGCGCATGGCCGCTCGCTGATCGGCGAGCAGGTGGAACTGCCGGTGCGCGGCATGGAAGGCCAAGCCTACGGCGATACCCGCCTGCGTCCGGATGCCGCCCCGCAGGGCGCGGAAACCGCGCCCTACGCGCCCGGTGGCCTCGATTCGGGGTG
Organism: Pseudothauera nasutitermitis; assembly: GCF_004801295.1. Lineage (GTDB taxonomy): Bacteria > Pseudomonadota > Gammaproteobacteria > Burkholderiales > Rhodocyclaceae > Pseudothauera > Pseudothauera nasutitermitis. Next base: position 66,285 of record NZ_SSOC01000010.1, read on the forward strand.
GAAGCCATGAGCGCCCCCGCCCGGCCGCCCGAAGGGGGCGCTCATCCTCCCCTGGGGAGGGCGGAGCAGGGGTTTCGCGCAGCACTGCTGCGCGCCTGCGCAGCGGGCTGGCTGTGCAAAGCCGGCCCTGCGTCGCGTAGCGACAGGAGGGTAGTCGAATGAGCGCCCAGGCCAACATGTCGCCCTCCGCCCGCGCCGCCCGGCGCGCCGCCGCCCGTCCCGGTGCCGAGGCGGTGGAGGAAAAAGGCTGGCTGCGCGCGCACAAGTGGCTGCTCGCGCGCCGTCTGTCGCAGCTCGGCATCCTCGCGCTGTTCCTCGCCGGGCCGTGGTTCGGGTTGTGGATCGTGCAGGGCAACCTGTCCTCCAGCCTGACCCTGGACGTGCTGCCGCTCACCGACCCGTTCCTGCTTGCCCAGTCGCTGGCCGCCGGCCATCCGCCGTACCGCGAGGCGCTGCTCGGCGGCGGCATCGTGCTGGCCTTCTACCTGCTGGTCGGCGGGCGGGTGTTCTGCTCCTGGGTGTGCCCGGTGAACATGGTCACCGACGCTGCCGCCTGGCTGCGCCGCCGCCTCGGCCTGAAGGGCGGAAAGGTGCCCCACGCGCACACGCGCCACTGGCTGCTGGCCTTCGTGCTGGTGGCCGCGGCGCTCACCGGCAGCCTGGCGTGGGAGTGGGTGAATCCCGTGTCGATGTTCCACCGCGGGCTGATCTTCGGCTTCGGCCTGTCGTGGGGCGTCGTGCTCGGCATCTTCCTCTACGACCTGCTGATCGCCCCGCGCGGCTGGTGCGGCCACGTCTGCCCGATGGGCGCGGCCTACGGCCTGCTCGGCCGTACCGCGCTGGCGCGTGTGTCCGCCGGCGGACGGGCGCGTTGCGACGACTGCATGGACTGCTTCGCGGTGTGCCCAGAACCCCAGGTCATCCGTCCGGCGCTCAAGGCCGCCGGGCAGGACCATCCCCTCATCCTCGACCGGAACTGCACCACCTGCGGCCGTTGCGTCGACGTGTGCAGCAAGGACGTGTTTCGTATTACGACCCGATTTGACAGGAGCGAGTCATGAACCGTAAGACCCGTAATCTCGTGATGGCCCTGGTGGCCGCCGTCGGCCTGGGCGCCGCCACCGTCCCGCTGGCCCAGACCGTGTCGAGCGTGCGCGGCGCCGACGTCTCCGCCCCCGAGCTTGCGCCGGGCAACTTCCGCCAACTGCCGGACAGCCCGCCGATTCCGCGCGACTACGTGCAGCAGCCGCCGCTGGTGCCGCACAAGGTGGACGGCTACGAAGTCTCGCTGAACTTCAACAAATGCATGGACTGCCATGCCTGGTCGCGCTATCAGGAGGCCGGCGCCACCAAGGTCAGCCTGACCCACTTCAAGGATCGTGACGGCGGCGAACTGTCCAACGTCTCGCCGCGCCGCTATTTCTGCCTGCAATGCCATGTGCCGCAGACCGACGCCCGGCCGCTGGTGGAAAACACCTTCCGCCCGGCCGCCGGCCTGCGCTGAGCCAACGACACGGGGAATGCCATGACTGAGGAGAAGAAGAAAAGCCTGTGGCAGCGTCTGCGGGCACTGGGGCTCGGCACCATCGTGGTCGCCTTTGCGGCGGGCATCGTGTTCTGGGGCGGTTTCAACACCGTCATGGAATGGACCAATACCGAGAAGTTCTGCATTTCCTGCCATGAGATGGAGGTCAACGTCTATCAGGAATACCGCAACACCATCCACTACCAGAACCGTACCGGCGTGCGCGCGATCTGCTCGGACTGCCACGTGCCCAAGGAGTGGGTGCCGAAGATGATCCGCAAGATCCAGGCCTCGCGCGAGGTATACGGCAAGATCATGGGCACCATCAATACGCCGGAGAAGTTCCAGGCCGAGCGTTTGCGCCTGGCGCAGAACGAATGGCGGCGGATGAAGAAGAACGACTCGAAGGAATGCCGCAACTGCCACAGCTTCGAGTACTTCGACTACTCGGTGCAGGGCCGGCGCTCCAACCAGGCCCACCAGTCCGGGCTGGCCCAGGGGCAGACCTGCATCGACTGCCACAAGGGCATTGCCCACTCGCTGCCGCCGGTCGAGCAGGAAATCGGTCTGGAGCGCCCGTCGGTCGCGCCCGACGTGTTCCATCCGCCGGCCATCCGCTGAACTGCCCGCAGCCGCCCGCCGTGCCGCAGCTCGTGCTGCGCGGCGGGCGCGTTCTCGGGGCGCGTGCGCGTGGCCGGGCGGCGCACCGCGGACACGTGGATTCGCCGTGCAAAACCCTTCGGGTTGTGATTGAATCCACCCCCATGCTCGCCGTCTCAGAACTCGCCTGCCTGAAAGGCGACCGCCTGTTGTTCCGTGGCCTCTCGTTTTCCCTCGAACCCGGTGAATTGTTGCGCGTGGCCGGCCCCAACGGAGTCGGCAAGACCAGCCTGCTGCGTCTGCTCGCCGGGCTGACCCAGCCGGAAGCCGGCGAAGTGCGCTGGCACGGCACCCCGCTGGCGCGCGCGCGCGAGGATTTCCACCGTGGTCTGCTCTATCTCGGCCACGCCGCCGCGCTCAACGACCTGCTGACGCCGCTGGAGAACCTGCGTTTCGCCTGCGCGGCGGCCGGCGACGAGGCCGAGGAGACCGCCTGTGTGCGGGCGCTGGAACGCATCGGCCTGGCCGCGCAGCTCGACCTGCCGGCGCGCGTGCTGTCCCAGGGGCAGCGCCGCCGCGTCGGGCTGGCGCGCCTGTTCCTGTCCGCGGCGCGTCCGTTGTGGATTCTCGACGAACCGTTCACCGCGCTCGACGTGAACGCGGTGGCCGATCTGGCCGCCACCCTGTCGGCGCATTGCGAGGCCGGCGGCGCGGTGATGCTCACCACCCACCAGGAAGCGCCATTCGCCCGCGCGCCGCGTGTGCTCGACCTGGGGGGGCGCGCATGCTGACCGTCTTTCTCGCCGTGCTGCGCCGCGATCTGCTGCTGTCCTGGCGCGGGCGTGCCGACCTGCTGGTCACGCTGGCCTTCTTCGTCATCGTGGTGTGCCTGTTCCCTTTCGGCGTGGGCGCGGAAACCAACCAGCTGCGCGCCATCGCCCCCGGCGTGCTGTGGGTGGCCGCGCTGCTTGCCAGCCTGCTCTCGCTGCACCGGCTGTTCGCCCAGGATCACGCCGACGGAACTCTGGAGCAGCTTCTTCTGTCTAGCGAGCCGGCGGTGTCGTGGGTGGCCGGCAAGGTCGTGGCCTACTGGCTGACCACCGGCCTGCCGCTGGTGGTCGCCGCGCCGGGTCTCGCACTGTTGTTTGACGTGGAGCAAGGCGCTTTACCGGTACTCACCTTTAGTCTGGCGCTCGGCACGCCCATCCTCGCCCTGCTCGGCGCAGTGGGCGCGGCGCTGACCCTCGGGGTGCGTGGCGGCGGTATGTTGCTGGCCCTGCTGATCCTGCCGCTCTACGTGCCGGTGCTGATCTTCGGCGCGGGCGCGGTGGAGGCCTGGCTGGGCGGTACCGGCGCCACGGCCCACCTCCTGTTGCTGGGTGGCGGACTGGCCGGCGCTCTGGCGCTGGCACCGTGGGCCTGCGCCGCGGCCTTGAGAATCGCGATGGAATGACGAACGAGCGCATGACGAATCCTGACAACCCCCCGGGGCGCAGTCCCACAAGCTGGTTGCGTTTCGCCGCCCCCCAGCAGTTCTATCCGCTCGCCGGCCGCCTGGCCCCGTGGTTCGCCTGTACGGCGGCCGTGCTGACCGTGGTGGGCCTGTACATCGGCTTCTTCGTGGCACCCACCGACTTCCAGCAGGGCGAGGTATACCGGGTGATCTTCATCCACGTGCCGGCGGCCTGGATGTCGATGTTCATCTACCTGGTGATGGCCTTCTGGGCCGCCGTCGGGCTGGTGATGAACACCCGCCTGTCGTTCATCATGAGTCAGGCGCTGGCACCCACCGGGGCGATGTTCTGTTTCGTCGCGCTATGGACCGGCGCCCTGTGGGGCAAGCCCACCTGGGGCACCTACTGGGTGTGGGACGCGCGCCTGACCTCGCAACTGCTGCTGCTCTTCCTCTACTTCGGCTTCATCGCGCTCACCCGCGCCATCGAGGACCCGCGCCGCGCCGACCGCGCAGGCGCGATCATCGCGCTGGTGGGGGCGGTCAACGTGCCGATCATCTACTTCTCCGTGCAGTGGTGGAACACCCTGCACCAGGGCGCTTCGGTGAGCCTGACCAAGGCGCCGTCGATGGCCTCCACCATGCTCGCCGGCATGCTGCTGATGTCCATCGCCGCGTGGATGTATTCCATCGCCGTGGCGCTGTGGCGGGTGCGTGCGCTGATTCTGGAGCGCGAGCGCCACACCGAGTGGGTGGGCGAGGTGCTGGAAGCCGAAGGGAGGGCGCGCTGATGCAGTGGGAATCGTGGAGCGCGTTCTGGCAGATGGGCGGCGCGGGCGTCTACGTGTGGGCCTGCTACGGCCTCACGCTGGCGCTGATCGTGGCGGAACTCGTGCTGGTGATCCGCCGTCGGAAGGACACCGTGACCCGCCTGCTGCGCTGGCGGCGGGCGGTTGGCAAGGATGTTGGCGGGCAGGGTGCCCGCGTGGAGTCGGTCGAATGAAAGCCCGTAACAAGCGCCTCGCCCTGGTGGCCGGCGGAATCGTCCTGCTGGGCGCGGCGGTGGCCCTGGTGCTGTCCGCCTTCCAGCAGAATCTGGTGTTCTTCCACACCCCCAGCGAAGTGTACGAAGGCAAGGCCCCCGCCGGACGCGCGTTCCGCATCGGCGGCATGGTCGAGGAAGGCTCGATCCGCCGCGAGGCCGACGGGCTGACGGTGAGCTTCGCCATCACCGATACCGCGCGCATCATCCCGGTGAGCTACCGGGGCACGCTGCCCGACCTCTTCCAGGAGGGCAAGGGTGCGGTGGTGCAGGGCACGCTGGGTGCGGATGGCCGCTTCACCGCCACCGAGGTGCTCGCCAAGCACGACGAGAACTACATGCCGGTCGAGGCCCAGTACGCCATCGACCAGGCCCACAAAGCCGGCATGACGGTGCAGCAATGATCGCCGAACTCGGACATTTCGCGCTGGTCCTGGCGCTGATCCTGGCCTGTGTGCAGGCCGTGGTGCCCCTGGTGGGCGCCTGGCGCAACCGCTACGCGCTGATGGCGGTGGGCCGCCCGGCGGCGCAGGCGCAGTTGTTCTTCCTGCTGTTCGCCTACGCCTGTCTGACCTGGGCCTTCATCACCAGCGACTTCTCGGTGCGCCTGGCCGCGGTCAACTCGCACACCGACACCCCGCTGATCTACAAGATCACCGGCGTGTGGGGCAACCACGAGGGCTCGCTGCTGCTGTGGGCCACCTCGCTGTCGCTGTGGACGGTGGCGGTGACCATCTTCAGCCGCAACCTGCCGGAGGCCTTCATGGCCCGCGTGCTGGGCGTGCTGGGGGCGATCAGCGCGGGCTTCGTGTCCTTCACCCTGTTCACCTCCAACCCCTTCCTGCGCCTGCTGCCGGGCGCCGAGCAGGGCCGCGACCTGAATCCGCTGCTGCAGGACCCGGGCATGATCATCCACCCGCCGCTGCTCTACATGGGCTACGTGGGGTTCTCGGTGGCCTTCGCCTTCGCCATCGCCGCCTTGCTCAGCGGCCGGCTGGACGCCGCCTGGGCGCGCTGGTCGCGGCCGTGGACCACGGTGGCCTGGGTGTTCCTCACCGCCGGCATCGCGGTGGGTTCCGGCTGGGCCTACTATGAACTGGGCTGGGGCGGCTGGTGGTTCTGGGACCCGGTGGAAAACGCTTCCTTCATGCCCTGGCTGGTGGGTACCGCGCTGATCCACTCGCTGGCGGTCACCGAGAAGCGCGGCGCGTTCCGCAACTGGACGGTGTTGCTGGCCATCAGCGCGTTCTCGCTGTCGCTGCTGGGCACCTTCCTGGTGCGCTCCGGGGTGATCACCTCGGTGCACGCCTTCGCCACCGATCCGGCGCGCGGCCTGTTCATCCTGGCCCTGCTGGTGCTGGTGATCGGCATCTCGCTGTCGCTGTTCGCCTGGCGCGCGCCGCGCCTGACCGGCGGCGGCAGCTTCGGCATGGTGTCGCGCGAATCCTCGCTGCTGGGCAACAACGTGCTGCTGCCGGTGGTCACCGCCGCGGTGCTGCTGGGCACCATGTATCCGCTGTTCATGGATGCGCTGAACCTGGGCAAGATTTCCGTCGGCCCGCCGTACTTCGAAGCGGTGTTCGTGCCGCTGATGGTGCCGGTGGTGGTGCTGATGGTGATCGGCCCGTTCGTGCGCTGGAAGGACGACGACGGCGCGCGCATCGCGCGCCGCCTGGCGCCCGGCGCGCTGGCCAGCGTGGTGCTGGGCGTGGGGCTGGCGGTGGTGATCGGCCATCCGACCTGGCGCACCATGCTCGGCCTGGTGCTGGCCGCCTGGGTGCTGATCGGCAGCGTGCAACTGCTCTACGCGCGCGTCGCCGAGCGCGCCGGCGCGGCCGCCATGGCCCGTCTGCGCGGCATTCCGGCGGCGTGGTGGGGGATGTGGCTGGCCCACCTGGGGGTCGGCCTGTTCATCATTGGCGTGACCATGGTGGGCAGCCTGGATGCCGAACTCGACGTGAAGATGCGCGAGGGCCAGACCGCTGAACTGGCAGGCTACACCTTCACCTTCCGTGGCGTGGTGGATGCGCCGGGGGCCAACTACGCCGCCGCGCGCGCCACCCTGGACGTGACCCGGGAGGGGCGCCGCATCGCCACGCTGACGCCGGAAAAGCGCGTCTATCTGGCGCAGCAGATGCCGATGACCGAGGCGTCCATCGACCTGGGCCTGTTCCGCGACGTGTATGTCTCGCTGGGCGACCAGCTCGAGGACGGCAGCTGGATCGTCAGCCTGTACTACCGCCCCTTCATCAGCTGGATCTGGCTGGGCTGCACGCTGATGGGCCTGGGCGGCATCCTCGCCGCCGCCGACCGCCGCTACCGCCGGCTGGCAGAACGCCGGGCCTCCTCGCCGGCCGTCGTGCAGACCGCTTGAGCCACATGAAATGAAAGCGAAATTCCTGGTTCCGCTGTTCCTCTTCCTGCTGCTGGTCGGCTTTCTCGCCTACGGCCTGCGGCTCAACCCGCGCGAAGTGCCGTCGGCGCTGATCGACAAGCCCGCGCCCGCCTTCCGCCTCGCGCAGCTGCATCAGCCGGACAGCCAGTTCGGCACCGACGACCTGCGCGGCCAGGTCTGGCTGCTCAACGTATGGGCGTCGTGGTGCGTGGGCTGCCATCAGGAGCACCCGTACCTGATGGAACTGGCGCGTTCCGCCCCGGTGCCGCTGATCGGCCTGAACTACAAGGACGAGCGCGCCGACGCGATCCAGTTCCTGAACAGCAAGGGCGACCCCTACCAGCACATCGGCGTGGACGCGGATGGCAAGGTGGGCTTCGAATACGGGGTGTATGGCGCGCCGGAAACCTTCCTGATCGACCGCGAAGGGGTGATCCGCTACAAGCACATCGGCCCGCTCACGCGCGAGATCTACGAGCGCGAACTGAAACCACGGATCGAGGAGTTGTCCCGTGTGGGTTGATCTTTCCCTGTCGCGCTGGGCGCGCTGCGCCACGCTCGCCGGCGCCCTGCTGCTGGGCGGCGGTGCGCAGGCCGCCGGCCAGGCCTCGCTGGTGGCCGACGATCCGGAGCTGGAAGCGCGCGTGCTCGCGCTGTCGCACAAACTGCGCTGCCTGGTCTGCCAGAACGAATCGGTGGCCGAGTCGCGCGCGCCGCTGGCGGTGGACATGCGCAATCAGGTGCGCGAGCAACTGGCCGCCGGCAAGAGCGAGCGCGAGGTGGTGGATTTCCTGGTTGCGCGTTTCGGCGATTTCGTCGTGTTCACCCCGCCGTTCCGCGTTTCCACCGCGCTGCTCTGGTTCGGCCCCGGCCTGCTGCTGGTGCTCGGCGTGAGCGGGCTTGCGCTGCGCCTGCGCCGCCGCGCCCAGGAAACCCCCGCGCCGCTCGACGATGCCGAGCGCGCCCGTGCCCGCGCACTGCTGGCCGGTGATCCGCCCCCCGAGGAGTCCCGCAAGTGATCCCGTTTGCCCTGTTGGCCGGCCTGATGTTGGCCGGCGCCCTGCTGTGGGTGCTTTTCCCGCTGTTCAGCACCCGCCGGCAGGTCACCGCCGGCGAGGAACGCCAGCGCCAGACCGAGACCGCGCTGGCGGTGCTGCGCGAGCAGCTTGCCGAACTGGATGCCGAGCGTGCCGCCGGGCGGCTGGATGACGCGGCCTACGCGCGCAACCGCGAGGAGCTCGAACGCCGCGCGCTGGACGAGGGCCAGGGCGGCGAAGGCGAGGCGCACGGCGGCCCCGCGCGTGCCTGGGGTCTCGGGCTGCTGCTGGCGGTGCCGCTGCTGGCCGGCGTGGTGTATCTGGCGGTGGGCGAGCCGGACGCGCTGGACCCCGCCAAGCGGGCCGGCGAGGCGGGTTTCACCGCCGCCGAGATCGAACAGATGGTCGGCGGTCTGGCCGCGCGCCTGGAAAACGAGCCGGACAATGTCGAAGGCTGGACCATGCTGGCGCGTTCCTACCTCGTGCTGCAGGATTTCCCCAAGGCGCTGGGCGTCTATGCCCGCCTGGCGGAAATGCGCCCGCAGGATCCTTCGGTGTTCGCCGACTGGGCGGACGTGCTGGCCGCCACGCGCGAGGGCGACGTGACCGGCGAACCGGAAATGCTGCTGGCGCGCGCGCTGGAACTCGATCCCGACCACCTGAAGGCCAACGCGCTGGTCGGTACCGCCGCCTATCAGCACGGCGACTATGCCAAGGCTTCGGCACACTGGGAGCGCGTGCTGGCGCAGGTGCCCGCCGAGGACAGCGAAACCGCGGCGACCATCCGCGCCAGCATCAACGAGGCGCGCGCCCGTGGCGGCCTGCCGGCGCTGAGCGAATCCGCCGTCGCGGCGCCGCCGGCGGCGTCTGCCGGCGGGCTGGCATTGCGCGGCCGTCTGGCGTTGGCCGAAGGGCTGCGCGAGCGGGTGGCGCCGGAAGACGTGGTGTTCGTCTTCGTGCGTCCTGCCGGCGGCGGCATGCCGCTGGCCGCCCTGCGCTTCACCGCCGGCGAACTGCCGCGGGAGTTCGATTTCGCCGGTGCACCGCTGATGACCGGCGATGCGCCGATTCCGGCGCAGCTGCACGTGGTGGCACGGGTGTCCAAGTCCGGCGACGTCGGCGCCCGTCCGGGCGATCTGGAAGGCCAGCGCAGCGGCGTGGCGGCGGATGCCGCCGGCGTCGAACTGCTCATCGACACCGTGCGCGAGTAAGACAGGCCGGCGACGGGGCGTTCAGCGGATTGGTCGTCGCCGCACCGCGCCCCGTCGGCTGCTGGCCGGAATCACCGCCCGCCGAGGTACTCCAGGCGCACGCGCTTGACGTTGCACAGCAGTTCGTAGGAAATCGTGCCGGCGCTTGCAGCCACGCGGTTGATGCCCACCTCGCGGCCCCACAGTTCCACCCGGCTGCCGATGCCGGCTGCCGGCAGGTCGGTCAGATCCACCGTCAGCATGTCCATCGACACGCGGCCGATCAGCCGTGTCGGCCGGCCGTCCACGCTCACCGGCGTGCCGTCCGGCGCGGTGCGCGGGTAGCCGTCGGCGTAGCCCATGGCCACCAGGCCGACGCGCGTCGGCCGTTCCGCCTGGAAGCGCGCGCCATAACCCAGCGGCGCGCCAGGCGCGATTTCGCGCACCGCCATGATGCGGCTTTCCAGGGTCATCACCGGGCGCAGTCCGCCCGGTTCGCCCGGCAGCGGATCGGCGCCGTAGAGCAGGATGCCGGGGCGTGCCCAGTCGCGCCGCGCCGCGCGCCAGTGCAGCACGCCGGCCGAGTTGGCCACGCTGCGCGGACCGGGCAGGGTGGCCGTGGCCATGTCGAAGGTGGCGATCTGTTCGGCGGTGCCGGGTACGTCCGGCTCGTCGGCGCGGGCAAAGTGGGTCATCAGCGCGATTTCGCCGACCTTGCCGGTCCCTTGCAGGCGGTTCCAGGCGGCCACGACCTCTTCCGGGCGGAAGCCGGCGCGGTTCATCCCGCTGTTCACCTTGAGCCACACGGTGTAGGGCCGGGCCGGCGAGGCCTGCTCGATCATGCGTGCCTGTTCGGCATGGTGCACCACCATCCACAGGTTTTCGCGCTCCACGTCGGCCAGTTCGGCGGCCTCGAAAACCCCTTCGAGCAACAGGATCGGCAGACGGATCCCGGCGGCGCGCAGTTCCAGCGCTTCTTCCAGGCAGGCCACCGCGTAGCCGTCGGCGACGTCCGCCAGTTCCAGCGCGCAGCGCACCGCGCCGTGCCCGTAGGCGTTGGCCTTGACCACCGCCAGCGCCCGTCCGCCATGGCGCTCGCGGGCGAGCAGGTAGTTGTGGCGCAGGGCGTCGAGGTCGATCAGGGCGCGGGCGGGTCTCATCTTGGGCAGGAGGCGGCACGGGGAAGGGCGATACTCTGCCACAAGCCGGCGTGTCCGGCACCTTCCGTGGGCGCCGCGCGGGCGCCGGTGGGCGGCTTCCTCTATACTTTGCGCCTGTCGATGTTTACCCGGGAGGCGAACGGCTGCGGTCGCCATCGCTCACCCCGGCGCGAACAATGGGATAATGGCGCCATGAACGCACCGAAACCTGTTTCCCCCCGCGCACGCATGCAGGCCCTGCAGGCGATTCCGGACAGCCAGCGCACCGATGCCGAGTGGGACGAGTTGAACGAGCTGGAAATCATGTTCGCGCCGGGCAACCGCGCCGGCGGGCCGGATCGTCTGCCCGGTTCCGCCAACCACGGCGGCAACAACAATGGCGGTGGCGGCCGGCGCAAGCAGGGCGGCGGCAAGCCCGCGCATGCGCAATCCGCCCTTCCTGGCGGCCAGCCGGCCGTGCAGGGCGTACCGGGTGGCGAAGCCGGCGGCGCGCGCAAGCCGGTGCGCAAGTTCCGCAAGAAGCCCCCACGCCCCAAGGACAAGGTGCCGGCCTGAGCCTGGCGCCGGCGGCGTACCTTCGTGCGCCGTTGAGGCATCCGGGCCGCGCGGGAGTGGTCTGCCGATCCGGGCGCACTGCGCCTTCGGGCGCCGAATGGGAGAGTTCCGCATGGAGATCGTGCGTTGTGCGTGGGTGAGCGACGACCCGCTGTATCAGGCCTATCACGATCACGAATGGGGTGTGCCGGTGCATGACGAGCGCCGGCTGTTCGAATTCCTGCTGCTCGAAGGCGCCCAGGCCGGCCTGTCGTGGATCACCGTGCTGCGCAAACGCGAACGCTACCGGGAACTGTTCGACGGCTTCGATCCCGAGCGCATCGCGCGCTATGATGAAGCGCGCCGTGCCGCACTGCTGACCGATCCGGGCATCGTGCGCAACCGCGCCAAGGTGGCGGCGGCGGTGCTCAACGCGCGTGCCTGGCTGACGTTGCGCGCGGAAGGCATCGATCCGGTGGCCTGGCTGTGGTCCTTCGTGGGCGGCCAGCCACAGATCAATGCGCCGCGCACGCTGGCCGAAGTGGCGGCGCGCACGCCGCAGTCCGAGGCGATGAGCCGCGCCCTGCTCAAGCGTGGTTTCAAGTTCGTCGGCCCGACCATCTGCCAGGCCTTCATGCAGGCCGTTGGCATGGTGAACGACCATACGGTGGATTGTTTTTGCTACCGTGACGCGTTTACCCGCCGATGATAGGATTGCCAGCCAGCGCTCCCCGCGTGCGCGCAAGGCGCCAAGGCTGACGGTACCGACCAGAGAGAGACGATGATTCGCCCCGCCACCCCCTTCCCGCACCGCCCGGCATGCCTCCTCGGCATGCCGAGGGCATGGTGTTCGGGGTGTTGCGCGGACAGGGGAGGGGTGCGATGCTCCAGTCCCTGAGAACCGTGGTGTTCGCCGATCTGACCGGCAGCACCGGGCTGTTCGAGTCGGTCGGCAACGTCATGGCCACCCAGCTGATCACGCGCGCCATCCAGTGCGTCGGCGGTCATCTCGCCCAGGCGGGCGGGCGGGTGGTGAAGTACCTCGGCGACGGCGTGATGGTGATGTTCGACGATGTCGAGGTGGCCATCGATGTGTGCGTCGGCCTGCCCGGCGTGTTGCGCAATCTGGCGGACCGGGGCCCCCTGCCGGTGCCGCTGGCGGTCAAGGTGGGCATCGACTGCGGCGCCATCGTCGAACACGACGGCGATTGCTACGGCGACGCGGTCAACGTCGCCTCCCGTCTTTCCGATCTGGCCCAGGCCAACGAGATCCTGCTGAGCGGCGCGGTGCATCAGCGTCTGCGCGACGAGCAGCGCGCCGGCTGTCACAGCCTGGACCGCATTTCCATCAAGGGCAAGAGCGAGGCGGTGAAGGTGTGGCGCGTGGATTGGGGGCGCACCGCCGAAACCACGCTGATCTTCCCGGTGGGGCTGGGGGACGGCGATGCCGATGCGCCGCGCGAGCAATGTCGCCTGGAACTGAGCTGGCTCGACGAACAGCGCGTGCTCGGCGCCGCCGAGGAACCGCTGGTGATCGGCCGGGGCGAGGAAGCCGGCTTCGTCATCAACGATCCGCGCGTGTCGCGCCGCCATGCGCGCATCGAATGGTCGGGCGGGCAGTGCATGCTCACCGATTTCAGCAGCAACGGCACCTGGGTGCGCCCGGCCGGTTCCGCGCAGGCCCTGCTGCTGCGCCGCGACGGCATCATCCTGCACGGCGAGGGCGAACTCGCCCTGGGTGCGCCGCCGGACGATTTCACCGTTCCCACGCTGAGTTTCCGCGTCCTCGGCTAGCCGCAAGCCACGGTATCCGGGATGCAAGCGCGCCTGATCGCCGACCTGCTGCTGATGCTGCACCTGGCCTTCATCGTCTTCGTGGTGTGCGGCGGTCTGCTGGCGCTGCGCTGGCCGCGCGCCGCCTGGGCGCATCTGCCGGCCGCGGCCTGGGGCGCGGTGGTGGAGCTGGGCGGCTTCATCTGCCCGCTCACCCCGCTGGAAGACCGCTACCGCCGGCTGGCCGGGCAGGCCGGCATCGACGGTGGTTTCATCGAGCACTACCTGCTGCCGCTGATCTACCCGGCCGGCCTGACCCGCGAAATCCAGATCGGCCTGGGGCTGTTCGTGGTGGTGCTCAACCTGGCGCTCTACCTGTGGGCCTGGCACCGGTATCGCAGGCGGGCGGCCCGCATGCAGTGAAATGGCGTCCGGGCCACCTCCGGCCGCGGGCAGCCTGTCGTCGCGGGCGTAGCGTGTTGGTTTCCGGCTGTACGGCCGGAGCCGGCATCGGCGGCGGAAAATCATCACATCCAAACCGGACGGCGTAATGCATAATTAAGGCGCCGGCATGCACCGTTACGGTGCATGCCGGCAGACTGCGCCGGTGCCCCGCAAGGGGCTTAAAAGGGAACGCGGTACGGGTGCGATCTTCCGGAAAGCGCCCAAAACCGAGGCTGTCCCTGCAACTGTAAGCGGCGAGCGCCCTGCCCCCGCGGCCGGAATCCTCCGGGCCGCCAGCCACTGGAAAGACCTTTCCGGGAAGGCCGTGCAGGGGCGCCATGACCCGCGAGCCAGGAGACCTGCCGGCGTCTGTCGCTCTTGCCCGGGCCCAGGGATTGGCCGGGGCGCGGACCTGGTCCGTCTGGGCGACGAACGAAGCGGCTGGGGCCGCATCGGTTCGTGTGACAGGCGCCGGCGTCCGCTTTTCACCCGCTCCGACCGTTCGTGACGGCACGCCCCGGCCTCGCCATTCGGCGCCGGCTTGGGGTCATGCATGAACAAGAAAACACTGCCCGTCGCCATGGCGCTGCTGTGGTTGAGCGCGTCCGCACTGGCACAGAACGCGTGGGGGGAGGAACAGGAAAGCGTCCTGCCGGAAACCGTCGTTACCGGCAGCGGCGAAGAAGGCCGCATCGCATTGCGCGAGGTGCTCTCGCCCGGCATCGTCTCCGTCGCCTACCCGGACGACGTGAAGGGCGAGCACAAGACCATTCCCGACCTGCTCGACCAGATTCCCGGCGTCTACGTGCGCCGTCTGGGCGGCAGTGCCCACTACACCACCGCCAGCATCCGCGGCGCGGCGCCCAGCCAGGTCAACATCTACATCGACGGCGTGCCGCTCAATACCGCCAGCGAAACCGCCGCCGACCTGTCCACGCTGCCCATCGCCAACGTCGAACGCATCGAGGTCTACCGCGGCACCACGCCGGCGCGCTTCTCCGGCGCGCCGATCGGCGGGGCGATCAACATCGTCACCAGGAAACCCACGAGCTTCAGCGGCAGCATCTCCGGCGGGCGGCGTTCCTTCGGCGGCGAGCAGTACGGCGCCAGCCTGAACGTGCCGGTGCTGGGCGGCCACCTGCTGGTGGGGCTGGACAAGGACCGCAGCACCGGGGATTTCAAATACACCGACTACACCGTCGACCGCCTGCGCAATCTGGTGTGGAAGGACGGCACGCCCTACGGGACCGCCTCGCCAAGTGTCGATGCGGCAGTCATCCAGGGCTGGAATGTTCCCCCCCGGCGCACGCGCATGAACAACGGTTCGGACAAGGAAAACGTGCTGCTCAAGTGGGAGAGCCGGAATTTCCTGCTCAAGTACGCCCGCACCGAGATGGAACGCTATCTGCCTGCAGGCATCAATGCTCCACTGTCCGGCATAAGGGGCCACGTGCAAGACTTGCCCTGGTTTCCTGAGTCCAACCACCGCAAGCGCCAGCGAATCGAGCAGCAGGAAGTGCTGGCCGGCTGGCGCGACAGCTTCGGCCAGCTCGATCTCGGCCTCAACCTGTCGTGGCTGGACAAGGATCAACAGTACCGCAACCTCGACATCGCGCCGCCCGCCACCGGCTGGATGGGGCGTGACTGGACCGAGTACCGGACCACGCGCAAGGGCATCGCCGGCGATGCGGCCTGGCGCTTCGACAGCGGGCCGCTGGCCCACCGTTTCGAGGTGTACGCCGAGCGCTACTGGGAAGTGCTCGATTCCGACATGAGCGGAAACAACGGCAAATCGGACTTCATCGAGGAGTTCAAGCGCATCAGGACCAGCCTGCAAATCCAGGACACCATGACCATCGCCGCCCTCGGCGACCTGCAGGTCACGCCGATCTTCCGCGTCGAGAAGCTTGCCGGCCCGGTCATCGGCAGCCGCTGGTCGCCGCTCGCCGGACCAGGCGGCAAATACGACTGGCATCGCACCGGCAGCCTCAGCGTCAAGAAAGACTTTGCTTCCGGCTGGCAGGCTTTCGGCAACTACGGCAGCTACATCCGCTATCCCAACTTCTATGAAATCTACGGCAACGGCCTGGGCACGGTGCCCAATGTCGATTCGACCGGCCGCGCCATCCAGCTCGTGCCGGAAACCGGGCGCAACGGCGACCTCGGCTTCGGCTGGAACGGCCGGTTCGGCGAGGACTGGCGCGGCGGCTTCCGGCTGACCTGGTTCCAGCGCGACGCCAAGGACGCGATCACGCTGTACAGCGTGCCGATCGCCGCCAAGTACATCAACTCCGGCAACACCCGCACCAGGGGGCTGGAACTGGAAGGCAAGCTGGCCTGGGGCCGGCGCGCCGACCTGCAACTGGCCGTCACCCGCCAGGAAGGCAAATACGTCGGCAACGACAGTTATTACTACTTCGGCGGCAATACGCCGGAAAGGCGCTGGCCGGGCCAGAAGGTGCGCACGCTCAACACGCCCCTGCTGGTCGCCAATGCGCGGCTGAATCTGCACTTCCTCGGCGGCGACCTGACCACCTTCATCGAGGGCACCTACATCGGGCGCAATTACATGGACGTGACCGTCTGGGAAAACCCGCTGACCACCTTCAACCTGGGTGCCCACTACCGCGTAGCCAAGGGCTGGAAACTCTCGCTGGGCGCGGACGACGTGTTCGACAAGGGGCCGAAACAGACCGTCGGCGGTCCGGGGGCGGCGCGCCGTCTGTCTTACGACAAGATGACATGCCCTGGCGGCGGCCCCTTCAATAACGAACTGGACTGCACATTCGGTTTCGCCGAGTGGACTGCAGTCCACGATTCCGTGGTCGTGAAACGCAACGTGGCGTGGCCGCAGCAAGGGCGCACGCTCTGGGCGACGCTCAATTACAGCTTCTGAGGCTCGACCCGAATACCGGACTGGCATCTTCCGGGCCGGGCGCGAGCCGGGCGAAAAGGTGCCGAACCCATCCAGTCAAGGAGAAGGAAATGGCTACGTCCTATGCCGCCTACAGCGTTTATTACTATGAAAGCGATCCGCCCTATGCCGGACATGGCATGGCGGGGCGGATTCTCGATGCCGGCGCCAGTTTTGTTGTCGCCTATCCCGGTCTGCAATCCGGCCTGAACGGCGACCCCAAGGTGGAAGGCTTCACCGACGCCGGCAACGCCCTGCGCCTGGCCGTCACCGATTACGTGACCGGCAGCGCGCAGCCCGTGTATATCTACGATCCGGTCACGCCGGCCAATCTGGCGACGCCGACCTGGACCAATGTCCAGAACCTGTACACCCTGGTCCGGCTCGGCAACTACCTCTACGCCCTGGACTTCGACAATGCCCGCATCGTCGAAATCAACCCGGCCAGCACCCCCACGGGCTATGCCGCCACCGGCGTGACCTTCACGCTGCCCGGCAGCCTGGTGCCCACCACGCCCAGCGGTTTGACCGCCCATGGCCAGGCGTTGGCGGTGATCGGCGGCAAGCTGTACGGCTTGTTCACTTTTACCGATAGCGCATGGGCCAATTACGGCAAGAGCCTGCTGGTGCGTTTCGACGTGACCGGCGGGTCTTCCATCTCGATTGACAGCTCCAATGGCAATTTCGCGGAAAACGCCTTCTCGCTGGCGGACAAGGGCAGCGAGGTCTATGTGGCGGCGATTGGCGGCGCCCAGGGTTCGTCGGGCACGCCCAATGCGAATTCCCGCGTGCAGAAGATCAGCATCGCCGGCGCGCTGAATACCGCCAGCGTGACGGACGTGCTGACGCAAAGCGATTTCGCCTACGAGTACCGCGACATCAGCTTCGACGCCGGCGGCAACGCCTACGTGCTGATGGGCACCTACAACAGCAGTTGGAACCTGGTTGGCCAACTGCTGAAGATCGCCAACCTGGCGACGCCGGGCACCCATGCCGTGATCGATACCTTCTCGACCACGCCGGGCTATTTCTGGTCGGCGCAATACACCGCCGACAACAACCGCATCTGGTTCGCCCGCGGCAACGCCATCCGGGTATATGACGCCAGCTCGTTCACCACGCCGGCCGCCACGCTGACCCTGTCCGTCAACGGCCCGGGCAACCTGGGCGGGCTGCTCGGCTCGGGCGATCTCTACGACAACATCAACGACCTGACCTACATCGGCGCCACCGGCACCCGCGCTTCCCTGCGTGGCTACCGCTCGCCGCTGCAGGTCTCCAACACGCCGCGCGCCCATGCCGCACGCGCCCTGACCCGCGGCCGTCCGGAACTGACCGAGGACGAACTGGAGCAGCTGGACGATTGAGGGGCAGGCTGTAATTGGACGGAACCGAACGGGAGCGGCCGGGGTCTGCCGGCCGCTCCCCATTTTCCGGGTATCCGTAAAGCGCGCCGTTCGATAGCCGTCAGCGGGCGAGGCATCGGCGACATGCGCCGCACGGCCGGAGCGGGAACCGCCGGCATAGCGGGCAATCCGAGTAGAATCGCGCCCTTCCCTCCGTTTCCCGCTCCCTGTGCCCGCCGAACCCTCCCTGCCCGTGCCGATCGATCGCGGCGCCTGTCCGCCGGCGCGCCGGGCGCCATTCCTGCCGATGTCGCGTGTCGAGATGGATGCGCTGGGTTGGGACGTCTGCGACGTGGTGCTGGTCACCGGCGACGCCTACATCGACCATCCCAGCTTCGGCATGGCGCTGGTCGGCCGCCTGCTGGAGGCGCACGGCCTGCGCGTGGGCATCATCAGCCAGCCCGACTGGACCAGCGCCGCGGCCTTCCGCGCGCTCGGCCGGCCGCGCCTGTTCTTCGGGGTCACCGCCGGAAACATGGATTCGCTGGTCAATCGCTATACCTCCGATCGCAAGATCCGCTCCGACGATGCCTACACGCCCAACGCGGAAGCCGGCAAGCGACCGGACCGCGCGGTCACCGTGTATGCCCAGCGTGCGCGCGAAGCCTTTCCCGACGCCGTGGTGGTGATCGGCAGCATCGAGGCCAGCCTGCGCCGCATCGCGCATTACGACTACTGGTCGGACAAGGTGCGCCGCTCGGTGCTGACCGATTCCAAGGCCGACCTGCTGCTGTTCGGCAACGCCGAGCGCGCGCTGGTGGACCTGGCCCGCCGGCTGGACGCGGGCGAGGCCATCGGCGAGATCCGCGACCTGCGCGGCACCGCCTTCATGGTGCGCCCGGGCTGGCTGCCGGGCGACGACTGGGCGGAGACCGACTCGCTGGCCCTCGACCGCCCGGGCCGCATCGACCCGCATCCCGATCCCTATGCGATGGAGCCGGCATCCGCCGCACCGCCCGCCGCGGACGGCGCGCAGCCGGTGCGCATCGTGCCCGCCGCCGAGCGGGTGTCCGCGCGGCGCGCGCGGCGGGCCCATACCGTGATCCGCCTGCCGGCCTTCGAGGCGGTGAGCGCCGATCCGGTGCTCTATGCCCACGCCTCACGCGTATTCCATCTGGAATCCAACCCCGGCAACGCGCGCGCGCTGCGCCAGGGCCACGGCGAAGGGCCGGGCCGGCGCGACGTGTGGATCAACCCGCCGCCGGTGCCGCTGTCCACGCCGGAGATGGACTTCGTCTATGGCCTGCCGTATGCCCGCGCGCCGCATCCGGCCTACGGCGATGCGCGCATCCCGGCCTGGGACATGATCAAGTTCTCCATCAACATCATGCGCGGCTGCTTCGGCGGCTGTACCTTCTGTTCGATCACCGAGCACGAGGGGCGCATCATCCAGAGCCGCTCGGAAGGCTCGATCCTGCGCGAGATCGAGGAAATTCGCGACAAGATGCCGGATTTTCGCGGGCACATCACCGACCTCGGCGGGCCCACCGCCAACATGTACCGGCTGGCCTGCAAGGACCCGAAGATCGAATCCTCCTGTCGCCGGCTGTCCTGCGTGTATCCGGGCGTCTGCGAGAACCTGGGCACCGACCACGGTCCGCTGATCTCGTTGTACCGCAAGGCGCGCGCGCTGCCCGGCGTCAAGCGCGTCACCGTGGGCTCCGGCCTGCGCTACGACCTTGCCGTGCGCTCGCCGGAATACGTCAGGGAACTGGTCACCCACCACGTCAGCGGCCTGCTCAAGATCGCCCCGGAACACACCGAGGCCGGTCCGCTTTCCAAGATGATGAAGCCGGGCATAGCCACCTACGAGAAATTCCGCGAACTTTTCGACAAATACTCGCAGGAGGCGGGCAAGAAGCAGCATCTGGTGCCCTACTTCATCGCCGCCCACCCCGGCACCACCGACGAGGACATGGTCAACCTCGCCCTGTGGCTGAAGAAGAACGGCTTCCGCCCGGACCAGGTGCAGACCTTCCTGCCCACGCCCATGGCGCTGGCCACCACCATGTACCACAGCCGCAAGAATCCACTGAGAAAGGTCGATGCGGATTCCGAAAGCGTGGAAACCGCGCGCGCCGGGCGCTCGCGCAAGCTGCACAAGGCCCTGCTGCGCTGGCACGACCCGGAAAACTGGCCGCTGATCCGTGAGGCCCTGCAGGCCATGGGCCGGCGCGAGCTGATCGGCAACCGGCCGGATCAGCTGGTGCCGTGGCAGCAGCCGGCGGTACAGGGCGAGAGGCGTGTGCAATCTCCCGAAGCGCGGCGGGTTCCGCCGGCTCGCCCGCCGGGCGGAAAGCGCGGGCCGTCCGGCCCGGCTGCGAAAGGTGCTGCGGTGCGGCGACGCGGCTGAATGCGGTGATTGAAGCAGTAGATGTTTTCTGAAATTTCTGTCTTGACAGAAATTTCGCTCCGCCTATCATGAGCGCATGAAGCTCACGCCGGTCTCCGAACGATTCATCCTGCACTGGGGCGAGATGGGCGCCCGCTGGGGCGTCAATCGCACTGTGGCGCAGATCCACGCGCTGCTCTATCTGGCCGAGCGCCCGCTGGCGGCCGACGAGATCGCCGAGACGCTCGCGGTGGCGCGTTCCAACGTCAGCACCAGCATCAAGGAACTGCTCGCCTGGCGGCTGGTGAAAGTGGTTCATGTGCTGGGCGACCGGCGCGACCACTTCGAAACCTCCAAGGACGTCTGGGAACTGTTCCGCCTCATCGTCGAAGGCCGCCGCCAGCGCGAGATCGCCCCCACGCTGGAGGTGCTCGGCGAACTGTTGGTCAGCCCGGATCTCGCCGGGGAACCGGCCGGCGTCCGCCGGCGCATCGGCGAGACGCGCGAGTTCATCGCCCTGCTCACCGTGTGGGCCGATGAGATGCTGCGCCAGGACCCCAAGACGCTGATGAAGCTGCTCAAGCTCGGTGCCGGGGTCAGCAAGTTGATTCGCCGCGAAGGCGAGTAGCCGTCGCGGCGCCTTGGGCGGGGCCTGTTGCGCCCCGATTTTTTGGTAAATAAATTTCTGTTTTGACAGAAATTACGGAAACAACGAATGTGGAGGTGTGGCATGGACCCGGCGATCTACCCTTTCGAATTCCTCTACGACGGCGATTGCGCGATCTGCCGCGCGGACGTGGCGCGCCTGCGCAGGCGCGACCGGGCCGGCCGGCTGCGTTTCATCGATGTCAGCGCCCCGGCCTTCGATGCCGCACCCTACGGGCGCAGCCGGGTGGAACTGCTCGCGCGCATCCACGGCCGCCGGGCGGACGGGCAGGTGGTGGAAGGCGTGGCGGTGTTCCGCATCGCGCTGGCGGGCACCGGTCTGGGCTGGCTGGCGTCGCCGCTCGGCTGGCCGAAGGGGCCTACCGGCTGTTCGCACGCCATCGCATGTGGCTGTCGCGGCGCTTTGGCGGGCTGTTCGAGCGGCTGACGCCGGCCTGCGACGACACGGCCTGCACGAATCGCGGGAGACGGCCATGAAAGTCCTGCTGTGCGGCGCGGACGGCTTCCTCGGCCGCGCGCTCGCCGCCGCGCTGTTCGCCCATGGGCATACCGTGCTGCGCGCCGTGCACCACCCGCGCCAGCCGGACGACGTCGCCATCGACTACCGCCGCGATGTCGACCCGGCCGCCTGGCTGCCCCGCCTGGCTGGTGTGGACGCGGTGATCAACGCGGTGGGCGTGCTGCGCGAACGGCAACCCGGCGATTTCGAGCGCCTGCACCATCTTGCTCCGGCGGCGCTGTTCGCGGCCTGCGCACAGGCCGGCGTGGGTCGTGCGCTGCAGATCTCCGCGCTCGGCGCGCAGCGCGGCACCACCGCCTACCTGGCGAGCAAGGCGCGCGGCGATGCCGCATTGTGCCGCTGCCTGCCCGGCGGCGTGGTACTGCGCCCGGCGCTGGTGTTCGGGGCGGAGGGCGCGTCGACCCGCTTCTTTCTCGCGCTGGCCAGCCTGCCGGTGCTCGCCGTGCCGCGCGCTTGCGACGTGCAGCCGGTGCATGCCGAGGATCTGGCCCTGTTGGCGGTGCGCGTGCTCGAACAGCAGCGTGCCGCGCCGCTGGTGCTGGAGGTGCCGGGCCCCGAGGCGCTGCCGTTCGCCGCGCTGCTGGCGGCCTACCGCAAGAGCCTCGGGCTGGCGCCCGCGCTGCAGTGGGCCGTTCCGGGCGCTCTGTTCGGGCTGGGGGCGCGCATCGCCGGCCGGCTGCCGGGCTCGTTGTTCACGCCGGATACCTGGGCGATGCTGGCGGCCGGCAATACCGGCGACCCCGCGCCCGCAGGCCGTCTGCTCGGCCGCCCGCCGCGCGCGCCCGCCGCTTTCGTCGATACGGCGGCCGCGCCGGCGCTGCGCGAAGCGGCCCTGGCCGTCTGGCGGGCAGCGCTGCTGCGTGCCGTGCTGGCGTCCATCTGGGCACTCACCGCCTGGCTGTCGATCTTCGTCTGGCCGTGGAGTGCCAGTCTGGCGTTGCTGGCCGCCTTCGGGCTGGGCGGGGCGCCGGGCCTAGCGGTGCTGTTCGGCGCGGCGGCGCTCGATCTGGGCATGGCCGTGCTGACCGTGCTGCGCCCCGGCCGGCGCCTGTGGATGGCGCAGCTCGGCCTGATTCTCGCCTACTCGGCGTTGATCGCCTGGCGTCTGCCGGAATTCCTGATCCATCCGTTCGGCCCGGTATTGAAGAACCTTGCCGTGGCCGCTGTCATCCTGCTGCTGTGGGCGGAGGAGTCCCGATCATGAATGCCTACCTGCTGGTCAAGACCCTGCACGTGATCTCGTCGGTGGTACTGGTGGGAACCGGATTCGGTACCGCCTTCTATCTGTTCTTTGCCAACCGCAGCGGCAATCTGCCGGCCATCGTGGAAGTCAGCCGGCTGGTGGTGCGCGCCGACACCTGGTTCACCACGCCGGCCGTCATCGTCCAGCCGTTGACCGGGCTGTGGCTGATGCAGCAGGCCGGCTGGACCTTCGGGACCGGCTGGATTCTCGTTTCCATCGCCCTGTTCGTGTTCACCGGCGCCTGCTGGCTGCCCGTGGTCTGGCTGCAGATCCGCCTGCGCGACATGGCCCGCGATGCCTGGGCGGGCGGCCGGCCCCTGCCGCCGCGCTACTGGCGCTATGCGCGCATCTGGGAGGCGCTCGGCTACCCGGCGTTCGTGGCGATGCTGGGGGTGTTCTACCTGATGGTGGCGAAACCCGTGCTGATGTAGCGCCGGGGGCCGGGCAGCCTGGACGCGCCATTCACCGGAGTTTCCGCATCAGTTGCCCAGCGGCCGTGCGTTGATCAGGTAGCGGCCGCCGCCCGCGTTCTCGAAGGCGCTGCCGGTCAGACGGTAGTCGCCCGGGCGCAGATGCAGGTCCAGGCGGGCGTCGGTGCCGCCCGCGCCGTCGTCGTCTTCCTGGTCCACGCCGCTGCCCTGCAGTTTCAGATAGGCGTCGAATTCGGCGGAGATGAACTCGATGCGGTAGCGGCCGGCGGTGGCGATGCGCAGGGTTGTCGTGGCGCTTTCTCCGTCGGCCAGCACGCCGGTGACGGATTCTCCGGGCTGCAGGAACGCGCCGATGTCGCTCACCGCGGTCAGTTCGGTGGACAGCGTGAACAGGCCGCTGCGCTTGTCCATCGACGACGGCGTGATGGTGTACTCGCCTGCCTCCACCAATGCCAGGATGCGTGCGTCGAAGCCGTTGCCGGCGCCGTCGTCGTCGCTGAGGTCGACCTCCGGTCCGTTCAACTGCAGCATGCTGTCCACGTCGGACGAGCGCATCAGTACGTTCAGCATGCCGCGCTCCGGCACCGTGAGCGTGTAGACGGGGGCCTCGCCGCCAGCGGTGACGAAGCCCGCGATCTCCGTGCCGAGCTCGATTTCTCCGCTGTCGCGCAGCGTCTGGCCGGCGGGCGGTTCGTGGCGCTCGGCGCGCAGGGTGTAGGCGCCGTTGTCGTCGTCGCTCAAGGCGCTGGCGGTGATCTGGAAGGCGCCCTGGGGCAGATGGGCGATGAGGCGCGAGTTGGTTCCGCCGTTGCCGGCCCCGTCGTCGTCCTCCATCTCCAGGCCTTCGCCCTGCAGGCGCAGGAGGGTGTCGAACTCTTCGGAATCCAGCGACAGCCGGTACAGGCCGGCCTCGGCCACCGCCAGGGTGTAGACGTTGCCTGCGGTGCGCCCCGGCAGCACGCCGAACACTTCCTCGCCGAGCGTCAGGGGGCCGCCGTTGTTCACCTCGACCGTTTCCAATACGAGCGTGAACGGGCCGTAGGCCCGGTCGTTCTCGCCGCTGACCGCCAGGGTGTAGCGTCCGTCGCGCGGCGCCAGCAGGTAGGCGGTGTTGTCGAACGGGCCGCTGACCACGCGCTGCCGTTCATCGAACAGGGTGAGCACCGCGCCGGACAGCACGCCTTCGAGGCCCGCGCGCACCATCTCGCCGCCGCGCAGTTCCAGTTCGAAGGTCTGGTAGCGGGAGCCGTCCTTGACGTTCAGTCCGCTGCGCGTGGTGAGCTCGCCGGACAGGTTGTCCGGCAGCGTGCCCTGCGCGCTGCTGACCAGTGGAGCGGACAGGCCGCCGGCGAGCACGAGGGCGGCGGCCAGGGTCTGGACGAGAAGGGGGCGGGAGGTCCGTCGGGCGGCGGATTGCATGGTGATCCTCGAGCGTGGAATGCCGTGGAGCGCGGAAAAAGGCAGCGGCCCGTGGAAATGCCCGGGCCGGTGTAGCGGGAATGTACGCCCAAGTACGCGCGTTGGCGACCTCCATGCGGGAGGTCTCCCCGCTTTCCACGTGGGTGGAGACGGCCGCTGCGTGGCTACCCCGTCCCCTATCGGCGCTTCATGCCGGAAAGGCGCCCAGCGGCGCATCGCTGCCCGGTGCCGGCGTGCGCGCGATGTTCATGATCCAGGACACGCAGGTGAAATAGCCGATCAGGCCGCTCAGCTCGATCACGCCGCGTTCGTCCCAGCGGCGCAGCGCGGCCGCGTAGGTGGGATCGCTGACGCTGTGGTGGTGCAGCAGTTCGGTGGCGAAGGCCCAGGCGTCGGCTTCGTCCTCGGCCATGGTGCGGGGGCGGGCGCCCTGCGCCAGATCGGCCAGGGTGGCCTCGGCGACGCCGGCGTTGAGCGCCAGGGGGCGATGCACCGCCCATTCGAACTGGCTGCCGAGGTGGCGGGCGACGATGAGCGTGGCGAATTCGTTGATGCGCGTCGGCAGCACGGATTCGAAGCGCAGGTATTCGCCCACGCCGGCCAGGCGTTCGAGCAGTACCGGGCTGTGCATCAGCGGGATGAACGGGCCCTTCACCCCCTTGCGCGGCCCGGCGATCAGCGCCTCGGCGGCGGCGCGCTGGGCTTCGCTCATCTGTTCGGCGGCCGGCAGGGGCAGGCGTTCCTCGGTGGTGGGGCCGAAGCCCTGGGGAATCGTGGCGGTCATGGCGTCTCCGGAGCGGGGCGGAAGGGAACGATCAGCAGGAGGCTGCTCAGCAGCAGGGCGGCGGCGCCCAGCCACAGCGCGGCATCCAGTGTCAGGCCGATAGTTTGCAGGAGATTCGCGGCGAGCGGTCCGGCGAGCTGGCCGATGGCGAACACGGCGGTCATCACCGCCATCCAGCGCCGCGCGTCGGCGCCAGCCTGGGTGCGTGCTTCCTGCAGACCAAGCAGGGTGATGACCATGAAGGTGCCGCCCACGCACAGCGCGGCCACGGCCAGCGAGGCCAGTCCGGGCGCGCGGGTCGGCAGGACGAGGCCCAGCGCCATCACCAGTTGCGCGGCGGCCCAGGCGTGGCGACGCGGCCAGCGTGTGAGCAGGTTGGTGCCCAGCACCGAGAGCACCGCCGCCAGACCGAACAGCGGCCACACCCAGCCGAACAGCGCCGGGTCGTCGAGCAGCAGGCGGGCCTGCGCGGGCAGATAGGTGGCGGGCAGGATGTAGCCGAAGCCGAACAGCCCGTAGCACAGCACCAGCCGGCGGGCGTCCGCGGCCTCCGTGGCCTGCGCCGGTGTCCGGCGTTCCCCGGCGAGCGCGCAGAACGTGCCGGCCAGCGCGAGTCCGGCCAGGGCCAGCCACAAGGTGGCCGCGCCCAGGCCGGCCAGCGCGCCCGCATGACAGAGCAGCCCGGCCAGCGCGATGCCGGTGCCGACGCCGGCGAACACCACCACGTCCAGTCGCGGGCGGCCAAGCTGGGCGAGGCGGGCTAGGGTCAGCGTGGCGGTGCCCACCAGCGCCCAGGCGCTGGCCACACCGGCGATGAAGCGCACCAGCAGCCACCAGGCGAGCGGGCCGGGCAGGGCCATGGCGGCGGTGCTGGCAATCACCGCGCACAGGCCGATGCGCATCAGGCCAGTGGCCGATGCCCCGTGCCGTCCGGCCAGCACGGCGCCGACCAGGTAGCCCAGGTAGTTGGCGCCGGCCAGCCAGCCGCCGGCGGCCAGCGTCAGCCCCAGGTCGGCCTGCATCAGCGGCAGTTGCGGGGTGAAGGCGAAGCGGCCGATACCCATCGCCACGGCCAGCGCGACGAGTCCGCGCAGGGCGATGCCGAGCGCTGCGGGAGCGGAGGTGGATTGCGAGGCCATGCGGCACTGTAGTGGGTTACTATTTTCCGATCCAGTGAAAAGAAAAGAACATTTGTTCTCTATATGAGAAACATCGATCTCGACGATCTCGAAATCCTCCAGGCGGTGGTGGCCTATGGCGGCGTCGCGCGCGCCGCGCAGGCGCTGCACCGTGTGCCGTCCAACGTCACCACGCGCATCAAGCAGCTGGAGGCGCGTCTGGGCGTGGCGCTGTTCGCCCGCCGCGGGCGCGGCCTGGTGCCCACCGAGGAAGGGCGCCTGCTGGCCGGCTACGCCGAGCGCCTGCTGCGCCTGGCCGACGAGGCCGAATCCGCGCTGCGCGCCGGACGGCTGCTCGGTACCTTCCGCCTGGGCGCGCTGGAAAGCACCTCGGGCAGCCGCCTGCCGGAGGTGCTGGCGCGCTACAACCGGGCGCACCCGGCGGTGCGCATCGAACTGGTCACCGGTACCACCGGCGCCTTGGTCGGCCGGCTGATCCGCCACGACATCGAGGCGGCCTTCGTCTCCGAGCCTTTCCACGCGCCCGGCCTGGCCGCCCAGCCGGTGTTCGAGGAGGAACTGGTGCTGATCAGCGCCGCGCACGTGCGCACGCCGCGTCAAGTGCTCGAGTCCGGGCGCGTCACGCTGATCGCCTTTGCCAGCGGCTGCTCCTACCGCCGCCGGCTGGAGGAATGGCTGGGCGAACAGGGCGGGAGCGCCGAGGGCGTGCTGGAGTTCGCCTCCTACCCGGCCATCGTCGCCTGCGTGGCGGCCTGCACCGGGGTGGCGATCGTGCCGCGTTCGGTGCTCGCCGGCCTGCGTGCCGCCGAGGCCGTGCGTGCCCACGCGCTGCCCGCGCACCTGGCGCGCAACCGCACGCACCTGCTGTGGCATGAAGGGCAGGAATCGCTGGCCCTGCGCGGCTTGCGCGCGCTGCTGGGCGCGCGGGAGGGCGCGGCGTGAAACGGCTGGCGGGCGGCGGCGGAATCCGCTTTTGCGCCGCCCGCGGAGCGCTTATCGTGTGCGGGTGATTCCTCTTTCAAGGAGTGCCATCGTGCGGCTGCATATCGCTTACAAGAACTACTCGTCCTGGTCGCTGCGCCCGTGGATCGCCATGAAGGTGGCCGGCATCGAATTCGAGGAAAACCTGCTGCCCTTCGCCCATGGTGACGAACTGGCGAAACTGGGTGCGCGGCTGGGCGTGCCGGCCAAGGTGCCGATGCTGGAGGTGGACGGGCGGGTGCTGTGGGAAAGCCTGGCGATCCTGGAGTACCTGGCCGAGCGCTATCCGGAGCGCGGCCTGTGGCCGGCCGATGCGGGGCTGCGCGCGCTGGCGCGCTGCGCGGCGGCGGAGATGCACAGCGGTTTCACCGCCCTGCGCACGAATTGTCCGATGAACTGCCGGGCCAGCAAGCAGATGACGCCCAGCGCCGCCGTGGAGGCGGACCTGCGCCGGCTGGCGGAGCTCTGGGCGCGCTTCGAGGCTGCCGACAAGCCCACCGGGGATTTTCTTTGCGGGGCGTTTTCCAACGTGGATGCGATGTACGCGCCGGTGATGTGGCGGGTGCGCGGCTACGGCCTGGCGGTATCGCCCGCGTTCGCGCGCTGGGCAGAGGCGGTGTACGCCCTGCCGGCGATGCGCGAATGGGAAGCGGCCGCGCAGGCGGAAAGCTGGACGATGCCGGAATACGATGCGGTCGGCTGATCGCTGCCCTGGGAACGGATCGTAGACAGGCCCTTAGCCCGGCAGACCGGGCAGCGGCGGATAGCTGTGCGCCGCAGAGTCGAGCGTGCCGCGCCGTATCCACAGGGCCTCGCCGCCGGGCTCGATGCCGTCGGTAGGGTAATCGATGGCCTGCACTTCGGTGCCGGGTTGGGCGAGCGCCGCGCGTAGGGCGCTGCCGCCGTCTTCCAGTGCGCGCAGCCAGCGCGGGGCGAGCAGGAAGCTCCAGCCC
The DNA here is from genome assembly GCF_004801295.1 of Pseudothauera nasutitermitis. Lineage (GTDB taxonomy): Bacteria > Pseudomonadota > Gammaproteobacteria > Burkholderiales > Rhodocyclaceae > Pseudothauera > Pseudothauera nasutitermitis. Next base: position 94,226 of record NZ_SSOC01000010.1, read on the forward strand.
GGCGTGCGCGGTCCGCGGCCCAGCCCGGTGGGCTGCCAGCGCCGCCCCGCGCGCGTGCTGTGCAGGGTGTGTAGCGCGGGGTCGTCGTGTTCCAGCCCCGGCAGGCGGGTGGCGCAGGCTTGTTCGAGCAGGCGCCGCCAGGGTGTGGCCGGCAGGGCGAAGCCGCCGTTGCCGATTTCCAGTCCGCTGTAGCAGTGCTCCGGACGCAGGAGGCTGACTGCGCGCAGGGCGAAGGCGTGCCAGTGCTGCACATGCGCAGCGTACCAGCGCTTGCGGAAGGTGAGCTTGAGGTAGCTGTAGTGGTCCGGTTCGGTATCGGCGCGCAGGGCCAGCGCCCAGCGCGCGCTGTCGGCCGGCTGGCGCCGGTCGGTGGCCTCGACGATGAAGGGCAGGCTGGATGCACAGGCGCGGCGCAGGGTGGTGCCCAGGTTGGCGGGCAGGCGGCCGCCCCGGCAGGCGTGCCATGCGCCGTCCTCGCCCACGCGCAGCAGGCGGAAGGGTTCGTCCGCCAGGCCAGCGAATTCCCGCGCCACGGCGAGCAACTGGCTGGCGACCTCGCGCTGCCGTTCCGGCGGGTGGCGCAGGTAGAAGCTGATGTAGGGGCATACGCCCGCCGCGCCGTGTTCGTCGCCCATGACGTACAGCCCGTCGTCGGCCAGGGTTTCGCGGATGAACTCGTCGAGGTCGTCGGGATGGATGGCCGTGGCGTCGTGCATCGCGCGGATTCCTTCGAGAATGGGGCGGTCAGGGGTGGTGGGCAGCCTCCGACTGTAGGTGGGCGGGAAAAACCATGTCAATTGGATCGAAGTACGGTCAGGCGGCTGGTTCGCCAGCGGCCAGGTCCGCCCGCGCGCCGTCGCGGCGCAGTTGCCATTCCTTGACCAGCGCGTACAGCGCGGGGATGACGATCAGCGTGAGCACGGTGGAAGACACCATGCCGCCCAGCACCGGCGCGGCGATGCGGCGCATGACCTCGGAGCCGGTACCGGTGCTCCACATGATGGGCGCGAGGCCGAGGATGACCGAGATGGCGGTCATCATCTTCGGGCGCACGCGCTCCACCGCGCCTTCCATGATCGCGCCGTAGAATTCCGCCGCGTCCGGCGCGCGTCCCAGCGCGCGGCAGCGTTCGAGCAGGCGGGTCCACGCGTGGTCCAGGTAGATCAGCATGACCACGCCGGTTTCGGCGGCGATGCCGGCCAGCGCGATGAAGCCCACCGCCACCGCCACGCTCATCTCGTAGCCCAGCCACCACATCAGCCAGACCCCGCCGATCAGCGCGAAGGGCACCGAGAGCAGCACGATGAAGGTTTCCGTGAGGCGGCGGAAGTTGAGGTAGAGCAGCAGCACGATGAGCGCCAGGGTCACCGGCACGACCACGGTCAGGCGTGCCCGGGCGCGTTCCATGTACTCGAACTGGCCGCTCCAGGTGGCATAGGCGCCGGGCGGGAAAGCGACCTGCTCGGCCACCACCTGGCGGGCCTCGGCGACGAAGGAGCCGATGTCGCGTTCGCGCAGGTCCACATACACGTAGGCCACCGGCAGGGCGTTTTCGGTGCGCACCACCGGGGCGTCGCGCACCACGCGTACCTGGGCGACCTGGCCGAGCGGCACCATGCCGCCCTCGGGCAGGGCGATGAATACCTCGCGGGCGATGCGCTCGGGGTCGGCGCGCAGCGCGCGCGGGTAGCGCACGGTGACGTTGTAGCGCGCCGGGCCTTCCACCGTGGCGGTCAGCGGCTCGCCGCCCAGCGCGGTGGCCACGGTGTCCTGCAGCATGCCCACGGTGAGGCCGAGGCGGGCGAGCTGGTGCTGGTCGGGCACGATGTCCAGGTAGTAGCCGCCGGTGACGCGCTCGGCGTACACGCTGGCGGCGCCGGGGATGTTGCGCACCACGGTTTCCACCTGGCGGGCGACCTGTTCGATGGTCGCCAGGTCGGGGCCGAACACCTTCACCCCCACCGGCGTGCGGATGCCGGTGGACAGCATGTCGATGCGCGCCTTGATGGGCATGGTCCACGAGTTGGCCACGCCGGGGAAGCGCAGCGCGGCGTCCATTTCGGCGATCAGCTTGTCCACCGTCATGCCGGGGCGCCACTCGGCTTCCGGCTTGAGGTTGATCACCGTCTCGAACATCTCCAGCGGCGCCGGATCGGTGGCGGTGCTGGCGCGCCCGGCCTTGCCGTACACCGATTCCACTTCGGGGAAGCGCTTGATGATGCGGTTGGTGGTGGCGAGCAGTTCGCCCGCCTTGGTCACCGACATGCCGGGCAGCGCCGCCGGCATGTAGAACAGGGCGCCTTCGTTGAGCGTGGGCATGAACTCGCTGCCGATGCGCCCGGCCGGCCACAGGCTGGCCGCGCTGACCACCAGCGCCACGGCGAGGGTGGCGAGCTTGTGGCGCATCACCCAGGCGATCAGCGGGCGGTACAGGCGGATCAGCACGCGGTTCACCGGGTTCTTTTCCTCCGGCAGGATCTTGCCGCGGATGAAGATCATCATCAGCACCGGGATCAGCGTCACCGACAGCAGCGCGGCGCCGGCCATGGCGAAGGTCTTGGTGAACGCCAGCGGGGAGAACAGCCGGCCCTCCTGCCCTTCCAGCGCGAACACCGGCAGGAAGGAGACGGTGATGATCAGCAGCGAGAAGAAGATCGCCGGGCCCACCTCGCGGCAGGCGTCTATCATCGCGGCGGCGCGCGCGCGGGTGTCGGCGGCCTTGTCGCCGAGGCGTTCCAGGTGCTTGTGGGCGTTCTCGATCATCACGATGGCGCCGTCCACCATGGTGCCGATGGCGATGGCGATGCCGCCCAGGCTCATGATGTTGGAGCCGATGCCCAGCCACTGCATGGCCAGGAAGGCGATCAGCATGCCCACCGGCAGCGAGACGATGGCCACCAGCGCGCTGCGCACGTGCAGCAGGAACACCACGCATACAGCGGCGACGATCAGGCTTTCCTCGATCAGCGTGGTCTTCAGCGTGTCGATGGCGCGCTCGATGAGCGCGGAGCGGTCGTACACCGGAATGATCTCCACGCCTGCGGGCAGGCCGGGGGCGAGTTCAGCGATCTTGTCCTTGATCCCGCGGATGACCTCCAGCGCGTTCTCGCCGAAGCGCGCCATGACGATGCCCGAGGCCACTTCCCCCGTGCCGTTGAGTTCGGCGATACCGCGCCGCTCGGCGGGCACCAGTTCCACGCGGGCCACGTCGCGCACGCGCACCGGGGTGCCGCCGCTGGCGCGCAGCACGATGTCGCCGATGTCCGCCGCGCTGTTCAGGTAGCCGCGCCCGCGCACCATGTATTCGGTCTCGGCCATCTCCACCACGCGCCCGCCCACGTCGCGGTTGGAATCGCGCACCGCGCGGTTCACCGCCTCCAGGTCGAGGCCGTAGGACGCCAGCCGGTACGGGTCCACGGTGATCTGGTATTCGCGCACGAAGCCGCCCACGCTGGCCACCTCGGCCACGCCCGCCACCTGGGTGAGCGGATAGCGCACGTACCAGTCCTGCAGGCTGCGCAACTCGGCCAGCGACTGGCCGGGGCCGTCCAGCGTGTACTGGTACACCCAGCCCACGCCGGTGGCGTCCGGGCCGATGCGCGGGCTCACCTCCGCCGGCATACGCCCGGCGGCGGCCGACAGGTATTCCAGCACGCGCGAGCGCGCCCAGTAGATGTCGGTGCCGTCCTCGAAGATCACATACACGTAGGATGCGCCGAACATCGAGATGCCGCGCACCACCTTGGCCTTGGGCACGGCCAGCAGCGCCGAGGAGAGCGGATAGGTGACCTGGTCCTCGACCACCTGCGGGGCCTGGCCAGGGTAGTCGGCATAGACGATGACCTGCACGTCCGAGAGGTCCGGCAGGGCGTCCAGCGGCGTGCGCAGCACCGCCCATACGCCAGCGGCCACGGTGAAGGCGGTCAGCAGCAGGACCAGGAAGGCGTTGCGGGCGGACCAGGTGATGATGCGGTCTAGCATGGTCTCAGTGCTCCGCGCCGTGGCCGGCTTCGATGTGCGTCACCACGTACTCGCCCGGCCCGCGCGCCTCGAATTCGAAGCGCACCGCGCTGCCCGGCGCGATGCCGTCGGCCAGCCCCGGCGCGGCCAGGGTGAACTCCATGGTCATCGCCGGCCAGTCCAGTTCGGCAATCGGCGCGTGGCTCAGCGATACCGAACCGTCGTCGTAGAGCTCGTCCAGCGTGCCGGTGGCGCGGTAGGCCGGCGCACGCTGTTCGCCCGCGGTGAACCCGGCCAGCGCCGCGCGCAGATTGCTTTCCGCGTCGATCAGGAAGTTGGCCGCCACCACCACGCGCGCACCGTCTTCCAGACCATCAAGGATTTCCACCCACTCCGGGTCGCGCCGGCCGATGCGCACCGCCTGCGGGCGGAAGCGGCCTTCGCCTTCTTCCACCAGCACGCTCTGGCGTTCGCCGCCGTCGAGCACGGCGGAGTCCGGCACCGCCAGCACCGGCGCGGCCTCGCCGGTGGCCAGATGCACCCGGGCAAATTGGCCGGGGCGCAGGCGGCCGTCCGCATTGGGCAGGCGCAGGCGCACGCGGGCGCTGCGCGTGGCCGGATCGACGGTGGGGTAGAGGTAATCCACGGTGGCGGCGAAGTCCTCGCCGGGCCAGGCGTCCAGGCGCACCGTGGCCGGCTGGCCGGGGCGCACGCGGGCCAGATCGTGCTCATACACCTCGGCCAGCACCCACACCGAACTCAGGTCGGCGATGCGCAGCAGCGTGCGGCCGGCCTCGAAGCGCATGCCGGCCACCGCCTCGCGCTCCAGCACCACGCCGCTGACCGGCGCCGCGAAGCTGCGCCGTGCCGTGCCGCCGCCGTGCATCTGCCAGTTCGCCAGGCGCTCGCGGGTGGCGCCGGCCAGGCGCTCGGCGGCCGCGCGCGCCTCGTCGTCGCCGCCGGCGAGACGGCCGGCCAGGGTATCGGCGATGCGCTGTTCCTCGGCGGCCGAGGCCAGTTCCGGCGCATACACGGTGAACAGCGGCTGCCCGGCGCGCACCGGGTCGCCCACGGCAGACACGTGCAACTGCTCGATCCAGCCTTCGAAGCGCGGCGCCACGTCATGGATGCGGCGCTCATCCACCTCCACGCGGCCGACAGCGCGCACTGGCTGTTCGAGCACCCGCCGTTCGGCGCGCGCCACGCGCACGCCGAGCGCCTGCATGCGCGCCGGGTTGACCGCCACCGCGCCGTCATCCTGGTCCTCGCCTTCGTATACCGGGAGGTAGTCCATGCCCATGGAGTCCTTCTTGGGCACCGGCGAGGTGTCGGGCAGGCCCATGGGGTTGCGGTAATAGAGGATCTTGCGTTCGCCTGGGGTGGCGTCCGCCGTACTGGCCGGAACGGCGGTGTGTCCGGCGTGGCCGTCGCCGCGCAGGCCGCCGGCCAGGTAGCCGCCGGCGGCGGCCAGGGCCAGCGCGATGGCGAACAGGGAAAACTTGAGGCCCGGGGTCACAATTCTTCTCCAGCCAGGGTTTGCAGTTCGAACAGGGCCATGCGCGCTTCCACGCCGGCTTCCAGCGCGGCCAGGCGGCCTTCGCGCGCGCGCCGCCAGGCTTCCAGCACGGCGTCGAAATCGGCGCGTCCGGCAGCGTAGGCGGCGCGCGTGGCCTCGAAGGCGGCGTCGCGCTGCGGCAGCAGGGTGCGCGTGGTGAGCGTCTCGCGCTCGGCGGCGCCGCGCAGCGTGGCCACGGCGGCGCCCAGCGCGCCGCGCAGGCGGGCCTGTTCGGCGCCCAGGCGGGCTTCGGCGGCTTCACGCAGGTACGCGGCCTCGCGTTCGCGCGCCTGGCGCGGCGCGCGTTGCAGGGGGATGTTCACTTCCAGCATCAGATCCCAGCTTTCCGTGCCGCCGCGCGGACGGTTGTAGGTCAGCCCCACGCCGAAGTCGGGATAGCGTTCCAGCCGGGCGCGTTCGCGCTCGGCGGTGGCCGCGTCGATCTGGCGGGCCTGCGCGGCCAGGGCGGGATGCGTGGCGCTCAGGCGCTCGAACAGCGCAGCGTGGTCCACCCGCGCGGGCAGCGGCGGTGCTTCGCCGGGGGCGGCGAGTGCGGCGTCGGCGGGGCGGTCGAGCAGGCCGTTGAGCGCGGCGGAGGCGCCGGCCAGCTTTTGCTCCGCCAGCGTCAGGGCGATGCGCAGCTCGGTACGTTCGCCCTGGGCGCGCAGCACCGCCTGCTGGTCGCCCGCGCCGCTGCGGTAGCGCGCCAGCGCGGCGTCTTCCAGCGCTTCGGCGAGGTCGAGCTGCTCGCGGTACAGGGCCTGTTCGCGGTGCGCGGCCCAGTAGCGCAGCCAGGCGTTCTTCAGCGTGCCGGCCAGTTCGCGCCATTCGGCTTCCACCGTGGCGCCGCGCGCGTCGGCGCGGGCCGTGGCGCTTTGCGCTTCCAGCGCGCGCTTGCCGGGCCAGGGCAGCATCTGCTCGATGCGGTAGCGCGTTTCGCCAACCTCGCCGGGCAGCGCGGAGAAACGCTCGCGGCCGTTCATGGCGTTGTTAACGTCCATCAGTTCGAGGGTGAAGCGCGGGTCGGGCAGGGCGCCTGCCGCCTGCGCGCCGGCCTGCGCGGCGGCGGCTTCGAGCCGTTCGGCGGCGAAGCCGGGGTGGTGTGCGCGGGCGTGGGCGAGCACGCCGGCCAGGTCGGTGCCGGGCGCGCTTTCCCGCGCCAGCGCGGGCCAGCCGGCAGCGAACAGGAGGGCCGCACACCACGGCACGAAAACACGGGGCGTCATGGCGGTGCGCTCAGTTCGCCAGCTCGAAACCCTGCAGGATCAACTGCTCGCCTTGCGCTCCGGCCTCGAAGCGGATCTTGTCGCCGGCCTTGAGCGTGGACACGTCCACACCGGGCGCGGCCTGGAAGCGCATGGTCATCGGCCCCATGCCCAGCTGCGGGATCGGCCCGTGGGCAATGCTCACCGCGCCGGCGGCGGCATCGACGCGGCGCACCGTGCCTTCGGCCAGGCTGTCGGCCTGTTCCGCCGCCGGGGTGCCATGGCCGCCGTGGCCGTGGTGCTGGGCGTGGGCGGCGAGCGGGACGAGCAGGGCGAGACTGAGCAGGGCGGGGGCGAAACGCTGCATGGCGGACTCCTGGAGAATGAGCGGGAATGACGCACATCCTCGTCCCTGCCCGCCGACCGCAGCCTGACGCGTGGATTACAAATCTGTAATCCTTGACGGCGGGCAGGCGCGCGGCGGCGGCTTTGGCGCAGAATCGCCAACCATGAAGATCCTCATCGTCGAAGACGAACCGAAGACCGGCGATTACCTGCACCAGGGCCTCAGCGAGGCGGGCTTCGTCACCGATCTCGCGCGCGACGGCACCGACGGCCTGCATGCGGCACTCGCCGAGTCCTACGATCTGCTGGTGCTCGACGTGATGCTGCCCGGTACCAATGGCTGGGACATCCTGCGCGCGCTACGCGCCGCCGGGCGCGACACGCCGGTGTTGTTCCTGACCGCACGCGACCAGGTGGAAGACCGCGTGCGCGGGCTGGAACTGGGCGCCGACGACTATCTGGTGAAGCCCTTCGCCTTCGCCGAGCTGCTGGCGCGTGTGCGCACGCTGCTGCGCCGCGGGCGCGCCAAGGAGCCGGGGTTGCTGCGCGTGGCGGATCTGGAACTCGACCCGCTGCGCCGCCGGGCCGTGCGCGGCGGGCGGCGCATTGACCTGACCGCCAAGGAATTCGCCCTGCTGGAACTGTTCATGCGCCGCCCCGGCGAGGTGTTGCCGCGTTCGCTGATCGCCTCGCAGGTGTGGGACATGAACTTCGACAGCGACACCAACGTGGTGGAAGTGGCGGTGCGCCGCCTGCGCGCGAAGATCGACGACGATTTCGAGCCCAAGCTGATCCGCACGCTGCGCGGCATGGGCTACGTGCTCGATGCCCCGGAGGCGGGATGAGCACGCGCGCGCCGCTGTCGCTCACCGCGCGCCTGGCCTGGCTGTTCGCGCTGGTGGCCGCCGGCCTGCTGCTGATCGTCGGCGTGGTGCTGGGGCGCGCGGTGGAGGCGCACTTCGACGAACTGGACCGCCACGATCTGTCCGCCAAGCTGGCGATGATCGGCAACCTGGTGGCCGGCACCGGCAATGAAGGCGCGCTGGCCGTTCTGCCGCGGCGCCTGCGCGACGCGCTGACCGGCCACGACAACGTCGCCGTGCTGTTGCGCGATGCCGATGGCGAAGTGGTGTTCGCCGGGCGCGCCGAAGTGTTCGACGCGCTGCCCGCCACGCCCTTGGCGGGGGACGTGCTGTGGACGGCGGACGGGCAGCACTACATCGGCCGCGAGCGTACCCTGCTGGCGCCGCTGGCCGAGCCGCTTCCGCTCAGCGCGCGGGTGGCGCTGGACATCACCCACCATGCGCATTTCCTCGCCGAGGTGCGCGCGCGGCTGTGGGTGGGCATTTCGCTGGCCGCCGCGCTGGCAGCGCTGCTCGGCTGGCTGGCGGCGCGCCAGGGTTTGGCGCCGCTGGCGCGGGTGACCGCCACCGCGCGTCGGCTGTCCGCCGAGCGCCTGGGCGAACGCATCGCGGCGCAGGATGCGCCGGCCGAGGTGCGCGAACTGGCCGAAGCCTTCAACGGTATGCTGGACCGGCTGGAATCCTCCTTCCGCAGGCTTTCCGAGTTCTCCGCCGACCTGGCCCACGAGCTGCGCACGCCGGTGTCCAACCTGATGACCGAGACCCAGGTGGCGCTGGCGCGCGAGCGCGACGCGGCGGCCTACCGCGAGGTGCTGGCCTCCAACCTGGAAGAGTTCGACCGCCTGGCGCGCATGGTGGGCGACATGCTGTTCCTTGCCCAGGCCGACAACGGTCTGCTGCCGCGTCCGGCGGAAACCGTGGAACTGGCCGACGAGGCCGCCGCGCTGGCCGAGTTCTACGAAGCACTCGCCGAGGAGCGCGGCGTGCGTATCGAATGCGCCGGGCGTGCGGCGGTACGCGGCGACCGCCTGATGCTGCGCCGCGCGCTGTCCAATCTGCTGTCCAACGCGCTGCGCCACACCCCCGTCGGCGGCGTGCTGCGCATCGCCGTGCGCGCTGGCGCGCCTGGCGAAGTGGCGCTTTCCGTGACCAATCCCGGAGAACCGATTCCTCCGGAGCAACTCGAACGCATCTTCGAGCGTTTCCACCGCGCCGATCCGGCGCGCAGCCGTGGCGTGAGCGATGGCACCGGCCTGGGGCTGGCGATCACCCGTTCCATCGCCGAGGCGCATGGCGGCCGCGTCAGCGTGCGCTCGGCCGCCGGCGAGACCGCATTCACCCTGCATCTGCCCGCCAGCGGCGGGTCTTCCGAAGAATCCCCGACAGGAGGCAATCCACAATGAAATCCACTTTTTCGACCCTGCGCGCCACGCTGGCCGGCGCGGCCCTGGCCCTGTGCGTGGCCGCTCCGGCGCTGGCCGCCGGGGAGGACGTGGTGATGTACAAGGACCCCAACTGCGGCTGTTGCGGCGCCTGGGCAGAGCACATGCGCGAGCATGGCTTCAGCGTGAAGGAAATCGCCACCCGCGAGATGGCCGAGGTGAAGCAGAAGGCCGGCGTGCCGCGTACGCTGGGTTCCTGCCACACCGCCAAGGTGGGCGGCTACATCGTCGAAGGGCACGTGCCGGCTGCCGACGTGCGCCGTCTGCTGGCCGAGAAGCCGGCTGGCATGGTGGGTATTTCCGCGCCCGGCATGCCGCTCGGCTCACCGGGCATGGAAGGGCCGTACCCGGCCGAGAATTACGAGGTGGTGAGTTTCGACCGCGCCGGCAAGAGCACGGTGTTCGCCCGCCACTGAGCGGGTGAAGGGCGCGCGTTCAGTCCGAGATCAGCGCGGAAAACTCGCGTTGCAGCAACGCGGCGTCGCCGAGGTTGAGTTCGAGCAGGCGGCGCAGGTGGGTGATGCTGTCCAGGTCGATCTCGCGGGAGGTCAGGCCGATGCGCCCGGCCTCCCGGTGCGCCACCTCGCCTTCCATGCGCACCACGGCCTCTTCGCCGTCCAGGCGCAGTTCGAGCAGGCAACGCTCGCCCAGCGCGGCGTCGAAGGCATCGAGCGGACGCAGCAGGGCGCCCTTGAGGGAGAGGTCGAGCACCTCGCAGGCCGTCTCGCGGTTGCCGATCGACAGCGTGGCGCCGCTGTGGAAACGGATGCGGGAGAAGCGGCGCTGTTCCGGCGTGTTCATGGGGGGCTCCGCTGGATTGGCCGCGCCACCGGTGAATGCGGCAGCGACCGTGGTTGGGGTAAAAAAGAATTCTGGTCTCCCGGGGCGGCCACCGCAAGCACCGGAGGCAGCCATGCACGTGCAAAAATCCGCAAACTGAGTCGGGTTTCTCTTGGCGTATGTCCAGCGCGTGCGCAGAATGGCCAACCATGCGCATGATGACAATTTGAAACAACGTGGCCGAAGCGAATAACCCGGCTGGCCCCTCTCCTGCCGCCCGTCAGGCCGCGCCAGGCGGTTCCGTGCCGCATCGGCAGGATCTGCTCGACTGCCTGATTCTGGTGACGCGCGCGCACGGCGGCGTGCTGACCCGGGAAAGCGCGCTGGCCGGCCTGCCGGTGGATGCCGCCGGGTTGACACCTTCGCTGTTCGGCCGCGCCGCACAGCGCGCCGGCATGACCAGCCAGGTGGTGGTGCAGCCGCTGGATGCGCTCAACGATGCCTTGTTCCCCGCCATCCTGCTGCTGCAGGGCGAACGCGCCTGCGTGCTCGCCGGCCGCGACGCGGAACGCGGCGTGCTGCGCGTGGTGTTCCCCGAACTCGGCGAGGCCGAGGTCGAACTGCCGCAGGCCGAACTGGCCGGGCGCTATACCGGCCGCGCCATCTATCTGCGCCCGCGCTTCCGCTTCGATGCGCGCAGCCCGCTGGTGCGCCCGCCGCGCGGCGAGCACTGGTTCTGGGGGGTGATCGCGGAAAACCGCGCGCTCTACCGCGACGTGCTGACCGCCGCGCTGCTGATCAACCTGTTCGCGCTGGCCATGCCGCTGTTCGTCATGAACGTGTATGACCGCGTGGTGCCCAACAACGCCACCGACACGCTGTGGGTGCTGGCCGCCGGGGTGTTGCTGCTGCTGGCCGGCGATCTGGTGCTGCGCACGATGCGCGGGCATTTCGTCGATCTGGCCGGCAGCCGGGTGGATGTGAAGCTCTCCGCGCACATCATGTCGCGCGTGCTCGGCCTGCGCATGGAAGCGCGTCCGGCCTCGGCCGGCTCGTTCGCTGCCAACCTGCGTGCCTTCGAGTCGGTGCGCGACTTCATCAGTTCGGCCACCGTGGTGGCCTTCATCGACGTGCCCTTCGCCGCGCTGTTCCTGGTGGTCATCGCGTGGATCGCCTGGCCGCTGGTGCTGCCCTTCCTGGTCGGCGTGGCGGCCCTGCTGCTGTATGCCATGGCGGTGCAGGGCAAGATGCACGAACTCTCGGAAACCACCTACCGCGCCGGCGCGCAGCGCAACGCCACGCTGATCGAGGGGCTGGTGGGCATGGAAACGGTGAAGGCGCTCGGCGCCGAGGCGCCCATCCAGCGCAAGTGGGAGCGCAGCGCCGCGCTGCTTGCCCGCGTCGGCGCCCAGTTGCGCCTGCTGTCGGCATCCGCCACCAACGGGGCGATGTGGGTGCAGCAGACGGTGAGCGTGGTGGTGATCGTCATCGGCGTGTATCTGATCGGCGAGGGGGAACTGTCGATGGGCGGGCTGATCGCCTGCTACATGCTGTCCTCGCGCGCGATGGCGCCCATCGGCCAGGTGGCCGGCCTGCTGGTGCAGTACCACGGCGCAGCGACCGCGCTGAGTTCGCTGGACGAACTGATGAAGCAGCCGGTGGAGCGCCCCGACGGCGGCACCTTCATCAGCCGGCCCAGCTTCCGCGGTGCCATCGAGTTCCGTGACGTGAGCTTCTCCTACCCCGGGCAGGAAACCCAGGCGCTGCGCAATGTCTCGCTGCGCATCCAGCCGGGCGAGCGGCTGGCCATCCTGGGGCGCGTGGGTTCCGGCAAGACCACACTGGAAAAGCTGATCCTGGGCCTGTACCAGCCCACCGGCGGCTCGGTGCTGATCGACGGCGCCGACGCGCGCCAGCTGGACCCCGCCGAACTGCGCCGCAGCATCGGCTACGTGGCGCAGGACGTGACGCTGTTCTACGGCACGCTGCGCGAGAACATCGCCATGGCGGCGCCGCTGGCCGACGACGCGGCGGTGCTGCGCGCGGCGGAAACGGCAGGCATCCTCGACTTCGTGAACAACCACCCGCAGGGCTTCGACATGCTGGTGGGCGAGCGCGGCGAATCGCTCTCCGGCGGCCAGCGCCAGGGCGTGGCGATCGCCCGCGCGCTGATCAACGATCCGCCGATGCTGGTGCTCGACGAGCCGACCTCGTCCATGGACCACTCTTCCGAGGAAGACATCAAGCGCCGCCTGGGCGAGTACGCGCGCGGGCGCACGCTGATCGTGGTGACCCACCGCACCTCGCTGCTCGATCTGGTCGACCGCATCGTGGTCATCGACGGCGGGCGCGTGGTGGCCGACGGGCCCAAGGCGCAGGTGGTCGAGGCGCTGCGCCAGGGCCGCATCGGGAGGGCCGGCGCATGAGCAACGCCACGCGCGAATCGTCCCAGCAGCGTCTGTTCGAAAGCATCGGGCACGGCAGCGAACGCCTGTCGGGTACCGCCCGGCCGCTCATCGAACGCATCTTCGGCCGCATCCTGCCGCCGCGCGGCGACAGCCTGGACTGGGCCGGCGATGCCGACTGGGCGCGCCTGCAACAGGAACCGCTGCGCGCCCGCGCGCTGCTGCGCGTGGCCCTGGTGGTGATCGCGCTGCTGGTGGTGTGGGCCGCGCTGGCACAGGTGGACGAGGTGACCCGCGGCGACGGGCGGGTGATTCCGTCCTCGCAGCTGCAGGTGGTGCAGTCGGTGGATGGCGGCGTGGTGGAGGAAATGCTGGTGCGCGAGGGCCAGCAGGTGGCCGCCGGCGAACTGCTGCTGCGCATCGATCCGACCCGCTTCGTGTCCTCCCTGCTGGAGAACCGCGCCCAGTACCTCGCCCTGCTGGCCAAGCGCGCGCGCCTGGACGCGCTGACCCAGGACACCGAATTCGTCGTGCCTGAGGAAGTGCTGCGCGACGCGCCGGAGATCGGCGAGCACGAGCGCCGCCTGTATCTGTCCAGCCGCGAGGGTCTGGCGGCGCAGCTGTCCATCGCGCGCGACCAGCTCAACCAGCGCCGCCAGGAACTCAACGAAGCGCGCTCGCGCCGCGAGCAATCCGGGCAGGCCTTCGAACTGGTCACCCAGGAACTGGCGGTGACCCGCCCGCTGATCCAGTCCGGCGCGGTCTCCGAGGTCGAGCTGCTGCGCCTGGAGCGCGAAGTGGCCCGCCTGCGTGGCGAGCGCGACCAGGCCGGCGCGCAGATTTCCCGCGTGCAGGCGGCCATCGCCGAGGCCACCGGCAAGATCCAGGAAGTCGAACTGAGCATGCGCAACCAGCTGCGCAGCGAGCTTTCCGACACCATGGGCAAGCTTTCCAGCCTCTCGCAAGGCAGCCGTGCGCTGGAAGACCGCGTGCGCCACGCCGAGGTGCGCGCCCCGGTGCGCGGCACGGTGTCGCGCCTGCTGGTCAACACCGTGGGTGCGGTGGTGCAGCCGGGCAAGGAAGTGGTGGAGATCGTGCCGCTGGACGACGCGCTGATCCTCGAAGCCAAGGTACTGCCCAAGGACATCGCCTTCCTGCGCCCCGGCCAGGAGGCCATGGTCAAGTTCACCGCCTACGATTTCGCCATCTACGGCGGGCTCACCGCCACCGTCGAACACATCGGCGCGGACACGGTGACCGACGACAAGGGCAACGCCTTCTACGTGGTGCGCGTGCGCACGCGCGAATCCAGTCTGGGCGAAGGCTTGCCGATCATTCCGGGCATGGTCGCCCAGGTGGACATCCTCACCGGCAAGAAGACCATCCTCTCCTATCTGCTGAAGCCCGTGCTGCGGGCCAAGGCCAATGCGATGACCGAACGATGAGCCGACACTTCTTCATCGCGCCGGCCGGCGTCGTTTCCCCGCGCTGGACCGAGGCCTTCCCGGAAGCCGTCCTGCTTGCCGATCCCGCCCGGCTGCCCGCACTGGGGCCGGCGGATGTCGTCTGGCTGAGCAGTGCCCTGGCTGACTGGAGCGCGCGCCTGCACGACCTGAGCCTTGACGGCGGCGGCGCGCGCATCGTCGTGCTGTCGGCGCAGCCCGCACAGCAAGAGGCACTGCTCGCCCTCGACGGCGGTGCGCTGGGCTATTGCCATGTGCTGTCGACCGCGACCCTGCTGCGCGAAGTGGCGGTCGTGGTCGGGCATGGCGGGCTGTGGATCGGTCCGGAACTGATGGCGCGGGTCATCGGCGCACTGCGCCAGGCACCGGCGCAGCGCCAGGCCGCCGGCGTGCTCGATCTGTTGTCGCCGCGCGAGCGCGAAGTCGCGGAAGCCGTCTCCGCCGGGCACAGCAACAAGGAAGTCGCCCGCCTGCTCGGCATCACCGAGCGCACGGTGAAGGCCCATCTGGGCGCCGTGTTCGAAAAGCTCGGCGTGCGCGACCGCCTGCAGCTCGCCCTGCGCGTCGGCGCCTGAACGCCCCTGTCCTTGCCTGCGCCGCCGCGCCTTCGGTGGAATGTTCTGCAAGCGGCTGTGGACTCCATGAAAGGATCACGGGCAGGCGCTGGGCCCGTGTGTCCGGGAGGCACGGATTGTTAAATTTCCCACAGCTTGTCCACTGGTCCAATGTGTCTGCGCGGACGGTGTCGCTAGGCTAGCGACCATCATGTATTCCGTCGCCCGGACGCAGTGCTCCGGGTGCCAAGACCGCACAGGAGATCACCATGGCCACCAGCCAAGCCATCGCCACCGTCGTCACCGTCACCGGGCAGGCCTTTGCCCGCGACGCGGAAGGAAATCTGCGCGCCCTCAAGGCGGGCGATGTCCTGCATGAAGGCGAGGTCGTCATCACCTCGTCCGGCGGACGGGTCGAACTGGCTACCCTGGAAGGCGAGTTGCTGGCCTTCGGCGAGCATCAATCCATCGCGGTCACCGCCGATCTTTCCGAAGAAACCCGTCCTCAGGCTGCGGATGCCGCGCTGGCCGACGGCACGGTCGAACAGATCCTCCAGGCGCTCGACAGCGGCGCCAGCCTCGACGACCTCCTCGAAGCCCCGGCGGCCGGCCTGTCCGGCGGTGCCGGCGGCGACGGCAGCAACTTCGTGCGTCTGCTGCGCATCAGCGAAGGAGTGGACCCGCTGGCGTTCGAGTTCAATCCGGCAACCATTGTCAATGTCGAAGAGTTTCAGAATGGTTTCGCGGAGGAAGGCGACGGTACGGGGTCGTCCTCGTCCGGCCCCCAGACTACGCCCGACGTCACGCTGAGCTTCGACATCAGTGACGCGGGGATCGGCACCATCGTCGGTACGGTCCAGAACGCGACCAGCGTCACCGTGACCATCAGCGGCAGTGACGGCAGCAACTACGGTCCGTTCCCGGCCACGCTGAATCCGGATGGCACCTGGAGCGTCGATCTCAGCGGCCAGCACTTCGACGAAGAAGTCACGTATACCGCCACCGCCACCGCCAGGGATGCGGCGGGCAGGACCGACGTGGCGACCGACTCGTCCAGCTACGACCTGCTGCCGACCGTCGGGGTGAGCTTCGACATCAGTGATGCGGGCGTGGGCACCCTGACCGGTACCAGTGAGCACGCGACCAGCGTGTCGGTGAGCATCAGCGGCAGCGACGGCAGCAGCTACGGTCCGTTCCCGGCGACACTGAACCCGGATGGCACCTGGAGTGTGGACCTCTCCGGCATCACCTTCCCCGAGGAAGTCACCTACACGGCGACGGCCACGGCCACGGACAACGCGAGCAACACCGCGACGGATACGGACACCGCGGGCTACGACCTGCTGCCGACCGTCGGGGTGAGCTTCGAGATCAGCGATGCG
>NZ_SSOC01000011.1 GCF_004801295.1 Pseudothauera nasutitermitis
GGACGGCGCGGCGCGCCGGCGCAGCGTCATCCGCGCCCTGCCGGAGGGCGAGGCGGTGGGCGACCTGCTGCGCCGCGGCTGGCTGGCCGAGACGCGCGGCGGCGCGGACGGCACGGGCGGCGTGCTGCCGGCGTTGACCGATGAACAGGCCGGCGTGCTCGCCGAATTCGAGCGCGCGCCGCCCGGTTTCGCCGCCTGGCTGCTGCAGGGCGTGACCGGCAGCGGCAAGACCGAGGTCTATCTGCGCCTGGCCGAGCGCACCCTGCGTGCCGGCAGGCAGGTGCTGATGCTGGTGCCGGAGATCGCCCTCACGCCGCAGCTGGAAGCACGCGTGGCGGCGCGCTTTCCCGCCGCCGAGGTGGTCAGCCTGCATTCCGGGCTGGCCGAGGGCGCGCGCTCGCGCGGTTTCGTGCGCGCGCTGGAAGGCCATGCCGACCTCGTCCTCGGCACCCGGCTGGCGGTGTTCGCCGCGCTGCCGCGCCTGGGGCTGATCCTGGTGGACGAGGAGCATGACGCCTCCTACAAGCAGCAGGAGGGGGTGCGCTACTCCGCGCGCGATCTGGCGGTGTGGCGCGCGCGCCAGCGCGGCGTGCCGGTGGTATTGGGTTCGGCCACGCCTTCGCTGGAAAGCTGGCAGCATGCGCGCGGCGGGCGCTATCGCCACCTGCGCCTGGAACGCCGTGCGCTGGCCAGTGAACTGCCCACGGTGCGCTGCGTGGACACGCGCCGCCTGAAGCTGGACGAAGGCCTCAGCCCGGCCTTGTGCAAGGCCATCGAAGCGCGCCTGGAGCGCGGCGAGCAGAGCCTGGTGTTCCTCAACCGGCGCGGCTACGCGCCGGTGCTGTCCTGCCCGGCCTGCGGCTGGGTGAGCACCTGCCCGCACTGCACGGCGAATCTGGTGGTGCATCTGGCCGACCGCCGCCTGCGCTGCCACCACTGCGGCTGCGACGGGCCGATTCCGCACGCCTGCCCGTCCTGCGGCAACCAGGACATCCAGCCCTTCGGGCGCGGCACCCAGCGCATCGAGGCGCGCCTGGGCGAACGCTTTCCGCAGGCCCGCATCCTGCGCGTGGACCGCGATTCGGCGCGCACCCGCGCGCAGTGGGAAAACCTGCTGGCGGCCATTGCCGGCGGTGAGGCGGACATCCTGGTGGGTACGCAGATGATGGCCAAGGGCCACGACTTTCCGCGCCTTACCCTGGTCGGCGTGGTGGGCGCGGACGCCTCGCTGCACGCCGCCGACTTCCGTGCGCCGGAGCGCCTGTTCCAGCAGTTGATGCAGGTCGGCGGGCGCGCCGGGCGGGCGCATCTGGCCGGCGAGGTGCTGATCCAGACCGAATACCCCGCGCATCCGCTCTACCAGTGTCTGGCGCGCCACGATTTCGACGCCTTCGCCGCGCTGGAACTGGAAGAACGCCGGCAGGCCGGCTTTCCGCCGCTGACCCACCAGGCCATGCTGCGCGCCGATGCGCCGGCGCTCGATGCCGCAGTGGAATTCCTGCGCGCGGCGGCGCGCCTGGCCGCCGAACGCGCGCCGGCCGGCCTGCGCGTGTACGACCCGGTGCCGATGCGCATGACCCGCCTGGCGCGCCGCGAGCGCGCCCAACTGCTGGTCGAGGCCGATGCGCGCGCGCCGCTGCAGGCCTTTCTGGGCGAGTGGCTGGCGGCCTTGCGTGCGCTGCGCACGCCGCGCGAACTGCGCTGGAACGTGGACGTCGATCCGCTGGAAGTGTGAGTTCCGCTCAGGCGGCCTGCCACAGCCGGACCGCGCCGCGCACGCCGGAGGAATCGCCGTGGCGGGCGGGCAGCAGGCGGGTGACGATGGAGTCGGAGAACACGTAGGGCCGCCACAGGCGCGGCACGTCGCGGTACAGCGCATCGATGCGCGACAGGCCGCCGCCCAGCACGATCACGTCCGGGTCGAGCAGGTTGATCACCGGCGCCAGGGCGCGCGCGAGACGTTCCGCGTAGCGTGCCACGCTGGCGCCGCAGACCGCATCGCCGGCCGCTGCGCGTTCGGCGATGCGCGCGGCGTCGAGCGTCTCGCCGCTGTGCCGCAGGTGGTCGGCGGCCAGCGCGGGGCCGGACAGGTAGGTTTCCACGCAGCCATGCCGCCCGCAGTAGCACGGCGGCAGCGGCAGGTCGTCGGCCCCGGGCAGCGGCAGCGGGGAATGCCCCCATTCGCCGCCGATGGCGTTGGCGCCCACCAGCAGGCGGCCGTGGGCGACGATGCCGCCGCCCACCCCGGTGCCGAGGATCGCGCCGAACACCACGTCCGCGCCAGCCGCCGCGCCGTCCACGGCCTCGGAAACCGCCAGACAGTTGGCATCGTTGGCGATGCGCACTTCCCGGCCGAGGCCCGCGCGCAGGTCGTCGAGCAGCGGCCGGCCGTTCAGGCAGGTGGAGTTGGCGTTGCGCATGCGCCCGTCGATGGGCGAGGGCGAGCCCGGCGTGCCGATGCCCACGCTGCAGCCTTGCACGCCCAGTTCGCGTTCGGCCTCGGCGACCAGCGCGCACAGGGCGGCGACGGTGGCCGGATAGTCGCCGGCCGGGGTGGATATGCGGTGGCGCAGGCGTTCGCGGCCCTCGGCATCGAGCGCGACGATCTCGATCTTGCTGCCGCCCAGGTCGATGCCGATGCGCATGGCCGGCCGTGCGCGTTCAGCGCCGCGTGGCCTGTTCGAGTGCCGTGCGATAGACGTCCTGGGCCTCTTCCACGCTGTGCGCGCTGACCTTCAGGTCGCGCACCAGCCCGTCGGACAGGCCGTAGCACCAGCCATGCACGGTGACGTTCTGGCCGCGCGCCCAGGCCTCGCGCAGCACCGAAGTCTGGCCGATGTTCACCACCTGCTGCATCACGTTGAGTTCGCACAGGCGGTCGACGCGCGCTTCCGGATCGTCCAGGTCGGCCAGCGCGCCCTGGAAGCGGTCGCGCACGTCCTGCACGTGGCGCAGCCAGTTGTCGATGAGGCCCAGACGGTTGTTGTTGAGCGCCGCCTTCACGCCGCCGCAGCCGTAGTGGCCGACCACCAGAACGTGCTTCACGCGCAGCACATCCACGGCGTACTGGATCACCGACAGGGCGTTCAGGTCGGTATGCACCACCACGTTGGCGACATTGCGATGCACGAAGACCTCGCCCGGCGCCAGGCCGATGATCTGGTTGGCCGGCACGCGGCTGTCGGAGCACCCGATCCACAGATACTCGGGCGATTGCTGGTTGACCAGGCGGGTGAAGTATTCCGGGTCTTCCGTACGCATGCGTTCGGACCAGGCCATGTTGTTGGTGAACAGGTGCTCGATGGGCAAGGGCATGAATGAGGGTCCTTGACGGGCGTGGCCCGGTGGAAACGGTCGTAATTATGAGTGAGCGGCCGCCTCGGAGCCAGCGCGCGGAAAATCGCCGAGGGCGCGCCGATTGCAGTCGTGCGTGGGTGCGGCAGGAGCGGCTCAGTCCCAGATGCCCAGAACGCGCAACTGCTCGCTGGCGGCCTCGGCCCAGCCGCGGTTGGCCGCCGGGCTGGCCGGGCTGGGGTGCAGGATGCGGCCGAGGCGCGGGGCGTCGGCGCCGAGTGCTTCGGCGGCGCGCTTCTCGGCCCAGGCGCCCACGCCGATCAGCCAGTCCGGGCGCAGCGCGGCGACCAGCGCGCGCAGGTGTTCGTCGCAGGCTTCCAGCAGCGGGCGCTGCTCGGCGGCGGGCAGCTTGTCCGGGGTGAGGTTGCGGCCGTGGTCGAAGAAGGCCAGCGGACAGTAGTTGGCGACGAAGTGTTCAGCGAAGAAGGCTTCCGGCGTGTCGAAGCGTTCCTGGAACAGGCCCCACAGGCGGCGTCCGCTGACTTCCGAGCGCGTGCACGCGAAGCCTTCCACCGGACGCTTGGGATTGACCACGGCGGGCTGACCCACCGGGCCGGCCAGTCCCAGCCAGTCGCGCGCGATGCCGACCTCGCCGAAGGGCACGCCGGTCTGCACCATGCCGAAGGGGCCGGGGTTCATGCCCAGGAAGACCACGCGCTTGCGGCCGGCGCCGTAGCGTTGCAGATACGCGCGGTGGATGTCCCAAGCGTACTCCAGCGGGTTGTAGACATGGCTGACCGGGGCGGCGAAGCGCAGGCCGGCGAGGCGGTGGGACAGGTGGGCGGCGGCGTCGATCAGGGCGGAAGCGGACATCGGTGGGAAGCGGAGCGGAGAAAGCCGCCATTATCCCCCGGACGGCGGCCATTCGCGGGGTGCCGCGTCCTGGCGCACACGCAGCCAGTCGACCAGCAGGCCGGCCGGCAGGGGGCGGCTGAAGTGGTAGCCCTGCAGTTCGTCGCAGCCGAGCCCGGCGAGGCGGGCCACCTGTTCGGCGCTTTCCACACCCTCGGCGATCACCGACAGGCCGAGGCTGTGCGCCAGCGACACGGCGGCGGCGACGATGGCCGCGTCGTTGGCGTCGTGCTCGATGTCGGAGACGAAGGAGCGGTCGATCTTCAGGTGGTCGAGCGGGAACAGCTTGAGGTAGGACAGCGAGGAATAGCCGGTGCCGAAGTCGTCGATGGCCAGCCGCACGCCCAGGCGCTTGAGGCCCTGGAGTACCTCGGTGGCGTCGTCCGGGCGCTCCATCACCGCGCTTTCGGTGATTTCCAGCTCCAGCAGTCCGGCGGGCAGCCGGCTGTCGGCGAGCGCCTCGGCGATGGCGTCGGCCAGCCCGGCGTGCATCAGCTGGCGGGCGGAGAGGTTCACCGAGATGCGCAGCGGCGCCAGCCCTTCGTCCATCCATGCGCGTGCCTGGCGGCAGGCCTCGTGCAGCACCCAGTGCCCCAGGGGGACGATCAACCCGGTTTCCTCGGCGAGCGGGATGAAGCGCGCGGGGGGAATGGGGCCGTCCTCCGGGTGGTGCCAGCGCGCCAGCGCCTCGACGCCGGTGATGCGTCCGCCGGCGGCAGACAGCTGGGGCTGGTACCACAGTTCGAACTCGCCGTGCCGCAGGGCCTGGCGCAGCTTGCGTTCGAGGTTCAGGCGCTCGGTGGCCTTGCGGTTCATCGACTCGGTGTAGAACTGATAGTTGGCGCGCCCGAGTGTCTTGGCGTGGTACATCGCGGTGTCGGCGTTGCGCAGCAGTTCGGCGGCATCCTCGCCGTCCTCGGGGAACATGGCGATGCCGATCGACGGCGTGGTGTGCAGTTCGCTGCCGTCGACGTGGTAGGGCGTGGACAGGCGGGCGAGGATCTTTTCGGCGACGTGCGCGGCATCCATGCCCTCGCCGGCGCCCTGGGCGACCACGACGAATTCGTCGCCGCCCTGGCGCGCGACGATGTCGGCCTCGCGCACGGTGGCGCGCAGGCGCTCGGCGACCTGCTTGAGCAGTTCGTCGCCCACCGGGTGGCCGAGCGAGTCGTTGATGTGCTTGAAGCGGTCGAGATCGAGGAACAGCACGGCCAGCCCGTAGCCGTTGCGCCGCGCGTCGGCGAGCGATTGCTGCAGGCGGGCGTCGAGCGCGAAGCGGTTGGCCAGCCCGGTGAGCATGTCGTGGTGGGCGAGGTGCTCGATCTCCGCCTCGGCGTGTTTGCGTTCGGTGATGTCGGTATAGGTGGTGATGAAGCCGGCCACCTTGCCGTCGATGAACAGCGGCTCGCCGGCCACCAGATGGGTGCGCCCGTTGGGCCGGGTGCGCTCGAAGCGGTGGGCCTGGAAGCGCAGCGCCAGCTCGCGGCGGTGGCGCACGTGCTCGGCCGGATCGCCCGGTCCGTACTCCCCGCGCTGCGCGGGCACCCTGATGAGTTCGTCGAACGGGGTGTCGCGGCGCAGGACGTCGGGCGGCAGGCCGAGAACGTCGGCGAAGCCGGCGTTCCAGTACTGCAGGTGCAGGGTCTCGTCGAACACGCTGATGCCTTGCGGCAGATGGTTGACGATGGCCAGCAGATAGGCGGACTTGCGTTCCAGTTCGCGTGCGATGCGCTCGCGTCCGGTCACGTCCTGGATCGTGCCCACCCAGCGCATGCGGCCGTTGGCGTCGGTTTCCGGGTGGAAGCGGTTGTGCAGGTAGCGTGTTTCGCCGTCGTGGGTGAGCACGCGGTAGCCGAATTCGCCGCCGCTGCCCGCACGGTCGGCCTCGGCGAGTACCTTGCGCACGTGTTCGCGGTCGTCGGGATGCACGCGTTCGAGGAAGGCCGCGCGCGAGGGCGCCACGTCGGGGCCGATGCCGAGCAGCTCCCGCGCGCGTTCGGACCACCACAGCTCGCCGCTTTCCAGGTCGCGTTCCCAGCCGCCCAGGCGGGCGACCTCCATGGTGGCCATCAGATCGTTGCGCAGGCGCTCCAGTTCGCGGCGGTAGCGCAGTTCCTCGTGCAGGCGGCTGCGCGTGATGCGGCGCTGGTTGCGCCAGATGCGTCCCAGCGCGAAGGCGGTGGCGATCAGCAAGAGCAGGCTGGCGGTGGCCGCGGTGATGATCTGCGTGCGTGCGCCGGCGAGCAGTTCGTTGCGATCCACCTTGCTGACCAGCAGCCAGTTGGAGTCGGCCACCCGCGCACCGGCGGCGAACAGCTGGGGGACGCGCTGCGGGTCGGCGGCCTGCACGCGCAGCACGGCGGCGGCGAGCGCTTCCGGATCGTCGAGCACCGTGCCGCCCTGGGGCGGATCGTCGAGGCGGGCGTGTTCGGGGAGGATGGGACGGACGTGGCCGTCGCGTTCGTCGAGCAGCAGGGTTTCGCCGGAGCGGCGGCTGCGCGGCCAGCCGCGCAGCAAGGGGACCAGATAGCGTTCTGGCGAGACACGCAGGACCACCGCGCCGATGCGCCATTGCGCGTCGGCGAGGGGCACGGGGATGACCAGATCGAGATAGGCGCGTCCGGCTTCATCGTGCTGCAGGGTCGTCAGTTCGACGAAGCCGTGCTGGCGCGCGTGGGCCGCCAGCACGGCGCTTTCCGCCGAGAGACGGTGCGTCTGGCCGAGGGTGAACAGCGGGGTGCCGTCGCGGCCGAGCACCAGCACGCTTTCGTAATCGAACGCATCCAGATAGCCCTGCAGCCAGTGGCGCAGTTCGGCGTCCGGGGTGCCGCCGGGGCGCGCCAGCGCGTGCTCCAGGCCGTTCAGCCCGGCGCGGTTGCGGCGCAGGACCTCGCCGTCGCCGAGACGCTCGCCGCGCCAGCGTGCGACGTCCTGGGCGAGAAGATCGGCGGTGGACTGCAGTTCGGCGTGGGCGCGTTCGCGCACGCTGACGATCTGCTGCTGGTAATAGGCCAGGAAGGCCAGCGCGATGGCACTGGCAACGATCAGGAACACCGCGCCGAACTGGACGGTGAATGGGTCCAATCTCGTTCTGGACATGCGAGGCCACCGGGTTGGGGTCGGAGGGGCGTGCCATGCCGGGATGCCGGTGTTCGGCGGAGGGCGTCCCGGCGGACGATTCTGACAGTCCGCTCCGGGGCTTACAATCGTGCGCCGCAGCGATACGCCGGCGTATGGGCTTGCCTGTGCGGACCGCCGGGCAGACAATGCGGCTTCACCATAACCACAGCCAAAAAGAGGAGACCAAGATGAGCCAGCATATTACCGTGTCCTTCGGTTCGAACCGGGAGTACGAACTGGTGGTGCATGACGGCGACACGGCCAACCTGGACAAGGACAAGGCGCGCGCCTGGCTGGCGCGCGAGTTCGAAGTGCTGGAATGCTCGCCGTCGAATCCGATGGGCAAGATCCTGGTGCTCGACATGATCCTCAACGTGGCCAAGTACGGCGGCGAGGAACGCTTCAGGCAGCCGGGCGACTGGGCGCGCCAGTTCGCCGCGGCGGTGGCCGTGGCGCTTGCGCGGCCGGCCATCCGGGTGGACGTGGCCGGCTTCCTGGTCGGCTGATCCGTCCGTGCGGAGCGGGGCGCGGGCCCCGCTCAGTTCCGCCCGAGGCGGTATACGGCCACGCTGGCGAGGAAGTTGGGTTCTTCCAGGATCAGCGTACCTTCGTCGAAGGCGAGCCGTTCGCGTACCGCGATGCCGTTGTCCGCGCACAGCGCATCGAAGTCGGCGATGGTGAAGAAGCGCACGTTGGGCGTGTTGAACCACTGGTGCGGCAGGCTTTCCGACACCGGCATGCGGCCGTTGAGGATGCTCTGGCGGTGGCGCCAGTAGCCGAAATTGGGGAAGCTGACCACCGCCTCGCGGCCCACCCGCAGCATTTCCGCGAGGATGCCCACGGTGTTGTGGATGGCCTGCAGCGACAGGCTCATGATGACGTGGTCGAAGAAGCCGTCCTCGAAGCCGGCCAGGCCCTTCTCCATGTCGATCTGGATCACGTTGACACCGTTCTTCACGCAGGCCAGCAGGTTTTCCGGGGCGTTCTCCACGCCGTAGCCATGCACCTGGCGCGCGTCCATCAGATGGCGCAGCAGGCTGCCGTCGCCGCAGCCCAGGTCGAGCACTCGTTCGCCCGGGGCGATCCACTGGGCGATCACGTCGAAATCGTAGCGGTAGATCATCAGCGCACCTCGATGCGGTCGAACCAGGCGCCCAGCACGCCGTGGTAGCGCGGGTCGTCGAGCAGGAAGGAGTCGTGCCCGGCCGGGCAGTCGATCTCCGCGTAGCTCACCGCGCGCTGGTTGTGCAGCAGGGCGTACACGATCTCGCGCGAGCGTTCCGGGGCGAAGCGCCAGTCGGTGGTGAAGGACACCACCAGGAAGCGCGCGCTGGCCACGGCCAGCGCCTGGGCGAGGTCGCCGCCGTGGGCGAAGGCCGGATCGTAGTAGTCGAGCGCCTTGGTGGTCAGCAGATAGGTGTTGGCGTCGAAGAAGCCGGCGAACTTGTCGCCCTGGTAGCGCAGGTAGGACTCGATCTCGAATTCGACGTCGTAGCTGTACACCGCCTTGCCGTGGCGCAGGCTGCGGCCGAATTTCTCGCCCATCGAGTCGTCGGACAGGTAGGTAATGTGGCCCACCATGCGCGCCAGCTTGAGCCCGCGCGCGGGCACCACGCCGTGGTCGTAGTAATGGCCGCTGTGGAAATCCGGATCGGTGAGGATGGCCTGGCGCGCCACCTCGTTGAAGGCGATGTTCTGTGCCGACAGCTTGGGGGCCGAGGCGATCACTGCGGCATGGCGCACGCGTTCCGGGTACTGCAGCGTCCAGGACAGCGCCTGCATGCCGCCCAGGCTGCCGCCGACCACCGCCGCCAGGCGCTCGATGCCGAGCTGGTCCATCAGGCGGGCCTGGGCGTCGACCCAGTCCTCGACGGTGACGAAGGGGAAATCCGCCCCCCAGCGCCGCCCGGTGGCCGGGTTGAGCGCACTGGGGCCGCTGCTGCCGTGGCAGCCGCCGAGGTTGTTCACCCCGATGACGAAGAACTTGCGCGTGTCCAGCGGCTTGCCGGGGCCGATCAGGTTGTCCCACCAGCCGAGGTTGTCGGGCTGGTCGGCGTAGGTGCCGGCGACGTGGTGCGAGCCGGACAGCGCGTGGCAGACCAGCACCGCGTTGTCGCGTGCGGCGTTGAGCTGGCCGTAGGTTTCATAGACGAGTTCGTACTCGTCCAGCCGGCCGCCGCTTCGCAGCGGCAGCGGTTCGGTGAAGCGCGCCCGCTGGGGGGCGACGATCCCGACGGATCCGGGTTGGGTCATGATGTGCGGCGTGAAAACGAAAAGCCCAGCCGGCTGGAAAACGCGGACTGGGCTGCCCTCGCTTTAGCCGGATTTGTTGAGCGCCCGCAAGCTGTAGATCAAATCGGCGCTAAGGCTGCGAAATTAGCGCGCGTACGGGGAAATGTCAAACCGGCGGGGAGCATGCAGGAGGAAGCGTCTCAGCCCGCGAGGCGCTCGACGGCCTCGCGCACGCGCGCCTGTTCGTCCATCTTGAGGATGCGCTGCACCTTGGGGGCGAGATCGCCGACGTCGGCGCGCAGCACCTGCTGCTTGATCTCCAGCACGTTGGCCGGGTGCATGGAGAAGTTGCGCAGGCCCATGCCGAGCAGCAGCAGGGTGTAGGCCGGGTCGCCGGCCATCTCGCCGCACACCGACACCGGCAGGCCGTAGCGCGCGCCGGCCTGGATGGTGCCGCCGATGAGCTTGAGCACGGCCGGATGCAGCGGGTCGTAGAGGTGGGCGACGGATTCGTTGGCGCGGTCGATGGCCAGGGTGTACTGGATCAGGTCGTTGGTGCCGATGGACAGGAAGGACAGCCGGCGGATGAACATGCCCAGCGCCAGCGCGGCGGCGGGCACCTCGATCATGCCGCCGATCTCCACGCTCTCGTCGAATTTGATGCGCTCGGCGCGCAGTTCGGCGCGCGCCTTGTCCACCAGCGCGAGCGACTGGTCGATCTCGTGGGCGTGCGCCAGCATCGGCACCATGATGCGCAGCCGGCCGTGCACCGAGGCACGCAGCAGGGCGCGCAGCTGGGTGAGGAACATCTTCGGCTCGGCCAGCGAGTAGCGCACCGCGCGCAGGCCCAGCGCCGGGTTGGGTTCCGGGCGCGCCGCGCCGTTGAGCGCCTTGTCGGCGCCCACGTCGAAGGTGCGGATGGTCACCGGGCGCTTGCCCATGGTCTTCAGCACGCTGCGGTAGGCCTCGTACTGCTCGTCCTCGTCGGGCAGCGTGTCGCGGCCGATGAACAGGAATTCGGTGCGGTACAGGCCCACGCCGTCGGCGTTGACGCTGCGCGCGGTGGCCACGTCCTTGGGGCCTTCGATGTTGACCAGCAGGCTGACGTCCTCGCCGTCCAGCGTGGTGGCGGGGGTGTCCTTCAGGCGCTTGAGCTTGGAGCGTTCCAGTTCCAGTTCGGAGCGGCGCAGGCGGTATTCCTCGACGGTGCGCTCGTCGGGGCCGATGATGACCACGCCGCGCGTGCCGTCGACGATCAGCAGTTCGTCGTCCTCGACCACGTCGCGGATGTGGTGCAGGCCGACCACGGCGGGAATCGCCAGGCTGCGCGCGACGATGGCGGTGTGGCTGGTGGGGCCGCCGACGTCGGTGACGAAGCCGGAGATGTTGTGGTCGCGGAAACTGATGGTGTCGGCCGGCGACAGGTCGTGGGCGACGATGATGGTGCCCAGGCCGTCGCGCCGCTTCGGCGGCAGATGGCCGGGGTGGCCGAGCAGCACCTTCACCAGGCGTTCGACCACCTGCACCACGTCGGCCTGGCGCTCGCGCAGGTAGGGGTCCTCGATCTGCTGGAACTGCTCGACCAGGTGTTCCATCTGCTGCACCAGCGCCCATTCGGCGTTGCAGCGCCGTTCGCCGATCAGTTCGCGCGCCGCGCCGATCAGCATCGGATCGGCGAGCAGCATGATCTGCAGATCGACGAAGGCGCCCACCTCGCTGTGGGTATGGCCGGCGGTGGCGGCCGCCTTGAGGCCGATCAGTTCGCCCTGCACGGTGGCCACCGCATCGTCCAGGCGCTCCAGTTCCTCGTCGAGGTGGCGCTGCGCGACGTGGTAGTGATTGACCTCCAGCAGCGCGTGCGAGACCAGATGCACATGGCCGATGGCGATCCCCTGGGAGACCGGCAGCCCGTGGATCGCGAACGGCATGGCTTACTCCTCCTCGCCGAAGCGGTCGGCGATCAGCGCGAGGATGGCGTCCAGCGCGGCCTGCGCATCCTCGCCCTCCGTCTCCACGGTGATCGTGGCACCGCGCGAGGCGGCCAGCATCATCACCCCCATGATGCTCTTGGCGTTGACCCGCCGGCCGTTGCGCTCCAGCCAGACCTCGGCCTGGTAGCTGCTGGCGGTCTGGGTGAGCTTGGCCGAGGCGCGCGCGTGCAGGCCGAGCTTGTTGATGATGAGGGCTTCCGCTGTGGGCATGGTGGATCGACTCAGACGATGTGCAGGGCACCGTCGCTGGCACCCGCGACGGTACGTTCGATCAGTGCGGGGAAATCCTTCTCGCGGTGGGTCAGCGCGCGCAGCAGCATCGGCAGGCTGACGCCCGCGATGCCCTCGATGCGCCCCGGTTCGAGCAGCTGGGTGGCGATGTTGGACGGCGTGGCGCCGAAGATGTCGGTGAGCACCAGCACGCCGCGCCCGCTGTCGGTCCACGCGGCCATCTGGCGGGCCACCGGCAGCAGTTCCTGCGGATCGTCCTGCACGCTGACGCCCAGTTGGGCGAGTTGCGGCGGGCGTTTGCCGAGCACGTGGCAGGCGCACTGGATGAGCGATTCGCCGAGGCTGGCGTGGGTAACGAGGAAGATACCGATCATGGGCCAGGGAAATCCGTGCAAGGGGGCGGAAAAGACGCAACCGCGTGATTGTAGCCGATGCGTCCGCGACGCTCATGACGCGATGCCGCATCGTGGGCGGGTTGCCGGGAAATGCCATATGGAATTTCTGTGATGCCGTACGGAAAACCGCATGGCATCGATCCGATTGTCGCGGCCGCTGCGTCCAGGGCTCTCCACGAGGCATGGCTGCTGCGTTTCGTGAGACTTCCGGCGTTGTGCCACGGGGCCGCTGTCCTTATAGTAAAAAAGCGAGGGCGCCGCGTGGGCGCCCTTGGAGCTTGTCTACGACCTTTTCGTAGGCCCCGCAGCCGCCCAAAGTGTTCCGCTCAAGACGCGCGGCGTGGGGCGCTTTGGGCGGCTGCCCTTCGGGTTTCCCCGCCAGGCAGGGCCGCTGCCGCGTTACAAATGCTCGCCGGGCCACCAGCCCGACGGCGCTTTGTGCCTTGCATCGACCGGCCTGGCGGGGAAACGGGGCCTATGAAAAGGTCGTAGACAGGCTCTTACACGTTCCCGAAAACAACGACAGTGAGGTATCGCATGAGCGAGGAACGGGATTACACGCGGCCCGATGGCAAGGTCAATCCCATCGATACCGATTACAAGATCGGTCAGGACAACATCGTGTTCAAGGTCGGCCCGTTCGGCCTGGACATCCACAACCGGGTGTTCCTCATCTCCGGGGTCACGGTGATCGCCTTCGTGGTCTTCACCCTGCTGTTCCGCAATCAGGCCGGGCCGTGGTTCGGCGGCCTGCGCGAGTGGCTCACCAGCAACCTGGACTGGTTCTTCATCGCCTCCGGCAACGTCTTCGTGCTGGTCTGCCTGGGGCTGGCGTTCTCGCCGCTGGGGCGGGTGCGCCTGGGCGGCACCGAGGCCAAGCCGGACTATTCCTACCTGGGCTGGTTCTCCATGCTGTTCGCCGCCGGCATGGGCATCGGGCTGATGTTCTTCGGCGTGTCCGAGCCGCTGTCGCACTTCTCCAGCGCCTTCGGCGGCGTGGCGGCGGAAGGCGGCGTGCGCACCGACTGGGCGCCGCTGGCCGGCGCTGCGGGCGATGCGCACGCCGCCCAGCGCCTGGCCATGGCGGCCACCATCTACCATTGGGCGCTGCACCCGTGGGCCATCTACGCGGTGCTGGCGCTCGGCCTCGCGCTGTTCTCCTTCAACAAGGGCCTGCCGCTCACCGTGCGTTCGGTGTTCTACCCGTTGCTCGGTGAGCGCGTGTGGGGCTGGCCGGGGCACGTCGTCGACATCCTGGCGATCTTCGCCACGCTGTTCGGCCTGGCCACCTCGCTCGGCCTGGGCGCCTCGCAGGCCGCTTCGGGGCTCAATTTCCTGTTCGGCATCCCGGCCGGCGAAACCACGCAGATCGTGCTGGTGATCGCCATCACCGCGGTGGCCACAGCCTCGGTGGTATCCGGGCTGGATGCCGGGGTGAAGCGCCTGTCCGAACTCAACATGATCCTCGCCCTGGTGCTGCTCGCCTTCATCGTCGCCGCCGGGCCCACGCTGGCCATCATCGGCGGCTTCTTCGACAGCCTGGGTGCCTATGCGCAATACCTGCCCGCGCTGGCCAACCCGTTCGGCCGCGAGGATGCCAACTTCTCCCAGGGCTGGACGGCGTTCTACTGGGCATGGTGGATTTCCTGGTCGCCCTTCGTCGGCATGTTCATCGCCCGCGTGTCGCGCGGGCGCACGGTGCGCGAGTTCATCATCTCGGTGCTCATCGTGCCCTCGCTGGCCTGCGCGCTGTGGATGAGCGTGTTCGGCGGCACCGCCATCGGCCAGTTCGTGCGCGACGGCTACACGGCGGCCATGGAAGCCGACCTGCCGCTGCAGCTGTTCGTCGTGCTCGACGCGCTGCCGTTCGCGCAGATCACCTCGTTCTTCGGCATCGTCCTGGTGGTGGTGTTCTTCGTCACCTCGTCGGATTCCGGCTCGCTGGTCATCGACGTGATCTCGGCCGGCGGCAAGTTCGACGCACCGATGCCGCAGCGCGTGTTCTGGTGCACCTTCGAGGGCCTGGTGGCGATCGCCCTGGTGCTCGGCGGCGGGCTGGTGGCCCTGCAGGCCATGGCGGTGTCCACCGGCTTCCCGTTCACCATCGTGCTGTTGATGTCCACGGTGGCGGTGGTCAAGGGACTGCTCTCGGAGCCGCGCGCGCGCTGAGCGCGCCGGGCCGCCCGCCATGCAGGTCGAACAGCTCGAGATTCTCGATTTCCTGCGCGCCCACCCGCCGTTCGCCGGCTTGCCGGAGGACACCCTGCGCGGCGTGGCGGCGGCGGTGGACGTACGCTACTACAAGGCCGGCGAGCGCATCCTGGAATTCGGCCAGACCGCCGAATGGTGGTTCGTGGTGCGCAGCGGCGCGGTGGAGGTATATCGGCGCGACGGCACGCTGTACAACCGGCTGACCGAGGGCGGCTACTTCGGCGAGTTCGGCCTGCTGCGCAACAAGCGCGTGCGTTTCCCGGCGGCGGCGCTGGAAGACACGCTGGTCTATCAGATTCCCGAACCGGTGTTCACCGAACTGTTCGAGAACAACGAAGCCTTCGCCGACTACGTCGAGATCGAGGACCGCTCGCGTCTGCGCCAGGTGGTGTCGCGCCGCGAGGACGCCAACCAGCCGATGACCGCCAAGGTCGACAGCCTGGTCGGGCGCGCGCCGGTGATGCTCGGCCACGAAGCCAGCGCGCTCGACGCCGCGCGCCGGATGACCGAGGAAGGCGTGTCCTCGCTGCTCATCACCGACGGCGAGCGCGGCGGAGAGAGTGGTGGCGAGGACGGTCAGGAGGGCGCCCCGGCGCCGCGCGTGGTAGGCATCATCACCGACCGCGACCTGCGCACCCGGCTGCTCGCCGAGGGTCTGCCGCACGACACGTCGGTGAGCCGCATCATGTCCACCGGGCTGGTCACCGTGGCGCACAGCCAGCTGGTGTTCGAAGCCATGCAGCGCATGCTGCGCAACAACGTGCATCACCTGCCGGTGCTGCGCGGCAGCCAGCCGATCGGGGTGATCGCGCTGTCCGACATCATCCACCACGAATCGCGCAACAGCCTGTTCGTGGTGGGCAACATCTTCCGCCAGCAGAGCGTGGACGACCTGGCCGCGCTGACCGCCGACGTGCGCGCCTGCTTCGTCCGCATGGTGGGCGAGGAGGCCAGCTCGCGCGTGGTCGGCGCGGTGATGTCGGCTATCGGGCGCAGCTTCAAGCAGCGCCTGCTGGAACTGGCCGAGGCCGAGCTGGGACCGCCGCCGGTGCCGTACTGCTTTCTCGCGCTGGGCTCGATGGCGCGCCAGGAGCAGCTCATCGTCACCGACCAGGACAATGCGCTGATCCTCGACGAGCGCTTCGATCCGGCGCGCCACGACGACTACTTCAAGGCGCTTGCCACCTTCGTCTGCGACGGTCTGGCGCGCTGCGGCTACAGCTACTGCACCGGCGGGGTGATGGCCACCAACCCGCGCTGGCGCCAGCCGCTGCATGTGTGGGAAGGCTATTTCAGCGCATGGATCGAGCGCCCCAGCGCGCAGGGCCTGCTCGACAGCGGCATCTTCTTCGATCTCGACGGCGTGTGGGGAGAGACCGCCTGGGCCGACCGCCTGCGCGAACTGGTGGCGCGCAAGGCGCGCGGCAACTCGCTCTTCCTCGCCTGCATGGCGCGCAACGCCTTGCTGCGCACGCCGCCGCTGGGCTTCTTCAAGGATTTCGTGATGGAATCCGACGGCCGCCACAGCAACGCCATCAACATGAAGCGCCGCGGCACCGCGCCGCTCGCAGACCTGGTGCGCGTGCATGCGCTGGCGGTGGGCTCGCGCGCGCGCAACTCCTTCGAGCGCCTGCGCGACATCATCGCCGCCGACATCCTGCCGCGCGGGCGCGGGCAGGATCTGCACGACGCGCTGGAATTCATCTTCGCCGTGCGCGTGCGCCACCAGGCCGAGGATCTGGCCGCCGGGCGCGAGCCGGACAACAGCATCGAACCGGAAAAGCTCTCGGATTTCGAGCGCAAGAGCCTGCGCGACGCCTTCCAGATCCTCGCTGACGCGCAGAAATTCCTCAAATTCCGCTACCAGCCCGGGCGGGCTAACTGAGGGCCGAACCAGCATGCTCTACCTGGGCCCGCCGCGTGATCCGGGCGCTCCATCTGTCCCGCGCGTCGCGCGCGCGGACCTCGCGCCGGACTGGACTGCGCGCTGCGCGGCACTCGCCGCCGAAGCGCGCGACCCCCGCCTGTGCGCCTTCTACGCGGCTGGTGCGCCGGCTGGCGACACGCCGCTGGGGCAGGTGGAACTGGTGGCGGTGGACGTGGAAACCACCGGACTGGACCCGGAACGCGACGAGATCGTCAGCGTCGGCCTGGTGCCCTTCGACCTGACGCGCATCCGCGCCAGCGCCTCGCGCCACTGGATCGTGCGCCCGCGCCGCGCGCTCGATGCCGAGTCGGTGGCCGTACACGGCATCACCCACTCCCAGGTCGCCGATGCGCCGGATTTCACCGAAGTGCTCGGCGAACTGCTGGAGCAACTGGCCGGGCGCGTGGTGGTAGCGCATTGCGCACCGATCGAGCGCGGCTTTCTGGCCGCCGCGTGCCGCGAGCGCCTGGGCGAGGTGCTGGAATTCCCCGCCATCGACACCATGGAACTGGAAGCGCGCGCGCATCGCCAGCCTCCGTCGGTCTGGGCATGGCTGGCCGGCCTGTTCGGCCGCCGCGCGCCGGTGCCGTCGATCCGCCTGGCCGCCGCGCGCGCACGTTACGGCCTGCCGCGCTACCGCCCGCACCACGCGGCGGTCGATGCACTGGCCGCCGCCGAGCTGCTGCAGGCCCAGGTGGCCCACCGCTACGCGGCGGACACATCGCTCGCCGAGCTGTGGAGCTAGGCGAGCAGGGCGCTCTTACTCCAGACCCTGGCTGGACAGGTATTCCTCGTAGGTGCCGCGGTAGTCGACGATGGTCCCGTCCAGCCTGATTTCGACGATGCGGGTGGCCAGCGAGGAGACGAACTCGCGGTCGTGCGAGACGAAAATCAGCGTGCCGGGGAATTTCTCCAGGCCGCTGTTGAGCGACTCGATGGATTCCATGTCCAGGTGGTTGGTCGGCTCGTCCATCAGCAGCACGTTGGGGCGCGACAGCATCAGCTTGCCGAACAGCATGCGGCCCTGTTCGCCGCCGGAGATCACCTTCACCGACTTCTTCACCTCGTCGCCGGAGAACAGCAGGCGGCCCAGGGTGCCGCGCAGCAGGGTCTCGTTGTCCTCGCCGGTGGCGGCGGCGGTGATGCGCGAGTATTCGGCAATCCACTCGGTCAGGCTGACGTCCTCGGCGAAGTCGGCGGAGTGGTCCTGCGCGTAGTAGCCCGGCTTGGCCTTCTCGGCCCATTTCACGTGGCCCTTCTGCGGGGTCAGTTCACCGACCAGCAGCTTGATCAGCGTGGTCTTGCCGACGCCGTTCTCGCCGATGATGGCCACCTTGTCGCCGGCGTCGATGGCCATGCTGAACTTGCTGATCAGCGGCTTTTCCATGCCTTCGTAGGCAAAGCTGATGCTGTCGATCTCGCAGGCCAGGCGGTGCAGCTTGTCCTTTTCGTCGTAGTCGAAGCGGATCCACGGGTACTGGCGGCTGGAGGGCTTGACGTCCTCGGGCTTGAGCTTGTCGATCAGCTTGAGGCGGCTGGTGGCCTGCTTGGCCTTGGACTTGTTGGCCGAGAAGCGGCGCACGAATTCCTGCAGGTCCTGGATCTTCTCCTTGGCGCGCGCGTTGGCGGCCGACTGGCGCTGGCGCGCCAGTGTGGAGGCTTCCATGTAGTCGTCGTAGTTGCCGGCGTACACGGTGATGGTGCCGTAGTCCAGGTCGGCCATGTGGGTACACACCTGGTTGAGGAAGTGGCGGTCGTGGGAGATGATCACCATCGTGCAGTCACGGTTGTTCAGCACGTTTTCCAGCCAGCGGATGGTGTTGATGTCCAGGTTGTTGGTGGGTTCGTCGAGCAGCAGGATGTCCGGGTTGGCGAACAGCGCCTGGCACAGCAGCACACGCAGCTTCCAGCCGGGGGCGACGTTCTTCATCGGCCCGTCGTGCAGTTCGGTGCCGATGCCCACGCCGAGCAGCAGTTCACCGGCGCGCGATTCGGCGGTGTAGCCGTCGTACTCGCCCACCTTGCCTTCCAGCTCGGCGGCGCGCATGTAGTCGTCCTCGGTGGCTTCCGGGTTGGCGTAGATGGCGTCGCGTTCCTGGATGGCCGCCCACAGCTCCTCGTGGCCCATCATCACCACGTCGAGTACGCGGCGCTCTTCATAGGCGAACTGATCCTGGCGCAGGTAGGCCATGCGCTCGTTGGGATCCTTGGAGACGTTGCCGGCGGAAGGCTCCAGGATGCCGCACAGGATCTTCATGAAGGTGGACTTGCCGGCGCCGTTGGCGCCGATCAGACCGTAGCGGTTGCCCTCGCCGAACTTGACGGAGACATTCTCGAACAGGGGCTTGGCCCCGAACTGCTGGGTGATGTTGGCGGCGACGAGCACGGCGAATCCTGTTTCTGCGTGAAAACAAAGCCTTGCATTATAGCCTAGTGTCGCGACACCGGATGTCGCGACACTAGCGCGGGGCCGCCGCCGGGCCGGCGTTTACAGCCACTTCTGCAGGAAGAGCGCCTGTCCGGCGGCCGGATCGAGCACGTAGGGGGCGAAGCCGGCGCGCTCGTAGGCGGCCAGTGCGCGCTGGTTGTTGGACAGCACTTCCAGCGTGAGCTTGCAGCAGCCGCGCGTGCGCGCGGCCTGCTCGGCGGCGGCGAGCAGGGCCTGGCCGACGCCGCATCCGCGCCAGTCCGCATGCACGACGATGTCGTGCACGTTGAGCAGCGGGCGTGCCTTGAAGGTGGAAAAACCTTCGAAGCAGTTGATCAGGCCGACCGGCGTTTTATTGGCGTAGGCCAGGAAGGAGATGAAATCCGTGCGTTCGGCCAGCCGCGCGGGCAAGGCGTCGAGCACGGCGGGTTCGAGGCCCTCGCCGCCACCCATCGGGTCGTGGGCGTAGTGGTCTAGCAGGGCCACCAGCGCGGCGGCATGCACCGGGTCGCGCGGATCGGTGGCGACCACGCACGGGGCGGATGGGGCGGCCTTATTCATCGGCGCTCATGCAGCGGTTGCGGCCTTCGTGCTTGGCGCGGTACAGCGCGTCGTCGGCGCGGTTGATCAGGCGCTGGTAGTCGGGATGGCTGTCGTGCAGGGCGATGCCGATGCTGGCGGTGGCGCGCAGGCTCTGGCCGTTGGGCAGCAGGAAGATTTCCTGCTCGATGCGCGCGCGGAGCTTTTCGGCGACGCGGCGGGTGTGGGCATCGTCCACCTCGACCAGCAGCACGAGGAATTCCTCGCCGCCGTAGCGGAACACGAAATCGCCCGAGCGCACGGTGTTGAGCAGCAGGTTGGCGGTCTGCTGCAGCACCCGGTCGCCGGCCTCGTGGCCGTAGCGGTCGTTGATGTGCTTGAAGTGGTCGATGTCGGCGAGCAGCACGGCAAAGGGTTTGCGGTGCCTGCGGCTCAGCTCGATCTCGCGGCTGAGCACGGCGGGCAGGAAGCGGCGGTTGAGCAGCTGGGTGAGCGCGTCCTTGCCGGACTCCAGGCTGACGAAGCGCTCGAACATGCCGTCGATGAGGAACTTGAGCTGGCCCAGTTCGGCCTGCACGATCTTGCTGAGGCGGCGCACTTCCTCGCGGTCGGGGTTGCCGAACTGCTGCTGGCAGAGCGGCAGCAGGTTGTCGTCCACCGTGTGCATGGTCTGGCGGACGATGGGCAGCTCCGACGAGCCCTCGAAGATGGTGTTGGCCTTGTGGTGCAGCCACAGGCCGAAGGACGAATCGGCCAGGGTCTGCAACTCGTCGCCGGGCGCGCCGTTCATCATTTCCTGCAGGAAGCGGTTTTCCCAGTCGAGCAGGGCGGAGCGCTGGCGTTCGCGCTCCAGCGACATGTTCTGGCCGTAGGAGAACACCCGGTAGGCTTCATCGGTGCGCGCGGCGCGCTCGTGCGAGGCGACGTAGGCCGAGCTCATCTCCTCGAAGGCCAGATCGATCAGGTTGTCGACGTAGAGCACCGCGTCGACCAGATCGCTGGCGGCCAGCCCGGCGCCGAGCAGGCGGTGGGCGATCTCGCCCTTCAGCACGCGGGCGCCGCGCGCGACGATGTTCACCGGCAGCTCGACGCGTGCATGCACTTCGCCGACGTGGCGCTGCATGGCCATCGCGGCGGCGAAGCGTTCCACGTCGGAACAGGAGAACAGGGTTTCCAGCCAGTGCTTCATGGAGAAGCGCAGGCGCTTTTCCACCGCTTCGTGGGTGAGGAAGGGGCGCGCGTCCGGGTCGGTGAGCATGCGCGCGTAGAACGCGTCGGCCATGTCCGCGCCATAGGTCAGCACGGTGTCGTACACTGTGTTGCGGACGCCGGTGGATACGTCGTCGAACAACTTGGCCCAGTCCGCCGCGATCGATTCGCCGCTGTGCATCGGAGTTTCCCCGTGCGCGTGGAAAGAGCCGACATTCTGCCATGCGTCCCTGTCAGGGCAAGGGTTATTGGACGACCCTGTTGTCGTTGTGCGACGCAGGGCACGGCTTTGCGCCGGCGCGTCCATACGCCCCGCGGGCAATGCCGTTCTTCAGGCGCGCGCAAGCAGCAGGCCGCACTCCAGGTGGTGGGTGTAGGGGAACTGGTCGAACACTGCGGCGGCGGCGATGCGGTGGGTGGCGGCGAGTGCCTCGGCATTCTCGCGCAGCGTCGCCGGATTGCAGGAGATGTACAGGATGCGCTCGAAGCCGGCGGCCAGCCGCAGCGTGGCCGGGTCCAGCCCGCTGCGCGGCGGATCCACGAACAGCGTGGAGAAGCGGTAGCCAGCCAGATCCACGCCCTGCATGCGGCGGTATTCGCGCCCGCCGGCCATGGCGTCGGACAGTTCCTCGCTGGACATGCGCACCATGGCGATGTTGTCCGCGCCGTTGGCCTCGATGTTGTACAGCGCGGCACGCACCGAGGATTTCGACAATTCGGTGGCCAGCACCCGGTCGAACAGCGGGGCCAGCGCCAGGGTGAAGTTGCCGTTGCCGCAGTACAGTTCCAGCAGATCGCCACCGCTGCCCGCGGCCTGCGCGCGCGCCCAGCCGAGCATCTTGCGATTCACCTCGCCGTTGGGCTGGGTGAAGCTGCCTTCGAACTGCTGGTAGCGCAGCCGGCGGCCGTCCAGTTCGAATTCCTCCAGCAGCCAGTCGCGCTCCAGCACGATCTTCTGCCCCCGGCTGCGCCCGAGGATCTGTGCGCCCAGGCTGGCGGCCAACGCGCGCGCGGCGCTTTCCCAGGCCGCGTCCAGCTTGCGGTGATAGACCAGGCTGATCATCAGTTCGCCGGACAGCGTGGCGAGGAATTCCACCTGGAAGATGCGCCGTTTCAGTTCCTCGCTGGCGATCAGCGCCTCGCGCAGGCGCGGCATGGCGCGCGCGATGGGTTCGGCGGCGGCGGGGAAGTCGTCGAGCAGGATGGGCTGCCGGGGATCGGCCGCGTCGAACATGGCGTAATCCACCCGTCCGCCGTGGTGCCACAGGCGGAACTCGGCGCGCAGGCGGTAGTGCAGCGGCGGCGAGGTGAATACCGCCGGCTCGGGCAGGCCGAGCGGGGCGAAATCGGCCTTGAAGCGCGCGAGCTTGCCGGCGAGTTGGGCGTCGTACCGGGCGGGATCGAAGACGGGCAGGGGCATTGATGCTCTTCAGAGAAAACGGGCGATGAAACAGGGCGCGGCCGCATCGACGCCGGCCGGCAGCGGCAGCCAGGCGCGGTGGCCGCTGCCGGGAACGCGTTCGATGGGGTGGCCGTCGGCATCCTCCAGGCGGTCGACCACGGTCTCGACGTTGCCGCCGGGCTGCACGAATTCCAGCCGGTCGCCGAGGCCGAAGGTGTTCCTGGCGCTGAGCTCGGCCAGCCCGCGCGCCGCGTCGAAGCCGGCCAGGTCGGCCACGTACAGGCTGCGTCCGGATTCCGAATGGCCGCGCAGGTAGTTCTGCTGGTCCGGGGTGTGGTGGCGCTGGTAGAAACCGTCGGTGTAGCCCCGGCTGGCCAGGCCCTCCAGCTCGCCGAGCAGGCGCGGGTCGAAGGGCCGGCCGGCGAGTGCGTCGTCGATGGCGCGGCGGTAGCCCTGGGCGGTGCGCGCCACGTAATAAGGGCTCTTGGTGCGGCCTTCGATCTTCAGCGAATCCACGCCGATGTCCACCAGGCGCCGCACGTGCTCGATGGCGCGCAGGTCGCGCGAATTGAGGATGTAGGTGCCGTGCTCGTCCTCTTCCACCGGCATCCGTTCGCCGGGGCGGCTGCCCTCTTCCAGCAGCCAGACCTTGCTGCCGCCCAGGTGGCGCGGCCCGCCGCCCAGCGCGGGCGGACCCTGCACGGCGGTGCCCACGGTGCCGGA
This sequence comes from Pseudothauera nasutitermitis, assembly GCF_004801295.1. Classification (GTDB taxonomy): domain Bacteria; phylum Pseudomonadota; class Gammaproteobacteria; order Burkholderiales; family Rhodocyclaceae; genus Pseudothauera; species Pseudothauera nasutitermitis. The sequence continues at coordinate 22,616 of NZ_SSOC01000011.1, forward strand.
GCCCTTCGGATTGCCCAGCGGGGTGGCGCCGCTGGGGCGGGCATCGCCGGCACCGTCTTCGGTGGCCTCGTGCAGCTTGTAGTCCCAGCGGCAGGAGTTGGTGCACGTGCCCTGGTTGGGGTCGCGGTGGTTGAAGTAGCCGGAGAGCAGGCAGCGCCCGGAATAGGCGATGCACAGCGCGCCATGCACGAACACTTCCAGTTCCATGTTCGGGCAGGCGTCGCGGATTTCCGCCACCTCGTCCAGCGACAGCTCGCGGGACAGGATCACGCGCCGCACGCCCGCCGACTGCCAGAAGCGCACCGCCGCCCAGTTCGTGGTGTTGGCCTGCACCGACAGATGCACGGGCAGCTCGGGCCAGCGCTCGCGCACCAGCATGATCAGACCGGGGTCGGCCATGATCAGCGCGTCCGGGCGCAGCGCCACCACTTCGGCCATGTCGTCGAGGTAGGTGCGCAGCTTGGCGTTGTGCGCAACGATGTTGCTGACCAGATAGAACTGCTTGCCGGCGGCGTGGGCTTCGGCGATGCCGGCGGCCAGCGTGTCGAGGCGGCCGAAATCGTTGTTGCGCACGCGCAGCGAGTAGCGCGGCTGCCCGGCATACACCGCGTCCGCGCCATAGGCGAAGGCGGTGCGCATCATCGCCAGCGAGCCGGCGGGGGCGAGCAGTTCAGGGTGGCGGGGAGCGGTCATGGCGGTGGCCGCGCGATGCGGCGCGAGACGGGGAGGTGGCCGAAGGGGCGCGATTCTACCCCGGCCGGCGGTTCAGTCCGCCGGGAAGCGCTCGCGGAAGCCCTGCGGTACGCCGGCCACCTTGCGTGTCTGGTAGTCGAAGAACACGATGCCGGTCTTGCCGCGCGCCACTTCGCGGCCGCTGTCGCGCTCGCGCATGCGCCACACCAGGTCGCAGCCGTACTTGTTGAATTCCTGTGCGCTCATGTCCACCTGCATGGTTTCGCCGTGGAAGGCTTCCGATTTGTACTGCAGGGCGGCGTCGGAGACGATGATGCCCAGCCCTTCCACGTCCAGTTCGGTATAGCCGAGGGCCTTGAACCAGCGCGCGCGTGCTTCGGAAACCACGGTGAGCAGCAGCGCGTTGTCCAGGTGGCCGCCGTAGTTGATGTGGCTCAGGTAGAGCTGGATGTCGGTGGAAAACGCGAAGGATGCGGGGAGTTCGATCTGGACGCGGGCCATGTCGGCGCCTCATCGGGGAATGGGAAGCCCCGATGATAGCGCCGTGCCCGCGGAGCCGCTCAGGCGGCCGGCTTGTCCGCCGCCGCCTCGGTGCCGGCTTCGGTGGTTGGTGGCGCCAGCTTGCCGGCGAGGAAGTCGTCCAGGCCCTTGTGCACCAGTTCGTAGGTTTTCATGACGCCGCTTTCCACCTCGCCGTTGAATACGCCCAGGCCCTGCAGGATGTCGCGTGCCTCGCCGAAGCCCTTTTCGAAACCGCCGCGGATCAGTTCGACGAAATCCTTGGCGACCTGCTCCGGGTCGTCGTTCGGGCGCTGGGCGGCGTAGGCGTCGAAGAAATTGGTGGCGAAATCGAGGATGCGCCCGGCGGTGGCCTCCGGGGTGTTGTCCTGGTTGGCGGCCGCGTTCTGGATGGCGTTGGGGCCGAGTTCGGCTTCCAGCCTTTCGTTGATGCTGTCGATGGCGCTGCGGTAGAGCAGGGCCAGGGAGTCGTCGCCGCTCTTGATCGAGACGTTGAGCGACGCGGTGACGATCTGCGCGTTGAGTTCCTGGCGGGCGGCCACGCGGACGTTGGTCGGGCGCTCGGCGGCGGTGCTGGGGCGGGTTTCGGGGCTGGAAGCGGGGGTAAGCGAAGGCATGGCGAAATTCCTCCTTGGGTTGGTCGACACACGACCGCATTGCTGGTTTAACGGCCGCCGGCGCAAAAACTTGAGATGGCGGCGCGCCGCGTCCCGCGTGAAAGCGGCTGGGGGCGTGGTGTAAGATTGGCGCCCGATCCACCGCCGTGGGGCAGCTGCCCGCGGCGCGATCTCCACGAGCGATCACCATGGTTCCCCATCTCACCACCGCGCTGACCGGCCCCCTGCTGGAACTGGAAAAAACCTTTCTGGACAAGGCTCCCGAGATCGAGCAGTGGATGCGTGCGCAGTGGCAGGACCACATGCCGCCCTTCTATGGCTCCACCGACCTGCGCAACAGCGGCTTCAAGCTCGCGCCGGTGGACCTCAACCTGTTCCCCGGCGGCTTCAACAACCTCAACGATGCCTTCATGCCCTTGTGCGTGCAGGCCGCGCAGTCGGCCATCGAGCGCATCTGTCCGAGCGCCAGCAAGCTGCTGCTGATCCCCGAGAACCATACGCGCAACCAGTTCTACCTGCAGAACGTCGCCAAGCTGGTGGCCATCCTGCGCCTGACCGGGCTCAACGTGCGCATCGGCAGCCTGCTGCCCGACATCACCGAACCCACCACGCTGGAACTGGCCAATGGCGCCACGCTGACCCTGGAACCGCTGGAGCGCCGTGGCGGCATGGTGGGCGTGGCCGGCTTCGAGCCTTGCGCGGTGCTGCTCAACAATGATCTGTCGGCCGGCATTCCCGAGATCCTGCGCGGCGTCGAGGACCAGTGGCTGATCCCGCCGCTGCACGCCGGCTGGCACGCGCGGCGCAAGTCGGTGCATGCGGCGTGCTACGACCGCGTGGCACGGGAGTTCGCCGCCGCCATCGGCATCGACCCCTGGCGCATCAACCCGGAATTCGGCGTGTGCGGGCAGATCAACTTCCAGGAGCGCACCGGCGAGGAGTGTCTGGCCGCCCAGGTGGATGCGCTGCTCGCACGCATCCGCGCCAAGTACAAGGAATATGGCGTGGCCGACGAGCCCTTCGTGGTGGTCAAGGCCGACGCCGGCACCTACGGCATGGGGGTAATGACGGTCAGGGATGCCTCCGAGGTGGTCGGCCTGAACCGCCGCCAGCGCAACAAGATGGCCGTGGTGAAGGAGGGCCTGGAGGTGCACGAGGTGATCGTCCAGGAAGGCGTGCACACCTTCGAGACCGTGGAGGGCGCGGTGGCCGAGCCGGTGGTGTACATGATGGATCACTACGTGGTGGGCGGCTTCTACCGCGTGCACACCGAGCGCGGGCGCGACGAGAACCTCAACGCCCCGGGCATGCACTTCAAGCCGCTGGCCTTTGAGACCAGCTGCACGCTGCCCGACTGCAACCAGGGCCCGGACGCCGCGCCCAACCGCTTCTACGCCTACGGCGTGGTGGCGCGCCTGGCGTTGCTGGCCGCCTCGGTGGAAATCGAGGAAACCGCGCCGGCGGCGGAGATCACCGAACTCGCCGAGCTGGGCTGAGGCCATGGGCACCGCGCTGCGTCTGGCCTTCATCCTCGACCCGCTGGACGGGCTGAAGGCCTACAAGGATTCCAGCATCGCCATGATGCGCGAGGCCGCCGCGCGCGGCCACGAGGTGTGGACCCTCCAGCGCGAGGCGCTGGCCTGGCATCCGGAGCGCGGCGTGTATGCGCGCGCGCTGCGCATCCGCCCGCTGGCCGGCGACCACCCGTGGTACGAGGCCGGCGAGTGCGCCAGCGTGGCGCTGGTGGACTTCGATGCGGTGCTGATGCGTCAGGACCCGCCCTTCGACTTCGAATACGTCGCCGCCACCTGGCTGCTCGAACGCGCGGCGGCCGGCGGTGCGCGCGTGTTCAACGACCCGCGCGCGATCCGCGACCACTCGGAAAAGCTCGCCATCACCGAATTCCCGCAGTTCACCGCGACCACGCTGGTGGCGCGCGACGCGGACGAGATCAACGCCTTCATCGACGAGCTGGGCGACGTGGTGCTCAAGCCGCTCGACGGCATGGGCGGCAGCCAGATCTTCCGCGTGCGCGCGGACGACCCCAACCGCAACGTGATCCTGGAAACCCTCACCCAGGAAGGCGCACGCACCATCATGGCGCAGCGCTACCTGCCGGCCATCCGCGAGGGCGACAAGCGCGTGCTGATCCTCGGCGGCCAGGTGGTGCCCTACGCCCTGGCGCGCATCCCCAAGGCCGGCGAGACGCGCGGCAACCTGGCCGCCGGCGGGCGCGGGGTGGCCATGCCGCTCACCGAACGCGAACGCGAAATCGCCGAAACGCTCGCCCCGGTGCTGTGGGCGCGCGGCCTGCTGGTGGTCGGCCTGGACGTGATCGGCGGGCATCTCACCGAGATCAACGTCACCAGCCCCACCTGCTTCGTGGAAATCACCGCGCAAACTGGCTTTTCCGTGCCCGGCCTGCTGCTCGACCAGGTCGAGGCCGCCTGCCCGTGAGCCCTGTCCTGTGGTGGCGCCGCCCTTGGGTGGCGCTGCTGGCTTTTGCGTTGTTGCTCGGCGCCTGTTCGCGTGCCGAGGTGTTCCGCCAGGAAGCCTATGTGTTCGGCACCCGGGTGGATGTCTCGGTGTACGGCACCGATCCCGCCGAGGCGCGCCGCGCCATGGATGCCGTGCTGCGCGAGTTCGACCGCCTGCATGCCGCCTACCATGCCTGGCAGCCCTCCGAACTGACCCGCCTGAACGAGGCGCTGGCGCGCGGCGAGAGCATGGAGGTGTCGGAAGAACTGGCCATGCTGCTGCACGATGCGCAGCAGATGGCGGTCACCGGCGATGAGCTGTTCGACCCCGCGCTCGGTCGCCTGATCGCCCTGTGGGGCTTTCATACCGACGAGTTCGTGCCGGTGGTGCCGGACGCCGAAGCACTGCGTACGCTGATCGACGCCCGTCCGCGCATGGCCGACCTGCGCATCGACGGCCGGCGGGTGTCCAGCGCCAACCCGCTGGTGCAGATCGACCTGGGCGGCTACGCCAAGGGCTATGCGCTCGACCGCGCCGCCGCCATCCTGCGCGGCATGGGCATTGCCAACGCGCTGATCAACATCGGCGGCAACGTCATGGCGCTCGGGGCCAAGGGTGAGCAGCCCTGGCGCATCGGCATCCAGCATCCGCGCGAGCCGCGCCCGCTGGCCACCTTGCCGCTGTACGACGGCGAGGCCATCGGCACCTCGGGCGACTACCAGCGCTATTTCGAGCTGGACGGCGAACGCTACACCCACCTGCTCGACCCGCGCACCGGCCGCCCGGCGCGCGGCACCCAGGCGCTCACCGTGCTGATCACCCCGCGCGAAGGGGCGGGCACGCTGTCCGACGGGCCGAGCAAGCCGGCCTTCATCGCCGGCGACGGCTGGCGCGAGTACACCCGCCGCTTCGGCATCGACCATGCCCTGCGGGTGGACGCCGATGGCCGCGTCGAAGTCACCCGCGCGCTGCGCGCCCGCCTGCAATGGGTGGGCGACAGCCGTGCGGACGCGGTGGTGGACTGAGCCGCCGCGTCTTTTCCGCTTTTGCGCCGTTTACCCGCCATGCCGCCGAAAACCCAGCTCGACCGCCTCGCCATCACGCTGATGGTGCTGTTCTGCACGCTATGGGGCGTGCAGCAGGCGGCCATCAAGATCGCCGCCGCCGGCATCTCCCCGCTGTGGCAGGCGGGCCTGCGCTCCGTGGGCGCGCTGGTCCTGGTGTACGCCTGGACGCTGGTACGCCGCGTGCCGCTATTCCGCGCCGACGGCACGCTGGTGCCTGGCCTGCTGGCGGGGCTGCTGTTCTCCATCGAATTCGCGCTGATCTTCGCCGGCCTGGCGTATACCAGCGCCTCGCGCGGGGTGATCTTCCTGTACACCGCGCCGTTCTTCGTCGCCCTCGGCGCGGTATGGCTGCTGCCGCAGGAGCGCATGCGGCGCGCGCAGTGGATCGGCATGGGGCTGGCCTTCCTCGGCGTGCTGGCGCTGTTCGGCGAGAATCTCGTCGGCTCGCCCGGCGAGGCCTGGAAAGGCGATCTGCTGATCTTCCTGGCCGCGATGTTCTGGGCCGCCTCCACGCTCACCATCAAGGCGACCACGCTGGTGCGCGCGAGCGCGGAAAAGACCCTGCTGTACCAGCTTGCGGTATCCGCCGTGGCGCTGCCGCCGCTGGCCGTGGCCTTCGGCGAACCGGGCGTGTTCGCGCCATCCGCGGCAGTGTGGGCCAGCCTGGCCTTCCAGATCGTCGTGGTGGCCTCGGCCAGCTACGTGGGCTGGTTCTGGCTGGTGCGCCACTATCCGGCCACCCGGCTGGCCTCGTTCTCCTTCCTGACCCCGGTGATGGGCGTGCTGGCCGGCGCCCTGCTGCTGTCCGAACCGCTCACGCCGGCGGTGTTCGCTGCGCTCGGCCTGGTCGGCCTGGGCATCTGGGTGGCCAACCGGCCCACCGCGGACTGAGCTTCAGGCGGCCGCGTCGGCGCGCGCCGTCTCCACCACCCAATCGGCAAAGCGCCGCACCTCCGGGCGCATCGGGCGGGGCGCCGGCACCAGCCAGAAGCCGCGCCCCGGCACGGTCATGCGGCGCTCGCCCACCGGCATCAGGCGGCCGTCCTCGATCAGCGGGTCGATCAGTACCGTGCGGCCGATCGCCAGCCCCTGGCCGGCTCCGGCAGCGTGGATCAACTGATCGTAGTGGGAGAAGCCGATGCGCGCCCGCGGACGCACGCCTTCCAGGCCGAGCGCGGCCAGCCAGTGCTCCCAGCCCAGCCAGGGAAAACTCGGTTCGTCGTACTCCAGCAGGGTAAGTCCGGGCAGGGTGGCAGCGTTCAGTTCCAGTCCGGCGGCAATGGATGGATGCCCCACCGCCAGCACGGTATCGCCGAACAGCTTCACCGCTTCCGGCGGCGTGTCGCGGTCGGGGCAGTAGCGCAGCGCCAGGTCGATGTCCTCGCGCGCCAAATCCACCATGCGGTTGCCTGCCGCGATGTGCACCTCGGTATCCGGATGAAGGTGCTGGAAATCGCGCAGGCGCGGCACCAGCCACAGCGCCGACATGCCGAACGAAGCGGTCACCGTGACTGGACGCGCGCCCGGTCGGCGCAGCGCATCCGCCAGCCGGGCGTACTCGGCCAGCCAACCGTCGGCCGCAGCGGCCAGCCGCGCGCCTTCCGCGGTGAGTCGCAGGCTGCGGATACCGCGCACGAACAGGGCAACGCCCAGCGCCGCCTCCAGCGTCTGCACCTGGCGGCTGACGGCCGACTGGGTCAGGCACAATTCCGCCGCGGCGCGGGTGAACGACAAGTGGCGCGCGGCGGCGGCAAAGCCGCGCAGCGGGTCCAGTGGAGGCAACTGGCGCAGATCTTCATGCATGACTTTCTCGCATCCGTTCCATGCAAAAACACCGTTTGTTCGCACACTAGTGGATGACGATACTGCATGCAAGGGTAGCCGGTCTGCGGCGGCCCGTTGCTACAGGAGGCCATCATGGATGCCCGCTTTGGAATCGCCACCCACCGGCTCGCTCCGCGCGCCGTACACATGCTCACCGGCGCGGCCGGCACCGAGGTCATCTGCCGCAGCGGCTGCACGTGGATCACCCAGTACGGCGACAGCCGCGACGTCGTGCTGCACGCCGGCCAGTCCTTTGTGCTGGAATGCTCCAGCGTGGTGGTGATGAGCTCCAACCTGGGGGCGGAAATCCTGCTGCGCGCCGCCATGGCCCCCCGGCCGCATGGCTGGCTACGCCGCTTGGCGGGCTGGCTGGACCCGCGCAGCGGCAGCACGGTTGCCCGGGATCTGGCGGGGCGCCTGCCGGGCAGTGCGGGCGCGCGTCCTCTATAGTGGCAGCACGGCCATCGAGACGAGTTGCCCATGCCCGCCGCCTCCCCGTCCTCCGCCAATGCGGACACGCGCCCGCGCGTCGAGTTCTGGTACGAGTTCGCCAGCACCTATTCCTATCTGTCGGCGATGCGCATCGAGGATGCCGCGCGCGAGGCCGGCGTCGAGGTGGTCTGGCGGCCCTTCCTGCTCGGCCCGGTGTTCCTCGCGCTGGGCTGGAACGATTCGCCATTCAACATCTATCCGCCCAAGGGGCGCTACATGTGGCGCGACCTGGCCCGCCTGGCGGGCAAGTATGGCCTGCCCTTCCGCCTGCCCAGCCGGTTCCCGCGCAGTGGTCTGCTGGCCGCGCGGGTGGCGCTGGTCGGCGTGGAGGAGGGCTGGGTGGCGCCGTTTTCGCGCGCGGTGATGCGGGCCAACTTCGCCGAGGATCGCGACATCGCCGATCCGGTCGTGATCGGCGAACTGCTCGCGGCGCTCGGCCTGCCCGTCGATACGATGCTGGCGCGCGCGCAGGCGCCGGAGAACAAGCTTGCGCTGCGCGCGCAGACCGAGCGCGCCGCCGAACTGGGCCTGTTCGGCGCGCCGAGCTTCCGGGTTGGAGAGGAGCTGTTCTGGGGCAACGACCGGCTGGCCGATGCGCTGGAGTGGGCGGTGATGGGTGGCACTTCCCCCGCTGGGGACGAGTGAGCATGCCCTAGCGCTGCTCGGCTGCGCGTTTGCGGATGCGTTCCTCGTAGCGCTGGCGGTCGCGCTCGGCCTTTTCGGCGCGTTCCGCCGCGTCGGCTTCGGCGCGCGCGCGGCGTTCGGCGCGTTCGGCATCCTTGGCGGCGCGCTCCGCGGCGGCCGCCCGTTCGCTGGCGCTCAAGGCCGCCTCGCGTTCCCGGCGCAGAGCCTCGGCGGCCGGATCGGGCGCCGGCAGCTGACTGTCCAGCGTGGAAGGCGAGGCCGCCTCGCGGGGCGCGGTGTTGTCGGTCACACCCAGTTCGGCGGCGCGGCGCTGGCGTTCGATGAGGTCCAGGCGACGGGCCTCGGCTTCCACTTCCCGGGCGCGGCGGATTTCTTCCAGGCGGGCGTTCCGGGCGTCGCTGATGCAGCGGTTGACTTGAAAGCGCTGGTAGCAGGCCGGTTCTTCGGCGGCGAAGCGGGCGTCGGCGGCCTCGCGGATGGCCTTGCCTTCCGCCTTGAGGCGCTCGGCGCGGGCCGCGTCGGTTTCTTCGGCCGTTGCCGGGGCCACGCACAGGAGCAGTGCGGCGGAGGCCAGGAATGCGGAGCTGAGGCGTAGGCGCGGGCGCATGGGGCAACTCGGGCGAGTAGGCTGGACGCGTAGAATAACGCCTTTGCACTCTCAGGCGATGACGTGATCCAGTTTCGAAATTTGTCGCTCGCGCGCGGCGCGCGGCTGCTCATTGAGGGCGCCAGCCTGCAGATCCATCCCGGCTGGCGGGTGGGCCTGACCGGGGCCAACGGCAGCGGCAAGTCCAGTCTGTTCGCCCTGCTGCGCGGTGAACTGCATGCCGAGCGCGGCGATCTGGAATTGCCGGCGGCCTGGGTGATCGCCCAGGTGGCACAGGAAACCCCGGCGCTCCCGCGCCCGGCGCTGGAGTACGTGCTGGATGGCGACGCCGAACTGCGCCGCATCGAGGACGAACTGGCGATGCTGGAGGCGCGCCACGACCCCGCCGAGGGCGGGCGCATCGGTGAGCTGCACGCGCGCCTGGGCGAGATCGGCGGCTACGGCGCGCGGGCGCGGGCGGCAGCCCTGCTGGATGGCCTGGGCTTCGTGCCGACTGATCTGGAACGTCCGGTGGCCGATTTTTCCGGGGGCTGGCGGATGCGCCTGAACCTGGCGCAGGCGCTGATGTGCCGTTCCGACCTGCTGCTGCTGGACGAACCCACCAACCACCTCGACCTGGACGCGGTGATCTGGCTGGAGCAATGGCTGCGCGACTATCGCGGCACGCTGCTGCTGATCTCCCACGACCGCGAGTTCCTCGATGCCTGCGTGAGCCACATCGCCCACCTGGAAGGCGGGCGCCTGACGCTGTACTCCGGCGCGTATTCGGATTTCGAGCGCCAGCGCGCCGAGCGCCTCGCCCAGCAGCAGGCCCTGCACGACAAGCAGCAGCGCGAGATCGCCCACATCGAGGACTACATCCGCCGTTTCCGCGCCAAGGCCACCAAGGCGCGCCAGGCGCAGAGCCGCATCAAGGCGCTGGAGCGCATGGAGCGCATCGCCGCGGCGCACGTGGATACGCCGTTCGGCTTCAGCTTCCGCGACGCGCCGCCGGCGCCCGATCCGCTGCTCACCATCGAGGAGGGCCGGGTGGGTTATGGCGCCGCCACCATCCTCGACGGCCTGAAGCTGACCCTGCGCCCCGGCGAGCGCATCGGCCTGCTGGGGCGCAACGGCGCGGGCAAGTCCACGCTGATCAAGCTGCTGGCCGGCGGACTCACCCTGGCCGACGGCCGGCGCATGGACGGCAAGGGGCTGGCCACCGGCTACTTCGCCCAGCACCAGCTGGAAACCCTGCGCCCGGACGAATCGCCGCTGCAGCACATGCAGCGCCTGGACCCCGCCGCGCGCGAGCAGGATCTGCGCGACTACCTGGGCGGTTTCGATTTTCGCGGCGACGGTGTGGGCGGCACCGCCACCCCGGCCACCGCGCCGTGCGCGAGCTTTTCCGGCGGCGAGAAGTCGCGCCTGGCGCTGGCCCTGCTGATCTGGCGGCGGCCCAATCTGCTGCTGCTCGACGAACCCACCAACCACCTCGACCTGGAAATGCGCCACGCCCTCACCCTGGCCCTGCAGGACTATCAGGGCGGCATGGTGCTGGTGTCGCACGACCGTGCCTTGCTGGCCGCCACCTGCGACCGCTTCCTGCTGGTGGATGGCGGCAAGGTGCTGCCCTTCGACGGTGACCTGGACGATTACCGCGACTGGCTGGCCGCGCGCCGCGCGCAAGCCGCCGCCGCGGCGCAGTGCCCCGACCGCGCCGCCGACAAGGCCGCGCGCAAGGCCGACCGCGCGCAGGCCGCCGCCGACCGCCAGGTCCGCCTGGCCGCGCGCCGGCCGCTGGTCAAGGAGAGCGAGCAGATCGACCGCAAGCTGGCCGGCTGGCACAGCGAAAAGCAACTGCTCGACGCCCGCATGGCCGATCCGGCGTTCTACGCCAATCCGGATCTGGCGCAGCTGGAAACCCTGACCCGCCGGCAGACCGAACTGACCGGGCTGATCGAGGAAGCCGAACTGCGCTGGCTGGAACTGGCCGAGGCGTTGGAGGCGTTGGAGGCGTTGATGGTCGGGGAAGAGTGAAACCGCGGTACCTTGAAAGAATGACGGCGGACTTGTGTAAACACGACAGTCCAGGCATGATGCTGTCCGCATTTATAACTGGATTTCTGCATCTCTTGGCATAGTCCTGCTATGAAATTTTGAATTCAATCATCTGGTTATGTGAGCTACTGGCTACTTTTTACTCCTCGGACAACCATCATGCGTGTTCTCAATTGCTCCCTCATGCTCTTGCTTGGCCTCTCCACAATGTTCGTGGGCGGATGTGCCACCGAAACGTCTCGCGTCATAGAAGTGCCTCGGAGTGTGGTTTCCGAACCAATTCGGCAGGGAGTTCGTAGTCCCATTTCCGTTGGCAAGTTCGACAATCGTTCCAATTTCATGCGTGGCGTATTTTCGGATGGCGTTGACCGGCTCGGTGGGCAAGCCAAGACGATCCTGATCACGCATCTTCAGCAAACAGGCCGGTTTACCGTTCTCGACCGTGACAACATGAGCGAGATCGCTCAAGAAGCATCGATCAAGCAGAAAAACCAGAATCTAAAAGGCGCCGATCATGTCGTGACGGGTGATGTGACCGAATTCGGACGAAAGGAGGTCGGTGACCGTCAGCTGTTTGGCATCCTAGGTCGTGGCAAATCCCAGATTGCCTATGCCAAGGTGAGCCTCAACGTGGTCAACGTCGAGACGTCCGAGGTGGTGTATTCCACCCAAGGGGCGGGTGAGTACACCCTGGCTGCCCGCGAGGTGATCGGTTTCGGTGGTACCGCCGGCTATGACTCGACACTGAACGGAAAAGTGTTGGATCTTGCCATTCAGGAAGCGGTTGCCGGACTCGTTGCGGGCATGGAATCCGGTGCGTGGCACCCCTCTGCCGATTGAAAGGGACTGCGTGAATGTATTCAAGATCATTGCTCGCCTTGTTCCTTGGCGCTGTGCTTGCAGGCTGCGCAACACAACAGTCGAAGAGTCTCTACTACTGGGGCAACTACCAGCCCAGCGTCCACGCATACTTCCGCGCACAGAGTTCTCCCGATGAACTGATCGTTCAGCTTGAGGAAGGGGCGCAGAAGGCAGCCGCCGAAGGAGAGGCGCTTCCACCGGGGTATAGCGCCCACCTCGGACTTCTGTATGGCAAGGCTGGCCGGCATGAGGAAATGGGCAAGGCATTCGAGGCGGAAAAGACGCGCTTTCCGGAATCAGCCATGTTCATGGATCGTTTGTTGGCCAAATTCAGGTGACCGGAATGCAGAAGCCTTTCTTCTCATACAGCCGTAGCATTTTGATATCCACGTTGGTACTGTTGGCGACCGCCTGCGCAACGCCGCAGAAATCATTCGATTACAGTGCCTTCCGCGAGAGCAGGCCCAGTACCCTCTTGGTTCTTCCGCCGCTCAATGACTCGCCCGAAGTGGATGCCAGCTATAGCTTCCTTTCGCACGTTACGCTGCCGTTGGCCGAGTCCGGCTATTACGTGTTGCCGGTCACCCTGGTTGACGAGATGTTCCGGGAGAATGGCGTAACCGATCCTGGACAAATGCACGATGTTGCACCGGCCAAGCTGAAGGAAATTTTCGGTGCGGACGCGGCAGTTTACATACGCATATCACAGTATGGAACGTCCTATAGCGTGATCAGCAGCGAATCGCGAGTGACCGCCCAGGCGGTCATGGTCGACCTGCATTCGGGTGCCCAGTTGTGGCAAGGGACTGCCACGGCCTCCAGCGCCGAGGGGCGCAGCAATTCGGGCGGGTTGATCGGATTGCTGGTCCAGGCGATTGTCCATCAGATCGCCGAGACGGTGACTGACCACAGCCATACGGTTGCGGGCGTTACCAGCATGCGCCTGTTGACCGCAGGTTGGTCAAACGGAATTCTGTATGGACCGCGCTCTCCCCGCTATCGCACCGATTGATTGACGGGCCGAGGTGACTTGCATGGTCATCTCGGCTCGTGGCTGCATAGGGCTGATGTTAGAATCGCCGGCCGTTTGCCACCCTTGAAAGGCCCTACCGTGCAGATCGTCTGTCTCGACCTCGAAGGCGTGCTGGTTCCGGAAATCTGGATCGAATTCGCCGAGCGCACCGGCATCGCGGAGCTGCGTCGCACCACCCGCGACGAGCCCAACTACGACACGCTGATGAAGTACCGCCTGGACATCCTGGCGCGGCACAAGCTGGGCCTGCCGGACATCCAGGAAGTGATCGCCGACATGGGGCCGATGGCCGGTGCGCGCGAGTTCCTCGACAGCCTGCGCGAGCGTTACCAAGTGGTCATCCTGTCCGACACCTTCTACGAATTCGCCCATCCGCTGATGCGCCAGCTCGGCTGGCCCACGCTGTTCTGCCACAGCCTGGAAGCGGACGCCAACGGCGTGCTGGTGAACTACCATCTACGCATGCCCAACCAGAAGCAGGAAGCGGTGAAACGTTTCAAGGAACTCAAGCTCAAGGTGGTGGCCGCCGGCGATTCCTACAACGACACCGCGATGCTCGGCGAGGCCCACGGCGGCATCCTGTTCCATCCGCCGGAAAACGTGGTGCGCGAATTCCCGCAGTACCCGGTGGTGCGCGACTACGCTGCGCTGCGCGTGGAAATCGACAAGGCTTTCGCCCGCGCCGGCTGATCACGCAGTTTCATACCGTTTTTTCCCGCCGCCCCCATCCGGGGGCGCGGTTTTTCCAGGCACAAGCCATGCATCGCACCCGCTTCTACACGCTTTCCGCCTCCTGCCCCGACCGCGTGGGCATCGTCGCCAAGGTTTCCGGCTTCATCGCCGAGCACCAGGGCTGGATTCTGGAGACCGCGCTGCACGCCGAGCCGCCGCGCGACGGCGAGGCGGTGGGGCGCTACTTCATGCGCGTGGAAATCCGTGCCGATTCCCTGCCTTTCCATCTCGCCGAATTCCGCGAACGCTTCCGCCCGCTGGCCGAAGAGCTGGAAATGGACTGGAAGATCACCGATTCGGCGGTGAAGAAGCGCGTGGTGGTGCTGGTGAGCAGGCAGGAGCACTGCCTGTACGACCTGCTGGCGCGCTGGCAGTCGAAGGAACTGGACATCGAGATCCCCTGCGTGATCTCCAACCACGACGATCTGCGTGGCTTCGTCGAATGGCACGGCATCGCCTTCCATCACGTGCCGGTCACCGCGGACAACAAGGCCTCCGCCTATGCCGAAGTTCAGCGCATCTTCGAGGAAGTGCGCGGCGACACCATGGTGCTGGCGCGCTACATGCAGATCCTTTCGCCGGAACTGTGTGCCGCCTATCCGGGGCGCATCCTCAACATCCACCACAGCTTCCTGCCCAGCTTCGTCGGCGCCAAGCCCTACCACCAGGCGTGGACCAAGGGCGTGAAGCTGATCGGCGCCACCTGCCACTACGTCACCGCGGACCTGGACCAGGGGCCGATCATCGAGCAGGACGTGATCCGCATCGACCACTCCGACGCGGTCGAGGACATGGTGCGCTACGGCAAGGACATCGAGAAGACCGTGCTCGCGCGCGGCCTGCGCTACCATCTGGAAGACCGCGTGCTGCTGCACGGCAACAAGACCATCGTGTTCCGCTGAATGTCCCGCAGGGCTTGACCGGCGAACGGCAAGGCCTAAGATCGGGGCTATAGTCGACTTCGGGAGAACGGCATGGACCGCGAGCGCGCACTGGCCCTGCTGGCGCAGAGCAAACCCCTGCTGCGCGAACGTTTCGGTGTCATCGGCCTCGCGCTCTTCGGCTCCACCCTTCACGGCAGGGCTCGGCCGGACAGCGACGTGGACGTGCTGGTACGTTTCGACGGGCCGGCCAGTTCGCAGCGTTATTTCGGTGTGCAATTCTTTCTCGAAGACCTCCTCGGCGCCCCTGTAGATCTGGTCACGGACAAGGCCCTGCGCAAGGAACTGCGTCCGTACATCGAGCGCGAGGCGCTGCATGTCTGAAGCGCCAAAACGGGAGTGGCGCTTCTACATCCAGGACATGATCGATTTCGGCGAGAAGGTGGTCGCCTATACGCAGGGCATGACGCTCGAAACCTTCGTCGCCAATGACCTGCACTTCGACGCGACCATCCGCAGGCTGGAACTGATGGGCGAGGCGGCAACCCGCATTCCAGCGGAAATCAGGGACAGTCATCCCGAGATTTCATGGCGGATGATCATTGCCGCGCGCAACCGGCTCATTCACGGCTATCTGGGTATCGACAACGATACGCTGTGGAGCATGGTGCGGGACGATGTCCCGGCGCTTCTGCCGAAGCTGCGCGCCATTCTGGATACGGGTGACGGAAGGGCCTGAATCGGGAAGCATGAGGCACAACGCCCTTCGGCCGTTGTGCCCGGCACTGGCCTAGAATTGATAATGCCCCGTCAGGGTGAATTTGCGGGGTTCGCCATATTGGTTGACCGCGTAAGCCGTATTGCTCCCGATCGCCCGCCAGTAGGTCTTGTCGAACAGATTGTCGATATTGAGACGGACGTCGAGATTTTTCGAGGCACGGTATCCGACGAACAGGTTGGCCAGGGCGTAAGCCTTTTGCTCGATGCGGAATGGCGTGCCGGCATCGTAGAAGTTCGTGCCCTTGTTGTAGATATCGCTTTGCCACGACACGCCGCCACCGATTTTCCAGCGATTCAGTTCTCCAGGCATTTGATAGCTCGTGAATAGCTTGAACATGTGCCGCGGCAGATCCGTGGCGAACAACCGGCCGACCTTGGCCGGGTCCGCGTCCTTGCGGTATTTGGCCTCGGCGAAGGTGTAGCCGGCCGCCAGTTGCCAACCCGGCGTCAGGCGGCCATTGAGTTCCAGTTCGATCCCTTCGCTGCGGACTTCACCGGCCGCTTCGCTGCAACTCGGCACCAGGTCGGAGCACTGGTCGCGGGTGAGGGCCTTGGCGCGGTTTTCCTGATCGATGCGGAAGAGCGCCACGCTGGCATTCAGCCCGCCGCCGAAATATTCGCCCTTGAGGCCGATTTCGTAGTTCTTGCCGACGATGGGCTTGAGCGTCTTGCCCGAAGCGTTCAGCGCCGATTGCGGCTTGAAGATGTCGGTATAGCTGGCGTAGAGGGAATGCCGCGCATCGAGGTCGTAGATCACGCCGGCGTAAGCGGTGAAGTGCCGGTCGACGGCGTACCTGGAGCGGGTCGTGCGGGTGCCGTTGCGGGTTTTCGCGTCGTAGTCGAACCAGTCGTAGCGGCCGCCGACGATGAACTTCAGCGTGTCGGAAACGTTGAAGCGCGCGGTGGTGTAGAAACCCTTCTGGCGCGTGGTGCGATCCTGGTGCCAGTAGTTCAGGTCCATGGCTTGCGGTGCGACGCTGCCCGGGTCCCAGTTGTGGATGTCCAGGTCGAGTTCGTCGCTGCGGGAATTCCCTTTGCCGTCGAAATCGAGGTCGCGCAGGCTGGCGCCGACCACCAGTTCGTGGCTGCGCCCGAGAAGCCGGAAGGGGCCGGAGGCGAAGGCGTCATAGCTGCTTTGCCGGTCGGTGTATTTGTACTGGCCGACGTACTGGCCGAACTGGCGGGCATCCACCCAGTAGGTCCGTTCCAGTTGTGAACCCAGCATGTCCAGATCGGACCAGGTGTGGCTGGCCGACAAGTGCAGTTTCCAGTCGTTGCCGAAGCGATGTTCAAGCTGGGTGAACAGCGTGGTGTTGTCCTGGTCCCAGTAATCCCAGTTATTGCCCAGGTAGGTGGAGCGCGACAGCCCCAGGTTGCTTCCGTCCATGGCGACCGGCAGCCCGCCCCAACTGCTGGTGTGGTTGGCGTTCTGGTGCGAAAAACCCGCGGTCAGCAAGGTTTGCTTGCCGAGGTCGGCTTCGGCGATGGCGTAGAGCACGGAGCGCTCGGTGTCGGCCACGTTCTGGAAGCTGTTCTTGTTCTGATAGGTCGCCACCACCCGGCCGCGCAGGGTGCCGGCCTCGTTGAGCGCATTCGCGGCGTCGACCTCGACCCGGTAGTTGTCCCAGCTGCCGGCACTGGCGGTGACGGAAAGCTGCGGCGTGGCGGTCGGGCGCTTGCGCACCATGTTGATGGCGGCCGAGGGGTTGCCGGCGCCCTGCATCATGCCGGTGGCGCCGCGCACGATCTCCACCCGGTCGTAGATGGCCATGTCGGGCGTGGCGTTCATCTCGCGGCTGATGTAGTGGGAAAGCTCGCTGGGCAGGCCGTCGGTCATCAGGCTGTCAACGGCGAAGCCGCGCGAATAGAAGGCCACACGGTGGGGGCCGTCCTTGGTCATGGAAATGCCGGGGGTGGCCGCCAGCACGTTTTCAAGGATTTCCACCTTCTGGTCGTCCATCTGCTGGCGGGTGACCACGGTGACCGCCTGCGGTGTTTCCCGGATGGACAAGGGCAGCTTGGTGGCGGTCTGCATGTTGCGCGTGGTGTAGCTGCCGGTGTTTTCGGTGATGCCAGTGCGCTCGGCCTTCGCGGTCACCGTCACCGGCGCCAGCCTGGCGTCGCCACCCGCGGGGCGCGGCAGCTGCATCAGCGTCCAGTTGCCGCTGCTTCCCTGTACGGCGCGCACGCCCTGTCCCGCGGTCAGCGTGTCGAGGCCGCCCTGCAGATCGTACTGGCCGCGCAGGCCGGGGGAATTCAGGCCGTGCGTCAGCGTGGGGTCGAAGGACAAGGTGATGCCGGCCTGGCGGGAGAAGCGGTTGAGGGCGTCTTCCAGCGGGCCGGCGGGCACTTCGTAGTGCCGTTGTTCGGCGCTCTGGGCATGGGCTAGGGGACTGGTCAGCAGCGGAACGGCGAGCAGCAGGCTGCCGGCGAAGGCGGCGTGCAGCAGCATGGCGAGCGGTTTGCGCTGGGGGCGCGGGGGATGCGTCATGTCGGCTTTTCCTCGGTAGATGTTGAACGACCTCTACCTGCCGAACGAGGGACGCAAAACCCGTAAAGGATGCTCATTTTTTTGCGCGAGCAACGCCACAGGGCCGGGGCAGTGCCGAATACCCCGGCCTTTTCCTCAACGCGCGTTTTCCACCATGATCCAGTAGCGGCTGCGCTGCTTCACCCTGACCGGTAGCGTCTGCGTCAGTGCAGTCAGCACCAGATCGGTGTCGTGCAGCTGGAACACGCCGGAAATGCGCAGCTCGGCCACGGCGGGATCGCAGCGCAGCCAGCCGCTGCGGTAGCGGCCCAGTTCGGCGAGGAAATCTTCCAGCCGCATCTGGCGGGCCACCAGCACGCCTTCGGTCCAGGCGGTGAGGTCGAGCGGGGTATCGCGCACGGGCGAGGCACCCTCCGCGCCGACATGCCAGACCTCGCCCGCATGGGCGATGCGTGCTGCCTCGGCGGAGGCCGAGGGCAGGGCCACGGCGCCCTCGGTCACGCTGAGCCAGGTGGCGGCCTCGTCCTGCCGTACGTGGAAACGTGTGCCGAGCGCCTGGAACACGCCCTGCGCCGTGCGTATCCGCAGTGGGCGCTTGCCGCCGTGTGCCGCATCGGCGCCACTGTCGAGGAAGATTTCCCCGCGCAGCAGCACCAGCAGGCGTTCCTGCGTGCTGAAGCGCAGATCGACGGCGGTGTGGGTGTTGAGAACGAGGCGGGTGCCGTCTTCCAGGGTGATTTGCCTGCGCTCTCCGGTGGAGCTGCGCAGATCGGCGGTGAGCGCGGGCAGCGGGTTGCCCTGCCGCCCGAGCTGCCAGCCCAGCCCGAGCGCCGTGCCGCCGAGCACCAGCGCCTTGAGTGCCTGGCGGCGGCCCCGCTGGCTGCGGCGCTGCGTTTCGAGCCTGGCCAGCGTGTCACCTGCCAGCGACGCGCTGGAGGCGGGAAGCAGATGGAAGTCCTCTTCCGCCCAGTGCAACTGCCGCCATGCCTGTTCGTGCAGTGGGTCGGCGGCACGCCAGCGTTCACAGGCGGCCCGCAGTCCGCTATCCGTGGCAGCGGATTCGAGTTTCACCATCCAGCCGATGGCCGCCTCCAGCACCGCCGGCGGGAGGTCGTCATGCAGTGTCGCGGGCTGCCCCGGTGCAGTGCTCATCCGGCGTGCCCGCCCCGCAGGAGTTCTTCGCGTGCAAGCTGCAGGCGCATCCGGTGGCAGTGGCGGATGGCCTGCGCCATGTGCTTTTCCACCGACGACAGGGAGATGCCCTGGCGCCGGGCGATTTCGGTGTAGGGCAGGCCTTCCAGGCGCGACATCAGGAAGCAGATGCGCGCATTGGATGGCAGTTCGGCCAGCAGCGCATCGATGCGCATCAGCACCGACATCATCCGCATCTGGTCTTCCGGGCTGGGGGCCTGTTCTTCCGGCAGCAAGGCAACGGCATCCGCATAGGCGCGTTCCAGTTCGCGCCGGCGCAGATGATCGATCAGCACGCCGCGGGAAATCGTGGTCAGCCAGGCGCGTGGCTCGCGGATCTGATCCAGTTGCTCGGTCTTGCCCATGACCTTGACGAAGGTGTCGTGCATCAAGTCGGCCGCGCCATGTCCATCGTCCAGCTTGCGGCGCAGCCAGCCGAACAGCCAGTGGTGGTGATCGAGGTAGAGCGTTTCCAGTTGCTTTTGCCGCAGCAGGTGTTTCGGCATACCGGGCCCCGGGATTGTTGCTGGTGATCTTCCGCACCTTCCTGGAAGCCAGCCTGGGCTGCAAATAAACAAGAATGGTTTTCATTCTATTTCCTGGCTGGATTTCTGCAAAGGCAAGCTCGGGGCGGGGCCGGACGCGTGCAAAAAAAACGGCGCCCCGAAGGGCGCCGTCGAGGCCGGACCGGAGGAGAGGACGGTCGGCCGGGGAGGATCGATCGGCTCAGTGGTGGTAGGCCGTTTCGCCGTGCGAAGTGATGTCCAGCCCTTCGCGCTCTTCTTCCTCGGAGACGCGCAGGCCGATCAGCACATCGACGATCTTGTAGGCGATCAACGAGACCACGCCGCACCACACGATGGTGACGATGACGCTCTTCACCTGTACCCACACCTGGGCAGCGATGGAGAAGTCGTCCGCACCGGTGCCGCCCAGCCACGGGGCCGCGAACACGCCGGTGAGGATGGCGCCGACGATGCCGCCCACGCCATGCACGCCGAACACGTCGAACGCGTCATCCGCGCCCAGCAGGCGCTTCAGGCCGCTCACGCCCCACAGGCAAGCGAAGCCGGCGATCAGGCCGAGGACGATGGAGCCCATCGGGCCGATGAAGCCGGCCGCCGGGGTCACCGCGACCAGGCCGCCCACCGCGCCGGAAGCCGCGCCCAGCATGGAAGGCTTGCCCTTGAACAGCGCTTCGCCGACGATCCACGCCACAGTGGCCGTGCCGGTGGCCAGGATGGTGTTGATGAAGGCCAGGCCGGCGATGCCGTCGGCCGCGCCGGCGGAGCCGGCGTTGAAGCCGAACCAGCCCACCCACAGCAGCGAGGCGCCGACCATGGTCAGGGTCAGCGAGTGCGGGGTGAGGGCCTCACGGCCGTAGCCGATGCGCTTGCCCACCAGGTAGGCGCCCACCAGGCCGGCGATCCCGGCGTTGATGTGCACCACGGTGCCGCCGGCGAAGTCCAGCGCGCCGTCCTCGGCCAGCAGGCCGCCGCCCCACACCATGTGGGCCATCGGGATGTAGCTGAAGGTGAACCACAGCACGGCGAACAGCAGCACGGCGGAGAATTTCACCCGCTCGGCGAAGGCGCCGACGATCAGCGCGCAAGTGATGGCGGCGAAGGTGGACTGGAAGGCCACGAAGACGAATTCGGGAATCGTCGGCAGCGCGGCGGACAGCGTGTCCGGGGTGATGCCCTTGAGGAACACGTAGTCGAAGCTGCCGTAGAACGTGCCTTCACCCCCGAAGGTCAGGCTGAAGCCGTAGATGGCCCACAGCACGGTGATCGTCGAGAAGATCACGAACACCTGCATGAGCACCGACAGCATGTTCTTGCTGCGCGCCAGGCCGCCGTAGAACAGCGCCAGGCCGGGGATGGTCATCAGGATGACCAGCATGGTGGAGGTCAGCATCCACGCGGTGTCGCCGCTATCGAGCGTCGGCTCGGCCTCGGTGACCGCCTCCGCGACCGCTTCGGCGGTGGCCACGACGGCGCTGACCGCCTCGGTCGCCGCCTCGACGAGCGGGGCCGCCGTGTCCTGGGCGAACGCGCCGCCCGCAAAACTGACGGCCAGGGCCGCCCACAGTACTGCAATCAGCTTTCTCATTTTCTATGGCTCCCTTGCTTACAGGGCGTCGGCACCGGTTTCGCCGGTACGGATGCGGATGGCCTGCTCCAGATCGAAGACGAAGATCTTGCCGTCGCCGATCTTCCCGGTGGAGGCGGCTTTCTCGATGGCCTCGATGGCCTGGTCGAGCAGATCGGCGCGAATGGCCGCCTCGATCTTGATCTTGGGCAGGAAGTCGACGACGTATTCGGCGCCGCGGTAGAGCTCGGTGTGGCCCTTCTGGCGGCCGAAACCCTTGACCTCGGTGACGGTGATGCCCTGCACGCCGATGGCCGAGAGGGCCTCGCGCACTTCGTCCAGCTTGAACGGCTTGATGATCGCGGTAATGAACTTCATGGTGGTCTCCGGTCACCCGGCCGGGGCGGGCTGCCCCGGCGCGCGGGCGAGGCTTAGAAGGAACGGCTCACCGACAGCACCACGCGGTCGTCGGCGACGCGCGAGTTCTTGATGTCGGTATCGACGTAGTGCAGGCCGAAGTCGAAGCCGCCGTAGGAGTAGGTGGCACCGAGCTTCCAGTCTTCGTAGTTGTCGGCGTTGCGGGTATCCGAATAGCCGTAGTGGGCGTCCAGGGTCAGGGCGTCGTAGATCGGGTAGGAGACCGACAGGTCGTAGTAGCCGCTGTTCTTGGCGTCTTCGACACCGAACTGGTTGGACGACAGGGTGTGCGAATAGGTGAAGGAGAGGAACTCCCAGGACAGGCCGACGTAGGCTTCCAGGGTGTTCGGATTCTTCGAGCCGGTGGCAGCCTTCCAGGCGGAGTCGAAGTCACCGGGATAGTAGTACTGCAGCAGGCCCACATCGACGCCCAGCGGACCGATCTCGGTGGCGTAGCCGGCGTAGATGTTGGTTTCCAGGCTGCTGCTGGAGCTCACGCCCGTGCCCTTCTCCATGTCGCGCAGCCAGGACACGTTGGAAGCCCAGAAACCGACGTAGAAGCCGCTGTCGTGCGCGTAGTCGAAGCCACCCTGCAGGGCGGGGCGCTGATCGGTCTGGCTGATGCCGCGGAAGGTGTAGTCCGAGACGATGCTCACGTTTGCGGAGAACGGGCTGTCTTCGGCCATGGCGGCGCCGGAGGCGAGCAGCGTCGCGACGGCGATGGGGGCGAGAATGCGTTGATGCATGGTTTTCTCCTTGGGAAAAGGGCTGTGCGCGGCATCCAATGCATTCTCCGTGCCAGATTGTAGGAAACCCGCCAAAGTGCTTGTTGCAGCACAACATTCCTGCCTGGTTCCATGCTTCCGGCAAGCATGTGCGGGGTGTGCGCCTCACCGCCATGCACGACAATGGTGCATGCCGGCCAGGGCCCGGCACCAAAAGCAGCTTGGACAATGAAAAAGGGGGCCGGGGCCCCCTTTCGCGCGATCGGCCCGCCGCGCAGCGGGCCGTGCCGGCGCGCTTACTTGCTGACGAACTCCGGATAGGCTTCCTGGCCGCATTCGGTCAGGTCGGCGCCTTCGTATTCCTCTTCCTCGGAGATGCGGATGCCGAACACCGCCTTCAGGATGGCCCAGACGATCAGGCTCAGGCCGAACACCCAGACGAAGATGGTCAGGCCGCCGACGATCTGCCCCAGGAAGGTGGAATCGCTGTTGGTCAGCGGCACCAGCAGCAGGCCGAGGATGCCGCAGGTGCCGTGCACCGAGATGGCGCCCACCGGGTCGTCGATCTTCAGCTTGTCCAGGAAGGTGATCGACAGCACCACCAGCACGCCGCCGGCCGCGCCGAACAGGGTGGCGAGCAGCGGGGTGGGGGTGGAGGGCTCGGCGGTGATGGTCACCAGACCGGCCAGCGCGCCGTTGAGCAGCATGGTCAGGTCGGCCTTGCCGAACAGCAGGCGGGAGACGATCAGTGCGGCGATGGCGCCCCCGGCGGCGGCGGTATTGGTGTTGAGGAACACCATGGCCACCGCGTTGGCGTTGGCGATGTCGCCCAGCTTCAGCACCGAGCCGCCGTTGAAGCCGAACCAGCCCATCCACAGGATGAAGGTGCCCAGCGTGGCCAGCGGCAGGTTGGCGCCCGGAATCGGGTGGATCGAGCCGTCCGCGGCGTACTTGCCCTTGCGGGGCCCGAGCAGGATCACGCCCGCCAGCGCGGCGGCGGCGCCGGCCATATGCACGATGCCGGAACCGGCGAAGTCGGAGAAGCCCAGGTCGCCCAGGTTGTACAGGCCGAACACGTCGTCGCCGTTCCAGGTCCACGCGCCTTCCATCGGGTAGATGAAGCCGGTCATCACCACCACGAAGGCGAAGAACGGCCACAGCTTCATGCGCTCGGCGACCGCGCCGGAGACGATGGACACCGCGGTGGCCACGAACACTACCTGGAAGTAGAAGTCGGACGCGCCGGAATACACCGAATCGCCGTCGAAGCCGTCGCGCTCGGCGAAGGCCGACAGCGCCTCATCGACCAGGCCCTCGCCGCCGTCGATGCCCGACAGGAACACGCCGCCGCCGTACATGATGGCATAGCCGCACACCAGGTACATGATGCAGGCGATGGCGAACATGCCGACGTTCTTGGTGAGGATCTCGACCGTGCTCTTGCTGCGTACCAGGCCGGATTCCAGCATGGCGAAGCCGGCCGCCATCCACATCACCAGCGCGCCGCAGATCAGGAAGTAGAAAGTATCCAGCGCGTACTGCAGGTGATACACGTTGTTCAGCACGGCGGCCTCATCGGCCAGCGCCGGCGCGGTGAAACCGGCGGCCGCGGCCGCCAGCAGGGGGGTGAGGATCTTTTTCATGCGGGTGCTCTCCTTCACAGCGCGTCGCCGCCGGTCTCGCCGGTGCGGATGCGGATGGCCTGTTCCAGATCGAAGACGAAGATCTTGCCGTCGCCGATCTTCCCGGTGGAGGCGGCTTTCTCGATGGCTTCGATGGCCTGGTCGAGGACGTCGGCGCGGATGGCCGCCTCGACCTTCACCTTGGGCAGGAAGTCGACGACGTACTCGGCGCCCCGATACAGCTCGGTGTGGCCTTTCTGGCGGCCGAAGCCCTTGACCTCGGTGACGGTGATGCCCTGCACGCCGATGGCCGACAGGGCCTCGCGCACTTCGTCCAGCTTGAACGGCTTGATGATCGCGGTGATGAATTTCATTGAGGCGCTCCTTATGCCTGCGTGGGTGGGATGGCGAGCATGCACATGGGTGGGTCTCCCGGTTTGCTACATGGCGGCCGCTCCCTAGCGGATTCCATGCCAGAACGGCTGAATCCCGTCAAAAGGAGGGTTCAGGACGATGATTCGGTGGAATGTTGCTGCGCAGCAATGACAAATCGGACCATTTGGGTGCAAATGCACCGATTTGGTGCGCTCTCCGCGCCACCCCGGGCGGCCGTGCTACACTCGCGGCCGTCTGTCACCTGCCTGCGGAACCGGCCATGAGCACTCCACGCATCCTCGACGAAATCGGCGCCAAGCTTTCCGAGATCGCCGCCGCCAGTCCGGCGCGCGACATCGAGAAGAACGTGCGCGCGCTGCTCGGCAGCGCCTTCGGCCGTCTCGATCTGGTCACCCGCGAGGAATTCGAGGTGCAGCGCGAAGTGCTCGCCCAGGCCCGCCAGCGCCTCGCCCAGCTGGAGCAGCGCGTCGGCGAGCTGGAAGCCCGCCTCGAAGGTCGCGAACGCAACGACTGAGCCCTTCATCCGCCCGTCGCATGCGGCGGATTTCATGACAATGCGCTAGACTGCGGGTTTCCCCGTCACGGAGTCCGGGCATGTCGCTCGCCCTCGTTCATGCGCGCGCGGTCGACGGCATGGATGCCCCGCCGGTCGTCGTCGAGGTGCACCTGGCCAACGGCCTGCCGGCCTTCAACCTGGTCGGCCTGCCCGACGCCGAAGTGCGCGAGGCGCGCGACCGCGTGCGCGCCGCCATCGCCACCGCACAATTCGAATTTCCCCAGCGCCGCATCACCGTCAACCTGGCGCCGGCCGATCTGCCCAAGGAAGGCGGGCGTTTCGACCTGCCCATCGCCATCGGCGTGCTCGCCGCCTCCGGCCAGGTCGACGCGGCCGCGCTCGAGGGCTGCGAATTCCTCGGCGAGCTTTCGCTCGGCGGCGAACTGCGCCCGGTGCGCGGCGTGCTTGCCGCTGCCCTGCACGCCGGGCGGATGGGGCGCGCACTGGTGGTGCCGGCCGCCAACGCGGACGAGGCGGCGCTGGCGCGCGCGACGCGGGTCCTGCCGGCTAACGATCTGCTCGCCGTGTGCGCCCATCTCAACGGCCACCAGCCCATCGAGCCCTGGCGGGGCGGGTTGTCCGGTCCGCCCGCCGAAGCGCTGCCCGATCTGGCCGACGTCAAGGGCCAGCAGCAGGCCCGCCGCGTGCTGGAAGTGGCGGCAGCAGGCGGGCACGCGCTGCTGATGTTCGGCCCGCCGGGCACCGGCAAGTCCATGCTCGCCCAGCGCCTGCCCGGCCTGCTGCCGCCGCTCGACGAGGAGGAGGCGCTGGCCTGCGCCGCGTTGCAATCCCTGCACGGCGGCTTCGATCCGGCAAACTGGCGGCGCCGGCCCGTGCGGGCGCCCCACCACTCCGCTTCCACGGCCGCGCTGATCGGCGGCGGGGCGGGCAACATCCTGCCCGGCGAAATCTCCCTGGCGCATTTCGGCACGCTGTTCCTCGATGAATTGCCGGAGTTCAACCGCCGTACGCTGGAAGCGCTGCGCGAACCGCTGGAAACCGGTTCGGTGACCATCGCCCGGGCCAACCGGCGGGTCAGCTACCCGGCCGCCTTCCAACTGGTGGCGGCGATGAATCCCTGCCCCTGCGGCTATGCCGGGCATCCCCGCCGCGCCTGCCGGTGCACGCCGGATCAGGTGGCGCGCTATCGGGGCCGGCTGTCCGGCCCGCTGCTGGACCGGCTCGATCTGCTGGTGGAAGTGCCCGCGCTGGAAGAAGACACCCTGCGGGCCCGTCCGGCCGGTGAATCCTCGGCCGTGGTGCGCGAGCGCGTGCTGGCCGCGCGCGAACGCCAGCAGGCCCGCCAGGGGGTGGTCAACGCCCGGCTGGACGCGGCTGGGGTGGACGCGCATTGCACGCCGGACCCGGCCGGCGCCGCGCTGCTGTCGGCGGCGACCGAGCGCCTCAGGCTGTCCGCCAGGGCGTATCATCGCGTCCTCAGGGTGGCGCGCACGGTGGCCGACCTGGCCGGAGCGCCGCGCGTCGGCGCCGCGCATCTGGCCGAGGCGATCCAGTACCGTCGGGGATTCGACGAAGGCTGAAGGCGCCGCGCCCGCCGCCCGGCAACTTACACGCGTCCGCGCTCTCCAAGCGGGCGTCGCCCCGCAAGGTTACCCATGCCCGCTTCTTCCTCCCGGCTGCCGGCGCTGTTGGCCGCGCTGGCCGCCATCGGCCCGTTTTCCATCGATGCCTACCTGCCCGCCTTTCCTGCCATGGCGCAGGCGCTGGGCGCCACCTCGCTGCAGATCCAGCAGACGCTGACCGCCTACATGGCCACCTTCGCCTTCATGGCGCTGTGGCACGGCGCGCTGTCGGACCGCTGCGGCCGGCGCGCGGTGATCGTCGTATCGACGCTGCTGTTCGTGTTCGCCTCGCTGGTGTGCGCACTGGCGCCGTCCATCGAATGGCTGTGGGCCGGGCGGGCGCTGCAGGGCGCCTCCGCCGGGGCCGGCATGGTGGTGGGGCGCGCGGTGATCCGCGATCTGTACGACGGCGCCCAGGCGCAGCGCCTGATGGCGCGCGTGATGCTGATCTTCGCCGCCGCGCCGGCGGTCGCGCCGCTGGTCGGCGGGGTGCTGCTGTCGCTCGCCGGCTGGCGCGCGGTGTTCTTCTTCCTGGCGCTGTTCGGCGGCGTGCTGGCGTGGATGACCTGGCGCTTCCTGCCGGAGACGCTGCCGCAGGCCGCCCGCCAGCCGCTCGAACCGGTGGCCCTGGGGCGCGCCTATGTGCGCGTGTTCTCCTGCGTGGGTTTCGCCTTGCTGGTGGTGGCCGTGGGCTTCAACTTCAACGGCTTCTTCCTGTACGTGATGTCGGCGCCGGTGTTCATCATGCAGCACCTGGGCCTGGGAGAGCTGGGCTTCGCCTGGCTGTTCGTGCCGGCGGTGATCGGCATGATGGGCGGCTCGTGGATGTCCGGCCGGGTGGCCGGGCGCTGGAGCCAGCGGCGCGCCATCGGCGCCGGCTTCGCGGTGATGCTCGCCGCCGGGGTGCTCAACGTGGCCTACGCGGCGCTGTTCGCGCCCGCCCTGCCGGCCTCGGTGCTGCCGGTGGGCATCTACAATTTCGGCATGGCGCTGGCCATGCCCAGCCTCACCTTGCTGGCGCTGGACTATTTTCCGGATCGCCGGGGCATGGCGGCGAGCTGCCAGAGCTTCGTGCAGGTAGGCGTGAATGCCCTGTGCGCGGGTACCGTGGCGCCGCTGCTGTGGACCACGCCGCTGACCCTGGGCCTGGGCATGAGCGCCTTCGTGACCCTCGGCCTGCTGTGCTTCCTGGGCTGGCGCGCGCGCGGCGAGGGGCGTTGCTAGGAGCGTTGCCGGGGCGTGTTCAGCACTGCTGCCATGGCAGGCCGTCGTGGCGCCAGCCGTTGAGGGTGTTGCGGTGCTGGTTGGCGTCCAGATCGCCTTCGAAGCCGTGCACCACGTTGAACACCCGGGTGAAGCCGGCCTGTTCAAGCGTCTGACAGGCCGGCTGGGAGCGGTTGCCGCTGCGGCAGATCACCAGCGTCGGGCGGTGCAGATCGTCCTCGGCCAGGCGGCGGACTTCCTCGGCGAAATTTGGGTTGATCTCCCATTCCGGCGGCTCGCTCCAGGCGACGTGGATGGCGCCCGGCGGACGGCCGACGAACAGGTGTTCGATCTCGCTGCGCACGTCGATCAGCAGGGCCTCGGGATGCTCGCGCAGGTAGTCGTGGGCTTGCCGGGGAGTCAGCTCGTTCATGGCAGGGCTGGGTGGAGGGATGACGGAAGGGCGGAGTATACGCGCATCATCCGCGCGGCCGGCACGGCTCAGCGTCCGCCCAGATAGGCGGCGCGCACCGCGGGGTCGGCGCGCAGCGCAGCGGCCTCGCCTTCCAGCACCACGCGGCCGTTGGCCATGGCGTAGGCGCGCGAGGCCAGTTCCAGCGCCAATGCGGCGTTCTGCTCGACCAGCAGGATGCTCACTCCGCCGCGCGCGATGGCCGCGATGGTGTCGAACAGCGTTTCCACCAGCCGGGGGGCGAGGCCGGTGGAGGGTTCATCGAGCAGCAGCAGGCGGGGGCGGGCGAGCAGGGCGCGGGCCAGTGCGAGCATCTGCTGCTCGCCGCCGGACAGTGTGCCGGCGCGCTGGTCGAGGCGTTCACGGATGCGCGGCAGCAGGGTGCAGACGCGTTCCAGGTCGTTGCGCAGCATGGGGCCTTCCATGCGCGTGTAGGCGCCCAGGCGCAGGTTTTCGGCGACCGTCAGGCGGGTGAACAGGCCGCGTCCCTCGGGGACCAGGGCGATGCCCTGGCGCACGCGCTCGTGGGCCGGCATGCCGCCCAGCGCACTGCCGAGGTAGTGGATCTCGCCGGCCGCCAGCGGCAGCAGGCCGGCGATGGCGTTCAGCGTGGTGCTCTTGCCCGCGCCGTTGGCGCCGATCAGCGCGACCACCTCGCCTTCGCACACCTCCAGGTCGAGGCCGCGCACCGCATGCAGCGAGCCGTGATCCACGGCCACGCCGGACAGGCGCAGCAGGCGGGAGAGGCGCTCAGCCGGCATGCCGCGGGCCGCCCAGATAGGCCTCGATGACCGTCGGGTCGCCCTGCACGGCGGCCGGCGTGTCCTCGGCGATCTTGCGGCCGGCGTCGAGCACCGCCACGCGGTCGCACAGTTCCATCACCAGCGCCATGTCGTGCTCGATCAGCAACACCGTGGTGCCGTCGGCGCGGATGCGCCGGAGCAGCCGGGCGAGGTCGTCGGTTTCGGTGGCGTTCATGCCGGCGGCCGGTTCGTCGAGCGCCAGCAGGGTGGGGTGGGCGGCCAGCGCGCGGGCGATTTCCAGGCGGCGGCGGTCGCCGTGCGGCAGCGTGCCGGCCAGGGTGTCGGCGTGGCCGCCAAGGCCGACATAGTCGAGCAGGGCGCGGGCTTCCTCGTGGGCCAGGCGCTCGGCCACGCGCAGGCCGGGCAGGCGCGCCAGGGTGCGCCACAGACCGTTGCGGAAGCGGCGGTGCGCGCCGATCAGCACGTTTTCCAGCGCGCTCAGGTCGTCGAACAGGCGCGCGTTCTGGAAGCTGCGCGCGATGCCGCGCTCGGCCACCCGGCGCGGCTCGCCGCGCGGCAGCACCACGCGGTCGAAGACGATGCCCCCGGCGTCCGGCGTGCAGAAACCGGTAAGAATGTCGAAGAAGGTGGTCTTGCCCGCGCCGTTGGGGCCGATCAGCCCGAAGATCTCGCCGTGGTGGATGTCCAGCTCGACGTCGTCGAGGGCCCGCAGCCCGTCGAAGGACTTGCTGACGCCGCGCGCCTGCAGCAGTG
Source organism: Pseudothauera nasutitermitis (assembly GCF_004801295.1). Taxonomy (GTDB): domain Bacteria; phylum Pseudomonadota; class Gammaproteobacteria; order Burkholderiales; family Rhodocyclaceae; genus Pseudothauera; species Pseudothauera nasutitermitis. The sequence goes on from NZ_SSOC01000011.1 coordinate 52,149, forward strand.
GAACGGCGTCGGGCGTGCGTGCGGATTCGAAGGGCAGGGATTGCTGCGTGGCCGGCAAACGAGGGCTCCGGAGATGTTGCAAAAGCTCACCCGGCAGCGATTGCGCGGCGCCGGGCGCGATGCGATTCTAGCGTACCGTTTTGACGAGCTTTGTCCATGTCCCGATTGCTCAGTCTGTGGTGCGCGCTGCTGACCGCCCTGGGGCTGCCCGCCTGCGACGCATACAATCTGCGCGCATTGCAGCCCGGCGTGAGCACCGCCGCCGAGGTGCGTGAGCGCCTCGGCCCGCCGCAGGTGGAATGGCCGAATGCCGACGGCTCGGTCACCTGGGAGTATTCCCGCCAGCCGGAAGGCGTGGAATGCTACATGATCACGCTGGGTACTGACGGCATCCTGCGCGGCGTGGAGCAGGTATTGAACGAAGCCGGCTTCGCGCGCGTCCAACCCGGCATGAGTGGTGACGAAGTGCTGCGCCTGCTCGGCCGTCCGGCCACCCGCCAGTTCTTCGAGCTGAAGGGCGAGGCGATGTGGTCGTGGCTGATCGAACGCAGCACCGTCGTCACCGACCGGACCTACTTCACCGTCTCCTTCGACCGCGCCGGGCAGGTCACGGGAACCGGCCGCAACGTGATTCCGAAGAACTGATCATGAATACCCTGCCGATCACCTCCTCCCTGTTCCGCTGGCCGGCCCGCCTGGCCTTGCTGCTGCTGGTGGCCGCGCTGAGCGGCTGCGCCGCGTTTGCGCCGCCCCGGCCGTTCACCACCGAGGCCGAGGCGCTCGCCGCGCGCGGCGAACCCACGGCACGCTGGCCCAACGAAGACGGCAGCACCGTGCTGGAGTTCGCCACCCAGCCCTACGGCACCACCTGCCTGATGGTGGAGGTGGATGCCACGGGCGTGGTGCTGCGCCAGTGGGACGCGCTGGCCGCCGAGAACCTCGCGCGCGTGAAGGTGGGCATGACCCAGGACGAAGTGCGCCGCCTGCTTGGCCAGTACCGCTCCATCCAGCGCTTCGCCAATTCCGGCGAAGAGGTGTGGGACTGGAACGTGCCCAAGGACTACTACGACGTGGTGGCCCTGCGCTTCAACGTGCATTTCGTCGACAGCAAGGTGGTGCGTACCAGCCAGAGCTACGAATACCCGCGCGACCGCTGGATGTTCGGCGTCGGCGTGGGGCGTGGCTCGCCGTACTGGGGCATGGGCTGGGGGCACAGGTGGGGCTACCCGTGGGGCGGCTACCCGTACTGGCACCCGTGGTGGGGCTGGTAGGCACCACCACCGGCTCGACAGTTCGGGGTGCCCGGCCGTAAAATCCGGGCCTTGCCGAGGAGCGCTGCGACCCTGACGACGGGCCAGGCTCGGCAACCGAACAACGGCGCTCGCGAACCCTTCCGGTTTCGCCGCGCCGTTTTCTTTTGGCGCGGCCGTGCCGTTGGACGTGAACCCGACACGAGAGCCCCTGCCGATGCAGCCTGACCGCAGCCACGAACTCCGCCAGCACCTCGCCCGCCGCATCCTGATCCTGGATGGCGCCATGGGCACCATGATCCAGCAGTACAAGCTGGGCGAGGCGGACTACCGCGGCACACGCTTCCTCAACCATCCGCGCGACCTCAAGGGCAACAATGACCTGCTGGTGCTGACGCGGCCGGACGTGGTCGGCGAGATCCACCGCGCCTACCTCGAGGCCGGCGCCGACATCATCGAGACCAATACCTTCAACGGCACCCGGGTGTCGCAGGCCGAGTACGGCCTGGAGGAACTGGCCTACGAGCTCAACGTGGCCGGCGCCCGTCTGGTGCGCGAGCTGTGCGACGAATACACCGCGAAGAACCCGGACAAGCCGCGTTACTGTGCCGGCGTGCTGGGGCCGACCTCGCGCACCCTGTCCATCTCGCCGGACGTGAACGACCCCGGCTACCGCAACATCGAGTTCGACGCGTTGGTGGACGACTACTACGATGCCGCCCGCGGCCTGGTGGAAGGCGGCGCCGACCTGCTGCTGATCGAAACGGTGTTCGACACCCTGAACGCCAAGGCAGCGGTGTTCGCCATCGAGAAGCTGTTCGACGACTTCGAGCGCAACGGCGCCCATCGCCTGCCGGTGATGATCTCCGGCACCATCACCGACGCCTCCGGCCGCACGCTCTCGGGCCAGACTGCCGACGCCTTCTGGAACTCCCTGTCGCATGCGCGGCCGATTTCCTTCGGCCTCAACTGCGCCCTGGGCGCCAAGGAACTGCGGCCCTACGTGGAAGAACTGGCGCGGGTCTGCGACACCCATGTTTCCGCCCACCCGAATGCCGGTCTGCCCAACCCGCTGGCGCCCACCGGCTATGACGAAACGCCGGAGCAACTGGCCGGGGCGGTGGTGGAGTGGGCACAGTCCGGCCTGGTGAACATCCTCGGCGGCTGTTGCGGTACCACGCCGGCCCACATCGCCGCCATTGCCCAGGCGGTGGCTGCGGTGCCGCCGCGCCAGGTGCCGGAAATCGACAAGAAGCTGCGCCTGTCCGGCCTGGAGCCCTTCAACATCGGGGCGGACAGCCTCTATGTGAACGTCGGCGAGCGCACCAACGTCACCGGCTCGCGCGCCTTCGCCCGCATGATCCTGGAAGGCCGCTTCGACGACGCCTTGGCGGTCGCCCGCCAGCAGGTGGAGAACGGCGCCCAGATCATCGACATCAACATGGACGAGGCGATGCTGGACTCCGTGGCGGCGATGGAGCGCTTCCTCAAGCTCATCGCCTCCGAGCCCGACATCTCCCGCGTGCCCATCATGATCGACTCTTCCAAATGGGAGGTGATCGAGGCTGGGCTGAAGTGCATCCAGGGCAAGGGCATCGTCAACTCCATCTCGATGAAGGAGGGCGAGGCCAAGTTCCTGCACGAGGCGCGGCTGGCCCGGCGCTACGGCGCGGCGGTGATCGTCATGGCCTTCGACGAAAAGGGCCAGGCCGACACCTACGCGCGCAAGATCGAAATCTGCGGCCGCGCCTACGAGCTGCTCACCGGCATCGGCTTCCCGCCGGAAGACATCATCTTCGACCCCAACATCTTCGCCATCGCCACCGGCATCGAGGAACACGACAATTACGCGGTGGACTTCATCCAGAGCGTGGCCTGGATCCGCCAGCACCTGCCCTACGCCAAGATCTCCGGCGGCGTCTCCAACGTCAGCTTCAGCTTCCGCGGCAACGAGCCGGTGCGCGAGGCCATCCACACCGTGTTCCTCTACCACGCGGTGAAGGCCGGCATGACCATGGGCATCGTCAACGCCGGCATGCTGGGCGTCTACGACGACCTGGAGCCGGTGCTGCGCGCCACCGTGGAAGACGTCGTGCTGAATCGCCGTCCGGGGGCCGGCGATGCCCTGGTGGAACTGGCGCAGACGGTGAAGGAAGGCAAGGCCAAGGACACCGGCCCCGACCTCGCCTGGCGTGCCTGGCCGGTGGAAGAGCGCCTCAAGCATGCGCTGGTGAAGGGCATCACCGAATTCGTCGTCGCCGACACCGAGGAGGTGCGCGCCAGCCTGGAGGCCGCCGGCAAGCCGCCGCTGTCGGTCATCGAAGGCCCGCTGATGGCCGGCATGGACGTGGTCGGCGACCTCTTCGGCGCGGGCAAGATGTTCCTGCCCCAGGTGGTGAAATCCGCCCGTGTCATGAAGCAGGCGGTGGCCCACCTGATTCCCTACATCGAGGCCGAGAAGCTGCGCACCGGCGCCGCCAGCAAGGGCCGCATCGTCATCGCCACGGTGAAGGGCGACGTGCACGACATCGGCAAGAACATCGTCGGCGTGGTGCTGGGCTGCAACGGCTACGAGGTGATCGACCTCGGCGTCATGGTGCCGGCGGACAAGATCCTCAACGCCGCCAAGGAACACGGCGCCCAGGCCATCGGTCTGTCCGGGCTGATTACGCCCTCGCTGGAGGAAATGAGCCACGTTGCCGCCGAAATGCAGCGCCAGGGCTTCGACGTGCCGCTGCTCATCGGCGGCGCCACCACCAGCCGTGCCCATACCGCCATCAAGATCGCGCCCCACTACCAGCAACCGGTGGTGTACGTGCCGGATGCCTCGCGCGCGGTGGGCGTGGTCACCGCGCTGCTGTCCGAATCCGGCGCAGAGGAATTCCGCCTCCAGCTCGCTGCCGACTACGACAAGATCCGCGCCCAGCACGCCAACAAGAAGGGCGTGCAACTGGTCAGCCTGGAAGCCGCACGCGCCAACGCCTACGACCCGCTGTCGGTGGAAGGCTACGTGCCGTTTGAGCCCAACACCCTGGGCGTGATCGCGCTGGACGTGGACCTGGAAGACCTGCGCGCTTACATCGACTGGGGCCCCTTCTTCCAGACCTGGGACCTCGCCGGCAGCTTCCCCAGAATCCTCGACGACGAGATCGTTGGCGAAACCGCGCGTGGCGTGTTCAAGGACGGCCAGGCCATGCTGGAAGACCTGATCGCCGGCCAGTGGGTGCAGGCGCGCGCGGTGTTCGGCCTCTTCCCCGCCAACAGCGTGGGCGACGACATCGAGTTCTACGCCGACGAGTCGCGCGACACCGCCATGATGACCTGGCACGGCCTGCGCCAGCAGCACGAACGCCCGCCCGGCAAGCCGCACTGGTGCCTGGCCGACTTCATCGCCCCCAAGGCCAGCGGCGTGCGCGACTGGTGCGGCGCCTTTGCCGTCACCGCCGGCCTGGGCATCGAACACAAGCTGGCCGAATTCGAGGCGGCGCACGACGATTACCACGCCATCATGCTCAAGAGCCTTGCCGACCGCCTCGCCGAAGCCACCGCCGAATGGCTGCACGAGCGCGTGCGCAAGGAATACTGGGGCTACGCCGACGACGAGCAGCTCGACAACGCCGCGCTCATCAAGGAGCAATACAAGGGCATCCGCCCCGCGCCCGGCTACCCCGCCTGCCCCGACCACACGGTGAAGGCTGCGCTGTTCCAGCTACTGGACGTGCCTGCCAACACCGGCATGGGGCTGACCGAGGCGATGGCCATGACTCCGGCCGCGGCGGTCAGCGGCTTCTACTTCGCCCATCCGGAAAGCCACTACTTCGCGATTCAAAAGATCGGCAAGGATCAACTCGCCGACTGGGCGCAACGCACTGGCCTCAGTGAAGAAGCGGCGGCGCGCTGGCTGGCGCCCTTGTTGTAAGACGGTTCAAAGGCGGTCAATGGGCGACACCACGCCACGGCCGCCCTTGTTCAGCACATGGGTGTAGATCACCGTGGTCGACACATCGGCGTGGCCGAGCAGTTCCTGCACCGTGCGGATGTCGTATCCGCTGTCGAGCACATGGGTGGCAAACGAATGCCTCAGCGTATGTACGCTGACCGGCTTGGTGAGCCGGGCGCTGGCAACGGCCTTGCGCACCGCACGTTGCAGGCGTTGCTCATACAGGTGATGTCGCCGGGAAATGCCCGACACCGGGTCCACCGACATCCGGTCTGAAGGCCGCACCCAGAACCAAGGCCAGGATTCCGCCGCGCGTGGGTACTTGCGCCCCAGCGCATCGGGCATCCAGACGCCGGGCAGGCCCGCTTCGCGATCCCTTTGCCATACGTTGCGCGCCTGCTCCAAGCGCCGGCGCAACACCGGCACCAGCCTTGCAGGCAACATCACCCGTCTGTCTTTGCCGCCTTTGCCCTCGCGAATCGTGATTTCGTGCAGGTCGAAGTCGACATCCTTCACCCGCAGGCGCAGTGCCTCCATCAGGCGCATCCCGGTACCGTAGAGCAAGCACGCCAGATCGCACTCCACGCCTTCCATCACCGACAGCAAGCGTGCCACCTCCGCCTGTGACAGCACCACAGGAACGCGCTCGCGCTGCTTCGGACGGCCGATCTCCTGCAGCCATGGCAGATCGATAGCGAGAACCTCCCGGTAAAGAAACAACAGCGCAGACAAAGCCTGGAGATGTGTAGAAGGCGCCACCTTGCGTTCATTGGCCAGCCACGCAAGAAAGCCCTCGACTTCGGCAGCGCCCATGTCGCGAGGGTGGCGCAGTCCATAGTGACGGATGAATGTGCGTACCCAGTGGACATAGGCCTGCTCGGTTCGTAAGCTGTAGTGCTTGTAGCGGATGCGTTCACGAAGCTGGTCGAGCAGGCGGGGCGGATGGGTCGATGCGTTGTCGGGCGGCATGATGGCTTTGTCTGCTGTGTATGTGCTGTACATGCAAACAGTATATCGAAGAAGTCGATGGTTTCAATGACAAATGAGCATGACGTCTTGTGGGCCTTATCCGTCAAATTTCCCGCATACGCAGCAGATTTGCTGTCTACAACACGTTGGGCCTACCAATGAGCGTTGATCCGGCACTCGAAATCTTGGCTGAGGCAAAGAAACTCGCACAGCGTTACCGCGCTCTCACCGGAAAGCCACTCGGCATTACTGGAGAGGTTGCCGAATATGAGGCGGCTCGAATTCTTGGCGTCGAACTTACGCCCGCGAGACAGGCTGGCTACGACGCAATCGAAATTCGTGAGGGGCAAACCTTTCGGCTTCAAATCAAAGGTAGGTGTGTACTCGAAGACAGTAAGCCAGGCCAACGCATGGGCTCCATCGACATTCACAAGGAATTCGATGCTGTCTTGCTTGTTCTCCTTGACGGAGATTTTGAGGCTACAGCTATTTACGAGGCGTCGCGTGAGGCCGTAATTGCTGCACTCACGGCTCCGGGTTCCAAGTCACGAAACGAGCGTGGTGCTTTGGGCATCTCCAAGTTCAAATCTATCGGGGCCGTTCGGTGGTTACGTTCGGCATAGGCCCAACCCATCATTCCACCGGACCTGCGCGAAAAGCCGCGCAGGCCGGTGAATTCAGACGTTAGGGCTCATGCGCAAATTGTCGAGGCGGACAGATAGCGTCATTGCGTTTGGGATTGGATTCGCCTTACTAGCGGCAACGTTCGTTGTTGGCGACCCGATCTATGCAGGAATCTGGTACTACTTGATTGCTTGGTTCGCCCTTGTAGGCTTAGTGCAGCTCGTCAAAGCACCCCCGATGCTTACATCCGGTGCCGCCGTGGCACTTGCCGCATCCTTCGTCTTCTATTGGGCGTGGCAAGCGTCTTTGCCGCAGCCCGACGGACTTCTTGGCCTTGGCCACTTGTTCTCGTTGCCCGGACTTGGCATCGCCGCAGTTATCGCCGCCGTTCTTGCGCGCCAGCGACAGATGCATCCTTGGGCTGCATTTGCCGTCGGTGCACTGGCATGTTGTGCCGGGTTCGCTATTGCCCAACTCGTTGTATGTCGGTCCATGATGTACTGTGGAGCGTTATCGGGGCACGTGTGATGAGCCCTAACAATTCATTCAAGCCGACGCCACTTCGTGGCGCGGCTTAATTCAGGCGTTAGGTATTCACGATGCTTAAGTTTCTGAGCAAGCTGCTCAATAGAGATCTAACAACCCCTGCGGAGCCTATCGATACGAATGTACCGGAGGATGAAATCTGGGAGATATTGCACCCCAAGAACAAGGCAGAGTCATCGCTTAGGAAGAAAAAGCTCCAGGCCTTCCTCCAATTTGTAACGCGCCAGCTAAACAAGACCGAATCTCAGCGTTTGTGCCGAGTTGCGAAACGAGCTCTCGATGGTGATAAAGGTTCATTTGAGGCACTGAGCGAAGTGATGTCCGGCGAAGAAGGTCAACGGCGAGGCAAATGGGTGTTTATCCAACTAGATTGGAAAGCACGCGAGGAAATCGTGTGGCAGGTTTTCGAGATTCTGAGCACGTTCGGTGTCAGCGAGCGCTGGGAGCATGATTGTGAAGCGGAGTTTGGTTCAGTTCCCGAAGCCCTAATAGCTCTGTCTGACTGGTTAGCCAGCAGAGATCTCGCACTTCTTCACTTTGAAACAGAGTCCGATTCCTATTGTTCGCTAATTGTCAGAGCATCTGACGTTTCTACCGCCAAGGAGCTTGCTACAGCGGCTCAACTTACACTCTACGATCATGCAGAGTTTTCTTGCCAGAATACCTAACCCTGCGGTCGGGGCGCGGCTTCGCCGCTGGGACGCCGGTCAAGCTGCGCTTGCCCAGCGCCCCTCACCTCCACGTTAGACCTCGGAACAACACATGATCGAAACCGTAGGGCTCATCCTCGGAATCGTTGGCGTGCTTTTTGCATTTGAAACGCCGCGCCGTCGAGTCGTGACTCTTTTCTTCCCCAGATCAGTGGCCAAGAGCGAAAGCTCTAGGTCTATCACTCCAATCATTGACATATGTCATAGAGGCATCTCAGTTAAGGAAATTGAGCCGAACAAGCTTCACTTCGAAATTCCGTATTGCGCGGGGAAGAATGCAAATGCACATAACGTCAAGCTGCAAACCGCAGTCCTCATTAGAGACGGGTCAGCAATCAAGACGTTGTCTCATTTCGGCGATGACTTTCCAGAGGGTATTTCGCTGACTTACGAGACGGGAAAGTCAATTTCATACACCTTGTCGCCACTATCAGCGGCTGCGCTGTCATCCCTCTACATAGTGGTTCGCGGAACATATATGGCAGAGGTTGGCAAAACGGTCTTTCCCGTTTTTGACATATTTAAGTTCAGTGTTCCTACAAAAACCTGGGTGAGAACATTGGGTGATGAAGACAGGAGTGTTCGAGCATTTATGCGCGCCCAGGTCTAACAGATCGGTCAACGCGGACGCCCTGCCGGCCGGCGTTGCCGTCCTGCAGGGCGCCGGTTACCTCCAACGTTAGAGAACTCATCTCATGTCCGACAAGCCTATCCAAGAACAGTTTGGCCAAGCAATCATCAATTCCGTCGCAGAGTTCGCACGGAAGGATCTTGAAGACGTAGCAACGCTGTCTGGAACCCTTTTCTCTCACGTCACAGACCCGGCACTTCGAACAACCCTCGCGGAGACTCTCTACGGCGCGCGATGGATATACAAACTCGGTCTAGCATTGCTCGTGAAAGATGAAGAACAAATGGCCCACGTTCGCGCTCAACTCATCGACTACGGCGCCGTTTGTGAGGGGCTGCTGGTTGATCTAATTGCTTATGGTATTTCTAAAGGACACGTTACCGGATCGCGCTACAAGTTCAAGGACGTGAAGAAGCTGCAACGCCCAATCAATTGGGGTGTGAAAGACATTCAAGGCCAAGTAACTCGGCAAACTTTCTATTGGCAAATTGCCGTTGCCGAAGAGGAAAACATGATTTCCGCGCCACTCGTCAAACGCCTTGACGCTCTCCGAGAGGACAGAAACACGGTCCATATGGCTGCACGAACGTTTAAGGCGTATCTCGGCCGCTCTCACGCTGCATTCGAAACTTTACACAAGGCCATAACAGAGGTAAAGGCATGGAAGACCGCGAATCCATGACCCCGTTCTCTAACCTCTCGGTCAACCGGACCGCCCGCAAGCTGTGCTTGCGGGTTCCCTCCGCGCTTCGCGCTCCGGCGGCCAGTTACCTCAAACGTTAGAGGATTACTCCATAAAATTCAGCGGAGAAATTGATGTAGCTAATGAAGACCATCTTTGGATATATAAAATCCCTTGCTGCGTTATCTCAGAAGGAAAAATTAGCTTCGATTTTGTGGGCGTAAAAGACGGCTGTAAATTTACAGGGCACTGCATTGCCAACGAGCGGTCGCCTCAAAAATACTCAGGATTAGGTAAGTTCCAATATGAAGGGTACGAGGCTTACGAAAGCCCTATTGAAGTATCAATAAAACTTGAAGATATATTCTTGGAAATATCAGGAAAGTGGCTTGAAGATGGCGTTGAATACAGAATGGACGGCGAGCTTGAGAAAAACCTCTAACAATTGGTTCAAATCGCTCGCTCCGCTCACTGGGACGGGCTAAAGCCCGCCCCTTAACCAAACTACAAGGGCTTCCCCATCTGTCAAGCAATAGCATCCCGTGGCCGACGGAGCGGCAGTGATTTTTCTTGCCAAACAAATACCTTCCGGGTGATCTGCAAACCAGGCGAGAACAACAAGGTGCGGACTGGCCAGACTACAAACGGTCACTCTTGCAGCGCTTCATTGGCTGCGGACCCTGATGAAGGACGCACGCGGAGAACCCATTCGTTAGCCGGCGCTGATGCAGCC
>NZ_SSOC01000012.1 GCF_004801295.1 Pseudothauera nasutitermitis
GAGCGCGCCGCGCCGCGCCGTCTCCCCCCGGCAGGTTCCGATGCGCGGGAGCGCCCACGCGCCGAACGCGGCGCGCGGGGCGACCGGGACGGACAGCGCGGCAACGAAGCCGGGCGGCGTGAGCGTCCGCCGGCCGGAGAACGGCGCGCGCGGCCCGATGCGCGTCCCCGCGACGACGAGGGCCGCCGTTCCGCCGCGCGTCCGGGCGGCGATGCGCGTCTGGGTTTCGAGGGGCGGAGGAAGACCGAAGAACGCCCCCGGGCGGAGCGCGCGGACTTCGCGAAGCGTTCCAGAGCCAATGAGCGTGCGGAACCCGGTGGCCGTGCCAAGCCCGCCGGCCGCTTCGGCCGGGATGAAACGCCCGCGCCGCGTACACCACGGCCGGCGGGCGGCGGCGCGCCGCGTGCGCGTACCGACGAACGCTCCGCGCGCGCCCCGGCGCCGGCGCGTCCGGCACCCGCGCGTTCCGAACGCCCCGCCGACGAGGGCGTGCGCCTGTCCAAGATCATGGCCGAGCGCGGGCTGTGCTCGCGGCGCGAGGCCGACGGGCTGATCGAGCGCGGCTGGGTGTTCGTCGATGGCCGGCGCATCACCGAACTGGGCACGCGCATCGATCCCGGCGCCGACATCACCCTGGCACCGGAAGCCCGCCGCCAGCAGGCGCAATGGGTCACCATCCTGCTGCACAAGCCGGTGGGCTACGTCTCCGGCCAGCCGGAGCCGGGCTACGAGCCGGCGGTGGTGCTGGTGAACGCGGACAACCAGTTCGACCGCGGCGCGGCGCAGAACTTCCATCCCAGCCAGTTGAAGGGCCTGGCGCCCGCCGGGCGGCTGGACATCGACTCCACCGGCCTGCTGGTGTTCACCCAGGACGGCCGGGTGGCGCGCCAACTGATCGGCGAGGATTCCAAGGTCGAGAAGGAATACCTGGTGCGCGTGGAGGGCGAGCTTTCCGCCGAAGGGCTGGCGCTGCTCAACCACGGGCTGGAACTCGATGGCCGCAAGCTGCGCCCGGCGCAGGTGGAATGGGCCAACAGCGATCAGTTGCACTTCATCCTGCGCGAAGGCCGCAAGCGCCAGATCCGCCGCATGTGCGAGCTGGTCGGGCTGAAGGTGGTCGGCCTCAAGCGCGTGCGCATCGGCAAGGTGCGCCTGGGCGATCTGCCCGTGGGGCAGTGGCGTTATCTGCGCGAGGACGAGCGCTTCTGATGCGCGGCCGGCTGGCGGCGGCCTTCGCCACGTACTGGAACCGGCGCATGCTGACCCTGCTGGCGCTGGGCTTTTCCAGCGGCCTGCCGGCGCCCCTGGTGTTCTCCAATCTGTCGATCTGGCTGCGCGACGAGGGCGTCAGCCGCACCAGCATCGGCCTGTTCGCGCTGGCCGCCACGCCGTACGCGATCAACTTCCTGTGGGCGCCGCTGATCGACCGCCTGCATCTGCCTGGCCTCACCACGCGCTTCGGCCGGCGGCGCGGCTGGGCGCTGGCCACCCAGTTCGCGCTGATGGGAGCCATCCTGTGGATGTCGTTCTCCGCGCCGGCCCAGCACCTGTGGATGATGGCGGTGGCCACGCTGCTGGTCACCACGGCCAGCGCCACCCAGGATATCGTCATCGACGCCTACCGCATCGACGTGCTCGAACCGGAACAGTATGGTGCCGGCTCCGCGGTGGCGATCTGGGGCTGGCACCTGGGCGGCACGCTGGTGGGCGGCGCGGGCGGCCTGCTGCTGGCGCAGTATTTCGGCTGGCAGGCGTCCTATCAGGTGCTGGCGCTGGCGGTGCTGGTGGGCATCGTCGCCATCCTGTGCAGCCCCGAACCCACGCGCGGCGTGCCGGCTGCGCTGGCCGCCGAGGAGGATGCCGTGCGCGTGCGCTTCGCCGGGCGCATGCCGGCCCGCGCGGCGGCCCTCGCGGCCTGGCTGTACAATGCCGTGGTGGCGCCCTTCGCCGAGTTCATGCGGCGCGACGGCTGGGTACTGGTGCTGGTGTTCGTCTTCGTGTTCAAGTTCGGCGACGCCATGCTGGGCCGCATGTCCGGCGTGTTCTACCGCGAACTGGGCTTTTCGCTGGCCGACATCGCCGAGGTCTCCAAGCTCTACGGCTTCGCCGCCAATCTGGTCGGGGTGTTCCTCGGCGGCGTGCTGGCGGCGCGCATCGGTGTGCTGCGCGCGCTGTTCGTCGCCGGGCTGATGGCGGCGGGCACCAACCTCACCTATGCGGCGCTGGCCATGGTTGGGCAGCAGAAATGGATGCTGGCGGTGGCAGTGGTGTCCGACAGCTTCACCGGCGGGCTGGTCACCGTGGCCTTCGTCGCCTACCTGTCCGGCCTGTGCAACGTGGCCTACACTGCCACGCAGTACGCGCTGCTGAGTTCGCTGGGCAATCTGTCGCGCATCTGGCTGTCGGCCTCGGCCGGCTACATGGTGGACCGGCTGGACGGCGACTGGGCGGTGTTCTTCTTCATCACCGCCGGGCTGGCCCTGCTGGGCCTGCCGCTGCTGGTGTGGCTGATGCGGCGTTTTCCGGCGCACGTCGGGCAGGCCGCGCGCGCCGGCAACGCCAGCGCCTGAGCGATCGCGGACCGCCTGCTGCGGTCCACGGCCGTTCAGGCGCGCTTGATGACGCGGATCAGCACCAGCAGCACGATGGCGCCGAGCGTGGCGACCACGATGCTGCCCACCAGGCCGCCGCCCAGGCCGAGAAAGCCGAACAGCGAGCCGCCGATCACGGCACCGATCACGCCGACCACCAGATTGCCCAGCAGGCCGAGTCCGCCACCGCGCACCAGCACGCCGGCCAGCCAGCCGGCCACCAGGCCGACGATCAGAAAAGTCAGAAGATTCATCCCGGATTCCCTATGTACGCAGGCCAGGCCGGGTGGCCGGGCCGATGCCGCATCTTGGCTCAGACGGCCTGCGCAGGGCAGGGGAACAACGTGAATTATCGTTGCGGGTGCGCTGGGCTGGGTGTGCCTATAGATAGATCCACAGCAGCACCGCGCCCAGCAGCAGGCGGTAGATGACGAAGGGCTGCATGCCGATGCGCCGGATGAAGGCGAGGAAGTAGTGGATGCACAGGTAGGCGGTGATGCCCGAGAGCACCGCGCCGATGATCAGCGTGCTCCAGTCCACCGGATGTCCGTTGGTGAGCAGCTTGCGCGCTTCCAGCCCGCCAGCCAGCACGATCACCGGGATGGAAAGCAGGAAGGAAAAGCGCGAGGCGCCCTCGCGGCTCATGCCGGTGAGCAGCGCGGCGGTGATGGTGATGCCCGCCCGCGAGGTGCCGGGAAACAGCGCCAGGGCCTGGGCGCAGCCGATCACCAGCACGTCGCGCCAGGTGATCTCGTGTTCGTCGCGCGTGCCGCGCTGCCGCCAGTCCGCCCAGCCCAGCAGCAGGCCGAAGGCGATCATGCCGACGGCCAGCACCACCGGGGAGCGCAGGTGGGCTTCCACCAGATCCTGCGCGAGCAGTCCGGCCAGGCCGACCGGAATGGTGCCAAGGATCACCGCCCAGGCCAGGCGCGCGTCGGCGTCGAGCCGGCGGGTGGCGAGCGAGCGGGTCCAACTCACGGTCATGTCGCTCAGTTCCCGGCGGAAGTACAGCACGACTGCCGATAGGGTGCCGACGTGCAGGGCGACGTCGAAGGCCAGACCCTGATCGGGCCAGCCGGTGAGGACCGGCACCAGGATCAGGTGGGCGGAACTGGAAATAGGCAGGAATTCGGTGAGACCTTGTACCACCGAGAGTACGACGACTTGCAGCCAATCCATGGGAAGCGGGCGGTTCCGTGTGAGGGGCGCGCACCGGACGGTGCTGCGCGCAAAACGCCCGGCATTCTCGCACAAAGGCCCGCTGCGGGTGGGGTGGCGGAAAGTTTTGATACCAAGCCGAGGCAAGGCGGGCGCGGCTTGCCGACGACGGCGGGTATGCGCCCCGGCATTGCCGGGCCGCGATTCAGGTTTCTTTCTCCGGCCGCAGCGCAGCGAGGGCGGCGAGATCGCCGGACGGCGAGGCGAATGCGGCGCCGAAGCCCAGGACGAAATTCGCCGCGCCGCGGCGCAGGCGGTAGGCGCTGAAGTCCGGCAGACCGTCGAGCAGCCGGGCAATGCTGCCGAAGCGCGCTTCGAGCGCGGCGAAGGCGGCCGTGCGGCCCGCGGCGTCGAGTGCGTCCACCGTGCAGGCGAAGTTCAGGCGCCGGCGGGCGAAGATCTGCCGCGCCGCGCCTTCGTCCTCGATCAGCAGCACCGACACCCGGCGGTCGTGCGCGAGCGTGCGGCCGTGGGCGGCCAGGCCGCTGACCGCGATCAGGAAGTCGCCGTGTTCGTCGAGGGCGAACGGCGCATAGCTGGCCAGCGGCGCACCGTGCTCGTCGATGCTGGCGAGGATCAGCGAACGCGCCGAGTGCAGCAACTGCTGCGCGGCGGTGCGCGCCTCGGCGAGCTGTGCGGCGGGGTCTGGCGTGTGCATCGGGGGCTCCTTGTCGGTCGGTTCGTGCGGCGTCGTGGCCGGCGGATGGCAAGCGGAGGCGGTGCCCCGGCGGCCCGTGGCGGCTCCCGGATTCAGTCCGTGGAGGCCGCCGTGGGGCCGTGGGCATGGAAAGCGATCCAGGGGCGGTCGTGGCGCGGATGGGGCATGATCACCGCATCCACGTCGAATGTCTCGCGCAGCCGCTCGGCGGTCAGCACCTCCCGTGGCGCGCCGTCGTGCAGCAGCCGGCCGTCGCGCAGCAGCGCGATGCGGTCGCAGTGCGCGGCGGCGAGGTTGAGGTCGTGCACGATCATCAGCACGCCGATGCCGCGTCCGGCGACCTCGGCGAGGCGTTCCATCAGGGCGAGCTGGTGGGCGATGTCGAGCGGCGCGGTGGGTTCGTCGAGCAGCAGGTAGCGGCCGCCGGGCCCGCAGTCGTCCCAGATCTGGGCGAACACGCGGGCGAGCTGCACGCGGGCGCGCTCGCCGCCGGACAGCCGGGTATACGGCCGTTCGGCCAGGTGGGCCACGTCGAGCAGGGCGAGCAGTTCGCGCACCCGTTCGCGGTCGGTCCGCCCGGGCGCGCCGCTGTGATGCGGCGTGCGGCCGAGCAGGGCGACCTCGAAGGCGGTGAACGGAAACGCCAGATCCAGGTGCTGCGGCAGCACCGCGCGCACGCGTGCGCGGGCGCGCATCGTCCACGTCCGCATCGGCCGGCCGTTGAGCACCACCTCGCCAGGCTGCGGATGCAGTTCGCCGCTCAGGAGCTTCAGCAGCGTGGATTTGCCGGCGCCGTTCGGGCCCATCAGCGCCACGCATTCGCCGGGCACGAGGCGGAAATCGACCCCCGTGAGCAGCCTGCGGCCATGCACTGAAAAGCCGGCCTGGTGCGCTTCGAGCATCAGCGTGCTCCAAGCCGCCCGGAGAGCAGGGCGAGAAAGAACGGGCCGCCGAGCAGCGCGGTGATCAGGCCCACCGGCACTTCGGCCGGCGCGGCCACGGTGCGCGCGGCCATGTCGGCGCACACCAGCAGCAGCGCGCCGGTCATCGCCGCGGCGGGCAGCAGGCGGACGTGGCCCGGCCCCATCCACAGGCGGGCGATGTGCGGGGCCATCAGGCCGATGAAGCCGATCATGCCGGTCATCGCCACCGAGGCGCCGACCAGCACCGCCACCAGCATCACCAGCAGCGGGCGTACGCGGGCCAGATCGAAGCCCAGGTGGCCGGCGACGTCCTCGCCAAGCAGCAGCGCGTCGAGCAGGCGCGCCAGCATCAGCAGGCCGGCCGTTGCGGGCAGGATGAACACCGCCAGGGTGCGGATTTCCGCCCACCCGGCGCCGCCCAGGCTGCCCATGGTCCAGAAGGTGATGGAACGCAGTTGCTGGTCGTCGGCGATGTAGGTGAGCAGCCCGGTGGCGGCGCCGGCCAGCGCGCTGAAGGCGATGCCGGCGAGCAGCAGCATCAGGGTCTGCCCGTCGGCGATGGCCAGCCGTGCCAGGCGGTAGATCAGCCAGCTCGCCAGCACGCCGCCGACGAAGGCCGCCGCGGGCTGCGCGTAGCTGCCCAGCCAGCCGGACAGCGCGCCCAGCCAGGCGATCTTGCCGGCCAGCACGATCCAGGCCACCGCGCCGAGCGCGGCGCCGCTCGACACGCCGACGATGCCGGGGTCGGCGAGCGGGTTGCGGAACAGCGCCTGCATGGCCGCGCCGGCCGCCGCCATGCCGCAGCCCACCAGCAGGGCGAGCACCACGCGCGGCAGGCGCACGTTGAGCAGCACGTTGGCCTGGATGGTGGTGTAGGCCACGTCGACGCCGAAGCCGAGGCGTTCGAGCAGGATCGCGCCGATCTGTGCGACGCTGAGCTGCACAGCCCCCTGGGTGACCGACAGCAGCAGCGCGCCGGCGAGCAGCACCGCGAGCAGCGCGCTCGCCGACAGGCGCAGCAGCGGACGGCCCGCGCCGGCCGGCAGGGGGCTGGCGAGGCCGTCGGGTGGTTTCAGGCTGGCCTCCATGCCTCAGTGTGGATCGGCAACGGGGTGCTGTGGATGGAAGGCGGCGCCCAGGCGGGCGATGGCCTCGGGCAGCCGCGGGCCGAAGGAGAACAGCTCGACGATGTCCAGTGCGACCACGCGGCCGCTCTGTGCAGCGGGCGTGTCGCGCAGGCCGGGCACGGCATCGATCGCCTGTTCCAGCGAGCCGGCGGCATCGACCATGTGGGTGGTCAGCACGACGACCTCGGGCGCGGCGGCGACCAGTGCCTCGGCCGAGACCGGCTTGAAGCCGCTCATGCCGTCCAGCGCGTTGATGCCGCCGGCCAGGCGGATCATCGCGTCGCCGGCCGAATCGCGCCCGGCGCCAGTGCCGCTGCCCGCGCCGCGGCCGAGGAACAGCGCCGCGCGCGGCGGCTGCGGCAGCGCGCGGTAGTGCGCGCTGATGCGCTGGGCGCGGGCTGCCACGCGGTCGGCGAGCAGCCGGCCGTCGTCGGGCATGCCGAGCGCTTCGCCGACCACGCGGATGCGCTCGGCGGTTTCCTCGATGGACTGCGCCGGGCCGGTCTGCACCAGTTCGATGCCCAAGGTACGCAACTGGGCCACGGCGCTTGCCGGCCCGAGGTCGTGGCCGGCGAGCAGCAGCTCCGGCTCCAGCGCGGCCACGCCCTCCACCGAGATCTGCCGCACGTAGCCGATCTGCGGCAACTGCTGCGCGGCGGGCGGGTAGATGCTCTGGCTGTCGGCGCCGACCAGGCGGTCCTCGGCGCCGAGCGCGTAGATGATCTCGGTGACGTGGGCGCCGGCGCTGAGCACCCGCTGCGGACCTTCGGCGCAGACCGGCGCGGCGAGCAGCACCGCGAGCAGCAGGGCACCACGCAGCGCCCCGTTCATGGCTGCGCTCCGTGGCGCGGCGCGGCCTCGGCCAGCGCGCGCCAGGCGGCGTTCTCGGCCTCGCCCGGCTTGCGCCGGCCGAACACGAACATCAGCGGCCTGCCCGCGGCGTCGTAGCACTCCACCGAGGTCACGGTGCCGTCGACGGTGGGTTTGCGCACCAGCCAGGCCTGGTCGACCAGGGGTTCCAGCAGGTGCAGGTTGAAGTCCGGGTCGAGCACGTTGAACCAGTCGCCGGTCTGCCTGAGATGGACCACCGGGCCGGTATGGATCTGGATGCAGCCGCGGTTGCCGACGAACACCATGATCGCCAGCCCCTGAGCCTGCGCGCCGCCGAATACCGCGCGGTGGGCGAGGCGGTCGAGCCGTTCGGCGCGCCGCGGGCCGGCGAGGCGGAAGGCGGCGCGGCGGTCGAGATGGTGGCGTTTGAGCAGGCCGGCGAAGTCGTGGGTGTCGCGCAGGGCGTCCCACTCGGCGTGGAAAACCCCCGCGTCGGCCAGCGCTTCGTCGGTGAGCAGCGGTTCGGCGGCCTCGTCGGGCGCCGCGGCGGGCGGCGGGCGGCCGGCATGGCGCGCGACCAGGCGTGCGAACGCGCCGGTGTCGCTGTCTTCGAGCAGGTGGATCTTGTGCACCGCATGGCCGTCGGCGTCGAAGAACTGCAGGCTGCGCGCGCGGCGTTCGCCGCGCGTCTGCTCGACGGCCACGCCGTGCCGCCAGTGGCGCATGAACAGGCGCAGGTCGATGTCCTTGCCCACGGTCAGGCCGACGCCTTCGGCGTAGAAGGCGAACTTTTCATATACGCCCTTGCGCTCGTGCACGCAGCAGGCGTTGCGGGTCAGCGCCATCACCCGTCCGAGGCTGCCAGCCTCCTGCAGCAGCGCGGCGAAGTCGCCGCCCAGAAGTGTGGCCTCGCCGCCGTGCCCCAGGCGCAGCAGGGCCAGTTCGCTGCTGCCCAGGCGTTCGGCCGCGTCGCGGATGCGCAGTCCGGGTTCGGCGGCGATCAGGCGGCGGTAGCGTTCGTCCAGCTTGCCGGCCGCGGCGCTGGCCGGTTCGGTGACAGTATCCATGCATACTCCTCTTGCCCCGCGTTCGTGAATCCGGCCGGGCTCTGCGTAGGAGCGGGAGAGGCTGCTTTGATGTGGATCAAGTTGACAGTATAAGTTCTCATTCTCATCCTGCAAGCGTCGTACGGAGGAGGATGAAAGCGTGCATGGAGTACAAGGACACGGTGCGGCGAGGGATGGTTGGAAGGGGGAGGGCAAGGAGGAAGAAGGGACGGAACCCCCGCAAGCGGAACGACTGCGGATGAGGCATGCAAAACCTCCCGCGCCGCATTGCGCGGCTTGCGGGAGGCTTTCGCTGGTTTCGCTGCGCGCCCGCGCCGGGGGTTGTGCTCCGCCGCTCAGGCGCGCGGCAAACGGGTGCCGCTGTCAGGCCTGCGCCCGGGGGGCCGTGCTGCGGCTCCGGCGGGACCCCTTGTGATGGGGAGCGGCATACATCGCCTCGTCCCCCGGATCCAGGCCGCTGATGCTGGTGAAACAGCCTGCCAGCGGGCATATCTGCCCTGGCGGACAGTTGTGTTCCCGCGCGCATTCCTCTTGCGTCTCGTCGAGCAGGACGATCTCGTGGACTCGCTCGCAGCGCGCGATCGGTGAGTCGAAGAAGCTCATGATCCCCTCCTGTTATGTAGTCTGTGCGGCCACGACCCATGCGGCCGCTGCTGCCGGCTACTTTTACTCTAGACCCGCCGGTCCGCCATTGCGGCGGCGGCGGCGCGGCGTTTGATCTGGCGCAAACAAGGGATGGGGAAACGGCTACTCGGCGCGCAGTGCCTCGACCGGGTCCAGGCCGGCGGCGCGGCGCGCCGGCAGCACGCCGGCGACGAGCCCGATGGATATCGCCATCAGTTCGGCGAGCACGACGAACTGCCAGGGCGTGCCGACCGGCAGGGCCGGGGCGAGCAGGCCGACCAGTTGGGCGACGCCGATGCCGGCGGCGAGGCCGAGCGCACCGCCCAGCGCGGAGAGTAGCACCGCCTCGGCGAGGAACAGCCCCAGCACGGTGCCGCGCCGCGCGCCCAGCGCCACCAGCAGGCCGATTTCGTTGGTGCGTTCGGCCACCGCGATGGTCATGATGGTGACGATGCCCACCGCGCCCACCGCCAGTGAGATGCCGCCCAGCGCGCCGACCGCCAGGGTCAGGATGCCGAGGATGTTGGACAGCGTGCGCAGCATGTCTTCCTGGGTGGTCAGGGTGAAGTCCTCGCGGCCGTGGCGGGCGGTGAGCACGCGGCGGATGTCGGCGGCCACGCCGGCTGCCGGCACGCCTTCGGCATAGGAGACGTTGATTTCCAGCAGCCCGTCGAGGCGGAACAGGGCCATCGCCCGGCCGGCCGGGATGTAGGCCATGTCGTCGAGGTCGAAGCCGAGCACCTGGCCCTTTTCCTCCATGACGCCGATCACCCGGTAGCGCTCGCCGCCGATGCGCACCCGTTCGCCCAGTGCGCTGGCCTCGTCGAACAGTTCGCGCTTGAGCTTGGCGCCCAGTACGACGAAGGCGCGTGCATGGGCCGGGTCGTCCGGCGGCAGAAAGCTCCCGCTGCCGACCCGCATGGTCACCACGTCGACGAAGCCGCTGCCCACGCCGTAGATGGCGGTGCGCCGCACCCGGCCGTTGCCCTGCACCTCGGTGTTGCCGAACACCACCGGGGTGACGCCGGTGACCTTGGGCAGGCGTTCGAGCGCGGCGGCGTCTTCCAGCGTGAGTTCGCGCGCGGTGTTGGGCACGCCGGGCGGGCCGCCGCCCACGCCCTGGCGCCCGGGAGTGACCTCGATGATGTTGGTGCCGAACTGGGTGAATTCGGCCAGCATGTAGCGGTGCAGGCCTTCGCCGATCGAGGTGAGCAGGATCACCGCGGCGATGCCCACGGCGATGCCGAGCAGGGTCAGGAAGCTGCGCAGGCGGTGGGCGGTGAGGGCGCGCAGCGCCAGCCAGAGGAAGTCGCGCCAGGCCATGGGCTATTTCTTCCCCAGCGCCTGCACCGGGTCGAGCCGGGCGGCGCGGCGTGCCGGCAGCACGCCGAACAGCACGCCGGTGACCAGCGCGGTGCCCAGCCCGGCGGCCACCGCCCAGTCCGGCGGCCAGGCCGGCAGCACCGGCCAGGCCAGGCGCAGCAGCGCGGCGCCCCCGTGGCCCAGCGCCAGCCCGGCCAGCCCGCCGGCGAGCGAGAGCAGGGCGGCTTCGGCCAGGAAGACGCGGCGGATGGTGCGCGGCTCGGCGCCGAGCGCCTTCAGCAGGCCGATTTCGGCAGTGCGCTGGGTTACCGACACCAGCATCACGTTCATCACCAGGATGCCGGCCACCGCCAGGCTGATCGCGGCGATGCCGGCCACCGCCAGGGTCAGCGTGGCGAGG
This sequence comes from Pseudothauera nasutitermitis, assembly GCF_004801295.1. Classification (GTDB taxonomy): domain Bacteria; phylum Pseudomonadota; class Gammaproteobacteria; order Burkholderiales; family Rhodocyclaceae; genus Pseudothauera; species Pseudothauera nasutitermitis. The sequence goes on from NZ_SSOC01000012.1 coordinate 10,763, forward strand.
ATGCGGTCGAAGGTGGCGAGCACTGCGTCCTGGGTGAGCAGGGTCACGTCCTCCTCGCCGGCATGGCGGCTGCGGATGATCTCGGCGATGTCGGCCTTGGCCGCTTCCAGCGCGCCGCGGTCGCGCGCCTCGACCAGGATGCGGAACAGGGTGTTGGTGTCGAATATCGCCAGTGCGGCACCCACCGGCACGATCACCATTTCGTCGGTGTTCATGCCCAGGCCCTGGCCGGCGGCGGCCATCACGCCGATCACGCGGAAGCGCCGGTCGCCGATGCGCACCAGGCGGCCGACCGCGGGCTCCACGCCGAACAGTTCGCGCTGGATGGTGGCACCGATCACCGCCACGTTGGTGCTGCGGCGCAGGTCCTCGCGCGGCAGGAAGCTGCCGGCGGCCACGTCGAGCTGGCGTACCACGGTGAAGTCGGCACTGGTGCCCACCACCGTCACCTCGCGCAGCCGTCCGCCGGTGGAGATTTCGCCGCTGCCGACCGACAGTGGCGCGATGCGGGCGACCCAGGGCGAGCGCAGCAGGGCCTCGGCGTCTTCCACGGTGAGGTCGCGCGGCGTGGCGGTGACGAAGCTGCCCGGGTTGATGCCGCCGGTCTCGGAGCGCCCCGGCAACACGATGATCAGGTTGCTGCCCAGGGCGCCGAATTCGCCCACCACGTAGCGCCGCGCGCCGTCGCCCAGCGCGGTGAGCACCACCACCGCAGCCACGCCGATGGCCATCGCCAGCACCATCAGCGCGGTGCGCAGCAGGTTGCCGGCGGCCGCGCGGGTGGCGAAGCGCAGCGTGTCCGCGGTGTGCATCAGCCCGCCGGCGGCACACCCCGGCGCAGGTCGCCGACGATGCGTCCGTCTTCCATGCGGATGCGCCGATGTGCGCGTTCACCCATCGCCGGGTCATGGGTGACCACGATCAGCGTCACGCCGCCGGCGTTGAGTTCTTCGAGCAGGCGGGTGACCTCCTGGCCGGTGGCGCGATCCAGGTTGCCGGTGGGTTCGTCGGCCAGCAGCAGCGCCGGGCGCATGATGGTGGCGCGGGCGATCGCCACGCGCTGGCGCTGGCCGCCGGAGAGCTGGTCCGGGCGGTGGCCGGCGCGGCCCTCCAGGCCGAAGTCGTGCAGCGCGGCGGCCACCCGCGTGTGGCGCTCGGCCACCGGCAGGCCGGCCAGCATCAGTGGCAGGGCGATGTTCTCGGCGGCCGACAGGCGTGGCACCAGATGGAAGCTCTGGAATACGAAGCCGATGCGTTCGCGCCGCAGTGCGGCTTGCTCATTGGCATCCAGCGTGGTGACGTCGCGTCCTTCCAGGCGGTAGTGGCCGGCGTTGGGGCGGTCGAGCAGGCCGAGCAGGTTGAGCAGGGTGGACTTGCCCGAGCCGGACGGCCCCATCACCGACAGGTATTCGCCGGCCTCGATGCGCAGGCTCACGGACTGCAGCGCATGCACCTGGCTGTCGCCCAGGGTGAAGATGCGCTCGATGCCGTCGAGTTCGATCAGTGCCATGAGCGGCCTGGTGCAGTGTTTCGTTGTTGATGGGACATGTCTGGCGTCCGTTAGCAGGTCCCTTCCCCTTCAAGGGGAGGGACCTGCTAATTCAGCGAGTGTTTGTGGTCTCAGGAACGGCCCGCGCGCCGGGGCGCACACCCTCGCGCTCCAGCGAGGTGACCACCCGTTCGCCTTCGGCCAGCCCGGCGGCGACCTCGGTGTACTCCCAGTTCGCCACGCCGGTCTGCAGGGCGCGCTCCTCCAGCACTCCATCGGCGCCGATCACCAGCACGGTATTGCCGCCGCGCAGCGCGGAGGAAGGGATGCGCAGCACGTCGTCGCGGCTGTCCAGGACGATCTCCACGTCGGCGCTGTAGCCCACCAGCAGGCCGCGGGCCTCGTCCTGCGAAGCGAAATCCACGTCGATGTCCACCGTGCGCGCCTGGCGCTCCTGGGCGGACACGAAGGGCGCCACCCGCCGCACCGTGGCTTCGAAGTGGCGGCCGGGCAGGGCGTCCACGCTGACCCGCGCCGTCATGCCGGGACGGATGCGCGGCGCATCCACCTCGTCCATCGGCGCCTTCACGTACAGACAGGAGTCGTCGATCAGGTCGATGGCCGGCGGGGTGGGTACGCCGGGCGGCGAGGGGGTGGAGTATTCGCCCAGTTCGCCGGTGATCTTCGCCACGGTGCCGGCGAATGGGGCGACGATGACGATGCGGCCCAGGTCGATGTCCGCCGCGGCGAGCTGGCGTTCGGCGGTGGCCATGTCGGCGTGCGCGCTGGTGCAGGCGGCGCGGCGTGCTTCGGCGTCGGTGCGGGCGCTCTCCACCCGTGAGGCGGAGACGAAGCCGCGCGCGGCCAGCGCCTCCTGGCGTTCGGCCTCGCGCTCGGCGTTGACGGCCACGGTGCAGGCTTCGTGTGCGCGGCTCTTCGCGGTGGCGAGTTGCGCCTCGGCCACCTGGGCGCGCGCGCTGAGATCCTGGTGCCACAGGCGCATCAACACCTGGCCGGCTTCGACGCGGTCGCCTTCCTTGATGCCGAGGTAGTCGATGCGTCCGCCCAGGATGGTGGACAGCCGGGTGCGCTGGCAGGCTTCCACCTCGCCGGCGCGGGTGTTGGACACGCTGGCTTCCACCCGGCCGCGTTCGGCGGCCTGGGCGAGCACCGGCAGCGGCTGGGGCCGGTTGAGCCAGAGCACCAGTGCGGCCAATGCGGCCACGGTCGCAATGGCGATGAGGGCGCCGCGCAGCCTGTGGGTCATGCTCCGCTTCCTTTCAGCATGCCTGCCATGCTACCCGGATCGCGGCCACGGGCAAATTCGGGTATCTACTTCTTCCAGGTGTCCTTGAGGGTCACCGCGCGGTTGAACACCGGCGCACCCTCGCGCGAATCCACGCGGTCGGCGACGAAGTAGCCGTGGCGCTCGAACTGGAAGCGCTCCTCGGGCTTCGCGTCCTTCAGCGAGGGTTCCAGCCATGCCTGGATGACGCGCACCGAATCCGGATTGAGGTCGTCGAGGAAGCTGCGCTCCAGCCCTTCCGCGTCGCCTTCGCGGCGCGCGCCGGGGTGCGGGTGGGCGAACAGGCGGTCGTACAGGCGCACTTCGGCTGGATGGCCGTGGGCGGCGGATACCCAGTGCAGGTTGCCCTTGACCTTGTAGTTGTCCGCGCCCGGCGTGCCGGACTTGGAATCCGGCAGGTACTCGGCGAGCACGGCGGTGACGCGGCCAGAGGCGTCCTTCTCGCAGCCGGTGCAGCGTACGACGAAGCCGTAGCGCAGGCGTGCCATGTTGCCGGGGTAGAGGCGGTGGTAGCCCTTCACCGGCTCTTCCATGAAGTCCTCGCGCTCGATCCACAGTTCGCGGCCGAAAGGCATGTCGCGCTTGCCCAGTTCCGGCTTGAGCGGGTGGTTGGGGGCCTGGCAGAGCTCGGACTGGCCTTCCGGGTAGTTGGTGAGGATCAGCTTGAGCGGGTCGAGCACGGCCACGCGGCGTTCGGCGGCTTCGTTGAGGTGCTCGCGCATGCATTCTTCCAGCACGCTGATGTCGATCCACGAATCCGCCTTGGACACGCCGATGCGCTCGGCGAAGCGGCGGAAGCCTTCCGCCGTGTAGCCGCGCCGGCGCGCGCCGATCAGCGTGGGCAGGCGCGGGTCGTCCCAGCCGGCGACAAAGCCTTCGTCGACCAACTGGATCAGCTTGCGCTTGGAGAGCACCACGTAGGTGAGGTTGAGGCGGGCGAACTCGATCTGCTGCGGCAGCGGGCGCGGGAAGTGGCCGGCTTCGGCCAGCGCGTCGAGCAACCAATCGTAGAACGGACGCTGGTCCTCGAACTCCAGTGTGCAGATGGAGTGGGTGATGTTTTCGATGGCGTCTTCGATGGGGTGCGCGAAGGTGTACATCGGGTACACGCACCACTGGTCGCCGGCGCGGTGGTGGGCCACCTTGCGGATGCGGTAGATGGCCGGGTCGCGCAGGTTGAGGTTGGGGCTGGCCATGTCGATCCTGGCGCGCAGCACGTGGGTGCCGTCGGCGAATTCGCCGGCGCGCATGCGGGCGAACAAATCGAGGTTCTCTTCCACGCTGCGCGTGCGGTAGGGGCTGTCCTTGCCCGGTTCGGTGAGCGTGCCGCGCCAGGCGCGCATGTCCTCGGCGGAGAGCGAATCCACGTAGGCCTTGCCGGCGCGGATCAGCGATTCGGCACATGCGGCCATCTTGTCGAAGTAGTCCGAGGCGAAGTACAGGTGCTCGCCCCAGTCGAAGCCCAGCCAGCGCACCGCGTCGATGATGGCATCGACGTACTCCTGCTCTTCCTTCTCCGGGTTGGTGTCGTCGAAACGCAGGTGGCAGGTGCCGCCGTACTGTTCGGCGAGGCCGAAGTTCAGGCAGATCGACTTGGCGTGGCCGTAGTGCAGGTAGCCGTTGGGTTCGGGCGGGAAGCGGGTTTCCACGCGGCCCTGCCATTTGCCGTTGAGCCGGTCTTCTTCGACGATGTTGCGGATGAAGTTGCTGGCGGGGGCTTTGTCGGAGGCGTTGTGCTGGGTCATCGGAAGTGCTCGGCGTCGCGCTGCGAGGGGGTTTCGCAGGGGTTCTTGGATTGGCGGGCATTGTAGCCGAAGCCCCGCGGGTATAGCCTGACGGGTCTTGCCGCGCGAGGCGGCCGATGGGCGGAGGCACCCGCGCCGGGGTGGTTTCCGGGCAGGGAAGGACCAGAATGAAGTTGCAGTGGCTGCGCAGGATCTACCCGGAAACCTTCCACGCGAAGATGCTGATGCTGACCATCGCAACGGTGTGTCTGTCCACGCTGTGCATCGCGTTCTTCGTGGAGCGCCAGGGCATCGAACTGCTGATGCAGGAAAAGGAAGGCAAGCTGTTCTCGGTGGCCGCGCTGCTCGACCAGGAACTGGGCGATGCCTTCGACGAAGCCGATGCGGCGCTGCCGGCCGCCGAGCAGATCCGCCGCCTGCACGAGCGCCTGTCGCCGCGCGTCGAGGCGCTGGTGCGCCACCTGCCGGGGGTGGGCGCGGGGTACTACAACCGGGCGCTCGACGCCATCGTCGTCTACGCGCCGGACCGCGAGAACGGCCGCACCGTGGGCACGCCGATCGCGTCCGACCACCCCGGCCGGCGGGTGATGGAAAGCGCCGCCGCCGAGGTATGGAAGGGGCCGCAGGTGCGCGGCGACATCATGAACGCGATGGTGCCGGTGGTGCGCGAGGGGCGGGTGCTGGGCTACGTGTGGGCCAACGAGCTGGTGTCCGACATCGACCGGCAGACCATGATGATGGACAAGAACATCATCCTGATCAGCCTGCTGTGCATCTCGGTCAGCGTGTTCCTCACCCTGCTGATCTCCAACCGCCTGCAGAACGACATCACCATCATCAAGCAGGGCGTGCAGGGGCTGAGCACCGACCTGCACCGCAACATCCAGCCGCTCAAGGGCGAGATGAACGAGATCGTCGACGGGGTGAACCACCTGGCCTCCGCGCTTAGCGAGGCCAAGTCGATGACCGAGATGATCCTCGACAGCATCGTCGACAGCGTGATCACCGTGAACATGCACGGCGAGATCACCATGATGAATCCGGCCGCGCAGAAGATCACCGGCTGGACGCTGGCCGAGGCGGCGGGCAAGCCCTACCACAGCATCGTCGACGACGAGCACTTCCAGAGCCCGCTGCTCGACACCCTGCGCCACGGGCGCGACCACGTCGGCGTGGAGCTGGACTTCCCGGCGGCCGGCAAGGTGTTCAAGGTGGTCTCCAGCGCCAGCCACCTGAAGAACAAGCACGGCGAGATCATCGGCGCGGTGGTGGTGTTCAAGGACATCACCGCGCAGAAGGAAATGCAGAACATCGCCGAGCAGAGCCAGCGGCTGGCCGCCATCGGCGAACTGATGGCCGGCGTGGCGCACGAGATCCGCAACCCGCTGACCGCGGTGCGCGGCTTCGTGCAGTGCCTGCGCGACGACGTCAGCCCGGCGGAGAAGGAGGAATTCATCGCCATCATTCTGCAGGGCGTGGATTCCATCAATCTGGTCATCCAGCAGTTGCTCGACTTCTCCAAGCCGGCGAAGAATTTCTTTGTGCTCTCCGACGTCAACGAACTGATCCGCGAAACCCTGATCCTGGTGAAGTCCTCGCCCGGCGCGGCGCAGGTGGACTTCGATACCCGGCTGGACGCCGGGCTCGCCGATCTCTACCTGGACCGCAACCTGATCAAGCAGGTGCTGCTCAACCTGCTGATCAACGCCATCCAGGCCATCGACGGCCAGGGCCGGGTGACCATCGAATCCGGCCTGTCGGCGGACGGGCGCTACCAGTGCGTGCGCATCCGCGATACCGGCGGCGGCATCGACGTGGAACTGGGCGACAAGATCTTCGCCCCGTTCTTCACCACCAAGCCCGCCGGCACCGGCCTGGGGCTGGCGGTGGCGCAGAAGATCGTCGCCTCGCACGGCGGGCGCATCGTGCTGGAGAATCACCCCGGCGGCGGGGCCGTGGCCACCATCCACCTGCCCGCCGCGTAGAACCGGAGTTTGCAATGCCGTCTCATCGAATACTGATTGCCGACGACCAGGACAGCGTGCGCCGGCTGATCTCCGTGGTGCTGGAGAAGGAAGGCTACCGGACCGTCTGCGTGGCCGATGGCGCGCAGGCCATCGATGCCTTCCGCGCCGAGGCCTTCGACCTGGTGCTGCTGGACATCCGCATGCCCGGCGTGGACGGGCTGGAGGCCCTGCGGCGGATGAAGGAGATGCGCGCCGAAGTGCCGATGATCCTGATGACCGCCTACGCCGGCGTGGAAACGGCGGTGGATGCGCTCAAGCTCGGCGCCTTCGACTACATCGTCAAACCCTTCGACGTCGAGGACCTCAAGCAGCTCATCGGCAAGGCGCTGGAACTGAGCACGCTGAGCCGCGCCGCGCCCGCGCTGCACTGCATCGAACTGCCCAACAGCAACGACCGCCACGAGCGCATCCTCACCGACTGCCCGAACATGATGGAGGTGTGCCGCAACATCGCCAAGGTGTCGCAGACCAACGCCACCGTGCTGATCGTCGGCGAGAGCGGCACGGGCAAGGAACTGGTCGCCAAGGCCATCCACTACCACAGCAAGCGCGCCACCGGCCCGTTCATCAAGGTCAATTGCGGCGCCCTGCCGGAGAGCCTGCTGGAAAGCACGCTGTTCGGCCACGAGAAGGGCGCGTTCACCGGCGCGCAGAGCAGCCAGCCCGGCCTGTTCTGGCGCGCCAACCACGGCACCCTGCTGCTCGACGAGGTGGGCGAGATGTCGCCCGCCTTGCAGGTGAAATTCCTGCGCGTGCTGCAGGAAAAGGAATTCGAGCCGATCGGCGGGCTGCATCCGATCAAGACCGATTTCCGTCTGATCGCCGCGACTAACCGCGATCTGCAAGACATGGTGGAGGCGGGGACCTTCCGCCAGGACCTGTTCTACCGCCTCAACGTGATGACCCTCAACCCGCCGCCGCTGCGCGAGCGCCCGGCGGACATCGTGCTGCTGGCGCGCCACTTCATGCAGCGCTTCTGCGCGGAGAACGACAAGAAGATCATCGACTTCTCGCCCGAGGCCATCGCCGCGATGAATGTCTACCCCTGGCCGGGCAACATCCGCGAACTGTCCAACGCGGTGGAGCGCGCGGTGATCCTCGCCGCCGGCGCCTTCATCGGCGTGGAAGACCTGCCCGCGCAGATCGGCCGGCCCGACGGCGACGATGCCTTCCCCACGCTGCGCGCGGGCGAGAGCAGCCTGAAGGAATGCGTGAAGAACTTCGAGCGCGAACTGATCGAAAGCACGCTGCGCCAGCACAACGGCCACCGCGAACTGACCGCCAAGGCGCTCGGGGTGAGCAAGCGCACGCTGCTGTACAAGCTGCAGGAGCACGACCTGCAGGGCACGCGGGAATCCTGAGCAAGCAACAAAAGACAGGGGCCCGGCCGCATGTGGCGCGGCCGGGCCCCTGTTCGGTTCACGCGTGCCGGATCAGACGCGCTCGACGATCACCGCCGTGCCCTGGCCGCCGCCGATGCACAGCGTGGCTAGGCCGAGTTGCGCATCGGCCGCCTGCATGCCGTGCAGCAGGGTGACCAGGATGCGCGTGCCGCTGGCGCCGATGGGATGGCCCAGGGCGATGGCGCCGCCATGCACGTTGACCTTGTCGGGGTCGAAACCCAGCTCCGCCGCCACGCCCAGCGACTGCGCGGCGAAGGCCTCGTTGGCCTCGATCAGGTCGATGTCGCCCAACTGCAGGCCGGCCTTGGCGAGCGCCTTGCGCGTGGCCGGCACCGGGCCCAGGCCCATCAGCGCGGGATCGACCCCGGCGCTGGCGTAGCCGCGCACGCGGGCGAGCGGCTGCAGGCCCAGTTCCTTGGCCTTGCGCTCGGTCATCAGCACCACGGCGGCGGCGCCGTCGTTGATGCCCGAGGCGTTGCCGGCGGTCACCGTGCCGTCCTTCTTGAAGGCCGGCTTGAGCTTGGCCAGCCCCTCGGCGGTGACGTCGGCGCGCGGATACTCGTCGCGGGCGAAGACGATGTCGCCCTTGCGCGAGGCGATGGTCACCGGAACGATCTCCTTGTCGAACACGCCGTCGGCCACCGCCTTGGAGGCGCGCTGCTGGGAACGCAGCGCGAAGGCATCCTGCGCCTCGCGGGTGATGCCGTGCTTCTCGGCGACGTTCTCGGCGGTGATGCCCATGTGGTACAGGTTCATGGCGCAGCTCAGGCCGTCGGAGATCATCGTGTCGATCAGCTGGCCGTTGCCCATGCGGTAGCCCCAGCGCGCCTTGTCGAGCACATAGGCCGCGGTGGACATGTTCTCCATGCCGCCGGCGACGATGATTTCGGCATCTCCGGCGAGCAGCGCCTGCACCGCCAGGGTCACGCTTTTCAGCCCGGAGCCGCATACCTTGCTGACCCCGAATACCGGCACCGCGTCCGGCACGCCGGCGCGCAGCGCGGCCTGGCGCGGCGGGTTCTGCCCCTGGCCGGCCTGCAGCACGTGGCCCATGATCACCTCATCCACCTGGGTGGCCTGGATGCCGGCGCGGGCGATGGCCTCGCGGATCACCACCGCGCCCAGTTCCGCCGCGCTCACCGGGGCCAGGGCGCCGTTGAAGGTGCCGATGGGGGTGCGTGTGGCACTGACGATTACGATGTTTTCCATGGTGTAAGTCCTCTCCTGTTCAGAAGAACCACAGCCCGATCAGGAAGATCGGCGCGGTGAAGATCAGCGCGGTCATGCAGTAGCCCATGATGTCGCGCACGCCCAGGCCGGCGATGGCCAGCGCCGGCAGCGCCCAGAACGGCTGCGCCATGTTCATCCACTGCTCGCCGTAGGCGATCGCCATCGTCGCCTTGCCCAGGTCGGCCCCCAGCGCCTGTGCGGCGGGGATGACGAAGGGGCCCTGCACCACCCAGTGGCCACCGCCCGAGGGCACCGCGAAGTTGATCATCGCGGAGCTGAGGAAGGTCAGTACCGGGAAGGTGTCCTTGGTGGCGATGTCGATGAAGAAGTCGGTGATCAGCCCGCCCAGGCCGGAGTGCTCCATCATCAACTGGATGCCTGCGTAGAACGGGAACTGGATGAGGATGCCCGCGGTGCTCTTGGCCGCGTGCGAAACCGCGCGCATGTAGGCCATCGGCGTCTTGTGCAGCAGGATGCCGGCGATCAGGAAGATCAGGTTCACCGTGTTGATGGTGATGTTGAAGCCCTTCGCGCGGAAGTAGATCACCAGGTAGGAGACCCCCAGCAGGCCGATGATCCACGACAGCAGGCGGCTTTCCTCCATCTTCTCGGCCACGCTGGCGTCCGGGCCGATCTTCTTCTGGAAGTCCGGCTCCGGCGCCAGCAGCGCCGGGTTTACCGTCACCACCTGGCCGTTCTTGGGGAACATCATGCGGGTGACGAAGGGCAGCAGCACGACCAGACCCAGGGTGATGAAGATGTTGTAGCCGGTGAAGATGGTCTGGGTAATCGGGATGATGCCGTCCGGGTTGGCCTCGGTGACCATGTAGTGCGCCACCGGGTTGCCCGGCGTGGCCGCCAGCAAGGGCATGGAGCCGGAGAAGCCACCGCCCCAGGTCATGAAGGCGATGTAGGCGCAGGCGATCAGCAGCGGGTAGTCCGAACCCGGAATGCGCCGCGCCACCTCGCGGGCGAACATGGCGCCGACCACCAGGCCGAAACCCCAGTTGATGATGCAGGCGATGGAGCCGATGAAGGTCACCAGCATCACCCCCTGTACCGGGGTCTTGGCGATGGAGGCCGTGATGCCGAGCAGGTTCTTGACCGGACCGGAACTGGCGAGCGCGTGGCCGGTGACCACGATCAGCGCCATCTGCATGCCGAAGGCCAGCAGGTTCCAGAAGCCGTCGCCCCACATCTTCACCAGGCTGGCCGGCGTGCTGTCGGTCAGCCCGAGCGCGCTGAAGTAGGTGATCAGCGTGAGCAGCAGCGCGAAGATCAGCGGATCGGGCAGATACCGGCTGACGAAGTTGCTCATGAAGCGCGAAATCTGGCCGATCATGATGGCATCCCCGTCTGGCTGATCTGCATTTCAGCGAAGTCCGGCGAAACCGCGAAATCCGCCGCGGTACTGGCGCGGATCTGCGCCAGATCGACGCCGGGCGCGTGTTCGCACAGGGTCAGCACGCCGTCCTCGAACTCGAATACCGCCAGTTCGGTGACGATGGTGCTGACCTTGCCCTTGGCGGTGAGCGGCAGCGTGCATTCCTTGAGGATCTTCGGCGCACCGTTCTTCGCGCAATGCTCCATGGCGATGATCACGCGGCGCGCGCCGGTCACCAGGTCCATGGCGCCGCCCATGCCCGGCACCATCTTGCCCGGCACCATCCAGTTGGCCAGGTTGGCGTGCTGGTCCACCTCCAGGCCGCCGAGCACGCAGGCATCCACGTGGCCGCCGCGGATCAGCGCGAAGGAGAAGGCGCTGTCGAACATCGCCGCGCCCGGCACCATGCCGCAAGGCTGGCCGCCGGCGTTGACCAGGTAGGGGTCTTCTTCGGTGACCGGGCCAAGGCCGAGGAAACCGTTTTCCGACTGCAGGGTGATGGTGACGTCTTCCGGCAGGTAGTTGGCCACCAGGGTCGGCAGGCCGATGCCCAGGTTCACCACGTCGCCGTCGTTGAGTTCGAGCGCCACGCGGCGCGCGATCAGTTCTTTCGCATTCATTTTTTCTCTCCCTCTCAGTGGCACACGATGTAATCGACCAGCACGCCCGGGGTCATCACGTCGTCCGGGTCGATCTCGCCGACTTCCACCAGATGCTCGGTCTCGGCGATCACCTTGTCGGCCGCGAGCGCCACGATGGGATTGAAGTTGCGCGCGGACAGGCGGTAGCGCAGGTTGCCCGCGCGGTCGGCCTTGTGCGCCTGCACGATGGCCAGGTCGGCGCGCAGCGCCTGTTCGAGCAGGTACTCGACGCCCTGGATGGTGATTTTCTGCTTGCCGTCCTCGACCACGGTGCCCACGCCGGTGGGCGTCAGGAAGCCGCCGAGGCCGGCGCCGCCGCAGCGGATGCGCTCGATCAGCGTGCCCTGGGGCACCAGCTCCACTTCCATCTCGGCGGCCATCATCCTGCGGCCGGTTTCCGGGTTCAGGCCGATGTGTGTGGCGATCACCTTGCGCACGCGGTCGTGGGTGATCAGCGGACCGACGCCGGTATCGACGAAGGCGGTGTCGTTACCGATGATGGTCAGCTCCTTGACGCCGGAATCCATGATGGCCTGCACGATGGCCTTGGGCGTGCCGTTGCCCATGAAGCCGCCGAATAGGATGCTCATGCCGTCGCGCAGATGTTCGGCGATCCGGTCTACCGCCAGTTCTTTCGATTTCATTTTCTCCACTCCTGTTACGGACTACGAACTAAGCAATAGGCGGGTTCGCAATATCGGTGCCAGTGGAGTGGTTTTTCTATCCTGCTGATAAATAGGGGATTTGCTTTTCCGGAAAAATGAAATCGGCGCAACTTCTTGCACCTGGGGTGCAAGCCTTTGCATGGCCGCCCCGCCGTGCCCGGGCGGGCGGAGCCGGAGCGGGCGAGAGGGCTGCCGGTATAATCGGCATTCGTGTTGCGCTGCAAGGTAGCGTGGCGGACGAACACAGAAGGAGGAAACCGATGACCGGGCGCATCGAAGAATTCGTTCAATGGTTTGAACTGCACCCGCTGGGGGCGCTGGGCCTGCTGGTGCTGTTGTCCTGGCTGGCCAACTGGCTCACCAAACACATCCTGCTGCGCGGCCTGGGCCGTCTGGTGGCGTTGCTCGACCGGGTGAAGAATGAGCAGCTTTCCCCCATGCGGGTCATCGCCCGGCTGGCCAACGTGGTGCCGGCGCTGGTGCTCTCGGTGGGCATCGGCATGATCCCCGGCCTGCCCGAGGCGCTGGTGAAGGTGGTGGTGAATGTCAGCAGCGCCTTCGTCGTGCTGACCATCGCGCTCGCCGTGGGCGGCGCGCTGGATCTGGCGAACGCCCTCTACGAGCGCCGCCCGGATGCCCATCGGCGGCCGATCAAGGGCTACGTGCAGGTGCTCAAGATCGTCGTGTATGTGTTCACCACCATCCTGGTGATCGCCAGCCTGATCGACCGCTCGCCGCTGATCCTGCTCTCCGGCCTGGGCGCGATGGCCGCGGTGCTCATGCTGATCTTTCAGGACACCCTGCTGTCGCTGGTGGCCAGCGTGCAGCTCGGCTCCAACGACATGGTGCGCGTGGGCGACTGGATCGAGATGCCGGGGCAGAACGCCGACGGCGACGTGATCGACATCGCCCTGCACACGGTGAAGGTGCAGAACTGGGACAAGACCATCACCACCATCCCGACCAAGAGGCTGATCAGCGATTCCTTCAAGAACTGGCGCGGCATGCAGGAATCCGGCGGGCGGCGCATCAAGCGCAGCCTGTTCCTCGACCAGCAGAGCGTGCGCTTCCTCACCGATGCGGAAATCGCCCGCCTGAGCCGCTTCGCGCTGCTCGGCGAATACCTGGAAGGCAAGCGCAGCGAACTGGGCGAGTGGAACAACGAGCACGCCGATGGCGCCAGCGAAGAGGTCAACCGCCGCCGGCTGACCAACATCGGCACCTTCCGCGCCTATGTGGAGCGCTACCTGCGCAAGCATCCCGGCATCCACCAGGGCATGACGCTGATGGTGCGCCAGCTCGCGCCGACCGCCGAGGGCCTGCCGCTGGAGCTGTACTGCTTCACCGCGACCACCGCCTGGGTGGCGTACGAAGGCATCCAGGCCGACATCTTCGACCACCTGCTGGCCGTGGTGCCGGAATTCGGCCTGCGCGTGTTCCAGGCGCCCAGCGGTGCCGACATGCGTACGCTGGGGCAGGATCTGCGCGTGGTGGCGCAGCGCGCCGAAGCGGCCGCCGGGTAAGCGCATAACCAAGAGGCCGGCATGTCCGCGCAATCGTCCCTCGTCTCCTTCCTCGCCGTCGGCATCGGCGGCGCCTGCGGCACCTGGCTGCGCTGGGGGCTGGGCATCTGGCTGAATCCGCTGTTCGCCCCGCTGCCGTTGGGCACGCTGGCCGTCAACCTGGGCGGCGGCCTGCTGATGGGCATGGTGCTGGCCGCCGTGCACGCCTGGCCGGCGATGTCCCCCGCGCTCAAGCTGCTGCTGACCACCGGCCTGCTCGGCGGCATGACCACCTTCTCCACCTTTTCCGCCGAAGGCCTGTTGCTTGCCCAGCGCGGCGCCTGGGGCTGGCTGGCGGTGCATACCGTGGCCCATGTGGCCGGTGCGCTGCTGGCGGCCTGGGCGGGCTATACGCTGTTCAATCTGTTGCGTGCCTGAGTGTCCGAACCTGTTCCGATGAAACCCGCTGCCGTCGGCGCGGGGGTGTCCTTCGACGATTGCCTGGCCGCCGACCGCGGGCGGCTGATCGGCCTGTCCCGCGCGCTGGGGCGCGCCAGCGGCGCCAAGCGCGACAAGCTGCAGGCCGACCTGGAGGCGCTGCTGAGCCGTTCGCGCGCCGCGGTGGCCGCCCGCCGCGCCGCGCTGCCGCGTCCCGAATTCCCCGAAGACCTGCCGGTCAACCAGCGCCGTGCGGAAATTGCCGCTGCCATCCGCGACCACCAGGTCATCATCGTCTGCGGCGAAACCGGCTCCGGCAAGACCACCCAGCTGCCCAAGATCTGCCTGGAACTCGGGCGCGGCGCGCATGGGCTGATCGGCCACACCCAGCCGCGCCGCATCGCCGCGCGCAGCACCGCCGCGCGCATCGCCCAGGAACTGAAGTCCGAACTGGGCCAGGCGGTGGGCTACAAGATCCGCTTCACCGACCGGCTGTCGCCGTCCTCCGCCATCAAGCTGATGACCGACGGCATCTTGCTCGCCGAAACCCAGGGCGATCCGTGGCTGTCCGCCTACGACACGCTGATCGTCGACGAGGCTCACGAGCGCAGCCTGAACATCGACTTCCTGCTCGGCTACCTGCGTACCCTGCTGCCGCGCCGGCCGGATCTGAAGCTGATCGTCACCTCCGCCACGCTGGACGCCGAACGCTTCGCCCGCCACTTCGCCGATGGCGCGGGCCGGCCCGCGCCGGTCATCGAAGTCTCCGGCCGCCTCTACCCCATCGAAATGCGCTACCGCCCGGTGGCCGAGGATGAGGGGGGCGGCAAGAGCGACAGCAACGCCAACGCCCCCGGCCGGCGCGACGCCAAAAAGCGCGATCTGTACGAAGCTCTGGTGGATGCGGTGGACGAGGCCCAGGCCAGCGGCCCCGGCGACGTGCTGGTGTTCCTCCCCGGCGAGCGCGAAATCCGCGAGGCCGCCGAAGCCCTGCGCCACGCCCACCATGCCGCCGGCACCGAAATCCTGCCCCTGTTCGCCCGCCAGTCCGCGCAGGAACAGGCGCGCGTGTTCGCCGGCTCCAAGGGCCGCCGCGTGGTGCTGGCCACCAACGTGGCGGAAACCTCGCTCACCGTGCCGGGCATCCGCTACGTGGTCGATACCGGCCTGGCGCGCGTCAAACGCTACAGCTACCGCAACAAGGTCGAGCAGCTGCAGGTGGAAAAGGTCGCCCAGTCCGCCGCGCGCCAGCGCGCCGGGCGCTGCGGGCGGGTGATGGACGGCATCTGCTTCCGCCTGTACGGCGAGGACGATTTCGAGCGCCGCCCCGCGCACACCGATCCGGAAATCCTGCGCTCCTCGCTGGCCGGGGTGATCCTGCGCATGAAGGCGCTCGGCCTGGGCGCGGTGGAGGATTTTCCCTTCATCGACCCGCCCTCGCCGCGCATGATCGGCGACGGCTACCAGCTGCTCGCCGAGCTCGGCGCGGTCACCGACGACGACGCGCGCGAGCTCACCCCGGTGGGCCGCGAACTCGCCAAGCTGCCGCTCGACCCCAAGGTCGGCCGCATGATCCTCGCCGCGCGCGAACGTGCTTGCCTGGGCGAGATGCTGGTGGTGGCCGCCGCCCTGTCCGTGCAGGACCCGCGCGAACGCCCGCAGGACAACCCCGGCGCCGCCGATCAGGCACATGCGCGCTTCCGTGGCGGCGAGCAGGACCAGCGTTCCGAATTTCTCTGGTACCTGCACCTGTGGCGCGCCTGGAACGAGGTACAGCGCCACGAGACGTCCAGCAAGCAGAAAGCCTGGTGCAAGAAGCACTACCTTTCCTGGCTGCGCCTGCGCGAATGGCGCGACGTGTACAACCAGCTCCACGCCCTGTGCGCCGAGCATGGCTGGCACCCGGAAGGCGAGGAGGGCGAGGGGGGCGGCAAACCGGCCACGGCGGGCAAGAACACGGCAGGCAAGGCCGCCGCGCCCGCCGCCGAGGCGCGCCCGATCGCCTACGAGCCGCTGCACAAGGCCCTGCTCGCTGGCCTGCTCGGCCACATCGGCTGCCGCGCCGAGGACGCCTCCGGCCCGCAGGCCGGCAGCTACCTGGGCGCGCGGGGCATCCGCTTCTGGCCGCATCCGGGCTCGGCGCTCGCCAGGAAGGCCGGCAAATGGATCATGGCCGCCGAACTGGTCGATACCACCCGCCTGTTCGCGCGCTGCCTGGCGCGCATCGAACCGGAATGGGTGGAAGAGGTCGGCGCCCACCTGCTGCGCCGCCACGTCTTCGAACCGCACTGGTCCAAGAGCGCAGGCAGCGTGCGCGCCTGGGAGCGCGGCACCGTGCACGGCCTGGTGCTGTACGCGCGGCGCGGCGTGGGCTACCGCGACACCGACCCCGCACTGTGCCGCGAACTGTTCATCCGCGAAGGGCTGGTGCAGGGCGAGATCGCCGAGGGCGCGGCGCGCGCCATGCCCTTCCTGCGCCACAACCTGAAACTGGTCGAGGAGATCGAGCGCCTCGAACACAAGAGCCGGCGCCCCGACGTGCTGGTGGATGAAGAACTCATCCACGCCTTCTATGACGCCAAGCTGCCGGCCGAGGTGGTCGATCTGCCCAGCTTCGAACGCTGGCGCAAGCAGGCCGAGCGAGCAGAGCCGAAACTGCTCCACCTGGCCCGCGAACAACTGATGCGCCACGAGGCCGAGGGCATCACCACCGACCGCTTCCCGGCGCATTTCGAAGTGCTCGGCCAGGCGCTCAAGCTCGCCTACCTGCATGCGCCGGGCGAGGCCGACGATGGCGTTACCCTGACCGTGCCGCTGGCCATGCTCAACCAGATCCCCGCCGCGCGCTGCGAATGGCTGGTGCCCGGCCTGCTGGAAGAAAAGGTCGCCGCGCTGCTGCGCACCGTACCGCAGAAGCACCGCCACCGGCTGCAGCCCATCGCCGACAGCGCGGCGGCCTTCATGGCGCTGTTCGAGGCCGGCGAACTGGATACCGACGACGCGCTGCTGCGTGCGCTGCAGGCTTTCGTCGAAGAGCGCGTGTCGCTCAAGCTGCCGCTGGAATCCTTCCGCGCGGAAAACCTCCATCTGCACTGCTTCATGAATTTCCGCGTGATCGACGAACACGGCCGCGTGCTCGGCCAGTCGCGCGATCTTGCCGAATTGCGCGCGCGCTACCGCGAGCAGATCGCCAACCGCTTCCGCGCCGCGCGCATCGACAACGTCGGTGCGCCGGCCGGGGCACCGCCGGCGGGAAAGAAATCACAGGAAGCGCCCACGGATGCCGTCGCCAAGCCACAGGCGGCGGCCGCTAAGCCCGCCGGCGTGCCGGGCGGGCTGATCGCCTGGACCTTCGGCGCCCTGCCGGAACTGCTGGAAATCCGCGTGGACGGCCGCGAGGTGATCGGTTTCCCCGCCCTGCACGACGACGGCGACAGCGTCTCGCTGCGCCCCTACGACACGCCCGAGGAAGCCGCGCGCATCCACGCGGGCGGCTTGGCCCGCCTGTTTGCGCTGAATCTGAAGGATCAGGTGCGCGCCATCGAGAAACTGCCGGGGCTGCGCGAACTGGCGCTGCAAATGATGCCTTTCTGCTCCGACGCCGAGCTGAAATCCCGCCTGGTCGCGGCCACCCTGCGCCGCTGCTGCCTGCAAGAACCCTGGCCCGCGGACGCCGAATCCTTCGCGCGGCGCTGCGCCGAGGCCAAGCCGCGCATCACGCTGGTGGCGCAGGAATTCATGCGCCTGGCCGGGCAGTTGGCCGTCGAGTACGCGGCCCTGCAAAAGCGCCTGTCCGGACTGAAGACCTTTCCCGAAGCGGTCGCGGACATCCAGGCGCAGATCGCCGCGCTGCTGCCGCGCGACTTCCTGCTCGCCCATCCGTGGGAGCGCCTCGCGCAGTTGCCGCGTTACCTGAAGGGGGCGTCGATCCGCCTCGACAAACTCCGCAACAACCCCGCGCGCGACGCGCAGTTGCTGGGCGAATGGCAGGCGCTGGCCCGCCAGTGGGAGCGCGAACAGATCGCCAAGCGCCGTGCCGGCGTGGAAGATCCGCGTCTGGAGGAATTCCGCTGGCTGCTGGAAGAACTGCGCGTGGGGCTGTTCGCCCAGGAACTGAAGACGCCGATGCCGGTATCGGTGAAGCGCCTGCAGAAAATCTGGGAAGCGCGCCCGCGCTGAGGCGCGCTTCCGGCCGGATTCAGCGCAGCGGAATGACCACCGGCGGCAGGTTGATGACCACCGCGGGTGCCGGCGCGCGGCGGTAGCCGCGGTCGTAATAGGCCGGGTAGGCCGGATACGGCGGATAGTAGTAGTGGCGCTGCACCACGCGCGGAGGTGGCTGGTAGTAGCGCTCGCGCACCACCACGACCTCGCGCGGTCCGCGATGGCGGTCGTAGCCCGGGCGATGATCGCGCTGTCCGCCCCAGGCCGGGCCGACCTGTGCCCAGCGCGACCCGCCGTGGGCTTCCACCGTGGCGGCGCCCAGGCCGAGCAGGCTGCCGCACAGCAGCATGGCGAACAGTTTGTTGGGACTGGCAAGGCTGGTCATGATGGCTCTCCGCTCGGCAAACGCGCCCGTGGCGCTCGTTCGGGATAGACCGCATGCTAAGGGCCGTGCTCCATGGCAGGCCGGCGGGAATGTAAGCAGGCATGTACGCCATCCGGCGCTGCCAATGGACGGCCTTTGATTTTTCTCGCGTTCTTGCTAAAATCGCGCGCTTTCCCTTGCCCCACTGGTTCTCGCATGCCGGGGGGCTGCCATCAACCGCAAGGAGTCTACATGCGACACTATGAAGTCGTTTTCATCGTCCACCCGGACCAGTCCGAACAGGTCCCGGCGATGATCGATCGCTACAAGGCGATCGTCACTGCCCGCGAAGGGCAGATCCACCGTCTGGAAGACTGGGGCCGCCGTCAACTGGCCTACCCGATCCAGAAGGTGCACAAGGCCCACTACGTGCTCATGAACATCGAGTGCGACGGCGAGGCCCTGGGTGAGCTGGAGCATTCCTTCAAGTTCAACGACGCCGTGCTGCGCCACCTCGTCATCAAGATGAAGAAGGCCGTGACCGCCCCGTCGCCGATGATGAAGGAAGAGAAGTCCCGCTCGCTGACCCCCGCCGCCGGCGAAGAGGAAAAGCCTGCCGAGGCGCAGTCCGCCTGAGGTGGCAACGCCGGGGCTGAATGAACTCCGCCTCGACGCCGTGCTCGCCGAGTTGCAGCCGTTGCGTCGAACTCCTGCGGGTGTGCCGGTACTGAACTGCGTGCTGGCGCATGAATCGGAACAGATCGAAGCGGATCGCCCGCGCGCTGTTTCGGTGGAACTGCAGGCGGTGGCGGTGGGCGAACTGGCCGGCATGCTGGCCGCGGCAGCCCCGGGCATGAGGATACGGGCCACCGGATTCATGGCGGCGAAGAGCCTTCGCAGCCGGGCGCCGGTGATGCACCTGAACAAGATCGAATTTCTGGAAGGAAACTGAAAATGGCTTTCAAGCCCAAGTTCAAGAAGAAGGACGACCGCGGCCGCGGCCTGTTCAAGCGCCGCAAGTTCTGCCGCTTCACCGCCGAGAAGGTCGAAGAGGTGGATTACAAGGACGTCGACGTGCTGAAGGATTTCATCACCGAAAACGCCAAGATCATGCCGGCGCGCATCACCGGCACCAAGGCCGGCTACCAGCGTCAGCTGTCGGTGGCCGTCAAGCGCGCACGCTTCCTGGCGCTGCTGCCGTACACCGACCTGCACCAGTAAGAGGGGAACGGGAACATGCAAATCATTCTTCTCGAAAAGGTCGTCAACCTCGGCGCCCTGGGCGACGTGGTCAAGGTCAAGGACGGCTACGCGCGCAACTACCTGATCCCGCAAGGCAAGGCCAAGCGTGCCAACGCCGCCAACCTGGCCGAGTTCGAGGCGCGCCGCGTCGAACTCGAACGTGCGCAGGCCGAAAAGCTGGGTTCCGCCCAGGAGCTGGCCGGCAAGCTGGAAGGCCTGCTGGTGCAGATCACCCGCAAGGCTGGCATGGACGGCCGCCTGTTCGGCTCCGTCACCAACGCCGACGTCGCCGAGGCGCTGGCTGCCCAGGGGTTCGAAATCGAGCGTTCCGCCATCCGCATGCCGGACGGTCCGCTGAAGCTGGTTGGCGATTTCCCGCTGGAAGTCGCGCTGCACTCCGACGTGGTGACCACCATCACCGTCTCCGTGCTCGGCGACCAGCAGTAAGCGCTGCTTGGGCACATCGACAAAAGGCTGCTTCGGCAGCCTTTTGTTTTTTGCGGAGCCGGCATGCCGGGCGCTCCGCTAGAATCCCCCTTTCCGCTTCATCGCATCCCGACCCGATCATGGCCAGTTCCGCCCGCAGCCGATCCCCGGAAGGCTTTTCCGACCCCCAGATCGCCGGCATCCGCCTGCCGCCGCATTCGCTGGAGGCCGAGCAGTCGCTGATCGGCGGCATCCTGCTCGACAACGCGGCCTGGGAGCGCGTGGCCGACCTGGTCAGCGAGGCGGATTTCTACCGCGACGACCACCGGCGCATCTACCGCCACGTCGCCAAGCTGATCGACTTCGGCAAGCCCGCCGACGTGGTCACCGTGTTCGAATCGCTGGAAAAGAGCGGCGAGGCCGAGCAGGCCGGGGGCATCGCCTATCTGGCGGAAATCGCCAACAGCACGCCATCGGCGGCCAACATCCGGCGCTATGCGGAAATCGTCCGCGAGCGTGCCATCCTGCGCAAACTGGTGACCGTCGGTGACGAAATCGCCGCCAGCGCGCTGGCGCCTTCGGGCAAGGACGCCAAGCTGCTGCTCGACGAGGCCGAGGCCAAGGTGTTCGAGATTGCCGAGGCGGGGGCGCGCCACAGCAGCGGCTTCGTCTCCATCCAGCCCATCCTGAAGCAGGTCGTCGATCGCGTTCAAGAGCTGTACGACCGCGACAACCCGAGCGATGTCACCGGCGTGCCGACCGGGCTGGTGGACCTCGACGGCATGACCTCCGGCCTGCAGCCCTCCGACATGATCGTCGTCGCCGGCCGTCCGGCGATGGGCAAGACCACCTTCGCGCTCAACGTCGCCGAACACATCGCCGTCGAACAGCGCCTTCCCGTGGCCATCTTCTCGATGGAAATGCCGGGCACCCAGCTGGCGACCCGTTTCATCTCCTCCATCGGCCGCATCGACCAGAGCAAGATCCGCTCCGGCCGCCTCGGCGACGAGGATTGGCAGCGCCTCACCGCTGCCATGGGCAAGCTTTACGATGCGCCGATCTTCATCGACGAAACCCCCGGCCTCAACCCCATCGACCTGCGCGCCCGCTGCCGCCGCCTCGCGCGCCAATGCGGCAAACTCGGCCTGATCGTCATCGACTACCTGCAACTGATGACTTCCACGCGAGAGGGCGACAACCGCGCAGCAGAACTGTCGGAAATCTCGCGTTCGGTGAAATCGCTGGCCAAGGAGCTGCACGTGCCGATCATCGCACTCTCCCAGCTCAACCGCAGTCTCGAGCAGCGCCCCAACAAGCGCCCGGTGATGTCTGACCTGCGCGAGTCTGGCGCCATCGAACAGGACGCGGACATCATCATGTTCATCTACCGGGACGAGGTGTACAACCCCGATTCCCCCGACAAAGGCACTGCGGAGCTGATCATCGGCAAGCATCGTAACGGCCCCACCGGCATGGTCCGCATGACCTTCATCGGCGAAAGCACGCGCTTCGAGAACTATTCGGGCGGCCCCGGTGCTTACTGAGTCAGGCCCGCCCACGCGTTTTTTCCCGTAAGCCTTGACACGATTCTTGTGGCCCCTATAATTCGCGGCTCTTCGCTGTTGGGCGGTCTGTTTTCCGGCCCTCTGGTCGAGCGCAGAAGCGGTTTTCGGGCGATTTGGCGGTTTGGGTTGTCCGGGGTTGGTTGGTTTGAGGGGGTTGACGAGTTTTCTGGATTGCCCCACAATCTCGCTTCTTCGCTGCTGGTGCAGCAGTTCTTTAAAAAGTTGAACAACCGATAAGTGTGGGTGCTTGGTTGTTGTGCGGCCGAGCCATCTTCG
>NZ_SSOC01000013.1 GCF_004801295.1 Pseudothauera nasutitermitis
GTTTCGCAATGATTCAAGTGCTCGCGAAAGTCAGTAATGATTTTTGAGTACTTTGCTGGATTGAACTTAAGAGTTTGATCCTGGCTCAGATTGAACGCTGGCGGCATGCTTTACACATGCAAGTCGAACGGCAGCGGGGGTGCTTGCACCTGCCGGCGAGTGGCGAACGGGTGAGTAATGCATCGGAACGTGCCCATTTGTGGGGGATAACTACGCGAAAGCGTAGCTAATACCGCATACGCCCTGAGGGGGAAAGCGGGGGATCTTCGGACCTCGCGCAGTTGGAGCGGCCGATGTCGGATTAGCTAGTTGGTGGGGTAAAGGCCTACCAAGGCGACGATCCGTAGCTGGTCTGAGAGGATGATCAGCCACACTGGGACTGAGACACGGCCCAGACTCCTACGGGAGGCAGCAGTGGGGAATTTTGGACAATGGGGGCAACCCTGATCCAGCCATGCCGCGTGAGTGAAGAAGGCCTTCGGGTTGTAAAGCTCTTTCAGTCGGGAAGAAAAGGCGTCCTTGAATACGGGGCGTTGCTGACGGTACCGACAGAAGAAGCACCGGCTAACTACGTGCCAGCAGCCGCGGTAATACGTAGGGTGCGAGCGTTAATCGGAATTACTGGGCGTAAAGCGTGCGCAGGCGGTTTGCTAAGACAGGTGTGAAATCCCCGGGCTTAACCTGGGAACTGCGCTTGTGACTGGCAGGCTAGAGTACGGCAGAGGGGGGTGGAATTCCACGTGTAGCAGTGAAATGCGTAGAGATGTGGAGGAACACCGATGGCGAAGGCAGCCCCCTGGGCCTGTACTGACGCTCATGCACGAAAGCGTGGGGAGCAAACAGGATTAGATACCCTGGTAGTCCACGCCCTAAACGATGTCAACTAGTCGTTCGGAGCGGTAACGCACTGAGTGACGCAGCTAACGCGTGAAGTTGACCGCCTGGGGAGTACGGCCGCAAGGTTAAAACTCAAAGGAATTGACGGGGACCCGCACAAGCGGTGGATGATGTGGATTAATTCGATGCAACGCGAAAAACCTTACCTACCCTTGACATGCCAGGAACTTGTGAGAGATCACTTGGTGCCTTCGGGAGCCTGGACACAGGTGCTGCATGGCTGTCGTCAGCTCGTGTCGTGAGATGTTGGGTTAAGTCCCGCAACGAGCGCAACCCTTGCCACTAATTGCCATCATTAAGTTGGGCACTTTAGTGGGACTGCCGGTGACAAACCGGAGGAAGGTGGGGATGACGTCAAGTCCTCATGGCCCTTATGGGTAGGGCTTCACACGTCATACAATGGTCGGTACAGAGGGTTGCCAAGCCGCGAGGTGGAGCCAATCCCAGAAAGCCGATCGTAGTCCGGATCGCAGTCTGCAACTCGACTGCGTGAAGTCGGAATCGCTAGTAATCGCGGATCAGCATGTCGCGGTGA
Organism: Pseudothauera nasutitermitis; assembly: GCF_004801295.1. GTDB lineage: Bacteria > Pseudomonadota > Gammaproteobacteria > Burkholderiales > Rhodocyclaceae > Pseudothauera > Pseudothauera nasutitermitis. The sequence goes on from NZ_SSOC01000013.1 coordinate 1,433, forward strand.
ATACGTTCCCGGGTCTTGTACACACCGCCCGTCACACCATGGGAGTGGGTTTCACCAGAAGTAGGTAGCTTAACCTTCGGGAGGGCGCTTACCACGGTGAGATTCATGACTGGGGTGAAGTCGTAACAAGGTAGCCGTATCGGAAGGTGCGGCTGGATCACCTCCTTTCAAGAGAAACGGCCCACGGTGGCCAAGCATCCACAGCTTATCGGTTGTTCGCTTCGAGAAGAAGAGCCTCGCAACACGCGCCGCGGGTCTGTAGCTCAGCTGGTTAGAGCACCGTCTTGATAAGGCGGGGGTCGTTGGTTCGAACCCAACCAGACCCACCACTTGTTCAGGTCGGACACGAGGGGCTGTAGCTCAGCTGGGAGAGCGGCGGCTTTGCAAGCCGTAGGTCGTCGGTTCGATCCCGACCAGCTCCACCACAAGCGTGTGGTTGCAGGAAGGCACAGAGGTGTGAAGCGTGATCCGCTGTTGGTGGATCAGTCTTCACCCCTTTGATTGGCCCGGACGGGTCACTCGAGAGGTTCGCTCTTTAACAAAGTGGAAAGAAGTAGTAAAGCGCGTCAGCGGGCATGTCAGCCGTTGGCGTGCATGGGTAGTGATTGCAATCGAGTCGGGCGTGTTGCGAACCAGCGCATGTCCGGCGCACAAACGAGTTGTGAGCCTGTAGCGGGGCCTTCGAACAGAGGGTCCAAGGTTATAGGATCAAGCGACTAAGTGCATGTGGTGGATGCCTTGGCGATCACAGGCGATGAAGGACGTGCAAGCCTGCGAAAAGCACGGGGGAGCTGGCAATGGAGCTTTGATCCCGTGATGTCCGAATGGGGAAACCCGGCCCGCAAGGGTCACCTCTGGCTGAATACATAGGCCAGTTGGAGCGAACGCGGCGAACTGAAACATCTAAGTAGCCGCAGGAAAAGAAATCAACCGAGATTCCGTCAGTAGTGGCGAGCGAAAGCGGAAGAGCCTGCACGACTAAACCATCTTGTTAGCAGAACGGTCTGGAAAGTCCGGCAATAAAGGGTGATAGCCCCGTATGCGAAAACAAGGTGGCGGGTCTGAGCGTGCGACAAGTAGGGCGGGACACGTGTAATCCTGTCTGAAGATGGGGGGACCATCCTCCAAGGCTAAATACTCGTGATCGACCGATAGTGAACCAGTACCGTGAGGGAAAGGCGAAAAGAACCCCGGGAGGGGAGTGAAATAGATCCTGAAACCGCATGCATACAAACAGTGGGAGCCTCCTTGTGGGGTGACTGCGTACCTTTTGTATAATGGGTCAGCGACTTACGTTATGTTGCGAGCTTAACCGAATAGGGGAGGCGTAGCGAAAGCGAGTCTGATAAGGGCGCTTTAGTAGCATGGCGTAGACCCGAAACCGGATGATCTATCCATGGCCAGGATGAAGGTGCGGTAACACGCACTGGAGGTCCGAACCCACTAACGTTGAAAAGTTAGGGGATGAGCTGTGGATAGGGGTGAAAGGCTAAACAAATCCGGAAATAGCTGGTTCTCCCCGAAAACTATTTAGGTAGTGCGTCGTACGGACACTTGCGGGGGTAGAGCACTGTAATCGTTGGGGGGGTCACTGCGATCTACCCCGCGATAGCAAACTCCGAATACCGCAAAGTGATATACGGCAGACAGACAGCGGGTGCTAACGTCCGTTGTCAAGAGGGAAACAACCCAGACCGCCAGCTAAGGTCCCAAATGCATGGCTAAGTGGCAAACGAAGTGGGAAGGCCCAGACAGCTAGGAGGTTGGCTTAGAAGCAGCCATCCTTTAAAGAAAGCGTAATAGCTCACTAGTCGAGTCGTCCTGCGCGGAAGATGTAACGGGGCTCAAGCCATGAACCGAAGCTGCGGATGTGTCTTTGACACGTGGTAGGGGAGCGTTCCGTAAGCCTGCGAAGGTGTCTCGTAAGGGATGCTGGAGGTATCGGAAGTGCGAATGCTGACATGAGTAGCGATAAAGGGTGTGAAAAGCACCCTCGCCGAAAGCCCAAGGTTTCCTGCGCAACGTTCATCGGCGCAGGGTGAGTCGGCCCCTAAGGCGAGGCTGAAAAGCGTAGTCGATGGGAAACAGGTCAATATTCCTGTACCGAGCATAGATGCGATGGGGGGACGGAGAAGGTTAGGCCAGCCGGGTGTTGGAAGTCCTGGTTTAAGCGTGTAGGCGTGCCCGATAGGCAAATCCGTCGGGCTGAGCTGAGGCGTGATGACGAGGCCCCTTGTGGGCCGAAGTGGTTGATACCCTGCTTCCAGGAAAAGCCTCTAAGCTTCAGTCTATGTTCGACCGTACCGCAAACCGACACAGGTGGGCAGGTTGAAAATACCAAGGCGCTTGAGAGAACTCAGGAGAAGGAACTCGGCAAATTGATACCGTAACTTCGGGAGAAGGTATGCCCCATTAGCTTGTAGGAGAACATCCGAAGGGCGAAGGGGCCGCAGAGAATCGGTGGCTGCGACTGTTTATTAAAAACACAGCACTGTGCAAAATCGAAAGATGACGTATACGGTGTGACGCCTGCCCGGTGCCGGAAGGTTAAGTGATGGGGTGCAAGCTCTTGATCGAAGCCCCGGTAAACGGCGGCCGTAACTATAACGGTCCTAAGGTAGCGAAATTCCTTGTCGGGTAAGTTCCGACCTGCACGAATGGCGTAACGATGGCCACACTGTCTCCTCCTGAGACTCAGCGAAGTTGAAGTGTTTGTGAAGATGCAATCTCCCCGCGGCAAGACGGAAAGACCCCATGAACCTTTACTGTAGCTTTGCATTGGACTTTGACGGGACTTGTGTAGGATAGGTGGGAGGCTTTGAAGCGGGGACGCTAGTTCTCGTGGAGCCAACCTTGAAATACCACCCTGGTGTCGTTGAGGTTCTAACCCAGGCCCGTGAATCCGGGTCGGGGACCGTGCATGGCAGGCAGTTTGACTGGGGCGGTCTCCTCCCAAAAGGTAACGGAGGAGTACGAAGGTCGCCTAGGTACGGTCGGACATCGTACTGATAGTGCAATGGCAAAAGGCGGCTTGACTGCGAGTCCCACAAGACGAGCAGGTGCGAAAGCAGGTCATAGTGATCCGGTGGTTCTGTATGGAAGGGCCATCGCTCAACGGATAAAAGGTACTCTGGGGATAACAGGCTGATTCCGCCCAAGAGTTCACATCGACGGCGGAGTTTGGCACCTCGATGTCGGCTCATCACATCCTGGGGCTGTAGCCGGTCCCAAGGGTATGGCTGTTCGCCATTTAAAGTGGTACGTGAGCTGGGTTTAAAACGTCGTGAGACAGTTTGGTCCCTATCTGCCGTGGGCGCTGGAAGTTTGAGGGGACCTGCTCCTAGTACGAGAGGACCGGAGTGGACGTACCTCTGGTGTACCGGTTGTGACGCCAGTCGCATCGCCGGGTAGCTAAGTACGGAAGAGATAACCGCTGAAAGCATCTAAGCGGGAAACTCGCCTCAAGATGAGACTTCCCCGGGGCCTCGAGCCCCCTGAAGGGTCGTTGAAGACCACAACGTTGATAGGTCGGGTGTGGAAGCGTGGCAACACGTTAAGCTAACCGATACTAATTGCCCGTGTGGCTTGATCCTATAACCTTGAATGCAAGCTCAAGAACTCGACGAGCGCAACACCACCCAATACTGCTTCTTCCGCTTTGTTACCCCGTCAAAGTCTGACGACCATAGCTTCTCGGTACCACCCCTTCCCATCCCGAACAGGACCGTGAAACGAGAACGCGCCGATGATAGTGAGGCTCCCCTCGCGAAAGTAGGTCATCGTCAGACTAACCACATACCAAGCCCGCTTGCTCAGCACAAACAGCAAGCGGGCTTC
>NZ_SSOC01000014.1 GCF_004801295.1 Pseudothauera nasutitermitis
ACGGCCAGTCTCATTGACGCCATGCACGGCAAATACGTTCTTGGCGAGATCGATTCCAGCGGTCACAATGCTCATGGACTTCCCCTGTCGGACGGATTGATGAGAGTTCGCACTTCCCATCGTGGCACTCAGGTGCCGATTACCGCAATGCGGTCAGGCCGGGACGGGGAAGTCCCTTTCATTCGTTAGGCATCAAGATGATCTGGATATCATCCATCCTCTCCTTAAGTGCAGCGATTTGTGGTTTTCGCGCGGGTTGGCTTTGGTACCAGGCTAGCCGAGTTCCAATAACCCCTATATGGGCGAACCATGTGGGAGTCGAACCCGTTGACCCTGTGCAGAGCAACGCGCATTGGATAGCGGCGCTCCTTGAGACAGCAAGAGAATCGGGCTGCATGAACCGGAAAGCCGCTCTTTGGACAGCGGCGGCTGCAATATTAGGTGGCGCTGCAGTCATTACGAGTGCTATGCCTACAGTGTTGGTGTTGGTAAACTTTGGCACTGCTTAGTGCCTAACAATTCCTATATGGATTCCCCCGTAAATCAAGACGGATCGTGCTTTTGACTTTCCGGGATGAATCACCTGCAGTCGTATATCCGGCATCTGTGTTGGGTTCTAAATGTCCCGTGCCGACATGGAATCTGCCCGCGATGCGCCAATCGCTACAAGCGGCTGCTGGAGAGCCGGAAGTGTTATCGGCGTCAGTTCGCGTGGGTGTGGCCCGGTTTGCCATGATGAGCGATCAGTCTCGGCGCAAGGGTGAGGAGAAAGGGTGAATGGATCAGGCAGCGATGGCGAAAGCGGTGCGTTCGAGCTTCTTGTTCGGGCGAGGCGGCGGATTGCCATACGCGGCGTGATCGCGCAGGAGCGCATAGCAGATACGGGCAAGTTTATTGGCCAGCGCGCAGGCAACCTTGTTGTGGTTGGTGCGGTGCTGCACCTCGGTCGCCCAGGCTCGCAGGCCGTCCAGGGGGCGGCTCGCATTGCGGGCCAGCGCCGCTGCCCGCAGCACAGCCCGGGCGCCATGGGTGAGCAGCATCCTCAGGTAACGATCTCCCCGTTTCGAGATTCGGCCGAGCTTTCGGATGCTGCCCGACGAATATTCCTTGGGCGTGAGCCCGAACCAACTGGCGAAATGGCGGGCATCCTTGAAGTGCGTCACGTCGCCACCGGTGGCCGCCACCATCGCCGTCGCGGTCAGCAGGCCGATGCCCGGCACCGACATCAGTTGTGTGCATGCGGCACTGTGCCGCGCCAGTTCGGTGAATTCCCGCTCCAGTTGCGCGATGCGTTGTTCGAGCAGGCGGATCTCCTCGATGAGCAGCCGCATCGTTTCGCGGATCAGCGCGGGCACCGGCGAGCGCGGATCGGCCAGCACGCGGCGGATTGCCTCGACGCCGGTGCGTGCGCCTTGCGGGATGCTCAAGCCGAACTCCCGGCAGAAGCCACGCAGTGCGTTGATGCGCGAAGTACGGGTACTCATCCACAGCGACCGAATCCGATGCAGGCCCTGCAGCGCTTGCTGCTCGACCGATTTCACGCGCACCGGGTCGATGTTGGCCGTGCGGGCCGCTTCGAGCAGCGCACGGGCATCGGCCGCGTCGGTCTTGTTGCGACGGACGTAGGCGCGAACATAGGCCGCGGGCAGCAACCGCACCTCGATGCCGAGCGAGTTGAGCCAGCGCGCCCAGTAATGCGCAGAACCGCAGGCTTCCATGATGACGAGCGAGACTTTGCGATTCGCAAACCAGCGCTCGAACTGAGTTCGCGTGAGTCGATGGCATTCGGTCACGCGCCAGGACGAATCGGCCACGGCCAATTGAAAGACACTTTTGGCCAGGTCAACGGCAACGGTAGTAGCATGCATGATGGACTCCTCCTTCTGAAGACCGATCCCCATCCCCATGAGCACCGGTGGCGCCAATTGGGCGCCGAAAAGGAGGGGGAGTCCATCCCATCAATCCACCGGACCTCCGGCAAGCTGCGCTTGCCTGCGTCCGGTGATTTTCAACGTTCGGCATCACATTTATCGCTATGAATCCACCGCGCCAAGACATCAAAGAACAGCTAGCCCCTATTGCTGCGAAACTGAGGGAAGGTCTCTCGGTCGTTCGTCCTGTGAGCCAAGTTACGTTAAGGCTTCGGCCGGAGCCAGGACATGACCGATTCACTGAGAGCATCAAGCACATCCTTAGGTGGATGAATCGTCGGGCCGGTCGTAGCCTTCCTGACGCTGCTTGGCAGGGCCAATCATTCGAGCTGACGGACATAGGCGCACAACGCACTGCCGCAGTTGCTCTGCCAGAGCACCAGTTTTGGGCTGCCCGGCTTGACGACGCAGACAAGACCGTACCGTTACGCACTTGGGTTACAGAAATTGGTGTCGGTATGGACTCCAACGGCGACACTCTGTTTGGAGCACGCCTCATCTGCGTCAGTCGCGGCACTGACGAACCATTTCAGAGAACTGTCCCCGGCTTTGTGCGCGCCATCATGAGCGATGGGCCAGCGGAAGTCGATGGCGTTCCGCTTACGCGCGACGTACCGTTGATTTCCACTCCTGAGGAGGTGGACAAGCTAGTCGCATTGCTCGAAAGCCCACACCGACAGGCCGACGTATTGGTATTCGCGCTCCCTGATGGATCAAGCAATCCTTCGGAGGCTGCCGCGTCCGCCAACTCGGTACACGATGCCACCCTCGGAGCCGCCCATGTCTATGTACTCGCTGGGCCAGCCAGTTTTCTCCTAACTGATCGCGTAGGGCGCGAGCTATCGGTTTTTAGGCAGGCTGTGCGTACGTACCGACCGGGCTTCCGCGCTTGGGTCGACGAACCATCTAGACACCCTTTGGCTCTGCCTGACCGAATAGCGTCGTGGTCTGAGACCGCCCCCGGTGCGTTTGAGCGATGGCTGGTAAACCAATCGCTAGGGAATTCGGCACATGCTCCAGGACGCGAAGAGCGTCTTCCTAGTTTCAATACGGTTCGCCAACTTGCCGCACAACTGGAGCGAGAGCGACTTAGAAAGGCAGGGGGCACGGATGCTGAATTAATTCGGCTCTTCGAGCAGGACAATGAGCAATTGCGGAAGGATCTTCAAGAACAGAAGGAGCAGTATGATGGCTTGCTTCTAGCTGCCGACGCAGAGCGAGAGGCGGCTATCCAAGAGGCTAATGCTGCAAAGGCACAGGCCCTGGAACGACTCCACAGAATCCGGCAGCTTGAGAAGAAGTTTGCTGAGTCTGCCGCTCCGCAAGCAACGCCAATCCCTGATGCATTGGATGAATTTGAAGCTTGGTGCAAGGAGCACTTGGCGGGATCGGTTGAGATCGCCAATCGAGCATATCAAGGCGTCCGAAAGTCAGAGTTCCACGATCCCCAATTTATTTACCGTACGCTGCTACTCCTTCGTGATCAATACGTGCCAATGCGAATTGAAGGAACGCCTGAGCGCAGGCGGTCATACGAAGAAGCACTACATGCGCTTCAACTAGAATACAGCGCGACCGGCGAAGGAGTGAAGTATGCCGCCGACCTTTACTCCGTCCAGTACGGGGGAATTCGACGGCCCCTCGATCGCCATCTAAAGGGGAGCGATTCACGGGACCGACGCTACGGTTTCCGGCTCTACTTCTTTTGGGATGATGAGAGCCAAGTCGTTGTTGTCGGCTGGCTGCCGTCACATCTAGACAACCGCGCGAGCTAATGTCACCCGTGATACCGAACCCATCATTCCACCCGGACGCTGCGCGATGAAGCCGCGCAGGCTGGTGAATTCAGACTACAAGGGCTTCCCTATCTGTCAAGCAATAGCATCCCGTGGCCGACGGAGCGGCAGTGATTTTTCTTGCCAAACAAATACCGTCCGAGTGATCTGCAAACAAGGCGAGAACAACAAGGTGCGGACTGGCCAGACTACAAACGGTCACTCTTGCAGCGCTTCATTGGCTGCGGACCCTGATGAAGGACGCACGCGGAGAACCCATTCGTTAGCCGGCGCTGATGCAGCC
>NZ_SSOC01000015.1 GCF_004801295.1 Pseudothauera nasutitermitis
GATAACTAGGAATTATGGTCGCCTCCAAAATTCCCGAAATCTCTGGCCCGCCGTCGCCTCGTCGATCTCCTTTCGTCAATCGGCGAGAGGAGTTAACGCGGCTGCTGAGCTATCTACCGCCGTCTAAGCAGACCGGCTCGTTCGTCATACTGAAGGCACCTTCGGGCTTCGGAAAGACCCGTCTGACCACCAGACTACTGGAACTACTGCAGGAGCAAGGTATGCCGGCGGTAGCTGTCGAGCCGCAGGTCAGGGCGAAGACTTCGGCACATTCTGTCTACCAGGGGTTCTTTATCCAGCGTTGTGCGGAAGCGTTGGATGCACTCGCTGCCGACGGGAGCGTATCCCTCCCTCGATTCGAGGAATTCCTCAAGAGTGATCGGCTTCGCCGTGCTCGTGCAATGGATTGGCGTAGCGCCATGCGGAAGGTGCCGAGCCTGAAAACCCTGTACGACGTCAGCGTGGAACTGCTCGATCGGGTCTTCAACACTGGTGACCACAGTGCCCGCAAACTGCTCACGAGCGATTCTCGAGATGCAGTCGATACTTGCATGCGGTACGCGCGCCAGGTTGAAGGCATTGCGCAGCTAGTGATAGTAGTGCGCGAGGCTCAGCACATCGATTCAACTAGCCTGCAGTTCCTCGGCGAGATATTCCATCCCGCAACAGCTAGAAGCGTCATTCTCGAGTACACGCAGGACTCGAGCGGGGCTCTCAACGTTTTGTTCGATGATTTCATCAGCACTGCCCCACTTCAGGATGCAGCTTGGCTGCGCATCGTCGAATTAGTGCAACTCACGAAACCTCATCTTGAAGAACTCCTGCGCCAGACGCTCCCGGGTTCGCGGGAACTTAGCGGTGAGTACTACCTTCGCTGGGACGGAAACGTTCGGGCCATCAACCAGTTGCGCTTTTCGGTCTCAATGGAATGCCATCCGGCACTGCCCCAGCTTTCGGATGTTGCGATAGGCGTCATAGACGGCTACCGGCGGCGAATAACGGCACTGTCCCCGACTGCACGCATGATTCTGTGCTTGCTACTAGCGCACGGCGAGGCGATTCCCTCTTTTCTGCTGCAGTTGCTCCTCGAGCAATTGAACACGCTAGCTTCGAAATTCACGGTCGAGCGCGAGATCATCGCGCTGATCACCGAAGAACTTGTAGTCCGCCATCAGGGTGACGCGTTGGGCATCGATAACGAGGACGTTGCCGAAGCGGTACACACTCATCCGCCCCTTGCTGGCATGCTACTCCTAGCAAAGAGTGCACTCCGCGACCATTATCGCGATGCTGTGTTCTCACCCGGGGATGCCAGAAAAGACATATCACTCGCACTGCGCCAGGCCTTGCGGTTGTCTGTCGAACTCGCAGACGTGACGACGATGGAAGCGATGGTCGAGCAACTGACCGGTACCGTCACGACTAACATCGATCAATCCTGGTATGTAGGCCAGATCACCTCGGCCGTTAACGGCAACGCGCACCTGTTTGCGGATCAGCGGGACAAACTTCTCATCTGGGCTGCGGAGTTGGCCTGCGAGGTCGCGGACTTTCAAAAAGCGCGCGACCTACTACGGCAGTTGTCCACGCGATCTACGTTCTCGGAGGTCTTGCTTTGCTCTTGTTTGATTGAGACAGGGGACCACTCCGAAGCAGCGGACAAAGCGAAACTACTTAAGCTGAGTGCTGATGTCGAAGAAAGCTTTGCGGGGGAGCTGATTGAGCTGATCTTACTGAGGTGCACTGGCCACATCGAGCAAGCACGTGACCTGTGGGAACGACTCGACCAAATTCCCAGTACGGTGAGCCGCCGTCTCTACGGATATCTCCTCCGATTCAAGGAGCTTGTTGACGACTTCCCTGCTTGCGTCGATGCCTTGCGTGCCAGTGCCGACTGGTTTGGTGAGCGCGGACTTGCGAGTTCGGCCGCTTATTCAGAATTGACGCTAGCGAGCCACCTTGCTCGAATGGGGAATGTTGCTGGTGCATGCGAGTCGATCGAGACCGCCCGTTCGTTGCTCGCGCTGACTACTCGAGATCAGCACATCTTGCTCAATAACGAAGCGGCGGTGAACTTGCTATCGAGCACGCCGTCACCTGCGCAGTGCTGTGAATGGCTCGTCCGGGGAGTGCCATGCGCCGGCGACGACTACTCTGCACTCGTGCTTTACACGAACCTCGCTGTCGCAGCAGTATTGTCGGGACGCCACGATGTGGCCAGAGAAGCTTCCGAGCGCTCGATGCGCATCCTCGCTGCACCCAAGTTCGCGGAGCGAAATGTCTTCTGGGGCGCCATCTTCAACCTCGGATTCGTCGATGATCTATTGGCACTCGGCCAACGTGCTGAACTTGATCGCCTATCCGCAAAACTGGAGCCGCACGTGCTGCAAGACGAATATTGGCAGTATCGCTTCAAGCGCTCCGAGTCCGTGTCAGAGAGGTTCTCTGTGATGCTAAGCAAGCCGTACCATCCACTTTTCCTCAGCCATTGGACGCTGGACGTCGATGGTTTACGGACTCTGAAGCCAGGATACTTCGCAGCACCTGGGAATACGACCAGCCGCAGTACGTGAAACTCTGAGCGAAAGCGCCTTCCGGATCGAGCCACGCATCGGGCGTCAGCTCAAGGAAATGGAAGCGGCCATTAAACAGCTTTCCGTCAATCCGGCAGTATCCTACATGCCCCACTGTTTCCAGAAGTCTGGAAATGGCCCCAATGTCCTGTTCCGCAATTTTTTCGTCGAGCGGCGTCACCTCAAGGCCGATCCATGGTGCCTTGGCCTCCATTCCGAACAGGTGACCCTCGAAGTAGTGAGGATGGCCGGCGATCTTGATTTCCGCGAAGCGCATCTCCATGCCATCACAGGCTTCGATCACATTGACGCTGACCTCGCGCCCCCCAACAAACTTCTCTACGAGGACTGGTTGGTTGAACTCGCGAAGCAGTTCGCGCGCGATTTCTTGCATCTGAGCGGAATCCTCAACTCTGCATCGTTCAGAGATGCCGATAGAGCTGCCCTCCATGTTTGGCTTGACGACCACTGGAAACGGTACGCTACCCAGTCGATCAAGATCAGTTTCGTTCCTAACGATGCGATGCCATGGCGTGATCATCCCGCACTGCGATGCAAGCATTTTGGAAATCTCTTTGTCCTGACATACAACCCGACCATAGACGTCCGGGCCAATGAATCGCATGTCGAATGACTCGCATATGGCTGGCACGAGCGCCATGCGATTGCGGGAACGTTCTCCGCCGAAGATAGACAGCACAACATCGCCAGGAAAGCGCTGCGATGCTCTCTCGGTGAGTGCATCAAGACTTGAGAGATGGAGTGCAGAGATGCCCAGTGATTCGATAGCTTGCGTGATCGCAGCAACTGTTCCAAGCGAACTCTTTTCTAGATCGTGCCGCCACTCGGACGATCTCTCTTCGGTCTCATCGGAGACAATATCTGCGATAACCACCACCGTCGATAGGTCGAGTTTCGCTTCTTTCTCCTGCATGATAATTCCTAGTTATC
>NZ_SSOC01000016.1 GCF_004801295.1 Pseudothauera nasutitermitis
AGGCGAGAACAACAAGGTGCGGACTGGCCAGACTACAAACGGTCACTCTTGCAGCGCTTCATTGGCTGCGGACCCTGATGAAGGACGCACGCGGAGAACCCATTCGTTAGCCGGCGCTGATGCAGCCGCCCTTGAATTAATCGGTCACGCCCCGCGCAGGTCCAGACCTGTTGTCATCAACGCTTGCCGTCACGCGGCGGTCAAATCGGTGCTTGTTGGTCGGTTGCAGGCTGGAACTGGATCAGGCTGGCAGCACAAAGGCTTCGCCTCGTCGCAGTACCGCCCAGGCCATGCGTGCGTTCTTGGCGGCAATGGCCACCACCGCCTTCCAGTAGCCCCGCCGTTGCTGCAATGCCATCGCCCAGCGACTCAATGTGTCGGTCTTGTTCTTGGCTGCAGCCAGTACGGCCCGGGCGCCCATGACTAGCAAGCTGCGCAGGTAAGGATCTCCTGCCTTGGTGATGCGCCCCAGCCGGGCCTTGCCGCCCGAACTGTACTGGCCAGGCACCAAACCCAGCCAGGCGGCAAACTGCCGACCGCACTCGAAGTCATGACCATTGCCGATCATGGCCACCAGGCAGGTGGCGGTGGTGTCACCCACGCCGCTCAGGCGGGTAAGGCGTTGAGCGCGGCTGTCCTGACGAGCGATGTGCCGGAGACGCAGGTCATATTGGGCGATCCGCTCATCGAGCCGGCCGACCTCGCTGAGCAGGTCACCGATGACCGTATTGGCCCAGCCGGGCAGTTCCTCCAGGCATTCGCCCGCGCGCTTGCGCACCGTGGCGGCCTTGAGCGGCAGCACGATGCCGAACTCGGCCAGCAAACCCCGAATGCGGTTGAGCGTAGCGGTACGTTGTTCGACAAAGCCTTGGCGGGCACGGTGCACCATCAGGTGTGATTGCTGATCGAGCGTTTTGATCGGCACGAAACGCATGTGTGGGCGCTGCACGGCCTCGCAGATCGCCGCGGCATCGGCCGCATTGTTTTTGCTGCGCCGCCCGCTCATGCGATAAGGCGTGACGAACTTCGGCGCGATCAGGCGAGCGGTATGACCAGCCGCCTGAAACAACCGCGCCCAGTGGTGCGCGCCCGAGCACGCTTCCATGCCAACCACGCATGGCGGCAGGCTTGCGATGAGTTCATGCAGCTTCTCGCGTGGTACCGCCGGGCGTACCAACCCGGCACGGCCAGTCTCATTGACGCCATGCACGGCAAATACGTTCTTGGCGAGATCGATTCCAGCGGTCACAATGCTCATGGACTTCCCCTGTCGGACGGATTGATGAGAGTTCGCACTTCCCATCGTGGCA
>NZ_SSOC01000017.1 GCF_004801295.1 Pseudothauera nasutitermitis
CGCGTGCTCACTGGTGCCGGTCAGGGTGCCCACCCCCGCATCGCTGATCTCGAAGCTCACCCCCACCGTCGGCAACAGGTCGTAGCCCGCGGTGTCCGTATCCGTCGCGGTGTTGCTCGCATTGTCGGTCGCCATGGCCGTCGCCGTGTAGGTCACTTCCTCGGGGAAGGTGATGCCGGAGAGATCCACACTCCAGGCGCCATCCGGGTTCAGCGTCGCCGGGAACGGGCCATAGCTGCTGCCGTCGCTGCCGCTGATGCTCACCGACACGCTGGTCGCGTGCTCGCTGGTGCCGGTCAGGGTGCCCACCCCCGCATCGCTGATCTCGAAGCTCACCCCCACCGTCGGCAGCAAGTCGTAGCCCGCGGCGTCCGTATCCGTGGCGGTGTTGCTCGCGTTGTCCGTGGCCGTGGCCGTGGCCGTGTAGGTGACTTCCTCGTCGAAGCTCTCGCCACTCAGGTCCACGCTCCAGCTGCCGTCCGGATTCAGTGTCGCCGGGAACGGGCCGTAGCTGCTGCCGTCGCTGCCGCTGATGCTCACCGACACGCTGGTCGCGTGCTCGCTGGTGCCGGTCAGGGTGCCCACCCCCGCGTCGCTGATCTCGAAGCTCACCCCGACGGTCGGCAGCAGGTCGTAGCCCGCGGTGTCCGTATCCGTCGCGGTGTTGCTCGCGTTGTCGGTCGCCGTGGCCGTCGCCGTGTAGGTGACCTCCTCGTCGAAGCTCTCGCCACTCAGATCCACACTCCAGCTGCCGTCCGGGTTCAGCGTCGCCGGGAACGGACCCAGATTGCTGCCATCGCTGCCGCTGATGCTCACCGACACACTGGTCGCGTGCTCGCTGGTACCGGTCAGGGTGCCCACGCCCGCATCGCTGATCTCGAAGCTCACCCCGACGGTCGGCAGCAGGTCGTAGCCCGCGGTGTCCGTATCCGTCGCGGTGTTGCTCGCGTTGTCCGTGGCCGTGGCCGTCGCCGTGTAGGTGACTTCCT
>NZ_SSOC01000018.1 GCF_004801295.1 Pseudothauera nasutitermitis
CGACGGCCACGGCCACGGACAACGCGAGCAACACCGCGACGGATACGGACACCGCGGGCTACGACCTGCTGCCGACCGTCGGGGTGAGCTTCGAGATCAGCGATGCGGGGGTGGGCACCCTGACCGGTACCAGCGAGCATGCGACCAGCGTGTCGGTGACGATCACCGGCAGTGACGGCAACAGCTATGGTCCGTTCCCGGCGACGCTGAACCCGGACGGCACCTGGGGTGTGGACCTCTCCGGCATCACTTTCCCGGAAGAAGTGACCTACACGGCGACGGCCACGGCGACCGACAACGCGAGCAACACCGCGACGGATACGGACACCGCGGGCTACGATCTGCTGCCGACGGTGAGGGTGAGCTTCGACATTAGCGACGCGGGGGTGGGCACCCTGACCGGCACCAGCGAGCACGCGACCAGTGTGTCGGTGAGCATCAGCGGCAGCGACGGCAGCAGCTACGGCCCGTTCCCGGCGACGCTGAACCCGGATGGCAGCTGGAGCGTGGACCTGAGTGGTGAGAGCTTCGACGAGGAGGTCACCTACACGGCGACGGCGACGGCGACCGACAACGCGAGCAACACCGCCACGGATACGGACACCGCGGGCTACGACTTGCTGCCGACGGTGGGGGTGAGCTTCGAGA
>NZ_SSOC01000019.1 GCF_004801295.1 Pseudothauera nasutitermitis
CCGGTCAGGGTGCCCACCCCCGCATCGCTGATCTCGAAGCTCACCCCGACGGTCGGCAGCAGGTCGTAGCCCGCGGTGTCCGTATCCGTCGCGGTGTTGCTCGCGTTGTCCGTGGCCGTGGCCGTCGCCGTGTAGGTGACCTCCTCGTCGAAGCTCTCGCCACTCAGATCCACACTCCAGCTGCCATCCGGATTCAGCGTCGCCGGGAACGGACCCAGATTGCTGCCGTCACTGCCGGTGATCGTCACCGACACGCTGGCCGCGTGCTCACTGGTGCCGGTCAGGGTGCCCACCCCCGCATCGCTGATCTCGAAGCTCACCCCCACCGTCGGCAACAGGTCGTAGCCCGCGGTGTCCGTATCCGTCGCGGTGTTGCTCGCATTGTCG
>NZ_SSOC01000020.1 GCF_004801295.1 Pseudothauera nasutitermitis
CGCATCGCTGATCTCGAAGCTCACCCCGACGGTCGGCAGCAGGTCGTAGCCCGCGGTGTCCGTATCCGTCGCGGTGTTGCTCGCGTTGTCCGTGGCCGTGGCCGTCGCCGTGTAGGTGACTTCCTCGTCGAAGCTCTCGCCACTCAGATCCACACTCCAGCTGCCGTCCGGGTTCAGCGTCGCCGGGAACGGGCCGTAGCTGCTGCCGTCGCTGCCGCTGATGCTCACCGACACGCTGGTCGCGTGCTCGCTGGTGCCGGTCAGGGTGCCCACCCCCGCGTCGCTGATCTCGAAGCTCACCCCTCTCGAAGCTCACCCCCACCGTCGGCAGCAAGTCGTAGCCCGCGGTGTCCGTATCCGTGGCGGTGTTGCTCGCGTTGTCGGTCGCCGTCGCCGTCGCCGTGTAGGTGACCTCCTCGTCGAAGCTCTCGCCACTCAGGTCCACACTCCAGCTGCCATCCGGGTTCAGCGTCGCCGGGAACGGGCCATAGCTGCTGCCGTCGCTGCCGCTGATGCTCACCGACACGCTGGTCGCGTGCTCGCTGGTGCCGGTCAGGGTGCCCACCCCCGCATCGCTGATCCGACAATGCGAGCAACACCGCGACGGATACGGACACCGCGGGCTACGACCTGTTGCCGACGGTGGGGGTGAGCTTCGAGATCAGCGATGCGGGGGTGGGCACCCTGACCGGCACCAGTGAGCACGCGACCAGCGTGTCGGTGACGATCACGGGCAGTGACGGCAGCAATCTGGGTCCGTTCCCGGCGACGCTGAATCCGGATGGCAGCTGGAGTGTGGATCTGAGTGGCGAGAGCTTCGACGAGGAGGTCACCTACACGGCGACGGCCACGGCCACGGCGGATGGCAGCTGGAGTGTGGATCTGAGTGGCGAGAGCTTCGACGAGGAGGTCACCTACACGGCGACGGCCACGGCCACGGACAACGCGAGCAACACCGCGACGGATACGGACACCGCGGGCTACGATCTGCTGCCGACGGTGGGGGTGAGCTTCGAGATCAGCGATGCGGGGGTGGGCACCCTGACCGGCACCAGCGAGCACGCGACCAGCGTGTCGGTGAGCATCAGCGGCAGCGACGGCAGCAGCTATGGCCCCGAGTTTTCTGGATTGCCCCACAATCTCGCTTCTTCGCTGCTGGTGCAGCAGTTCTTTAAAAAGTTGAACAACCGATAAGTGTGGGTGCTTGGTTGTTGTGCGGCCGAGCCATCTTCGGATGGCAATAGTTTCGCAATGATTCAAGTGCTCGCGAAAGTCAGTAATGATTTTTGAGTACTTTGCTGGATTGAACTTAAGAGTTTGATCCTGGCTCAGATTGAACGCTGGCGGCATGCTTTACACATGCAAGTCGATGTTGAGTTTCAAGCGCGTGAGGAATGGTGTGAAAGATCGGCCGGAGAACGAGCAAAAACAAGGGATTTCCGAGAAATATCAAGGTTCTCCGGGGGTTAGCGTCGTCAATCACACCCCGATGATGCACGGGTCTATGGCCCTTTAAAATCAACAATTTAAAAAACGAGTTACGCCAAAAGTTACGCTACGGCGTCATGGGAATGCCTGATGCCTTCTCGGCGATGTCGCGCAGGCCGGGCACCTTTTCTAGATCGTGCCGCCACTCGGACGATCTCTCTTCGGTCTCATCGGAGACAATATCTGCGATAACCACCACCGTCGATAGGTCGAGTTTCGCTTCTTTCTCCTGCATGATAATTCCTAGTTATCGCTTCTCCTTCCCGTTGCCCTCTGTAGTGCCTCCCTCAACCCCTGATTCGTAACATGCGTGTAGATCTCCGTAGTGGAGATGCTCTGGTGCCCGAGCAGTCTCTGGACGTATTAGACGGCGGTAGATAGCTCAGCAGCCGCGTTAACTCCTCTCGCCGATTGACGAAAGGAGATCGACGAGGCGACGGCGGGCCAGAGATTTCGGGAATTTTGGAGGCGACCATAATTCCTAGTTATCAGTAAATTGGAAAGAAAAATTTATCTTAACCAGCAACTCTGGCCACCAGGACAAGACACATGTCCGACTCTCCGCAAGGCGAACCGCCACGTGCCAATACCCGATACGGGTTCGACGAGGAGGTCACCTACACGGCGACGGCGACGGCGACCGACAACGCGAGCAACACCGCCACGGATACGGACACCGCGGGCTACGACTTGCTGCCGACGGTGGGGGTGAGCTTCGAGATCAGCGACGCGGGGGTGGGCACCCTGACCGGCACCAGCGAGCACGCGACCAGCGTGTCGGTGAGCATCAGCGGCAGCGACGGCAGCAGCTACGGCCCGTTCCCGGCGACGCTCGACGAGGAGGTCACCTACACGGCGACGGCGACGGCGACCGACAACGCGAGCAACACCGCCACGGATACGGACACCGCGGGCTACGACTTGCTGCCGACGGTGGGGGTGAGCTTCGAGATCAGCGATGCGGGGGTGGGCACCCTGACCGGCACCAGCGAGCACGCGACCAGCGTGTCGGTGAGCATCAGCGGCAGCGACGGGAGAGCTTCGACGAGGAGGTCACCTACACGGCGACGGCGACGGCGACCGACAACGCGAGCAACACCGCCACGGATACGGACACCGCGGGCTACGACTTGCTGCCGACGGTGGGGGTGAGCTTCGAGATCAGCGACGAGGAAGTCACCTACACGGCGACGGCCACGGCCACCGACAACGCGAGCAACACCGCGACGGATACGGACACCGCGGGCTACGACCGGCTGCCGACCGTCGGGGTGAGCTTCGAGATCAGCGATGCGGGGGTGGTCGGGGTGAGCTTCGAGATCAGCGACGCGGGGGTGGGCACCCTGACCGGCACCAGCGAGCACGCGACCAGCGTGTCGGTGAGCATCAGCGGCAGCGACGGCAGCAGCTACGGCCCGTTCCCGGCGACGC